>CAVWRJ010000025.1:0-1252767 GCA_963757335.1 uncultured Acidobacteriota bacterium | reverse complement strand
ATCGACTTCCAGGTCAAGATCCGCGGCTTCCGCATCGAGCTGGGGGAGATCGAGGCGGCGCTCGGCGCCCACCCGCAAGTGGCGCAGGCCGCCGTCCTCGTCCGCGAGGAGCGGCCAGGGGGCAAGCGGCTGGTGGCCGGCGTCGTGGCGCGGCCGGGCTCGGGCTCCCCGGGCCTGGAAGCGGGCGAGCTGCGGGATTTCTTGAGCCGCCGGCTGCCCGAGTACATGGTCCCCGCCATCGCTCTTCTCGGCGCCCTGCCGCTGTCGGCCAACGGCAAGGTCGACCGGCAGGCTCTGGCGGCCCTGCCGGAGATGATCGCTCTCGGCACCGGGACGGCCGGCGAGGGCGAGGGAGCGGCGCCCCAGGGGCGCCTCGAAACGGCGGTGGCGGCGGTCTGGGCGGAAGTGCTCGGGCGGCCGGCCGAAGCCTTGAGAGCGAGCGACAACTTCTTCGCGCTCGGCGGTCACTCGCTCCTCGCCACCCAGGTGGTGTCGCGCCTGCGCACCGCCCTCGGGGTGGAGCTCCCGGTGCGGACGGTCTTCGAAGCTCCGACGATCGCCACCCTGGCGGCGCGGCTTGGGGCCGAGTGGGCGCGGGGGAGAGCGCGGCGGCCGCGGGGCAATCCCGCGCCGGTCCCCCCGGGGAGAGATAGGTGAGGGGGTGGCGGAGCTGCCGCTCTCCTTCGCCCAGGAGCGGCTCTGGTTCGTCGACCAGTTGGAACCGGGGAGCGCGGCCTACAACCTGCCCGGCGCTCTCTGGCTCCGGGGGGCGCTCGCCGCTCCGGTCTTCGCCGCCGCGGTCGCCGAGGTGGTGCGGCGGCACGAGGCGCTCCGCACGGTGTTTGCCATGTCCGCGTATCTGCTGGGGGGTCCGGCACGCCGGTGCAGGTCGTGCTGCCGGCGAGCCCTCCCGAGATGCCCCTCGTCGACCTGACCGGCATCCCCAGAGCAGGCGGCCGGGAGGCCGAGGCGGAGCGGTTACTGGCGGCGGAGGGCCGGCGGCCGTTCGACCTCGCTGCCGGGCCTCTCCTCCGGCTCACCCTCCTGCGCCTGGCGGCGGACGAGCACTTAGCCCTTGTCACCCTGCACCACATCGTCGCCGACGGCTGGTCGCTGGGGGTGTTGACCGCCGAGCTGACGGCGCTCTACGCCGCCTTTGCCAGAGGAGAGGCTTCGCCGCTCCCCGAGCTGCCGATCCAGTATGGCGATTTCGCCGTCTGGCAGCGCCGGCAGCTCTCCGGCCCGGCGCTCGCCGGCCTCCTCGACTGGTGGCGCGAGCGTCTCGCCGGGGCGCCGGCGGTGCTCGAGCTGCCCATAGACCGGCCGCGGCCGCTCGCCCAGAGCTTCCGTGGCGGGCACCAGCCGTTCCTCCTCCCAGCGTCGCTCGGCGCGGCGGTCCAGGGGCTCGGCCAGCGCTCGGGAACGACCCTCTTCATGACTCTCCTCGCGGCCTTCCAGGCGCTCCTGTCGCGCTACACCGGCCAGGAGGATGTACCGGTGGGTTCGCCGATCGCCGGCCGCACTCACGGCGAGCTCGAAGGGCTGATCGGCTTCTTCGTCAACACCCTGGTCCTCCGCGGCGACCTCTCCGGCCGGCCGGCCTTCGCGGAGCTGCTCGGTCGGTTGCGGGAGACGACCCTGGGCGCCTACGGTCACCAGGATCTTCCCTTCGAGCAACTGGTTTTTGAGCTGCGGCCCGAGCGCCATCTCGACCATGCCCCGCTCTTCCAGGTCCTCTTCGTCGTGCAGAACGCCCCGCCGGGCGCCCTCCACCTGCCGGGGGTCGAGGTCGAGCCGGTGATCGTCGAGAGCGGGGTCGCCAAGTTCGACCTGACCCTCACCTTCCGCGAGGAGCCGGACGGCGCTCTCCGCGGCATCGTCGAGTACAGCCGGGACCTCTTCGACCGCACCAGCGCGATCCGCCTCGGCGAGCACTTCGCGACTCTCCTCGCGGCGGCGGTCGCCGACCCCTCCCGCCGGGTGGCCGAGCTGCCGTTCCTCGCCATGGCCGAACGCCACCAGATGCTCGCCGAGTGGAACGACACCCCGGCGGAGCGCGCCGGGGAGGAACTGGTGCCGGCGCTCCTCGCCGCCCGTGCCGCCCTCCACCCGGATACCGTGGCGCTCGCCTTCTCCGGCGAGCGGCTGAGCTACGGCGAGCTGGCGGTCCGGACCCGGCGTCTCGCCGGCCACCTGCGGGCACTCGGGGTGGGCCCCGAGTCGCGGGTCGGCATCGCCGTCGAGCGCTCCTTCGCCATGGTGGCGTCGCTCCTCGCCATCTGGGAGGCGGGGGGCGCCTACCTCCCTGTCGACCCGTCGCTGCCGGTCGAGCGCCAGGCCTTTATCCTGGCCGACGCCGGGGTCTCGGTCCTCCTCATCCAGGCCGAGCGGGCCGCGGCCCTCTCCGATTTCGGTGGGGGTGGGGGGGGTGGGGGGGGCCGCGGAGGTGTCTGGCGGAAGGTGATCGTCGAGGACCTGTGGGAGGTCGAGCCGCCCCGGGAGGCCCTGGCGCCGGCGAACCCAGCGGCGCTCCTGCCCGGTCATCCGGCCTACGTCATCTACACCTCGGGTTCGACGGGGAAGCCCAAGGGGGTGGTGGTGACCCACGGCGCCCTGGGGAGCCGGCTGCGCTTCGCCCGGGAGGTCGAGCTCCACGAGGGAGACAGCTTCGTCCATAAGACGACGATCAGCTTCGATGCCTCGATCCTGGAGGTCTTCGGGCCGCTCCTGGTCGGCGGCACGACGGTGCTGGCGCGGCCGGGCGGCGAGCGCGACCCCGGCTATCTCGTGGGTCTCCTCCGCGACTGGGAGATCCCGCAGGCGACCTTCACCATGGCGATGCTCGCGGCCCTCTTGAAGGAGCACTCGCTCGCCGACTGCGGCAACCTGCGTACCGTGCTCTGCGGCGGCGAGGCGATGCCGGTCGACCTGCCGGCGCGTTTCCACGCCCAGTCGCAGGCCGACCTTTACAACCGCTACGGCCCGACCGAGGCGACGATCTCGGTGACCTCGTGGCGCTGCCGGCCCGGCGACGGTCGGCTCCAGCCGATCGGCCGGCCGATCGCGCGCACCCGGATCTACCTGCTCGACCCCGAGCTCCAGCCGATGCCCATCGGGGTGGCGGGGGAGCTGTGCATCGCCGGCCCCTGTCTCGCACGGGGCTACCTGGACCGCGCCCGGCTCACGGCGGAGAAGTTCGTCCCCCACCCTCTGGCCGGCTTTGAGGACGAGCCCGGCGCCCGTATCTATCGCTCGGGGGACCTGGCGCGCTTCCGGGCCGACGGGGCGATCGAGTTCGTGGGCCGGATCGACGGCCAGGTCAAGATCCGTGGCTTCCGGGTGGAGCTGGGGGAGATCGAGGTGGCCTTGCAGGAGCACCCGGCGGTGGCGGAGGCGGCGGTCGTCGACCGCGAGGACCCGGGCACCGGGAGCCGGCGGCTGTTCGCCTATCTGGTTCTCGGCCCGGGCGAGAGCCTGGGGATGCTGGGAACGGGGGTGGCAATCCAGGAGTTCTTGAAGGCCAGGATCCCCGGGTATATGGTGCCGGCGGCCTTCACGGTTCTCCCGGCACTGCCCCTGTCGCCCACCGGTAAGCTCGATCGCAAGGCTCTTCCCGAGCCCGCCGTTTCGGCGGAGAAGCCGGCGCGCGAGGCACCGCGCGGACCGATCGAGGAGATCCTGGCGGGGATCTGGGCCGACCTCTTGGGGATTTCACCTCCGGGGCGGGAGGACAGCTTCTTCGATTTGGGTGGCCACTCGCTCCTCGCCACCCAGGTGGTGTCGCGAGTGCGCGCGGCGCTCCAGGTGGAGGTGCCGCTCCGGCGGCTCTTCGAGGCGCCGACCCTGGCCGGCTTCGCCGCGGCGATTGCCGAGGCGATCGCCGCGGTCGAGGAGGCGGCCCGGGGCGGAGCTCGGCCGGTAGCGCCGCCGCCGCTTCAGCCCCGGAAAAGACGCAAGAGCCCGAGCTAGCCCAGCTGACCCGGGAGCAGTCCCACCGTCTGCCCCGGAACCTGGAGGTGGAAGCACTGATGGTTACAGTCGAGAGTTTTGGAAGAAAGGCCGAGCCAGGTGCACCTCTCTGTAGAAGACCCGTTTTTCATCGAAAGCGAGCGCGAGGAAGCGAGCGAGCTGGCGCTGTCCTACGGACAGCGGGCGCTCTGGTTCCTGGATCGCCTCTCGCCGGGGAATCCGGCCTACGTAATCGCCGGCGCGGCGCGGGTGCGCGGGGTCTCCGACGGCTCCGATAGCTCCGATATCTCCGATATCCCCAGTGCCTCTCCCATTTCGGGAGCCGCTCTGCTGCGGGCCGCCCGCGCCCTCGTCGCCCGCCATCCGGCGCTCCGCGCCACTTTTGAGGCAGGCCCCACGGGGCCACGCCAGCGGATCAGCACGGAGGCGCGGCTCGATTTTCGTGAGGTCCATGCCTCCAATGGCTCCAATGGCTCCGATCTCATCCACCTCGACGACCCGGCGGAGATCTCCCGGCGGCTCTCGGCCGTCGCCTTTCTGCCCTTCGACCTCGCGCACGGCCCCCTCCTCCGCCTCGCCCTCTTCCACCTGGGGGGCGGAGAGCAGGCCCTCGTCCTCTCGGTCCACCACATCGTGGCCGACTTCTGGTCGGTGGGGGTGCTGTTGCGCGAGCTGGGGGTGCTCTACGGCCAGGAGATCGCTCCCGGCACCTTAGCTCTCCTGCCCGCAGCGGCCTTCGACTACGCGGACCTCGCGCCCCGCGAGGCGGAGCGGCTCGCCGGACCGGCTGGCGAGCGGCTGTGGGACTTCTGGCGCCAGGCCCTGGCGGGCTACCCGCCCGTCCTGGAGCTGCCGACCGATCGTCCGCGGCCGCCGGTCCAGACCTACCGCGGCGCGGCGCGGGACCTCCGCCTGGGGGCGGCGGCGGTCGCCGCCCTGCGCCGGCTGGGGCGGCAGCGGGGGGCCACCCTCTACATGGGCCTCCTCGCCGTCTTCGAGGTGCTGCTCGATCGCTACAGCGGTCAGGAGAAGCTGGTGGTGGGCTGCCCGACGACGGGGCGGGCCGACTCCGCTCTCGCCGGCCTGGTGGGCTACCTGGTCAATCCGGTGGCGATCCCCGGCGACCTCTCGGGCGACCCGACGTTCGGAGAGCTGCTGGGGCGGACCCGGGCGGCGGCGCTCGCCAGCTTCGCCCACCAGGAGTACCCGTTCCCGCTCTTGGCCGAGCGGCTGCAGGCGGACCGCGATCCGTCCCGCTCTCCGGTCTTCCAGGCGGTCGTCGTGCTGCAGAAGGGGAGGCGCTCGGGCGAGGACGCCATGGCCGCCCTCTCTGCCGGGGCGTCGGGAGCGCGGCTGGCCTTCGGCTCGCTCGTCCTCGAATCGCTGCCTCTGGCAGAGCCGGGGGCGCAGTTCGACCTCTCTGCGGTGCTGGCGGAGAGCCCGGAGGGTCTCGCCGGACGCTTCCTCTACAACCGCGACCTGTTCGAGGCGACGACGGCCGAACGTCTGGCCGGCCAGTTCGTCCATCTGCTGGCAGAAGTGGCAGCCGATCCGGCGCGCTGGCTTCTCGGCCGGGTCTCCGACCTGCCGCTCCTCGGGGCTGCCGAGCGCCACCAGCTGACCTGCGGCTGGAACGACACCGCCGGCCCTCCAGGCAACCTGGTGCACGAGCTCTTCGCCGAGCAGGCGCGGCGGCGGCCCGGGGCCATCGCGGGGACCTGCCGGGGACGGGCGCTCTCCTACGGCGAGCTCGCGGCGCGCTCCGGCCGCCTGGCCTGCCGGCTGCGCCGGCTCGGGGTGGGTCCGGAGGTCCGGGTGGCGATCTGCCTGGGGACCTCGCTCTCCCGGCTGGTGGCGCCCCTGGGCGTGCTCCGGGCGGGGGGAGCCTACGTGCCGCTCGACCCCACCTACCCGGCCGAGCGGCTGGCCTTCCTCCTCGCCGACTCCGGGGCGCTCGTGGTGCTGACCGAGCGCGGCTTCGCTGGCGCCCTGCCGCCCACAACTGCGGCGGTCGTCTATCTGGACGAGCTGGCCGAGGGGTGGATGGTGGGGATGCTGACGAGGGGGAGGCCCTGCCGGCGCCGGTCGTCGGGCCGACAAACCTCGCCTATGTCATCTATACCTCGGGTTCGACCGGCCGGCCGAAGGGCGTCGAGGTGCCGCACGGGGGCCTCGCCAACCTGGTGCGCTGGCATTGCGAGGACTGCGGGGTGACCGAGGCGGATCGCGGCACCCTGGTGGCGAGCCCGGGCTTCGACGCCTCGGTCGACGAGCTGTGGCCGTATCTCTCCTCTGGTGCGAGCCTGCATGGGGTCGAGGAGGAGACCCGGTTGTCGCCGGCGGCGATCCTGCGCTTCTGGTCGGAGCTGGGGATCACCCTCTCCTTCCTGCCGACGCCGCTCGCCGAGGCGGTGCTGGCGGAGGAGATCCCGGCGGGCGCCGAGCCGCCGCTCCGCCTGCTGCTCACCGGCGGCGACCGGCTGCACCAGGGCCCGGCGCTGGGCTCGCCCCTGCGGTTGCTGGACCTCTACGGCCCCTCGGAGTACAGCGTGATCACGACTCGCAAGCTGGTGCCGGCGGGGAGCGCGGGCGGGTCGATCGGCGGGCCGATCGCCAACACCCGGTTGCTGGTGATGGGACCGCGGGGGGAGCTGGCGCCGATCGGCGTTCCCGGGGAGCTGTGGATCGCGGGCGCGGGTCTGGCGCGTGGCTACTCCGGGCGGCCGGAGCTGACGGCGGAACGCTTCGTGCCCGACCCCCTGGGCGCGCGGCTGCCGGGGCGCCGGGAGCGCGGGCCTACCGGACCGGCGACCTCGTGCGTTGGCGGCCGGACGGCCAGCTCGACTTCCTCGGGCGGATCGACTTCCAGGTCAAGATCCGCGGCTTCCGCATCGAGCTGGGGGAGATCGAGGCGGCGCTCGGCGCTCACCCGCAAGTGGCGCAGGCCGCCGTCCTCGTCCGCGAGGAGCGGCCAGGGGGCAAGCGGCTGGTGGCCGGCGTCGTGGCGCGGCCGGGCTCGGGCTCCCCGGGCCTGGAAGCGGGCGAGCTGCGGGATTTCTTAAGCCGCCGGCTCCCCGAGTACATGGTCCCCGCCATCGCTCTTCTCGGCGCCCTGCCGCTGTCGGCCAACGGCAAGGTCGACCGGCAGGCTCTGGCGGCCCTGCCGGAGATGATCTCTCTCGGCACCGGGACGTCCGGCGAAGGCGAGGGAGTAGCGCCCCAGGGGCGCCTCGAAACGGCGGTGGCGGCGGTCTGGGCGGAGGTGCTCGGGCGGCCGGCCGAAGCCTTGAGAGCGAGCGACAACTTCTTCGCGCTCGGCGGTCATTCACTCCTCGCCACCCAGGTGGTGTCGCGCCTGCGCACCGCCCTCGGGGTCGAGCTCCCGGTGCGGACGGTCTTCGAGGCTCCGACGATCGCCACCCTGGCGGCGCGGATCGCAGGCGTCGAGAGCGGGACGGCGGGGGAGAGCGCGTCGGCCGGCGGAGCGATCCCGCGCCGATCGGTCGAGGGCAAAGGGGCGGCGGAGCTGCCGCTCTCCTTCGCCCAGGAGCGGCTCTGGTTCGTCGACCAGTTGGAGCCGGGGAGCGCGGCCTACAACCTGCCCGGCGCTCTCCGGCTCCGGGGGGCGCTCGACGCTCCGGTCTTCGCCGCCGCGGTCGCCGAGGTGGTGCGGCGGCACGAGGCGCTCCGCACGGTGTTTGCCATGTCCGCGATGTCTGCCGGGGGGGCCGGCACACCGGTGCAGGTCGTGCTGCCGGCGAGCCCTCCCGAGATGCCCCTCGTCGACCTGACCGGCATCCCCAGAGCAGGCGGCCGGGAGGCCGAGGCGGAGCGGTTGCTGGCGGCGGAGGGCCGGCGGCCGTTCGACCTCGCTGCCGGGCCTCTCCTCCGGCTCACCCTCCTCCGCCTGGCGGCGGACGAGCACTTAGCCCTCGTCACCCTGCACCACATCGTCGCCGACGGCTGGTCGCTGGGGGTATTGACCGCCGAGCTGACGGCGCTCTACGCCGCCTTTGCCAGAGGAGAGGCTTCGCCGCTCCCCGAGCTGCCGATCCAGTATGGCGATTTCGCCGTCTGGCAGCGCCGGCAGCTCTCCGGCCCGGCGCTCGCCGGCCTCCTCGCCTGGTGGCGCGAGCGTCTCGCCGGGGCGCCGGCGGTGCTCGAGCTGCCGACCGACCGGCCGCGGCCGCTCGCCCAGAGCTTCCGTGGCGGGCACCAGCCGTTCCTCCTCCCAGCGTCGCTCGGCGCGGCGGTCCAGGGGCTCGGCCAGCGCTCGGGAACGACCCTCTTCATGACTCTCCTCGCGGCCTTCCAGGCGCTCCTGTCGCGCTACACCGGCCAGGAGGATGTACCGGTGGGTTCGCCGATCGCCGGCCGCACTCACGGCGAGCTCGAAGGGCTGATCGGCTTCTTCGTCAACACCCTGGTCCTCCGCGGCGACCTCTCCGGCCGGCCGGCCTTCGCGGAGCTGCTCGGCCGGGTGCGGGAGACGACCCTGGGCGCCTACGGTCACCAGGATCTCCCCTTCGAGCGGCTGGTCGAGGAACTCCGGCCCGAGCGCCATCTCGATCATGCCCCGCTCTTCCAGGTCCTCTTCGTCGTGCAGAACGCCCCGCCGGGCGCCCTCCATCTGCCGGGGGTCGAGGTCGAGCCGGTGATCGTCGAGAGCGGGGTCGCCAAGTTCGACCTGACCCTCACCTTCCGCGAGGAGCCGGACGGCGCTCTGCGCGGCATCGTCGAGTACAGCCGGGACCTCTTCGACCGCACCAGCGCGATTCGCCTCGGCGAGCACTTCGCGACTCTCCTCGCGGCGGCGGTCGCCGACCCCTCCCGCCGGGTAACCGAGCTGCCGTTCCTCGCCATGGCCGAACGCCACCAGATGCTCGCCGAGTGGAACGACACCCCGGCGGAGCTCGCCGCGGAGGGCCTGGTGCCGGCACTCCTCGCCGTCCGTGCCGCCCGCCACCCGGACGCCCTGGCGCTCGCCTTCTCCGGCGAACGGCTGAGCTACGGCGAGCTCGCGGCGCGGACCCGGCGGCTCGCCGGCCACCTGCGGGCGCTCGGGGTGGGTCCCGAGTCGCGGGTCGGCATCGCCGTCGAGCGCTCCTTCGCCATGGTGGCGTCGCTCCTCGCCATCTGGGAGGCGGGCGGCGCCTACCTCCCCGTCGATCCGTCGCTGCCGGTCGAGCGCCAAGCCTTCATCCTCGCCGATGCCGGGGTCTCGGTCCTCCTCACCCAGTCCGATCGGGCCGCGGCGCTCCCCGATTTCGGAGGCGATAGCGGTGCTGGGCGGAAGGTGATCGTCGAGGACCTGTGGGAGGTCGAGCCGCCCAGGGAGACGGGGGTGGTCCATCCAGCAGCCCTCCTGCCCGGCCATCCGGCCTACGTCATCTATACCTCGGGCTCGACGGGGAAGCCCAAGGGGGTGGTGGTGACCCACGGCGCCCTGGGAAGCCGGCTGCGCTTCGCCCGGGAGGTCGAGCTCCACGAAGGAGACAGCTTCGTCCACAAGACGACGATCAGCTTCGACGCCTCGATTCTGGAGGTCTTCGGGCCACTTCTGGTGGGCGGCACGACGGTGCTGGCGCGGCCGGGCGGCGAGCGCGAGCCCGGTTATCTCGTGAGTCTCCTCCGCGACTGGGAGATCCCGCAGGCGACCTTCACCATGGCGATGCTCGCGGCCCTCTTGAAGGAGCACTCGCTCGCCGACTGCGGCAACCTGCGCACCGTGCTCTCCGGCGGTGAGGCGATGCCGGTCGACCTGCCGGCGCGTTTCCACGCCCAGTCGAAGGCCGACCTCTACAACCGCTACGGCCCGACCGAGGCGACGATCTCGGTGACCTCTTGGCGCTGCCGGCCCGGCGACTACGGCCGGGCCCAGCCGATCGGCCGGCCGATCGCGCGCACCCGGATCTACCTGCTTGACCCCGAGCTCCAGCCGGTGCCCATCGGGGTGGCGGGGGAGCTGTGCATCGCCGGCCCCTGTCTCGCGCGGGGCTACCTGGACCGCGCCCATCTCACTGCGGAGAAGTTCGTGCCCCACCCTCTGGCCGGCTTTGAGGACGAGCCCGGCGCCCGTATCTATCGCTCGGGGGACCTGGCGCGCTTCCGTGCCGATGGGGCGATCGAGTTTGTGGGCCGGATCGACGGCCAGGTCAAGATCCGCGGCTTCCGGGTGGAGCTGGGGGAGATCGAGGCGGCCTTGAAGGAGCACCCGGCGGTGGCGGCGGCGGCGGTCGTCGACCGCGAGGACCCGGGCACCGGGAGCCGGCGGTTGCTCGCCTACCTGGTCCTCGGCCCGGGCGAGAGCCTGGGGATGCTGGGAACGGGGGTGGCAATCCAGGAGTTCTTGAAGGCCAGGGTCCCCGGGTACATGGTGCCGGCGGCCTTCACGGTCCTCCCGGCGCTACCCCTGTCGCCCACCGGTAAGCTCGATCGGAAGGCTCTCCCCGAGCCCGCCGTTCCGGCGGAGAAACCGGCGCGCGAAGCGCCGCGCGGGCCGGTTGAGGAGCTCCTGGCGGGGATCTGGGCCGACCTTCTGGGGGTTTCACCTCCGGGGCGGGAGGACAGCTTCTTCGACCTGGGGGGCCACTCGCTCCTCGCCACCCAGGTGGTGTCGCGAGTGCGCGAGGCGCTCCAGGTGGAGGTGCCGCTGCGGCGGCTCTTCGAGGCGCCGACCCTGGCCGGTTTCGCCCAGGCGATCGAGGAGGCGGGCCGGGGTGGGGATCGGCTCGCCGCGCCGCCGCCGCTCCAGGCGTTGCCGAGGGACGGGAGGGATGGGCGGGACGGAGAACCGCCGCTCTCCTTCGCCCAGGAACGGCTGTGGTTTTTAGACCAGCTGGAGCCGGGAAGCTCGGCTTACAACATGCCGGCGGCGTTCGAGCTCGCGGGCAGGTTGGACCGGGCGGCGTTCGTCGCCGGCCTGGCGGCGATCGTCCGCCGGCACGAAGCGCTGCGGACGACCTTCGCCTGGACCGGCAGCCGGCCGGTGCAGGTGATCGCTCCCGAGGGTCCCGTCAGCCCCGAGAATTCGCTGAAGGTGCCCGAGGTCGACCTCACGGGTATTGCGGAGCCGGCGCGGGGGCCGGAGCTGGCCCGGCTGACCCGGGAGGAGGCCCGCCGGCCGTTCGACCTCGCCCACGGGCCGCTCCTGCGGGCGGTGCTGATCGGTATCGGGCGGGAGCGGCAGCGGGCGCTCTTCAACCTGCACCACATCGTCTCCGACGGCTGGTCGGTGGGAGTGCTGGTCGAGGAGCTGGGAGCGCTCTACCGCGCCTTCCTGGCCGGAAACACCTCGTCGATAGAGGTCCTGCCGGCGCTGCCGATCCAGTATGCGGATTTCGCCGTCTGGCAGCGGCAGTGGCTCTCGGGCGCGGTGCTCGAACGGGAGATCGCCTGGTGGCGGGAGACCCTCGCCGGCCTGCCTCCCTTGGACCTCCCGACCGACCACCCGCGGCCCCGACAGCGGACGGGCCGGGGAGCGGTGCGCCCTTTCGTCCTCGGCCCTGAGCGCGTCGAGGCCCTGGCCCGGCTCTCCCGGAGCGCCGGGGGAACCCTGTTCATGACTCTCCTCGCCGGCTTCTCCGCCCTCCTGGCGCGGATCACGGGCCAGGAGGACCTGGCGGTGGGAACGCCGATCGCCAACCGCACCCGGCGCGAGAGCGAGGGGCTGATCGGGTTCTTCGTCAACACCCTCGTCCTGCGCTCGGATTTGAGCGGCGATCCCGAGTTCCGGCAGCTCCTTTCGAGAGTGCGGAGGACGACCCTCGCGGCCTATGCGCACCAGGATCTGCCCTTCGAGAAGGTCGTCGAAGCGGTGACCGCCGAGCGGGACCCGGGCCGGACGCCCGTCTTCCAGGTACTCTTCTCCCTTCAGAACGCGCCCAGTCGGACCCTCGCCCTGCCGGACCTCGAGCTCTCGCGGGTGGAGCTCGACGGGGAGTCGGCGAAGTTCGACCTGACCTTGAACCTCGCCGCCACCCCCGACGGCCTGATCGGGATCTGGGAGTACAGCACCGACCTCTTCGAGGCGGCGACGATCGAGCGCCTCTCGGAGTGCCTCGGCGAGCTCCTCGCGAGCGCCACGGCGGCGCCGGAGCGGCGGTTGTGGGACCTGCCCCTCCTCACCGCCGCCGAGCGCCATCAACTCGCCGAGTGGAGCGGGGGAGCGACGAACTACCCGCGGGAGAGCACCGTCCACGAGCTGTTCCTGGAGCAGGCGAGGCGCGCCCCGGATGCCGTGGCCCTGGTCTCCGGGGGAGCGGCGCTCTCCTACGGCGAGCTCGACCGGCAAGCCGGCCGCCTGGCGCTCCACCTCGCCGCCCTCGGGGTCGGCGCCGAGGTGCCGGTGGCAGTCTGCCTGGGTCGGCCCCTGGACCGGGTCGTCGTCATGCTCGCCATTCTCGCTGCCGGCGGCGCCTTCGTGCCGCTCGATCCCGCCTTCCCGCGCGAGCGCCTGACCTTTCTCCTCCACGACACCGCGGCGCCCGTCGTGGTGACGGAGGAGGGCCTCCGCGAGCTGCTGCCGGCGGCTACCGCGCTGCCGGCGAAGGTGCTCTGCCTGGACCGCGCGGCGGACTGGACCGATGGCGCCGACGGCACCGCCGTTCCCGGCGAGCGGGGAAGGGCGCTCCCCTTAAGCCTGGCCTACGTTATGTACACCTCCGGTTCGACCGGCACGCCCAAGGGGGTCGCCGTGCCGCACCAGGCGATCGTCAGGCTGGTCCGGGAGACCGACTATGCGCCGCTCGCGGCCGCCGACCGGGTGGCACAGCTCGCCAACACGGCTTTCGACGCCACCACCTGGGAGATCTGGGGGGCGCTGGTCAACGGCGGCACCCTGGTGCTGATCGAGCGTGACCTGGCGCTCTCGCCCCGGCAGCTCGCGGCGCATCTGGCGGAGCAGCAGGTGACCGCCCTTTTCCTCACCACCGCGCTCTTCAACCAGGTCGCCCGGGAGGAGCCCGCCGCCTTCAACCCCTTAAGCTGGCTGCTCTTCGGCGGCGAGGCGGTCGACCCGCAGCTGGTGCGGCGGGTGTTGGAAGCGGGGGGGCCGGCGCGGCTGCTGCACGTCTACGGTCCGACCGAGAACACCACTTTCAGCACCTGGCACCCGGTCGTGGCGGTGCCCGCGGGGGCGACGACGGTCGCCATCGGCGGCCCGATCGCCAACAGCACGGTTCACGTCCTCGACCGGGGAGGGTGGCCGGCGCCGGCCGGGGTTCCGGGAGAGCTCTTCGTGGGCGGCGACGGCCTGGCCCGGGGCTATCTGGGGCGGCCGGAGCTGACCGCCGAGCGCTTCGTGCCGAGCCCGTTCGGCACCCCGGGAGCGCGGCTCTACCGGACGGGGGACCTGGTGCGCTTCAGTGTGACCGGGACCCCAGGGGCGATCGAGTTCCTGGGGCGGATCGACGCGCAGGTGAAGATCCGCGGCTTCCGCATCGAGCCCGGGGAGATCGAGGCGGCGCTCGCCACCCATCCGGAGGTCGAGCAGGCCGCGGTGCTCGTGCGCCAGGAGAGCGGGGAGAAGCGGTTGATCGCCTACGTGGCGGCGCGGCCGGGGGGCGATCCCCTGGCGGTGCCGGAGCTCCGCGCCTTTCTCCGCGAGCGCCTGCCGGAGTACATGGTGCCCGCCGGGTTCCTGGTGCTCGACATGCTGCCGCTCAATCCCAACGGCAAGGTGGACCGTCGGGCCCTGCCGGCCTTTGAGATCGCGGCCGAGCCACGCTCGCTGACGGCGCCGCGCACCCCGGCCGAGGAGGTCATGGCGGGGATCTGGGCCGAGGTGCTGGGGATCGAGGTCGCGCGGATCGACCTCCACGACGGCTTCTTCGAGCTCGGCGGACACTCCCTCCTGGCCACCCGGCTGATCTCGCGGGTGCGGGAGGCGTTCGGGGTCGAGCTGCCGGTCAAGGCGGTGTTCGAGGCGCCGACCGTGGCCGGCCTCGCCGCCCTCGCCGACCTGGAGCTGGCACGGGGCCTGGGGCTCGCGGCGCCGCCGCTCGTCCCGCTCCCCGGGGCCGCTCGGGCCTCCCAATACCAGCTGCCGCTCTCCTTCGCCCAGGAGCGCCTCTGGTTTCTGGACCAGCTGGAACCGGGCGGCTCCTCCTACAACGTCCCCTTCGCCCTCTGGCTGACCGGGACCCCGGACGCCGGCCGGCTCGCCGCCAGCCTGGGCGGGGTGGTCCGCCGGCACGAGGCGCTCCGCACCACTTTCGAGGCGGGAGCCGAGGGACCGGTCCAGGTGATCGCGCCGGAGCGTGGGCTGGATCTCCCCGTGATCGACCTCGCGGCCCTCCCGGAAGGGCATCGGGAGGCGACGGCGCTCCGCCTCGCTAGAGTCGAGGCGGCGCGGCCGTTCGATCTCGCCCGGGGACCGCTCCTGCGGGCGTCGCTCCTCCGCCTGGGCTCGGCCAGGCACCTGCTGGGGATCAACCTCCATCACATCGTCAGCGACGGCTGGTCGATGGGGGTGCTGGTGGGCGAGCTGGGGGAGATCTACGGCGCGCTCGCCGAGGGCCGGCCGGCCGCCCTGGCGCCGCTCCCCATCCAGTATGCGGACTTCGCCGTCTGGCAGCGGTCCTGGCTCGCCGGGGAGGTGCTGGCCCGCCAGCTCGGCTGGTGGCAGGAGCGCCTGGCGGGAATGCCGGAGGTGCTCGAGCTGCCGGCCGACCGTCCGCGGCCGGCGGTGGCGAGCCTCCGGGGCGCCAGCCTGCCGGTCGAGCTGGGGCTCGGCGCCGAGGTGAGCGGGCTTGGCCGGAGCCGGGGAGCGACGACCTTCATGGTCCTCCTCGCCGCCTTCCAGTCCCTCCTCTCGCGGCTCTCCGGGCAGGATCGGGTGGTGGTGGGCTCGCCGGTCGCCAACCGGAACCGGCTGGAGACCGAGGGTCTGATCGGCTTCTTCGTCAACACCCTCGTCCTCCCCGCGGACCTGACCTCCGATCCGGCTTTCGCGGTACTCCTCGGTCAGCTGCGGGAGACGACCCTCGGAGCCTACGCCCACCAGGATCTGCCGTTCGAAAAACTGGTCGAGGCGCTGTCGCCCGCGCGGAGCCTCGCCTACTCGCCGCTCTTCCAGGTCATGCTGACGCTCCAGAACGCGCCCCTGCCCCGGCTGTCGCTCCCCGGCCTCGCCGCCGAGCCCGCGCCCCTCGGCGGCGGGACGGAGAAGTTCGACCTGAGCCTCACCCTCCTGGCGCGCGGCGAGGGGGACCTGGCCGGGACTCTCTCCTACAGCACGGACCTCTTCGAGCGGGGGACGGCGGAGCGGCTCCTAGGATGGTTCGCGGCTCTCCTCGGAGGGGCCCTGGGAGAACCCGGGCGCCGGGTGTCGGAGCTGCCCCTCCTCGCCGAGAGCGAGCGGCGGCAGCTCCTCGCGTGGAGCGCCGGGGCGGACCTTGCCGTCGAGCCCTCCTGCCTGCACGAGTTGGTGGCGACCCAGGCGGCTCGCACCCCCGCTGCCGAGGCGCTGATCGCAGGTACCGAGCGGCTGACCTACGGCGAGCTCGCGGCGCGGGCCTACCGGCTGGCGGCGGTGCTGCGCGGCCTGGGCGTCGGTCCGGAGGAGCGGGTGGCGGTCTGCCTGCCGCGCTCGCCGGCCCTGGTGGTAGCGCTCCTCGCCGTTCTCGAAGCGGGGGGGGCCTATGTGCCGCTCGATCCCGCCTATCCCGCGGAGAGGCTGAGGTTGATGCTGGGGGATTCCGGGGCCCGGGTGCTCCTCACCCAGGCGGAGCTGACCGGCCGCCTGCCGGCTCCGGCAGCGCGGGTGGTGCTGCTCGACCCGGCAGGCGAAACTCAGGAGCCTCAGGCGGCGGCTGTCGCCGGGTCAGCCCCTGGCGCGGACAACCTCGCTTATCTCATCTACACCTCGGGCTCGACCGGAACCCCCAAGGGGGTGGCCCTGACCCACCGGAGCGCGGTCGCCATGGTGCGCTGGGCGCAGCAGGTGTGGAGCCCGGAGGAACTGTCGGGAGTGCTGTTCGCCACCTCGGTCTGCTTCGACCTCTCGGTCTTCGAGCTCTTCGTGCCGCTCTCCACCGGCGGTCGGGTGATCGTTGCCGACAACGCGCTCGCCCTCCCCATCTTGCCGGCCGCGGGAGAGGTGACCCTCGTCAACACCGTGCCCTCGGCGATGGCGGAGCTGGTGCGGGAGGGTGGGGTGCCGGCCTCGGTGCGGACGGTCAACCTGGCGGGCGAGGCGCTCCAGCGGCCGCTCGTCGGGGCTCTCTACGCTCTGCCCCAGGTCGCGCGGGTGTGGAATCTCTACGGGCCCTCGGAGGACACGACCTACTCGACCTTCGCCCTCCAGGTGCGGTCGGCCCAGCGGGCCCCAGGGATCGGCCGGCCCATCGCCGGCACTCGAGCCCACGTCCTCGATCGCGGCCTGCAGCCGGCTCCCCTCGGGGTGCCGGGGGAGCTCTACCTCGGCGGGGCGGGCCTCGCCCGCGGCTACTTCGGGCGACCGGAGCTGACCGCCGAACGCTTCGTGCCGGACCCCGACCCCGGGTCGGAGCACGCCGGGGAGCGGCTCTACCGGACAGGCGACCTGGTGCGCTACCGGGAGGACGGCGAGCTCGACTTCCTGGGGCGCATCGACCACCAGGTGAAGGTGCGCGGCTTCCGCATCGAGCTGGGCGAGATCGAGTCCGCCCTGGCGGCGGTATCGGCGGGGGCGGAAGGGTCGGGAGTAGCGGAGGTGGCGGTGCTGGTGCGCGAGGACCGCCCTGGCGACCCGCGGCTCGTCGCCTTTCTCGCGGCCGGCGACCCGGCGCCGTCTCCCGCCGCCCTGCGGACGGCGCTCCGGGCGCGACTGCCGGAGTACATGGTTCCCGGCGCTTTCGTCGTCCTCCCCCGCCTGCCGCTGTCGCCCAACGGCAAGGTGGACCGGCGAGCTCTCTCCCGGCTCGCTCCCCAGGCGTCGGAGGGATCGGATGTGGCATCGGCAGCGCCGCGCACCCCGGCCGAGGAGATGATGGCGGGGATCTGGGCGGACGTCCTCGGCCGCGAGCAGGTGGGGGTCGACGACAGCTTCTTCGCGCTCGGCGGGCACTCTCTCCTCGCCACCCGCTTGGTCTCCCGGGTCCGGGAGGCCTTCGGGGTAGAGCTGGCGCTCAAGGCGGTCTTCGAGGCGCCGACCGTGGCCGGCCTCGCCGGTCTCGCCGAGCGGGCGCTCGCGGCCGGTCTGGGATCGCCGCCGCCGCCGCTCGTGCCGCTCCCTCCGGCCTCCCGCACCGGTCCCCTGCCGCTCTCTTTCGCCCAGGAGCGGCTCTGGTTTCTGGATCAGCTCGAACCGGGGAGCGCCGCCTACAACATGCCGGTGGCGCTTCAGCTCGACGGCGTTCTCGACCTGCCCGCCCTGGCGGCGAGCCTGGACGCCATCGTCCGCCGCCACGAGGCGCTGCGGACGACCTTCCGGACCGGCGCCGAGGGGCCGGAGCAGGGGATCGCGCCGGCGCCGGAGCTCCCGCTTCCCGTCCCGGTCGTCGGTCTCGACGCCCTTCCCGCGGCAGTGGGGGAGGCGGTTGCGCGGCGCCTGGTGAGGGCGGAGGCGGCGCGCCCCTTCGACCTCGCCCGGGGGCCGCTCCTCCGGGCCCTCCTCCTCCGCCTGCGGCCGGCGAGCCATCTGCTGATCGTCAACCTCCATCACATCGTGAGCGACGGCTGGTCGCTGGGGGTTCTCGTGCGGGAGCTGGGAGAGGGGTACGGCGCGCGGGCCGCAGGCCGCGCGCCTCTCCTGCCGGAGCTGCCGGTCCAGTACGCGGACTATGCCGTCTGGCAGCGCGGCTGGCTCGCCGGCGAGGTGCTGGCGCGCCAGCTCGCCTGGTGGCGGGAGCGCCTGGCCGGGGTGCCGGAGGTGATCGAGCTCCCCGCCGACCGGCCCCGGCCGCCGGTGCAGGGCCTCCGCGGAGAGAGCCTGCCGGTAACGCTGCCGCCGGCGCTCGGCGACGGGGTGAGCGGGCTCGGCCGGAGCGCGGGGGCGACCGTCTTCATGGTGCTGCTGGCGGCCTTCCAGGCCCTCCTCTCGCGGCTCTCCGGCCAGTCGCGGGTGGTCGTCGGCTCGCCGGTCGCCAACCGTATCCACCGCGAGGTCGAGGGGTTGATCGGCTTCTTCGTCAACACCCTGCCCCTCCCGGCCGACCTCGCCTCCGATCCGCCGGTGGCGGCCCTCCTGGCGCAGGTGCGGGAGACCACCCTCGGCGCCTACGCTCACCAGGACGTACCGTTCGAGAAGCTGGTCGCGGAGCTGGCGCCGGAGCGGAGCCTCGCCCACTCGCCGCTCTTCCAGGTCATGCTGATCCTTCAGAATGCGCCGCTCCCGAAGCTCGCCCTGCCGGGCCTCGCCGCCGAGCCGCTGGGCCTCGCCAGCGGGATGGAGAAGTTCGACCTCACCCTCACTCTCGCCGAGGGGGCGCAAGGGGGGCTGGCGGGCGCCTTGTCCTACAGCACGGAGCGCTTCGAGCGGGCGACGGGGGTGCGGTTCCTGGGGTGGTTCTCGGCGCTCCTCGCAGGAGCGGTGAGCGAGTCGGGGCAGACGATCTCCTCGCTCCCGCTCCTCGCGGAGGGGGAGCGGGAGCAGCTGCTGGCCTGGGGTACCGGGGCGGCGCTGGCGCCCGCCGCGGTCTGTCTGCATGAGCTGGTGGCGGCGCAGGCGGCGCGGACCCCGGCCGCCGAGGCGCTGATCGCGGGGAGCGAACGGCTCACCTACGGCGATCTCCAGGCGCGGGCCTCCCGGCTGGCCGCGGTGCTCCGCGGTCTGGGCGTCGGCCCGGAGGAGCGGGTGGGGGTCTGCCTCACCCGCTCGCCGGCCCTGGTGGTGGCGCTCCTCGCCGTCCTCGGGGCGGGCGGGGCCTACGTGCCGCTCGATCCCACCTATCCGGCCGAGCGGTTGAGCCTCATGCTCGGCGATTCCGGGGCCCGGGTGCTTCTCACTCAGGCGGAGCTGACCGAGCGGCTGGCGATATCGGCGGGATCGGCGATGCCGGCGATATCGGCGGGATCGAATCTACAGACGGTGCTGCTCGACAGTGCCGGGCACCCCCTGGAGAGCTGGGAGGAACTGCTGGAGGGGCCGGCTCCCGGCGCGGACAACCTCGCCTATCTCATCTATACCTCGGGCTCGACGGGGAAACCGAAGGGGGTGGCCCTGGCGCATCGGAGCGCGGTGGCGAGGGTGCGCTGGGCGCGGGAGGTGTGGAGCCCGGCCGAGCTGTCGGGGGTGCTCTTTGCGACTTCCGTCTGCTTCGATCTCTCGGTGTTCGAGCTCTTCGTGCCGCTGTCGACGGGCGGCCGGGTGATCCTCGCCGATCACGCCCTGGCGCTCCCCTCGCTTCCGGCCGCCGGGGAGGTGACGCTCGTCAACACCGTGCCCTCGGCGATGGCGGAGCTGGTGCGGGAGGGCGGGGTGCCGGCCTCGGTGCGGACGGTCAACCTGGCGGGCGAGGCGCTGCAGCGGCCGCTGGTCGCCGCCCTCTACGGCCTGCCCCAGATCGAGCGGGTGTGGAATCTCTACGGCCCCTCGGAGGACACCACCTACTCGACGTTCTCCCTCCAGGCGCGCTCGTCCGAAACCTCGCCCGCCATCGGCCGGCCGATCGCCGGCACCCGCGCCGAGGTCCTCGACCGCTGGCTGCGGCCCTCCCCGCTGGGGGTGCCGGGAGAGCTGTTCCTCGGCGGGGCCGGCCTCGCCCGCGGCTACTTCGGCCGGCCGGAGCTGACCGCCGAGCGCTTCGTGCCCGACCCCGCGGGGCCGGCGGGCGAGCGCCTCTACCGGACCGGCGACCGGACGCGTTTCCGGCCGGACGGCGAGCTGGAGTTCCTCGGCCGGATCGATCACCAGGTGAAGGTGCGCGGCTTCCGGATCGAGCTGGGAGAGATCGAGGCGGCCCTGGCGGCCCATCCGGCGGTCGCGGCGGCGGCGGTCCTGGCGCGGCTGGCGCAAGCGGACCGCCCCGGCGACCTCCGGCTGGTCGCCTATGTCGTGGCGCGGGAGAGCGCCGCGGACCTGCCCGACACCCTGCGGGCCTCCCTGGCAGAGCGGCTGCCGGCCTACATGGTCCCCGCCGTCTTCGTCACTTTGCCCGAGCTGCCGCTCTCTCCCAACGGCAAGGTGGACCGCAAGGCCCTGCCGGCGCCGGAGTGGAGCTCCGGGTCCTCCCAGGTGGCGCCGCGCACTGCGCTCGAAGCGATCCTGGTCGGGATCTGGTGCGAGGTGCTGGGGCTCGACAGGGTGGGGATCGAGGACAGCTTCTTCCGCCTCGGCGGGCACTCGCTCCTCGCTACCCGGCTGGTATCGCGGGTGCGCAAAACCTTCCAGGTGGATCTCCCCCTGCGCCGGCTGTTCGAAACCCCCACGGTCGCGGCGCTCGCCGAGATGGTGGTGGCGGCGGAGGCCCGGCCGGGGCAGAGCGAGAAGATCGCCCGGGTGCTCTTGCGGCTCAAGGAACGCTCGGGCGACGCTCCATCCGCGGGGAACGAGCGCCGGGAGCCGGCGCCGGCTCCCGGCGTCTAGCTTCCGGCGTCTAGCTCCCGGGGGAGGCGCCGGCGCCGCCGTCCACCCGGACCCATTCCCGGCGGGCGAGCGAGGCGTAGGCGGCGGCGACCACGGCGGTCGAGGCCAGGGCGTCCTCCGTGCTCCCCTCGGGCTCGCCGAGGCCGCGGGCGGCACGGACGAAGCTCTGGTGCAGGGCCCGGAACGCCTGAGCCCGGTCGTAGCCGGGGGCGAGCGGGGTCCACTCCGCCGCTCGGGGGGGCCGGCACCGGCAGCCCTTCCAGCCGATCTCGACCGTCCCCTCGCTGCCGTGAATCGTCAGGTAGGTCTCGCCACCCGCGGCGTTCCACGATAGGTGGACCCGGGCCGCCACGCCGTCGCCGGCCCGCGCCTCGATCTCCACCGCCTCCTCGACCGCCAGCTCCTGCTGGCGCGGCCCCTCGGCCGCGTGCACCCTCTCGACCGGTCCGAAGAGGAAGCGCAGGAGGTCGGCGGCGTGGGGGCCGTTGTCGGCCAGCACCCCGCCCCCGGAGACCCGGGGGTCGGCATACCAGTGGCCCTTCATGTCCACCTTCTGGGCGAAGGTGATCTCCGCCCGCTCCGGATCGCCGAGGCTCCCTGAGAGCAGCAGCTTCCTGGCGAGGACGACCCCGGGGACGAAGCGGTACTTGCTGGCGAGGACGAGCCGGCGTCCGGCGCTCTCGGCGGCGCCGACCATCGCCGCCCCCTCGCCAGGATCGAGCGCCAGCGGCTTCTCGCAGAGGACGTGGACCCCCTCGCCGAGTAAATAGCAGGTGACGGCCGCATGGTGGCAGGGCGGGGTGCAGACGATGGCGGCCTCCGGCCGCTCCCGAGCGACCATCTCCTCGGCGCTCGCGTAGGCGGGGCAGCCGGTATCGAGAGAGAGGGCGCGGGCCGCCTCCCACCGCGGATCGGCGACGGCGACCAGCCGCGCCTCGCCGCTCCCTTCGAGGGCGTCGGCGTGGACCCGCGCGATCCTCCCGGCGCCCACCAGGGCGACGCGCAGGGGGGCGCTCACGGGCGCACGATCTCCAGTCGAGGGACGTTCATCTCCGGGATCGCAGTCTATCAGGCCGCTCCGGCTAATTCAGCCTTCTGGCACGCCTTGTGCCAGACTCCGAGAGCACGGCCCATAGAAGGGCGATGCCGGGTAGAGCGAGGTCGGAGAGGAGACAGGTCATGCACGTGAGCCCCAGGGCCGGCAAACCGGCGGAAGCTTCCATTCTCGTCGACATCCCCAAGCTGGTGACGGCGTACTACGAGGAGCACCCGGACCCGGAGGTCGCCGAGGAGAGGGTCAGCTTCGGCACCTCGGGCCACCGCGGCTCGGCTTTCGATCGGGGCTTCAACCAGGATCACATCCTGGCGATCACCCAGGCCATCTGCCTCTATCGCAAGGAGCAGAAGATCGACGGCCCGCTGTTCGTCGGGGTGGACACCCACGCGCTGTCCCAGCCCGCCTTCGCGAGCGCCTTGGAAGTGCTGGCGGCCAACGGGGTGGAGGTGAGGATCGCGCCGGATGGCGAATACACGCCGACCCCGACCGTCTCGCACGCCATCCTCGCCTACAACCGCGGCAGGAAGACCGGGCTCGCCGACGGCATCGTCATCACGCCCTCCCACAACCCGCCGGAGGACGGCGGCTTCAAGTACGACCCTCCCCATGGCGGACCGGCGGACGGCCGTGCCACCTCCTGGATCGAGGCCAGGGCGAACGAGTTTCTCCAGAGCGGCCTGAGGGAGGTGAAGCGCATCCCGTTCGCCTGGGCTCTCCAGGCTTCGACGACCCACGAGCACGACTATCGGAGCGCCTACGTGGACGATCTCGCGAGCGTTCTCGACCTGGAGGCGATCCGCGGGGCGAAGCTCGCCCTCGGTGTCGACCCGCTGGGCGGTGCCGGAGTCCACTACTGGCCGGCGATCGCCGAGCGCTACGGCCTCGACCTCACGATCGTCAACCCGGCGGTCGATCCGACCTTCCGGTTCATGACCGTCGACTGGGACGGCAAGATCCGGATGGACCCGTCGTCGCCCTATGCCATGCAGAGCCTGATCGGCCTCAAGGACCGGTTCGACGTCGCCTTCGCCTGCGATCCGGACCACGACCGGCACGGCATCGTCACCCGGAGCGGGGGACTGCTGCCGCCCAACCACTATCTCTCGGTCTGCGTCCACTACCTGTTCGGCAACCGCCCCCAGTGGCGGCCGGAGGTCGCGGTGGGGAAGACCCTGGTCAGCAGCGGCATGATCGACCGGGTGGCCGCCCGGCTGGGCCGCCGGTTGTACGAGGTGCCGGTCGGCTTCAAGTGGTTCGTCGACGGTCTCTTGACGGGAGCCCTGGGCTTCGCCGGGGAGGAGAGCGCGGGCGCCTCGTTCCTACGGCGCGACGGCACGGTCTGGTCGACCGATAAGGACGGCATCCTCCTCGCTCTCCTGGCCGCCGAGATCACTGCCCGGGTCGGCCGCGACCCGGGGGAGATCTACGGCGAGCTCACCCGGGAGTTGGGGGAGCCGTTCTACGAGCGGATCGAAGCGCCCGCCACCACCGCGCAGAAGAAGATCCTCGGCAAGCTGTCGCCGGCGGACATCGACGTCCGGGAGCTGGCCGGGGAGGAGATCCGGCAGATTCTGACCACCGCTCCGGGCGACGGGAATCCCATCGGCGGCCTCAAGGTCGCCACCGAGAACGGCTGGTTCGCCGCCCGCCCCTCCGGCACGGAGGAGATCTACAAGATCTACGCCGAGAGCTTCAGCGGCGAGGCTCATCTCCGGCGGATTCAGGCGGAGGCCCAGGCGATGGTCACCCGCGCTCTCGACCGGGCGCCGGTCTCTGCCGGAGCCTAGCCGATCTTCAGCCGGCGCCAGCCCTCGTGGCCCAGTTGGCGGAGCGTCGCGATGTTCTTTTCGTAGATCTGAGCGGTATCCGGGTAGGCCGCCACCGCGCGCTCGACGCTCTCCTCCCGCAGCAGGTGGAGCACGGGGTAGGGCGAACGGTTGGTGTAGTTCTCGATGTCGTCCGGCCCGGTGCCGGCGAACTGGTAGCGCGGATGGAAGCTCGCGACCTGGAGGACCCCTTCGAGCCCGAGGTCGGCGACGGCCTCCTCGGCCACCGCCAGAAAATCGTTGTATTCCAGGAAGTCCGCGAAAACTTCCGGGTGGATCAGGAGCGTCGTTTCGATCTCCGTGGGATCGGCTGTCGCCAGAGTCTCAAGCTCGCCGGCGAGATCGGCCAGCAACGCCTCGGGGGTCTCCGCGCTGCTCACCGCGTAGCGGATCAGGTCGCCGGCGTACACCGGTTTCGCGAACGGACAGAGATCGAGGCCGAGGACGGCTTTCTCCAGCCAGCGCCGGGTCGCCCGAACGACCTCCTCGGCCCTCTCGACGGTCACCGCGGCCAACCCTCGTCCCTTAGAGCCCGCGCACCTTGTCCGCCACCAGAAGGAGACCGAAACCGAGAATCCACGCCCAGGTCTGGATGTCGCCGCTCAAGTGGACGATCCCGAAGTGACCGGCGAGCGCCACCAGGTACAGCACCAGGCAGACGATCCAGGTCACCTGCTTGGTCCCCGTTCCCGAACCTTTCCCTCTTCCTCTCCCAGCCATGCTCGCCATCCTTTCGGTTAGGGGCCTACTCTATCAGCGGCTGCCCCGATCGGCGCTCTTGACGACGACGCCCCCCTTCATCACGAAGCGCACCCGCTCGAGCTCGGTTATGTCCCGGAGCGGATCGCCGTCGACCGCGATCAGGTCGGCGTAGCGGCCGGGGGCGACGCTGCCGACCCGGTCGCTCCAGCCGAGGAGGTCGGCGGCGTTCGCGGTCGCCATCTGGATCGCCTGGGCGGGAGTGAGGCCGAGCTCGAGGAGGGAGTGGAACTGGCGGGCGTTCTGGCCGTGGGGGTAGACCCCGGCGTCGGTGCCGAATGCGAGCTTGACGCCGGCCGCGATGGCGCGCTTCCAGTTGGCGAGCTGGTGCTTGCGGAGCTCCTTTTCCTTCTCGATCATCTTCGGCGGCAGCCCGAGGTTGCCGGCCTCGGCCAGGATGTACTCGTCGGTGTAGATGTCGGGCACGAGGTAGATCCCCTTCTCTTTGAGGAGCCGCACCCCCTCCTCGTCGATCAGGCCGCCGTGCTCGATCGAGGCGACCCCCGCCCGCGCCGCCCGCTTGATCCCCTCCGTCCCATGGGCGTGGGCGGCCACCTTCTTGCCCCACATGGAAGCTTCCGAGACGACGGCGTTCATCTCCTCCTGGGAGTACTGGGGCGCCCCCACCGAGGCCTCCTCGGAGAGCACCCCGGCGGTCGCCATCACCTTGATCAGGTCGGCGCCGTTCTTGACCTCGAAGCGCACCAGCTTCCGGATCTCCTCCGGGCCGTCGGCGATGCCTTTGAAGTGGTCGAAGTGGAGATAGGGGGAGAAGCCCGAGAGATCGTTGTGCCCGCCCGTCGACCCCACCGCGAGGGTCGCCACCTGCATCCGCGGGCCCACCACCTCGCCGCGGTCGATGGCGTTCCGGAGCGCCACGTCGATGAACTCGCTCGACCCCACGTCGCGGATGGTGGTGAACCCCGCCTCCAGGGTGCGCCGGGCGTAGACGTGGGCGACGATGGCGAGGTCGATGGGGCTCCGCCTGAAGAGGTCCTCGTAGTAGTCCCCGGACTGCTGGGTGATGTGGGTGTGGCAGTCGATCAGCCCCGGCAGCACCGTCTTCCCCGAGAGATCGACGATCTCGGCCCCCGTCGGGATGGGGAGGTCGCTGCCCACAGCTGTAATCCGGTCCCCCTCGATGAGGATCACCGCGTTCGCCACCGGCGCGCCACCCCGGCCGTCGATCAGCCGGCCGGCGCGGACGGCGACGATCCGGGGGGGCGCCGGAGGGGCTGCCGGCGTGGCGCCCAGGCGAGCGAGCGGGAGAAGGAGGACGAGAGCGAGACAGGATACTATCGACGGGCCGCGTTTCATGGGCACCTCACAAACCAGGGTTACCGGACCGAAACCGGCCTATTCTAGACTGCGGGCCTGCCGGCGGCATGGCCCCTGCACAGCAGTTTCGCGGAACTCTTCGAGGAGCGAGCATGGCCGTCACCTCCCCACCAGCGTCCCCACCAGCGTCTCCCCCAGCATCGCCACCCCCCGAGACGACCCAGGCCGCGCCGGCGCCGCCCCCCGACCTCGACGCCTTCGCCCATCACTGGCAGGACGAGGCGGAGGCCGCCTTTCTCTATCGGCTCCTGAGCGCCGCCGAGCCCGACCCGCACAAGCGCGATCTCTACGCCCGGCTGGCGCACGTCGAGGACCGCCACACGACGATCTGGGGCGACCTGCTGGCCACGCATGGCCGCCGGCCGGCACCCTTCCGGCCCGGCCTCCGGGCGCGCTCCCTGGCCCTCCTCGGCCGCGTCTTCGGCCCCCGCGCTCTGCTCCCCCTGCTCCTCGCCGAGGAGGGCCGGGAGGTGCGCGCTTACCTGGAGATGCACCGGGCCACCCCGGCCGGGGGAGCGGGTTCGAGCGAATCGCTCCTCCTCGCCCGCGAGTCCGCCGAGCACGCGACGACTTTGGGCGAGATCAGCGGCGGCGGTACCGAGCCCTGGCACCGCATCGCGGCGGGCGGTTTCCTGCGCAACGTCGTCTACGGCTTCAACGACGGCCTGACCGCCAACTTCGGCCTCGTCGCCGGGGTCATCGGCGCCACCGCCACCACCCAGTACCGGGCGGTGGTGGTGGCGGGGGTCGCCGGGCTCATCGCCGACGCCCTCTCGATGGGCGCCAGCGGCTTCCTCGCCGCCAAGAGCGAGCAGGAGGTCTACAGCCACGAGATCGCCATGGAGCGCGCCGAGATCGAGCTCATGCCCGAGGTCGAGCGCGACGAGCTGGCCCTCGTCTACGAGCTCAAGGGGATGGACAAGGAGACCGCCCACGCTCTGGCGACCGAGGTCATGGCCGACCCCAAGCGCATGCTCGACGAGCAGGTGCGCGAGGAATTGAAGATCGGCGAGCAGACCACCTCGCCGCTGCGCGAAGGATGGACCACCGGCCTCGCCACCGCCGTCGGCGCTCTCATCCCCGTGCTGCCCTTCTTCTTCACCCACGGCACCCCGGCGATCGTCCTCTCCTTCGTCCTCGCCATGCTCTCCCACTTCCTGGTCGGGGCGGCACGCTCGGTCTTCACCGGCCGCGGTGTCTTCCGCTCCGGTCTCGACATGTTCGTCGTCGGGGTGGGGGTCGCCGTCGTCGGCTACTACGTGGGGGGCTGGGTGGGGAAGCTGCTCTAGGCTTGGCAGCGCCCTTGCACTAGTCGTGGGAAAGCTAGCAGACTAGCGAGCGAGTCCGCCCGGCCCGTCGTCACACTCACCCGAGCAGAGCAGCCGGGCGGACCTCAACCTACGACACGAAAGGATTTATCCCATGGGTCTCTTCCAGTTCGCCAAAGATGTCGGCAAGAAGCTCGGTCTCGATCTCGGCGCTCACCCGCAGCAGGCTCAAGCGGCTCCCACGGCGGCGGCTCCCGCCGCCACCTCCCAGGCCTCGTCGCAGGCCGACCAGGACCGCCAGAAGGCGGCCGCTGTCCTCCAGCTCTTCCAGCAGATGGGCATGACCGGCGACGACCTTGGGGTGCGGTTCGACGGCGACAAGGTCACTCTGACCGGTAAGGTCCAGACTCAGGAGGAACGCGAAAAGCTCATCCTTCTGGCCGGCAACCACCAGGGGATCGGCAGCGTCGACGACCAGCTCCAGGTCGCCAAGCCGGAGCCCGAGGGGACCTTCTACGACGTCAAGTCGGGAGACACCCTGTCGAAGATCGCCAAGCAGTTCTACGGCGACGCCAACAAGTACAACCAGATCTTCGAGGCCAACCGGCCGATGCTCAAGACCGCTGACGAGATCTACCCCGGCCAGAAGCTCCGCATCCCGGCCCAGGCCGCGGTCGGCGCCCACGCTTAAAGACTCTTCCCTTTTGAGGCGTCCCCGGGAAACCGGGGACGCCTAGGCTAGGAGCCTGCGCGGCAGGAAATCTGCCGAGCCAGAAGTCCTGATCCCCACCCTATTCCTCCACGCAGGTTCCTACGGTTTGCCGACCCCGTGTCTCAGACTCTGCGCCCCCGTACTCAGAGTCTGCGCCCCCGTACTCTGAGTCTGAGTCCCTGTGTCTCTGAGTCTGAGTCCCTGTGTCTCTGAGTCTGAGTCCCCGTGTCTCCGGCCTGGAGACCCGTATCTCAGACTCTGCGCCCCTGTACTCTGAGTCTGAGCCCTGTAGCTCTGAGTCTGCGCCCCCGTGTCTCTGGCCTGGAGACCCGTATCTCGAACCTTGCGCCCCGTATCTCCGAGTCGGAGTCCCCATATCTCTGGTCTGGAGCCCCGTACCCCTGGCTTTGAGACACCTCGCTCACGCTTGGAGAGCCGTATCTCGGATCTGGATCTACCTGCTCATGGCTTGGAGTGCTGTGGCGGGGAACTCGGTCGCGCGGCGGCTCGCCGTTTTTCCGGTCTGCAATGAACCCTACGGCGAAGGCCGCGCCGGAGCGATGGGCACGAAGCGCGCCTCGGAGAGCGCGCCCTTGTCGTAGATCCGGACGACGAGCCCCGAGCCGCCGGAGGTCGCCGCGCAGCCGGAGAGGAGGACCAGGATCCCCTCCCGAGGGGAAAGGACGTGGCTCACCTCCAGGCGGTCGTCGTTCTTGGTCCGGATCTCGCTCTTCGAGTGGGCGAGGACTGCCCAGTCGCCGGCCGGCGCCAGCCGGGTGAGGAAGATCGCCTCCTGATCGGCGGTCCGGCGGTCGAACCAGGCGAGCTCGAGCGGACCGCGGCGGTCGCCCATGGGGAGGTCGATCCAGTAGTCCTTGCCCTGGCGCCACATGCCGGTGGTGCCGGTGCCCCAGGGGGTCCAGGTGGAGCGCCGCCAGCTCTTGCCGGAGTTGGCGGAGAGGTAGATCGCGCCGTCGGCCGAGAGGTAGGCGGCGGAGCTCCCGGTGAGGGCCATCACCGCGCCGCGCCGGGCGGGCGGGAGATCGGGCAAGCCCTGCACCCAGACTTCCGGTGGGCCGGAAGCGACGAACAGGCCGGTGCCCGAGAGCACCCCGTCCTTGCGCTGCGGCGAGGGCACCGCCTGGAGGTCGCCCACGGCGGTCACCATGAGATTCCCCTTGCTCTTCCACTCCCGCTCTTCGAGGCGGTAGGCCCAGGCGTGCACCACCCCGTCCTCTTTGCCCTTGCCGTGAACGACGAACCAGGGGATCCCGGAGAGGTCGTAGGTGGCGGCGGCGGTGATGACCGCCGGTGCCACGACCGGCTCGCCCAGCGGCTCCCAGGCACCCTCCTTGAAGCGGATCGGCTGCAGGCAGCCGGTGCCGCAGGCCCGGGCGGCGACCACCGGTCCCGGCCCCACCGAGCCGCCGAAGCGGCCGTCCACGGGGTCGGGATAGGCGACCGCCGCGCTGCCGTCCGCCGCCATCTCGACGACCCAGCCCTGGGAGCTGCCGGCGAGGGGTGGCACCGCGAAGAGAACCCGGCCGGACTCTGTGTCCGTGCCGATCGGGGTCAGGGCGGAGGTCCCGTCGCAGATCGTCCGCGAAGGAGACGCCGCCGTCGCCAGCGGTACCGCCAGCGGTGTTGAGGCGAGCGCCTGCACCGGCTCGGGCGGGGGCGCGGCGAGCCCGGGCAGGGCAGCGAGCAAGAGAGCGGCGGCGGTGGGGAGGAGGAGACGGATTTTCATGGGGATGGAGGGGTCCTTTCCGGTGCAGATTGTACGCTCATCCGGTTCCCTCCACCGCGGATCACCCGCGCCGGCACTCCCGCCACCGTGGCGCCCGGCGGCACGTCTTCGAGCACCACCGCCCCAGCTCCGACTACAGAGTCGTCGCCGACCGTGATCCCGCCGATCACCCGGGCGCCGGTGCCGATCGTCACCCGGTCCCCGACCCGCGGGCAGTCGAGCTCGTCGAAGCGGACCTCCCCCAGGGTGACCCCATGGAGCAGGGTGCAGTCCTCGCCGATCACCGTCCGTCCGCCGATGACGAGGCCGATGCCGTGGGCGACGATGCAGCCGCCGCCGATCTCGGCCCGCGGCAGGATGTCGACCGCGCAGGCCGCGACCGCCCAGCGCCGGCAGACGGCGGGGAGGAGCGGCACCTTCCAGCCGACCAGGGTGTGGCCGATGCGGTAGGCGAGGAGGGCCTGGAAGCCGGAGTCGAAGAGCAGGGCGTCGACGAGGGTGAAGAGGAGGCCGCGGCCTTTCACCTCGCGCAGGCGGCGGAAGTCGCGGGAGAGCCGGGGCCACATCAGGCGGCGCCCGCTTTCCGGGGAGCCCGCCGGAGGGCACGAAGGAGGCCCAGCCGTGGCAGGCGGCTGTAGAGCGGATAGAGCCCGTTCACCTTGAGCCGCCGCTCGAAACGGCTCTCCCCCGGGTTGACGATCAGCCGTGGCAGGGCGAAGGGGTCACTGGCACGGGCGCCGGGATGGCCATGAATGCCCACTGCCGCGATGTAGCCGGCCGCCACCGCCGCGGCGCGGGCCCGCTCGTCGAGCCGGCCGTAGGGGTAGCAGAAGGTCCGGACGGGGGAGCCCAGGGCTGCTTCGAGGTCCAGCCGCGAGCCGGCGACCTCCGCCGCCACCTCTTCCGTCGAGCTGGTCGTGAGGTCAGGGTGGGTGCGGGAATGGGAGCCGATCTCGATCCCCGCCTGAGCGAGCCGGCGGAGCTCCCCGGCATCGAGGAGCCGCTCCTCCCGCTCGCCCGCCCCCGGCATCGCCCGGTCCCAGCGGTTGCTCCCCCCCAGCTCGCCAGAAACCGCGAAGAGGGTGGCGGTCATACCCCGGCTCAGAAGCTCCGGGAAGGCGTGCTCGGCGAAGCAGCGGCAGCCGTCGTCGAAAGTGAGAACGACGCTCCGCCTCGGCAGGGGCTCGCCTCTGCCAGCCTGGGCCGCGGCCTCGGCGAGGGTCCAGGTCCGGTAGCCGCGCGAAGCGAGGTCGTCCAGGAAGCGGGCGAAATCGGCGCGGTCGAGATAGCTGTCCGGATGGAGAGCCGGCGGCTTGAGGGGACTGGGCTCGACGTGGTGGAGCATGAGGACGGGGATGGGGGTCGGTGGCGTCATGGGCGTGGAGGCGTAAGGTTCTGAAGCAGCTCGGCGTAGGCGCGGACGGTCCCGGCGACCGGGAAGCGCGCGGCGCGGAGTCGCGGTGTCCCACCCCAATCCCGTCCCAGGGCCGCTTCGAGCGCCGCGGCATAGGCCGCGAGGTCGGTCACGTCGCAGAAGATCCCGGCCTCGCCGATCACCTCGCGCCGCACCTCCTCGTCCGGCGCCACGGAGGGGAGTCCGCAGGCCATGGCCTCCAGATAGGTGAGGCCGAACGACTCGGTCTGCGAGGGTAGCGTAAAGCAATCGGCGGCAGCGTACCAGGACGGCATCGCCGCGCGCGGCACCGCCGAGCGCCGGTAGCGGCCGGGGAGGAGCCGCGCCCCCAGCCGGTCGACCGCCGCCCCCTCCGGCCCCTCGCCCAAGACGACGAGGCTGCCACGCCCCAGGCGCGCCACGGCTTCGACCGCGAGATGCATCCGCTTGTGCTCGTCGATCGCCCCGGCGGCGAGGACGACCGGCCGCGGCAGGTCGAGCGACACGGGTGCGGCGTCCGGGCGAAACAGATCGAGGTCGATCCCGTGGGGAATGACCGCGATCCGCGCTCGCGGCGCCCGCGCCTGGATCATCCGCGCCGCGGCTGCCGTGAACGTCACTACCCGGTCCGGCCCCTGGCGCGCGAACGCCCCCTCCCACTTCGGGCTGTTGCCATGGGCGATGTCGACGAAGGGGATGCCCTGGAGCCGCCGCAGCAGCCGGCAGAGCCAGGCCCCTACGAGACCGCCCTCCATGACGACGGCGTCGTACTCGCCCCGCCAGAGCCGCGGGAAGGCGGCGAGGGCGGCGGTGTCCCACTCGAGGTTCAGGGGATCGAGAAAGAGGGTGTCGAGCGCCTTGCGGCCGAGGCGGGTGGACGAATAGAGGGCGTTGACGAACCGCTGGTCGCGAGGGAGAGCGCCGATCCGCTCGACGCGGACCCCCGGGACGGCAGCTTCACCCCGGCAATAGAGGGTGACCGAGAAACCGTGCTCGCTGGCGAGCGCCGCTGCGAGCTCGACGACGAACGCCTCCGCTCCTCGGTTCAGGATACCCACGCCGGGCATGAGGAAGGCGAGGTTCAATGTGTCCTCCAGGCAGGGGTCCTCGCGGCAGGGGTCGATCGGACCTCCTGCCAGATCGCAGCCGCCGCCAGCTCGATACCCCTGGCGTTCCAGTGCGTGTCGTCCCGCCAGTAGAGATACTCGTGCCGGGGGAGCCCCGCGGCGGCCTGGGCCGCGAAGAGTGGGCGTGACGTCGACCTCCGGGACTCCGGAGTCCCGGAGCCGGTCGGCGATCCCCGCGAGCAGCCGTTTCCCCTTCGGGCTCCCGCGGGGCCCCCAAGGTGAGCGGTCCGTACACCGTGTACTTGTTCGGCACCAGGAGGACCACCAGTTGGAGATTGTGCTGCCGGAGCTTCCGGGAGTACCAGGCGAAATAATCGCCCCATGCCGTAGCGAGAGGCCGCGGGTCGCCGAGGGGGCCGAGGTCCCAGGGGATGAAGAGCATCTCGTCGCCGTTGACGAGCTTGGCGCGGAGCACGGCGCTGGCGTAGGAGTTCGGTTCGAGGACGTCGTCCTCGAACCACTTGAGGCCGCGCACGGTGGCGATATGGAGCGGCGACTCGACCCCGGGGGAGAGCCGGTGCGCGACGCGCATCAGTTGGGTCTGGAACGAGCTCGCACCGTTCGCGGCGTTTGCGGCGGGGTCCGGCCGACCCGGTGAGTAGGAGACGATCGGAGCGTCGACCTGGGGCGGCGGAGCGGTCCGCGCTTCCCGCTCGAGGAGCTCGTAGACCGCGAGGCCCGGGCCGAGCTTCAGGGTCACGGCCAGGGAGGCCAGCGGATCTGGAGGGAGGGGGCCGGGTGGCAGGGAGAGTCCCGCGTTGTAGAACCGGGCCCCGGCGAGACGGCTGAGCTGACCGGACAGCGTCTGCGGCTCGGGCTCGGCATGACCCACGGCGAACGAGTCGCCGGTCACGATCCCCGCGTAGACGGTCCGGTCGATGTCGTACCCGTTCCTAAATCCCAGGCGGTCGACGCGGAACTCCTCGGCGTGATACTGCCGCAACTGCCGGAAGTTCCCCAGTGCCGCGAGGTCGCCGTAGGCCCGCTGTTTTACCACCACCTTGCCCGGCTCGAAAGGGCCCGGAGCGAGGAGGGTGGTCCGGAGCGCCGGCTCCCAGACCCGAAAGGCGACGAGGTCGAGCGGCAGGAAGCGCCCGGCGAGATCGCCGCCGAGGGCCAGTGCCATCAGCACGGGGAGAAGCGTTCCGACCTTCCACCAGCGTCTCTCCATCTCCGCGTCTCTCAGAACTGGAAGTAGAGGAACGGGGAGGCCGTCCCTCCGGCGATGACGGCCAGGCAGAGCGCATAGCCGACGGCGAAGGCGCCCGCCCAGACCGGTCGCCAGGAGTGTTCGATCTCGAAGGTGTTGGGGGCGAAATGCGTCAGGCTTGAGGCGACCGCGAGCGCGAGGAGGAGCCCCACGGTTCCGGGCATGCCGGGTCCCGGGTGGTAGCTGAACATATGGCCGAGCATCACCGCTGCCATATGAAAATCGGTGGCGCGGAAAAAGAGCCAGCCGAGGACGACGGCGAAGAAGGTGACGGCACGCCGGAGGTTCTCGTTCACCCGTTCCCAGGGCCGGGCGTAGAGGCGGTTGAGGCTGAGCAGCACCCCGTGATAGCCGCCCCAGAAGACGAAGGTCCAGCTGGCACCGTGCCATAGGCCGCCGAGGAGCATGGTGATCAGCAGGTTGCGGTAGGTCTTTAACTCTCCTTTCCGGTTGCCGCCTAAGGGGATGTAAAGGTAGTCCCGCAGGCAGGTGGAGAGCGAGATGTGCCAACGCCGCCAGAAATCCACAATGTCGACCGACTTGTAAGGCGAGTTGAAATTCTGCGGCAGGCGCAGACCGAAGAGGAGGCCCAGGCCGACCGCCATGTCGCTGTAGCCCGAGAAGTCGAAGTAGAGCTGATAGGTGTACCCGAGGACACAAAGCCAGGTATCGAAGGTCGAGAGCTGGGCATAGCCGGCGAGCGCGGGATTGATGATGCGGGCGATGCTGTCGGCGAGGAGGACCTTCTTCATCATGCCGATGGCGAAGAACGACCAACCGCGGTCGAGGTTGTGGACGCGGTCGGCCTGGCCGAGATTCTCCAGATCGCTCTCGATCTGGCGAAAGCGCACGATCGGCCCTGCCACCAGCTGCGGGAAGAGGCAGACGTAGCAGGCGAGCTCGAAGAAATTCTTCGTCGGGGTGATCGTCCGCCGGTAGCTGTCGACGATGTAGGTGATCGTGTGGAAGGTGTAGAACGAGATGCCGATGGGCAGCAGGATGTCCAAAGGCTGGACGGCGATGGGGTGCGCGAGCCAGCGCGCGACGGCCGCGACGGTGAGCAGGCCGAAATTCACGTATTTGAAGAACCCGAGGAGGAGCAGGTCGACGGTGATCGGCAGCACCAGGCAGAGCTTGCGCAGGCGCGGCGTCTCCCAACGCAGCATTCCCAGCCCGGCGGCATAGCTCACCAGGGTCGAGAACGCCATCAAAGCGCAGAACTTGTAATTCCAGCTGCCATAGAACACATAGCCCGCGATCGTCAGCCACACGTACCGCTGATGTCTCGTCCGCAGCCGCCAGAAGACGAAATAGACGACGGGGAGGAAGAGAAAGAGGAAGCGGAGGCTGTTGAACAGCATGAGAGTCTTTTAGCCAGCGGGCGCAAAGAGCGCCCGGAGCGGTTTGGCGAACCGCGCCGCGTAGACGAGCGCCGCGACCGCCGCCGCCGCCAGTGAGGCCGCGAAGAGCCACCAGCTGTCGGCCGGGCAGAGCCAGCCGGCCAGCAGGAAGAGGGGGAGGGGGACGAGGTAGAGGAAGAAGAGGTCTTTCGCCAATCGCCAGAACTCGGCGGGCGAGATGCGATAGACCCGCCAGGCGAGGAGCCAGTTGCCGAGGAGCAGGTACTGCGCCCAGGCGAGGCCGGCGGCCCCCCAGGCGCGGGTGAAGAGGATGCCGAAGAGGAGGAGGGAGGCGAAGTTCATCGCCACCGCCGCGAACCAGGCACGGTCCTGCCCCTCGACCTTCAACATCTCGCCCCCCAGCCGGGAGAAGGGGTCGGTCAGCGGGACGAAGCAGAGGATGCGGAGAAGCGGCACCGCCGGCCCCCAGTTGTGGCCGATCAGGATCTGGAGGAGGACGACCCTGGCGTTCCAGAAGAGGAAGTAGGCGGCCAGGGTCTCCAGGGCGAGGATGGTCACCGTCCCCAGACGGTAGGCGGCGAGGAAGCGCCGGCGGTCGCCGGTGCGGTACTCGACGAGCGCCGGGTAGAGGACCCGGGCGACCGCCGGCAGCACCAGGGCCTGGAGGCGAAAACCCCAGTCCCGCGCCTTGCCGTACTGGCCGACCATCGCCACCTTGGCGTAGGCGCCGAGGATGAAGCGCGAGACGTAGGGCACGGGGAGGGCGGCGAGGGCGATCAGGAAGAGATAGTTGCTGCGGGCGAGGAGGCCGGGGAGGAGCGCCAGGTCCTTCCTGCCGAGATCGAGCCGCAGGCGCCCGCGCACCCGCCACCAGAGGAGGGCGGCGAAGATCGCGGCGCCCGCGAGCTCGCCGGCGACCAGGCTCCAGACCCCCAGCCCCCGGGTGGAGAGGGCGATCGCGACGACGGCGATCGAGAGCCCGCGGAGAATCTCCGGCATCACCAGCCGCCCGACCGCGAGCTCGCGCTCGAAGTAGAGCTTGGGGACGACCGCGAGGCCGTCCAAAAACACCCAGAGCGCATAGATCCGGAGGATCGCGGGGAGCCCCGGATTGAGGGGGGCGAAGAGAGGGGCGCCGAGCGCGAGGGCGAGGGTCAGGAGAGCCCCGGCGCCGGTCACCCAGAGGAAGACGGCACCGTAGGGGCGGCGCTCGTCCCGCACCAGCTGGTAGGGGAGACCCACGTCGCGGAAGATGCTCGTCACCATGACCACTCCGAGGGCGAGCTCGAAGAGACCATGATCGTCCGGCACGATGAGCCGGGCGAGGAAGATGTCCCCGGCGGCGCGGATGAGCAGCCGCCCGATCTGGCTGCCATAGGCGGCCAGAGTCGAGCGGAGGAAGCGGCGTTCGGTGGTCATGAGGGCGCCTCGGGAGAGGCGGGCCAGCTCGCCAGCACCGACCGGTACCAGGCGCGGCGGAAGGCGATCACCCCCGGGAGGGCGGGGAGGCAGCCGGCGAGCGAGGGATGTTCCAGGAAGACGGCGAGGCTCCCGGTCACCGCCTTGACCGGGGCGGTCCAGGCGAGCCGCCGGCGGCTCGCCCAGGTCGGGCCGGTGGCGAAGGCCTCCGGGTGACGGGCGCGGAAGGAGTGGAAATGGGCGCCGTACCAGGTGGCATGCTCGACCAGCGCCTGGCGGCTGGTGCGGACCGCCGCGTGCTCGACCCGGGCCGCGGGCACGAAGGCGGTGGCGAGGCCCAGCCGGCGGGCGCGGAGGATCCAGTCGTGGTCCTCGGAGGTCGGGAGCGCCTCGTCGAAGGGGCCAACCTGCTCCCAGGCGTCGCGGCGCACGGCGAGATTCAAGCTGCCGAGCGGCCGGCGGGTGTCGGCCTCGGCAGGCCGGTCGGGGAGGAGCTCGTGGAAGGAGGCGATGTTGTCGGCCAGGGCCCAGCGGTTGACACCCCGGCGAAACCGGGGGAAGTCGACGGCGCCGCCGGCGACCGGTGCCCGGTCGAGAGCGGCGGCGAGCGCCGCAACCCAGCCGGGGGCGGGGCGGCAGTCGGCGTCGACAAAGAGGAGACGAGCCCCGCGCGCCACCGCCACCGCCCGGTTGCGGGCCGCCGCCGGGTTCAGGCGCTCCGCCGTCTCGACGAAGCGGACGGCGCCAGTCTCGCCACTAGTGCCGCCATCGCGCGGCACCTTGCCCAGGGCGTCCCGCCCTACGACCACCACCTCGACTCCCGGGCCGGGCGCCCCCTGACCGGCGAGGGCGGCGAGCGTCCGGTCGACGAGGGGAGAGTCGAGGTTCGGGATGAGGACGCTGACGTCGGGATCGGGCAAGGGGCTCCGGGCTCGCCCTACGAGCGGGTCCGGCGCTGCCGGATCATCCGTCCCCAGTGCTGGGAGCGCAGCCCGGCGACCTTCCGGATGCGCTCCTCCGCCACCCGGCCCGCCGCCTGGGAAGTGGGGATCGACTCGGCGCGCGAGATCTCGAAGACCCGCATCATGTTGAGGTAGATGCCGCGGGTCATCCGCATGGCCCGCTCGCGGTTGTAGCTCGTCATCAGCTCGTTGTAGACGTTGATGAGGCCGCCGGCGTTGATGACGAAGTCGGGGGCATAGAGGATGCCCCGCTCGTGGAGCGCCCGGCCGTCCCTCTCCTCGTCGGCGAGCTGGTTGTTGGAGGCTCCGGCGACTACCTTGCAGCGCAGCTTGGGAATCGTCTCGTCGTTTAAAATCGCGCCCAGGGCGCAGGGGGCGACGATGTCGCAGGCGACCTCCAGGATCTCCCCCGGAGGGACGATCTCCACCCCGAGCTCCGCACGGACCCGGTCGGTGGTTTCGGGGTCGATGTCGGCGGCGAAGATCTTCGCCCCTTCCTCTTTCAGGTAGGTGGCGAGGTGGTGGCCGACGTTCCCCAGCCCCTGGATGGCGACCGAGCGGTCGGCGAGCGAGGCCTCGCCGAACTGCCAGCGGGCCGCCGCCTTGATCCCCTGGAGGACGCCGAAGGCGGTGACCGGAGACGGGTCGCCGCCGCCGCCGTGCGCCGGGGCGACGCCGGTGACCCAGCGGGTCTCGGTGAGGATGACCTCCATGTCCTCCATGTCCGTCCCCACGTCCTCGGCGGTGATGTAGAGGCCGCCCAGCTCCTCGACGTACTGGCCGAAGCAGCGGAAGAGGGCCTCGCTCTTGTCCTTCTTGGGATCGCCGACGATGACCGCCTTGCCGCCGCCCAGGTTCAAGCCCGCCGCCGCCGCCTTGTAGGTCATCCCCCGGGACAGCCGGAGGACGTCGGTCAGCGCTTCGTCCATGTTGTGGTAGGGCCACATGCGGACCCCGCCCAGGCCCGGGCCGAGCACGGTCGAGTGGACCGCGATGATCGCCTGGAGCCCGACTTCCGGGTTGGAGCAGAAGAGGATCCGCTCGTGCCCCATGCCCGCCATCTGCTGGAAGAGTTCCATTACGCTCCCTTCTACGATGCCAGGCTCTATCGTCGGGCGGGCCGTGAGTGGTCCCAAGCCGGGCTCGGAGGCCCGCGGGAGAGAGCCGGATGTCTGTCTCGGGTGATCTTGTGCCCGGGCGTGTGGCGCGGGCGGAAACGGGGGAAGTCTAGCCGATGGGCGGCGGGCGGGAAAGGGCGGGTTTTCCGGGGGCGAGCCTTGCTTTCCCGAAGAAAATCCCACAGCATCTCGCTGGAGGCTGGCGATGAAGACCACTGTGACGGAGCGCGGGGCGACCGTAGTGCCTGCAAAGATTCGCCGAGATCATGGGATCGAGCCGCAGACTCGGCTGGAGTGGATCGACGACGGGCACACTATCCGGGTCATGCCGGTCGCCGAAGACCCCATCCGGGCGGCCAAGGGGATCTCGCGTGGCCTAGGGCGCCGCCTTCTAGCGGAGCGACAGCGCGAGCGGATGCGTGACGGAGCTTTCTAGGCTCGCTTCTCTGAAGTTTTTCACCCAAATTCCCTATCCGTCATCCTGAGCTTGCGAAGGATCTGGGGGAGGCGCGCCTCCGATGTCCTTTCCTATCCGGTAGTTGTGCGTCGTCGCGAGCCGCTTCATTCTGTCCGGGGCCTCCCAAGGCCTGCAGAGAGAGGAGGCCAGAGCTGGAGCGGCCCCTTCAAGGCGGGAATCCTCTCTCCAGCTCCAGAAATGAGCTTTTCCAGATCTGGAATGAGCTTTTCAGCGGCAGGAAAGCTCTGTTTCGCCCGCCAAAAAGACCTTTTTACCGGCTGGCATCCTCTTTTAAGGGTCCATCTGGGTCTTTTAGGGGCCTAGAATCCTCTTTTTGCCGAGCAGAATCCTCATTTAGCGACTCGAAATGCTCTTGCTGGAGTGTGACACCCTCTTTTCAGAGGCTGAAATGCTCATTCCAGATCTTGAAATGACCCTATCGGAGCGTAAAGTCTCCTTTTCAGCTTCATTCCAGAGCACGTAGACTCCCTAAAAGCTGCAGCGGCGCCCCTAAAGCAGGTTTCCGGCCTCCTAAATCCGGCTTTCACCGCGCTATGGGGACCTGTTTCCGGCCTATTGGATGTCTTGGGGGCTCAACAAAGCCAGGGCGGTGGTGTCTCAACCTTCAGACTTGGCTGGCACGGTGCTCCTTAGTAGAGAAGGAAGTGTTGACAGGATCGTGGGGTATCTGAAACCCTATATCCATAGTTCCAACAGGAAGAGGTCGAGCGGGGAGAGGTCGCTGCAGCTGGGCTGAGATCTCCTTCGGTTGGAGCGCAGGAGATCGCGCGCGCCGGCAGGGCCGAGATCTGCCCGGGCACGATCACATGTACGATGCGGCGGATGCCGAGAGGAGTCATAGACGATGCCAACACAGCGGGATGTTCAGATCAACGGCGAGACCTACAAGGTCGTAGTCGAAACCGATCATGAGACGGAGTCACACGGGAAGGTCCATGCTTGCACCGCTGTGCACGACCAGCGGTTCGCGCGGCGAATCGGAGGCGTCCGGTTCGTCGAGGGAGAAACCCCGGTAGGTCGGACAGAGCTCGGTGAGCTTGCTGAAGGGATGACCTGGAAGAGCGCGCTCGCCGGGATCCCAGCTGATGGCGAGAAGTCGGTGGTCTACTGCCCCAAAGGCCTGCCGCAGACTGCCGAAATGGCCGAGATCATGGCCGCGCACCTGGCCGAGCTCAAGGTCGCCGACCCGGGCGTGATCTTTGGACCAGACATCGCCTGTGGTGAGGCAGTGATGGATCTCCTCGCCCACACCCACGGCGAGGGGGACCACGTTTCGGGCTTGTCCAAGGAAAAGGGAGGGCTTTCGATCGACCGGGAAGGCAACACTGCTCGCGGCATGGACGCAGCGTTGTCTATTGCCGCGCCACGCTTGAAGTGGGACCTGCATACGATGAGGGCAGCTGTCCAGGGGTTCGGTGCAGTCGGTGCTCATTTCGCGAAGCACCTCCAAGGTCACGGTGTTATCGTCAATGCTGTCAGTACTTCCCATGGCGCTTTAATTGCGACGACTCCGAAGGGACTCGATATCGATCTTCTATTCAATAATTGGAAGAACCATGGCGATGAATTTTTTGAGCAGTACAAGCTCAATACTCCTGATGGTGCGCATTGGTACGAACGGGATAGCCTTTTCAAGGTAGAAGCTGAGATCTTCGTGCCCGCTGCGCGAACGGATGTCCTCGCGATGCCCGGTCAACCTGAGATTGAGCGAAAGGCCTGGGACGTAACACAATTCGCGAACGCTTCGGGTGTTAAAATCGTAATGGAAGGCGCAAACCACCCTCTTACGTATGAAGCAGAGAGCTACCTGGAGTCCCTTGGTGTCTTCATTTTTACTGACTACATCGTCAACTGCGGGGGATTGATCGGGTGCTGGGCGGATTGGGCTTATCGGGCTGAGCTCAAGGGAGTGAATAAGAGGAAGTGGTATACCTACCTAAGGGATAGCACCTCTGACTATACAGCGAAAGTCGTTGAGGAGAACATGCGCCGAGTTCTCGATGCAACGGGGAATAGTCTAAAGAATATTCGGGACGCAGGTCTCGAGCGGGCGAAAGATCTGCGAAAAGAATTCAAGTCCAAGTACGAAGCCTATCGGGTCGACAACCCAGCGGAAGTCGATGGCCGTGCCTTCGCTCGGCTCCGCATGGACGCCGAGTTCTCCGAGTTTGGCCGGAAAGTACCTGATGCCTGACGACAACAAGATTGAACTTTCGGGTTCGGGCGTCAAGGTCTCCTATCTAAGATTCCTCGCCAATGGCGCGGCTGGGTTAGTAATCATCCTGCTACTGCTCATTGGCTACTATTTCAATGTGCCCTTCGATTTGCATGATCATGGGGAGAAGATTGGGCGCGAGGTCAAGGCCTTTATCTTGTTGGTATCGCTCGCGCTGGCAATTCCCTTGGGTCTTGTCGTGAATGCCCTAGGCTGGTTCTTATTGGGCGGCCTTCAGCGGCGGGGTGCGGCTTTTTGGTTCTGCCACCACAAGTCTCTGCTGACCTGCGCGACGAGTGACGGCTATAGCTTCGAACTGACTCGGGATGCTTTCGATTGCCTGCCAGAAACCTTCTACAAAAAAGCGAAGTTTTATGAGGGTGTGCTCTCTGCGTTCCATTCTTTCGAGGGGCATAGTGCTTCCGCATCGGGTATCAAGGAATTCAGTCGTAGCATGATCATCATTTTGTTCGTGGCATATCTGGTCGTGGTATCCAGTTTACACTGGTGGCATTACTGGTGGCATCATTTTTTCATAATCCTGGTGATCGCATTGCTGGGAATATTGATAACTCTGCTCGAATTCTACGAACGGGCTGGGGTACTGGAGAGGGCTTACGTCTTGACGCTCGAGGAGGACGAGCTCAATGGTTTGAGCGAGAAGGAACAGAAAAGATTGAAGTGTCTCATAAAGGGGGGCCTGACTGGCAGGTCCAGCTCGGAGAGGGTAACGACGTGAAGAGGAGCCGCCCTTGACCACCACCAACTTCCCAGCCCTAGAGCGCGACATCCTAGCCTTCTGGGCCCGCGAGCGCTGCTTCGAGAAGCTCGTCGAGCAGAACCGCGGCAAGCCGCCCTGGTCGTTCCTCGACGGCCCTATCACGGCCAACAATCCCATGGGTGTCCACCACGGGTGGGGACGGACGTATAAGGACCTCTTCCAGCGCTTCCATGCCATGACCGGGCACGAGCTGCGCTACCAGAACGGCTTCGACTGCCAGGGGCTTTGGGTCGAGGTCGAGGTGGAGAAGGAACTGGGGTTCAAGTCGAAGCGCGACATTGAGGCCTACGGCATCGCCGCCTTCGTCGAGAAGTGCAAGGAGCGGGTCTTGAAGTATGCCGCCATCCAGACTGGGCAGTCGCAGCGCCTCGGCTACTGGATGGACTGGGACCACTCCTACTTCACGATGGCCGACGAGAACAACTACACCATCTGGCAGTTCCTGAAGCGCTGCCACGAGAAGGGCTATGTCTACCATGGTTGGGACGCCATGCCCTGGTGCCCGCGCTGCGGCACCGGGATCTCCCAACATGAGATCTCGAACGAGGAACGGCCCGAGGTCGTCCACCGCTCGCCCACGGTCAAGCTCCCCCTGCGCGGCCGGCCGGGGGAGTTCCTCCTCGTCTGGACGACGACTCCCTGGACCCTCCCCGCCAACGTCGCCGCCGCCGTGCACCCGGAGCTGCCCTATGTAAAGGTCAGGCAGGGCGAAGAGATCTACTACCTCCAGAAGGACCGCCTCGCCGCCACCACCGCCGGCAAGGGGCCGGTCGAGATCCTGGCCGAGCTCCCCGGCGAGCAGATGGTGGGGTGGAGCTACGACGGCCCGTTCGACGAGCTGCCGGCGCAGCATCCGGAGGCGCACCGGGTCATCCCCTGGAAAGAGGTCAGCACCGCCGAGGGGACCGGGATCGTCCATATCGCACCGGGCTGCGGCAAGGAGGACTACGAGCTAGGCAAGGCCCTGGGCCTGCCCGCCATCGCCCCCATCGACGAGGCCGGCATCTTCGTCGACGGCTTCGGCCCGTTCACCGGGTTGGAGGCCGGGACCCTCGCCACCCCCGTCCACCGGGCGCTGACCGAGAAGGGGCTCCTCTACAAGACCGAGGACTACCGCCACGCTTATCCGATCTGCTGGCGGTGCAAGACCCAGCTCCTCTTCCGGCTCGTCGACGAGTGGTACATCCGGATGGACGAGCTGCGCCACGACATCATCAAGGTCACCGAAGAGACCCGCTGGATTCCGGAAGTCGGCCAGAAGCTCGAGATCGAGTGGCTCAACAACATGCGGGACTGGATGATCTCGAAAAAACGCTACTGGGGGCTCGCCCTCCCCATCTACTACTGCCGGGAGTGCGACACTTTCGAGGTCCTGGGGAGCCGCGAGGAGCTCCGGGAGCGCGCCGTCGCCGGCTGGGAGGAGTTCGACGGCCACTCGCCGCATCGCCCCTGGATCGACGCCGTCCGCATCGCCTGCACCCGTTGCGGCGGCGAGGTGGCGCGCATCCCGGACGTCGGCAACCCCTGGCTCGACGCCGGCATCGTCCCCTACTCGACGATGCGCTATGGCAGCGACCGCGCGTACTGGGAGAAGTGGTTCCCCGCCGACTGGATCTCCGAGAGCTTCCCGGGCCAGTTCCGCAACTGGTTCTACGCCATTCTCGCCATGAGCACGGTGATGGAAGGCCGCCCGCCCTTCAGGCTGCATGTTCGGCTACCGGCTGATGAAAGACGAGAAGGGCGAGGAGATGCACAAGAGCAAGGGCAACGCCGTCGAGTTCAACCAGGCGGCCGAGCAGGAGGGGGCGGACGCTATGCGCTGGCTGTATGCCTCCCACAACCCGGAGCACGACCTCTGGTTCGGCTACGGCAAGATCCGCGATGCCCGGCGGCAGTTCCTCGTCCTCTGGAACATCTACGAGTTCTTTCTGACCTACGCGGAGGTCGATTGCTTCGATCCTCGCTTGTCTCGTTTACCCCTACCGGAGCGCACCGACCTCGACCGCTGGATTCTCTATCGCCTCGAACGGCTCGTGGAGAGAGCTCACCAGAGCTACCGACGCTACAGCGTCCACGTCTTCATGCGTGACGTGAACGAATTCGTCGATGCTCTGTCGCGCTGGTACCTGCGCCGCAGCCGGCGCCGCTTCTGGCGGGGTGGCGAGGACGCCGGGAAGATGGCGGCCTACCAGACCCTCTGGGAATGCCTCGTGAGGTGGTTAAGCTCCTGGCGCCGGTCATCCCCTTCGGACGAGGCGATGTACCAGAAGCTGGTGCGCGCCTACGACGAGTCAGCGCCGGTCAGCGTCCACCTCTGCAACTTCCCTTCGCCCTCGGGAGAGGTGGTCGACGAGCGCCTCCTTGCCGGCATGGACGCAGTCCGCACCCTGGCCGAGCAGGGGCAGGCGGCGCGCGGCAAAGCCGGGCTCAAGGTGCGCCAGCCGCTCGCCGAAATGAGAGTCGTGGCCTCGGACCGAGCGCTCGCCGCCGACCTTGCGGCCTTCCTGCCGCTTCTCGTGGATGAGCTGAACGTCAAGGAGATCCGCTTCGTCGACTCCGCCGCCGGCCTCTACCGCCTCTCGGCGCGGCTCGACGCCAAAAAGGCGAAGCCCAAGTATGGCCGCCAGTTCGCGCCGCTCGCCGGGGCCTTGGCGGCCCGCCCCGCCGCGGAGAGCGAGGCCCTTCTGCGCCAGGGAACGCTGGTCATTGAGGTGGAGGGGCAGGCCGTCACCCTGGAGCCTGGAGAGGTCGTGATCGAGAAGACGGCCGAAGAGGGCTGGGCGATCGCCGAAGGGGACGGCTTCCTCGTCGCCCTCGACATCCGGCTGGACGAGGCGCTGCTCCGCGAGGGGAGGGTGCGTGACCTCGTGCGGCACATCCAGAGCCTGCGCAAGGAGATGGGGCTCGCGGTGGCGGACCGCATCCGCATCCGCTATGCGGCCGGCGACGAGCTCGCGGCAACCCTCGACGCGGCGAGCGATTACCTCGCCGAGGAGACCCTGGCCGCAGAGATCCGGCGGAGCGCCGATCCTCTCGACGGTGTGGATGTAACGCTCGGAGCTGAGACGGTGCGGCTCGCGGTCGAGCGGGTCTGAAGGCCCCTGCACACCCGCGTGAGAGGGAATGGGAGAGGAGATCGAATGGCAATTGCGCCTGTGGAGGACAAAAGTTTTCTTCGAGAAGGTGAAGGAGGCCAGGCGGGAGTTGCGGCCGACCTTCAAGACGGCATGGCCCTATGTGTTGCTCGGGGTGCTCCTTGGAGGATCGCTTCTGGCGTTGGAGTTTCTCGGCGTGCGACAGGGGTGGCTTACCGAGAACAGGCTCTGGTCCCGGACGCTCGAGCACTTGGGCGTCGGCTTCCTGGTCTCCTCGATCGCCGTGTTCGGCTATGAGTGGAGCGGTCACCTCAACAAGACCATCCATGTCGGGGATAAGCTCAGGCAAGAGCTCGAGCGGATCCATTTGCTTCACAGCTCCATCGGCAGGGATAGCATTCAACAGGGCTTGGACGAGGTATTTACACCGAAGAAGGAGGGCACGCAGGATGTCATCCGTTCGCTCATGGCCCTGATCGACATCATCGTGAAGCTCGAGGCACAGAATGATCGGAACTATATAAATTTCATTTCTGTGCTGCTCGACGAGATGGTGGTGAGGAACGCCAATATACTGGTTGAGATTGATCACGACGATGGCAATGTCTCCCGCCACTTCACGCTCGACCTCGCGGAATGCGCGGCCAAGCTACTCGTTGCGCAGATGGATTCGATGCAGGAAGGCGGAGAGTACCTCGTCGTTTCGGATGTGCTCTCGTGGCGGGGAGATCAGCTGGACAAGTTCCAGGAGGCCACCCGCAGGGCCATCGAAAAGGGTGTGAAGGTGAGTCGGGTCTTCAACCTCTCGCGCGACGAGAAGCGTCTCGCCTGGTCGGAGGTCAGCTCGATTCTCAAGAAGCATTGCCGAGACGCTCAGAACATGAAATCGAAGGACGGCGCCCCCGGTTATGAAGTCCGCTTTGTTCTCGGCCGGGAAGATCTGATCGAGGAATCGGGGGACAGGATCGACCTCTTGACTCAGCACTTCGGCCTTTTTGTTCAGGGCGATTCGACCCTCCGCATCCGAGTCGAGAAGGCAGATCTATCGGATCTATCTTTCTCGCGCAGCCATAAGAGCGACGACCAGCGTCGGTTCAGGAGGATTTACGATGCAGCAGAGAAACTTCCTGAGGACGCGGTCGACACCTTGGCGCCAAGATGGCCAGGAGCACATCGGTTCGCTCTTGAGCTGGGCGACGAGGCGCGGCTGAGCGAGCTCGACGAGGTGAAACGAGGGCCGTATGCCGGCCTCTTCGGACGTCTGGCCAAGCTCCGGATCGACGAGCTGCGACGCGAACTCCGGGCCATGACCGGCGAGTACCCCTCCTACAAGGTTCTCCAGCTCAACCCCGTCGAGCACTATACCGATATTTTCGTCCAGCTCATGCGCAACCTTATCCTGGAGAACAGCGAGTTCTGTGTGATCACGAACGAGCTGATCTGGGCGAAAGACAGTTTCGGCAGAGATAGAAAGTACCTGAATGCAAATCGCGAGGCCGTGAGAGACCGTAACATTCGGATTAAACGGGTTTTCGTCGTCGAAGAGCTCGTGGAGTTAGGGCTCAACCTCGAAAGAACGAGAGCATTGCTCGACATGCTCAAGGAGCATGAGAAGTCTTTCGATGGCTTAGATGTCGAGATGCTTGTCTATAGCGCCCAATCGAAGGGAGAGTACGAAGCACATTTCGCGACGAGAGACAACTGTGCGATCTGGACTGTCGGTGCCGGGCGAGAGATCTGCACCTTGGTTGAATACAGCAAGGACATCAATGGTGAATTCAAGATCACCAGCATTTTGTTTGGTTCCTCCCCCGACCTTCTCAAAGAAAAGCGGGGGCTTTTCAACGACCTGCGGGCGCGGGCGAAACCGCTCAAGGAGTTCATCCGCGTGCTCGAGGCCTTTGGGAAGGGTTCCCAGGCTTAAGGGGCTCTGGCGGCGCGCCTCGCCGCGGAGAGCGAGGCCCGCCTGCGCCAGGGAGCGCTGGTGATCGAAGTGGAGGGGCAGGCGGTCACCCTGGAGCCTGGAGAGGTCGTGATCGAGAAGACGACCTGGAGAGGTAGTGATCGAGAAGACGGCCTGGAGAGGTAGTGATCGAGAAGACGGCCGAAGAGGGCTGGGAGATCGCCGAAGGGAGCGGCTTCCTCGTCGCCCTCGACACCCGGTTGGACGAGGCGCTGCTCCGCGAGGGGAGGGTGCGCGACCTGGTACGGCACATCCAGAGCCTGCGCAAGGAGATAGGACTCGCCGTAGCGGACCGCATCCGCTATGCGGCCGGCGACGAGCTCGCGGCAACCCTCGACGCGGCGAGCGACTACCTGGCCGAGGAGACCCTGGCTGCAGAGATCCGGCGGAGCGCCGACCTAATGAAAACAGGAGTGGAGATAAAGCTCGGAGAGAGACGATTAGAATCGAGATCCAGAGCGCGTAAGCGCCTCAGCCCCTCGGCATGGCGGCGATGGCCGGAGGTACATCCCCGGGGCCTCCCCAGAGCTCGGTTACCAGCATGGCGGCTACCACCAGGAGGCCGCCGCCGGCGAGCGAACGGGTCCAGGGCTCCGCCCCGAGGCCGACCGAGAGGACGGCGGCCAGGACCGGCTCGAGGGTGAAGATGACGCCGGCGTCGATGGCCGAGAGGTGGCGCTGACCGTAGAGTTGGAGGAGGAAGGCGAGGGCGGTGGCGAGAATCCCCAGGGCGAGGACGGCGAAGAGCCCGAAGCCCGTGAGCTCCCGCGCCGCGGGGGGCTCAAAGGCGAACGAGAGGAGAGAGAGGCCGGCGACCACCCCGAACTCCAGCACCGCCAGGGCGGGGAGCGGGTGCCGGGGGGCCGCTCGCTCGACCAGCAGGACGAAGATGGCGAAGGCGAAAGCGCAGGCGAGCTCCAGGGCGTCGCCGCGGCCGAAGCCCGTGACCTGGCCGGCGGTGGGCCGGTAGAGCACCCAGAGCCCGGCGGCGGCGAGGAGAGCGCCCAAGGCCGGCCCGAGCGCCAGCCGGCGGCCCACGGCGAGCCCGAAGAGGGGGAGGAGGACGACCGAGAGGCCGGTGAGAAAGGCGGCGCGGGACGGGGTGGTCCAGAGGAGCCCGGCCCCCTGGAGGACGAAGCCGCAGAAGAGGGCGAGGCCGATCCCCAGACCGTCCTTGACGAGCGCCCAGGTCCAGCGCACCCTGCGCACGAGCGGCAGGAGGAGCAGGGTCGCCAGGCTGAAGCGGAAGGCCAGCAGGTGGAAGAGAGGCATCACCGCGAGCGCCCGCTGGGCGACGACGAAGCTCGTCGCCCAGATCGCCGTGGCCACGAGGAGCGCGAGACGCGCGAGCCGCCGGGTGGATGTCGCCAATGCCGCCAATGCCGCCAATGCCGCCGATGTCGCCGATGTCGCCGATGTCGCCAATGCCGCCAATGTCGCCGAATACCGCGGGACTTCGCTAGAGGCTTCCGAGGGCTTTCAGAACGTCCTCGTCATGGCCGTCGACCGAGACCTTCTTCCACACCTTCTTGATCCTGCCGTCGCGGTCGACGAGGAAGGTCGAGCGCTGGATGCCCATCGACTTCTTGCCGTACATGTTCTTCTCCCGCCAGGCACCGTAGCGCTCGGCCACCTGGTGGCCGGCGTCGGCGAGGAGGGGGAAGTTCAAGCTGTACTTGTCGCGGAAGCGGCCGTGGCTCGCCACGTCGTCGGGTGACACCCCGAGGACGACGGCGCCGTGCGCGCCTAGATCCGCGCTCCGGTCGCGGAAGGAGCAGGCCTCCTTGGTGCAGCCCGGGGTGTCGTCCTTGGGGTAGAAGTAGAGCACCACGGGCTTGCCGCGGAGATCCGCCAGGTGGACGGTGCTGCCGTCGTCCGCAGGGAGGGTGAAGTCGGGGGCGGTCTCGCCCTCCTCGACCCAGGTGGGGGTGTCGGACATCTTGGTCTCCTCCTAAAAGTGGTCGCGCGAAAGGCGGCCGGTCAACCGGCCGGCGGAGTCTACCGCAAAGCCGTGACGGCGTCGTGCGGGGGAGCGATTTTCCCCCGCCCAAGCTCCTTATCGTCCGTGCGCGCAAAACGCGCGCGAGCTTCCTATTTGAAATAGTTTTCAACGCACTACTTCGGCCATTTTTATTTTTTCTCCGCTGTCCCGCTTTTCCCACCAGCGCGCCACTTTACAGGTGTGCACCGAAGAGCCGGGGGGCTCTTGCAGGCGCCGATCTCGTGGCGCGCTAGGACGGTGCGATTGTTTCACACACGAAGGAACAGAAGATGCGCTAGGGGGCGCGTGTCAGCGTTCCTTTGACCGCGATCGTAGACGGTCGGGCGCCGGGCTACCGGTCCACCCGAAGCAGTTCTATCTATTGGGTTTTGTTGTTTATCGGTCAATTACTGAGGGGTCCTATGCGACTGCTGTATGACGAAGGTCACAACCAGACCTGGACGATCGATCCCGGGCTTGCGCTAGAGCTCAGCCGGCGGACCAACGAAGCGCCGCGATATTACTCGTATGCGCATGTAGCGGATCTCATCCGCTCACGTTTTTCTGGGACCGTCGTGCGCATTACGGAAGGTCCGCTGACTGAAGAGATCCTGGCAACCGGAGACGTGCTCCTCCTCAATCACTGCTGTTTGAGACGGCACAAGCATCTGGGAGTGGGAGGGGAGGCGATCTTCTCGGCTGCCGAGATCGCGGCGGTCGCAGCCGCCGTAAAAGGTGGCCTGGGGCTCCTCGTCCTCGGCGAGTTCGAGATCGATTCCTGGGGCTCGAATATCAATGATGTTTTAGCGCCGTTCGGAATCCGTTTCAGAAACGACGTGGCGACGATCGCCGCCGACCGGGTGCGCGGCCCTCTCCGGCTGCCGATCTTCGAGACCACCGAGATCGCGGCGCACGCCGCCGCTTCTGGGGTAAGAAAGATTTCCTATGGCTCGGGCTGCACCTTGGAGCTCCTCACTGGGATGGCCGAGGGGGTGGTCCGAAGCGGCGAGGGGGAGGTGGTCCTCGCGGCGCTGGAGGTGGGCCGCGGCCGGGTGGTGGCGGTGGGCGATTCCGATCTCTTTGCCGAGCCCTTCCTCTCCTACAACGACAACCGCGCTCTCCTCGTCGGTCTCCTCGCCTGGCTCTCGGGCCAGCACGCCGCCGCGGTAGCCGACATCTTTAGCACGGGAGAGACCGCTCACGACCTGGTCGCCCACGGTCTCTCCGCGGAGACCGGGCCGGCGCCGGGCACGGTGGTCGACTTCACCGGCGGCGAGCGGGAGGCGATGGCGCGGCTCCTCGCCGGAATGGCGGTGACCCCGGCCGATTTCGAGGCTTTCGACCTCGAGGCGAAGCTCGCCTTCCACGAGCTGCCGAAGCGGATCCGGCGGGCGCTCGTCGAGTTCGCCCAGAAGGGCAACGTCGACGGGGCGCTTCTCCTCCGCGGTTTTCCGCCGGACCCGGTGGTCCCGCCGACCCCGACGCGCTCGGGGGACCGGGGAAGGAAGGCGACCCACGCGAGCGAGCTCTGGCTCTGCGCCGTGGCCTCGGCCCTCGGCGAGCCGGTGGGATATCTCCAGGAGAAAGAGGGGAGCCTCTTCCAGGACGTCTTTCCCACCCCGGGGAACGCCGACAAGCTGTCGTCGGAGAGCTCGTCCATCCTCCTCGATTTTCATACCGAGATCGCCTTCCACCCGTTCATGCCGGACTACGTGTTGCTCTACGGCCTGCGCCAGGACCCTGCCGGCGAAGCGCGGACGATCTTTTCGAGCGTGCGGCGCTTCATCCACCTGCTCGATCCCGCCGACCGGGACACCCTGTTCGCCGACCTCTTCAGGAGCGGGGTGGACTACTCGTTCGGCAACACCGGGGAGCGCCGGGGGGCGGGGCCGCTGGTGTCGGTGCTCTACGGCGACCGCCAGGACCCGTTCCTGCGCTACGACCTCGACCTGATGGTGGGGCAGACCCCGGCCGCCCGGCGCGCTCTGGAGGTCGTGCGGGAATTGGTCAACGACGTAAAGCGGGAGGTGACGATCGAGCCGGGGAGCCTCCTCGTGATCGACAACCGGCGGTCGGTGCACGCCCGCTCGAACTTCAAGGCCCACTACGACGGCCGCGACCGCTGGCTGCAGCGGGTGGCGGTGGTGCGCGACCTCGACGCCTCGCTCGGCGACCGGCTGCACGGCACCCGGGTCATCGCGACCGACTTCTCGGGCTATCTCGCGCCGGCGGCCACCGTCGCCACCGTCGCCAATATCGCCAACATCGCCAACATCGCAACCGTCGCCGAGAAAGACGCGGTCTAGCCGATGCATCCGGTCCACGAGCAGATCGCGGCGCGCGCCGCGGCCGATCCCGGCGCGCCCGCCGTGGTCGCCCCCGGGAGGAGTCTCACCTACGGCGAGCTCGACTCCCAGGCCGACCGGTTGGCCCACACTCTGCGCGGGTTGGGGGTCGGTCCGGAGGTGATCGTCGCCCTCCTCACCCCGCGCGCCCCGGAGGCGGTGGTCGCCGCCCTCGCCGTGGCCAAGGCGGGGGGAGCCTACCTGCCGCTCGACCCCGCCTATCCAGAGGAGCGCCTGCTCTACTCGGCGACCGACGCCGGGGCCCGGGTGCTGGTCACGACCGCGCCGCTCAGAGCCGCCTTTCCGGCCCTGGGCGCCGCCTGCGGCGCCACCCTCCTCCTCGACCGCGATCGGTTCGGCGAGCCGGTTCCGCCGGCGCCGCTCGCCCCACTGGCGCCGCTCGCCCCGACTGCCGGGCTTGGGAACCTCGCCTACGTCATCTATACCTCCGGCTCGACCGGCCGGCCGAAAGGGGTGGAGATCGAGCACCGCGGGCTCGCCAACCTGGTCGCCTGGCACCTGCGGATCTACAACCTGGGCCCCGGGGATCGCACTACCCGGCTCGCCGGCGCCAGCTTCGACGCCGCGGTCTGGGAGATCTGGCCCTGCCTGGCGGCCGGGGCCTGCCTCTACCTGCCGCCGGACGACGTCCTCCTGGCGCCGGCGCGGCTCCTCGCCTGGCTCGCGGAGCACCGCATCACCCAGACGTTCCTCCCCACCCCGTTGGCGGAGGCGGTGCTCGAAGAGCCCTGGCCGGCGGGCGCCGCGCTGGAGGTGATGCTGACCGGGGGGGACCGCCTGCACCGCGGCCCGGGGCCGGACCACACCTTCGCCCTCGCCAACCACTACGGCCCGACCGAGGCCACCGTCTGCACCACCTGGACGATCGTCGAGCCGGAGTCGGGGAGCGCCCACACCCCGCCTCCCATCGGGCTGCCGGTGGACGGCGCCACCGTCCACCTCCTGGATCGGGACCTCCTACGAGTGCCGGAGGGGGAGCCCGGCGAGCTGCTGATCGGGGGCTTGAGCCTGGCGCGGGGCTACCGCAACCGGCCCGACTGGACCGCGGAGCGCTTCGTCCCCAACCCCTGGGGGAAGCCGGGCGAGCGGCTCTACCGGAGTGGCGACCGGGTGCGCGAGCTCCCCTCGGGGGACCTCGATTTCATCGGCCGCATCGATCACCAGGTGAAGATCCGCGGCTACCGCATCGAGCTGGGGGAGATCGAGGCCGTGCTGCGTTCCCACCCGGGGGTCCGGGAGGGGGTCGTCCTGGCGCTGGAGGAGAGGGCCGAGCGCCGGCTGGTGGGCTACGTCGCGGGGCGATCCGGGGCGGCGCTGGACCCCCAGGAGCTCCGCACCTTTCTGGGCCGGGCGCTGCCGGAGCCCATGGTGCCCGCAGTCTGGGTGTTTCTCGCGGCACTGCCGCTGACGCCCAACGGCAAGGTCGACCGTGCGGCCCTGGCCCAGATCATCCCCATCCTGGCGTTAGAGGGCGAATGGATCGCGCCGCGTAACGCGGTCGAGGAGCGCCTGGCGGCGATCTATGGCGAGGTCCTGGGAGTGGAGCGGGTGGGGGCCGTGGACGATTTCTTCGCCCTCGGCGGCCATTCGCTCAAAGCCACCCAGGTGCTGACGCGGGTGCGCGCGGCGCTCGGGGTCGAGCTCGCGGTGGCGGATCTCTACGACCACCCGACGATCGCCGCCCTCGCCCGGCGGGTGGAGTCGGCCCTCGCCGGTATTGAAGAGATCGGCGGCGGCGGCGAGATCCCGCCGCGGCCGTGTGGCCAGGAGATCGAGATCCCGCTCTCCTACGCCCAGCAGGAGCTCTGGTTCATCGAGCGCTGGGCCCCCGGCACCCCGGCCTACAACACTCCGATGGCGGTCGCGTTGACTGGGCCGCTCGACGCGGCGGCTCTCGGCCGGGCCCTGGCCGAGATCGTCCGTCGGCACGAGGTGCTGCGGACGGTCTACCCGGACATCTCCGGCCGGCCGGTGCAGCGCATCCTGCCCGCCGCGACCGCCGCGGTTCGTCTGGGGCGGATCGATCTCGCCGGCCTGCCGAGCGGCAAGGCTGGAGCGGTCGCGGGAGAGCTGGCGAGCGCGGAGGGGCGGCGCTCTTTCGACCTCGAACGAGGCCCGGTCCTGCGGACTTTGCTCCTCCGGCTCGGTCCCACCGAGCACCGGCTGCTCTTCCTCCTCCATCACATCGTGTCGGACGACTGGACGGTCTCGCTCCTCCTCTCCGAGCTGGCCGCGCTCTACCGTGCCTTCGCCGCTGGCCGACCCTCGCCGCTCCCCGAGCCGCGGCTCCAGTACGCCGACTTCGCAATCTGGCAGCACGGGTTTTTGGCCGGCGCCGTCCGCGAGAAGCTCCTCGCCTACTGGCGCCAGCGCCTGGCCTCGGCGCCCATGGTCCTGGAGCTGCCCGCCGACCGGCCGCGGCCGGCAGGGTTTTCTTTCGCCGGGTCCCGCCTGTCAGCAGCCCTGCCCATTGATCTCGTCGGCCGGCTCGGGTCGCTCGCCCGGAGGAAGGACGCCTCGCTCTTCATGGTCCTCCTCGCCGGCTGGAGCGCGCTCCTCGGCCGCTACGCCGGGGAGGACGATCTCCTCCTCGGCTCGCCGAGCGCCAACCGCAACCGGCTGGAGCTCGAAAGTCTGGCCGGGCTCTTCATTCATACCCTGGTCCTCCGCGCCCGGCTGGCCGGAGAGCCGAGCGGCGCGGCGCTCGTCGCCCAGCTGCGCGAGACGACCCTCGGGGCCTATGCGCATCAGGATCTCCCCTTTCAACAGCTGGTCGATGCCCTGGAGCCGGCTCGCGACCCTTCCCGTCATCCCATGGTCCAGGTCTTCTTCGTCTTCGGCAACGCGCCGCTGCCGCCGCGCGAGCTGGCCCCGGGGGTGGGATTGGTGGTGAGCGAGGTGGACGCCGGGGTGGCCAAGGTGGACCTCTCGCTCTACGTTCAGGAGGAAGAGGGGGGGCTCACGTTGCAGTGGGAGTACCCCACGGCGCTCTTCGACCGGGCGACCGTCGAGCGCTTCCACGGCCACTTCCGCACTCTCCTGGCAGGGCTTGCCGCGGCACCGGAGATGCCGGTGTCCACCCTGCCGCTCCTCGCTCCGGCGGAGCGCCGGCAGCTCGCGCTGTGGAACGCCGAGAGCGCCCGGCGACCGCTCGCGGGGGGCACTCCGGCAGGGGAAGAGACGCTGGCGCGGCTCTTCGCCGAGCAGGCGGCGCGCACGCCTGGCGCCACGGCCCTGGTGGTTGGGCTCACGCGCCTGACCTACGGCGACCTCGCCGCGCGGGTCGACCGCCTGGCGCGCCGTCTCGCGGCGCAGGGGGTGGGGCCGGAGGTCGGGGTGGCACTCTTTCTGCCACGCACGGCCGATCTCGTCGTCGCCATGCTGGCGACGCTTTCGGCCGGCGGCTTCTACGTGCCGCTCGATCCCGCCTATCCGGCGGAGCGGCTGGCCTTCCTGATCAGAGACAGCGGCGCCGCCGTGCTGGTGACGACGAGCGCGCTCGCCCCGGAGGCACCGGCCGGCGCGGCGCGGACGATCCGGCTGGACGGACCGGAAGCACCGCTCCCATCCCCGCTTTCGATGCAGCGGGCCCTGCCTGCCAATCTCGCCTATCTGATCTACACCTCGGGCTCGACCGGACGGCCCAAGGCGGTCGGGATCGCCCACGCCAGCGCCAGTCTCCTCGTGCGCTGGGCCCAGGGGGTGTTCTCCGAGGCGGAGCGCTCCGCGGTGCTCGCCGCGACCTCGATCGCCTTCGACCTCTCGGTGTTCGAGATCTTCCTGCCGCTCTCCTCCGGCGGCACCGTGATACTGGCCGACAACGTCCTCGCTCTTACCGAGCTGCCGGCGAGGGCCGAGGTGACGCTCGTCAACACCGTCCCCTCCGCCCTGGCCGAGCTGCTCCGCCTGGGCGCCCTGCCGCCGTCGGTGCGGACGGTCAACCTGGCGGGGGAGGCGCTCCCCAGGGGGCTCGCCGACCAGGTCCACGCTCTCCCCACGGTCGAGCGGCTGTACAACCTCTACGGCCCCTCCGAGGACACCACCTACTCGACTTTCGCCGAGGTCGAGCGGCGGTCGCGGCGCTCCCCCGGCATCGGCCGGCCGGTCGCCGGCACCTCGGCCTACGTGCTCGGCGGCGGCCTTGGCGCCGGTGCCGCCGAGCCGCTGCCGGTGGGGGTGCCCGGCGAGCTCTATCTGGGCGGCGGAGGCCTCGCCCGCGGCTATCTCGGCCGGCCGGAGCTGACGGCGGAGCGCTTCGTCCCCGATCCCTTCTCCGGCGGCTCCGGAGCCCGTCTGTACCGGACGGGCGACCTGGTGCGTCGGCGGCCCACGGGGGATCTCGACTTCCTCGGCCGCCGGGATCACCAGGTCAAGGTGCGCGGCTTCCGGATCGAGCTGGGCGAAATCGAGTCGGCCCTCGCCGCCTGCCCTGGCGTCGCCGCGGTGGCCGTCCTGGCGCGGCGCGACGGCTCTTCGGACCTGCGTCTGGTGGCCTACATCGCCCCGGAAACGCCGTCGGCGGCGGCTCTCCGCGGTGCCCTGGAGCAGCGCCTGCCGCACTACATGATCCCCGCCCTCTGGGTCTTCCTGCCGAGCCTGCCGCAGACGCCCCACGGCAAGCTCGATCGCCGGGCCCTGCCCGCGCCGCGGCCCGAGCGCCCGGAGGCCGAGTCGGCCTACCGGGCGCCACGCGGCCGGGTGGAAGAGATTCTCGCCGAGGTCTGGGCCGAGGTGCTGGGCCTGCCGCGGGTGGGGGTTCTCGACAACTTCTTTGCCCTCGGCGGCGACTCGATCCTCACCATCCAGGTCGTGGCGCGCTGCCGCGAGCGCGGGCTGGAGGTGGTACCGCGGCAGATCTTCCGTCATCAGACGGTGGCCAGTCTGGCCGCGGTGGCCGCGGTGGCGGCGGCAGTTGCGGCCGCGGCGGCCGTTGCCACGACCCCGCCGATTCTTTCGCTGCCGCCGGTCGCTCCGAACGAGGCGGCGAGCTTTCCCCAGGCGGATCTCAGCCGGGAAGAGCTGGCGGATCTCCTGGCCGGTCTGGACTGAGGAAACGCGATGAGCAGCCAATCGAACGTCGTCGACATCTACCCCCTCTCCCCGGCCCAGCAGGGCATGCTGATGGTGGTCCTGCTCGCCGAGAAGAGCTCGGAGTACTACTTCGATCAGGTCGTCCTCACCCTGACCGGCCCTCTCGACCCCGCCGCCTGGCGCGAGGCCTGGCGCCGGGCGGTGGCGCGGCATGAAGCGCTCCGCACTCAGTTCGTCTGGGAGCGCCGCGAGCGGCCGCTCCAGGTCGTGCGGCGGGAGGTCGAGCTGCCCTGGGAGGAGCTGGACTGGCGGGGCCTGTCGGAGGCGGAGCGCCAGCCGCGGCTCGATGCTCTCCTTAGCGCCGATCACGCCCGCGGCTTCGATCTCGACCGGGCGCCGCTCCTGCGCGCCACCCTCGTCCAGTGGCAAGCGGGGGAGGCGAGGTTCGTCTGGAGCTTCCATCACCTGATCTTGGACGGCTGGTCGATCTCCCTCGTCCTTACGGAAGTCCTCGCCGTCTACACGGCCCTCGCGGCGGGCCGGGCAGAGGAGCTGGGCGAGCTGCCCGCGCCCCGCCCTTATGGCGACTACATCGCCTGGCTGAAACGCCAGGATCCGGCCGAGGCCGAGGCCTTCTGGCGCCGCGAGCTGGCGAACCTGGACGAGCCCACCCCCCTGCCCTTCGACGGTAGCCCGGAGGAGGGACGGGAAAAGGAGAAAGACAGCGGCTGGGCCAGCGAGCAGGAGCTCGCCCGGCTGCCGGCGGAGACCGTGCGGGGACTGACCGCCTTCGCCCGGGGCAACCGGCTGACCTTGAGCACCCTCTTCCAGGGGGCCTGGGCGCTCCTCCTCGCCCGGCTCTCCAGGCGGGACGAGGCGATCTTCGGCGGTATCGTCTCAGGACGGCCGGGGGAGCTGCCGGGGGTCGAGTCGATCGTCGGTCTGTTCATCAATGCTCTCCCGGTGCGGGTGCGGGTCGACCCCGCCCGGGCGCTGATCCCCTGGCTCGCCGAGCTTCAGGACCGCCAGGTCGAGCAGCGTAGCTTCGAGCACTCGCTCTTGGAGCAGGTCCAGGCCTGGGCCGGGATGCCGCGCGACCGCCAGCTCTTCTCGAGCCTCCTCATCTTCCAGAATTTCCCCTTGAACCCGCTGGCGGAGAGCGGTGTCGCCGGCGCTGCAGGCTTCGCGATGCGCGCCTCGCGCCTCAAGGAATCGACCCACTACCCCCTGGCCCTCTACGCGGCGCCCGAGGGGGATGCCATGGCCCTCGGCCTCTCCTACCACCGGCAGCGTTTCGACTCTGCCTCGGCGCAACGCCTGCTCGGGATGCTCGGCAACCTCCTCGCCGGCTTCGCGGACCAGCCGGAGACGCGGCTCGCGGAGATCTCCCTCCTTGGCGCCGAGGAGCGGCGGCAGCTCCTCGCCGCCGGCCGCGGGCCGGTCGCTCCCGAGCTCGCCACCGCCACGGTCCTCGGGCGCTTCCTGGAGCAGGCGACCGCGACGCCGGAGGCGGTGGCGGTCGAGTCCGGGGAGGCGCGGCTGACCTACGGCGAGCTCGATTCGGCGTCGGGCCGCCTCGCCGGTCACCTCCGCGGGCTGGGAGTCGGCCGGGGGGAGGTCGTGGGGCTCTGCCTCGACCGCTCGCTCGAGCTGATCGTCTCCCTGCTGGCAACCTGGAAGGCCGGGGCAGCCTACCTGCCGCTCGATCCGGCCTATCCCGCGGAGCGCCTGGCCTTCATGGTGTCGGATTCGGGGGCTCGGGTGGTGCTCACGGCGGCAAGCCTCGCGGCCATCCTCAAGGACCGCCACCTGGGCGCGAATCCTTCCGGGAGCGGGCCGACGCCCGGGGACGCCGCCTATGTCATCTATACCTCGGGCTCGACGGGGACTCCCAAGGGGGTGGTGGTCGAGCATGCCGCTCTCGCGAGCTACGTGGCGAGCGCCGGCGCGGCTTACCAGGTCGGCCCCGGCGACCGGGTTCTGCAGTTCGCCTCGATCAGCTTCGACACCAGCGCCGAGGAGATCTACCCCTGCCTCACTCGCGGTGCCACCCTGGTGCTGCGCGCCGCCTCTATGACCGGTTCCTTCGACGGCTTTCTGCGCACGGCCGGGCAGTTGGGGATCACCCTCCTCGACCTGCCCACCGCCTACTGGCACGAGCTGGTGGCCGAGCTGGCAGCCGATACCGGGCAGCCGGGGCTGCCTTTCCCCGAGTCCATACGGCTGGTCATCCTCGGCGGCGAGGAGGCGCAGGCGGCGCGGGTTGCCGCCTGGCGGGAGAGAGTGGGGGAGCGCGTCCGCCTGATCAACACCTACGGCCCGACCGAGGCCACCATCGTGGCCACCCAGTGCGACCTGACCGTCTCCGGGGGCAGCTGAAACCGGCGGCCGGGTGCCGATCGGGCGCGCCGTCCCCAACGTTCGCACTCACGTCCTGGGGGCCGGAATGGAGGTCCTGCCGGCGGGGGTCGACGGCGAGCTGTGGATCGGAGGCGCCGGCCTCGCCCGGGGGTATCTCGGCCGGCCGGAGCTGACCGCCGAACGCTTCCGCCCCGACCCATTCGCGCCCTGCGCTCCCCAAGACGGGCTCCCGGGAGATCGGCTCTACCGCACGGGCGATCTCGTTCGCCAGCTGCCGGACGGCAACCTGCTCTTCCGCGGCCGGGTAGACGGTCAGGTCAAAATTCGGGGCTTCCGGATCGAGCTGGGTGAGGTCGAGGCGGCCCTGCGGCGGTTGCCCGGGGTGCGGGAGGCCGCGGCGGTGGTCCAGGAGGACGATGCCGACGGAGCCCGGCGCCTGGTCGCCTTCGTCGTTCCCACGGCAGCCGATCTCCAGCCCCTAGAGCTGCGGGCGGCGCTCCAGTTGGCTCTACCGGAGCACATGGTGCCCGCGGCCCTGGCGCTCCTTCCGGCTCTCCCCCTGACGGCGAGCGGCAAGGTGGACCGGACGGCTCTCGCTCGGCTGGCGTCTGCTCTCGCAGTAGAGGGGGAGGAGGCGAGCTTCCACGCGCGGCCGCGGACTCCGGTCGAGGAGGTCCTGGCGGGGATCTGGGGCGAGCTGCTGCGGGCCGACCGGGTGGGCGTCGACGACGACTTCTTCGCTCTGGGCGGCCACTCGCTCCTGGTGGCGCAGGCGCTGTCGCGCATCCGGCAGGCGCTGGGGGTCGAGGTGCCGCTGGTCGAATTCTTCAAAAAGCCCACCGTGGCCGAGCTGGCGCGGTGGATCGAAGCGGGTGGGAGGAGCGGTTCGGGAGCGGAGCTGCCGCCGATCCGGCCCCTCCCGGCGGCTCTCCGCGAGGGGCGCCCGCTGCCGCTCTCTTTCGCCCAGGAGAGGGTCTGGTTCCTGGACCAGCTCACCCCGGGCGGCAACCTGGCCTACAACTTCCAGGTGGCGATCCGGCTCCGCGGTCCGCTCGACGTGGGAGCCCTCGACCGGACCCTCGGGGAGATCGTTCGCCGGCACGAGGTGCTGCGGACGAGCTTCCCCTCGGTGGCCGGCCGGCCGGTGCAGGTGGTCCATAAGGCGTCTCCCCTGAGGCTGCCGCGGATCGACCTCTCCGGCCTGCCTCCCACGGAGCGGGAGGAGCGCGCGGAAGCGCTGATCGAGGAGCAGATCCAGACGCCCTTCGACCTCACCCGGGGCCCGCTCATCCGCTGGCGGCTCCTCCGGCAGGACGCTCTGCACCACACCCTGGTCCAGGTCGAGCACCACTTCGTCCACGACGGCTGGTCGCTGGCGATCTTCCTCCGCGAGCTCAAAGCCCTCTACGCAGCCTTCTCGGCGGGCGAGCCCTCCCCTCTCCCCGAGCCTCCCGTGCAGTATGCCGACTACGCCGTCTGGCAGCGGGAGTGGATGGAGGGGGAGGTGATGGAGCGTCTCCTCGGCTACTGGAAGGGCCAGCTAGCGGGGAGCCCCCCGGCGCTGGAGATCGCGACCGACCGGCCCCGGCCGCCGCACGGTTCGTTCCGCGGCGACATCGCTCTCCTGCGGGTGAGGCCGGAGCTCTACGAGTCGCTCCGCCGGTTCGCCCGGCGCCAGGGCTTCACCCTCTACATGACGATGCTCGCCGGCTTTCTCGCTCTCCTTGCGCGCTACACGGGGAAGGAGGACATCGTGATCGGCACCAGCAACGCCAACCGGCGGACGCGGGAGATCGAGGGGATGATCGGGATGGTGGTCAACAGCCTCGTGCTGCGGGCCGACCTCGCGGGCCGCCCCAGCTTCCGCGAGCATCTCGCCCGGGTGCGCGAGCTGGCCCTCTCTACCTACACCCACCAGGACATGCCGTTCGAGCGGCTGGTCCAGGAGCTGCGGTTCGAGCGCCGGCCGGGCCGCAACCCCCTCTTCCAGCTGATGTTCAATTTTCACGACGCTCCCCTCCCCGACTTTGACTTCGCCGGCCTCACCCTCTTCCCGGAGGTGCGCGGCAACCGTACGGCGAAGATGGACATGAACGTCATCGTCGTGCCGCGGGGCGAGCAGCGGGTGGGGAGAGAAGAGGACGCGGCAGACCACGGCGCCGTCCTCCACTGGGAGTACAACACCGACCTTTTCGACCTGGCGACGGTCGAGCGGATGGCCGCGCACTACCAGACCCTCCTCGCCGGGGCGGTGGCGGACCCGCAGCTCGCCCTCCCCGAGCTGCCGCTCCTGACCCCGGGCGAGCGGGCCCAGGTCCTCGTCGGCTGGAACGACACGGCGAGCGACTACGCCCGGGAGTCCTCGGTCCCCGAGCGGTTCGGCAACTGGGCGGCGCGGACACCCGGGGCCCCCGCGGTCGTTTTTGGTGCGGAGAGCCTGACCTATGGCGAGCTCGAAGCCGAGTCGAACCGCCTCGCGCACCACCTGCGCGGCCTGGGGATCGGGCCCGGCGACCTCGTGGCGCTCGCCGTCGAGCGCTCGCTCGCCATGATCCCGGCCCTCCTGGGGATCCTGAAGAGCGGCGCCTCGTACCTGCCGCTCGATCCGGCCTATCCGGCAGCAGCGGCTCTCCTTCATGCTCGCGGACAGCGGCGCCCGCCTGCTGCTGGGCCAGGAACGCTGGCTCGATCGTCTGCCCTCCTCCGGGCTGCCCAGGGTCTCTCTCGAGCGGGATCGGGAGGCGATCGCGAGCGCTCCGGCCACGGCGCCCTCCCCGCCGCCCGGCCCTGGCGACATCGCCTATGTGATGTACACCTCGGGCTCGACGGGGCGGCCGAAGGGGGTCGCGGTCACCCACCGGAACATCGTCCGGCTGGTCTATGGCAGCGGCTTCGCGCGCTTCGGTCCGGAGCAGGTGTTCCTGCAGCTGGCGCCGATCTCGTTCGACGCCTCGACCCTGGAGATCTGGGGGCCGCTCCTCCACGGCGGGCGCCTCGCCGTCTTCCCGCCGGAGAGCCCGTCGCTCGAAGCGCTGGGCGAGGCGATCGCCCGCTACGGAGTGACCACCCTCTGGCTCACCGCCGGCCTCTTTCACCAGATGGCCGACGGCAATCTCGCGGCTCTCCGGCCGCTCGCCCAGCTCATCGCCGGCGGGGACGTCCTCTCTCCCGATCACGTGCGGCGGGCTCTCGCCGCTCTCCCGGGGCTGGTGCTGATCAACGGCTACGGGCCGACCGAGGGGACGACCTTCACCTGCTGTCACGCGCTGCGGGAGCCGGCAGGAGTGGGAGCGACCGTCCCCATCGGCCGGCCGATCGGCAATGCCCGGGTCTACGTTGTCGACGGCGAGCTCCGGCCGCTGCCGGCCGGGGTTCCCGGGGAGCTGCTGATCGGCGGCGACGGTCTGGCCCTCGGCTATCTCGGCCGTCCCGAGCTGACGGCGGAGCGCTTCGTGCCCGACCCGTTCGGCCCGACGGAGGGCGGCGAGCCGGGCGGCCGGCTCTATCGCACGGGCGACCGGGCGCGCCGGTGCCCGGACGGGATCCTGGAGTTCCTCGGCCGTCTGGACCAGCAGGTCAAGATCCGGGGCTTCCGCATCGAGCCCGGGGAGATCGAGGTGGCGCTCTCCCGGCACCCGGCGGTGCGCGAGGCAACGGTCCTGGCGCGGCCCGAACCGGGAGGGACGGAGCGCCGGCTGGTCGCCTATGTGGCGCTTCGCGAGGCGGACCCGGAGGTCGATTTCGTCACCGTCCTTCGCCGCCACCTCGCGGCGAGCCTGCCGGCCCCACATGGTGCCGGCGGCCTGGGTGATCCTCCCCGACCTGCCGTTGACGGCGAACGGCAAGCTGGACCGCCGAGGGCTGGCGCGGATGGCACCGGAGGAGGGGGAGGAGGGGCTGAGAGGGAGCCGCGAGGACTTCGTCGCCCCACGCACGCCGGCCGAGCAGACGGTCGCTTCGATCTGGCGAGAGATCCTGGGAGTCGAAAAAGTCGGGGTCGCGGACGACTTTTTCCTCCTCGGCGGCCACTCCCTCTCGGCCACCCGAGTCCTCTCGCGCCTGCGCCAGGAGCGGGGTGTCGAGCTGGCGCTCGCCGACCTCTTCGAGCACACGACGCTGGCCGGTCTGGCAATGGCGGTCGAGGCGGCACTGCCGTCGGCGTCGGCGGTCGAGCGGCGGCGGCTGCGGCGGCGGAGCAGAACCGGATCGTTCCCGCTCCTGGGAGCGCCGCCCAGGGATTGAGCGAGGAGCAGCTCGACGTACTGCTCCGCGAGCTGCTGGCAGAAGAGCGGAGGGGGGAGATCCATGAGCATCCTTGAGAATGGCCTCGCCGGCCTGTCGCGGGAGGAGAAGGTCGCCCTTCTGACCCGCCTCGAGCGGCAGAGGTCCCGCGCCGGTCGCACCTTCCCGCTCTCGTTCGCGCAGCAGCGGATGTGGTTCCTCGACCGGCTCGATCCCGGCAATCCGGCGAACAATATCTTCCGCGCTCTGACCTTCTCCGGCGATCTGAACGTCGCGGCGCTCGCCCGTACGTTGACCGAGATCGTCCGCCGTCACGAGGCCCTGCGCACGATTTTCCAGACGGTGGGGGACGAGCCCCGGCAGCGGGTGGAAGGGGCGGCCGCGCTGCCGCTCCCCACGGTCGACCTGTCGGCCCTGCCGGCGGTGGCACGCCGACCGGCGGCCGGGGACTTGGCCGGGAGCGAGTCGCGGCACGCCTTCGACCTGGCGCAGGGGCCGCTCTTCCGGGCCACTCTCGTCCGCCTGGACGAGACGGAGCACGCCCTCTTCCTGAGCCTTCACCACATCGTCGCCGACGGCTGGTCGATGGGTCTCCTGTCTGCCGAGCTGATCGCCCTCTACCCGGCCTTCTCCCTCGGTCACCCCTCGCCGCTCCCCGAGCCCGAGCTGCAATATCCGGACTTCGCCACCTGGCAGCGGGAGCGGATGACGGGAGAGCGGCTGCGCGCCGAGCTCGACTGGTGGCGGGAGGAGATCGGAGAGGCGGCGACCGTGCTCGAGCTCCCCGCCGACCACCGGCGCCCCGCCGCCGAGTCCTTCCGCGGCAGTCTGGAACGGCTGGCCCTCCCCGCCGAGGTGGAGAGCGGTCTCAAGCGCCTCGGGCGCGAGGCTGGGGCCACCCTCTTCATGACCCTCCTCGCTGCCTTCGAGGTCCTGCTCTATCGCTATACCGGGCAGCCCGACTTCCTGGTCGGCACGACGGTCGCCGGCCGCACCCACCGGGAGACCGAAGGCTCGATCGGCTTTTTCGCCAACACCCTGCTCCTCCCCGCCGGCCTCGCCGGGAACCCCACCTTCAGCCAGCTCCTCGTCCGCGTCCGCCAGTCGACCCTGGGCGCCTTCGGGCACCAGGAGCTGCCCTTCGAGCGCCTGGTCGAGGAGCTGCACCCGGAGCGCGACCTCTCCCACAATCCCCTCTTCCAGGTCCTCTTCGCCCTCCAGAACCTGCCGCGGCAGGAGGTCTCCCTCCCCGGTCTCACCCTGGGGGAGATGGACGTCGAGCGCGGCCTGTCGAAGCTCGACCTCACCCTCGACCTGGCCGATACCCGCGACGGGATCGCCGGCTACTTTGAATACAGCACCGATCTGTTCGAGGCGGCCAGCATCGCCCGGATGACGGGACATCTTCCTGACCCTCGTGGCGGGCATCGTCGCCCGTCCGGATCGTCCCCTGGCCGAGCTGCCGCTCCTCGACCGGGCCGAGCGCCAGCGCATCCTCTTCGGCTGGAATCCAGCGGGCTACGAGCTGCGCGCCGACAGTCCCCGGTCGGATCGCCGCCCAGGCCCGGCGTACCCCCGAGGCTCCGGCGGTGCTCTTCGGCGGCGAGCGGCTGAGCTATGCCGAGCTCGACTCCCGCGCCAACCGGCTGGCCCGCTACCTGAGGCGGCGCGGGGTCGGTCCCGACACCCGGGTCGGCCTCTGCCTGGAGCGCTCGCTCGCCATGACCGTCGCGCTCCTGGGCGTGCTCAAGGCGGGCGCCGCCTATGTTCCCCTGGACCCGGCCTACCCCCGGGAGCGCCTGGCCCTCATGATCGAGGACACCGGCATGCCGGTGCTGCTCACCGAGGCGCGGCTGGCGGCGAGTCTCCCGGAGCTCTCCCGCGGCCCGGAGCTCCTCTGCCTCGACCTGGAGGCGAGCCGGATCGACGCTGGAGAACCCCGGCGACCCCGACTGGGAGGTCCTCGGCGAAGGGCTCGCCTATGTCGTCTACACCTCGGGCTCGACCGGCCGCCCGAAGGGGGTGGGGGTACCGCACCGGGCGCTCGCCAACCATGCCGCGGAGTGTGCCCGGTGGTACGGCCTGGGGCCCGCCGACCGGGTGCTCCAGTTCACCTCGATCAGCTTCGACATCACCTCCGAGGAGGTCTTCCCGACCTGGATCTCGGGCGGCGCCGTGGTCCCCAGGGCGCCGGGGCTCTTCCCCTCTTTCGCCGAGTTGGAGGAGCTGCTCGCTCGTCACCGGGTGACCGTCGTCAACCTGCCGACCGCCTACTGGCACGAGTGGGCGAGCGAGCTCCACCGGACGGAGCGTCGGCCGCCGGCGTCGTTGCGCCTGGCGATCGTCGGCACCGAGCAGGCGCTCCCCGAGCGCCTCGCCGAGTGGCTGGCGCTCCCCGGCGGCGGGGTGCCTTTCGCCAACTCCTATGCCTCGACCGAGTGCACGGTCACCGCCCTCATCCATCTCTCGGGGCCCGGCTCTTTGGAACGGGCGCGGGCCGGGCACCGCATCCCGGTCGGGAGGCCGATCGACAACTGCCGGGTCTATGTTCTCGACGGGGAGATGGAGCCGGTCCCCATGGGGGTTCCCGGGGACGTCTACATCGGCGGCGCCAACGTCTCGCGCGGCTACCTTGAGCACCCCGAGCGCACGGCGGCGGTCTTCCTCCCCGATCCCTTCGGCACCTGCGAGCCGGGCGGCCGGCTCTACCGGCAGGGGGACCGCGGCCGTTTCCTCCCCACGGGCGAGCTCGAGTGCCTGGGCCGGTCCGACGACCAGGTCAAGGTCCGCGGCTACCGGGTCGAGCCGGGGGAGATCGAGGCCCTCCTGGCTCGCCATCCGGGGGTGCGCGAGTGCGTGGTCCTGCTTCCGCGAGGACGGCCCTGCCGACCGCCGCCTGGTGGGCTATATCGCCGCGGACCCCGGTCACGGTACGACCGCGGAGGAGCTGCGCACCTATTTGAGAGCGAGCCTCCCCGAGTACATGGTGCCGGCCGGTCTCGCGATACTCGACGACCTGCCGCTCACCAGCAACGGCAAGCTCGACCGGCGCGCCCTCCTGCGGCTCGACTCCAGCCGGGAATCGAGGCTCGACACGAGTGGAGACGGGACACCGCGCTCGCCGCTCGAAGAGCTGGTGCTCCAGATCTGGGCGCAGGTGCTGCGCCGCGAGAGCCTGGGGATCAACGACAACTTTTTCGACTTGGGCGGCCATTCGCTCCTCGCCACCCAGGTGATCTCGCGGGTACGGCAGGCGTTCGGGGTCGACCTGCCGCTCCGCACGCTCTTCGAGGCGCCGACCGTCGCCGGTCTCGCCGCGGCGGTGGAGGCGGCCCGGCGCTCGGCCGGCGGGCTCGCCGCGCCCGTTCCGCCGCTATCGCGGGTATCGAGGAGCGGCCTCCTACCCTGCTCCTTCGCCCAGCAGCGGCTCTGGGTGGTCGACCAGCTGATGCCGGGGAGCCCGGCCTACAACCTCTCGGACGCCCTCTGCTGGCAGGGGCCGCTCGATTCGCGACACTCTCCCGGGCCTTGGACGAGGTCGTCCGCCGCCATGAGGTTCTGCGCACCACCTTCGCGAGTGATCGACGGCCAGGCGGTGCAGGTGATCGCCGCGCCGGCGCCCGTACCGCTGCCGGTGGTCGATCTGACGGGGGAGCCCGCGGCGGCGCCGGCGGCGACGGCCGCCCGCCGAGCGGCCGAGGAGGGGCGGCGGCCGTTCGACCTCGGGCGCGGGCCGCTCTTCCGCGCCGTCCTCTACCGCCTGGCCGCCGAGGACCACCTGCTCCTCCTGGGCGTCCATCACAGCGTCTCGGACGGCAATTCGAGCCCCATCCTGCTGCGCGAGCTTCTGGCGCTCTATGCGGCCTTCTCGCGCGGCGAGCCGTCGCCGCTGCCCGAGCTCCCCGTGCAATATGCCGACTACGCGGCCTGGCAGCGCGCCTGGTTGAGCGGCGAGGTGCTGGCGGCCCAGATCGGCTACTGGCGGCGGCAGCTCGCGGGGGCGCCGCCGGTCCTCACGCTCCCTACCGACCGGCCGCGGCCCGCCGTCGAGACCACCGACGGCGAGCGCCACAGCTTCACCCTCAAGCCGGCCCTGGCGCGCGATCTCGCGGCGCTCGGCCAGAGGGAAGGGGCGACCCGGTTCATGACCCTCCTCGCCGGCTTCGACGCTCTCCTCGCGCGCTGGTCGGGGCAGGACGACGTCGTCGTCGGCTGGCCGATCGCCGGCCGCGGCCGCTCCGAGCTCGAAGGGGTGATCGGTTTCTTCTCCAACATGCTCGTCGCGCGGGCCCGGCTGGAAGAGGGGCCGAGCTTCTCTCGCCTCCTCAAGCAGGTGCGGGGGACGGCTCTCGACGCCTACAGCCACGGCGATCTCCCCTTCGAGCTGCTGGTCGAGGCCCTGCGCCCGGAGCGCGATCTCTCGCACAACCCGATCTTCCAGGTTTTCTTCGTCCTCCACCACGCGGCAGGCGACGGCAATACCCTGCGGTCGGTCCCCGGCGCCGAGTTGCGACTGCCGCACGTCGCGACCGGCACCTCGCTCCTCGATCTCTCGCTCGCGATATCGGAGAACGATGAGAACGATGAGAGCGAGGACGGCCTCGAGGCGGTCCTCGAATACAAGAGCGCGCTTTTCGACCGGACGACGGTCGAGCGCATGGCGGGTCACCTGGTGAATCTCCTGGCGAGTGCGGTAGCGGCGCCCGAAGCACCTCTGGCGGAGCTGCCGATGCTCGCCGCGGCCGAACGGCGGCAGCTCGTCGAGACCTTTAACGACACCGCCCGAGAGGTTCCCGCCGGGACGACCGCGCACGGTCTCTTCGAGGCGCGGGCGGCGGCGGCTCCCGGGGCCCTCGCCCTGGTGAGCGACGCCGAGCTCCTGACCTACGGCGAGCTCGACGCCCGCGCCAACCGGCTCGCCCACTCCCTGCGGCGGCTCGGGGTGGGCCCAGGGGTGCTGGTGGGGATCTGCCTGGAGCGCCAGGCGACGATGGTGGTCGCCCTCCTGGCGGTGCTCAAGTCGGGCGGCGCCTACGTGCCCCTGGACCCGACCTACCCGGCCGAGCGGCTGGCCTTCATCCTCGCCGACGGCGGTATCCGGCTGCTCCTCACCGGGGGCGAGCCGGCGTCGGCACTGCCGCTCCACGACGCGACCGTCCTCAATCTCGACGAGCTCGGCGATCTCGGCGATCTCGGTGATTTAGACGGGGCCGAGAGCGACGCCCCGCTGGCACCGCTGGCACCGACCGCCGGGGCCGAAGATCTGGCCTATGTGATCTATACCTCGGGGTCGACGGGCAAGCCCAAGGGGGTCGAGGTCCGTCATGCCGGGCTCGCCAATTTCCTCCTCTCGATGGCCCGCCAGCCGGGGCTGGTGGCGGGGGACACGCTCCTCGCCGTCACCACCATCTCGTTCGACATCGCGGGCTTAGAGCTCTACCTGCCGCTCGCGGTGGGCGGGCGGGTCGTCCTCGCGAGCCGCGCGGTAGCGGCAGACGGCAAGCGGCTCGCCGCCCTCCTCCACGACTCCGGGGCGACCGTGATGCAGGCCACCCCGGCGACCTGGCGACTGCTCCTGGCCTCCGGTTGGACGGGGGAGCCGGGATTGAAGGCGCTCTGCGGTGGCGAGGCTCTCCCCGCCGAGCTGGCGCGCGAGCTGCTGCCGCGGGTGGGCTCGCTGTGGAACCTCTACGGCCCGACCGAAACGACGATCTGGTCCGCGCTCCAGCCGGTCACCTCCCCAGGCGAAGGGGGAGTGCCGATCGGCCTGCCCATCGCCAACACCGCGCTCCACCTTTTCGACCGCGGTCTCAAGCTGGTACCGGTGGGGGTCGTCGGCGAGCTCTACATCGGCGGTGCCGGCCTCGCCCGCGGCTATCTCGGCCGCCCCGCTCTCACCGCCGAGCGCTTCGTCCCCGATCCCTTCGCCGGCCCCGGGGCGCGCCTCTACCGTACCGGCGACCTCGCCCGCCGCCTGTCGGGGGGCGAGATCGAGTTCCTCGGCCGCGCCGACCACCAGGTCAAGGTGAGGGGGTTCAGGATCGAGCTGGGGGAGATCGAGGCCGTGCTCGGGGCCCATCCGGCGGTACGGCAGGCGGTCGTAGCGGTGCGGGAGGAGGGTGCTCCCAGGAGCGCCCAGCTCGTCGCCTATGTGGTGGCAGTGGGACCGGCCGCCAACCCCGGCACCCTGCGCGCCGCGCTCCGCGAGGAATTGCCGGAGTACATGGTGCCCTCGCTTTTCGTCCTTCTGCCGGAGCTGCCGCTGACTCCCAACGGCAAGGTCGACCGGCAAGCCCTGCCGTCGCCGACCGCCGACCCCCTGGGGCAGCTGGGGCCAGGGCGCGAGGTCGTCGCTCCGCGCACCCCGGTCGAGCAGAAAGTGGCCGAGGTCTGGGCCGAGGTCCTCGGGCTGCCCCGGATTGGCGTCCACGACAACTTCTTCGAGCTCGGCGGGCATTCGCTGATGGCGACCCAGGTGATCTCACGCCTGGAGGAGGCCTTCCGCGTCGAGCTCGGCCTGCCAGCGATCTTCAAGACCCCCACGGTGGCCGCTCTCTCCGAGGCGATCATGGCGCGCGAGATGGCGCGGACGGACGACTCACTACTGGCAGCGCTTCTGGCGCAGCTCGAGGACTGACGACATGGATCAGCAGACACTGGCGGAACGCATCGCGGAGCTGCCGCTCGAAAAGCGGGCCCTCCTCTTCGAGCAGCTGCAAAGACAGAAGCAACGCGAGGCTCCCATCCGGGCGGCGATTCCGCGCGCCAGCCGGGCTCCCGGCCTCTTCCGGCTCTCCTTCGCTCAAGCGCGGCTCTGGTTCTTGAACCAGTACGAGCCGGAGAGCCCGGAGTACAACATCCCGCAGGGCTTCCGGATCGCCGGCCCGTTGTCGCCGGAGATCCTCCGCCAGACTCTGGAGGCGATCGTCGCCCGCCACGAGGCGCTCCGCACGTCCTTCCAGGCGGTGGACGGCGAGCCCATGCAGTGGATCACCCCCCGCTTGCTCGTCGAGCTGCCCCTGACCGACCTCCGCGACCGGCCCGACCTTCCCGAAGCAGAGCGCGAGGGGGCCGCCCGGCGCCTCGCCTACGAGGATGCCCGGCGCCCGTTCGATCTCACCCTGGGACCGCTCTTCCGCGCTCTCCTCTTCCGCACCGGGGAGGAGGAGCACCTCTTCTTTCTGAACGTCCACCACATCGTCTACGACGGCTGGTCGCGGGGGGTCCTCCTCGCCGAGTTGGCGGCGCTCTATGGCGCTCTCGCCGCGGGCCAGGCCGCGCCGCTCCCCGAGCTGACGGTCCAGTATCTCGATTTCGCCCTCTGGCAGCGGGAGTGGCTGGCGGGCGAGGTTCTGGAGCGCCAGCTTTCCTACTGGCGCCAGCGCCTCGCCGGCACCCCACCGCTCGACCTCGTGACGGACCGTCCGCGGCCGGCTCTGCGCACCTACAACGGCGCCTCCGAAGCGGTCCTTCTCGAGCGCCCCGTCGTCCAGGCGCTGACCCGGCTCGGCCAGGCCGAGGGGGGGACGCTCTACGTCAGCCTGGCCGCCGCCTGGAAGGCCCTCCTCCATCACTACACGGGGCAGGAGGACCTGACGCTCGGCACCCTGATCGCCAACCGCACCCGGCCCGAGCTCGAGCGGATCGTCGGCTTCTTCGCCAACACGCTCGCTCTCCGCACCGACCTCTCTGGCGACCCTTCCTTCCGCCAGCTCGTCGCCCGCGAGCGGGGGGTGGCGCTCGGCGCCTACGCCCACCAGGATCTGCCGTTCGAGAAGCTGGTCGACGAGATCCACCCGCAGAGAGACCTCGCCCGGACGCCCCTCTTCCAGACTCTCCTCATCCTCCTCAACACGCCGGGCAAGGCGCTCGACATCCCCGGGCTCGCCATCTCGGAGCTGGCGATCGACAACGCCACCGCGCGGTTCGAGATGACCCTCTACATGGTCGAGGAAGAGGAAGGGCTCTCCGGCTACCTGGAGTACAACACCGATCTCTTCGACGCGGTCACCGTCCGCCGCTTCCTCGACCATTTCCGCACCCTCGCTCTCGGGGTGGCCGCCGATCCCGAGCAGCCGCTCTCCGAGTTCCCCTGGCTCTCCGCGACCGAGGCGCGCCAGCTGCTTTCGGACTGGAACGCCACGTCGGCCGACTTCCCCCAGGACCGCTGCCTGCACGAGCTGATCGCCGCTCAGGCGGCGCGGACGCCGGGGGCGGTGGCGGTCGAGCTCGAAGGCGAGCGGCTGACCTACGCCGACCTCGACTCCCGCGCCAACCGGCTGGCCCGTCACCTCCGCCGCCTGGGTGTCGGCCCCGAGGTCCTCGTGGGCCTGGCCGTCGAACGCTCGTTCGACCTGGTGGTGGGCCTCTTGGGCATCTTGAAGGCTGGCGGCGCCTACGTGCCGCTCGACCCCGAGTATCCGCGGGAGCGGATCGCCTACATGCTGGAGGAGTCGCGGCTCACTCTTCTCCTGACCCAGGAAAAGCTGCTCCCGAAGCTCCCCGCGCTCGCGGGAGCCGCGGCGCGGGTCGTGGCGCTCGACCGGGATGGCGACGCCATCGCGGCCGAGGACGATCGCCCCCTGGAGAGCGGGGTGGGACCGCAGAACCTCGCCTACATCATCTATACCTCGGGCTCGACGGGGAAACCCAAGGGGGTCCAGATCCCCCATGGGGCGGTGGTCAACTTCCTCGCCTCGATGGGCAAGCGGCCGGGGATGACGAGCACCGACACCCTCTTGGCCGTCACCACCCTCTCCTTCGACATCGCCGGGCTCGAGCTCTACCTGCCGCTCGTCGTCGGCGCCCGGGTGGTGCTGGTGCCGCGCGACGTCGCCCAGGCCGGCGAGCAGCTCCTCGATCGCCTGGTCCGCTCCAGCACCACGGTGATGCAGGCGACCCCCGCCACCTGGCGGCTGCTCCTCGGGGCGGGTTTCGAGGGGGATGGCAAGCTCAAGGTCCTCTGCGGCGGCGAGGCGCTGCCGCGCGACCTGGCGGCGGCACTCCTCGCCGGCTGTGGGTCGCTGTGGAACGTCTACGGACCGACCGAGGCGACGATCTGGTCGATGCTCCAGGAGCTCCAGCCGGGAGGTCGGATCACCCTCGGCCGGCCGCTCGACAACACCCAGGTCTACCTTCTATCGCCGCGCTCGACCCCGCTTCCTGTGGGGGTCCCCGGCGAGCTCCATATCGGCGGCGCCGGCCTCGCCCGCGGCTACCGGAGCCGCCCGGAGCTGACCGCCGAGCGCTTCATCCCCGACCCCTATTCGACCCAGCCGGGGGCCCGCATCTACAAGACCGGCGACCTCGCCCGGCACCTGCCGGACGGCACCGTCGAGTTCCTCGGCCGGATCGACCACCAGGTCAAGGTGCGCGGCTTCCGGATCGAGCTGGGGGAGATCGAGAGCGTCCTCGCCCAGCACCCCGGTATCGCCCAGACGGTCGTCCTGGCGCGCGAGGACAGGCCGGGGATCTCTGGCGCCAAGCGCCTGGTCGCCTACCTGGTCGCGCGGACAGCGGGAGAGGCCCCCAAGAGCCAGGAGCTCCGCGAGTTCCTCAAGGCGCGTCTCCCCGAGTACATGCTCCCGGCCGTCTTCGTGACTCTGGCCGCCCTGCCGCTCACCCCCAACGGCAAGGTCGACCGCCGCGCCCTCCCCGCGCCGGACAGGGACCGCGCCTCGGAACGCCCCTACGTCGCGCCGTCGAGCCCGGTCGAGGCGGCGCTGGCGGCCCTCTGGGCGGAGGCCCTGGGAGTCAAGCGGGTAGGGGTGAACGACGACTTCTTCGAGCTCGGCGGCGACTCGCTCCTCGTCATCCGGGTCGTCTCCAAGGCCAACAAGGGGGGGCTCGGGATCACCACCAAGATGCTCTTTCAGAACCGGACCGTGGCCGATCTCGCCAAGGTGGCGGGAACGACCCACGTCCTCGCCGAGCAGGGGCCGGTCACCGGGGTCGTCCCCTTCACTCCGGCCCAGATCCACTTCGTCGAGCTCCAGCACACCCGGCCGCACTACCACAGCCTAGGCTCCCTCCTCGCCGGCAAGCCGGGGGCAGAGCTCGATCCGTGGGCGGCCCGCGAGGCCTTCCGCGCCGTCGCCACCCAGCACGACAACCTGCGGGTGCGGTTGGTCGAGGACGAGGCCGGCCGGCGGCTGGTGGCCGACGCTCCCTGGGAGGAGCTGCCGTTCGTCCGCATCGGCCTGCCGCCGCTCTCGCCCGAGGCGTGGGAACGGGAGCTCGACGCCCTGCTGACCGCCTTGATCGCAGGATTCGATCTCGCCCGCGGGCCGCTCTTCCGCGCCGTCCTCGTCGATCGAGGCGATCACGGGAGCGAGCGGAGTCTCGTCCTCCTCGGCCACTTCTTCGTCGCCGACATCGGCTCCTGGCAGACGATCCTCGACGACTTCGACAGCGCCTATCGCCAGGCCCTGGACGGGCAGCCGGTCCGGCTCCAGGCCAAGACCACCTCGGCCCGGCAGTGGGCCGACCGGCTGGCCGAGCGGGCGCACTCGATGGACATGAAACCGGAGAAGGAGTACTGGTTCTCGGACGCCCGGCGGGCGGCACCGTCCCTGCCGCTCGACTTCCCCGACGGCGAGAACACCATGGCGTCGTCGCTCTCCGTCCGGGTCGAGCTCGACCTGGCGGAGACCCGGGCGCTCCTCAAGGACGTGCAGCACGCCTACGGGGTCCAGATCGACGCCATCCTCCTCACCTCCATCCTCTTCGCCTTCCTCCCCTGGACCGGCTCGAGGAAGCTCCTCATCGATCTCCTCGGGCACGGCCGCGAGCCGCTCTACGACGACGTCGACCTCACCCGGACGGTGGGCTGGCTCAACACCATCTACCCGGCGTTTCTCACTCTTCCGGATGCCGTCGATGCCGTCGATGCCGCAGACACTGCGGATGATCCGGGGACCGCCGTCCGGCACGTCAACGAGCAGCTGCGGAAGATCCCCAACGGGGGCATCGGGTACGGCATCCTCCGCTACCTCTCCCGCGACGAGGACTTCCTCTCCCGGGCGCGGTCGATGCCGCAGCCGGGGATCTTCTTCAACTACTTCGGCGACGACCATTCGCAGGAGCTCGCCTCGCTGACCAAGGTGGAGGGCTTCGGCGGCTATGGGCTCGACCGCCGCACCCGGCGCCTCCGGCCGCTGGCGGTCGGCGTCTACATCCAGAAGGACCGCATGCTGCTCAAGTGGGAACGCAGCACCAACATCCACCGGGTCGAGACCATCGAGGCCCTGGCGAACCGCTCGGCAGAGGTGCTGCGCTGGTTCGTCGCCAACCATTCCCGGCACGCTCGATAGGAGAGCCTTTTCCATGTCTTCACGCAGTCAGGGCATGAAGTCCTTCACCACCATCTGGCTCGGGCAGCTCGTCTCGCTCCTCGGCTCCGGGCTCACCAGCTTCGCCATGGGGATCTGGGTGCTGGAGAAGAGTCACTCGGTGACCCAGTTCACCTTGACGATCGTCTTGACCAGCGCCGGGATGCTCGTCGCCCCCTTCGCCGGCGCGATCGTCGACCGCAGCGACCGGCGGACGGTGCTGATCCTCTGTAACGTCGGCTCAGCGCTCTCCTCGCTCGCCCTCTTCCTTCTCCTGCGGGCCGGCGCGCTCGCCGTCTGGCACATCTACATCGTCGTCGCCTGCAACTCGATCTTCAACACCTTCCAGTGGCCGGCCCTGGTCGCCGCCATCACGACGCTCGTCCCCGGGGACGATCTCGGCCGTGCCGACGGCATGCTGGAGATGGGGAATGCGGCGACGACCATCGCGGCGCCACCGCTCGCCGGCCTGCTGATGGCTTTCACCGGCGTCTGGAATCTGCTGCTGATCGATTTCGTCACCTTCTTTTTCGCCATCGTCTCGCTCCTCCTGGTCACCATTCCCCGGCCGCCGCGGAGCGCGGAGGGGGAAACCGGGAAGAGCTCGCTCTGGCACGAGGCGGCGGTCGGCTGGCACTTCATCCGCGCCCGCCAGGGCCTCCTCGCCCTCCTCGTCTTCTTCGCCGCGATCAACTTCTTCGCCAGCATCTGCGGCGTGGCCCTGCTGCCGATGGTGCGCGGCTTCGCCTCGCCGGCCCAGGTCGGGCTCGTCATGTCGATGACCGGCATCGGCATGCTGATCGGCGGTCTGATCATGACCGCCACCGGCGGGCCACGGCCGCGGATCTACGGCATCCTCGGAGTGGCGGCGGCGATGAGCATCTGCTTCGTGCTGACCGGCGCCCGCCCCTCGCTTCTCACCACCTGCATCGGCACTCTCCTGTTCTTCGTCGGCATTCCGATCATGAACGGCAGCAGCCAGGCGATCTGGCAGGCCAAGGTGCCAGCCGACCTCCAGGGGCGGGTCTTCGCAGTGCGCCGGATGATCGCCCAGTTCACGACCCCGATCGGCGACTTCTCCTCCGGCCCCCTGGCCGACCGGGTCTTCAATCCGCTCCTGGTGCCCGGTGGCACCCTCGCCGGCAGCATCGGGCTCCTCATCGGGGTCGGCGAGAACCGCGGCATCGGGCTCATGTTCGTCGTCCTGGCGGTCTTCCCCTTGCTCATCGCCGTCTGGGGCTTCGCCAACCCGAAGGTGCGCTATGTCGAGCGCGACCTGCCGGATGCCATCGCGGATCGACCCGATCCCCCCGCGGCTGACCTCTCGGGCCTGCCGGCAGGCGCCGTAGCAGAGGCTTGACAATGACGACGACCCCCACGACCCCCACGATGCTCCCGGAGCTCGAGGCCGACCTGGAGGCGTTCTTCCATACCGCGGATACGGCCGCCGACCGCCGGGCCGAGCTCGCGGCGCGGATCGAGGCCAGCCCCGGCTACGCGCGGGCCCGGATCGGCGAGCAGCTCGACAGGCTCGACCTCTGGCCGACGATATCGGCCAGCCGGCGGGATCTCGCGGTGCCGGTCGGCCACGGCCAGATGCGGCCCGTGCTGCTCCGGGTGCCGCGGGGATACACCCCAGAGCGCGCCTGGCCGCTCCTCTATCTGCTCCATCCCGGCGGTTCTAGCGGGCCGGCCTTTCTGGCCTACGCCGAAGAGCTCCTGGGGAAGCGGATCGAGGACTTCGTCGTCGCCGCCCCCACCGGGTACCGGCAGACCGGCCTCGACGCCCCGGCCCCCTTCACCGTCGATCACCTGGCCATTTTAGAAGCGGTGCGGCGGACGGTGCACGTCGACGCCGACCGCACCTTCGCTCTCGGCTATTCGACCGGCGGCTACGCCGCCTGGGCGGTGGCGCTCCTCCATGCCGACCAGCTCGCCGGGGCGGTGGCCCTGGGCTCCGTCTTCACCGTGCCGCCGGGGGAGGACGGGCTGTGGAAGACGGTCCTCCCCAACCTCGCCCGGGTGCCCGTGGTGCACGTCTGGGGGACGCGCGACGCCCTGCCCGTCGTGGCGTTCGGCGGCGGGCGCTCCATCGGCACCATGGCCGAGGTCAACCAGCGTTTCCGCACCTGGACCCGGGGGCTGGAGCTGCCGATCGTGGACTGCGGCATTCCCGGCCGCGGGCACGGCGGCCTCAAACCGCCGGAGGGCCCCCTCCTCGACCTACTCGGGAAGCATCGCGTCCATTTTCCTCAGCAGGTCGACCACACCTTCCGCCATCTCCACCAGGGGCACTGCTACTGGCTGGAGGCCCACACTTGGGAGGGGGAGCACTGGGGGGCCGGCCTCCCGCGAATCCAGAAACAGCCGGGGGAGAACGACGCCCGGGCCCTCGGCCGGACCGTGGGGGCGCTCCTGGGGAGACTGCGCGGAGAGGTCGACGGGCAGACGATCCGGGTCGAGCGGCGGCACGTGGGCGACCTCACGGTCTGGCTGGGGGAGGGGATGGTCGACTGGGAGCGCCCCCTGGCGGTCGAGGTCGACGGGCGCCGGGTGTTCGAGGGTTTGCTTCAGCCTGACCTCGGCGTCTGCCTTGCCCAGGCGGCCCGCCACTTCGACTTCTCCCGGCTGCGCTGGGCGGGGGTGAGAGTTGACGCCGGGGGGAAGGCCGAACCGGTCACCCTCAGCACTCCCTTCCCGCCCCTCCTGCCCGCCGGTACGGAGCGAAATACCGAGCGTAGTCCGTCGCCGCGCCTCCGCCCCGTCCGCCGGCGAGGCTGAACCCCAGGAGATCTGCCGATGAGCCCCTATTTCCGTCGCTGCCCGGCTGGCCTCCTGGGCTTCCTGCTGCTCCTCACCGTCTCGGTTGCGGCCGCCGCCCTGCCGGTCGCGGGTGCCCCGCCGCTCCGGCGGCTCGAGGTCACCCGTGCCACCTCCGCCATCAAGATCGACGGCGTGCTCGACGAGGCGGCCTGGAAGTCGGCCCTGGTGATCGATCTGCCCTACGAGTGGTTCCCCGGCGACAACGTCACGCCGCCGGTCCGGACCGAGGCTCTCGTCACTTTCGACGCCGACAATCTCTATGTCGCCTTCCGCTGCCAGGACCCCGACCCCCGGGCCATCCGCGCCCACCTGATCGACCGCGACGCGATCGGCACCTTCATCCAGGACGACCACGTGGGGTTCAACCTCGACACCTTCGACGACGAGCAGCGCGCCTTCCAGTTCCGGGTCAACCCTCTGGGGGTGCAGGTCGACGCGGTGTTCAGCGAGGTCAGCGCCGCCGAGGACTTCTCGTGGGACGCCATCTGGGCCTCCGCCGGCCGCATCACGCCGGAGGGCTACACCGTCGAGATCTCGATCCCCTTCCGCCAGCTCCGCTTCCCGCGCAGCTCGGCACCCCAGACCTGGGGCTTCGACCTTTTCCGCAGCTATCCGCGGGACGTCCGCTACCGGCTGTCGTCGCGCTACACCGACCGCGCCAAGGATTGCGTCCTCTGCCAGGAGAACAAGGTCACCGGCTTCGTCGGGATCGCTCCCGGGCGCAATCTGGAGCTCGACCCGACTCTCACCTCGCAGAGGAGCGATGCGCAACGGCCGGACGCCTTCCCCGGCGGCGATCTGGAACGCGGCAAGTCGAAGACCGCTCCCGGGCTGACGGCGCGCTGGGGTTTCTCGCCCAACGCCTCCTTGAGCGCCGCCATCAACCCCGACTTCTCGCAGGTCGAGGCGGACGTGGCGCAGCTCGGCATCAACACCCGCTTCGCCCTCTTCTACCCGGAGAAGCGGCCGTTCTTCCTCGACGGGGCCGACCTCTTCCTCACCCCCCTCCAGGCGGTCTTCACCCGCACCGTGGCCGACCCCGACTGGGGGGTGAAGCTCGCCGCCAAGGAGAACCGGGACTCCCTGGGCCTCTTCGTCTCGCGCGACGCCCAGAACAACCTCATCCTCCCCTCCAACCAGGGGTCGAGCTTCGCCTTTCTGGACGAGAAGGTGACGAGCGAGGTCTTCCGCTACCGCCGAGACGTCGGCGAGCGCTCGGCGATCGGGGTGCTCTACACCGGTCGCGACTCGGACGATTACCACAACCGGGTGGGCGGCCTCGACGGCTTCTTCCGTCTCACCCCTTCAGACACCGTGCGGATGCAGTACCTCGCCTCGAACACCCTCTACCCGGCCGCGGTCGCGATCGCCGACCGGCAGGAGCTGGGCGCCTTCGGCGGCGCTGCCTGGCAGGCGCAGTACGACCACTTCGCCCAGAGCTGGAAGGGCTACGTCCGCTACCTGGATCTGGATCCCCGGTTCCGCGCCGACAGCGGCTTCATCCCGCGGGTCGACGTCAAGACCGCCGAGAGCCAGATCGAGCGTTTTTTCTATGGCGCGCCGGCGAGCGGTTACACCCAGATGAGCCTCGGCTTCCACGCTCTCCATACCGAGGACCACACCGGCCGGCTGACCGACCAGACCGCCGAGATCTTCGGCACCTACCAGGGGGCTCGGCAGTCGTCGCTCGAGGCCCACTTCATCCACAGCCGCACCTTCTACAACGGCACCCTCTTCGACCTCGATCAGGAGACCGTCGATTTCCTCTTCAACCCGACCGGCGGCACCACCTTCGAGATCTTCACCCAGTTGGGCGACAACATCGATGTCGACAACACTCGGAAGGGGCGCATCGTCGCTTTCCAACCGGCGGCGGAACTCCGGCTCGGCCCCCACCTCAATCTGAACCTTTCCTATCTTGATCAGAAGCTCTCGGTCGCTGGCGGGCAGCTCTACGACGCCCAGCTCACCCAGGCGCGTCTCGTCTACCAGTTCGATGTCCGCACCTTCGTCCGCGCCATCTTCCAGTACACCAACATCGGGAGGAACCCCTCCCTCTTTGCCTCAGCCGTCGATCGCCGGGACCGGAATTTCTTCACCCAGCTCCTCTTCTCCTACAAATTGAATCCCCAGACCGTGCTCTTTGCCGGCTACAGCGACACCCGGCTGGGCGTCGACCTCATCCGGCTCACCCAGACCGACCGGACGTTTTTCGTCAAGCTCGGCTACGCCCTGCTCTATTAGGAGGAACGATCTCATGGAAGGAAGCGGAGAGGTTGCCGTGGAACAGTGGCAGACCCTGTGGAGCGACATCTACGGCCGCTCGGCGGGGACCGGAGGGGATCCCTCCCTCAACCTGGCGGGCTGGGTCAGTAGCTACACGGGGCGGCCGATCGCCGAGCGGGAGATGCGCGAGTGGATCGATCGGACGGTCGAACGTATCCTCGCCCTCCGGCCCCGCCGGCTGCTCGAGATCGGCTGCGGCATGGGGCTCCTCCTCGAGCGCCTCGCCGCGGCCTGCGAGGATTGTTGGGGGATCGATTTTTCCCCCGAGGCCGTGGCCCACGTCGAGCGGACGTTCGCCGGCCGGGACCTGCCCGTCGTCGTCCGGCAGCAGGCGGCGGACGACCTCCGCGGTCTGCCCCGGGGGCGGTTCGACACCGTGGTCTTGAGCTCCGTCGTCCAGTACTTCCCCGATGCCGGCTACCTGCGCCGGGTCCTGGCCGGGATCGGCGCCGTGGCGGCGCCGGGAGCCCGCATCTTCCTGGGCGACCTCCGCAGCCGGCCTCTCCTCTCGACCTTCCACCTCTCCGTCCTCCTGCAGCAGGCGGATGCCGCCACCTCGCTCACCGAGATCCGCGAACGGCTCCTCACCCGGGTCGGCCAGGAGCGGGAGCTGGTGCTCGATCCCGCTTTCTTCTCCGCCCTCCCCGGGATCGCCGGCGTCGACGTCCAGTTGAAGCGCGGCCGGGCGAGAAACGAGCTGACCCGCTTCCGCTACGACGTGACCCTAATTCTCGCCGGCGCCGCGCCTGCTGGGCCTCGGCCGACGGCAGCCCCCGAGCACTGGCTCGACTGGCGCCAGGCGGGGCTGTCGCTCGCCACCCTCCGCCGGCTCCTCGTCACGACCGCGCCGCGGAGCCTGGGGGTCTCCGGCATCCCCAACGCCCGTCTGGCGGCGGAGGTCGAGGCCGAATCGCTGCTCCATGGGGGCGACCCTGGGCTCGCCACCGTGGCGGATCTCCAGGAAGCCCTGCGCGGCCGGCGCGCCGCGCCGGCACCACCATCCGGGTCCATAGGGCCGGCAGCGTGCCCGGCCGTCGAACCCGAGGAGCTCTGGGCCCTCTGCCGCGACCTGCCCTACCGGGTTGGAGTCCACTGGGGGGAGACCCCTGGGGTGATCGACCTGGTGCTCCGCCATCTCTAGAGACTTGTGCCGGCGCGGACTGTGGTTTAGAGTTCACGCTAGACCACGGGAGATTTGATGACACCTTCCAGCTGGCGCCGCACGGGCGCCCTCCTGAGCTTCGCTCTGCTCGTCGCGAATCTTTTCGCGACCCCGGGGCCCGCTGCCGCGAACGAGGCGACGATCGTCGCCGACATGCAGGCCTTCTTTGCCACGGCGGATCCCGGCCGGCGGGCCGAGCTCGCCACGCGCGCCCAGGCCGACCCCCTCTTCCGCCGCGAGCGGGTGGGGGAGTGGCTGCACCGGCTCGCCCTCCACCGGCCCCTGAAGCCGGGTCTGGTCGAGCTGCGGGTGCCGGTCGGCTACGGGCAGGTGCGGAGCGTCACCCTCCGCCTGCCGCGCGGCTACGACCCGGGGCGGCCCTGGCCGCTGATCTACGCCCTCCACCCGAGCGGCGGCAACGGCCCCTTCTTCCTCGACTATGTGGAGAAGCAGCTCCTCGGGCCCCGGGTCGAGCAGTTCGTCCTCGCCGCCCCGACCGAGTACCACCAGACCGGGCTCGACGCCCCTCCCCCCTTCACGGTCGACCATCTCGCGATCCTGCGGGCCGTGCGCCAGGCCGTGCACGTCGACGGCGACCGCGTCTATGCCCTCGGCTACTCCCTTGGGGGCTATGCCGCCTGGGCGGTCGCCTGCCTCCATGCCGACCAGCTCGCCGGCGCGGTGCCGATCTCCTCCGCCTTCTGTATTCCACCGTCCGAGGACAGCCTCTGGCGGACCATGCTCCCCGATTTCGCTCATGTACCGGTGCTGAACGTCTGGGGGGCCCAGGATGCCCTGGAGGTGCTGGGGGTCCGCGGTCCGGACTCCCTGGGCGGGATTGCCGCTCTCGAACGAACGGCTGGTGCAGTGGACGCGGGGGATGCGCCTGCCGTTATGGAAAAACCTCGAGATCCCCGGCCGGGGGCACGGCGGAGCCATGCCGCCGCCAGAGGCTCTCTACGAGCTGCTCGGCGGCCGGCGGGAGCACTATCCGAAACAGGTCGAGCACAACTTCCGCCACCTCCATCAGGGGAGCAGTTACTGGCTGGAGGCCGACACCTGGGAGGGCGGGCACTGGGGAGGCGACCTCCCCGCCTACTCGAAGCGGCCGGGCGAGGATGAAGACCAGGCTTTCGGCCGCGCTGTGCGCGAGCTCCTGGGACACCTGCGCGGCGAGATCGCCGGCCAGACCTTGAAGGTCGACCGACGGCACGTGGGGGAGATGACGGTCTGGGTGGGGGAGGGGATGGTCGACTGGCGGCGGCCGGTGACGGTCGAGGTCGCCGGCCGCAAGGCCTTCTCAGGAATCTTGAAGCCTGACCTCTTTATCTGCCTGGAGCAGGCGGCCCGCACCCTGGACTTCGACCGCCTGCGCTGGGCGGGTATCCGGATCGATCCGCACGGCAGGGGCGAGCCGGTCACCGGCCGGACCGCCTTTCCTCCCCTCCTGCCGGGAAGCTGAGCGGCCCCGAAAGTCCGGTGCTGCGCGAAGCGCGCGAAGAGTGATACTCTGCTGCCCGTCCGCTGGAAACTGGAGGACAACGAGATCGAGGGATGTCCCTCTTTAGGGGGGACGCTGCACTCGTGATCTTATGGGCTCCCCAAGAGCGTCGCGCTCCCCGGTCGGGCGAGTGTAATTCCAGGTTGTCGGAGGTTGTCCCGATTCAGGCGCGCGGACTCACTCTAAGGTAGACGACACACAATCTTCGAAGCCATATACGGCTTCAGAGGGTCGAACGGCTTCATTTTTGTTAAAGGAGACCTTAATGGGACGGATCAAGAAATGGTCGGAGATCGCGGGAGGCGCCTGTGCGCTCCTCTTAGCGACTGTCGGCCCGGCCTTCGCGGTCGGCGTCGACGGCGGCATCACGTTCAGCAACGTCGCGACCGCTGCAAATGGTATCACCTACGCGCGTACGGCGACCCCCAGCCGCCTGGCCGTCCGCCGGGCCATCGAGGCACAGTCGCCCATTCCGACTGCGAAGTGGTTCGCGCAGATCTGGCCGAACACCCCCATGAAGCCCTGGGGTGTCCCGGGCGTCGCGCTCCTCGATTACGACAACGACGGTGACCTCGACATCTACGTCACCAACGGCCCCGGCACTCCCAACAGCCTGTACAAGAACATGCTCAAGGAGACGGGCAAGATGACGTTCGTCGACGTGGCCGTCCAGGCCGGCGTCGCCGCGACGTCCCAGGACAGCGCGGCCGTCTGCTTCGGCGACATCGACAACGACGGCAACGAGGACCTCTACGTCCTCGGCACCGGCGGCCCGAACATCCTCTTCCACAACAACGGCAACGGCACCTTCACCGACATCACCGCCCAGGCCGGTGTGGCCGCGGCCCCCGGTCTCAACCCCTCCGGTTGCTCGATGGGCGACTTCGACGGCGACGGTCGTCTCGACATCGCCGTCTCCAACACCTACGACGACTGGAACCAGCGTGGGCCGGTCTTCGGCACCTCGGTCTACTGGCCGGGAACCCAGCACAACCTGCTCTTCATGAACCTCGGGCACAACGTGTTCAGCGAGCAGGGCGCGGCGCGCGGTCTCCACGACTACACCGGCGGCATCCCCGCTGGCCAGGCGACCTACACCTGGTCGGTGGCGGCCGTCGACTACAACCAGGACGGCGCGGTCGACCTCATGTGGGCCGATTCGCAGGGCGGCCAGAGCGGCGTCAACGCCGGCCTCGACCGCATCTTCCAGAACGATGGCTCGGGCTTCTTCACCGACGTCACCCTCAATGCCGGCCTCTCCAGCGCCAACAACTTCGGCTCCTGGATGGGCCTCTCCTTCGGCGACTACAACTGCGACGGCTACCTGGACTTCATGTCCACCAACAACGGCTACTACGTCGGTGGCCCGGCCCAGAACTCGCAGTGGTACCTCGGGGCCCCCAACAACAAGTTCGTCAACCCGACCGTCGGCGCCCTCAAGGCGACCCCCTTCGGCTGGGGCACGTCGACCTTCGACTTCGACAACGACGGCGACCAGGACATCGTCTGGTTCGGCGATGAGGACCTGACCAACATCATCTCCACCGACAACCCCGGCACGCTGCTCAAGAATACCGGCCAGTGCACGGCCAACTTCACCTGGGAGAAGACCGCCCTCGGCGACAACCGCTTCCGTCAGGTGCAGGGCGTCGCGATCGGCGACTTGAACGGCGACGGCTTCGACGACATCGTCAACGCCGCCACCGTCGGCATCATCCCGATCACCTCGCCGACCAATCGCAACGTGCTGTGGACGACGATCCTCGGCATGACCACCGGCTCGCCCTTCGACGCCGTGGCGACCGGCGAGGTCGTCTGGACCGGCCGCATCAACGTCGGCTTCATGACCTACATCCCGCATAGCTTCAACCCGGGCGACATGCACATCGAGATGAACAGCGCCAACAACGGCAACAAGTGGGTGCAGGCTCACCTCGTCGGCACCAAGGGTCTGACCGCCCAGGGTCGCAACAACCTCGACGGCTTCGGCGCGATCATCAAGTTCACGCCGACCGGCGGCAAGACGATTCTCCACCCGGTCATCGGTGGATCGAGCTATGCGTCGCAGGACGCGAAGATCGCGACCCTCGGCATGGGCAGCGCGACCACCGGCACCCTCGAGGTGCAGTGGCCGGGTGCCAATGGCGGCGTGCGCAATCGCATCTACAACGTCAAGGCGGGAGAGAAGCTTCTCGTGCCTGAGATCCCGTGCACCTTCGACGCGCCCCTCTCGGGTTCGGCGGGGGTCGACGACTACAAGGAGTGCGTGACGGAGTCGCTGGCGCAGCTCGTACAGCGCCACGTGATCAGCCGGCCCGACTCCCGGCGCTTGAAGCAGAGCGCCTACCAGGCCTTCCAGGGCGCCCACCCGGGCGTCACCTTCTAAGGCCCAGCGAGACTTTTCCGACCGTCCCCACGTCCGTACGGGCGTGGGGACGGCTCTTCGCCCCGCTCCATCCCGCCTTTTCTTCCTTCCTAAGTCGATTCAACATTCCCGTCTCGCTTTTTCCCCTGGCGCGCACCCTATTCATTAAGCGCCTAGTCTCTCATTTCAATATTGTTGTTCCCATGCGCTGAGGCAGTGAGGTCTCGTCCCCGGGTTCATTCGGGATCGGAGCTTCGCGAGAGGTCCTGGGTCGGGCTGATCGCGTCCCCAAAAGCGCCGTTCCCCTTCTGTTGCAAGGAGGATTGGAGATGAAGGGAACCAAACCAAGGTCGAGCGGGCGGCGGCGCCTCTTGACCGACGGGCTCGTCGTGGTGTGCGTCCTGGCGGCGCCAGTGATGTACGCCATCGCCGCGACGGAGGCCCCTGCCGGGTTCGACAATCTCACCAACGGCTTCGAGTCGCAGACCCAGTTCAACCTCGACAAGGCGAACTTCGAGGCCGTCGAGGAGATCGCGGACGGCTTGGGGCCCCTCTACAACGCCCAGGCCTGCCGTGAGTGCCACCAGAACCCGGTGACCGGCGCGACCAGCCAGATCACCGAGCTGCGGGCGGGGCGGACCGACAGCTTTGGCAACTTCGTCGACCGTCCGGGCGGGTCGCTCAACAACGATCGGTCCATCAACGCCGCGATCCAGGAACGGGTCGCCGGTCTCGATACCGTGGTGGACACCCGCTCCTCCCTGAACATCGTGGGCGACGGCTTCGTCGAGGCGATCGCCGACGCCACCTTCACCACCATCCGGAACGGTCAGCCCTCCGGGATGAAGGGTCAGATCATCAACGTCCCGCTCCTCGAAGCCCCGGGCCAGACGCGGGTCGCCCGCTTCGGCTGGAAGAACCAGCAGGCGAGCCTCCTCTCCTTCGCGGCCGACGCCTACGTGAACGAGATGGGCATCACGAGCCCCCTCCAGCCGACCGAGAACACCTCGAACGGTGCCTCCGTCGCGGCCTATGACACGGTCGCCGACCCTGAGGATGCGGCGACCGTGGCAGCTCCCAACGGTCCCGACGTCGAGGCCTTCACCCGCTTCATGCGCTCGACCAAGGTCCCGCCCCGGGACACGGTCCTGGCGGCCACGTCGGACGCCGTGGCCGGCGCCTCGCTCTTCAACTCGATCGGCTGCAACGTCTGCCATGTGACCTCGATCACGACCGCTCCGGCCGGGACCGTCGTCAACGGCGGCAAGTACACCCTTCCCGCGGCCCTGACCGACAAGATCATCCACCCCTACAGCGACTTCATGCTGCACGACGTGGGGACGGGCGACGGCATCGTCCAGAACGGTGGCCAGTCGACGGCCTTCAAGCTGCGGACCCCGCCCCTCTGGGGCCTGCGCACCCGCGCCCGGTTCATGCACGACCTCTACAACGTGACGCGCAACAACGCCATCCTGCGTCACACCAACGAGGCCGACCCGATCATCAACAACTACATCAACCTGAGCGTGACCCAGCAGAACCAGATCATCACCTTCCTCAACTCCCTCTAGTCTCCCCCTGGACCGGCCGGGCCTCCCAGCCTGGCCGGTCCTCGTGGTCTTCTGCGGAGATCAGTAGCGCGGCAGCCTTGCCAGGAACGCCGCCCCGTCCCAGAGCGTGAACGGCCGCACCCCGGCCGCCTCCACGAGGAACCCGAAGCGGTCACAGAGATCGGCGAAGCCGGCGCGGTCGTCGTCGAGGTCGCCGGTGTAGGAGAAGTTGAGGATGGCGAGATCGCCGCCCGGCTTCAACACGCGCGCCGCTTCGGCGAAATGGGCGGCCACGAGGCCGGGGCCAGCCTGCTGGAGGTAGGGAAAGGAGTCGACGGCGAAGACGAGATCGAAGCGGTCATCCGGGAACGCCGCCAGGTCGCGCCCGGAGCCGACGGCGAAGTGCAGGTTGGCGAGCCCGGCGGCCCGTCTCCTGGCGGCCGCGATCATCCCCTCCGAGATGTCGATCCCCCAGATCTCCCCCAGCCGGGAGGCGAGAGCGACCTGGAAGCGGCCGATGCCGCAGCCGATCTCCAGGGCCGCTCGCTCGGGCGCGAGAAGGCCCCAGCGCTCGAAGAGGTCGACGATCTCGCCCGTCCCCTCGGCGAGAATCTCGGGGTCGCCCAGCGAGTAGAGGGCGACGCTCGCCTCCTCGCTCGTCCGCACGGCCCGATCGAAGAAGCGCCGGCAGGCCTCGATCGCCGCCTCGCCGGCGCCCTCCGCCTCCGGGTGATCAGGGAGGAGGGGGGCGATCTGCGCCAGGCGCTCCGGATTGCGCCGCAAGAGCTCCGAAAGATCGGCGAAAGCTGGGTTGGCGTTAGCGAGCGGGTAGAGCAGATCCTCGACCGCCGCCGCGCTGCCGAGGGCGAAGAGGAGACCCGCCAATGCGACCGGCGCCGAGATCTCGCCCGCCAGGAGCCGGCGGAGGACGTCCCGGGCGGGCTCCGGCACTGTGGCAAGCTGGCGCTCCGCCCTGCCGGCGCGAGCCGGGCGGACGGCGATGGGGAAGGACGGTCTCTTCATTCTCCGATCGTACCAGGAGCCCGATCGTACCAGGAGCTGTCGCCGAGAGCCGCTTACAATCTCCCCTACAATCCCCCCATGGACTCCCGCGCCACCGCCGCTCGCTTGAAATCCTGGGCCCACGAAGCCGGGTTCGACCGCGCCGGAGTGGCCTCCCTGGCGCCGCCGGAGCATGGCGGAGCGTTTCTGCGCTGGCTGGAACGAGGGGACCAGGCGGGGATGGAGTACCTCTCGCGCCGGCTCGAAGCCCGGCTCGACCCGAAGACGATCCTGCCCGGTGCGCGGAGCGCCCTCTGCGTCGCCCTCCAGTACCATCCTTTATCTAGAGACGAAGGAGAAGGGGGAGAGCCCGAGGGGGATCTCTGGCCGCGGGTGGCCCGCTACGCCCGGGGGCGGGACTATCACGACGTCATGGGAGAGCGCCTGAAGCTCCTCGCGAGCCGGATCGCGGCGGAGTTCCCCGGCGCCGAGAGCCGGCCCTATGTCGATACCGGGCCGGTCCTGGAGCGCGGGCTGGCCGCCCGGGCGGGGCTGGGGGTGGTGGGGAAGAACACCAACCTCCTCCATCCGGAAGGGGGCTCCTGGTTTCTCCTGGGGGAGCTCTTCCTCACTCTCGACCTCGATCCGGACCTGCCGCTCGCCGATCTCTGCGGCAGTTGCACCCGTTGCCTGGAGGCCTGCCCCACGGGTGCCCTTCCCGAGCCCTTCCGGCTCGACAGCAACCGCTGCATCAGCTACTGGACGATCGAGCACCGCGGACCGCTCCCCGAGGCGGCGCGGGAGATGGTGGGGGAGTGGGTCTTCGGCTGCGATGTCTGCCAGGAGGTCTGCCCCTGGAATGCGGCGCCCCTGGCCGGTGGTACGGGCGCTCATCGGGAGCTGGCCCTCCCCGCCGAGCGCGCCGAGCTCGACCTCGCCCGGCTCCTCAACCTCTCGCGGGAAGAGTACGTCCCCCGCTTCCGGGGCAGCCCCATGAAGCGGCCCAAGCTCCCCGGCCTGCAGAGGAACGCCGCGGTCGCCATGGGCAACCGCCGGGACCCCCGCTACGTCCCCGATCTCGCCCGCGCCCTCGCCGAGGGCGAGCCCCTCGTCCGTCGCCACGCCGCCTGGGCCCTGGGGCGGATCGGCGGCCCCGAGGCCCGCCGGCATCTCGCTCTGGCCCTGGAGCGGGAAGAGGACGGGGAAGTCAGGGAAGAGATCCGCTCGGCCCTCGGCTCCGTCCTTGAGAGGGAGTCGTTGTACCGTTAGCTCCGAACGTTGTCCCGTTGCAACGTCTCGTTGGAGCGTTGCAACGGGCTCTGATACTGGTACAACGACCCATTGTCCCATTGCAACGTCTCGTTGGAGCGTTGCAACGGGCTCTGATACCGGTACAACGCCCCGTTGTCCCATTGCAACGTCTCGTTGGAGCGTTGCAACGGCTCTGATACCGGTACAACGACCCGTTGTCCCGTTGCAACGTCTCGTTGGAACGTTGCAACGGGCTCTGATACCGGTACAACGCCCCGTTGTCCCGTTGCAACGTCTCGTTGGAGCGTTGCAACGGCTCTGATCCCGGACAATGACCCGTTGTCCCGTTGCAACGGCTCGTTGTCCCGTTGCAACGAAGCGTTGTTGCGAGCCTGGCGCGGCAGCTCACGGTATCAGGACGTCCCTTCCCGCTTCTAGTGGGCACGGCGCCGGGCGAGAGGGTCTTGAAAGGAGCAGTGACATGAAAAGCACATCTACGATGGCAAGCGGCACGGCAGCGGAAAGAGTCACCCAGGTGGCATTAAAAGCGGCACTTTCGCCATCGGAGGGGATCTTCCGGTCCACCGGCTCGGCTTCGGCACCATGCAGCTCACCGGTTCCGGGGTCTGGGGCGAGCCGGCCGACCGCGCCGAGGCGATCGCCGTCCTCCGCCGCGCGGTGGAACTGGGGATCAATCTTCTCGACACCGCCGACTCCTATGGCCCCGAGGTCGCAGAGCGCCTCGTCGCCGAGGCGCTCCACCCCTATCCGGCCGGCCTCGTGATCGCCACCAAGGCCGGCTTGACGCGGCCCGGCCCCGGCGAGTGGGTCCCGAACGGCCGCCCCGAGCACCTCCGCTCGGCGTGCGAGGGGAGCCTCCGCCGGCTCAAGCTGGAGCGCATCGACCTCTACCAGCTCCATCGGATCGATCCCCAGGTGGCGCTCGAAGAGCAGATCGGCACGCTGCTCGATCTCCAAGCGGGAGGGAAAGATCCGCCACCTGGGACTGTCGGAGGTGAACGTCGAACAGATCGAGGCCGTTCGCCGGCTGGCACCCGTGGTCTCGGTGCAGAACCGGTACAACCTCGTGGACCGGGCTTCCGAGGCGGTGCTCGACTACTGCGTTCGCGAGGAGATCGGCTTCATCCCCTGGTTCCCGCTGGCGACCGGTGACCTCGCGAAGCCCGGTGGCCCGCTGGCGCGCGCGGCCGAGCGGCTCGGCGCCGAACCCGCCCAGGTGGCGGTCGCGTGGCTGCTCAAGAAGGCCCCGGTGATGCTTCCGATCCCCGGCACCTCCAAGGTGAAGCACTTAGAAGAGAACACCGCCGCGGCTCTCCTGGAGCTCAACGCTTCGATCCTGGAAGAGTTGGAGCGGCAGCCGGCGGGGGCTTAGAGCTACCCCCAGGAAAGGCGCAGCCACGGCGGATCGCCAGCCTCGGCTGGCGATCCGCTTTCCGCGCCCAGTCAGTGCTGCATCCTGCCGCCGCCGTCGGCCTCCGCCGTGAGCGCTACGAACGCCGCGTCCTTCTTGAAGCTCGCGAAGACGATGTCGACCCGCGCCTCCTGCATCTCCTTCTGGCACACCTCGGCGAACTTCTCATAGGTGTAGAAATGGCGCCCAGGTAGCGCAGGGGGACCGGAATCAGTGTGGAATGACTCTTGTATAGTCCGTAGGAGACCGCCCCCCAGTGGGTTCCTAGGGGCAGGAGGACATGAGATGAACACGAAACGGACTTTCGTTCTTGCCGCCGTCTTGGCGACAGGTCTGCTTGCCGCCCCCACCTTCGCTCCCAGCGCCGCCGCCAGCCCGCGGATCGATGTAGGCATCCGGGTCAACACCCCACCGCCACCCCTTCGCCACGAGGTGGTGGTCGTCCGGCCCGGGCCCCGTCATGTCTGGGTGGCCGGCCATTGGGATTGGGCCCCTCGCCGGCGCGCCTACGTCTGGGTCCCCGGCGTCTGGGTGCTCCCCTCCCACCGCCACGCGGCCTGGGTGGGCCCACGCTGGGAGCGCCGGGGCCATCGCTCCTACTTCATCCGCGGCCACTGGCGGTACTGATCCAGGAAAGGGGGGCGGAGACGCCCCCCTTCCTACTTCCGGTTTGGACCGATCTGTAGCGAGAGAGCCCGGCTCGCGCCGGGCTCTCCTCATCTACGCTGTATCTCGAACCCTCAAGCCCCGACCGCCACCGCCGCCTCCACCGGGTTCTCGATCTCGACCGCAACTGCCCGCCGCCTGACGTCCACCTGGAGGACCGAGCCCTCGTGGACCTCACCGGCGATGAGCGCGCGGCCGATCTTCGACTCCAGCTCGTGCTGGAGGTAGCGCTTCAAGGGCCTGGCGCCGTAGACCGGGTCGAAGCCCTGCCTCGCCACCAGCTCCTTGGCCGGCTCGGTCAGCTCGAGCTGGATGTGGCGGTCGGCGAGGCGCTTGCGCAAGTCTTCGGTCTGGAGGTCGACGATCTTTTTGATCTCTTCCAAGATCAGCGGCCGGAAGAGGACGATGTCGTCGACCCGGTTCAGGAACTCGGGCCGGAAGTGGCGGCGAAGCTCGCTCATCACCGCGTTTCGCGCCGGCTCCGTGATCTGACCCACCGCCGTCACCCCCTCGATCAGGTACTGCGAGCCGATGTTCGAGGTCATGATGATGACCGTGTTCTTGAAGTCGACCGTCCTGCCTTGAGCGTCGGTCACCCGGCCGTCGTCCAGGATCTGCAACAGCACGTTGAAGACGTCGGTGTGCGCCTTCTCGATCTCGTCGAAGAGGATGACCGAGTAGGGCTTCCGGCGCACCGCCTCGGTGAGCTGGCCGCCCTCCTCGTAGCCGATGTAGCCCGGGGGGGCGCCGATCAGCCGAGAGACGTTGTGCCGCTCCATGTACTCGCTCATGTCGATCCGGATGAGGTTGTCCTCGGTGTCGAAAAGGGTTTGAGCGAGGGTCTTCGCCAGCTCGGTCTTGCCGACGCCGGTGGGACCCAGGAAGATGAAGGAGCCGATCGGCCGCCGCGGGTCCTTGATGCCGGAGCGGGCGCGGATGACCGCGTCGGCCACCAGCTGCACCGCCTCGTCCTGACCGATCACCCGGTGGTGGAGGATCTCGTCCAGGCGGAGCAGCTTGTCGCGCTCGCCCTCGACCAGGCGGGTCACCGGGATACCGGTCCACTTGGACACGATCTCCGCCACCTCCTCCTCGGTCACCTCCTCGCGCACCAGCTGGCCGCCGCCCAGGTGCTTGTCGGCGAGCCGCGCCTCCTGTTCCTTGAGCTGCCGTTCGAGCTCGGGGAGCCTCCCGTAGCGCAGCTCGCCCGCCTTGTTCAGGTCGTAGTTGCGCTCGGCTTCCTCGATCTCCTGGCGGCCCCTCTCGATCTGCTCGCGGAGCTTCCTCACCTCGTCGATGCCGCTCTTCTCGGCCTCCCACTGGGCCCGCATGGCGTCGGCCTGGGCCTTGAGGTCGGAGAGCTCCTTGCGGAGATCCGAAAGCCGCTCCTGGCTCGGCTTGTCCTTCTCCTTCTTGAGCGCCGCCTCCTCGATCTCCAGGCGCATGACGCGGCGGGTGATCTCGTCGAGCTCCTGGGGCATCGAGTCGATCTCGGTGCGGATCATGGCGCAGGCCTCGTCGATCAGGTCGATCGCCTTGTCGGGCAGGAAGCGGTCGCTGATGTAGCGGTTGGAGAGGACCGCCGCCGCCACCAGGGAGTTGTCCTGGATGCGGACGCCGTGATGTACCTCGAAGCGCTCCTTGAGTCCCCGGAGGATGGAGATCGTGTCCTCGACCGAGGGTGGATCGACCATCACGGGCTGGAACCGGCGCTCGAGGGCCGCGTCCTTCTCGATGTTCTTCCGGTACTCGTCGAGCGTCGTGGCGCCGATGCAGTGCAGCTCGCCCCGGGCCAGCATGGGCTTCAAGAGATTGCCGGCGTCCGGCGAGCCCTCGGTCTTGCCGGCCCCGACGATCGTGTGGATCTCGTCGATGAAGAGGAGGATCCGGCCCTCGCTCTGCTTGATCTCGTTGAGCACCGCTTTCAGGCGCTCCTCGAACTCGCCGCGGTACTTGGCGCCAGCCAGAAGCGAGCCCATGTCGAGCGAGAAGAGGACGCGGTCTTTGAGCCACTCGGGGACGTCGCCGCGGACGATCCGCTGCGCCAGTCCCTCGACGATCGCGGTCTTGCCGACCCCGGGCTCGCCGATCAGGACCGGGTTGTTCTTGGTTTTCCGCGAGAGGATGCGGACGACCCGCCGGATCTCCGCATCGCGGCCGATCACCGGGTCGAGCTTGTTGCGCCGCGCCTGGGCGACTAAGTCAACGCCGTACTTCTCGAGCGCTTCATAGGCCACCTCCGGCATGGCGCTCGTCACCCGCTGGTTGCCGCGGACGACGGTGAGCACGGAGAGGAAGGCGTCCCGGGTCACCCCGGCCTGGGCGAGGATGCGCCCGGCCGGGGCCTGCGGGTCGTCCAGAAGGGCGAGCATCAGGTGCTCGACCGAGACGTACTCGTCCTTCAGGCGCTTGGCCTCGTCCTCGGCTTTCAAGAAGACCTGCTGCAGGCGCTCGGTGACGTAGATCTTCCCCGCCTCGGCGCCCGGACCGGAGACCCGGGGGCGGCGCGACAGGTCGCGCTCGACCTCGGCCTTCAGGGTCTCGGGGGAGATCTCCATCCGGTTCAACAGGCGCGGCACCAGCCCTTCCGGCTGCTCCAGGAGCGCCAGGAGGAGGTGCTCGCCGTCCACCTGCTGGTGGCCGTAGCGCAGGCCCTTGGTCTGGGCCGCTTGAAGCGCCTCCTGCGATTTCTGGGTCAAACGATTGGTGTCCATGGATGTTTATCCGCCTTTCAATTTTTTTCAGTCGCGGGGCCGGAATTCCGAGGTCTCGGCCAACTCTTGGAAGAGCTCACGCTCGCGGTCGGACAGCTCTCCCGGGACGACGATCCGCAATTCGGCGATCAGGTCCCCAGGCTCGCCACCGCTCCCCGCGCTGCCGTTCCGGCTGGCGAGCCCCTTGCCGCGGAGCCGGATCTTCCGTCCGGAGGAGGAGCCGGCGGGGACTCTCACCCGCACGGCGCCGTCCAGGGTCGCAACTTCGGCCTCGCCGCCCAGGGCCGCCTCCCAGGGGGTGACGGGGACGGTGGTGTAGAGGTCCGTTCCCTCGATCCGGAAGCGGGGATCGGGAAGGACCTCGATTTTGAGCAGAAGGTCCCCCGCCGAGCCGCCGCGGCCGGCCTGCCCCTGTCCGGCGAGCCGGATCTTCTGGCCGGACCGGACCCCGGGAGGGATGCGCACCGAGAGGGTCTTGCGCTCGCCGGTGGCGCCGTCGGCGAAGGAGATCTCCCGGGTGCCGCCCCGGGTGGCCTCTTCGAGCGTGAGCGGGAGCTCCGCCTCGGCGTTCGCGCCGTCCCGCCCGCCGCCCCCGGCGCCACCGAAACCGGGGAAGCCGCCGCCGCCGAAACCACCGCCGCCGCGGCGGCCGGCACCGCTGCCGAAGAGCATGTCGAAGAACGAGCTGAAACCTTCGGCGCCGCCGCCCTGGAAGTCGAACCCGCCGCCCCCCGGCCCGCCGCCACCGAAGTCGAAGCGGACCCCCTCCCAGCCCGGCGGCGGGGCCCCGGTCTGCCGGGTGCTGTTCCAGGCCGAGCCATACTGGTCGTACTTCTGCCGCTTTTCGGGGTCCTTCAAGACCTCGTTGGCCTCGCCGATGTCCTTGAACCTGGCCTCTGCCGCCGGGTCCTTGTTGACGTCCGGATGGAACTTGCGCGCGAGCTTCTTGTACGCCTTCTGGATCTCCTCCTGCGAGGCATCCTTCTTGACCCCCAGCGTGGCGTAATAGTCCTTGAAGTCCAAACGGTGTTCCTCCTCGTCAGCTCTCGCGTCCGCCGCACCCGCTCCCGGGTCCGGGCCCGAGAGCTTTAGCCTCAGATTATCAGAGTTCTCCCGGTTCCAGCGCAGGGATTGAGTGCTCAGCACTCAGATTGGATAACGAAGAGGAGGGGGGCTGCATTCCCGGTGATCCTGAAGGACATCGGGAACGACATCGGGGAAAGACCTCGGAAAGAGAAAGGGCGCGGTCACCCGCGCCCTTTCCTCCTCTCGATCCGGCCGGAGCTCTACCCCGGCGGTTCCATCCCGAACTGCTTGTAGTTCCTGGCGATGAACGCCTTCCACTTGGCGGGGACCGTTTCCAGGGTGAAGATCGCCTCGACCGGGCAGGCGTCGATGCAGAGGCCGCAGTCGATGCACTCCTCGGGCTGGATGTAGAGCATCTCCCAGTCCTCGTTCTTGCCGTAGATGCAGTCCACCGGGCAGACGTCGACGCAGGCGGTGTCCTTGATCCCGACGCAGGGCTCCGTGATGATATGGGTCATTCGCGACTCTCCTCGAAGGCGCCGGACGGATTCGCCCGTGGCCGCGCAAGTGGGAAATTATACCGAGACCTCTTGGAATGCGCGGTCGAAGGCGTCCAGGGTGGCATCGATTTCCGCCGGACCGTGAGCGAGGGAGAGGAAGAACGCCTCGTAGGGGGAGGGCGGCAGGTGGACTCCGTGGGCCAGGAGGCGGTGGAAGACGCGGGTGAAGAGCGCCCGGTCGGTGGCGTGGACATCGGCCAGGTTCCGGACCGGTCCGGTGGTGAAGTAGAGGCCGAGCATGGAGCCATAGCGCTCGATCCGGCAGGGGACGCCGTGCCGCGACGCGGCTTCCAAGATGCCCGCCTGGAGTCGGGCGCCCGTCGCCTCCAGTTTCTCGTACGGGCAGTCGGTGTCGGAGCCGAGGACGGCGAGAGCGGCGCGGCCGGCAGCCACGGCGAGCGGATTGCCGGAGAGGGTCCCCGCCTGGTAGACCGGCCCGGCCGGGGCCATCCGCTCCATCAGGTCGCGCCGGCCGCCGTAGGCGCCGGTGGGGAGGCCGCCGCCGATCACCTTCCCGAGGGTGGTCAGGTCGGGGCGGAGATCGAAGAGGTTCTGGGCGCCCCCCCAGGCCACCCGGAAGCCGGTCATCACCTCGTCGAAGACGAGGAGGGCGCCGTGGCGGTCGCAGAGGTCGCGCAGGCCAGGGAGGAACCCGGGCACCGGAGGGACGAGGTTCATGTTGCCGGCGATCGGCTCGACGAAGACGGCGGCGATCTCTGGGCCGACAGCGTCGAACAGGCGCTCGACCGCCGCCAGGTCGTTGTAGGGGGCGAGGAGGGTGTCCGCCGTCACCGTCCCCGGCACGCCGGGCGAGGAGGGGACGCCGATCGTCGCTGCGCCGGAGCCGGCGGCGACGAGGAAGGGGTCGGCGTGGCCGTGGTAGCAGCCCTCGAACTTGACGAAGCGCTGGCGGCCGGTGGCGGCCCTGGCGAGGCGGAGGGCGGACATCGTCGCCTCGGTGCCGGAGTTGACCAGGCGCACCATCTCGATCGACGGCAGGGCGGCGACGATCGCCTCGGCGATCTCGATCTCCGCCACGGTGGGAGCGCCGAAGGCGGTGCCGCGGGTGAGCGCGTCGCGCACCGCGGAGACGATCGCCGGGTGGCCGTGCCCCAGGATGTGCGGCCCGTAGCCGCCGATGTAGTCGACATAGCGGCGGCCGTCCTCGGCGATCAGCCAGGCTCCCTCGGCGGCGCGGACGAAGACCGGCTCTCCGCCCACCCCGCGGAAGGCGCGGACGGGCGAGTTGACCCCGCCGGGGATGACCTTCTGGGCGCGGTCCAGGAGAGTGAGTGCTCATTCGGTCCATCCTTTGGCGAGGAGGCGCGCGGCCTCCCGGGCGCAGTAGGTGAGGATCAGGTCGGCGCCGGCCCGGCGGATCGAGAGGAGCGATTCCATCATCACCCGATCGTAGTCGATCCACCCCCGCTCGGCCGCCGCCTTGAGCATCGCGTACTCGCCGGACACGTGGTAGGCGGCGAGCGGCAGGTCGAGCTCGTAGCGGAGGGCAGCGATGACGTCCAGGTAGGGGAGGGCGGGCTTCACCATCAGCAGGTCCGCCCCCTCTGCGACGTCCTCGGCCGCCTCGCGGAGCGCCTCGCGGCCGTTCGCCGGGTCCATCTGGTAGGAGCGGCGGTCGCCGAAGGCCGGGGTGCTCTCGGCCGCCTCGCGGAAGGGGCCGTAGAAGCCGCTGGCGAACTTGGCGGCATAGGAGAGGATGGGGGTCTGGGCGAAGCCGGCCCCATCCAGGGCCTCCCGGACGGCGCCGATCCGGCCGTCCATCATGTCCGAGGGGGCGATGATGTCGGCCCCCGCCTCGGCGAGCGAGACCGACTGCTTGGCCAGGTTCTCCAAAGTCGCGTCGTTGTCCACCTCGTGCCCGTCGAGAACCCCGCAGTGGCCGTGGTCGGTGTACTCGCAAAAGCAGACGTCGACGATCACCACCAGCTCCGGCAGCTCGGCCTTGAGCGCCCGGACGGCGCGCTGGACGATGCCGTCGGCCGACCAGGCGGCGCTCCCCACGGCGTCCTTGTGCTCCGGGAGCCCGAAGAGGATCACCGACCCGATCCCGTCGCCTAGCGGCCTCGCGGCTCGCCTCGACGATCTGGTCGACCGAATGCTGGAAGACGCCGGGCATCGAGGAGACCGGCCGGGCCACCCCGCTCCCGGGGCAGGCGAAAAGCGGGAGGATGAGGTCGTCGGGGGCGAGCTTGGTCTCCCGCACCATGCGGCGGAGAGCCGGGGTTCGTCGCAGGCGGCGCAGGCGGGTTTCGGGGAAGGGCATGGCGGGGGTTTTACCACAGGGCGGGACGGGGTGGTAGGAACACTCCTGGTCGGTCTGGCCAGTTCTGTTCGAGGTGGGCGACTGGCTGCGCGAAGCGCCCGAAGGAGCCCGCCCGCAGGATCTACCCAGGCTTGGTATACTCGGCCTAACCGAGAGCTCCGGACAGGTGGAACTGACATGTCACTGCCTCTAAAAGCCGATCCCTCTCCTCTCCGCGTCGGCCGCGACGGAACGATCCGGATCGGGCAGACCCGCGTGCCCCTGGAGACGGTGGTTCACGCCTTCAACGAGGGAGCTACCGCAGAAGAGGTCGCCTACCGCTATCCCACTCTCGAATTGGCCGACATCTACGCGGCAGTGACCTACTATCTTCGCCATCGCGGCGAGGTGGATGGGTACATCCGAGACCAGGAAACCCGATCGCAGGAGGTCCGTCGGAAGATCGAGGCCCAGCAGCCCGACCGGCGAGGTCTCCGTGAGCGGCTGCTCGCCCGGCGCAGCGCTTGATTTCCACTCCAGCCCTGCGGTTCCTGGCCGACGAGAACTTCGACAACCGGATCCTTGCCGGGCTACGCCGCCGGCAAGCGGCGTTCGAGGTCCTCCGGGTTCAGGATACCGACTTCGTCGGCGCTGAGGATCCTGTCATTCTCGCCTGGGCCGCAGTAGAAGGTCGAATTCTATTGACCCACGACGCAGCGACAATTCCACACTACGCCTTCGAGCGCATCGAAGCTGGGGAAGTGATGCCCGGGGTCCTTGAAGTGCCGCTCCATATGCCTATCGGCCAAGCGATAGAGGAGCTCTTGGTCGTGATCGAGGCCAGCTGCTCAGAGGATTGGGATAACCGAGTCGTCTACCTGCCATTCTGATCTCTTCTGGCCCTTTTAGGGCCCTTGCCTTCCGCTACACTTCCCGCCGATGAGCGTCCTCACCCCCCTCCTCCCCCGCGAGCTCCTGGTCGTCACCGGCAAGGGCGGGGTGGGGAAGACGGCGATGGCGGCGACCCTCGGGCTCGCTCTGGCCGCGGCCGGGCGGCGGACCCTCGTGGTCGAGGTCGATCCCCGGGAGAACGTGCATCAGATGCTGGGGGTGCCGCCGTCGGGGGGGAGATCCTTCCGGCCGGGCCGCGGCTCTGGGTGCAAAACCTGAAGCCCCGGCAGGTCCTGGACGAGATCGTCCGCGAGCAGGTGAAGATCGAGTTCATCGCCCAGCGGGTGCTGGGGAGCGCCGGCTACGAGCAGTTCGCGGCCTCCGCTCCCGGCTTGAAGGAGCTCGCCGTGCTCGGCCACGCCTATCGGCTGCGGCGCCGGCCCGCGGGCACCGGGCGCGGCGCTCCGGAGATCGACGTGGTGGTCCTGGACGCTCCGGCGACCGGCCACGGGGTCACCCTCCTGACCTCGCCGCGGCTGGTCTCCGAGGTCATCCACCAGGGGCCGTTCGGGCGGATGGCGGGCGAGCTCGCCGCCTGGATGGCCGACCCCGAGCGCACGGGCGTCGTCGTCGTCACCCAGGCCGAGGAGATGCCGGTCGAGGAGGCCCTGGAGCTCGTCGACACCCTCGGCGAACGGTTCGGGCGCGGCCCGGAGCTCCTGATCGTCAACGGTCTCTATCCGCCACTGGATGGTCAGGAGGACGACAGCCCTGAAATCGACCTCTGGCGCCGGCGGCGGCAGCTCAACGAGCGCGAGCTGGCCCACTTGAAGGCGCGCTGGCAGGGGCCGTGCGCCGAGCTGCCGCAGCTCCCCCTCGACCGCGGGCCGGCCCTGATCGAGGCTCTGAAGAGCTGCCTCCTGGAGCGGGAATGGAGCTGATCTCGCCCGAGCATCCGCTCCTCATCTTCGTCGGCTCCGGCGGAGTGGGGAAGACGACCCTCGCCGCCGCCACCGGGGTGCTCTCGGCCCGGGCCGGACGGGACACCCTGGTGATGACCTTCGATCCCTCCCTGCGCCTCAAACAGTCCCTGGGAGTGGGGGAGGAGGCGCGGGACCACGAGGTGCCGGTCGATCTCGGTACGCTGACCGCGCCGGGCGCCGGGGTGCCCCCCGCCGGGCGCCTCGGGCGTCTCGACGCCAGCCTGCTCGACGCCAAGCGGACCTTCGACCGGCTGATCGAGCGCCACGCGCCCGACCCGGAGTCGCGCCGGCGCATCCTCGGCAACCGCTTCTACAACCAGCTCTCCGGGAGCCTCGGCGGGATCCTCGAATACATGGCCGTCGAGCGGCTCTTCGAGGTGGTGGCGGACGGCCGCTACGATCAGGTGGTCCTCGACACCCCGCCCACCCGCCAGGCGCTCGACTTCCTGGAGGCCCCGGCGCGGATCGTCGGCTTCCTCGACAGCGGGGCTCTGAAGATGGGGCTCAAACCCTGGTTCGACGAGGCCGGCCGGCTCAATGCGTCCAAGGGCTTCGGCATCCTCGGCCGCCGGGCCGAGCGCTTCCTGGACGAGGTCGTGGGGCTCGACCTGCTGCGCGACATGGCCGAGTTCTTCAAGGCCTTCGCGCCCCTCTACGCCGGCTTCCACGAACGGGCGGAGGCGGTCGAGGCGCTGCTGCGCTCCCCCCGGACCCGCTTCGTCCTGGTCAGCGGGCCGGGCGAGGAGCGCATCCCGGACACCCTCTTCTTCGCCCGCCGCCTGCAGGCCGCCGGCTACCACCTGGGGCCGATCGTCGTCAACCGGGTCCATCCCCACGTCCCGAGCCTGAGGTCCGGCGGCGCTCCCGCCTTGGGTCCAGCAGAGCCCTGGCAGGTCGACGGCCGGCAGCTCCTCGCCTGGTTGGGCGAGCGCGACCTCCGGGGGATCGCGGAGCTCAAGGGTCTCCTCGCGGAGCAGCCGCTGGTCGCCCTCCCCCTGCTGCCCGACGAGCCCACCGATCTCCCGAGCTTGGCAGCTCTGGGAGAGGACCTGGCAGAGCGTCTGCAAGACCAGTAGCCCAGGCGAACCGCAGAAACTACCGAGGAGAACCGCGATGGATGTGGCAGTAGAGAACGACGAGAAGGGCCGGCAGTTCCACGCCGAGATCGACGGGCACCGGGCCCATCTCGACTACGTGAAGCAGCAGGACGGCACGCTCAACCTCATCCATACCGAGGTCGATCCCGCCCTGCGCGGCCAGGGGGTGGGGGAGGCGCTCGTCCACCATGCCCTGGATGCGGCGCGGAGCGGCGGCGTCAAGGTCATCCCCAGCTGCCCGTTCGTCAAGAAGTTCGTCGAGCGCCACCCCGAGTACCGGGACCTGGTCGTCGCCGCGTAACCAAGCGGGATCTCCCGCCTGTAGAGGCACGGAGGGGAGCTTGCCGTGGACGCGCCGGCCTTGCCGCGCCCCTCCCGAAGGCGCTAGGCTCCACTCTCCATGACTTCGAGAGACCACGAGCGCTTCCGGCGCCAGCTGGAAAAGCAACTGCGCGCCGACGTCGAGCTGATCTACGGGGCCTACTGCGCCAAGCTCCGGGCCTACGAGGTGATGCACCGGCTCCACGGCGAGCTCGACACCGACCTCCTGCTGCCAGCCGATCTAACCTTGAGCCTGCCGCCGGCCGCTCTGCCGGCCACCCCTCCGCCGGCCCCGGCCCCCGCGCCGCCGCCGAGGACTGCGCCCCACGCGCTTTACCTCGCCGTCCTGGAGACCCTCGAAAAGCTCCCCGAGCTCTTCGACCGGAGCCATGTCAACGCGGCGCTCGGCTACGAGCCGCGTCGCCCGAGCCTCTACCGCGTCCTGCGGGATCTGGAGAGCGCGGGCTGGCTCGCAATCGAGGAGCGCGGGGAGGGGAGGCTCTCCAACCTCTACCGGAAGCTCCCTCCCCCCGATCCACCAGCTGCCAGCGGCACGGATTGAGACACTACGACCGGCCACGACCGGGTCCGGCAGACGGCGAGACACTACGGACCGGATTCCGGGCCTTCAAAGGGTCTGTTGAGACAATAGAGCGTGGCTTGGAGGCGAGAGAGAACGTCGTGGAGACGCAAGAATCAAGATTGGAGACACTAGAAAGCAGGTTGGAGACACTAGCCTCGTGCCCGGAGTGTCTCCAGGCGGACTTCTTGTGTCTCTACCGCTGGCCGTAGTGGCTCCGGGCCTCTTTCTTGTGTCTCTGGGCCGAATTCCAGTGTCTCCAGGCAGCTCGCTGGTGTCTCCGGGCGGACTTCTTGTGCCTCTACGCTAACTCCTAGTGCCTCCAAGCACTCCGGCGGTGTCTCAACGCCGCCGCTGGTCTCCTGCGAGTGGGCGTTCTTGGGCCTCCAAGACTCTCGCTCGTGTCTCCAGGCGGCGTCGGCGGCCGGGGAGGACGGCGGGTACGGGACTGCCATGCCGCGCCGCGGCGCAGAGTGCTTGACAATCATGCCGCAGTGCGGTATTTTCACTCTGCCGAGAACGGGAAAACCCGCCTCGGCGACGAGCGAGGAGACTTCATGATTCGACTCATCAAGCGATACGAGAGCCGCAAGCTCTACGACACTGAGGAGAGCCGGTACGTCTCGCTGGAAGAGATCGCGGGATGGGTGCGCGGGGGACAGGAGGTCAAGGTGGTCGACAACGCCACCGGGACCGACGTCACCTCGCAGACCCTGACGCAGATCATCCTCGACGAGGGCCGCAAGGGGACGGCGTTTCTCCCCAGCGAGCTGCTGCACGAGCTGGTGCGGATGGGGGAGCGGGCGGTCAGCAACGGCAAGGAGCAGCTCCAACAGGGGGTCGACCGCCTGGTCCAGGTGTCGCTCGACCGCCTCGCCCCGGTGCGCCGGGCGCGCGAGGAGATGTCCGGCCTGCGCACCCGCTTGGAACAGCTCGAAGCGTCGCTCTCCGAGCTGGAGACCGCGGCTCCGGCCACCGAGCCCGCGGGCCCGCACCGGATCATCCTCCCCTCCTCTCCGCTCGACAAGGAGTGATCGGGATCGATGCGCGCAATCGATGCGGAGGCGATGCGGAGGCACTGTCAAAGAATCGACGAGCTCGCCTGAGGGCCACCGCCCAAGGGCGTCACGACGAAGGCGCGATTTCCGCGCAGAAGAAGGGATGAGCACATGGACGACAACACGACCGGTAGTCGGGACAAGAAGCTGCAGGACGATCTGATGGAGTCGGCACACCGGATCTGGCTCGCCGGCCTGGGAGCCCTGGCCACCGCGGAAGCGGAGGGGTCGAAGGTGTTCAGCCGGCTGGTCGAGCGCGGCAAGGACGTCGAGTCGCGCGGCAAGGACGCCGCCGCCGACGTCAAGGAGCAGGCGAAAGCCAAGTTCGAGGACGTCAAGAACCAGACCGGGAACGCCTGGTCGGGCTTGGGCGACAAGGTCGACGAGACCGTAACCTCGGCCCTCCACCGGCTGGGCGTGCCGACCCGCGAAGAGATCCGCAACCTGACTCAGAAGATCGAGGAGCTGAACGCCAAGGTCGAGCAGCTGAAGCCCCGGGTGACCCCCGCGGGCGCCACCGCTTCGACCTCGTCGGCATCGGCAGTGCCGACCCCGGTCATCGTCACCCCGGCGGGGGAGCCGTTCTCCGAAGCGTAAGAAAACGGTGGACGAAACCCCGGATCTACCCGCCCCGGCGGGCGCCGGCCGGTCCCCGCGGATCGGCCTGGCGCTCGCCGGGGGCGCGCCCGAGGGCGCGGTGTACGAGATCGGCGCCCTCTATGCCCTCGACGAGGCGCTGGGCGGCGGCCGGCTCAACGACCTCGCGATCTACGTCGGGGTGAGCTCGGGGGCCGTGCTCGCGGCCTGCCTGGCCAACGGCATCACCCCGGCCCAGATGTGCCGCATCCTCGCCGGAGCCGAGCCGGGCGAGCCCCCCTTCGTCGCCGACACCTTCCTTCAGCCCGCCTTCCAGGCGATGAAGCGCGGCGCCTGGGCCCTCCCGGTCCTCCTCGGGAGCGCCCTCTGGGACTACCTCTCCCGCTTCGGCTCCTACACTCTCCTCGAATCCTTCACCCGCCTGACCCAGGCCCTGCCGGTCGGCTTTTTCGACAACGAGCCGATCCGCGAGTACCTGGAGGAGATCTTCACCCAGCCCGGGCGGACCGACGACTTCCGGCAGCTCCGGCGGCCGCTCGTCGTCGTGGCGACGGACCTCGACTCCGGTGTCGCCGTGCGCTTCGGCGAGGCGGGCCTCGACGACGTTCCCATCTCGCGCGCCGTACAGGCGAGCGCCGCCCTCCCCGGCCTCTACCCGCCGGTCGAGATCGACGGGCGCCACTACGTCGACGGGATTCTCTTGAAGACGGTCCACGCCTCGGTCGCCCTGGAGAAGGGGGCGGAGCTCGTGCTCTGCGTCAATCCCATCGTCCCGATCGATACCGTGCGCGCTATCGAGCAGGGGGTGCTGCCGCGCGGCACCCTCCTCGACCGCGGTCTCCCGACGGTCCTGGTGCAGACCTTCCGGACTCTCATCCACTCCCGGATGGAGGTCGGGATGGCGGCCTACGAGACCCGCTATCGCGGTGCCGACGTGGTGCTGCTCGAACCCGAGCGCCATGACTATCGGATGTTCTTCACCAACATCTTCGGCTTCGACGAGCGCATCGAGGTCTGCGAGCACGCCTACCAGGCCACCCGCGAGACCCTCCTCGCCCGCTTCGACGAGCTCGCCCCGGTCCTCGCCCGCCACGGCCTCACCCTCCGCCGGGACGTGCTGATGGGAGAGCGCGATCTCTGGCACCGAGTCGGTGCCCCGAAGGCCGGGAAAACCGGGAAGGCCGGCAAGCAGAAGAGCCGGCCGGTCCGTCCCCGGCAGACGCCCGGCCAGGCGGTCGTCCACCGCCTGGACGACGCCTTGACCCGCCTCGACCGCCTGGTCGGCGAGCGCCTTTCCTAAGCAGATCCCGATGTGGGCTCGACCTGCCGGTCGGCAGGGAGAGCCAGGCTCGCTCGCCGCACCCGGGCGTCCGCGGTGAGGCGGCGGAGCGCCATGGCGAAGAGGAGGAAGAAGGGGATCGATCCCTGGATCAGCATCCGGTCCCAGGTCACCGTCACCAGATAGAAGGGTTGGGTGTGGACCGAGTAGGCACCCCAGGCGATCATCAGGGGTGCCAGCCAGGCGAGGGCCACGGGCGGCGCCAGCCGTCTTCTCAAGCCCCGGTGGCCGGCGGCGAGGACGACCGGGGCCACCCACCAGAGGATCGTCCAGTGGCTCCAGGAGGAAAAGCAGGAGAGGACGGTCGGCAGGAGCATGGGGATGCGGGTGACCGCCGCCGGCCAGAGCGCGGCGACGCCGAATTTCTCGTAGCCCTCGTCGTGGCGGTTGGGGATCTCGAGAGCGCCAGGAGAAGAAGAGGAGGACCGCGGAGAGGACGAGGACGGCCGCGAGGGCGACCGGCGCCAACTTCTCCAACGTTGCCAGCCGGCGCCGGGGGCCTCGGCGGAGGGCGGCCCAGGCGGCAGCGGCGAGGGCGAAGCCGGCGAGGAGCGACCCTTCGTTTTTCGAGAGCGCGGCGGCCCCCAGGAGGAGCCCGGCCGCGATCCCCTCCCCCCAGCGCGGCCGGGGGCGGAGGAGCAGGAGGAGGGCGGCGCCGTAGAAGCAGGCCAGGGGGACGTCGCTGTAGCCGCCGGCCGCCCCGCCCTCGCCGGCGGCGAGGAAGGGGGCGACGGCGGCGGCGAGCACCGCCCAGCCGGCGGCCCGCCGCCCCACCGAGCGCCTGGCACCGTCGTAGAGGACGAGGAGGAGAGCGGGGAAGAAGGCGGCGTAGAGGGGCCGGAACGGCTGCTCGTCCGGGCCGGCGTCGAAGACCTCGAGCACCGCCACCTGGGCGACCGGCAGGAGGACGGGATACTGCGGATGGGTGATGTACCACTTGTCCTTCTGGAGCACCGGGGCGTCGACCGTCCCCGCGGCCCGCAGGTAGCGCGCCTGGGAGGCCCAGGTCATCCGCCCGTCCCAGTCGGTGAGCGGGCTGGCGAGCGCCTCGACGAGAAGGCCGAGGGTGACCGCCGTCCCCAAGTGCCACGGCGAGGATCACGGCGAGGGGCGGCCGTCCCCGGCGGAAGGACCGGGCCCGGATGGGGGGTACGGGCTCGGTTGGATTCCGCGGGCCGGCGACTGGCTGCGCGAAGCGCCCGAAGGAGCCGGCCCGCAGGATCGAACGGAGCCCGTAGCGGCCGAGGCTGACGATGCTGGCGATACTGGCGACAATGGGGATCGCGGCGAGGACGAGGGTGCTCGTCCGGTTCAAGGGGAGCTGGAAGAGATGGGAGCCGGCGTAGAGCCCCCCCGCCACCCAGGCGACCCCCAGGAGGTAGGCATAGGCGAGCCGGGGGCCGATGGAGAGCCGGCGGAGGCCGAGGAGCTCGACTAAGCCGGCGCCGGCGGCGGTGAAGAGCGCGACGCTCCCCAGGCCGGCGCCCAGCTCGGCGAGGACGGCGCTGCAGCATCACCTCTCTCCCGCTGTCTTCGGCAGGCCCGTCCGGCCCGGGGTCTCGAACCAGTCCAGGAAGTCGGCGCGATCGATCAACCGGGGCGGCTCCTTGGCGCCGTAGGTGAGGACGACCGGCTGCCCGCCGCGCGGGAAGGCCCGGCGGACGTTGGGCGGCAGCTTCGACAGGCGGCCGAGGTAGATCGCCCGGTGCGGCGCCAGGTCGTAGCGGACCCAGAGCGGCAGCCCGTCGTCCTGGTCGTCGGCGTTGATCAGCACGTAGACGTAGCCGGGCGGGAGCGCGCGGCGGATCCCTTCGATCGCCTCGGCGTAGGGGGTGCCGAAGACCCGCCGCCGCGCCGTCGGCGGGTCTTCGCCGAGGTGAGGCAGACCCTCGGCGAGGCGGGTAAAGGCGGTCGAGAAAGCCAGCGGCACGGCGAGCGCCAGATAGAGCGCGAAGAGGCCGAGGGCCAGCCGGGCGACGGTCCGCCCGCTTCCGCCGCGAATTGCGGATGTCGCGGACGTCACGGACCTCAGAAGGCGTGGTTATCGAGCCCTCCGCAGAAGTTGCCGGCGGCGTTGTGGTAGGTCTTGACCGTCCCGCTCACCGTGTCGCGGACTGAGAGGATGTACTCGAGGTCGGAAAGGGTGCCGTAGAAGAAGGCGATGCGGTCGCCGAAGTCGAGCACCTTGGCGAGGAGCTCCAGGTTGCTCGCGTCGGTGAAGTAGAAGGCCCCGGTCAAGGCCGAGAGCGGCACGGCTCCCCCTGCGCCGCTGGTGCCGTTCCCGGGGTTCGCCCAGTCGACGCTCAGCGCGAAGCGGCCGTTCCCCAGGCAGAGGGTGTTCGGCCCGGGCCGGCAGGAGCCGCTCGCCGCGGCGGCGGGGAAGAGCGCCCGGTCGAGGAGGGTACTGCCCGTGCTGCTCGAACCCGTGCTGCTCTCAAAGGCTGTCTGGTCGATTGTGCCGCAGTTGCCCGCGGTGTTCGAGTAGGTGTTGACGTTGCCGGTTTTGGTATCCGACACGGTGAGGGTGAAGTGGAGGTCGGTCAGCTCGCCGTAGAAGACCTTGACGACGTCCCCGAAGTCGAGCACCTTGATCATCAGCTCGACGTTGCCAGGATCGCCGAAGGTGAAGAAGCCGGCGAGGTCGGTGCGCGGGATCGCCTTCCCCACGCCGTGCGAGCCATCGTACTGGTTTTCCCAGGTGAGCTGGACCTGGAAGCGCTTGCCGAGCAGGCAGAGGGTGTCGGCGCCCGGCCGGCAGGAGGTCGTGGGGCCGCTGCCGCCGAAGCTCGCCACCAGGGCGCGGGTGTTCTCGATCGTGCGGTGGTTGTCGCGCTGATTGGGGATGCCGGTGGCAAAGCCGTTGTACTCGACGTCCGGGTTCGAGAAGTTCGGGACCTCGGGACAGTGGTTGGCGCAGACGCCCGGATAGGCCATCACGGTGTGGAACTGGAGGTCGACGCCGTGCCCGAAGGAGTAGGGGAAGGAGGTCTCGGCGGGGGTCACCCCCGCGTTGTCCGGATCGTGCGCACAGCCCATATTGTGCCCGATCTCATGGGCCAGGGTGAGATGGCCGCAGAGCCGCCGGATCACCGAGTAGGCGTAGGGAGCGAAGCCGGGTCCCAGGCCGTCCTTGTCCATCTCGTACCCGATCCCGCAGGCGTCGTTCATCGCCTCGACGACGAGCGACACGACGTCCGCTCCGACCTTGCGGCGGAGCGCGGCAACCCCTGGGTCGGCCTGGAAGGCGACGAGCTCGTCCTCGGACTGGCCGGCGTTCTCCACGGGAAAATTGGTGAGCTCCTCGAGGCCGACCAGGCGGAGGCGGGCATTGATCTGGCTGTTCTGATAGGCGGTGTTGGCCATGTCGATCGAGTCCTGGACGACCGCCTTGACCGCGTCGACAGTGTCCAGGTCGAGGAGCACGGGATGGGTGTAGAACACGAGGACGTCGACGGTCGAGGGTGTCGAGGCCGCGCCGGCCGCCGCCTTGCCCCACTTCGGCAGCGGCAGGCCGCCGCCCACGACGTGCGGCGAGACGCCGCCGTGGCAGCGGGAGAGGGCGGCCTCGTCGATCTCGACCAGGCGCTCCCCGCCGCCGGACCGGGGCTCGATCTGGTAGAGCCCGGAGGGCACGGTGATCGTCGCCGCGGTCCGCCCGGCGACCGCGGTCAGCGTCATCTGGCCGACCTCCTTGCCTGCCAGCAGCACCTTGCCGCGCCAGGTGAAGTCGGCGCTGCCGCGGCGCTCGGTGCCGGTCTGCCGGGTCTCGTAGACCGTCCCGTCGAGCAGCTCGAGCCGCGGGCTGCCGGCGAGGGCACCGAGGTCGACCTGCACCTGCCGCTCGGCGGCGACCCCGGAGACCCCGGCGCTCTTGCCGGCGTCGAGGAAGGTGAGGAGGTCCCTGGCCTCCTCGCCGCGCGCCGGCAGGGCGGTGAGCGCGAAGACCACGAGGAGGGGCAGAAGGGTCCGTTTCACCTGGGCTCCTTTCCGGTCATCGTTGAGAAAGAACGGCAGAGCGCCGCCCGTCGGCTGATTCTAGCAAGCCACGGAGGTCTTACTGGAAGTACCCCATGACGTCGACGACGAGATCCGCTCCAATGCCGCCGCTACCGCCACCCCCGGCGAAGGAGAAGAAGGCGTCGACGCTGCCGCCCGCGAGGGTGAGGAGGGCGTTGTTCGTCCGCGTCCCCCCGGGGTTGACGTTGACGACGCTCGTCATGGGGACGGTGCCGGCGCTCGGATAGACCCGGAGGAAGCCCTGCCCGCCAGGCTGGACGACGGTCAGGTTGGCGGCCACCGCCCGTGCCGCGGCCGGAATGCCACAGCTGCCGGCGAGGACGAAGGTGCGGACGACCCCCGAGGTCATAGGGGCGCCCCCGCGCGTATCGGCGATCCGGCAGGGGGCGACGGTATAGAAGTCGAGGGAGTCGGCGACCGCGGAGAGGGGGAGCGCCCAGAGCTCGAAACCGGTGGTCCCGTCGTCGGCCACGAAGTAGAGGTTGCCACCCGACTCGGTGAAAGCGGTGGGGGAAGAGGACTCCGGACCGGGGTTGATGTCCTTGAGGAGCATCGTCCCTGCCGCGGTGCCGTTGGTCTTCCAGAGCTCGCGGCCGTGGACGCCGTCGTAGGCCGAGAAGACGAGGCGTTGGCCCACGGCGTGGAGATCCTGGGGGAGCGAAGAACCGGGTCCGGGGAGGAGGTCGGCCACCAGGTGAGTGCCGGCATCGGTGCCGTCGCTCACCCAGAGCTCGCGGCCGTGCACCCCGTCGTCGGCCACGAAGTAGAGGCGGTCCCCGGCGGCGGTCAGCCCGGTGATCTCCGACGAGCGCGAGCCGGGAAAGATGTCTTTCACGAGGACGGTCCCGGCGTCGGTGCCGTCGCTCTTCCACAGCTCGCCGCCATGGCCGCCAGCGCCGCCAGCGCCGCCGTCGTCGGCGCTGAAGAAGAGCTCGCTGCCGAGGGCGGTCAGGACGGTGGGGTTCGACGGGCAGGCGCCCGGGCAGAGATCCTTGACCCGGTAGGTGCCGGGCCCAGTGCCGTCCGTCGCCCACAGCTCGCGTCCCGCCGTGCCGTCGTCGGCAGAGAAGAAGAGGCGTGCCCCGGCGGCGGTCAGCCCGGTGGGAAAGCCGGAGTGGAAGGCCCGGACGAGGACGGTGCCGGCGGTCGTGCCGTCCGAGCTCCAGAGCTCGGCCCCCGCCGGACTGTTGGCACCGAAGAGGAGGGTCGAGCCGAGCGCGGTCAACTCATAGGGGTCGGACGAGGCGGCGCCGGGGGAGATGTCCTTGACGAGGATGGTTCCGGCGGTCGTGCCGTCGCTCTTCCACAGCTCGGCCCCGCTCGCGCCGGCGTTGCCGTTGAAGAACAGGGTACCGCCGAGCGCCCGCAAGTTGGTGACGGCCACCGCGGCCACCTGCACGGTGCCGGCGGTGGTGCCGTCCGTCTTCCACAGCCCGTCGTTCGTGCCGCTCTGGGTGGTGAAGAAGAGGGCACCGTCGAAGGCCGTCAGGCCGTTCGGGAAGGAGTCGCCGGCCCCCGGCAGGAGATCCGCCACCTGCGCCGTCCCAGCGGCGGTGCCGTCGCTCTTCCACAGCTCCGCACCGCTCACCCCGTCCGTCGCCTGGAAGACGAGAGTGCCGCCGAGGTCGGCCAGGCTACCCGGTGCCAGGCTCCCCCCGAGGAAACCGAAATTGAAGTTGAAAGCCGAGGACTGATGGTTGATCTGGGTGAGGAGCGCCGTGCCGGCGGGGGTCCCGTCGCTGACGAACATCTCCGCCCCGGTCGCCGGCGCATAGGCGGGGAAGAACCAGCGGCCGGAGGCGAAGGTGTTCCGGTAGAGGCCGAAGGTGGCGCCGATGAACGAGCCCACGGAACCCGGGTTCAGGTCGGCGAGGAGGATCGTGCCGGCGTCCGAGCCGTCGCTCCCCCACGGCTCGGGACCGTGGACGCCGTCGTCGGCAAAGAGGAAGAGCCGGTTCGAGCCGGCCGTCAAGCCCCTCGGAATGAACAGCGAGAGGCTGCTGCCCGCGCCGGGGTTGATGTCCTTGACGAGGACCGTGCCGGTGGGAGTGCCGTCGCTCTTCCACAGCTCCCGGCCGTGGCTGCCGTCGTCGGCGGAGAAGAAGACCTGGCTGCCGACCGCCGTCAGCTCCCAGGGCAGGGAGCCGACCGCCCCGAGTTGGATGTCCTTGACCATGGCGGTCCCGCCGGGGGTGCCGTCGCTCGCCCACAGCTCGGCCCCGTGGACGGGGTCCTGGGCCTCGAAGTAGACGAGGGCTCCGGCCGCCACGAAGTCGAAGGGGCTGGAGGCGCCGCTGCCGGGCGCTAGATCGCCCAAGAGGACGGTGCCCGGGCCGGTGCCGTCGCTCGCCCACAGCTCGTTGCCGTGCGTCCCGTCGTCGGCGGCGAAGAGGAGCTGGCCGCCGACCGCCGCGGCCTTGGGGAGGAAGAAGGGGGAACCGGAGGAGAGGGAGGAGCCGCTCCCCGGGTTGATGTCCTTGACGAAGGCGGTACCCGCGGCCGTGCCGTCGGTCTTCCACAGCTCGGTACCATGGCTCCCGTCGTCGGCGGAGAAGAAGAAGGTCGCCCCCAGGCTGGCGAGGGGCCACGGGGAGGAAGCGCCGGCTCCGGGCTGGAGGTCGCCGAGGAGGACCGTACCCGCGGTGGTGCCGTCGCTCCCCCACGGCTCGCGGCCGTGAACACCGTCGTCGGCGGAGAAGAAGAGGTGGCCGTTCCACTCGGTGAGCGTCGCCGGATTGCTGCCGAGAAGACCGGGGGCGAGGTCCGCGACGAGGAGGGTGCCGGCCTCGGTGCCGTCGCTCTTCCACAGCTCGTGCCCGTGGGCACCGTCGTCGGCGCTGAAGAAGAGCTCGCTGCCGACGGCGGTGAGGAGGAGCGGATTCGACGGACAGGAGCCCGGGCAGATGTCCTTCACCCGCCGGGTGCCGGCCTCGGTGCCGTCGCTCCGCCACAGCTCGGTGCCGGCGACGCCGTCCGACGCCACGAAGTAGGCGATGCCAGAGACGGTGACCGCGTCATCCCCCCAGGGGTAGACGGCGAAGCCGCTCGCGCTGGTATTGACGTCCGCGACGCGGTGGGCGGGTTGGGCGAAGGCCGCCGGACCGCTGCCGGCGGCGAGGAGAAGGAGTGCACAGGGCAGGGCGATCCGCAGTGCGCGGGGAGCCATCGTCAGCCTCCTTGCCGCTTTAAGCGGCACCATGGGCCCACACTCCGGGCCTCCGTCGTTCGAAAGTAGAGTTCTATCTTACCGCGACAGGGTCTCGTCAAGTCGAGAACTTTGGCTTGGAGCGTAGGGGCGGCCCCCGTGGCCGCCCTCCCTCCCAGGGCACCCACAGGGGGGTGCCCCTACGACAGGGGCCTTCGCCGATGCCAGATTCGACTTTGACGGGGCCTTGCCTACCGCGACACGAACCTTGCCGGGCCTCTCAGCTTCTCTTCAGCCGCGAATCTTAACCGCGAAGAAGTGCTGGAAGGGGATGTGCGCGCGCATGGCCCAGTTCTGCTCGTTGTGCTGGGCCCAGGGGAAGGCGAGGTAGAGGAGGTCGCTCCCCTCCTGGTAGCCGCGCTCCAGGAGATGGTTGCGCATGGCGTAGGTGGCCTCGAAGTTGTCTCCCGGCCAGCCGCTGTCGAGGTAGAGCTTGATCGGCCGCTTCTCTTCCGTCGCCACCCGCTCCATGAGGTCGTCGCGATACCCGAAGGTCGAGGAGAGGCAGCCGGCGTGGCCGAAGACCTCCGGCCACTGCCAGGCGAGGTAGAACGAGACCACCCCGCCGAGCGACGAGCCCATGACCACCGTGTTCGGCGCGTCCTTGAGGGTGCGGTAGTGGGTGTCGACCCAGGGCTTGACCTCGTCGACCAGGTAGCGGCCGTAGTCCGCATAGCCGGGCTCCGTGTAGTCGGCCAGCCGGTCCTGGGGGTAGATCCCTACCACGATGGCCTTCCGGATGAGGCTCATGGCGTTGAGAAGGGGCAGGGTCTCGGCGATCATCCAGGACTGGCCGGCGAACGCCTCCTGGGGGAAGAAGAGGTTCTGCCCGTCCTGCATATAGAGGACGGGGAAGGACTCCAGGTGGTTCTCGGCATAGCCCGGAGGGGTGAAGACGCGGAGAGCGTGCGTCCTCTCCGAGGTCTTGGACGCCAGGTGGACGAGGGCGTCGACGCTGCTCGTATGGTCGTCCAGGAAGTGTGGATAGACGTCCCGCACCGGCCGCTCGTCGGGGACCGCCAGATAGTTCTCGCCCTTCGACCAGAGGATCTCGTCACCGCGCCGGAGGATCGGCTTGTAGTAGCTGTAGTGCTGGGCGAGCGTCAGCGGGAAGTCGAACCAGGTCCGCTCCGGCCCCACCGCCGCCGGCTGGATGTCGGCCTCCCAGTCGCCGTCGGTACGGAGGAGGAGGTCGCCCTCCTCAAGCGGGTAGTGGATGCGGAGGGTGAGGGTTTCGGGCATGGTCTCCTTCTCGGGATGTCTTCAGGGCCGCTGATTGTAAGCTGATCCTGGCGGAGCAGGTTGGGAGTGTCCTACCAGCCGCCACACAAGGTGAAACGGCAGGTAGTTCCAGGTTGACGATTTAGCACCTCATTGGTAGTCTCATTACTGTGACAAAGGGAGATTGGCGATGAAAAGGCTGGTTCTTCTGCTTGGGTTCGTCGGTGCTCTTGGGTTCTTGGCGCCTCCCGCACAAGGATGTGAGATATGCCAGTTTGCCAGTTTTTTCAGCCTGGACAGTACCTGCAGGCCTGTCCACGAGAGTGAAACGGGCGTCACACAATGCAACGACACTTTCGACCCCCTTGGGGGAAGTGGGAACAGTCACGGTCAGTGGACGTGTACTGAGTCCGGAACCTATTGCTCAATCATCAGTGCAGGTGGCGGCGGAGGTGGGGGGACTGGAGGATGTAGATATTCTTCAACGGGTTGCCCAGCAGAATGCTTCAGCTGTGATGGCCGTTACCAATAATCATGATGCCGCGGCACTCATTCTTCACCTTTCCCTGCCTCTTGTCTCTTGCCCTGCTTGCCATCCAGCATCCTGCCCGGGCTCTGCCGGAGGGCACGGCAATCCTGTCCCTGGCGCGCTTTGATCTGGCAGTCAAGACCGTACCGAACACGCCCTCTCTAGCATTGACTGGCGCCCTCATTCTGCGTCCCAGCACGGGGACAGGAGAGCCGATCCGTCTTGCGGTGAGCGCGGGTAAGGAGATCACCGTCCGGCTCGCTCCTGGCACGAGTTGGGAAGTGGAGGGCGAGATCCCCGGCTTCTGGGTCCGAAGGACGACGATGATGGTCTCGGTACCCGGAGCGGAGATCGTTCATCGGGTCGAGCTCTGGCCGAAGGGGCAGATCGCCGGCCGGATCAAGCTCGCCGAGCGAAGCGCCCGTCTTCCCGACAAAGTTAGCGTGACGACTCTGGCCGCCCCCAAGTACTTGCACCGACAGGAGGCGCCGAAAGGGCTCCTTGACTGCCCGGTCGACAAGAAGGGCGCCTGGAGCTGCTCCCTGCCGGCGGCTCCCTACGATCTGACCCTCTCGGTCCCCGGTTTCGTCCCGCACTACCTCTGGGAGGTCGCCGTCCCGGCCGGGAAGAGCCTGGATCTCGGGTCGTTCGAGCTCAAGCGCGGAGCTTCGGTGGCGGGTTGGGTTGCGGTCGAGGACGGCCGCATCGATCCCGCCAAATGCATTGCCAAGCTTGCCCCTCTCCTTCCTGCGGGCGTGAGCCTGGAGGTTGCCTCCCGCCTGGAGCGCACGGCAGTCGAAGCCCGGGTGCGGCAGGACGGGTTCTTTCAACTTCCCGGCCTGACACCCGGTAGCTATCAGCTCGAAATCCGCCAACCGCCGCTGGCCCCGGCCCGGTTCTACCCGCTCCAGGTCGCGAGCGGCGCGGAGACTTTCGTTCCCGAGCCCATCCTCCTCCACCCCGCCGTGAATCTGGAGCTCTCCATCTCTCCGCCTCTCGACTGGTTGGGAAAAGCCTGGCACGTCCAGGTCTCGAAGGCGGCGGAGGGTAGCGCCCGGCTCGCGGCTCCAGTTTTCGACGCTGCGGCGGATGCGCTGGGGCATGTCCGGGTCCCCGGGCAGGCGAACGGCAGATTCGAGGTCCGGGTGGCCGATTCCCTCGACAACCGCCTTTACTGGGACGACAACCTGCGGATCGAGAGTGCGGACGACGCCCGGCGTTCGATCGAGGTGGATCTGGTGACGATCAAGGGGACCGTAACGCTCGGCAGCGATCCTTTGCCCGCGACCCTCTGGTTTGGGGGTACCCCGAACTCGGTCGTCGCCGTGAAAATGGAAGCGGACCGGGAGGGCCACTTCCACGGCGTCCTTCCCAAGATGCGGTTCTGGCGGGTCGGGATCAAGGCGACGGACCCCAAGCTCGACGTCCAGACCCGGGTCGAGGTTCATGCCAATCCCTCGGGCGTGGCGAGAGTCGACATCGCGCTCCCGGATACGCGGGTTTTCGGCCGTGTGGTGGACGACTCTGGGCAGCCGGCGCCAAACGCGACGGTCGGCCTGTTCACCAAAGAGACGGACCTCTTCGTTTCCGCCGACGAGAAAGGAGCTTTCGAGGCGCGCGCGGTGCCCGAGGGGGACGCTGACCTTGCCGCCGAGGCGGCGCGAGACGCGCCGGACCCGAACCAGGTCAGCGACCGCCTCCGGCTCTCGCTGGCTTCGGGCCGGCCAGCGGGGCCCGTCGAGCTGCAACTGCGGCGGACTCGGACCCTGACCGGGAAGGTCCTCTCCCCCCGGGGGCCGGTAGCGGGGGCCGTGCTGGATTTCTCCGCACTGGGGCCCGACTCCAATTGGCTTGGCGCCGGCCACGCGACCACGGACCTCGCGGGAGCGTGGAACGTCCGCCTACCCGAGAAGGCCGCGAGGGCACAGGTGGTCGTGAGCCCGCCAGGGAATGCGTTGAAAACTTTCGACATCCCCACGGATGGCAGCGAGGCAATGCTCTCGGTCAGCGAGGAAGGGGGGACGCTCGAGGTCGTCCTGCCCTATTCTGAGGACGAATTCTGGGAGAACGAGACGGGGCTTCGGGTTGCCCAGAACGGCGTTAGCGTTTCCCTCAGTGCCTGGGCACGCACCCACGAAGGGGGTCTCTGGGGAGCGAAAGCGCCGGTTCGGCGCACCCCGGCCATGGCGCCCGGGGAGTACCAAGTTTGTATCGTGCCGCACTCGCTCGACCCGTTGCGGAATCCCTCGGCCTGCACCACGGGCCAGCTGTCGAACGGCGGGACCTTGCGGTTGACACCTCCGAGGAAGTGAAGCTCCTAGCCGTATCAGTCGAGGTCCGGCCTTGTCCCCCTCACCACCTCCCTGCCAGCGCAATCCACCCCGCCCCCGCCTGCCCGAAGCGGAACAGAAGATCGTCCGGGCCGCGGGAGAGGCGGTTGCGGAGGTGGAAGGTCGAGGACGCGGGATCGTAGAGGCCGATGCTGGCCTTGCCGTCGCCGTCCCAGTCGCCGGCGATCGGACGCCAGCCGGCGGCCGGGGTGCCGAAGCGGAAACGGAGATCGGCGTTCCCTCCGGTGAGACTGTTCTTGAGGAAGAAGAGGCCCCGCGCCGGATCGTAGAGGCCGATCGTGGTCTTGCCGTCGCCGTCCCAATCGCCGGCGATGGGGAGCCAGCCGCCGCCCGGGGGGCCGAAGGCGAGGACGGTATCGAAGCCGGGGCCGGTCAAGCCGGTTCTTCAGGTAGAAGGTCGAGGTTGCCGGATCGTAGAGCCCGACGCCGTCCTTCCCATCGCCGTCCCAGTCGCCGACCAAGGGGAGGGCTCCGGCCCCGGGCGAGTTGACGGCTAAGAGAATGTCGGCGGCGCCTCCGGTGAGACTGTTCTTGAGCCGGAAGATGCCGCGCGCCGGGTCGTAGAGGCCGACGGTGGTTTTGCCGTCGCCGTTCCAGTCGCCGGCGAGCGGCAGCCAGCGGTCGGGAGCGGGGCCGAAGCGGACGGCGCGCGACTCCGGACCTGGGGTGTTGGCGTCCTTCAAGAGGAAGCGCGAGCCGGCCGGATCGAAGAGCGCCACGGTCGCGGGCGCCTGGCCACCGCCGCCGCCACCACCCGTATCGCTCGGCACCAGCTGATAGAGCGCCTGGTCGGTCGCCAGGTAGAGCTCGCCTTTCTGGTCCTCGCCGAAGGTATTGAGCGCCTTCGCCGTGCCCGGGATGTAGCGCACCGGCCAGGCGCCGCCCGCCCGCTCGGTGCTCCACAGGCGGCCGGTGCAGAGGTCGCCGAAGACATAGGCCCCGGCGAGCCCGGGGATGCGCGAGCCCCGGTAGACGTAGCCGCCGATCACCGCGCACTCCCCCTCGCCGTGGCCGTAGTCGAGGACCGGCCGGGTCAGGAGCGGCGAGCCGCAGGGGGGCGTCGTCGTCGGGCAGGCCTGGTTCGAGAAGCAGGCGTTCCCCTCCATCACCTTCCAGCCGTAGTTCTGGCCGCCCGGGCTCCCCGCCGGCTGGAAGTCGACCTCCTCGCGCGCGTTCTGCCCGACATCCGCAATGTAGAGATCGCCGGTCTGCCGGTCGAAGGAGAAGCGCCAGGGATTGCGCAGGCCGATGGCCCAGGCCTCGGGAGGGTAGGCGGTGCCGCGGAAGGGGTTGCTCGGGGGCACCCCGTAGAAGGGCGCCGTGGCGACGTCGACGTCGATGCGCAGGAGCTTCCCGAGGAGGGTGTCGCTCCCCTGCGCCCGGCAGCCGGGATCGCCACCCGAGCCGCCGTCCCCCATCCCGATGTAGAGATAGCCGTCGGGGCCGAACTGGAGCTCGCCGCCATTGTGGTTGGGGAAGGGCTGGGGGATGTGGAGGAGGATCTGCTCGGAACCCGGCGAGGCGACGTTCGGATTGCCGGGGGAGACCTGGTAGCGGGCGATGACGGTGTCGCCGTTGGTGTCGGTGTAGTCGACGAAGAAGAGGCCGTTCTGGGCGTAGCGGGGGTGGAAGGCGACCGAGAGGAGCCCGCGCTCGTCGCAGCAGCTCAGCCGGTCGTGGATGTCGAGGAACGGCGTGGGGAGGACTTGCCCGTTGGCGACGATGACGATCCGGCCGGGCTGGAGAGTGAGGAAGAGCCGGGGATCCCCGGCGTTGACGATCGACGTCGGCCGGTCGAGCCCGGAGGCGACGAGCTGGAGCGCCACCGGCCGCGGTGGTCCGCTGATCGGGAGGGGGTCGGCGGCGGCGAGTCGGGGAGAGAGAGAGGGCGAGAAGGAGACCGAGGGCGACGCGCAGGCTGTTCTTCCGTTCCATGTAGACCTCCATCGGTTCCGGCCCAGGGGCCGGTACCGGCTCAGTTTGATCCTGCGGGCGGTCTCCTTCGGGCGCTTCGCGCGGCCAGTCGCCCGTCCTCGGAACCAAACGGAGCCAGTACCCAGGGCCGAGCTCCATAGTACGGGATGCTACGATCGACCGGTGAAGATCGTCGACGATTTGGACATCCCCGAGGACGAGCTCGCCTTCGTCACCTCCCGGAGCGGCGGCCCTGGCGGGCAGAACGTCAACAAGCTGGAGACCCGGGTGACGGTGCGCTTCGACCTCGCCCGCTCGCCCGCGCTCTCCGACGAGCAGCGGGCCCGGATCGCCCTGCGCCTGGCGACCCGGGTGACCAAGGACGGCATTTTCCAGGTCACCTCCCAGCGCCACCGTACCCAGGGGGCCAACCGGGAGGCGGCGGTCGAGCGCTTCGTCGAGCTCCTCGCCGGAGCCCTCCGCGAGGAGACCCCGAGGAAGCCCACCCGCGCCACCCGCGCCTCGCGGCAGCGGCGGCTGGAGGAGAAGAAGCGGCAGGGCCGGAGGAAGCAGGAGCGGGCGGGGCGGGGAGCGCCGGAGTAGGGGGGCCTCAGCCTGTAGCGCCGGCGACGGTCCCCGGATTAGAATCCCGCTACAGCAGTCTGGAGATCCCAGCCCTGAGAAAGAGCCTGACCGGTCTCTTCGTCCTCCTCGTCTCCCTCGGCCTTTTCTTCCTCCTTGCCGAGGGGGCGCTCCGTTTTCTCTCTTGCCGTTCGCTCCACGTCTTCGATGTCGAGATGTGGCGCTACGCCCGGCAGGTCAAGGTCGAGTCCCACGACCCGGGGGTGATCGAGGAGCACCGGCCGAACGCCGACGAGCTGCTGATGGGGGTGCGGGTGCGGACCGACGAGCACGGCTTCCGGCTCCCCGATGAGGCGACCCAGGCCCGGCGGTCTCCGGGGGACCGGGTGGTGATCGCGCTCGGCGACTCGGTCACCTTCGGCTGGGGGGCCGGCGAGGCGGAGACCTACCCGGCGCAGCTCGAAAACCTCCTCGCCGCGCGGTGCCCGCCGGGGGGGCGGCATGCGACGGTGCACAACGCCGGCATCGGCAACTGCAACACCTCGATGGAGCTCGCCCGCTACCGGCTGCACGTCCGGCCGCTCGGCCTCCACCCCGACTGGCTGATCCTCGGCTACTCCTACAACGACGGCGAGCCCGACGCCGTCCCTTCGACCAACCCCTTTCTCTGGCACTCCGCCCTCCTCGCCCTCGCCTCGGCGCGGTTCCAGCGGCGGACGGGGGTGCTCTCGGACTACAAGCAGTACTACCAGGGGCTCTACGAGGAGGGCCGGCCGGGCTGGGAGAACACCAGGCGGGCGCTCCGCGAGTTCGGCGCCCTGCTCCGGGCCGACGGAGTGCCGGCGTCCATCATTCTCATGCCCGAGCTCCACGAGCCGAAGAACTTCGGGCCCTTCGCGGGATTCTTCGCCAAGGTGGCCCGGGTCGCCAGGGAGTCGGGCTTCGAGGTGATCGATCCCTCGGGCGACTTCCCCGCCGGCCCCGGCGACCGCTTCTGGGTGAGCCACGAGGACGCCCACCCCAACGGGCGCGGCCAGGCGATCTACGCCCGCGCCCTCCTGCGCTCGCGCTTCGCCTGCAAGGCGGTGAAGTAGGCAATCGGTCCTGGGCCCTGCTCCTACCCCCTGGTATAAGATCGATTCTCTCCATGCCACGCGCCCCCTCAAGCCTGTTCAGCGAAGCCGGTCTCGCCGCCGTCCGCGGCGCGGTCAGGGCGGCGGAGAAGGGGACCTCTGGGGAGATCGTCCCCTTCGTCGTCGAACGGAGCGACGACTATGCGGGGGCGGTGTGGAAGGGGGCGGCCCTGGGGGCGCTCGCCGCCGCCCTCGCCGCCTGGGCGATCCACCGCTGGGCGGACTTCTGGGGAGCCTCCCGCTTCCTCTGGATGGTGATGCCGCCCGCCGCGGGCGCTGCCCTGGGCTACCTCGCGGCCCACCTCGGCCCGCTCCGCCGGCTCCTCGCCGGGCCCCACTCGCTCGAGCGGCGGGTCGAGCAGCGGGCCGCCGCAGCCTTCCTCGAACAGGAGGTCTTCCGGACCCGGGACCGCACCGGCATCCTCCTCTTCCTCTCCCTCTTCGAGCGCCGGGTGGTGGTGCTCGGCGATTCCGGGATCCACGCCCGGGTCGGGCCGGGGGAGTGGGACGGCGTCGTGCGCCACGTGGTCTCCGGGTTGAAGAGCGGCGACCCGGAGGCGGCGCTCGTCGCCGCCATCGGCGAGTGCGGCGAGATTCTCGCCCGGCACGGCCTGCCGCCGCGGCCGGACGACGCCGACGAGCTGCCGGACCACCTGCGGCGGGAGGGGCGCTAGATGATCGGGCTGCTCCGGCGGACCTCCCTCGCCCTGACCCTCCTCGCTCTGGTGCTCCTTCTCGCCCCGGCGCTCGCCGCCCGGGACGTGCCCTTCCTCGCCGGACGGGTGAACGACACCGCCGGGATGCTCTCGCCGGCAGCCCGGCAGCGTATCGAGGCGAAGCTCGCCGCCTTAGAGCAGCAGACCGGCGCCCAGGTGGCGGTGCTCACCGTCGACAGCCTGGACGGCGCTCCCCTGGAGGACTACTCGGTCCAGGTCGCCAAGACCTGGAAGCTCGGCCAGCAGGGGAAGGACAACGGTGCGCTTCTCCTCCTGGTCAAGAACGACAGAAAGATGCGGATCGAGGTCGGCTACGGCCTCGAGCCGCAGCTCACCGACCTCCAGACCCACGTCATTCTCGACGAGATCCTCCGCCCGGCCTTTCAGAGCGGCGACTACGACGGCGGGATCGAAAAGGGGGTCGACGCCATCGCCTCGGCGGTCCGCGGCAGAGGGGTGCCGGAGACCGCCACCAGGCCGACCGACGAGGGGCCCGCCCAGCTGCCGGCCGGGCCGCGGAGCGGCTTCTCCTTCTTCTTCCTCCTCGTCATCGGGGTCTTTTCGCTCACCGCCCTCAAGGCGCGGGGCTTCCAGGGCTGGTTCTTCTACGCCTTCCTCACCCCGTTCTACTACTTCCTGGGCGGCGCGACCCTCGGTCTCATCCTGGCCGGCGCCTGGCTCGTCCTCTTCCCACTCCTCCGGCTCCTCTTCGCCCGTACCGGCTGGGGCGGTGGGCGCGGCGGCAGAGGCGGTGGTGGCTGGCCGATCTTCTTTCCCGGCGGTTGGGGCGGGGGAGGGGGCGGCTGGGGAGGGAGGAGGAGGGGGCGGCTTCTCGGGCGGCGGGGGGAGCTTCGGGGGCGGCGGATCTTCGGGGAGCTGGTAGGGGACCTAAACCGAAGCCGGGCAGGCGGGGGGCCTGCCCGGCTCTTCTAACTTATCTAGCGATCCTCAAAGCGGCGGGCGGCGGTAGTCGCGGCTGTCGCGGCCATCCCGGCCACGGCCCTGATCGTTCGGGGCGTAGAGCAGGCCGTAGCGGTCGAGCTCCTGGACCTGCTGGAACTCCTGGGAGCCGACGATCACCCGCACGAGCTCGGGGAGGCCGCGCTGGCGCAGAAGGTTGACGTTGTCCAGAAAGCCGCGGTCCTGGGCCGCGATCTCGCGGTTGGTCCCAGTGCGGCGGAGCAGGTCGCGGTAGAACCGGCCGACGACCTCCTCGGCGGTGCGCTGGTCGAAGCTGCCCTTGGCTTCGGCGACGACCGCCAGGTCGCGGGCCACCGATTGGATCGCCGGATAGCCGCCGCGGTAGATGGCGTCGACGTCGCTCTGGGCGCGGCGATCGTTGAGGTCGTTCTGGTTCAGGATGGCGTGGTAGAGCCGCTGGGCGATCCGCTGCGCCACCGCCTGCCGGTCACCGCCCTGGGCAGGACCCGGACCCGGGTTCGGGTAGCCGCCGCCGTTGCCGGGATTGCCACCGTTGCCGGCGCCGGTCACCTGGAAGGTGATGCGGCCGCTCTCGAAGGGCGCTTTCATCGTGTAGCTGCGGTCGGTCACGTCGTAGGCGAGCTGGGCGACGCCGTCGCCCCGGCCGCGCACGAGCACCCAGTTGGGGCCGCTCTGGCCGAGCTCCAGCGACCCGGCGCCCGCCACTTTGTGGAAGCGCGCGTTGACCGGCCGCTCGACGCCGACGCCGTTGACGATCGCCGTCCCTACCAGGCTCACCTTGATCTGCTGGCCGCCCGCGAGCGGGATGGTCTCGGAATTCGGCCGGACCCCATAGGTGATCTGCTGGCCCGCGTTCTCGACGTTGACCTGCAGGGCGATCATGCTGGTTCGCTGCGCCTGGGGGCGCTGCGGCTGGGCGACGCCCGGCATCGCGACGAACGCGGCGAGGGCTGTGCTGACGAAAAACAAAGCTTTTGGCTTCATGAGTTTATCTCCTGTTTAGTGACGCTACAGTGCTTCGGCTGAGAATCGGCTGAGAGGTACTGCAAAGACCTCGCCAGGTAGCGGCGGCTCTCTGCCGCCGGGCGATCCGGCAGCTCCTGACGGAAAAATGTCCTCGAAAAGAGACGATTAGAGGGGAGGGAATCGGCCTGGGTTAGAATAAGAATCTTCAAGCCATGGAAGCGCCTGCGGATCTGTCGAACGAGGAAGTGCGCCTCTTTTCCATGCGTGTCGAACGCGGCCTCGCCGCCCGTCCGCTCCGGCTCGACCCCGCGGCCCACCACCAGCTCGTGGCGGAGCTGGTGGGCCGGGTGGGGGAGGCGACCTTCTACGATCTCCTGAGCGTCGGCCCCGGCGCCTCCGGCGACGAGGTGCACGCGGCCTACGACCGGCTGGCCCGGCGGGTCCACCCGTCGCACGCCGGTGCTCTCGGCCTCTCCGGAAAGGAGGGGGTCCTGGAGCTCCTCTTCGAGCGCGCCACCCAGGCCTACCTCACCCTCTCCCATCCCGACCGCCGGAAGCGCTACGACGGCGAGCTGGGGGCCAAGCTGTGGAGCCCCGGCACCTCGGGAGGGGCACGGAGCGACGAGGAGCGCCAGGTCGCCCGGCGCTACTTCGTCAAGGCGAACGTCCTCGCCGCCTCCGAGGAGTACCACCAAGCGATCGACCTGCTCCGCACGGCGGCCCGGATCGACCCGCGGCCGGAGTACTACGCTCTCCTGGGGCAGCTCGAGGCCAAGAACCCGCACTGGCTGCGCCTCGCCGAGGCCAATCTGGCGCGGGCGCTCGAGCTCGGCGGCCCCAACCAGGGTCTGGAGGCCGCCCTCGCCCACGTCCGCGAGCAGAAGGCGGCGGCCGCGGCAGGTACTGCCGCTCCAAGCAAGGAGGGGGAGGGCGCCCCGCCATCCGGCCTGAAGCGCCTCTTTCGCCGCTAACCGGGGCCCAGTTTCTCAACGTGGCCCTCCAGCCAACGGTTGAGGATAGAATGGCGCCGCGCGGGAGAGCACCATGCGGTCGCTCCATGCCTTACTAAGGTGCGGAGAGGAAAGTCCGAGCTCCCACGGGCAGCATGCTCGCTAACGGCGAGGCGCGGCGACGCGACGGAAAGCGCAACAGAAAGATACCGCCCGGTTCCTTTCGGGGGATCAGGTAAGGGTGAAATGGTGCGGTAAGAGCGCACCGGTCCGCCGGCGACGGCGGAGGCACGGCAAACCCCATGCGGAGCAAGACCAAATAGGGGAACGGACCCGCGGGCCGCCCGTCCCGCTCTGCCGCCCACGGGTGGGCAGACCGTTTCCGGGTAGGTTGCTAGCGGCCGGCGGCAACGCCGGTCCCAGAGGAATGACCGCTACCCGGCTTCGGCCGGGGAGACAGAACTCGGCTTACGGGGCTCTCCCGCGTTTTGAATTCCCTTTTCTCATGAACCCCGCCCGCCTCCCCCCTCCCGCCGGTCCCGGCGACCGGGTGGGGGTCGCGGCGCTCTCCGGGCCGGTCGACCCCGAGCGCCTGGCGCGCGGCATGGCGGCCCTCGAAGGGCTCGGGTTCGTGCCGGTCCCGGCGGACAACCTGGCCTCCCGGCATGGCTTTCTGGCCGGGGACGACGCGGAGCGCCTGGCGGCCTTCCACCGCCTCGCCGCCGATCCTTCGCTCGCCGCCATCCTCTTCGCCCGCGGCGGCCACGGCCTGCTCCGGGTCCTCCCCGGGATCGACTGGGACCTCCTGGCGCGCCGGCCGCGCGCCTACATGGGGTTCTCCGATCTCACCCCGTTCCTCCTCGCGGTCGTCGCCCGGTTGGGGCTCGTCGCCTTCCATGGCCCCATGGTGGCGGCCGACCTCGCCCGCGGCCTCTCGGCGGTCGAGGCGGAGTCGTTCCTCGGCGCTCTCGCCGGGCGCTACCCGGCGGCCCAGCCGCTCGGCCGGCCGCTCCGGCCCGGCGCCGCCGCCGGGCCGCTCCTCGGCGGCTGTCTGTCGCTCCTCGCCGCCACCCAGGGCACGCCGTTCGCCCCCGATCTCGCGGGTTCCCTCCTCTTCTGGGAGGACGTCGGCGAGCCGCCCTACCGGATCGACCGGATGTTGACCCACCTCCGGCTGTCAGGTAGTCTCAGTAAGATCGCAGGCATGATCGTCGGGCACATCAGCGCAGGTGGGGAGGGCGAGGGAACCCCGGTGGACTGGCCGTCTCTCGTCGGCGAGGCCCTCTCCGGCTACCCCTGGCCCCTCGCCTGGGGACAGGAGAGCGGGCACGTGGCACCCAACCGGACTCTGCCCCTGGGCCTCGGCGCCCGGCTCACGCCCGATGCGGCCCAACTCGTGCTCGGCGAAACCTAGGGACCGGCAGTTGGAACCAGCCATGGCCAAGACCGTCTTCAAGACCACCGGCAAGAAGAGCTCGGACTACACGATCGAGATCGCGCCGGGGGAGTACGTCTTCCGCGAGGGCGAGCTCGGGACCGAGATGTTCATCATCCACGAGGGCCAGGTGGAGATCCTGAACCGCATCGGCGAGGAGGAGCAAGCTCCTCGCTCTCCTCGACAAGGGCGACTTCTTCGGCGAGATGGCCCTCCTCGAGGACCGCCCGCGCGCCGCCTCGGCCCGCGCGCTCACCGCCACCCGGCTGCTGCAGATCAACGGCGCGACCTTCGACCAGATGCTCCGCGACAACGCGGAGATCGCCGTCCGCATGATGCGCAAGCTCTCGCGCCGGCTGCGCGAGACCGACGATCTCCTGAAGGTCGCTCTCGGCACCAGCGGCTCCGCCGGCTCGGCGACCCCCGAGATGCCGACCCCGGATCTGACCGAGATGCACATGGCCGGCCCCGAGCGGCTGATCCACGCCCCGTCGGGGATGGAGTTCTCCCTCTCGCGCGGCTCGGAGACGACGATCGGCCGCAAGGACCCGGTCACCGGCATCTACCCCGACGTCGACCTGACCCCGGTCGACAGCCAGCGCTCGATCTCCCGCCGCCACGCCAAGATCTACCGGCGGGGCAGCAAGTTCTTCCTCTCCGAGGAGATCGGCACGATGAACAGCACCCACCTGAACGGCGCCCGCCTGGACACCGGCGTCCCCAGCGAGCTCAAACCCGGGGACGAGGTGCGCTGCGGGGTGGTCGCCCTGCGTTTCGAAGTGCCGTAGGGCCCTCTTCTGATCGACCCAGAGACACCCCTGCGTTTCGTCAAAGGCGTCGGTCCGGCCCGGGCACGGATCTTCACCGAAGCCGGCTACGCGACCGTCCTCGACCTCCTCTACCATCTGCCCGTCCGCTACGAGGACCGCCGGGAGGTGACCTCCGTCGCCAAGGTGACCGCGGCGCCGCGGCGACCCCGGCGACGCCGGCGCCCCCGGCGGTCGAGGGGAGCTACACCCTCACCGGGCGGCTCTCGGGGCTCCGTCTCCTCCGTGCCGGACGGCTGCGGATCGTCCGCGGGCTGCTGACCGACGCCTCGGGGTCGCTGCCGGTCGTCTGGTTCAACCGCCCCTACCTCGTCACCCAGACCGATCCGGAGGCGGACTACCTCTTGCACGGCCCCCTGAAGGTGGGGAAGAGCGGGCCGGAGCTCTCGAACCCCTCCTGCGAGCGGGCGGGGGAGTCGCTCCACGGCGGCCGGCTGACGCCGGTCTACCCTGCCATCCGGGGCCTCGGCGCCCCCGCCCTGCGGCGGCTGCTCGCCGCGGTCCTGGAGCAGGTCGATCTCGGGGTTCTCTCCAGCCCCGATCTCCTGCCGGCGACGCTCCTCGCCCGCCACCGCCTGCCCCCTCTGGGAGAGGCCCTCGCCACTCTCCACGCGCCGGGGGAGGGCGGACGATCTAGCGCTCCTGAACGACCGCCGCAGCCCGGCCCACCTGCGGCTCATCTACGGCGAGCTTTTGGAGCTCCAGCTGGAGCTCGGCTTCGTTCGGGGCTCCGCCAGCGCCGCCAGTCGACGAGGGCGCCGGGCGGGCCCGGACGCTCCTACCGGCTGGACGACCCGGTCCGCCGGGCGATCCGGGAGATCCTCCCCTTCCGGCTGACCGCCGCCCAGAAGCGGGCGATAAAGGAGATCGCCGGCGACTTGAAGAGCCCCTGGCCCATGCTCCGCCTCCTCCAGGGGGACGTGGGGAGCGGCAAGACGATCGTCGCCGTCGTCGCCCTGGTGATCGCCCTCGAAGAACGGCTACCAGGGGGCGTTCATGGCCCCCACCGAGCTTTTAGCCGAGCAGCACTACGCCAGCCTGGCACAGCTCCTGGGGAGCCGCTACCGGATCGCCCTCCTGACCGGAGGGGCCCCCCGACCTGGCGCGGCGGCCGCGCAGGCGCTCGCGGCGGGGGAGGTGCAGCTCGCCGTGGGGACCCACGCCCTCCTCCAGGAGAGGACCGCCTTTCAGCGGCTGGGGCTCGCCGTCGTCGACGAGCAGCACCGCTTCGGGGTGGAGCAGCGCCAGCTCCTGCAGCGGAAGGGGGATCGCCCGGATCTGCTGGTGATGACCGCGACCCCCATCCCGCGCTCGCTCGCCCTGGCCGCCTATGGCGACCTCGAAGTCTCGGTGCTCGACGAGCTGCCGCCGGGCCGGACGCCGATCGTGACCGAGGTCGTGCCGGCGGGCCGGCGGGCGGAGGTCTATCGCCGGCTGCGCGCTGCCCTCGCCGAGGGCGACCGGGCCTACGTCGTCTTCCCTCTCATCGAGGGGAGCGACGAGGTGCGACGACGCCAGCGCAGGCCGCGATCCTGGAGCTGGGAGAGCGGGTGCGCACCTATCTCGCCGAGTTCCCCAGCGCCGTCCTCCACGGCCGGGTGCCGGCCGAGGAGCGGGAGCGGGTGATGCGCGCCTTCGCCTCTGGAGAGGTGCGGGTGCTCCTCGCGACGACGGTGATCGAGGTCGGGATCGACGTGCCCGAGGCGACCTGGATGGTGATCGAGGGCGCCGAGCGGTTCGGCCTCGCCCAGCTCCACCAGCTCCGCGGCCGGGTGGGGCGGGGACTCCGGGCCTCGCGCTGCATCGCTCTCGCCCACCGACCGTCGGCGGAAGGGAAGCGGCGGCTCGAAGTCTTCGCCGCGACCTCGGACGGCTTCCGCATCGCCGAGGCGGACCTCGCGATCCGCGGCCCCGGCGATCTCCTCGGCACCCGCCAGGCCGGGCTCCCCGCCTTCCGGATCGCCGACCTTAGCCGCGACCTCGAATGGCTGGAGCGGGCGCGGGACGACGCCCGGGAGCTCCTGCCGCGGCTCCTCGGGGAGCCCGAGCCGGAGCTCGCCGCCCTCCGCGAGCGGATCGCGCCGCGCGCCGCCGCTCGCCAGGCGCGGTTCGGAGGCGGGTAGATGCGGGTCCTCCTGGTCGCCAACACCCTCCCGCCCACGGACGTTTCCGGCGTCGGGGAACAGGTGCTACAGTTGGCGGCCGGGCTTGAGGCGGCCGGTCACGAGGTGGAGGTCCTGGGGCGCGGCCCGGGCGGGGCGCGGGGCCCGAAGTTGCTCTTTCCGCTCGCCGTGGTGCCGGCGGCCTGCCGCGCCCTCCGGCGCTTCCGGCCCGAGGTCGTCCAGGTGCACGAGTCGGACGGCGCCTTGGTGGCGCTCCTCGCCGTGGCTCTCCGGCCGTCGCTCACGCCGCCCCCCGTCGTCTGCGCGCTCCTCCAGGTGAGCTATGTCGAGGAGCGGCGGGCGGTGCGGCCGCTGGTTGCCCCCTCTGGAGAGGTGCTGGGCCGGCCGGGCGCCGTCGAGCTCCGCTTCCGCCGTTTGAAGGCGCCGCTCCACGCGGCCCTGGGCTGGCTGACCGCGTCGCTCGCCGATGTCGTCCTCACTCCCAGCGCCGCGACTGCCGGGGAGATCCGCCGCGACTACGGGGTGGAACGGGTGGGGGTCCTGCCGAACGTGACGGGCGGGCTCCCGGCGCCGAGCGGCGGCGTAGAAGTGGAAGCGGGGGAGCCGCGAGGCTATCTCCTCTTCGTCGGCCGGCTGCGCATTCGCAAGGGGGTGGAGGTGCTGCTCGCCGCACTCCCCACGCTCCGCCGGCGGTTCCCGGCGGTCCGCCTGCTGGTGGCGGGCGACGGCGAGCACCGGGAGGCGCTGGTGGCCCGGACGGCGGCGCTGGGGTTGAGCCCGGCGGTCGCCTTCCTGGGCCGCGCCGATGCGGGGCGGGTCCGGGCGCTCCTCGCCGGCGCCAGCGCCCTGGTCGTGCCGTCCACCTACGAGGGGATGCCGCTCGTGGTCCTGGAGGCCATGGCGGCCGGGGTGCCGGTCGTCGCCAGCCGGGTGTCGGGCATCCCGGAGGTGGCGGTGGACGGGGAGACCGGCTGGCTGGTGCCGCCCGAGGACCCCGAAGCGCTGGCGGCGGCGCTCACCGCGGTGCTCGCCGACGAGGCGGAGGCAGCGCGGCGCGGCGCCGCGGGGAGAGCGCGGGTGGCAGAGCGGTTCCGCCCGGCGGTCGCGGCGGAGATCTGGGAACGGGAGATCCGAAGTTTTCGGGGGTCGGAGAGATGAAAATTAGTGTCTGGAGGTTCCGCTCATGATGGGTCGCGCCCTGTTGATCATCGGTTCCATGGCCACCCTCGGCCTCATCGCCACCGGCGTCCTGGGCTACGGCCTCCACGGGCCCACGGACGACCACCTGGGTTACCACATGCTCGTGGGCCTCGCCGCCAGCCTCCTCCTCCTCTTCGCCCACTGCTGGATCATGTTCTTTCTGATCGGCACGGGGACGGCGATTAAAGAGGCGGTGAAAGAGAACGGCCTCGATGCGCAATTCATCGAGGATACCAAGCGCTTCAAGAATCGCTCCTATCCCATGCTCATGCTCGCCCTGGGGCTGGTCATCGCGACGTGCATCCTGGGCGGCGCGGTGGCGACCGGCTCTCTGCGCTGGCTGGGTGGCTCGGTGGCGACCGGCAATCTGCTCCACCACGTCCTCTCCTATGCGACTCTGGCGGCTCAGCTCCGCGCCCTGCAGCTCGAATGGCAGGTGCTGACCGAGAACGAGCGCCTGATGGGGAACATCAATCGCCAGCTCGCCGGCCCCCCCGCCGTCCCCCAGACTTGAAGATGCCGAAGCCGACCACCGCCGCCGTCCTCGTCAACTGGAACGGCGCCGCCGACACCCTGGAAACCCTCGCCTCGCTCGACCGGGCCGAGGGCCGGGAGGGGCTGCGGGTCGTGGTGGTCGACAACGGCTCGACCGACGGCTCCGCCGAGCGCCTGCGCCGGGAGCGTCCGGACGTCGAGGTGATCGAGAGCGGAGCCAACTTGGGGTTCGCCGGCGGCAACGATGTGGGGATTCGGCATGTGCTCGCGGATGCGAGGATCGAGCGGGTGCTGCTCCTCAACACCGACGTGGCGGTCGATCCCGGCTTCCTGCCCCCCCTGCTCCGCGCCGTCGACGACCCGCGGGTGGCGGCGGCGGGGCCGAAGATCTTCTACTTCGACCCGCCCGACCGGCTGTGGGCGGCGGGCGGGCGCCTGCGCATCCGGGAGACGGTGACGGTCGAGTACGGCCGGGGCCGGCTGGACGGCCCGGAGTGGAGCCGGCCGGCGGACGTCACCTATTTGACCACCTGCTGCCTCCTGGTGCCGCGCCGGGCCCTCTCCGCGGTCGGGCTCTTCGACCCGGCCTACTTCATCAACGTCGACGACGCCGACTGGTGCCGGCGGGCCCTCAATTTGAAGCTCGCCCTCCGCTACGTGCCGGAGAGCCGGATCTGGCACAAGGTGGCGGCCGCGACCGCCGGCTCCTACACCCCGCTCAAGACCTTCCACACCGGGCGGAGCAACGCCCTCTACGTCCGCCGCCACGGCGGGGCCCTGGGGCTCGCCGGGTTCGTCGCCGCCAATCTGGTCACCCTGCCCTACGCCTGGCTCCGCGAGCTGCCGCGCGGCAACAGCCGGGCCGCCGTCGCCAAGGCGCGCGGGGTGCTCCGCGGCCTCACCGACCCGCTCCCCGCGCCGCCGCGGCTCGATGGTGAACCCGCCGGGTCCTCCGGGCCGGCTCCTTCGGGCGCTCCGCGCAGCCAGTCGCCGGTCCTCGGACCCGAGCGGGCTTCCACCGCGCGGGGGGAGGGCCGTTGATGGACCGCACCGCCCTCTTCACCCGCGCCGTGCAGTTCCTCATCCTCCTTCTGGGGATCTCGGTGCACGAGGCGACCCATGCCTGGATGGCGGGCCGGCGCGGCGACCCCACGGCGACCCTCCTCGGCCGGGCGACGCTCAATCCGCTCCGCCACCTGGACCCCCTGGGCTCGGTGCTCCTCCCCCTCCTCCTCCTCGCCCTCGGCGGGCCGGTCTTCGGCTGGGGCCGGCCGACCCCGGTCCTCGTCAAGAACTTGAAAGACCCCTGGCGGGACGACCTCGTCGTGACCGCCTCGGGCGCCATCGCCAATCTCCTGCTCTCCGCCGTCGCCACGGTGGCGCTGGCGTTCGCCGTCCACCGGCTCGGCGATCCGGCGCGGCAGGCCGCCACCTACACCCTGCTCCACCAGTTCCCCCAGGCGGCGCACCTGGCCGGCTTTCCCATCGTCTTTACCCTGGTGCAGGCGGCCTACATCAACGCCTTCCTCGCCCTCTTCCACCTCATCCCCCTGCCGCCGCTCGACGGCGGCCAGATCGCCCTCCTTCTTCTGCCCGCCGACTGGGCCGACCGCTGGGCGGCGCTCAAGCCCTACGGCTTCATGGTGGCGATCTTTCTGGGCGTCTGCGGCGTCCTCACCCTGCTGATGTTCCCCATGGCGGTGGTCCTTAGCCTGGTCATCCAGCTCTAGCTTCAAGCGAGCGGTTAGAATCGAGGCGTGAACGTGAACGGACAGGAACCCAAAATCGTCCTCTCGGGGATGCGCTCGACGGGCAAGATCCACCTCGGCAACTACTTCGGGGCGCTCAAGAACTGGGCCGAGCTGCAGGATCGCTATCGCTGCTACTACTTCGCCGCCGACTGGCACGCGCTGACCAGCGAGTACGCAGATCCCCGGGCCATCGCCGCCAACACTCTGGAGATGGTCGTCGACTGGATCGCCGCCGGGCTCGACCCCGAGAAGTCGGTGATCTTCATCCAGTCGATGGTCCCCGAGCACGCCGAGCTCCACCTCGTGATGTCGATGCTCACCCCGCTCGGCTGGCTGGAGCGGGTGCCGACCTACAAGGAGCAGATCAAAGAGCTCGACAACAAGGATCTCGCGACCTACGGCTTCCTCGGCTACCCGGTCCTCCAGACGGTCGACATCCTCGTCTACCGCGCCCACTTCGTACCGGTGGGGGAGGACCAGGCGAGCCATCTGGAGATCAGCCGCGAGATCACCCGCCGCTTCAACGGCCTCTACGGCGAGGTCTTCCCCGAGCCGCAGGGCCTGTTCACCCCGGCCGCCAAGGTGCCGGGGATCGACGGGCGGAAGATGTCGAAGAGCTACGGCAACGCCATCAACCTCTCCGACCCGCCCGAGGTCATCCGCAAGAAGTGCATGGAGATGTTCACCGATCCCCAGCGCCTGCGCCGCAAGGACCCCGGGCGGCCCGAGGTCTGTAACCTCTACGAGTTCCACAAGCTGCTCTCACCCGTGGAGATGCAGGAGCGGGTGGCGGTCCAGTGCCGGGCGGCGGAGATCGGCTGCGTCGACGACAAAAAGCTCCTCGCCGAGCAGATCATCGGCTACCTCGAACCGTTCAGGAAGCGCCGGGAGGAGCTCGTAAGCGACCGCGACACCCTCTTCGACATCCTGGTCGAGGGCTCGAAGAAGGCGCGGGAGCGGGCGGCGGAGACGATGGAGCTGGTGCGCCGGGCGATCTCCTTCGACTACCACCACCTGGTCGAGCAGGCGGCTAAAGCCAACCCGGCGATCGTGCCATGAGCCATGCACCCAAGCCGGATGGGCCGGCCGCCCTCCCCGAGTCCTGGCGGGTCCACCTGCCGATCTTCGAGGGGCCGCTCGACCTCCTCCTCCACCTGATCAAGATCAACCGGGTGGAGATCACCGACATCCCGGTGGCGACGATCTGCGACCAGTTCCACGAGTACCTGCGGCTGATGGAGGACCTGAACCTGGACATCGCCGGCGAGTACATCTACGAGGCGGCGGTCCTCATCCATCTGAAGTCGAAGCTCCTCCTGCCCCGGCCGGCGACCAGCGCCACCGGCGAGCCCGAGGAGGACCCGCGCCAGGACCTGGTCGAACGCCTGCTCGAATATCGGCGGATGAAGGAGGTGGCGCAGTCGTTCGGCGAAACGGACCGCCTGCGGCTCGGCATCTTCACCCGCAAGGCGCCGCAGCCCAGCTTCGAGGAGGCGCCCACCGAGGAGGGCGAGGAGCCGCAGCAGGTCGACCTGGGAGAGGTGTCGCTCTTCGATCTCCTGGGGGCGCTCAAGAACGTCCTCGGCCGCTACGACAAGGAGCATCCGCCGCCGCTTCAGATCTCGGGCGAGACCTGGTCGGTGCGCGGCCAGATCGACCGTCTCTTAAGCGAGCTCGGGGCGGGCCGGCCGTACGACTTCATCGACGACTTGAAGCACCGGAGCTGCCGGTCCGAGGCGATCGCCGCTTTTCTCGCCATCCTGGAGCTCGCGCGCTTGAACCTCGTCCGCATCCACCAGACCGAACTCGGGGAGATCCTCCTCTATCGTACGACCCGGGCGGTGGGGGCCGAGGATCTGGAGGGGATCGGGGGATGACGGAGAGGGGCGAGATGGAGGCGGTGTTGGAGGCGGTTCTCTTCGTCTCCTCGGAGCCGGTGTCGCGGACCCGGCTTTTCGACCTCTTCGAGGAGGAGGAGCGCGCCGAGGCGGAGGCCGCCCTGGCAGCGGTGCTCTCCCGCTACTCCAGCGACGGCGAGACCCCGGGCCGGGGGATCATGGCGGAGGAGGTGGCGGGCGGGGTGCGGCTCGTCACCCGGCCCGAGATGGTCTCCTACCTCCGCCGCTTCTTCGAGGTGGCAGGGGGGAACAAGCTCTCGATGGCATCGCTAGAGACCCTGGCGATCGTCGCCTACCGCCAGCCGATCACCGGGCCCGAGATCCAGGAGCTGCGGAGCGTCAGCCCGGCCGGGGTGATCAAGACCCTGCTCGAAAAGCGGCTGGTCCGTATCGTGGGGCGAAAAGAGGTGGTGGGCAAGCCCTTCCTCTACGGCACGACCCGGGAGTTCCTCGTCCACTTCGGGTTGAACAGCCTGAAAGACCTGCCGCCGTTGGAAGAGTTCGAGGAGACCTTCGGCAGTATGGTCGAGGGGGGCGGCGGCGGGGAGGGGACGGGCGGCGACCCCGGGGTTCTGGAGGGGCGGGAGGACCGCGAGGAGCAGATCCTCCGCGAGGCCGCGGCGATCGAGGAGGCGGCGGCCGAGGCGCCGGAACCGGAATCGGTACAAGCGGAGGAAGACCGGGAGAGCCCGGAGGACACCGAGACGGCAGAGGAGCCGCTCGCCGACGAGGTGGAGGTCTAGACCATGAGCGAGGAGCGGTTGCAGAAGATCCTGGCGCGAGCGGGAGTGGCGTCGCGGCGCAAGGTGGAGGATCTGATCCGCGAGGCGCGGGTGACGATCAACGGCAAGCTGGCGGAGATCGGCGACAAGGCGGACGTCGAGCGCGACGCCATCAAGCTCGACGGCAAGCGGGTCCTCCCCAAGACCGGCGCCCACCGCTACCTGCTGCTCAACAAGCCGCGCGGTGTGATGTCGACCGTCAACGACCCCGAGGGGCGTCCGACGGTGCTCGACCTGGTGCCCCCGGCGATGCGCAAGGCCGTGGTGCCGGTGGGGCGGCTCGACTTCTTGACCGAGGGGCTGATCCTCTTGACCGACGACGGCGACTTCGCGCAGCACGTCGCCCACCCGCGCTACGGTTGCGTCAAGACCTACGAGGCCAAGCTCAAGGGGCACCCGGAGGAGGGCGACATCGCCCGCCTGGAGGCCGGTATCCTGCTCGACGGGAAGCGCACCTCGCCCTGCCGGATCACCCCGCGGCCGGTGGCGCGCCGGGCGGCGGACACCGCCAACTCCTGGTGGATCGTCGAGCTCGCCGAGGGACGGACGCGGCAGATCCGCGACATGTTCGAGCGCATCGGTCACCCGGTCCAGAAGCTCCGCCGGGTAGCGATCGGCCCCATCCACGCTCCCGAGCTGCCGGTCGGCTCGCTCCGCGAGCTCACCGAGCGCGAAGTCGAGCTGCTCCGCCGTTCGACCCGCGAGCGCCAGACCACCCGCGGGGTCAAGCGGGCCCCAAGGCCGGCAAAGTCGCCGGCGAAGCGCCTGGCACCGCTCGCCCCCGATGCCAGGCCGGCGGCCAAGCGCCTGGCGGCCTCCCGCAAGGGCCCCGCGGAGGGCTCGGCCAGGCCGGCGAAGTCGGCGAAACCGGCGGCGAAGCCGGCGAGACGCTCGGCACCCGCGAGAGGAGGCGAGCGGCCGCCGGCCAGGCCGGCGAAATCCACGACCTCTCAGAAGCGCCCCGCGACAAAACGTCCGGCACCGGGAGCGAAGCCGGCTGCTAAGCGCCGCCCGGCGACGACCTCGGCTTCTCCCAGGACGCCTTCCCGCCGGCCCTCCTCCCGGCCTTCCAAGAGCCCCCGCTGATGGCAACCGAGCCCATCGTCGTCGCCATCGACGGCCCCTCGGGGGTCGGCAAGAGCACGGTGGCGCGCCGGCTGGCGAGCCGCCTCTCGATCCCCTTCCTCGACACCGGCGCCATGTACCGGGCCATCGCCTTGAAGGTCCTCGACTCCGGGGTGGACCCCCACGACCGCGCGGAGGTCGAGCGGCTGGTGCAGGAGACCACCCTCGGCCTCGACCGGTGCGCCGACGGCAGCTTCGACGTCCTCCTCGACGGCGCGCCCGTCGAGTCCCGCATCCGCACCCCCGAGGTGGGAGCGGCGTCCTCGGTGGTCTCCGCCCATACCGGGGTCCGCCAGCGCCTGGTCGCCCTGCAGCACGACGCCGCCCGCCACTTCGGCGGCGTCCTGGAAGGGCGCGACATCGGCACCCGCGTCTTCCCCGAGACGCCCTACAAGTTCTTCCTCGACGCCCGCTCGGAGGTCCGTTTCAAGCGCCGCCACGACGAGCTCCAGGCCGCCGGCCGCGAGGTCCCCCTGGAGGAAGTGGTCGAGGAGATCACCGAACGCGACCACCGGGACACCACCCGCGCCGACTCGCCGCTGACCCGCGATGCCAGCTACACGTTCGTCGATGCCTCGGACCTCTCGGTCGAGGAGGTGGTGGAGCGGATGGCGGGGGCGATCGAGGGCCGGGGGTAGGTCGGGGATCCATCCCGGCCGGGTCTTTGCATGGGATGGCGACCTCTGGAAAGGAAGACGCCTTGCCCAAGAAAACCGGCCTGCCCAGCATCGTTGATTTAGAGACCTACGACCAAGAATCCGGGGACCTGGTCGTCATCGTCGAGACCCCCAAGGCGAGCGGGGCCAAGTTCGACTACGACGAGAAATCCGGTCTCTTCAAGCTCGGCGGCCTGCTGCCCCAGGGCATGACGTTCCCGTTCAACTTCGGCTTCATCCCCGGGACCCTGGCGCCTGACGGCGATCCCGTGGACGTGCTGATCCTCATGGAGGAGCCCGCCTTCGCCGGCTGCCTCGTGCACTGCCGGCTGATCGGCGTCATCGAGGCGGAGCAGACGGAGGAGGACGGCAAGGCGACCCGGAACGACCGGCTGATCGCGGTCGCCAGCCACTCCCGCCAGCACGCCGACGTCCGCGCTTTGAAGAGTCTTTCCTCCGTCCTCGTGGATGAAATCGAGCACTTCTTTGTCTCCTACAACGAGATTCACGGCAAGCGGTTCAAGCCGCTCGGCCGCTTCGGCGCCCGTCGGGCCGAGAAGCTCGTCGAGCAGGGGCGGCGGCGGCGGAAGAGGGGTGGGGGGCAGGGATGAACGGAACCGCTCTCCGGATGCACACGAAAGATCCCGTTTTCGGTCTGTCAGCCTGAATACTCCGCAATCCCAAACGGCGCCGCCTTCTTCCCCGTCTCGTCGTAGAGGAAGCGCAACCGGCCGCGCAGCTCGGGCGGCAGCTGCCGCGCCTCTTCCATCCTGAATACGACTCGCGCTCCTGGGTGTCCCGCGAAGTACTCCTGAACCTCCTCGGGAGTCGTCAAGGGCAATGTCCGCCGGTTCAAGTTGAACCCGACGATCCCGAACAGGCTTTCGCTCGACTGGCGCGGCGGCAGGTAGGCGGGGACGGGCTCGGTTCCCGGCGCGAGCCGGGCGATGGCGGCGGTCAGGTCGTCCAGGCTCTTCACGGGATCGACCGCTGCTTTGACCCCTGTCTGCACGGCTAAAAAGAGGAGGAGGAAAGGGAGGAGCACCCGGGCTGGGCCCGGGGAGGAGGTGGCGCGCCGGCCACGGACGAACCCGCGGGCCGCGGTCCCCGAGATCGCCAGGGCCGCGACTCCCCAGGCGGCGAGCACTCCCGGCGAGAGAGCCTCCTGGAGCGGCGCCAGGGCGGCCTGGCGGGGCGGGGACACCCGTACGAAGACGGCGATCCCCCAGAGGAGGAGAGGGAGAGCGGCTCCGAGGCCGAGGAGAGCGAGGAGAGTGGGGCGGTCCCAGCTCCGGCCCTCCTGCTGTCGGGTGGCGCCGTCGAGCCACCAGGCGACGCAGGCGGCGAAGGCGGGGAGGAGCGGCAGGAGATAGAGCTCCCGCTTGCTGGCGGCGAGCGAGAGGAGGACGATACCGACGCAGACGGTGGAGAAGAGGAGCCGCCGGGAATCGCTCCCGGGCTCGCCGGTGCCCCTCCGGAGGACGCCGGCCTTGAGCATCGCCGGCACGGCGAGCGTCCAGGGGAGGAGGACGGCGGGGGCGATCGTCAGGTAGTACCAGGGCGGCTGGCGGTGCCCGTAGACCCTTCCGGCCTGGTTCTTGAGGAAGCGCCCCGCCGTGTTGTTGAGCAGACACTCCTGGATCGCCGGCCAGCCGCCGTGGTGATAGAGGGCCAACGCCCAGGGGAGGACGATGAGGGCGAAGAGGGGGAGACCGAGGGCGGCGACGGGCCAGAGGTCGCGGAACGCCCTGCCCCGCCGGGTCGCCAGGAGATAGAGGACCGGCGGCCCCGCCCCGAGGCCGAGCGCCACCACTCCCTTGGCGAGGAAGGCCAAGGGGAGCGCCAGGGCGATAAGGAGGATCGATCCCCGTCGCTCGCCTGGCGAGCGCGGTTCGGCGAGCTGCGCGAAACCGAGATGGACCAGGGCGACGAAGAAGGCGAGTGCGGGGTCGACGACCACCCGGCCGGTCTCCTCCACGAAGAGGACGGTCGAGGCGAGGACGAGCGGGGCGAGGAGCGCCGGCCGGGGCCCGAAGCGCCGGCCGAGGGCCCAGGCGGCGAGGAGCGTCAGCGCTCCGAAGAGGGCCGAGGGGAGCCGCGCCGCGGCGGCGGCGATCCCGAAGGTCCGGAGCGAGAGGACCTGCACCCACCAGTAGAGGGGGGGCTTCTCCAGGAAGGGCTGACCGTTCAAGCGCGGCACGACGAGGTCGCCGGTCGCGAGCATCGCCCGGCCCACGGCGGCGCCGGTCGGCTCGTCCGGGCTCCACAGCGAGCGCCCGAGCCCGGCGAAGCAGAGGAGGAGGGCGAGGACGAGGCCGGCGATCAGCGCGGGACGAAACTCCGGGGCGCTGGCGACAGATCCCGCGGGTTCGAGCATGGCGGGCAATCTAGCATGGGGTCGCAAGAGGGACTGCCGATTGACTGCCGCCCGCCCTTCTCTTAGTCTCGCCACCGCGCCCCGAACCCGGCCCTACTCCTGGAGCCCGTCGTAAAGCCGTGGCCTTGATCCCCGTACAGAGCTCCGCACCGGAAGCGTCTTCCATTCCTGCCCCGGCCCTCGCCAGCGGCCCGGGGTCGCGCGTCATTCTCTGGGCGCGCCGTTTCTACGCCCTCCACCTGCTCACGGTGTTCGGCATTGCGCTCTCGAACATCTTCCTCGGCCTGACGATCCTGACCTCTCCCTTTGCCCTGCGCGGAGCGGTCATCCCCTGGCGGAAGCTGCGGTCGCTCTATCGCCCCTTGGGGCTCTACGTGCTCCTCCTCGCGGCCGCGGTCGTCGCCTCGTCGGAGCCGCGGGCGAGCGCCGGGAGCCTCTCCGAGCTGACCTCGCTCGTCACCGTCTTCCTGGGACCCCTCCTCATCCGCGGCGAGCGCGCCGCCCGCCGGCTGGTCGAGGCGGTCACCCTCCTTGGGGTGGCGATCTCCCTCTACGGCCTGGGCCAGTTCCTCTTCGGCTATGGCGGCCTGGAGCACCGCATTCGCGGCCCCTTTTCGCACTGGATGACCTTCGCCGGGGTGCTTCTCGTCTGCGACCTCCTCGCCGTCTCCCGCCTGGCCGTCGACCCGGCGAGCCGCCGGCCCTGGCGCTTCGCGGTGGTCGCGGTCCTCACCCTCGGGCTCCTGGGGAGTCTCACCCGCGGCGCCTTCTTGGCTCTCGTCGTCGTCCTCACGGTCCTCCTCGCCGTCCGCCGGCCGCGCTCGCTCGTCGCCCTCCTCCCCGCGGCCCTCCTCTTCGTGCTCCTCGCCCCCATCCCGCTCCTCTCCCGGATGCTCTCGATCGGCGACCTCGCCGATGCCTCGAACTACGACCGGCTGTGCATGATCGACGCGGGGCTCCAGATGATCGCCGAGCGCCCGCTCTTCGGCATCGGGCCGGACATGGTGCAGAGTCGCTACCCCCTCTACCGCCACCCGACCGCCCCCCGCTACTGGGTGCCGCACCTCCACAACACCTATCTCCAACTGGCGGCCGAGCGCGGTCTGCCGGCCCTCGGCTCCTATCTCTGGATGATGGCGGTGCCGATCGCTCTCGCCGCCCGGCGCTTCCGCCAGCAGGGGGGCTTCGCCGGGCCGCGCGCCGACCTCTACCTGGGTGCCGCCTTGGGGCTCATCGGCTTCAACCTGGCGGGGCTCTTCGAGTACAACTGGGGGGATACCGAGGTGCAGCGCCTGGCGCTCTTCCTCCTCGCCCTGCCCTTCTGCCTGGAGATGGAAGCGACGGCTCAAGGGTGATTGACGAGCAGCAGGTTGTTGCCCGACCGGGCGACGACCTCTGCGGTGGCGAGGGCCGGCGGTACGGAGCGCCGGTCGATCACCAGGTAGACCCTGCCGGCCCCGTTCCAGCGCCGCCAGAGCTCGTCCTCGCCGATCATCCAGCGGGAGACGTCCTCGTGCGCCATGCCGTATTCGAGCTCCCCCCGCCAGGCGGCGACGGTGACCGTGCGGCCGAGGTAGAACGGCAGATCCTGGAAGTAGTCGTGATAGCTCGCCACCTCGTCCCCGGGCTGGAGCCGGGGCCGGACGGCCCGGGCGAGAGCCTTGACCGATCGTCCTGGGTCGAGCGGCGGCAGGCTGGCGGCGAGGGTGGTGAGGAAGAGGGCCGCGGTCACCCCCGCCGCGACCAGGGCGGCCCGCGGGCGCCCGCTGCGGTCGAAGAGGAGGGGGAGGAGCCCCATCAGGAAGAGGCTCCCGGCGAGGGCGTAGGCATAGCCGCCGAGGAGGGTCCCGAACTCCGCCGCCTTGGGGATACGGGGGAGGACGAGGAAGGCCGTTCCCAGGATACCGGCGAAGAGCACCAGGGAGACGTAGGCGAGTCCGCGCCGCCCTTCCCGAGCTTCCCAGGCCGCCGCCTAGCTCGCGTCCGAGGAGGAGGGCGAGCGGCGGCAGGACCGGCAGGATGTAGGGGACGAGCTTCGAGTCCGAGAAGGAGAAGAAGGCGAAGACCAGCCCCGCCCAGAGGAGGAGGAGGAGGGTCGCCCGGCGCTCCTCGATGCCGGCGATATCGGCGATATCGCCGGCATCGCCGGCATTCCTCCGCCACGCGTTCTGGATCGCCCGCGGCAGGTAGACCGTCCACGGCAGCATGCCGGCGAGCAGGATGGGGACGAAGAACCAGACCGGCTCGTAGCGCTTGTGGACCGTGGTCGTATAGCGCAGGAAATGCTCGTGGACGAAGTAGAACCAGGCGAACTCCGGGTTGGCCCGGGAGACCAGGAGATGCCAGGGCACCGCGATCGCCAGGAAGAGGGCGATCCCGGCGGGGGAGAGGGCGAGACGGATCAGCCGCCAGTCCCGCCAATCCCGCCAGTCCCGGGTGGCGAGCATCCAGACGCCCAGAACCATCCCGGGGATGACGATCCCGATCAGCCCCTTGGTCAGGGTGGCGAAGGCGGCGGCGGCGTAGAAGACCCAGATCCACAGCCGGCGTTCCCGGGGGTCTTCGGCGCGGGAGGCGAAGAGGAAAGCGAGGAGCGTCACGGTCAGGAGAGAGGAGACCGCCATGTCCAGGGTGACCGCCTCGCCGAGGCCGAACCAGAGCGGGGTGGTGGCGAGGACGACCCCCGCCCAGAGCCCCGCCCGCCGGCCGTAGAGGCGGCGCCCGGCGATATAGACGGCGAGGACGCCCAGAAGCGCGAAGAGAGCGGGAGCGAGGCGGAGCGCCCACTCCTCCGGCCCGAAGAGGCGGAGCGACGCCGCCTCGAGCCAGTAGAAGAGGGGAGGCTTCTCGAAGTACTTGACCCCGTTCAAGCGCGGCGTCACCCAGTCGCCGGTCGCCACCATCTCCCGCGGGATCTCGGCATAGCGCCCCTCGTCCGGCGACCACAGGGCCCGCCGGCCGAGGTGAGGGCCGTAGAGGAGGGCCACCCCGAGGATGAGGAGGAGGAGGTCGCGCCGGAAGAAGCCCGAGGGGGCGGAAGGCGAGCGTGGGGTCGAGAGCGGTTCTTCCATGGCGCGGGAGCCGCTTACTGTATAGCAAGGCCCGCCGTTCTTCCTTGCAACCCGGCCCGGAGAGATGATCTACTCCCGCCCTATGCTGCCCAGAAACCCCATCCTCCCCTTCTCCCGTCCGGAGATCGGTGAGGAGGAGATCGCCGAGGTGGTGCGCTGCCTGCAGTCCGGGTGGATCACGACCGGCCCGTTGACCGCCCAGTTCGAGCAGGAGTTCGCCGCGGCCCACGGGGCGAAGCACGCCCTCGCCTTCTCCTCCTGCACCGGCGCCCTCCACGTCTGTTTCCTCGCCATGGGTTTGAAGGAGGGCGACGAGGTGATCGTCCCCGCCCTCACCTGGCCCGCCACCTCGAACATGGTGATCGCCGCCGGCGCCACCCCGATCTTCGCCGACGTCGATCCCTCGACCTGGAATCTCGACCCCTGCTCTCTGGCCTCGGCGCTCTCGCCGCGCACCCGGGTGATCGTCCCCGTCCACTTCGCCGGCCAGCCGGCGGACCTGGACGGCATCCGCGAGGTGCTCCGCCGGAACGGGCGCGAGGACGTGCAGATCCTGGAGGATGCCGCCCATGCCGCCGGCGCCTCCTATAAAGGCCGGCCGATCGGCTCCTGCGCGGCCAATGGCACGGCCGCGGCCTGCTTCTCCTTCCACCCGATCAAGAACATGACGACGGGGGAGGGGGGCATGGTGACGACCGACGACGACGAGCTCGCCGACCGGATCAAGCTCTGGCGCTTCCACGGGGTGCGGCGCGACGCCTGGAAGGCCTACTCGGCGACCGAGAAGGCACCGGCCACCTACGACGTGGTGCTCCCCGGCTTCAAGTACAACCTGACCGACATCCAGTCGGCCCTCGGCATCCACCAGCTCCGCAAGCTGCCGCGCTTCAATGCCCGGCGGGCGGCGATCGCGGCCTTCTACGGGCGCGAGCTGGCGAGCCTTCCCGGCCTCGAGCTCCCCGGCGCCGCCGGCTACGAGCAGGTCCACCCCTGGCACCTCTTCACCGTCCTCGCTCCCGACCGGGCGGCGTTCATGGACCGGCTGAAAAACCTCGGGATCGGCACCGGCCTGCACTTCGAGGCGGTCCACCTCCACGCCTACTATCGCGAACGTTTCGGCTACAAGCCCGGCATCTTCCCGGTCGCCGAGGAGGTCTGCGCGCGGATCGTCTCCCTGCCGCTCTTCCCTTCGATGACCGACGAGGACGCGCGAGACGTCGTCGCCGCGGTCCGCGAGGCCGTGGGGCGCGCCGCGGCCTGACGCCATGGATCGCCCCGTCGAGCTACGGAGGCCGGGCTCGCCGCCCCGGGCCTCGATCGTCATTCCGGTCTTCAACGAGGAGGGGAACCTCCCTGCCCTCTACCAGCGCCTGGCGCCGGTGATGGCTGGGATCGGGGGCGGCGTCGAGGCGATCCTCGTCGACGACGGCAGCTCGGACGGCTCGCTCCCCCTGCTCCGCGACATCGCCGCCCGCGACCCGCGGGTCAAAGTGATCTCGTTCAACCGCAACTACGGCCAGCACGCGGCGGTGATGGCCGGGTTCGACGCCTCGCGGGGGAAGACCGTGATCACCTTGGACGCCGACCTCCAGAACCTGCCCGAGGACATCCCGAAGCTCCTGGAAAAGGCCGAGGAGGGGTTCGACGTCGTGGGCGGCTGGCGCTCCGAGCGCAAGGACACCGCCTTTAGGCGCTTCGCCTCGCGCCATGTCAACCGGGTGATGCGGCGGATCTTGAAGGGCATCGAGTTCAAGGACTACGGCTGCATGCTCCGCGCCTACTCCCGCCCGGTCGTCGACTCGATGCGCCAGTGCCAGGAGCGCTCGCCCTTCATCCCTGCCCTGGCCGTCCAGTTCGCCCGCCGGATCGCCGAGGTGCCGGTCGGGCATGCCGACCGCGCGGCGGGGGAATCGAAATACTCGCTCTGGAAGCTCATCAAGCTCCAGGCCGACCTGATCACCGGTTTCACCTCGGCCCCGCTCCGCTTCGCCACCTTGACGGGGAGCCTGATCTCGCTCCTCTCGATCGGCTTCGGCATCTTCCTCGGCATCCGCCGGCTGCTCTATGGCCCGGAGGCGCAGGGTCTCTTCACCCTCTTCGCCATCCTCTTCTTTCTCGTCGGGGCGAACTTCTTCGCCCTCGGAATCTTGGGCGAGTACGTGGGACGGATCTTCGCCGAGGTGCGCCAACGGCCGCGGAGCGTCGTCGCCGAGACGATCAATTTGGGGCTGCCCGAGGAACCTCGACCGTGAGAATCCTCTTCTTCGGCTACAGCCAGGTCGGCTACCGCACGGTCGAGCTCCTCGCCGAGCGGCGCTCCCAGGGGGACGAGGTGGTGGGGGTCGTCACCCATCGCGACGATCCGGCGGAGAACCGCTGGTACCACACCCCGGCCGAGGCGGCCCTCGCCCACAGCCTGCCGCTCTTCTATGACGAGGAGCTGGGAAAGGACGGGATCGTCGATCTCGCCACCCAGCTGGCCCCCGACCTCGTGCTCTCGGTCTTCTATCGCCACCTGCTGCCCGACGCGGTGCTCGACACCGCCCGTCTGGCGGCGCTCAACCTCCACCCCTCGCTCCTCCCCGCCTACCGCGGGCGGGCGCCGCTCAACTGGGTGCTGGTGAACGGCGAGGCGGAGACCGGGGTCACCCTCCACCACATGGTGCGGCGGGCGGACGCCGGCGACATCGTGGCCCAGCGCGCCATCCCCATCGCCCCGCGCGACACCGCGCTCTCCCTCTACCTGAAGATCGAGGCGGCAGGGATCGAGCTCCTCCGGGAGACTCTCCCCAGGATCGCCGATGGCACGGCACCCCGCCTGCCGCAGGACGAGTCGCGGGCGAGCAAGGTCGGCCGGCGCCGCCCGGAGGACGGGCGGATCGACTGGTCGTGGCCGGCGGCGCGGGTCGATGCCCTGGTGCGCGCCGTAGCTCCCCCCTGGCCGGGGGCGTTCTTCGATCTCTCAGACCCGGCCGAACACCGCGTTTTCGTCCATGCTGGCGAGCCGGCCGAGCCCATCTCGCCGACATCGGCGATATCGGCGACATCGGCGATATCGGCGACCTCAGAGGACCCGGAGCAGCCGGCGCCGGGCACCGTGCGCCGGGACGGGGACCGCACCTTCATCGCCGCCGCCGACCGCTGGTACCGGGTCGACGAGGCCGTCGGGCTCGACGCCCAACCATACGAACAGACGAGGAAACCATGAAAATATTGATCACCGGAGGGGGCGGTTTCCTGGGCTCGCACCTGGGCGACCGGCTGCTCGCCGAAGGCCACGAGATCACCGGGCTCGACACCGCGCCGGACCTGAAAGTCCGTCACAACATCAACAATCCGAAGTTCCGCTACATCAAGGGCTCGATCTTCGATCTCGACCTGATGGAGAGCCTGGTCGCCAAGTCCGACCTCGTCTACCACTTAGCGGCGGTGGTCGGCGTCGAGCACTATGTGGAGGACCCGCTCCATGTGCTCAACGTCAACGTCAACGGCACCCAGAACCTCCTGAAGCTCTGCCACCGTTACGACAAGAAGATGGTCTTCTCCTCGACCTCGGAGGTCTACGGCAAGTCGAAGGACACCCCCTTCAAAGAGGACGGCGACCGGCTCTTAGGCTCGACCCAGATCGACCGCTGGTGCTACTCGACCTCGAAGGCGGTCGGCGAGCACTTCTGTTTCGCCTACGGCAAGCTCGGGATGCCGGTCGTCATCGTCCGCTTCTTTAACGCCTACGGTCCGCGGCTCGACAAGATCGACGTCGGCCGGGTGATCACCATCTTCATGGGGCAGCTCCTCCGCGGCGAGGACCTGACGGTGATCGGCGACGGCAAGCAGACCCGCGCCTTCACCTACGTCGACGACTCGGTGGCGGCGCTCGCCGCGGCCGGCTTCAAGGACGGCGCCGTGGGCGGCATTTTCAACATCGGGACCGACAAAGAGACAACCATCCTGGAGCTCGCCGAGGCCATGATCCGCGCCTACCCCGGCACCGGTTCGCAGATCAAGTTCGTACGCCAGCAGGAGATCTACGGCGAGAGCTATGAGGACATCCCGCGCCGCTACCCCGACATCACCCGCATGCGGACGATCCTGGGCGTCGATCCCGGGACGCCCTTGGAAGAGGGGCTCCGCAAGACGATCGAGTGGTTCCAGGCGGATACGGGGTTGACGCCGAAGCGGACCTAGAACGGGAACCCAGGCGGGAGGAGCCCCGGCGCCGTGCCTCCCGCCTGTTAAGATCCCCGGCCATGCCAGAGACCGCTCCGACCGCCACCCCCCGCGTCGTCTTGAAGATCGACGTCGACACCTATCGCGGTACCAAAGACGGCATCCCGGCGATGCTCGCCGACCTGGCCGAGTTCGGGGTGCGCGCGAGCTTCTACTGGAGCCTGGGGCCCGACCGGTCGGGGCGGGCGATCTTCCGCGTGTTTACGAAACCGGGCTTTCTGAAGAAGATGCTCCGCACCAACGCCGCCAAGATGTACGGTTTCAAGACCGCGCTCTACGGCACTCTTCTCCCGGCGCCGCGGATCGGCCGGCGCTGCGCCGCCGAGATCCGCCAGGCCGAGGCCGCCGGGCACGAGGTGGGGCTCCATGCCTGGGATCACGTCACCTGGCAGGATCGTCTCCACCGCATGTCCCCCGAGGCGGTCGCGGCGGCTCTCGATCGCGGCATGGCGGCGTTCACGGAGATTTTCGGCGCCAAACCCCGCGGCTTCGCCGCTCCGGCCTGGTTCATGACCGACGAGGCCTTCCTTGCCCTCGAAGCCCGGCACTTCGACTACCTCTCGGTCTCGCGCGGCGCGGCCGAGCCGTTCTACCCCAGAATTCGCGGCCGGGTGCTCCAGACCCTCGAGATCCCCACCACCCTTCCCACCCTCGACGAGGAGCTGGGGCAGGGCGGCATCACCCCGGAGACCTACGTCGACCGCCTGGTCGAGCGCTACCGGCCGGGTGCGACCGAGGTGATCACCGTCCACGCCGAGACCGAGGGGCTCGCCTACCGCGGTCTCTTCCGCGACCTCCTCGCCCGTCACCGGAAGCTGGGGATCGAGACGATCACCGCCGCCGACTACGCCGCCGAGTGGAAGGGGAGGGCGATCGCCCGGGACGTTCACCTGGGCGAGATTCCGGGGCGGGCGGGGAAGGTGGTGCTGGTGGGGGAGCCGGCTGCCGGAGGAGCTGCAGCTCCCGCTCCTTGAGTTTGCCGATCGATGCGACTATGGTCTTAGCATGCGAAAAGTGAGCCTAGGAGAAGCTCAGGCAGGCCTGGTCGACCTCGTGAATGAGGCCTTGGCCGGTGAGGAAGTGGTCATTTCCCGAGAAGGGAGGCCGCTCGTGCGCTTGATGCCGGTATCTGCTGTTCGAGGTGAGAGGAGGTTCGGGATCGATCAGGGGAAGTTTGTCGTTCCCGATACTTTCAACGACCCTGATCCGGAACTCGAGCGCCTCTTCTACGGAACCGCGGATGATCCTGCTTGATACTCACGTCTGGCTCTGGTTGAACTCCTCTCCAGAAAAGATTCCACCGAATATCCTGGCACTCCTCACCGATCCCGAGCGAGACCTGTATTTATCGGCTGCCAGCACCTGGGAGATCGCAATCAAACATGCGTCGGGGAAGCTTTCCCTTCCTCTCGCTCCAGCCCAGTACGTCTCATCCCGAATGGAGGAGAACGGCGTGCGGCCGCTGCCGATTCGGCTGGGGCATTCGCTCCATGCCGCCATTTTGCCGTTTCATCACCGCGATCCCTTTGACCGTATGCTCATCGCGCAGGCCCAGATGGAAGGTCTACAGCTGGCCACAGCAGACCCGGTGATAGCCCGCTACGATGTACCCATTCTCTGGGCCAGCGGTGGAAGATGAGCCGAATCCCGGCATAGCCCCGAGGCACAAAACTGGCATACGATTGCGAGCCATGCGCCGCCTCCATCGCCCGGCCTTCCCTGCGCTCGGGATGATCCTCCTGGCGCTGGCCGCCGCCGCGGGGCTGGAGGCGCAGGGAACGCCGGGAATGCCGGGAACACTGACTCCGGTTCCCGCCGGCCCGGCCGCCCCGGCTTCCGAAGCCCCGCTCACCCTCGCCCAGGCCCTGGACTTGGCCCTCGCCGCCAACCCCACGATCGCCGCTGCCCGGCTGCGGCAGGAGGTGGCGCGGGCGGGGATCGACGTGGCTCGGTTGCGCCCCATCCCGGAGCTCACCTTGGAAGAGACCAAGGAGACCCCGCATGACGCCGCCACTCTCGCGGTGCCGATCGAGACCGCGGGCAAGAGGCGGCGGCGGATCGAGCTTGCCGAGGCCCAGGTGGGGAGCGGCCAGGCAGGGCTGGCACGCACCATCGCCGACATCCGGAGCCGGGTACGGCGCGCCTTCTATGCCCTGGCGGGGGCCGAGCGCCGGCGCGCTGAGACGGAAGGGGTGCTGCTCCTCGTCGAGCGCACCCGGGATGCCGCGCGCGACCGCTTCACGGCCGGCGACGTGCCGCGCCTGGACGTCGTCCAGGCCGAGCTCGCCGTCGCCCAGGCCGACAACGACCGGGAGAGCGCCGAGGCGAGCCTGGCCTCCGCCCGGGCAGGGCTCAACACTCTGCTCGCGCGGCCGCCGGGCGCCCCCATCGCGGTTCGCGCCGACCTCTGGGAAGGGGGCGTCGTCGACGGCGCCACGGCGGCCCGTCTGGCGGTCACCGCCAGCACCGAGCTCGCGGTTCTCGACCGCGGGATCGCCGAGCAGCGGGCCCGGGTCGCCCTGGCGCGCGCCGAGCGCGTCCCCGACCCCACGCTCTCGGGGAGCGTGACGCACCGCGCGCAACCCGACTTCGACTGGGGCTGGCGCGCCGCCCTCACAATTCCGCTGCCGATTTTCACTCGCCGCGGCGCCGCCATCCGGGTCGAGGAGCGGACCCTCGCCCAGCTGGAGGCCGAGCGCAAAGCCCGGGCGGAGGAGATCGGCGGGGCGGTCTTCGCCGCCGCCGCCGCCGCCGCCGCCCAGCGCCAGGCGGCGCTGCGCTTCCGCGATCAGATCCTGCCGCAGACCGAGGAGGTCGAACGCATGGCCGAGGACTCCTACCGCTCCGGACAGACCGGCCTGCCGGCCCTGCTCCAGGCCCTGCAAGCGACGCGCGACCTCCGGCTGCGCGCCATCCAGGCGGGGGCCGACTACCAGAACGCCGTGGCCGATTTGGAGAACGCGGTGGGAGCGCCGGTCCCATGAGAGAACGCACGTGCCGGGCGGGTCGCCTTTTCGTCCCCTTTCTCTTTGCCATTCTTCCCCTCGCCTGCGGCGGTACCCCCGCGGAGCAGGTCGACACCACGGCGCCGGTGCCGGTCACCGTCCAGGCGGCGCGGCGGGGTGCCATCCACCGCGTCGTCCAGGCGACCGGCCTCGTCAAGCCGGCGACCGGGGCCGAGCTGGTGGTGACCGCCCCCCAGTCGGCGCGGATCGCCGAGATGCCCAAGGGGGTGGGGGAGCGGGTGCGCCGCGGCGATCTCCTGGTGCGCTTCGACATCCCGTCGCTCCAGGCCGACGCCGCCACCCGCCGGGCCGACGTGGCGCGGGGAGAGTCCCGGCTCACCCTGGCGCGGGCCAACTTCGACCGTCTCCAGGGGCTCTTTGAGCGCGGCATCGCGGCCAAGAAGGAGGTCGAGGACGCCCGGCGCGAGCTCTCCGACGCCGAGGCCAGCCTCGCCGAGGTGAAGACCGCCCGGGCCTCGTCCGCCGATCTCGCCACCCGCGCCGTCCTCCGCGCCCCCTTCGACGGGGTGGTCGCCGAGCGCGCCCACAACCCGGGGGACTTAGTCGAGCCCGGCTCCGACGCCGTCCTCCGGCTCATCGATCCCACCCGGCTCCAGGTCGAGGCGCCGGTCCCTCTCAGACCAGCTCGCCGGCATCGCCCTCGGCAACCCGGCGCGGGTGCGCGGGCCGGGCGACGCCCTCTTCGCGGCGAAAGTCATCGCGCGCCCCCCCGCCGTCGACCCGACGACGACGTCGGCGAGCGTCCGCCTCGCCTTCACTACGGGGACGAACCTGCCGGCGGGGACCCCGGTCCAGGTCGAGATCGCCGGCGAGGAGCACCAGGACGCCGTCGTCGTCCCCGCCGCCGCCGTCGTCCAGGAGGGGCCGCAGACCTTCGTCTACACCGTCGACGCCCAGAACAAAGCCCATCGGGTCGAGGTGCGGCTCGGCATCACCACCGGCCCGGATGCGGAGGTCCTCGCCGGGATCGCGGCCGGCGCCCGGGTCGTCGTCCAGGGGCAGAACGGCCTGCCGGACGGCGCCGCGGTGACCGCCTCCGCGGCGCCGGCAACATCGGCTCCCGGAACGGCCTCGGGAGAGCCGCGGCCGTGAAGTTCCTACACCTGGGGGAGCGCCATCCGCGGGCGGTGATCCTGCTCACGGTGCTGCTCGCGGTGGGCGGCGCCATCGTGCTGCCGTCGCTCCCCAGCAGCATCTATCCGCCGCTCCAGTTCCCCCGCATCCTGGTCATCGGCCATAGCGGCATCCTGCCGGCGCGCTCGATGCTCCTCGCCGTCACCCGTCCCCTGGAGCAGGCGGCGATGGAGGTCCCCGGCATCCTCCGGGTGCGCTCCCGCACCTTCCGCGGCTCGACCGAGATCTCGGCCCAGTTCGCCCCCGACACCGACATGGCGATCGCCCTCCAGCAGCTCCAGAACCGCATCGAGGAAGCGCGCTCGGAGATGCCGCCGGAGGTCACCCTCCAGGCCGAGCGGCTGACCGCCGCCTCCTTCCCCATGCTGAGCCTCAACCTGACCGGGAAGCTCCCCGTCCCGGACCTCCGGGACTACGCCTTCTTCGTCGTCCGTCCCGCCGTGTCGCGGGTGCCGGGCGTCGGCAAGGTCGAGGTCATGGCGACCGACAGCCGCGAGTTCGAGGTGGTGACCGACCCCGGGAAGCTCCTCGCCACCGGCCTCACCGTGCACGACGTCTCCGAGGCCCTCCGCACCGCCAACCAGCTGGCGCCGGTGGGGCGCTTCCCGTCCGCCGGCCGGCAGAACCTCGTGCTCGCCTCCGGCCTCTTCTCCTCGCCGGCCCAGATCGCCGACACCCCGGTCGCCGTCCGCCGCGGAGCGACGATCCGGGTCGCCGACGTGGCGACCGTCTTCCCCGGCTCCCCCGATCGCACCAACCTGGTCACCGGGGGCGGCCAGGACGCCGCCATCGTCAACATCTCGCAGCAGGTCGACACCAACATCCTCTCAGTCGAAGCGGGGGTGGACCAGGTGACGAGAGATCTCGCCAAGGCCCTGCCCTCGGGTCTCCGGATCTCCAAGGTCTACGACCTCGCCGAGTTCGTCGCCACCGCCATCGCCAACGTGCGCGACGCCATCCTGATCGGCAGCGTCCTCGCGGTGATCGTCCTCCTTCTTTTCCTCCGCGACTGGCGGGTCACCCTGGTCTCCGCCATTACCCTCCCGCTCACCGTCGTCTCGACCTTCCTCTTCATGCGCCTCTTCGGGGAGTCGATCAACCTCATGTCGATGGGAGGCCTCGCGGTCGCCATCGGCCTGGTGATCGACGATGCCGTGGTCGTCGTCGAGAACATCTTTCGCCAGATGGAGGCCGGGGCGGCGCCCGAGGCGGTCTGGGACGCGACCGCCGAGCTGGTCGCCCCGGTCGTCGGCTCGACCCTGACGACGGTCGTCGTGCTGGCGCCCCTGGGTCTCCTCTCCGGGGTGGTCGGCCAGTTCTTCCGCGCCCTCTCGCTCACCCTCTCGGTCGCCGTTTTGATCTCGCTCGTGCTCGCCCTGGAGCTCATCCCGCTCCTCTCCCGCTTCGCCTACCGGCACCGGGGACACAAGCATGCCCCGCTCCCGGCGATCCCGGCGCGCCCGGCACGCCCGCCGCCCCGCCGAAACCGCCCCGCGGCGAGCGCATGGAGCGGGTCTACGCGCGGAGCCTGGGCGCCGTGATCCACCGGCCGATCGTCCCCCTCCTGGGCGCCCTCGGTCTCGCCGTCCTCGCGGTGCTCCTCTATCTGCGGATGCCCTCCGGCTTCCTTCCCGAGATGGACGAGGGGGGCTTCGTCGTCGACTACCTGACCCCGCCCGGCTCGGCGCTGGAAGAGAGCGACCGCCTGGTGCGGAAGATGGAAGCGATCGTGGCCAAGACCCCGGAGGTCGCGAGCTTCTCCCGCCGTACCGGCTCGGAGCTCGGCATCTTCGCCACCGAGCAGAACAAGGGCGACATCCTGGTGCGTTTGAAGGCCCGCCGCCAGCGCTCGCGGACCTCCCAGGAGGTGATCGACGACCTCCGCGGCAAGATGCACCAGGCGGTGCCGGGCGTCGACATCGAGTTCGCCCAGATTCTCCAGGACATGATCGGCGACCTGGAGGGGGCGCCGACGCCGATCGAGGTCAAGATCTTCGGCGACGACCCCGCCGTCCTCGACCGGCTGTCGGAGCAGATCCAGCCCATCGTCTCGGGGGTCCAGGGCGTCGTCGACCTCGTGGGGGTCCAGAAGGGGAGCCCCGAGCTCACCTGGGAGATCGATCCGGTGGCCGCCGGCCGCGCCGGTCTCACCGTCGACCAGATCTCGACCCAGCTCGCCTCCGACTGGCTGGGGGAGACCGCCACCAGCGTTCGCCAGCTCGACCGCCAGATCCCGGTGCGGGTGCGCTACCCCGACGCGGTGCGCTTCGATCCGGCCCGGCTCGCCTCGACCCCGCTGCGGGGCGCCGACGGCAAGCTGGTCCCGCTGTCCTCCCTCGGGCGCGCCGTCCCCGCCGCCGGCGAGAGCGTCCTCTCGCGGGAGAACCTGCGCCAGATGGCCTTGATGACCGCCCGGCTCGAAGGGCGTGACCTGGGGAGCGCCGTCCAGGAGATCCAGGCCCGGCTCGCCAAGGTGCGTCTGCCGGTGGGCTACACCTTCGAGGTCGGCGGGCAGTACGAGTCGCAGCGCCAGGCCTTCTCCGAGCTGCTCTTGGTCTTCGCCATCGCCGCCGGGCTCGTCCTCATCATCCTCGTCTTCGAGTTCCGCGCCTTCACCCCGGCTCTCCTCCTCCTCGGCGCGGCACCGCTGTCGCTCGGCGGCTCCTTCCTCCTCCTTCGGCTGACCGGCACCGAGCTCAACGTCTCGGCGGCCATGGGGCTCATCCTCTTGATCGGCCTGGTGGTCAAGAACGGCATCGTCATGCTCGACTACGCCCACCACCTGCGCGATCGCGGCACGCCCTTCGAAGAGGCGGTCGCCAACGCCGCCCGGGTCCGCCTGCGCCCCATCCTCATGACCACCCTCTGCACCCTCTTCGGCCTCCTGCCGCTCGCCCTCGGCCTGGGGGCCGGAGCCGAGCTCCAGAAGCCGCTCGCCCTGGCGGTCATCGGCGGCCTCGGCCTCTCGACCCTGGTCACCCTTTATGCCGTGCCCTCGGCCTACGTCGCCATCCACCGCCGGATGCCGTCGACGAAGCGGCATCGGCTGCACCTCGGCCACACCGCCCCGCCCCCGGTCTGAACCGCCAGGACTGGCTCCGTTGGTTCCGAGGACGGCGACTGGCGCGCGAAGCGCCCGAAGGAGCCGCCCGCAGGAGCCCACGGAGCCAGTGCCGAAAAGTCAGAAGCTGAGCACCGCCCCCACTCCGGTCTCCTGACGCGGGCCGGAGACCGGCACGAAGGCGAGGTGATAGCGCCGGTCGTGGTTCCGCGCCGCGATCGTGCGTCCGACGGTGGTGCCGATGAGGGCGCCCGCGGTGACGTCGGAGAGGAAGTGGGCCTGGTGGTGGATGCGGGCGTAGCCGACGAGCGCCGCCGACCCGTAGGCCAGCGTCTTGACCCAGGGGGAGTCGTACTCGTAGGCCACGACCGAGGCCACGGCGAAAGCCTCGGTGGTGTGCCCCGAGGGGAACGAGGACTGGCCGCTGAAAGGCTTGAAGTCGTAGGTCCGGGTCGCGTCGCGCGGGCGATTGCGGCCGGCCACGTACTTGATCGCCGGGGTGATGAGGCCGCCCGCGATGATGCTCGCGGCGAGGCCGTCCTCGGCCACCGCCCGGGCCCGGTCGTCGTGGCGGACGAGGCTCTCCAGGTAAAAGGCGCCGAGCACGCCGAAAGCGCCGCCGCTCCCCAGCGGCTCGAAGTCGCGGGAGATGTTATCGGCGAAGGCGCTGTGGTTGTGGCGCTCGGAGTCCCGCATCCGGCCGTCGGCGAGCGACACGACGCCGAGGCCCGCGACCGAGAGCGAGAAGAGCTCCCACTCCCGGGCCTGCCAGTGGAGGGGCGCCCCGACCGTATCCTGGAGGTCGCCCAGGAGAAGCCGGCCGTAGCTCGGCCACCTGCCCTCCGGCGCGCCGCTGGCGTCCGCCGCGTCCGCCGCGGGCGCCGCCAGCGCCGCCAGCGCCGCCGACGCCGCCGGCCGCTCGGGGGGCCGGGCGCTCTGGGAATCGGGGACCTGGGCGGCGAGGGGCAGGGCGCCGGCGCCGCTCCAGAGGAGGAGCGAGAGCAAGAGGAAACCCGCCGTCCGCTGGCGAGAGGCCGGAGCGATGATCGAACGCTTCATGAGAGACCTCCTGATTTTGGCTAGAAGGAACAGCTGAAGCGGAGCCCGCGCCCGCGCCGCTGGGTGACGAGGGGAGCTACCGCGATCCGCGCGATCCGCGGCCCGGGGGCAGGCTCGGCCTGCCGGTCGTGCGCCCGCAGCAGGGCGCTCGTGATGTAGAAGCTCGCTCCGCCGCCGAGGACGACGTTCCAGAGGTAGTGCTGGTCGGAGCGCAGACGCTGCCAGGCGGTGACGGCGGGAATGGCGTAGACCCCCACCCGGGCGAGGGTCGCCCCACGTCCCCGTCCAGCCGCTCGCGGCGATCTCGTAGTCGAAGACCCGCGCCACGGCCATCGTGTTGGTCATGTGGATCGAGGCGCTGCTCCCCCCCGAGTGAAAATAGCGGAGCCGTCCGCCCTTCTCTGGGCGCTCCTCCGAGAAGACGAAGTTGAGCACACCGGTGCCGGCCTGGGCGGCGAGCAGCGACTCGCCGAGGAGAAGACCGGTCTCCCGCGTCCGCGGCAGGCCGGCAGCCAGCCCGGTCACATAGAAACCGGCGGCCGCGATCTCCGCGTTGCGCGACAGGCCCAACTGGCCGCCGATCTCGGTCCAGCCGCTGTGGCGGAAGGCGCTCGAGCGCAGGACCTGCTGGCGGAGCTCCTCCTTACGATTTTCGAGAACGGCTGAGAGTCCGGCGAGGGCGCCGAGGTAGGTCCACTGCGCCGTCGTGTGGGGAGGGAGCTCGCGCACCGTGCCCGCCAGGGTTCTCCCGGCGCTCCCGAGATCGGCGCCCACCGTCTGCAGCCGGCTGCCCGAAGCGGTAGAGGGCGGAGCGGATCGGGTGGTGGCGCAGCCCACCGCGAAGGTCAGACTGAGGAGGACAACGACGAGCCGTACTGCCATACATCACCACCCTGGAACACCCGGCACGACAGATCCCGGGCTCCCGACGATCTTGCATCCTTCGTGCCGATACTCCGATCTGCGCTCTCGGGATAGGATCGGTGCCCGATCGGCCGCGATGGCGGCAAGGAGAAGACATGAAGACTGAGAACAGCAGGTATGGACGGTTCGCCCTGACCCTTTTTGCCTTGGGCTTGGGCCTCGCGGCCGGAGTCGCCTCGGCGGCGACATCGGCGACATCGGCTACATCGGCGACATCGGCGGCATCGGCGAAATCGGCCACCGCCAAGACCACGGCGAAGACCGCGAGGTCCGCTGCCTCGGCGGCCTTCGGCGGCTCTGGCTACCACGTGATCAAGCGCCTCCCGGTGGGAGGGGAGGGCGGCTGGGACTACCTGTCGGTCGACCCCGCCGCCCGCCGGCTCTACGTCACCCGCGGGACCCATGTGATGGTTCTGGACTTGGACAGCGACAAGGTGGTGGGGGACATCCCGAACCTCTCGGGGGTGCACGGCGTCGCCCTGGCGCCCGATCTCGGCCGCGGCTTCATCAGCAACGGCAAGAGCTCCGAGGTGACGGTCTTCGATCTGAAGACGCTCAAGGTGCTGCAGACGGTCAAGGCGTCGGGCGAGAATCCGGACGCGATCCTCTATGACCCGTTCTCGAAGAAGGTCTTCGCCTTCAACGGCCGGTCGGGGAACGCGACGGTGATCGACGCCAACTCGTACGCCGTCGCCGGCACGATCCCGCTCGGCGGCAAGCCCGAGTTCGCGACCACCGACTTGAAGGGCCGGGTCTTCGTCAACATCGAGGACAAGAACGAGGTCGTGGCGCTCGACGCCACCAAGCTCACCGTCGCCGAGCGCTGGCCGCTCACCCCCTGCGACGAGCCGTCCGGCATGGCGATCGACCGCAAGCGCGGCCGGCTGCTCATCGGCTGCGGCAACAAGATGGCCGCCGCCGTCGACTTCACGACCGGCAAGGTGATGGGCACCCCGCCGATCGGCGAGGGGGTGGATGCCAACGGCTTCGACCCGGGGACCGACCTCGGCTTCAGCTCGAACGGTTCGGGCACCCTGACGGTCCTCGCCCCGGACACGGCGGGCGGCTTCAAGGTGGTCGACAACGTGCCGACCGAGCGCGGCGCCCGCACCATGGCGCTCGACGAGAAGACCCACCGCGTCTACCTGGCGACGGCCAAGTTCAACCCCGCCGCCGCCCCCACCGCCGAGCAGCCGCACCCGCGGCCGAGCCCGGTCCCGGGGTCGTTCGTGCTCCTCGTCGTGGGGAAGTAGCGTGGCGGCCTACGCCTTGGGATCCGGCGTAGGCACCGTGCTCGCTTCAGGCGTGCCGGTTTTCTTGCGCTTGCGGACGGCGGTCGACCGCGGGCGGAACCCGTACTTGGCGAGCTCGGGGTCGGAGAAGCCGAGCTTGCCCTTGAGGTTCGCGCCCAGCCGGGAGCGGAGCTTTTCCCCCTCCCGTAGAGTCTGCTTGAGCTCGGCACTGGCCTTGCGGGCTTGGCTGCGGAGGTCCTCCTGCCGAGCCTCCAAGCTGCGCGCCTGGGCGAGCAGCTCTTTCAGCTTCTCGAGATCGTCCGCGAGGTACGCAACGTCGGGGAAGCTCGGTTGGTTGCTGACCAGCACGTCCCAACGGGTGGTGCGTGCCGCGAACGATTTTCCGGTCACCGCCATGGCCTTCTCCTTCTCCACCGCGGGTCGTTGGTAGAGGGATCGCGAGCGGCGCCTGCCGCTCGCGGTCCCGGTGGTGGAGATCCTGGGGGGCGATCTTAGGGGCGCAGCGCCGGATCTCCTAGCTCCAGCGCTGAGTCCTCTGGATCTGCTCCAGATCCACGCAGCTCGAAGTCGGGATCTAGGTGGATTCGTTCCAGATCCACGTAGATTCAAGGTCGGAGCTGGGTGGATTCGTTCCGGATCCAGGTAGATCCGAGTCGGAGCTGGGTGGATTCGTTCCGGATCCACGTAGATCCGAGTCGAGAGCTGGGCGGATTCGTTCCGGATCCACGTAGCCCCAGATTCGAGCGAGTAGCTCCAGAACTGAGTCTCGCAGTTCCGGCTCGGAGCCTCGTAAAGAGCCGGCTTGAGAAGAGTCCTCGCCGAAGCGTCCCTCCCCCCTGGGTGGGAGAAAAAATATCGGCAAGTATCTCATCCATATAGGCTTATGGCTGAAGTAAGTCTAGTGCCAGGAACACCCAGGGAACAAGAAGAGATGATAGGGCCAGGTTGTTGTCTCTGGACGTTTCAGGGGGTCGCACCCCGTCTCGTCGCGCTGGAGTCCTGTCGCGCGCGGACGACTCTACCGGCCCGGGTCTCCCGGGATGTAAGACGTTTCTCTCTTCTGTACCTAGATATAGCCCACAAGCGAGAGCCAGCTCCAAAGCACTGCGACAACTAGGCCCGACATCATTAGTAGCCAACCGGAAAGCCTCCTGTACTGGTTCCCCGTGAACAAGACGGCAGGTGGTAAGAGTAACAGAGACATAGGGTGGTTGTAGGTCAAGCGGCCTGGCCCCTCTGTGCGTCGCGTCGCTCGCGCCGGAGTTGCCTGGCGGTCTCGAGCTTTTTATCCCGTTCGACCCAGATTGCAGGTGCCCTGCCGTTGAGGAAGTCGTTCGGGGTGATGTAGCCAATAGCGCTGTGGAGACGGACGTGGTTGTAGTGATGGACAAATTTGGTGACGATCGAGCGGGCTTGCTCGAGGTCGGCGGGGACGGCGGGCCGTAGAGCATCATTCTTCAGCGTCTTGTGCCAACGCTCGATCTTGCCGTTGGACTGCGGGTAGTAGGGTGAAGTGCGCACGTGGGTCATACCGGCGATGCGGACGAACTCCTTGAAGTCCCTGGCGATGAACTGCGGTCCGTTGTCGGAGATGATCCGCGGCCGGGCATCGGGGTAGAGCTCCCGGGCCCGCTGCAGGATGCATCTCGACATCGGCCTCGGTCATCTGACTCGCGGATTTCCCAGTGGACGATAGAGCGGCTGGCGCCGTCGAGGACCGAGCACAGGTAGTAGAACGTGCCGGCGAGGTTGAGATAGGTCATGTCGATGTGCCAGTGCTCGTGCGGGCTGAGCGGCTGTTGGAAGCCCTGCCCTTCTTGGAGGGCTTTCGGTTTCCAGCGGTCGAGCCGGCCGGCCTTGGCGAGGACCCGGTAGGCGCTGGAGGGGCTCACCGCCACCACGTCCTCGTCCAGCATCATGAAGGTCAAGCGCCGGTAGCCCTCCAGGGGGATACCGCTCGTGGAAGTCGAGGATGGCCTGTCTCTCCGCGTCTTCCAGCCAGTGAGTCGCGAGGTACCAGGCTGTTGTGCTCGTTGGCCTTGCCGTAGCGCTTTCGCCAGTCGTAGAACTTGCCCTCGCGCCACCTCGAGCCAGGCGACAGAAGCGCTCGGCCGGGATCTCGGTTTGCTCGGTCCAGGTGCGACGAAGTCGACGACGGCGTCGCGTGTGTCATGGGGAACCCAGCGGCCGTTCAGGGCTCCCCAAGTTCTTTTTTTAGCTTGACATGCTCCTCCATCAGATCTCGGCGATGACCTCGTCCTTGCGGCCGGAGCTTGGCCTCGAGGTGCTGGACCTTGTCGGTCCGCTGCTTCTCGCGTTGCGAGGTTCTGGTGCCCGCCGCCCCATCGAAGGCGCCGGCCAGTTTTCGAAGACCAACCGCTGCCACTGGTAGAAGACGCTGGGTTGGAGCCTGTACTCGTCACAGAGGTCCGAGACGGGGACCTTGTCGACCAGATGGCGACGCAGGATGGCGACCTTCTGCTCGGTGTTGAACTGGCGACGGGAACGCTTGGACTCTTCGGACATGAAAACCTCCTTGCCATACGTAACATGGCGGTAGGGACGTCATGTTCCAAGAGAACCAATACACCTCCCTGTATCACGTGCTGTCCGATAACCGAGCCATGCTCCGCATAGTGGTAAAAAGTCCCCCGGAATAAGGGCAATTATATCACCCGCAACCGCTCGCGACTTGTAGTGGTTAGATGGTACAGCTAACCAAGGCCTATACGAATCACCTTCTTCATTTTTCTTAACCAGAGCACCTAGGACACACATTAAGCCAAGTGTGACCAAAATAGCACCCACTACCAAAGACGATATTCGCATGTCGGTAGGCTCCTCGCGGACATCCCGGTTTCAAAGTCGAATTCAGGGGTTCAATTTGCACTTTAGTGGGTGCCTCCGGAATCACAGCCAGCGCTCAACCCCGCCGTGATGGGAGCACGTCCCGCGTCGCGACCGGCTGAAGCTATATGATCCGTCACGGCATTGGGCTGACGCGCCAGCTGGAGGCCGGTTATCATCGGTCCAAGTAGGTGAGCGCACTCTATCTCCGTTGGAATTGATATAAGTGTTGCGACTGCTGGCGCCTTGTCTACTTGCGAGGTCTGAGCCTTGCGGACGGGACGCCTTACCAAGTTCCTCAGCAGTCTTGACTCGCTCTAGCTGCTCCGGAGTCAGCAGTTCATGCCTACAGAGCTGCCGGTAGCTACCGGCCAGGCAGGTGGAAAGATTGGCTTGTGCCTCAGCAGTCCTGACCTGTTCTAGCTGCTCCGGAGTCAGCAGTTCATGCCTACAGAGCTGTCGGTACCTGCCGGCCAGGCAGGTGGAAAGGTTGGCTTGTGCCTCAGCAGTCCTGACCTGCTCTAGCTGCTCCGGAGTCAGCAGTTCATGCCTACAGAGCTGCCGGTACCTGCCGGCCAGGCAGGTGGAAAGGTTGGCTTGTTCCTCAGCAGTCCTGACCTGCTCTAGCTGCTCCGGAGTCAGCAGTTCATGCCTGCATAGCTGCCGGTACCTACCGGCTAGGCAGGTGGAAAGATTGGCTTGTGCCTCAGCAGTCCTGACCCGCTCTCGCTGCTCCGGAGTCAGCAGCTCATGCCTACAGAGCTGCCGGTACTTGCCGGCCAGACAGGTGGCGAGGTTGTCAGCTCGGGCGCTACTAAGCGTAAGTACAGCAACTAAGGGAGCCAATAACAACAGCTTCCCTAATTTCGTACGCATGGGCGGATTCCTCCAACTGAGCTTGCGCGAGAGATTCTATCTTACTCCCGGTCCTCGAAAAATCCCTCTCGGTCCCGAGAGAGGGATACAAGGGCGTAAGTAGGGGGGAGGTCGCTGGTCCACCGAGGTGGTAGTGTTCCCACGTGGACCGCGGCACCTTTCTCAACTTGGCGAGCATTGCCTTGACCTGCCTTACAGGGGTAGCCGGCATTTTGGCCGGCCTTTACCCCGAGCAGCGAAAGCTATTCATCTTCCTAACTGTAGTTTTCCTCATAACAGCGATCTGGGCGGTAGTCCAGATGCGTCAGTTGCAGCCATGGGCCACAGTTTCCGAGAGGCCGGAACCGCTTACTCTGCAAGGGTTTGACGTTCTAGAGAATCGTGCCTACCAAGAGGATACCGAGCACGTTCGCGTTCTTCGTCTGCGTCCCCTTCACGGCATTCCTCCCTCTTGGCTGCGGGTTTCCGTGGACGCTGCTATCAGGGAAATAAGGTTCCGCCTAGTGGGTGTCGGCTTCGAACTCGGGCTTCCGTGGATACCCTGGCCGTTTCCGAACGACACAGCACGTTTTTTTGAACTCCCTCTTCGGGCTAAATACCCTCTGAACCCGAAGAACGAGCTAGAAATCGAAATTAGAGGGCCAAGCCCGATCCACGTTGTAGAGCTCGCTCGCATTCCCTACCGTGCCGAGGATTCGGTAACGCCTTAAGCGTTGAAAGTCGGCGGCGGAAGCGCGGACTGCTCCGTGGGGTGAGCGCTTACCGGGATGGTGTCGTCGGCGACAGCTTCACCGCGTGGCCCCGGTGCTCCGCGGCCCTGGAAAGCAATCATGGATCTTCTAGTTCTAGGGCGGCCAGAATCTCGTCCCGCACCTGGCGGACCTCGCTGAAAAGCGTCTCGACTGCGAGCGCCAGGTCTCGCGGGAGAGGCAGTCGGACAAGCTGGTTGAGGTTATTGCCCACCCGGGAAAGGGCGACAACAGCGGATCGTGCCTCGGGTCGGCGAGGGCTCGGCTTGCGCCCGCGGAGGACACACCGAGCGTAGGCGGCAACTGTGAGACCGCAATCCCGGGCCTGCTCTGCCAATCGCTCGCCCTCGGCCGCGGTAAGGCGCCAGGAAATAATTCTTGTGAGAGGGCCGCCGGAGGGAGCCGAGGCAAGGGGCGCCACCTCATAGCCTGGGGTGAGAGATGCGAGAGCACGCTCCCGAAGCAGAGAGGAGATGTTGGTGGCGGCAGCAGCAGCCCTGAGCCGCGCATGTTCGTCCGCGGAGAGTCGAATGTGCATGTGTATTCGACGATTCATTGTTGCAGTTTTCTCCTTTCGAGCCGGAGGCGAGAAAGGCGGAATGAGGACGAATGTCTACATCCCACTGACTCGCTCCTGCCCCTTCAGCGTAGGCGAAGCCGGAGGGCCAATCAATCCTTTTTTTGCGGCGAGACAACATGAGATTAATTGATACGCCATGAGACAGAAAGAGATTATCTGATATTGGGTGAGATGGACTGAGAAAGAAAATTGATCTCAAATCCTTTCGACGCGGGCCGCCATTGTCCAGGCCTTACCATCGAGGCCGACCTGGCGCGGTCGTCGACCAGGCCGGAAAGACCACCGCCGCGCTAACGATCGCCGACCCTCTCGACTGCCGCACCGTCCTCGTCCTCGACGAGGCCGAGATGATCCGACCCCCACCAGCTCGGACGAGTCTCCCGGCAGGCGAGGCGCCAAGGTGATCCTCGGGAGACCCGACAAGATCAAGACGATCGGAGAGGGCGACGCCTGCGGGGAGTCCTGGAGCGCCACCCGATCACTCGGCTGGAGAAGTCCATTTCCATCCGCCACCAGGCCCAGCCCTGGCAGCTCGAAGCATCGGAGGATGCTCAACCGGGCTAGGGTCTCTCAGGCTCGACGGCTACGAGGCAGCCGGCTGCGCTGGAGCGAGACCCTTGACGGGAAGGCCCGGGCCGAGTCTCGTCGCCTGCTACCTCGAAGACCGGCGGGGACCCGTTGGGAGAGCCGCAGTCGCTCATCAGCTGAACTCCGCTGGCTGCATCTTGGCTGGGGCGGTAGCGGCAGAGTTGAGCCGACCGCTGGGCTGGTTTCTTCAGCTTCTGAGCCCATGACTGGCAGCGCTCAGCCTGCCGCTGTCTGCGAGCAGGGCACCGCTGCCAGCTCAGAGTTCAGCGCTGAACTGCCGACGACAGGGGCCGGCCCCTCCCGGAACCGGCCCCGTGCTTCTACCTCGCCTCCCCGCGGTAACGCTCCAAGATCCCGCCAGGGTCCGGAGGGGGCGGCACCCGCACTAGGGAAGGAGCCAACTCTGAAGCGAGCGCCCGGGCCGTACGCCAGGCCGAGCCCTGGCAGCTAGCAGCATCGGAGGAGCTCGCAACGGCCGGGTCCCTCAGGCTCGACCGCTACGGAGGCCGCCGACCGGCTGCGCTGGAGCGAGACCTCTTTGAGGGGAAAAGGCCTGGGCGGACCTCGTCGCCTGCTACCTCGAAGACCGGCGGGGACCCGTAGAGAGAGCCGCAGTCGTTCATCAGCTGATCGCCGCTGGCTTAATCTTGGCTGGAGCGGTAGTGGCAGCGCTGAGCCGGACGCTGGGCTGGTTTCTTCAGCTTCTGAGCCTCTGGCTGGCAGCACACAGCCTGCCGCTGGCTGCGAGCAGGGCACCGCTGCCAGCCAGAGTTTAGCGCTGAGCGGCCGACGAAGAGGGGCCGGCCCCTCTCGGAACCGGCCCCGTGCTTCTACATCGCTTCCCCGCGCGGCGGGCCGGAGCACCAGTACCTCCAGGAACTCGTGAAGCGCTGGGGTGAAGCCAAAGGCTACCGCGCGACTATTGAGGAGGCGCTTCCGGGGGCGGCCGGGCGGACGTGGCGCTCCGACGAGAAGTGCACTCGCTGGCCTGCGAGATCTTCGTGACTACCTCTGTCGAGCACGAGGTTGGGAACGTAGAGAAGTGCCTCGCCGAGGGCTTCGATGAAGTGGTCCTTCTCGCGCTCAATCGAGGTACACTCGCGAAGGTCAGAAGGGCAGTAGAGGCCAGAGTGGGCGAGAAGGACCGGGAGCGCCTGCACTTCATGAGCCCGGAGGAGTTCTTCACCTTCCTCGACGTACCGCCCGAGCCCGTCGAGGAAATGACCGTGAGCGGGCACAAGGTGAAGGTCAAGTATCGACCGGCGACCGGCGAGGCGGCGGCGAGGAAGAGCAAGTCGGTCTCAGAGATCCTCTTGCGGACCTGAAGAAGATGAAGGAGAAGAATAAGCTGACCAACCGGAGATGCCGTGATGACGCGTTTCGAAAAGATGACCGTCGCCTTGAGTACTATTTCGCTCGTTGTTTCGCTGGCGGCAGCTACCCTTGCTCCGTACGCAACCTATAAGTGGTTTGATCCAGCTGAGAAGGAGACTAGAGAGGAGAAGGAACGCGGAGTCCTTCAGCTTGTCCGTACGGACGCATTACTCGGGTGCAATTCACACGATGAAGAGTGGGGAACATTCATCGAAGATTCAATCGGTGTGACTTTGACTTTGGTCAATATCGGCAAGCGCCCTATGAAGGATGTGATCGTATCTGTGGCCCACCAGCCGCGACGAAGCGACGGTCTCGAGGTTGGGATTACCGGTTTTGGATTGGTGAGGCAGAAAGGATCGGAACAAACCAGTCTATTCCTCATCAGCCCCGCCATTCCTCCCGGCGCCACCATTGAGCTCCACGTAAGCGGTAAGTTCACAACTATTACCATCAATCCACAGAGCGGGCCTGATCCTGCTCTTAACGTGTTTGATCGACGCGACCTCCTCTTTTGCGACGATGACTCTGAGAAAGGAAGGGACAAGAAATGAGCTAGAGGTCTGGGACGTCACCGCCAAAATTACTCTGGATCGCCAGCTTCTGGCGGAGCTGACCTCCCTGCACTTCCTCGAAAGCTCACCACAACGTGCGGCCCTCCGGCGGGCTTCGCCCACCTCGCCGCCCTGTTTCGAACGCCATTCTCTCCAATGTTGACGCTGATCCTGAACTAGGTTAGAGTGCCAGCAAGTCAAGCGTGCACAAGAAGATAGCTCTATGCAAGCCACAGGGACAGACGTTTCCTGTTGGTGACACTAAGGCAGACAGCAGAGCCATGAGCGTAGTCGTCAACACTTACTAGGCTTGGCGGCCTCGGCTACGCTTCATTAAGTCTCAGGACGGCCGAAGAGCACTCGACCGTCTGGTACCGCGATGCCACGCTTGCCTCGCGAATGCTTGCGCCCGTATCCCACGCAGTCTCACTTGGAGGTGCCTCATGACACAGATGGCAGCTACCTCAGGCAGCTTATTCTCAAGCCCCTTCTACGTCACCTCAGTCATTTCGTTTCTCCTGATCACCGCTGGCGTCACAGCGATCAGAACGCTCAAACATGACAGTCCCTTGGCGCCCTATGTCCTGCAGATCATGGGACTAACCTTCATCTTACCAGTGGTGCTTCTCATAACGTTGATACTGAAGGTTGACGCTCAGGCTGTCATGGGTTTGCTCGGCACCATTGTTGGATACATCTTTGGCACCTCCCGCGTCACGCAGAACAGAACCGTCTCGGCAAAGAGAGGTACGCGTACGCAACCGACCGATGATGATGTTGACGAATAAGTAATATGCGAGTTTGCAGCACATTTTTTGGCCGGCTAGCGCTAGCGCGGGGCTCCCCGACAGCGACCGCCGAGCCTCATCACGATCTTGCAGCGCTGAGCCGAGGGCCGGCTGGTTCAGTTTCTGAGCCCATCGCTGGCAGCGCTCAGCCTGCCGCTGGCTGCGAGCAGGGCAGCGCTGCCAGCCAGAGTTCAGCGCTGAGCTGCCGACGAGAGGGGCCGGCCCCTCTCGGAACCGGCCCCGTGCTTCTACATCGCTTCCCCGCGGTAGCGCTCCAAGATCCCGCCAGGGTCCGGAGGCGGCAACCCCCACACGAGGGTAGGAGCCAACTCTGAAGCGAGCGCTCGGGCCTTATACATATGGCGGAACGTCGCCAAGATTCGCCGCTCGGGAACGTACACTAGGGTGTACGGCTTGACTCCCACGTCAACCGGCCCGCCGGAATGACCATGGAAGATCCCGAAGGGAGGCGAGACCATGCCTGTAACCTCGATCTCCTCCCCGTTCTCCAGGACGACGGGGAAGCGTCCGCTTCTACGCCACGACAGTGCGATGGCAGGCACTGCTCCGGCCGCTCGAGCGTGCCGATCATCTCGGTGGGGAACTTCTTGTGGAGGAGGGCCTGCTGGCACATCTGGTTCCCCTGAGTGCTCACCCTAATGTTCGTGAGCGGTGTGTTGGGGTAGTTGAAGACCTAACGGTTCAGGAGATCGGAGAACGAGGCCGTGCTCATGGCCGGCCGCTAGTAGGTTTACAACCTGCGATAGGGCAGAATAACCAAAACAACCTCAAAGTGACGGAAACCCTAAACGGGATAGGCTACCCTTGTCGAAAGGTTGTCACAAGGGACGAGGATGCGCTTGTGAGGCCGATAGGTTCGAAAGGAGGGATTCCTCCCGTCGCACCCACCGCTCCAAAGGCATCGCGATCATCGGCTGCCAGCGAGTTCGAGATTCCTCGTCATCGCCGGAGAACATCCGAGCGAAATCGAGCGCACGAACGACATCCGCCACCCAGAGGGCCCGCCGAAAGTCGGCCCTCAGGGATGAAAGATCCCCATACGCTTCCCACGGCCCGAGGTAGGCATCTCGAAGCTGCCGCGTGCATTCCTCTCGATCAACCTCCTGCAGTTGAGACAGGGCGACCTCCAGCGTCACCCCCAGGGAGACGAACGGGTGAGTCACAGAGGAGTCGCCCCAGTCACAGAACCGGCAGTCGCCGAGGTGGACGAGCACGTTTCCCGGGTGCAGGTCGCCGTGGTCGAGCGCTGCCGAGTAGGGCGACCTCGCGAGGTCGAAACAGCAGCGCTCCAGGGCAGGAAGGAGGGAACGCACGGACGTTCGGAGCTCTGCTAGAGCCTCGGCGCTCCGGCTTGCGGCGAGGGCCTCGCCCGAGATCAATTCCTCCAGCAGCTCCGGCAGGCGATGCAGCCTGCGATCCGGGAGACCGAGGTGCAGGAACGTCTCGATCGAGGGCATCGTCGCGGCTTGCAGCTCCGCATAGGCCGGGAGGACGCGCCGGAAGATGGCAAGTTGCCCGGGCGGATCGAAGGCTTCGCGGAGGGGTTGACCGGCGTCGGCCAGCAAGATCCACCCCCGGGCAGCGTCGACCGCCAGCACCTCGGGGAGCAGGTGGCTCCAGTCACGCTGCAAGCGGAGGAGAAGTGATGGTTCGTGGCTCCCGCCAGCGCCAGTCGCCTTGAAATAGGTGATCGCTCTCTCGAAGGTGACCCGAAGAACCACCGACCAGGGACGTTCCTTGACGGTCGCGATCGATCCGAGGGCGCCAAGCTTGCCGGAGCTGGCGAGTCCGGTCAGCCAGTCGTGGACATCTCGATACCAGGCCGATCGAGCATCGGTGAGCCAGGGCGGAGCGGAGTCGGAAGTCATAGGTAGTGCAGTGAGTCCCCAAATGGGATTCTATCCCGTGTGCTCACAAGCGCAGGACGTGGGGGAAAGGCGCAAATCCCCCCACCCAGATCCTTCGCTCCGCTCAGGATGACGGTAGGAACGGTCGTCGTGAACGCACCGGGGATAAGGAACCAGGCGGGTGTCCATCGAGAGCACCCGCCCTGGTCTCCCTCGGATCTAATAGATCCGCAGGGTATAGACAGTGGGGTAATTAGAAAATGTGGTGGTCCGTGTGATCGAGGCCTCGATGACGTAGAGGTTGGTGCTGAAGTCGAACGAGTTCGAGGGGAAGGTGCAGGTCATGCAGGTTCGCTGGGCGCCGCTCACGCCGGCAAAACTGCAGATCTCGGTCTTATGGCCTGTGCAGGGATCTACCTTCGACAAAATCATCACGACCGTGCTATTGGCGGGCTGGGAATAGCCCACCTCCAGGGTCGTCCAGGCCGGTGTCTCAGTGCCAGTGGTGTTCGTCACGTTCCAGTACGCCTGCACGATGGTTGCGGTCGAACCGTTCAAGAAGCTGAACCCGCCATTGGCGAAACCCGCCGAGTTGACCGTCGCCGGTTCGACCGCTGCGGAATTGCCCGTCGCGGTCCAGTGAAGGGGTCCAGCGTAGGCGGCGAGCGGAAGTACGAAAAGGATAGAGGCGAGGGCGAAGCGTGCGAATAGGCGCATGATTCTTACTCCTTTACCACGTTGGTTGAAAGGAATCGGCCTTGAGACACCTCCATAATCTATCATTGAACGCGAAAGGCCACTTCGCAACGTCTCTGGTGTAGTAGGGCTTACAGATGGGGCCTTATGCCGATGTGCTCACGATACTTGCTGCCGTCATCCTGAGCGCACTATAGACGCAACAAACCCGGCCCCGGGAGATCCCGGGGCCGGGCGTTGGAGCGCAGGAGTTCAGGAAACTACTGCTTGTTGGTCTTCATGGAGTGCATCTTCTTCTCGCGGGCTTCGGACTTCGCGCTCTCGTGCTTCTTGTTGACGACCTTGCCGTTGATCGCGTTGACGTTGACTTCCTCGACGCCGGACTTGCCGGGGACCTGGATGTCGAACGAATAGATCAACTTGCCGTGCTCGCGCTCGAGCTCCTCGGACTTGACCGTTCCGCCGGGCACCTTGGCGAGGGCGGTGGCGCGGGCGGCGTCGAGGGTGATCTTGGCGTCCTTGGCGAGAGCGGCGGGGACGTCGCTCTTCACCGCGCCCTGGGTCTCGGCCTGGGCCGGAGTGGGGGGCGCGGTCTGGGGCGCCGTGGCGGCGAAGCCGGCGGTGGCGAGCGAGCCCGCGGTGAGAGCGATCAGGAGATTGCGCTTGATATTCATGAGAGTTTCCCGTTTTTCCTTTCAGTTAACCCACTGGATTCTTTGTGATCCGTGGGGCGGAACAACCTGACTAAAGGCAATAGAGATGCCAGGGTCGAAACGGCTCGGTTCCCGGGGGAGAGGCTCAAGCGGTGGTCTCAGGTCGTCCACTTTTAGGTACAGCTCCGTACTCGAAAGCGCCAGAATGGCACTCCTGGAAAGAGGGCTTCCTCAGAACGCCTGAGTGCTGCCGATCGAGAGCACGACCCCGCGGCGGCCGGTGGCGTCCTGGTTCAGCCGGTAGGCGAGATCGAAACGGAGAGTCGTCGAGTCGGCGCGGGCGATGCCGAGCCGGAGACCGGCGCCGATGTCGGCCTTCAGGTTCTTGAGCTCCAGGGCGGTCCCGGGGCGTTCGGCGCCGCCGATGTCGACGAAGACGGCAGCGCCGGGGGCGAAGAGCTGGAGCAGTTCGCGGCCGAGGAAGACGCGGTCCTCGAAGTTCAGGAGCAGCCGCTTGTCGCCGGCATAGGCGCGGGCGGGATAGGCGCGGAGCCCCGTCGTGCCGTCGGCGTAGAACTGGAGGTCGCGGTCGAGCCGCCAGCCGCGGGTGTAGTCGAGCCTGCCGACGAGGGTCTGGAGGAACGGGCCGGGGACCTTCTGCACCCAGAGGAGCCCGGCCGTGCCGAAGGCGTTCTGGAGCTTGCCGGAGGAGGCGCGAGTCTCGAAACGGCAGCGGGGGAGGAGGAAACCGCCTTTCCGCAGGCGCCAGCCGCGGCCGCCGGCGAGGTGGAGCAGGGTCGTCGGGCGGACCGCGCCCAAGGTCTGCGGGGAGAGGCCGAGGCGCAGGTCGAGCTGGCGGCCGAGCTGGAAGTCCTGCACTCGCGAGTCCTGGTCGACGTAGTCGAGCTTGACGAAGTCGTTCACCCCCTCGACGTAACCGAGAAAGAAGGTGCGGAAGCGGCGCGCCAGAGGCAACGGGCCGAAGGTCTCCCCGTGGAGGCGGCGGAAGCTGTCGTCCAGGAGATCGAGGCCCGCCACCAGCCGGCGCGAGCGCGCCTCGCTGGCCTCGAAGGCGTAGGTGCCCTCGACTTTGGCCTCGCGGCGGCTCTCCCGAAAGGCGGTCACCTGGCGCCCGAGATCGTAGAGGTGGGTGTGCTGGAGCAGCCGGTCGAAGTCGACCGCGAACGTCCACCGGCGGCTGAAGGAGGCGAGGGAGCGGCCGAGAGAAAGGCGCCGCTCGCGCCCGTCCGAACTCTGCGCCCACAGAGCGTCGGCATTCCAGTAGGCCTCGAAGAAGGCGGGGGTCGAGAGCTCGACCGCCTTCCGGGTGCGCTCGACGTCGCGGCTCGCGGTCGTCGAGAGCTCGGCGCCGCTGCCGAAGAGGTTCTTCTGAGTGACGTCGGCCTGCCAGACGGTCAGGCCGCGGACGTGCGAGAAGTCGCCGTTGGGGTCGGTCGTCCAGGCGTCCTGGGTGACGACGTCGACGTCGACCTTCCCGTCGTGCGGCGGCCGGGGGGTGATCGTGGCGGATTTGAGGAAGTCGAGCTGGCGCAGGTTGCGCTCGCTCTCTTCGAGCTGGGCCGGCACATAAGGGTCGCCCTCGGCGAAGAGGAGGAACTGGCGGAGGAGGTCCGGCCGGGTCGGCACGTGAAGGTCGTTCAAGGTGCGGTAGAAGCGCCCCTGCTGCGCTTCCTGGGCCGAAAAGACCGGCGCGGTGCGGATCTCGATGTGCCCGACCCGCAGCTCCTCTGCGGCAACCGGCCGGAGGAGAAGGAGCCAGGAGAGAAGGCCGAGGGCCGCGGCGAGCGGGGCAGTGCGGCGCATCCGGTGCCAAGAGTAGCAGGACCGGCCGGCCGGCCGGAATCGCTGTTCGCTTTTGGAACACGCCTTTCCCGCCGCCGGACACCGGGAGGTCCCTCCACTCCGTACTCCTCTCGCAGAATCAGAGAGTTACGAGGTGGCATAGGGCTTGCCCCTGGACGGGACAGCCGACCGGAGCCGCACACGCCGGCCACTTTCCGAGGGGAGGCTCGATGCGAGACCTGTGGAACGATCTGCGCCATGCCGCCCGCACCCTCGGGCGGAGCCCCGGCTTCACCGCCGCTGCGGCCCTCACCCTCGCCCTGGGGATCGGCGCCAACGCCGCGGTGTGGAGCGTCGTCCATGCCGTTCTCCTGCGGCCGCTGCCCTATCCCCACCCCGAGCGGCTGGTGCTCCTCTGGGAGAACGCGCCGCAGGTGGCGCGGACCTCGTTTTCGGCTCCGGACTTTCTCGACTACCGAGAGCGCCTCGCCCGGCAGGACCGGCGCGGCCCCTTCGCCGGGCTCGCCGCCTTCAACTCTTCCGGGGTGCAGCTCGACGGCGAGAACGGTCCCGAGCGGATCCGCGGCTGCACGGCGAGCGAGGGCTTCTTCCCGCTCCTCGGCGCCCGGCCGGCCCTGGGGCGGACCTTCCTCGCCGAGGACCACCGGCCGGGGGCGCCGCCGGTGATCGTCTTGACCGACGGGCTCTGGCGGCGGCGCTTCGGGGCCGACCCGCGGATCGTCGGGCGGGCTCTCCCGGTCAACGGCCGGAGCGCTACCGTGGTCGGGGTCCTCCCTCCCGGCTTCCGGTTCTCCATCCCCGGCTTCTTGAACCCGGTCGAGGTCTGGACGCCGCTCGCCCTCTCTCCCGGCGGCGACCGCGGCGGGCGCTCGCTCCGGGTGCTCGGACGGCTGCGCCCCGGGGTCGCTCCGGCCAGGGCTGGGGAGGAGCTGGCGGCCACCGCCGCCCTCCTCGCCCGGCAGTATCCGGCGACCAACGACGGGGTCGGGGTGCGGCTCGTCCCCCTCCACGAGCAGATCGCCGGCGGCTCGCGGCGGGCCCTGGTCGTCCTCCTCGCCGCGGTCGGGCTCGTCCTCTTGACCGCCTGCGCCAACGTTGCCAACCTTCTCCTGGCCCGGGCGGCGGCGCGGCGGCGGGAGATCGCGGTGCGGTCGGCGCTCGGGGCCGGCCGCTGGCGGCTCCTCTCCCAGCTCCTCGCCGAGAGTCTGCTCCTGGCCGCCCTGGGCGGCGCCCTCGGGCTCCTCTTCGCCGCCTGGGGGCTCGACCTCCTGGTCCCGCTCGGCGGTGCCGAGCTGCCGCGGGCGGACGAGATCGGCTTCGACGGCTCGACTCTGGCGTTCGCCGGCGGCGCGGTGCTCCTGACCGCTCTCCTCTTCGGCCTGGCGCCCGCCCTCCACGTGGCCCGGCAGGGGCCGGGGGAGGGGCTCCGCGACGGCGAGCGGGGGGGGAGCGGGGTCGGCCGGCAGCGCGCCCGCCGCGCCCTGGCGGTGGCCGAGGTGGCACTGGCCCTCGTGCTCTCGACCGGCGCCGGTCTCCTCATCCGGAGCTTCCTGGGGCTCCTCGACACCCAACCCGGCTTCGAGCCCCGGGGGGTGCTGACCGCCGCGGTCTCCCTCCCCAAGTGGAAGTACCGGGAGGGGCCGGCCCGGGCCGCCGCGGTGGCAGAGCTGGTGGCCCGGGCCGCCGCCCTCCCGGGGGTGCGGGCGGCGGGGGCGATCGACGACCTGCCGCTCGACGGCGACCGCGACGCCAACTCCTATACCGTCTTCGGGCAGACGGAGGTCAAGAACCTGCCGGAAGCCGAGGTGCGCTCGATCACCCCGGGCTACTTCGCGGCGATGGGCATCCCGCTCCGCGCCGGCCGCGCTTTCACGGCGGCCGACTCCGGGCAGGTGCCGGCGGTCGCCGTCGTCAACCAGGCCCTGGCGCGGCGCTCGTTCCCGGGGGTCGATCCGCTCGGCAAACGGCTCTCCTTCGACGGCAAGGAATGGCTCACGATCGTGGGGCTGGCCGGCGACGTGCGCGACCTCGCCCTGGACGCCCCGGCGGAGCCCGAGATCTACCTGCCGCACGCCCAGGCCCCCAGTGCCGGGATGACCCTGGTGCTCGCGGGGGGAGCGGCCGGCAGCTCGGAAGCCGGGACGGCGACGGGGCTCGCCAACGCCGTGCGGCAGGCGGCACGGACCGTCGACCGCGACCTCGTGGTGGTGCGGGCGGAGCCGATGACCGGGGTGATCGGCGCGGCGCTCGCCGAGCGGCGCTTCCACGTCCTCCTCCTCGGGCTCTTCGCCGCCGCCGCCTTCGCTCTAGCGGCGATCGGGGTCTACGGCGTCGTCTCCTCCGGGGTGGCCGAGCGGACCCGGGAGATCGGTATCCGGGTGGCGCTCGGTGCCGGCCGGGGGGACGTGCTCCGGATGGTGCTCGGGCAGGGGGCAACCCTCGCCGCGGCCGGGGTGGCGATCGGCACCGCCTCTGCGCTCGCTCTCACCCGGCTTCTCGCCGGGCTCCTCTACGGGGTGGGCGCCGCCGACCCCGCGACCTTCGCTGCCGCCGCCCTCCTCCTCGCCAGCGTCACCCTTTTGGCGAGCCTGCTGCCGGCGACCCGGGCGGCGAACCTCGATCCGGTCCTCGCGCTCAAGGAAGACTGAAGGGAAAAAACCGAAATGCATCTTCTCTCCGACCTTCGCACCGCCGTCCGCCGGCTCGCCAAGAGCCCCGGTTTCGCCATCGCCGCGGTCCTCACCCTGGCGCTCGGCATCGGCGCCAACACGACCCTCTTCAGCATCGTCGACGCGGTGGTCCTCCGGCCGCTCCCGTTCGCGCGGCCCGCCGAGCTCCTGGCGATCCAGTCGCGGCGCGGCGACCGGGAGGCGGATTCGGTTTCGGCCCCTGACTTCCTCGACTGGAGCCGCCAGAGCCGGGCCTTCCGGGCGATCGCGGCCTCGACCGGCGAGGCGGTCGTCCTCTCCGGCAGCGGCCTACCGGAGCGGCTTTCGGGCGAGCGGGTCTCACCCGCTCTCTTCCCCCTCCTCGGGGTGCGCCCCGAGCTCGGCCGTACCTTCACGGTTCAGGAGGACCGGCCGGGGAGCGGGGTCGCCATCCTTTCGTACGGGCTGTGGAAGCGGCGCTTCGGCGGCGATCCGAACGTCCTCGGCCGCAGCCTGCGGCTCGACGGCCAGCCGGCGGTGGTGGTCGGCGTCATGCCCGCCGGCTTCACCACTCTCGAAGAGGAGTCCGAGCTCTGGCTTCCCATGGCCTTCACGGCGGACGAGCTGGACAGCCGGGGGGCGCATTTCCTCTCCGTCGTGGGGCGCCTCGCCCCCGGCGCCACCGCCGCCCGCGCCCGGGCGGAGATGGTGGCGATCGCCTCCCGCCTGGCCCAGGAGCACCCGCGGGAGGACGCCGGCTACAGCGTGAAGGTCGAACCGCTCCACGATGTCGTGACCGGGAGTGTCCGCCCCGCCCTCCTCATGCTCCTGGGGGCGGTCTCCTTCGTCCTCTTGATCGCCTGTGCCAACGTCGCCAACCTTCTGCTCGCCCGGGCCGCGACCCGGCAGCGCGAGCTCGCCGTCCGCGCCGCGCTCGGCGCCAGCCGCCGGCGGCTGATGGGCGAGATGCTGGCCGACGGACTGCCCCTCGCCCTCGCCGGCGGCCTCGGGGGGGTGCTCCTGGCGCTCTGGGGCACCGACCTCGCGGTGGCCGCGATCCCCGCCGGCCTGCCGCGGGCGAGCCAGATCCGGGTCGACGGCATGGCCTTCGCTTTCACCCTCGGACTGTCGCTTCTGACCGGCCTCGCCATCAGCCTGGTGCCGGCGTTCCAGACCGGGCGCGGCCGGCTCCTCGAAGCGCTCAAGGACGGCGGCCGGAGCGCCTCCGGAGGGACGGGCCGGCATGCTACCCGGAGCCTCCTCGTAGTCCTCGAGCTGACCCTCGCCGCGGCGCTCCTGATCGGCGCCGGGCTGATGCTCAAGAGCTTCGCCCGGCTGATGCAGGTCGATCCCGGCTTCCGCCCCGCGGGGCTGGTCGCCGGGCGGGTCGGTCTCCCCGAGGCCCGCTATCCGAAGACCGCGCAGCAGATCGCCTTTCTGGACGCGGTGCTCGCCCGACTCCAGGCGAATCCCGCGGTGCGCGAGACGGCGGCGATCGCCCCGCTGCCTCTCGGCAGCTCGCGTCACTCGTTGACCCTCGCCATCCTCGGGCGCCCGGCGCCGCTGCCCGCGGTGCGGCTCACCGCCGCCTGGCGCACGGTAAGCCCGGGCTACTTCCACACCATGGGGATTCCTCTCCTCTCCGGCCGCGACCTCTCCGGCCGGGACGGGGCGGGGGCGCCGCCGGTCCTTCTCGTCAACCAGACCCTGGCGAACCGTTTCTTCCCCGGCGAGAGCCCGCTCGGGCAGCGGGTGCGGATCGGCTACAACGAGCTGGTATGCGAGATCGTCGGGGTGGTGGGGGACGTCAAGCACGCCGGGCTCGACGCCGAGGCCGGGCCGGAGATGTACACCGCCTTCGCCCAGGCCCCCTGGCCGAGCGTGGACCTGGTGGTGCGGACCTCCGCTGGCGCGCCTATCGCGGCCGCCGCGCTCCGCACCGCCGTCCGCCAGGTGGACCCCGAGCAGGCGGTGGCGCGCATCCAGACTCTCGACGGGCTGATCTCCGGCTCGGCGTCGAAGACGCGCTTCGTCCTCGCCCTCCTCGCCCTCTTCGCCGGGCTCGCCCTGCTGCTCGCGGCGGTGGGGCTCTACGGCGTCATGTCCTGGTCGGTGGGGGAGCGCACGCACGAGATCGGCATCCGGATGGCTCTCGGGGCCCGCCGCGGGGAGGTGCTGGGGATGGTGGTCCGCCAGGGGGCCGGCCTCATTCTCGCCGGAGTGGGCTCGGGTCTCCTCCTCGCCTGGGCGCTCGCCCGGCTGATCTCGCGCCTCCTCTTCACGGTGAGCCCTACCGACCCGGTGACCTTCGCCGCGGTGCCGATCGTCCTCGCCGCGGTGGCTTTAGTCGCCACCTGGCTGCCGGCGCAGCGCGCCACGCGAGTCGACCCCTTAGTGGCGCTCAAGGCGGAGTGACCGAGCACCCCACCCCGAGGAAGAGAGGACCCGATGGAGAGACTGTTCGACGACCTTCGCTACGCCGCCCGGACGCTCCGCAAGAGCCCCGGCTTTACCGCCGTTGCCGTCCTCACCCTGGCCCTGGGGATCGGCGCCAACACCGCCATCTGGAGCCTCGTCCATGCCGTCCTCCTGACCCCGCTGCCGTTCCCCGGCGCCGAGCGGGTGGTGAAGGTGGCCGCCACGGTGCGGCGGGAGGGGCTCGAGCTGCGCTCGGTCTCCTACCCGGACTTCGCCGATTGGCGGCAGGCGGCCCGCTCCTTCTCCGCCATGGCCGCCTGGTCGAACACCTCTTTCACCGTGACCGGGGGGGCCGAGCCCGAGCGGGTGGAGGGCGAGCTGGTGTCGGCCAGCTACTTCCCCCTCCTCGGCGCCAGGGCCGTCCTCGGCCGCACCTTCCGGCCGGAGGAGGACGCCGCTCCCGGTGCCCATCCGGTGGCGGTGATCGGCCACGACTTCTGGCAGGGGCACTTCGCCGGCAGCCCGGCGGCGGTGGGGAGCCATCTGAGGCTCAACGGCCACGACTTCACCGTCCTGGGCATCCTCCCCGCCGGCTTTCGCGGTCTCGACGACGACACCGAGATCTTCATCCCCATGGCGATGGCGGCGACCGTCCAGCCGGTCGAGCTCGGCAGCCGGGGCTCGCGCTGGCACGAGGTGGTGGCCCGCCTGGCGCCGGGAGTGAGCCCGGCGCGGGCCCAGGCGGAGTTGGATACGGTGACCGCCCGGCTGGCGCGGCAGTACCCGGACTCGGACAAAGACTACGGGGCTCTCGTCGTGCCGCTCCGGGAGGAGATGGTGGGCGGCTACCGGTCCATCCTCTTCGTCCTCCTCGGGGCGGTGGGGTTCGTGCTCCTGATCGCCTGCGCCAACGTCGCCAACCTCATGCTGGCACGGGCGGCGGCGCGGCAGCGGGAGACGGCGATCCGGGCGGCGCTCGGCGCCGGCCGGGGGCGGCTTGTCCGCCAGCTGCTGACCGAGAGCCTGCTCCTCACCTTCGCCGGCGGGCTCCTCGGGCTCCTCGTGGCCCTGTGGACGAAAGACCTCCTGACCGCCTGGAGCCCGATCAGCCTGCCGAGCTTCCTGCACGTCGGCCTCGACGGGCCGGTCCTCGCCTTCGCCGCGGCCGTGGCGCTCGGCACCGGCCTCCTGATGGGCCTGGCGCCAGCCTTCCAGATCGCCTCCCTGGGCGTCGGCGAGGCGCTCAAGGAGGGTGGCCGGGGAGTGGCGGGGAGCGGCGCCAAGAGCCGGCTGCGCCGCGGGTTGGTGACGGCGGAGGTGGCGCTCTCGCTCCTCCTCCTGGTCGGCGCCGGGCTCATGATCCAGAGCTTCCGGCACCTGCAGGCGATCGATCCCGGCTTCCGGCCGGATCATCTGCTCACCCTGCGCGTAGCGCTGCCGGCCGGCCGCTACCCGGGGGAGAAGGCCTGGACCCTGGGGGAGCGCATGCTCGCCCGGGTGCGCTCGCTCCCCGGGGTCACCGCCGCGGCCCTCGCCTCGGACATGCCGCTCGAGGACAGCTCCTCGGCCTCCCGGGTGGCGCTCGAGGGCCATCTGGCCGGCGGCGAGGATCCCAGGCTGCGGACCTACTTGCACGAGGTGAGCCCCGGCTTCTTCCCAGCTCTGGGCGTCCACCTCCTGCGGGGCCGCGACCTCAATTCAGCGGACGTCTCCGGGGCGCTACCCGTCGTCGTCGTCAACGAGAAGCTCGCGCGCCGCGCCTGGCCGGGCGAAGACCCTCTGGGGAAACGCCTGCGGGTGGGCGGCCGGAGCCGGCCGTGGACGACGGTCGTCGGGGTGGCCGCCGATTTCCGCTACCGGCGGCTGGTGTCCGACCCTCAGCGCTTCCCAGAGGACCCCGACGTCTATCTGCCGCTGGCGCAGCGGCCGGCCGCGGACTTGGGGCTCCTCGTGCGCACGGCGATCACCCCGGAGGCGTTCGTCGCCACCCTGCGGCGCGAGCTCGCCGCCCTGGACCCCGACACCCCGCTCTACGCCGTGACGCCGATGGAAGAGTTGGCCGCCAGCCAGACCGCGCGCTCGCGCTTCGGCGCTTTCCTCATGGGGAGCTTCGGCATCCTCGCGCTCCTCCTCGCCGGACTCGGGGTGTACGGCGTCATCAGCTACTCGGTCGCCCAGCGCGGCCATGAAATCGGGGTCCGGATGGCGCTCGGCGCCCGGCGCGGCGAGGTCTTCCGGCTCGTCCTCGGGCAGGCCCTGGGTTTGACCGGAGCGGGGATGGCCCTGGGGCTCGCCGGGGCGCTCGCCCTCACCCGCCTCCTCGCCGGCCAGCTCTACGGGCTCTCGCCGAGCGATCCGGCGACCTACGCCGCGGTCGCCCTCCTCCTCGCCGCCGCGGCGCTCGTCGCCGGCTGGCTGCCGGCGCGCCGCGCCACCCGGGTCGATCCGGTGATGGTGCTCCGGCAGGATTGAGGAGACGAGGACGCCCGTCCGCCAGGCCACCGCGAGGAAGCAATCCTACGACCCGCCGAACGGCTATGCGGGGGAGCTGCTCGGAGCTGGAGCGTAGATCCATCCCCGGCGGGTCAAAGTCCCGGCAGCGACCGCGTCGGCGAGCGCCGGCTCGACCGCTTCGGTCGTGACTCCCAGAGCCTCGGCGGCCTCGCGCGCCGTGACCCCCTGCCAGTAGGCGGCGTAGGTGGCGGGGTCGTCGACCGGGTGGAGGGGGGCCAGGTTCGGGGCGATCCGGGCGAGGGCGGCGCGGAGGGCGGGGTAGGGACGATAGCCGACCTGGATCACCCCGTGGCCGTCTGGAATGCGGAGGAGGAGAGTGGGGAAGCGGGCGATGCCGCGGAAGCGGGCGTCCTTTACGTCCTCCCGAAAGGCGTCCAGGGCCTCCTCGCCGTCCAGGTCGTTGTCGAAACGCGCGGCGTCGAAGTGGAGTTCCCCGCGGGACGCGAGCTCGTCGGCGAGGGCAGAGAGGACCTCCCGGCGGGCGATGTTCCGCCGTTCGAGCATCACCGCCTCGCGCAGCCGGCGGAGATAGGCCTCCCCGGCCGCCGCCCCCTGGAGCTCGGCCGCCTTGACGGCGACCGAGGCCGGGTAGGACGACTCGGGGGGATCGACAAGCCAGATCAACTCGTCGATCGGCATGCCGGAGAGGTGGTGGACCTCTTTCCAGGAGGGCCCCATCTGGGCCGGCCGGGTGACGTCGTTCAAGGGATCGCCGAAGCTCTCCCAATCGGAGAGCAGCCCGCCCAGCGCGGTGCGCCAGGCGAGCTGCTCCCCGAATTCGTAGCGCAGGCGCCGGGCCGGAGCCTCGAACGCCCAGCTCCACGAGCAGAGAGGGTCCGTGAAGAGGACCGCCTCGACTTTGGGAGCGGAAAGGTTCAGCGCTCCGACTCCCTGGCGCCCACGGCCACCGGCGCCGCGAGCTCGGTCTGCGGGAAGGCCGACCACCGGCTCGGCCCGCTGCCGCTCGTCGCCTTGATCTCCGCGCTCCGCTGCTTCGAGAGCTGGCGGTTCATCCGCTCGACATCGGCCAGGGTCTTCTTGGAGCCGGCGATCTTCTCGTCCTTCAACCCCTGGGTCTTGACCACGTGGCGGAGCGGATCCTCGATGTACTCCCAGCTCTCGCCGGCGCCCCACGGCCCCTGCCCCTGGTTCCACGGCCCGCGCGCGTCGGTGCCGTTCGACATGTTGAAGTAGGTGTGGGTGAAGCGCGGATCGCCCTGGAGGACGCCGGGCGGGAAGTTGGGCTGGATGGTGTCCAGCGCGGCCGAGAACATCTGGAAGTGGGCGATCTCGCGGGTCATCAGGAAGCGCAGGCTGTCCTGGACCGCGGGGTCGTCGGTGAACTGGAGGAGGTACTCATAGGTGATCTTGGCCCGCGACTCGGCGGCGATGTTCGAGCGCAGGTCGACCGAGAGGTCGCCGTTGGCATTGACGTAGGTGCCGCTCCAGGGAATGCCGTTGGCGCTCGTCAGGGCGGGTCCGCCGCCCGTGTGGACGAGGAACATGGGATCGGTCATCGCCTGGTGGATGAAGGTCTCTTTCTCCGCCGGGCCCTTGAGGAGGCGCATGATCTCGCTCTCCTCCGCGGCGTTCTTCAAGTCGCCGTTGATCCCGTCGAGGAGCATGGTGATGGTCGCCCCGACGATCTCCAGGTGGCTGAACTCCTCGGTCGCGATATCCATCAGGAGGTCGTACTTATCGGGGTAGGGCTTCCGGGCGCCGAACGCCTGGACGAAGTACTGCATGGCCGCCTTGAGCTCGCCATTGGGGCCGCCGAACTGCTCCAAGAGCAGCTTGGCGAAGAAGGGATCGCGGCGGGTGACACGGGCGTCGTACTGCAGCTCTTTGACGTGATAGAACATCGTACTTCCTTTCCTCGGCAGGTTTTACAAGGTCGGTACAGCCTGGGTGCTGACCTGCCGTCTCGACGACGAGGCGGTAGAGAAGAGTCTCAGCAAATTTTGTGCCTTTAGGCTACGAGCCGCTCAGTCTCCAGGCAGGCTTTTTTCGAGCTTCTCGGCCAGGGTTCCCAGGTGGGTCCGGTGGCTCAGCTGCTGGACCTCCTCATCCCCCTCCTCACCCACCCCCAGCCGCTCGCCCAGGTGGCGCACCTCCTGGAGAAGCTTGGTGATCTCCTGCTCGGCGAGGAGGCTGATCTGGAGGTTCAGGTGCGCCCGCTGGTTGGACTGGCGGGTCATCCGGTTCTGGCTGATGAGGACGAAGATGGAGAGGAGGACCCCCTCGGTCGAGACGATGAGGGTGAGAATGCCGAAAGGGAAGGGGTCGAACGGGTGGATTCCAGGGAAGAACCGCAGGTTGAGCGCGAACCAGGCACCGAGGCCGAGCACGTGCACGGCGAGGAAGAGGAGGCTCCCCATGATCCGGGTAAAGCCATCGCTCACCCGCTCGGTCAGGGTGCGCCGCTCGATCGCCGCCCGCTCCAGGTCGGCGATGGTGCGGACGTTCTCCTCGGTCACCTCGGCGGTGATTTCGGCTGAACGGTCGTGGGCTTCGGACATGCACCTTGGCAAAGCACTTTCCCTGCCAGAGGGGCGGCGGGGTGGCTCCGTTTCGTCCTGCGGGCCTGCTCCTTCGGGCGCTCCGCGCAGCCAGTCGCAGGTCCTCGGAGCCAAACGGAGCCACCCCGCGTTCGCTCTTCCCGGCTGCGCTATGCTCCCCCGCATGGCGAACGAGGCGCGCGGTGTGGCGGTGGTGTCCGGCGGCGGCTCGGGGATCGGGCGCGAGATCGCCCTGGAGCTCGCCCGGCGCGGACACCCTCTGGCCCTCCTCGGCCGGCGCCGGGAGCCGCTCGACGCGGTGCTCGCCGAGGCCGGTCTCCCGCCTGAAGCCGGGCTCGCCCTCCCCTGCGACGTGCGCGACCCGGCGGCGGTCGATCGCGCCGCGGCTTTCGTCGAGGACCGCTTCGGCGGCGCGGAGATCCTCGTCCCCGCTGCCGGGGTCGCCCGCATCCAGCCGCTCGAAGAGCTACCGCCCGAGGACTTCACGGAGGTCGTGGCGACCAACCTGACCGGAGCCTTCCACCTCTTCCGCGCCTTCCTTCCCGCCATGCGCCGGCGGGGGAGGGGCTTCATCTTCCCCCTCCTCTCGGTCGCCGCCCGCCGGGGCTTTCCCGGCTGGTCGGCCTACTGCGCCAGCAAGTGGGGGTTGGCCGGGCTGGTCGCCGCCCTCCGCGAGGAGCTCACTGGCAGCGGGATCAAGCTCACCGCCCTCTACCCGGGGGCGACCGACACCCCGATCTGGGAGGGGGTGCCGGGGACCTGGGACCGCGCCGCCATGGTGCGGCCGGGCGAGGTGGCGCGGGCGGTCGGCTGGGCGCTCGACGCCGATCCCGGCACCCTGGTCGAGGAGATCCACCTCGGCCCTGCCGGAGGGGCGCTGTGAGCTGGCTCCTCGTCCTCACCCCCTTCCTCCCCTGGCTCGGCCTGCTGCCGGGGGGGCGTTGGGCGCTGCCGCTCCTCGCCCCGCTCACCCTCTACCCGGCGTTCGCGGCCCGGGTGCGGCGACAGGACTATCTCGGCGCCTGGTCGCTCGGGCTCCTCTGGGCCCTCCTCCTCTCGGCCGGGGTGATCGCCCTCGTCGCGATCGATCCTGGGGGGCCGGGAGCGGCGGGGAAGGCGATCCTCCACGGCGAGGCCTACCGGAAGGAGATGTTCGGCTGGATCGCGACCGGCGAGGCGCCCGAGAACCACCCGGCGGTCTTCCTCCCCATCCACCTCCTCCACCTGGCGGTCTTCCTCGTCCTCGCCTGGGCGAGCGCCGGCTACCTCGGCCTCGTCCTCGGGGCCTTCCTGGTCGGCTACATGAGCTACTTCGTGGGGTGCTACGCCGTGGCGAGCGCCCACCCGCTCCTCGGCGCCATTGCCGCCTGGGTCCCCTGGTCGGTGCTCCGGGTCTTCGCCTTCGTGCTCCTGGGCTGCCTCTTCGCGCGACCCCTCCTCGTCCGTCGTGCCTGGCCCTTCGAGCGGCCGGAGTACCAGTTGATGGGGCTCGCGGCGAGCGGGCTCCTCGTCGACATCCTCATGAAGAGCCTCCTGGCGCCGAGCTACGGCCTCTTCCTTCGCCAGCTGGCCGCGGAGCGCGGGGCTCGCGCCGGCCGCTCCTGATCCGATATACTCGCGCAGCCGTAAAGGACCTCCTATGGACATCGAAGAGACAGTGGGGACCCTCGCCGGGGCGGGGCGGAAGTTCGGGATCGTGGCTTCCCGGTTCAACAGCCGGATCGTCGATCCGCTCGTCGCCGGGGCCGTCGACTGCCTGCTGCCGGCATGGGGTGGTGGCGGGGGACATCCGGCTGGTACGGGTGCCGGGCGCCTGGGAGATCCCGGGTGCCCTGGAGGAGCTCGCCGCTCGCGGCGATCTCCAGGGGCTCCTCGCCCTGGGCGTCGTCATCCGGGGCGAGACGCCGCACTTCGACTTCCTCTGCACCGAGTGCAGCCGCGGGGTGGCCGCGGTCACCGAGCGCCACCGCATCCCGGTCGGCTTCGGCGTCCTCACCTGCGACAGCTCCGAGCAGGCGCAGGAGCGGGCGGGCGGGAAGGCCGGCAACAAGGGGTGGGAGGCGGCCCTGGCCGCGCTCGAGATGGCCGACCTCTTTGCGCGGCTTCGGGTGTAGGCGGGCCTAGGCGGGTCTAGGCGGTCTTGGCGCGCCTAGCCTAAGATGCCGTCACCCGTTATCATTGGGACCCGAGCCGGTCCGCGGTTGGTGCCGGCGCGATATCCTGAATCACCAACTTAAGCGATCGAGGTCGGCAGCAAGCAGGCGGACATCTCCGTCGTAGTCAGGGGTCTTTGAGGCGAGCCATGGCAGTAGGAAAGCGGCGAACGGCGCGGGAAATGGCGGTGCAGATGCTCTACCAGAACGATCTGGGGGGGAGCCACCTGCCGCAGATCTTCAACACCTTCGATGTCGCCGAGTACGTCGCCCGTGAGACCCCGGAGGAGGGTGAGGCTGCCAAAGCGGGGCGCCCTGGCCCGGGCGCTCTCGAAGATCGCGCCGAGTATGACAAGCGCCGGAAGCGGGTGGAGGACGCCTTCCTGTACGCCCAGGCGTTGGTCCGCGGCACCTTGGACCACCGCCAGCAGATCGACGACATGATCCGCGGCCAGGCCGACAACTGGCGGCTGGAACGGATGCCCGCCGTCGACCGCAACATCCTCCGCCTCGCCGTCTACGAGATGCTCTTCGAGATGGACATCCCGAAGCTCGTGGTGGTCGACGAAGCGATCGAGCTCGCCAAGAAGTTCGGCTCCGAGCAGTCGGGACGTTTCGTCAACGGCCTGCTCGACGGGCTGCTGAAGCAGCACACCTTCCCCGGCAGCCTGACGTAGCGGGAACCCCCTGAAATAGGGTCTTGTTTGGATAGACGCGGAGAACGCGGAGAGAGACGATGAGCAGCCATACGACCACAAGGCCATCGAGGCCAAATGGCAGGACCGCTGGGAGAAGCACCGGGTCGCCGAGACCGACCTGCGCCAGGGCCGCAACAAGTACTACATGCTGATGATGTTCCCCTACCCGTCGGGGGACCGCCTGCATGTCGGGCATGGCCGCAACTACATCCTCGGCGACGCGCTCTTCCGCTACCTCCGCATGCACGGCAAGCGGGCCTTCAACCCCATGGGCTGGGACGCCTTCGGCCTGCCGGCCGAGAACGCCGCCATTCAGCGCGGCGTCCATCCGCGCGACTGGACCCTCGCCAACATCAAGGTGATGAAGGAGCAGTTCAAGCGCTGGGGGATTCTCTACGACTGGTCGAAGGAGATCGCCTCCTGCAACCCGGACTACTACCGCTGGAACCAGTGGCTGTTCCTGCGCATGCTGGAGGGTGGGCTCGCCTACAAGAAGAAGGCGCCGGTCAACTGGTGCCCGAGCTGCCAGACCGTGCTCGCCAACGAGCAGGTGGTGGACGGCGCCTGCGAGCGCTGCGGCACGCCGGTCGTGCAGCGCGACCTCGAACAGTGGTTCTACCGCATCACCGACTACGCCGAGCGCCTGCTCGGGGGCTTGGACCAGCTGACCGGCTGGCCCGAGAAGGTCAAGATCATGCAGCGCAACTGGATCGGCCGCTCGGCCGGGGGGGAGATCGACTTCGCCCTCGCCTCCGGGCAGGAGAAGCTGAGCGTCTTCTCGACCCGGCCGGACACGATCCACGGCGCCACCTTTCTCGTCCTGGCGCCCGAGCACCCGCTGGCCGCCCGGCTGATCGCCGATCACCCGGAGCGGGGGGCGATCGAGGCCTGGATCGAGACCGTGCGCAACACCCCGCGCATCGAGCGCTCGGCGGAGGAGACGGCGAAGGAGGGGCGCGACACCGGAAAGACCGCGATCAACCCGGCGACGGGCGAGGCGATCCCGATCTGGCTCGCCAACTACGTGCTGCCCGAGTACGGCACCGGCGCCATCATGGCGGTGCCGGCCCACGACGCCCGCGACCTCGCCTTCGCCCGCCAGGAGGGGCTGCCGGTCCGGCTGGTGTATCACCCGGAAGCCCCGGAGGACGCCGAGATCGATCCGGCCGACCTCACCGAGCCGATCCTCCACCAGGGGGTGATCAAGAACGCCGCGCCGTTCGACGGTCTGCCGGACGGCGAGGAGACGATCACCAAATTCGTCGACTGGATGGCGGCCGAGGGCTTCGGCCGGCGCCAGGTGGTCTACCGGCTCCGCGACTGGCTGATCTCCCGCCAGCGCTACTGGGGGACGCCCATCCCCATCGTCTACTGCGAGAAGTGCGGCATGGTGCCGGTGCCCGAAAGCGAGCTCCCCGTCGAGCTGCCCTACGACGTCGAGTTCACCGGCCGCGAGGGCAATCCGCTGTCGCGCTCGAAGGCGTTCGTCGAGACCCAATGCCCGAAGTGTGGCGCCGCGGCTCGCCGCGAGACCGACACCATGGACACCTTCGTCGACAGCTCCTGGTATTACCTGCGCTTCCTCTCGCCGCGCGACGCCGCGCCGCATGTTCGACCCCGAGGTGGCGAACCGCTGGGCGCCGATCGACCAGTACATCGGCGGCATCGAGCACGCCATTCTGCACCTGCTCTACTCGCGCTTCCTCTGCCGCGTCCTCCACGACTTCGGCCTGGTGGGCTTCGAGGAGCCGTTCACCGACCTCTTCAACCAGGGGATGATCACCCGCTACTCGGAGAAGACCGGCCGGGTGGAGAAGATGTCGAAGTCGCGCGGCAACACGGTCTCGCCGGACACTCTGATCGATCAGATGGGGGCGGACACCGAGCGCGTCTACACCCTCTTCATCGGCCCGCCGGAGAAGGAGGCGGAGTGGAGCGACGAGGCGGTTTCGGGCGCCAACCGGTTTCTGAACCGGCTCTGGCGGAGCGCCGAGCGCCTTCCCGAGGCGCCGCCGACCGCCCCGGCGCCGACCGAGGCCGAGCTCGAACGGCAGCGCCACCTGACCATCCAGCGGGTGACCCAGAGCATGGAGCGCTTCTCCTACAACACCGCAGTGGCGTCGCTCATGGAGCTTTTGAACGCCCTCACCCGGGCGCTCGACGAGAAGACGGCGTCGCGCCTCCTCTGCGAGGAAACGTTCGACACTCTGGTCCAGCTGCTCCACCCGCTCGCACCGCACATCACGGAAGAGCTGTGGGAGCGGCGCGGCCATGTCGAGACCCTGCTCGAATCGACCTGGCCGGTCTTCGACGAAGCGAAGATCCGCCGCGACCGCATCACTCTCGTGGTGCAGGTCGACGGCAAGCTCCGCGACCGGATCGAGGTCGACGCCGAGGCGCCGGAGCAGGAGGTCAAGGACACCGCTCTAGCGAGCGACAAGGTCCAGGAATTCCTGGTCGGTCGCGAGCTCGCCCGGGCGGTCGTCGTCCCCGGCCGCCTCGTCAACCTGGTCACCCGGAGGTCCGCATGAGAAGGAAGCTCCTCGCCCCCACCCTGTCGCTCGCCGCCTTCTGCCTGGCTCGCCAGCCTGGCCGGCTGCGGCTACGGCCTTGTCGGCCGCGGCAACAACCTGCCGGCGGACGTCCGCTCGGTCTACATCAAGCCGCTCGAGAACCGCACCCCGCGGACCCAGGCCGAGCAGTTCCTCACCCGCGCCATCGCCGACGAGATGGTCACCCGCCAGCGCTTCTCGGTGGTGGGGAGCGAGACCGGCGCCGACGCCGAGCTCTCGGGAGCGGTCGTCGCATTCGGCGCCAACCCGGTCACCTTCGACAACAGCGGCCGCGCCACCGAGTACGAGATCTCGATCACCGCCTCCATCCTCTTCAAGCGGGTGGGCAAAGAGCAGGTGCTCTGGAAGAACGAGCGCTACAACTTCCGCGAGAGCTACCCCGTCGAGGTGTCGAACACGGGCTACTTCGACCAGGAGAACCTGGCGCTTGAAAAAGCGGCGAAGCGGTTCGCGCAGACGATGGTGAGCGATCTGCTGGAGGGGTTCTAGGCCGGTTCTGGCCCCCCTAAAGCAAACGCGCCCGGCAAGCCGGGCGCGTTTACCTCGAAGGTCGTCCGGTCAAGGAGCACGGGCTCAGTTGATGCAGTGCGTGTTGACCACCTGGCACGAGCAATACGTGGCGAATTGCGTCATGCACTGGTTCCTCAGTCGGGTCACCGCCATGCCCACGACCTCCCGGACGTCGGTCTGGTCCAGCTGGGCGAGGGTCTCCCGGTTGAGCTTGAGGGCCTTCTTCATTTTCTTCATGGCTCGGCCTCCACGGTCGGGTGTAAGGATCCCGAGTAACTTACTTGGAGAGGCGACTCCGGTCAAGGCTGGGGCGGTATGGGCGATAGAGGAACGCCCCCAAAGCAAACGCGCCCGGCAAGCCGGGCGCGCGCTGCTTCGACGCCTGTGCCAGGCGCGAGGGGGACGACTCGACTACTTCGCGGCTACAGCCGTCGCCGCCTTGGTCAGGCGGGACTTGTAGCGCGATGCGGTGTTCGAGTGGATGATCTTCTTCTGGGCCGTGGCGTCGATGATGCCGAGGGTCGTGGGCAGCATCTCCTGCACCTTGCCGCTGTCGCCGCTCGCCATGGCGGCGCGCAGGCGCTTGATGGCGGTACGGAGCCGCGAGCGATGGCCGCGGTTGCGCTCCCGCGCCTTGACGTTCTGGCGGTTTCTCTTCTCTGCGGACTTGGTATTGGCCATATTCCCTATGTCTTTGGAGTCGCGACCTGCTGGATGCCGGCCTGGGTCAAATAGAAAATCGCACCGAGGTGCGACGGCGTAGGTTTATACCATTCACTACTGGCGAGCGTCAACCCCGAGCTCTCGCAGGCGCTGGCGGGCGAGGTTCGCCTCGTCGCTCGTCGCGTGCTGGCGGACGACCTGGCGGAGCAGGATGACCCCCTGCGAGCGCTCGTTGAGCTCCAAGTAGGCGTAGCCCTTCTTCAAGAGGGCGCTCGCCGTCTTGTCGCTCCGCGGGTAGCGGGTCAGGACCTGCTCGAACTGGGTGATCGCCTGCCGGAACTTGCGCTGGCGGTAGTAGCACTCGCCGACCCAGTAGGTGGCGTTGTCGGTCAGGTCGGTGTTCGGGAACTCGTCGATGTACTCCTGGAACTCCCGCATCGCGAGGTCGTAGTTGCCCTTCAAGTAGTCGTTGTAGGACGAGTCGTAGAGCGCCTTGGGGTCGGCTTTCGATCCCGACGATCCCGACGATCCCAGCGAACCCGGCGATCCTGGCCGCGACGCCGGGCCGGTCGGGGGCGGTGCCCCCGGGGCAGGAGCGGCGACCGCGCCGTCGGCCGGCTCGTTCGACTGTGGAGCGCTCCTGAAGTTCTGGAGGTCCTGGTTGGTGGCGGCGATCTGCTGCGAGAGCTGGGCGAGCCGGTTGTTGGTCTCTTCGAGCTTGGCCTGCAGCTCGTCGATGTGGCTCGACAGGCTCTGCAGCTTGACCTGCATGTCGGCCTCGGTCTTGAGCAGCGATTCCATCTGCCGCCCGATCCGCCCTTCGAGGTTGCCGACGTCCTGCTTGGAGGGCGCCTGGGTCTGCATCTCGCCGACCTGGCGCTGGACGTCGGCGATCTGAGTGTGCAGGCCCTCGATGTCCTGGGTCGAGACGCACCCCGCGGCGGCCGAGGCCGCCGCGGCGAGGAGGATCGCCCGGAGTGGGTTGGAGTACCGCATCAGCCGACGTTCGAGCGGCCGGTCACGACCATGTGGGCGCGACGGTTCTGCGACCAGCAGCTCTCCTCGTTCTGAGTGCAGACGGGCCGCTCCTTGCCGTAGGAGAGGGTCCGCATGCGGGCCGGGGTGACGCCGAGCGAGCCCAGGTAGTCGCGCACGGCATTGGCGCGCCGCTCGCCCAGGGCGAGGTTGTACTCGCTCGTGCCGCGCTCGTCGCAGTGGCCTTCGATCGTCACCTGGAACTGCGCCTGGCCCTTGAGGACGTCGGCGTTGCGCGCCAGCTTCTCGCGCGCCTCGTCGGAGAGGTTGCTCTCGTCATAGTTGAAGTAGATGTCGCCGGCGAAGCCGCGGCGGCGGAGCTCGTCGTTCACCACCTGGAGATCTTCGGAGAGGAGGGGGTTCTCGGTCTTGTCCGCGGTCGTCGGCTGCTGGGGCGGCCGGACGTCCTCGGTGGAGGCGGGCGGCGGCGGGGCGACCGTCGTGGTCTCCACGTTGAGGTCCTTGGGGGGGGTGTTCGGCTTTTTCTTCGGGCAACCAAAGAGCAATACCGACAGCACCGGTACGACGCTCCATACCAGCCACTTGCGATTCATTCGTATCTCCTCGATCCGGGGTCTCGGCCAGGAACGGCCAGCCCCAATGTACCAGAACGTTGACAGGAGCGGCAACCGCGCGAACGCCCGCCCGCCGGCATCATGGCAGGCCCCGCGACCAGTCGGGCATGTCGTTGTTGCCCTCGTTGGTGAGCTGGCGGGCGTTGCCGCCATCCAGATCCATGACGAAGATCTGCTTGCTGCCGTTGCGGGTCGAGGTGTAGGCGATCTTCCGGCCGTCGGGGGAGAAGGCGGGGGACTGGTGCTCGCCCGGCCCCGAGGTCAGCACCCGGGTCTCCTGGGTGGCGATGTTGGTGACCGCGATCTGGAAGCGGCCGTCCCTCCGGCTGGCATAGGCGATGAGGCTGCCCTCGGGGCTCCAGGCCGCGCCGTCGTTGTAGGTGCCCTCGAAAGTCAGGCGGCGGACGTTCGTCCCCTCGGCGTCCATCAGGTAGATGTGCGGGCTGCCGCCGCGGCTGGAGGTGAAGGCGATGACCCCGCCCTTGGGGCTCCAGGCCGGGTTGGTGTCGATGGCGTCGTTGTGGGTGAGCCGGCGGAGGTCCGAGCCGTCGCGGGCGGCGGTGAAGATCTCGACGTTGCCTTCGAGCGAGCGGGAGAAAACGATCCGCGAGCCGTCAGGGGAGAACGAGGGGCTGATGTTGAGCGAGCCCGAGGTGACGAGCGGCCGCTTCCTGCCGGTGGCGAGCTCGACCAGGTAGAGGCCGGGTGGGCCGTTGACGAACGAGGTGTAAGCGATCGCGTCGCCGGTCGGGCTCCAGGCGGGGGACATCGAGGTCGACCGGTGGCCGGTGATCCGCCGCGGGTTCAACCCGTCGTAGTCCATGAGGTAGATCTCCTTGAACCCCGAGCGGTCGGAGCTGAAGGCGATCGACGAGAGGCCGATACCCTTGCCGCCGGTCAGGTAACGGATCACCTCGTCGGCGAAGGTGTGGCCGATCCGCCGGGCCACGGAGTAGCCGCCCCGGTAGCGCTTGGCGAGGATCGACTGGCCGCCCTTCAGGTCGACGAGCCGGCCCTCGAAGACGATGCGGTCCTCTTCGGTCCGCACCTCGCCGTCGAGGAGGATGGCGTTGCCCAGCGAGCGGTAGCCTTCGAGGTCGCGCTGGGGGTCGCCCGAGAGGTGGAGGGCGCCGAAGTCGGCCGGGCCCTGGATCTGGAAGTAGCCGGAGAAGATGAGGTCCTGGCGCACCGTCTCCTCGATCTCGCGCCCCGCGGCGGCCGCCTCGGCGGGGGAGAGGGGCCGGGCGCCGCGGAAGGCCGGGAAGGCGAGGCGGATCAAGGCGCGCTGGTTCGGCTTGAGCTCCAAGGTGACGTCGCCCCTGCCGCCGCCCTGGGGGGCCGGAGCCGCGTTGCCCGCGGGGGGGGCGCCGGGTGCCGTCGGCTGCGGCTCCTGGGAGCGCAGGGAGGTGAGCCCGAAGGCGAGGAGCAGGAGGGTCGGGACGATCGCGAGTTTCGCTCTCATGAGTCCTCTTGTGGTGGTCTCTCTAGCGGACGATCAGGCTGATGCCCAGGGAGTCGTGGCGGTAGCTCGCCGGCAGGGCCGGGAAGGGAGAGGCGTTCTGCACCGCCCGTAAGGCCGCCAGGTCGAAGGAATTGTAGCCGGAGGACTCCTCGACCCTCAGCTCGTCGATGCCGCCGTCCTTCTGGATCCGAAAATGGAGGATCGCCTTGACCCCGCTGCCGAGCGGCGGCCGGGTCCAGTTGGCGTCGATGAGCTGGAGGAGGCGGTCGAGGTAGTAGCCGTAGCCGAAATCGGGATCCTCGACGCCGGCGATCTGCGAGCCCAGCCCCGAGGTGCCGAGGGGGCTGCCGGCGGCCGAGCCGCGCTTCCCGATCTCGTCCCCCTTGCCCACCGCCGCCAGGCCGCCGGGGCCGGCGTGCCCCTGGGACGGGGTGGCGGGCTGGGGGCGCGAGTCGGCCGGTTTCTTCCCCTTGTCCGTCCCTTTGCCAGTCTTCGCGTCCGTTTTGGCGTCCGGCTTGGGGTTCGGCTTGACCGGCTCCGGCTTCGGCTTGGCCGTGGGCTCGGGGAGGGCCGGCCGGCGGTCGACCGGCGGCTCCTTCTCCTCGGGCTCCGGCTTCGCCCGGGAGGGTTTGGGCGGCGGCTCTGGCTCTGGCCTGGCCGGCACCGGTACCGGCGGCGGCGGACTACTGCTCTGCGGGGTCTCCGGCTTCGGCGCGGGAGGGGTCGGCCGGGCCAGCGGGCGCTCGACTCCCAGGGCCTGGGCGGGGATCACCGTCACCGGCACGAACTGGAGCGGCTCGGGGGGCTTTTCGAGGCGGGGGAGGAGGAGGGCGGCGGCGACGACGCCGGCATGGAGGAGGGCGGCGGCGCCCAGGCTCGCCCACTGCGGCCGGCCGGTCTGCCGGCGGGCGCGCTGGGCGAGAACCTGGTCGACCGCGTCCAACGTCGGCTCCCGGCTCAGTGCCCCCGCCCCTTTCCCGGGCGCTCGGTCACCATGCCGACGTGTTGGATGCCGCCGCGCTGGAGAAGATCGAGGACGTCGATGATGCGGCCGTAGGGAGCGTCCCGGTCGCCTTTCAAGAAGACGGTGTCGTCCGGCCGGGCGGCGAGCTGGGCCTTGAGGCGCTCGACTAAGTCCTCGCTCGGCACCGCGGTCTCCCGCAGGTAGACCTGGCCGTCGCGGTTGATCGAGAGGACGATCGGGTCCTGCACCTTGAGCGGCAGATTCTTCGCCTGGGCGCGCGGCAGGGCCACCTCGATCCCCTGGTGGAGCATGGGGGCGGCGACCATGAAGATGATGAGGAGGACGAGCATGACGTCGACCAAAGGGGTGACGTTGATGTCGGCCAGCACCCCGTCGTCGTCGTCATCTCTGCCGGGCGAGAACGCCATTCCATCTCCTCATGGTGAAGTCCCGCTCTAGGTGAAGTTCCGCTCGGCCAGATTGAGGAACTCGAGGACGAAGTCCTGCATGGCCGCCTTCAACCGTCGTATACGGTTGACGAAGTAGTTGTAGGCGATGAGCGCCGGGATGGCCGCCGCCAGGCCGGCAGCGGTGTTGATGAGGGCCTCCGAGATGCCGGGGGCGACGGCGACGATCGACGTCGAGCCGCTCATCCCGATGTCGCGGAAGGCCACCATGATCCCCCAGACCGTGCCGAAGAGGCCGATGAAGGGGGCGGCGGCGGCGGTGGTGGCGAGGAGCGGCGTCCAGCGGGCGATCCCCTGAAGCTCGACCGAGATCGCCCGGGCGAGGCTGCGCTCCAGGGAGGGGAGCGAGGTGATCCGGTAGTCCACCGATGCCGCAGACGGCGTGGGAGCCGCCGCCGCCGCCCGGCGGTCCCCCGGCCGCTCCGCCATCTCCCGGGCGTGCTTGATCTGGCTGTCGATCTCGGCATAGCCGGCCTGGAAGATCCCCACGAGCGGCGAGGCGTGGAGCTTGCCCGCCTGGGCGTTGACCTCGCTGAACCGGCTGCTCCGGTGGAAGGCTTCCAAAAAGCGGGCGCTCTGGCCGTCGGCGCGGGAGAGCTGGACGAGCTTGCCGATCACCACCGCCCAGGAGAGGAGCGAGAGGAGGACGAGGAGCCCCAGGATCAGCTTGGCGACCGGGCCCGCCTGGGAGAAGAAGTCGAACAGGCCGCGGCCCGTCCCGCCGGCAGCCGACGCGCCCCCGGTCCCCTCGGCCTCCTGCAGCCACAACAACATCGCGATCGTCCCGCTCATGCCGACTCCCCTGGTGCGCGCCGATCGGCACGCGCCGCCCAAACGGCGCGCTCGGCGCGCCTTTCTGTCATCAAAACACCCCCCGAAGCGGGCCTCCGAGCCCCTTCGAGCAAAGAGCGTGCCCGGGGGAGCCTGGGGAGATCGGGCTGCGGGCGGTGCTCGAACTCGCCCTTCGGCGTGGCTCCGTGGGGTCCTGCGGGCCTGCTCCTTCGGGCGCTCCGCGCAGCCAGTCGCAGGTCCTCGGAACCCAGCGGAGCCACGACCCCGCCCGGCCTCCCAGGCTCCCCTCCCCAACATTCATGCTTCCTCCACCCGCTCTTCCAGCACCGGCGGCAGGATCACCTCGTTGCGGCGGAGGAATTCCTGGTGAGCGGCCTCGACCAGGGCGAGCGCCTCCTCGATCGAGTCGACCCAGTGGGCGACGTCCAGGTCGCCTGGGGAGGCGAGGCCGCGCGCCACGACCTCCCCCTCGATCCAGGCCCGGAGGTCGCGCCACATCGGCCCGACGAAGATCAGCGGCCGGTCGCGGATGAGCCGGACCTGGAGGAGCTGCCAGACCATCATCGCTTCTAAAGTCGTGCCGATTCCGCCGTCGACGACGACGTAGGCGTGGGCCAGGCGGATGAACTGGTGGAGGCGCGAGAAGAAGGTGGGGTGCTGCGCCACCTCGTCCAGGAAGGGGTTGGGCTGCTCCTCCATGGGGAGGAGGATGGTGAGGCCGAAGGAGCGGGTCTTGTAGCGGTAGGCGCCGTGGTGCGCCCCCTCGTTCGCCGCCCGCATGAGCCCCGGGCCGCCGCCGGTGACGATGTCGCAGCCGAGGTACGACAGCTGGCGGGCGAGCTCCCGCACCCGGGCGTAGGTCGCGTCCTCCGGCTGGATGCGCGAGGAGCCGAAGATCGCCACCCGGAAGTAGCGGCGCTCGACCGGCGCGTGACGGTCGAGCCAGGCGGCGGAGCGGTAGAGGGCGAGGATGCCGCGGTCGACGAGGCGGAGGGCCTTGGTCCGACTCTTGCGTCTCAAGCGTCCCCAGCGGGTCTCGCGGGGTTCGGGCCCGGGAGCGGGCAGGATCAGGCGGGAAGGCGGCGTCATTCAGCCCGCATTGTAACTCCCCCGCATGTAAGTTCGGGAATATCGCCACTTAGGGTTATGCTTGTTCTCAGTATACGACCGACCCGGACCGCCAGGACGCAGCGAAGCTGGTATCCTCACCCGGCTTGGTGGGGCGCCGCGCGGCCGCCCCGTAGCCGGTAACCGGGTCTCATGGCCTGACAGGAGTCGATCTTGACCGAACCCGTTGACGTCCCTTCCGTTCGTGCTCCCATCTCGTGGACGAACACCGCTTTCCTGTTGGGCACTCTGCTCGTCGCCGCCGTCGGCACCCCGCTCTATCTCTGGCGGTACGGCCTGGGCTGGCCGGAGACCCTGACCTTCCTCGGCCTCTGGCTTGCGGTCGGGCTCTCGATCACCGCCGGCTACCACCGTCTCTTCGCCCACAAGACCTACCAGGCCTCCCGCCCGGTGCGGCTTTTCTTTCTCATCTTCGGCGCCGCCGGGCTCGAGAACACGGTCCTCAAATGGGCGGCCGACCACCGCGTCCACCACTCGCACGTCGACTCCGAGCGCGACCCTTACAACGCCACCAAGGGCTTCTTCTGGTCGCACATCGGCTGGATCTTCTTCGAGAGCACCCCGCCGAGCCAGACCGTCGTGCGCGACCTCGCCGAGGACCCGCTCGTCCAGTGGCAGGACCGCTGGTACGTGACGATCGGTCTCACCGTCGCCCTGGGCATCCCGCTCGTCGTCGGTCTCCTGACCCACCGGGTGCTCGGCTGCCTCCTCATCGGCGGCGTCCTCCGGATCGTCGTCAGCCACCACGCGACCTTCTTCATCAACAGCCTCTGCCACATCATCGGCCGCCAGCCGTACAGCCGCGAGCACAGCGCGAGAGACAGCTCGGTAATGGCGTTCCTCGCCTTCGGCGAGGGGTACCACAACTACCACCACAGCTTCCCCTTCGACTACCGGAACGGTATCCGCGGCTGGCACTTCGACCCCGCCAAGTGGATGATCTGGTGCCTCGCCCGGCTCGGCCTCGCCCGCGACCTGCGGCGCGCCTCCGACGTGGCGATCCTCAAAGCCAAGGTACGCATCCAGTACGACCGGGCCAAGGAGCGGGTGGAGCGGGCCGGAGAGGGCTTCGTCGAGCATTCCGGCCGCAGCCTTCACGAGGCCTACGACGCGGTCGAGAAGGCGATCCACGACCTTCTGGCGATCGAGCGCCGGGGCAAGGTCCCGACGCCCCTCCCCGGGCATGAGGACCTGCCGGTCGAGACCCTCCGCGGGATGATCTACCGCTCCCTCGACCAGGCGCTCGAAGAGTGGCGGGCGACTCTCCGTCAGATGCGGCGCCTGACCTCGGCGGCCTGAACAGGGGAGAGAGTCATGACGCGCCCGACTCCCGCTCGGCGGAAAGGTCGCCGTCTTCTCGCCTTCGTAGTGCTTCTCGCTCTTACTGGGGCGGCGACCGCAGAGTCGCCACCCCAGCCGTCTTCCCCCCTCCCAGCCCCGGTCGTCGAGAGAGCTGCCGCCCTCCGAGATGCCGCCCTCTCCGGCACCCGGGCGCTGGAGATCGTACGCTCGCTGACCTTCGAGGTCGGGCCGCGCTCGGCCGGCTCGCCGGGGGACCGCGCCGCGGTCGACTGGGCTCTCCGGACTCTGCGCCAGCTCGGCTTCGAGAACGTGCACGCCGAGAAGGTGACGGTGCCGCACTGGGACCGGGGGACGATCTCCGGCGAGATCCTCTCCCCCTGGCCGCAGCCCGTCGTCCTCGCCTCCCTGGGCGGCAGCGTCGGGACGTCGGCCGCCGGGGATACCGGAATCGAGGCCGAAGTGGTGGAGGTCCCATCGCTCGCCGCGCTCGACAAGCTCGACCCCGCCCGGGTCCAGGGCAAGATCGTCTTCTACAACGTCAGGATGGAGCGCACGAGAGACGTTTCCGGCTACCGCGATGCGGTGCCGGTGCGCGGCGCCGGCGCCTCCCGGGCGGCGAAGCGCGGGGCGGTCGCGGTCCTCCTCCGTTCGATCGGCACCGGTCACGACCGCTTCCCCCATACCGGCGCCATGCGCTACGAGGAGGGGGGGACGAAGATCCCCGCCGTGGCGCTCGCTTCCGCCGATGCCGATCTCCTGGCTGCCGAGGTGGCGAGCGGCAAGCCGGTCCGCTTCCGCCTGCGCTCGACCGCCCGGATGCTGCCCGAGGCCGAGTCGGCCAACGTCGTCGGCGAGATCCGCGGCCGCGAGCGGCCGGACGAGATCGTCCTCCTCGGGGCGCATCTCGACTCCTGGGACCTGGGCACCGGGGGGATCGACGACGGCGCCGGGATCGGCATCGTCGCCGAGGCGGCGCGGCGGATCGGACAGTTGAAGGAGCACCCGCGGCGGACGATCCGGGTGGTCCTCTTCGCCAACGAGGAGTTCGGCACCTCGGGGGCCCGCGCCTACGCCCTGGCCCACGCGGCGGAGCTCCCCAAACACGTCTTCGCCGCCGAGTCGGACCTCGGGGCCGGCAAGGTGTACCGCCTGAGCTCGGCGGTGGCCCCCGACCACCTGCCTCAGGTCGCAGAGCTCGCCAGGTTGCTCACCCCGCTCGGCGTCGAGCTGGGAAGCAACGACGCCCATGGCGGCAGCGACATCTCGCCGCTCGGCCAGGCGGGGGTCCCGCTCCTCGATTTCGACCAGGATGCGACCTCCTACTTCGACTGGCACCACACCGCCAACGACACGGTCGACAAGATCGATCCCAAGGAGATCGACCAGAACGTCGCCGCCTGGGCCGCGGTCGCCTACGCTGTCGCCGACATGCCAGGGGACCTCGGGCGGGTGGCGGTGGGGAAGAAGGGAGAGTAGGGAAGCACGGAGTCGGGGCGACCCCGCGGGTCAGCCTAGAAGGTGTACCGAGTCGAGGTGCCGGCGCAGCTTCGCTTTGACTTCCGCCGCCAGCGGCATCTCGGGTTCGAGCTCTGTCCAGGCTTCGCGGATGCGCACCGCGGCCTCCAACATTCTGTCCACGAGAGCTCGCTCGTCGTACCCACATCGGAGCGCCAGCTGGCGAAAGCTTGAGAAAGTCACGCCGGCAAAGGATCGCGCGCCACCGAGCTTCAAAGCGAGCTCGTCCTCCCCGAGGTAGGCCTTGGTGAAGACGAAATCGTAAGCAGGCGAAAGCGAGGCGCGCCGGCCGTCCAGGTAGCGCAGAGACCAGTTCTTGTGATGGGCGTCGCCATTTCCGGAGAGAACGACGAAGAGGAGTCGGCGGGCATACTCGACGAAAGCCTCAGGGCCGGCGACCGCATGCACGATGTTGCCGATCGTCTCGTAGTTGTATTGCTTGTACTTCCGCTCGGGATAGAGACCGAGGACCTGGGCAAAATCTTCCTGGTGAATCCTTCGCTCAGGAGTTCGATCGAAGCGGCGGATGGCGAAGGCCTCTACTTCCGAGAAAACCATGCCTCTCGGCAGCCCCTCGATGTGGGAGATAGGGATCAACTGATGTTCAGGGACTTCGATGCCGGCTTTCTGAGCCCACTGCAGCATCGAGTACTCGTTGCCAGGCACGCTCGGATGCTGGACGTCGGGAAGCTTGACGATCCAGTCTCCCCCCTGGCCGGAGGCTGGAAGGGTCAGCCGCTCTCCACTCCGGAGGACGGAAAACTTGAGCTGGACCCCCGCGAGGGAGAACTTGAGGCGGGAGTCGTGTTCAAAAGCTTCGGGTCCGGGAGCGGAAGGCTCCTCCTCGTCCAAGGCGTCACCGCCATCTCCGGGCTCGACGACGACGGCGCCCGGCAGATCGTTGCCCAGAGCTCCCAGGAGCAGAGCCTCCCGCTGTTCATTGACTTCCGTGTGCCGGGCCACGAGCTCGCGGAGCGGTCCTTCCGGCAGGAGATTCGAGAAGAAGGGCGGCAGACGCAGGGTCGAGCGGTAGGCGCGCCTCAGATCGTCCTCGAAAAGCTGTCCCAGAACCGGCCGGGAGTGGAGTTCCAGGTACTCGTTCCGGAAACGGAATTCCCAGGAGTCGCCAGACCGGCGACGCAGGTCGCCGACCACCACGTCGGCAAGTCTGACGATCAGGTGGTCCATGCGCCTAGGTCGGCGACAACGAGCGAGGTGAGGGAGGGACGGTCGCGGTCGCTCGCCTCCCACTGAGCTTTGGAATCTAGAAAATCATCGATATAAGTTTGTAAATCAAGTTCACGCTTGCGCAAAAATCCAATGAAGTCGCCGCTACTTAAGTCCTGCTGAGCAGAGGGGGAAATCAGATGAGAGCGTAGTACCTCCTCGTCATTGCAGCCGGCAATTTGTTTTCTCAAAGATGTTCCTGTCAACGGAGGGTGGAGCAGGCGATTGGCTAGACCTTCCTCCTCAGGTGATCGGTTAGTCGAAGAGAGGCGAATCGAGGGTCCATTTGGGTTTGTACAGAGATCGGCGATGTTCAGCACTTCCCTCGTGAGGAGGTGGCGAGGGACAAGATTGCATAGCGCGACGAGTTGAAGTTTAGTCCGAGCAAACCGGAAACGGAATGGGCGAAGCCAAGCTGACACTTGTGGACGCTTGCCTGCTTCGGTCAAAAGATTCTGCACCGACCTTTCTTCATTTCCAGGTTCGATGGCGTTAAGCGTTCGCCTCAGAGCCACAGTATCGCCGCGGTGAGACCCGCTGATAGCTCCTCGCCAAAGCCAACGAGCTAGAAGCAGTCGCGTACGGGAACTGGCATCGCGATGCTCGTGGAAGAAGAGGGCGAGAGTCGTGAGTGGCAGCTTGTAAGGCAGCAACTCGATATGAGGGAACTGCGCCGCATTCTTGACGAAGGTAATGGCTTGCCGGAGCGCTGACGCCGTTTCCGCGAGAGCAGCAGGAATGTCATTGCTCGCAATCTGCCTAAAATCTCGACCGGGGTCTTTTCTTCGCACCGCTAATAAGGCTCGCAGTACTAATTTCTCCTCAATTGTGCCGAAGCTCAAGTCCTCAAGCTCTGTCGCAATATCCCGCAGAGAGGAGGGTTTATCTGGCGACTGTGCGCCATGGAGCGCATCGAACACCTCGGCGGCTTTAAGTGGTTTGCCGCTCGAATTGCTTCGATCGAAAATCTGACGCATCACTCGTTCATCAGCTTCAACGATATAAGCGGGCGCCTGATACTCCCGCAGGCGTTTACCTAGGTCGAGTACGGAATATAGGGCTTGGCCTTCAATCCGTTTCTCGTGTGCCCAAGCGAGGAGACATGCAGAGTCATGAACTTCGCTTAAGGGGATCCATTGAGGAGGGGGCTTTTGAGCTTCTGTCCCATAGGCGAAATTTTTATCCTCAAGGCTGAAGCGAATTGTTTTCCCGGTGGGACTTGGGCTTGGCCCAACGAGGAGGACGTCGGCTAGGGTAGTAATTCGCTGCTGACCATCGACAACCCAGAGAGCGTCTGAACGCGCTTCTGCATCAATGGAAAACCGCCCGAAGCCGACCTTTCCGGCCTCCGCAAAACGTCGCCAAAATAGCAAGGTGCCGATCGGAAAGCCCCGATAAATGCTGTCAAACAGATTGAGCCGGTCCTGATCTTCCCATCTCAAACCTCGTTGAAACCGTGGGATTCGAAGGCGGCCGCTTTGAATTTCCTGCAGTAGATCCTCGATTGAGAACGACCGCGCCTCAGGGCGCCGCTCGAGCCGTGCGGTGAGTTCTGGAGCGAAACTCATTTAGTGACGATAGCAGAAGTAGGGCGTTAATGGCAACGCTCTAGGTCACCGCCCCGCCGCGAAGATCTTCCGCACCGTGTCGACCGTGTCCGCCTCGGCCGCGGTCTTGTCCTCGCGGTAGCCCTTGACCCGGGCGAAGCGGAGGGCCATGCCGCCGGGGTAGTGGGGGCTCTCCTGGACGTCGCTGAAGGCGATCTCCACCACCAGCTCGGGCTTCAGGTGGACCGTCCAGCCGTCGGTCCCGAGGGCGATCTCCTGGAACTTCCGAGTCTGCCAGGCGAGCCTCTCGTCGGTCATCCCCTTGAAGGTCTTCCCCAGCATCACGAAACCGCCGTTCTCCGGATCGCGGGCACCGAGGTGGAGGTTCGAGAGCCAGCCGCTCCGCCGGCCGTGCCCCCACTCGGCGGCGAGGACGACGAGGTCCAAAGTGTGGGCGGGCTTGATCTTGAGCCAGGAGAAACCCCGCCGGCCTGCCTCGTAGGGGGAGTCTGGCGCCTTTGCCATGATCCCCTCGTGGCCGCGGGCCAGGGCGGCGGCGAAGAACTCGTCGGCCTCCTCTGCCGAGGCGGTGGTGAGGCGCGGCACGGTGAGGCCGGGGGTCGCCTCGGCAAGGGCGGCGAAGCGCTCGCCGGCCGGCCGGTCGAGGAGGTCGGCGCCGTCCACATGGAGAAGGTCGAAGAAAAACGGGGTGAGCGGCAGCTCCTGGCGCATCCGGGCGACGTCGAGCTTGCGGCCGAACCGGCGCATGGTGGCCTGAAAGGGGTAGGGGGAGCCGTCGGCCTTCAAGGCGATCACCTCGCCGTCGAGGAGGAGCTGCCGCGCCGGGAGGGCCTCCACGGCCTCGACCAGCTCGGGGACCGCCGCGGTGACCTCGTTGCCGCGCCGGGAGTAGACCCGCACCTCGTTTTCCGCCTTGTGCACCTGGACCCGGGCGCCGTCGAGCTTGAGCTCGAAGGCGGCTTCCCCCATCCGTTCCAGGGCCTCGGTGACATCGCCGGCAGGCGAGGCGAGCATGGGCTGGAGGGGGCGGAAGAGCTCCAGGTGGAAGCGGGCGAGCCCCGGCCGCCCCTCGGTGAGGACCGCCCGGGCCACCTCCGGCAGCTCGCCGGCCAGCATGAGCGCCCGCCGCACCTCGTCCGCCGGGACCTCCGCGGCGGTGGCGAGCGCCTCGGCCATCAGACCGGCGAGCGCTCCCTGGCGCAGCTCGCCGAAGAGCAGACGGACGAGGAAACCCTGCTCCTCGGCCGTGGCCTGGGAGAGGAGCGCCCCGAGGAGCCGCACCCGCTCGGCCGTCGAGCCGGAACCGGTCGTCCCCGCGATCCGCCCGAAGGTGGCGTCGACCTCCAGGAGGGAGAGCGACGGGGAACCCGCGGCGGTGCCGGGACGGGCGCTCTCGATGGCCGCGGGCCCGAGGCCGATCCGCCCCTGGCGCAGGTGGCCCGAGAGATAGGCCACGGCGATGTCGATCTCCTCCGGGCGAAGATCGCGCAGGAAGCCCGCGAGGGCGCCGGTCTTCGCCGAGCGCGAGCGGGTCTCGGCGACGCGGCGGGAGGTGGCGACGAGGTCGGCTAAGTGCATGAGGGGCTCATCGTATCTTGCCTCGGCCCCGGGTTGCTCTCGAGCCCGACTTCGGGCAGGATGCGGGGAAAAGGGAGGCAAGCCATGAAGCCCACGTCGCCGATATTGCCGATATTGCCGGCATTGCCGGTACTTCCGGCATCGCGCGGTCTGTCCCGCCGTAGCTTCGCCCGGATCCTCGGCACCGGTCTCGCCACCGCCGCTTTCGTCCCCGCCCTGGTAGAGGCGGCATCTCCGGCAGTGGCGCCAGGGGCGGCACTGCCGGCAACGCCGGTCGACGACCTCGTCCGGCTCTCCGCCAACGAGAATCCCTACGGACCGTCGCCAGCGGCCTTCGCTGCCATCCAGGGGGCCTTCGACCGTTCCTACCGCTATCCGGACGACGAACTCGAGGCCCTCTCCGAAGCGGTGGCGCGGTCGCACGGGGTCGGGCGGGATCAGGTGCTCCTGGGCGCCGGGTCGAGCGAGATCCTGCGGCTCGCCGCCACCGCCTTCACCGGCCACGGCCGGCCGGTGGTGGTCGCCGACCCCACCTTCGAGGCGATTCAGCGCTATGCCGCGGCGGTGGGGGCGGAGGCGGTCCGGGTGCCGCTCACCGCCGACCACCGCCACGATCTCGCCAAGATGTCGGCGGTCGCCAAGGCGGGGCTCGTCTACCTCTGCAACCCGAACAACCCGACCGCGAGCGTGACCCCCAAGGTGGAGGTCCGCGCCTTCCTCAAGGCGGTGCCGCCGACCACCGCGGTGCTCGTCGATGAGGCCTACTTCCACTACGCCGAGGGCCCCGACTACGAGAGCGTCCTGCCGCTCCTCCCCGAGCACCCGAACCTCATCGTGACCCGCACCTTCTCGAAGATCCACGGCATGGCGGGCCTGCGCTGCGGCTACGCCGTGGGGTTGAAAGATGCGATCGAGCGCCTGAAGGCGTACCAGGCCTACGACAGCCTCAACCTCATGGTCCTGGTGGCGGCGCGGGCGAGCCTCGGCGACGCCGCCCACTTGGAGGAGAGCCGGCAGAAGAACCACGACGTCCGCGGCCGGGTCTGCTCGGCGCTCGACGGCATGGGGCTCCGCTACATCCCCTCCTCCGCCAACTTCCTCATGATCGACCTCAAACGCGAGGTCAAGCCGGTGCGGGACGCGCTCCGCGCCCAGAAGGTCGAGGTCGGCCGGGTCTTTCAGGCGATGCCCAACCACCTGCGGGTGACGGTGGGCACGGGGGAGCAGATGGACCGTTTCCTCGCCGCCTTCAAGCAGGCGATGGCGTAGCGGTAAACTCCAGCGGGCCGTTGCGCGTAGAGAGAGGGACGGAGGCTCGCATGCAAGGCATTCATCTAGCAGCTCCCCTGACCGACCCCAACACCCGGCTCCTGGCGCTCGCCACCGGGGTCGTCCTCCTCGTCCTCGGCCGCCGGCTCTTCTGGCTCTTCGTGGGGATCGTCGGCTTCCTGACCGTCTACCAGCTGTCGCTCGACTCGCTCCACGTCGCGTCGCCCGGGCTGCGGCTCGTTCTCTCCTGCCTCGCCGGTCTCTTCGGGGTGATCCTGGCGATCTTCGTCCAGAAGGTCGCGGTCGGCATCGCCGGCTTCCTCGTCGGAGTCTGGCTGGCGGGGGGCTTCCTGGGGCTCGATGTCTCGCACGGGGCGAACGCCCTGTCGGCCCGGCCGGCAGTGGCGGTCGTCGTCCTCCTCGCCGGCATCCTGGCCGCGGTTTTAGCCGTGCGCCTCTTCGGGATCGCCCTGGTCGCCCTCTCCTCGCTGGCGGGCGCCGGCCTGATCGCCGACGCCGCGCACCTGACGGAGCCCGCGCGGCCGCTCCTCCTCGTCCTCCTGACGATCACCGGGATCGCCATCCAGGCCGGCTGGACGGGGCGGCGGGCGCGCGCCCGTCCCCCCTCCTGACCTCTAGTGAGTGGGGTCGCCCGAGAGGTCTTCCAAGATCTCCAGGTGGCCGGTGCCGTCGAGGCTCGCGATGTCGACCTTGCTCCAGAAGCGGACCTTGACGTAGTCGAGGGTCAGCTCGCCGACGAGCTTGATCTCCCCGGTCCCCTTCTCCCAGTCGGCGGCGGAGAGGTCGCTGCGCTCCTTGTCGACCGGGAAGCCGAGCTCGGTGCCGCCCCGGGTGTTGATGAACTTCAGGTGGACGTAGTTGCGGTCGATGGCGGCCTTGAAGTTCTTCAAGTTGCGCTCGGGCCTCAGACTGGCCTCGATCGGCTGCTCTTCGGTGAGGCGGTGTACCAGATCATTCACGGTCGGCTCCTCCTGCTGTACAGGGTGAACGTAGGGGTCTATCGGGTTCCATCCGAGTTCCATCGGATTGCCGCTCCCGGGCGGCGCGCGCGAATCTTAGCAAACCCCTCCGGGATTTCGGCGGCCCACGATATCCCGTTTGCGGTCTCAGCGCTTCTTTCGCGTCTGCAGGGTCTTCAAGCGCCTCGATCGGCCGGCGGTCGGGAGCCATCATCCGGATCGCCCGCTGGAGGTGCCCCTCGGACTCCGAGAAGTTGCCCAGCTCGCGGTGGATCTCGCCCAGGTAGAAGACCGCGAGGCCGCACTTGGGGTCGATCCGCAACGCCTCGGCGAGGTCGGCATGCGCCTGCCGGGAGGCCGTGGTCGGCGAGCTCTGGAAGCGCGACCAGGCGAGCTCGGCGCGGTAGAGGCCGTTCTGGGGATCGCAGTCGGAGGCGAACTCCAGAAGGAGGACCGCCTCTCTGAACTTGCCGGCATCCATGGCGGCCCGCCCCTTCCGGTACTGCACGTCGGGGTCTAAAAGATCGGTCTTGATCCCGAAGCTCGCCGGTTTCCGCGCCCGCTCCTCGCGGAGCGTCTTCCTTCTGAAGAGGAGGGTCTCGCGCTGCTCGCGGTCGGCGAGCTGGCCGTAGGCCCGGGTGCCGGCGAGGAAGAGGTCGCGCGCCTTCTCCTCCAGGGCCGACAGCGGCCCGGTGAACTGCCAGGGCGCGAAGCGGGCGGCAAAGGCGAGGAAGCGCTCCTCGATAACGCCGAGCGGCGCCTCGTCCGCCACCCCCAGGAGGTCGAAGGGGTCCTGCTTGCGGTAGGAGAGGTAGGCCTGCATGACCTCGTTGCCCTGCCTCTCGACGTTCTCTGCGGGGACCGCGGGTGCCGGCGGCGGGGGACGCGGTCGGCGCCGGGATGGCTGCCGCCGGCTGGGGGGCGGCGACCGCCGGCTCCGGGCGCGGAGCGGGCGGCGCGACGGGCACTCGACGGCCGGCGCCGGCGGAGTCTGTGGCGGCGCTCGGCGGCAGGACCGGCAGCGCCAGGGTCCCCGTGGCCGGTCGGGCGGGGAGCCGGTCGGCGGTGACGACGACGCCGATCACCGCCAAAGCATAGAGGAGACGGGTGATCTCGTCGTAGGAGAGACCGGTGGCCGCCGCCAGCTCGTCCAGCCGGGGGCGCGGGGCGAGGGCGTCGGTCAGCAGGGTCTGCCGGGGGGTGAGCCGGAGCTCCGCCAGAGACAGGGGCGGCGAGGGGTGAAGGGCGAGCCGCTTGCCGACCAGGGGGCCGACGGCGGCGTCGACCTCCGGCTGGGGCGCGAAGCGGGTGATCCCGGTGACCACCAGCTGCGGCACCTTGACCTTCAAGGGGGACTCGGCCTGAAGAGCGTCGGGGAGGAGGCGGAACTCGCCCTCGCTCCAGGTGAAGAGGTCGAGGAGCTTCTTCGCCAGGTTCTGCTGCAGGAGCTTGAACAGCTCGACGGGGGTGACGAGCCCCTGCTCGACGAGCAGCTCGCCGAGCGGCACCCCGCGCGCCGCCGACCGCCCCAGGCAGCTGTTGAAGTCGAGCTCCGAGAGCTTGCCGGCGGCCATCATGAAGCGGCCGAGGGTCTCGTTGGCGAGGTTCGACCGGCAGTCGACCGGCACCCCCCCTTCGAGCACGATCTTCTTGCTCACCTGCCGGCGGCCGACCTCCAGCACCAGGGTGCGCTCGGAAACCGCGAGCGCCTGGAGGAGGACGCCGAACGGGACCTCGTTCAAGGTCCCTTCCGTACGGTGAGAGATGTCCGACAGCTGTTCGCCGGTAGGGATCACCGGGACCTCCTCTATGCTCGGGGCTTGGCCTGCCGCGTAAAAGCTGCCCCAGTATACCTAGGGGCGGAGCTTCGGGCATCTGGAAGTCACGCCGATCAGCGGCACGCTCGCGCCCTGCCGCTGCACTACTATCGGCGGAGCCAACCTTTTGAGGAGAGCACGATCGTGAGCCCCGAAACCGAGCCCCAGCCCTCCGCCGCCGAGCGGGCGATCGCCCACGCCCGGAAGACCATGAGCCAGTCCACCCTCCGCGAGGTCCTCGGGATGGCGTCGCGCCCCGGGGTGCTGTCGTTCGCCGTCGGCCTCCCGGGGACCGCCCTCTTCCCGGTCGCCGGTCTCGCCCGGGCGGCCGCCGATCTCCTGGCCTCCGACCGGCTGTCGCTCCAGTACGGCATCCCCTACCCGCCGCTCAAAGCCCAGATCGTCGAGCTGATGCGGATGCGCGGCGTCACCTGCCGGCCGGAGCAGATCTTCCTGACCACCGGCTCGCAGCAGGCGATGGACCTCCTCGCCCGGCTCCTCCTGGTCCCCGGCGGCCGGGTGATGCTCGAGCGGACGGTCTACGACGGCATGCAGATGGCCATCAAGCGGCTGGAGCCGGAGATCCTCTCGGTGCCGACCGACCTCGACACCGGGATCGACGCCGACGCCGTGGAGCGGCACCTCGACGAGGGCCCCGCCCCGGCCTTCCTCTATCTCATCACCGACGGCCACAACCCCCTCGGGGTGAGCCTCCCGGTGGAGAAGCGGCAGCGCCTGGCCGGCCTCGCGAAGCGCCACCGGATGCCGATCCTGGAGGACGACGCCTACGGCTTTCTCTACTACGGGGAGAGCCCGGCGCCGCCGCTCCGCGCCTTCGAGGACGAGTGGATCTTCTACCTCGGCTCCTTCTCGAAGATCCTCGCCCCCGGCCTCCGCGCCGGCTGGATGGTCGTCCCCGAGCCGCTGGTGGGGACGATCGCGGCCTTGAAGCACTCGGCCGACCTCGACACCCCGAGCTTCAGCCAGCGGATGATCTCCGCCTTCCTGGACTCGGGGGAGCTTCCCGACCACCTCGCTCTCCTCCGCGCCGAGTACCGGAGCCGGCGGGATGCCCTCCTCGCCGCTCTCGACCGCCGGCTCGCCGGGGTGGCGCGCTGGAATCGGCCGAGCGCCGGGATGTTCGTCTGGGTCGAGCTGCCGGAGGGGATCGACACCGCCCAACTGGTGCGGACCGCCATCGAGACCGAGCAGGTCGCCTTCAGCCCCGGCATGGCCTTCGCCGTCCAGGGGAGCCGCCACGCCAGCCACTGCCTGCGCCTCTCCTTCGGCAATCTCACCCCCGAGGAGATCGACGAGGGCATCGAGCGCCTGGCGCGGGTGATCGACCGGGCGGTGCGCTGAGGCGAGGCGTCGGATTCCGGGCTGGAGCCGGACAAGGACTCCGTTGAGATACTACGAAGGTCGTTTGAGACGCTGGAACGGCCGCTGGAGACCTGAGAAACGTCGATAGAGACATGGGAAAGGTCGCTGGAGACGCTGGAAAGTCGAATGGAGACGCAATAAAGAGAGCTTGAGAGTCTCCGATCCTCACCGCAGCGTCTCCATCTGACTTTCTAGTGTCTCCGGGACCTTTCGTAGTGTCTCCGAGACCTTCTCTAGTGTCTCAAAGTTGAATTCTAGCGTCTCCAGTCTTATTTCTGCTTTCTCAACCGGCGTTTCCAGGGTCTCAATTCGACTTTGCAGCGTCTCTGTCGTCCGCCGCAGCGTCTCAAGGGAGCTTTTTTGTGTCTCAAGAGGGGAGTGCAGCGCCTCAAAAGGGAGCTGGAGCGTTCCAAAAACGGTCTAGCGTCTCATCGCGCGTCGCCAGCTGGGTCCTGCCTTTCCGCGTGCGGGGTCCCTCCCAGCCCTGACGGCCACCAACAGGTGGTACGCCGTGGTCGCCGACACGTTTTGGGTGAAGCCAATGCAGATAAGAGGCTTAGCAGCGTTTCCGAGGGGCTCCAGCGCTCTTCCGCGAAGCTCACAAAGAGGGTGCCTCACGGGCGCCAGGTTGAGCCTGATCGGCTCAGGGGTTAGCGTCTCATCTCCTGGGGCGTCTAGCGTCTCATCGCCTGGGATGGCGTAGAGGCAGGCTTGGGTGTCTCGACAGGCACTGCGGTAGTATCGCGGAGACGAATCGCGGTTCAGGAGCTTAAGCAGCGACAGCAATGAGGCAACCATGCAGATCACATTGGCCAGCGTCATGGTCGACGATCAAGACCGAGCCCTTCGCTTCTACACGTCGGTCCTCGGGTTCGAGAAGAAGAACGACATCCCGATGGGCGAGTTCCGTTGGCTGACGGTGTCCTCGCCAGAAGGCGTAGCTGGCGTTGAGCTCGTGCTGGAGCCCATGGCGTTCCCGCCGGCCCGTGAGTTTCAGCGGGCTCTCTTCGCAGCCGGCATTCCAGCCACTGCCTTTATCTCTAAAGACATTGCCGCCGAATACCAACGCCTGAAGAATCTCGGCGTCCAGTTTCGTGGCGAACCGAAAAGCATGGGGCCCGTCACCGTAGTGTTGTTCGAAGACACCTGTGGCAATCTCATCAACCTCGTCCAACCAGCGGGCTAACCCCTCATTGAAATAACGATAAATAAGACGTATTCCCATTAGAAAGGAATGAGCGCACATGATCTCGCGTCGTGAGGTAAGTATCGCACTTGCACTGGGTCCCTTCGTTTTCGCACGGAAACTCCGTGCACTAGAAGATGATGTTTTCTGGGCGGTTCCAACCGAAGAACTCACAGTACCTGGTGAGATAAATCCATTAAATCTGTTTGGCAGTAAACCGCCGAAACAACAGGAACGAGAGACTGCGCAAAGAATTCTAAGATCTGCCCCTACTGGCCCTCGTCCAATCGATGTCGCTCGGTATTTTCTCGACGGGGCAAAGGTCGACGCGCATTATATTGAGCAATGGCCTCGAAGCGATTCTTGGAATCCGCTGATAGTTGAATTTTTTTCGGCCACTAATTACACTGCATCGAGCGACATGGTCCCGTGGTGCGCGGCTTTCGTGAATTGGTGTCTTGAGCGTGCCGAGCGCCCAGGAAGTCGTAGTCCGAGTTCTCAATCTTTTATAAATTCTCCGCACTTTGTGCTGACCGCAGAGCCCAAAATTGGCGACCTTGCCATATTCAGTTGTCACCGCATCACCGATAATGCGCCTATTGGACTTGGGCATGTTGGCTTTCTTGCAGCGGCTCCCGCGGGAGAACAATTACAAATTATCGGTGGCAACCAATCCAAGAGTGGTAAGTCGGGCATTATTAGTATGGCGCAATTTCCGAAGGAAAGTAAGATTTTTGACCGTTGTATTTATCGTTCTCACAGCGGAACTTGCAGTCAAATTGTTAAGGTACGCTTAAGGATCAACGGTTTTGTCAAAATAGTTTAGACTTCCTTATTGAAAGGAGCGCATGTGACGAGATCTATGTTACTGATAGCGACAGTGCTACTTGCTTCCGAGGCTAACGCACTCACGCCTAAAGATATTTATGACAATAATGCCCCCTCAGTCGTATATATTGAGAAGAAGAGCAGTGATGATAGCCAGGTTGGAGCAGTGGATCGGGGAAGTGGCTTAATCGTCTCGCATGATGGATTTTTGTTGACAGCAGCTCATCTAAACCCCGGGGCGAATGAGTTTCTTCAAGGAATCGTTGGCCAACGCCAAGGCGTCTCTTACAAGCTCACATTTATCGATACCGACAGCCAGAGTGATATCTCCTTATGGAAGTTTCCGCAGTCCCTCGCCTGTCGGCGAGCCGTTGCTATTGGAAGCAAGGCAGTTAAGAGCGCCTAACAAAACCCCCGTTCGAGTAGGTGCGAGCAGATAAGCGCACAGCCGATCTTGAGAAAAGCTTCGTAGATGTCTGCGCGACGTTCATACCGGATCTTGAGTCTCCTGAAACGATTCAGCCACGAGTGCGTACGCTCGACAACCCAGCGATGCCGGCCGAGTCGCTCCTTGGACTCAATGCCCTTGCGGGCAATCCGCGGCGTGATGCCACGCTGGCGCAAGAGGGCCCTATTCTTCTTCGAGTCATATCCCTTATCCGCATGCAACTTGTCGGGACGCTTGCGCGGCCGTCCTCGGGGAAGCTTGATCGGATCGATGGCGTCAAGAGTCGACCCGAGCATCGTGGTGTCGTTGACGTTGGCGGCAGTCAATACGATCGCGAGCGGGATGCCCTGGCGGTCGACCACAAGATGGCGCTTCGTGCCCTGTTTGCCGCGATCCGTTGGATTCGGTCCGGTTTTTTCGCCCCCCCTGGAGAGGGTACTGTCGAGGCATCAATGGAGGCGCGGCTCCAGTCGATGCGATCGGCTTGGCCGAGCCGATCTAGCAAGACCTGGTGGAGGCGGTCCCAGACACCAGACGTTTGCCAGTCTCGAAGACGACGCCAGCAGGTCATGCCACTGCCACAGCCCAGCTCTTTGGGGAGCATCTCCCAGGGGATGCCGCTGCGAAGGACGAAGAGGATGCCTGCCAAGGCTGCACGATCGGACACGCGAGGGCGACCACCTTTTGGCTTTGGCTTGTCCGGGGGCAACAAAGGCGCCACATGCTGCCATAGAGTTTCGTCTACAAGTGCTCCCATATGACGTCAAAGGATAACACAAGTCGCGGTTTTGTTAGACGCTCTAAGGTGCTCGACCGACTTCTAATTCTTGGTTTCCCTGGCTCATCAGGGCTAACTCCAACGTCAGTGGCCGTGGCGAACACCTCCGGCCCCAAAGGCTTTTTTGAGACCGATGGTAATATCGACGAGGGAGTCAGCGGTGGCCCCGCTTTTAACGAAGAGGGTGGCGTTGTGGGACTAGTTCACGGTGGCCGCTCGGTAGGTACGAGGAGCAATAACCTTGTCGCTATTGCTCCTGCTGTTACTCTCTTGCGGAAACATAACGTAGATTTCTCGATGGACCATCTAAAGCCACTGCCGGTCGATTGCTATGCATCATGCCGTGCTGAGGAGAATGGTGTCGAAAGCTGGGGCTCAATGAATGCGTGGAAAAAAGATTCTGGCTGGCTGGGCGGCGGCAATAATCAAGGAGATATCTGCAATGGCCTGAAAGCCGCTGATCTGGGCAACCAAAGACATGCTAATATCGAGATTATAAGGACTTGGGAGGAATCGAAGAAGGACATTCTGGGGCATGTTGAATATAAATACTTCTGTGAGGGCACGATCCGGTCTAACCCAGTATACAAAGAGGCTCGGGCAAAGTCTTGCGGATTGCGGTTCTAGGAGTGTGGCGGGTTACCCCGATAGGTGCCTTGCGCCAGGCCAAGCCTGGGAAGGGAGGACGGATGAAGTAGTCAGATCCTGAAACTCTTCGTTGTGGCCCGGTAGGTCCGAATCCTACGCGGTAAGGGCTGGCCACCCACCGGAAGCGAGTCTTGCGTACCGTCGGGGTAACCCGGCGCTGCGAGGCGTAGACAGCGAGTGTGTAGGCCGTGGTAATGCAGCCTCGATAGATCGTGATCGGGGAGCCGACGTCGTGGCACCGGCGGAAGGCTATCTCCTCGGCGCTCTATAGGCCTGGCGTCGAGGGTCCCCCGGGGTATCAGCCCAGGGCATGCACACGCATCGGGTCACCCAGGAACCTGGGAGAACCCTGAGATCTCCGCGGTCCAATCCCGGCTGGGCTCCGGGAGACCAAAGGTCCAGGCCCACAGCAGAGGACGTCCGCACCCTGTGGGATCGAATCGGCGGGCGTACCCGCGGTACCGCCAAGCGAAGGAAACGAAGCGCGGTGGGATGGACTCAGGGCGTCTTAGCGCCCCAGTAGTACCAAGGAAGCGGGGGAACCACCCCGAGGGACCCCGTGGAGGAAAGAGGGGCGTCGGGTCACGGAACCGTTGGAGGGAAAGATGGCAAGGTCACCGAACCTTGAAAGCGTCTCAACGAAACTACAACGGATAGCACAACTGGCGAGGGAAGACCCGCAGCGGGCCTTTATGAGCTTGGCCCATCACGTCGACCTCGACCTTCTACAGGAAGCTTATCGTCTGACGCGCAAAGACGGTGCTCCGGGCGTAGACGGCCGGACCGCGGCGGCATACGAAGAGAATCTGGAAGAGAACCTCCGGAGCCTCTTGGACCGCTTCAATTCGGGCTCCTACAAAGCGCCGCCGGTCCGTCGAGTCTACATCCCGAAAGGGAGCGACCCGTCGAAGAAGCGGCCGATCGGGGTGCCGACCTTTGAGGACAAAATCCTCCAGAGGGCGGTCGCGATGGTACTGGAAGCGGTCTACGAGCAGGACTTTTTGAACTGTTCGTACGGCTTTCGACCAGGGCGATCGGCGCATCAGGCGATCAGGGAGCTGTGGCGAGGCTTGATGGCGATGGGTGGGGGTTGGGTTCTGGAGGCCGACATCGAGGGTTTCTACGACAATCTAGACCACAGTCAGCTCAGGGACTTTCTGGACCAGAGGGTACGCGACGGGGTGCTCCGCCGCGCCATTGACAAGTGGCTGAAGGCGGGAGTGATGGAAGGTGGAAACTTCAGCCATGCGACTACAGGAACTCCGCAGGGAGGAGTCATCTCTCCGCTTCTGTCGAACATCTATCTCCACAAGGTTTTGGACGAATGGTTTGAGACAACGGTCAAGCCCCGGCTGCAAGGGGCGGCATTCCTGATCCGTTTCGCAGACGATTTCGTGCCCCGCCGATAGGTGCCAGCCGATAAGGAAAGCTATGGTGGTATCGGAGATGGCCACTCTCCTCTTGGGTGCTATCTCGGGCTTGTCTTCCCTGCTTTTTAGGAGGAGTGGTCGCTGAAAGGGCTCGAATCGGGCTCGCCGATGCCTGCCTGTCGGCGTTGCCCTTCTCGGTGGCATAAAAAGAGCAGACCTCTACCCACCCCTCGATCGCGAGAGATACCAAAGACTTGGTCATGGCGTTCGAGCTGTGTGTCTTTATCCGCTCACCCACGGTAAAGCGGGAGGGAAGCACCCCTCTGGGAAAGGGACGTCGAACTCGCCGGCCCGGAGCCTCACGGCGGCATCTCGAAATGCTGCTACGAATTGCTTGTAGGCTTCGTAGAGCTCTCGCCGGACCTTCCTGCTCGCCGCGTGAAACAGTGGCGCTGGGGAGTTTTTCAGTTTTTCCGGTGCCTCGTGAGGCCCTTGAATCCGGATGGCCTCTGGACCTTTGGCGGGAATACCGCTGAGTTGGCGCTTGCGGGCAGCCTGACTTTCAATGTCGTCGACGATCTCCGCGATGCGCCGCTGGTACTCGGCGCTCGGGAGGTGCGCCCAGCAGGGAATCGGCTGGAGGTGTACCGTGTACGGAGTGGCATAGCTCAGGCGCTCGAAGGCGCGGCCATGGCGCCGATCTGCGTGCTCCCGGGTACGGTCGAACCAGTAACCCTGGAGGGGCTCCTCCTTCACGAGAGCGCGGACGGCGGAGACCCCGGGCCAGTCTCGCAGACGCTCGACCAGCCCCTCCTTACAGCCGTGCGCCAGGATGTAGCGTAGCCGCTCGCCCTGGGCCACCTCCTCCTCGCTGACCGGAATGGCCTGGTAGCGCCGGCCCCAGAACTTCTCGCGCCAGTGGGCCAGTCGGCCGGCTTCGCGGGCGAGGTTCGAGTTGAAGTGCCCCATGAACTGAGCCATGCGGTGGGTGGACTCCACCCGGAGTAGGAGGTGGAAGTGATTGGAAGCAAAGGCGAAAGCGCAGATATCGACCGGGTAGAGCTCCTGCGCCCGTCCAAGGGCACCGAGGATGACCTCGTTGAGCTCCGTGCTAGGGGTGAGGAGAAAGCGGCCTTGGAGAGTCCGGCAGGTGACCTCGACAAGACCGCTCCCCTCGGGGGGTAGATAGCGTAGGCGTCGTCCCATGGTGGGGAAGGACGCAAAAAGCCCGGAGATCTTGCAGGGAATCTCGAACTTTCTTTCGGCAGTGGGCAAGGGTCGCTGTAAGTGTTGCTATCAAAAGGCTTCGAAGCTTGCCGGCCCAACGGCACCGAACCGGCACCGAACCGGTGCCGAACAGCTGGCACCATGTCCAGCTGGCACCGAGTCCAGCAGCGCCGTGTCCGCACCATGTCCACAGTGCAAAGCGCATATCTTGAACCTTGCATATCTTTGGGTCTTAGCCTAAGCTCTTAAAAAATCTACTCAAGGAGGTCGAGATGAAGATGAAGCTCGTCGCCATCGCAGTCGTTCTCGCAGCTCTGCTGGTTCCGGGTGCGAGTTGGGCCATTTGGCCGTCCTGCGCGACCTGCGGGCAGCTTGCGCACGGTGCCAGCTGCACGTGCCCGGGGAGTGGCCCCCACTACATCTTCACCACCTGCGATAAATATCCCCTCGCTTGCCAACCTCAGGCTCTGGCCTCGGAGGGCCAGCGAGTAGAGAAGAGCGCGTTTCTAGCGTCTCTGGCCCTGCCGCCGGCGGCTAGCCCCTCCACCTCCCGGTAAAAGGAAGGGGTCGCCCTCCGTTCACCCTGGCTCGGGCGGAGGGCTCGTGCGGGCGGCACCCCTTGACGGATCGTAGGGGGATGAACATACTCACGCCCATGAGTATGACGAAGCGTATTCAGATTCCGGTCGGCGATCAGGAGTGCTCCCACCTTCAGGCCGCGGCGCGCAGGGCTGGCCTGCCGCTGGCAGAATGGGCTCGGCGCCAGCTCCGGGAGAAGGCCGACGAAGTGCTGGGGAGGGGTGAGCTCGGCCCGCACGAAGCCTTGGCGTTGCTGAAGAGTCTCGAAGCGCCGATTGCTCCGGTAGAGACCATGATCGAGGAGTCCATCGTCGGACGCTATTCGTGATCCTGATCGACGCGAACATCTTCATGTACGCCGCGGGGCGGGAGAGCCCACAGAGGCTGCCCTGCCAGCGGTTCCTCGAGAGGATCGTCCGCGGAGAGGGCCCTGCCGCCTGCACGGATGCCGAAGTGCTGCAAGAAATCCTTCATCGCTATCACTCGCTCAAGCCTCGCGAGGTCGGATTCCAGATCTTCGATGCGGTCAGCCATCTCGGCGTTCCGATTCTGCCGGTCACGGACCGATCGATGAAGGAGGCCCGCATGCTCCTCGAGGTTCACTCGGGCCTCTCCACCCGGGACTGTGTTCACCTGGGCGTGATGCGAGAGCACGGGATCGAGCAAGTACTCTCCTACGATCGTGGCTTCTCGGAAGTCTCCTGGGTCAAGCGCCTGGAGGCGTAACCGGATGAACCGAGAGGTACCATGGGAGGTCCCGCCGAGAGCGGAGGAGAAGCGATGATCCGATCGACCCAGCCGGGCCGCATCCTGTTCGCCCTGGCGATCGCGGCGTTCGCCGCCCAGTATCTGCTCTCCCTCGCCGCGATCGTTCCGGCGCCCGGTCCTCCCTGGCCGTCCAGCGCCCCGGCCGCCATCGCGGGCGCCATCCTGCTGGCCCTGGCGCTCTCGATGGCGGTCGCCGGATGGGCGTCGCGGGCGGCGGCCGTGCTCGCCCTCGGGTTCTTCCTGACCGCGTGCGTCGACACTCTCCCCAAACTGGTCGCCGCGCCGCGAAAACCCGGTCCCTGGACGAGCGCCTTTGAGCTCCTGGCGATGTGCGGCGGCGCGCTGGTCCTCGCCTGCGCCACGGCGAAGCAGCCTCCCGCCGCTCCCGGCCGGCGCTCCACGGCGGACAAGATGGAGGCGCTGCGGCTCGCGGGCCGCCTGCTCTTCGCGGTATCGCTCGCGGTCTTCGGCGTGCAGCACCTCCTCTACGGCCCCTTCGTGGCCACCCTGGTGCCCTCGTGGATCCCGGGCCACCTGTTCTGGGCCTATTTCGTCGGGGCTGCTTTTATCGCCTCTGCCTTGAGCCTTGCGACCGGCATCCAGGCGCGCCTGGCGGCGACTCTCCTGGGACTGATGTTCCTTCTCTGGGAGATCCTCCTGCACCTGCCGAGATGTTTTGCCGCGCCGCACGATGGCAACGAGTGGACGAGCGCGTTCGTGGCCCTGGCCATGGGCGGCTGCGCCTGGATTCTGGCCGGCTCCGTCCAGGCGCACGACCGAGCGCTAAGCCCTGTCGTTCCTACCCAGGTTTAGGCGACAAGCGATTTCTTCCGATGGCCACGCTCATCCGCCTCGCCGCGCCTGCCGACGGCCCTGCCCTGGCCGACATCTACCGCCCGGCGGTCACCGACTGCGCGACCTCCTTTGAGCTCGACCCGCCGGACGGCGCCGAGATGGCGCGGCGGGTCGCCCGCATCCTGGAGCGTACGCCCTGGCTGGTGTGGGAACGCGACGGGGTCGTGCTCGGCTACGCCTATGCGGGTCTGCACCGGGAGCGGCCGGCGTATCAGTGGACGGCCGAGGTGTCGGCCTACGTGCACCGCGACGCCCAGCGGCTCGGGGTGGCACGAGGGCTCTACACCTCGCTCTTCGCGGGGCTCGTCGTCCAGGGCTTCCGCAATGCGGTCGCCGGGGTCACCCTCCCGAATCCGGCGAGCCTCCGGCTTCACACCGCCATGGGCTTCACGCCGGTGGGCGTCTACCGAGGGATCGGCTACAAGCACGGGGAGTGGCACGACGTCGCCTGGTTCGAGCGGACCCTGGCCCCGCGCGACGCCGCACCGACAGCGCCGCGGGCTCTCGGCGACTGCCGCGACGAGGCCACCTTCGCCGCCGCGCTCGACCTGGGGACAGCCGAGCTCCGCCGGTAGCGGGAACTTCTGAACTTCGCGGCGGCGGGGCCGCCCCCTTCGAGCCCCCTGGCGGCACTAGAGAGGATAGGGTGCCCCTCAGGCCCCGAAGGAGAAGCTGTACATGGGTGAGACGTCATGAGCCTCCAGGACCTGGCGAGAGCGGCCGGCATTTCAGTCGAGGACGAGGAACTCCTCGCTCTCCTCCTGGCGGAGGAGGGGGTCGAGCTCGACGTCTCCGACTCGATTCCGCGCCTCCCCGGGCGGGCCGAGGCACCGCTCTCGTTCGCCCAGGAGCGGCTCTGGTTCCTCGACCGGCTGACGCCGGGGAGCGCGACCTACAACATCCCGAGCGCCGTGCGTCTGACCGGCAGCCTGCGGCTCGGCGTCTTCGCCCGTTGCTGGCGGGAGATCCTCGGCCGGCACGACTCGCTCCGCACCCATTTCGAGACCCGCGACGGCGTCCCCGTCCAGGTGATCGACCCGCGGCCCACCCCGGGGAGCGAGCTGGTCCAGGTCGATCTCTCGGCCCTGCCGGCGGCGCGGCGGCAGGGGAGCGCCCAGCGGCTCGTCCGCGAGGAGGCGGCCCGCCCGTTCGACCTGGAGCACGGTCCGGTCGCCCGCGCCGTCCTCCTGAAGCTCGATGGGGGAGAGCACGTTCTCCTCTTGAATCTCCACCACATCGTTTCCGACGGCTGGTCGATGGGGGTCCTCGTGCGGGAGGTGGCGGTCCTCTACGACGCCTTTTTCCGCGGTCGCCCCTCCCCCCTGCCGGAACCGGAGATCCAGTATGCCGACTTCTCCGACTGGCAGCGCTCCCGCCTGGTGGGCGAGGTGCTGGAGGCCGAGCTCGCCTACTGGCGCCAGCGCCTGAGCGGCGCCCCGGCCCTCGCCCTCCCCACCGACCGGCCGCGCCCGGCCCTCCCGAGCTATGTCGGCGAGACGATCCCCTTCGCCCTCCCCGAGAGCGGCCTCGCGCCGCTCCGCCGGCTGACCGAAGAGCAGGGGGCGACCCTCTTCATGACCCTCTTGGCGGCGCTCGACGTCCTCTTCGCGCGCTACACCGGGCAGGACGACATCGTCCTCGGCTCGATGATCGCCAACCGCAACCGGCCGGAGATCGAAGGTCTCATCGGCTTCTTCATCAACGGCCTGACGCTCAGGAGCGATCTCACCGGCGACCCCTCGTTCCGGGCTCTCCTCGACCGGGTGCGGGAGATCGCGCTCGGCGCCTTCGCCCACCAGGACTTGCCGTTCGAGAAGCTGGTGGCCGAGGTGCAGCCGGGGCGGGACCTCTCGCGCTCGCCCCTCTTCCAGGTCGTCTTCCTGCTCCAGAACACCCCCTCCTCGGCGCTCCAGCTCCCCGGGCTCACCCTGGAGATGGTGGCGACCGAGGCGAAGATGGCCAAGTTCGACCTCCAGATCACCGTCTCCGAGAGCCCCCGGGGGCTCGTCGGCTCGTTCAACTACAGCACCGACCTCTTCGACCGCACGACCCTCGTGCGCCTCGGGGAGCACCTCCAGACCCTTCTCGCGGGGATCGCCGCCGATCCCGACCGGCCGATCTCCTGGTTGCCGGTGATCCCGGCGGCCGAGCGCCAGCAGGTGCTCGGCGAGTGGAACGAGACGGGGGATACCCCGGAGCGGGGGAGCTGCCTCCACGACCTCTTCGCGGCCCAGGCGGCGCGCACCCCGGAGGCGACGGCGCTCGTCGACGGCCGGCGGCGCTGGTCCTACGCCGAGCTCGACGCCGGCTCGAATCGCCTCGCCCGGCAGCTCCGCCGCCTGGGCGTGGGGCCGGAGGCGCGGGTGGGGCTCTGCCTCGCGCGCTCGGGGCGGATGGTGGCGGCGATGCTCGCCGTCCTCAAGGCCGGCGGCTCCTATGTCGGCCTCGATCCGCGCTACCCCAAGGACCGCCTGGCCTTCATGCTGGCCGACGCCGCGGCCGCCGTCCTCTTGACCGAGGAGGGGCAGCTCGCCGTTCTCCCGGAGCATGCGGTCCCCACGGTGCTCCTCGGCGACGCGTCGTTCCTGGATTCCGGGACCGCTGAGGGCGCAGAGAGCGCCCTGCCGCTGCCGCGGGACGGGCGGTCGGCCGCTCCGGGGAACCTCGCCTATCTGATCTACACCTCGGGCTCGACCGGGCGGCCGAAGGGGGTGGCGATCGAGCATGCGAGCGCCGCCGCCATGGTGGGCTGGGCGCGGGAGGTCTTCCCGGCCTCGGCTCTCGCCGGGGTCCTCGCCTCGACCTCGATCTGCTTCGACCTCTCGGTCTTCGAGATCTTCGTGCCGCTCGCCTGGGGCGGGGCGGTGATCGTGGCCGAGAACGCCCTCGCTCTTCCGAACCTCCCGGCGGCCGGGGAGGTGACTCTGATCAACACCGTCCCCTCGGCCATCGCCGGGCTCGTCCGCGGCGGCACCCTGCCGCCGGCGGCGGCGATCGTCAACCTGGCGGGGGAGGCGCTCAAGCGCGACCTGGTGGAGGAGATCTACCGCCAGCCGGGGGTGCGCGAGGTGCGGAACCTCTACGGCCCCTCGGAGGACACCACCTACTCGACCTGGACCGTGGTGGCTTCCGACCGCTCCGGCTCGGGACGGCAACCCGAAATCGGCCGGCCGATCGCCGGCAGCCGGGCCTATCTCCTCGACGGCGGCCTGAAGCCGGTGTCCCTGGGCGCCGTGGGCGAGCTCTATTTGGCCGGCGCCGGTCTCGCCCGCGGATATCTCGGCCGGCCGGACCTGACCGCCGATCGCTTCGTGCCCGATCCGTTCTCAGAAGTGGGCGGCGGGCGGCTCTACCGGACCGGCGATCTCGCCCGCTACCGGCCGGCCGGCGCCCTCGACTACCTGGGGCGGATCGACCACCAGGTCAAGGTCCGCGGCTTCCGGATCGAGCTGGGGGAAATCGAGGCCGCGATCGGGGCCCGGCCGGAGATCGCCGAGAGCGTCGTCCTCGCCCGCGAGGACGGCGGCGGCGGCCAGCGTCTGGTCGCCTACGTCGTGGCTCGTGCAGGCACGCCGGCGGAGGCCCTGGCGGAGCTGCCGGGGAGCCTGGGGAGCGCCCTCGCCGAGACCCTCCCGGAGTACATGGTGCCGGCCCTCTTCCTCCTCCTCCCCGCCCTGCCGCTCACCGCCAACGGCAAGGTCGATCGTCAGGCCCTCCCGGCGCCGGAGGCCTCGGCCCCGATCGACCGGGTGCGGGTGATGCCGCGGGACGGGGTGGAGGAGCTCCTCGCCCGGCTCTGGGCCGAGGTCCTCGGGCTCGCCGTCCCCGAAGTCGGGGTCGAGGAGGACTTCTTCGCGCTCGGCGGCAGCTCGATCACGAGCGCCGTCCTGGTCAACCGGCTGCAGGCGCTCCTCGGGGAGGTGGTGCCGGTCATCGCCGTCTTCCAGGCGCGGACGATCGCCCGCCTCGCCGCCCGGCTCGCCGCCGACCACCCGGCGGCCCTGGCGCGGCTCCTCGGCGGCGGGCCGGAGGAAGGGACGGACGCGGCCGACACCGACACCGGTTCGCTCTACATCCCGGCGCGCCCCTGGCAGCCGGGGGACACCGCGCCGCTCTCCTATGCCCAGGAGCGGCTCTGGTTCCTCGACCGGCTGGACCCCGGCCGCGCCACCTACAACATCCCCTTTGCCCTCCGCCTCCGCGGCCGGCTCGACCTTCCGGCCCTCGCCGCGGCGCTCACCGGGATCGTCTCCCGGCAGGCGGTGCTGCGGACCACCTTCGCCGCCCGCGACGAGGCGCCGGTCCAGGTCGTCGGGCCGGTCGTGGCCATGGTGCCTGCCCTGGCCGACCTCTCCGGGCTGCCCGCCGGCCGCCGCGACCGCGAGGCGGTCCGCCTCGCCGGGGCCGAGGTGATGCGCCCCTTCGACCTCGCCCGCGGGCCGCTGCTGCGCGCCACCCTCCTGCGTCTCTCCCGGGAAGGGGAGCCCGAGCACGCCCTCCTCCTCAACATGCACCACATCACGAGCGACGGCTGGTCGACCGGGGTCCTGGTGCGCGAGATGGCCGCCCTCTACACCGCGCACGCCTCGGGAGCCGCCGGCTCGCCCCTCCCGCCGCTCCCCATCCAGTACGCCGATTTCGCCCTCTGGCAGCGGGGCTGGCTGGACGGTGCCGAGCTCGACCGCCAGCTCGCCTGGTGGCGGCAGCTCCTCGCCGGCGCCCCGGCGCTCCTCGAATTGCCCACCGACCGGCCGCGGCCGCCGGTGCAGACCGTGCGCGGCGGGCACTGGGCGTTCTCCTTGCCGGAAGGCTTGAGCCGCGACCTCGCCGCCCGCGCCCAGGAGGTCGAGGCGACACCGTTCATGGCCCTCCTCGCCGCCTATGGCGCTCTTCTCGGGCGCTGGGGGAACGCCGAGGAGGTCGTCGTCGGCACCCCGGTCGCCAACCGCCAGCGCGCCGAGGTCGAGGGGTTGATCGGCTTTTTCGTCAACACCCTGGCGGTGCGGGTCGAGCTCGGCGGGGCGCCGAGCTTCCGCACTCTCGCCGCCCGGGTGCGCGAGGTGGCGCTCGGCGCCTTCTCCCACCAGGACCTCCCCTTCGAGAAGCTGGTCGTGGAGCTCGCCCCGGAGCGGAGCCTCGGCCACTCGCCGCTCTTCCAGGTCCTCCTCGTCTTCCAGAACGCGCCCACCAGCCGGCTGGAGCTCCCCGGCCTCACCCTCGAACCGCTGCCCAGCGAGGAGGCGACGGCGAAGTTCGATCTCACTCTCTCCCTCTCTCCCCGTCCCGGCGGCCTGGCCGGGGGGGTGGAGTACAACCGCGACCTCTTCGATCCCACGACGGTGGCCCGCTTCGTCACCCAGCTCGAGCGGCTGCTCCAAGGGGCGGTCGCCGAACCGGAGGCGCCGCTCGCCGATCTCCCTCTCCTCTCTCCAGCCGAGCGCCACCAACTGCTCCGGGAGTGGAACGCCACGCCAGGGACATCGGGGACATCGGCAACATCGGGAACGCCGGGAATCGCCGGCTGGGGAGCCTCGCTGCCGGAGCTCCTCGCCGCCCGGGCCGCCGCCCACCCGGGCGCCCCGGCGGTCGCCGGGGGCGGGGAGACCCTGACCTACGCTCAGCTCCTGGCCCGGGTCGAAGCGGTCGCCCGGCGGCTCCATGCCGCCGGGGTCGGCCCCGGCCGCCGGGTGGGGATCTGCCTCGAACGCTCGCCGGATCTCGTCGTGGGGCTCTTGGCGACCCTCTGGGCCGGGGGGGCGTACGTCACCCTCGATCCCGCCTATCCGGCGGAACGCCTGTCGTTCCTCGTCGCCGACTGCGCCGCCGCCGTGATCCTGACGCGGAGCGAGCTCCTGGAAAGGCTGCCGGCCGGCGGGCCGGCGGTGCTCCTCCTCGACCGCCTGGAGGAAGAGGAGTCGGCGGCCGGCATAGGCGAAAGAGCCGGCTTCCCGCCGATCGGCGGCCCGGACGATCTGCTCTATGTCATCTACACCTCTGGCTCGACCGGGCAGCCCAAGGGCGCCGGGGTCTACCAGCGGGGCTTTCTCAATCTCCTCCGCTGGTATGTCTTTGAGTTCGGCCTCGCGGCCGACGACCGCTTCCTCGTCTTCACCTCGGCGAGCTTCGATCTGACCCAGAAGAACTTCTTTGCCCCGCTCTTCGTCGGCGGGCTCCTCGTCCTCGCCGAGACCGGTCCGTACGACCCGCGGGAGATCGCGGCGACCATCGAGCGCCACCGGATCACCCGCTTGAACTGCACCCCGAGCGCCTTCTACCCGCTCGTCGAAGATGGCGGTCCCGAGCGGCTGACCTCGCTCCGCACGGTCTTCCTCGGCGGCGAGCCGATCGGCATGGCGCGGCTCGCTCCCTGGCGGCGGTCGGCCGGCAGCCAGACCGAGGTGGTCAACACCTACGGCCCGACCGAGTGCACCGACGTCGTGGCCTTCCACCGCCTGGCCGCTCCCGACGCCGCCGGGGTGGGGCCGGTCCCCGTCGGCCGGCCGCTGCCGGGTTTCCGGCTGCTGGTCCTCGACCGCCGGCTCGCCCCGCTGCCGGTGGGGGCGGCCGGGCAGCTCGCGGTGAGCGGCGAGGGAGTGGGGGCCGGCTATCTGGGCCGCCCCGAGCTCACGGCGGAGAAGTTCGTCCCCGATCCGTTCGCCGCGGCGCCGGGAGCGCGGCTCTACTGGACGGGCGACCTCGCCCGGGTCCTGCCGGACGGCGAGATCGACTTCCTGGGGCGGATCGATCACCAGATCAAGGTGCGCGGCTTCCGGGTCGAGCTGCAGGAGATCGAGGCGGTGCTCGCCGGTCAGCCGGGGATCGTCGAGTCGGCGGTCCTCGTGGCGGCGGATGCGGCCGGCGACGGAAGGCTGGTCGCCTATGTCGTGCCGCGCGAGCCCGCCGCCGGGCCCGCCCTCGTCCAGGGCCTGCGCGACGAGCTGCGCCTGCGGCTGCCCGACTACATGGTCCCCTCCCACTTCGTCCCCTTGGAACGCCTGCCGCTCACCCCCAACGGCAAGGTCGACCGGAAGGCCCTCGCCGCTCTCCGCGCCGCCGCCGAGCCGGCGAGCGGGAGCGCCGCGGGAGAATGGGGCGAGCGGGGCGGGCGCGCACCGCGCACCCCGGTCGAGGAGCTGCTGGCGGGGATCTGGGCCCAGATCCTGGGCGTTCCCGAGGTGGGGGCGAACGACAACTTCTTCGATCTCGGCGGCCACTCTCTCCTCGCCACCCGGATGGTCTCGCGGATCGCCGAGAGCTTCGGCGTCGAGCTGCCGCTGCGCCGGATCTTCGAGTCGCCCGTGCTCGCCGCCCAGGCGGCCCAGATCGCGGCCGCGCAGGCGGATCGCGAGACTCCCGCGCCGCCGATCGTCCCCCTCCCCTTGGCCTCGCGGGAGGCCGGCCTGCCGCTCTCCTTCGCCCAGGAGCGGCTCTGGTTCATCGACCAGTTCGAGCCCGGGCGGGCGACCTACAACGTCCCCACGGCTTTACGGGCGGTAGGGACGCTTGAGGTCGGCCTTCTCGCCGCCGCCCTCTCGGAGGTGGTGCGGCGGCACGAGTCGCTCCGCACGACTTTCGCGGTCGTGGACGGTCAGGCGGTGCAGGTGATCGCGCCGGCGCGGGCGGTCCCCCTCCCCGTCGTCGATCTCTCCGGCCTGCCGGCCGAGGTGGGGGGCCGGCTCGCCGAGCGGCTCCTCGCGGCGGGCGCCTGGCGCCCGTTCGATCTCGCGACCGGACCGCTCCTCCGCGCTCTGGCCCTCCGCCTGGGGCCGGAGGAGCACGCCCTACTCCTCACCATGCACCACATCGTCTCGGACGGCTGGTCGATGGAGATCCTCATCCGCGAGATCGCGACCCTCTACCGGGCCTTCTTCGAGGGGCGCCCCTCGCCGCTCCCGCCCCTCCCTGTCCAGTACGCGGACTTCGCCGTCTGGCAGCGGCGGTGGCTGACCGGCGAGGTGCTGGCGGCCCAGCTCGCCTACTGGCGCGAGCGGTTGGCCGGCGCGCCGCCGGTCCTCGACCTGCCGATCGACCTCCCGCGGCCGGCGGTCCACACCTGGAACGGCGAGCGCCTCGGCCGGCCGCTCCCGGCGGCCCTGGGGGAGAGCCTCCGGGAGGTCACCCGGCGCGGCCAGGCGACCCTCTTCATGGCTCTCCTCGCCGCCTGGGACGCCCTCCTCCTCCGCTGGACCGGCCAGAGCGACCTTTCGGTGGGCACCCCGATCGCCGGGCGCACCCACCGGGAGGTCGAGGGGCTGATCGGCTTCTTCGTCAACACTCTCGTGCTCCGCACCCGGATCGTCGGCCGGCCCGGCTTCGGCGACATTCTGAAACAGGCGCGGGAGACGGCCCTCGGCGCCTATGCCCACCAGGACGTCCCCTTGGAGAAGCTGGTCGAGGAGCTGGCGGTCGAGCGGAGCCTCGAACATACGCCGCTCTTCCAGGTGATGCTCATCGTGCAGCAGGGAGGGGCCGCTGGCGGTGCCGGCGGAACTGGCGGCTCGGGAGACCTGACCCTCCCCGGGCTCGTCCTCTCTCCCCTGGGGAGCGACAGCCGGACGGCGAAGTTCGACCTGACGCTCATCTTCCAGCAGAGCGGCGCGGGTCTCCAGGCCGTCCTCGGCTACAACACCGACCTCTTCCGGCGCGATACCGTGCTCCGCCTCCTGGGGCAGCTCGAAGGTCTCCTCGCCGGGATGGTGACGGAGCCGGAGCGGCCGGTCGCCGAGCTGCCCCTCCTCACCCTCCCGGAGCGGCACCAGCTGCTCCTCGGCTGGAACGACACCCCGGTCACCGCCCCGGCCGACTCGGCGGAGCTCTGCCTCCACCAGCACTTCGAGGGCTGGGCGGCGCGGCGGCCGGGGGCTCCGGCGGCGGTTCTGGACGGCGATCTCCTCACCTACGGCGACCTCGATCTGCGGGCGGGGCGGCTCGCCGTCCGCCTGCGCCGGCTGGGGGTGGGGCCGGAGGTGCGGGTGGGGCTCTGCCTGCCGCGCTCCTTCGACCTCCTGACGGCGCTCCTCGCGGTGCTCAAGGCCGGCGGCGCCTACGTGCCGCTCGACCCGGCCAACCCGCGCGACCGGCTGCTCTTCCTCCTCGCCGACTCCCGGGTGCCGGTGCTCTTGACAGTCCGCGGTCTCGCCGGAGAGCTGGGCGAGCCGTTGGAGCCAGGCGCCCATTCGGCCCATTCGCCCACCCGGGTGATCTGCCTCGACGAGGAGCCTACCGAAGAGATCGGGAGAGACGAGATGCCGGCGGCGAAGGTCGGTCCGGACAACCTGGCCTACGTCATCTACACCTCGGGTTCGACGGGGACCCCGAACGGGGTGCTGGTGCCGCACCGCGGGGCGGTCAACCTCATCCGGGAGGCGGCGAGCCTCTACCGGGTGACCCCGGAGAGCCGGATTCTGCAGACCGCCTCGGTGGGCTTCGACGCCTCGGTGCTGGAGATCTTCCTCGCCCTGGCGCACGGGGCGAGCCTCTGCCTCGTCCGGGAGGAGGAGCGGCTGACCCCGGCGGTCCTCGCCGACCGCCTGATCGAGCAGAAGGTGACGACCGCGGTGGTGACCCCGTCGCTCCTCTCGGTCCTGCCGGAAAGCCGCTTGCGCAACCTGGTGGCGATCAGCGTCGGCGGCGAGGCCTGTCCGGCGGAGCTGGCGGCGCGCTGGGCGCCGGGGCGGCAGTTCCTCAACTGCTACGGCCCGACCGAGGCGACGATCTTCGCCACCGTCGCCCTCCTCTCCGGGAGGGAGGAGAAGATCACCATCGGCCGGCCGGTAGGGAACGTCCTCGCCTACGTCGTCGACCGCGAGCTTCTGCCGCTGCCGATCGGGGCGGTGGGGGAGCTGGTGGTTGGCGGGGTGGGGCTCGCCCGCGGCTATCTCGATCGGCCGGAGAAGACCGCCAGCAAGTTCGTGCCGGACCCGCTCTCGGGGCAGCCCGGGGAGCGGCTCTACCGGACCGGCGATCTCGCCCGCTTCACCCCGGCGGGGGAGATCGAATTCCTCGGCCGGTTGGACGACCAGGTCAAGGTGCGCGGCTTCCGGATCGAGCTGGGGGAGATCGAGGCGGCTCTCCTGCGCCACCCCGGAATCCAGGCCGCGGTCGTCCTGGCGCCGGCCGACGCCCAGGGGGAACGGAAGTTGATCGCCTACGCCGCCGGACCTGCGGAGAGCCGTCCCACGGACGCCGAGCTGCGCGCTTTCCTCGCCGAGCATCTGCCGGAGTACATGGTGCCGGTCCACCTGGTGCTCCTCGACGCTCTGCCGACGACGCCGGGGGGCAAGGTCGACCGCCGGGCCCTGCCCGATCCCGAGGGCTCGCGACCGGAGGCGGGCGAGCATGTCGAGCCGCGGACGGCGGCGGAGCGCTTCGTGGCCGGCCTCTGGCGGCAGGTCCTGGGGATCGAGCGGGTGAGCGCCACGGACGATTTCTTCGCTTTAGGCGGCAACTCGATCAAGGGCGCCATCTTGACCAACCTGCTGCAGGAGAAGCTCGGCGAGTACGTCTACGTCGTGGCGCTCTTCGACGCCCCGACCCTCGGTGCCCTCGCCCGCTACCTGGAAGAGAACTACACCGAGGCCCTGGAACGGGTGACGGGGGAGAAGGTCTCGTCGATCGGCGGCGGCGGCGGCCGGGTCGAGCCGGCCATGCTCGTCACGCTCCGCGAGGTCATCCCACCGCTGGCGCCGAAAACCGCCAGCGCCCCGAAGAACCGGCGCGCCGTCTTCCTGCTCTCGCCGCCGCGCTCGGGCTCGACCCTGCTGCGGGTCATGCTGGCCGGCAACCCGGCGCTCTTCGCCCCGCCGGAGCTGGAGCTTCTCGGCTTCAACACCCTCGCCGAGCGCAAGGCGGCCCTCTCCGGCCGCTGGGCGCTCTGGCAGGAGGGGACGATCCGGGCCCTGATGGAGGTCTACGGCTGCGATGCGGAGGAGGCGCGGCGGCGGATGGACGAGGCCGAGGCGCGGGGGCTCACCGTGCAGCAGCTCTACGGGGAGCTTCAGGAAGCCATCGGCGGCCGGCTCCTGGTCGACAAGACGCCATCGTACGCCCTCGATCCGGCGACTCTCGCCCGGGCGGAGGAGGACTTCAGGGCGCCGCTCTACGTCCATCTCCTGCGCCACCCCTACGGGATGATCCGTTCCTTCGAGAAGGCCAAGCTGGAGCAGGTCTTCTTCCGGCCGAGCCACCCGTTCTCCCGACGCCAGCTGGCCGAGCTGATCTGGGACCTGAGCCAGGAGAACATCCTGGATCTCCTCTCAGGGGTGCCGGCGGAGCGCCAGATCCAGCTGCGCTTCGAGGAGATGTTGAAGGCGCCCGAGCGCGAGATGCGCCGGGTCTGCGAGTTCCTGGGCGTCCCTTTCGATCCCGGCATGCTCGACCCCTACGCCGACAAGGCGCAGCGGATGACCGACGGCATCCACCAGCTCTCGAAGATGGTAGGCGACGTCAAGTTCCACGAGCACAAGGGGATCGAGGCGCAGACGGCGGACAGCTGGCGGCGGGAGATCGCGGAGGATTTCCTCGGCGACGTGACCTGGGACCTGGCGGCCAGCCTCGGCTACCACGAGCGGGTGGCCGAGCCGCGGGAGCCGCGGCCCGGCTTCTCGGCCCTCGTCCCGATCCAGCCGCAGGGAACCTTGCCGCCCCTCTACCTGGTCCACCCGGTGGGCGGCAACGTCCTCTGCTACGCCGAGCTCTCCCGCCGGCTGGGCGAGGACCAGCCGGTCTACGGCCTCCAGGCGCTCGGGCTCGCGCCGGGAGCGCCGGGAGCGCCGGGAACGCCGGGAGCCGCCACGGCGCCGCAGGAGACGGTCGAGGCGATGGCGGCCTCCTATGTCGCGGCGATCCGGGCCGCCCAGCCGCGCGGCCCCTACCGCCTGGGGGGCTGGTCGATCGGCGGGGTCATCGCCTACGAGATGGCTCACCAGTTGCGAAACGCTGGCGAAGAGGTCGAGCTCCTGGCCCTCTTCGACAGCCTCGCCTCGGTCCGCTCGCGTGGCGAGGAGAGCGGCTTTGGGAGCGCAGGGGAGACCGCGGAGCCTACCGTGGAGCCTGATGACGCCCTGCTCTTAGCCGGCCTCGCCCGCGACCTCGGCGGCCTCTCCGGCCGGCCGGTGGCGATCGCTCCCGCCGAGCTCGCCGGCCTCGATCCCGAGGCGGGGCTCGCCCGGGTGATCGAGCGGGTGCGGGCGGCCGGGGCATTGCCGGCAGGGCTCTCGGCGGAGCAGATCGGCCGCCTCTGGCGGGTCTTCCGTGCCAACGTCCGGGCGGTGCGGGCCTACACGCCGCGGCCCGCGGCGGGGAGGACGGCGCTCTTCGTCACCCTCGGCAACCCGGAACGGGATAGTCTCGGCGCCGATCTCGGCTGGGGCAGGCTGGTCGGCGGCGCTCTCGCCGTCTCCGACCTCCCCGGCGATCACTACTCGCTGCTGCGCGAGCCGGGCGTCCAGGAGCTGGCAGATCGCCTGCGCCGATGGCTCGAAGCCCGATCGCTCGAAGCGTCCGCCTAACGAACGAAAAGGAGAGAACGAATGCTGGACCGCGCTGCTCGTACCACCTCTTGGGCCCTCCTCCTGGGAACGCTCGCCCTCAGCCCCGTGGTTGGCCAGGCTCCCGCGCCTGCCGCGGCCGCGCCTACTGCCCCCGCCGCTCCCGCCGCCAAACCCTGCTCGGCGCCGGAGAACCGTCAGTTCGACTTCTGGGTCGGCAACTGGGAGGTCAAGAACCCGAAGGGGGAGATCGAGGGCACCAACCGGATCGAGAGCATCCAGGGCGGCTGTGCCATCCAGGAGAACTGGGACGACGGCAAGGGGATGACCGGCAGCAGCTTCAACATGTACGAGCCCGGTACCCGGAAGTGGCACCAGACCTGGATCGACAATGCCGGCGGCATCCTGCTCCTCTCGGGCGAGTTCACCGGCGGCAAGATGGTGCTCTCGGGCGAGCGGACGAACAGGGCCGGGAAGAAGGTCCTCGACCGGATCTCCTGGACGCCGATCGACGCCAACCACGTCCGCCAGTACTGGCAGCTCTCCCGCGACGGCGGGAAGACCTGGGTCGACAACTTCGACGGCCTGTACACCCGCAAGTAGCACGCCGCGCCCGAGCCGCCCGGCGGTCCTCGCCGGGCGGTACTGGCTTTAAGTTTGATTCCGAGGACGGGCGACTGGCTGCGCGAAGCGCCCGAAGGAGCCCGCCCGCAGGATCGAACTGAAGGCCTGTCCTCGCCGGGCGGCGCCCTCACCTTTGTTGTTGAGAGGAGCCCGATGATGCGAAAGAAGCTCCTGGCCTTGGCGGCGGTCAGCTCGGTGCTGCTCGCGGCGGCGCCGCCCCAGGGCGCCTGGCAGCCGCCCGATCCGGCGCTCGTCGCCCGGGCGCGGAAGATCCTCGACCGGGTGCCGCTCGTCGACGGGCACAACGACGTCCCCTGGCAGTACCGGGAGCGGGTCAAGAACCACCTCGACAAGATCGACCTCGCGAGGGATACGAGCGGCCTCGAGCCGGCCATGCACACCGACATCCCCCGGCTCCGCCGCGGCGGCCTCGGGGGGCAGTTCTGGTCGGTCTACATCCCGGTCGAGATCACCGGCCCGGCGGCGGTCGAGGCCGTCGGCGAGCAGATGGATGTCGTCCGCCGCCTCGCTCTGCGCTATCCCGAGACCTTCGAGATGGCGATGACCGCGGCCGACGTGCGGCGCATCCACCAGGCCGGCCGGATCGCCTCGCTCCTCGGCATGGAGGGGGGGCACTCGATCGACGACTCGCTCGCCGTTCTCCGCCAGCTCTACCAGGCCGGCGCCCGCTACATGACCCTCACCCACAGCAAGAACACCGACTGGGCCGACTCGGCGACCGACGCCCCCAAGCACGGCGGGCTCACCCGCTTCGGCGAGGAGGTGGTGCGCGAGATGAACCGGCTGGGCATGCTGGTCGACCTCTCGCACGTCGCGCCGGAGACCATGAAGAGGGCGCTCGCGGTCTCCGCCGCGCCGGTGATCTTCTCCCACTCCTCGGCCCGGGCCCTCGACGATCATCCGCGAAACGTGCCGGACGACGTCCTCGCCCTCCTGGCCAAGAACGGCGGGGTGGTGATGGTGAGCTTCGTCCCCACCTTCGACTCGACCGAGGTCCGCGTCTGGAATGCGGCGAAGGACGGCGAGGAGGCACGCCTGAAGGCGCTCCACCCCGAGGCGCCGGAGCGGGTCAAGAGCGAGCTTGCGGCCTGGGTCGCGGCCCACGCCGAGCCGCGGGCGACCCTCGCCCAAGTCGCCGACCATATCGAGCACGTGCGCCGGGTGGCGGGGATCGACCACGTGGGCCTGGGCTCCGACTTCGACGGCATCACCCGCACCCCGCTGGGTCTCGAAGGGGTTTCCGAGTACCCCGTGCTCCTGGCCGAGCTCCTCCGCCGCGGCTGGACCGAGGGGGAGATCGGGAAGCTCGCGGGCGACAACGTCCTCCGGGTCTTAGGGGAGGCCGAGCGGGTGGCGGCACGCCTCCAGAAGGAGCGCCCGCCCTCCGACGCCCGGATCGAGGAGATGGACGGAAAACCGGCGGCCGCGGACGCCAAGCCGGCCCCTTAAGCGGTACTGGGTCAGTTTGAAATCCGAGGACGGACGACTGGCTGCGCGGAGCGCCCGAAGGAGACCGCCCGCAGGTTCAAAATGACCCAGTACCCCCCTAAGCCGTCAGGGGCAGGTCACGCCGGAGGCCACCTGGGCGAGGGCCGTGCAGGCGTCGACCAAGGAAACGCCGGCATCGATCTCGCCGCCCGGCGGGTGCATGGGCCGGGCGGTCTTCCGGATGAGCGCCCCGAGCTGCGCCGGGGTGAGCCCGGGTTTGCGTTCGAGGAGGAGGGCGGCGACCCCCGAGACCTCGGCCGCCGCGAGCGAGCTGCCGGTGAAGAAATCGTAGGAGCCGTGGGGGACGGTGGTGAGGACGTCCACCCCCGGCGCCGCCAGCATCACGTCGCGGGCCTCATGGGGCCCCCGCGGCTCCCGCGCCTCCCGAAGATACCCGAGCTGCGAGCGCAGATTGCCGTCCTGGTCGCTGCCGAGGACGGCGATCACCCCGGCGAGGGCGGCGGGGAACCCGGGCGCATTGCCGTCCGGCATGGCGGCGACGACGGCGATGCCGCGGTCGAGCGCCGATTTGACCAGCCGCCCGAGCAGCGGGTCGGGGGGACCGGCGAGGCTGAAGTTCAGGATCTGGGCGTGCTCGACGATGGCGAAGTCGATGGCCTTGGCGAGGGTGTAGCTGTCGCAGATCGCCTGGCGTGATCCGGCCGGCCGGGGCCAGCAGGCCTTGAGGGCGAAGATCTCCGCCTCCGGCGCCGTCCCCGCGATCCCCACGTCGTTGCCCTCCGCCGCGGCGAGGACCCCGGCCACGGCGGTGCCGTGGATGTCGGAGGTGAAGCTCTGCTCGCCATGATCGACGAAGTTGTTGGCCTTGGCGATCCGCCCCCGGAGGTCGGGGTGGTCGAGGTCGACCCCGGTGTCGATGACCGCCACCCGGACGCCCTTGCCGGTCGCCCAGCGATGGGCCTGGTCGATGCCGATCGTATGGGCGCCGCGCTGGAGGTTGGCGTAGGGGTCGCCGCGGTGGCCGGCGTCGCCCAGCACCTCGAAGGTCTGGATCGGTTCGGCCGAGCGCACCCGCGGGTCCCGTTCGAGGTGGCGGCTGACGTCCTCGGGCGACAGGCCGTTCCTCCGGATCTCGTAGACGATGCAGCGCTCGCCGATCGAGCCCAACGACCAGGCGAAGACGACGCGCAGGTCGTAGAGGCTCGCGAGATCGCGGGTCGTCAGCGTCCAGAGGGTGAGCGGGGCCGGCGCGAGGGTGACCATCACCTGCCGCTGGGCTGCCGTCGGCGGTGTCCCCTCGCTCCGGGCGGTGACGGCACCGCCGCTGGCGCAGCCCGAGGCCCCCCCCAGGACGAGGACGCCCAGTATTCCGAAGACGCCGAAGACGCCAAAGACGCCGAGGGAGCTGGCCAGCCGGCGGTGCACTAGGTCCCTCCGGCTCCCGCCACCCGCTCGGCGAAGCTTACCTCGGGTTGCGCCTTGAGGTGGGCGAGGACGAGGTCGGCCGGGTCGGCGCCCGGCCCCGCCGGGACCGCGACGACGTAGGCCCCGACCGGCGAGGGGCCGGCGGTGATCTGGCCGCGGATGCCGGCGAGGATCTGCTGGATGCGCGCCGCCGTGGCCCCCTCGGCGAAGAGGACGCGGAGCGCCACCGTGCCCGGCGCCACGGCCACCGGGGCGTCTGAGGAGAGGGTGTGGTATTCGGCGGCCGGGGCGGTCGCGGCGGCCGGCGGGTTGGGGGCGACCACCGCCGGAGCCCGCAGGTGCCAGGCGAGGATCGAGGCGAGGGCGAGGACGGCCGCGAGCTCGGCGGCGAGGAGCTGGCGCATCCGCCGCGGGGTGAAGTCGAAACGGGCGGCCAGGGCGCGCCTGCTCTGCCTCCAGAGGCTCTGCCTCGTGGGCGTCACGATTTGCCCGACTCCGCTCCGGAAGCGATCCCCGGCCCTGGCGGGGGTGGCGTCCACAGAGATATCAGCGGCGTCGTCGGCAGCGGGGGCCGCCTCGTGGGCGTCGATCCGCGCCAGGAGCCGGGAGAGCTGGGCCGGGTGCGGCGAGGGCGCGGCCGACTCGGCCTCCTGGATCGCCCGCGCCAGCTGGGTGGCGGCGGCGAGCTCTTCCTGGCAGCGGGGGCAGCCGGCGGCGTGCGCCTCGACCGCCTGCCGCTCGGTCGATTCGAGAGTTCCGTTCACATACCAGGGGATCAGCTCGGAGATCCGCTGGTGCTGGCGCTCCTCGCGCGCCTGGTTGGTTCCCATCCCCATCCCTCCTCAGCCGGTACGGCTGCCCAGACCCAGTGCCGGCAGCAGCTCTCGCAAGCGCCGGCGGGCGTGAAACATGCGGGTCTTCACGGTGTTGACCGGACAGCCCACGATCTCGGCGATCTCCCCGTAGGAGAGCTCGTAGTAATAGGTCAGCTCGACGACCGCCCGGTGCTCCGGCGAGAGCGTTCCCAGGGCCTTGCCGAGGGTGCTCGCCACCTCCCGCCGGGAGATCAGGCTCTCGGGCCCCTCTCCGGTGGCGGGCTCCTCCACCTCACGCCCGCCGTCCTCCTCCCCGCGCGTCCCCCCGGCGCCCCCGCTGCTGCCGCCACTGCCGCCAGCCGTTGCCGCCTGCCGCGCCAGCGCCTTCAGGGCCTTGTGGTAGGCGATGCCGAAGATCCAGGTCGAGGGGCGCGAGCGCCCGTCGAAGCGCGCGGCGCTGGTCCAGACGGCGAACATGACGTCGTTGAGCACCTCCTCGACCAGGTCCCCCCGGCGAGTGAGCTTGAAGAGATAGGCGAAGAGGCGCCGGTAGTAGAGATGATAGAGCGTCTCAAACGCCTCCCGATCGGCGTCGGCGACCCGCCGCAGCAGAGAGAATTCTTCGTCGGGCATCGGGCTCGTCGGCATCGCTCTTGAGGCTTTTGAGGAGAGATCGGCCCCCAGCTTACCAGTCCGCGGCTAGGGGGCGGTGTTCGTCCTCCTGTCGTATGTCCCTTCTGACCTCGCCGCGGTTCATGGTGAACCTTTCCGCCCCGCCGGGGACTCACCGGGCAGTCAACAGGCCCTCGGGGCCCGAATCCTTGCAGGAGGTGGAAAATGTTTTGGAAGCGTGCTCTCTGCCTGATGGCACTGTCGGTTCTGCTGGCGTCCTGTGGTGGTGGGGGAGGCGGGGGCAGCACGCCGACCTCGCCGGGGACCTCCCCGCAGCTAGTCGTCATCCAGGTCCAGGACAATCAGTTCAACCCCAAGGACGTGACGATCAACCCCGGCGACACCGTGCGCTGGGTGCGGGTGGGCGGCCCCTCGGCCCACACCGTCACCGCCGACGACGGCTCGTTCGACAGCGGCGCCGCGTTCCAGAAGGACGGCGACACCTTCGAGCGTACCTTCGGCGTCAACGGCAAGACCATCGACTACACCTGCAAGGCGCACTTCGGCTGCTGCAAGATGTCCGGCTCGGTCCGCGTCGGCTCGGTCGCCCCTCCCGGCAAGTATTGAGCCGTGGGGAAGGGGGAGCGCGTGCAGATCGCTCTATTTTCAACTACGCTCCGGCGTAACGTACGTCTGATCCAAGGAACTGCAACCGGAGGTCTCGACTGATGTCCTTACGAAGCACCGCTGTCCCTCGTGTAGCTGTCCTCCTGCTCACCCTGGCCGCTGTCCCGGCGGCCCGCGCCGCCACCGTCGACGTGGCGGTCGGCGGGCCCAACGGCCTCGCCTACAACCCCAAGGTCGTCACCATCCAGGTCGGCGACACCGTGCGCTGGACCAACGCCGGCGGCTTCCACGACCTGGCCGCCGACGACGGCAGCTTCCGCTGTGCCAACGGCTGCGATGGCGCGGGCGGCGACGGCAGCCCGTCGAGCAGCGCCTGGGTCGCCACCCATACCTTCAACGCGGCCGGAACGTTCCCCTACCACTGCGAGATCCACGGCGCGAACGGGGGGGGCGGGATGAGCGGCCAGGTGGTCGTCCAGGGGGCGACGGCGCAGCCCGGCGCCTTCCGTTTCAACCCTGGGAGCTACACGGTCGCGGAGTCCGTGGGCGCCGTCACCGTCACGGTCAGCCGCACGGGCGGCGCCAACGGCGCGGTCACGGTGGCCTATGCCGCCACCGCCGGGACGCCGACCGCCGGGAACGACTTCACCCCCACCTCGGGAACTTTGAGCTGGGGCGACCAGGACAGCGCCGACAAGACGTTCCAGGTTCACATCCTGAACGACGCCGTCGCAGGCTCTGACGAGACGGTCAACCTGAGCCTGTCGAGCCCCACCGGCGGCGCGACGATCGCGAACGGCAACGGCACGATCACCATCAAGGAGTCCGCCTCCGGTCCCACGGCGCCCGCGGCCCCCTCGAACCTCCAGGCGACCGGCGTGTCGAGCACCGACATCCAGCTCACCTGGAAGGACAACTCGAACGACGAGACCGGCTTCCGGATCGAGAGCAAGACCGCGTCCTCCGCCTACCAGCAGGTCGCGACGCCGCCGGCCAACTCCACCGGTGCCACGATCTCGGGGCTCTTCTCTGCCACCGCGTACACCTTCCGCGTCCGCGCCACGAACGCCGCCGGCAATTCCAACTTCTCGAACGAGGCGACCGCCTCGACCACCGGTGACACGACGCCCTGCGTCCCCGGACACAACACCCTCTGCCTGGGCGAGGGCGGCCGCTTCAAGGCCGAGGTCGTCTGGGCGTCCCAGACGAGCGGCAGCAGCAGCGCGGTGGCGGTGCCGCTCGCTTCGGCCCCGCAATCGGGGCTCTTCTACTTCGTCGACCCGAGCAACATCGAGATGCTGGTCAAGGTGCTCAACGCCTGCATCCCGGCCCTCGGCAACCACTACTGGGTCTTCTTCGCCGCCACCACCAACGTGCAGTTCACCTTGACCGTGACCGACACCCATAGCGGCCAGGTGAAGACCTACTCCAACGCCCTGAATCACGCGGCCTCGCCGGTCCAGGACACCAATGCCTTCGCAACCTGCCCGTAAAACTGCTCTCCGGCCGGCCGTGGCGTGCGTTCTCGCCACGGCCAGTGCCGCCACCTTGGCCCTGCTCGTCACCGGCTGCGGCACGGTCAAGTCGCCGACCGAGCCCGGCACCCCGGCCCCCGGGCCGGGTGTGCCGGCCCTCACCTTCAGCCAGATCCAGACCCAGATCTTTACCCCCACCTGCGCCAAGGCCGGCTGCCACGCCCGGTCCGCGGCGTCGGGGGGCATGGTCTTGGAGGCGGGAGCGAGCTACGCCCAGATCGTCAACCATCCCGCCCAGGAGAATTCGGGGCTGTCGCGGATCGCACCCGGCAGCCCGGAGAGCAGCTATCTCTTGAAGAAGATCCGTGGCGACGCCGACATCAGCGGCACCCGCATGCCGCAGGACGGGCCGCCCTTCCTGACCTCGGCGCAGATCGACGGCATCGCCGCCTGGATCCGCGCCGGCGCGCCCAACAACTGAGGTGGGAATGAAGAGCTTCCGTACGTTCGCCCTCCTGGCGATCCTGCTCGCCGGAGCGTCCGGCACCAGCCGTCTCGCGGCCCAGGAGCTCGAGAGCCCCTACGCGCCGGTCCGCCGCGACCCGCTGGGCACCAAGCTGATCGACCTGCCCACCCCGTTCACCCTCGGCGCCCGGCGGGTCGAGGTGCTCTTCAATCATCGTTTCCAGCAGACGGTCTCGGCCGGCTCCTCGAACCTCTGGGGGCTGGACAGCGGGGCGGACGTGGGGATCGGCCTCGCCCTGGGGGTGACGAAGCACCTTGACCTCGCCGTCTTCCGCTCGTCGTTCCAGAAGGACTTCGAGCTCTCCGGCAAGTACCTCTTCCTCGAGCAGGCGGAGCGGGTGCCCCTCTCGCTCGCCGTCCGCGCCGGCACCGACCTCCTGCGCCAGCCGGGCGTCGCCGACCCCAACCGCCCCTTCGCCCAGCTCCTCCTCTCGCGCTCCTTCGGCCACGGCGTCAACCTCTTCGTCGCCCCCACCTGGGTGCGCGACACGCCTTCCTTGAGGAACGCCACCACCGTCCCCCTGGGGTTCTCCGTGGGCCTCCCCCACGGCAGCTACGTCGAAGCCGAGTACATACCCAAGAACCATGACCTCGGCACCAGCGTCGCCGCCTGGCACGTGGCGCTCGCGAAGCCCATCGGCGCGCATCTCTTCTCCCTGGTCCTCGGCAACTCGCGGGCGACGACCGTCGACCAGTACGCCGGGGGCGACTCCGCGGCCGGCTTCAAGTCGGGGGACATCCGGCTCGGCTTCAACCTCGTCCGCTATTTCAACTACTGATCGGGAGCCGTACCATGCAGAGCCTACAGCGAGCCCTCGCCCTCGGCGCCGCCGCCCTCCTCGCCCTCTCGCCCCTGGCGGGCTGCGCCGCCTACACCTACCAGCACGCCCCCGAACCCGCGCGCCGGATGAAGGCCGCCGAGACCGTAGCGGTCCGCCCCGCCCCGCCCGAGTTCAAGCGCCTGCGGAGCGACGCGCAGACGGCGCAGGTCCGCGGCGAGGCCGAGGAGACGAAGGACAACCTGGCGGCGCAGGGGCACTACAGCTGCTGCATCAAGCCGGCCTGCAACGAGTGTCTCCTGCGCCGCGGCGAGTGCCACTGCCACGACCTGGTGATGAAGGATTCCCCCTGCGGCGAATGCACCCAGGCCTGGATCGACGGCCGTGGCGCCGTCGACGGGGTGAAGCCGATCGACCTCCTGAAGAGGAAGGAGCAGGCGGCGCCGGGAACGAAGGAAACCCCGACCGAGCCGCCGCCGCAATAGTAGGTCTCTGGGGGGCCGTTCGGCCCCCCTGGTCCGGGAATTGCTATCTCCCCCCCGCAGTGCCCACGATCGACCTCAAGGTGATGTCCTACAACGTCGGCGGACACGCCGCCCTCGTGGCCGGCCGGTACCTCGAACGGATCGCGCGGGTGATCGAGCGCGAGAAGCCGGACGTCGTGGGGCTCCAGGAGGTCCACCGCGGCACCTGGCTGGCACGGTTCAAGGACCAGGCTGAGGCCCTCGGCCGGCTGACCGGCATGACGCTCGCGTTCGGCAAGAGCTTCGATAGCGGGAAAGGCGAGTTCGGCAATGTCCTCCTCGCCGCCGGCGAGGTGCGGGAGTCGGTGGTCCACGCTCTCCCCGGGAGCGGGGAACCGCGGACGGTGCTCGCCTCGCGGGTCACGGTGCGGGGGGCTGAGATCCGTTTCCTCGTCACCCATCTAGCGGCCTGGGGACGGTTCGGGAGCGCCGCTCGCGGCGCCCAGGTCGCCGAGCTGGCGGAGCTCCTGAAGGCCACGGCGGCACCGTTCGTCCTCGTGGGGGATCTGAATGCGCCGCCCGAGGCGCCGGAGCTGCGACATCTGATGGCCTCGGAGCTCTTCACCGCCTGCGGCGGGCTCGCCGGGACCCATCGGATGACCCGGCAGCGGATCGATTACGTCTTCGCCGACCCGGGCTGGACGACGGTCGCCTCGCGGGTGCTCCGCGTCGGACCGTCGGACCACTGGCCCGTGGTCGTCGAGCTGCGCCGCGAGGCGTGAAGAGGGGGTAGGGCAAAGATGGCGTCAAAGAAGCCGGCGAAGAAGGCGAAGGGCCCGCGGCCGCGGGACAGCAAGGGGCGGCTCCTGATCGAGGTGCCGCTCTGGATGGCGATCGTCACCCTCGTCTTCATCGCCGTGCTCTTCCTCTGGGCGTGGTCGAAAGGGCGGCAGGTGACGCCGCACGTCCGGGTGCGCGGGGTCGACGACTTCGCGGAGGGGCTGGCGTCGATCGCCGGGATGACCCAGGCGGACGTGCTGGCCGGCAACAGCGTCCAGGTGCTGGAGAACGGCGACGGCCTCTTCCCCCCCCTCCTGGCCGACATCCTGGCCGCCAAGAAGACCATCCATCTCGAGACCTACGTCTGGTGGAAGGGGAAGATCACCGAGAAGGTCGCCTCCATCCTGGAGCAGAAGGCGCGCCAGGGGGTCGAGGTGCGGCTGATCGTCGACTCTTTCGGCTCGACCAAGATGGAGGACCACCAGTTCGAGGAGATGCTCCAAGCCGGGGTCAAGGCGACCCGGTATCACCCCTTCAAGCTCTCCGAGTTCGGCTACGTCAACAACCGCACCCACCGGAAGATCCTGGTCGTCGACGACCACGTGGCCTACGTCTTCGGCCACGGCATCGCCGCCGAATGGACCGGCAACGGCCAGGACGCGCACCACTGGCGCGACACCGGAGTGCGGCTCCTGGGACCGATCGTCAACTCCGCTCAGTCGGCCTTCGCCCAGCACTGGGGGGAGGCGGTGGGGGAGGCCCTGGTGGGGCCGCGTTACTTTCGGCCGCAGCCGGCCGCCGGGGCCATCCGCGCGCACATGGTCGTCAGCTCACCCCGCGGCGGGATCTCCCACCTCGACGTGCTGATCAAGATGGCCATCGCCACCGCCAAGCACGAGCTGATCATCCAGAACCCCTACTTCATCCCCGACGACGACACGGTCGAGCTGCTCTACGACGCCGTCAAGCGGGGGGTCGACGTCCGCGTCATGGTCCCCGGCCCGGTCACCGACAGCGGCGTCGTCAAGCACGCCGGGCACTTCTACTTCGAGGACCTAACCCGGCGCGGGATCAAGCTCTACGTCTTCCAGCGCACGATGATCCACCAGAAGATCGTCCTCGTCGACGGCCTCTGGTCGCTCGTCGGCTCCTCGAACCTGGACGACCGCTCCTACAACATCAACGACGAGGTGAGCGTCGGCATCATCGACGCCGGCATCGCGGCCCAACTGAAGCGGGCCTTCGACGACGATCTCAAAGACTCGGTCCCGGTCCGGCTCGACGAATGGAACGCGAGGAGCCTCTGGCATAAGGCCGAGGACTGGCTGTCCTACCGGGTGAACGGGCAGCTCTAAGCAGCAACCACCTGTTATTACACTGCGGATCAGCGGCGCCGTCTCACCAGGAGGGAAATCCCCAGAGCGAGCGCCGCGCCGACGACCGGCAGAGCGAGTTTTCGCGACCGCGGGATAGCGAGCGGGTCGCGGCCGAAGGTCCAGAGGGTGAGCTTGTGGAGGCCGGTGCGGTGGCGGGAGACGAACCGATAGCCCCGTTCGGTGACCACCCGCACTCCCGGCAGATGCTCGTAGGCCCACAGCGGCCGGCCGCCGCGGGGCGCCCGGGAGAGGACGCGGAAGGCCGCCTCGGCCCCCTCGTAGACCCTGCCGTCCGGCTCGACCAGCTGGATCGAGCGGGAGAAGCGCTGGCGCGGGAGGGTGGGGAAGCGGCTCGCCACCTCCTGCGAGGGAGCGTAGTCGATCCGGTCGCCGACCCGCCGCCGCCAGCGGGCGAGCCACCAGAGGCAGAAGCCGCAATGGCCGTCGTAGATCAGGAGCGGGCGGGCGGGGGGATTGGGAACGTGGGCGCGGGAAGGTTCCATCGTCGTCTCCAGGCAAGATCTTCGCACGCCCCGAGGCAGGATGCCACGGGCGAGACGCTGGCGATGTCCCTTTGAGACGCAAAGGCCGAGTTTGCGACACGAACGGCGGTCTTGGAGAGCTTCTAGGGCTCCGTTGAGACGCTGTAAAGGCTGCTTGAGACACGGGAAAGTCAACTTGAGACACAATAAATGAAGATTGAGAGTCTCCGATGCTCGTCGGAGCGTCTCATTGAGACTTTCTAGCGTCTCAGAGCAGTTTATCAGCGTCTCAAGGCTGAATTCTAGTGTCTCTATTCTTCTTTCTAGTGTTTCAAGCGCCCTTTATAGCTTCTCAATTCAGCTCCGTAGCGTCTCCAGCCGGCTTCGTAGCTTCTCAAGCGAGTTTTCTTGCGTCTCAAGAGCGGGGCGCAGCGTCTCAAAGAGGGCTGGAGCGTCTCAAGGATGGCTTAGTGTCTCATCGTGGGTCGCAAGTCGGGTCGTGGCTTCCTGCGTGCGGCTATCAGCGGGCCGTACGCCGTGGTTGCCGGCGTTATTCGGGTGAAGCTATTGCAGGTGAAGGGCTTCGGAGCGTTGCCGAGGGGCTCCTGGGCTCTCCGCGAAGCTCAAAGAGGGTACCTCACCCGGGAGCCGCCGAGGTTCTGGACGCTGGTTTGAGCCTCGTCCACTCAAAGCGCTAGGTCTCATCTCATCCGGCTGGGCGCTAGCGTCTCATCTCCGGGAAGGGGAGCTACGGCCGGATGACGACTTTCAACGCCTCCCGCCGCATCATGCTGCGGAGCGCGGCCTCGACCTCTTCCAAGGGGCGCTCGGCGGAGAGGAGGAGGGCGGGCTGGAGGGAGCCGGAGGCCAGGAGCTTCAGGGCCCGCCTGAAGGTGGCGGGGCGGTGGTGGTAGGCGCCTTTGACCGTCAGCTCCGAGTAGTGGAGGCGATGGGCGTTGAGGGGCACCGTGGTCGCCGGCGGGTAGCCGCCGAAGAGGAGGGCGACCCCGCCGGGGCGGACGGCGTCGATCGCGTCCTCCCAGGCGGCGGGGGAGCCGGTCGCCTCGATCGCGGCGTCGAAGCCGTCGCCGTGGTCGGAGCGCGCCCGCACCCGCTCGGCCTCGCCGCCGTCCCGCCCGACGACCACGGTCGCCGCCGCCCCCAGCCTTAGAGCCACGGCGAGGCGCGCCGGGTTGGGGTCGGCGACCGTCATCCGGTGGCCGGCGTGGGTCAGGAGGTCGACGAAGAAGAGGCCGATGGGGCCGCTGCCGAAGAGGGCCACCTCAGCGGGATCGGCGGGACGGGCGGGGTCGATGCTTTCGGCCAGCCCCAGGATCTCGATGCCGTGGAGGACGCAGGCGAGCGGCTCGGCGAGGGCGGCGAGCTCCGGCGCCAACCCTTCCGGGCAGGGGTAGGTGCTGCGCTCGACGAAACGGCGGGGGACGAGGAGGAACTCGGCGAAGGCGCCGTTCAGGTAGTGGAGGTCGGCGCAGAGGTTCTCGCGTCCCTGCCGGCAGGCGCGGCAGCGGCCGCAGGGGGCGGAGTTGGCGACCGCCACCCGGTCGCCCTCGCGGAAGCGGGAGCCGCCCCCACCGCCCCCACCGCTCCCAATACCTCCAGGGCCCACCGCGCCGATCGCCGCGATCCGGCCGGCCATCTCGTGGCCGAACGGGGTGGGCACCTTGAGCATGCGCGGATGGCCGCCCCTTCTGAAGACCTTGACGTCGGTGCCGCAGGTGGTCGCCGCCTCGATCCGCAGGAGGATCTCCCCCGGACCGGGCTCGGGGACCGGCACGGAGCGGATTTCGAGCCGTTCGGGCCCGAGGAGGAAGGCGGTGCGCTGGGTGGGCCGGCTCAATCGCTCTCCCCGTCCGGGGTGAGCAGCACCTTGAGAGCCTGGCGGTCGCGAGCGAGCTCGACCGCCTCGGCGAAGCGGGAGAGGGGGAGCCGGTGGGTGACGAGCGGGGCGGGGTCGAAGCGGCCGGTCACCAGGAGGCGGAAGACGTCGCGCTGCTCGACGAGCGAGCCCGAGTAGGTGCCGAGGAGCCGGCGCTCGGCCTTGAAGAAGGCGTTGAGGTCGAGCCCCGCCCGCTCGCCGGGGGCGGCGTGGGCGAAGAGGACCGTCGTCCCGCCCGGACGGGTGAGAGCGAGAGCGGCGGCGAGCGCCGCGGGGCCGCCGGCGGTGTCGAAGACGATGTCGGCTCCCCGGGCTCCGCTGGCTTCCAGAGCTCCCCGGCCGGAGTCGGAGGAGAGGCCGGCGACCGCCTGGCGCGCCGCTTCACCCGGGGCGGCCGCGGCGTCCGCTCCCAGCTCGAGCGCCCCCTGGCGGCGCTCGGGGAGGGGGTCGATCAGGGCGACCCGGAGGGCCGGCCAGAGGGCTTTCAAGAGCAGCAGGTGGAGGAGCCCCATGCTGCCGGCGCCGAGGACCGCGACGGTCGCCCCTGGATTCGTCCCCGCGCCGAGGCCGGAGCGGTAGAGGCTACGGAGAACGCAGGCGCCGGGCTCGAGGAAGACCGCCGCCTCGTCGGAGACGTGGTCCGGCAGGCCGTAGAGGGCGTCGCGGACGGCCCGCTCTCCGACCCTCACGAGATCGCTGAAGCCGCCGGGGGTGAGCTGGTTCTCCCGGAAGGCGGCGCAGAGCGGCTCGCTGCCGCTCCGGCAGGCGTCGCACTCGCCGCAGGCGACGTGATGGGGGGCGGCCACCCGGTCGCCGGGGCGGAAGCCGCGGACCCCCGGGCCGACCTCGACGACCGTCCCCACCACCTCGTGCCCGAGCACGCTCCCGGCCGCGGCGCCGCCATACTCCAGCTTCCACAGGTCGGTGCCGCAGAGACCGCAGTAGCGGAGAGCGAGGAGGATCTCGCCCGGGCCGGCGACCGGCCGGGGGAGGTCCGCCACCCGGTAGCCGCCGTTCTCGCCGAGGACGACGGCCCGGGCGGAGCGGCTGGCGAGAGCGGAGGAGAGAGCCATGGGATCGAGGATAGCAGCGGGACGCCGAGGGAGATAGGAGATAGAATGAAGCCCTTCATGAGCCGCCGCCGGAGCGCCCGCCGCCCGCGACGGGTGTCGGTCCAGTTCTGGAAGCAGGGCGAGCCGCACCCGTACTCGGGATTCACGACGAACATCTCGACGACCGGGATGTTCATCGGCACCCGTAGCCCCCTGCCCTCGGGCACCCGGGTGCGCGTCGAGGTGCTCGTCGAGCCCGGCTTCATGATGGAGGGGGTGGTCGCCCACGCCCGCAAGATCCGGGGCGATCTCTCGCAGGTCGCCCAGTCGGGGATGGGGGTGCGCTTCCTCGCCGTCGACGAGCTGCTGGCGGAGGTGCTGCCGAACCTGGGCGGCGGAGCCGGCGAGGCGGTACCCCCTCCGGCGGCTTCGCCCAGCAGCCGTCAGGACGGAGATCTGGCGGCAGCCGCCTTCGAGCTGGCCGCGGTCCCCGAGTTGCCAACCCTGCCGCCGATCTCGCCAATATCGCCCCCATCGCCGATATCGCCGATCTCGCCGCGCCCGGCGCCGGCACCCGCCAGCGGTCCGGGGGTGTTCACCGTCCGCTTCCCGAGCCCCCGCCACTTCGTCGACGTCTTCGAGCGCGACATTAAAAACGGCGGCCTCTTCGTCGCCACCCGCTTCCCCGGCCGCCTGGCGGAGGTGGTGACGATCGAGCTCTACCCGCCGGACGGCGAGCCGATCCTCGTCCGCGCCCGGGTCGTCCAGCGCTTCGAGCCCAACGGCGCGAGCATGCTGGCGGGGATGGGGGTCGAGCTGCTGGAAGCCCAGGCGATCTGCGAGCGGCTGCGGCCGATCGTGGCGCAGCTGTCGGGTGAGTAGGGGCGGGTCTCGGACCCAGGACCCTCAGGCGTCTTCGACGATGTCGTAGTCGTCGTCTTCCTGCGCCGGCCCGGGGGCCGGGGCCGCCGCGGGAGGGGGCTCCGGGTCGTAGACCCGCTTGAAGGTGACGGTCGGCATCCGGCCGTAGCCTTCCAGGGTGACGAGGACGTAGAGCCGTTTGCGGTCGTGGGTCATCTCGAAGATCTCGGTCTTCGTCCGCCCCTTGGGGAGCTGGGTCACCACCTCGAGCGCGCCATCCTTCCACTGCGCCCGGGTCTTGACGGTGCCTACCCCGGCCTTCTCCTCGCTCATCTTGCGGCCGTCGGTGTAGAGCACCCGCTCCTCCCGGCCGTCCGCCCCGGAGAGGGTGAGCTGCGGGCCCGCGCCGGCGATGTGGAGCTCTCGCGCGCCGAGCCCGAAGGCGCCCTCGGCGCCCTCAGAATGCTCGTCGCTCTCCGCTCCCGAGCCGTCCGCCGCGCCCTGGCGGGCGCGCCCGCCAGGCCCACCCTGCGTCCCCGGGTCGCCGCCGCCCGGCACGCCGCCTCCGCCCCGCCGCCCGCCCCGGCGACCGCCGCCACCCTGGGCGGGGCGATTCTTTTCCTGCGCCTCCCGGAGCGCCGCCCGCGGGTCCTGGCTGAGCTCGTCGTCCAAGGTCCAGGTGCCCGAGAGGTCGGGCGTGGAGGCCGTCGTCCCCGAGCCCGCGGGACCCGCCGTGAGGAGGATGAGATAGAGCCCGGTCGAGAGCCAACGAAACAGGTGCCAGCGTCCGTGCATGCGCTCCTCCGCGAAAAATCCTGCCGCCCTCCAGCTGGGAGTCCCTTCCGGGCGAGGACCGGGACGGGCGGCCCGGCACGAACAAAGGAGGATGCCCGCGAGCCCGAACGGCCGGCCGGGGGACGGCAGGTACAGGCAGCATAGGGAGCCGCGGCAGGCGAGTCTTCAAGGGGAGGCAAGGATGTTGTAAGGAATGTAAGGCCGGATCGGGGTGAGGAGCGCCGCCCTTCGGGCGCTGCTAAACTCCGGCCATGCCGATCTCCGGCCCCTCCCGGCACCGCGCCACGATCCTGGCCGCGGTGGCCCTGGCGATCCTCCTGCCTCTCCTCGCCGTCCTCCAGTACCGCTGGATCGGCGAGGTGAGCCGGGCGGAGCGGGATCGCCTGCGGGCGGCGCCGGACCATTTCGCCGAGGAGTTCGACCGCGAGCTGACCCGCGCCTTCCTGAGCTTCCAGCCCGCCATGGGGGCGAGCAGCGGCGCGCCTGGAGCGGCGGGAACGCCAGGAACGCCGGGAGGCATGGGCAAGGCGGTCGCCGAGCGCAAGGCGGCCCTCGTCCGGCAGGCCCGGCGCTGGCGGGCCGAGGCCCCGGTGCCGCAGCTCCTCCATGCCCTCGACGTGGTGGAGGAAGGGGCGGGCGGCGCCCTCGTGCTCTCCCGGCTCGATCCGGCCGGCGAAGCGTTCGTGCCGGTCCCCTGGCCCGCCGGGCTCGAAGCGCTGCACCGGCGGCTGGCGGCGGACGGGTCGGTGCCGCCGCTCGACGGCGAGGACGCGGTGCTCGTCCTCCCCCTGACCCACTCTTTCCTGGAGGAGCCGGGGGGCGAGCGCGGCCACGTCCTCCTGGAGCTCGACCGCAACTTCATCGCCAGCGGTTTCCTGCCCGGGTTGGCCGAGCGCTGGTTCGACCTCTCGCAGGAGCCGCAGGTCCTGGTCGCCGTCCGCTCCCCGGCAGGGATCGTCTACCGCTCCGACCCGAAGCTGCCGAGCGACCGCTTCCTGCCCGGCGACATGAGCGTCTCCATGTTCGCCCTGCGGCGGATCGAGAGCCTGCACGGCCTCGTGCCTGGCGGTCCCGGCGGTATCGGCCCGCCCGGCTTCGCGAAAGAGCCGCCGCCTCCCCCCCGGTTCCACCATTCCGGCCGGCCCCCCCTCCATCGGCATGGCGGGATGGGGGGAGGCACCTGGACCCTCGTCGTCACCCACCAGGCGGGCTCGCTGGAGGCGGCGGTCAACCGCGCCCGCCGGCGCAACCTCGGGGTGAGCTTCGGCGCCCTCGCCCTGGTCGCGGCGAGCCTCGTCGTCATGGGGCTCTCGGTGCACCGCGCCCGCCTCCTGGCGCGCCAGCAGCTGGAGCTGGTGGCGGGGATCACCCACGAGCTCAACACGCCGCTCGCCGCCATCCGCTCGGCCGGCCAGAACCTCGCCGACGGCGTCGTCGCCGAGGGTGGCCAGGTGCGGCGGTACGGCGCCCTGATCGAGCGCGAGGGGGCCCGCCTCTCCGGGATGGTGGCGAAGGCCCTGGAGCTTGCCGGCATCCAGTCGGGCCACCGCGCCTACCGGCCGGAGGCGGTGGCGGTTCCCGACGTCGTGGCTGAGGCCCTGGAGGACGGCCGCTTTCTGCTCGAAGAGCGGCAGATCGCCGTCGAGCGCGATCTCCCCCCCGGGCTGCCGCCGGTCTGGGCCGATCGGGAGGCCCTGCGGATGGCCCTCGTCAACCTCCTCGACAACGCCGTCAAGTACGCCGCCTCGGGTCGCTTCATCGCCGTCCGCGCCGCGGTCGAGCGCGGCGGGCGGCAGGTGAGCCTGACGGTCGAGGATCGCGGCCCAGGTATCCATGCCGACGACCGGCGGCACCTCTTCGAGCCGTTCCACCGCGGCCGCGAGGTGGCGGCGGGCGGGGTGCCGGGGAGCGGCCTCGGCCTCTCCCTCGTGCGCCGGATCGCCGAGTCCCAGCGCGGCAGGGTGAGCTTCGCCGCCGGACCGGGAGGCAGGGGGAGCGCCTTCACCCTCCACCTGCCGGTCGCGCCCCGGCTTCCCAATGCCGTCGATGTCGCCGATCCCGCCGCTGCCGCCGATGCCTCCGATACCGCGGCGAGGGAGATGGGAGAGGCGCTGTGACGGTAGCGAGCCCAGGCATCCCCGCGGACGATACCCTCTCGCCGCGCATCCTCCTCGTCGAGGACGAGCCGAGCCTCGTCCTCACCCTGACCGACCGCCTGGTCTCCGAGGGCTACCGGGTGGAGATCGCGGGCGACGGCAACTCCGCCCTGGCGCACGCCGAGGAGGGCCCGTTCGATCTCGTCCTCCTCGACGTCATGCTGCCGGGGAAGAACGGCTTCGACGTCTGCCGCGACCTCCGCCAGCGCGGGGTCTCGACGCCGGTCCTCATGCTCACCGCCCGCACCCAGGTGGTCGACCGGGTGGTGGGTCTGAAGCTCGGGGCCGACGACTACCTGACCAAGCCGTTCGAGATGATCGAGCTCCTCGCCCGGATCGAGGCGCTCCTCAGGCGCTCGCGCGGCCCGGTCGCCGCGGTCACCGGGACCTACGCCTTCGGCGGGGTCGTCGTCGACTTTAGGCGCGCCGAGCTGACCCGGGACGGGGTCCCCCTGGCCCTCTCGGCGCTCGAGCTCAAGCTGCTCCGCCACCTGATCGAGAACCGCGGCATGGTGGTGTCGCGCGACGAGCTGCTCGACCAGGTGTGGGGCTACGACGCCTCAGCCCACACCCGGACGGTGGACGTCCACGTCGCCTCCCTGCGCCAGAAGGTGGAGCCTCAGCCCTCGCGGCCGCAGTTCATCGTCACCGTCCACCGCCTGGGCTACAAGTTCGTCGGCTGAACGGTCTTACATTGTTTACAAAGCCTTTTCGTCCACTTGAAGACTCGGGGAGAGCCCCCGGGTACCATCTGAATGTCGAACGTCGGCAACGCCCCTGCTTCGAGAGGCGCCCGTCTTAATACCAAGGAAATACCAGAAACCGAGAGTACCCAAGGAGATCACCGCCATGAAACGCTTCGCCACCCTGCTCTGCCTCCTGGCCCTGGCCGCCGTGCCGGCCTTCGCCGCGCACCACACCGCCGGGACCCCTGCCGACGCCACCGCCAACGCTGGCGGGCACATGGGCCAGATGGTGGCCCATCTCGCCAAGGCCCTCGACCTGACCGACGCCCAGAAGGCGGCGGCGAAACCGCTCCAGGATGAGCTCCAGGCGACGGTCAAGCCGCTCTTCGCCGAGCTGGAGACCAAGCACCAGGCGGTGCATGCCGCCCTGGACGCCAATGCCGACGCCGCCACGGTGGGCGAGGCCGTGATCGCCGCCCATGCCGTCGAGCTGCAGATCAAGGCGGCGCACGAGAAGTTCGCCACCGCCTTCGCCGCTCTCCTGACCCCCGACCAGCTGACCAAGTTCAACGCCATCAAGGCGCAGCACGAGAAGGCGGTCCCCGGCGGCTTCGGCCACCACGGTCACTAAAACCCGAGAGTAGAGCTAGAACGTCGACCCTCTTCAAGTCGGCCCGGGTCCCCTTTGACCAAGGGCCCGGGCCGGCCTTTTTGTCCTCGGCTCCGCACTTGCCCCTCTCGGCGGCCCTGGCTACACTGCTCCCCGTGCTGAACCGCCCCACCTCCGAGCGCCAGTTGGAGGCCGAGACCCGGCCCCAGAGCGCCAGCCGCCTCACCCTCGGCTCTCTGCTCGCCCCCGGCCTCACCATCCTCTGGCATCCGGATGTCGGTCGGGTGGGCGAGCAGGCGGCCCTGACCGGTCTCGCCGCCGGCCGGATGGAGCTCCTGTCGCGGCGCGAGCCGGCCTTCGGGCCGCCGGGGGAACCCGCCGTCCGGCCGCTCGCCGACCCCTACGTCAGCCGGAGCCCGATCCGGATCGACCCCGGCGAGGCCGCGGGGTCGATCCGGCTCTCCGCCAGCGAGACCGGGACCCCCTTGGCGATCAACGGCGAGCCGATGGCGGAGCCGCGCGAGGTCTCGGCGGCGGAGGTCGAGCGCGGCGCGGTCCTCCTCCTCGCCAACCGGGTGGCCCTCCTCCTCCACTTTCTCGATCCCCTGGGGGCGCCGGGGGTGCCGCGCTTCGGCCTGGTGGGGGAGAGCCTGGCGGTGGTGCAGCTGCGCCGGGAGATCGCCCGGGTGGCGGCCTTGGAGGTCCCGGTCCTCCTCCGCGGTGCCACCGGCACCGGCAAGGAGCTGGTCGCCCGCGCCCTGCACGAGGCCGGGCTGCGCCGCCGGGCGCCCTATCTCGCGGTCAACATGGGGGCGATCCCCACCTCCCTCGCCGCCGCCGAGCTGTTCGGCGCCGCCCGCGGCGCCTGGACCGGCGCCGAGCGCAAGCGGGAGGGCTGGTTCCGCCGGGCGGACGGCGGCACCCTCTTCCTGGACGAGGTGGGGGAGACCCCGCTCGAAGTCCAGGCCCTCCTCCTACGCGCCCTGGAGAACGGCGAGATCCAGCCGGTGGGCGGCGACGAGGCGATCCGGGTCGACGTGCGGCTGATCGCCGCGACCGACGCCGAGCTCGAAGCGGCGGTCGCCGCCGGCCGCTTCCGCGCCCCCCTTCTCCACCGGCTGAGCGGCTACGAGATCCTCGTCCCCCCCCTCTCCCGCCGCCGGGACGACGTCGGCCGGCTGCTCCTCCACTTCCTGCGCCAGGAGCTCGCCGCCGTGGGGCAGGAGGCGCGGCTCGCCCCCCGCCGGCCGGACGCGCGGCCCTGGCTGCCCGCCGCCCCGGTCGCCCGGCTCGCCGCCTACGACTGGCCAGGGAACGTCCGCCAGCTGCAGAACGTGGCGCGGCGGATCGTCGTCGCCGGCCGCGACGCCGACGAGGTGCCCAAGGGGGACTGGATCGAGCGCCTCCTCGCCGAGTCGGCCGGGGCGCCCCCGTCGTCGGCCGCGTCCCCTCCCCGAGAGCGGTACGGGGAGCGGCGCCGGCCCTCGCGACACTCCGCCCTCCATGCCGCCCAGAGCCCAGCGCAAGGCCTATCGCCAGCTGGAGGAGATCGGGGACGAGGAGCTCCTCGCCACCCTCCGCGCCAACCGCTTCCGCCTGCAGCCCACCGCGGCGCAGCTCGGGATCGCCCGGACCTCGCTCTACGATAGAATCGAGAGCAGTCCCCTGTTCCACAAGGCGGCGGACCTCTCCCGCCAGGAGATCGAGCAGTGGTTCGAGCGTTGCGGTGGAGATCTCGACCGCATGGTCGAGGCGCTGGAGGTCTCCAAAAGAGGCCTCACGCGGCGCATGAAGCAGCTCGGCCTTCCGTGATTTCTCGTTTGGGGGAGGCTTGACCGGCGAGCCTCTGGAGCGGGTGGGGCCGTACCGGCTCGAAGGCCGGTTGGGCCGCGGCGGCATGGGGGAGGTCTATCGCGCCTTCGACGAGCGGCTGGAGCGCCCGGTGGCGGTCAAGCTCATCCGCCCGGAGTCCTCGACCGACCTGACGGCGCGCGAGCGCTTCCGCCGCGAGGCCCGCGCCGCGGCCTCGCTCAACCACCCCGCGATCGTCCAGATCCACGACATCGTCGAGACCGCTCTGGGCGACGCCATCGTCATGGAGCTGGTCTCCGGGCAGACTCTGGGGAGTCTCTTGAAGAGCGGTCCGCTCGATCTCCAGCGTGCCGTCCGCCTGGGGAGCGAGATCGCCGACGGCCTCTCCGCCGCCCACGCGCGGGGCATCATCCACCGCGATCTCAAGCCCGAGAACGTCATGGTGACCGACTCCGGGCATGCCAAGATCCTCGACTTCGGCCTTGCCAAGCGCGCCGCTCCAGGGGAGCTGGAGGCGGGGGAGACCTCGCTGTCGCTCGCCGGCTCGGTCCTCGGCACCTATCGCTCGATGTCGCCGGAGCAGGCCCGGGGCCTCCCGCTCGACGCCCGCTCCGACCTCTTCTCCTTCGGCGGCCTGCTTTACGAGGTGCTGACCGGCCGCGCTCCCTTCGCCGGCCAGACCGTCCTCGAAACCCTCACCCGCATCTGCACCGACCGGCAACGCCCGGCCGCCGAGCTGCGGCCGGAGGTCCCGCCGGCGCTCTCTGACCTCGTCGACCGCCTGCTGGAGAAGGATCCCGCCCAGCGGCCACAGACCGCCGGGGCGGTGACCGAGGCCCTGCTGTCGCTGGCGAGCGGCTCGGCCTTCCCCTCCTACCTGCCGGCGTTCGATACCGATCTTCCGACCCTCGTCGAAGGGGTGCCCGTCGCGTTCCGCACCGGCACCGGGCAGCCCGTATTTCCCCCGAGCGTCGCGGGAGAGGCACCCACTTCGGTCCTCACCGCGCCCGCGCCGCGGCGGTTCCTGGCCCGGCGGTTTCTGGCCATCCTCCTCCTCTTAGCCGCGCTGGCCGGGCTCTTCGCTTTCCTCCTCTGGCGCCACCGGCCGCCACCGCTCTATGTCGCGGCGACCCGGCCGGAGGTCGTCGCCGGGGCAGATCTCCCGGGGGTCGGCCTCGTCGCCTCGGGGCTCCGGAGCGCCCTCCTCGGCGGCCTCCTCGCTCTCGACGGGGTTTCGACCCTCGCCCCGGAGCAGGTCGACCTCGTGCCGGGGCCGCCGCGGACCGTGGCGCGGGCGGTGGCGGCGGACGAGGTCCTGACCTCCCGCCTGCACTGCAACGCGGCGAGCTGCCAGGTGACTCTCTCGCGGGTGGGGGGGAAGGACGGGCGGCTCCTCTGGACCCAGAGCTTCGAGGCCCCGGTCGACCAGCCCTACCTGATCGCCGAGGCGGTCGCCGGCCACCTCCGGCAGGCCTATCCCGACCGCGGCTGGCGCCGCGGGGCGCCCAAGCTCGACGTCCGGCCGGCGGACTACGCTTCGTACCTCGGCCTCCGCGCCGAGCTCGATTCGCGGCGGCAGGACCGGTCGCTCGACTCGCTCCTCGCCCGTCTCGCTCCGGTCGAGCGGGGCTCCCCCCGCTTCCTCGAAGCGCGCATTCTGGAGGCCGAGATCCTCCGCCTGCGCTTCAACCTGCGGCGCGATCCGGCGGATCTGGCGGCGGCGACGGCCGCCCTCGCCACCGCCCGCGAGCTCGCTCCCACCGACCCCCGCCCCCTCTACACGCTTTTCGAGACCGCGCTCGCGGGTGGCCAGCTGCCGCAGGCCGGAGCGGCGCTCGCCGAGCTCGAACGGCTGGAGCCCGGAGATGCGGAGGTCGCCGTCCAGCGGGCCCGGCTCCTCGAACGGCAGGGGGCAACCGGGGAGGCCCTGGAGCTCATGCGGCAGGCAGTTCGCCGGCGCCCGTCCTGGAAGAACAGCCTCCGTCTGGCCGACATGGAGTATCGGCTGGGGCAGTCCGCCGCCGCCCGCCGCGACCTCGATCTGCTCTTGAAGCGCCTGCCGAGCCTCTACCAGGCGCGCTCGCTCCTCGCCCAGGTCGAGCTCGCGAGCGGCAATCCGGCCCGCGCCGCCGAGCTCTACCGGGAGCTCGTGGCGAGCGCCCCCCAGGTCCCCGCTCTCGTCAATCTGGGGCTCTCCGAGCTTCTTCTGCGCCACTACCCGGAGGCCGAGGCCCGGTTCCGGCAGGCGGCGGAGCTGGCCCCCAAAAACCCCATGGTCGCGCTCAACCTGGCCGACTCCCACCTGCTGCGCGGCGACCGGCCAGGGGCGGAGGGTCTCTACCGGGGTCTCCTCGCCCGGCTCGACGGCGAGCCCGCCGCCACCACCGACTGGCAGCTGCAGTCGATCCGGGCCCAGGCGCTCGCCCACCTCGGGGAGCGCCGGCAGGCCGCCGAGGCGGTCGAGCAGGTGCTCGTCCTCGCCCAGGGCAACGCCCAGGCAGCGCAGGAGGCCTCGCTCGTCTACACCCTGATCGGCGACCAGTCGTCGGCCCTGGCGAACGCCGGGAAGGCCCTGGACCGGGGGGTCGAGCCGGTCTGGTTCACCCTCCCCTGGTACGACCCTCTCCGCACCTCGCCGGAGCTTCAGGCCCTCCTCCGGCCGCGCCCGGCTCCCCCCGGCCCCCCCGGCAGTAGCCGCGTTCTCAGCCGCCGATCGGCTCGTTGTAGATCGTCGGGTCCGGATTGTGGTCGCCGCCGGGAGCGTCGGGCGGGGCCTGGACGAGGGTCACGAAGCCGAAGGTGCCGGGAACGGGGTTCTCCACCGTATTGGGATCGACGATCGAGATCGTGCTGTTCGTCATGCTGACCGACATGACGGGGAGCCAGCCGGACTTGATCGAGAAACCGTAGAACGTCGCCGGCCCGCCCGCACCCTCGTTCAGGGTCTCGATCGTGACCGCGATGACGGTGTCGGTCGTAACGGCGGGAACGCTGATCTGCTTCGGGCTGTAGCTGATGGAGCCTGTCGAGGCGTCGTAGGTAACCAGGATGCTCGGATTGCTGTCCGGATTGCTGTCGCTCATGGCGCTCTCCTCAAGGTAACGGTGGTGCGGTTCGCGGTTGGGGGCTCAAGAGTTGGCGACGGTCAACTGGAGCGTCCCCTGCTTCTCGACGCCATGGCCGGTGGCCTGGATCGCGGGCATGAAGGAGTAGCTGCCGGAAGGCGTCGCCGGGAGCGGGACGATGAGCTGCATCTCCGGGTCGGAGGGGAAGGTGATCCGGATCGAGTCGGGCCAGTTCGCCGAGATCGTAAAGCCGTAGAACCGCGCGTCCCCTCCTGAGCCGGGGTTCAGGGTGGTGAGATCGAGGTAGAGGAGAGTGGAGGTGGCGATCGAAACCTGCTGTTGGGTGTAGGTAACGGCGCCGGTCGCGGCGTCGTACGTCATCTGCACGTAGACCAGATCCGGGACCGTCGGATCGGTGCTGCCGGGGGCGGCGGCGGAGAGTGGCTCGACCATGAGGGGATTCCTTTCTTGCCGCTCGCGAGAGCGGCGGAGTCGAGTTGAGTGTACCGCTGTCCCTATCCCCCTCTGCTACAATCCGGCCCATGACCGAGAAGAGGCTCCGCATCCTGATGGCCAAGCCCGGGTTGGACGGGCACGACCGGGGGGCCAAGGTGGTGGCGCGGGCGCTGCGCGACGCCGGGTTCGAGGTGATCTACACCGGCCTGCGCCAGACCGCGGAGCAGATCGCCACGGCCGCCATCCAGGAGGACGTGGACGCGGTGGGGCTGTCGATCCTCTCCGGCGCCCACAACGTCCTCCTGCCCGAGGTCACCCGGCTACTCGCGGCGCAGGGGGGGAACGATATCCTGGTCTTCGCCGGCGGCATCATCCCGGAGCAGGACAAGGCAGGGTTGAAGAGCGCCGGCATCGACGAGATCTTCCTGCCGGGCACCTCCACCAAAGACATCGTGCAGTACCTCAAAAATCGTTTCAAGGATCGCTTCGCAGCCGCCTGAACCACCTTTTGGGCCTTCTCCTAACCCCTGATTAACCCCTGATGTCTGAAGGGTTTGACGGGCCGCGGCGGCGGTGCTAGCGTAGTCCGCGCAATCACGGAGGATTCAAATGAGCCGACGCATCTTGCTGGCCGACGACAGCGTGACCATCCAGAAGGTCATCGAGCTGACCTTCATGGACGAGGACTTCGAGGTCTCCGCGGTCAGCAACGGGGACGAGGCCGTGCGGCTGCTGCCCGGGCTGCAGCCCGAGTTCGTCATCGCCGACGTCCACATGCCCGGCGCCAACGGCTACGAGGTCTGCCGGCGCTCGAAGGCCCTCTACCCGCAGGTGCCGGTGCTGCTGCTCGTGGGCACCTTCGAGCCCTTCGACGAGGGCCAGTCGCGCTCGGCGGGAGCGGACGCCTTCTTGAAGAAGCCGTTCGACTCGCAGGAGCTCCTGCAAAAGGTCCAGGCCCTCCTCGCAGAGAGCGGGCAGAGCGCGCCGGCCGCCCCCTGCGCCCGCACCCGCGATCCCGGAAACGCCCGCCATGCCGGCGATGGACATGACGCCGGCGATACCGGCGATGACGGAGCCCGCGGCGGCGTGGCCGAACTTCGAGCTCGAAACCGAGCCCGAGCCGCCCGTCTCAACTCCCGCGGCATCGGCGGCAACCTCGGCCGGAACAGCGGCGGCGGGGTTCGCCTGGTCCTCCCCGTCCTTCACCCCGGAGATCGCCTCACCGCCCGACGAGCAGCTCTTCGAGCTCGAACCGGCGGCCGAGGAGATCGGCCTCGTCGACGAGCCCTTCTCCTTCGAGCCGGACGGGCTCGGCGCGAGCGAGTTCGCCGAGGTCCCGGCGCCCGACTTCCCGCTCCACCTGCCCGAGATGCCGGCGACGCCCGAGGAGCGGGTGGGAGTGCCGTTCGGGGCCGCCCCCCTGGCCGGCAGCCTTTCCGAGGTCGAGCACCGGATCGAAGAGCACGGCGGGATGGAGCACGAGGCCCTGCCCGATCTGCCGGACTGGGCGGCGGCCCCGCTTTCCGCGCAAAGCTTGGCCCCGGCAGCTCCGGGCGCCCCCCCGGCCCCCACCGCCGTCGCTGCCACCGCGGCCCCCGCCGCCCCCGCCGCCGCCCCTGCGATGCCCATGGGCTCCGTCTCGCTGCCCTCCGACAGCCTGAGCGACGAGGACGTCGACCGCATCGCCCGCCGGCTCGTCGAGATCCTGGGCGACAAGGTCGTCCGGGACGTCGCCTGGGAGGTCGTTCCGGACCTCGCCGAGGTGGTCATCAAGGACCGCCTGCGCGAGCTCGAGAGCCAGGTCGAGTAGAGCGCGGTCGCGCGTTCCCGCCTTTAAAGCGCCGCGGCTCCCCGGTTGGCCCTCTTCGTAGGCGAGGGCCGCCGGAGCGCCGCCCCTCGCCTGCATAAAACCCCGGTCTCGGATTATGATCGCGCTCCACGGGAAAGAGAGGACGGCGGCGTGAGCACCCCAGGTATCGCAGGCACCCCAGGCAACGAGAACGAGATGGACAAGCGGTTCGACCCGCGGACCTACGAGGCCGCCTGGCAGCGGCGCTGGGCGGAGGCGGGGTACTTCGTCGTCGAGTCGCCGTCGGAAAAGCCCGCGTTCTGCCTGATGATCCCGCCGCCCAACGTCACCGGGAAGCTCCACATCGGGCACGCCCTGATGACCGCGCTCCAGGATCTCCTCACCCGCTGGCAGCGGATGCTGGGGAAAAACGCCCTCTTCCTCCCCGGCACCGACCACGCCGGGATCGCCACCCAGCTCATGGTCGAGCGCCAGCTGGCCTCCGAGGGGACGAGCCGCCGGGAGCTCGGGCGGGAGCGCTTCCTCGAACGGGTGTGGGCCTGGAAGGAGCAGTACCAGGGGAACATCCGAGAGCAGCTCGATGTCCTCGGCGCCTCCTGCGACTGGACGCGCGAGCGCTTCACCCTGGACGAGGGGCTGTCTCAAGCGGTGCGCGAGGCCTTCGTGCGTTTCTATGAAGAGGGGCTGATCCGCCGCGGCGAGTATCTCGTCAACTGGTCGCCGGTGCTGGAGACCGCCGTCTCCGATCTCGAAGTGGAGATGCGGACGGTCCAGGGCAAGCTCTACCACATCGCCTATCCGGTCGAGGGCGGTTTGGAGGGCGAGCGGATCGTCGTCGCCACCACCCGGCCGGAGACGATGCTCGGCGACACCGCGGTCGCCTTCCACCCCGAGGACGAACGCTACCGGCGTCTGGTGGGCCGTGCCGCGATCCTGCCGCTCGTCGGCCGGCGGATCCCGTTCGTCGCCGACGCCGCGGTCGAAAAGGAGTTCGGCACCGGACTCGTCAAGGTGACGCCCTTCCACGACCCCTTCGACTTCGAGCTCGGCCGCCGCCACGGTCTCCCCGGCATCTCGGTCATCGACCGCCAGGGCCGGATGACGGCCGAGGCGGGGCCGGACTTCGCCGGGCTCGACCGCGCCGAGGCTCGCGCCAGGGTGGTCGAGCGGCTGGCGGCGGCGGGTCTCCTCGTCAAGGTCGAGCCCCACGTCCACAACGTCGGCCACAGCCAGCGCGGCGGCGAGCCGATCGAGCCCCTGGTGTCCACCCAGTGGTTCATGGACGCCTCCGGGATGGCCGGGCAGGCCCTGGCCGCTCTCCAGGACGGCCGCTTGAAGCTGGTGCCCGACAGCTTCGACAAGACCTGGGAGCACTGGCTGTCGAACATCCGGCCCTGGTGCATCTCGCGCCAGCTCTGGTGGGGGCACCAGATTCCCGCCTGGTACGACGAGGCCGGGCGCTGCTTCGTCGCCCGTTCGCTGGAGGAGGCGGTCCAGGCGGCCGGCACCGATCGGCTGACCCAGGACGAGGACGTGCTCGACACCTGGTTCTCCTCCGGCCTCTGGCCCTTCTCGACTCTCGGCTGGCCGGAGGAGACCTCCGACCTCGCGACCTTCTATCCGACCGACATTCTCGTCACCGCCCACGACATCCTCTTCTTCTGGGTGGCGCGGATGGTGATGATGGGGCTCCACCTGACCGGGGAGGTGCCGTTCGCGACCGTCCACCTGACCGGTCTCGTGCGCGACGCGGCGGGCGAGAAGATGTCGAAGACCAAGGGGAACGTGCTCGACCCCAGCGATCTGGTGGCCGAGTACGGCGCCGACGCTCTCCGCTTCACCCTCGCCTCGCTCGACAGCCCGGGACGGGACATCCCCTTGAACCCGGAGCAGATCGCGGGCTACCGGGCGTTCGGCAACAAGATCTGGAATGCGGCGCGCTTCTGCCTGTCCCGGGTGGGGGAGGCGAAGGTCGCCCTCACCCTGGACGTGGCCGGGCTCGCGGCCCCCGAGCGCTGGATTCTCGCCCGGCTCTCGAAGGTGGCGGGGGAGGTCGGGGAGCGCCTCGCGAGCTGCCGCTTCGACGAGGCCTGCAACCGGCTCTATCACTTCTTCTGGGGCGATCTCTGCGACTGGTACATCGAGCTGTCGAAGCCGGCGCTCACCGGGGAGGCGCCCCGCCCGCGGGTGGGCGAGGTGCTCCTCTCCGTCCTCGACCGCAGCCTCCGCCTCCTCCACCCGATGATGCCATTCCTGACCGAGGAGGTCTGGCAGCGCCTGCCCGGCCACGAGGCGATCCACCCGGAAACTATCTGTCTCGCCCCCTATCCCGAGCGCGAGCCGGCCTGGGAGGCTTTCGGCGAGGCGGGGGGGGCCGGCGGGACTGGCGATATTATCGAGGCCGGGATGGAGGCGCTGATCCAGGTGGTCACCCGGGTGCGGGCGTTCCGCGCCGAGCTCAACCTGGCGCCCAAGGCCGGGATCGATCTCACCCTTCAGGCGGCGAAGGAAGACATCGCCCGCTTCCTCTCCGGCCAGGAGCCGCTCTTGGCTTTCCTCTGCCGCGCCGACGGCGTCGCCATGGCGCCTCCCCGCGAGGGAGCGCGGCGGGATGTCGTGGCCGGGGTGGAGATCGGGGTGGCCGTTGTCTCCAGTACGGCGGCCAGCGGGGCGCCGGAAGGCCTGGGGGACGCCGAGCGCGGGCGTCTCCAGAAAGAGGCTCTGCGGCTGGGGGACGAGATCGCCCGCGCCGAGGAGCGGCTGGGCAACGAGACGTTCGTGTCGAAGGCCCCGGCCCAGGTGGTCGAGGGCAACCGCAAGAAGCTCGCCGAGTTGAAGGAACGCCGCGAGCGCATCCTCAATACCCTCGGGAATGCCGTTGAAAAAGATGCCTGACGAGAAGACACCCGCTGCCGGCACCGACTTCTCGGGCTACTTGGAAGAGCTCGCCCGCGAGCAACCGACCGGGACGGCCGAGGTGCCCGAGAACGTCGTCGTGCTCGAACAGGTCGGCTCGACCAACCTCCTCGCCCGGGCGGTGATCGCCGATTACGATCGCGAGTGCCAGGCCCTGCCGGTGGCGCTCTTCCTCGCCTTCGAGCAGACCGCCGGGCGCGGTCGGCTGGGAAGGAGCTGGTCCTCGCCGCCGGGCCAGGGGGTCTACGCCTCGCGCACCCTTTCGGTCGCGGAGCCGGAGCGGCTTCTGACCCTGCCGCTCCTCGTCGGCGTCGGGCTCTGCCGGGCGCTCGACGCCTATCTCCCCACCCCGCCGGAGCTCAAGTGGCCAAACGATCTCCTGGCCGGCGGCAAGAAGATCGGCGGCATCCTCATCGAGACCCTGATCCGCCCCGGCGACTGCGCCATGGCGGTCGTGGGCTACGGGGTCAATCGGAGCCAGACCGCGGCCGACCTCCCGCACGAGCGGGCGACCTCGCTCCGCCTCGAAGGGGGACGGGAGGTCTCTCTGGGCCGGCTGACCTGGGACCTGGTGACGGCGGTCGAGTGCGAGCTCCGCCACCTGGGGGACGCCGCCTATGCCGTCGAGAGCTACCGCGAGCGCTCCGTCCACCAACCCGGCGACCGCCTCACCTGCCAGGTCGGGGGGGAGCGGGTCACCGGCAGCTTCCGCGGCTTCGACGACAACGGCATGCTCCTCCTGGACGTCGACGGCCGCGAGCTGCGCTTGACGGCCGGCGAGGTGATCGAGGGCTAGGGCCCGGAGCCGGAGGAGGCAGGGATGGCGACGAGAGCGAAGAAGCAGGACGGGACCTCAGGGGACGCCGAGGCCGACGGCGGTCAGCTGGTCTTAGTCGACGTCGGCAACACCAATACGGTGTTCGGGGTCTACCGCGGCGAGGAGCTGGTCGACAGCTTCCGGCTCTCGACCGACCGCGTCCGGACGGCCGACGAGTACGGCGCCCTCCTCCTGCCGCTCTTCGGCCGCACCGGCCTCGACCCGCGGAAGGCCGAGGCGGTGGTCATCTCCTCGGTCGTGCCGCCGCTCCACCTCACCCTCGACCAGCTGGCGCGCCGCTACTTCGGAAAGAAGCCGCTGTTCATCGAGCCGGGGGTGAAGACCGGCATGCCCATCCGCTACGACAACCCGGCCGAGGTGGGGGCGGACCGCATCGTCAACGCCGTGGCGGCGCGCGAGCGCTTCGGGGCGCCGGTCATCGTCGTCGATTTCGGCACCGCCACCACCTTCGACGTCGTCAACGCCGCCGGCGAGTACGCGGGCGGCATCATCTGTCCCGGCATCCTGATCTCGGCCGAGGCCCTCTTCGCCCAGGCCTCCCGGCTCTACCGGGTGGATGTCCGGAAGCCCGCCGAGCTCGTGGGGCGAAACACGGCGACCGCCATGCAGGCCGGCATCTACTACGGCTATGTCGGGCTGGTCGACGGCATCCTGGAACGGCTGATGGCGGAGATCCCCGGCATCCGCACGGTGGTGGCGACCGGCGGCCAGGCCGACCTCATCGCCTCGGGCTCGAAGTACATCCGCGAGGTCGATCCCCTGCTCACCCTGACCGGTCTGAAGCTCATCTACGAGAAGAACCGGGTCTGAAAGGGCGACCCGGAGCGGCGCCGGATCGATGACGACAGCGGAGCCGGAGTGGGACGACCGGGCCTATTTTCAGGCCATCGAGGAGATCTTCGTCCGCCTGCGCGGGGCGCCCCTCCTCCTCTCGCCCGCCGACTGGCAGGTCGCCCGCCGCTGGTATCGCGACGGGGTGCCGCTCGACCTCGTGAGGAGCGCTTTGGAAGCGGTCTTCGCCCGCCGCCTGGAGCGCGGCGCCAAGGGAAGGATCTCGTCTCTGCGCTACTGCGCCCCGGCGATCGAGGTGGCCTGGGCCCACCTCCGCGAGCTGACCGCGCCGGCCGAGCGCGAGAGCGCCCCGGCGGCCGGCCTCGACATCCCGCTCCGCCTGCTCAACCTCGCCGCCGCCCTGCCGAAAAAGCTCCCCGAGCGCGAGGTCTGGAGGGACCGCATCGGTGCGATCCCGGTTACGGGGGGGAGCCAGGCGGTCGAGGAGGGGCTCGCCGCCCTCGACCGCGAGCTGCTCGCCGCCGCCGGGGCGGGGCTCTCCGGGGCGGCGGAGCGGGAGGTCGAGGCGACGGTCGAGCGCACCCTGGCCGCCCTCGCCGGCCGCATTCCGGAGGACGAGCTCCAGCGCTCGCGCGATCACCTGCGGCGACAGATCTTGCGAAAAAGACTGGAGTTGCCCGTTCTCTCCCTCTTCTCGCCGGAAGCGGAAAGCAGCCCTCCGTCTGACCTAGAATAGGCCCCGTGACCGCGCCGTTCTCCACCTCCGACGTAGAAGCTCTGAAACAGGCCCACCGCCTGCTCGAAAAACCGGGCATGGCGGCGAAGCTCGCCTCGCTGCTCGGCAACCCCATCGAGCGCGTTCTCGACCGCCTCCCCGAGGCCGTGTCGCAGCAGATCCACCGCGCCACCCAGGGGGCGCTCGAGCGGGCGCTCCAGGCGGCGTTGAAGACCATTCCCTTGGAGCAGCCGGTGCCCCGGTACGCCGACCGGGTCCACTGGATCCTGACCGGTGCCACGGGCGCCGTGGGCGGCTTCTTCGGCCTCGCGGGGCTCGCCGTCGAGCTGCCGATCACCACCACCCTGATGCTCCGCTCGATCGCCGAGATCGCCCGCCGCGAGGGGGAGGACTTGACCGCGGTCGAGGCCCGCCTCGCCTGCCTGGAGGTCTTCGCCTTCGGCGGCCGGCCCGAGCGCGGCAGCCCCGAAGGCGCCGATGGCGCCGAAGACGCCGAGGCGGCGGACACCGGCTACTACGCCGTCCGTTCGCTCCTCGCCAAGACCCTCGCCGAGGCGGTCCAGGCGGTGGCCGAGCGCGGCCTCGCCCGGGAGAGCTCGTCGGTCCTCGTGCGCTATGTGACGAGGGTCGCCTCCCGCTTCAGCGTCACGGTCTCCGAGAAGGTCGCCGCGGAGGCCATGCCGGTCCTCGGGGCGGCCTCTGGAGCGGCCGTCAACGTCCTCTTCACGCGTCACTTCCAGGACATGGCGCGCGGTCACTTCATCATCCGCCGTCTGGAGCGCCAGCACGGCCAGGCCGCGGTGCAGAGCACCTACGAGGCGCTCCCCCGTTGACGCGCTCCCGAGCGCTCCCAGTTCCCCGATGACGCCCGAGTTGGCAACCTCCCTGCATAACGTTCGAGAGCGCCGGAGCCCGCGCGTGGCCAGCCGGTCGGCGCAGCCTTTTCTTCCGGCCAAAAGGAGCACCATGAATCGTTTCCGCAAAGAAGCGCTCAATCTTACGCTCGCTGCGTCATTTGCCGCGGGTCTCGCCGTCTGCCCCGGCCTCGCCTCGCCGGCGGCGGCCGACCAGGCCACCAACGGCACCTCCGGCCAGCCGCCGGGCCAGATGCAGCAGGGACAGCCCTCGGCCCAGCCGCCGGCGACGGCTCCCGCCAATCCCGGCTCGCCCTCGTCTCCCACGACGCCCCCGACCTCACAGCCGGCCGGAGTCCCGGCGCCGGGGATCGGCGGGACGGGCCAGGCGGCCTTCGGTTTCACCCTCACCGCCCCCGAGGGCTGGACCCAGGCCACCGACACCAGCACCATCACCGTTCCCGGCGAGGTCTGCTGCGCCTGGTCGCCGGACGGCACCTCCACCCTCGTCGTCTTCCGGCAGAAGCCGAAGGGCGCCGTCAACCCGCGCGCCCTGGTCGACCAGAGTGCCAAGGCCTACCAGACGAGCCTGGGCGCCACGGTCGAGCAGCAGGACGTGCGCGACGTCGGCGGCATGCGAGCCATGTGGATGGTCGTCACCGGCAAGGGCAACGGCGCCGCCATCGACGGCAAGGGCACCGTCTCCACGACCCAGCACTGGGTGGCGGTCCCGCGCTCGACCGACGTTTTGATCTTCCTGCTCACCGCGCCGCAGGACAAGTTCGCCACCTATGACGCGGCGCTCCAGCAGGCGCTGACGGCGATCCAGCTGAGCGGCACGCAGACGGCGGGCCAGAAGGCAGCCAAGTAGGGGGCCACTGGCCGGATCGGTACGCGGCCTGGGTTCAGCTCGCCTTCGATCCGGCCCAGGCAGCTCTCGGCCTGGTGCCGATGAGGGTCGGCGGCTAGAACGGTTAGATATATCCCAGGGAGTGGAGGAGCTCCTTGGTCTGCTCGTCCATCTCCCGCTTGCCGCCGCCGCAGGTCCCCCCCTGGGTGTCGGTCTCGACGTCGAAGCGTGGCGCCCCGGCCCAGTTGGAGAGCTCCCGCTCCAGGCGCTTCAGGTCGTCCGGATACAGGTCCGCCACGTTCTTCGTCTCGTGGGGATCGTTCTTCAGATCGTAGAGGGTGAAGCGCACCCCTTCGCCGCCGATCCAGCGCTGCTCCGGGCGGGTCTGGGCGAAGATCAGCTTGAAGCGGCCGTCGCGGACGATCTTCTGCCATTTGTTGTTGGCCTCCCAGCCGGCTTCCGAGAAGGCGAGGCCGGGGTGGGCCGGAGGCGGCTTCTCAGCGGTGCTGGGGGAGCTGGCGGCTCGGTTGGGGGTCACCGGCGCGGCCGGGGCCGGCGGAGCCTGGCCACGGAGGCGGGGAGTCAGGGTTCGCCCCTCCTTCCAGGCACCGTCTTTCAAATCCACGCCGGCGGCCTCGAGGAGGGTGGGGGCGAGGTCCAGGAGCTCGACCGGATCGGCGTCGACCCGCGGCTTCAAGACCCCGGGGTAGTGGAAGACGAGGGGCACCCGGAGGCAGGTGTCGAAGCCGAAGCGGCCATGGTCGAAGTAGTAGTTGTGGTCCCCCAGCGACTCGCCGTGATCGGCGGTGACCACGGTGAGAGTCCTGCCGAGGAGATTGCGCCGCTTCATCTCGCCTAAGAGCTTGCCGATCTGAGCGTCGGTGTAGGCGATCTCCGCATCGTAGCGGGCGACGTAGAAGGCGAGGTCGCTCCGCCCTTCGAGGACATGGTCGCTGCCGATCCCCCACATCTGTTGCCCCGGCTTGTCGGCCGCGATGTCGATCTTCTGCGGCGTGGCGCGGAAGAGGGCATCGCCCTGGAAGCGGTCGCGGTAGGGGGGCGGCGGGGAGTAGGGGTAGTGGGGATCGAGGTAGTGGACCCAGAGGAAGTAGGGTTTCTTGCCCTTGGCGAGCTTGTCGAGGAGGCCGGTGGCGAGCCGGGTCACGGCCTCGGCACCGTTGGGATCGGGGAGGTTCGCGGTGTTGCCGGCCGGAGTGCCGCCTGCCGGGCCGCCGGCATGCACCAGCTTCCAGGTCTCGATGAAGGTGTCGAACCCCTGGTCGAAGAAGAAGTCGGAGGCCAAGGCTCCGTTGGCGACCACGGCATGGGTCGCATAGCCGTTCCGCTTCAGCGCCTCGGCCAGGGTCTCGAAGCGGCAGGGGATCGGGATTCCGACCTTGCGGACGATGCCGTTGTCCTTGGAGTAGGTCGCGGTGAACATCGAGGCGAAAGAAGGGGTGGTCTTCGGCCACTGGACGACCGCCTGCCCGAAGCGCACCCCCTCGGCCGCCAGGCGGTCGATCACCGGCGAGGTGGGGCGGGCGTAGCCATAGCCCGACAGGTGGTCGGCGCGCAGGGTGTCGATCGTGATGAGGAGGATGTTGCTCCCCCTGGGGAGCGGCTCGGGGCGCGGCGAGCAGGAGAGGCAGGCCGCGGCGAGGACGCTCGCGAACAGGGGGAGCCGGAGTGTTTTGGCGGTCAGGGAGCGCGGCATGTCGAGGGTTTTTGGGAGCGAGCTTCGGAGGGAGGGATTCTAGCCCAGATCGAGCTGAGCGATTGGACGAGCGTTTTACGTCTCGCCCTGTATGAACTTGAAAAGCGCTCCCCTCTTCGTCCCTGCCGTGGCTCTCGCCACGGGTGCCTGGCTCGCCTTCCAGTCCACCTCTCTCTCCCTCCCGCTCCTCGTCCTCCTCCTCGCTCTCGGGCTCGCCTGGGGCCGGCGCGCCGGTCCGGTCCTCGCCGCGGTCGCCGCCGGGGCGCTGGTGGCGGCCGGGACCCATGCCCTGCCGGCGAGGCCCGAGCGCCGGATCGACCCCGACCGCCCGGTGGAGGTCTCGGCCCGGGTCGCCGGCCACTGGATTCCGGACGGCGAGGGGTGGTCGGCTCCCGCCCGGGTGGAGACCCTGGAGCAGGCGGGCCGGGTGGAGTCGCCACTTCTTGAGATCGGCCTCCACCTGCCAGGGGAGGAGGCGCCACCCCCTTTCGGTGCGCTCCTCTCGCTCCGCGGCTACCTGCACCGCTCTCCCGGCTTCGCCAACCGGGCACCGGTGGCGCCTGGACCCTGGCGCCTGCGCCTCAAGAGCCGCCTGCTGATGCGGTTGGCGGAGGGGCCCGGGAGGATCGCCCGGCTCTCCTCTCTCTGGCGACGGCGGGTCGAGCGGGCCTATCTGGAGACCGGGCCGGAGAGCCCGGGCAAGGCGCTGGCGCGGGCTCTGGGTCCTCGGCGATCCCTCGCGACTCCCCCTCGCCTGGCGCCGGGGCCTCTCGACTGCCGGCCTGACCCATCTCGTCTCGGTCTCGGGCCTGCACGTGGCCTTAGTCGCCGCCCTCGGGCTCCTCTTCGGCTTCTTCCTCGGCGGCTTCCGGCACCGGCTCCCGCGGCTCCTTCTAGCGGCGCTCGCGGTCGGCAGCTACCTGCTCTTGGTCGGTCCCGCACCCGGCGCTCCTGCGGGCGGCCACCATGGCCCTCCTCGCGCTCCTCGCCCTCGCCCTCGAACGTCCGCCCGCGGCGCTCAACGCCCTCGGCTGGGCCGTCGTGCTCCTCGTCCTGGGGAGCCCGGCGGTCGTCGAGCGGCCCGCCTTCGAGCTCTCCGCGGCGGCCTCGGCGGGGGTCCTCCTGCTCTCCCCGGCTCTTGCCCGCCGCTTTCAGCGGATTCCCCTCCGCCTCGGTCCGGCCCTGGCCTTAAGCCTGGGGGCGGAGCTCGCCGCTCTCCCCGTGGCGCTCCCTCTCTTCTGCGCTCTTCCCCTATTCGCCCCCCTGGCCGACCTCGTCGCGGTCCCCTGGACCGGGCTCGCCCTCCTCGTCTCCCTCGCCTGGACCGCCCTGGCGGTCGCCGCTCCCCGCCTCGCGACCGCCGGCCAGCCGCTCCTCGATCTCCTGGCGGCGCCCTACGGCTGGCCGGCCGCCGCCGGGCCGCACCTCTGGCCGACCCTGCCGCTCCTCGCTTCCCTGCCCATCGCCGCGGCGCTCGCCCTGGGCCTGGCGCTCCTCCTCCTCGGCGGCCGGCTCCGTTCCCTCCTCGGCCTGCTCCTGGTGGCGTTCGCCGCCTGGAACCTCTGGCAGCCCTTCGCCCTTCGGCACGGCTGTGAGCTGGCCCTCCTCGACGTCGGCCAGGGCGACGCCATCCTCCTCCGCGACGGCCGCCGTGCCATCCTGGTCGACGGCGGCGGCTGGGACGGCGCCGACTTCGGCGGCCGGGTCCTCCTCCCGGCGCTCCTCGGCGAGGGGGTCCAACACCTCGATGCCGTCGTCATGACCCACCCGGATCGCGACCACTGCGGCGGCCTGGCCGATATCGCCGCCCACCTTCCTGTGGACGAAGTCTGGACCGGTCCGGGTTGGCCTCCGACCGGCTGTGCCGGAGAGCTCTTCGCCCTTCCCCAAGTGCGTACCCGAATCCTTCACCCGGGGACGAAAGCCCGGGTGGGACGCTGGCGGCTGACCGTCCTCCACGCGGGGGGCGACGAGACGAAAGTGAACGAGCGCTCCCTCGTCCTCCGCGCCGAGGCGTTCGGGCGCCGGGCCCTCCTCACCGGCGACGCCGGCCGGGAGGCCGAGAGGGAGATGCTCGACCGCTGGCCGCCCGCCGAGCTCCGGGCCGACCTCCTCAAGGTCGGCCACCACGGCAGCAACGGCTCGACCTCCGACGATTTTCTGGACGCCGTCTCCCCCCGTCTGGCCGTGATCTCGGTCGGCCTGGCGAACCCCTATCATCACCCCGCGCCCGGGGTTCTAGCCCGTCTGGAGGCTCACCGGATTCCCCTCCTCCGAACCGACCGCTCCGGAGAGCTCGTCCTCCATTTCGACCTGGACCGGCGCCTGCGCCTGGAGCTGCCCGGCGCGCCGAGGTAGGGATCGAGAGAAGTATGGAGAGGGGATCCAGAGAGGGATCGAGATCGGGATTGAAGTAGACCGGGGGGGCGGCGGGATCGGGAGAGGACGGAGCGCAGCCGTCCGGAGGCCGAAGGCCGTATTCGAGCACCGCCCGCAGCCCGATCCCGCCGTCCCCCCGGTCGGCCCCCAAAGGTACTTTCCCCGCAAAGGCACGGACTCCGCGTACACTCTCCCCAATGCCCCCGCCGATCCTTGCCATCGTAGGAGCGACCGCGACCGGCAAGAGCGCCCTCGGCCTGGCCCTGGCCGAAAGGCTCGAGGGGGAGATCGTGAGCGCCGACGCCCTCCAGGCCTACCGTCACTTCGACGTCGGCACGGCGAAACCGCTCCCGGAGGAGCGCCGGCGGGTGCCGCACCACCTGATCGACATCCTGGAGCCGGCGGACCCCTACTCGGCGGGGGAGTTCGCGCGGCGGGCCCGGGAGGCGATCGGGGAGATCCAGAGTCGAGGGAGGCTGCCGATCGTCGTCGGCGGGAGCGGGCTCTACCTGCGGGCGCTGCTCGCCGGCATCAGCCCGGTGCCGCCGGGCGACCCGGAAGTTCGCCGGGAGCTCCGCGACCGCCTGGCGGCCGAGGGACTCCCGGCCCTCGCCGCCGAGCTCGCCCGCGTCGATCCCGAGACCGCCGCCCGGCTCGCTCCCGGCGACACCCAGCGGATTCTCCGCGCGCTCGAAGTGGCCCAGGTTTCCGGCCGGCCGCTCTCCGCGTGGATTTCCAGCCAACCCTTTGGAAAAAAAGGTACTTCAGCGATCACTGTCGGTTTGACGGTTCCGCGTAGCATCTTATACGATGAAATCGCAGGCCGCGTGGCCCGGATGCTCGAGCAGGGCTGGGTGCGGGAGGTGGCGGAGCTGCTCGACCGGTGGGTGGACCCTCACCTGCCGGCGTTCCAGGCCATCGGCTACCGCCAGCTCGTCCTCCATGTTAAGGGGGAGTGGTCTCTCGAGCGAGCGATCGGCGAGACGACCCAGGCCACGCGACGTTTCGCCAAGCGTCAGGAGACCTGGTTTCGCAAGGAGCCCGACGTCACCTGGTTCGTGGCCCAGGATCTGGAGAGTCGGGTCGCAGGAGTTCTTGAACACGTAGAGTGTGGTCTCGGGAGGGCCAATGCCTAAGCACAACATCAACATTCAGGACGGTTTCCTTTTCCAGAGCCTCAAGGAAGGGCAGACGATGCACGTCGAGCTGGTCACCGGGCACCCGCTGCTCGGCCGCCTCAAGCGCTTCGACCGTTTCGCCGTGGTGCTCGAGAGCGAGGGGAAGGAGATTCTGATCTACAAACATGCCATCGCCACGATCGCCGCAGCCACGCCAGCGGAGAGGTAAGGGGGTGGGGGTCAGGGCCGCCGGAACGTTCGTCGTTCTGGCCGCCCTGCTGCTCGCCGGTGCCTGTTCCACCGCTCCAACTCCGGCACCGCTGCCGCGGGAGGTCGCGCCGCACGGCGTGGCCGAGGCGGAGCGCGGCTATCTCCTCGATCCACTCGAAGGCTACTCCGCGCCAGCGAAGTCGGCGGCCGTCGCCGAGCGCCGGGAGCGCCTCGCGCGCGTCCACCGGGCCCTCCTCGAAGAGGCCGACGCCGCGGCGATCGAGTCGGCGCGGAGTCTCGCCCGTGACCTCGCCTCCGGGGACCCCGAGTTTCCGCCCGCCAAGGTGCTCGCCGCCGAGGCGGATTTCGTCGCCGGCGAACGCAAGGGGATCGTGGCGCGCCTCCTGCCGGTGGGCGATGCGATGCCCACCTACACCGCGAGCCAGATGCTCCTCGGCCGCACCGCCGAGCTGGCGGGCGACCTGCCGCTCGCCTACTCCGCCTTCCGGGCGGTGGCGGCGAAGAGCTCTCTCGCCCTCAAGCGCACGGGGGAGCTCCACCCGCGGGTGATCGACATCGTCGGCAATCGCCTGCGCGAGGCCCTGAAGGCCAACCGGCTCGACGACGCCGGGCGCCAGCTCGCCCTCCTCCAGTCCTGGGCCCCCGCCGAGACCGCGACCTACGAGGCGGCGCGCGCCCTGGCCGTGGCGCGTAGCGACCGCAAGGCGGAGCTCGCCGCGATCAAGAGCCTGGCCGGGCGCCGGCCGGGCGACCGGGACCTCCTCGAACGGCGCTCGGATCTGGAGTTGGAGGTGGGGGACCCGGCCGTCGGGCTCAAGATCATCCAGGGGCTCGCCGACCAGAACCCCAAGGACGACCAGGTCGCCGCCCGGCTGGCCGCCGCCAAGTTTCTCTGGCGGCTGTCGCTCCTGCCCGCCAAGGTGCGCGAGGTCGCCGCCAAACCGGAGCTGACGAAGGCCGACTTCGCCGTCCTTCTCTTCTGGCTCATCCCCGAGGTGCACTACGGCAAGCCCACGGAGGGGCGGATCGCGACCGACGTCCTCGATCACTCCCAGCGCGAGGAGATCGTGCGGGTGGTCAACCTCGGGCTCCTCGACGTGGACGAGACCCTCCACCACTTCTCGCCCGGGGCACCGGCGCGGCGGGGAACGGCGCTCAAGAGCGTCGTCCGCCTGCTGTCGCGTTTCGGCCACCCCGCGCCCGCCTGCCTGGGGGACCAGCGCTCCCTCTGCGACACGGCCCGGCGCTGCGATCTCGTCCCCGCGGACGAGGATTGCCAGTCGAGCGACGACTTCTCCGGCGAGGACGCCGTCGAGCTCCTGCGGCGGACCCTCGCCCTACTCGGCCGGGCATGACCTTCACCATCCCCAACTTTCTCTCCATCCTAAGGATGGGGCTCGTCCCCCTCTTCATCATCTCGGTGCTCGACGGCGAGCCGCGCCGCGCCCTCCTGGTCTTCGTCGTCGCCGGGGTTACCGACGCGCTCGACGGGGCGATCGCCCGCATCTACCGCCAGCAGTCGCTCCTCGGGGCCTATTTAGATCCCATCGCCGACAAGCTCCTATTGACCTCGGCCTACGTCACCCTCTCGATCCCCAGCCTCCACCACGGCACCCCGATCCCGGTCTGGGTGACGGTCGTCGTCATCGCCCGCGACGTGCTCCTCGTCATCGTCGCCCTCGTCCTCTACCTGGCCCAGGGGGTCAAGCGCTTCCCGCCGTCCGTCCTCTCGAAGGTGACGACCGTCGTCCAGGTGACGGCGGTCGCGGTCGTCCTCCTCTCCGGCCTGGTCAAGGACATCGAGCCCCTGGCGCTCGGCGTCGTCTACCTGGCGGCCGCCCTGACGCTCGCCTCCGGCCTCGACTACGTCCTGCGCTCGAACCAGCTGGTCGGCGAGCGCGAGAAGTAGCCTTTCAGTCCCCTCTGGTTTCGACCGCGGGCCCTCCCCGGCGCACCGCGGTGCCGTCGATTCGGCGAAAAACCCTCTGCGTATCGCTAGAACACGTTGAAGTTCGGGCAAAACCTCTCCGATTGCCATCAGAGGGCCTCGAATTCAATCCCAGAGGTCTGGAATTCAGCTCTAGAGGCCTCGAGCTCAGCTCCAGAGGTCTCGAATTCAGCTCCAGAGGTCTCGAGTTCGATCGGAAGGGTCTCGAGCACAAATTTTTCGCTCTGGAATTCAATCCGCAAGCCTTGTGGAGGAACTTTGGAGGGATGGGCGAAGACTTTATGGATTCGGAAAGAAACCCAGAGAGGTTTTGCCAGCTCCCGGACGTGTTTTGGAAGGCGTCCCGAGGGATTTCGGAACCTCGCGGAGAGGTCTCGGAGGCGCCCGGAGAGGTTCTGGCGCTCCCGGAGACGGTTTGGCGGACGCTCCAGGGGCTCCGAGAGCTCACAGGATGGCCGGCCCCGGGTGGAGATGCGTCCGCCGCGATTCCACGGACTCCTCAGCCCGCACAACTTCGCGTCTGCGCCTTATTGTTTCCATTCCAAGCACTGCAGATCGGCCACGCGCCGAAACTCTCGGAAATTGGCAGTCACGAGGGTCGCCCCAAGTCGGAGAGCATGGGCCGCGATGAGCATGTCGAGCGGACCGATGACGATGCCTCGCTTCTCCAGATCGACGCGCAAGTCACCGTAGTAGCTCGTGGCCTGTAGATCCCAAGCCGCACTTCAAAGATTTCGGTGAAGGCATCTACAGCCTTTCGCTGCGCAGCCGGACGGACGGAACGGCGAACCCCAACTTCGAGCTCTGCAAAGGTGATCGTGGAGAGAACGCACTCCGAGGCCGCAGGCAGGCCCGCCGCCGACGCTCGCCCCGGATCAGCGATACGCAGACGGAAGTTTCCAGCATGTACCTCACAGTCAATCCTGATCCAGATTCAGGTCTCGAATCTGAGGACTCAACGGCTGCTCGCGATCCGGAAAGTCTCGGCCCTCTGGGAAGTTCTCGTGCATGAAGCGCGCGACATCCGCTAGGGTCTTCAACCGAGGCTTCGGCCTGGGCCTCAAAACCACCTCATCGCCGCGCTTCTCGATCTCCACTTCCGTGCCTTCGAAGCGGAAGTCCTTGGGCAGACGAACGGCCTGACTGCCACCGTGCTGGAAGAGCTTTGCAGTTGCCATAGCTACAGGATGTAGATACTTTTTGGGTTTGTCAAGAGACCGAGGCCCCGCCTGCATCTTCCTCACCCAATGGCAGTCAAGGCACCACGATCGACTAGTACGGTCGGTGCTTCGCGAATATTTTTCAGAATGCTCCACGACTGGGCGGGATCATTCGAGCCTGCTCTCGATATCGTGATATCATCCAAGGATCATGGCCCAACTCCTGGTACGGCAGCTCGACGATGACGTGAAGGCGAAGCTTCGTCTCCGGGCCCGCCGCCACGGCCGGAGCACGGAAGAGGAGGTTCGCGAGATCCTCGGCAACGCGGTCAGGGAGGAGGGTGGCAACCCGACGGCGCTCGGCTCCCGGCTGGCTGCCCGTTTCGCCTCTGTAGGTCTCGTGGAGGACATCCCCGAGCTGCGCGGCCAGACCGTCCACCCGGCCGACTTTGAGCCGTGATCCTCCTCGACACGAACGTGATTTCGGCGCTCATGCGTCGCGATCCGGACCCGATCGTCGTGGCGTGGCTCGACCGACTGCCGCCGGAATCCGTGTGGACGACCTCGATCACCGTCTTCGAGGTCCGTCTTGGCTTGGAGCTCCTGGCGGATGGGCAGCGCCGACGGGCTCTGGAAGAGGCCTTCGCCAAGGCGCTCGAAGAGGACTTCGAAAGCCGCGTGCTGCCTTTTGATCAGACCGCTGCGCAGGCAGCCGGCCGGATTGCCGCAGAGCGCCGACGGGCTGGCCGCACGGTCGAGATCCGCGACGTCCAGATTGCCGGCATCGCGGCGGCCCGCAAAGCGACCCTCGCGACCCACAACCGGCGCCATTTCGAGGGGCTCGGCCTGGTGCTCGTAGATCCCTGGTCGGTGTGACCCGCCACGCGGTGGGGCGGGGGGAGGAGGAGAGACCGGTCGGCCGCGGCGAGCCCGCCCTGACGCCGGCCCTCGCCGCCAAGCTCCTCCAGGAGTTCGCCCATCCGGCGCGGCCCGCTGCCGAGCTCCAGGACCTCGACGAGCTGACCGATCGGGAGCAAGGAGGTGCTCCGGCTGCTCGTCAGCGGCACTCGGAGGGAGCCCGGACTCCCCGCACAGCTTCTCGTCTGCGCCTTATTGTTTCCATTCCAAGCACTGCAGATCGGCCACGCGCCGAAACTCTCGGAAATTGGCGGTCACGAGGGTCGCCCCAAGTCGGAGAGCATGGGCCGCGATGAGCATGTCGAGCGGACCGATGACGATGCCTCGCTTCTCCAGATCGACGCGCAAGTCACCGTAGTAGCTCGTGGCCTGTAGATCCCAAGCCAGCACTTCAAAGATTTCGGTGAAGGCATCTACAGCCTTTCGCTGCGCCGCCGGACGGACGGAACGGCGAACCCCAACTTCGAGCTCTGCAAAGGTGATCGTGGAGAGAACGCACTCCGAGGCCGCAGGCAGGCCCGCCGCCGACGCTCGCCCCCGGATCAGCGATACGCAGACGGAAGTTTCCAGCATGTACCTCACAGTCAATCCTGATCCAGATTCAGGTCTCGAATCTGAGGACTCAACGGCTGCTCGCGATCCGGAAAGTCTCGGCCCTCTGGGAAGTTCTCGTGCATGAAGCGCGCGACATCCGCTAGGGTCTTCAACCGAGGCTTCGGCCTGGGCCTCAAAACCACCTCATCGCCGCGCTTCTCGATCTCCACTTCCGTGCCTTCGAAGCGGAAGTCCTTGGGCAGACGAACGGCCTGACTGCCACCGTGCTGGAAGAGCTTTGCAGTTGCCATAGCTACAGGATGTAGATACTTTTTGGGTTTGTCAAGAGACCGAGGCCCCGCCTGCATCTTCGGCGAGTAAGCTGGCTGAGAGCTTCAGAGACCATCAGGGCGTCCCGAGATCAGGATGGCGGGGCAGATGATGCCGCGGAAGTCAGGCATAGGTAGCCCCCCACATCGAGTCGCCGTCTAGACGGTATCCAGTCGGCATCTGGTACCATCGGGGTGCCCATGTCAGACTTCGTTCACCTCCACCTGCACTCCCAGTACAGCCTCCTGGACGGCGCCAACCGCCTGGACGACGTCATCGCCGCTGCGGTCGAGGCGCGGATGCCGGCCATGGCGTTGACCGACCATGGCAACATGTTCGGGGCCATCGAGTTCTATACCCGGGCGAAGGCCGCCGGGGTCAAGCCGATCCTCGGGATGGAAGCCTACGTGGCGCAGGGGAGCCGGCTGGAGCGCCACCCCAACCGCGGCAGCAGCAACCACCTGGTCCTCCTCGCCAAGGACGAGACCGGCTACCGGAATCTCTTGAAGCTCACCTCGGCCTCCTACCTCGAAGGCTTCTACTACAAGCCGCGGGTGGACAAGGAGCTGCTCAGGAAGCACAGCGAGGGGTTGATCGCGCTCTCCGCCTGCTTGAAGGGGGAGATCAACGAGCAGATCGTCAACCGGCGGGAGAAGGAAGCCGAGGCCACGGCAAAGGAGATGCTGGAGATCTTCGGCGAGGGGAACTTCTACCTCGAGATGCAGGACCACGGGATCCCCGAGCAGCGCCTGGCGAACGAGGTGCTGCGGCGGATCGCGGCGCGCAACGCCATCCCCCTGGTCGTCAGCAACGACTGCCACTATCTGAAGAAGAGCGACGCCTTCGCCCACGACGTCCTCCTCTGCATCGGCACCCAGCGAAACGTCGCCGACACCGACCGGCTGAAGTACGCCTCGGACAACTTCTACATGAAGTCGGCGACCGAGATGCACCAGATCTTCCCCCAGGACCACCAGGCGATCGAGAACACCCTGGCGATCGCCGAGCGCTGCAACCTGGTGATCCCCACCGGCAAGTTCCACCTTCCCGAGTTCCCCGTCCCCGAGGGCTACACCCTGGACGGCTACTTCGAGAAGGTGGCGCGCGAGGGGTTCGAGGAACGGCTCGTCGAGGTGAGGAAGCGCCGCGCCCAGGGGCTCGTCAAGTCGCCGGACGAGCTCTACCGGCAGCGCCTGGAGTTCGAGATCGGCGTCATCAAGAAGATGGGCTTCGCCGGCTACTTCCTGGTCGTCTGGGACTTCATCCGCTACTCGCGCGAGCACGACATCCCGGTGGGGCCGGGGCGCGGCTCGGCGGCGGGCTCGGTCGTCTCCTACGTGCTGCGGATCACCGACATCGATCCGCTCCAGTACGACCTGCTGTTCGAGCGCTTCTTGAACCCCGAGCGCATCAGCATGCCCGACATCGACATCGACTTCTGCATGCGCCGCCGGGGCGAGGTCATCCACTACGTGGGCGAGAAGTACGGGCGCGACCGGGTGGCCCAGATCATCACCTTCGGGACGCTCGCCGCCAAGGCGGTGATAAGGGACGTCGGCCGGGTGATGGGGGTCCCCTACGCCAAGGTCGACCGCATCGCCAAGATGCTCCCCGACATGACGAAGTCGCTCGCCGAGGCGGCCAAGGAGATCGACGCCCTGAAGCAGGAGGTGGCGAACGATCCCGAGGTGAAGCGGATCGTCGAGGTCGGATGCCGCCTGGAGGGGCTCACCCGGCACGCCTCCGTCCACGCCGCGGGTGTCGTCATCACCCCCCGCCGGCTGGACGAGCTGGTCCCCCTCTACCGGGTGACCAAGGGCGACGAAGAGCAGATCATGACCCAGTGGGACATGACCGTCATCGAGAAGCTCGGGCTCTTGAAGATGGACTTCCTGGGCCTGCGCACGCTGACGGTGATCGACGACGCGGTCAAGATCCTCCGCCACCAGGGGATCGACCTCGATCTCGACAACGTGCCGCTCGACGACGCGGAAGTCTTCAAGCTCTTCTGCGACGGGCGGACCTCCGGCATCTTCCAGTTTGAGTCGCGCGGCATGACCGACCTCCTGCGGCGGGCGCGGCCGTCGAAGTTCGAGGACCTGGCGGCCTTCAACGCCCTCTACCGCCCGGGCGCGCTCTCGGTCGGCATGGTCGAGGAGTACATCCAGCGCAAGCTCGGCAAGAAGAAGACCAAGTACATCGTCCCGGCGACCCAGAAGATCCTGGAGGAGACCTACGGGGTCATCGTCTACCAGGAGCAGGTCATGCTGATCGCCGTCGTCGTCTCCGGCTTCAGCATGGCCGAGGCCGATGTGTTGCGCAAGGCGATGGGCAAGAAGAATCTCGAGGTCATGGCCAAGCAGAAGGAGAAGTTCGTCGCCGGCGCCGCCTTCAGCAACACCTCGCGCGAGAAGGCCGCCGAGCTCTGGGAGTACATCGAGCCTTTCGCCGGCTACGGCTTCAACAAGAGCCACAGCGTCGCCTACGCGATGCTCGCCTACAAGACGGCCTATTTGAAGGCCCACTACCCGGTGGCCTTCATGGCCGCCATGCTCAACTCCGAGCTTTCGAGCTCCGACGCCATCGCCAAGTACATGGCCGAGTGCCGGAACATGGGGATCGCCATCCTGCCGCCGGACTTGAACGAGAGCAATTACCCGTTCACCGTCGTGGGCAACACGATCCGTTTCGGCATGGGCGGTGTGAAGGGAGTGGGGGAGGGGGCGATCGAGGAGGTGCTCAAGGCGCGCAACCGGGTGGGACGGTTCAAGAGCCTGACCCATTTCGCCAGCGAGATCGAGTCGCGCCTCGCCAATCGAAAGGTTTTCGAATGCCTGATCAAGGCCGGCGCTTTCGATTCCCTCGGCGTTCACCGCGCGGCGCTCTGGGCCTCGCTCGACAAGATCCTCGACTACGCACAGCGGCGCCGGCAGGAGCGCGAGGTCGGGCAGGGGAGCCTCTTCGGCGGCTCGCTCGGCGCCGGCACGAGCGGCCAGGAGCCGGCCCCCGATCCCGCGACGGCGCCCTGGCCCGAGCGCGAGCGCCTCCGCTACGAAAAAGAGACCCTCGGTTTCTACTTGACCGGGAACCCGATGTCCGAGCACGAGGAGGTGCTGCGGCGCCTCGCCACCCACACGACGCGCGCCTTCGAGGAGGGCTTCGAGGGGCCGGCGACGGTGGGCGGGATGGTCTCGGGGTTGCGCAAGGTGAAGATCAAGAGCGGTCCGAACGCCGGCCGGTTGATGGGCCGCTTCGTCCTGGAGGACCTGGAGGGCGGCCTCGCCGTCACCCTCTTCGCCAACCAGATGCAGCAGTTCGGGCACCTCCTGGAGGACGAGGCGATCGTCGTCGTCAAGGGCGAGGTGCGCGACCGCGGCGGCGAGTGGGAGATGACGGTCGAGGACATCCGCCCGCTCAAGTTGGCGAGCGGCCGGGCCCTGGCGGCGGTCGAGCTGGTGCTCCAGCCCACCGTCGTCTCGACCAGCGGCATGGTCAAGCTCCGCGAGCTCCTCCGCGAGCACCCCGGCCAGGTCCCGGTCACCTTCAGAGTTCAGCTCCCCGACCGCACCGTCTCGATCGCCGCCCAGGAGAGCTTCAAGATCGAGTTCGGGCCGGCGCTCGCGGCCTCGATCGAGGGGCTCCTGGGGCAGGGGAGTGTCAAGGAGCGGTGGGCGGGGCGTGAGGGGTGATGTGTCGCGTAGTACAATCCTCCTATCGATCGAAGAATCGTAGGAGGCCGCCATGCCACAGTCCACCATCTCGCCGAAGTACCAGATCGTTATTCCCAAGGAGATCCGGGAGGAGGTTCACCTCCAATCCGGCCAGGTGGTCCAGGTTCTCGTCAAGAACGGCGTGATTACCCTGGTACCGGACCGCCCTCTCTCCTCGCTGCGCGGATTCCTCAAGGGGATGAAGACGACCGGCTTCCGCGACAAGGAGGACCGCCTTTGAAGGTGGTCGATTCGTCGGGCTGGCTGGAATTCTTCATTGATGGTCCCCTGGCAAACCAATACGCCGAGCACCTCGCCGACCTCGGCCAGATTCTGACGCCTGCGATTGTCCTCTATGAGGTCTATAAGAAGATCAAGCGCGAGCGGAGCGAAGAGGACGCGCTGATCGCGGTGGCGCAGATCGAGAAGACCCGGATCGTACCCTTGACCACCACGGTTGCACTGACGGCAGCCGACCTCAGCTTAGAGCATCGGCTCGCAATGGCCGACGCCCTCATCTACGCGACGGCGATCCTCCACCAGGTGACGGTCGTCACCAGTGATCCCGACTTCATGGGTCTGCCTGGAGTGATGTACCTCGAGAAGGCGCGCCCGGCCTAAAGGACAGGACAGAGCGGTGGGCGAGGGCGTGAGGGTCGGCGCCACGCTGGCACCCATCTAGCATATATAATTCCGATGTAAGCTAACTCAGCTAACTCTCTATGCCTCCCCAAAAACGGGAGTCGGTGCCGTCTTCACCGATTGCGACGGATGCTGTCCAGGAAACCGGCACGTCGGCGGTGCCCTCCTCGTTCCCGATCGTCGGCGTCGGCGCCTCCGCGGGGGGGTTGGAGGCCTTCCGGCAGATGCTGGGCGCCCTGCCGATCGACACCGGCATGGGGTTCGTCCTCGTGCAGCACCTCTCCCCGACGCACGCCAGCATGCTGTCGGAAATCCTGGGTCGGACGACCGCCATGCCTGTCATGGAGGTCCGAAACGAGCCCCAGGTCGAACCCAATCACGTCTACGTCATCCCGCCCGACCGCAAGATGTGCATCGTCAAGGGTGGCTTGCGGCTCCTCCCCCGGGAAGGTCTCGGGCAGCTGCGGTCGGTCGATTATTTTCTCCACTCCCTGGCGGAAGATCAGGGCTCGCTCGCGATCGGCGTCATCCTGTCCGGCACCGCTACCGACGGCACCCTTGGGCTTCAGGAGGTCAAGGGCGCGGGCGGCATCACCTTCGCGCAGGACGATACGGCGCAGCAGAACGGCATGCCGCGAAGCGCGATCGCCTCCGGCTGTGTGGACTTCGTGCTCTCTCCGGAAAAGATCGCGGCGGAGCTCGGCCGCATCGCCCAGCATCCTCGCATGGCCCGAGCTCCCGCACCGAAGCCGGAGGCGCCACCTCAGAACGCGGACGGGCCGGATCTCGCCGTGGTACAGAAGCTCCTGTGCGACGTGACGGGCGTCGACTTCAGCCAGTACAAGCCGAACACCTTCCACCGTCGCATCACCCGCCGCATGGTCCTCCGCCAGATGCGGACATTGAAAGAGTATGTGAGCTTTTTAGAGAGCGATCCGGTGGAGGTGCAGGCCCTCTACCAGGACATCCTCATCAACGTCACGAGTTTTTTCCGCAATCCGGAAATGTTCGAAGCGCTGAAGGCGAAGGTCTTTCCCGTGCTGTTCAAGGACCGGTCCCCGCAGCAACCCCTTCGCGTCTGGGTACCGGGCTGCTCGACGGGCGAGGAAGCCTATTCCCTGGCGATCGCCATCGCCGAGTTCGCCGAGGCCTCGGGAAGCCATCTTCCGGTGCAAATCTTCGCCACGGATCTGAACGAAACCGTGATCGGGAAAGCCAGGAAGGGTGTCTATCCCAAGAGCATTGCGGACGACATATCGCCGGAACGCCTGCGGCGGTTCTTCGCCGAGGTGGACGGGCAGTACCGCGTCGCCAAAGCGATCCGCGAGCAGTGCGTGTTCGCCCGGCACAACATGCTGACCGATCCGCCCTTTTCCCAGATCGACCTCATCGGTTGCCGCAATTTCCTCATCTATCTGGAGGCGTCGACGCAGAAAAGGCTCGTGCCGCTCCTGCACTATGCCTTGAAACCGAACGGTTTTCTGGTGCTGGGGAGCTCCGAGACGGCGGCGACCTACCGCGATCTGTTCGAGGTGGAGGACTCCCAACACAAGATCTTCAAGAGCAAGCCGGGGAAGAGACGACTGACAGCAGGCTGGGGCGACGGCCAGAGACGGGCGCCGGATCCCATCGGGAAGATCGCCCCCGGACCTGATCGCACCAGGGGAACCGCCGCCAACGTCCTCATAGAGGCCGAGCGCATTCTTCTCGCGAAGTACGCCCCGCCCAGCGTGGTGATCGACGCCGAGCTCGAAATCCTGCAGTTTCGTGGCGACACCGGACCGTATCTCGCGCCGACTCCGGGAAAGGCCAGCTTGAACCTGCTCAAGATGGCCAGGGAAGGTCTGCCGGTAGCGCTGCAGGCGGCGATCTCCAGGGCGAGGAAAGAAGCGACCTCGATCCGCAAGGAGGGATTGCGGGTCCATTCGGGCGGCCGGCTCCGGGAGGTCCACGTGGAGGTGATTCCCCTCAAGAGACGACCGGTGGACGAAGGCGCTTTCCTGGTCCTTTTCGAAGAGCCCGCGCCCTCCTCTTCTGCTCATGAGCTTAAGGACAAGAAGAGCAAGGGCAACGATCCCGCCGGCCCCGCCGCCAACTCTACCGAGGAAGGGGAGACCGAGGAGCTGCAGGGCGCTCGTTTGACCGAGGAGCTGCGCGTCACTCGCGAGTATCTGCAATCGGTGATCGAACAGCAGGAGGTGGCCAACGGGGAATTGCAATCGGCAAGCGAGGAGCTGCAATCGGCCAACGAGGAGCTGCAGAGCGTCAACGAAGAGCTGGAAACCTCGAAGGAGGAGATTCAGTCGACCAACGAAGAGCTGAGCACGGTCAACGAAGAGTTGCAGAACAGAAACCAGGAGTTGAACCAGAGTACTAACGACATGGTCAACCTGCTGGGCAGCGTCGACACCGCCATCCTCATGCTGGGGCCCGATCTGTGCATAAGGCGCTTCACCCCGACGGCGGAAAAGATCCTGAACCTGATCCCCGCCGACCTCGGAAGGCTGATCGGCCATGTCAAGCTCACGATCGACCTTCCCGATCTGGAAACCTTGCTGCGGGAGGTGATGGATACGCTCCGGGTCGTCGAACGCGAGGTCCAGGACAAGAACGGCCACTGGTATCTGCTGCGGATCCGGCCCTATCGCACCTTGGACAACCGGATCGACGGCGCGGTGATGATGCTCGTCGACATCGATCGGTTGAAGAGCGCTCACCAGTTCGCCAAGAACATCGTGGCGACGGTACGCGAATCCCTCCTGGTGTTGGACGCGGATCTCTGCGTGCAGACGGCGAGCCAGTCGTTCTATCAGACCTTCCAGGTGACGCCTGAAGAGACGGAAAGGCATCTGCTCTACGATCTCCGGGATCGCGGCGGTCGTCACCCCTGGGACCTTCCCGCGCTGCGCCGGCGCCTCGGCGAGGTCTTGGCCGAGAACGGCTCCTTCGAAGCCTTCGAGGTCGAACAGGAGTTCGACCCGATCGGCCACCGGGTCCTGCTGCTCAACGCCCGGCGGCTCGTTCATCAGAACGGTGACACCCCGGCAATCCTGCTGGCCATCGAGGACATCACCGAGCGCAAGGCCCTGGAGGCGGCCTTAAGCCGGCAGGTCGAGGAGCTCGCCGCGGCGGATCGCAGCAAGAACGACTTCCTGGCTCTCCTCGCCCACGAGCTGCGGAACCCTCTGGCGCCGCTCCGCAACGCCTTGAATCTTCTCGAGGTGGAAGGCGCTGAGAAAGACGCGATCCTGCATGCGCGGGAGATCATGCACCGGCAGATTCGCAATATGGTACGGCTGATCGACGACCTGCTCGACGTGTCCCGCATCACCCGGGGCAAGGTCCTCCTGCGCAAGGAGCCGATCGAGCTGACGCAACTTCTCGAGCGGGCGGTCGAAGTGATCCAGCACGCGATCGAGGCGCGCGGCCAGGAGTTGACGCTAGTGTTGCCGCGCGAGCCGATCTACATCGATGCCGACGCCACCCGGCTAGAACAGATCTTTGGCAACCTTCTCCACAACGCCTCCAAATTCACCCCGTCCGGCGGCCACATCGAGTTGACCGCCAATCGGGTGGGCCGAGCTCCGGACCCCGGAGAGATCGTCGTGCGGGTGCGAGACGACGGCATCGGCATCGAACCGGACATGCTGCCGCGTGTGTTCGACCTGTTCGTGCAGGCGCAGCGCTCGCTCGATCGCTCGCAAGGAGGCCTGGGGATTGGCCTGACGCTGGTGAAGAGCCTCGTGGAGCTGCACGGCGGTACGGTCGAAGCGAGGAGCGCAGGGCTGGGAGAGGGTAGCGAGATCGTAGTGCATCTGCCTCTTTCCTCCCACACCGTCCTCGAATCGGAGGGAAACGACTCCGCGGACCGTCTGAGGGCGATCGAGCCAGGTTCCGCTGCCGGTCTCGGGCGCCGCGTTCTTATCGTGGACGACAACGTGGACACGGCCGAGAGCATGGTCCTCCTCCTCCGCCTGAGAGGACATGAAGTAGAAGTCGCTTTCAACGGACTGGCGGCACTGGAAGCGGCCGCCGCGTTCGAGCCCGAGATCGTCCTGCTCGACATTGGGCTGCCCGGGCTGGATGGCTACGAGGTCGCGAGGAGCCTGCGCCAGCAGGACCGGACGGCGAAAGCGATGCTGGTCGCTCTGACCGGTTATGGACAGGAGGAGGATCGCCGCCGCGCGCGGGAGGCCGGTTTCGACCATCACCTGACCAAGCCCGTCGACCCTGCCGTCATCTACGATTTATTGGAATTGCGGGAGCGGCAGGCGGAAGTGCCATCGTAGGGAGAATGGAGAAACCCGAGCCAGTCCCCGTCTTCGGCGAGCGCCTGGCCGGCGAGCGCTACGGGGTGCGTCCCAGCGCCTACGCCGTCATCGAGAACGAGAAGGGCGAAGTCGCCACCGTCCTCACCCCCTTGGGTCCATTTCTCCCTGGCGGCGGCATCGAAGCCGGCGAGACGCCCGAGGAGGCCGTCGTCCGCGAGGCTCGCGAGGAGTGCGGGCTACTGGTCCGGGTAGACGGCGAGATCGCGCGCGCCATTCAGTTCTCCTACTCGAAGACCGAGCGCTGCTACTTCGAGAAGCGGATCGTCTTCCTGCGCGCGGTCCTTGAGGGGACGACCGCGGCTACGGAAAAGGACCACGAGCTCGTCTGGCTGCCGCCCGAGACCGCTGCCGAGCGGATGTGGCATGAGAGCCATGCCTGGGTGCTGGGGGAGTGCCGGGGAAATTAGCGGTAGGTGTTCTCGCGGCGCAGGCTGACGTCGAGGAGCACGACCTCGCGCTCAACAATGTCATAGCGGATGCGAAATCGTCGTAGGCGCAACCGGTACTGGCCTTCGCCGACGGGTACCGCGCGCAATTTCTTGATGGGATGCGTCCGGCTGACATTATATGGGTCTGCCTGGAGGACCGAGAGAGCATAGGAGTAGAGGTCGGCGAGCTCGGGATGGCGCTTGGCCAAGGCTTCGAGCGCTCGGGCGAAGCTCGGCAGGGCCGAGACGGTGAAGCCGACCTTCATTTCTTGACGGTCTTCTTGCGACTCTTCTCCGCAGCCACTTGCTGAAGGCGCGAGACGAGATTCTCAGCGGGGAAGGACTTTCCCTCACGGTACTCACGGCTCGCCTCGGCGATGCGCTCGCGCACCGCGGAGTCGCGGACGTCGAGATAGTCCTCGAACTCGTCGAAATCCATGATGACCGCGACGGGCAGCCCCCCTCGCTCGACGACGACGTATTCGTTGTTACGGTTCACGTCATTGACGATCGCACCCAAGGAGGCACGCGCTTGGGTAAGAGGGATGTGGCGGATCAGAGGGTCGGTCTGCTTGGACATGCTGCACCTCGGTCTTTGTAAGGAACTGTACACTAGTGTACGGTGATCGGGCGGCTTGTCAAGCCGACCTAAGGCGAAGGGTTCCTCCCCCCTCGGCGGGGTGATGGGTGCGGATGGGGGAGGATGGCGCCCCCTCCGGGGGCCTGGCCCGGCGCGGGGGCGCTCAGCAGGGCTAGTGGCACTAGCATATTTCGGCATATATTTAGCCTAACTACCTTGACACCTAGCTTAGTTCTTGTAGAATCTATCCCAAGATGTGGCAAGCCTATCCAAGGAGAGAAGCCATGCATCCAACCGAGCCGAGCCGAGCCGAGGCGCTCGCCGCCATGACCCCGGAGAAGCTGGAAGAGATGGCGCGTCCGGCGCCCCGCGCCTCGCATCCGGGGCTGCGCGACTTTCTGGAGATCCCCTACGACGAGCTGGAGGAGATGAACCTCGAGGCCAAGGAGGAGCGGCTGGCCCGGCGGCCCGCCGACGTGGTCCGCGAGCAGCGGATGCGCTATCTCCACGACGAGAAGGGGATCAAGGCGGTCACCGTGTGCTTCACCGACCTCGAAGGCCGGCTGCACATGCTGGACTATGACAAGAAGTTCCTGCTCAAATCGGCGGACAATCTGACCTTCGACGGCTCGTCGATCCGCGGCTTCTCGCGGCAGCAGGAGTCGGACCTGCGGCTGGCGATCGACTGGCCGGCCTTCTACTGGCTGCCGTCGGACATCTTCGGCCCCGGCAAGGTGCTGGTCTTCGGCGAGGTCCACGAGCGCGACGGCAGCCCCTACAGCGCCGACATGCGGGCCCTGCTCAAGGCGTACGCCGACAAGCTGTACGCCCGGGACGGCATGGTCGCCCACGCCGCCAACGAGATCGAGGGCTTCCTCTTCAAAGGGCGCGATGCGGAGCGCTGCTACCAGGAGACCGGCCGCTTCGACTTCATTTCCACCGGCGGCTATTACCACTCGCTGCCGGGCGACGCCCTGCGGCAGTTCATCGACACCGCCGCCGAGGTGCAGCGGGCCATGGGCTTCGCCAACGAGAAGGACCACCCGGAGGTGGCACCCTCGCAGTTCGAGATGAACTACAGCTACACCGAGGCCTCGGTAGCCGCCGACCAGGTGCAGCTCTACAAGCTGCTCTCCCGGCAGGTCGCGGCGCGCCAGGGATTGACGGCGTGCTTCCTGCCCAAGCCGGTGACCGGCATCAACGGTTCGGGCATGCACACCAATCTCTCGGTGACCCGCCAGTCGACCAATCTCTTCTACGACAAGAGCGGCAAGGACGGTCTCTCGGCCGCCGGCTGGGACTTCATCGGCCGCATCCTGGCGAGCGCCTCGGATATCTGTCTGGTGCTCAACTCGAGCGTCAACTCGTACCGCCGCTTAGACCCCCACTTCGAGGCGCCCAACCAGATCAAGGCCTCGGCCATCGACCGCGGCTCCATGGTGCGCATCCCCTTAGGCAACGAGCGCTCGGCCCGCGTCGAGGTGCGCTCCATCGCTCCCGACTCCAACCCGTACCTCGCGATCTACGCCCTGCTCAAGACTGGGCTCGAAGGGCCCCAGGCCGAGGAGGACGGGGACAAGCGGCCGCGCACCCGCTTCCTGCCGGACAACATCTACGACGCCATCCGGCTGTTCAAGGGGAGCCGGTTCATGCAGGAGGTGATGGGGGAAGAGGTGCACGCCAAGTTCGCCGAGATCAAGCAGGCCCAGGCCGAACGCTGCCCCAAGGCTCTCGGCACCCTCATCAAGGCCTCCGAGGTGCAGTTCCACCACGAGGTCACGAACCAGCTCCTCTGGTCGCAGTTCTAAAGCGGGCCGGTCTTTAAGCACCTAGTTTCCCCGCACGGCGGGAGGACCCTCCTCCCGCCGTGCGGCTTCCATGCGGGTTGGGACGGAAAACGGTCGCTACATCTTTCAGGGGAAGTTGGACTTTCTTGCTAGGCCCGGAACTCATGTGTTATCAGGCTGTTGCCGAGAGGATGGCACCCGTTCGGGATCCTTGAGCCTCCCCTCGGCTTCTCCTTTTTGCAAAGCCGGTATACTTAAGCAACCTAGTCTAGGCGTGGCAGCTATCCAGCGCGCGACGGCGGCTCCAGGATAGGCAGCGCGCAAACGTCAGGGGTCGCAGCGTTGGATACAAGTCTCCGAAACCGGATCAGGTACCGGCTGAGCAGCCTTCAGGGCGATAACGGCGAACAGCTCTTCGAGCAGGTCTGCGCGGAGATCGCCCGCCGGCGGCTCCATGCCAATATCAAGATGTCGAGCTTCGTGGCCGGGCACGGCGACAAAGGGCGCGACTTCGAGAACGTGCCCGGCCAGTCCCCTCAGCTCGTCGGACCGCGAGGACAGGAGGACGGTCTGCAGTCGCACGATTCCATCGTCGGCCCCTGCACCCTCGGCCGCACCGACCCGCGGAGCAAGATCCGCGCGGACGTCCAGACCCTCCATGCCCAGGGCCCGCGGCCCAGCGCCGTCTACTACTTCTGCGAGACCGACTTCCCCACAGCCGACCAGACGAGCCTAAGCCAGTGGTGCCTTAAGGACTATGGTTCCCGGTTGTACATCCTCACCGGGAACACCTTGTCGGACTGGCTCACCGAGGCCGATCTGTCCGCGGCCCTGAATCTGCTCGGGCTCTCCGCGATCCCCGAGCCTCGCTGTGTGCTGCCGCCGGTCAACACCGAAGGCTTCGCCGGTCGAAAAGAGGAACTCGCGCTCCTCACCGAAGCCCTGATCGCGGGCGACGCTCCCGCCGAGGGGCGCATCATGGGACTCTATGGGCCGCCTGGCTCGGGGAAGTCCGGTCTCGCGGTCCACTTCGCACGGCTCAACCGGAACCGCTTTCCGGACGGTGTGTTTGGCGTAGACCTGCGCGGAGTGGACGATCCGCTCGACGCGCTAGCTCTGTTGGCCGTCGCACTCGGAGAGCCGCTCACCAGCGACGAGCAGGCCTCCCCTCCCTACCAAATCGCCCAGACGCGCCTCGCTCATCTCCAATGCCTCGTCCTGCTTGACAACCTCGAGCATGGCAGCACCCTCAAACAGATCCGGCCCGGCGGCCGCGTCGCGGTGCTGATCACCTGCCGCAACCAGGACGTTCTCGCCCAATTTGCGGTGCCGTCTGCACACCGTCGGCCCCTGGGGCGCCTGCCGCGACCGGAGGCGGTCGCCTATCTTCAGTCCGCGCTGGGGAACGACATCCACACCCCGGCCGAGCTTGATCAGCTGGCCGATGCCCTGCGGGACTTACCTCTCACGCTGCGCATCGGCGCGCGCCGGGTCATGGAAGACCCGATCGTCAACGGTCGGATCGCGCGTTTCCTCGCCCGCCTCGAAGCTCCCGCTCGGCTCGCCGAGCTCAGGGTTCCCGGCGAGCGCGATCTGGAGCTCGTCCGCCTTCTTGATTTGAGTTTGGAATCATTGAGGGTCGGCGAGCGCCACGCCTTTGCCTGCCTCAGCGTCTGCGCCGCGAAGGGGTTCGGCAGCCGCGCTGCTGCGGCGGCAACGGGCCTAAGCGACCCCTTGCAGCTGGTCGCCAGATTGGCGCGCCTTAGTCTGCTGGAGGTGGATCAGACAACCCTCCGCTTCCGCTTCCACCCCCTGATTGACGACTATGCTCGGCACCTCGCCGACCGATGGGGATTGACCCGAGCGGCCCGCGATCGCCACGCCGAGGCGATGGCGAGTTGGCTGCGTGAAAACGCTCAGGCCCAAGGGGCGGGCTTGCTCGCGCTTCTCGCTGACCAGGAAGATATCCGCCACGGCATGGAGCACTACGCCGAGTCGGGCCACGTCGACCTCGCGTTGCTACAAGGCTTGGCGCGCCTTGTCGAGCAGACTGCTCTCGGCGAGTGGCACAGTGCTGTGTTGAGTCGCCTCAGCCAGCGCTTCGACTCGAGTTCTCAAGGTTGGCTCGGCGCGGTCCTCCTCCTCCAAAGAGGAAAGCGCGACCTGGCTTTAAGCCGCCTAATTGAGGCACGAGCCGCATTCGAGCAGAGCCTCGCGATCGGCATAGATCTCAAGGATCAGCGGCACGAGGCGATGGTGCTCAACAGCTTGGGCGGGGTGCTGCGCGACCTCGGCAAACTTGACGACGCCCGCAACGCATTCGAGCAGAGCCTCGCGATACGCCGGTCCCTAAACGACCAGCACGGCAAGGCGATGGTGCTCAACAGCTTGGGCGGGGTGCTGCGCGACCTCGGCAAACTTGACGACGCCCGCAACGCATTCGAGCAGAGCCTCGCGATACGCCGGTCCCTAAACGATCAGCGCGGCGAGGCGATGGTGCTCAACAGCTTGGGCGGGGTGCTGCGCGACCTCGGCAAACTTGACGACGCCCGCAACGCATTCGAGCAGAGCCTCGCGATACGCCGGTCCCTAAACGACCAGCACGGCAAGGCGATGGTGCTCAACAGCTTGGGCGGGGTGCTGCGCGACCTCGGCAAACTTGACGACGCCCGCAACGCATTCGAGCAGAGCCTCGCGATCGTCCGGTCCCTAAACGACCAGCGCGGCGAGGCTATGGTGCTCAACAACCTGGGGTGGCTATTGCGCGAGTCCGGCAAACCAGATGAGGCGCTGAAATGCTTGATCAGCTCCCGTGAGATAAGTAATGAACTCGGTAGCCCACTCCCAAGCTTCTTTGGAGCCGAGGTCAGGAAACTCCAGAGGTGGTCTAAGCGACTCGCAACAGGGTCACGCACGGTTGCCGATTATCACTTGGACATCGTTAAGGGTCGCCTACACGGCCGCGATTGGCCTGGCGCCATCCTTCACCTTCGGCGCCACCTAGCGCTGGCCTGGGATGGCCCCGAGCGCCACTACTGCCTCGAGCGGCTTGGGTACGCGTGCTTCCGGGCCCACCGACTTCCTGAAGCCATCGAGGCCTATCGTACTGCCCTGGAGGCGGCCCCGCTAAGGGCAGAGCACTTTGCTAACCTCGGCCGCGCCCTGCATGTATTGGGTAGCGAGTTGCGCGAAGCCGAATCCCATCTGCGCCAAGCCTGTCAGTTCCAGCCCGAAAACTCCTGGGCACAGTCGTGGCTTGGCCTTTTGCTCGCGGACACCGGCCGATTGGAGGAGGGCGAGGAGCGCGCACGCCTAGCGCTCGTCGGTCATGAACTCCATGCTGTACTGCTTCACAACCTGGCGCAAGTTCTGGCGCGGTACCCTCACAGCCGCCGAGACAAGCTCGAAGAAGCTCTCGACATCTGCAGGAGGACCGATACCATCGGCACCCTTCCAACTTCCTGGCGAGAGGACCTCGCCACCCAGCTACACAAGCGCCTCGGGAGCCCCGCTTCGGAGCAGCCCGATCAAGCCGCAGATTAGGTGCCGCAGATTAGGTGCCATGCGTTTCCTGGACGCATAGTGGAAAAGCGTATTGGGCATCGAACGCATAGAGGCACAGGACGAATAATCCGGCACCGCTGTGGCGAGAGGAGAGTCTCCTCGGTCCACTTCAGCAGCTCGATGTTCTCTACCTGGCCGGAGCGCCAGGCCCATTCCGATATTTTTTCCTACTATGGCTTGTCGGTGTTTCTACATCCAGGCCTTCCCAACGCCCCAACCTCAAAGCGAGGCGGTCACGAAGGGCAAGCCCGGCGGGAAGCACCCCACAGGGAAACAAGCAGTCAGGTCGCCGGCTTTCAGGCTCTCGGCGGCCTCCCGGAAGGCGGTCAAGAATCGGGAGTAGGTCTCCAGGAAGAGCTTGCGGGCGCTCTTGGTAAAGGCGTGGAAGAGAGGCGCCGGTGACTTCTTCGCCCGCTTCGGGCGGTCGTGGGAGTGCTGATCCTGGATCGCGACCGGACCGAGCACGGGAGCTCCCGTCGCCGCACGGGCCGCAGCAGCTCGGGTTTCGATCTCGTCGATCATCGTGGCGACGAGCACCCGGTACTGCTCGGGGGAGAGATGGCGCCAGCAGGGAAGGGGGGAGAGGACGACCTTCTCGGTCGAGGCGTATGGGCGGGGCTCGAAGCGGATCCCGCGCTGGCGGGGGATGGAATCCCGATCGGGGGGGGGACGGATGCCCCTTCCAGGACTAAGGGGATGACTCGGCGGCGGCGAGGCGCCGCGCTGGAGCAGGGTGGCCGGCAGGCCTTCTCACCGCCCAGGCTTGCCGAGGCAAAGAGCGGTACTCCGGTTACGCATCTCCGGCCTGGCGCCAAGGGGACTCGGTTTGCCGACCCCGTATCTCAGACTCTGCGCCCCCGTACTCTGAACCTGCGCCCCTGTAGCTCTGAGTCTGCGCCCCCGTGTCTCTGACTCTGCGCCCCTGTGTCTCTGAGCCTGCGCCCCCGTGTCTCTGGCCTGGAGACCCGTGTCTCGAACCTTGCGCCCCCGTATCTCCGAGTTGGAGTCCCCGTGTCTCTGGCCTGGAGACCCGTATCTCGAACCTTGCGCCCCCGTATCTCCGAGTTGGAGTTCCCGTATCTCTGGTCTGGAGACCCGTATCTCTGACTTTGAGACGCCTCGCTCACGCTTGGAGAGCCGTATCTCGGATCTGGATCTACCCGGAGCCGTTCCGGTGGTGCGGCGAGGCGGTGCGGGGCCTTATGAAGGAGATGGGGATCGACCGGCCGGAGGGCCTGTCCGCTAGGCCCTAGCCTTCCCCCATGCGATCCATCCGATACCGAGCAGGAGGATACCGAACAGGAGTTGCCCTACGGCCTCGCCGCTAACGCCCCCAGCCCCCATGAGCCGCACCGTTAGGATCACGACGACGAGACCCCCGACACTAGCGAGGACACCAACGAGCAGGAGAAGGAGCTTCATTCGGGTTCCTCCCGACCCCAGAGGGGTTTCAGCGCAGAATGGGGAAGTCGAGATGAAACGTACCACCGGAGATGGGCACCGTCAATGTCGACGCGCCCACGCCCAGGGCTTCGCTACCCCGTATCAACCCTGACTCCGGGAGACCCGTAGGGGACGTCGCGGGAGGACTTTCCTCCCGCCGGCGCGTCCCGAAACTTCCGCCCGGCCTCAACCGAGCTCCAAGGCCGCTTCGTGCCCACGCCGCGCAACCGGCCGGCGGAGGGCTTCTACGAGCGCGAGGGCTTCCGCCTCGCCACCCGGACGGAGGCGGACGAGAGCCTCTACGCCCTCACCCGAGACGAGGTTCAGCCCAACCCGTGCCCGTGGATCGCGGTTGAGCTTGAGAAGCAGTCTCGGCGGAATACAAGCCGCTGGGACCCCACCGCCATGTGGTGCTGGACTCCGGGAGATGAGACACAGAGTCCTGGGGCTCCGCTTTACCGTCGCCGAACTCGATAGCAAGGTAAGGGGACAACATCTCGGAAGACCTGGACCATGTCTCTGGTGCCGCGCCGTCGATACAGAGTCCCGGGACCACGATCTCGATCTCCGGGGCCGCGACTCCGGGTCGCGAGACGGCGATCCGCGGTCCCGTGGCGATGAGTCGCCGTCCCGCCACCATGGATGGAATTCGGGGTTTGCGACCAGAGTCCCGGGACTGCGATCCAAGGCCGAGGGACCGAGACTCACCGTCCCGCGACCACGATCTCGATCCCTGGATTCCGTCCCGTGGCCGAGGGGCGGCGATTCGCTGTCCCGGGGCCCTGATCTCGAGTCCCTGTAGCAAGATCCCGAGTCGCTGGACGAAGACTCAGAGTCTCGGGACAGCGGTCGCAAAGCCTGGACGACAACCAAAGTCCCGGGACCATGAACCGATGTTTCGGAACTCCGTCTTCGAGTCCCGGGACCGAGACACGTGATCGCGGCGCCCAAAGCATTGTCCCGGGACTTTGTGGTTCTGGCGCCTTATGTTGGCACCCATGTTATGGGCGCTGACGCAAGCTCCCGGGTGGGTGGATGCCTGCCCCGGTACATCCTACCTTCCGCAAAAACGATCGAAAGACTCTCGCTGTCACGACCTACCCGTTCCGAGTGGTGCGGCCATGATAAAACAGCCCGCGGAGAAGGATTGCCCCGAGGAGTCTGTCGGCTTACCCCGGGCCTGGACCAGGAAATCCCCCAGAGGGCCCTTAGCGCTGTTCGAATCGTCCCTCTTTACCGGGAATCGCGTAGAGGTTTGACCAAGCCCGTGGACCCTGCCGTCATCTACGAGTTATTAGAATTGCGGGAGCGGCAGGCGGAAGTGCCATCGTAGAGAGAATGGAGAAACCCGAGCCAGTACCCGTCTTCGGACAGCGGGTCGAGGGCGAGCACTACGTCGTGCGACCGAGCGCCTACGCCGTCATCGAGAACGGGAAGGGCGAAGTCGCGACCGTCCTCACCCCCCTGGGTCCATTTCTCCCTGGCGGCGGCATCGAAGCCGGCGAGACGCCCGAGGAGGCCGTCGTCCGCGAGGCCCGCGAAGAGGCCGGGCTCCTCGTCCGGCCGGATGGCGAGATCGCGCGCGCGATCCAATTCTCCTACTCGAAGACCGAGCGGTGCTATTTCGAGAAGCGGATCGTCTTCCTCCGCGCCATTGTCGAGGGAACGACCGCGGCCCTCGAAGCGGACCACGAGCTCGTCTGGCTGCCGCCCGAGACCGCGGCCGCTCGGATGTGGCATGAGAGCCATGCGTGGGTGCTTAAAGAGCATCCGCCTGGCCCGTAGTGCTATTCTCTCCGCCGTAGCCGATAGGGACATCATGGCAGCCAGGCAGTTCGAAGCGAAGCGGGCAGCGCCCCCGTTGCCCGCCCCACCCCCGGAGGTGGACGACGCCGGGCGGCCCCAGCTTCGCTGGGCCACGATCTTCCGCATCCTCATCGCCGCCGCCCTGCTCTGGGCGGTGTACGAGCTCTGGAGCCTGGTTCTCGTCTGCGTGTTCGCGGTGCTGCTCGCGATCACGGCGGAGCCGCTTGTCGATCGGGCCGAGCAGCGGGGACTGTCGCGGGGCCTCGCGGTGATGCTCCTCGGCGCTGGAATCGTACTGCTCGTCGCCCTCTCGATGTTCTTCGTCGCGCCGCCGCTCGCCGAGCAGATCCAGAGCCTGTTGCACAACCTCTCCGGCTTCAGCCGGCTCGTGGTCGCCCGGGTGCGGCCGGCCTCGCCGTTCCTCGCCGGGGTGCTCGAGGAGGTGTTCCAACTCCCGCGCTCCCCGCAGGTCGCGAGCTGGCTCCAGAGGCCTCTCGTCTGGGGAGAGGTGGCGGTCACGGCCCTCGCTGCCGGCGCCTTCGCCTTCACGCTGACGCTCTATCTTCTCTTCCACGGCAAGCGGACCTTCGCCTGGCTGCTCGCCTACATGCCGCGCCGCCACCGGCAGAAGATGGCCGAGACGATCCCCGAGGTCTCGGACGTCGTCCACGCCTACATGCGGGCCCAGATCATCACGACCCTCCTCTTCACCGGCTTCGCCTTCGCGGTGCTGACGGTGTTCCACGTGCCGGCCGCCCTGCCGCTCGCCCTCCTCGCCGGGTTCTGCGACATCATCCCGCTGGTCGGGATCGTCATCGCCACCACTCCGGCGGTGCTCCTGGCGCTCACCGTCTCCCACGTCGCGGCGGGCGCGGTGCTCGCGCTTTACCTCTTCTATGCCACCTTCGAGGCCTACGTCCTCGTGCCCCGCCTCTACGGCCGGCACCTGCGGCTGTCGCCCCTGGTCGTGCTGCTCGCTCTAGCCATCGGCGGCCGCCTGCAAGGGATCGCCGGGGCGCTCCTCATCCTGCCCCTGGTCGCCGCCTACCCGATCATCGAGCGCATCTGGCTCTCCAACTACCTTGGCGAGCATGTGCTCGACGACCACTCGGCCCTCGAACAGGCGACCGAGGGCGAGGCCCCCGCGGTCGTCGAGGCGGTGCTCCAGGGGGTTCCCCCGGAGGAGCCGGCGGGTACGGCGGCTGCGAGCGTGGCGGAGCCTGACTAGAAGGAGAGGGTGAATAGGAGGGACCGGGATAGAACGCCGTAGAGGCCGGACCTCTACCTGCGAGGAGGTAGGGTCCAGTCCTCTATCGCCACTCCGAGCCTTTCGAAGTGCCGTGTATTGGAGGTGACGATCACCGCCCTCTCACGCTGAGCCAGAATCGCCAAGAGTAGATCGAGGTCAGAAACGGCTCTGCCGGCTCGATGGCGCTCCGCCCAGAGCTGAGCGGCAGCATCCCAATCCGAAAACCCGAGATCCAGGCGTTGCCACGAGGCCGTTAGGAGTTCGTAGGCACGTGCGAGCCGGTGCGCTCCCTTCAGATCCAAATACCTCTTCAGCTCATAATGGACGACAGCCGCTAGCAGAAATTCCGCGCCTTCCTGCGCCCTCTCCGCCATTCGCTCGATGACCGGCGGTCTGCCCTTGAGAAGATAGTTCAACGTATTGGTGTCAAGAAGGAGCCTCATTGGTCTCTAGTCGACGAGGCTGGCCAAATCAAAGGGATTGGCCTGCCGGAAGCGGTCGAAGTCTTCGAGCACGCGTTCCTCCTCTTCCGTCCTCTCCATGGATCGGAGACTCTCAAGTGCTACCAGCAACTCCCCCGACTCTCTCTTCTGAGCCCCTTCATTCGCGGGAGCTGCAAGGACGATGATCTCCGCGGGCCCGGCAGGGAAATCCTGTGGCAGACGAATCTCCAGCTGGTGGTCTTCCGGGACGGTCACCTTCATTTTGTGAGCCTGCACGTCGTCACCTCCTCCACCCTGGAAGCATACACTCTATCCAAACCAGCGCCGGTCGCTTGCGGACCCTGGCTGCCGCCCAGGATGGCAGGGCGGGGACAGACCATCCCCGCCCATCATTAGGTTACTTCTTCATCACCGCGAAAGCCCTCGACATGTACTCGAACATGGGGGCGTCCGGCACGTTGCCGAACCGGGCCTCTAGGGCCGGGCCCTCCTCTTTGTACACCGTGGCGACGGACTTCGCGATTCCGGGGTTGCCGCCGGTGAACTCCTCTACGAGCCCTTTCCAGCGGCGCGCCAGCTCCTGGATCTTGGGGTCCGCGGGGTCGGTGCCGTTCTCCATCGCCGTCTGGACGGCGGGGAGGATCTCGGCCCACTCCTGGCCGACCTCCTTCATCCGGTCCGGGCCGACCTGCTCGCCGCGAAGGCGGAGCTCTTCCAACTGCTCTGGGGTGAAGTACTTGTCCATCTTCGTCATCTCCTCGATCATTTGACATAGCTCTTCGGCGGAGACCCTCCCCGCCGAGTCCAGGTGACGCGTCACCGCCTCCAGGCGATCGGCCAGCCGCTCCTGCTGCTTTATCTGCTCGCGGAGCCTTCCGAGGTGGAGGTCGATGACCTGCTTCGGCGAGACGCCGGGACTCTCGAGGAGCCGCCGGATCTCCTCCAATGGGAACCCCATCATGCGCAACGACTGGATCTGCTGCAGCCGTAAGACGTCGTCGCGCTCGTACAGCCGATGGCCGGACGGGGTGCGGAGCGACGGCCGGAGAAGGCCGATCTCGTCGTAGTGGTGGAGGGCACGCACGGTGAGGCCGGTCCGCCGTGCCAGCTCGCCGACCCTCCAGGGCAGCGGTTTCATCTCCGTCCTCCGGTTCGCGATGGGCTGTTTGGTGGCCACGGGAGCATCGTAGAACCTCACGCGGCGTAAGGTGCAAGAGGTTTTTTCGAGGGAAGGACGAGGCAAAGGAGGTACGCTCGTTGCATAGCCTGCACGAAGGCGGTCACCCCCCCGGCCGATTCCGGATTTCACCTTACAAAAACTTAACGTCCGCCGGGGAACACCCATAGCAGTCCCGGCGTTACTAGGGGGATGGGCGGCCGCGGGGCTGCCAGGATTTGCTATGCAAGCAGGGCGGGGAGGCCCACCGATGATCTCCGAACCACCAGAAATCGAGACGAGTGAGGACCGGCCGGCAAAGCCGGGGATGCCCACGCCGCCGACGACGCAGGCGAAAACGGTCGCCAGGGATCGGCGGCCGGAGGATCGGCCGAACGACCGCCAGCCGCAGGGAGCGCCTCCGGCGGCGGAGGTCCCGGACGAGTCGCACCCTCAGGGTGGCCGCCGCCGCTGGTGGCTCTGGCTCCTCGCCCTGGTCGCCCTCGCCGCGGCCGTGTACCTGCTCGTCCCGCATTCCAAGGGCAAGGCGGACTCCGGCGCGGCCGGCGCCAGCGGCGCCCAGCAGGGTCAGGGCGGCAAGGGTGGAGCCGCCGGCGATCCCGCGGCGCACCCGGTGCCGGTACTCACCGCCCCCGCGCAGACCAAGGATGTCGGGGTCTATCTCTCCGGCCTGGGCACCGTCGTCCCTCTGAACACGGTCGTCGTCAAGAGCCGGGTTGATGGACAGCTTCTGCGCATCAACTTCCAGGAAGGGCAGCTCGTCCGCGCCGGCGACCTCCTGGCGGAGATCGATCCGCGGCCTTTCCAGGTCCAGCTCATGCAGGCCCAGGGGCAGAAGTCGAAGGACGAGGCGGCGCTCCAGAACGCCAAAGTCGACCTCGCGCGCTACGAGACCCTCATCAAAGAGGACTCGATCCCCCGCCAGCAGCTCGACACTCAGGCCGCCACGGTCGCCCAGATCCAGGCTTCGCTCCAGAGCGATCAGGCGCAGATCGAGAGCGCCAGGCTGAACCTGACCTACAGCCGGATCACGGCGCCCACCGGGGGCCGGATCGGTTTGCGCCAGATGGACCTCGGCAACATCGTCCACGCTGCCGATCCCAACGGGCTGGTCGTCATCACCCAGCTCCAGCCGATCGACGTGCTGTTCACCCTCCCCGCCGACCAGCTCCCGCAGGTGCTGCCCCAGGTCCACGGCGGCAAGAGCCTGCCCGTCGACGCCTTCGACCGCGATTTGAAGCACAAGCTCGGGAGCGGCCAGATCCTCGCGGTCGACAACGAGATCGACCCGGCGACCGGGACGGTCCGGCTGAAGGCGCTCTTCCCCAACCAGGACGAGGCCCTCTTCCCCAACCAGTTCGTCAACGCCCGGCTGCTCGTCAATACCCTGCATGGCACCGTTACCGTCCCCGCCGCGGCCCTCCAGCGCAGCCCGCAGTCGACCTTCGTCTACGTCGTCAAGCCGGACAAGACGGTCGAGGTGAGAAACGTCGTCGTCGCGTTGACCGAGGGGGAGGATGCGGCGATCCAGAGCGGCCTGACGGCCGGCGAGCAGGTCGTCGTCGACGGGGTCGACAAGCTGCACCAGGGCGCCAAGGTCGAGCCGGCGACGGCAAACGGCCCGAACGGCGGCGGCGGCGGTAAGGCCGGCGCGGGCGGCAAGGGTGGAGGCAAGGGCGGTGGCGGTGGCAACCCGAACGGCGGCGGGCGGGCCAAGGCGTCATGAGCCCTTCCCGGCCGTTCATCCTGCGGCCGATCGCGACGTCGCTCCTGATGGCGGGGCTGCTGCTCGTCGGGATCGTCGCCTTCCGGCAGCTCCCGGTCTCGGCGCTGCCGGAGGTCGACTACCCGACGATCCAGGTGATCACCTTCTATCCCGGCGCCAGCCCGGACGTCATGGCCTCCGCCGTCACCGCCCCCCTGGAGCGCCAGTTCGGCCAGGTCCCGGGCTTGAACCAGATGACGTCGACCTCTTCTGAAGGCTCCTCGGTCATCACCCTCCAGTTCGCCCTCGATCTGAACATCGACGTCGCCGAGCAGCAGGTGCAGGCGTCGATCAACGCCTCCGGCACCTATCTCCCGCGCGACCTCCCCAACCCGCCGATCTACAGCAAGACGAATCCGGCCGACACCCCGGTCGTGACCCTCGCCCTGACCTCGAAGACCCTGCCGCTCTCCAAGGTCGAGGACCTGGCCGACACCCGCCTGGCGCAGAAGATCTCGCAGCTCGCCGGGGTCGGCCTGGTCTCGATCAGCGGCGGCCAGAAGCCGGCGGTGCGTATCCAGGCCAATCCCACCGCCCTCTCCTCCTATGGGTTGACCCTGGAGGACATCCGCACCGCCGTGGCGGCGGCGAACGTCAACCAGGCCAAGGGGGCCTTCGACGGCAGCCGGCAGTCCTATTCGATCGGGGCGAACGACCAGCTCCTCTCCTCCGACCAGTACCGGCCGCTCGTCGTCGCCTACAGAAACGGCGCGCCCGTCCACCTCTCGGACATCGCGACCGTCGTCGACGACGCCGAGAACGTCAAGCAGGCGGCCTGGATGAACGAGGTCCCGGCGGTCATTCTGAACATCCAGCGCCAGCCCGGGGCCAACATCATCGGCGTCGTCGACCGCATCCAGGCCCTCCTGCCGCAGCTCCGGGCGTCGCTCCCGACCTCCGTCGAGCTGACCGTCCTGACCGACCGCACGAACACCATCCGCGCCTCGGTGCACGACGTCGAGTTCGAGCTGATGCTGACGATCGCCTTAGTCGTCCTGGTCATCTTTCTCTTCCTGCGGACGCTCGCGGCGACCATCATCCCCAGCGTTTCGGTCCCCCTCTCGCTGGTCGGGACCTTCGCCGTCATGTACGTCCTCGGCTACAGCTTGAACAACCTGACGCTCATGGCGCTCACCATCTCGACCGGCTTCGTCGTCGACGATGCGATCGTGATGATCGAGAACATCATGCGCTACATCGAGGAGGGCGAGGAGCCGCTGGAGGCGGCGCTCAAGGGGTCGGAGCAGATCGGTTTCACCATTCTCTCGCTCACCGTCTCGCTGATCGCCGTCCTCATCCCGCTCCTCTTCATGGGCGACGTCGTGGGCCGGCTCTTCCGCGAGTTCGCGATCACCCTCTCGGTGACGATCCTGATCTCGGCCTTCATTTCGCTCACTCTGACGCCCATGATGTGCGCCCGGCTCCTGCACCACACGCCGAAGTCCGAGCAGGGCCGCTTCTACGTCGCCTCGGAGCGGGTCTTCGAGCGCATCATCGCCTTCTACGGCCGGACCCTGGAGTGGGTGCTGGAGCACCAGCCGCTGACCCTCCTGGTCGCCGGGGCTACCCTGGTCGCGACCCTCCTCCTCTACCTCGTCATCCCCAAGGGGTTCTTCCCGGTTCAGGATACCGGCGTCATCCTCGGCGTCTCGGAGGCCTCGCAGACCGTGTCGTTCCAGGCGATGGCAGAACGGCAGCAGGCGCTCGCCCGGGAGATCCTGAAGGACCCGGCGGTCGCCAGCCTGTCCTCGTTCATCGGTATCGACGGCACCAACACGACGCTCAACTCCGGCCGCATCCAGATCAACCTCAAAGATCTGGCGGACCGCAACGGGAGCGCCAGCGAGATCATCCGCCGCTTGAGCCCGAAGCTCGGCCAGGTCTCCGGCATCACCCTCTTCATGCAGCCGGTGCAGGACCTGACGGTGGAGGACCGGGTGAGCCGGGCCCAGTTCCAGTACAGCCTGGAGGATGCCGACGCGGCCGAGCTCGCCGCCTGGGTGCCGAAGTTCATCGCCAAGCTCCAGACCCTCCCCGAGCTCCGCGACGTGGCGAGCGATCAGCAGAACGCGGGGCTCCAGGCCCACCTCGTGCTCGACAGAACCACCGCCTCGCGGCTGGGGATCACCCCGCAGATGCTCGACGACACGCTCTACGACGCCTTCGGCCAGCGGCAGATCTCGACCATGTTCACCCAGCTCAACCAGTACCGGGTGGTGCTCGAAAGCAAGCCGGGCTTTCAGAAGAACCCGGACGACCTGTCGAGCATCTTCCTGCGCTCGTCGACCGGCGGTTCGGTGCCGCTCGGCGCCTTCACCCGGATCGAGCAGGTCGAGGCGCCGCTCTCGGTCAACCACCAGGGGCAGTTCCCGGTCGCCACGGTCTCCTTCAACCTCGCCCCCGGCGCGGCCCTGGGGGAGGCGGTGAAGGCGGTCGATAAGGCGAAGGCGGATGTCGGTATGCCGGCTTCCATCCAGTCGAGCTTCCAGGGGACGGCCCAGTCGTTCCAGGCCTCGCTCGCCAACGTGCCGCTCCTGATCCTGGCGGCGATCGTCACCGTCTACATCCTCCTCGGAGTGCTCTACGAGAGCTACATCCACCCGCTGACGATCCTCTCGACCCTCCCTTCGGCCGGGGTCGGCGCGCTCTTGGCCCTCCTCCTCTGCCGGAGCGAGTTCAGCGTCATCGCCCTCATCGGGATCATCCTCTTGATCGGCATCGTCGAGAAGAACGCCATCATGATGATCGACTTCGCCCTCGACGCCGAGAGGAAGGAGGGCAAGGAGCCCCACGAGGCGATCTACCAGGCCTGCCTGCTGCGCTTCCGGCCGATCATCATGACCACCATGGCGGCGCTCCTCGGTGCCGTGCCGCTCGCGGCCGGCTCGGGGATCGGGGCGGAGCTCAGGCGTCCTCTGGGGATCGCGATCATCGGCGGCCTCATCTTCAGCCAGCTCCTGACCCTCTATACGACGCCCGTCGTCTATCTCGCCTTCGACCGCCTGGCCCGGCGCCTCTCCAAGAAGAAGGCCAGCGAGGACGCCCCCGAAGGGCATCTGCAGCCGGTGCCGGAGGGCGCATGAACATCTCGTCGCCGTTCATCAAGCGGCCCATCGCCACCACCCTCCTGACGGTGGCGATCGCCCTCGCCGGTGCCCTCGCCTACCGGCTGCTGCCGGTCTCGCCGCTCCCCCAGGTGGAGTTTCCGACCGTTCAGGTTTCGGCGGGATTGCCGGGCGCCAGCCCCGACACCATGGCCTCCTCGGTCGCGACGCCTCTGGAGCGCCAGTTCGGGCGCATCGCCGGAATCTCCGAGATGACCTCGACGAGCTCTCTCGGCAGCACCAACATTACCCTCCAGTTCGATCTGAATCGCGACATCGACGCGGCGTCCCGCGATGTCCAGGCGGCGATCAACGCCGCCCGCGGTCAGCTCCCGACGAACCTGCCGAACAATCCGCGCTATCGCAAGGTCAACCCCGCCGACGCGCCGATCATCCTCCTGTCGTTGACCTCGGACCTCTACGAGCGGGCGAAGATGTACGACATCGCCTCCTCCGTCCTGATGCAGAAGTTCTCCCAGATCGAGGGCGTCGGCCAGGTGATCGTCGGCGGCGGCGCGCTGCCCGCGGTGCGGGTGGACCTGAATCCGACCCTCCTCGCGAGCTACGGGCTCGGTCTGGAGGACGTCCGCACGGCGCTCAACACCGCCAATGCCAATCGTCCCAAGGGGGCGCTCGGCAACGGCGAACGCTCCTGGACCCTGACGACCACCGATCAGCTCCTGAAAGCGGCGGAGTACCAGCCGCTGGTTCTCCGCTATCAGAACGGCGCCGGGGTGCGCCTGGGAGACGTCGCCACCGTCACCGATTCGGTGGAGGACATCCGGAACGGCGGCCTGTCGAACGGCAAGCCCGCGATCCTCCTCATCATCTTCCGCCAGCCGGGCGCCAACATCATCGACACGGTCGACCGGATCAAGGCCGTGCTGCCCCAGCTCAAGGCGTCGATCCCCCCGGCGATCCAGATGGACGTCGTCGTCGACTCCACGCGGACGATCCGCGCTTCGGTCAAGGACGTGGAGCTGACCCTGATCCTTTCGATCGGCCTCGTCATCCTCGTCGTCTTCCTCTTCCTCCGCAACTGGCGCTCGACCCTCATCCCCAGCGTCGCGGTGCCGGTCTCGCTCATCGGTACCTTCGGGGTCATGTACCTCCTGGGCTACAGCATCGACAACCTGTCGCTCATGGCGCTCACCGTCGCCACCGGTTTCGTCGTCGACGACGCGATCGTCGTCATCGAGAACATCACCCGTCACCTGGAGCAGGGCATGAAGCCGCGCGAGGCGGCTTTCAAGGGGGCGGAAGAGATCGGCTTCACCGTCTTCTCGATCAGCCTGTCGCTCATCGCGGTCTTCATTCCGATCCTCTTGATGGGCGGCATCGTGGGGCGGCTCTTCCGGGAGTTCGCGGTGACCCTCTCGGTCGCCATCCTCGTCTCCATGCTCATCTCGCTGACGACGACGCCGATGATGTGCGCCAAGCTCTTGAAGGGCCACGACGAGGAGAAGCACGGCCGGCTCTACGAGGCGAGCGAGCGGGGTTTCGACTGGATCTTGAAGCGCTACGAGACGTCGCTTTCCTGGGTTTTAAGGCACCAGCCGCTGATCCTTTTCGTGACGCTCTTGACCATGGCCGCCACGGTCTACCTTTATATCAAGGTACCCAAGGGCTTCTTTCCGCAGCAGGATACGGGCCGGTTGACCGGCTCGATCCAGGCCGACCAGGCGAGCTCCTTCCAGGCCATGCAGGGGCGTCTGGAGCGGATCGCGGCAATCGTCCAGAAGGACCCGGCGGTCGAGAACGTGACCGCTTTCACCGGCGGCACCAACTCGGGCCGGATGTTCGTCTCTTTGAAGCAGGACCGGAAGCTGAATGCGGACCAGATCATCGGGCGCCTCCGGCCGAAGCTCTCCCACATCGCCGGCGCCAGCCTCTTCCTGCAACCTGTCCAGGACTTGCGGATCGGCGGCCGTTCGAGCGGCGCGCAGTACCAGTACACCCTCCAGGGGGACGACTCGAAGGAGCTCCTTCTCTGGGCGCCCCGCGTGCAGCAGAAGCTCCGCAACCTGCCGCAGCTGGTCGACGTGAACTCCGATCAACAGAACAAGGGGCTTCAGGCGTCGCTTGCGATCGATCGCGCCACCGCCTCGCGGCTCGGGATCACGCCGCAGATGATCGACGACACCCTCTACGACGCCTTCGGCCAGCGGCCGGTCTCGACGATGTACCAGCAGCTCAACCAGTATCACGTCGTCATGGAGGTCGAGCCGAGCTTCTGGCAGAACCCGGACGGCCTCAACTACATCTACGTGCGGGCGAACACCGGGAAGCTGGTACCGCTCTCGAGCTTCACCCACTTCGAAAACACCAACGCCCCGCTCGCGGTCAACCACCAGGGGCAGTTCCCCGCGGTCACCCTGTCGTTCAACCTGCCGCCCGGCGCGGCCTTGGGCGATGCGGTCAACGCGATCGGCCGGGCGGAAACCGAGATGCGCCTGCCGAGCACGATCCACGGCAGCTTTCAAGGGACGGCCCAGGCGTTCCAGGCGTCGCTCAAGAACGAGCCTCTCCTCATCCTGGCGGCGCTCCTCACGGTCTACATCGTGCTCGGAGTGCTCTACGAGAGCTTCATCCATCCGATCACGATTCTCTCGACCCTGCCGTCGGCCGGCGTCGGCGCCCTTCTGGCGCTCCTCCTCTTCCATATCGAGCTCTCCGTCATCGCGCTCATCGGGATCATTCTGTTGATCGGCATCGTCAAGAAGAACGCCATCCTGATGATCGATTTCGCCATCGAGGTCGAGCGCAACGAAAAGAAAAAGCCGGTCGACGCCATCTTCCAGGCCTGCCTGTTGCGCTTCCGACCGATCACCATGACTACCATGGCGGCGATGCTGGGCGGCCTGCCGCTGGCGCTCGGCCTGGGCACCGGGGCCGAACTGCGCCGGCCGCTCGGCATCGCGATCGTCGGCGGCCTCCTCTTCAGTCAGCTCCTGACCCTTTACACGACCCCGGTCGTCTACCTCTACCTCGACCGCCTGCAGCTCCGCTGGCAGGGGGTTCAGGTCCGCCGGAGCGGTCCGTCCGTGCCGGCCCCGGCCCCGGCCGAGGGGTAAGCTGGAAGTCTCGAACCTGCGGATGCGCCCATCGAACGATCGGAGAGCCGAATCATGAACATTTGGGGGAGTGAGATGGCGCCAAAACCGCCAAAGCCGCGCTGGTACGTCCTGATCGGAATGGGATTCCTGGCCGCCGGGTGCGCCGTCGGCCCGAGCTATAAACGGCCGCCGGTCGAGATCCCGGCGACCTTCAAAGAGCAGCCGTCGCCCGCCGACACCGCGGCGGCAGGGGCTTTCCGGCCGGCGCAGCCGAGAGACGGCGCCCTGCGGGGCAAGTGGTGGGAGGTCTTCGGCGACCCCCAGCTCTCGGCTCTCGAAGAGCAGGTCTCGGTGGGAAACCAGAGTATCGCCCAGGCCGAAGCTCAGTTCCGCGGCGCCCGCGCGCTCGTCGCTCAGGCGCGCTCCGGGCTCTTCCCCACGGTGAGTGTGGGGCCCTCGGCGACGACCTCCCGCACCTCGCCGGGGGGCCGTGCCACGGTGCTGGGGAACACCGCACAGGGGACGACGGCGACCGTCTATCAGGTGCCGATCGATCTCTCCTGGGAGATCGACCTCTGGGGGAGAGTGCGGCGGACGATCGAGGAAAACGTTGCGAACGCCCAGGCGAGCGCCGCCGACGTCGAGAATCTGCGGCTCTCGCTCCAGGCGGAGCTGGCGGCTGACTACTTCGAGATCCACGGCCTGGACGAGCAGCGCCAGCTCCTGGACCGGGTGGCCGCCGAGTACCAGACGGCCCTCAAGGTGACGGTCAACCGCCACGATCAGGGCGTCGTCTCGGGCGTCGACGTGGCCCAGGCGCAGACCCAGCTCGAGACCACCCGCGCCCAGGCGATCGATCTCGGGGTCTCGCGGGCCCAGTTCGAGCACGCGATCGCCGTCCTCATCGGCAAGGCGCCCGCCGACCTGACGATCCCGCCGGCCCCCATTGCGGTGGCCCCCCCGGCGATCCCCGCGGCTCTCCCGGCCGATCTCCTCGAGCGCCGCCCCGACATCGCCGCCGCCGAGCGCCGGATGGCGGCGGCCAACGCCCAGATCGGGGTGGCCACCGCGGCCTACTACCCGACCTTGAGCCTCTCCGGCTCGGCCGGTTTCCAGAGCACGACCCTGGCGAAGATCTTCTCGCTCCCGAACCGCTTCTGGTCGATCGGGCCCTCGCTCCTGGAGACGGTCTTCGACGCCGGCCGCAGGCGGGCGGTGACCGAGCAGGCGCGGGCGGCCTACGACGCCAACGTGGCGGCCTATCGGGAGACCGTGCTGACCTCCTTCCAGGGGGTGGAGGACAACCTGGCGGCGATCCGCATCCTCGCCGCCGAAGCCACCCAGCAGGCCGCCGCCGTAGAGGCGGCCGAGCGCTCGCTCGCCCTCGCCCGCAGCCGCTATACCGGCGGCATCACGACCCAGCTGGAGGTCGTCACCGCCGAGAACATCGCCCTCGCCAACGAGCGCACGGCGGTCGACCTCCGAATCCGCCAGATGACCGCGAGCGTCAACCTGGTGAAGGCGCTGGGGGGGACTGGAGCACGGCGCAGCTACCGGGAGCGGCGGCGATCGTGTCCGGTACGGCAGCGGTGGGGAACGCGGCGGGGCAGGCGCAGCAGCATCCGTAGGAGCCCATGTCCCTCACGATCTCAAGAGCCCTGCGCCTGATCCCGCTCGCCGTCCTCCTCTGTGGGGTTGCGACCGCGGGGACCGCCACGACCGCCGCCCCCCGCTCCCTGGATCTGGCGGTCGACGCCTCCGACGCACCGCGGGGGATCTTCCACTCCCGCCTGGTGATCCCCACCGCCCCCGGTCCGCTCACCCTGGCCTACCCGAAGTGGATTCAGGGCGAGCACGCGCCCACCGGACCGATCATGCAGGTGGCCGGCTTCACGGTCTCCGCGGGCGGCCAGGTCCTCCCCTGGCGCCGCGATCCGCTCGATGCGTTTCTCGTCAAGGTCGAAGTGCCGGCCGGCGCGCGGGAGGTGGAGGTGACCCTCGATTATCTCTCGCCCACCGAGAGCTTCGGCCTCGGCGGCTACGGGGAGTCGCCGAACGCCACGCCGCACCTCCTGATCGTCGACTGGCACGACCTCCTGGTCTACCCCCTGGGCGCCAACGCCTCGGACATCCCGGTCCGCGCCACCCTCCGCCTGCCGGCCGGCTGGCAGTACGACACGGCGCTCCTCCCCGAGCAGGCAGGCGGGACATCGGGACCGCCGGCAAAAGCCGGCGCGCTCACCTTCGCCCCGACGACTCTCTATACCCTCCTCGACTCGCCGGTCCTCGCCGGAGATCTCTTCAAGACCTTCGATTTCGGCCCCCCGGAGGCGCCGGTCCATCTGAGCATCGCCGCCGACCGTGCCTCCGCGCTCGCCGTGCCCGAGGCTCGGCTCGCCGCCTACAAGCGGGTGCCGGCGGAGGCTCTGGCGCTCTTCGGGGCGCGCCACTACCGCGCCTACCACTGGCTCCTCGCGCTCTCCGACTCCCTGGACGACAACGGCTTGGAGCACCACGAGTCGAGCGACGACCGCGGCAAGGCCGCGTTCTTTACCGACGAGTCCCTGCTTCTCCGCTGGGGGACGCTCCTCCCGCACGAGTACGTCCACTCCTGGAACGGCAAGTACCGCCGGCCGGCCGGTCTCGCCGCCCACGACCCCAACCAGGCGCTCCAGACCGAGCTCCTCTGGGTTTACGAGGGGCTGACCCGCTACCTGGGCGACTTTCTCTTGACGACGCGGAGCGGCATCCGCACGATCGGACAGGCTCGCGAGTACACCGCCTATGTCGCCGCCAACCAGGACCGAAACCGCCCCGGCCGGCGCTGGCGCCCCCTGGCCGACACCGCGGTCTCGGTCGAGATGCTCTCCGGAGTGTCCACCTCCTGGACCGCCTACCGCCGCGCCCTCGACTACTACGACGAGTCGATGCTCCTCTGGCTGGAGGCCGACACGATCCTCCGCGCCAAGAGCGGCGGCACCAAGTCGCTCGACGACTTTTGCCGCGCCTTCTTCGGCCCCCCCTCGACCGCCCCCGCCGTTCTGCCCTACACCGCGGAAGACGTCTACGCCGCTTTAGGCAAGCAGGTCCCGTACGACTGGCGCGGTTTCTTCGCCGAGCGCGTCTATGCCGTGGCGCCCCACGCCCCCTTGGGCGGCATCGAGGCCGCGGGCTGGAAGCTCGTCTACACCGACCAGCCGAACGACTACCAGAAGCAGCGCGCCAAGGGCTCGAAGCTGATCGACCTGAGCTTCTCGCTGGGACTCTGGATCAAGGACGACGGCACGATCGACGACATCGTAATCGGCTCGCCCGCCTGGGAGGCGGGGATGGGACCGGGGATGAAGCTCGTCGCCGTCGACGGCCGGACCTGGACGGCGGAGGTGCTCCCCGAGGAGATAGCGGCGGCGAAGACGGGGACGGCGCCGATCGAGATCACGGCGGCGGTGGGGGAGACGGTCAAGACCTTCCGGGTGAGCTACCACGATGGCGAGAAGTACCCGCACCTCGAACGGGTGGAGGGGCGGGGGGATCTGCTGGAGGCGATTCTGGCGCCGAAGGCGCGGTAGGCTTAAGCCCTCGTCGGTTATCCGATCCCAGTCCGGAGTAGCAGCTGTGCAGTACGATCTGGCCATTGAAATCCGCGGGAAGGCCGAGGTCGTTGATCAGAATATTGGCGATCTCGATCATCGAGTAGCCCGACATGGACTCGGCGTGGGTGACGAGCCCCTTGTTGTTTTGGACCGGCACGCCATGACCAATGATGTGCAGCTTGCCGTCGGGAGCGAGATCGGTCAGCTTGAACCAGCTCCCACACATCCGGTGGGAAGACTTAGTGACCCCTGAGTTGTCGACTTTTCGAGCCAGTGCCTCCGCGCTGCGGTCGGTTGTAGCGTCGGCCTCCTGGATTGTTTGAGTACTGAACCCCATGACTCCCGGTTTGAAGGCGATTTTCACGATATAGCCTGGCGAGAGAGGCTTTAAGTATCGGTACACCTGGTAGCTGGCCCAGGCGAGCCCCAGGCCGACGGCCGCTCCGATCGCCGCTTCCTTGCCTGTCGGCATCCTGGCTGCCTGTACGGTCCCAGGTGCTGGCAGGGGCGGGGGATGGAGGGTGACACTTGGGCGGACCGGTACGGACACGGTCGAAGCCGGCCGGCTGGGGAGTTTGGCCCCGAGGTGCGGCGCCCGGGACGGTTGGCTGGGAGCGGGGGGCAGGATCCTCGCGGGAGACGGTGGGAGGCGATGCTGGAAGGCGGGAGCCACCGGAGTTGGATTGGCCGCCGCGCGAGGCAAGAGCTGCCGTGGGAGGGTGGAAGTGAGTCGAGCTGGAGCCACGATCGATCTTCTCCCGAGAGCAGTACGCTAAAAATCTAACACAAGGGGAGAGGCGCCTCACCGTGCGGGAAGTAAAGCCTCCAAGAGAGTGGTGAGACTCCACCTGCGCCGGCCGGCTAGCTCCGCGGAAAAACTCGCGTCGGTCCGTCTAAATCCGCAGAGCGCATGATGCGCGTCCGATTCGCGCGTCGAGACTCGATAGGAGAGTTTCCATGCTTGAGCTGAGGAAAGCTTTACGGTGGGTCTACGCCCTGCTCCTGTGCCTCGCCGCCCTCGGCCCCGCGGCTTGGGCGAAGGAGACGATGTGCCCGGCCCAGGCGGTGTGTCCGACCAATGTCGGCAAGATGAACTTTGATGCCTTGCTCAATGAGGATGTCGGTACTCTGGCCGCGCGTGCCAATCAGCTAAAAGCGAAGAAAGCCTGCAAGTGGCGGTGTCTCAGTAACGCCGACACTCGAAGGATGGCTGAAGACCGTATCCTTGGGCTCGTGGAGAAAGCATTGAGAGCCAAGGGCAATGCACTCGAGGAGATCATCGCCGCCAAGAAGCAGGCCGCCGAGTCGATGAAGAAATCCAAGCAGCAGAACGGTGATGAGTCCGACAGCTCCACGGAAGAGAACGATCTGGCATGCGTCAAGGAGACCGTGAACTTCAGCGAGCAGCAACTCGTCATCAACGCCGAGAAGTACGACGACTACTTCTTCCGGCTGAACACCGGCTACGAGTTCGTGGCGATCGACAAGTTCTTCGATAAGGGTGAGCCGCGCATCTCCCTGCTCGTCAACCGGCGCCTCGGGGGGGAGCAGGTAACCGATGACCGCGACGGTTTTTGGCACCATTACGGCGGTCGCTATACCTTCGCCGCTCTCCTCGAGAGCTCGGCGGAAACGAGCATCACGCTCCCGAACGATCAGGCCGCTTCTCCGGCGAAGCCGTCGGCCGCTGCCGCACCCGAGACATGGGGAACGGAACCGGCTCGGCGAACGCCAAGGTGACAAAGACCTTCAGTTTCGAGCTGCAAGACATCTGGATCTTCCACCGCACACGGCCGTTCACGCCCAATGCACTGCGGGACTACTGGGGCTCATCGTCGCCGGAGGCGGGCTCAAGACGGACGCCGAGCCGAAGGTCGCCAGCCGGTTCTACCTTGGTTTCCGCACGGCGATCAACCCGGAGTTCTACGCCGACTTTATGTTCGGCCACACGAGCGGTCTCAAGTCGCAGCGTCTAGAGGTACGCGGCCAGTTCCCCGTCAAGACCTTCGGCAGCGGCGACCGCATCTACCTCGGAGGCATCGGTAACTTCGCGCTCGACAAGCGTCGGCGGCTGGCTCCCCGGGACGCCCAGGGCAACGTGACGGTGACACCCCCGGAGAGCGATGCCGTCCGCGTCTACATCACCTGGAACACCGATCTCAAGAACGTCTTCGGCAAGGGTGGGCAGGGTTGATCCTGAAGCAGCAACTGAAGCGATGGTGCATGGCCGGGTTACGCCGGCTCGCTGGGGGAACTATGGCGGGAGAAGGTCGACGCAAGCAGAGGTTGATACTCTGCCTCGATGGGACGTGGAACCAACGCGATTCCGGCACGAACATCTATCACCTCTCGAACCTGATCGAGGAGGGGGTCGTAGAAGGCGGCGGAGAAACCTGGCGGCAGCGCGTCTACTACCAGCAGGGTGTCGGCACCGGCCTGCTCGACAGTGTCACGGGCGGTGCGTTCGGTTTTGGCCTCTCGCGAAACGTTCGCCATGCATACGACTGGCTGGTCGAGCACTATTGCGACGAAGACGAGATCTACGTCTTCGGTTTCAGCCGTGGCGCCTTCACCGCCCGTTCCCTGGTCGGCCTGATCGCGAAATGCGGGTTGCTCCGCCGTGGCGCGCCGATCCCTCCCGAAGAGCTCTGGCACGCGTACCAGATCCTCGGTCGCCATTGCGATGAACGGACGGGGATGGAACCCGCCCCGAACTGGTGGGAACGGATCGCCGGCAAGCAGAAGCCGCCCTTCCGAGAGCTTCAGGTGCTGCGGCGTGAGGCATGGGAGAAGAGCAGCAGGTTGCGACTGCATCGGCCGGCGAACCGGGCCGAGGAGCTCCTGATCACCTGGTCCCGCCGGGTGCCGATCTACTGCGTCGGCGTGTTCGACACGGTCGGCGCCCTGGGGATCGACTCTCTGGCCATCCCATGGCTTCGAGACTCCACCGCCCAATTTCATGACGCGCGCCTCAACACCCTGGTCGTCAACGGCTTCCAGGCTCTGGCCGTCGACGAGCACCGGGCGAGTTTTTCCCACATCCCCTGGTATCGCGAGACGGGCTCAGGCATACCGGCGGACCAGACGGTGAACGGGGAGCGCCTAGAGCAGCGCTGGTTCGTCGGCGCCCACTCGGACATGGCGGCGGCTTCGAGGACGACGTCCTCGCGCAGCCTGCGCTGGCCTGGATGGTCGCGGAGACTCGCAAACTGGGTCTCCAATTTCTCCCGGCCGATCCAGACCCGGCGAAGCCCTTGCCCTGCGCCCGGTACCTGCCCCTGCAGAAGCCGACACCCGGCAGGGAGGGCCTCGCCGATCAGGCTGCGACGCTCCGCGATTCCTTCAGCGAGTTCGCGAGCGGTATCTGGAAGCACTTCATCCGCGCCAAGCGCGAGTACCGCCGCATGGGTCCGCCGCCCGAGTTGCAGAACGGCAAGGTGGTCCAGAGCCTGAACGAGACGCTCGACCCCTCTGTGCGCGAGTTCGCGGCCGCCGATCCTACCTATGCTCCTCCGAACCTCTGGCGCTATCGCAGCGATCACGAGCCGGGTTTCTCGGCTCCGCCGCCGGCGCACCACTACGTAGAGCCGGGTGGGATCTGGTGGTTGTGCCTCGCCCTCTGGCTCGCCTTGATCGCACTTGCCGGCTGGCAGCTCGGTGGCTGGCTGGAGAGCCGGCTGGTCTGGGTCGCCGGCATAGGAGCCTGGCGCTGGCTGGCGATTGTGGCTCCCCTCTTCGCTCTCCTCGCGGACTGGCGCGAAAGCTCCCTCAACCACAAGACCACACTCGAACCTGAAGGAATGGAAGCCGAAAAGCGTCTGGCCTGGATGGACGTGTACCTGACCGTCCGCCTCGGAGCCATCGCGGCTGCGACAGCGGGTCTCGGCATCCTGGCCTTCAAGCTCGGCTGGACCTGGCTCCGGCGAGACCTGTCACTGCCGGGGCCTCTGTGGGGATCTCTCGTCTGGCTTCTGGTATCCGTTTTCCTCTGGGTCTGGTTTCAGACGACCCTGGCCTGGAGTGAGGGCCCGATGACGGATGCCGGCCTGGGCTCGATCGTACAGCTGCAGCGCGAACGTACTCCCAGCGGAGTCCAGCGACGCCTTACGCGCTGGGCCGGGAGCTCCGGCAATGGCGAGCGCCGGCAGGTCCTCATGCCCGTCGTCCGGGCGCTCTGGCGCGACATGCTGGCTTTCATCCCTGTCTATACGGTGTTCCTTTTCCTGGGCAGCTGGGTCGCGCTCTCGCTCGCCAAGCTGTACTTCTGGGAGGCTCTCCGCTCAAGAGCTTCCTGGGACTCCTCTCGGAGAGTGACCGCCTGTGGATGCCGGGCCTCGCAGGGCGCTCCTCTGCGCGCTTGCCGACTATGTCGAGGATTGGAGCGAGCTCGGTTTCATCCGCGGGTTCCCGCAGGCGCCGTCCCGTGTCTCTGTTTTTTTCGCTTTCACAGCGACTTGTGTCAAGGCGCTCTTGTTCTTCGTCGGCTTGCTGCTAACCATCGCCGCAACTCTGAGCCTCGCGCTCGTACTTTTGTGGGGATGTGTCCGCGGCCAAGCGGGTACGATCAGCCTCATTCTCTCGGTCTATGCGCTCACGCTGCTCTACGGCGTGGCCAGGGATTTCCTCTCTCGGCTGCGCTTCCAAAAGAGATGAGGGTACCTATGATGTCTAGCACTCTATTTTAACGCTGTATTGTACAGGAAGGGCCCCGCGCTACCGCTCCCAATAGGTGTATTGGTTCTCTTGGAACATGACGGCCTACCGCCGTATGGCAAGGAGGTTTTCATGTCTCCTGCAGGGCAGGAGACGCAACCCTTGCCCTTGACACTCTCCCCTACGCACGGACGAGTCTTCCTCCATGAACCGAGTCCTCCTCATCACCGGCGCCAGCCGGGGGATCGGCGCGGCGACCGCTCGGTTGGCGGCGGAGCGAGGCTATGACGTGGCCGTCAACTACCGGGAGAACCGGGCGGCGGCCGAAACCGTCGCCGCCGCCGCCCGGCAGGCCGGGACGAAGGCCATCGCCGTGGCCGCGGACGTGGCGGTCGAGGCCGACGTCGTTCGCCTGTTCGCGACTGTCGACGCGGAGCTGGGACCTTTGACCGCCCTGGTCAACAACGCCGGCATTCTGGAGCGGCAGATGCGGGTCGACGAGATGGACGCGGCGCGGCTGACTCGCGTCTTCGCCACCAACGTCACCGGCTCCTTCCTCTGCGCCCGGGAGGCGGTGCGGCGGATGTCCACCCGGCATGGGGGGAGCGGGGGAGCGATCGTCAACGTCTCCTCGGGGCCGCCCGGCTCGGCTCTCCCGGCGAGTACGTCGACTACGCGGCCTCCAAGGGCGCCATCGACACTCTGACCCTGGGCTTGGCGCGCGAGGTGGCGGAGGAGGGGATTCGGGTCAATGCCGTGCGGCCGGGCTTCATCTACACCGAGATCCACGCGAGCGGTGGCGAGCCGGGGAGGGTCGATCGGCTCAAGGATCTGGTGCCGATGAAACGGGGCGGGCAGGCGGACGAGGTGGCCCGCGCCATCCTCTGGCTGCTCTCAGAGGAAGCCTCCTACACGACAGGCGCCATTCTCGACGTCACCGGCGGGAAGTAGAAGCTCTCCCCGCCGGCGCCTCTCGCGCCGGCGGGGCTCCTGCTAAAGGAGGCTAGTGCACTTCGAAGACGACGTTGCGCTTCATGTCGTCGATCGCGACCGAGGTCGTGCGGTTGGCGGGCACGGTGCCGGTGATCCCGAAGAGGTCGTCGGGCAGTCGGCCGGTCGAGGCGAGCGCCGCCTGGACGGCCGCGACGTTCACCGTCGCCATGCTGCTGCAGGACATTCCGGCGACTTGCTGGATGTCGATCTCGCGGCGGGCGAGGTCGTCGAAGTCACGGCTCGGGGTGCCGAAGGCCGGATCGGCGACGGTGATGCCGGTCAGGAAGCCGGAGAGGGCAGCCCGGGTGCCGAAGGCGGTCGTCGGGCTGACATGGGTGAAGGTGGTGCCGGTCTCGTTCGAATGGCAGCCGTTGCAGGAGGCGAGCCCGGCGCGATGACGGGCCCAGTTCTCCTGCAGGATCGAGAGGTTCAACCCCGGCGCGTTCCAGAGGACCGGAGCTTGCGGGTTCGAGCCGAGGAAGTTGGTGCTGGAGAAGAACAGCGGCACCGGCGGGATCGCCTGCTGGAATCCGGGCGGATGGATCGCCGGTTCGACCTTGGTCTGCACCCAGCTCTGGAAGATCGGGCTGCCGTTGAAGCTGTCGATCGGGGTGTCTGCGGTCGTCGTCTCGTTGAGCAGCGACCATGGGAACTGGGTGAGTTGGAACTCGCGGAGCTCCCAGGGCGAGGCGAGGAAGATCTCGTTCGTCCGCTGCTGGCCCAAGGCGCTGCCGTTGGGGCGCGCCGTGTTGGCGTTGGCCTTGGCGTACTGCTCGGTGATGTTCTGGAGCGCCGCGTTGTAGCCGGCGCCGAAGGGTAGAGCGTTCAAGGCGACCCACTGCTGGGCCCAGGCCTTGACGTCGGTGCAGCCGCACTTGGGGACGCGATATTCGAAGATCACCGTGAACGGCTTGACCGTGCAGCCCTGGATGAGGCCGAACACGAACCGCGCCTCGCCGCCGTCGATGAAGTTGCCGCTCGTGCTCGTCGTATAGCTGCCGCCGCCGCCCGTCGTGCGGCGGAGATCGACCCGGGAGACGATGGCGAGGAGGCGGAAGGGCGAGCGCGTCAAGTCGACGTGACCGTCCGTCCGTTTCGGCCAGCTGGAGAGGATCGCCGCGGCGTTGCGGGGCGAGACGGTGTGGCCGTTGATCGTCGGCGGAGTGGTGAAATTGGCGAGCCAGCTCTCGGTGTAGATCGCGGGATCGATGCCGCTCGCCGCCTGGTTGGCGTTGTTGGTCATCAGGTGGTTGAAGGTCCACACTCCGGTGGGATTGCCGCCGGAGCAGGGGTTCCAGGTGCGGGTGGCGTCCTGGACGACGCTTACGTCGCGGATCATCAGCACGTGCTCTTGGAAGGCGTCGGTGCCGAGCACGACGCCCTTGGGGGTCAGCGCCGCGCGCGAGCTGAGGAGGGACGCCCGGACGCCTGCCGTCGTGTTGAGGAAGGCGACCGCCGGGTTGAAGGCGACCTGCCGGCCGGCGTTGTAGCCGGTGAGGTCGAAGGCGACGGGCGGCGCCGCGCCGGTGTAGACGCGGCCGGCGAAGACCGGCATCCCGGCGCCCTGGCTGTTGCTGATCGCACTCTGGTCCGCCGAGGCGCGCGCCTGGACCGTCGCGTCGTCGAGCGAGGCGATGCCGGTATAAAGGCCGTCGCCGGCGACGGCGTCGCCGCCCCGCCCGTCATCGCGCAGGATGACGGTCGAGTCCGGGTCGCCCAGGGTGACGAAGTCCTGGGTGCCGTCGGCCTGCTTGGCAGCGATTTCGTCCGCCGTGAGCTGCACGGTGACCAGCACGTTGCCAAGGTTGGGGAAGGCGGTCGTCTTCTGGATGAAGACCTGGGCCGGTGAGGGGAGGGGCGCCGCGAGCTGCAGCGCGGCGCTGCTCGGGGTTGGATTCGCGCCCGCCGCGGGCACCATGCGGTTCAAGTTGCGGCCGGCGGCGACAGCGACCGTGGCGAGAGCGACGAGGACGACGACCAGGACGGCGGCGCGGTGCCGCAGCGTCCAGCGCTGAATTTTGCGCATGAAGCCTCCTAGAGAGAGTAGAAGAGAGGACTGGCTCCTCCGGGAGCAGTCCAAAATAATTTGTCTATTGAAGTAGGTGCATGCTAGAGGAAGAAGCGAGCCTGGCCGGCTCGGGAGGGGCAAAGCGAAACCCGGCGGCGGCATCGCCGCCGGGAGGGAGCCTGCTCTAGAAGCCGAACGACAGGTTTAAGGCGTACCGGGCGGGATGTCGCCGTTCTTCGCCACCGGCACGCAGAGGCTCAAGGGCCGGCCGGCGGAGATGTTCGTCGGCCCCACCCTGGGGATCATCACCGGGTCGAGCTGAGTGAGGGTGAGGAGCGAATCCAGGCTGATGCCGCCCAGCGGGTAGCAGAGGACGTCGGAGTACTCGACGTACGGCAGGACGTCCGCCGGCGGGATGTCGCCTTCCTTGGCGACCGGCACGCAGAGCTGGCTCGGACCCGGGGTCGGGAAGGTCAGGTTCTCCGGCGGACGGCCGGAGAACAGGGGGTTGAGGTGCGTCAGGGTGATCGGCTTGTTGGCGATCTGCTGGGTGCTGGTGACGGCGAAGCACTCGACGTCCACGTAATCGACGAGATGCTGCACGTCCGACGGCGGGATGACGTTGTTCTTGTACACCGGCACGCAGAGCTGCTGCGGCACCCCCACGTTGACCGTGACGGTCGGGCCGAAGAGGGTGGACATGATGGGGTTGAGCTGGGTCAGGTCGAGCGTCAGGTTGAGAGACGGGCCGGTGATGCCGTAGCACAGCCAGTCCAGATAGCTCATGTAGGGGAGAGTGTCCGGCGGCGGCGGGGTGTTGTTCTTCTCGACCGGCACGCAGATCTTCGGTGGCGGCTGCAGGGTGAAGGTCCCGGCCTGGAGCCCCTTGGCGACCAGCACCGGGTCGAGGAAGGCCAGCTTGAGCGTCACGCCCGGGGCGGGCGGGGGTTGCAGGAGCACGTAGCAGCGCTCGTCCAAGTTGTCGACGAACCGGCGAGGCGAGGCGGGGAGCGCCAGGACCACGTTCGGGAGCGCCACGAAAACGAGCGCAAAGAGACTCCATACGGTGCGACGACGGGCTGTCCTGCTCATAGCAACCTCCTTAGCTCCCACGCGGAGCAGATGCCTGCGTTGTGCCTTTCTTTAACTAAGGAGATTTTAGCATAGCCGATGAGAGCGGCCTGACACTCGCACAGCGAAGGAACTCCCTCCCCCGGCGGCGTCGCCGCCGACGGGGGAAGGTCTCTTAAGTCTAGAAGCCGAAGGGCCGCGTCATGGGGACACGGCGGAGGGAATCGAGGTCGCCCGAGAAGGCGGCGCGGGGGAGGGTCCGGCCGCGGCTGTCGAGCGGTGTCATGGGGAGGAACTGGGGGGCCTTGCGGCCGTGGATCGCCTGCTCGAAAGCGTAGGCGATCTTGATCAGCTTGGCCTCGCTCCAGGCGCGGCCGAAGAGGCTCATCCCCACCGGCAGGCTGTAGATCGAGCCCGCCGGGACGTTGATGTTGGGGTAGCCCGCGACCGCCGCCGGGGTCGAGCTGGCGCCCAGGAAGTGATCGCCGTTGATGAGGTCGGTCGTCCAGGCAGGGGAGCCGGTGGGCGCCATCAGGGCGTCCAGGTTGTGCGCGTTCATCACCGCGTCGATCCCCTGGTCGCGGGCCAGCAGGTGGGCCCTGGCCATCGCGGCCATGTAATCGGCGGTGCTGACGGGGTCGGACTCGGCGAGCTCCAGGAGCTCCTGACCGAAGAACTGCAGCTCCTCGTTGGCGTGCGCCTTGTTGAAGGCGATGATGTCGGCCAGGGTCTTGACCGGCAGGCCCGTACGGGTGGCGAGGTAGGCGTTCAAGTCGCGCTTGAAGTCGTAGAGCAGGACGTTGGTCTCGGAGGGGTCGGTGTTGAGGTCGTTGGCCGACGGCAGGTCGGCGGGGTCGACGATCACCGCCCCGGCCGCCTTCATCACCGCGATCGATTCCTCGAGGATGGCGTCGGCCTCCGGGCTGTAGCCGGTGTAGACCATGCGCGGGATGCCGATCCGCGCGCCGCGCAGGCCGTTGGGGTCGAGGAACTGGGTGTAGTCGGTCGAGAACTTGCCGGCGGAGGCCGCGGTCGCCGGGTCGCGCGGGTCGACCCCCACGAGGGCCGAGAGGATGGCCGCCGCGTCGGCGACGGTGCGGCCGTGGGGTCCCACGACGTCCTGGTTGTGCGAGATGGGGACGACCCCGGCGCGGCTGGTCAACCCGAGGGTCGGCTTGATGCCGACGACGCCGTTGTTGTTCGCCGGACAGACGATCGAGCCGTCGGTCTCGGTGCCCAGGCCGCCAGCGCAGAAGTTCGCGGCCGTCGCGGCGCCCGACCCCGAGCTCGAGCCGCAGGGGTTGCGGTCGAGGGCGTAGGGATTGTTGGTCTGGCCGCCGACCCCGCTCCAGCCGGAGGACGACTGGAAACCGCGGAAGTTCGCGAATTCAGAGAGGTTGGTCTTGCCGAGGATGACGGCGCCGGCCGCCCGCAGCCGGGCGGCGACGGTGGCGTCCTGGGAGGCCGGCGTGCCGATCAGGGCGAGCGAGCCCGCCGAGGTCTGCATCTTGTCCCCGGTGTCGATGTTGGCCTTGAGCATCAGGGGGATGCCGTGGAGCGGCCCGCGCGGCCCCTTGGCCCGGCGCTCGCGGTCGAGCGCCATGGCGATCGACCGGGCGTCGGGGTTGAGCTCGATCACCGCGTTGACCCGCGGCCCCCGCTTGTCGAGGTCGTGGATACGCGCGAGGTAGTACTCGACGAGGTCGATCGAGCGCAGCCGGCCATGGGTCATCATGGCCTGGAGCTGGGCGAGGGTCGCCTCGTTGAGCTCGCTCGGCCCGGGATCCTCGGCGCGGGCGGCGGAGGGGGAGAGGAGCGCCGTCCCGGCGACCGAGGCGCCGGCAGCGGCCGCGCCCGCAACCCCGGCGATAGCTCCGAGGCGGAGGAAGCCGCGGCGGCTCACCGCCCCGGGAGCGCTCCCCTCGGTCTTGACCTCGACGGCCGGCATCGGCTCGTCGGCTCCTCCGGCGCTGCGATTCACCACGTTCTGATTCTCTGTGGGCGAACGATCTGCCATGAGCAATCCTCCTTGTGGGTGTTGGTGAGGTGTCATCGTGGCGGCAGCCAACGGGATACCGTCACGGAGCGGTGAGCTTTCTGGGGAGGCCGGAGGGTCGGCGGGTAAGGCATATAGAAGAAGAAGCTTTATCGATGAGAGGGTAGCACAAGTTCAGTCCAGCTCGATCCAGCCGCTCTCCATAGCCGAATCGGCGATCCAGAGGGGGGTGAGGGTAGAATCCGGGGATGCCGGACTTCGCCCGCGCCGCCGACCTGATGATCGAGAGCCCCTTCATGCTCTCCGTCCTCACTTCGATCGAGGCGGCCAAGCAGCAGCTGAACGCCCGCCGCATCAACGCCGCTCCGGTCACCGGCATCGGCGCGGATTCGGGTGAGGGGGAAGGGGAGGGGCGGGTGGTGGGGGCGGTGACCCGGCAGATCCTCGATGGGGCGATCCAGCACGGCCTGGGGGACCGGCCGGTCGAGACCGTGATGGAGCAGGACCTCGTCTGGGTCGATCCGGAAGCCCCGGCCGAGACGGTGGGGGAGCGCATGCTCTCCCGCCACCCGCGCTTCATCCTCGTCGGCGACGCGGTCGCGGGGCGGCCGCTGGGGATCGTCACCCGGATGCAGGTTTTGCGCTATCTCCAGGGCCGGGTCGGCGAGCTGGCGGCGAAGATCGACCTCCGCGCCGCCCGGCAGCCCGAGCGGCACACGCCGGTCGGCAATCTCCTCAAGGCTCTGCCGACGCTCGTCCTCGCCCGCATCGAGCGCATCGCCGCGGTCTCCCAGCGTCACGGTCTGCCGGTCTACCTGGTGGGCGGGTTCGTCCGCGATCTCCTCCTCGGGCGCGAGAACCGCGACCTGGATCTGGTCGCCCTGGGGGATGGGCCGCACTTCGCCCGCCTCCTCGCCGCCGAGCTCGGGGGGAAGGTGCGAATCCACCCGGCCTTCCTGACCGCCGTGGTGGAAGATCCCGAGGGCTTCGAGATCGACGTGGTGACGGCGCGGAGCGAGTTCTACCGCGCCCCTGCGGCCCTCCCCGAGGTTCAGACCTCGCCGCTGCGCCAGGACCTCTACCGGCGCGACTTCACGATCAACACCCTGGCGATCTGCCTGGGGCCGGAGGAGACACCGGAGCTGGTCGACTACTTCGGCGGCGGCAAGGACCTGCGGGGGAAGACCCTGCGGGTGCTCCACAGCCTCTCCTTCCTCGACGACCCCACCCGCGCTCTGCGCGCCGTGCGTTTCGAGCAGCGCCTCGGTTTCCGCCTGGCGCCCGGAACGGTGCGGCTGATCGGGGTGGCGCTCGGCCTCGGCGCTTTCGACCGGCTCTCCGGCTCGCGCCTCGCGGCCGAGCTGGCGCTCCTTCTGGACGATCCCGGGATCGCCGTGCGCGGCGTCGAGCGTCTGGCGGAGCTCGGGCTCCTTTCCATCCTCCACCCCAGCCTGGGGCTGGACGACCGGGGCCGCGAGCGGCTGCGGGAGGCGCGCGCCGCCTACGACTGGTACCGGATGGAGGGCTTGAGCCAGCCGCCGGTCGCCGCCTGGCGACTGCTGCTCATGGCCCTCACCCGGGACCTCTCCGAAGCCGACCGCGCGGCCCTCGCCGACCGGCTCCTCCTCGCCGGCGAGGACCGCCGGCTCCTCACCGGCTTTCCGGCCCGGCTGGGCGCCGCGGGGCGGACCCTCCGGCGGGGGAACCTCGCGCCGCACGAGGCCGAGGCGGCGCTCGCGTCGCTCGCCGGAGAGGAGCTGCTGCTCCTCCTGGCCTCGGAGGACGAGGCCTGCCGCGCCTGGGTGCGGCGGGACCTCACCGCTCTCCGCGGTCTCGCCCTCGCCATCCGCGGTGCCGACCTGGTGGCGTCGGGAGTGCCGCCGGGCCCGCGGATCGGCAAGGCTCTCTCCGCCACCAGGCGGGCCCGCCTGGACGGCCGGATCGAAGCCGGGGGCGAGCTCGCCTTCGCCCTCGCAGCCCTCGAAGAGGGCGCCTGATGCGCCGCTTTGGCGTCGTCCGGCTGCTTTTCCTCGCCGTGGGCGTGCTACTCCCGCCTCCTCCCGGAGCGCTCGCCGCCGCGCTGCCAGCCGGTCTTTCCGGGGCTCGCGACGATCGCTCGTTCGAGGTCTTCGACTTCGACTGCACGAGCCCGCTCGGCCGGCGCCAGGTCACCCTCTTTGCCAACGGTACCATCCGTCTCCGCGAGGGGGAGCTGGGCAAGGAGGCCATGGGGCTCGCCGAGCTCGACCCCGACGCCCTCCATGGGGCGCTGGCGCGGCTCGGGGAGGAGAATCTGGGGGAGATCGACCAGCTGCCGCGCGGGGTGGACGGAGAGTGGGTCGAGCGCTGCGAGCTCCGTCTGGCGCTCGCCGACCGGCCGGAGCGGAGCTTTCGCTTCGGCCGCTACGACGCTCTGCCACTGCCGCTCTCGCGCGTCCTCCGGGTGGTCGAAGACTGTGCCGGGAAGGTCGTCGGGGGCGTCCACCCGAAGGAGCACCTGCCGGAGGGGTACGAGCCCCATCCCGGGGACGTGCTCAAACGGACCGACGGCCAGCTCTTCGAGGTGATCGCCTTCACCGCCGACGACAAGGGGGTCGAGCTCCTGGGGGTCGACCAGCCGCTCACCCTCTATGTGCTGCGGGTCGAGATGGGGCGCGAGTTCGAGTCGCTGGTCCGGCGAGCCCGCCGATGAGGCCCGGAGTACGGGTGAGCGGCGGGGAGTTCCGCGGCCGCGGCCTCGCGGTGCCCCCGGGGGCGCGCCCCACCGAGGGGCGGGTGCGGGAGGCCCTGTTCTCGATCTGGGGCGAGCGGATCTCCGGCGCCCGCTTCCTCGACCTCTTCGCCGGCAGCGGGGTGGTGGGCCTCGAAGCGGCCGGCCGCGGCGCCCGTTCGGTCCTCGCGGTCGACGCCGATCCGCGGACCGTGCGCGTCCTCACGAAGAACGCCGAGGCCGTGGGCGCCGAGCGCTTCGCAATCCGCCGTCTCCCACTCCCTGCCGGTCTCGCCCGGCTGCTCGCGGAGGGCGCCGGCCCGTTCGATCTGGTCTTCGCCGATCCGCCCTACGACTTCGCCGAGTACGGCCCCCTCCTCGAAGCCGCCGCCCCGCTCCTCGACTCTGGCGCCGAGGATGCCGAGATCGTCGTCGAGCACTCCGCGCGGAACGAGCCGCCGGTGGCGGCGGGTCCCCTGGAGCGCACCGACGTCCGCCGTTATGGCGAGAGCAGCCTCAGCTTCTATCGCCTCCTACGTCCGTAGTTGCCACAGATCGGGGAAGGCGGATCTCTAGTGCGCGCTCACTGTCGGTGGGCTGAGGACCTTGCGGGCGATCGTCCAGGTCGTGCCGCCGAGATGGAACAGCCGCTCCGTTCCGTCTGTACGCAGGGCGGGGAGAACCCCCTTCTGGTGCGCTGACTCGATGTGCTCACCAGGTTCCAGAACAACGCGCGGCTCCGCGCCCGCTATCTTGAAGAGTCCGTCCGCGCGGTGGAAAACGTAGGCGTCGTTCCCCTGTCGAAAAGCCAGACAGGGCGCAGACCAGGGGCAATAGATCGATCCCAGGGAAACGATGTACTGCGGAGCCTCCCCCTGGAGGTTATTGGCGGCGGCGACCTGCCGCGTCGCTACTTCTGGGGTCGGGAGCGGGGCGAACGGGGCACTACTGGAGTAGTTGCTTTTTGACGACCAAAGACCGCTCGCACGGAGGGTGACGCGCGAGATCTCCGCCCCGCTCGCGGCATCGAAGATGCGAATCAGGTAGAGAAAATCGTTCCTCTGTTCCTTGCCGCAGCGTCCGGGAGTCCAGTCCGCAACCTTCTGAACGGTAAACGTGACGGTGCTCTCCAGGATACCGTTCAACAACGGCAGCTCACCCTTTGGAAGTTTCTTGGGATCGGCTTTTTCGCGTTCTAGACTCTTGTACTGGTATAGGAAGTCCTGGATGACCTGCGGATCCGTCGTCGGGTAAGGCTTGGGGACATACACCGTCGAACCCGGCGAGGCCGTCCGCACAGCTAGCTCGAACTGAGCATATTTATGCTGGTCTTCGGGTCTGCAATCCTCGCCAAGAGTCCAGGGGGCCGCCATAGACCGAACGGCCCCAGCAAAGAGAAGCGAAAGCGCCAAGCAAAGTACACCTCTCATCATCTCAGTCCTCATCAGCATTATCGCCCATGTTGAATGTCAAGCAGCACCGAAGGCGGGCAGGCGCCTCGCTGGAGCGAGCCTTTTTGCCTCCAGGGAGGCTAAGAAGGGGGTGGCGTTCTGCCGCGCAAGCTCCTAGGATCGCTCTCCTTGGAGAAGCCGCTCACCTCGGCCGCGGGTACCGCCCGCCTGCGCTCCGCCGCCCTGGCGGCGGGCGTCGCTGGCGTCCTCACCCGGATCCCCTTTGCCGCCCGGCGGATGTGGGATCACGACTCGATCCAGTTCGCCCTCGGGGTGGAGAAGTACGACCTCGCGGCCCATCACCCCCACCCTCCGGGGTACCCGCTCTACATCGGTCTCCTGAAGCTCCTCGCCGTCCTCGGGATCGATTCCCTTCACGGCATGGTCGGCCTGTCGATCCTCGCCTCCGGCCTCGGGGCGGCGCTCCTCGTCCTCCTCGTCACCGGGCTGGCCGCCGACGGTACTGGGTCGGTTGGCTCCTGCTGGCCTGGCCTCTTCGCCGCCGCCCTCTACATCTTCAACCCGCTGCTCTGGTTCTACGGCGAGCTGCCGCTCCTCTACGCCGTCGAGGGGGGGCTGACGGTGGCGGTGGCCTGGGCGGCGTGGCGGATGGGGGAGAGCCGTGGAAACTTCCTCGGCGCCTGTGCCCTCTTCGCCCTGGTGGGGGGGCTCCGGCAGTCGACCATGATCCTTCTGGGTCCGCTCTTTCTCTATGGGGTCTACCGGGCCTGGCGGCGCGGCCGGCTGAGCTGGGGCCTGCTCTTCGGCGGCGCCGCGCTCGGGGGCGCTCTCGTCCTCGCCTGGTTCGTGCCGCTCTGCGCCCTCGCCGGGGGGTACGGCGCCTACCGGAGGATCAGCGCCGAGCACTTCGCCACCCTCCTGCCCCAGACCTCGATCCTCTACGGCGCGGGGTGGGGGGCGCTCTCGCACAACCTCACGGTGCTCGCCAAGTGGGCGATTCAGGGGGTGCTCCCCGGCGCTCTCGCCCTGCTCGCGCTCTTTGTCGTCGCGCCGGGAGCGCTCAAGGCGGGCCGGCTCTTCGGGGCGCGAGCGGCGTTCCTCGCCGCCTGGGCCCTGCCACCGATGCTCTTCTTCGCCCTCTTCCACATCACCAAGGCGGGCTACACCTTAGTCCACCTGCCGGCCCTCCTCGCCTGCCTGGCCCTCATGGCGGTCGCCGGCCTCGGGTCTCCCCGCGGCCGCGCTCTCGCCTTCGGGGTCGCGGTGGCGGTCGGCGGCGGGCTCTTCCTCTTCGGGGCGGATCGGGGGGAGGAGCAGAACCGGCTCTGGTTCCCCTTCCGGAACGAATTCAACCGCGGGACGATCGCCACCTACGAGCGCGAGCTGGACGGGATGATCGCCACCGTCCGCCAGTACCCGCCGGAATCGACCGTCCTCGTCGCCGCCGAGCTCTCCGGCACGGGCTCGGCCGGGGCCGAGGGATTCCTCTATTCCTGGCACCGGCATCTCCAGTGGTACCTGCCGGAGTACCTGGTCGTGATGGCGGTGCCGGAGGAGGACTTCGCCCTCGTCGCCCGGGGCCACGAGCCGCTGAGGAAGGAGCTCTCCCAGATCGAGATGCCCGCCGGGACCGAGCGGCTTCTCTTCGTTCTCTCCGGGCCGCCCGGCGTCCGCCTCCCCCTGGGCCCCGGCGCGGTCGGCAGCCACGACAAGAACTTCTATCTGACGACCGTCCCCTTCCGGGGAGAGCGGCGAGTGGGGCCGCTCGTGTTCACCGCCGCCCCGCGTCGGAAGGCCGCCTGACGTCGCCGAACGGAGAACGTCATAACGCGGACGTCGCTTGACGGGCCGGAGCCTTCACCGCCAGAATGCCGTCACACTCCCATGGACGATCCCAAGAAGAAGAGCCCCGGCGAGGACGAGGAGATCGACGCCCCCGTCACTACGCCCGCCAATACGCCCGTCGATGCGGGCGGCGCCGACTGGCGGAGCACCCTCCCCGCCACCTATGGGCTCGAGCAGCCGGTCCTCTGCTGCCACTGCAAGCAGGAGATCGACAAGCTCTACGTCGTCCGGCTCTACCGGGCGAAGGTCAACTTCGTCTCCTCCCTGCCGAGGAGCGGCCGGGTCCTCGTCTGCCCTCACTGCCGGACGATCGTCCCCGGCGAGCTGGGGGCGGTGCTGTGAGGGTTTCCGTGCTTCAGCGGAGGTAGCCGAGAGCGCGCAGCTTCGCCTGGTCTTCGGGGGCCAGAGGTGCCATTGCCGCCAGGGGATGCCGTCCGGCGAGCCCCTCCCCGGGGTGAGCAATCCAGGCCTGGAGCTCACGCTTGCAGCGCTCTACGCCGCGGCCGGTGGGGGAGAGGGGCGACCGCTCGCGGGGATCGCGCGCCAGGTCGAAGGCTTCGAAGGGCGGCGCCGGCCGGGCGTTACGGTCGATCCCGGCGGCGTTCGCGATGCACTTGACCGTCCCCAGGAGGGCCGCCTTTAAATTCAGCGTATCGATCTCGGTCTCGGAGAAGAGGGGACGGCGCTCGTTCTCACCACCGGTATTGCCGCTCGCGCCGCGGGCGGCGGCGAGGAGGCTGGCGCCCTCGAAGCCCTGCCCGGCCGCTCCGCCGCCGGCGACCTCCAGGATGGTGGGAGCGAGGTCCAGGGTGCTGACCGGCGTCGCGATTCGGCCCGAGAGCTTCCAGGAGCGCGGGAGCTTGACGATCAGGGGGACGCGGAGGAGCTCCTCGTAGAGGGTCCGGCCGTGGTCGAAGCCGCCGTGCTCGGCGAACTCCTCGCCGTGATCGCCGACCAGGATGACCAGGCTCTCGTCATAGAGATCGAAGAACTTCAGCTGGGCTAAAAAGCCGCCGAACTGGCGGTCGGCGGCTTCGACCTCGCCGTCGTAGAGGGCGCGCATGTGGGCGACGTCGTCGGGATTCCTCCCCAGGCCCTCCTTCATGAAGGCATAGGGTTCGTAGAGCTCCGCCGGCAGGGTTCCGGGCTGCTCGTCGGCGAAGCTCCGGTCCCGGGGTCCGGGGCTGTAGCGGGCGTGGGGGTCGACGACGTGCAGGTAGCAGAAGAGGGGCCTCTCCGGCTGCTGGCGAGAGAGCAGGTGGCGCCAGAGGAACCAGCGGGCCGCCGCCGACCGCGTCTTGCTGTTCTGGCGGATGTTGACGTAGAAGCTACTGAAGCCGCGGTCGAGGCCGAAGGTGTCGCCGCCCAGGAGCCACTGCGAGATCCCGATCGTCTCGTAGCCGTGCCGCGAGAGGAGGGCGGGGAGCCAGGAGGACTGGGCGGAGAGGCGGGCGCCCGGGACGACCATGCCGTGCCGGGAGGGGTAGAGCCCGGAGAGGATGGAGGTCGTCGCGGGGAGAGTCCAGGAGGCGGGGCTCCGGGCCGCGGAGAAGACCAGGGCGTCGCGGCTGAAGCGATCGATCCAGGGGGTCGTGGCGCGCTGGGCGCCGTAGACCCCGACCGCGTCCGCCCGCAGGGTGTCGATCAGATAGAGAAAGACGTCGGGCGGCCCTCCCCGGTGCTCGCGTTCCGGCCGGGCGTAGACCTCGGGGGCCGACATCTCGACGGCCAGGCCTGCTGTTCTGGCGGTCGTCGGGACCTGCCTGTCGAGCTGCCGGCTGAGCAGGAGCCGCGCCGTTCGCGGCTGCCGGGTCTCGATCGTGAAACGGCGCCAGGCGGCCTCCTCGGCAGGTCCCTCCCACAGCCGGCGCCGCGGGCTTCTGGAGTCGTCGAAGTCGACGGCGAGGCGCTGGCCGGCGCCGCGGACCGCGCCGAGCCGGATCTCGTAGCGGGTGGCCGGCGGCAGGGGGAGGGCGATGGGCTCGCGCCGCAGGACGAGCTGGCGCCCGGCGCCCTGGCCGAGAAGGGTCGAGCGCTCCGCGGCGAGCGGCTCGCCGCGCGGCACGACGGCGAGCAGGTTGAAGGCGGCGGCGAGGCTCCGGGTGTCCTTGCCGGCCCCCACCTCAGAGGGGACGGCGGCGTGGGCGAACCGCAATTCGAGGGTGTTGACCGGCGAGGTCAGGGCGTCCTCCGGCAGGGGGATGCGGATCTCGCTCCAGCCCTGGGCCACGGCGAGGGTGGGGAGCTCCCGGCCGTTCAGGAGCGGGGTCACCGTCTGCCCGGGGGCTCCGGGATAGGCGAGCGGGGCGACCAGGGCCACGAGCTCGGCCGGCCGGACCTGCGGAGCGCCGAAGTAGAGGCGCGCCTGGGGCCCCGCCCAGGAGACGCCGGGGTGGTCCACCCCCCAGTTTTCCTCTTCCTCGAACCAGCCCGGCCCGAGCCGGATGCTGTCCGGGCGATCCTCGAAAGTCTGCCGGAAGTAGGTCTGCTCGGCCGGCCCCATCTGCGGGTCGAAGAGGAGCCCGGGCGGCACCCGCGGCAGTGCCTGGCAGGCGCCCAGGGCGAGAGCTATGGCAAGCAGGGCGAGGAGGGCGAGCCGAATCTGGAGGCGAGGGCGGACGGATCGGGTGGAGACGTTCACGGCTGAAGGAGATTAACGCATGTATAACCCTCAATCGATCGATTTCCTGCAGATTTTTAAAACGGCAATATAAAATGGTATTACGGCATGGAAAATTTTGTGGAAGCTTTGTGAAGCCGGGCTTTAACCCCGTAAGAAGAACGCCAGCTCTTCCAAGTTGATCCGCAGATCGACGTTCTTGAGCGGGACCCCTGGGCGGCGCTTGACCCGCACGGGGGCGAAGTTGAGGACGCCGCGGATGCCGGCGTCGGCCAGAGCGTCGTAGTTCTGCTGCGCCGCCTCCGCGGGGACGGCGAGGACGCCGATCTCCGCCCCGGACTCGGTCACCATCTCTGGCAGCTCGTCGGTGTGGTGGACGACGAAGTTGCCGATCTTCCGCCCGACCACCTTGGGATCGTTGTCGACCCCGGCGACGACATGGAAGGAGCCGTAGTTGAAGCCAAGATAGCGGGCGAGCGCGCAGCCGAGGTTCCCCATGCCGACGATCAGGAGGGCATGCCGGCGGTCGAGCCCGAGGAGCGAGTTCAGGTGCTCGGCCAGGAGATCCACCTCGTAGCCGACGCCGCGGATGCCGAACTCGCCGAACTGCGCCAGGTCTTTCCGGATCTGGGTGGCGGAGAGATGATACCGGCGGGCCAGCTCCTGGGAGGAGATGCGCGCGATCCCCTGCTCCTGGAGGTGGCGCAGGCACCGCAGGTAAAACGAGAGCCGGTTTAAAGTGAGCGGGGAGACCTCTTCGTGCTCAGGCATGGAGCTGAAGCGAAAGTCTTAGCGGAAGGGGGAGGCCGCGAGCAGCCAGGAGAGGAGACGGGTCGGCCAGATTCCCAAGGCCAGGGTACCGGCGGCGGCAATCACCGCGGCGGCCCGGCCCCAGCCGTCGAGGAGGAGCCCCACGGGTTCGTGCACCTCGCTCTTCATGTAGAGATAGTAGATGACCCGCAGGTAGTAGAAGACGCCCACCAGGCTCGCGAGCACGCCGACGACCGCCAGGCCGACGAGGCCGTCGCCCACCGCGTTCAAGAACACCAGGTACTTGCCGAGGAAGCCCAGGGTAGGGGGGATGCCGCCCAGCGACAGCATGCAGATGGCGAGGCAGCCGCCGAGCACCGGGTAGCGGTAGCCCCAGCCGGCGAGGTCGGAGATGGCGTGCTGCTCTCCCGGCCGCGCGTAGAGCATGCCGACGATGGCGAAGGCGCCGGCGTTCATCAGCACGTAGGCGAGGAGGTAAACGATCACCGGGGTGAGCGACTGGCGGTCGAGCACCACCAGGGCGAGGAGCAGGTAGCCCATGTGGGCGATGCCGGAGTAGGCGAGCATCCGCTTGATGTCGCGCTGGGCCAGGGCGAGGAGGTTGCCCACCACCATCGACAGCACCGAGAGGGCGGCCACGACGTGCATCCACTTGGCCGCGGCAGCGCCCCCCGCTCCCTCGGACACCACTTCGAGGAGCCGGAAGAGCACCATGGCGGCGGACGCCTTGGGCGCGACCGAGAGGAAGGCGACGAACGGCGATGGCGCCCCCTGGTAGGTGTCCGGCGCCCAGGCGTGGAAGGGGACGATGCTCATCTTGAAGCCGAAACCGGCGACCAGAAGGAGGAAGCCCAGGCTCGCCGTCACCGGCAGGCCGGTGTTGTGGAGCGAGTTTGCGATCTCGGGGAGCCGGGTGCTGCCGACCGCCCCGTAGACCAGGGCGAGCCCGTAGAGCACGAAGGCCGAGACGAAGGCGCCCATCAAGAAGTACTTCAAGGCCGCCTCGGTCCCCACCTGCACCCGCCGGTTGAAGGCGGCCAACGCATAGAGGCAGAGCGACAGGGTCTCCAGGGCGAGGAAGATGGTCAGCAGCTCGGTCGCCCGCAGCATGAGGAGGAGCCCGACGGCGCACCAGAGGAGGAGCGCGTGGTATTCGCCGGAGAGGATGCGCTCCCGCCGCAGGTAGCCCTGGGAGGCGAGCAGGCAGAGGAAGGTGGCGAGGAGGACGACGAGCGACAGCGCCCGGGTGGCCGCGGTCGACTCCAGCAGGTGGTTGAAGCTCGGCCCGTAGGGGGTAGAGAGCGCCGCCAAGGCGGCCCCGGCGGTCACCAGGAGGCCGATGCCGGTGAAGGCCCGCCGCAGGGCGACGGCAAAGGCGTCCAGGAGGAGGAGGAGGACCCCGCCGAGGAGGAGCACGAGCTCCGGCATCACGCTCAGCAGATCGGTCTGGTTCATCGCCCCGCCTCCAGCGCCACCCGTTCACCGGCAACCCGCGGCCGCACGGCGGGAGCCGGGGGCGGCGCCTCGGCGAGCCGTGCCTTGTAGCTGGCCAGCAGGCTGTCGAGAGCCGGCCGGCTGGGCTGCAAGAAGGCGTTCGGCGCCACCCCGATCCACAGCATAAAAATGCAGAGGGGGACGAGGGTCCAGATCTCGCGCGCCGAGAGGTCCGCGAGCCCCCGGTTCTCGTCCTTGGTGATCGGGCCCCAGATCGTCTGCTGGAGCATCTTGAGCAGATAGATGGCGGCGAGGACGACCCCGAAGGTGGCGACCGCTGCCGGCCAGCCCAGGCTCCGGTAGCTGCCGAGGAGGATGAGGAACTCGCCGACGAAGCCGTTCAGGAGCGGCAGCCCCACCGAGGCGAGGGTCGAGAAGACGAGGAAGAAGGCGAAGACCGGCATCACCTTGGCGAGCCCTCCGAACTCCGCGAACTGCTTGGTGTGCCGGCGGTCGTAGATCATCCCGACCAGGAGGAAGAGGGCGCCGGTCGAGAGACCGTGGTTGATCATCTGGAGGAGCGATCCCTGCCAGGCGAGCGAGTCCGCCGCGAGGAGGCCGAGCATGACGAAGCCCAGGTGGGCGATCGAGGAGTAGGCGACGAGCTTCTTCATGTCGACCTGCACCCAGGCGACGAGAGCCCCATAGAGGATGCCGGCGAGGGCGAGGCCGACCAGGAGCGGCCGCGCCGCGAGCGAGGCGCGCGGGAAGAGCGGCAGGGCGAAGCGCAGGAAGCCGTAGGTGCCGAGCTTCAGCATGATGCCGGCTAAGATCACCGAGCCCCCGGTCGGCGCCTCGACGTGGGCGTCCGGCAGCCAGGTATGGAAGGGGAACATCGGCACCTTGATGGCGAAGGTGAGCGCGAAGGCGGCGAAGAGCAGGATCTCGGTGTGGAGGGGGAGGTTCAAGCGCAGGAGGTCGGCGTAGGCGAAGCTCCAGATCCCGGTCAGGCGGTGGAAGGTGAAGCCCATCCAGAGGATGGCGATCAGCATGAGGAGGCTGCCGGCCATGGTGAAGAGGAAGAACTTGACCGCCGCGTAGATCCGCCGCTCGCCGCCCCAGATGCCGATCAGCATGTACATGGGGACCAGCATCACTTCCCAGAAGACATAGAAGAGGAAGAGATCGGCCGCCAGGAGCGCCCCGAGGACGCCGGTCGTCAGCAGGAGGAGCGACGCTCCGAAAGCCCGCCAGTGCCGTTCGATGCCGCGGAAGGAGCCCGCGATGACGAGCGGGAGGAGGAGCACGGTCAGGAGGACGAGCGGCATCGAGATGCCATCCGCCGCCAGCTCGTAGCGGATGCCGTAGCCCGGAATCCAGCTGTAGACACCGTCCCCAGCGCCCGGAGCGGCGAGGCTGCCGGCGAAGGCGAGCCCGGAATGAGCCGCGACGTAGAAGATCCCGAGGGCGAGCTCGACTAAGGCGGCGAGGAAGGTGTAGCCCTTGATCGCCCGCACCGCGTCGCGGCGCAGAAGGAGGAGCGGCAGGCAGGCCACCGCCGGGAAGAAGACCAGGCGGGTCAAGGTGTTGCCGAGGGCCAGCGCTAGAAATTCGTTCATGCTCGCTTAGAAGGTCATCCACCAGAAGAGCAGCAGAATGCCGAGGAAAAAGTAGAGCGCATAGTTGCGGATGTTGCCGGTGGTGGTGAGGCGCCCGGCGTGGCCGGCGACGTCGACCGCGAAGGCGCCGGCCTTGACCGCGCCGTCGATCACGACGTTGTCGACCGTCTTCCAGAGGATCACCCGGGAGGTCCAGGCGAGGGGCTGGACGATCAGCCGGTCGTAGATCTCGTCGACCCAGTACTTGTGGGCGAGCACCCGCTGGAGGCCGGGATGGCCGGCCTCCCAGGCGGCGCCCTTCTCGGCACCCCGGCTGCCGCCGTAGATCCGGTGGGCGAGGAAGATGCCGAGCCCGGCGACGGCCAGGGCGAGGAGCGAGAGCCCGATCTCCATCCCGGCGCCCATCTCGTGCATCGGCCGCGGATGGCCCGCGATCTGGTAGACCGTGGGGGCGAGGAAGCGGTCCCAGAGGTTCCAGTTTCGGCCACCGGTGAGCGCCTCGGGGATCCCCACCCAGCCGGCGCCGATGGCGCCCGCGGCGAGGAGGATCAGGGGCACCGTCATGACGGCGGGCGACTCGTGAAGGTGATGGTGCTGTTCCTCGGTCCCCCGGAACTCGCCGTCGAAGGTGAGGAAGACGGCGCGGAACATGTAGAAGGCCGTGAGACCCGCGGTGAAGAGACCCACGAAGTAGAGCAGCCAGTGGCCGCTGCCGGCAGCGGCGGCGAGGATCGCGTCCTTCGAGAAGAAGCCGGCGAAGGGGAAGATGCCGGCGATGGCGAGCGCGCCAATCAGGAAGGTCCGGTAGGTGACCGGCAGGGCGGCTTTCGAGGCCCCCCATCTTCCGCATGTCCTGCTCGCCGCTCATGGCGTGGATGACCGAGCCCGACCCGAGGAAGAGGAGGGCCTTGAAGAAGGCGTGGGTCATGACGTGGAAGATGGACGTCGAGTAGGCGCCCAGGCCCGCGGCCAGGAACATGTAGCCGAGCTGCGAGACCGTCGAGTAGGCGAGCACCTTCTTGATGTCGGTCTGGGCGAGACCGATGGTGGCGGCGAAGAGCGCCGTGGCAGCGCCGATCACCGCCACGAACCCGGAGACCCCCGGCGCCAGCTGGTAGAGGACGTTGGTCCGCGCCACCATGTAGACCCCGGCGGTCACCATGGTCGCGGCGTGGATCAAGGCCGAGACCGGGGTCGGGCCGGCCATGGCGTCCGGCAGCCAGACGTAGAGGGGGATCTGGGCGCTTTTCCCCATGGCGCCGACGAAAAAGCAGAGGGCGACGAAGGCGGCGACCGTCATTCCCAGCCCGCTCGGCCCGTAATGCGAGAGGGCGACCGACGGATCGGCGGCGATCTTCGGGAAGAGCTCGCTGTACTTCAAGCTGCCGAACTTGGCGAAGAGGGCGAACATGCCGACGAGGAAGGCGAAGTCGCCGATCCGGTTGACGATGAACGCTTTCTTACCCGCCGCTGGCGGGACCTCCTGGTCGTAGTAGAAGCCGATCAGGAGATAGGAGCAGAGCCCCACCCCCTCCCAGCCCATGAACATCACCAGGTAGTTGTTGCCGAGGATCAAGAGGAGCATGGAACCCATGAAGAGGTTCAGGTAGGCGAAGTAGCGCCGGTACCCCTCCTCGTGGCCCATGTAGCCCACCGAGTAGACGTGGATCAGAAACCCGATCCCGGTGACGACGAAGAGCATCACCGCCGACAGCGGGTCGAGGAGGAAGGCGAAGTCGATCTTGAGCTCGCCCGTCGTCCAGGCGTAGAGCACCCGCTCGACCGGCTGGTGGGCGGTGCCCAGGAACTGCCAGATGCAGTTGAGGGCGAGGAGGAGCGAGAGCCCCGGCGCTCCCAGGCCGACCAGGGTCACGAGCGCCTTGGGCGGGCGAAAGCGCCCGCCCATGCTGGCCAGGATCGCGGCGCCGGCGAAGGGGAGGAGCGGGATGAGCCAGAGCAAGTTCATCGGAGGTGCCCCTACCAGCGCATCAGGTTCAGGCGGTTGACGTCGATGGTCCGCCGCTGGCGGTAGATGGCGATGAAGAGGGCGAGCCCCACCGCCGCCTCCGCCGCCGCCACCGCGAGGACGAAGAAGACGACGAGCTGGCCGGTCCGCGCGTTCCACATCCGCGAGTAGGCGACCAGGGCGAGGTTCGCCGCGTTCAGCATCAGCTCGATCGAGAGAAAGATGCTGATGCCGTTCCTCCGCGTCAGCGCGCCGGCGGTGCCGATGGCGAAGAGGAGCGCCGAGAGGAGCAGGTACCAGGAGATCGGGATCATGGCTTGCTCTTGACCTCCGCCGAAAACGGCGTTTTGCCCAGCGGGTCCGCCGTGCCGGGAGCCGCCGGGGAGATATCGGCATCCTCCGGCAGCTCCGGCCGGCGCGCCAGGACCGTCGCCGCGATCACCGCCACGAGGAGCAGGAGGCCGACGATCTCGAAGGGCAGCAGGTACTCGGCGAAGAGCTCGCCGGCGAGCGCTTTCATCGACACCAGCTGCTCGGAGAGCGGCGCCTGGCTGGCGTTGTGGTAGACCCGCCAGAGGAGCGTGCCGATCAGGCCGCAGAAGATCGCCGCGCCGAGGATCGCCGTCCAGCGCTGGACCGGCTGGCCCGACTGCGGCATCTCCTCCCGGGTGATGTTCAAGAGCATGAGGACGAAGAGGAAGAGGACGACGATCGCCCCGGCGTAGATGAGGATCTGGAGAGCGGCGAGGAACGGCGCCCCTAAGAGGACGAAGAGGACGGCGACCGAGAACAGGGTGAGCACCAGGCCCATCGTCGAGTAGACGGGGTTCTTGTGCGCCACGACGACCCCGCTCGAGGCGACGGCCAGGAAGGCGAAGAGCAGGAAGACCGCGATCTCCATCGGAGTCCTCTAGAGCCAGCCCGCGATGGTCATGGCCGCCACGGCGATCAGGTTGACGATGGCGATCGGCAGGAGCACCTTCCAGCCGAGCCGCATGAGCTGGTCGTAGCGGAAGCGCGGGAAGGTCCAGCGCACCCAGACGAAGAAGCCGAGGCAGAGCGCCACCTTGGCGCAGAGGACGGCGAGGCCGACGAGCGCCCCGAGCCAGCCTTCGAGGTGGACCCCCGGCAGGCTCCAGCCGCCGAAATAGAGGGTCACCCCGAGAGCCGAGAGCGAGGTCATCGCGATGTACTCCGCCATGAAGAAGGTGGCGAAGCGCATGGCGCTGTACTCGGTGTGGAAGCCGGCGATGAGCTCCGACTCGGCCTCCGAGAGGTCGAACGGCAGCCGGTTGGTCTCGGCGAAGGAGGCGATCAGGAAGACGACGAAGCCCAGGAACTGGGGGATGAAGTTCCAGAGATGGACCCGCTGGTAGGCGACGACATCGGCGAGCCTGAACGAGCTCACCGGGATGACCACGGCGACGACCGAGAGGGTGAGCGCCAGCTCGTAGCTGATGAGCTGCGCCGAGGCGCGGATCGACCCCAGGAGCGAGAACTTGTTGTTCGAGGCGTAGCCGGCCATGACGATGCCGTAGACCCCGAGGCTCGCGAGCGCCAGGAAGAGGAGCACCCCGGCGTCGGCGTCCGCCACCACCAGGGGGATGATGTGGCCGCGGACCAGGAGGTCCGGCCCGAAGGGGACGACCGTGATCGTCGTCAGCGCCGGCAGGAGCGCGAGGACCGGGGCCGCCAGGTAGAGCGGCAGGTCGACCGCGTTCGGCGTCACGTCCTCCTTGAAGATGAACTTGACGGCGTCGGCGAGCGCCTGGAAGAGCCCCAGGGGTCCCAGCCGGTTGGGTCCCGGCCGGTCCTGCATGAGGGCGCTGCCGCGGCGCTCGACCCAGACCATGACCGGCACGACGTTGAGCAGCAGGCCCAGGGCGAGGGCCATCTTGGCGAGAGTGGCGACGAATTCGGCGGTCATGAGGCTCTCGTCAGACCTCCGCCACCGGCTCCCGCGGGGGGAGAGCGGCGTCTGCGATCTGCGCGACCGGAATCGCGAGGGGAGCGCCGGTCGCCGGCAGCTTGGCGAGACGGAGCCCGGCGAAGGCCGGCACGGTTTCGGCGAGGCGGTCGAAGACGATCTCCGGGGTCAAATGGGCGAGATCCGGGTCGAAGCGGGCGAGGAGGTCCGAAAGGACCTCGACCCCGGGGCGCGCCAGGCCGGAGGGAGGAAAGGCGGGGGTGAAGCGCTGCACCCGCCACTCGACGTTGACGAAGCTCCCCGTCTTCTCGGCATGGGTGGCGACCGGAAGGGCGATGTCCGCCGCCTTGGCGAGGGGGGAGTCCGCCCAGCCGAAGACGACGAGGGTCCGGGCGGCCTGGCGCAGGCGGGCGACCGCCGCCTCGTCGTAGGCCGCCTGGCCGAAGTCGCTGTCGGTCACCACGAGGACCGAGACGGGGGTCTCCCCGGCGAGGATCGCCTCGGCGCTCATCCCGGAAGGGCCGGACTTGAGACCGGCGAGCTCCGCCCCGCGCCGGTTGGGGGCCGCCTCGCGGCCGGTGATCCCGCCCTTCAGATTGGGGATGTGCCGCTCCGGACCGATCTCGACCGCGACCGCGCGGTGGGGCGTCCCCACCTGGTCGGCCAGCTCGGCGAAGAGGAGGGCCTCCTCCGAGGTCAGGAAGCCCGAGCCGAGGATGGCGATCGGGGCGCTCGGAGCGCTCGGGGCGACCGGGGCGCCGGCGGCCCGCAGCTGCCGGTAGACCGCGTCGAGCGCGTCCTTGTAGGAGGCCGGGGCGGCCGGGGCCACCCGCCCGTCCTCGCCGCGCAGACGGGGGGCGGTGAGGCGCGGCACGGTCTTGTAGCGCTCGAAGGTCGAGCGGCCGTAGTCGCACATCCAGTAGTCGTTGACCTCGGGGTTGGTGCGCGGCTTGTAGCGCTTGATGTCCCCCCGCCGGTGCTCGATCGTGATGTTGCAGCCCACCTCGCAGCCGGTGCAGAGCGACGGCTTCTTGTCGAGGTAGAAGACGCGCTCGGCGAAGCGGAAGCGGGTCGAGGTCAGGGCGCCCACCGGGCAGATGTCGACGACGCAGGTGGCGAGCGGGTTCGACAGCTCCTTGCCGGGGAAGGTGCCGATCTCGGTCCGCGCCCCGCGGTTGAAGAAGCCGAGCTCGCCGGTCTTCGCGATCTCGTTGGTGAAGCGGATGCAGCGCGTGCACTGGATGCAGCGGTTCATGTTGAGGACGACGTTCGCCCCCAGGGGGATGCGCTCGCGCCCCGGGTAGGTCCGCTTGTCCTCGAACCGGAAGCGCGAGAAGGCCACCCCGTGCTTGAACGAGTAGTCCTGGAGGCCGCACTCGCCGGCCTGGTCGCAGATCGGGCAGTCCAGCGGGTGGTTGATGAGGAGGAACTCCATCATCCCCTTGGTCGCTTCCTTGACTTCCGGGGTGTCGGTCCGCACCACCATGCCGTCCTTCTCGACCTGGGTCGAGCAGCCGGCCTGGAGCTTCGGCATCTTCCTGCCGCCCATCTCGACCTCGACCAGGCACATCCGGCACTGGCCGACGACCGAGAGGCGCGGGTGGTAGCAGTAGTGGGGGATCTGGACGCCGACCAGGAACCCCGCCTCGATGACGTTCGTCCCGACGGGCACCTCCACGGTGCGGTCGTTGATGGTTACCTTGGGCACGTCTCTTTAAGCTCCCTCGGCGAAGAAGCGCCGCTCCGGGAAGGGGCAGCCGCGCTCCGTGATGTGGCGGTCGACCTCGGCGCGGAAGGTCTTGATCAGCGAGCGGACGGGGCCGATCGCCGCGTCGCCCAGGGCGCAGAGCGAGTTGCCGCCGACGTTGCCGCTGATCGACATCAGGAGCTCGGGGTCGCCCGGCCGCCCCTCGCCATGCTCGATCCGCTTGAGCAGCAGCTCCATCCAGTTCGTCCCCTCGCGGCAGGGGGTGCACTGGCCGCACGACTCGTGGTTGAAGAACTTGGCGAGCCGCGCCGCCGCCCGCACCAGGCAGGTCTGGTCGTCCATGACGATGACCGCCGCCGAGCCCAGCATGCTGCCGGCCTTGGCGACGCTGTCGAAGTCCATCTTGAGGTCGATCTGGTCGGCGGTCAGCATGGGCGCCGAGGCGCCCCCGGGGATGAAGGCCTTGAGCTTGCCGCCCCGCCACATCCCGCCGCAGCCGTCCAGGATCTCTCTGAAGGTCACCCCGATCGGGTACTCGTAGGTGCCCGGCCGTTCGACGTGGCCCGAGATGGCGTAGAGCTTGGGACCGGTGTTCTTCTCGTCGGTGCCGATCGCCTTGTACCAGTCGGCGCCGCGGGTGAGGATGTGCGGCACGTTGGCCAAGGTCTCGACGTTGTTGATGACGGTGGGGGCGCCGAAGGCGCCGACGACGGCCGGGAAGGGGGGTTTCACCCGGGGCTGGCCGCGCTTGCCCTCGAGCGATTCGAGCATCCCGGTCTCCTCGCCGCAGATGTAGGCCCCGGCGCCGCGGTGGACCCACATGTCGAGCTTGAAGCCCGAGCCCATCGAGCTGTCGCCCAGGATGCCTTTGTCCCGCGCCTCTTTGAGCGCCTGCTCCAGAATCGCCGCCGACTTCGTGTACTCGCCGCGGATGTAGATGTAGCAGGTGTTGGCCTGCACCGCGAAGCAGCAGATGGCGCACCCCTCGATCAGCTGGTGAGGGTCGTTCTCCATCAGCAGGCGGTCCTTGAAGGTCCCCGGCTCGGACTCGTCGGCGTTGCAGACCAGGTACTTGACCTTCTTCTCCCCCGGCTTGCCCTTGGGGATGAAGCTCCACTTCAAGCCCGCCGAGAAGCCGGCGCCGCCGCGGCCGCGGAGGCCCGACTTCTTGACCTCCTCGATGACCGCGTCGGGCTCCATTTTGAGCGCCTTGGCGAGCCCCTCGTAGCCGCCGAGCTTCTTGTAGCCTTCGAGGGTCAGGGCCTCGGGCTTCCCGACGTTCCGCGTCAGGACCGGTTCGAAAGCTGTCATCAGGCGAGACCTTTCACGATGCGGCGCGCCCGCTCAGGCGTCAAGTTCTCGTGGTACTCGTCGTCGATCATCATCATCGGCGCGGTGTCGCACGAGCCCAGGCACTCGAAGTGGATGTAGGAGCAGCGGCCGTCGGGGGTCACCTCGTCCTCGCCGACCGCCAGCTCGTCCTTCATGGCTTGCATGATCTCGGCCGAGCCGCGGAGCTGGCAGGAGAGGTTGGTGCAGACCCGGATGCGGTGCCGGCCGACCGGCTTCTGGTGATAGAGGTCGTAGAAGGTGACGACCCCGTAGACCGTCGCCGCGGGCACCCCGAGCTCGGCGGCGACGGCGGCGATCGCCTCGTCCGGCAGCCAGCCGCCCCAGTAACGCTGGGCGATGTGGAGGGCGGGGAGGAGGGTCGCGAGCGTCGTCGGATAGCGCGGGCGGATCTCGTCGAGCTCCCGGCGGGCCTCGTCTGGAAGACGCGGCGGGCGGCGGTCAGCGGCTGTTGGTGGCGTACTCCTCGCCGGTCGGGGAGAGCGAATCGGCCGGCCCTGGGGCGACCGCCGCGGGCAGTTTTTCCGTTCCGCTCATGGCTTCTCAATCCTGCTCATGGCTTCTCGGGTCCTGCTCATGGCTGTTCTCCCACGAGCCGGGGCTCGCCGCTGTGGCCGACCGCGCGGCTCTTCGGCCCGAGGTCGAGCCCGCCCTTCTTCCAGACGTAGACGTACCCCACGAGGATGAGGAAGATGAAGCCCATGACCGGCCAGAACAGGGGCCATCCCCGGTCGCGCAGCACGAGCGCCCAGGGATAGAGGAAGGCGGCTTCGAGGTCGAAGACGATGAAGTCGATGGCCACGAGGAAGAAGATGATCGAGATCCGCTTGTGCGAGACGTCCAGGAGCGGCATACCGGACTCGACCGTCGTCCCCTTGATGCGGCCCCCGGTCTGTTTGCCGAGGAGCTGCGAGAGGACGAGGATGGTGACTCCGAGGAGGATGGCAACCCCCAGGGTCAAGAGAACCGGAAAGTACTGCTCGGGCAACGGAAGCCTCCCAGAGAGTCGTTCAAGGCCTCATCAGGCGAAAGCGAAACCGGGTTGCCGGCGGGCCCCCGAACCGGAGATTTCCTCGGCACGGGGCGTGCATCTTCGAGAAGCGCAACCGCCGAAGCCCAGAGCGCCTTCAGGGCTAGTGAAGGATGTCACAAGCTCCGCTTCGAAACAAGGCTACAGTGGGAAGACGGGGAACGGACCTGGAAGGGGGCGCGAGCGAGCATGGTGCCGTTTGAACTTGTTACAAACCTCTGGCAAGGATTGGATAAAAGTGTCGAGCGTCCGCGGGTGGTCCCCATCGCCCCGCTGGCCGAGCCCTTTCGGCTATGCGCTGACCGTGGACGTCGAGGAGTGGTACCACACCTGCCAGGTTCCGGGGTACGTCCATCCGGAGCGGCGGCCGGTCCTCCGCACCGAGCTCGATCGTGTCCTCCCCGAAATTTTAGAGCTGCTTAGCCAGGCCGGGCGGCAGGCCACCTTCTTCGTCTTAGGCGAGGTCGCGGAGCGCCTGCCCCGCCGGATTCGGGAGATCGCCGACGCCGGCCACGAGGTGGCGAGTCACGGCTATCTGCACCTCCGCGCCTCGGAGCGCACCCTCCCTGAGTTCGCGCGAGACGTGCGGCGGGCCAAGGCCCTACTGGAGGACATCGTGGGCCTGCCGGTCGCCGGCTACCGCGCCCCCGAGTGGTCGCTCCGCAACCTGGGAAACAGCCGGCTCCCCCTGGTGGAGGAGGCCGGCTATCGCTACGACAGCTCGCTCGCCCCCTACCCGCTCGCCGGCCGGCCCGACAACCCGCGGACCGTCGTCCGCCTCATCTGGCCGGAATCGGCCTCCGGTCGCGCCCGGGACTTAGTCGAGTTCCCGCCCCTCTGTTTCGCCGGCCCCCTCCGCCTCCCAGCCGGCAGCTGGACCGGCCGCCTCTGCCCGCCGGAATGGATCGCCAGAGCTGCCATCGCCCACCACGCCAAGGGGGGCCTCCCGGTCCTCGTCGTCCACCCCTGGGAGCTGACCGGCTGCGTCACCCCCGGCCGCCTCACCGGGATCGCCCGCTTCGTCCACGAAACCGGCCGGCTCGGCTACGTCCGCCGCTTCCGCGAGCTGCTCCGAGCCCTGCCGTTTACGACCCTCCAGGCGGCGGCGGAGATGGATTTCATGGGAACGGCCGAGCGGCGGGTCGTCAAAGAAGAGGTGGCGGTGTCCGCGGCGATTCTGCGCGCGCAGCCGTCGTGGGGCGCTCGTTTGGTGGGGTAGGGCCCAGGCACGTAGGTTCCATCCCGACCACTCTTCACAGCCTCTGAGCTGTGTCCCGTCCTCCCCCTACTGAATCGCCGCGCAGGGCGTGGGGTCCTGGCTGGACAACCCGGCGCAGAACTGCTGGAGGTTGGCGTTGCCGATCCCCGTGCAGGTGGCCGGCGCGGAATTCGCCAGGGCCTGGCAGAGCACCCGGGTGTCGGAGTCGAGGATCGAGTCGCACTGCCCGGGTTCGAAACCGGCCACCCCGAAGCAGAAGCTCCGCTCGTCGGCGTCCGTGATGCTACGGCAGTTGGACGGGCTCACGACGCTGATGCCGTAGCAGGTCAGCTGCAGGTTGCGATCGGTCATCTGGGTACAGGGAGTCTTGGGATCCGGTCGGCCAGGGCGGCGCACATCAGCTGATCGTTGAGATCGGAAATACCGGCGCATACGGCGGAGCTCTTCCCGGCGATCCCGCTGCAGGCGAGCTGTTGATCCCCCGCGCTCGCGTACTCGAAGGGGTTGCCCGGGCCCACCTGCGGCGGGCCGACCCTGAAGCTCCAGACGAAATCTGTTCCCAGGGGGTTGCCCGCGGCATCGGCGATCGAGCCTTTGAGGACGGCGCGATAGAGGCCGCGCGGGAGCGGAGCCGGGAAGGTGAGCAGGCTCTTGCCCAGGTCGTCGCGGTAGGACACCGTTCCATTGGCAAAGGCGACGTCGTCGGGGGTGCCGAGAGCGCCGTCCGGCCCGGCCGCGAAGAGCTGGAAGCTGGCGGCGTTGACGGTCGCCGGGGCGAGGGGCTCGGTCCAGGAAGCGGAGACCACCATGTGCGAGCCCAACGCGACCATTGAGCCGTCCGCCGGGTCGACCGCGAAGACCTGTGGCGGCACGGTGTCGGGGAGGGTCGTGCCGCAGAGGGCAGGCGTCTGCTGGGAGACGCCGAGGCAGAACTGCCGGGTGCCAGGGTCGGCGATGTCGGTGCAACCGCCGCTGCCAGTGCCGCCGCCGACGCCGACCTTGACCCCCGCCAAGGCTCCGCCGACGTTCGCCGACAGCGCGTCACAGAGGAAGCGGGTGTTGGGATCGGCGATGTTCTGGCATGAGAACGGTCCGAAGCCGCTCACCGCATAGCAGAACTGCTGGAGGTTGGCGTCCGTGATGTCGCGGCAGTTGGACGGGACTTGAACGGACATCCCGTAGCAGGCGAGCTGCAGGTTGCGGTCGGTGATTCCGGTGCATGGAGCCTGTATGCCGCCGGCCAGGGCGGCGCACATCCGCTGGTCGTCGGGATCGGCGATGCTGTCGCAGAGGAACGAAGCCTTGCCGGCGATACCCTGGCAGGCGGCGATGCGATCGCCGTCGCTCGCGTACTCGAAGGGGTTGCCGGAGGGTTGCGGCGACGCGCCGACTCGGAAGGTCCAGGCGAAATCGGTCCCCAGGAGGTTGCCGGCGAGGTCCGTGACCGAGGCGCGGAGGACTGCCCGATAGACGTCCTTGGGCAGGGGAGTGGTAAAGGTAAGAAAGGCGTCGTTGATGTCGTCCCGATAGGACACCGCCCCGCCGGTCACCGGCAGGTCGTCGGCCGTGCCCGGAACGCCGTCCGGACCGGCGGAGAAGAGGAGAAAGGCGGACTCGTCGAGAGTCGCCGCCCGGATCGGCTCGGAGAAGGCGGCGGAGAGCGCGGAGATCGAGCCCTCCGGGGCGGCCGTGCCCTCCGGCGGGGCGACCGCGGTGACCCGCGGCGGGGTCGCGTCGGCCAGCAGGGTCAAGGCCTGGTCGGCGGTGCAGGTGCGGTTGCCGCCGGTGTCGGTGGCGCAGACCCGCAAGAGGACGGAAGGCTGCTGGAGACGCAGCGGCATCACGGTCCGCAGCTCGAAGGGGAAGTTGCCGTCGGTCAGGACCTTGACGCCGTCGAGGAAGAACTCGACGTTGCGTACCTGGACGTCGTCGTGGACGGTGGCGGTCACCCGTAGGACCTGGCCCTCCTCGGCCGTGCCCGGGGCGAAGTTGGTCGAAAGCGACAGAGTGGGAGGCACTCCCTTGGCGTCGTAGGGCAGGTAGTTGACGACCTTGACTCCCGCCCTGCCGTCGGCGACGTAGGCGAGGCCGTCGTAGATCGAAACCGCGGTCGCCGAGCTCGGGGGATCGAACTGGGTGAGGAAAACGTTGGTCTTGACGGGGTCGCTCACATCGTAGAGCGCGAGGCTGTGGTCGGCATCATCGGTACTGTTGATCCCGACCGCGGCGATCCCGAGCCCCGAGCCGTTGTCGACGATCTGCCGCCAGCCGAACTGACTGCTGGCGCCCTCGGCGATCAGGCTGGGCGCCAGTGGATCGGTGAGATCGAAGGTGTCATAGCCCTGAGTGTGGGTCTCGTAGGCGATCCCGTCGCCGACGAAGAGCCGAAGCCGCTTACGTCCCGCGCCGATCGAGCCTGAAGCGAGAGTCCGGCTCGCCACCGCGAGCGGTCCCTGCCGGAGTGGTAGCGCAAAGAGTGTGCCTTCGGTCAGCGCGTAGAGCACCTCGTGGCCGATCCCCAGGTCCTGGACCGGGGCACCCCCGAAAGGCCCTCCGAGCCGCACCCGTTCGAGAACCGTGCCGCTCGCCAGGTCGACCGAGATGACCTCGCCCGAGTCGAGGCCCACGTAGGCCACGTTGCCAGCCACGGCGACCGCCTGCGCGCCGGCCCCGAGGTTGACCTGGTGGACGACGCGGGCGGCTGGCGGATCGGTGATGTCGATGACCGCGAGGCCGGCGGGGCCGTCCGCCACGGCGACCAGGCTCCCGCCACAGGCCACGGCCTGGGCGGTGCCTGGGGTGTCCACCTGGGCGACGACGGTGGGGGACATGCCGTTGAAGACGTTCAAGACGGTGAGGCCGGCATCGGCGTCGGCGACGAGCGCGACGTTGTTGACGGCGCAGATGTCGATCGCGACGCCCGGGGTGGCGACGGCGGCGAGGACGCCGGTCCGCGCGGTGATGCCGTCCAGGGGATCCGTCCCCTGGGCCACCTCGGCGCCGTCGGAGACGCCGTCCCCATCGGTGTCCGCCTTATGCGGGTCGGTCCCGACGACATCCTCGACGAGATCGGGGAGACCGTCGCCATCCGCATCGGGCAGGCCGTCGGTCGGCAGGAGAACGAACTCGCCGAACTTGGTGAGCAGGCCGCTCGGGCTAGTCCGGGTCGTCTGCGTAGCGAGGCTCCGGGTCTGCGGGTCGTAGAGGGAGATCTCGACATCGGTGTCGGCAGGGAGGATCTGCTGGAAGGCGCCGCGGGTCACCCGCCGCGTGACGATGCTGCCGTAGCGGACCAGGGTGAAGATCGGACCGTCGACCGTATCGTTCAGGCCGTCGAGCGTCTGCCGGCCCGTTCCATCCGCCGTCGCGCCCATGGCGCTGGTCTGCTCGATGATCTGCTCCAGAGTGGCGGGTGGATTGTTGGCCACGAGATCGCTACCGGCCTGGAGAAATCCGGCGAGCTGCTGGGCGAGCGCGGCGGTCTCCGGGGTGATCGGCACCTGGTCGTCGTCGGTCAGCTCCCGGGCGAGCAGGGCCTTTCCGGGCAGGGGGCAGGACGTGTCGACGAGCTTCTCGATGAACTTGTTGGCTGCCTCGACGGCGCTGGTGGTCTTGAGGTCGACCGCGGATTTGAGCTGAACCTTGATGTAAGCGGCGATGTCGCTCACCTTCTGCGCGGTCTCCAAGAGGTTCTTTGCCGCTTCGTTGTCGACGAGGCAGGCGGCCACCCCGGAGGTCGAGCCGAGAGCGGCGTTGGCATCGCAGAAGTCTTTCACCACCCTTTCGAAGCCCTCGAGCTCTCCCTCGCCGGCACAGGTCAGGGCATTGTCGACGATGTACTTGGCGCCGGCTCCCAGGGCCCGGATCGTCTTGCAGCTCGCCGTGGGCTGGCGGCCCGCCTCCTGCATTTCCTGAAGCAGGCCCGGAATCCGGGTGAAGAACCCGAGGACGCACTTGATTTCATTGGAAATGGGGAGCAGCTGGATGCCGTCCGTCACCAGCTTGCCGACCTTGCCCGCGATCTCCCCAGGGTCGCACTTCGGCTTCTCGGGGTCCGGCGGCTTCGGCTTCTTCGGTTTGACCTTGCTCGACGTCCCCGGCTGCGTGCCGTGCCAGCCGGGCGCGAGGACGCCCACCCCGGGGTCGGTGCAGGTGTGCTGGCCGTCCGCGGTGACGGTCATCGGGCCGACGATCTCGAACCGGCCGGTGTCGTGGCTGAAGCTCCAGAGGGCGCTCTTCGCCCCCGCCGCCAGAGTCTGGCCGGTCGTGGGGTCGGGGAGGTTGGGGAAACAGACCGGGACCGGCACGTCGAAGTTGGTCGGGCCGTCGGTCTGGATGCTGATGACGAGAGGGAAATGGAGCCCCGGCGGCAGCGGTCCGGGCAGGCGGTCGGGGGCGACCGGCAGGATGCCCACCCTGCCGCCGCGGGTGCCGTCGTCGGAGTAGAGCGAATCGGCGGGGACCCGCACCTCGGTGCCCGCGAACTGCGGGAAGTTGGCGAGGACCGCGGCGGGGAAGGTGATCCGGGTCTCCGCCGTCGGGCTCACCGGCTGGAGCGTCCCCGGCACGGCGAGCGGGAGGAAGATGTCGCCGACGTTCGACTCCTGGCCGGGGATCGAGTCCCAGGCCTTACCCACGAACGGGTAGTAGGCGCCCGCCGGCACGCCCTTCGCCGTGCGGCCGTCGACGTGGACGAAGAAGCGGCCGGCCGGGGCCGGATCGAGGCAGAAGTTGCCGAGGCTGTCGGTGACCGCTTGGTAGGGCGAGGCGTCGACCTCGATCGTCACCCCCTCGAGCGGGGTGTTGAGCGAAGCGCCGCTCGCCCCCGGGGTCAGCTCCGAGGCGAAGACCCGCCCGCAGACCCGGGTGCCGGGCAGCGTCGTCAGACTGAGGGTGTCGAAGTCGATCGTCGCCGTGCCGCCGGGATGGCCGTCGCCGTCGGCATCGACCGCGTTGCCGAACTGGTTGGCGAGCCCGTCGCCGATCAGGGTGACCCGGATGCGGGCGCTCGCCGGCAGCGGGTCCTGGTAAAAGAGAGTGAGGGTGCGCCGGTCGGGGGAGACATGGATGCGGGCCGCCAGGCGCTGGCCCCCGAACTCGGCGTACAGCGCCGAGCCGTCGACCACCGTGCCCGGGGCGAGCGCCGAGGAGAGCCGCAGGATCGTCTCGCGGGTGAGCGAGACGTCGTGCTCGCCGCTCTCCGGGGAGCTCGTGACCGTGGTCATCGGCTGGTGGAGGCCGGCGTCGACGTTGGCGGTCGCCGTGCCGAAGGCGAGAGCGAGGAGACCGGTGCGGCCGGTCGCGGGGTCGGCGTCGCTGTCCAAGGTGTCGTCGCCGCCCTGGCCCCGGGGGCTGAGTGCGGCGCCCAGGGTGGGCTTGAACTCGACCGTGTAGCTCCCGGGGGGGAGCGAGTCGAACCGGTAGCGGCCGTCGCTCGCGGTCGTCGCTGTGGTGATGAGGGCGCCGGCGGCGTCGAAGAGGTTGACCTGAACGTCCATCAGCCCCTTCTCGGTCGCCAGCTCGCGAATGCCGTTCCCGTTGCCGTCGTCCCAGGCGGTGCCGGTGACGGAGGCGGGCCGGAAAAGGCCGGCGTCGAGCCGTGGGCCGGGGCCGCCGAGGGCCACCACCACCGCCGCGGTCTCCCCCGTCGCCGGGTTGGCGTCGCTGTCCACCGCGTCGTTCCCGCCCCGGTCTTGAGGGCTGAAGGCGAAGCCATCGAGAGCCGTGAAGCGGAGGCTGTAGCTCCCCGCAGCCGGGAGGTCGAAGCGGTAGGAGCCGTCGCCCGCGGTCGTGGTCCCCACCAGCTCCCGGCCGGAGGCGTCGAGGAGCTCGATCCCGACTCCGGAGAGGGGCGGCTCGCCGGCGTCGCGGACGCCGTTGGCGTTCAGGTCCTGCCAGACCATGCCGGAGAGCGCCGAGCGCCTGAAGAGCCCGGCGTCGATCGTCAGATCGGCGGCCCGCCCCAGGCTGAGGATCGGAGTACGGCCGGTCGCCGGGTCGGGGTCGCTGTCCTTGCTCCGGTCGGCCCCCTGGCGCTGGGGGGAGAGGAGGTAGCCCGGGGGAGCGGTGAACTCGACCTGGTAGCTCCCTGGGGAGAGCCGGTCGAAGCGGTAGGAGCCATCGGCGGCGCTGGTCGTCGTGGCGAGCGGGTTGCCGGCGCCGTCGAGGAGCCGGACGGCGATGCCGCCCAGGCCCAGCTCGCCGGGGTCCTGGATGCCGTTGCCATTGGCGTCGCTCCACACGAAGTCGCCGATCGCCACGGGGACCGCGAGCGGCGTCAGGGTGGGATCGCCGACCGCGGGGGTCGCCGGGTCGTCGGTCGCGAGCGGCGCCAGCTCGAGCGCGGTCACCCGGCCCTGGTTGGCGAGCGCGACCGCCCCGGCGGGGAGGGGAGAGTGGACCGCGACGACGAAGGCGAAGCTCGCCGTCTGCCCCACGGGGAGGGTGCCGAGGTCGACCGCGACCGCGGTGTCGCCGGGGGAGTTGCCGACGGTCACCGCGCCGTCCGAGGTCACCGCGGTGCCCTGGGCCAGTGTCGTCTGGGCGTCGGGGGTATCGGCGAAGAGGACCCCGGTCGCGTCCTGGTCGCCGCGGTTGGTGAGCTGGACGAGGTAGCGCACGATGTCGCCCGGGCCGACCTGGCCGTCGCCGTCGGCGTCGACCAGGAGCGTCGCCGTCTTGGTGGCGTGGAGGAACGGCCGGCCCTGGAGCGGCGTCAGGGTGGGATCGGCGAGGGCCGGGGTCAGCGGGTCGTCGGTCGTCCGGACGGCGGGATCGGCAGGGGTGGTGACCTGGCCCTGGCTCGCCACCGCGACGGTGCCGGCCGGCAGAGGGGTATCGAGCGCCACCCGGAACGCGAGGATGACGGTACCGCCGGCGGGGAGGGTGCCGACGGCGATGGCGACGCCGTGGTCGCCGCTCCGGTTGCCCGCCGTCACCGTGCCCTGGCTGGTGAGGACGGAGCCGGTGGCCAGCCGGGTATGGGCGCCCGGAGTCTCGCTGAACACCACCCCCGGAGCGGCCGCCGAGCCGGCATTGTGGAGGACCACCGTATAGAGAAGGCTGTCGCCGGCGCTCACCCCCGAGGAGCGGTCGGCGTCGGCGAGCAGGAACGCGGTCTGCACGGCGTCCAGGAAGGGGCGGCTGCCGAGCACCGTCCGGGTCGGGTCGCCCAGCTGGAGCGTCCCGGGATCGTCGGTGGGGACGCCGGGGACGCCGTCCCCCGAGGCGAAGCCCTGGTTCGAGAGAGTGGCGAGGCTGGCGGCGACCCGGCCGACCGTGACGTCCCAGGTGACGGCCGCGCTCGCTCCGGGGGCGAGGGTGCCGAGGTCGGCGGTCACCACCGTGCTGCCGGCGCCGTGGCCGGAGGTGAGAGTGCCCTGGGAGGCGGTGGCGCTCCCCGCGACCAGGCGGGCGGCCAGGTCCGGCGCGTCGTGGAAGGCGACGTGCTGGACGGCCACCCGGCCGGGGTTGCTGATCCGGGCGGTGTAGCGCAGGGTATCGCCGGGGCTCACGCCGTGCGAGCCGTCGGCATCGGCGAGGAGCGCGGCGGTGAGCGTCGCCCGCAGGGCTGGCCGCGGCGGGGGCGGGGCCACGGGGCAGAGCCGGCCGCCGTTGCGGCTGGTGCCCTCGACGACCGCGAAAGACCCGGCGACGAGCCCGGGGCCGATCGGCGTGTCACAGCCGGTCAGGAGGTCGGCGTTGACGACGCCGTCCACCCAGAGTCGGATCGAGGTGCCGAAGGTCCCTTTGCTGTCCTTGCCTGAAAAGCTGAACGTCGCCCCCGGGCGGACGCTGCCGTCGAACACCAGGAGCTGGTTCGAGCCGTCCTTCTCAAAGACCTGGACGTGGGCGTTGGGGCTGGCCCCGCGGTAGCGCAGGGTGAGCTGGCTCACCTTCCCGGAGCAGACCGCGCAGGCACCCGCCTTGGCGTCGAGGTCTTCCTCGGGCTCGGCAACCTGCTGGGCGCGGGCGGGGGAGAGAGAGGAGAGCGAGAGGAAGAGAGAGAGAGCCAGCCAAGACACACGTCGCCCGGTCCGCAAAGGAGCCTCCTTCTACAACAATGGAAGTGACCAGTAGAATCAGGAAGCTAACATAGGGTCTCTGGGGAGACAAGATTCGGGGAGTCTTCTCTCGGACTGGCGCTGGGGATCCGGGACTCGGTTTTTTCTCCCGCGCGAGTCCGGGAAGCTCCGCCCTACACCTCCGGAAGAATTCCATACACCAGAATTGCCCTGCCGGGCCCTCGGCGAAGAAATCCCGGCCCTGGGAAGTCCATCTATGTGTATGGATAACTTCGCCAGGTGTACGGATACCTTCGCCAGGCACTGGGAAAGCTATCCCAGAGGCTGGCGAGGCTTTCCGTACACCTGGCGAAGGATTTTATGTGTATGGAGACCGTGGATCGGGGTGGGGGAGCCGATCTTCGGAGCGGGGAACGGTCTGTTGGTGAGCGGAGACGTTCGCGCGGCGCCGGGTTCGTCTCCCGAGGTCCTCGTCTCCCCCCGCTCAGAGCCCGGGATGGGCGAGGAGGGCGGCGAGGAGCTTAGCGAGGGTCTCGGCGGCCTTCCTGCCGGTCGCCAGAACCTCCGCGTGGTCGATCGGCCCCGAGCCGACCCCGGCGGCGGCGTTGCTGACCAGCGAGAGGCCGAGGCAGCGGACCCCCATGTGCCGGGCGGCGATCACTTCTAAGACGGTCGACATCCCGGTCACGTCGCCGCCCAGGGCGGCGAGCATCCGCACCTCGGCCGGGGTCTCGTAGCTGGGGCCAGCCAATCCGGCGTAGACCCCCTCCTTGAGCGGGATCCCGAGCTCCGCCGCGAGGGTTCGGACGAGCGCCGCGGCTGCCGGGTCGTAGGCCGAGCTCATGTCGGGGAAGCGCGGCCCCCACTCCGGCGGCAGGTCGCCGCGGAGCGGGTTCAAGCCCGTCAGGTTGATCTGGTCCTTGAGCAGCACCAGGTCCCCGGGGGCGAGGCTGGGGTTGACCCCCCCGGTGGCATTGGTGAGGATCAGGAGCTTCACCCCGAGGAGGGCCGCCCAGCGCACGGGGAAGACCGTGTCGTGGGCGCTGTACCCCTGGTAGGAGTGGAGCCGGCCGCGCATATAGAGGACAGGGCGGTCCGGCCGCGGCAGGAGCACCTCGACCTCATGGGCGTGCCCGGCCACCGGGTGGACGGGGAAGGGGAGGAAGTAGTCGAGACCGATGGGGCCGTGCGCCCGCTCGCCGAGATCGACCCCGAGGCCCGACCCCGAGACCAGGGCGACCGTCGGCCGGACCCAGCCGAGACCGTCCCAGCGCTCGACGGCTTCTTTCAAGGGTTGGGTGAGGTCGTCCATTGCGTCCATGGGCGGGGGGATGGTAGCAGGTTGGGCGGAGGGTGGGGGTGCGGCGAGCTTGCAACAGCCCGCCGCACCCGTCAGCCCACGGCGAGCTAGTTGGTGAAGTAGCCGTGGACGTCGATCGCCAGGCCGGTCGTCCCGGAGGGAGGCAGGTTGGCGAAGATCGCGAGGTCGTCCGCACCCGGGGCGACGCTCGCCAGGGGGACGATCGTCCCCAGAGACAGGTTGGGCTCCCCGGCGTCGAACTTGATCGTCGAGACCGCGGGCCTGGCGACGTTCGAGGCGTAGGCGGTCAGGTCTCCGGTCACGGTGGGTGCCCCCGCGACCAGCCGCACGAAGGCCGCCACGGCGCTGACCGGCACGCCGCAGTTGCCCTGGATCTGGAAGGTCCGGGTCGTGCCGTTCGCGAGCGACGGTCCACCGGTCGTGGAATCGCCGGTGTCGACCGCCCGGCAGGGGGTGATGGGATGGTACTTGAGCGGAGCCCCGGATTTGAAGTACCCGTTGGTGTCGAAGAAGGCGAAGGCCGTGCTGCCGGCCGCTCCCGTCGTGTTGTAGACGGTGGAGAAGTCGGGCGTCGTCGAGGACAGCGGAATGCGCGCCTCGTTGCGCAGGATCCCGATCCCGGAGACGAAATTGAGGCTCGTCGTCCCCGGCGCGGAGACGAGGTTGCTGGGATAGAGGGTAAAGCCGCCGCCGGTCGCGGGCGCCGAGACGCCGACCCGCACCGAGGCGACCGCCGCCCCCGCCGGGATACCGCAGACCCCCTGCGCGGTGAACGTGCGCGGAGTGCCGGCGACGAGCGGCGAGGAGGGGCGGGTGTCGGCAAGCCGGCAGTCGGTGACGGTCTGGTAGCCGAGCGGCCCGACGGCTCCGGCGGCAGGCGTCGTGTCAGTGCTGAAGTAGCCGTCGACGTCGATAAGGGCGTGCACCGTCCCGGAGCCCGAAACGGTGGCCCCCACCCCGACCGTCCCGCTCGCCGACACCTTGACGATGTCGTCGTTCGAGCGCGGCGAGGTCGCGGTGGCGAAGTTGAGGGCGCTGCCGGTGACGTTCGGCACGAAGGTCTGGTCGCCCGAGAAGAGGGCGAGCTTGCCAGTGCCGGTCGGCGACACGGCGGTGACGACGACCGAGACCGCCTTGGCCGTGCTGGGGATGCCGCAGGCGCCCGCCGCCGTGACGAGCCGCGACCCGCCGTCGGAGAGCGAGCTCGAGCTGCGGGTATCGAGGAGCCGGCAGGGGGGCACCGAGAAGTAGCTCTCGTTCGCGGTCAGGGCATCGCCGCTCGCGTAGACCGACCGGGTCTGAGCTGCGGTCTGCCCGGCGTTGTCGGTGACCGTGAGCGTCACCGGATAGCGGCCGGTGGCGGCGTAGGTGTGGGTGGGAGCGGCCCCGGAGCCGGTGCCGCCGTCGCCGAAGCTCCAGGAGTAGCTGACGATTCCCTGGTCGTCGGTCGAGCCGCTGCCGTCGAAGGTGCAGGCCAGAAGGGCACAGCGAAATCTGAAGCTGGCCACCGGCGGCTGGTTGACGTCCTGGAGGGCGGCGCCCCAGATCTCCTCGTTGCCGCTGTTGCTGCGCCGGTCGGTCCAGGTCGGGAAGAAGCGGCCCGCGTAGCCCGAAAGGCCGTTGTACTCGCCGTACTGAATGTTGTTCGCAGTGGTCGGAGCGCCGGACTCGTCGGTCGGCGCCGTCGTCACCTTGAAGGGGCTGCTCCAGGTCACCCCGTCGTCGTAGGAGGACTGGTAGAAGATGTCCGTCTTCACCCGGTTGGTGAGGTCGTTGACCGTGTCGTAGTAGGTGAGGGCGAGCAGGCCGTTGGTCTCGTCGACGGCCAGGTGGGGGTTGAACTGGTCGTTGCGGGAAGCCTGGTCGTTGATCATCACCGGCGCCGCCCAGGTGGCGCCGCCGTCGGTTGAGCGGCTGAACCAGACCCGTGTCTTGCAATTGGAGGTGGTGCTGCTACCCGGGGCGTTCGCCGAGGTGGTACAGCCGGACGCGCCGGTCAGGTCCATCCAGGTCGCATAGACCAGGTTTTTCGAACCGCTCCGGTAGGCACCGGCGGAAAGGTTGACGATCACCTTGCGCACGTTCTGGGCCGGAATACCCGGCTGGGCGCTCTGGGTGACCTCGTTGGCGGCGTAGGTCGTCCCCAGGATCACCGGGGCGCCGAAGCTCGCGCCGCCGTTGGTCGACTTGGCGACCAGGAGGCGGTGGTTGCCGCCCGAGGGCCAGAAGGCGAAGACGTCCCCGGCGCTGTTCGTCTTGACGTCCGCCCCCTGGCTCTGGCCGGTCGTCTCGCTGCCGTTCAACTGGAGGAGGCTGGCCCATCCGGAGGAGGTCCGCCGGTTCATCCAGATCCCGCCGCCGTGCGACCAGAGGACATAGATGTTGTCCTTGTAGGTGGAGGTGTCGCTGTGGTCGACCCACATCATCTCTTTGTCGGTGTCGGTCTGCCCGCTGCTCACCGTCGTGTCGAAGGTCCAGGTGGCGCCGTGGTCGGTCGACTTGTAGCCCCGGACCTCGATGTTCAAGGGAGAGAGGGTGATGCCCAGGGTCGTTGACCAAGCCGTGCCGTCCGAGGTCCAGTCCACCGCCGGATCGCCGTGGAAGACGTCGGCGCCCAAGAGCGGCAGGAAGGTCTGGCCCCAGGTGAGGCCGCCGTCCGTCGAGTAGAACTGGGCCTGCGGGCCGGAGGCGACGTTGTTGGAGGCGCCGATGATCTGGGAGGTGTTGCGGAAGTTGACCCGCACGTCCGACTCGTCGCGCACGTTGATCTGGGCGCCCGAGATTCGCAGGTTGTTGCTGCCCCCAGAGAACACCGCCTGGCGCGGCGAGATCACCTGCGGGGTCGTGGGCTTGAGGTCGGGGTGGAGCACCATCCACTCGTGGAGCTCGAAGAGGATCCAGGGATAGCCGCCCGACGGGTGCGACTTGCGCCAGAGGACCTTGAGCCAGGGGGGAACGCCCGTGTCCTTCGCCTCTTGCGCCGGCAGCCGAGAGAAGTCCTGGTTGGCCCGGATCAGCTTTTCGAGCGCGCTGCCGGGGGGGATGTGGTCGCGGGTGAGCTGGGCTCCGACGGAGGGCCAGGCGGGAAGGGGAGTTTGGGCATGGGCCCCAATTGCGAGGGAGGCGAGGAACAGGAAGGCGGCCAGCAATCTGCGCATCTGCGAGACTCCTTACAGCACATCTTTTGAGGAAGCGTTTCCAAGATGGAAGCGGCTTCGGTACAGTGTGGGACGACTTTGTCTACCTATACGCCGAATCCGTCGTTCTGTTTAAGGCAGCCGCCCTTCAACCCTCCCCCTGGATACGCTATCGTCGCGGGCGAAGGGCCTACGAGGGAGGGAGTCAAGAGGATGTCGGAGCTCGACGATCAGATCGAAAACCGGCGCGCCAAGCGCCAGCAGCTCTCCGAGCGGGGGATCGAGACCTATCCCCATCGCTTCGACTGGGACTTGGAGCCCAGCGGGGTGCGCGCCCGCTATGGGGAGAGGACGGCCGAGGAGCTGGAGGCGGCGAAGATCCCGCTCCGGGTCCCCGGCCGGGTGAAGGGCATCCGCACCCAGGGGAAGATCGTCTTCGCCGACCTCCACGACGGGCGCGAGAAGCTGCAGCTCTTCATCCGCACCAACCAGCTCCCCGAGAATGCCAAGCTCGTCCTCGACAACTTGGACCTGGGCGACCTCGTGGGCGCCTCGGGTACGCTCATCCGCACCCGTCTGGGGGAGCTGTCGCTCGCCGTCAACGACCTCACCCTCCTCGCCAAGGCGCTCCGCCCGCTGCCTGAGAAGTGGCACGGTTTAGCCGACGTCGAGACCCGCTACCGCCAGCGCTATCTCGATCTCGCCACCAACCCCGAGTCACGCCAGGTGTTCGAGGTGCGGGCCGCCCTCGTCCGCGGCATCCGCGCCTTTCTGGACGCGCGGGGCTTCCTGGAGGTCGAGACGCCGATGATGCACCGCATCCCCGGCGGGGCGGCGGCGAAGCCGTTCACCACCCACCACAACGCGCTCGACCTCGACCTCTATCTGCGGATCGCCCCCGAGCTGTTCCTGAAGCGGCTCCTGGTGGGCGGCATCCCGCGGGTCTACGAGATCAACCGCAACTTCAGGAACGAGGGGATCTCGACCCGCCACAACCCCGAGTTCACCATGCTGGAGTTCTACTGGGCCTATGCCGACTACCAGCAGATGATGGACCTCACGGAAGAGCTGCTCACCGGCCTCGCGGCGACGGCGCGGGAGATCCAGGGCAAGGAGAGCCTGACCTGGGAGGGCCAGCCCGTCGAGTTCGCACGGCCCTGGGCCCGCCTCACCATGCGGGAGGCGATCGTCCGCTTCGGCGGGGTCGACCCGGCGGAATTGGAGAGCGAGGCGGCGCTCGAACGGGAGTTCGCCCGCCGCGGTCTCGCGAAGCCCCCCGGCTCCGACTACGGCCACCTCCTGATGGCCCTCTTCGAGGAGGTCGCGGAAAAGCACCTCGTAGAGCCGACCTTCATCACCGACTTCCCCGTCGAGGTCTCGCCGCTCGCCAAACAGCGGGCGGACGACCCGCGCTTCACCGAGCGCTTCGAGCTCTACATCGCCGGGATGGAAATGGCGAACGGCTTTTCCGAGCTGAACGATCCGGACGTCCAGGCCGAGCGCTTCAGAGAGCAGGTCGCGTCGCGGGCCCATGGGGACGCCGAGGCCCACTACTACGACGCCGACTACGTGCGGGCCCTGGAGCACGCCATGCCGCCAGCGGCGGGGATCGGGGTCGGCATCGACCGGTTGACCATGCTAATGACCGACCGGCAGTCGATCCGCGACGTCATCCTCTTCCCGCTGATGAAGCCGGAGGCGGAGCCCGGGGGTTGAGCGCCGGCCGGTCGCGGCCCCCCCCGGTAGCAGGGGGAAGCCTCCAGGCGGCCGCGTGTTACGATGCCGAGACGTACTGCGGGATGAGAGACTCCGATGGGCATCGACGACATCCTGGGAAGGCAACGTGACGCGATCCTGCATCTGGCTGCACGCCATGGAGCCAGCAACGTGCGCGTTTTTGGCTCCGTTGCCCGAGGTGACGCGGATCGGCAGAGCGACGTGGACTTTCTGGTCGAGATGGCGAGCGGGCGGAGCCTGATGGATCTCGGGGGACTTCTCGCCGATTTGGAGGAGCTGCTCGGGCGGCGAGTGGACGTGGTGACCGAAAGAGGGCTCCGGGAGCGCATCCGGGAGCGGGTGCTGCAAGAGGCGCTGCCCCTCTGAGAGACCCTCGCGAGCGGTTGCTCGACGTTCTCGAGGCGATCGACCGCATCGAGAAACAGGAGATCCCCGACCGGGCGACCCTGGATCGAGAGCCGCTGATCCAGGTTTGGGCCCTTTACCACCTTCAGATCATCGGCGAGGCCGCCAGCGCGCTGGCGCCTGAATTCCGGCGCCGTTTCCCCGATGTCCCCTGGTCCCAGGTCATCGGCATGCGCAACATCCTCGTGCACCAGTACTTCGGTATCGATCTCGACCTCGTTTGGACGGCGGTGAAGAGAGATCTGCCCCTGCTGCGCGAGCAGATCCGCGAGATCCTCCATGCTCTGGAACCTGCGGGCGGCGAGCACTCCGGATGAGCTATCGTTGGCGCGCCGGCCTCGTCCGGCCGTTTCCTCGCTCATGAGCCGCCCCTCCCGCCTCCTCCTGCGCCGGATCCCCTTCCCGGCGATTCTCGCTCTCCGCTATCTGAAGAGCACGAGGAAGGACGCCTACGCGAGCTTCCTCTCCGCCGTGGCGGCGGGGGGGATCGGGCTCGGGGTGGCGGCGCTCGTCCTCTCGCTCGCGGTGATCTCGGGCTTCCAGGAGGCGCTCCGCGGGGAGATCCTCTCGCGCACCGCCCAGATCGAGGTCGACCTGCCGCCGTCGGACGCCGCGGAGGCCGCAGCCGCCGCGGCGAAGCGCGCCGTCCTCGCCGTCCCCGGGGTGACCTCGGCCCAGGTGCAGGTGGCGGGGAACGGCTGGCTGGTGTCGCGCGGCAAGGTCGAGCCGGCCGAGCTGGTGGGCTTCGAGGGCCGGGTCCCGGCCTCGTTCCCCGGCGCTGCCGGCTACCCCGAGGGGCTCTATGTCGAGGGGGCGCTCGCCGCCCGCTGGGGGCTCGTCCCGGGCCAGGTGATCCAGCTCGTCTCGCCGAAGCCCACTCTCGCCCCGATCGGCGGGCCCCAGCCGCGGCTGCGGAGCCTGCCGATCTCCGGCACCTTCAAGAGCGGCCGCACCCAGGAGGAGCAGGAGCGGGTGGCCCTCCCGCTCGCCGCCGCCTTGACCCTCCTGGGGACCGCCGAGCTGCGGCTGGACGTGGCGGCGGCGGATCTGGACACCGCTCTCGACGTGGCGAAACGCCTGCCCGCCGTCCTCCCCAGAGGGAGCGAGGTCCGCACCTGGAAGGACCTCAACCGGCCCCTCCTCTTCGCTCTGCGGCTCGAAAAGGTGATGATGTTCGTGGCGGTCTTCCTCATCGTCTTCGTGGCCGAGCTGGCGCTCATGGCGGACCTCGCCCTCATCATCTCCAGCAAGCGGCCGGAGATCGGCATGCTGGGGGCGATGGGCGCCAACGCCGGCCATCTGCGGAGCGCCTTCCTCCTCCTCGGCGGTCTCGTCGCCGGGCTCGGCGCCTTCGCCGGGGCCGGGCTCGGGGCCGGGGGGGCCTGGGTGCTCGACCATTACAAGCTCGTGCCGGTGCCGGGGAGGGTCTACTTCCTGGAGTACGTTCCCTTCCTCGTCAAGCCAGGGGACCTCGCCCTGGTCCTCCTGCTGACCCTCGGCCTCGCCCTCTTGACCTCTCTCTACGCCGCCCAGCGCGCGGCGACCCTCGACCCCATCGAGGCGATGCGCCGATGAGCGTCCCCGTCCGCGCCATCGGGCTCCGCAAGACCTACGAGGACGGGGTCCGGCGGGTGGAGGTTTTGAAGGGGATCGACCTCGCGGTCGAGCCGGGGGAGCTGGTGGCGGTGGTGGGGCCGTCGGGGTCGGGGAAGTCGACCCTCCTTCATCTCCTGGGCGCCCTCGACAAGCCGGATGGGGGAGAGGTGGCGATCGGCGGCCAGACGCTCTCCGGTCTCTCGGGGGCGCGCCTGGCGGCCTTCAGGAACCGCACGATCGGCTTCGTCTTCCAGTTCCACCAGCTGCTGCCGGACTTCACCGCCCTCGAAAACGTCCTCCTCCCCGGCCGCATCGCCGGGGGGGAGCCGAAGCGTTTTCTGGCCCGGGCCGAGGCGCTGCTCTCCGAGGTCGGCCTGGCCGACCGGCTGGAGCATTTCCCCAACCAGCTCTCCGGCGGCGAGCGCCAGCGGGTCGCCATCTGTCGCGCCCTGATGCTCGAACCCCCCCTCCTCCTGGCCGACGAGCCGACCGGCAACCTCGACCCGGCGAGCGGCGACCAGGTCTTCGACCTCCTCCTGGACCTCCAGAAGCGCCACGGCACGACCGCTCTCTTAGTCACCCACAACCCCCAGATCGCGGAACGCTGTACGCGGATTCTGCGGCTGGAGGGGGGAATGCTCTCTCCCTCCCTATAGCGATTCGAGCTCCGTTCAGCTACAATTTGAACGCGTTCAACTAGCTTCCTCCGAGCGGAGGGAAAGGAGCTTCCCCGATGAGCGGAGCCTGGGCATTCTGGCTGGCGATCCTCTTCTTGGTCGTCGTCTGTTTCGTCGTTCCGATCTGGTATCTGGTCCAGTCCGCCCTTTCCCGGGCAGACGAACCCTACTTGGAGGTGGACCCCAGGCCCAAGCGGGCGCGGCAGACCCTGGCGGTGGTGGTCATCGCCCTGGCCGCCGCCATGACCTTCTACCGTCTCCTCGTGCAGGGCAGGCTCGAGCAGACCGCCGCCCTCTTCATCGGCATCCCGGCCCTGCTCGCCATCCTGGTCGTCTTCGCGGCGCGGCCGGTGAGTCTCGTCGGGACGATCTTCAAGGCGATTACGATCGGTCTCCTCCTGGCTGGGATGTTCCTCCATGAGGGAATCGTCTGCCTGTTGATGGCGGCGCCCCTCTTCTATGCCATCGGGCTTCTTGTCGGTGGCCTGGTCGAGGAGGCGCGACGGCGGAGCGCGCGGGGCGGGCCGATCGCCTCCTGCCTCCTCGTCCTCGTCCTGGTGCCCCTGAGCTTCGAGGGGGTGACGCCGGACCTGTCGTTCCCGCGCGAGGAGCGGATCGCGGTCGAGCGGGAGATCGCGGCCCCACCGGCGGAGGTGGCGCGAGCGCTCGCCCGCTCCCCCCGCTTCGCTGCCCCCCTGCCGGCCTTCCTGCGCCTCGGCTTTCCCCGGCCGGTGGCGGTCTCCGGCACCGGGCTCGCCCCGGGGAGCCGACGGACGGTCCATTTCGCCGGCGGCGAGGGGAGGCCCGGAGACCTCGTCTTGGAGGTCGCCGCGGCCGGGCCGGGGCGGGTCCGCTTCCATACCGTTTCGGATGGCAGCAAGGTGGCGCACTGGCTCGCCTGGGAGGACGCGACGGTCGAGTGGGCGCCTGCTGGCCCCGGCCGCACCCGGGTGCGCTGGACCCAGAGCTTCCGCCGCGACCTCGACCCGGCCTGGTACTTCGGCCCCTGGGAGCGCTACGCCGTGCGGCTCGCCGCCGGCTACCTCATCGAGAGCGCGGCGACTCCGGCGACTCCGACAACCTCGGCGACCCCGGCGGAGTGGCGGTAGGCCGATGAGCGCCGACCCTCGCCTCGCTCTCCGGGCCCTCGGCCTTTTCGGCCCGGTCGCCGCCGCTCTGGCGCTCTGGGCCTGGCGGCGGCTTGGGGGGCCAGGGCGGCCCGGGCGGCCCGGGCGGCTGGAGATGCCGGAGCGCGCCGGCCTCCTCCTCGCCGTCCTCTGGAATCTCTGCGGCCTGGCTCTCCTCCATGCCTTCGCCCAGCACCTGGGCTGGTGGCGGTTCTCGGCCTCTGGCGGTCTCTTCCTGGGTATGCCGGTCGACCTCTGGTTCGGGTGGGCCGTGCTCTGGGGGGTGGTGCCGGCCCTCGCCCTGCCGCGCTTCCCTCTCCCCGGGGTGCTCGCCGCGCTCCTCTGGCTCGATCTGCTGCTGATGCCGCGCGGGGCGCCGCTCCTCATCCTCGGCCCCCACTGGCTCGTGGGGGAGGCCGCGGGGCTCCTCGGCTGCGCTCTGCCCGCCCAGCTGCTGGCCCGCTGGACCCGCGCCGGCCGGCGGCTGGCCGCTCGCGTCTTCCTGCAGATCGCCCTCTTCTCCCTCCTCATCCTCTTCCTGCTGCCCGAGGTTATCCTGGAGCAGGCCGGCGGCAGCTGGGCACCCCTCCTGGAGAGGCCGCGCTGGCTCCTCTCTCTCGCGCTCCAGCTCCTCGCGCTCCCCGCGGTTCTCGGGGTCTCTGCGGTGCTCGAATTCGCCCGGCGGGGCGGCGGCACCCCGCTCCCCTACGATCCCCCCGGGAGGCTGGTCACCTCCGGGCCCTATGCCTATGTCGGCAACCCCATGCAACTGGGCGCCGTGCTGCTCCTCGCCGGCTGGGGAGCGCTCCTCGGGAGCCCCTGGGTGGCGGCGGGCGGAGTGATGGCCCACCTCTACTGCGTCGGTCTCGCTGCCTGGGACGAGGGCGGCGACCTCGACCGGCGCTTCGGCCCCGCCTTCCAGGCCTACCGCGGCGCGGTGCGCCGCTGGTGGCCCCGCTGGCGCCCCTGGCACCCTTCGTCTCTCGCCGGCGGTCCGCCTCCCGCCCGGCTCTACCTCGCCCGCGGCTGCGGCCCCTGCTCGGAGCTGGCGCGCTGGTTCGCCCGCCGCCAGCCGGTGGGCCTCCTCCTCGTGGCGGCCGAGGACCACCCCCGCCGCGCGCTCGAACGGCTGACCTACGCCCCGGGGGACGACCCTGGAGGCGCCGGGGAGGAGGAGGGGATCGCGGCCTTCGCCCGCGGCCTGGAGCACCTCCACCTCGGCTGGGCCTGGCTCGGTTGGGCCCTGCGGCTGCCGGTCGTCCGTCCCTTCCTGCAACTGGTGGCCGACGCCTCGGGCGCCGGGCCGCGGCGGCCCCCCGCGGCAGCCGTTGAATCCCAGTAGAATAGAAGAAACGACGAGAGGGGCTGGAGGGGAGGCCGTATGCAAGGGAGCCTGGTGTTCGTTCACGGCACGGGGGTGCGCCAGGAGGGCTGGGTGCCCCTCTGGGGCCGGGTTCAGGACTATGCGCGGATCGCCGGCATCACGGGGGTCCGGTTCGTGGGCTGCGACTGGTGGCGGACGATGGGAGTGCCGGTCGACCTCGTCCCCGCGACCCTGCCGCCCGAGCCGGTCACCAAGGGCGTCGCTCCGCCGCCCCTGAGCGCGGGGCAGCTCGCGGCCGCGGCCTGGGCGCTCCTCCTCGACGATCCGCTCTTCGAGCTCCGCCTCGCCGCCGCTGGCGCCCCCCCGGGGGGAGGCGTCGTCGTCGGCGGGCTGCGCCAGGACCAGGAGGCGGTCCACCTGTTGACGAAGCTCGCGGCCGGAGCCGCGAACCTGGATCTCACCGGGATGGGGATCGCGGCCGGCGAGATCGCTGCCGCTGCGACCGCGGTCGGGGCCGCCCCGGAGCTCGGCGGGGCCGCTCTCGCCAGGGGTGCCGGCGATCCCGACCTGCTCACCGCGGTGGCCCGCGCCGTCGTCGCCCTGGCGCTCGCTCCCCACCGCGGGGACGCACCGGGGAGCGGCCCGCCCGCCCTCCTCGACGGGGCCCGGCGGGACCGGCTCGTCCAGGCCGTCCGCAACGAGCTGGCGAAGGGGACCACCAGGAACATCTTCACCGACTGGATCCAAGAGAAGGCGACCGGCTTCATCCTCCAGAAGGGAACCCGGCTCGCCGCGGACCGGCGCCTGGGTCTCATGGGGGCGAGCACCCCGGCGGTGGGGGACGTCCTCTACTACCAGCGGCGGGGTGGGGAGATCCTCCGCTTCCTCGCCGGCAAGCTCGCCGACCTGCCGCGGCCGGTGGTCGCCGTGGGGCACAGCCTGGGCGGCATCATGCTCGTCGACCTGCTGTCGCGGCCGGACGCGCCGCCGGTCGATCTCCTGGTGACCGCGGGCTCCCAGGCGCCGTTCCTCTACGCCCTGGATGCCCTGGAGGGAATCCGCCGCGGCCAGGCCGCGCCCGCGCCCTTCACCCCCTGGCTCAACTTCTACAACCGGCAGGACTTCCTCTCCTTCTGCGCCAGCCGGGTCTTCCCCAATGTCCCCAATGTCCCCAATATCGCCAATGTCCCCGATGTCGCCGGCATCCGCGACGTCGAGGTCGATCCCGGCGTCCCCTTCCCGGAGTCGCACAGCGCCTACTGGTACCACGACAAGGTGTACGAAACGATCCGCGACGCCTGGCCCGGCGCCAAGCCATGAACGAGGCGCCATGAACGAGGCGAAGACCACCTGGGCGCTCGTCGTCGGCATCGACCTCTACGACTCCCCGGAGCTGCCCCGGCTCGCCGGGGCGGCGGCGGACGCGGTGGCCGCGGTCCTCTGGCTGCGCCGCCTGGGAGTGCCGGACGGGCAGATCTTTCTCCATGCCGCGCCCTCGGCGGCGACCCTGCCCGCCTTGACGGCGCTGGAGCTGCCCTGGGCCGCGGCGAAGGAGCCGGACATCTGGAGCTCGATCGCCCGCCTGCGCAAGGTCACCGGCGGCACCCGGCTCTTCGTCTTCCTCTCCGGGCACGGCCTCTACGAGCCGGCGAGCGGCCGCCTCTTCCTCACCCAGGAGGCGGGGCCCGACGCCTGGTCCAACCTGGGGATGGGCCTCTACGCCGAGCTCTTCCGCAGCCTGGGGTTCGCCCGCCAGTTCCTCTTCCTGGACGGCTGCCAGAACTATCCCTACCCGGAGACCGCCCGGCCGACCATCCAGGCGGCCATGCACGGCGGGGTTACGGGTTACACCGCCAAGCCGGAGAACACCCTGGCGGCTTGCTATGCCGCGGCCCAGGACCAGCTCGCGGTCGAGATCGGCGGGCGAGGGGCGATGATGCAGTTTCTGCTCGACGGCCTGGACTTCGAAAACCCCTGCGTCGAGGCGGTGGACCTCGACTTCACGACCGGGGAGCGGACGGTCGACCTGCGCCAGCTCCTCGCCCTCTGCCAGGAGAAGGTAGCGCGCGACGCGGCAGCCCAATCGCCGCCGGTCCAGCAGACGCCGCAGCTCGAAGCCTGGGGCCGTCACGGCTCGGACCTCGCTCTGCACATCGTCCGCTTGCCCGAGCTGCAGACCGCCGCGCTACGGGTCGAGGTCTCCCCGGCCGGGGCGGGAAAGGAGGTCAAGAGCCTGCGCATCTCCGCCGACGAGCCACCCCGATGGGACCTGCGTCTGCCCTCTCTCCCCGGCGACCCGGTGGCGCTGCCGCTCACCAGCCGTCTGCCGTTGGGCCTCCAGGGCTATGCCCGGTGCACCTTGCGACCCGGCGCCCCCTGGGATGTCGCGGAGCCGCGGCAGGGGTTTGAGGTGAATGGCGATCGGAACGTCGTGTTCGAGTTGCGGCAGCTCCAGCCGCCCCCAGCGGGCCCTGGCGTCGAGCCGACGATCCACCGGGACTGGACTCTCCACAACCTGGGAAAGTCGGTGTTCAGCGCGTTCAATTACAGGGAAGACGCAGGCGAGGTGGGGGAGCTCGAGCTCGACAGCGACGAAATAGGGGAGAGGTCTCTCGCCGCTCCCGCGAGCGGAGAGGAGCACCCGAACCTGCGACTGGGGTTGCCGGCAGGCGGGGCGCGAGCTCTGGCCGGGGCGCTCGCCGGTCAACCCGCGGTCTGGATCGGCGCGCCGGCCGACGCTCCCGCGGTCCCGGTCTGGCGGGGTGGCGCCGGCGCCAAGGGGCAGGTCCGTTCGCTGGCCGAGGTGGAAGCGCGAGGGGGCCGCGAGAGGGTCGAGCCCGGGCCGGTGTCAGTCCGGGTGGATCTCCCCTGGGGGAGCTGGTCGCGTACCCTCCGTGCGCCCGTGGCGGGGGAGGCCGTCGTCGAGCTGCCCGCCGCGGTCGGCCAGACGCCCCTGCGGGTGGCCCTCCATCCCGAGCCCGGGTGCCGGGGGACGGTGCTCCTGGGAGTCGAAGGCGAGGCGCCGGCCGGCAGCTTCCGCCCCGGCTTGTACCCCGGCGGCGTGACCCCTTTGGTTACCGCCCTTCCGGGAAAGGCCGCCTGGGCCCTGACCCCCGGGGCCGACTTCCCCGAGGGAGGGGCGGGAATCGCCGAGCTGGCCGGCGGGCGCTGGAACCTGGCCCTCGCTTGCAGTTGCGCCCTGGCCGTGGACCGCTCAGGGGGAGGCCTCCGGGTTGAGCCGCTCTCCGCCGTCCATCTCCCGGTCTGGGATCTGCTCATGGGGCTCGGCCGCCTCGACTCCCTGAGCCCCGCGGAAGCCCTGGAGCTCACCGGCGGCCAGCAGTACGTCTGGTTGCTGAGGCTGGCCGGCGTCTACGCGGTCTACGCCAACCCGGCGCCTCTCTCTCCCGGCGATCTCAAGACGGTGTTCGGGAACCTCGACCCCCTCTGCGATTTCAAACGCCCGGCACCGGATCTCGATCTGCTGCGGATCGCCTTGCAGAGCCGCGGCAAGACGCCCTCGGCGAAGACGCTTGCGGCGCTCCGGCCCTGGGCCGAGGCCGGCAGCATCCCCCTCCTCCGCTGGGGGGTGCCCCTGGCCTTACGGCTGCTCGCGAAGACCGGCGACCCCTCCCTCGTCCGCTGGCGTGAGGCCTTAGCCGCGGTCTCCCGCCGCCTCTCCCTGATCTCCACCTGGACGGCATGGACGGGGAGCTCCGAGGGTTCGGCCTGACGGAACTCCGCCGCCCTCCGGACGTTTCGGTACTGGCTCCGTTTCATCCTGCGGGCGGGCTTCTTCGGGCGCTTCGCGCAGCCAGGCGCCCGTCCTCGGAAGGAAACGGAGCCAGTACCGGACAGAGGTACGAAATCGCCTCTGGAATATGCTGCCACGGCACCGGGTTGCCCTGTCCCAGGGAGGTCCGCGCGCAGGCGTCCGCGGCTCCCGCGGGGCGGCAGAGGGGGTGAGGCGGTGTGCTAGAATGAACGGGTTGAAGACGGCATTCTGCACACCGTGATCCTCTCTCGCACAACGGGATGTGGAGCCGCCGTGTACACCCCTGAGGTTGAAGCGAATGTTTGAGAAGTATAACGAAAAAGCCCGCCGCGCCCTGTTCTTCGCCCGCTACGAGGCTAGCAAGCTCGGCAGCCGTGTCATCGAGTCCGAGCACATCCTGCTGGGGATTCTGCGCGAGGGGGAGGAGACGGTGGGAGAGATCCTCCGCCGCTTCCAGGTGAAGCCCGAGGACATCCGCCGGGAGATCGAGGGCGAGCGCGTCTTCGTCGAGCGCATCTCCTCTACCGCCGAGCTCCCCCTCTCCGAAGAGTCGAAGAAGATCCTCGCCTACGCCTCGCACGAGGCGGAGAGCATGCTCCACGCGACCGTCGGCTCCGAGCACCTGCTGATCGGCATCCTCCGGGTCGAGGGGTGCATGGCCATGCGCATCCTCACCCAGCACGGGTTCGACGTCTACACGGTGCGCGAAGAGGTGCTCTCGATCGCCAAGGAGCGCGAGGCCTCGCAGCAGAAAAAAGAGCTGCCCTTCCTCTCGGAGTACGGCCGCGACCTGACCGCGCTCGCCGCCGAGTCCTCCTTCGACCCCCTGATCGGGCGCGACGACGAGCTCGACCGCATCATCCAGATCCTCTCGCGACGGACCAAGAACAACCCCATCCTCTTAGGGGAGCCGGGGGTCGGGAAGACCGCCATCGTCGAGGGTCTGGCCGACCGCATCGTCGAGGGCCGGGTGCCGATCTTCCTCGCCAACAAGCGGATCGTCGCCCTGGATCTTTCGCTGATCGTCGCCGGCACCAAGTACCGCGGCCAGTTCGAGGAGCGCCTGAAAGGCATCCTCAAGGAGCTCAAGGACAGCAAGGAGCTGATCGTCTTCATCGACGAGATCCATTCGTTGATCGGCGCCGGCTCGGCCGAGGGTTCGCTCGACGCCGCCAACATCTTGAAACCGGCGCTCTCCCGCGGCGAGATCTCCTGCATCGGCGCGACGACGCTCAAGGAGTACCGCAAGTACATCGAGAAGGACCGCTCGCTGCTCCGCCGCTTCCAGTCGATCCAGGTGGCGCCGCCGACCCCCGAGCAGACGATGGAAATCCTCGACGGGGTGAAGGACCGCTACGAGTCCTTCCACAAGGTGCGCTATCGCCCGGAGGCTCTCCGCACGGCGATCTACCAGTCGAGCCGCTACATCCCGGACCGCCATCTGCCGGACAAGGCGATCGACGTCATCGACGAGGCCGGCGCCCGGGTCAAGCTGCGCCGGGTGCGCGACACCCAGAACCTCCGCCGCCTGGAGCAGGACATCCGCCAGGTGGTCAAGGAGATGAAGGTCGCCATCTCCGACAAGGACTTCGAGCGCGCCGTCTACCTCCGCGAGCGAGAGATCGAGCTCCGCGAGGACCTGGAGCGGATGAACCTGGTCGCCGACGAGAGCGGTGTCCTGGAGGTGACCCGGCACGACATCGAGGAGGTCATCTCCTCGTGGACCGGCATCCCGGTGGCGGCCCTCCAGAGCGAGGAGGCCGAGCGCCTGCTCAAGATGGAGGACATCCTCCGCCTGCGGGTGGTGGGGCAGGACCGCGCCATCTCGGCGATGAGCCGGGCCATCCGGCGCTCCCGCCTGGGGGTGTCGAACCCCGAGCGGCCGGTCGGCTCGTTCATCTTCCTCGGCCCCTCCGGGGTCGGCAAGACCGAGGTCGCCCGGCAGCTCTCGGACTTCCTCTTCGGCAGCCAGCGCGCGCTCGTCCGCTTCGACATGAGCGAGTACATGGAGAAGCACGCCGTCTCGAAGCTCATCGGCTCGCCCCCGGGCTATGTCGGCCACGAGGAGGGCGGCCAGCTCACCGAACGGGTGCGCCGCCAGCCCTATTCGCTCATCCTCTTCGACGAGATCGAGAAGGCCCATCCAGACGTCGCCAACCTCCTCCTCCAGATCCTCGACGACGGGACCCTGACCGACGCCTACGGCAACCAGGTCGATTTCAAAAACACCCTGATCCTCATGACGTCGAACATCGGGAGTAAACTGGTGTTGCGCGGCGGCCGCATGGGTTTCGGGGAGGGGAGCGAGAAGGCGAGCTTCCAGCGCCTCGAAGAGGAGATCCTGGCCGAGCTCCGGCGGACGTTCAGCCCCGAGTTCATCAACCGGATCGACGAGGTCATCGTCTTCAACCCCCTGGGCGAGCAGGAGCTGCGGAAAATCGTCGACATCCTCCTGGACGACGTCAACCGGACGCTCACCGAGCGCAGCCTGAAGGTCGAAGTCAGTGACGAGGTCAAGGACTGGTTGCTCGCCAAGGCCGGCGTCGAGCCCTCGACGGGGGCACGGCCGTTGCGCCGCACCATCCAGCGCCACATCCAAGACGCCATCTCGGAAATCCTCATCCACCAGCAGGGCGGCCCGGGCGGCCAGGTCGGCCATTTCGGCGGCGACACCGGCGACGTCGTCGAGCACATCGACGTCAACCTGCTGGAGGGCGAGCTCAAGTTCCAGGTGCGCGACCAAGAGCAAGAGATCATCGCCCGATAGAGTGGCAGACATCCTTTCGAACCAAGGGCCCCCGCCGGCCGTAGTTCATCTCAGGCGGGGGTCCACCCTGGAAAGACGGAGCAGCGGATGAAACCGGATGTGCTGCGGTCGAAGTGGAGCAGGCATCACGGGGTGATGGCGGTTTTCTGCCGCCGCGCCCTGGCCTTCCTTTTGGTCCCCCTGGTGGCTCTCTCCGGCGCTCCGCCGGTCGCCGCCCAGCAGCTGGACGGCAAGCCGATCCAGTCGATCGAATTCAAAGGGTCGAAGGGCCTCTCGGAGGAGACCCTCCTCTACTACCTGGGGATCAAGGTCGGCGACCCCCTGGACTCCGACAAGCTCAACACCAACATCAAGGCGCTCTGGGGCCGCGGCCTGATCGACGACATCGCGGTCGACTCGACGCCCGCTGGCCCCAATGGCCCCGCTGGCTCCAATCCCGCCGGGGTCCACCTGACGGTGACGATCAAGGAGCGGCCGGTCCTCCGCTCGGTCGACTACCAGGGGTTGAAGCGGCTGTCGCGCACCGATCTCCAGGACAAGATCGGCAGCCGCCACATCCACATTCGCGAGGGCGACCCGGTGAGCCTCGGCTCGCTGGCGCAGGTCAAGGCGCTGATCGAGGAGCTGTACGGCGAGAAGGGCTACCGTTTCGCCCGGGCTGACTACAAGATCGAAGACGTGGGGACCAACGAGAAGAAGGTCACCTTCACGGTCGACGAGGGCAACCAGGTCCGGATCGCCGACATCAACTTCGAGGGCAACACCGTCTACGGCGACCTCCACCTGCGCTGGGTGATGAAGAAGACCAAGGAGAGCAACCTCATCACCCACATGCTCAAGAAGGACGTCTACAACCCGGCGAGCCTCCAGGAGGACCTCGACAAGGTCCGCGAGCTTTACCGGGGCGACGGCTACAAGAACGTCGTCATCGGCGATCCCAAGGTCGAGGTCAAGGCGGCGAACCCCAAGGCCGCGACCCTCAAGGACCAGAAGCGGCGGATGTTCATCACCATCCCCATCGAGGAGGGGGAGCGCTGGCGCTTCGGCGACGTGACGATCGAGGGCAACAAGATCTTCGCCGATCAGCTCCTCCTGCGCGTCTTCCCCCACCAGAGCGGCGCCTGGCTGCGCTCGAAGCAGATCGACGACGGGGTCAAAGCGGTCCAGGACCTCTACCACAACAGCGGCTACATCTTCGCCCACGTCGAGCCCGAGCTGGTCGAGAAGGGCAACCGGGTCGCCAACATCCTCGTCCACGTTTCAGAAGGCGACCAGTACCGGGTGGGCCGGATCGAGTTCGAGGGCAACAAGCGGACCATGGACAAGGTGCTCCGCCGGGAGCTCCGGGTGCAGGAAGGCCGGGTGGTGTCGATCGGCGGCATCAAGAACAGCATCACCAAGGTCAACCAGCTGGGTTACTTCAAGCTCGACCAGGAGGACCCGGTCAAGATCGACTACCGGAGCGAGGACAAGAAGGTCGACCTCACCTTCAAGGGGGAGGAGTCGGAGCGCACCCAGCTCGAGTTCGGCGGCGGCTGGAGCGAGCTCGACGGCTTCTTCGCCTCGTTCTCGGTCTCGACCAAGAACTTCCTCGGCCGCGGCGAGCAGGTCGGAGCCTCGGTCCAGGCCGGCCGCTACCGGAAGCTCTACGACCTCTCCTATTCGGTGCCCTGGTTCCTCGACCGGCCGCAGAGCCTGGGCCTCAGGATCTACCGGCAGGACATCGACTACTCCCTGCTGACCGCCCAGCAGTTCAGCCGCAACAGCCACGGCGCGGTGGTGACCTACGGCAAGCAGCTCGGTCTCTTCGACCAGTTCGTCCTCTCGTACAACCTCTCGAAGTACGTCGACAAGGAGGCGGTGCTGGCGACGGCGGCCGACGGCACCACCCAGACCGTCAACGCGGTCACCACCAACATCAACAACTCGTCGATCCGCCCGGCCTTCATCTACGACAGCCGGGACAACCCCTTCGAGCCGTCGCATGGCCAGAAGCTGTCGGTCGGCGTCGAGTATGCCGGCGGCATCCTCCAGGGCGACAACTTCTTCGTCCGCCCGGAGATCGGCTACAGCTTCTGGCATCCGAGCCCGGTGCATCCGGCGAGCCAGATCCTCGGCTTCAACATCGAGGGCGGCTGGATCAACACCTTCCAGCGCCATCCGCTGTCCGCCCTGGAGCGCTTCTACCTCGGCGGTGAGAACAGCGTCCGCGGCTTCCGTTTCCGCTCGCTTTTCGCCACCAACAAGAACGGGACCCCCTTGATGGACATCAACGGCTTCGTCCTGGGTGGAAACAAGTACCTGCAGGCCAATGCCGAGTATCATTTCCTCCTGGGCGGACCTTTCCGGGTCTTGGTCTTCGCCGATGCCGGCAACGTCTACTCCGAGGCCCAGTCGGTGAACCTGTCCGGCCTGCGCTACACGGCGGGCACCGAGTTGCGGATTCTGCTGCCGATCTTCGGAGCGCCGCTCCGCTTCATCTATGCGTTCAACCTGAAGCCGAAACCCGGAGACAGCTTCGAGAACTTCCAGTTCAGTATCGGAACGAGCTTCTAAACTTAAGGAGAGCACTCAGATGTCGTTCAATCTCTACAAGAAGTCGCTGGCCGCGGGCCTCTGCCTCGGCCTCGTCAGCCTCTTCGGGGCCGGCCGTGCCCTCGCCCAGGGCGCCGCCGCCCCGGCCCGCCCCGCATTCAACGGTACCCTGAAGGTTGCGGTCATCAACACCGAACAGATCCTCTTGGAATCCCAGGCCGGCAAGAAGGCGGTCGCCGAGCTCAAGAAGATCCAGGACCAGAAGGAGGCCGAGCTCAACGCCAAGCAGGAGGAGATCAAGTCCCTCCAGGGCAAGATCGACTCCGGCCGCCTGTCGCTCGCCCAGGACAAGCTCGCCGACTTAGAGAAGCAGCTGGAGGACCGGGTGATCGCCGCCCGCCGGCTGCAGGACGACGCCAACCGCGACCTGAACAAGCGCAAGGACGACGTCCTCGGCGGTATCGATCAGCGGGTGATGCCGGTCATCAACCAGCTCGGGAAAGAGATGGGATTCACCCTCATCTTCCGCAAGTTCGAGAGCGGCCTGATCTACGCCGACGAGGCGATCGACATCACGCCGATGGTCATCCAGCGGCTCGACGCCTCGGGCAAGTAGGGCGTGGCCTATCGTCTGGCCGAGCTCGCCGAGCTCGTGGGAGGGCGGGTCGAGGGCGACCCGGATCGAGCCGTCGAGTCGATCCAGACGCTGGAAGCTGCCGGTCCCGGCGACCTCTCCTTCCTCAATCACGCCCGCTATAGCAAGCAGGCGGAGGCGAGCGGCGCCGGGGCGCTCCTCGTCACCCCGGCTCTCGCCCTGCGGGCCGCCGGGGCGCCCGGGGTACCCGAGGGAAAAGCCGGGAACGGCGGGCGCGACCTGCTGCTGGTCGACGACCTCTCCCTTGCCCTCGCCCTCCTGCTCGCGCTCTTCCACCCCCGGCCGGCGCGCCTGCCGGGAGTCCACCCCACGGCGGTGGTCGCGCTGGGGGCGAGCGTCGACCCCACGGCTCAGGTCGGGCCCTACGCGGTGATCGGCGAGGCGAGCCGGATCGCCGCCGGGGCCGCGGTGGGGGCGCACTCGGTGGTCGGGCGGGGGTGCAGCGTGGGGGAGAGGGCGGTCCTCCACCCGCACGTCGTGCTCTACGACGACACCGAGGTGGGAGCGGGGAGCGAGATCCACGCCGGGGTGATCCTCGGCAGCGACGGTTTCGGCTATGCGACCCACCGAGGCGTTCACCACAAGGTGCCGCAGGTCGGCCGGGTGGTCGTCGAGGCGGGGGTCGAGGTGGGGGCCAACTCGACGATCGACCGGGCGACGCTCGGCGAGACCCGGGTCGGCGCCGGGACCAAGATCGACAACCTGGTGCAGGTGGGGCACAACGTCCGCATCGGGCGCGCCTCGATCCTCTGCGGCCAGGCCGGGATCGCCGGCAGTACCCGGCTGGGCGACGGGGTGGTCCTCGCCGGCCAGGCCGGGGTCGGCGGCCACCTGACGCTCGGCGACGGGGTGCAGGTGGCCGCCAAGTCGGCCGCCCTCTCCTCGGTCGAGCCGGGGGTGACGGTCGCCGGCATCCCGGCGGTCGAGATGGGGAAGTGGCGGCGGGAGGTCGCTCTACGCTCCCGCCTGGAGCGCCGCCTGGCCGAGGTGAACCGGCGGCTGACCGAATTGGAGCGCGGCACGACTTAGGAGGAGGGTGGTTTGACGAGCGAGGCCCAGGCGAAGTGGGACGTCGAGTGGATCATGTCGATCCTGCCGCACCGGTATCCGTTGCTGCTCGTCGACCGGGTGCTGGAGATGGAGCCGCAGCAGCGGATCGTGGCGCTCAAGAACGTCAGCATGAGCGATCCCTTCCTGGTCGGGCACTTCCCCGGCCGCCCGGTCTACCCCGGGGTGCTGCTCGTCGAGGGCATGGCCCAGGCCGGCGGCATCCTCCTCCTCCACGGCCAGCCGGACTTGGAGCGCAAGCTCCTCCTCTTCGCCTCGATCGAGGGGGCGAAGTTCCGCCGGCCGGTAGTCCCCGGCGATCAGCTGCGCTACGAGGTCGAGGTGCTCCGCCTGCGTTCGTCCTACTGCAAGATCTCCGGCCGTTGCCTGGTCGACGGCCAGCTGGCAGCCGAGGCGGTGATGTCCTCGGCGATGGTCGACCGCTGACGCCATGGCGAGCGAAACCGTGATCGATCCGCGAGCGGTGATCGACCCCGAGGCGGTGCTCGGGGTGGGGGTACGGGTGGGGGCCGGCGCCTACATTGGAGCCGGGGTCGAGGTCGGCGACGGCACCGAGATCGGGCCGGGGGCCGTCGTTCACGGGCCGACCCGGCTGGGCCGCGACAACCGCATCTTTTCCCTCGCCGCCATCGGCTTCGAGCCCCAGGACCTGAAGTTCGCCGGCGAGGAGGTCCGCCTGGAGATCGGCGACCGCAACCAGTTCCGCGAGTTCAACACCATCCACCGGGGGACGGTCAAGGGGGGCGGGATCACCCGCATCGGCAGCGACAACCTCTTCATGGCCTACGTCCACGTCGCCCACGACTGCCAGGTGGGGAGCCGCACGATCTTCGCCAACAACGCGACTCTCGCCGGGCACGTCGAGGTGCACGACGACGCCACCATCTCCGCCTTCTCCTCCATCCATCAGTTCTGCCGGGTCGGCCGCCACGCCTACGTCGGCGGCTACTCGGTGGTGGTCATGGACGCCCTGCCCTTCGCCAAGACCGTGGGGCAGAAGCCGGCCTTCTTCGGCCTGAACTCGATCGGCCTCAAACGCAAGGGCTTCGACGCCGACGCCATCGCCCGGCTCGACCGCGCGCTCCGGCTGCTGGTGCGGAGCAAGCTCAACACGGCGCAGGCCCTGGAGCGCATCCGCTCCGAGGTGGGAGCCCCGGGAGCCTGGCCCGAGATCGACTACCTGGTCGGCTTCGTCGAGACCGCCCGCCGGGGGGTGCACAAGTCGCCGCCGGGGCGAAGCGGCGGCCGGGCGGGAGCAGGAGGAGAGGCGTCTGAGTCCGCCGGGTAGCGCTCCTCCCCCCCCGGTGCGGATCGCGGTCGTCGGCACCGGCGCCCTCGGTCGACACCACGTCCGCATCCTCGCCGGATTGCCGGGGGCGGAGCTGGTCGGCGTCTACGACGCCTCGCCCGGAGCTGCCCAGGCGGTCGTCCGTGAATATCTGCCCGGGTCCCCCGGGACCCGGATCTTCGAGAGCCTGGACGCCCTGGCCGCAGAGGCCGAGGCGGCGGTGGTGGCGGTGCCGACCGTGGCCCACGGCGAGGTGGGGGGGAGCTCCTCGCCCGCGGCCTCCACGTCCTCGTCGAGAAGCCCATGGCCTCCTCGTTGGCGGAGGCCGACCGGCTGCTCGAGCTGGCGGCCCGGAGCGGCCGGATTCTCGCCGTGGGGCACGTCGAGTTCTACAACCCGGCGGTCCAGGCCCTCGTGGGCCTGAAGACCCCGCCCCGCTTCGTCGAGGTGGAGCGCCTGGGGATCTTCTCGCCCCGGAGCCTGGACGTCGACGTCATCCTGGATCTTGATGATCCACGACCTCCAGATCCTCCACGCGCTCGATCCGAGCCCGGTCGCCGAGGTGCGGGCGACCGGCATCCCGGTGCTCTCGCCGCGGATCGACATCGCCAACGCCCGGGTGGCCCTCCAGTCGGGGTGCGTCGCCAACCTGACCGCCTCGCGGGTGTCGGCCGAGCGGACGAGGAAGCTCCGCGCCTTTCTCCCCAGCCGCTACTACTCGCTCGACTACCAGGCGCAGGAGATCCGCGGCTACCGCCTGGAGGCACCGGCGGCGGGGGAGGAGCGGCCGCGGATCGTGCCCGACGACCTGCCCGTGACGCGCGGCGAGCCCCTCGCCCTGGAGCTGACGGCCTTCCTCGCCGCCTGCCGGGGGGAGGCGGTGCCCTGGGTCGACGGTCACCAGGGCCGGCAGGCGCTTCAGACGGCGCTCGCGGTGGTGGCGGCGGTGACCGTCTGAAGGCGCCTTCCTTCTTCTTTTGGGTGGGCGGGATTCCCTTAGGGTAGGCGCGGACCGGGTTGGGATATCCGCTCGGACAGAGCGCCTTATCGGCGCTCCAGGATGCAAGGTCTGTTACAGGTTAGGAGAACGAGGCTGAGCCTCAGAAGGCCCCGGTGTCGCCGACGCTCCCAAACTGCCCGGAGGGGTTCTTGTAGGTCTTGACCGCCCCGGTCTGCGTGTCGGTGACGGTAAGCGTGTATTCGACGTTCGACAGCGCTCCATAGAAGAACCAGAACTTCCCGGTTACCGCCCGGCCATCGAGCACCTTGGTCACCACCTCGACATTAGCGGGCGAGAAGAACCAGAAGTAGCCGGTGTCCGGGGTGAGCGGGACGGCCGTGCCGGTCCCGGTCCTCTCCTGGAAGTCTTTCCAGGCCGCGGTGACGGCGAAGCGGCCGCCTGCGAGGCAGAGCCGCTGGGACCCCGGGGTGCAGATGCCGGTTGCGGCGCGGGCGTCCGTCCGCACCGAGACGAGCGCCGGCAGGAGAGAGGAGGCAGGCGCCTGGACTGGGGCGAGCTCGGCGTCGTACGCTCCCTGGGGGCCGAAGCCGGCGGTGTCGCCGACGCTCGCGAAGCGGCCGGGAGGATTGAGGTAGCGGCGGGTGAGGCCGGTCGCGGTGTCCGTCACCGTCACCGTGTACTCGACGTTCGAGAGCGCCCCGTAAAATACCCAGAAAGCCTGGTTGAGAGAGCGGGCATCGATGATCTTGACGACAGTCTCGACGTTCGCCGGATCGAAGAACCAGAAATAGCCGGTGTCCGCGGTGAGGGGGACGGCGTGCCCGACGCCGGTCTTGCTGTGGAAGTCCTTCCAGGCGATCTCAACCTGGAAGCGGCCACCGGTCAGGCAGAGCCGGGTGTCCCCGGGCTGGCAGCCGGCGGCGCCGGAGAGGGGGAAGCTCCACAGCTCGCGGCCGGTCAGGTTGTCATCGGCGGCGAAGAAGAGATGGTCGCCAAAGGCCGTGAGCTGGGTGGGGAAGGAGGAGGAGGCCCCAGGGGCGATGTCGGCGGCCAGGCGGGTGCCCGCCGGGGTGCCGTCGCTCTGCCAGAGCTCAGTACCGTGCACCGGGTCCCAGGAATCGAAGAAGAGCCGGCCGCCGGCCGCCAGGAGCTGACCGACCTGGTTCGAGATGGGGCCGGCGGAAGGCGCCAGGACCAGGCTCGTTCCGGCCGGGGTGCCGTCGGTCCCCCATAGGGCGCGGCCGCGCACCGGGTCGTTGGCGAAGAAGAAGACTTTTCCGCCGAGCGCCGTCGGGTAGGCGTCGAAATCGTTCAGGGCGTTTCCCGGGAACTGCCGGACGAGGGTTGCCCCGGAGACATCGACGCGATAGAGGCTGCGCCCCTGGGAGGTGTCGAGCACGAAGTAGAGGGAGCTCCCGACGACCAGGGTGCCCCTCCCGACAGCAAGGTCCTGCCCGAGGTCCAGGGTCGCCAGCTTGACGGTACCTTCGAGGGTGCCGTCGCTCCGCCAGATGACCAGAAGGCCGTCGAGGTCGTGTCTCCAAACGAAGACCGAAGAGCCGGCCGGGATGATCCCGCCGTTGGGGGCCGGGAGCAGCCGGGTGCCGGCCTCGGAGCCGTCGCTCACCCAGAGCCCCTCGGCTCCGGTGATCCAGAGGCGGCCTCCGGCTGCGACGAGGCTGAAGGGAGAGTTGATCTTCGCCAACTCGGTCGCGAGACGCGATCCCGGGACGGTGCCGTCGCTGCGGAAGATCCGGACGTCGAGTTGCGAGGGAGCTGCGCCGAGGTACCAGACCTCGTCGCCGAGAACGGCCAGTTGGGGGGCCCCGGGGTCGTCCGGCGGGGAGGGGTTTGCCTCCGCAAGCTTCAGGAGGTTGCCCGCGCTGTCCCGTCGCCAGAGCTGAAAATGACGGAACATCCGCGAATTCCCCTGCCAGAAGAAGAGCTGTCCCCCGCCCTGGGCCAACCTTGCGGGCCAGGAGGGGCAGCCGTTGGCCTCGTCCGGAGGGAGAGCGGTGAGGGCGACCGTGCCGGCGGCCGTGCCATCGGTCTGCCAGATCTGCCGGCTCACTCCGGAGCAGGCGGCGAAAAGCAGGTGGTCTCCGGAGGGCAGGAAGTACGCCGGATAGGAGCCGCCGCCGGGGGTGACGAAACCCGGCACGGGGTGGGTCCCACCCGGCCGGCCGTCGCTCGTGTAGAGGTCGGAGCCGGAGAGGAGAAAGACCCGTCCCGAGACAACCACCGGGGTGCCGAACGACAGCGGCGTATCGGTGAACGGGTGGGTCCCGGCGAGAGTGCCGTCGGTGCGCCACAGGATGGCCTTGGAGTCGGGGCCCACGCTGAAATAGACGCTCCCTTCAATCTCCCAGATTCTGGCGCTGCAAGGGCTGGCACAGGCGACGGCAAGCCGCTCCGTGCCGGCTGGGGTGCCGTCCGTCGACCAGATCTCGAGGCCTTTCGCACCCTTGCCGAGGAAGATGGCGCGGGGGCCCAGAAGTAGGAGGTCCGAGGTCAGGACCCGGCCGACGGGCGCGAGCAGGAGAGAGGGCTCCGGCCCCGCCGGCGCCGCTAGACGCCGCCCAGAGGCCACCCTGGGTCGCGAACACCTGTCGCCCGCCGAGCTCGGCGACGAGCGGGATGCCGATGAGATCGCCCGGCGGAGCAGGATTGGGAAAGTCGCTCACCCGGCGGGAGCCCGCGGCGGTGCCGTCGCTCGTCCACAGCTCCTGGCCGTGATCCGGATCGGTAATGGCCAGGTACAGGTGATCCCCCACCCTGCCGAGCTGGGGTATCCGGTCGGGAACGGTCGGCAGTCCCGGAACGGGAAGGGTGCCCTGGGGGGTGCCGTCGCTCTCCCAGATCTTTCTGCCGCCGCCGCCGCCGGCCAGCGAGGTCGAGAAGTAGAGGCGATGGGTCCCGCCCACGAGGCCGCCGGGCGAGTCGTTCGCCGCGAAGGAGCGCAGGAGGACCGCGCCTTCGGCGGTGCCGTCGCTCGTCCAGAGATCTCTGCCGTCGAGGAAGAAGACGCGCTGCCCGACCGCGGTCAGGGTGGGGGACGGACCGGCCACGTCGGCCGGAGCCCAGGGAATCCGCCGGGTCCCAGCCACGGAACCGTCACTCACCCAGATCTCGACCGGAGCTCCCGCGGGAAAGCGGAGGAAGTACGCCAGCCCTCCGGCCACGGCCAGCTGCCTGGTATCGACGCCCGCTACCCCGAGGGGGTAGGTACCCTCCCGGGTTCCGTCGCTGCGGAAGAGGAGGTTCGTCTTGCCGGTCTGCACGCTGAAGAGGACGAGGCGGCCGAGCGAGCCAACGAGCCAGGGAGGGTCGGTGAAGCAGTCGTCCCCTGGGCAGAGGTCGAGGAGAATCGTGCTCTCCGTGCCGTCGGCATTGACGACCGCCACCTTGTTGGTGGTATGGCCGGAGATGAAGAAGGCCTGGTCGCCGGCCGCAGCGAGGGTGACGGCATAGGTCCCGCTGTGCCATAGATAGTCGTCGCCCTGGATATCCTTGACCCGAGTGGCGGTCTGGGCGTGGGCGGGTACGGCGAGACCGGCGAGGAGGGCTAAGAGGCACATGGCACTTGGCACGAGGCTCTTCATGATCGATCCTTCTCCCGTAGAGGACGTCCCGGTATGGCCCGAGGGTCCGGTGTCGGTCGGCCCCGTCTCGCCGTCTTGCGACGTCCAACAGAGGGATCGAGGAGGACCGCCTGTACTCGAAGTCAGAGTGTCGAAAAGGGAAGAATCATTTCAGAAGCTTGAAGGCCGACCCGATGGGTGCCAGCCTGGCACTCAAGAAGCTCGGTGGACATCCGCTGTCACCCCCCTCCTTGCCTCCCCTTCTCCAACCGCCACCCTCCCAGGGGGAGGGACCCGCCCAGGGACCCGCCCGCCCCTTCGCCTCGGGCCAGGGCGGAACCAGGGTGGAGCCTCCGGCTACGCCTGAAGCCCATTCCGGGTTAGACTCTGCCGGCCCCGGTTGGTCCCCAACCCCGTTTCGAGGAGAGCTAGAAGATGACTGACTTGCGTATCGGTGTGATCGGCGGCAGTGGCCTCTACCAGATGGAGGGGATGGTCGTCCGTGAGCAGAAGCGGATCGAGACCCCCTTCGGCGACCCCTCCGATCCCTATGTCCTGGGCGAGCTCGACGGCCAGCCCGTCGTCTTCCTGCCCCGCCATGGCCGCGGCCACCGGCTCCTGCCGACCGAGCTCAACTATCGGGCCAACATCTACGGCTTCAAGGTCCTGGGAGTCGAGCAGCTGATCTCGGTCTCGGCCGTGGGCTCGATGAAGATCGACTACAAGCCGACCGACATCGTCGTCCCCGACCAGTTCTACGACCGCACCCGGCACCGGCCGGACACCTTCTTCGGCAACGGTCTCGTCGCCCACGTCTCCCTCGCCAAGCCGATCTGCCCGCGGCTCGTCCCCCTCTTCGTCGAGGCGGCGCGCGCCGCCGGCGCCACGGTCCACCAGGGGGGCACCTACGTCTGCATGGAGGGGCCGCAGTTCTCGACCCGGGCGGAGTCCGAGATCTACCGGAGCCACGGGGTCGACGTCATCGGCATGACCAACCTCCAGGAGGCGCGGCTCGCCCGCGAGGCCGAGATCTGCTACGCCTCCCTCTCCATGATCACCGACTACGACTGCTGGCACGAGAGCGAGGAGGCGGTCTCCGGCGAGGCGGTGATGCAGGTCGTCCAGCAGAACGCCGTGATGTCGCAGGAGGTGGTGCGGGAGATCCTCAAGAGCCTGGCCGCTCACCCCGGCCGCGGCTGCCTCTGCGAGAGCGCCCTCCAGATGTCGCTCATCACCGAGCCCGACCTGGTGCCGAACGAGACCCTCAAGGCTCTCCAGCCGATCATCGGGAAGTACCGGCAGCCCCGCGCCTGAGGCGGAGTCCCGTCGACCTCCCTGACATCCCGAAGCCGATGCCCCGCTCGACACGCATCCTGGTCACCAACGACGACGGTATTTTCTCCGAGGGGATCAAGCTCCTCGCCGCGTCGCTCGGGGAGATCGCCGAGGTGGTCGTCGTCGCCCCCGATCGGGAGCAGAGCGCCACCGGGCATGCCCTCACCCTCTCCCGGCCACTCCGCATGCAACGGATGCAGGAGAACTGGTACGCGGTCGACGGCACGCCCACCGACTGCGTCAACCTGGGGGTTCTCGCCCTCTTGAAGGACCATCCGCCCGATTTCGTCGTCTCGGGAATCAACTTCGGCTTCAACCTGGGGGACGACGTCACCTACTCGGGGACGGTCTCCGCCTGCTTCGAGGGGAACCTTCTGGGGATCCCTTCGATCGCCCTCTCCCAGGAGGTGGCGGAGGGTTTCTCCTTCGAGCCCGCGGCGCGCTTCGCCCGCCAGCTGGTCGACACCCTCCTCACTCCCGAGGGCTCGGAGCTGCCGAAAGATCTCCTCTTGAACGTCAACGTGCCGGCGGGGCCGGTCGGGGGGCTCTCCTTCACCCGGCTCGGGCGGCGCTACTACAAGCAGTCGGTGGTCGAGAACCTCGACCCCCGCGGCCGCAAGTACTACTGGATCGCCGGCACCCCGCAGTGGCGGGAGGAGAGCGGCACCGACTACGAGGCGGTGTCGGCGAGCCGGATCTCGATCACCCCGCTCCACCTGGATTTGACCTACTACCCCGGCCTCGAATCCTTCGTGCCGCTCCGCGACCGGCTGGCCGGCCTCTTCCCGGTGTCTCCGGCGTGAGCGACTACGCCGTGCAGCGCGAGCGTATGGTGAGGGACCTGATCGCCGGCCGCGGGGTCCAGGACGAGCGGGTGCTTGCCGCCATGCGGAAGGTGCCGCGCCACCTCTTCGTCAAGGACCACATGAAGAGCCGCGCCTACGGCGACCATGCTCTCCCGATCGGCGCCAGCCAGACCATCTCCCAGCCCTACATCGTGGCGCGGATGAGCGAGCTCTTGGAGCTCCGCCCCAGCCACACGGTGCTCGAAATCGGCACCGGCTCCGGCTACCAGACGGCGATCCTCGGTCTCCTGGCGAAGCGCGTCTACAGCCTGGAGCGGGTGCCCGAGCTCGCCCACCAGGCGATCCAGCGCATGCGCGAGATGGCGCTCGACAACGTCAAGATCCAGGTCTTCGACGGCACGGTGGGCTGGAGCGAGGTGGCGCCCTTCGACCGCATCCTGGTCACCGCCGGGGCGCCCAAGGTGCCGGAGCCGCTCCTCGGCCAACTCGCGCCGGGCGGCGCCCTCCTCCTCCCCGAGGGGACGCGGAGCCTCCAGCGGCTGGTCCTCTACCGGAAGTCGGCCAAAGGGGAGCTCCGGCGCCGCGAGGGCGAGGAGGTCGCCTTCGTGCCCCTCCTCGGCCGCCACGGCTGGAAGGAAGGCAAGGAGCCGTGAGCGATGGGCCTTCCGCACAGGCGACCGCCGTGCGCCTGCGGCTCACCGGCCGAGTGCAGGGGGTGGGGTTCCGCTGGTTCGCCCGCCAGGCCGCCCGCGAGCTGGGCCTGGCCGGCCGGGTGAGAAACCTCCCGGACGGCAGCGTCGAGGTCCTGGCGTCGGGCGATGCTCGCGAAGCTTGCCGGTCTCCGCGAGCGGCTCCGCCAGGGGCCGCCCGGCGGGCGGGTGCAGGGGATCGAAGAGCAGGAGCTCGCGAGCGTCCCCGACTGGGACGGTTTCGAGATCGACCACTAGAGGAGGAGAGAGGCATGGACGACCTGAAGGCCCACATCCGCGAGGTTCCCGACTTTCCCAAGCCGGGGATCCTCTTCTACGACATCACGACGCTCCTCAAGAATCCGCTCGCCCTGCGGATGACCGTCGACCGCTTCGTCTGGCTCTTCGCCCAGCAGCGGATCGACAAGGTGATCGGCATCGAGGCGCGCGGCTTCATGTTCGGCCCGATCGTGGCCTACGACTTGAACGCCGGCTTCGTGCCGGTCAGGAAGCCGGGGAAGCTGCCGGCGAAGACGATCCGCCAGAGCTACGATCTGGAGTACGGCTCGGACGCGATCGAGATGCACGAGGGGGCCATCGAGCCGGGCGAGCGGGTGCTGATCGTCGACGATCTGATCGCCACGGGAGGCACGGCCCTGGCCGGCGCCCGCCTGGTCGAGTCGGCGGGCGGCATCGTCGCCGGCTTCGGCTTCATCATCGAGCTCACCTTCCTCCCCGGGCGCGAGAAGCTCAAAGGGTACGAGGTCGAGTCGCTGATCCGGTACTGACCGCGCGAGCGGATATAATCGAACACGGGCGGCTGTAGCTCAGGTGGAAAGAGCAGGAGTTTCCTAAACTCAAGGTCGGAGGTTCGAGTCCTCTCAGCCGCACCAATAGAATCAAGCACTTACGATTACCCTCAGTAGTGCGATTTCGTTCCGCGGCGCACAGACGTCACAGGCGGGTTCTGGCGGGCCGGTGCTGGGGCGGCCATCAGGCCCATCCGGACTTGATCCCGCGGGCTTTCATTCATCGCCGTTGTCCTTCGGGACCTTCCGCGCTTGGAGTCCCTCGACCAGGGCGAGCCGCCGGGCTGCCGCCTAGTCAAGGGTGACGCCTCTCGGAGCAGCCATCGCGAATCCGGGAGGGCTCGGGTGCGAGAGGAACGCTTTGACGCTCCTGCGCAGCATCAGGGCGAGTTCGAAGAGGAAAGCGAGCAGGCCACAGATAAAATAGACGAGCGGAACGTTCTTACCCGACAGATCACCGGCGACGCCCCCCACGGCCATGCCGATGGGGATAAGGCCGCTCGAGATCGTCGTGAGCAGGCTTAAGATCCGCCCCCGGAGCTCGGGCGGTGTCGTCGCTTGGAGGATGGAGAGGAGTTGGACGTTGATGACGGCGAGCATCGCCCCCAGGAGGAAGGTCGCGAGGAGAGCGGTCGGCCGATTTGAGGCGAGTCCGAGGGCGAGGAAGGAGGTCGGGGCGAGGAGCATCAGCCCGACGACCCAACGGCCGCGTGCCCTGCCTTCGAGCCGTAGCAAGCCGGAGGCCAAAAACCCGAGAAGCGAGCCGAGGCTCATGGCAGCGAGCAGGAAGCCGTACCACTCGGGCCCGGCGTGCAGATATCTCTCGATGTAGATCGGCAGCAGCACCAGCATGGGCATGAGGAAGAAATTGAAGCCCGCCGCGGCGAGGAGGAAGGCGAAGAATCCCGGGGTGCTCCGCGCGTAGCGCACGCCATCGACGATTTCGGCGCGAAAGTGGCGGAGGGCGCTTCGCCCGCCGAGCTTCGGCGTGAGCGGTGCGGCCGGCTGCTGCGGGAGGCGAATGCAGGCGGTGCAGACGGCGGAGAGGAAAAAGGTCACTGCATCGCCCAGGAACAGGAGTGGGGCGCCGAGAAGGGTGTAGAGCACGCCGCCCAGACCCTGGCCGAGGAGTAGGGAGCCCTGGCCGGCGAACTGGTGGACCGCGTTGGCGGCCTCCAGGCGGCTGGCGGGCACCAAGTCGGGAATGGCCGCCAGCAGCGCCGGCTGGAAGAAAGCGCGGACCGCCCCCAAAAGGGCCGAGACCCCGACCAGCATGGGGAGAATGATCCGAGGCGAGCCGGTCGCGAGCATGACAAGGGCGAGCGCGAGCATGGCGGTTCCCGAGAGCAGATCCGCGCAGAGGAGGATCCGCACGCGCCCGAAATGGTCGGCGAAGGCGCCGCCCAGGGGGCCCAAGAAGATCGCGGGCAGGGCCGAGACCGCCAGGAGCAACCCCATGATGCTAGCCGATCCCGTGGTCTTCAGAGTCCAGTAGAGCATGGCGACCGCGAATGCCTGATTGCCGATTTGGCTGACCGCTTGGCCCTGCCAGAGGAGGAGGAAGTTACGGTTCCACAACTGTCCGCCGGAAGAGGTAAGGGAGATGTCGGGCATCGGAGGATGATCAACCGTATCGAAGGTCAGGAAGATTGGAGGGTTCGAGCCGGCTTGCTAGGGGTGGCGCGCCGGACTGGCACCGCGATCTTGCTCATGTCGCTGCTCGTTCCGCACTACCGCTTTCTTGGAGGCTCATCATTTCTTTGGAATAGTACAAGAAATCGCGATGCCATCCTGGCCCGGTTGGGGGAGGAAGCTTTAAGCTATACTAGTACTAATGAGAACAGCAAGCGTTGGGATCGTCATCTTTGATGACGTGGAGGTGCTCGACTTTGCTGGCCCGTTCGAGGTTTTTTCGCGCACTCGACTCGTACCGGGGACAGAATCCCGCCGCTCTCAGGAAAGCGCACCGTTCCAGGTCTTCACGGTTGCCCGGACCAGCGAGCCGGTGATGGCGACCGGGGGCCTCGTCATCACCCCGCGCTTTGGGTTCGCCGAGACCCCGCCGGTCGACCTCCTCGTTGTCCCCGGGGGTTTCGGTACCCGTCCTCTGCTCGACGATCCCGAAATGCTAGATTTCCTTCGCACCACGGCCGCGAAGGCCCGGAAGGTCACCTCGGTCTGCACCGGGGCTCTCCTCCTCGCCAAGGCCGGTCTCCTCGACGGGCGGCGTGCCACTACCCACTGGGGAGCTCTAGACCTGCTGTCGACCCTCGGTTCGGGGATCACGGTCGATCGCGACCGCCGGGTGGTCGACGACGGCATCATCACTTCCGCTGGCGTCAGCGCTGGCATCGACATGGCGCTTTATGTCGTCGAGACGCTCCACGGGCGCGAGGTGGCGGACGACGCTGCCCATTATATGGAGTACCGACGATAGGAGCGGGCCGCGGCCCGCCGCCTCGCTTTAAGCATGGCACAGCAAATGGTCAGTTCCCCGGACCCGGGACCAAGATCTTCGTACCCGATGGCTATCGCCGGCTCTCTCCTGGTTCCCCTCCTGATCACGGTCGTGAAATTATGTTATGCTTATATGCGGGCAGGGTGATGATGCATATGTAGCTAGATGCCATAAGCGTCCGGCACCGCAGCAAGCTTCAGCCTGTCCATCTGTGCATCAGGAGTTAGTAAGGTTCGTCCCGATCCCTTATGCTCCTCTGTGGGATGTTTAGGAGTACTAACCATGGGGAGCACTGTTCCCAAGATCACTATTGTCGGGGCCGGTTTGGGCGGCCCTCTCCTCGCCGCCTACCTGGCTCGGCGTGGGTTCTCGATCGAGCTCTTCGAGCGGCGGGGTGACCTGCGCCGAGAGCGGGGAGAAGGCGGCAAGTCGATCAAGCTCACACTGGCGGAACGCGGCCTGCACGCACTGCGCGAGGTTGGCCTTGCCGACACGGTACAGAAGATCTGCGTTCCTCTGCGTGGCCGCGCGGTGCATACCAGCCAGGGAAGCGTCGTCTACCAGCCCTACGGCAAGAACGAGCGGGAGGTCATCTACTCGTTTTCGCGTAGCGCCCTGAGCGCGCTGCTGCTCGATGATCTCGAGCGCTATCCCAACGTCAAGGTGCTATTTCACCAGCGGTGCTGTGAGGTCGAGAAGGAGACCGCGACGGCGATATTTCGCCACGAGTCGACGGGGAAGATATCTCGGGTGGAATCGGACGTTTTGATTGGGGCCGACGGAGCGTTCTCCTGTGTACGGCAGCAGATGCATCGCCGTGAGCGGGCCGACTACCAGCAGGAGTTCCTGGCCTGGGGCTACAAGGAACTCTCGATCAATGCACCCAAGGACGGTTCGCATCCGATGGATCGGCATGCCCTTCATATCTGGCCTTGCGGCGACCACATGCTGTTCGCCCTGCCCAACCTGGACGGCTCCTTCAACGCGGTCTGCGTGCTGCCTTTCGAGGGAGAGTACAGCTTCGACTCGCTGCATTCCGATGCCGACCTACGGGCTCTCTTTGAGGCCCGCTTCAATGACGTCCTGCCGCTGATGCCGCGCTTAATGGAGGAGTTCAGGACACGGAGGATATCCGAGTTCGTGACCGTCCGTACTTCGCTCTGGCACTACAAGGGAAAGATCGCCCTGATCGGGGATGCCTGCCATTCGGTCGTGCCCTTCTACGGGCAAGGGATGAATGCGGCCTTTGAAGACTGTTCGGTGCTGAATGGTTGCATCGGCCGTCATGGCGGCGACTGGAAGAGCGCATTCGCCGAGTATCAGGGCTTACGCAAGCGGAGCACCGACGTCCTCGCCGACCTGTCGATCGAGAACTTTCACGAGCTGCGTGACACGGCACGGCATCCCATCGTCACGGCCCGCAAGCACACGGCCATTTTTCTCAACCGGCTTTTCTCCCAGGCCTCCGTACCGCTCTACACGATGATCTCCCACACCACAATCCCCTACGCCCTATGTGTGGAGCGCCATCGGCGACAGGAGCGGATCGCGCGCTACTTGGGACTCGACGTGGTAGTGGCGGTCGTGGCGCTCTATGTACGTCTGCGGAGTGCCTACGCCCGGCACCGGGCGGCGCGGCGCTCCTCGGGCGACAGCAGGAAAGGGTTCTTGAGCTCCGCGAGGGCCCTGCTTTCACGGCCGAGATTCTCGCATATCGAGCGCCGCCCTCAGGTGAAAGAGTGACGGATCGCGTAGTGGGCTACCACCTTCCCGAAGTGCTCCGCGCCCGAGCGGAGGAATCTCCACGCCAGCAAGCCTATACCTTTCTCGGCAACGGAGAGGTCGAAGCCGAGCGGCTGCTGACCGGCGAGCTGGACCGCCGGGCCCGAGCCATTGCCGCCCGTCTACAGGCTCTGGGGGCAGAAGGCGAGCCCACGCTGCTCCTCTATCCACCGGGGCTCGACTTCATCGCCGCATTCTTCGGCTGTCTCTACGCCAAATCAATCGCCATCCCGAGCTACCCGCCGCGGCAGAACCAGCGGCAGCACAGGATTCGAGCCATCGTCCAGGATGCGTGTCCGCGAGTCGCGCTCACCAACTCTAAGGTACTTTCCAAGACGCAGGCGCTGTCGGATCGTGTGACCGAGCTCGAGGCCCTCCGCTGGGTCGATACGGACGAGCTGGACGACGAGTGGGCCGAGGACTGGAAGGAGCCCACGATCGAAGCTGGAACCCCGGCTTTCCTCCAATACACGTCGGGATCGACTGCCTCGCCCAAGGGCGTGATCGTGAGCCATGGCAACCTGATTCACAACCAGAGGCTGATCCAGTCGGCCTGCCTTCATTCGGCGTCTTCCGTCTTCGTGAGCTGGCTGCCGCTTTATCACGACCTCGGGCTGATCGGGAATCTGATCCAATCCCTCTACGTAGGCGGCCGCTGCGTACTGATGTCTCCGTCGGCCTTCCTGCAGAAGCCTTTGCGCTGGCTGCAGGCCGTATCGAGCTACCGGGCCACCACTAGCGGCGGACCGAATTTCGCCTACGAGCTGTGCCTCGCCAAGGTCTCCGAAGAAGAGCGGGCGGAGCTCGACCTGGCAAGCTGGGAGGTAGCCTTCAACGGCGCCGAACCCGTGCGCCAGGCGACCCTGGAGCGCTTCTCCGCCGCTTTCGCCCCGTGCCGTTTCCGGCGCCAGGCATTCTATCCTTGCTACGGCCTCGCCGAGGCGACGCTGATCGTCTCTGGGGGTGAGGTCCACGAGGTGCCGGTCGCCCTGGGATTCGAGGGCTCGGCACTAGAGCGCAACTTCGCGCTTGCGTCGGCGTCGCCCACGGCGCGGGTCTTAGTGAGCTCGGGCCGGGTCTTAGGCGACGACCAGCATGTAGCCATCGTTTCCCCCGAGACGTCGAGGATCTGTGGAGCGGGGGAAATCGGTGAGATTTGGCTGTCCGGGCCGAGCGTCGCGCTGGGGTACTGGAAGCGGCCCGAAGAGACGCGAGAGACCTTTCAGGCGGTCTTGGCGGATACGGGGGAGGGGCCGTTCCTGCGTACGGGAGATCTCGGGTTCTACCAGGACGGCCAGCTGTTCGTCACTGGCAGGCTCAAGGATCTGGTCATCATCCGTGGCCGCAATCATTATCCGCAGGACATCGAGCTGACCGCGGAGCAGAGTCACCCGGCACTGCGGCGCGGTGGCGGGGCCGCCTTTGCCCTGGATCTCGACGGACAGGAGCGGCTGGTAGTGGTCCATGAGATCGAGCGCCGCAGGCCGACGGATCTCGCGGCGGTGGCCTCGGCAGTGCGCCTGGCGATCGCCGAGGCGCATGAGGTCGAGGTCCATGAGCTCGTGTTGGTGCGGGCCGATGCCGTGCCCAAGACGTCGAGTGGCAAGGTGCAACGCCGCGCCTGCCGGGCCCTCTACCTGGCTGGGGAGTTACCAGTGCTCGGCAGGAGCCTCGCGACATCGCTGGAGCTTCCTGCGGAGGGCGGCGATGCCCTGTCCCGGGAAGCGATCCTCGCCGCCCTGCCGAAGGAGCGTCGGGGGCTTCTGGAAGAGTATCTCAGGCGACAGCTCGGTATACGGCGGGGGAGTGCGGCGCCGGGCACTTCCCTTGCCGCTCTAGGGCTCGACTCCCTGCGCATCCTCGAGCTGCAACAGCGTCTGGAAACCGAGCTCGGTTGCTCGCTTCCCCTCTCGGAACTCTTCGCCGCGCCCGATCTCGCCGCTCTGGCCGACGACATCCTGGAACAGTGGGAGTCTCCGGCTCCTCGACCCGTCATCCCCCTGGAGGTCCAAGGCGAGACGGCGGGTGACCATCCCATGTCGCACGGCCAGGAAGCGCTCTGGTTTGTGGATCGCCTGGCACCGGAGAGCGCGGCGTACAACCTGGCCGCCGCCGCCCGCTGGAGGGGAGTGACCCCGGACCAGCTGGTGCGTGGCCTACGGGAGCTGGTGATTCGCCACCCGGCGCTACGCACCACCATCGCGGTTCACGACGGCGTGCCGGTGCAGAGGGTTCACGATCGCCTGGAACCCGAGTTCGTCATCGTCGACGCTTCGGACTGGGGAGAGGCACGTCTCCAAAGCCGAATGACCATGGAGGCCTACCGTCCCTTCGACCTGACGTGCGGGCCCCTGCTGCGGGTTGCGGTTTTCATCGTCGCGCCGGGAGAGCAGGCGGTGGTGCTGGCAGCCCATCACGTGGTCGCCGACTTGTGGTCCTTCGCGGTCTTGCTGCATGAGTTGGGGACGATTTGCGCATCGGTGTCCGGCGGCATGGCGGCCTTGCCGCCTCTGCGTCTACGCTACACCGACGCGGTGCGCTGGCACCGGCGGCGTCTGGCGGGGGAGGAGGGCGACCGGCTCTCGGCCTTCTGGCAGCAGCGGCTGGCCGGCGAGCTGCCGGTGCTGGACCTGCCTACCGACCGCCCGCGCCCGCGGGTACAGACCTATGGGGGTGCGGCGCGGCTCACAGCCTGGGACGAGGGGCTGACGTCGACTCTGCGCGCCCTCGGACGTTCCCAGGGTGCGACGTTCTACATGACCCTGCTCTCCGGGTTCTTCGCGCTGCTCCACCGTGTCACGGGGCAGACGGATCTGCTGGTGGGCTCGCCCGCGGCCGGGCGCGAGTCCGCGGACCTGGCCGGCCTGGTGGGTTACTTCGTCAATCCAGTGGTGGTGCGCGCTACGCTTGCCGGAGAGATCGGCTTTGCGGACCTTCTGGCACAGCTCCGGCGGAGCGCGGCGGAGGCCTTCGAGCACCAGGGCTTCCCCCTGGCCCTCCTCGTGGAGCGGTTGCATGCGGCTCGAGATCCCGGCCGCTCGCCGCTCTTCCAGGTCCTCTTCACGCTGCAAGGCGCTCCCTTTCCAGGAGCCGAGGGAATCCCGGCCTTCGCCCTCGGCAAGGGAGGCGTCCGTCTGGCGGCCGGTGCCTTCGTCCTCGAGACCCTGCCGCTCGTCGAACGCCGGGCCCTCTTCGACCTCACTCTCACGGTGGCTGAGCTCGAGGGGTGCCTCGCGCTGTCCTTGCAGTTCAACTCCGACCTCTTCGATCCCGTCACCGCCGAGCGGCTGCTGGCCCACCTGAGGGCCCTCCTTGCCGCGGCCGCCACCGACCCGGCGCGTGCCGTCGCCGACCTCTCCCTGCTGAGCGCGGCGGAGCGGCACCAGGCGCTTCACGAGTGGAACGCCACCGAGGCCGTGGTACTGGAGCCCGCCGGAGTGCACCGGCGTTTCAGCGAGCAGGCGACGCGGACCCCCGAGGCAGTGGCGGTGGAGCACGCGGGAGAGACCTGGACGTACTGCGAGCTGAACGAACGAGCGAACCGACTGGCCCGGTACCTCCAGGGCCTAGGGGTGGGTCCCGAGACTCGGGTTGGTATCTGCCTGGAGCGTTCGCCCCGCATGGTCGCCGGCCTGCTCGGCGTACTCAAGGCCGGCGGCGCCTACGTGCCCTTGGACCCTACCTACCCCAGGGAGCGCCTGGACCTCATGCTGCGCGACGCTGGGGTCCGCCTGGTGCTGACGGAGAGCGGAACCTCCGATCTCCTGGCCGCCTCCGGGATCCCGGTGGTCGATCTCGACGCTGCAGCCAGTGATTTCCTGAGCGAGAACGCTGGCGAACCGGCCGGCTCGGTCTTTCCGGATGGCCTGGTCTATGTCCTTTACACCTCGGGCTCTACCGGCCGTCCGAAAGGGGTGGAGATTCAGCACCGGTCTCTGGTCAGCCTGGTTGACCACCTGAGGCGTGCCCTGGGGACCGGACCCTCCGACATCCTCCTGTCGGTGACGACGCTTTCGTTCGACATCGCGGCCGTGGAGCTGTTCCTGCCGCTCACTTCCGGCGGGCGGCTGGTCCTCGTGGAGCGCGAGAGCGCCGCCGACGGAATACGGCTGGTCGGGGAGATCGAGCGCTCCCGGGCGACCCTGATGCAGGCGACGCCTTCCACCTGGCAACTCCTCCTGGAGGCCGCCTGGCAAGGCTCGGAGACGTTGACCGCGGTCTCTACGGGCGAGGCTTTCCCTCCGGAGCTCGCCCGCTGGCTGGCTCCCCGCACCGCCCGGCGGTGGAACCTCTACGGGCCCACGGAGACCACGATCTACTCCAGCTTTCATCCGGTCGGGGAGCGGGAGGGCGCGGTCCCCATCGGGCGTCCGGTAGCCAATACCCAGATCCACCTGCTGGACTGCCGTCTGGAGCCGGTCTCGGCGGGAGTGGTGGGCGATCTCTACATCGGTGGGCTCGGCCTGGCGCGGGGATACCACGGGCGGCCGGACCTCACGGCCGCGGCTTTCCTCCCCGATCCCTGGGCCGGAGAGCCCGGAGCGCGCTTCTATCGCTCGGGCGACCTCGGGCGTCACCTCCCCAGCGGCGAGATCGATTTCCTCGGGCGTGTCGACGCGCAGGTCAAGGTCCGCGGCCACCGCATCGAGCTGGGAGAGATCGAGACCACCCTTTCCCGGCATCCTGCCGTGGCGCAGGCCGTTGCGGCGGTGCGTGAGGACCGTCCCGGAGACCGGCGCCTGACCGCCTATGCCGTCCTCCAGGCTGGGGGCGCGGCCGAGGCCACAGAGCTGCGCACCTACCTCAAAGAATTTCTCCCCGAGCATTCCGTACCGTCGATGGTGGTGGTACTGCCGTCGCTCCCTCTCACGCCCAGTGGGAAGATCGACCGTCGCGCCCTTCCGGTCCCGGAGGTGGAAGGGCCGGTGAAGGTCCTGCCTCGCGGCCCCGTGGAGGAGGTACTGGCCGGGATCTGGTGCGATGTGCTCGGCGTCCAGCAGGTCGGTGCGGACGACAACTTCTTCGAGCTCGGCGGTCACTCCTTGCTGGCGGCCCGCATCCTGGCGCGCTTGCGGGAGGCGTTCCGAATCGAGCTGCCGCTGTCGAGCCTGTTTGCGGCACCCACTCTGGCCGGGCTTGCGGCGCGGCTCATGGCGGCTCGCGGACGGACTTCGGCGCCACCGCTGCGCGCTATAGCGCGGGGCACCGAGCTGCCCCTCTCGCCCGCCCAGGCACGCCTCTGGTTCCTCTATCAGCTGGCTCCTGGCTCGGCGGCCTACAACATCTCGCTCGAGATAGAGCTCTCAGGTCCTCTGGCGGAGAGGGCCCTGGCGGCGGCTTGCGTGGCCCTGGTCCAGCGTCACGAGGCCTTGCGGACCACCGTCCGAAGCGCGGCCGGGGGACCGATTCAGGTGGTCTCGACGAAGGTTTCTGCCCCCCTGCGATGGGTCGATCTGGGCGCTCTCCCTGTGCTGCTCCGTGCCCCGGCCGCAAACCGGCTGGCTCATGAGGAGGCATGCCGGACGTTCGATCTCGAGATGGGGCCGCCCGTCCGCTTCGCGCTCTTCCGGACGGACCGAGAACGGCACCAGCTCCTCCTCACCGTCCACCACATCGTCGCGGACGGCGGCTCGGCGCGACTCCTGATCGAGGAGCTGGCGGTGCTTTATGAAGCCTTCGCCGTGGGAGAACCCGCTGCCCTTCCGTCCTCGGTAGCTCCCCTGCAGCTCGGGGACTTTGTGATCTGGCGGCAACGCTGGATGGAAGAGGGAGGGATGGAAGCCGGGTTCGACTATTGGCGTCGCCAGCTCGCCAACGCCCCGGTGGCCCTGGAGCTGCCGGAGGACCGCCCACGACCGCCAGTGCAGTCCTTCGCGGGGGCCCTCCGGTACGTCCCCCTGCCGGCCCCCCTCGTGGCGTCTCTGGAAGCCCGGTGGCGCAACCGGGGCGCGACCCGTTTCATGGTGCTGCTGGCCGGTTTCCAGGCACTCCTTCAACGCTACACCGGACAGGAAAGTGTCGTGATCGGCTCCCCGTTCGCCGACTCAGGTCATACCGGTCTCGAACGGGCGGTAGGCCTGTTCATCGACACCGTGGCTCTCCACACCTCGCTCGTCGGAGATCCTAGCTTTGCCGACCTGGTGGCCCGGGGGCGCGAGACCTGCCTGGGAGCGCACGAGCACCGGCACGTCCCGTTCGACCGTTTGATCGAAGACCTGCCGGGTGGGCGGGACTTGAGCCGCAATCCGCTGTTCCAGGTTCTGTTCGCCCTCGACCGCGCCCCAGCGGAGGCGACTGCCGCCGGGGTGGTCTTCCGGCCGCACCTGCGCGGGACGGCGAGTGCCAAGGTAGACCTCTCCCTATATCTGGTAGAGACGGAGGCGGGATTCGAGGGGGCTTTCGAATACGCGACTGCCCTCTTCGAAGAGACCACGATAGCTCGTATGGCAGGACACCTTGGCACTCTTCTGGTGACTGTCGCGACTGAGCCGGAACGGCGGGTCGCGGACCTACCGCTGCTCGCCGCGGGTGAGAGAGCGCAGCTCCTCGCCGAGTGGAACGACACGGGGATGCCAGGGATGACGGACGGTCCTGGAGAGATTTGCCTGCACGATCTCTTCGACCGCCAGGCGGCGCGCACTCCAGAGGCGCAGGCGGTGGTTTTTGAGGGCCAGGGCTGGTCCTACGCCGAGCTCTCCCGGGAGGCAAACCGGCTCGCTCGCCTCCTCATCCGACTCGGCGTCGGCCCGGAGAGCGTGGTGGGAATCTGCGTCCAGCGCTCGTGGGAGCTGATCGTGGGCCTGCTGGGCATCCTCAAAGCGGGTGGGGCCTACTTGCCTCTCGATCCGGGATATCCGCCGGAGCGCCTGGCGTTCATGCTGCACGATGCCGGTGCCGTGATCCTGCTCACCGAGGAGAGGCTCGCTGGCCTGCTCCCCGCGTCCGCCGCCCGGGTGGTGCTCCTCGACGCCGGGGGGCTCGAGGGCGAGCCTCTCCCTGACCTGCCGCCCTCCGGACGGGTCCTCCCCGATAACCCCGCCTACGTGATCTATACCTCGGGCTCGACCGGCAGGCCCAAGGGCGTGGTCATCGCGCATCGCGGTATCTGCAACCGGCTGCTCTGGATGCAGGAAACCTACCAACTGACTTCGGCCGACCGTGTGCTCCAGAAGACTCCCATCGGCTTCGACGTCTCGGTCTGGGAGCTCTTCTGGCCCCTGATTACCGGCTCCTGTCTGGTGCTCGCCCGTCCGGGTGGGCATCAGGACTCCACCTACCTGGCGCGCTTGATCGCGGCGGCAGGGATCACCACGCTACATTTCGTCCCCTCAATGCTGGGTGCCTTCCTGACGGAGGACGATCTCTCGGGTTGTGGCACCCTGCGCCGCGTGATCTGCAGCGGCGAGGCCCTGTCGGTCGAACTTGTGGAGCGCTTCTTCTCCCGGCTGGATGCCGAGTTGCACAACCTGTACGGCCCGACCGAGGCCTCGGTCGACGTGACGGCCTCGCGCTGCTCGCCGGGCAGCGGTTTGCCGCGGATCTCGATCGGACGGCCCATTGCGGGAATGCGCACCCTGGTTCTCGACAAGCGCCTACAGCTCTCGCCCCTCGGCGTCCCCGCCCAACTCTACCTGGGCGGCGTCGGCCTGGCTCGCGGATATATCGGCCGCCCCGACCTGACCGCGGAGCGGTTCGTCCCCGATCCATACGCCGAAATCCCCGGGGAGCGCCTCTACCAGACGGGCGACCTGGCCCGCTATCGCCCTGACGGAGGTCTCGACTTCCTGGGGCGTATCGACCACCAGACGAAGATCCGGGGCTTCCGCATCGAGCTGGGAGAGGTCGAGGCGGTTCTCGCCGGCTACCCGGCAGTGCGCGAGGCGGTAGTGACTGCCACGGCGGACGAGCAGGGGGAACTCCGCCTGGTAGCCTATCTGGTGACCCCGGAAGCAGCGCCCATTCCCCTGGGCGAGTTGCGCGCCTTCCTAGGCCGTCAGCTCCCGGAGTTCATGATCCCCGCCCATTTCGTCTTTCTGGACGGTTTCCCCCTCTCGGCCAACGGCAAGCTGGATCACCGCGCCCTCCCCGCGCCGGGACCAGAGCGTCCGGAACTCCGGGAGCGCTTCGTGGCCCCGCGCGGGCCGGTCGAGGAGGGGCTGGCCGCCATCTGGTCGCAGGTGCTTGGGATCGATCGGGTGGGGATCCACGACAACTTCTTCGAGCTCGGGGGCGACTCGATCCGCAGCATCCAGGTGCGCTCGCGCGCTCGCGTCCTGGGTCTCGAACTCTCCTTGCAGCAGCTCTTCGCCCATCGCACTATCGCGGAGCTGGCGCGCGAGGTGCGCCACTCCGATCGCTCCGCTGTCTCCGATCTCTTTGAAGTCGCATGGACGGAGCCTTTCCCTCTGCTCACGGCGGCGGAGCGCCGTCGGCTCCCCGAGGACGTGGAGGACGCCTTTCCCCTCTCCAGGCTCCAGGAGGGGCTGATTTTCCATAGCGAGTACAGCGTCGACTACGAGGTCTACATCACCAGCTTCCGTCTGCGCGGCCGCTTTGACGCCGCGGCCCTGCGCGGCGCCCTACGGCGGTTGGTCCGCCGGCATCCGATGCTGCGCACCTCGTTCGACCTCACCGGCTTCACCGAGCCGATCCAGCGGGTCCATTCCGAGGCTACCGTACCGCTTATTGTGGAGGACCTGCGTTCTCTGCCCGCTGCTGCCCTGGAGGCGCGCATCAACGCCTGGGAACGCGCGGAGCGGCAGGCGAAGTTCTCCTGGGACCGCGCTCCCTTCGCGCGGATTCACGTCCACCGCACGGGTAACGATGTTTTTCGCCTCGCCCTGGTGCACTCGATCCTCGACGGCTGGAGCATGGCGCTTATGGCTACAGAGCTCTTCCGCGACTACGCAGCACGCCTGCGCGGAGAGGACCCCGCCCTGCCACCGCCTCCCGCGGTTTCGTACCGGGACTTCGTAGCTCTCGAGCGGGGGACCCGGCAGTCCATGGAAGCGCAGGCCTTCTGGAAAGATCGGCTGCAGGGCGCTCAACGAGTCCAGCTTCCGCGATGGAATGATGACTCGAGACCGGAGAGGGAATTCCACGCCCGCCGTCCCCTGGAAGTGTCGGCAGTCATCGTGCATGGGCTGCAGAGACTGGTTCGTTCGCTCGCGGTACCCCTGAAGAGTGCACTTCTCGCCGCCCACCTGCGGGTGATCGGTCTCCTCGCAGGGCAAACCGACGTCGTCGCCGGCCTGCTCGCCAACGGCAGGCCGGAGGAGCCGGATGGTGACCAGGTCCTCGGTCTCTTCCTCAACGCGGTGCCGCTGCGGTTAGACCTTTCCGGGGGGACCTGGGAGGAACTCGTGCAAAGCGCCTTCGCGGCGGAGTGGGAGCTCTTGCCCTACCGTCGTTTTCCTCTCGCCGAGCTGCACCGCGAGTACGGCGGCGCGGTTTTTGAGACGGTATTCAACTTCACTCACTTCCACGTTTTCGCAGGGCTCGTGGGGCTCGATGGGCTCGAGGTGCTCGGAGCGAGCGCCCCTTCGGACCAGACCTATTTCCCGCTCACCCTATATCTCAACCTCGACCCGGTCTCGACGCGGCTCCATCTCGCTGTGGACTACGACACGCGCGAGCTGTGCGCCGAGCAGGTGGAGCGGATCATCGGCTATCACCTGGCCGCTTTCGCGGCGATGGCGGAACAGCCGCAGGCCCGCCACGATGCAGTCTGCCTTCTCGCGCCTGAGGAGCGTCAGCAGCTCGAGAGCTGGAATCGCTCGCTGCCGGAGCTGCCGGAGCCCCCGGAGGGGATGCTGGTCCACCATCTGATCGAGAACCAGATCGCGCGTACACCCTGCTCCCCGGCGTTGATCCAGGGCGAGCGCACCTGGACCTACGAGGAGCTCGGCAGCCGGGCGGAGAGGATCGCCCGCCGGTTGCGCCGGCTGGGAGTGGGGCCGGAGATTCGGGTTGGCGTCTGCTTGCGCCGTACGATCGATCTTCCGGTCGCCGTGCTAGCGGTACTCAAGGCGGGGGGCGCCTACGTGCCCCTGGACCCCGCCTACCCTCGGGAGCGTTTGGCCTTCATGGTGGAGGACTCCGAGGCGCGAGTTCTGCTGACAGAGGGGGACCTGGCGGCCGGGCTGGCGCGGGACAGCGTCGTCGTGCTCCGTCTCGACGAGGCGGCGGCAGCCGATGGTGGGGAAGGGGAGTGCCAGGTGCCGGGCAGGCCGGGGACTCCGGCCAACCCCGCATACGTGATCTACACCTCGGGCTCCACCGGCCGGCCGAAGGGAGTCGTCGTACCGCACCGGGGGGTGGTCAACTTCCTTCTCTCGATGCAGCGCCGACCGGGATTGGGACCTCAGGATCGTCTCCTGGCGGTTACCAGCCTCTCTTTCGACATCGCCGTCCTCGAGCTGCTCCTGCCTTTGACCGTGGGTGCTCGAGTATGGCTGGCCAGCAGCGAGGTGACGACGAACGGCGAGCGGTTGGTGGAGCTCCTCAACCGTGAGCCTCCCACCGTAATGCAGGCGACACCCGCCACCTGGAGGTTGATCCTGGAGGCGGGCTGGGAGGGGACCCCCGGTCTGCGTGCGTTGTGTGGTGGCGAGGCCCTGCCGCGTGATCTGGCGGCAGCGCTGCTCTGCAGGACGGAGTCCCTGTGGAACCTTTACGGGCCCACGGAGACCACGGTCTGGTCCACCGTGCATCGGGTGGAAGAGGGCGCCCCCTTGGTATCGCTCGGTCGGCCGGTCGCCAACACCGGCGTCTACGTGCTCGACGCCGGTATGCTGCCGGCGCCGGTGGGAACGGCGGGAGAGGTCTACCTGGGAGGGGCCGGCGTGGTTCGCTGTTATGCAGGGCGTCCGGACCTCACGGCGGAACGCTTCGTCCCCGACCCCTTCGCGGCGGAGCCAGGGGCCCGTGTCTACCGCACTGGAGACCTGGCGCGCCACCTACCGGACGGGGAGCTCGAGTTCCTGGGACGGATCGATCACCAGGTGAAGATCCGCGGCTTCCGCATCGAGCTCGGAGAAATCGAGGCGATCCTCGCCGAGCATGAGGGAGTGCGCGAAGCGGGCGTGGTCGCGCGCTCGGACGCCTCGGGAGATGTGCGGCTGGTGGCCTGCGTAGTGGCGGAGCTGGGAGCTGAGGCGCCGACCGCGGCCAACCTGCGCGCCCTACTGCGGCGACGCCTGCCTGAGCACATGCTGCCGGCGGCCTTCGTTCCACTGCCGGCGCTGCCCTTGACGGCGAACCGCAAGCTGGACCGGCGGGCTCTGGCCGTGCTCGCCGAGGGACCAGCGACAGAGGGGCGCACGCGCACGACGGTACCGCCGCGCGACGCCCTAGAGCTGCAGCTCGCGCGACTTTGGGAAGAGGTGCTGGGGATCCCGAAGGTCGGGGTGACCGAAGATTTTTTCGAGCTGGGTGGCCATTCCCTGCTCGCGTTGCGGCTGATGGCTCACGTGCGGAAGCGTTTCCAGCGGCACCTTCCCCTCTCCGTCCTCTTCCGTGGCGCGACGGTTGAACGGCTGGCAGCGCTGCTACGGCAGGGACCTGGGGAAGGCCCGGGGTGGCCGGGGTTGGTGGAGATCCAGCCCCTGGGGGCCCGCACGCCGTTCTTCTGCGTCCATCCCGTAGGGGGAAGCGTTTTGTGCTACGCCGAGCTGGCCCGCCAGATGGGTCCGGAGCAGCCATTCTTCGGCCTGCAGGCGCCCGAGCTCGTCGGTGGCCAGTCGCTCGCGCGGATTGAGGACCGGGCACGGTACTTCGTCCAGGTCGTGCGTGACCGCCAACCCGCAGGGCCCTATTGTCTCGGCGGCTGGTCCATGGGCGCGGTGATCGCCTTCGAGATGGCGCAGCAGCTGACCCGGGCGGGGGAGATGGTAGACCTCGTAGCCCTCCTCGACGCCGCCTGTCCGGCCGGCGCCAGCGCTAACGCTACGGAGGAGATCGCGGATGCGGCGCTCGCCGAGTGGTTCGAGCGCGACCTGGCTGGCAGCTCCGGGATCGATTTCGGGGACTTCGTCGGCTCTCGTGAAACCGGCAGCTCTGTAGGCGATCTCCTAGAGCGAGTGCGGGCCTCGGCCCACCCCGCCGCGGATCTCGATCTGGCTGACGCCCGGGGCCTCTACGAGCTGTTCAAGCGAAACCTGGCGGCCCTCTATGGCTACGTCCCGCAGCCCTACTCCGGCCGGCTGTTGCTCGTCCGCGCCTCCGAGCGCCCGCTGGCGGACGGGGACGCGAATCTTGGCTGGGGCGCCGTGGCCGCTGGTACCCTCGACGTACAGGAGCTGGAGGGGAACCATTACAGCCTGTTGCAGAGACCGCAGGTCGGGACTCTGGCGGCGATCCTTAAGGTGTCACTCGGCGGTGTGCCTATGCCTCGGGAGACTGCCCAACCGTGCTGGCCACAGGAGATGGAGAATGATGAGAGCAGAGCCTCTACCGAGCGCTGAGCCGATCTCGCCAGTGGGCCTGGCCGAGAGCCTGGAGGCGATGGTTTTGCGGCTCGCGGATCATCCGGGAAACCACGTCGCCTTCTACGAAACCGGACAGGCGGTGCAGAAGACCTTCCCTGAAGTTCTAACGGACGTCGAGCAGGCCCGCCGACGGCTCGAGTCCTACGGCGTTCGGCGCGGTATGCGGGTCGGGATCTTCGCTTCCAATTCCTATGCATGGATGGTCTACGACCTTGCCCTCATTCAACTCGGGGTCACGACGGTCCCCTTCCCGGACGAGACTCCTGTCGCCGAGCTCGGCGGCCATTTCGAGCACTACCGGTTGAGCCTCCTGCTCGCCTCGTCCGACCTGCTGCCGCCCTATCCCCTGAAGCAGCCGGTGGCGTTCCTTGACGCTCCGACTTCGAGTCAGGTGACGGTCCGTGCCGTGGCGCCAGTCCTGGGGGAGGAGAGCATCCCCTCGATCGTTTTCTCCTCGGGCTCCTCGGGCCGGTTGAAGGCGCTCAAAACCTCGGGTCCCGGCACGCTCGCGGTCATCGACCATTACTGCTCCCACTACCGCTTCTACCGCGACGACACATTCCTGGTCTTCCTGCCACTCCACAGCTATCAGCAGCGGCTGATGATCTATGGCTGCATCAACTATGGGGTGAACCTGGCGGTGGTGAAATCGGGGCAGCTCTTCCAGGGGCTCAAGGACTTCCACCCCACTCTCTGTCTGGCGCCTCCGATCCTCTTCGAATCGGTCCAGAAGCAGTTCGAAGAGGCGGTGCGCGGCCAGCCCTGGCAGAAGCGGGCGGCATTCCGTGCGGCACGCTCCCTGGCTCGGGTCGCGCCGTCCGCAGGACTGCGGCAGCGGCTGCGCGATGTCTGCTACGGCAAGTTGCGGGAGAGCTTCGGCGGGCGTATGCGGCTGATGTGGACGGGCATGGCGCCGGTACGGCGCACGACGCTCGAGTTCTTCGCCGAGACGGGGCTACCGCTGGTCGAAGGTTACGGCCTGACCGAGAGCGGTCCGATCGCCTTCAATACGCTGGAAGAAAACCGGATCGGCACGGTAGGCAAGCCGATCGTACCCGGCAGCGTGCGTCTGGCCGAGGATGGCGAGATCATCGTCGAGCGCGACGCCTTTCTTACCACTGGCTATTTCGAAGCCGACCCGGCAGACGCGACCGCAACGTACCTCGGCCCCGGACGGATCGCCACCGGCGACATCGGCTACTTCGACGCCGACGGCTTTCTCCGTCTTAAAGGGAGGAAGAAAGAAATCATTATCACCAGCGACGGGAACAAAATCCATCCAGAGATCCTCGAGGATCGCCTGGAAAGATCGCCCTTGGTGCTGCAGTGTGTGGTCTTCGGCCAAGGGCTGTTGCACCTCGCGGCTCTGGTCGTCGTCCGGCGTCCCGAGGAGGACCGCCACGCGGTCTTGGAGTGGGTCGCGGAGACCAACCGTCAACTGCCGCACGGGATAAAAATCGAAAAGACCCACATCACGGGTGAGGAGCTCTCGCGCGAGAACGGACTCCTCACTGAGAACCTGAAGCTCAATCGCAGGGCCATCTTCCAACGCTATCGGGATGTTCTGTCTGAGGACCGACATCCCGGAGCACCGACCGACGCTAGAGGGGGTATCCGACATGCTGAGCAAGCAAGAGTTCATCGATGAGATGGAGCGCCAGCTCCACCAGAGGCTGGTCCAGGATCACGAGATCGTCGCCGAGCTCGAGAAGCCGCCAGGCAACCCGGAGTTGCTACGGATGTTCGCGCTGCAGGGCTATCAGCTCACCAAGAACTTCGCGCGCTACGTTGGCGGGCTCTATCACAACTGCCCGATCGAGGAGTTCCGCATCAAGCTCGCGATCAACCTCTTCGAGGAGGAGACGGGTAGGATGTCGAAGAGCGACAATCATCTCAAGCTGATGCAGAATTTCCTTCACGGCATCGGCATCACCGACGAGGAGATGGAGCGTGCGACACCGCTGCCCGACACCCTGGAGCTGATCGATTTTCGTTGGAACCTTCTCAAGGACCCGAAGAACTTCCACCGAGCAGCCGCGGCGATCGCCATCGCGAGTGAAGGACAGAACCTCGAGCAGAAGGCCGGCCGCGCGACCAAGGATCTACTGCCCAAGGTTTATGGGGTCGCCCCCGAGGCCCTGCAGTTCTTCACCATCCACGCGACCGAGGACGTGTACCACGTGCAAGACGGTCTGCAGATCGTGGCCGGCGTCTGCACCGATGAACGGATGCAGCAGGAAGCCCTGCAGGCCATCCACGATACCTGCGATCGCTTCGACCGGTACTTCGCGGGAGTGCTGCGGGCCTACCGAGCCGCTGACGTAAGCAAGGTGGCATAGGACGGCGGCGAGATGAAGCAGCACGAGGGACCTCAATGAGCTGGAATCCGTTCAAGCGCACCAGGCGCCGGTCCGCCGAAGGCTCCACACCGCGCGAGGGCCGGGGCGTAGCGGTGCAGGATCGACCTGCCGGAGAGGCCCTCCGGCAAGAAGTAGCAGCTATCTGGGGCGAGGTCCTCGGGCAGCGCGACGTTGGCGCCGATGCCGATTTTTTCGATCTGGGTGGCCACTCGCTGATGGCTACCCAGGTCGTGGCTCGCATCGAGAAGAGGCTGGGCGTCGAGCTCAGCCTCAAGCTCGTGTTCGAGCATCCGACGGTCGCTTTGCTCTCGCGCGAGATTGAGCGCCGGGAGCAACTCGCCGCCAGAGGCGAGAGGCGGCCGGAGATCCGCCCCATCCCTCGCCTCACCGGCACCTTCCCTCTCTCCTTCGCCCAAGAGCGTCTCTGGTTCCTTGAACAGCTCGAGCCCGGCAAGGCCACCTACAACGTCGCGCAGAGCGCGCATTTGCGCGGCCCACTATCATTCGACGCCCTTGCGCGCAGTTTTACGGAGATCATGCACCGCCACGAGTCGCTTCGCACCACGTTCGTGCTCGAAGACGACGAGCCGGTGCAGCGGGTGACGGCGGCGCCTCTGCGGCTGCCGTTCCCAGTCATTGACCTCAAAAGCATATCCAAACGCGGCGCCCGCGAGGAGGAGGCGCGGCGCATTGAAGCGGCGGAGGCGTCGAGATCCTTCGACCTGATCCTCGGTCCGCTGATTCGCGTGGCTTTGCTCCACCTCACGGCGGACGAGCACCTGCTCCTCTTCAACCTCCATCACATCATCTCAGACGGCTGGTCCAACGGCGTCATCGTGCGAGAGATGGGCGCGCTCTACGAGGCGCTTATGGTTGGGCGGCCCTCGTCCCTTCGTGTGCTCGAAGTCCAGTATGTCGACTTCGCGGTCTGGCAGCGGCAGTGGCTGTCGAGCGGGGTGCTCGATCGCCAACTCGGCTATTGGCGGGAACAGCTCGCCGGCGCGCCGGTGCGGTTGGAGTTGGCGACCGACCGACCGCGCCCGGCGGTGCCGTCCGGCCGCGGAGCCCGATTGCGGCTGCGGGTGCCGCGCGAACGTAGCCTCCCTCTGGAGGCCTACGCCCGTCGCGAACGCGCTACGCTGTTCATGGTTCTGATCGCCGGCTTCCAGGCGCTACTCCACCGCTACACCGCCCAGGAAGACATCCTGGTTGGCTCGCCGATCGCCGGGCGCAATCTCTTCGAGATCGAGGCGCTGATCGGCTGCTTCACTAACAATCTCGTCTACCGCCTACACCCCCATGGAAATCTCACGTTCGGCGCACTTCTCGCCGAGGCGATCGAAGGGACGATTGGAGCCTACACCCACCAGGAGCTGCCGTTCGAGCGGCTGGTCGAGGAACTGCAACCGGAACGCTCTCTCAGCCTCCATCCCGTCTTCCAGGTCGCGCTGGTGCTCCACAACGCTCCGCTCGGCGCCCCCACCCTCTACGGACTCACCCTGGAGCCGTGGGAAGTTCCGACCGCGACCGCCAAGTTCGACCTCCTCTTCGACGTCACCGAGACGCCGGAGGGGCTCTCCGTCTTCCTCGAGTACGCCTGCGACCTGTTCGATCGCAGCACGATCGCGCGTTTCGCCGAGCACCTGAAGAACCTGTTCGATGCAGCGGTGGCAATCCCCGACGGGCCGCTTGGGGATCTGCCGCTGCTCGCCGCGCAGGAGAGCTGGCAGTTGCTCCATGAGGGGAACGACGCCCCGGCCAGATCCTCGCCGGAGCGGTGCCTGCACGAGCTTTTCGCCGAGCAGGTTTTGCGTACGCCGTGGCGGACCGCGGCGACCTGCCGAGACGAGAGCTTGACCTATGCCGAGCTCGATAAACGCTCGCAGCGGCTGGCAGAAAGACTATTGTCGCATGGCGCCGAGCCTGGGCAGCGGATCGCTCTACTCGCCGAGCGCTCGCTCGCCATGCTGGTGGCGGTGCTGGGAATCCTGAAGGCCGGAGCTACATACCTACCTCTTGACCCCGACCTGCCACCCGACCGGATGCGGTGGATTCTCGAGGACTCCCGAGTGCCGGTGCTGGTAACTCAGGCGGAGTTGCTCGACCGCTTGCCGGAGCACCGAGCGATGGTGGTCTGCCTCGAACATGATGAGGTGGAAGGCATACCTCTCGGTAAGCCTTCCGCCCCTGTCGACGGTCTTCCCGTGGCGACCCCGGCCTACGTCATCTATACCTCTGGCTCGACCGGGAGGCCCAAGGGCGTAGTCGTCTCGCACTCCAACGTGGTCCGCCTCTTTGCCGCAACGCGGGAGGAGTTCAACTTCGACGAAATGGACGTATGGTCGATGTTTCACTCTTACGCCTTCGATTTCTCAGTCTGGGAGCTGTGGGGCGCCCTTCTCTTTGGCGGCCGGCTTGTGATCGTGCCGTACGCCATCAGTCGCTCGCCCGATGCTTTTCACGAGCTGCTGCGGCGCGAGCGGGTAACGGTACTCAACCAGACCCCCTCGGCGTTCCAGGCCCTGCTCCAGGCAGACGCGGCATTCACCGGAGCCGGAGAGCTCGCGGTTCACCTAATCGTGTTCGGCGGCGAGGCGCTCGATCCGCAGAGCCTACGGCCCTGGTTCGAGCGCCATGGTGACCGGTTTCCCCGATTGATAAACATGTATGGCATCACCGAGACCACGGTCCATGTAACCCGGTGCCGAATGACGGCCGAAGCTTTAGGCGAGGGCCGCGGGAGTTTGATCGGGAGGGCGATTTCGGATCTGACGCTGCTGCTGCTCGACCGCCGCTTGGTGCCAGTGCCGGTCGGCGTTCCCGCAGAGATTTGTGTTGCCGGACCCGGTTTGTCGCAGGGCTATCTGAACCACCCTGAACTTACTGCCGAGAGATTCATCCCGCACTCCTTTGGCGGCGAAGGAGAACGCCTCTATCGTAGCGGCGACCTTGCCCGGCGGTTGGCTGACGGCAGTCTGCAATACCTCGGACGCATCGACCATCAAGTCAAGGTCCGTGGTTTCCGTATCGAGCTCGGCGAAATCCAGCGGGCGCTCGAGCGCCATCCGGCGGTGCAGGCGGCGCTGGCCACGCTGCGCGAGGAGTCCGATGGTGACCGGCGCCTGGTCGCCTACTGGACGCGCCGCACGAACCAGGTGTTGGTGGCGGCGGGCGAGCTGCGCCGGTTCCTTCTTCAGACCCTCCCCGACTATATGGTGCCCGCCGCTTTCGTCGAGGTTTCAGACTGGCCCCTGACTGCTAACGGGAAGGTCAATCTCGGCGCCCTGCCATCGCCGGGTCGCGGGAGCAGGCAGGAGGATGGCTCGGAGCGCGCCCCCCGCACGCCGGTCGAAGAGCTACTCCTTGGCATCTGGGCCGACGTGCTCGGTCGCGAGGGCCTGAATCTGGGCGTCCACGACGATTTTTTCGAGCTCGGCGGTCATTCCCTGCAGGCGACACGGTTAGTGTCGCGCATACGCGAGACCTTCGCGGTGGAGTTGCCACTCCGCACAGTGTTTCAGTCGCCGACCGTGGCGGCCCTCGCCACCGAGCTGGAGGTTGCCGGTTTCTGCGGCGGGAAGGGCCGGATGCATGGGTTGCCGTCCTCGATCCCGGCGTTGCCGCGCCAGGTGATAGGTCGCTCGGCATTTCCACTCTCCTTCGCCCAGGAGCGGCTCTGGTTCCTCGATCAGCTCGAGCCGGAGAGCAGCACTTATCACATCACCGGCGCGGTAGACATCGTCGGTCGCCTGAAGGCGCCGGCGCTCGCCGCCAGCATCGAGGAAATCGTCCGCCGTCACGAGCCGTTGCGCACCACCTTCTCTGGAATGGAGAGAGTGGATGATGAGCCGGTCCAGCGGATCGCACTTCCTTCCACGGCGTACCTACCCGAATTGCGCCAGATCGATCTCGCCGGCCTCGCCGCGAGACGCCGCGAGAGTCAGATCCGACAACTGATGGCAGTGGAAGCCGGTCTGCCGTTCGACCTGCAGCGGGGGCCGCTGCTGCGAGTTACCCTGATCCGCCTGGGCGAAGAGCAGCATCGCTTGCTGCTGACCTTGCATCACATCGTTTCGGATGGCTGGTCAATGGGTGTCTTCATCCGGGAGCTCACCGCCGTTTATGCAGCCTTCGAGGCCGGTCTCCCGCCGCCGCTCGTGAGGCTGCCGATCCAATACGCGGATTATGCAGTCTGGCAGCGCGGGCGGCTTTCGGGAGAGTTTCTTACGACCGAGCTCGACCACTGGAGCGCGCAGTTGCGCGACCTAACCCCGTTGGAGCTGCCGATCGATCGGCCGCGCCCGTTCCGACAGGGCTTTCGCGGGGCGCGCCATACCTTTGTCGTGCCGGAGTTGCTACACCGGAAACTCGAGGCGATGTCTCAGCGCGAGGGCGTGACGTTGTTCATGACCTTGCTCGCCGCCTTTCAGTTTGTGCTCGCCCGCTACAGCGGACAGGATGTATTCGCCGTCGGTACGCCGGTCGCCGGCCGTAACTACCTTGAAATCGAAAATCTGATCGGGTTTTTCGTCAATACCTTGGTTTTGCGGGCGGACCTCACGGGCGACCCGACCTGGCGGGAGCTCCTGCAGCGGGTACGGGAGACGGCGCTCGCCGGCTATGCTCACCAGGAGTTGCCGTTCGAGAAGCTCGTCGCGCAGTTGCAGCCGGAGCGTAGCATTAACCAGTCGCCACTGTTTCAGGTCCTGTTCGTGCTCCAGAACGCGCCTGCGGGCGCTCTGGAGCTGCTTGGCCTGGAAATCGCGCCGATTCCTGTGGATCCCGAGGGCCTCAAGTTCGATTTGACTTTGGCCTTCGAGCTTAGCGGCTCGGGTCTGCTCGGCCTCCTTGACTACGACCGCGACCTGTTCGACGCTACGACGGTGCAGCGTTTGGGCCGCCACTTCATGGGCGTGCTCACGGCTGATTTCGGGGTCAGCCTGGAGCGCTGCTGCTCAGAGCTCGCCCTACTCACCCCAGAGGAATGGGCGCAGGCGCAGTTAGAGTGGAACGACACGCGAAGAGAGCCGCTCTGGGAAGGCGCGGTCCATGAGCAGCTTGCGCGCCGGGCCGTCCAGAACCCGCATGCCACGGCACTGCTCTGCGGTGACGAGGTCCTGACCTACGGCGAGCTCGATCGGCGGGTGGACAGTCTGGCCTCCTGGCTTGTCGCAGCTGGGGTGAGACCCGAGGTAAGGGTCGGGTTGTGCATGCAGCCGTCGTTCGAGATGCTGATCGGTCTGTTCGGCATCCTCAAGGCCGGAGGTGCCTACGTACCGCTCGACCCACAGTATCCGGTGGAGCGTCTAGCCCTCATGATCGGCGATTCGAAGGTGCCGCTGCTGTTGACCCAGGAACGCTTCCGGCAGCGACTTTCGGGAGGCGCAGCGCGGCTGGTTTTCCTCGACACTCTTCACGGAGAGGTGTCGAGCGCACCGACCCCGCCCCCCGCGCTCCCCGGCAGCGCTGCTTACGTCATCTACACGTCCGGCTCTTCGGGAGTTCCAAAGGGCGTCGTGGCAGTGCAGAGTGGTTTGTCCAATTTCACGCGCGCGATGGCGGAGATCCTGGCGCTTGGTCCCGGCGATCGGGTTCTGCAGTTCGCGTCGCTGAGCTTCGATGCCTCTGCTGTACAGATCTTTCCGGCGTTGACCCGGGGCTCGACGCTGGTCCTGCACCCCAACCCGCGCGCCCTATCGCCGGGCGAACTCGCCGATCTGTGCATCCGAACGGGAGTGACGGTGCTCGACCTGCCGGCGGCCCTCTGGCGTCAGTGGGTCGCCGACGTGGCCGGCGCCGGCATGCCGGTACCGCCAGCAGTGCGCTGCTACCTGACCGGTGGCGAGAGCGTCCCGGCCACGGCGCTGCGCGACTGGTCGAGTTGGGTCGGGCCGGGCGCGCGTTTCCTGAGTTCCTACGGCCCAACCGAGGCGACGATTACCACCACAGCTTTCCAGACCACTGCTGTCGAGGCCGCGCTGCTCACCTTGGGGGAGTTGCCGATAGGACGAACGTTCGCCAACGCTCGGGTCTACTTGCTCGACGAGCGTCTTCTACCGGTGCCGCAGGGAGTGTCGGGAGAGGTCTGGATCGGCGGCGCGGGAGTGACAAGAGGATATCTGAACTTACCCGGGATGACGGCTGAGCGATTCAGGCCCGATCCCTGGCCGCCAGAACCCGGTGGACGCCTGTACCGTACTGGGGACCGGGCGCGTCGACTTGGCGACGGCGTACTTCAGTTCTTGGGCCGGCGGGACCATCAAGTGAAAATCCGTGGCTTCCGCGTCGAACTCGAGGAGATCGAGTCGGCGCTCCGGGCGTATCCTGGGGTGAAGGAGCGAGCGGTCGTGCTACGTGAAATTACGCGCTCAGAGAGCCGGTTAGTGGCCTATCTGGTCGCTGATCGCGAGTTGGAATTGACGAGTCTCGACTCGGCTTTGCGTCAAAGCCTCCCCGAGTACATGGTGCCGGTACTGGTGCGGCTGCCCGAAATTCCCCTGACCCCCACCGGCAAGATCGACCGCCGGTTCCTGGCGCAGCATGGGGCGCTTCCAGAGCTGGCACGCGGCGCGGGTTATCTGGCACCGCGGACCGCGCTGGAGAGCCAGCTCGCCACGATTTTCGCCGAGGTGCTCTCGGTGGATGGAGTGGGGGTGGAGGACAATTTCTTCGAGCTCGGAGGCCATTCACTGCTAGCGACGCAGGTGATGTCCCGGCTGAGGAGAGCGCTGGGGGAGGATTTGCCGCTGCGGGTCCTTTTCGAGAGACCGACCGTCAGAGGGTTGGCCGCGGAGATCGAGCGATCCTTGCGCGGGACGAATGAGGCCGAATTGCCGCCGCTCATGCGCGTGCCGCGCGCTGGAGCGCAGCCCCTCTCCTTTGCCCAGGAGCGGCTGTGGTTTATCGATCAATTGGAGCCTGGCAGTGCGCAGTACAATGTCGCGTCAGCCCTGGATCTCACCGGTCCTTTACAGCCAGCGGCTCTGGCCTGGGCTTTGGGACAGTTGGAGCTGCGGCATGAGACATTGCGCACGACGTTTGCGGTGCTTTCAGACACTCCGGTGCAGGTGATCGGTCCGGCACGAACGTCGTTCCCGCTTCCGTTGGTCGATTTTGTGGGTTTGGGAGAGAAGGCGAAGGAGGAACGGGCGGCGTACCTGGCCGGCGCAGAGGCCGCGCGTCCGTTCAGGCTCGAACGGGATCCCGTCTGGCGGGCAACGCTCCTGCGGTTGAGCGGAGAGCGGCACGTGCTGCTCTTAACTATTCATCATATCGCTGCCGATGGCTGGTCCGCCGGTGTATTGGTGCGAGAGGTGGCTGAGCTGTATGGGGCAGTAATTTCCGGCCGGCGGGCTCAGCTGTCAGAGCTGCCGATCCAGTACGCGGATTACGCGGTCTGGCAGCGCGAATGGCTGCAAGGCAAGGTGCTGGAGCGGCAACTCGGGTATTGGAAGCACCAGCTCGCCGGGGCGCCAGATCTGTTAAATCTCCCGACCGATCGGCCCCGGCCCGCGGTCCAGACGTTCGTCGGGTCGAGCCTTTTCTTTAGATTGCCGGAAGATCTGGCTCGGGGTCTGGAGGCGCTCTCGCGAGACTCCGGGGCGACCCTCTTCATGACTCTGCTGGCAGCTTTTCAGGTTCTGCTCGGTCGCTATAGCGGCCAGGAAGATGTCGTCGTGGGAACGCCGATTGCCGGCCGCACTCACGTGTTGACCGAGGGGTTGATCGGCTTCTTCGTCAACAGCCTGGCGATCCGGACCCGGTTTTTCGGCGACCCGGAGTTCCTGGAGCTGTTGGTCCGCGTCCGGGAGAGTGCGCTCTCGGCCTTCGCCCATCAGGATTTGCCGTTCGAGAAGCTGGTCAGTGAGCTACAGTTCGGACGAGACAGGAGCCATTCTCCCCTGTTCCAGGTTCTCTTCGCACAAAATGTCCCCTTTGCATCTCTCGGGATTCCCGGGCTCCAAATCGTGCCCATGGAGATCGACAGCGGTACGGCGAAGTTCGACCTGACGGTGACGGTCATGCCGGCCAACGGTGGAATGATAGGCGCCTTGGAGTACAACCGGGATCTCTTCGACCGGACTACGGCCCGACGCTTGGCAAGCTGCTTCGTTCGGCTGCTGGAGTCTGCGGTAGCGGCACCGAAGGCGAGCATCGGCCAGTTGTCCTTGCTTTCTTCCTACGAACGCCATCAGCTACTCCGAGAGTGGAACGCCACACCGGGAGAGCCGGGCTGGAGAGTCCCATTGCCCCAGCTACTCGCCGCGAGGGCCAGCGCAAACTTCGAAACACCGGCGGTGATCGGAGGTGGCGCGGTTTTGACGTATGGCCAGCTCTATGCGCGGGCCGCCCGGGTCGCCACACGGTTGCGCGAGCTTGGGGTGAACCCCGGCACGCGAGTGGGGCTCTGCCTCGAGCGCTCGCCGGACCTCATCGTAGGGCTTCTAGCCACTCTCGGGGCAGGAGGTGTCTACGTCATACTCGAGCCCTCATACCCCGAGGGGCGCCTGTCTTTCCTCCTCGCTGATTCCGGGGTCGCGGTACTCGTCACCCGGAGCGATCTCGCTACGTGGCTCCCCGCAGGAGGACCGGCCGTCCTTTTCCTGGACCGCGATGAAGATCTACCCGGTGACGAGTGCGCGTTCCCCGTGAGTGCCGGCATCGAGGAACTGCTCTATATCATCTATACCTCGGGCTCGACGGGCGAACCCAAGGGGGCTGGTGTTTACCAAAGTGGATTCGTTAATCTCCTGCGCTGGTACGTCGACGAGTTCGGCCTCTCCGCCGAGGATCGCTTCCTGGTCATGACCGCTCCGGGCTTTGACCTCACACAGAAGAACTTCTTCGCCCCACTTCTGTGCGGCGGTCTCCTGGTTCTCGCTGATCCAGGTCTCTACGATCCACGCGAGATCGTGGCCACGATCTCGCGCTACCAGATCACCCGGCTCAACTGCACCCCAAGCGCGTTCTATCCACTGATTGAAGAGGCTGGGGTCGAGGGGCTCTCTTCGCTCCGCAGCGTGTTCTTAGGCGGGGAGCCCATCGCCCGATCGCGACTCGCTCCCTGGCGCCGTTCCGGTGGTATTCATGCCGCGGTGATCAATACCTATGGCCCTACCGAGTGCACCGACGTGGTGGCCTTTCACCGGCTGCCGTGTTCCGAGGACGCCGGTCCCGTCCCAGTGCCCTTAGGCCGTCCGCTCCCAGGTTTTCGCCTGCTGGTCCTCGACGCTCACCTCTCGCCGGTGCCGATAGGGGCGCCTGGGCAACTCGCCATTGGTGGGGTGGGAGTCGGGGCGGGCTACCTCGGTCGGGCGGATCTCACCGCCGAGAAGTTCATTCCCGACCGGTTCGCGGAGGTACCTGGGATGCGGCTCTACTGGACGGGTGACTTGGCCCGTGTCCTGCCGGGCGGCGAGATCGAATTTCTCGGTCGGGCGGACCATCAGGTGAAACTACGAGGGCTACGGATCGAGCTGGGAGAAATCGAGACGGTGCTCGGACAGCACGAAGGGGTGCGTGAGGTGGTGGTGCTGGCGCGTGAGGACCGTTCTGATGAAACGCGTCTGGTCGGTTATGTCACGCCGGCGGGCGAGCCAGCGCCGACGCCCGAAGAACTGCAGAGCTTCCTTCTGAAACGACTGCCCGGGTACATGGTACCGGGGGAGTGGGTGCTGCTCAAGGAGTTCCCGTTGAGTGTCAACGGCAAGGTGGATCGTAAGGCCTTGCCGAACCCCGAGGAGACCGCCGGCAGAAAGAGAGGATGGGTGGCACCTCGCGGTTGGGTGGAAGAGATCCTGGCGGGGATCTGGATGGAGGTTCTGCAACGGGAGCAGGTAGGCGTAGAAGACGACTTTTTCGCCCTCGGTGGGCACTCGCTGTTGGCAACCCAGGTAGTCTCGCGAGTGCGGAGGGCGCTGGGGGTGGAGCTGCCTTTGCGGGCGCTATTCGAGGCACCGCGGCTGGCGGCGCTGGCCTTGCGAGTTGAGCAGGTGCGGGTCGAGCAGGTGCCCGAAACGTTGCCGATTACGCCGGTGCCGCGTTTGGCAGAGCTACCCCTCTCCTTTGCGCAGCAGCGGCTCTGGTTCGTCGATCAGCTCGACCCAGGTAACCCAGCCTATAATATCCCCTTGTTCGTTCGCCTAGTCGGGCCACTCGCGGTGCCCGCTTTGTGGGCGGCATTGGCTGAGATCCTGTGCCGTCACGAGGCGCTGCGCGGCCGCTTCCCTGTCGTTCGCGGGGTGCCGGTGCAGGAGATCGTGGCGGAGATACCGTGCGGTTGGCTTCTGGTCGATCACGGTGCACTTCCGCGTGCGGCTGCCGCGACCGAGTTGGCGCGCGTAAAACTTGACGAGCAGGGTCATCGCTTTGACCTTGAGAGAGGACCACTGCTGCGGGCCGTGCTGGTGCGAGGGAACGCCGAGGAGCATGCCGTACTCCTCTCTCTTCACCACATTGCGATCGATGGTTGGTCGCTTGCCGTCTTCGCCCGCGAACTGGGAACGCTCTATACCGCCGCCGTCGAACACCGGCCCGCGTCCTTGCCCGAGCTTCCGGTTCAGTATTGCGACTACGCCGCTTGGCAGCGGCGCCTGCTGCACGGGCCAGCGCTCGACCGCCTCCTCGCCTATTGGACCCGTAAGCTCGCCACTCTCCCCCCCCCCTGGCCCTTCCCTATGACCGCTCGCGCCAGGAATGGCCTGGCTTCCGTGGCGCCGCTTTGCCCGTAGTGCTGTTGCCGGAGGCCTCAAGGTCCGTGCGCGAACTTGCACGCCGCGAGGGAGCGACCCTCTTCGTCGTGCTGCTCGCGGGTTTCAAGGTCTTCCTGGCCTCAATCTCCGGGCAACAGGATCTGCTGGTCGGTTCGCCGGTGGCGGGGCGGACACGCACCGAACTCGAGCCGATCATAGGAATGTTCATGAACACGCTCGTGCTGCGTACGGTGCTGGCTGGCGATCCTACTTTTGGCGAGATCGTACGCCGGGTCCGCACGACAGCGCTCGAAGCCTACGACCATCAGGATCTCCCGTTAGAAAGGTTGATCGATGCCGTGCTGCCTGCGCGAGGGGCGGGCCGTCCGCCGCTCTATCAGGTTTGGTTCGTGCTACAGAACCAGGAAGCTCCACGCCTCGACTTGCCGCAGCTTCGCGCGGAATCCCTATCGCTCCCGCCCGTGTTTACCAAGTTCGACCTAGCGCTCAATCTGAGCGAGGATCCGACCGGCATCGCAGGGCAGCTCGAGTACGCCACTGATCTGTTCGATGAGGCTACAGTCCGGCACTTCGCCAGCACCTTCATTTCCGTTTTGACCCGCGCCCTGGAAAACCCGGAGCTTCGCCTGGGCGAACTCGTCGCGGGGGCCAAGGCAGCGCAGCAGGCGGCACGTTCGGAAGAGCGGCTCGACTTCCAGCGCAGCCTTCGGTCCAGTCTTATGAACGTCCGCCGGCAGCCCGCTGCCGGCTTTCAGGAAAGGGAGGAGCAGCAATGAAAAGCCTCGACATCCAGAAGCCGAGCTTCAAAGAACTGGGCGTGGTCGACCGCCGACTGGTGAGTGTTCCGCGCGACAATCTGGTGACCATCAGCCCTCTGCTGCCGGGCGTCGCCATCCCGCAGGTGATCCGGCCAGCGATCGAGGGCATCGACATCGCCAGGTGGGCGCATGACCACCGTGATCTCGTCGCCAGCTGGTTCGGCACCCATCGCGCGCTTCTTTTCCGCGGCTTCGACATCGGCTCTGTTCCCGCGTTCCACGCTCTCGTTCAGGCGACTTCGAGCGGCGAGCTACTGCAGTACAAGGATCGCTCGACGCCACGCCACGAGGTTGGCCAGGGTATCTACGTTTCCACCATCTACCCGGCGGCGCAATCGATCAACATGCACAACGAGGGTACCTACTGGCGGCGTTTCCCGAAGAAGCTTTACTTCTGCGCTTTGAAAGTCGCCGACGACGGCGGGGAGACGCCCATCTCCGACGTGCGCAGGGTCCTCGCGCGGCTCGATCCGGAGGTCCGGGAACGCTTCCGTGCCAAGGGTGTGCTTTATGTACGCAACTATAACGATGGCTTGGGCCTTCCTTGGCAGGAGGTGTTCCAGAGCGACAACCGCGAGGAGGTAGAGGCGTACTGCCGGAGCAACTCCATCGCTTTCGAGTGGAAGGACAACGGCCGGATGCGCACCCGCCAAGTGCGCCCAGCGGTGCGTCTCCACCCCGATACCGGCGAGGAGGTTTGGTTCAATCATGGAGCCTTCTTCCACGTTTCTTCGCTCGAACGGACGGTCCGTAAAGCACTGATAGCCGACTTCGGGGAAGAGGGCCTCCCCTACAACACTTACTACGGCGACGGCGCGCCGATCTCACCGGAGGTCGCCGAACAGATTCAGAACGCCTACCGGGCAGAGCGAGTCGTATTTCCTTGGCAGGTAGGCGACGTGCTCCTGCTCGACAACCTCTCCGTGGCGCATGGGCGACAGCCTTACATCGGCGAGCGGCAGGTGGTTGTGGCCATGACCGAGCCTTACGGCGACGATTGAGGTGTCACGATGGAGAGCCCACTGCAAGGTTTCCGTATTTCTTCCCAGCAGCATCGGGTCTGGTCGCTACGGCGAGTAGGCGACCGTCCCGGCGATCCCTACGGTGTGCACTGCGCCATCAGGATCGATGGCGAGCTCGATCGTGCTGCCCTCGCCTCAGCTATTTCTCACTGCGTGCGGCGAAACGAGATCCTGCGCACTCGTCTAGTCTGCCCTCCCGGGCTCGCGCTGCCAATCCAGATGATCGCGGAAGTTATGGATACGCCACGCCCGCTGCCGCTCGTCGACCTCTCTCCCCTGGAGCCTTCAGTGCAGAAAGTGGAGGTCGAGAGGCGCTTTGCAAGCAGTGCTTCGCCCTCCCCTGACGGTGAGCCGGGGGAATTGGAGTGTGAGCTCCTCTACCTGGCCGAGGACCGGCATCTGCTCCTTGTGAGCTTGTCTGCCCTCCTCGCCGACGCGATGGCTCCGGCAGACCTCCTGCGCGAGTTGGCCACCGCGTACGCGGCCGATCGCCAGGATGGTGAACTACCGGCGGAACCTCGCCTGCAGTATGCCGACTATGCCGAGTGGCAGCACCATCTCGCGGCGGCGGAGGAGTCGACTCCGGGATTCGCATACTGGCAACGGCAGGACCTGTCTCGCCTGACCAGCCTGAGGCTCCCGTTCGAGCAGGAGCTTGCCGGTGATCTCTCCTTCCTGCCGCGTACGCTGTCCGCGGTAGTTCCACCCCCGCTCGCGGCGGCGGCGGCGGCTCTGGCGCGAGAGTTGGAAATTGAACCGTCGATCGTCTGGCTTGCTGCCTGGGCAGCCCTGCTCGGCCGCTTGTGCGACAACGAAGAGGTGGTGCTAGGAGTGCTCGTCGACGGCCGCGGCGTCGAGGCCTTGCAGCAGGCCCAGGGCCTCTTCGCGCGCTATCTGCCGGTGACCGCTGGGATCTCGGGTGAGCGGCCTTTCCCTGAGCTCGCCTCCGGCCTGGCGGCGCTCCTCCAGGAGGCAGAGGCCTGGCAGGAGCTCTTCTCCTGGCAGGGACCGGCGTTCTTTCCCTTCTGCTTCGATTGGGAGGAGCGGATGGCGAGGCGCGAGGCCGCGGGGGTGACCTTCTCCTTGGCGCGCCTAGCTGCCGTGATCGACCGTTTTCGGCTCCGTCTGACGTGTGTCCTCGCGCCAGACGGTCTCGGCCTCGAGCTGTCGTATGACGAGAGCCGCTTGGGCGTCGCCGACGCCGAGCGGTTCGCCGCCTCGCTCCTTGCCCTGCTCGCAGCCGCGGTCGCGGAGCCCGCTGTGGCGCTCGACGACCTGCCGGCTCTGGGGCCGCGTGAGCGCGTCCAGTTGCTCGAAGAGTGGAATCCTGCCGCAGCGCCGTGGCCGGAGGGGGAGACCATCCACGGGCTATTTGAGCACCAGGTGGCGCTCGCCCCCGCGCGCCCGGCGGTGCTGTGGGAGGGGGAACGGTTGAGCTACAGCGATCTCGACCGCCGGGCGGGCCGTCTTGCCCACCGCCTGCGCCAGTTGGCTGTAGGGCCGGAGCGGGTGGTGGGCGTGCTCCTGGAGCGTTCACCCGAAGCCGTGGTGGCAATCTTCGGCATTCTCAAAGCAGGGGGTGCCTACCTGCCGCTCGACCCCGCCTTTCCGGCGGAGCGGCTTGCATTCATGGTGAAGGATGCCGGGGTGACCGCCTTAGTGTCGCGGCGGGCAGTAGTGTCGGCTCTCGCGGGCGGGATGGCATTGGGGAGTGTGCCGGCGGTGCTGTTCGAGGAGGAGGAAGAATGGCCGGCGGTGGATGCCGCTCCCATGACGGGGGGCGCCGGTCCGGAACACCTAGCCTATATAATCTATACCTCTGGCTCGACCGGTCGGCCCAAGGGCGTCGCGGTGACACACCGCAACCTGGTGGGCTCGACGCGGGCGCGTTTCGCCTACTACCCGCAAGCGGTCGAGGCCTTCCTCCTGATCTCCTCGCTTTCTTTCGACAGCAGCGTGGCAGGCTTATTCTGGTCGCTTTGTCAGGGGGGCGCCCTGGTGCCGGCCCGGGAGCGCTTCCAGCTCGATATCACCCTACTCGTCGACAGCCTCGCACGGTACGAGATCTCCCACCTGCTCTGCCTCCCCTCGCTCTACAGCCTGCTCCTGGAACAGCCGGGTCTCCTCGCCGCTAGTCGCCATCTTCGAGCTGTAATCCTGGCGGGAGAGGCGTGCGTGGCGCCGCTCGTGGCGCGTCACTTTGAGTGCCTGCCGGAGGTTGCTCTCTATGACGAGTACGGTCCGACCGAGGCCACTGTGTGGAGCAGCGTCTATGACTGCTCAGAGCTGGGGACATCGCAGCGGGTGCCGATCGGGCGTCCCATCCCGGGAGCGCAGCTCTATGGTCTGGCGGGTGGCGGGAACCCTGCGCCAATCGGTGCGCCGGCTGAGCTCTATGTTGGGGGAGCGGGCGTGGCACGGGGTTACGTTGGGCGGCCGGACGTGACGGCGGAGCGCTTCGTACCAGATCCCTGGGGGGAAGCCGGAGGCCGCCTCTACCGAACAGGCGACCGCGTGCGCTTTCGACTTGACGGCATCCTAGACTTCCTCGGGCGTACCGACCACCAGGTCAAAATCCGCGGGCACCGGGTGGAGCCCGACGAGGTCGCGGCGGCGCTCGCGACGCACCCGGCGATTCGCGAGGCTGTTGTGATCGCGCGAGAGGTGAGGCCGGGAGAACGGCGGTTGGTGGCGTTCGTCGTCGCGCCGGAGGGCATGCCAGGGAGCGGTGCCCTGCGCGACTTCCTGGCCGAGCGTCTACCGGAGCCGATGCTGCCGTCGGTGTTCGTGGCTCTTGAGCAGATGCCGCTCACCCCCAACGGGAAGGTTGACCGACGGGCCTTGGCGGCCATCGAGCCATCACGATCGGAGGTAGAGTCGGAGTACGTGGCGCCAGTCACGGCCGCGGAGCGGGCCCTGGCGGAGGTCTGGACCGAAGTGCTCGGGGTCGAACGCGTGGGTACGGAGGACGATTTCTTCCGCTTGGGCGGCGATTCAATCCTCACCATCCAGGTGCGGACTCTGGCGGCGGAGCTCGGACTACATTTCACTGTGCAGGAGATTTTTGAGCTCCGTACGGTGCGAGCCCTGTCTGAGCGGGCCGCAGGGCGCGAGAAGCCGGACGTCGACGTGGCTTCCATTCCCCCATTCGGGCTCCTCTTCCCAGCCGATCGGGAGCGGCTGCCCGAGGATGCGGAGGACGCCTATCCCATCGCAGCTCTGCAGTGGGGTATGCTTTATCACGACGAGCTCCACGGGCAGGGGATGTTCCGCGACATAACTAGCTTTCACCTGCGCATTCCTTTCGATCCAGAGACCCTGAGCTACGCCCTGCATAAGCTCGCCTCCGCCCACCCGATCTTACGTACCTCCTTCCATTTCTCCGGCTATGGCGAGCCGCTGCAGATCGTTCATCGCGAAGTCGAAATACCGCTTACCGTGGAGGACATCTCCCGCCAGACGCCTTCCGAGCAGGAGCGGATCGTGCGCGCCTGGATCGAGTCCGAGCGACTCTGTCCCTTCAACTGGGCCCGGCCGCCGCTCCTCCGTATGTCCATCCATCGCCGCAGCCCAGGCACTTTGCAGTTCACTATCAGCGAGCACCATGCGATCCTCGACGGTTGGAGTATGAGCAGCTTCTTGGCCGAGCTACTGCAGTACTATCTATGTCTCTTGGACAACGTTGAGGCGGCGCCACCCCCGGCCCCGGTGGCTCAGATGCGCGATCTCGTCGCGCTCGAGCAGCAGGCCCTGAGGGACGCGGGAGCGGAGGAGTTCTGGCGTGGCCGGCTCGACCAGGCTCCCAGTGGCCTCCTTGCTGCCTGGCTCCGGCCAGCCCAAGGGGAGCCCGGGGAAGCCCTTGAGCAGCAGCTCATCGTCGTGGCCTCCTCGGTAGTCGAGGGTCTGCGCGCCCTGGCCGACGGTACCCGCGTCCCGCTCCGGAGCGTGCTGCTTGCTGCCCATCTGCGTGTGATATCCGAGCTCACCGGAAATCCCTTCGTGCTTACCGGCTGTGTGACGCACGGCAGACCAGAGGGGCAGGACGGCGATCGCGCGTTGGGTCTCTTCCTCAATACCATCCCCTTCTGTTTGGCTTTAGACGGCGGAAGCTGGAGGGACCTGGTAGGTCAGGTCTACGCCGCCGACCTTGCTCTCAGGCCGCACCGCCATTACCCGATGGCTCACATGCGGCGCTGGCGGCGGGAGCCACTGTTCGAAACCGGCTTCAACTTCATCGACTTCCACGTCATGGAGGCGGTCCAGGGACTTCCCACGGTGGCGCTACTTGGTCTGCGGACGTGGGAGGACACCGATCTCCACCTTTTTGCCAACTTTATCCCCTTCGACGGTGGTGCCGGCCTTCGGCTGCTGCTCAACACGCATGGTAGCGAGGTCGGGGGAGATCAGGCGAAGACGATCGGCGGGCTTTACCGCCAGACCCTGGAGACCATGGCCACCGACCCTTGGGCGCCGCATCAGGATTTCGCGCCGGATCTGCCGGCGAGACCGACGGGCGCCTTGGAGCCGCCGGCCGCCATGGCCGTCCCCCTGCAGGCGAGCCGGAGCTACGTCGCGCCACGCAACCCGACGGAAGAGGCCCTGACGACGATCTGGTGCGAGGTGCTGGGGCTCAATCAGGTGAGCGTCGACGGCGACTTCCTGTCCCTGGGGGGCCACTCGCTCGCCGCCCTCCAGATCTTCCTCAAGATACAAGAGCGCCTGGAGACCCCCCTGGCACTCAGTGATGTCATCGAGGCACCGACTGTGAGCCGGCTCGCAGAAACTATCGTCGCTATGAGCCGGACGTGAGACGGAGTGGAACCTCTCGTGGTCGGCGTCAACTACGCTTCTCCGGCATGGAAATCCCGAGGTGCCGCTCGCGCATCACTGGCTGGATTCGACGCACATCTCCTTTCTCCTTCGGCGTCGCCACTCTGGGTTGCGTTTCGGGGGATGGAAGCTCGAGGGTTCGGCCTTCAACGGGCACGAGCCGGACGAAAACCGCACCAACATCGAAAGCCCCCGTCTCAACTCCTACTCCTTCCGGGCGTCCTACCAGCCCGCCCCGAACTGGTCGTTGCAGGCGAGCTTCGGTCACCTCAACAGCCCCAAGCAGTTGGAGCCCGGCGTTGACAGCAACCGTTCCACGGCCTCGGCGATCTACAACCGTCCGCTCGCCGAGGGTAACTGGCAACGATGTTCTCCTGTAAGCCGCTTGTAAGGAGCCACCGAGAATGGATCGCTTTGCAGGATGGACCCGCCGTACGTTCTTAAAGACCGCCGCACTGTCCCTCCCGGGACTCGCCGCCGTTCCCGGTTTTTCATTGGCGGCGGACCCTCCGCCGCCCGGGAGGTCCGGCAGCCCGCGGAAGGTGATCGTCGTCGGTGCCGGGCTGGCGGGGCTCGCGGCTGCCTACGAGCTCGGAAGGCGGGGCCACGAGGTCACGGTGCTCGAAGCCCAGGCCCGCCCCGGAGGTCGGGTCTACACCCTGCGCAGCCCGTTCGCCGATGGGCTTTACGCCGAGGCGGGGGCGATCAGCTTCTCGGACGCCTACCGGCATTTCCTGCGCTACGTAAAAATTTTCGATTTGCCCATCGCGCCACTCAACCGACCTCCCCTGGCCATGGTCTACCTCCTGCGCGGCAAGCGGCTCGAGGTCAAGCCGGGCGACGAGCCCGACTGGCCCTTCGACCTCACGGCCGAGGAGCGCAAGCTCGGCTTCGGCGGCATGATTGGGAAGTATTTCGCACCGGTGGAGAAACTCGGCGATCCCACCGATCCGGCCTGGCAGGCCGGGCCCTTTAAGGACTGGGACGAAATGACCCTGGCGGAGCTGATGAAGCAGCAAGGGGCCTCCCCGGGGGCCATCGATCTTCTGGGGCAGGGCCTGTGGTTCGGCTACGGCTGGTCGCGGATCTCCGCTCTCCACCGGCTGGTTTCGGACCTGGCTCTCTTCTACCGCGGCCAGACGACGCGCGTCCTCGCCGGGGGCTCAGACCTGCTGCCGCAGGCCTTTTCCAGAGCCCTGCGGGACCGGATTCACTACGGGTCGCCGGTGGTGCGGATCGTCCAGGAGACCGGGAGGGTGCGCGCCGTCTTCCGGCAGGGCGGCGCCGAGCGGACGCTCGACGCGGACCGCCTGATCTGCACCGTGCCCTGTCCGGTGCTGCGCAAGATCGCCTTCAGCCCCGAGTTGCCGGCGGCCAAGCGCCAGATCTTCGGACGGTTGGAGTACACCCCGGTGACCCGCCTCTACCTGCAGGCACGGCGCCGCTTCTGGGTGGACGAGGGCCGCCTCGGCAATGCCTTCACCGACCTACCGATCCAACTGGTCGCCGAGCATCCGCTCGTCCGGTCTGCCGACCCGGGACCGCGGGCCATCCTCGAATGCCACATCAAGGGCGACGAGGCGGAGCGCGTGGCCGGCCTGGGGTGGGAAGCGCAACTCGCCCTGGCCACCGAGAACCTCGAAAAAGTCCACCCCGGCTTCCGCCAGGTCGTCGAGGGCGGCACCGCGGTGAGCTGGGGCACCGACCCCTGGGCGGGGGGTGCCTATGCCTTCTGGAAACCGGGAGAGCTCACCGCCTGGCTGCCCGAGCTCGTCCGGCCGGAAGGGCGGGTGCACTTCGCGGGCGAGCACACGTCCTGGCTCGGCCGCACGATGGAAGGCGCTCTGGAGTCGGGCAACCGCGCCGCACGGGAGATCGAGAATCCGGCGGCTTGACGGACAGGAGACCCGGCGCGCGATCGAGCCACCGCACTACTCATCGCGCAGCCCGGTCACCGGCTCGAGGCGCGCGGCCCGCCGGGCCGGAAGATAGTTCGCCAGAAGCGTCACGAGGAGAAGCGCCAGGCAGGTGCCGCCCAGGATCAGCGGATCGGTGGCGCTGGTGTCGTAGAGGAGGCTGCGGAGCGATCGGCCGAGGAGGAGGACGACGGCGAGGCCGATCCCCAGTCCCAGTCCCGCCAGCGCCGTGCCGCGCCACACCACCATTCGGAGGACGCGGCCGCGATCGGCTCCCAGGGACATGTGGATGGCGATCTCGCGCGTCCCCTGAGTGACGTTGTACGCCATGACCCCGTAGATGCCGACAGCCGCCAGGATCAGCGCCAGGACGGAGAAGAGGCTGACGAGGAGGATCTGGAACCTCGCCTTGTCGGTCTGGGTGGACAGGCGCTCCTGCATCGTCTTGATGTCGTACATCGGGAGATCGGGGTTGACGGTGTTCATCTCGCGGCGGATCGCCGGCATGAGGCTCGCAACCGAGATCCCCTCTCGGGGACGGAGCAGAAAGTTGATCGTGAGCGGCAGGCGCAAGGGGAACTGGAGGAGCGGAAAGTACATGTCGGGCGCCGGGCGCTTGATCCCCTGGATGCCTTCATTCCTGGTGTTCGGGACCACGCCCAGGACGGTCATCCAGGGCCGTTCGGCCTGGGCACGGGTGCCGAATTTGACCCGCCGGCCGAGGGGACTCTGGCCGGTCCAGTACTTGTCGGCCATGGCCTTGCTCACGATGATGCCCGAGGTCTGGGTGTCCTCCAGGGTGAAGTTGCGGCCGGTGAGGATGGGGACGCCGATCATCGGGAAGTAGCCGGGGGTAACGGAGTGCATCATCGCCGGATAGGTCCCGTCCGGCGCGTCGCTCACCCGGTCCTCGACAGTGATGTAGGCCCCCGACCACCCGTCGGTGGGGATCGTGGGATCGGCCAGCGACAGCTCGGCGACTCCGGGGATGGCGGAGATCCGGTCGAGATATTGGTGTACCAGCTGGACCACCGGCGGGTCCTGCTTGTATTTCGGGCCGCGGAGGTCGATGCGGTAGGTCAGCAGCCGGTCCGAGCGGAAACCGAGCTCCTGTCCCATGAGCTTCTGGTAACCCTTGGCCATCAAGCCGGCGCCCGTCGAGAGGATCATGGCGAGGGCCACCTGCGCGACGACGACGGCGCTCTGGAAGCGGCGCCGCCCGCTCCCCTTGGGCGGCTGCTTGCCCTGACGGGTGAGGCTCTGGGTGAGGTCGGACTTGAAGGTGATCCATATCGGCACGAGGCCGAAGACGGCGCCGCAGAGCGCCGCCAGGCCGACGATCGCCGCGATGACCTCGGGTCGCCCGGCGGAGATGTGGATGAAGCTCTGGAACTGGACACCGCTCACGACGACCAGGGCGCGGGTGGCCCACTGGGAGAGGAGGATCCCGAGGGTGGCGCCGATCAGGGAGAGGAGCAGGCTCTCGGTCAACAGCTGGCGCAGGAGGCGCTTGCGGCTGGCGCCCAGGGCCATGCTGATGGCGTAAGAACGCTGCTCCGCCACCGCGCGGGCAAGCAGGAGGTTCGCCACGTTGATGCACGCGATGACGAGGATCATCAAGGCGCCGAAGGTAAGGATCAGCAGGCCGTGGCGCAAATCGCCGAACCAGTAGTCCTTGAGGAGAGAGATCTGTACGCCCATCCCCTTATCCATATCGGGATACTGCCGGGCCAGGGCGGCGGTGATGCCGTTCATCTCCTGCTGAGCCCGCTCGACCGTGACGCCGGGCTTCAGACGGGCCAGCACCGCGACCCAGCGTACCCTGCGGACCTGGAGGTATTCGGCGATCGGCGGCAGCTGGGAGGGGACCCAGAGGTCGGCCGTATCCGCCAGGCCGCGGAAGCCCTCGGGCCCCACCCCGAGGACGCGATACTGCCGACCGTTGAGCTGCAACGACCGCCCGACGATCCCAGAGTCGCCGCCGAAGCGCCGCATCCAGAGGGCGTGGCTGATGACGACGACGTAATCGGTGAAAGGCTTCGCATCCTCCTCGCGGCTGAAGAAGCGGCCCACGGCCGGCTTCACTCCGAGCAAGGGGAAGTAGCTCGCGGAGACCAGCTCTCCGCTCACTCGCTCGGGGTGCTGCACACCCTCCAGGTTGAACGCGAGGTCGCCGTCCGGATTGAACACCGACATGTCTTCGAAAGCCTTGTTCTCCCGCCGCCAGTCGGCGAAGTCCATCTGCGAGATCGGCCAGCTGGCAACCTGACCTTTCTCCTCGAAGGTGCCGGCGAGGACCACCAGGCGGGAGGGATCTTTATAGGGCGGCTCTTTGAGCAAGACGGCGTTGACGACCGAGAACATGGCGCTCGTCGCACCGATGCCGAGGGTGAGGGTGAGGATGGCCGCGACAGCGAAGCCGCGGTTCTTCAGCAGTTGGCGCAAGCCGACCCGGATGTCTCGCCAGAGAATTTCCATTCGATCTCTTCTCCAATCTCCGCTCGTAAAAAGCCGTATCCGATTTTGGTTCCGATCAGCCCGCCTCGACCCGCCCGCTCGCCGCGACGTCCTCGTCGCCCAGACTTTCGATCTGGGCGAGGAAAGCTCCCTCTACCGCCAGCGCGAGCTGGGCGACGGTAGGGAACTCGAAGAGCAGGCGCAGAGGCAGCTCGACCTCGAACACCTCCTCGATCCTCGACATCAGCTGCGGGACGAGCAGCGAGTGACCGCCCAGATCGAAGAAGTTGTCGTAGATGCTCACTCGCTCGCGGTCGAGGAGGGCCCGCCAGATGTCGGCCAGCAGCTCCTCGCTCACCGTCGTCGGCGCCACGTAGCCGTCATCGTCGTCGTCGCCTTCGCGGTCCGGCGCCCGCAGGGCCGCGCGGTCGAGCTTGCCGGTCGCGGTCAGGGGCATCGCCTCAAGGGAGAGATAATCCGACGGTACCATGTACGCCGGTAGACGTATTTTGAGGAAGTCGCGCAGCTCCCCGGGGGTGGGCTCCGGCGGCCCGCCGGCCACGAAGTAGGCGGTGAGGCGCCAGTCGCCGGCGGCGGAAGTCGTGGCGAGCACCGCCGCCTCCCGCACCGCCGGATGATCGGCGAGGAGAGTTGCGATCTCTCCGGGCTCGACCCGGAAGCCGCGGATCTTGACCTGATCGTCGATTCGTCCGACGAAGTCGAGAGTGCCGTCGGGTAGGTAGCGCACGAGGTCGCCGCTCCGGTAGACGCGGGAGCCGGGCTCGCCGAACGGCGAGGGGATGAAGCTCCAGGCGGTCAGGTCGGGCCGGCCGGAGTAGCCGCGGGCGAGGCCGCGGCCCGTGATGTGGAGCTCGCCGGCCACACCGATCGGCACCGGGTTCAGGCTGGCGTCGAGGGCGAAGAGCCGGGTGTTGGGCGTCGGCCGCCCGATCGGCACCGTCGCGCCGGCGGCCGCGGCAGCCGGCGCGCTGACGATCCCGCCGGTGCTCGCCACCGTGGCCTCGGTCGGGCCGTAGGTATTGAACAGGGGAGGGTAGGGCCCCACCGTCTCGAACCAGCCGCGCACCCGCTCCGGCAGCGCCCGCTCGCCCCCGACGATGATGGCGCGCACCGCTCGCGGGAGGGCGGCTCTGGAGCGGGAGATCTCGGCTGCCAGGACATGCCAGTACGCGGTGGGCAGGTCGAGGAGGGTGATTCCCCAGTCGCGGCAGGTGTCGAGAAACAGCGCCGGCGAGCTGTGCATCGTCTCGGTGCGCAGGACGAGCGTCGCTCCGGCCAAGAGGGTGGCGTAGATCTCCTCGACGCTGGTATCGAACCCGAGCGAGGCGAACTGCAGCATGCGGTCCCCGGGCCGCAGCGCGAAGGCTTCGATCGCGGAGCGGGCGAAGGAGGCGAGCGAGCCCTGGTCGATGAGGACCCCCTTCGGCCGGCCGGTCGAGCCCGAGGTGTAGAGGACGTAGGCGAGAAGCTCCGCTTTCGCCCCGGCGCCGACCCTGGAGATCCCACCGGCGTCCGCGCCGGGGCGGAACACCTCCCGCTCCTGCTCCAGGAAGACCAGCGGACCGGGAAAGTCCAGGCGGCGGCCCGCCAGGCGCTCGCTGGTGAGCAGGGCGCCCGCCCCGGCGTCGGCGAGGAGGAAGGCGATGCGCTCGTCGGGGAGCGAGGGATCGAGGGGCAGGTAGGCGCCGCCCGCCCGCAGGACGCCGAACAGACCGAGGATCATCTCCAGGCTCCGCGGACAGGAGATCCCCACCACGGTTTCCGGCCCCACGCCCAGCGCCTGCAGGGAGCGGGCGAGGCTCCCCGCCCGACGGTCGAGCTCGGCATAGGTGAGGACCCGGTCCTCCTGCACCACCGCCGTGGCGTCGGGGGTACGCGCGGCCTGGAGCGCGAGCTGCTCGTGGACCAGGAGGATCTCCGCCCCGTCGCCTGGGCCGCTGCTCCACTCGTGGACCACCTGGTGACGCTCCCCGACGGTCAACAACCGCAGCTCGTCGACCCGCCGGTCGGGGGCGCCGGTGGCTTCCGCGAGCAGATCGGTGAGGTGATAGAGCATCCGCCTGATGGTTAGCGGCTCGAAGAGATCGACGTTGTACTGCATCATGACCTGGAGGACGCCGCCTTCCTCCCAGGCCCAGAGCGCCAGCTCGAAGTTCGCCCGGCCCCCCTCGTAAAGATTCAGGGGAGCGATCTCGAGAGAGGGCAGCTCGATCCGCGGCACGGCGAAATTCTGCAGACCGAACATGACCTGGAAGAGAGGGGTACGCCCAAGGTCGCGCTCGGTTTCCAGGGCGTCGAGCAGCATCTCGAAGGGGATGTCCTGGTGCTCGTAGGCCCCGAGGGTGGTCTCCCGCACCCGCGCCAGCAGCTCTCGGAAGCTCGGCTCCCCGGCGAGGTTGGCGCGGAGCACGAGAGTATTGACGAACAGGCCGAGGAGCGGCTCGAAGGCCTGCTGCCGGCGGTTGGCGACGAAGGTGCCGAGGTTCAGGTCGTCCTGCCGGGTGTAGCGCTGAAGCAGGGCACAGAAACCCGCGAGAAGCGTCATGTAAAGGGTCGCGCCCTCGGCGAGCCCCAGGGCGCGGAGAGGGCCGGCCAGAGCGGCGGGGAAGAGGACCGACTCGAAGGCGCCGCGGAAGGTCTGGACCGCCGGCCGCGGGCGGTCGGTGGCCAGGTGGAGCATCTTCGTCGCCCCGGCGAGGGTGGTACGCCAGTAGTCGATCTGCCTCCCCGCCTCCTCTCCGGCGAGCCAGTGCCGCTGCCAGGAGGCGTAATCGACGTACTGGATCGCGAGCTCGGCCAATGGGGAGGGGAGACCGTCGTGGAAGGCCTGGTAGAGCGCCGCGAGCTCGTGCGTGAAGACGCCCAGGGACCAACCGTCGAAGGCGATGTGGTGCACCGTCACGAGGAGGAAGTGCTCCTCGGCGGCGAGCCGCAGGAGGGAGGCGTGGAGGAGCGGTCCCCGGGTGAGGTCGAAGGGGTGCTCCCCCTCGGCCTGAATGAGGCGCCGGCTCTCGGCCTCCCGCTCGTCCGCCGGCAGGCCGCCGAGATCGAGGCGGGGGAGGGGAAGCGCGAGCTCCGGGGCGATGACCTGCACCGGCCTCCCCCCCACGACGGAGTAGGTGCTGCGTAGCGACTCGTGCCGGCGCACGATCTCGTCGAGGCTCCGTTCGAGCGGCGCGACGGCGAGCGGCCCCACGAGACGCAGGGTGAGGGGCAGGTTGTAGAGGGTCGCCTCGGGTTCGAGCTGGACGAGGAACCACTGCCGCAGCTGCGAGAACGAGAGCGGCAGCTCGCCGTCGCGCGGGATGGGGCGGAGTTGGGGGACACCTGCCGGCGCCTCTCGGGAAAGGCCGGCGATCGCCTCCACCTCGACGGCGAGGTCGGCGACGGTGGGCCGCTGGAAGAGGGCGCGCAGGGGGACCTCCACCCCCAGGATCTCGCGCAGCCGCGCCATGAGCTGGGTAGCGAGGAGCGAGTGCCCGCCGAGCGCGAAGAAGCTGTCGTGGATACCGACCCGCTCGACGCCGAGGATCTCCCGCCAGAGGCCGGCGAGGAGCTCCTCAGTGGGGGTTCTGGGGGGAGCCCAGGAGCCGTTGGCCTCGACCTGCTCGTCGAGGTGCGGGACGGGCAGGGCCTTGCGGTCGAGCTTGCCGTTGGCCGTCACCGGCAGAGCGTCGAGGAAGACGAAGGCCGCGGGTACCATGTATTCGGGCAGGACCTGACGCAGGGCCTCCCGCAGGAACCCCGGCGGGGCGGCCGGCCGCCCCGCCGGCACCACGTAGGCCACCAGGCGCTGGTCGCCCGGCCGGTCCTCCCGCGCCAGCACCACCGCCTCGCGCACTTCCGGCTGGCGGGCGAGCGCCACCTCGATCTCGCCGAGCTCGATACGGAAGCCCCGCACCTTGACCTGCTGGTCGATCCGTCCGAGGAACTCCAGGTTGCCGTCGGCGCCGAAGCGCGCCCGGTCGCCGGTCCGGTAGAGCCGTCCTCCCGGCTCCGCCGCGAAGGGGTCGGGCAGGAAGCCGGCCGCGGTCAGGCCCGGCTCGTGCGCGTAGCCCACGGACAGGCAGGCGCCGCCCGAGTCGCCCAGGTCGCCCATGTCTCCAATATACAGGTCGCCCGGCACGCCGATCGGGCAGGGAGCGAAGGCGGCGTCGAGCACGAGGTAGCGGGCGTTGTCGATCGGCCGGCCATAGGGGATGGAGGGCCAGCGGGGATCCACCTCTCCGAGCGGGTACCAGTTCGACCAGACCGTGGCCTCGGTGGCGCCGCCGAGGCTCACCACCCGCGCCCCTGGGAAGGCCGTCCGCACCCGGTCGGGCAGGGTGACCGGAATCCAGTCCCCCGAGAGGAGGACGAGGCGCAACCGGCTCGCCGGGTCCGGCGTGGCCGGGAAGAGCGGCGCGAGCTGGACGAGGGCGGCGGGCGCCGAGTCCCAGAGGGTGATGGTCCCGCCGCGCAGCAGGCGCACCATGCGGTCCGGATTGCCCAGCTCCTCCTCGGTGGCGACGTGGACCGTACCCCCCGCCGCCAGCACCCCGAAGAGGTCGTAGACCGAGAGGTCGAAGCAGAGCGAGGTGACGAAGAGCACCCGGTCGGCCGGCCCGACGCCGAAGGTCCGGTCGACCCAGTCGACGAGATGAGCCGCCGCGCGGTGCTGGACGACGATCCCCTTGGGTGTGCCGGTCGAGCCGGAGGTATAGATGACGTAGGCGATGTCGTCGGCGGCGGTCGTCCGGCGCGGGCGCTCGGCGGAGCACCGCGCGGTGTGCCAGGCCGTCCACAGGTGCCTGCGCCGTTCGCCGCGGGCGCGGTTCACGGTGCCAGCGAGGGGCTCCGGGGCGCGGATGAAGAGCACGTCGTAGCGGAAGCCCAGCTCGTTGTCGAAGCCCTCGGTGCGGTGGAGGATCGCGACCTCGCCCACCTCCGGCAGGGCGGCGCCCAAGTCGCGGAAGAGATCCTCGTCGAGATAGAGCTCCCGCCCGCGTCCCGGGGTCGCGGCCGGCGGCTTCCCGCGGTGCTCGGCGATCCTCCGCTGGAGCTCGTCCCGGCGCCGGGCATCGAGGACGTCGGCGATCAGCAGCGCGCCGCCGGGAGCGAGCCGGGAGAGCGCCCGGGCGACGATCTGCTCCAGGTAGTGTGGTCCGGGGAAGAACTGGACCGTGCTCGCGAGGAGAATGAGGTCGAAGTGGGCATCCCCGGCGAGCAGCGTGTCGAGCTCGTGGGCGAAGCCGGTCCACAGGTCGACGTTGTCGAGATCCTCCCGGGCGGCGCGGGCGCGGTTCTTTTCCTGGGTGAGCGGCGAGGGGTCGATCCCGGTGGCATGGGCCACCCGCGATGCCATCTCCCAGAACAGGAGGCCGGCGCCGCTGCCGATCTCCAGGATCCGGGCCGAGGGCTGGAGCCAGGGGCCGGCGAGGGCGAGTACCCGGTCGCGGTACTCGTCCACCTCGGCCTCCTTGAAGGGCAGTCCGGTCCAGGCGCTGACGAAACCGCCGGCCGTCGCCCGGTCGACCGCCCGTTCGGCCACGTAGTCCCACAGCCCGCGCACGCTCTCCGCATCGATCGCCTCGGGGGGGAGCCGCGGGGTGGCGACGGCGAGGCAGACGACATCCGACAGCGCCGGCAGTCGCCATTGCATCTGCTCGACCGCCGGCAACAGGCTGCCGCCCGCGATCAGCGCCCGGGTGCCCATGGCGGCGAGGATCGACTCCACCCGCTCGGCCGGCCAGGCGGCGTCCAGGGGCACGTAGAAGCCCCCGGCCTTGAGCGCGCCCAGGACCGCGACCAGCATGTCGAGGGAGCGCTCCATCCAGACCCCGACCGGCTCGCCGCGCTCGAGGCCACGGTCGCGGAGCAGGTGGGCCAGCCGGTTGGAACGGAGCTCCAACTCGCCGTAGGTCATCTCCTCGCCAGCGCAGACCGCGGCCAGGGCCCCGGGAGTCCGCAAGGCCGAAGCCTCGAAAGGCTGGTGGAGGAGGGCGGGCACGAAGGGCGCCGCCGTGTCGTTCCACTCGGATACCAGCTGGTGCCGCTCCGCCGTGGAGAGGAGCTCGGCCCCGGACAGGCGCGCCTCCGGATCGGCGGCCACCGCGGCCAGCAGGTGGACGAATCGGCCGGCCAGGCGCTTTACCGTCACGCGGTCGAAGAGGTCGGTGCTGTACTCGATCGACCCGGCGAGCTCGTCGCCGCGGTCGAAGAGGGCGAGGGTCAGGTCGAACTTGGCCACCGCCCGGGCGGAGTCGAGGGGCGAAACCGTGAGCCCGGCCAGGACGGGCGGCGTGGGCAGCGCGTTCTCGAGGGCGAACATCACCTGCACCAGAGGCTGGCGGGAGAGGTCGCGCCCCAGAGCCAGCTCGTCGACCAGGCGCTCGAAGGGCAGGTCGGCGTGGTCGTAGGCGAGGAGGGCGGTGCTGCGCACCTGCTCGAGCAGCTGGCCGAAGCTCGGATCGCCGCCGCAGTCGGCCCGCAAGGCCAGCAGGTTGACGAAGAAACCGATCAGACCTTCGGTCTCGCGGTGGGTGCGGTTGGCCGTGGGCGAGCCGACGACGATGTCGGTCTGGCCGGTGAGGCGGTGGAGGAGAGCCTGCCAGGCGGCGAGGAGGGTCATGAAGAGGGTGACCCGCCGGTCGTGGGTGAGGGTGCGCAGGGCGGCGGTCAGGGCCACCGGGACGGTCACCGTCTCGACGTCCCCGCGGAAGGTCTGGACCGGTGGGCGCGGGCGATCGGTCGCCACCTCCAGGGTGGCGAGGTCCGCCAGGTGGCGCCGCCAGTAGTCGAGCTGCCCGGCGAGAACCTCCGGCGGCCAGGCGCGTTGCCAGACCGCGAAGTCGGCATATTGGATAGCGAGCGGGCTGGCGAGGGGGACGGCGAGCGCAGGGAGGGGTGCGGGAGGCGCCAGGGTGGCCGCGCCGTAGAGGGCAGACAGCTCGGCGAACAGCACCCCGACCGACCAGCCGTCGGCGGCGACGTGATGCAGGGTGAGCAGCAGGGCGTGCTCCTCGCCGCCGAGCCGGATCCGCCGGGCGCGCAGCAGGGGGCCGCGCCGGAGGTCGAAGGGCTGGCCGGCCTCCTCCCAACCCAGGCGGGCGAGCTCCGCCTCGCGGCGCGCCTCCGGCAGGCCTCCGAGGTCGATCGAGGGGAAGGGTACGGGCGCTGGCGGCAGGATCTCTTGCCAGGGCTGGCCGTCCACCTCGACGAAGCGGGTGCGCAGCATCTCGTGCCGGCAGACTACCGCGTCGAGGCTGGCGGCCAGGGCCGCGGAATCGAGCGATCCGCGCAGCCGGAAGGCGGTGGGGATGTTGTAGGTGGAGCTGTCCGGCGCCAGGCGGTCGATGAACCATAGCCGCTGCTGAGGGAAAGAGAGGGGCGAAAGGCTTCCCGGCGGCCCCGGGCGGAGCGGCGGCAGGACGATGGCCTCGGCCTGGCGTCGGGCCACGGTGACCACCCTGGCCAGACCGCGTAAGGTGGGCGACTCGAAGAGCGCCTGGACCGGCAGGTCCACCCCGAACGCCTGGCGGATCCGCGACAGCACCCGGGTGACCAGGAGGGAGTGGCCGCCGAGATGGAAGAAGTTGTCGTCGGGGCCCACGCCCGAGCGGTCCAGTACCTCCTCCCAGAGGTGGGCGAGGAGCTCCTCGGTCGGGTTGAGGAAGAGGGCGGCCTCGACCTCCGGCTCGGCAGCCGGGCGGAGCCGGGCGAGGGCCTGCCGGTCCACCTTGCCGCTCGGGGAGAGCGGCAGCTCGGGGAGGAGCAAGAAGCTCGCGGGCACCATGGAGTCAGGCAGCGCGCGGCGCAGGAAGTCGGCGAGGTCGGCCGGCGCGGGGGACGGCAGCGAGTCCGGCAGGACCGTGCAGAAGGCGACGAGGCGATCGTCGACGGCGAGCACCACCGTTTCGCGCACGGCGGGGTGCCGGGCGAGGACGGTCTCGATCTCGCCGAGCTCGATGCGGTAGCCGCGGATTTTCACCTGATGGTCGATGCGTCCGAGGAATTCGAGCTCGCCACCCGGTAGGAGCCGGACGAGGTCGCCGGTTCGATACCGTCGCGCGCCTGGCCTGCCGGCGAATGGATCGGGCAGGAAGCGCTCGGCGGTCAGCGCGGGGAGCCCGAGATAGCCTCTCGCCAGGCCGTCGCCGCCGAGCAGGAGCTCGCCTGGCACGCCGAGGGGCACCGGCTGCAGCTCGCCGTCCAAGACGTAGGCCCGGGAATTGGCGATCGACCGGCCGAGGGATGGAGCCGGGCCGTTCCGCTCTCCGGCGGCGCTGGCGGCGCCGGCGGCGACCGGCCCGGAGGTGGCGACGACCGTGGCCTCGGTGGGGCCGTAGTCGTTGACCAGGACGAACGGCAGCGACGGCGGGGGAGGGGCGTGCAGCCGATCCCCGCCGGTCAGCAGGAAGCGCAGGGCCGGGCGACCGGAGGTTGGCCACTCCTGATCGAGGACCGCCTCGGCCAGCGGAGTCGGCAGGAAGCTCACGGTGATTTCCTGCGCCGCGAGCCAGCCGGGCAGCGCCTCGGCCGAGGTACGGATCGCTTCCGGCACGAGATGGAGGCTCGCTCCGGCGGCGAGGTAGGGCCAGGTTTCCCAGACCGAGGCGTCGAAGCCTACGCCGGCGAGGAGAGTCCCGCGGTCGTCCGCGGTCAGGCCGAAGGTGCGGACGTGCCACCTGACCAGGTTGAGGAGCGAGCGGTGGCGGATCTCCACCCCCTTGGGCAGGCCGGTCGAGCCCGAGGTGTAAATGACATACGCCAGGCCGTCGGAGAAGAACGCCGGCTCGGACGGTGATGCTCGCTCGGCCATCGCCGGCGCCGGGCAGTCCGCCGCGATCTCGTGCGGGAAGAGGCACTGGATACCGAGCCGTGCAGCGAGGTCGGCCACGGGGCCGCGGCGGGTGAGGAGGATCGTAGCCCTGCAGTCGGCGAGCTCATAGGCCAACCGCTCCGCGGGATGAAAAGGGTCGAGGGCGACATAGGCGCCGCCGGCCTTGAGCACCGCGAGGGCCGAGATGACCAGCTCCGGCGAGCGTTCCAGACAGAGTCCGACCCGGACCTCCGGCCCGACGCCGAGAGCGGAAAGGGTGTGGGCCAGGCGTCCCGCCTGCCCGTCGAGCTCGCCGTAGCTCAGCCGTCGCTCGGCCGTGACCACCGCCGGGGCCTGCGGCGCCCGCCGCGCGTGCGCCGCGACGAGCTGATGAACCCCGACCTCGCGAGGAGGGTCGGAGAGCGTGTCGTTCCACTCCAGGAGCGTCTGCTGGCGTTCGGCGGCCGAGAGCAGGGAGAGCTGCGAGAGGGGCTGCTCCGGGCTCCGCACGGCACCGGTAAGGAGGCTCGCGAAGTGGTCGAGCAGGCGTACCGCGGTAGTCGGAGTGAACAGATCGGTCGCGAACTCGAGCGCCAGCTCGAGCTCCCCGTCCTCTTCCGTGGCGAACAGGGTGAGGTCGAACTTCGCCGTCCGACTCTCCCCCAGGGAGAGCGGCGTGAACCCCAGGCGCGCCCCCTGCGCCTCCCGCCTCCCGCCTCCCGGAAGCCGGTGGTCTGGAGCGCCAGCAGCACCTGGACGAGCGGGTTGCGCGCCCGGTCGCGCTCCGGCCGCAACTCTTCGACCAGCAATTCGAAAGGCAGGTCCTGATGGGCGAAAGCCGCCAGGGCCGTCTCGCGTACGGCCGCTGCCAGGCGGCGGAAATCCGGGACGCCGTGAAGCCGCTCGCGGAGCACCAGGGTATTGACGAAAAAGCCGATGAGCCGCTCGATCTCCGGCCGGGTCCGGTTGGCCACCGGCGTTCCCACCAGGATGTCCTCCTGACCGCTGTAGCGCGCCAGCAGTGCCTGGTAGCCGGCGAGGAGGAGCATGTACAAGGTCACCCCCTCCCGCCGCATGGCGCCCCGCAGCTCGGCCATCACCGGCGCCGGCAGGCGCAGGTAGCGAGTCGCGCCGCGGAAGCTCTGTACCGCCGGCCGCGGACGGTCGGTGGGGAGCGGGATCGCCGCGGGTGCGCCCGCCATCTGTCGGCGCCAGTAGTCGAGCTGCCTGGCGAGGACCTCCGGCGGCCAGGCGCGCTGCCAGACGGCGAAGTCGGCATACTGAACGGGAAGCTCGGGGAGCGGCGAGGGCCGCCCTGAGGCGGTCGCCGTGTAGAGAGCCGAGAGGTCGGAGAGGAAGAGGACCTCGGACCAGCCGTCGAAAGCGATGTGGTGGAGGGTGAGGAGGAGGGCGAGCTCCGTCTTCTCCGTCCTCTCCCAGGGGGCGAGATGGATCAACCGCGCCCGCAACAGGGGGCCGCCCCCGCCCAGGTCGAACGGCCGGCCGAGCTCCCCTTCCGCCAGCCGCTCCAGCTCTGCTCGGCCTCGCCCCGCGGGCAGAGAGCCGAGGTCGATCCGCGGCAGGGACAGGGGCTGCGGCGGGAGGATCTCCTGCCAGGGGTGGCCCTCGATTTCGACGAACCGGGTGCGCAGCATCTCGTGGCGGCGGACCACCGCGCCGAGGCTGGCGGCGAGGAGCTCCGGGTCCACGGCCCCGTGGAGAAGCAGGGCCAGGGGGATGTTGTAGGTCGAGCTGTCCGGCGCCAGGCGGTCGAGAAACCAGAGGCGCTGCTGTGGAAAGGAGAGCGGGAAGCGACCGCCTCGGGGCACCGGGCAGAGCGGCGGCAGGGTGATCTCGTCTACCGGCTGGCGCGCCTGGCGCGCCTGGCGGGTCGCCGTCACCACTCGGGCGAGGGCCCTCACCGTGGGCGACTCGAAGAGCGCCTTGACCGGCAGGTCCACCCCGAACGCCTGGCGGATCCGCGACAGCACCCGGGTGACCAGGAGGGAGTGCCCGCCGAGATGGAAGAAGTTATCGTCGGGGCCGACGCCCGAGCGCTCCAGTACCTCCTCCCACAGGTGGGCGAGGAGCTCCTCGGTCGGGTTGAGGAAGAGGGCGGTTCCGCCGTCCGCGCCGAATGCCGGCGCGAGCCGGGCGAGGGCCTGCCGGTCCACCTTGCCGCTCGCGGAGAGCGGCAGCTCGGGAAGGAGCAAGAAGCTCGCGGGCACCATGGAGTCAGGCAGCGCGCGGCGCAGGAAGTCGGCGAGGTCGGCCGGCGCGGGGGACGGCAGCGAGAGGTCCGGCAGGACCGTGCAGAAGGCGACGAGGCGATCGTCGACGGCGAGCACCACCGTTTCGCGCACGGCGGGGTGCCGGGCGAGGACGGTCTCGATCTCGCCGAGCTCGATGCGGTAGCCGCGGATTTTCACCTGATGGTCGATGCGTCCGAGGAATTCGAGCTCGCCACCCGGTAGGAGCCGGACGAGGTCGCCGGTTCGATACCGTCGCGCGCCTGGCCTGCCGGCGAATGGATCGGGCAGGAAGCGCTCGGCGGTCAGCGCGGGAAGCCCGAGATAGCCTCTCGCCAGGCCGTCGCCGCCGAGCAGGAGCTCGCCCGGCACGCCGAGGGGCACCGGCTGCAGCTCGCCGTCCAGGACGTAGGCCCGGGTATTGGCGATCGACCGGCCGAGGGATGGAGCCGGGCCGTTCCGCTCTCCGGCGGCGCTGGCGGCGCCGGCGGCGACCGGCCCGGAGGTGGCGACGACCGTGGCCTCGGTGGGGCCGTAGTCGTTGACCAGGACGAACGGCAGCGACGGCGGGGGAGGGGCGTGCAGCCGATCCCCGCCGGTCAGCAGGAAGCGCAGGGCCGGGCGACCGGAGGTTGGCCACTCCTGATCGAGGACCGCCTCGGCCAGCGGAGTCGGCAGGAAGCTCACGGTGATTTCCTGCGCCGCGAGCCAGCCGGGCAGCGCCTCGGCCGAGGTACGGATCGCTTCCGGCACGAGATGGAGGCTCGCTCCGGCGGCGAGGTAGGGCCAGGTTTCCCAGACCGAGGCGTCGAAGCCTACGCCGGCGAGGAGAGTCCCGCGGTCGTCCGCGGTCAGGCCGAAGGTGCGGACGTGCCAGCTGACCAGGTTGAGGAGCGAGCGGTGGCGGATCTCCACCCCCTTGGGCAGGCCGGTCGAGCCCGAGGTGTAAATGACATACGCCAGGCCGTCGGAGAAGAACGCCGGCTCGGAGGGCTCGAAGGGCTCGAAGGGCTCGAAGGGCTCGAAGGGAACGTCGGCCCCCGCCGGGCGGTCCGCCGCGAGCTCGTGCGGGAAGAGGCACTGAATACCGAGCCGTGCGGCGAGGTCGGCCACGGGGCCGCGGCGGGTGAGGAGGATCGGAGCCCTGCAGTCGGCGAGCTCATAGGCCAACCGCTCCGCGGGATGAAAAGGGTCGAGGGCGACATAGGCGCCGCCGGCCTTGAGCACTGCGAGGGCCGAGATGACCAGCTCCGGCGAGCGTTCCAGACAGAGTCCGACCCGGACCTCCGGCCCGACGCCGAGAGCGGAAAGGGTGTGGGCCAGGCGTCCCGCCTGCCCGTCGAGCTCGCCGTAGCTCAGCCGTCGCTCGGCCGTGACCACCGCTGGGGCCTGCGGCGCCCGCCGCGCGTGCGCCGCGACGAGCTGATGAACCCCGACCTCGCGAGGAGGGTCGGAGAGCGTGTCGTTCCACTCCAGGAGCGTCTGCTGGCGTTCGGCGGCCGAGAGCAGGGAGAGCTGCGAGAGGGGCTGCTCCGGGCTCCGCACGGCACCGGTAAGGAGGCTCGCGAAGTGGTCGAGCAGGCGTACCGCGGTAGTCGGGGTGAACAGATCGGTCGCGAACTCGAGCGCCAGCTCGAGCTCCCCGTCCTCTTCCGTGGCGAACAGGGTGAGGTCGAACTTCGCCGTCCGGCTCTCCCCCAGGGAGAGCGGCGTGAACCCCAGGCGCGCCCCCTGCGCCCCCTGCGCGTCCCGTGCCTCCCGCGGCTCCCGGAAGCCGGTGGTCTGGAGCGCCAGCAGCACCTGGACGAGCGGGTTGCGCGCCCGGTCGCGCTCCGGCCGCAACTCTTCGACCAGCAATTCGAAGGGCAGGTCCTGATGGGCGAAAGCCGCCAGGGCCGTCTCGCGTACGGCCGCTGCCAGTCGGCGGAAATCCGGGACGCCGTGAAGCCGCTCGCGGAGCACCAGGGTATTGACGAAAAAGCCGATGAGCCGCTCGATCTCCGGCCGGGTCCGGTTGGCCACCGGCGTCCCCACCAGGATGTCCTCCTGACCGCTGTAGCGCGCCAGCAGTGCCTGGTAGCCGGCGAGGAGGAGCATGTACAAGGTCACCCCCTCCCGCCGCATGGCGCCCCGCAGCTCGGCCATCACCGGCGCCGGCAGGCGCAGGTGGCGAGTCGCGCCGCGGAAGCTCTGTACCGCCGGCCGCGGACGGTCGGTGGGGAGCGGGATCGCCGCGGGTGCGCCCGCCATCTGTCGGCGCCAGTAGTCGAGCTGTCTGGCGAGGACCTCCGGCGGCCAGGCGCGCTGCCAGACGGCGAAGTCGGCATACTGAACGGGAAGCTCGGGGAGCGGCGAGGGCCGCCCTGAGGCGGTCGCCGTGTAGAGAGCCGAGAGATCGGAGAGGAAGAGGACCTCGGACCAGCCGTCAAAGGCGATGTGGTGGAGGGTGAGGAGGAGGGCGAGCTCCGTCTTCTCCGTCCTCTCCCAGGGGGCGAGATGGATCAACCGCGCCCGCAACAGGGGGCCGCCCCGGCCCAGGTCGAACGGCCGGCCGAGCTCCCCTTCCGCCAGCCGCGCCAGCTCTGCTCGGCCTCGCCCAGCGGGCAGAGAGCCGAGGTCGATCCGCGGCAGGGACAGGGGCTGCGGCGGGAGGATCTCCTGCCAGGGGTGGCCCTCGATTTCGACGAAGCGGGTGCGCAGCATCTCGTGGCGGCGGACGACCGCGCCGAGGCTGGCGGCGAGGACCTCCGGGTCGACGGCCCCGTGAAGAAGCAGGGCCAGGCGGATGTTGTAGGTCGAGCTGTCCGGCGCCAGGCGGTCGAGGAACCAGAGGCGCTGCTGTGGAAAGGAGAGCGGGAAGCGACCGCCCCGGGGCACCGGGCAGAGCGGCGGCAGGGTGATCTCGTCTACCGGCTGGCGCGCCTGGCGCTCGCTGCCTGGCGGGTCGCCGTCACCACTCGGGCGAGGGCCCTCACCGTGGGCGACTCGAAGAGCGCCTTGACCGGCAGGTCCACCCCGAACGCCTCGCGGATCCGCGACAGCACCCGGGTGACCAGGAGGGAGTGGCCGCCGAGATGGAAGAAGTTGTCGTCGGGGCCCACGCCCGAGCGCCCCAGCACCTCCTCCCAGAGGTGGGCGAGGAGCTCCTCGGTGGGGTTGAGGAAGAGCGCGGCCTCGCCCTCCGGCTCGGCAGCCGGGCGGAGCTGGGCGAGGGCCTGCCGGTCCACCTTGCCGCTCGGGGAGAGCGGCAGGGCGGGAAGCGGCACGAAGCCCGCTGGAACCATGAAGCCGGGCAGCTCGCGAAGGAGAAAGGCGCGCAGCTCAGAGACCTCTGGCGTTCCGGTGAAATACGCCACCAGGGTGCCCTCGACGGCGAGCACCACCGCTTCCCGCACGGCGGGGTGCCGGGCCAACACCGTCTCGATCTCGCCGAGCTCGATGCGGAAGCCGTGGATCTTGACCTGGTGGTCGATGCGCCCCAGGAATTCGAGCTCGCCGTCCGGTAGGAGACGGACGAGGTCGCCGGTTCGATACAGGCGCTCGCCGGGCGTGCCGGCCGAGGGGTCGGGGACGAAGCGTTCGGCCGTCAGCTCGGGGCGCCCTAGATAACCTCGGGCGAGGCCGGTGCCGCCGACCAGGAGCTCGCCGGGTTCGCCGGCGGGCACGGGTCGCGACCCGCGGTCGAAGACGTTCACCCGCACGTTGGTGATCGGCCGCCCGAGGGTGGGTGCCTTCCCGTCCGTCCCCCTCGCCGGGACGCGGCCAGCGGTGGTGACCACCGTCCCTTCCGTCGGGCCGTAACAGTTGATCAGGGCGAACGGCAGAGACGGCCGGGGAGCCTGGTGCAGACGGTCGCCGCCGCAGAGGAGGAAGCGCAGGGCCGAGCCCGGCTGCCATTCGCGATCGAGGACGGCCTCGGCGAGGAGGGACGGCATGAAGCTCACGGTGATCCCCTGCGCGGCCAGCCAACCGGGCAGCGACTCGGCCGAGGTACGGACCTCGTCCGGCACCAGGTGGAGGCTCGCCCCCCTGGCGAGATAGGGCCAGATTTCGAAGACCGAGGCATCGAAACCCACTCCGGCGAGGACGGTCCCCCGATCCGCCGCGGTCAGGCCGAAGAGGTGGGCGTACCACTCCACCAGGTTGAGCAGCGAGCGGTGACCGATCTCCACCCCCTTCGGCCGGCCGGTCGAGCCGGAGGTGTAGATGACGTAGGCCAGGTTGCCGGCGAGGAGCGCCGGTTCCGGCAGCGCTCCCGAAGCCGGGAGATTCAGCCGGTTCGGGACGTCTGGCTCGTGCGGGAAAAGGCACTGGATGCCCTGCCGCGCGGCGAGCTCGGCCACCCGTCCCCGCCGGGTGAAGAGAACGGGAGCCTGGCAGTCGGTGAGCTGGAAGGCCAGCCGTTCCTCGGGATGAAGGGGATCGAGGGCGACATAGGAGCCGCCAGCCTTGAGCACGGCGAGGGCCGAGATGACCAGCTCCGGCGAGCGTTCGAGGCAGAGCCCCACCTTGACCTCAGGTCCGACGCCCAGTCGGGAGAGGGTACCGGCCAGGCGCGCCGCCCGCCGGTCGAGCTCGCCATAGGTCAGCCGCCGCTCGGCCGTCACCACCGCCAGCGCGTCCGGGGCCCGCTGGGCCTGCGCCGCGACGAGCTCGTGTACCCAGACCCCGGAAGGAAGATCGGAGCGGGTGTCGTTCCACTCCACCAGCGTCTGCTGGCGTTCGGCGGCCGAGAGCAGGAGGAGATCGGCGGGAGGGTCGGGAGCCGCGACGCTGCCTTCGGCCAGGATGCCGAGCGCCCGCTCGATACAGTGACGGAGACGCCCCGCCAGCAGCGGGACGTGGGGTGCCGCCAGCATGGTGTAGTGATCCCCCGGCACCACCTCGACCTCGATCGGTTCGGCGGTGAGCGGCTCCCAGCCGTTGGCGGGCAGGAGCCGCGGGTCGTCGGGGGCCTCCCGGGGGCGGAACACGGTGAGACGGCCGGCGTAGGAACCGGCGCGGTAGCCGGCGAGGGCCCGGAGGTTCGCCTTGTAAACGCCCATCATCCGCTGCACCTGGCGAGGCCGGAGGTCGGCCCGCAAGAGGCCGGCCTCTCGCGCCCGGGCCAGGAGGCGGTTCATCTCCTCTTCCCCCCCGTCCGGCACCGGCACGTCGAGCCACGCCGGCACGTTGCCCAGAAGGGCCGCCTGGTCGCGCAGGAAGAGGCGGACGAGCTCGGCGTCGCCGCGCTCCGCGGGCGTTTCGGCGACGGCCGGCGACCAGGTGTCCAAGAGGGCCACCAGACCCACCTCGCGCCCCCGGGCGCGCAGCTGGCGCGCCATCTCGAAGGCCACGAGGCCGCCGAAGGACCAGCCGCCGAGCAGGTAGGGGCCCGCCGGCTCGGCCGCTTCGACCGCCGCGACGTACGCGGCGGCCATGGCGGTCAGGTCGTCCACCGGCGTCCCGCCCTCCAGGCCGGCCGCCTGCACGCCGTAGAACGGCTGTTCGGGACCCATGGCGCGGGCGAGCTCGGCGTAGGAGAAGACCGTGCCGCCCACCGCGTGGACACAGAAGAAGGCGGGTCTGCCGGGAAGACCGGCGTGCAGCTTGACGAGCAGGATCGGCGTTTCCGTCCCGGCGGTCCCGGCGGTCTTGGCGGGGGCCGCGGGGCGTGGCAGGCCCGCGCCGCCGGCCGGGGAGAGGCCGCGGAGGCGTTTTTCGAGCATCTCCCGCTTGCCGGCGGAGAGGGCGCCCTGCCGGCTCGCCAGCTCGGCCCGCTGCTTCGCCACGCTCTCGGACACCGCGGGAAGGACGGCCGGCTCCGGCTCCGCCGACTCCTCCGGCGGGGCCACGGCCGCGGCCGGCTCCTCCAGGCTGCCGTCGGCGCGCCGGCGGGCGCGCCGACCCGTCCCTTCGAGCTCGCCCCAGACGCCGATCGGGGCCGGGCGATCGCCGCGGAGGACGATTCCTCCGGCCGCGCTCCACTCGACAGACAGCTGGTGGCGCTCGCTGGCGGCGAGGAGCGGCAGCTCCTCGATCGGCAGCTCCGGGTTGGCGACCGCCGCGGTGAAGAGGGCCAGGAGGTGGCCCCGCCAGCGCGCCGCGGTGGTGCGGTCGAGCCGCGCGGTGTTGTAGCCCAGGCCTCCGGTCAACCGGCCTTTCGACTCCCAGAAGCGGAGCGACACGGCGACGGCGATCCCGAAGGCCGTCCCCTCGTGATGCGGTACGACGTCGAGCTTCACCCCGGCGAGCTCCATGGCGGGCATCGGCTGGTTCTGCAGGGTGAACATGGCGTTGACGAGCGGCCACGATCCTTTCCCGCGGTCCGGCCGCAGGGCCTCGACCACCCGGGCGAAGGGGAGGTCCTGATGGTCATAGGCCCCCAGGGTCGTCTCCCGGACCCGCCCCAGCAGACCGCGGAAGGAGGGGTTGCCGCCGGTGGGGGTGCGGAGGACCAGGGTGTTGACGAAGAAGCCGATGAGCCCCTCGGTTTCCTCCTGGTCACGATTGGCGATGGGCGAGCCGACCGCCACGTCGTCCTGGCCGGCATGGCGGTGGAGGAGGGTCTGGTAGGCGGCGAGGAGCACCATGAAGAGGCTCGCCCCCTGGCCGCGGGCGAGGGCGTAGAGCCCCTCGGCCAGCGCCCCTTCGAGGACCAGGGGTTGGTCGCCGGCGGCGAAGATCTGGCCCTCCACGGGCGGCCGGTCCGCCGGGAGGTCTAAGTGCGCGAGGTCGGCGAGCTGCCGGGTCCAGTAGGCGAGCTGCTCTTCGAGCACCTCGCCGCGGAACCACTGGCGCTGCCAGAGGGCGAAGTCGGCGTACTGCACCGGCAGCTCGGGGAGGGGCGAGGGCTCGCCGCGGCTCCAGGCGTCGTAGATCGCCGTCAGCTCGCGCAGCAGGATGCCCAGCGACCAACCGTCCGAGACGATGTGGTGCAGCGTGAAGAGGAGCACGTAGTCGCCCTCGGCGAGACGTACCAGGATGGAGCGCAGGACCGGACCGCTCACCAGGTCGAAGGGGCGGACCTCCTCCTCGGCGATGCGCCGCCTTAGCTCCGGCCCGGCCGCCCGGTCCGGCAGGCCGCCGAGGTCCACCAGGGGGAGAGCGGGGCGCCAGTCGGGGTCGATCACCTGGGACGGCCGTCCGGCGGTGGCGGTGAAGCGGGTGCGCAGCGCCTCGTGCCGGCGGACGATCTCCCGCAGGCTGGCGGCGAGCACCTCGACCCGCAGGCTGCCGCGCAGGCGCACGGCGGCGGGCATGCTGTAGCCCGCGTCCGCGCCGCCGTCCCCGCTGCCCCCGCTGACCGCCAGCTGCTCGATGAACCAGAGCCGCTCCTGGGCGTAGGAGAGGGGAATCTCCCCGCCGCGCGGCAGCGGCCGGAGCGGCGGCGCCGCTCTCCCATCCTCTCCCGTCAGGACCTCTACAGCTGCGGCGAGGCCGGCGACGGTCGGGGTGTCGAACAGGGCGCGCAGGGGGAGGGTCACCCCGAAGGCGGTGCTGACCCGCGACAGCACCTGCGTCGCCAGGAGGGAGTGCCCCCCCAGCTCGAAGAAGCTGTCCTCGACCCCCATCTCCTCGGTCCGGAGGATCTCGCGCCAGATCTCGGCCACCCGCGCCTCGGTGCGATTGCGCGGCGCGATCCGGCCCGGCGCGGCCGCGCCGGCGGCGATCTCCTCGGGTTCCGGCAGCGCCCGGCGGTCCACCTTGCCGTGCGGGGTGAGCGGCAGCCGGTCGAGGTGCACGAAGGCGGCCGGCACCATGTAGCTCCGGCAGGCTCCGCGCGAGGTGCTCGCGGAGCTCGGCGACGGCGACCGGACCTCCCTTCGCCACCACCCAGGCGAGCAGCCGGGGATCGCCGGAAGCGGCGGCGCGAGTCAACACCACCGCCTGCCGCACCCCGGGATGCCGGGAGAGGGCCGACTCGATCTCGCCGAGCTCGATGCGGAAGCCGCGGATCTTCACCTGCCCGTCGATCCGCCCCAGGTAGTCGAGATCGCCGTCGAGATCGCCGTCGAGATCGCCGTCCCGCCGCCGGCGGGCGAGGTCGCCGCTCCGGTAGAGCCGGGCCCCCGGCAGCGGGGAGAAGGGGTCGGGGACGAAACGCTCGGCGGTCAGGTCGGGCCGTCCCAGGTAGCCGCGGGCGAGGCCCGCTCCCCCGACGTGGATCTCGCCGGGTATCCCCACGGGCAGGAGCTCCAGGTGGCGCCCGAGGAGGTGGACCTGAAGATCGGGGATGGGGACGCCCAGCGGGCTCGCGCCCGGCCGCTCGAGGTCCGCGGCCCGCACCGGCCGGTAGGTGACGTGCACCGTGGTCTCGGTGATGCCGTACATGTTGATGAGGGCCGGCCGGCTGTCGCCGTGGCGCTCGATCCAGGGGGCCAGGGTGGCGAGGTCGAGTGCCTCGCCGCCGAAGATCACTCGGCGCAGGCGCAGCGGCCGAGCTCCTCCTCCTCCTCCAGCTGGACGAGCTGGCGGAAGGCCGACGGCGTCTGGTCGAGCACCGTGACCCGTTCCGTCGCCAGCAGGTCGTAGAAGGCCGGCGGGGAGAGGCTCACCTCCCGCGGCACCACCACCAGGCGGCCGCCGTGGAGCAGAGCCCCCCAGATCTCCCAGACCGAGAAGTCGAAGGCATAGGAATGGAAGATCGTCCAGACGTCCTCGGGTCCGAAGCCGAACCAGCGGTCGGTGGCGGTGAACAGCCGGACGGCATTGGCGTGCGGGATGAGCACGCCCTTCGGCCGCCCGGTCGAGCCCGAGGTATAGATGACGTAGGCGAGGTTGTCCGGCCCCTGGCCCGGGAGGTCCGGCAGGCGCTCGGTTCTCGGCTTCTCGGCGGCGAGCGCCGCGCTGTCCGCGTCGAGCGCGACGAGGCGGAAGGGCAGCTCCCGGTCTTCCGGCCGGAAGCGCTCCACCAGGTGCTCCTGGGTGACGAGGACCGGCGCGGCCACCCCGCGGAGAGCATCCTCGAGGATCCAGGCCAGGCGCTCGGGCGGATAGGCGGGGTCCAGGGGGACGTAGGCGCCGCCGGCCTTGAGGATGCCGAGGAGCCCTACCACCATGTCGAGCGAGCGCTCGACGCAGAGCCCCACCGGCGTCTCCGGCCCCACCCCCAGGGCGCGCAGACGGTGGGCCAGGCGGTTGGCGCGCTCGTCGAGCTGGCGGTAGGAGAGCGCGGCGAGGTCGTGGACCACCGCCGTGGCGCCCGGCCGCCGGGCCGCCTGCTCCTCGAAGATGCGGTGGAGGCTGGGACCGGCCGGGAACGCCGCCGCCGGGTCGTTCCAGCCGGAGAGGAGGGCGGTACGCTCGTCAGCGGCGAGGAGCGGCAGCTCCGACAGGCGCCGCCCGGCATGGCCGACCAGGCCGCGGAGCAGGACCTCCCAGTGCGCCAGGAGACGGGCGATCGTCGCCTCGTCGAAGAGGTCGGTGTTGTACTCCAGGGTCGTGGTCAGCCCCTCGGGGAGGTCGAAGAGGAAGACCGTGACGTCGAACTTGGTCGTCCGGTTGTGGTCCGGAAGCAATTCCAGAGTGAGGCCGGGGAGCGCCAGGGGGGCGGTGGGGGTGTTCTGCAGGGAGAACTGGACCTGGAAGATGGGGGCCCGGGAGAGGTCGCGCTCCGGGTGCAGGTCGAGCGACCAGCTTCTCGAACGGCACCTCCTGGTGGGGGATCGAGCCGAGGAAGCCCTCCTTGACCCGGGCGAGCAGGGTGTGGAGCTCCGGGTCGCCCGAGGCGTCGGTGCGCTGCACCACCATATTGAGGAAGACGCCGATCAGGTCCTCCACCTCCAGCCGGTTGCGGTTGGCGATGGGGATCCCGAGAAGGAGGTCGTCCTGCCCGGTATAGCGGGAGAGGAGAGCGTTCCAGCCCGCCAGCAGGGTGAGGAAGAGGGTCGCCCCGGAACGGGCGCTCCAGGCGCGCAGCTCGTCGGTGGCGGCGGCCGGCAGGAGGCGCGAGAGGCGGGCGCCGGCGAGGGTCTGCACCGCCGGGCGGGGCCGGTCGGTCGGCAGCTCCAAGGGCGGCAGGTCGCCGGCGAGGCGTCGGCGCCAGTAGATCAGGTGCTCCTCCATGGCCGCCTCCCCCAGCCAGCGGCGCTGCCCGGCGGCGTAGTCGGCATACTGGAGAGGGAGCTCCGGGAGCGGCGAGGGGCGGCCCTCGGCGAAGGCGGGGTAGAGCGCCCCCAGCTCGCGGGTGAGGACGCCGATGGTCCAGCCGTCGGAGACCACGTGGTGCAGGGTGACGAGCAGCACGTGCTCGCCGTCCCCCAGGTGGAGGAGGGTGGTGCGCAGCATGGGGCCGCGGGCGAGGTCGAAGGGCCGCCGCCCCTCGGCGAGGGCGAGCCGGAGCCGCTCCGTCTCGCCCGGCGCGCCCGCCGCGGCGGGCAGCGCGGCGAGATCGACGGTGGGCAGGGGCGCCGCCGGTCCGGGCGGGGTGACGCGCTGCGCCGGCCGTCCTTCGGCGGCGGGGAAGACCGTGCGCAGCACCTCGTGCCGGCGGCGGACCTCGGCGAAGCTCGCCGCGAGGGCCGAGCGGTCGAGATCGCCCCGCAGGTGGACGGCGGCGGGCATGTTGTAGGCCGGGCTCTCCGGGTCGAGCTGCGAGAGGAACCAGAGCCGCTCCTGGGAAAAAGAGAGCGGCAGCTCGGTCGTGTCGGTCGTGCGCGGCAGCGGGCGCAGCTCGAGCCCCGCGGCCGCCGGTACCGGCGATACCCCCTCCACCTGCGGCACGGGCATGGGATAGCCGAGGGTGGCGGCGAGCTCCCGGGTCGGCGCCGACAGCGTCCCGGTCGCGGCCCGCCAGCGGTCCGCCACCGCGGCCTCGATGCCGCGGTGCTGGTGGAACTTGGGATCGCCCATCATGCGCGACTCGGCGGCGAGGCCGTCGGTCATCCGGCGCCCTTCGTAGGGGTCGAGCATGGCGGGCTCGAAACCCAGGCCGAGGAAGTGACAGATCGCCTCCATCGCTACCCGCGGCGCCTCTACGAGGTCCTCGAAGCGCAGCCGGAGCTGGCGCTCGGCCGGCACCCCGGCCAGGTGCTCCAGGATGTTGCGGTGCCCGAGGAGCCAGACCCGCTCGGCCTGGGCTTCGGGGGCGAAGGGAAAGCTCGGGTAGACCCGGTCCATGTGCGCCTCGACGTAGGAGTCGACGGTGGCGCGCGGGTGACGGGTGAGGTGGAGGTAGAGCGGCCGGTCGAAGAGTCGTTCGGCCTGGCGCAGGGTGGGGAGGTCGAGGGCGTAGCTCGGCGTCTTGTCGACCAGGAGCCGGCCGCCGGAACGTTCGGCGAGCCGGCCGTAGAAGCGGCCCACCGGCAGCCCCTCGTCCTCGGCTGCGCCGACGATCCGCCGTGCCGTCTCCACATCGCCGGCATGGCCGGCATCGGCGGCATAGAGCTCCATGACGGCCCGCAGGAGCCCCTCGGTAGCGAAGCGGTCGCGGCCGGAGTAGGCGTCCCGCCGCTCCCGCAGGGTGGGGAAGGCGAGGAGCTCCAGCTCGGGCGGCGCGAAGAGACGGGGGTGGCCGGCGAGCATGACCCGCAGCAGGGTCGAGCCGGAGCGGAAGGGCGAGAGGAGGAAGACGACGGGCGCCCTCTGCCGCGGCTCCCCGGGCGGGTTCCGGATCTCCTCGCCCGGCTGCCGGCCGAGACGGCGGGCCACGGCGGCGCGCAGCTCGCCGAGGTCCGCCTCGACCTCGCCCGCTCCGCGCCCCGCTGCCATCGCCTCCTGCCGTTCCCACCGTCCCGGTGACTTCCGCGAGAGGTCCGGCTTCTCCGGCCAGGCGGGCCGCCGCCAGGGTGTAGCCCTGCTGCAGGTACTCGGCGAAGCGGGCGACGGTGGGCGCGTCGAAGAGCGCCATGACGTAGACGATCTCGCCCAGCTCCCGCTGCAGCCGATTGACGAAGAGGGCGCCCTGGATCGAGTCGCCGCCGAGCTCGAAGAAGTTGTCGTCCCGGCCGATCCGGTCGAGCCCCAGGAGCTCCTGCCAGATCCCGGCCAGGCGCCGCTCCAGGGCCGTCCGCGGCGGCGTCAACGTCGCCGCCCCGGCCGGCCGCTCCGCCTCGGGGGCGGGCAGGGCCCTGCGGTCCACCTTGCCGCTGGGGGTGAGCGGGAAGGCCGGCAGGACCACGAAGGCCGCCGGCACCATCGCCTCCGGCAGACTCTGGCGGAGAGCGGCGCGCAGAGCGGCGCGGAGATCGGCCGGTTCCAGAGTCGCCTCCAGAGTCGGCTCCAGAGCCGCGCCGCCCGCAGGCACCAGGTAGGCCACGAGGCGGGCGTCGGTATGGAGCACCACCGCCTCGCGCACGCCGGGATGGCGCGCCAGGGCCGCCTCGATCTCCCCCAGCTCGACGCGCACGCCGCGCACCTTGACCTGGTGGTCGAGCCGGCCGAGGAACTCGACCTCGCCGTCCGGCCGGAAGCGGGCGAGATCGCCCGTCCGATAGAGGCGCGCGCCGGGGACCTCGCCCCGGGGGGAGGGGACGAAGCGCTCGGCGGTGAGCTGCGGACGGCCGAGGTAGCCGCGGGCGAGGTTCACGCCGCCGATGTAGAGCTCGCCGGGGACGCCCACCGGCACGGGGTCGAGCCCAGGGTCGAGGAGGAGGATGGACGTATTGGCGATCGGGCGGCCGAGGGGCACCGTGCGCCGCCGGCCTCCCGGGCCACAGGCATGGAACGTCACGTCCACCGAGGCCTCGGTGGGTCCGTAGAGATTGTCGAGCGCCACCCCGGGCAGGCGCGCCAGGAAGCGCTCCTTGAGCTCGAAGGGGAGGGCCTCGCCGCTCGCGAAGACCCGCCGCAGGCTGGGGCAGGTGCCGGAGAGACCCGGCTGTTCCAGGAAGACCTGGAGCAGCGAGGGGACGAAGTGGAGGGTGGTGATGCCGTGCTCGCGGATCAGCCCGGCGAGCCGCGCCGGATCCTGGTGCGCCCCCGGCGGGGCCATCACCAGCCGGGCACCGGTCAAGAGCGGCCAGAAGAGCTCCCAGACCGAGACGTCGAAGCTCGTCGGGGTCTTCTGCAGCACCCGATCCTCGGGTCCCAGGCGATAGGCCTCCTGCATCCACAGCAGGCGGTTGACGATACCGCGGTGGGAGAGGACCGCGCCCTTGGGCTGGCCGGTCGAGCCCGAGGTGTAGATGACGTAGGCCGGGCTGTCCGGCAGAGCTCCGGAGGGGGAGGGGCAGGCGCGGGCATCCCGCGATCCCGCCGAAGGTCGGACGTCGTCGAGGTCGAGGACTCTCCCGGCCGCCACCAGGCGCTCCGCCACCGCTGGCAGGCGGTCCCGCAGGCGCTTCTGGGTGAGGAGGATCGTCGATCCCGGAGTCCCCCAGCATGTAGGCGAGGCGTTCGGCGGGGTAGTCGGGATCGAGAGGCACGTAGGCACCCCCGGCGAGGAGGATGCCGAGGAGGCCCACCATCATCTCCAGGGAGCGTTCGGCGGCGATCCCCACCCGCGATTCGGGTCCCACGCCCAGCTGCCGCAGGTGCGCCGCGAGGCCGCGGGCCGCCCCGAGGAGCTCGGCATAGGTCCGCCGCGCCGCGCCGGCCTCCAGGGCCACGGCGTCGGGCGTCCGCGCCGCCTGCTCCGCGATCCGCTCGTGGAGAGAGAGGTGTCCGGCGGTCTCCGGGTAGGCCGTGGCGGTGTCGTTCCAGGCCGCGACCACCTGGTGCCGCTCGGCCGCGGTGAGGAGCGGCAGCCGCGCCAGGGGCCGGTCGGCCCGCGGCCTCGGTGGTCTCGGCGAGGGCCGCGGCGAGGAGGCTCTCCAGGTGGATGGCCATCCGCGCCACGGTGGGGGGGTCGAAGAGGTCGGTGCTGTACTTCCAGGTCCCCTGCCAGCCGCGGTCGGTCTCCGCCAGCGAGAGAGCGAGGTCGAAGCGCGCCGTGCCGAGATCCACCTCCCGCGGCTCGAGAGTCAGGCCGGGCAGCGTCGAGCCGCCGGAGCGGCGCATTCTGCCCCACGACCATCACCTGGAAGAGCGGGGTGCGGGAGAGATCGCGTTCCGGCCGCAGCTCGTCGACCAGCCGTTCGAAGGGGACCTCCTGGTGGGCCAGGCCGGCGAGAAGCCCGGCGCGAACCCGCCCGATCAGCTCGCGCAGGCTGATCTCCGCGGAGAGCCGCGTGCGCAGCACCAGGTTGTTGAGGAAGACCCCGATGAGCCCCTCGAGCTCCACCCGGTTCCGCCCCGCGACCGGCGAGCCGACGATCAGGTCCTCCTGGCCGGTGTAGCGGTGGAGGAGCCCGAGGAAGCCGGCGATAAGGGCCATGAACGGCGTCGCGCGCTCCGCCCGCGCGAGCTCGGTGAGACGGTCGGTAAGCGCGGTGGGGAGGAGGCGTTCGTGGTGGGCGCCGCGGTGGGAGAGCACCGCCGGCCGGGGGCGGTCGGCGGGGAGGTCGAGCGCCGGCAGCTCGCCCGCGAGCTGCTGCCGCCAGTAGGCGAGCCCGGGCGCCAGGGCCGCCTCGTCCTGGCAGCGGCGCTGCCAGAGCGCGTAGTCGGCGTACTGTACCGGCAGCTCCGGCAGGGGCGACGGCCGGCCGGCGGAAAAGGCGCCGTAGAGGGCTCCCAGCTCCCCCACCAGGACGGCGAGGGAGCCGCCGTCGGCGGCGATGTGGTGGAGCGCGAGCACCAGCTCGTGCTCCTCGTGCTCCTCGTGGCCGCGGCGGAGCAGAGCGAGGTGGAGAAACGGCCCGCGCTGGAGGTCGAAGGGCCGGCGGGCGATCTCCCCCGCCGCGCGCCGGGCCTCCCCCTCCTGGGCCGCGGGCGGCAGGCCGGAGAGGTCGGCCAGCGGGAGCGGCAGGGGAGCCGGCGGATGGATCACCTGGACCGGCTCGTTTCCGGCGGTGGCGCTGGTGAAACCGGTGCGCAGGGCCTGGTGCCGGCGGAGGACCTCGGAGAAGACCGCGGCCAGGGCTGGCACCGCGAGCCGCCCGCTGAGGCGAACCGCGGCGGCCAGGTTGTGCACCGGGTTGTCCGGCTCCAACTGGTGGAGGAACCAGAGCCGGCGCTGGGCGAAGGAGAGGGGGAGAGTCGCCGGCCACGGAATCGCGCCCAGCATAGCTTCTGCCGGTCCTGCTGCCGGTCGTGCTGCCGGTCGTGCCGCCGGGCCCGGGCCGTCGAGGGCCGCCGCCAGCTCCGCGATGGTGGGCGCCGCGAACAGCTCCTCCAGGGAGACCTCGACGCCGAAGGTCTGGCGCACCCGCGAGGCGAGCTGGGTCGCCCGCAGGGAGTCGGCGCCCAGCGCGAACAGGTCCTGGTCGACTCCCACCCGCTCGCGGCGCAGGACGTCGGCCCAGATCCGCTCCAGCCGCTGCTCGGTGGGGGTGCGCGGGGCCGCCCCGGTCGCCGCGTCCGCGTCCCCCTCCCGCCAGGCGCCGAGCGGCTCGATCCGGCCGGCCAGGAAATCCGCGCGGCAGGTCTGGCGGCGGATCTTGCCGCTCGAGGTCTTGGGCACCGCTCCGGCGCGCACCAAAACCACGGCGTGGAGGGCCGCCTCGTGCTCCTCGGCCACCGCCCGGCGGACCGCCTCCACGGCCGCCTTAAGCTCGCGAGGTTCCTCCGCCAGGCCGCGTTCCACCTCCTGGACGATCACCAGGCGCTCCTCGCCACCCGCTTCCACGGCGAAAGCGGCGCCGCAGCCTGGGCGGAGGCCGGGGTGGCTCCGCTCCGCGGTCCGTTCGAGGTCCTGGGGGTAGAGGTTTCTGCCGCGCAGGATGATGAGATCTTTGATCCGGCCGGTGAGGAAGAGCTCGCCGCCGGAAAGGACGCCGAGGTCGCCGGTGCGCAAGAACGGCGCCTCGCCGAGCTCGGGCAGGCGTGCACCGAAAGTCGCCGCCGTCTCTTCCGGCCGCTCCCAGTAGCCGCCGGCGACGCTGGGGCCGGCGATCCAGATCTCGCCGACGGTGCCGTCCGGGCAGGGCCGGCCGCTCTCCGGATCGACGATCGCCACCCGCTGCCCCAGCCAGGGCTGGCCGCAGCTCACCAGCCGCCGTACCGCCGCTCCCGGCCGTGGCGCCGCGGCCTGGTGGCGCTCGAGGGCCTGGGCGTCCAGCTCGCGCACGGCCGGCGCCGTGCCCGCGGCCCCGCCGGAGACGAAGAGCGTCGCCTCGGCTAGGCCGTAACAGGGGTAGAAGGCGGTGCGCCGGAAGCCGCAGGGGGCGAACGCCGCGGCGAAGCGCTCCAGGGTCTCGGCCCGCACCGGCTCGGCGCCGTTGTAGGCCACCGCCCAGCTCGACAGGTCGAGGCCCGGGCGCTCCTCGGGGCCGATCTTCTGCACGCAGAGCTCGTAGGCGAAGTTGGGGCCGCCGCTGGTCGTGGCGCGATAGCGGCTGATCGCTTGCAGCCAGCGCCCGGGCCGCTGCAGGAAGGCGACCGGCGACATGAGCACGCAGGTGGCGCCGACGTAGAGCGGCTGGAGGACGTTCCCGATCAGGCCCATGTCGTGGTAGAGCGGGAGCCAGCCGAGCACCACCGAGCTTGCCGACTGCCCGAAGGCGAGCTGGATCATCCGCTCGTTGTGGACCAGGTTGCCATGGCGGACCGCCACTCCCTTGGGGGTCGCGGTCGAGCCCGAGGTGTACTGGAGGAAGGCGAGGTCGTGGGGTTCGAGCCCCGGCCCGGGACGCCAGAGCTCGGCGAGCGCCGGGTCGATCCCCTCGGTCGCCACGAAGCGCACGCCGGCGAGCGCCGGGTTGTGGATCGCGAGCCCCGCCGCCCGGTCGTGGAGAGCTCGGGTCGAGAGCGCGAAGCGCGGCCGGGCGTCCGTGGCGATCGCCTGCACTCGGGCATCGGGACGGTTGGCGCGCGGCGGGTAGGCGGGGACCGCCACGACGCCGGCATAGAGGCAGCCGAGGAAGGCGGTGACGAACTCCAGGCCCGGCGGATAGAGGAGGAGGGCTCGCTCGCCGGCGGCGCCCGCCGCCGCGAGCCACGCGGCCAGAGCCCGGGCGCGCCGGTCCAACTCGGCGAAGGTGACGGATTCCCTCTCGACCTCGCCGTCTTCCAGGAACAGATAGGCCCGCTGGTGCGGACGGTCCACGGCCTGGCGGCGGAGAACCTCGATCAGGTTCTTGCCTTCTGGCGGGAGTGAGGGCCGATCGTCGTGGCTCATTCGGTATTTTTCAAGTCAATTCTTAAGGGAGGTATAAAAGAGATGCATATGTCAAAGTTTCGATGCGACGTTCGTGGGCATCGCACGGACGAGCCCGGCTGGACCGTCTTTTGGGTGCGGGGAGCTGCCTCCTACGCCGAGGAAACGCAGAGCTCTCCCTTCAATGTAGACCGGTGCGTCTGGGCCGCAAAAAGGGGCCGTAGAACCCTGGACGGCGGTATCGAGAAGTAGCGGCGAATGATAATATGCATGACTTCGTATAGCGAGGGCTGGATGGGCGTCTGACCTGCCGCGGTGTCATCTCATGCGAAGATGTCTTGCGAAGACCAAAGTTAGGAGATAGAGGATGCAGCTGACGCAGGTGACGGCCGTGGTAACGGGCGCCGCAGGTGGCCTGGGGGGGTACTTCGTCCGGGAGCTGCTCCGCGCCGGAGCCAAGGTCGCGGCCGGTGATACCAATGCCGCCGGCCTGCGGGAGCTCGCGGCCGAGGCGGAGGGGCTCGAAGACCGGCTCATGCTCGGCAAGCTCGACGTCACCGAAGAGGCCTCGGTAGAGTCGTTCTGCGCCTCGGCGGTCGCCCAGCTGGGGAAGGTCAACGTCCTCATCAACAGCGCCGGCATCCTCCGCGACGGTACCCTCCTGACCCAGAAGGGCGACCAGGTCACGAAGCTCCCCCTGGCCCAGTGGCGCAAGGTCCTGGATGTCAACCTCACGGGACCTTTCCTCATGACCCGTGAGGTGGCCTTGCAGATGGTGCAGGGCGGCGTCAAGGACGGGTTGATCGTCAACCTCTCCTCGATCGCCCGCGCCGGAAACCCGGGGCAGGCGAACTACGCCGCGTCCAAGGCCGGCCTCGACGCCTGTACCCGGACCTGGGCCCTGGAGCTCGCCCACCACGGTATCCGGGTTGGCGCCATCGCCCCCGGGGTCACCGACACCTCGCTCCTCGCCGGCATCTCCGAAGCGGCGCTCGCCCGGTTGAGAGAGGACATTCCGCTCGGGCGTCTGGCCCGCCCAGAGGACATCTGGCTCGGCGTGCGGTTCTTGATCGAGAGCGATTTCTTCACCGGCCGGGTTCTCGAGGTCGACGGTGGGGCGGCCATGGGCCGGCCTTAAGCGGCAAGGCAACGGCAGGATCGCATCCAGAAGTCGACTTCTCAGGGCCGGAAGTCGACTTCCATGGACTGGAAGTGGAGTTAAACGAGCCGGAAGTCGACTTAAAAGGGTGACCGCGAGGTCGTCGCCGAGACGGTCCTCTTTCTCTAACTGGGGGATCTTGTCGCCGAGTCGCCGCATGATGCCTCCTCCCCGTTGCCTCGCTTGGGGAGGTGGTTGGTAAAGAGGGATCGGGCGGGTGGTCAAGCCGGTGGGCCGGTCGAGGTAGAATGGAGGAAATGATGCCGGCCGCAAACTCACAAAAAGCCGGGTCCCTCCCGTCCCAAGCTGCGTTCTTCTTCGCGCTCCTGAGCCACCTCTCAGGGCGACCAGATGAAGATCGCCGCATAGAGATCCACGAGACTACAGGATCTGCTCCAGGAGGCTCGGCAAGGCCCTCCTCTACGGCGCCGGCTTCGTCCTTCTGGGGCTTCTCGTCTCAGCGCGCCTCCCGCTGCGCGCCGGAGGCCACTTCCGGGTCGAACACGAACACCCCGTTGTCGGTGGCCACCCAGAGGCGCCCGGGGGTGGAGGGGTCGACGGCTAGGCCGGCGACGGTGCCGTCGAAGCCGCCTCCGACCTGCTGCCAGGTGGCGCCGGCGTCGGGGCTCGAGTAGGCGGCGCCCACGGCGCCGAGATAGAGGCGCCGCGAGTCGGAGGGAGCGACGCCCACAGCCGTCAGCTCGGCACCCGGCGGTTGGGTGAGGGGCTGGAAGGTGGACCCGCCGTCGGTGCTCCTGACCAGGTGGGAGTCGAAGTCCACGAGGTAGAGGACCCGGGAGTCTGTTGGATCGAGGGCGAAAGCGAGCAGGTTCAAGGAGAGGTCCAAATGAATCCAGGTGCTCCCGCCGTCCGTGCTCTTGAACAGGTCGGAGCCCAGAGCGGAGCACGCGGCCGTTCCCACGTACACCTCGGAGGGTGCGGTCGGGCTCACCGCGAGGGAAAAGGGTACCGGCCCCTCTGAGCAGTACGGGAGCGGCGCCGGCGCCTGCCAATGACCTCCGCCGTCTGTGCTCTTGAAGATGCCGGCGAGTTGCGTGGCCATGTAGAGGTTGGCCGGATCGACCGGATCGACCGCCAGCGCCCCAGTGGGAAAGAAGCGGCGCAGGCCGAGGTCGATCAGGCGCCAGGTCCGGCCGCCGTCGTCGCTGCGCTCCAGGCGCCCGGGCACGCCGGCGTAGACGGTGGCGGGCCGCTGCGGATCGAGCGCGATCGTCGCCGACGACCCCAACTGGCCGATGTCCGTCATCCGCGGATCGACGATCTGCCAGGAGGCGCCGGCGTCGGCGGTCTTCCAGACCCCCTGCTCGGTCGGCGCGGTGTAGGCGGTGCCCGGCCGTTCGGGGTCGACCGCCACCGAGCTGACCTCGATCGCCCGCAGGCCGACGTCGGCGGCGGCAAAATGCCCGCCGGCGTCGGCGCTGGCATAGACGCCGAGGACGGGGACGCCGGCGTAGACGCGCGGTGGTGTGGCGCTGTCGATGGCCATCGCCAGGACGTCGCCGGCGGGCAGGCCCAGCGGCGGCGCTTCCCAGTGGCTGCCGCCATCGAGGCTGCGATAGAGCCCGCCGGGATGATCGTTGGAGCTCCGAAAGACGGCCACTAGCGTCGACGGGCGGCCGGAGTGGACGGCGAGGGCGGTCACCTCGAGACCCGGCAGCGTCTTGCCGATTCGCCTCCAGCTCCCGCCGTGATCGGTCGACCGGAACAAGCCGTTGTCGCCGCCCGCGTAGAGGACGTCGGGGTTGCCGGGATCGAGCGCAAGGGTGGTCATGCCCACTCCGGCGGGGCCGAACGACTTCCACCTCAGGCCGCCGTCAACGCTGCGGAGGAGGCCTCCGTCGGTGCAGAGGTAGAGGGTCGCCGTCACAGGATCGATCGCCAGCCCGCCTCCCGGCGAAGAGACAGAATCGATCGCCCGCTCGCCTCCCCGCGGGAAGCGAGAAGCCACGTGGAACCAGTGCGCCGCCGCGTCGGCCGTCTTGTACAAGCCGGCGGACGTCACGGCATAAACCGTCGAGGCCTGGCGCGGATCGACCGCGATCTCGAAAACGTAGAAGTCCTCTCCCGTTGGCAGCCCGCGGGCGGCGGAGGTCCAGGACTGGCCGCCGTCGGCCGTCTTCACGAGGTCGTTGCCGATGCCGGCATAGGCCGTCCCGCGGTGCCGCGGATCGAACACGATCTTGAGGGTGAAGGTGTTGCTCGGGCCGGACCGGTCCCAGGTCGCGCCGCCGTTGGAGCTGTGAAAGATCCCGTTCGATTGGGTCCCGGCGAGTACCGAGGCGGGGTTGGATGGATCGACCGCCAGGGCGGTCACCGTGCCGCCATAGGGTCCCACCGGCCGCCATACTCCGGCGGCAGCGACTCTGTCAGCGGGCCCGGCGGCCCGCAACGGCAGGGCGAAGCTCAGAACGGCGGCCCCAAAGACGGCCACGGCGCGGCGGAGGGTCATCGGCTGTCTCCTTTCTCTGCCTATCATACGCACGCCAGACGCGCGTTGTCGCCCGCCGCCGGAGTGCTTCGGGGGGCGGCCGTTCGGCGACGCCGCACGCGGCGCCGATCTCGCCCTGGAATCATGCCCCGCTCCGCCACTCTCGATGGGTTGGCCTGGTGGCCCTCCACGTGTCCCTCCCTGCGGTGACGAATCGCTAGCATCCAGGAAGAAGACCGGGAAGCGGAACGCCTCCCCAGCCCCCAGGAAGCGGCTGAGCATGTGGTGCACGCCGGGAGCGATGAGGGCATAGAGGCGATTGATCTCGAAGCGGGGGTGCTCCTCGCGTGCGAGCGGCGGATGGCCCGAATGCAGGTCCGGCAGGTCCGGCCTCGCGAAGGATGGCCCGAAGCGTCCTGGGCCTTAGAGGGGCGCGATGGAGCGGTACCACCGCCCGCCGGCCGTCGCGGTGGACGAGCGTGAGGTGCGAGCCCGTCTGGCGGTCGGCGCGGAACTCCGCGCGCTTCAGGGCGGAGACGAGGACTCGCGCGGTCATGGCGCGCAGCCGCAGGTCGCTCGGAACCCTCACCGTTCTGCCCTCCGATCCCCGGTCCCTCTCGGTTTTGGGAGGTGGTTGGTACAGAGGGATCGGGCAGGTGGTCAAGACGGAGGGCGATCGAGGGCGGCCCCCGGCCAGGACTCTTCACCCGCCGCGGGGAGCCGAGAGGACGAGGAAGAGCAACCGGATGAAGCGGGCGGCGAACCGGGCGCCCTCGGAGGCGAGGAGTGCGACCTCGGTCCGCAGCTTGAGGTCGAGTCGGGCCTCTCCCGGCAGGTCCATGGCGACGGCCGGGGCCGGCTCGAGGTGCCCTTGGACCCGGGCACCAACCTGGCTCCGAACCGTTTCGATGAAGGCCTGGGCTTGGTCGAGGATCGAGACCGGGAGGTCGAGCCCCCGGAGGAGCTTGCGCAGGGTCTGGGATTGGGGGTCCACCTTGCCGCGCTCGTAGTCCGAGATCGCGCTGTTGGTCACCCCGGCCGCCTCGGCCAGGTCGCTCTGGCTCATCCGGCGGACGATCCGCAGGATGCCCAGGGTGACCGCCAGGTCGTCGCTGACGCGGTCCTCTTCCTCTGCTTCGGGGAACTTCTCGCCGATTCTCCGCATGGTGCCTCCTCCCCGGTTGGCTCGCTTGGGGGAGGTGGTTGGTACAGAGGGATCGGGCAGGTGGTCAAGCCCGAGGTTTGCAGCGCCGCCTGGGCGTCAGCCTTTCCAACGTATCTTGCAGTATTGCACTGCTTCCCGGATGGAGAGCCGGCGCGTCGAATTTCCCGTTCTTAGGTAGAAGACTTCGTCGTTACCCTCTTTGAGGAAAACAGGCCGCGGGCCAGGCGTGACGGTCACCCGGCAAATGTCCTTACCGTCCACCTCGTGAAAGGTGACCCGCAGGTACGTCCCGAGATCCTTACCTATGGCGCTGAGCAATAGGTCGGTCAGGAAGAGCTCGAAACCATCCCGGTTCGGTTTCTTGAATGTACCGTAGTCAGGCTCAAGACCGACGATCGAGCCGTCGTCGGCCACCCCGATGAGGAGGGTTCCGCCGTGTGCGTTGAGGAAGCCCGCGACCGTGAAGCGGATAACGGCCTCAAGGTCCGGGTTCTTCTTCGCCTCGCGCAGGTCCCAGCGGGCAGTGGACTTGAGCTCCAACTCTGCTCCCTCACCCTGATCGATCAGGGCCAGGATCTCAGGGTCGCCCGGTCGGGGTGCCAGTTCTCGGTAGGCCGCGAGGGCCGCGCCCTTTACCTCCAGGGAGATGACTGGAAAGGTAGTCAGAATATAGGCAAACTCTTCCTCAGTGAAGCCGTAGAGATGTGCGACCAGTCCGTCCAATTCGGCACGTAGCCGCGCCCTTTCGGCGGGGTCGATTGCTACCTTCATTTCTGACCACGGGTTGCCCATCGCGTCTTCCCAAAGCTGACTGAATTCGGTCGTCGTACAGATAAGTCTAGCAGCACGATCGACCATCGCACTGGCATGAGGCCCTAGAGGACGAGGCCCCGGGAGTTGGTACACGTAGAACATGCTCACGTTTGCAGAAACCCGCTGTCTCAATAGATAATCAAAGATAAAGCTGTTGAACAAGGCAGCTAGGCATAGGAGGTCTCCAGTTCCCAAAAACTCACTTGTCAACAGGTTCAGTGATTCGGAGGCGAAAACCTGCTGGGGGAGCACAGTTGAAATCATCGTTCTTTCATCGGTATTTCTTCCAATTCTGCGAAACGCCAATCTGAAGCCCTGGTATGAAAGTCTTTTGTCAGAATCCGACGATCTCTTGCCCAAAAGAGTCCTGCGGCCGGCCGTTTCTTCAACCCAATATCGAGGTGCTGCGCGCATATACTCGAACTGATGAATCATCTTTCCTTCGACGAGCGGCAACCGTCCTTTCCGGGGTCCAACCTGGAATAGATGACTGTCTACCGTCATGTCGAATTCCCTACCGAGGCGCAGTCCCCAAGCTCTCTCAGATTCATCTCCGAGCAAAGGAAATCTAGATAGTCTTTCCGCGATGGCGATATCTGTTTGGTTTTTAAACTCAATGATAGAAAATGAGTCTGGTGATAGCAGTTTAATCAAGCTCCACTTTAGCTCAAGATGAGCGGACTCATCCATGAGAAACGATCCTAGCTGCTCTGCTGAAATGGCTTCCCTCGGGTTTATCCTAAATGCAGCCACAAAGGAGTCTCTCGGGGCTCCCTTCTTGAAGCCCAGAATGCATAGGCGAAACGAGTGATGAACTCCCTCGAAGATAAATTTCTCATTGGACAGACCGAACAGCACCTCGATCTCTGCCTCCGAGAAGAGCATCTCTCGCAGCCCTTTAGCTCCAAGGTCCGTGTAGACACCTGTGGGTAGCAAGATGCCGCAGCGTCCACCCTCTTGCAGAAGGCGAAAGCAACGTTCCAGGAACAGCTTGTACAGATTTGTGTCCGTTCCGGCTTTACGGCCATCAATGATCGAAATCTGGTTACTATATTGTGGAGATGATCGGAAATAGAGGCTAACGTGTGGGAAGCGACTCAGATATTCAAGCCATGCATCACGCAAGTCATGGCTTCTGAGTAACTTCTTTTGTTCCTTCTCGAAATCTTTAATCGTCATTACGTTCTTCGTGACCACGTCTGAGTACTCAGCGAAGAACTCCTTGGCCTGTGGTTTGAGTACCTCCCAAGGTGGATTGGTGAGAATGACATCAAAGCCTCCGCCCTGCCCCAGGATTTCGTCGAACTCATAGCCCCAGTGAAAGGGCCGGAGCGCTTCGACATCCTTGAATGATACCGGTCGCCGCACCGGCTTACCCACGTCGTTCTTCTTCTTGTCCCAGGTTGCCTGCTCGAAGCGGATGCCGAGCTCTTTGAATTCCTCGTGGAGGATCTCGTTGAGGGTTGTGCCCGCTTCCATCTTTCTCTGCTCGATGTCGTCGCGTACCTCAACCAGCATATGCATGCTCCCGGCGAAGTCGCGGTAAGCCTTGATCAGACGGTTTTTCTCATCGAGTACCTGTCGGAATGTGGGATGGAAGAGATGCGCCTGGCCGCCCCCTTGCCGCCGCTCGAAGTCCTCGTCCTCCACGTGCAAAAGACCGATCAGCGAGTTCCCTGACAGGATGTTGAAGTCGATGTTGGGGAGCGGCTCCAACTCTTCGACGGCAGTGGCCGAAGCCACGAGAGTCAGGAAGAGACGGAGCCTCGCGATCTCGGTCGCCTCCTCCATGATGTCCACACCGAAGAGGTTGTCGGTAATAATCCGTTTCTTAACCCAGTACTGGAGGGAAGGATGTTCGTCTTTCGCCTTCTTGAGATCTCTCCGCAATCCCAAGTCGTTCACGAACTCGATTTTGCCGACAACCGCGGAATAGATGTCCAGGAGCGTCTTGAGAGCGGCCACCAGGAAGGCCCCAGAGCCACAGGCCGGGTCGAGGATCGAGAGGCTTGGCAAGACCTCTTTGAAGAGCCGCCGGCAAAGGCGCGCGTCGAGCCGTAGGAGAAGCTCCTCGATCGAATCGAACCGCCGGGCGCCCTCCTCCTCCTCTTCATTCACTCGATCGAGGACGAGCGGGTAGATCGTACTCTCGCACAGGTACCGGGTGATCTCCGGCCGCGTGTAGTAGGCGCCGAACTCTTTCTGGTTGATGTACTTCTCGAAGATATAGCCCAGGACGTCCGGATTGATCTCGTCATCCTGGCCACCCGGAGTATCGTTCAGGTTCCAGGAGTACTTCTCGAAGAGGTCGAGGATACTCTCGAAAGCCGCGTCCGGTATCTGGAGATCCACATGATCCGTCTCCAGCCGGTGCGGCAGAAAAAGGCCGCCATCCAGGTAGGGGATCGCGCCCAGGAGATGACGTGCTTCGGGGCTGCGCTCAGCTGCCGGGCGGGCGAAGCCCTCGAAGAAGAGGAGTTTCAGGAAGCGACGGTAAAAAAGCTCCGGCCCCTCTTTTCGGCTGGCGTCGAGCTTGCGGCGCAGGTAGGCTTGGTCGCCGCCATCCAGAAATCCCTTCTTCTGGAGGAAATAGACGAACATTATCCGGTTGAGCAGGATCGACGTGTACCAGCGGCGGTCCCGCTCGGCCTCGATGCCCTCGATCCGCGCGAGAAAAGCATTGTGCTGCTCCTGGAATTCGCTATAGAAACGCTTGGTGACCTGCTCCACGTCGAGGGCTTCGCGGAGGCGCGAGACGACCTGGGCGATCGGCACGTCGACCGCCTCGGCGAGGACGGCCACATCCGCGAGGTCGACCACGAGGGCCGACAGCTTGGAGAGGAAGAGGTCTCCGGGCTGTTCCTTGAAGTAGAAGTGAACACGCGGTTGGAGCTTCTTTCCCTCCCACTTGGCCCAGGAGAGGGCGCTCTGGGAACGCGCGCTGTCGACGAAGACCAAGATGTGCTCGTGGTGGATCTTGGCCACCTCGCGGTGGACGGCCTGTCGGGTCGGCGCCTCGGGAATGGTTCCGTCGCCGGCCGTGATTTCTAAAACCGCCACGGCGCCCAGATGTGCGATCTCTCGCCCTGCGAAATCCTCCCCCTTGACACTCCAGGTGCGAGGCTTGGAATCGCGCGCCGAGGACCAGCCGAGCTCGTCGACGAAGAGGCGGCGAAAGTCGAACGCTTGCAGGGTCTCGCGGGTCCGCTGGAGGTTGAGCTTGGCCAAAGGAGTTACCTCGAAGAAGGTGTACGCAGCCCGAGCGAGCAGATGATCCGTGGCTCCGGGTCGGGCTCGTCCTCTCGTACGATGCAGAGCCGGTCCTCCTCGCGGAGAGCGAGTACGAGGCGGGCAAGGTCGACATCAGAGACGCCGGAACGGAGCTGACGGTTGATCTGGTCCGCCGCGGCGGCTCGCAGCGGAAAGCGGTAGATCTCATCGATCGCCCGGTGAAGCTCGGCGAGGTCGAAGAGCGTCCCCTGGACGGAGAGAACGTAGTTCTTCAGGCGCTCATAGGTGCGGAACCGAGCCCCCGAGGGGCGGCCCAGAGCACCGGCGCCGCTCCGCTTGCGCTCCGCGATCAGCTCGACGCCCTTGCGGACCAGCTCGTGATGCGCCTCTTGCCGCGGGAGTGCGGACGTGTCCGGCGCGCACTGCGCCGCGTCGAGGATGGCGAGTTGCGACTGCGTCACACCCCGGCCTTCTCCATCGACCCAGGCAAGGAAATCGTTGTCGTCGGCCGTCCGCAGATAGAGGAGCACTCCGGGCGGGCCGGCGTGGGACGGGCTGTGAGAGCGCGTCGAATAGACCACGTCGGGCAGCTCCATCACCTTTTTCTCCAGGCGCCGGGTCGGCCTCGGTGGCATTGCGCCAGATCTGGTACGCATGGGAGGCGAGATCCACTTCGGCGTCCGCCGTCCCCGTCGAGGATGCCCCGACTTTTCGTGGTAGAGGTCGACGAGGCTGGAATCGTTGCTGTCATCGTCAAAAAATCGCTCGTCCGTCCCCACGACCTCGGCATTCTCCCGCAGTCGCTGGCGCACCCGGCTGCGCAGACGAATGATCCGTTCGACCCCATCGGCAGGGAGAAACGAGTAGCAGAGAATGGTTTCGGCATGCTGGCCGATGCGGTCGACGCGCCCCGCCCGCTGAATGAGCCGGATGATCGCCCACGGCAGATCATAGTTGACCACCACCCGGCAGTCTTGCAGGTTCTGGCCTTCGCTCAGGACGTCGGTGGCGAGGAGGACCCGGAACTCGTCGGCGGCCGCGATCTGCTTGCGCTTGCCGTTGCTCTCCGGGCTGAAGCGCCAGGCGAGGAGCGTCGGATCGGCGGAGGCCCCGGTCGCCGCCGCCACCGCCGTGAGGCCGTGAGCCTGGAGTTCCCGCTCCAGGTAGGCCACGGTGTCGGCGAATTGGGAGAAGAGGAGGACCTTCTCCTTGCCATGGGTCTTGGCGGCGATCTGAATCAGGGCCAGGAGCTTGTGGTCCCGCGACGGGTCCCAGGGGCCGCAGTTGTCGAGCACCGAGAGCAGGCGGCGGCTGTCGGCCAGGAGGTCCGTGCCCAGAGCGGCGACGAATCGGTCGGCCCGGAGCCACTTGAAGCGGCGCCGCTCGCGGGTCTCGTACTGACGGTAGACCTCCGCCGCGCGTTGCCGGAAATCCTCCTCCGTCAAGAGCCGGTCCCCTCCCACTTCTTCCGCATCGCTCGCCTCGCTCGCCGGGGTACTGTCGCCATTTCCGTTCTCGGAGAAAAGCTCGGCGTCGACATCGGAGAAGCGGGAATCGAGGGCGGCGCTGTCCTGGGTACCGATGGGCAGGGGGAGCCCGGATTCAATGGCATGGAGGAAGACGAAGTTGCGCAGCACGTGGCGTTCGACGGACTGCAGGAACGACCAGCCGCTGCTCTCCAGCCGCTTGAACAGGTTGGTCCGGCAGAACCCCATGAGACGCCGGCCGGCGCGGGAAAGATCGCCGAGAATCTTGGCCTCCGTCGGCGTGGGAGGATCCGCCGGGCGGCCGCCACGTAATTGCCGAGCCCATATCGCGGGAGAGAGAGGGAGTTGATGATCCCCACCACTCCGTCCGAGAAGAGACGGGCGTAGGGATCGTCGGGGTTTCCTTCGGCGATGACGAAACGCACCGTCCGTGGCACCCGAGCCGGGAAGTAGGAACGGGTCCCATCTTCGAACGTCAGATACCGGCGCCCCGTTGCGGATCCGTTTCAGCGTAGTTTTCCTGAATGAAGGACCGGGTGCGGCGGACGAGGTAGAGGCGCATCAGCTCGCGCCAGTCGTCCGGATACTCGCTCTTCTCGAAGGCGGCGAGCGAGTCGGGGCTGCACTGGTGGCGGCGAACGAACTCCGGCTCTCCCAATTCGCGCAGCAGGCGCTCGGGCCGGATCCGAGCCGGGAGTCCTCCGGCACGAAGAGCCGGAGCTGACTTGACAGGTCGAGATAGGTCTTGTTGTAAGGCGTCGCCGAGAGGAGGATGACCTTGCTCTCGTTCGCCTCGATGTACTCGCGGATGGCGCGGTAGCGCTTGCCCTCGCGATTGCGCAGGTTGTGGCTCTCGTCGATCAGCACCAGGCGGTAGCGACGCAGGTCCGGCAGCTCCTGGGCAACCCGAGTGATGGGCAGCACCCGGGCGCGCAGCCGGTACTGGTCGCGATAATCCTCCCACATGCGGACCAGGTTCTTGGGGCAGAGGATGAGAGTTTCGAGCCCATGGTCGTCCTCGAAGATCCGTGCCAGGGCGGTGGCCATGAGGGTTTTGCCCAGACCGACCACGTCTCCGATCAGCACCCCGCCGCGTTTGTTGAGGTGATGGGCGGCGATCTTGACCGCGGCGGTCTGGAAATCGAAGAGCTTGCCGCCGAAGTCCTTCGGGATTCGGAACTCGGCGAGGCCGGCCCGGGCCTCGCGAGCGAGGTGGTAGGCCATCTTCAAGTAGATGTGATAGGGCGGGTAGAGCTCTTCCCGCGCCCAGCTCTGGTCGATGGCCAGGAGCAGCTCTTGCGAGATGTCGAGGCACCAGCGGTCCTCCCAGCGATCCTCGAACCAAGCCGCCAGCTTGAGGCAGGCATCGTGGTCCAGCACGTCGATGTTCAGCTCCCCCTGCCGGGCGAGCCCCGCAAGTGTGAGGTTGCTGCTGCCCAGGAAGCCGATGATCGGATTGATGGGGTCGGAGCGGAAGAGAAGGTAGAGCTTGGCGTGCAGGGGATACCGCAGGAAGAGCTTGACGACCAGCTTGCCGGACCGCAGCTGCGCGGCCAGGCGCCGCAGGCCCGCCTCATCCTCGTCCGTCGGAGCGCCCAGAGCTAGCTGCTCGCGGAACTCTTCGGCCAGGCGCCGCTTGAGGCGGACGGCTGTCTGGATGTCGACGTCATCGACCCGCGGCAGGAGGCTTAAAGCTTGGCGCAAGTCTTCCTGGGGAAGCCGCTGCATGCCAACGAGCAGCCGACAGCAGTTCCCTTCCCCGCCCGGCCAGCGCTCGACGAGTTGGTCGATCGCCTTCCACCCGCGCAGGTTGAAGTAGCCGACGCAGAAGTCCGCGCGGCTTGAGAGGGCAAGCCCCTCCCGCAGCGCGGGCAAGAGAGAACGTTCGATATTGTCGAAAATGCGCGGCATGCAATCGAGCCCGGGCCGGTGCCTCCACCTTCATGGAACTGCGCCAGATTCTATGGCGGGACGGGGAGAAGGGTAGCATGCATGTGTGTAGGTCGCCCAAGCCCGGGATCGGCGAGAGCGAACCACGCCCGTCTACGACGGACTTCGCTCCCAACTGTTTGCTCTAGGTTTGCTCACCCCAACCGGGCGAGCCTCCGCCTGGAGCTTTGGCGCTTCTAACTCTCTTGTTTGGAAGGGGTTGTGTGGTGCCCAGGACCGGAATCGAACCAGTGACACCGTGATTTTCAGTGAGGGGGCCGGTGGAACTCACCCCCAAGCCGAGGGGGATTTGCGGAGCCGCTTCAGGGGGGTGAAGAGGAGGAGGTGCGACAGGCGGCCGCATGCTCTCCAGGACTGGGTTCAGGGCGGAACCGATCTCCGCGACTCCGATCCCGCCAGCGAAGAACTCTCCGCCAGGCCGGAGGGGGCTGGACCTCGATCCCGAGATCTTCCATAGCGAAGCGTGGGAAGCGCAGGTAAAGCGGAAGCGCGGAGGCGTTGCAACGCTTCGTTGTACTGGTTCAATGACTCGTTGTACTGGTTCAACGGCTCGTTGACACGTTGCAACGCTTCGTTGGACCAGTACAACGTCACGTTGACACGGTGCAATGACTCGTTGTACTGGTTCAACGACCCGTTGTACCGGTCCAACGCTTCGTTGTACAGGTACAACGTCACGTTTACACGGTGCAACGACTCGTTGTACTGGTTCAACAGCTCGTTGACACGGTGCAACGCTTCGTTGGACTAGTACAACGTCACGTTGACACGGTGCAACGACTCGTTGTACTGGTTCAACGACTCGTTGTACCGGTGCAACGCTTCGTTGTACTGGTTCAACGTCCCGTTTGCACGGTGCAACGACTCGTTGTACTGGTTCAACGACTCGTTGTACCGGTGCAATGCTTCGTTGAACCGGTACCACGTCACGTTGACACGGTCCAACGACCCGTTGGACCGGGGCGGGCAGCGGGCTTTTGGGGAGAGAGAAAGCGGGAAGAGGAAAAACTCCGGGGGCGTGTGGGCACGCCCCCGGAGTGCTGCGGCGACAGTCAGAGGAGGGACTGGCGGGGTCTTACGTTGCCTTCGGGGTGGTGACGGCGGCGGTCGTCGCCGGGGTCGGGGTCGTGGACACCTCAGGGGCAGGCGTGGGCGCCGGCGGGGTGTCCGGAGTCTTGGTGCGACCGCGGAACACCTTCACGTTGAACTCGGTGAGCTTCGGCGACGCGGGACCGTAGTGCTGCCGGACCGCCTGGCGGAGCAGGGCCGCCAGACGCTGGCCTTCGACGATCGTCGTCTGGAGCTCCTGCGAGGCTGTCTGCTTGGTGGCCCGGCTGGCGGCCTGCTGCTTCTTCATCCCTACGGCCTTGGTGAGAAGCGCCGCGAGCTGGGTGCGCGGGATCTCCAGATGCGGCAGGTCGGCGGCATTGGCGTCGAGCGGCGCCAGGATGCGCTGCCAGTCGCCGAGCTTGCCGGCGTAGGTGGTCTCCCGCTGCTTGGCGACCTTCTTCTTGTCCGTCGGGGTGGGGGTGGGAGTCGGAGTCGGGGTGCTCATTTGTCTCTCCTTCGCTTTTGGTTTAAGCTACGGAGCTGTCTCTCGTGGACACGCCCGGATCCTCCGCATGAGAACACCGGGCGATCTCCGTAGTCGGTTACGGGTACTTCCGTGCCGGGAGGAGGGCTTCCCTGCCAGGAAGCTCTCCTCCACCTTCACTTCTCTTCTGCTGGGTTCCTCGGCCCAGTCCTCTTGCTCCAATAGGCGACATGATAGGCATCTCTAGGGAGAAGTCAAGGACTTCTTGCCGAAAAAATACGCCAAGAGGTGACGGAAGAAGAGGAATCTTCTTCTAAGTCTTAGATCCTGCCGGCTTTACTACCAGGGCTCCGACCGGTACAACCTCTACGCCGTGCGCCATCCTCCGTCTCACGCCTGAGCTTCCAGCCCGTGAACGCAGAGCAGGGCTCCGCCTGAATCCGCCGCGCTCTGCTAACATCCGCCCCCGATATCGCCCCGGCATCGCCTCGAGCTCCCATGAACCCGCCGTCCCCCCTCCCGCTCGCGTTCCCGGTGCCGGCCCTGCCGGCCTTAGCGGCCCTGGCCGCAACGAAGGGCCGGCGTTGAGCGAGTCCTGGGCCCGGCAGCTCGTCTGCTCGCGGACCGGGGAGGTCCTCCCCCTCGACCGGCCGGCCTTCCTTTCCGCCGCCGGGGCGCCGCTCCTCGTCGAGTACGACCTCGATCCGGAGCGCGGCGAGCGGCTGCGGCGGGAGCTGCCCGGCCGCCCCTGGACCCTCTGGCGCTATCGCGAGCTTCTGCCGCTCGCCGACTTCGAGCACCGGGTCGACCTCGGCGAAGGGGGAACCCCGCTCGTCCGCCTGCGCCGTATGGCGCCGACGACGCCCCCCGGAGTCGAGCTCTGGGTGAAGGACGAGTCGGGCAATCCCACCGGCTCTTTCAAGGCGCGCGGGCTCTCGCTCGCCGTCAACCGGGCGCGCGAGCTGGGGGCGCCGGGGGTGCAGCTGGCGAGCGCCGGGAACGCCGCCCTCGCCATGGCCGCCTATGCCGCGGCGGCGGGTCTCCCCGCCCGCCTGGCGATGCCCGAGGACACCCCGGCGACGATCTTCGAGCGCTGCCGCGAGCACGGCGCCGAGGTGCTGACCTCCCCGGGCACCCTCGTCGACGCCGCCCGGCTCCTGCCGCCGGAGGGCTACTGGAACCTCTCGACTCTCCGCGAGCCCTACCGGGTCGAGGGCAAGAAGACCATGGGCCTCGAGCTCGCCGAGCAGTTCGGCTGGGACCTCCCGGACTGGATCGTCTACCCTCTCGGGGGGGGCACGGGGATCGTCGGCATGCACAAGGCCTTCGCCGAGCTGCGGCGCCTCGGCCTGCTCCGCCCGGACACCCGCAAGCCGCGCTTCGTCGTCGTCCAGATGGCCGGCTGCGCCCCCATCGTGCGCGCCTTCGAGCGCGGCGAGGAGTCGGCGGAGCCCTGGGCGGAGCCGCGGACCCGGGTGTGGGGCCTGCGGGTGCCGAAGGCGATCGGCGACTTCCTCGTCCTCCGGGCGGTGCGCGAGTCGGACGGCCGGGCGCTCGCCATCGCCGAGGAGCGGCTGCCGGAGATCCTGGCGCGGACGGCCCGGCTGGAGGGTCTCCGCCCGGGGCCCGAGGGGGCGGCGGCCCTGGCGGCGGTCGAGGATCTCGCCGCCGCCGGCGAGCTGCGGCCGGGGGAGCGGGTGGTGGTCTTCCAGACCGGTCACCCGGACAACTATCGGTGATCGCGGTGGTGATCGCGGTGATGGCAGCGCGGTGATCCCCCGAGCAGCTTTCCAGCAGCTCCTGGACGAGATGGTCGGGAGCGGCGCGGTCTCCGCCGTCGCGGCGATTTTTGCCGACGGGACCGAGGGGATCGGGTGGGCCGGAGCGGCCGGCCTCGCCCGCCGCCCGGACCGGCCGGCCGAGGTGGACAGCCGCTTCGACCTCGGCTCTCTGACCAAACCGTTCGTCGCCACCCTGGCGCTCGTTCTCGACGAGCGGGGCGAGCTGCCCCTGGAGCTCCCGATCGGCGAGGTCTGGCCGCACGCCGACCCGCGGCTCGCCCGGCTGCCGCTGGCGGATCTCCTCAGCCACCGCTCGGGGCTCACCGCCTGGACTCCGCTCTACCAGCGCTGCCGCTCGCGCGACGAGGTTCTCGCTCTTCTCCTGGGCGGCGAGCTCCTGGGGGCCGATCTCCCCACCTACAGCGATCTCGACTACCTCCTCTGGGGCCAGGCCGCCGAGGCGCGCCTCGGCCGACCTCTCGCCGACCTCCTCTCCGAACGGGTGCTGGCGCCGCTCGGGCTCTCGGGGCCTTCGGGGATCACCCTCGCGCCCGGGCCCTGGAGAGAACATCGCGGAGTCGTTCATGGGCACCGGCAAGGAGGTCGAGCTTGCGGCGGAGCAGGGGATCGCGGTCGCCGATCTCGGTCCGCCCCGCGCCCGGGACCGTCCAGGACGGCAACGCCCGATTCCTCGCCGGTCTGGGGATCGCTCTCCCCGGCCATGCTGGGCTTTTCGGCCGGGCGGCGGACCTCTCCGCCCTGGGGATGGAATGGCTGCGGCCCGGCCAGCTGTTTTCGCCAGAGGCGAAGGCGCGTGCTTTCGCCTGGGGCAGCGGGCTCTACGCCCTGGGGTGGGTACGGCGCAACGTCCTCGGGAGTGCCGGACCCGCGCTCGGCCCCGATGCTTTCGGACACAGCGGTTTTGCCGGCGGCAGCCTGTGGATCGATCCCGATCCCTCCGACGCCTCCGAGGGGGGGCGGCTTCTGGTCCTCCTCGGAGCCCGGACCGATCCGGCGGTCGACATGAACGCCTGGCGGCGGCGCTTCCATGCCCTGGCTTATGATGGGGGCGCCACGAACGCCGGGCCGGGAGAGGGCCGGTAGACCGATTTCCTGACTTCAAGGAGAGAGCTTTCGATGAAGACTTCTGACCTGGTCCTGGTGGACGGGGTACGCACCCCGATGGCGGAATACAACGGCTCCTTCGCGGAGATCTCGGCGATCGATCTGGCCGCCCATGCGGCGCGCGCGCTCTTCGAGCGCACCGGCATCGCGCCGGCCGAGATCGACCAGACGTTCGTCGGCAACGCGCTCCAGACCTCCCCCGACGCGATCTACGGCGCCCGCCACGTGGCGCTCAAGGCGGGGGTGCCGAAGGAGGCCCCGGCGCTCACCGTCAACCGCCTCTGCGGCTCCGGCATCCAGTCGGTGATCTCGGGGGCGCAGGCGATCTTGACCGACGAGGCCACCACCTGCCTGGTGGGCGGGATGGAGAACATGTCGCAGGCGCCGCACGTCATCTGGGGGGCCCGCCGCGGCTTCAAGCTCGGCCAGGGGCAGCTCCAGGACCTGCTCATGATCTCCCTCCACGACCCCTACGCCGGCTGCTACATGGCGCAGACGAGCAACAACCTCGCCCGGGACTACGGGATCACGAGAGAGCAGCAGGACGAGTTCGCCATCCTTTCCCAGCGCCGCGCCGGGGAGGCCTGGAAGAGCTGCCGGCTCTCCCAGGAGGTGGTGCCGGTGCCGGTGGGGAAGGGCAAGCGGGCGACCGTCGTCGAGCGCGACGACCACATGCGCCCGGAGACCACCATGGAGGACCTGGCGGGTCTCCCCACCGCCTTCGACAAGGACGGCTTCGTCACCGCCGGCAACGCCTCGGGGATCGTCGACGGGGCGGCGATGATGATCCTCTCTACCGCCGAGCGGGCGAAAGAGCGCGGCTGGAAGCCGCTCGGGCGGATCGTCTCCTGGGCGGTCGCCGGCGTCGAGCCGTCGCGGATGGGGATCGGCCCGGCGCCGGCCATCCGTACGGCGCTCAAGCGGGCTGGGATGGAGCTCAAGGACTTGGACCTCATCGAGATCAACGAGGCCTTCGCCGGGCAGATCCTGGCGGTCGTCAAGGAGCTCGATATCGATGTCGAGAAGCTCAACGTCAACGGCGGTGCCATCGCCCTGGGGCACCCCCTGGGCGCCTCCGGTACCCGGCTCCTTATCACTCTCTTGAAGGAGCTTAACCGGCGGGGTGGTGGACGGGGTGTCGCCTCGGCCTGCATCGGCGGCGGCCAGGGGATCGCCATGGTGGTGGAAGCTACCGGGGGAAGCCGGGCTTGATCGACCTCTCCGGGCGCCGGGTCCTGGTGACGGGGGCGAGCCGCGGGATCGGCGCCGCCTGCTGCCGCCTCTTCGCCCAGGCCGGCGCCACGGTTCTCGTGCAGTATTTCGCCAGCGGCCAGAAGGCGAGCGGGGTGCACGCCGAGCTCAAGCGGATCTCCCCGCAGCCGCACGCCCTCTTCCGCTGCGACGTCACCCGCCGCAGCCAGATCAAGCGGCTGTTCAACTTCATCGCCGCCCAATGGGGCGGCCTCGACTGCCTGATCAACAACGCCGGGGTCTGGGTGCACGATCCGCTCACCCGGCTCGACGAGGAGCGGCTCGAAGCCACCTTCTCGGTCAACGTCGTGGGCCCCTTCCTCTGCGCCCGCGAGGCGGTGGCCATGCTCGAGCGCTCGGAAGGCTCGATCGTCAACATCTCCTCGACCGCCGGCCAGCGCGGCGAGGCCTTCTACAGCGCCTACGCGGCGAGCAAGGGGGCGATGATCTCGGCCACCAAGTCCTGGTCGACCGAGCTGGCGCCGAAGATCCGGGTCAACTCGGTGGCCCCGGGCTGGGTCGACACCGACATGACGGCCGACGCCCTGGCCGGGGACGCCGGCAAGGCGATCGCCGCTTCCATCCCCCTCGGCCGGGTGGCCTCCCCGGAGGACATCGCCGGGCCCGTCCTCTTTCTCGCCTCGCCGCTCGCCCGCCACATCACCGGCGAGATCCTGAACGTCAACGGCGGCAGCGTCCTGGTCGGCTAGGTGAATCCCTCCGGCCTGCCGTCGCTCTGGCTGGCCCGCCCCTCCTTGACGAACGTCGAGGAGGCCGACGTCGTCGTCGTCGGCGGCGGCATCGTGGGTCTCTCGACCGCCTACTGGCTGGGGAAGGCGGGCCGCCGGGTGCTTCTCCTCGAAGCCGGAACCCTCGCCGGCCGCGCCTCGGGGAGGAACGCCGGATTTCTCCTCACCGGGAGCGCCGAGCCCTACACCGACCTCGTGGCGAGCGCCGGCGAGCGCATCGCGCGACGTTTCTGGGAGGTGTCGAGCGAGAATCGCGAGCTCCTGCGTTCGGAGATCCTCGACCCCGGCCGGGTCGACTGCGAGTTCCTGCCCGAGGGGAGCTGGATCGCCGCCCTCCCGGGGACCTCCCAGGAGGCGGCCCTGCGGACCAGCGCCGAGCGCCTGATCGCCCTCGGTTTCGACCTCGAATGGCGGGAGGCGGGGGAGATGCGGCGGGCGAGCGGCAGCGAGCTTCTGGCCGGCGGGCTCTTCCAGCCGCGCGACGGCGGGCTCGATCCGGTCTGCCTCTGCCGCGGGATCGCCCGGCTCTCGGGGGCGGACGTCCGCACCGGCTTCGCCGTGCGGGCGATCGAGCCGGCCGGCGAGCGGGTGCGGCTGATCTCCGACGCCGGGCAGATCGTGGCGCGGCAGGCGGTCCTCGCCGTCAACGCCTACTCGGCGGGCCTGGTGCCGAGCCTCGCCTCCGCGGTCCGGCCGGTGCGCGGCCAGATGCTCGCCACGGCCCCCGGGCCGCGCGATCTCTCCGGGGTCTGGTACGTCAACGAGGGCTACGAGTACCTCCGCCAGCTCGGGGACGGCACCCTGGTCGTCGGCGGCTGCCGCTGGGCCGCCCGGGAGGCCGAGGTGGGCACCGAGGAGACCCCCACGGGCACCGTCCAGGGGGCGCTGGAACGTTTCCTCGCCGAGTACTTCCCGCGCTTCGCCGGCCGCCCCATCCGCCACCGCTGGGCGGGGACCATGGCGTTCACCGCCGACGGCCTGCCCTGCATGGGAGCCGTCCCCGGGGTCCCCGCCGCCCTCTATGCCGCCGGCATGAACGGCCACGGCATGTCGCTCGGCTTCGCCACCGGCCGCTACCTGGCGCGGCGGGCCTGCGGCGAGGACCTCCCCCCGCTCTTCTCCTGAGAGCTGGTGAAAAATTCGGCTTGCCGGAGCTATTTGCGCCGAGGGCTCCAAGAATGCGATGGGAAACTCGCCCCGGAGGGGCGGCGGCATGTAGCCAGGGGCGTAAGCCCCTGGTTTCGTCAAACCCATTGAATCAAAGCCCCGAAGGGGCGACGGCAATCAGCGACCTGGAACTGCCGTCGCCCCTACGGGGCTTCAATTTTTGGAAAACTACCTGACCAGGGGCTTGCGCCCCTGTCTACATGCCGCCGCCCCTCCGGGGCTGGGAACGAGACCAGATTTTTTCACAGCCTCTGAGCTCTACCGCCGCCGCAGCTTCGAGACCAGCCGCAGCACCTCCATGTAGAGCCAGATCAAAGTCACCAGCAGGGCGAAGGCGCCGTACCACTCCATGTACTTCGGCGCGCCTTGGGCCGCGGCGGTCTCGATGAAGTCGAAGTCGATCACCAGGTTCAAGGAGGCGATGACGACGACCACCGCGCTGAAGGCGATCCCCAGCGGCCCGCTCTCGTGGATAAAGGGGATGCGGTGGCCGAAGAAGCCGAGCACCATCGAGGCGATATAGAGGAGGCAGACGGCGCCGGTCGCCGACATCACCATGATCTTGAACTTCTGGGTGGCGCGGACGAGCCCGGTGCTGTAGAGGGCGAGCATGGCGAACATGGTGCCGAAGGTGAGCCCCACGGCCTGGATCGCGATCCCGGGATAGGAGGTCTCGAACATGGCCGAGATCGCCCCGAGGACGAGCCCTTCCAGGAGCGCGTAGACGGGCGAGGTGACGCCGGCCCAGGAGCGCTTGAAGATCGTCACCACGGCCATGGCCAGGCCGCCTAAGAGGCCGATCCCCAGGATGGCGGGGACGGCGGGGGAGCCGGAGCGCACCTGCGACCAGGACCAGATCGCCGAGGTGAGGACGAGGAGCGTCAGCGCCGCGGTCTTGTGGACCGTGCCGCGGACGGTCATCACCTCGGTGCCGGTGGCGAGGTCGGCGAAGGGGGTCGTGCGGAAAGCGGGATTGCGGGTTCTCATCTGGGCTCCTTGTCGGTCATTATCGCCGGTATTATCGCCGGTATTTTACCTCGGGAGGGCGACCCCGGGTAGCTCGCCGGGTAGCTCGACGGCTTTCGCCGGCTCCATACTCTCCGCCGCCGCCGCGGCGACCAGGCCGGCCAGGCCGGCGAAGACCCGCTGGTACTCCTCCTCGATGGCGGCGATCCGGCCGGCGCAGGCCTCGTCGCCGGCTACGCCGGCTTCGCCGGCATGGGCCGACAGCTGCTCCAGCTCCGCGCAGAGCGCCGCCAGGCGCCGCGCTCCGAGGGCCGCGCTGCTCCCTTTGAGCGAGTGCGCCTGCTGCCAGACGAGCGGCCGGTCGCCCCGGCCGAGCCCGGCGCGCATCTCTTCCAAACAGGTCTGGGACCTCCAGGTCTCGGCGAGATCCCGCAGCACGTCCTGCCCCAGGGCCCGGCCGAGCAGGAGGAGCTCCGAGAGCTTCTCGCCGTCGAACACCGGCGGACCGGCCGGATCTGCCGGGTCGGGCGGCAGGGGGGGTGCCGCCGGGAGGGCCGGCATGCCCCCCTCCGGCGCTCCGGCGCTCCCCTCGTCGTCTTCTTCCTCTTCCTTCCCGTCGTTCAGCCAGAGCTCCAGCTTCTGCTGTAGAGCCTCCTTCCGGAACGGCTTGGTGATGTAGTCGTTCATGCCCACTTCGAGGCACCTCTCGAGCTCTTCTTTCATCGCGTGGGCGGTCAACGCCACGATGGGCACCTTGCGGCTCTCCCCCGTCCCCAGGCGGATGCGGCGGGTGGCCTCGTAGCCGTCGAGCTCCGGCATCTGGCAGTCCATGAGGACGAGGTCGACCGCGGTTCGTTCCAGGGCCTGGAGCGCCTCCCTGCCGTTGTTGACCGCCAGCACCTCGTAGCCCAGGGCCGCCAGGTGCTGGGTGACGACCAGCTGGTTGACGACGTTGTCCTCGGCGACGAGGATCAGGCGCTGCCGGCCCGGGCGGCGGGGGACCGCGTCGTCGCCGGGGAGGGGGAGCAGCAGGGGCGGGGAGGCCGGCTCGAAGCGGAGGTGGAACCAGAAGGTCGAGCCCTCCCCCGGCTCGCTCTCGCAGCCGATCTCCCCTTCCATCTGCTGCACGATGCGCTGGCTGATGGCGAGGCCGAGCCCGCTGCCGCCGTAGCGTCGCGAGGTCGAGCTGTCGGCCTGGGAGAAGAGCTCGAACAGCCGCTCCTGGGCCTCCTTGGGGATGCCGATCCCGGTGTCGGTGATCTCGAACCGGAGCCGGCCGTCGGCGAGCGGCCAGACCTCGATCCAGACCTGGCCGTCCTCGGTGAACTTGACCGCGTTGCCCACCAGGTTGGTGAGCACCTGGCGCAGCCGGCCAGGGTCGCCCCAGACCCACTGCGGCACCCCGGGGCCGAAGTCGACGCCGAGCTCGGTGCCCTGGGCGCTGGCGCGGAAGCGCAGCAGCTCGACGATCTCGCGGAGGGTCGCGGGGAGGTCGAACGGCACTCTTTCGAGGAGCAGCCGGCCGGCCTCGATCTTCGAGAAATCGAGGATGTCGTCGATCAGCCGGAGGAGCGAGGTCGCCGAGCTCTGGACGAGCGTGACGTAGTCGCGCTGCGGCGAGGAGAGGTCGGTTTTGAGGAGCAGGTCGACGAGCCCGAGGACCCCTGCCATGGGGGTGCGGATCTCGTGGCTCATGTTGGCGAGGAACCGGCTCTTGGCGCGGTCGGCCTGCTCGGCCGCATCCTTCGCCAGGCGGAGCTCCTCGGACCTCCGGCGCTCGGTCACGTCGCGGTTGATGCTGAGGATGGCCGGCCGGCCCTCGTACTCGATGAGCGAGGCGTTGACCTCGAGGAAGATCCGGCTGCCGTCGCGGCGGAACTGGGTCGTCTCGAAGACGTAGAAGGCCGCCTGCTCCAAGGTCTTCGCGATGTGATCCCGTCCCCGCGCGACGTTTTCCGAGACGTCCGCGAGCGACATGCCGAGCAGCTCTTCGCGGCTGAACCCATAGAGCTCGCAGGCCCGCCGGTTGACGTTCAGGATGGACTCGTCGGCGGGCGCCAGAACGAAGATGGCGTCGTGCGCGCTCTCGAAGATCTGCCGGTAGTCCTGGTTGGCCTTGCGGAGCTCCTGGGCGCGCTCCTCGACCAGCCGTTCGAGCCCGTCGCGAGCGTGGCGCAGCTCGTCCTGGGCGCGCTCCAGCTCGGCGGCGCGGATGGCGAGGAGGTGGGTACTGGTGAGGCCCGCCCAGCGCTCCCGGTAGAGCTGGGCGGCGAAGACGGTGAGATAGCCAAAAAAGACGGCGATACAGAGGCCCTCCCAGCTCCGGGTTTTTACCGAGGCGTGGCCGAGAAGAGAGCCCAGGTTGAGCAGGACGGGGAGGAGGAGGGCGGTGGCGAAGGTCGCGACGACCCTGGGAGCGTGGGCGTAGAGCAGGATCGCCATGCTTGAGATGACCGCTGCGATGGCGAGGATGAAGAACGACTCGACCCGCGGCCCGAAGCGCACGAGGAGGGTGCTGAACAGGCCGCCCAGGAGCAGGGCGTTCAAGATCATCGAGCCGTAGAAAGAGCTCCTCCAGAGGCCGGGACGGGTGCTGTAGATCTCTTCGAACCGCCGGGTGAGATAGATCCGCAGGATGGCCAGTGCGAGGACGACGACCAGGAGAAAAACGAAGAGGTACGGCCGCCGCTCGGGGAGGTCCGCCGCTACCCCGGCGGTGACGACGACGAACGGATAGACCGGCACGCCCATCAGGGCGCGCTGGGCTGCCAGGCGGTCGGCGGCTTCCCGGACCTCCGGCAGGATCGGCTGCTTCATCCGCGGTCGTTCCACAGTTCGTTCGTGCATGCCGGAGCACGAGTAAATGCTAGAAAGTAATCGCTATTCTGACCGTCCTGGCCGGCCGGGTCAAGAGCGCCCGGGGTGTGGGTTCTGGGTCGGTTTGAAATCCGCGGACCGGCGACCGCGATATGCTGCGGGCCCGCCGGGAGAAGCGCGTTACGAGGAGAGGAAGCGATGATTCAACAGAGCCCCTATCCGCAGCTGGAGATCCCCGAGGTCTCCCTCCCCGCGCTCCTCTTCGAACGGGCCTCGAGGTTTCCCGACAGGCCGGCGCTCGTCGACGGCCCCACCGGCCGCACCTATACCTACGCTCAGTGGGCGACCCTGGTCCGGCGGGCGGCGGCGGGTCTCGCCCGCCACGGTTTCAAGCCGGGGGACGTGCTGGCGATCTACAGCCCCAATCTCCCCGAGTACGCCATCGCCTTCCACGCCGTCGCTCTCGCCGGCGGGATCAACACCACCGTCAACCCGCTCTACACGGTCGACGAGCTGGCCTACCAGCTCCGCGACTCCGGGGCGCGGTACCTCCTCACCGTCCCTCCGTTCCTCGACAAGGCGCTCGCCGCCGCCCGGGAGGTGGGGATCTCCCAGGTGTTCGTCTTCGGGGAGGCGGAAGGGGCGATCCCCTTCGCCGCGCTCCTCGCCGCGCCTCTCGCCGAAGACGGTCGCCTTCCGGAACCTGCGCCGGAACCCGCGATTTTCCCCCGGGAGGATCTCATCGCCCTCCCCTACTCGAGCGGCACGACCGGTCTCCCCAAGGGGGTCATGCTCACCCACTACAACCTGGTGGCGAACGTCCTCCAGACCGCCGCCGCCGTGCCCGAGGTGGGGGAGGACGAGACGATCATCGCCGTCCTGCCCTTCTTCCACATCTACGGCCTGGTCGTCGTCATGAACCTCGGCCTCTACCACGGCGCGACGATCGTGACCGTGCCGCGCTTCGAGCTCCTACCGTTCCTCGAGACTTTAGTGAAGTACGGCGTCACCTTCGCGAGCGTCGTGCCGCCGATCGTCCTCGCCCTCGCCAAGCACCCCGCGGTCGGCGGGCACGACCTGTCGAAGCTCCGGATGGTCTTCTCCGGGGCGGCGCCGCTGGGGGAGGAGCTCGCGGCGGCCTGCGCCGGCCGGCTCGGCTGCCGGGTGTTCCAGGGCTACGGCCTGACCGAGGCGAGCCCGGTGACCCACATGAGCCCCGCCGACCCGGAGCGGGCGAAGCTCGGGGCGGTCGGCGTCCCCCTCCCCAACACCGAGTGCCAGATCGTGGACCTCGCGAGCGGCGCGCCGCTCGTCCGGGGAGAGCACGGGGAGATCTGCATCCGCGGCCCGCAGATCATGGCGGGCTACCTCAACCGCCCGGACGCCACCGCCGCCATGATCGACGGCGAGGGCTGGCTCCATACCGGCGACATCGGCTACGTCGACGAGGACGGCCACCTCTTCGTCGTCGACCGGGTGAAAGAATTGATCAAGTACAAGGGCCTCCAGGTCCCACCGGCGGAGCTCGAAGCGATCCTCCTCACCCATCCGGCGGTCGCCGACGCGGCCGTGATCCCCAGTCCGGACGAGGAGGCGGGCGAGGTCCCCAAGGCGTTCGTCGTCCTCCGGGGAGAGGCGACGCCCGAAGACCTCATGGCCTTCGTGGCCGCCCGGGTCGCCCCCTACAAGCGGGTCCGGCGCCTGGAATTCGTCGATCAGATCCCCAAATCCGCCGCCGGCAAGATCCTCCGCCGGGTGCTCGTCGAGCGCGAGCGGGCAGAGCCGAGCGAAGCGAGCGAATGAAGGTCTGAAGTGCCGGGTACTGGCTCCGTTCGATCCTGCGGGCGGACTCCTTCGGGCGCTTCGCGCAGCCAGTCGCCCGTCCTCGGATCCAAACGGAGCCAGTACCACAGTGCCGAGGTGCGGCCGGTTCAAAACAGGCCGCCGTTCTCCTTCTCTCGCTCCTCTCGACGGACCACCATCAGATGCACCCGGTACTCGACCGCGCTCCGTTCGTGGAGCCGCACCCGCCACGGCACCGACTCCTCTTCGGCGACGATCCTCAGTCCCGGGATGGCCGCCGGATGCGCTCCAGGGGTGAGGAGGGTGCGGAGAGCCGGCTCGCTCGCCCCCTGGGCCGGACCGCGCTGGGAGTGACCGCCGATCCACGCTTCGACGGGGGTGGCGCCGGGGGACCAGTCGTAGGGGCAGGTGAGGAGAGCCTTGCCGCCGGGGGCGAGGAGGCGGGGGAGGGCGGCGAGGAGGTCGTAGGGGGAGGGGACGCAGTCGAGGACGTTGAGCGCCACGATCGCGGCGAAGGTCCCGTCGCTAAAGGGGAGGGCGGTGGCATCACAGCCCCAGAAGTCGACCGCCGCGCTCCCGGCGAGCCGGACGGGAAAGTCCCGGCGGTCGTAGACCACCCCCACCCGGCGCCGCGGGTAGCGCATTTGGGCCTGGCGGAGGACGGTGGAAGCGAGGCGGAGCAGCGGGAAGCCGAGGTCCACGCCAAGCACCTGGCACCTCGTAACTCCTGGAGCCGCCAGGGCGAAGCTCGTCCGTCCAGGACCGCAACCGAGGTCGAGGATAGGGCCTGAAGGGAGCTCGCCGGCGAGCGCCAGTGCGCGAGTGAGGAGCCGGAGGACGGAGCCTGGCGAATCGCCTGGCACCTCTTCCGGCACCTCTTCCGGGTCGAGATCCGCATAGTGATCCCAGGCATAGGTCGAGAGGTGCTGGCGGGTGATGTCGAAGGCCGAACCGGGGCCGCAGCAGTCGCCGAGCAGGCTCTCCGTGGCGGCGGAGAGATCGGTACGGGGATAGATCTGATCGATCGACCCGGCGACGTAGGCGCGGAGGTTGGGGAGAAGGAGCGGGATGCCGTCGAGGATCGGAAACTCGGAGAGGCATCCCGGGTCGGTGCAGCGCAGAGCGCCCTCGACGACGTGCTCCCCTTCCTCTCTATAGATGTCGGCGAGGGCGACCGGCGACTCGGCGCCGCGCGTCCGGCAGACGGGGCAGAGGGGGGCGATGGCTGCGAGGTGGCTCCGCCGCAAGCGGCTAGCCCCCGATCATCACGGTGGGGCAGCCGGGCGGGAGGACCTTGCCGACCGGACCGGGGATCGGCGCCACGCAGGCGGTGTGGGCGGTCATGTCGTTGACCCGCGCCGCCGGCAGGCTCCCGATCAGCACCGTGGCCGAACCGAGGGCGATCATCCCCGGCCCGCCGGGCACGCAGCCGGGCAGGAGGCAGGGGGCCGTGGTGTCGGTCAAGCGCGCCGCCGGCTGGCCGCCGATCAGCACCGTGGGCTCCCCCTTGATGATGGTCAAGGGGAGCGCCGGATGGGCAGACGGCGTCGGCACCGGTGCCGGCGGGTGGATCGGCGCGTGGCAGTGGGGAGAGTCCTGGAGAACCATGTCCCCCAGACGTGCGGCGAAGCCCAAAGCGTTCCTCCTCGCGGTCGACAGGGAGTATGGCGGCGCGAGGGCGAGGACGCCTCTCCCATGGGGGACTAAAGAAGATCTAGAGGTCGGCCCAGGGGGCCATGGTAAACTTCAACTATGCAAACCCATAGGATCCGCGTCGTGATTCCGGAAGACCATCGCGCGCTGGTGGAGTTCCCGGAGTCGATCCGTTCCGGACCGGTCGAGCTGATCGTGCTCGTACCCGCGGAGAACGAGAGGGACCGAGGCGCGAAGCCCGAGGGGCAGGGCCGCATGGCGGCATTGGCCGAGGAGCTCGCCAAGGAGAAGCGGTCTTTTCGCGATCTCTCTCCGGAGGAGCGCAGCGCGCGGGTCGAAAGAGTCATGGGGATTGGCCGGGGACTGATGTTGACGAGCGAGGATTTCGCGAAACAAAAGCTCGAGGAGATGGAGATCGAGGAACGGAAGTTTGTCCGCTGACAGTCTCTACGTTTTGGACTCCTGCGCGGTCATAGCATTTCTGCAGCAAGAACCTGGCGCCGAGGTTGTCGCTGAGGTCCTGAAAAACCCCCGCAACCGCTGCCTCATCCACGCCGTCAACATCTGCGAAGTCTATTACGACATCTACCGTCGAGCTGGCGAAAAGGATGCGTCGGCTCTCGAAAGAATCCTGGCGGACGCCGGTATCGAGCTTGTGGACACGATCCCCGCAGACCTCTGGCGGACGGCCGGAAAGCTCAAGGCCGAGTGGCGGCGGGTTTCGTTGGCCGACTGTTTCGCCCTTGCCCTTGCTCTCCTGGAAGACGGCTCTGTCCTGAGCAGCGATCATCACGAGCTCGACCCAATCGCGCAAGCGGCGGTCTGTCCCATCCAGTTCATCCGCTAGAGACCGGCGCTCAGGGGCTGTGAAAAAATCTGGTCCTCGTTCCCAGCCCCGGAGGGGCGGCGACATGTAGCCAGGGGCGCAAGCCCCTGGTCAGGTAGTTTTCCAAAAATGAAGCCCCGTAGGGGCGACGGCAGTTCCAGGTCGCTGATTGCCGTCGCCCCTCCGGGGCTTTGAATTCAATGGTTTGACGAAACCAGGGGCTTACGCCCCTGGCTACATGCCGCCGCCCCTCCGGGGCGAGTTTCCCATCGCATTCTTGGAGCCCTCGGCGCAAATAGCTCCGGCAAGCCGAATTTTTCACAAGCTCTCAGTTCTGGGGGACGGTGGCCCCGGGGGTGAAGACCGGGGGCCAAAAAAGATCTAGTCCCCCTCTCCTCCCCGCGAGAGCCCTCGCGGGGCTGCTAAGATCCACCCGCTTCGTCCGCTTAAAATCAGCAGTTTGCCGTGACTGTCGACCTCAAGGGCCTGATCGAGAAGCTCAACCCCACCTGCCGAAAGGCGCTGGAGGGGGCGGCGGGGCTGTGCGTGGCCGAGACGCACTACAACGTCGAGGTCGAGCACTTCCTCACTCGGCTGCTCGAGCTCCCTCCCGCGCCGGAGACCGACCTAGCGCGCATCCTGCGCTACTACGAGGTCGACGCCAAGACGATCGCGCACGAGCTGTCGGCGATGCTGCGGACCTTCGAGCGCGGCAACAGCCGGACGCCCGCGATGTCCCCCCAGGTGCTCCAGCTCCTAAGGGAGGCCTGGCTCCGCACCTCGCTCGACTTCCGGGACAGCGCCATCCGCTCGGGGGCCCTCCTCCTGGCGCTCCTCGACAACGACATCCTGCGCGCCAGCGCCCTTCAGTCGGCCCCCGGCCTTGGCAAGATTCCGCGCGAGACGCTCCGCCAGGACGTGACCGAGCTGGTCCGCGGCTCGGGGGAGGACGGGGGGGCGCCGACGAAAGCGGTGGGGACGCGGCCGGAAGCGGCGGGCGGTGAGGGTACGCCGGAGGGCGGGGCGCCGCGGCCGGCCGGCGGGGCTCCGGCGACCCCGGCCCTCGACCTCTACACGGTCGACCTGACCGCCCGCGCCCGGGCCGGGCTCATCGACCCCATCCGCGGCCGGGACGTCGAGATCCGCCAGGTGATCGACATCCTCACCCGTCGGCGGCAGAACAACCCCATCCTGACCGGCGAGGCGGGGGTGGGGAAGACCGCCGTCGTCGAGGGATTCGCTCTCCGCATCGCGGCCGGCGCCGTGCCGCCGGCCCACCGGAAGGTTTCGCTCCGGCTCCTCGACCTCGGGCTCCTCCAGGCCGGCGCTGGGGTCAAGGGGGAGTTCGAGAACCGGCTGCGCTCGGTGATCGACGAGGTCAAGGGCTCGCCCACCCCCATCATCCTGTTCATCGACGAGGCCCACACCATGATCGGCGCCGGCGGGGCGGCGGGCCAGGGGGACGCGGCCAACCTTCTGAAACCCGCCCTCGCCCGGGGCGAGCTGCGCACCATCGCCGCCACCACCTGGGCCGAGTACAAGCGCTACTTCGAGAAGGACCCCGCCCTCGCCCGCCGCTTCCAGGTGGTCAAGGTGGACGAGCCGGACGAGCCGACCGCGATTGACATGCTGCGCGGCCTCGCCTCTCACCTCGAAGCGCACCACGGGGTGCGGGTGCTCGACGAGGCGGTGCGCGGCGCCGTCACCCTCTCTCACCGCTACATCCCCGGCCGCCAGCTCCCGGACAAGGCGATCAGCGTCCTCGACACCGCCTGCGCCCGGGTGGCCCTAGCCCAGAACGGCACCCCCGAGGCGATCGAGGCGGTCGCCCGCGACATGCTGCGGATCGAGAGCGAGCGGGCGAGCCTCAAACGCGACCAGGCGGTGGGGCATTTCGGCCGGACCGGGAACGGCAACGGTGGGCACGACGCGGGCACCGCGGAGGCGCTGGCGACCGAGCTCGGGCTCTTGGAAGCCCGGCATCACTCGCTCGCCGCCCGCTGGAAGCGGGAACTGAAGCTGGTCAAGCAGATCCGCAAGATCGAGGACGAGCTCGCCTCCCGCGCCGAGGCGGCGGAGGCCGAAACCGCCGAGACCGCCGAGCCGGCGGGTGGGGTGGAAGCCGGGAGAGTCGGAGAAGCACCGGGCGAGCTCCCCGATCCGGCCGCCGCGGAGCGCGCCCTCCGCCAGGGCGAGCGCCTGGGCCGCCTGCGCGAGGAGCTGGCGGCGATTCAGGGGGAGGAGCCGATGGTGCCGGTCGCCGTCGACGCCCGCGCCGTGGCCTCCGTCGTCTCCGCCTGGACCGGCATCCCGGCGGGCGAGATGCAGCTCGACGAGATCCGCGCCGTCCTCGCGCTCGAAGCGAAAATGGGGGAGCGGATCGTCGGCCAGCCCCAGGCGCTCGACGCCATCTCCCGGCGCATCCGCACCTCGCGGGCGAAGCTCGACGATCCGGGCAAACCGATCGGCGTCTTCCTCCTCGTCGGCCCGTCGGGGGTGGGGAAGACCGAGACCGCCCTCACCCTCGCCGAGCTCCTCTACGGCGGCGAGCGGAGCCTGATCGTCGTCAACATGTCCGAGTTCCAGGAGGCGCACACCGTCTCCACCCTGAAGGGGGCGCCCCCGGGCTACGTCGGCTACGGCAGCGGCGGCGTCTTGACCGAGGCGGTGCGGCGGCGGCCCTACAGCGTCGTTCTCCTGGACGAGATGGAGAAGGCCCACCCGGACGTGGCGGAGATCTTCTATCAGGTTTTCGACAAGGGGACCCTGGAGGACGGCGAGGGGGTGACGGTCGATTTCAAGAACACCGTCATCCTGATGACCAGCAACGCCGGCGCCGAGGTCATCGCCCGGCTCTGCCGCGAAGCCGGGAATGGGGGGAATGGCGACGGCGCCCGGCCCGATCCCGAGCGGCTCGCCGAAGAGGTGCGGCCGGCGCTCTTGAAACATTTCAAGCCGGCCTTCCTCGGACGCCTGGTGACCGTCCCCTACTACCCGCTCGGCGATGCGCAGATCCGGGAGATCGTGGAGCTGAAGCTCGCCAAGATCCGCCAGCGGGTGCGCGACAGCCATCACGCCGAGCTGACCTATGGCGAGGAGCTGGTCGAGGCGATCGCCTCGCGCTGCACCGAGGTCGACAGCGGGGCACGGAACATCGATCACATTCTGACCCAGACGCTCCTCCCCGAGATGGCGGCCGCCCTCCTCGGGCGGATCGCTTTAGGCGAAGGCTTCTCGGGCATCCACGTCTCGCTCGACGACAGCCCGGGTGGCGCCTTCGTCTACACGGTGCGGGGGTAACCCTTGGCGTCCTACGCCCAGGCGGCTCTAGAGGCTACCTTGAGCACGCCGCTCGGCACCGACAAGCTCCTCCTGCGCTCGTTCTCCGGCGAGGAGCGGATCTCCGGCCTCTTCCATTTCGAGCTCGAAATGCGCTCGGAAGATCCGGCGGTCGACTTCAGCCAGATCGTCGGCAAGAGCGCCACGATCACCCTCTATCTCTCGGACGAGGGGAAGCGCTATATCAACGGCCTCGTCTCAAGCTTCGCCTATGCCGGCACGGTCCACCAGCCGGGGACGGAGCAGGGCTTCGCCATCTACCACGCCCAGCTCGTCCCCTGGCTTTGGATGCTCACCCAGGAGGCCGACAGCAAGATCTTTCAAAATAAATCCGTTCCCGACATCGCCGAGCAGCTCTTCGGGGACCTGGGGTTCACCGATTTCAAGCGCAGCCTGACCGGCACCTACGACCCGCGCGAGTACTGCGTGCAATATCAGGAGACCGCCTTCGGCTTCGTCTCCCGGCTCTTCGAGGACGAGGGGATCTTCTACTATTTCGAGCACGCCGACGGCAAGCACACCCTGGTGATGGCCGACGACTCGACCGCCGCACCGGCCTGTCCGTCGGGCGGCACGCTCGGCTATGGAGCTTCCAAAACCTGGGTCCAGCAGGAGGTCGCGACGAGCTGCCGGCTGGAGGAGCGGGTGATCCCCGGCAAGTACGCCATGGACGACTTCAACTTCGAGACCCCGTCGACCGATCTCATCGCGAGCGTCGATTCGACCGTGGCGACCGACGGCGCCAAGCGGCGGATCTACGAGTATCCCGGGGGTTTTTCAAAGAAGGACAAGGGGGACGCGCGGAGCAAGCTCCGCATCGAAGGGCAGGAGCTGCCGGCGAAGCTCCTCTTCTGCGACAGCAACTCGCGGACCGTCGTCTCCGGCTTCAAGCTCACCCTCTCCGGCCATCCGCGGACCGATGTCAATGCCGACTGGGTGCTCTCGCGGGTCGTCCACTCCGGCGAGCCGGGGAGCTATGGCAACCATTTCGAGGCGTTCCCCGCCACCGTCCCCTACCGGCCGGCGCGGACGACCGCGAAACCCATCATCCCCGGCACCCAGACCGCGATCGTCACCGGCAAGTCGGGTGAGGAGATCTGGACCGACAAGTACGGCCGGGTGAAGGTCCAGTTCCACTGGGACCAGCTGGGGAAGAACGACGAGAACAGCTCCTGCTGGATAAGGGTGGCCCACGGCTGGGCGGGCAAAAGCTGGGGGCAGATCTTCCTGCCGCGGATCGGCCAGGAGGTCGTCGTCTCCTTTCTGGAAGGCGATCCCGACCGGCCGCTCATCACCGGCTCGGTCTACAACGCCGAGCAGACGGTCCCCTACGCTCTCCCCGACGAGCAGACGAAGAGCACGACCAAGAGCAACACGTCGAAGGGCGGCGGCGGTTCGAACGAGATCCGCTTCGAGGACAAAAAAGACAGCGAGGAGATCTACGTCCACGGCCAGAAGGACGTCAACATCGTAATCGAGCACGACCGCACCAAAAAGGTTTTGAACGACGAGACGATCACGATCAAGAACAACCGCACGGCGACGATCGAGGAGAAGGACGAGACCCTCACCGTGTCGAAGGGCAACCGGACGATCAAGGTCAGCACCGGCAACGAATCGCACGAGGTCGCCGGCACCCGCGCGGTCAAAGTCACCAAGGCCGAGACCCACGACGACTCAGACGCCTTCACCCACACGGTGACGAAGGACTACACCTTGACGATCCAGGGCGATCTCTCGATCGACGTCACCGGGGCGATCACCATCAAGGCGGGCAAGGGGATGATCCTCAAGGCCGGCCAGACCCTCGACGCCACGGCCGGGACGGCGCTCACCAACAAGGCGGGCACCGAGCTGACCAACCAGGCCGGGACGGCGCTCACCAACAAGGCCGGCACCGATCTCACCAACAAGGCGACGACCTCGATGACCAACGACGGCGGCATCTCGCTCACCAACAAAGCCTCGGCCAGCCAGACCGTCGACGGCGGCGGCATGCTGACGGTCAAGGGCGGCCTGGTGAAGATCAATTGATCGCCATGGACGCGAAGCCCGCCGCCCCACCGTCTCCCCCGGAGCCCGTCCTCGACGGCGCGGTCGAGACCCGCGACGAGGCGGGCCTCCTCGCCTCGGTGGCCCACTTCCGGCAGGGTGTGCTCGACGGCGAGTTCGTGCGCTACTCCGCCGACGGCCGGCCGGCCCTCCGCGCCCAGTTCAAGCACGGTCTGCTGGACGGCGAGACCGTGCTCTACGACACCAACGGCTGGGTCAGCCAGCGCCTCGGCTACCGCGCCGGGAGGATGCACGGCGAGCTCGTCCTCTATCTCTCGGGCCGGGAGCTCCGCCGCTCGTCCTACGCCCACGGCCTCTTAGACGGCCCCGCCCTCGCCTACGACGAGGCCGGGCAGCTCACTTCCGAGCTCGCCTACCGCGCCGGCAAGCTCGAGGGCGAGTCGGTCGCCTACGGGCCGGGCCGCCGGGTGGTGAGGCGGGCCTGGTACCGGGCCGACCTCCTGCACGGCGAGGCGCTCTCCTACTACGGCACCGGCGAGCTGGAAGAGAAGGCCCCCTACGAGGAGGGGCTCCTCCACGGTACCGTCATCCGCTATCACCAGGACGGCCGGGTGCGGGAGAAGGCGGCCTTCCGGCTCGGCCAGCCGGCGGGGGAGCCGGTCGCCTACGACGCCAAGGGCCGGCCCAAGAAGAAGGCCGGCAAGCAGCCCCTCGCCACCCGGTTGGCAATCAAACACTTCGGGGGCGGATAGAGAGGAACAGCCATGTCTGCCATGTACAACTTCCTGTTCGACCGCAAATCGCTGGTGCTCGTCCTCTGCGGGCTCGCTTTAGGCGGTGGGATGCTGTTCTTCGCCGGGGTGCTGGTCGGGGTCTACTGGAGCCTCCCCAACGGAACGACGATTCAGGCCGCCGCCCCGCCGCGCCCGGCGCCGCTGCCAGCCCGGGAGATCGCCCCCATCGCGGCACCGCCCCCCGTCGCCCCCGATCCGCCCAGCCCGGTGGCGGTCACCGCGGAGCCTGTTTCGCCAACATCCGCGATCCCGACGATATCGGCGGTATCCGCGGCCCTGGCAGCCGCGGAGGGCAGGCCGGCACCGGCGACGGTATCGCCGTCCGCGATTCCGACCGGGCCCACGATCGAGCTGCCGACCGGGCCGGCTCCAGAGGAGATTCCCGGCCCGATCGCGGGGGCGGGGGAGTCGATCGGTCTGCCGAAGACCGCACCCCTGCCGCCAGCACCGCCAGCACCGCCAGCGCCGCCAGTACCGCCAGCGCCGCTAGCGTCGCCAGCGCCGTCAGTACCCGTGGCCGCGGCCACCCCTGTCAACCCTGAAGTCGCCGCCGGAGAGGGCCGCTATACGATCCAGGTAGGAGCCTTTTCCCAGGTCGAGAACTCGGAGGAGACGGTGGCGGAGCTCTCCCGGCAGGGCTATGCGCCCTATGTCGTCGAGGTCCACGGCAGCCGCGGGGTCCTCCACGTCGTCCGGGTGGGGCGCTACCCCGACCGCGGCAGCGCCGCCCGGGCCGCCTCCGACCTCCGCCGCAGGGCGCGGATGGAGGCCATCGTCCAGCGGACGCCGGGAGAGGGCACCGAGAGGCCCGCTACATCGGGCTGATCGTGATCGCGAGCCGGTAGATGCTGGCCCGGTAGGTGCCGTTCAGGCCGGAGCTGCTGACGAAGGTGGTGCGGTCGGCCGGCTTTTCCCACTGGAGCGCCAGGTCCAGCCAGTCGATCCCGAAGCCCACCCCGAAGACGCTCCTTTTGCCCTCCGCGAAGAAGGGGCCGACGCTCTCGTCCCCCTGCGGCGACTGCTCGAGGGCATAGCCCACCCGCCACTGCGGGCCGCGCGGCGGTCCCAGCCGGATTCCCAGGCGGTAGCTGTTGACGTCCTTGTACGGCCCCTGGAGATGGGTGGAGAGGCTCGGGTTGTTGGGGAAGTCGAGACTCAGGCCGGTGAACTTCTTCCAGCCGGTGCGGTTGACGTCGGCCTCGATCACCAGCGTTTCCATGGGGGTCACGGCGATCCCCAGGGTCGTCTCGCCGGGGAAGACGATCTCCGAGGAGACCGCGAGGTCCTGGTCGAGGGGGAGGCTGGCGCGGGTGAGCGCGTCGATCTGGGCGTTCCCGGTCAGCACCTGGGTGAGCCGCCCGGCGCCGCCGAAGCGGATGGTGATCGGGCTCCGGTAGGAGAGCCCCACGGCGAGCGGGCCGATCTGCTGGAGGAGCCCGGCCGTCCACCCCGTGCCGCGGTCGTAGTCGGTCTTCGCTGAGAGGCTCGCCACGTCCACGAGATTGCCGGAGAGGGGGTCCTGGCTCTGCAGACCCCGGCGCTGCTGCAACTGGGCGTTCCGGTAGACGACACCCGCCCCGATGCCGAGGCTGGGGGCCGCCTGCCAGGCGAGGGTGGCGTTGACGTCGTAGCTCTTGAGCTCCGCCGCGGTGCTCACCGTGCGCCCGGGGAAGGTGGCCGGATTCTGCCAGCCGGTTCGAAAGCCGAAGGGGGAGTAGACGCCCACCCCGAGCTTGAGAGCCGGCGACAGCGGTTTGACCGTGTAGGCCTGGGCGGGAAGGGTGAAGAGCTGGTTCTCGTTGCCGGTCGTCCCCGCGCCGAGCCCCGGCGGCAGCCCCTGGTAGTGGCCGTCCGAGAAGGCCGAGGCGCCGAGCCCCACGGAGATCTTCTTCTTCAAGAACGCCACCGCCCCGGGGTTGTAGAAGATCGCCGAGGCGTCGTCGGCCTGGGCGGCGAAGGCCCCGGCCATCCCCATCGCCTTCGCTCCCTGGTTGGTGAGCGAGAACCCCGCCCCCCGGGCCGGTACGCTCACGAGGGTCGAGACGGCGAGGCCCAGGAGGCCCACACCCATCGCGAGAAATCGGCCTCTGCTGTGCATGCGAAGTTACCTCTCTTTCGGGTGCGCCGAAGGTACGCCGCGGGAGATTCAGGGTCAATGCGCGGCGGGGATGGAAAAGGATCTAGCTGGCGGGGTTGATAGAATCCCCGCGCGAGGTGGTGGGGCCATGAGGTCCGAGGACCGGCGACTGGCTGCGCGGAGCGCCCGAAGGAGCAGGCCCGCAGGACCTCATGGCCCCCACAGAGGGAGGACTTAAATGAAAGTCACCGTCATCGGAACCGGCCTCATGGGCCGCCCCCTGGCCGAGCGTCTGCTCGCCGCCGGGCACGAAGTCACCGTCTTCAATCGCACCCCGGAGAAGGCCGAAGCTCTGGCCGGGCAGGGGGCGAAGGTCGCGGCGAGCGCCCGCGCCGCCGTCGCCGCCTCCCAGGTCGTCGTCTTCATGGTGCGGGACGCGGCGGCGCTCCGCGGCCTGGTGGAGGAGGGCGGCCGGCTGCCCGATCTCTCTGGCAAGACGATCGTTCAGATGAGCACCATCGGCTCGGCCGACAGCGAGGCGCTCCTCGCCGACGTGCGGCAGGCGGGGGGCGACTACCTGGAGGCGCCGGTCCTCGGCAGCACCCCTCAGGCGAAGGATGGGAAGCTCCTCGTCCTCGTCGGCGCCACCCCCCAGCTGTTCGAGAAATTCCGGGATTTTCTCCAAGCCTTCGGCCCCGAGCCGCTGCGGGTGGGGGAGGTCGGCCAGGCGGCGGCGCTCAAGCTCGCCTTGAACCAGCTGATCGCCGCCGAGGCGGCCGCCTTCTCGCTCTCGCTCGGTCTCGTGCGGAAGAAGGGGATCGACGTCGACCTCTTCATGAAGGTCCTCCGCCAGAGCGCCCTCTACGCCCCGACCTTCGACGCCAAGCTGCCGCGCTATCTCGCCCACGACTACGAGAACCCCAATTTCCCGACCGCGCTCCTCTTGAAGGATCTCGATCTCGTCCGCCAGGAAGCGGCGGCGGTCGGCCTCGGCACCCTGGCGCTCGACGGCGTCCGCGCCGTGGTCGAGAAGGCGATCGGCTCAGGCTTCGGGGGCGGCGACTACTCCGCGCTCTACGAGGCGATCGATCCCCAGGATCCCAAAGCGGGCCACTCCTGATGACCGCGCCCGATCCGCCCGATCGGAATGTCTCCGCCGCTCCAGCTCCCGTGCCGGCTCCGGACCCCACCCCGGAAGCGCTCCCGCGGCCCCGGATCGCCACCGTCGAGCTGGCCCTGGGCCTCGCCGTGGTCGCCCTGTTCCTCCTCGCCGGCCTCCTCCTCTACCGCGGCTGGCAGGGGCGGGAGCGCCGGGCTCTCCTCCTTGAGATCGAGCGGTCGACGAAACCGCTCGGCCCCTCTGAGCTGGAGCGCGCCGCCCGCCGCTTCGCGGGCGACCGGCAGCTCCTCGGGGCCGCCGTCCTCCTTGTCAGGAACGGCAAGGCGAGCGACATGGCGCGTTTGAACGCCCTCCTCCTCGAAGCGGCGATTTCGGCGCAGGTGGCGACAGTGGCAAAAGCGGGGGGCCCGGGGCCGGGCGCGCCCACCCCGCCGGCAACTCTCGGCGAGCTCGAATGGCAGGGCGGTCAGGTCTCCGGGGCCCGGCTCGTGGATTTCACTTTCGCCCGCGGCCACTTCACCGGCGTCACCTTCGCCGACAGCACCTTCGCCGGGGTGACCTGGGGCGCCGCCTTCGCCGGGGGCCGGCCGGGGCTCTTCCTCTCCGGGGTCCGCTTCGAGCGCAGCCGCTTCGAGTCGGCCTCCTTCGCCGGCACCCACCTCTCCCAGGTTGACTTCGTGGACAGCACCTTGACCGGCGCCGCCCTCGACCTCTCGAACTTCAACCTCGTCCGCTTCTCCCGCTCCCCGCACGCTGCCGTGCCGGCCGCGATCCTCAGGAGCGACATCGTCAACCGCGGCGAGCCGCCCCCGGCCGGGGTGGACGACCTGGCCGCGCCCACCGACCAGGTGCGCTTCACGGGGATCGCCTTCGAAGGCGTCCACTTCCGCGGCTGGATTCGCCCGGAGTGGTTCGCCGGCTGCACCTTCACCCGCTGCGTCTTCCCCGCCGCGCTCAACCGGCAGGCGCTCGCCGCCGGCCACAATGTCGTCAACGGGTGTCTCTGGGGGGACGAGCCGGTCGAGTAGCGGCGTCGCTCTGGATCGGCCTCGCCGGCCGAGTTTCAGGGAGCTGCGGAATCCCTCTTGAAGTTCACCGTCAACGAGTAGTGGACCTTGACCGGCTGCCCTTCCAGGTTGGCGGGCTTGAACGCCCAGTAGCGCAAGGTATCAAGCACACTCTGATCGAGATCCGGATCGAGACTCTTGACGATCGTGGAGCTCACGACGCATCCCTCGGTGTCGAGAATCGCATTGACGATAACGGTACCCTCGATACCGGCGTCTCTGGCGCCCTCGGTGTAGCCCGGCGACGGGCGATAGAGCGGTTGGGGACGGTGGACGGTGCCCCCCACGTGCTCGGCCGGTCCATGCGACTCCTCCGGTCCCGGAATGTTGCCGAGGTTTCTGCCGACGCAGATCATCTTTCGCGCGATCTCCTCGTCGGGGCCGGAGGGGTGGTTCTCCAGGTATTCCCGCCCCGTCGCCACCATGTCGTCGTAGTGCTGCCGGTGGAAGAGAACCCAATTGAGGGTACCGAGACCCCAGTGCTGGAGGGCAGGGCTCTTGTCGAGCTCCAGGGTGCGGCGTATGGCCTTCTCGGCCTCCGCCAACTCGCTCGGCCTAGCCTTTGGATCGAGGAGAGAGAACGCGAGGGCGCCGTTGGCGTAGGCCAGGAGCGGCTCTGGATCGCGCATCAGATCGATCGCCCGGCGCGCCGCCGCCGCGGCCTCGGGGCGCACCCCCGCGTTGGTGTAGGCGTTGGAGAGAAGGATGAGGCAGCTCTCGCAGCTGCCGCCCATCAGCTGGTCGAGCCGCTCGAGGGCGGAGATCGCCGCTTTGTACTGCTTCTGGTGAAGGAGGGCCGTAGCCTGCCGGAGCTCCTCGTCGTACCCGGCAACGACCATCGCGTCTTTGGCTACGGCCGGCACGGCCGCGAGGAGGCAGAAGATACAAAGGAGAACCCGACCGATCGAGCGGCGCATCGCAGAGGTCCCTTCGGTGCACGGGCTTAACAGTGCACGTTCCAGTGCTCGATTATACCTCTGCCGAGCCCCCGAGGATCTTCTTCCGCAGTTCCTCCTCTGCTCCCGCCACCGCCTGCCGGCCGGCCGCGAAGCTGTCGCCGGCACGGTGAAACTCGATGAAGCCGATCTCGGCGACCTTCGGCTGGAGGAGGACGTCGGGCGGATCTTCCTTCATCCGGGAGCGGGCGAGCCGCTCCTGGACGATACGGAGGCTGCGTTCGACGACCTCGTAGAGGCTCGGCTCCTCGGGGTCGCGGTCGGCAGCGTCCGCCGTTGTCCCCGGTGTCGGCGATTTCGCCATCGGCCAGTCGAGGATGCCGGCGTTGACGTCGACCGCGATCACGAGGTCGGCGCCGAGGGTGCGGCAGAGCTTGATCGGCACCGGGTCGACGAGGCCGCCGTCGACGCACCAGCGCCCCTCGTGGAGCACCGGCCGCAGGAGGCCGGGGACGGAGATCGAGGCGCGCACGGCGTCGAAGAGCGAGCCCTCCTTCATCCACACCTCGGCGCCCGTCGTGAGGTCGGTCGCCACCGCGGCGAAGGGCATCGGCAGGGTCTCGATGGGTCGGTCATCGAGATGTTTGGCGAAGAACTTGAAAAGTTTTTTGCCCTTGACCAGGCCGCCGACGAGCCCGAGGTCGAGATAGGAGGCGGCGTCGGTCCACACCAGCCCGCCGATCCAGCGCTCGAATTCGTCGAGCTTGCCGCAGACGTAGGCGGCGCCCACCAGCGCTCCCGCCGAGGTGCCGGCGATCACCTCCGGGACGATCCCCATCTCGCCCAAAGCACGGATCACCCCGACGTGCGCCCACCCCCGGGCCGAGCCGCCCCCGAGGGCGAGGCCGACGCGAGGCTTACGCTCGCTCTCCTCGGTTGTCATGAGGGGACTCTACTGCAAAGGCGGCCCGAGGCCTTTTTAGTCCCAGGTGTCGTGAGCGCAACGGAGGCGCGGTGGCGGGCTTTCGGGCGCTCTACGCCTGGCGACGATCCTCTCGTCCTTCGCGCGCTCTCCCGGGAGATCCTCCTCTTTGAGCGCCTCCCGGACAACGAAGCAGACCGCCTCCGCCCGGTCGGTCAAGCCCCTCTCCCGCATGAACTGGGTGAGGATCTCCTCCACCTCGGGCGTCATCCGGATGGTCAGCGTGGACATGATGAACTCTCCCTCCAGAGCAGTCCGTCCATCGGAGCCTTCTATACCGTAACAGCATAATCGTAGAGTTGCGCCGGAGGGATGTCAACACGGGGAGAGGCTGAGCACCGCAGGGTCTCGTCAAGCTCGAGAAATTTTGGCTTGGAGCGTAGGGGCGGCCCCCCGTGGCCGCCCTCCCTCCCAGGGCACCCACAGGGGGGTGCCCCTACGACAGGAGCCTTCGCGATGCCAGATTCGACTTTGACGGGGCCTTGAGGAGAGGGCGGACGGCTGGGCGGACGGCTGGCAGTGCCTACGCGGCGAGCAGCGGAGCGAGATCGGCCTGGGTCACTCCGCGTTGACCGAGCGCGTGCAGGACCGCATTGAGCGCGCCGACGGTGACCTGGGTGGGCGCAGTCATCTCGATCCCGATCGGGCTGCCGCTGTCGTTGAAGTCGATCACGAGACCCGGCTCCACGCGGGATGTACGGTGGCTCTTGTCACCCGACTGTCGGGGCAGGTAGAGGTACGCTGCCAGAGGCCGGCCATGGCGGAACGTGACTTCCAGGTAGGCTTCCTTCATAGATCACGACTCCCCATAGCGTGTCTGGGCCTTCTACTTGCCCTGGCCCTTAGAGCGCCTAACAGAACCGGCCCAACGGGCCGGGAGAGCATAGCCCAGGGCTGAGGCCGAAGGCCGATGCCCTGGGTTCATGGGCGCCATCTCCCGGCGGCCTGAAAGGCCGCGAGAGTCTTCAGTCCCACACGTAGCGCTCGTCAAATTCGATTTCATAAGCCTTGAGGAACGCACGGAGCTCCTCTTGAAACGACTTGACTCGATGATGCTCGCGCTGGTTGCGGATGTAGGCTCGAACGTCTTCGACCTGCGATTGGCTCACCGAGAATGCACCGAACCCCGCCTGCCAAAAGAAGCTCACAAACTGCGGGCCTCGGCTCCGAAGCCAGTCGTTCGAGCTTTTCTTGAGGTGGCCGACAACGTCGCTCAGCGTCTCGGTCCGTGCGAGGAGAAACAGACCGTGCAAATGGTCGGGCTCGGTGTTGATTTCGATCGGGAGACAGCCGAGGCCTTTGAGCGTACCGCCCATATAGGCATGGAGATCGGGGCGAATCTCGTCAGGCAGGGTTCGTTCGCGATTTTTCGTCGAGAAGATGAGGTGGACGTAGATTTTGGAGAGGGATTGAGCCATGACGCCGGTGACTCCAGCACCTGTCTACGGAGCTGTCAAGCGGGAGCTCTCGCGGCCTTTCAGGCCGCCCGGAGGTGGTGCCCGTTGACCCAGGGCATCGGCCTTCGGCCTCAGCCCTGGGCTAGATTCTCCCGGCCCGTTGGGCCGGCAACCGGTTTTGTTAGGTGCTCTTAGCGGCGACCTCTGAGCCGGGGGCGGGCACCAATTTTTCCGGGTGCTCCTTTTGTAGCTCCATGTAGTAGGCGACCAGCCGATGCGGATCATGGCCGAATTGTTCGGAGATACGGTGGCGTACCTCGCGAATGCGGGCGATCTCCTCGTCACTTCGTCCACCCGTCAGCGGTTCAAGTTTTTCACTCATAATCCTAAATTCTAACCCAGTAGATCCACCTTCCTCTTCCGCCTCTCTTATGCTATCTTCCAACCATCGAGAGGGTCGTCCTCTCCACGAAAAACAAGCGGGGCCGACAGAGCGCGAACTCCATCGACCCCCGACCACGCAAGAGGAAGAATCTCATGCGCAGCCAGCCCCATAGTACCAGTCCGTCCGTTCCCCCCCTCGACAACGCCTTCGCCCCTGGTTACCTGGCCCGCCTGCGCGAGCAGGACGAAGTTCTGACCGCCGCCGAGGCGGAGATGGCCGGGCCTTGGAAGGAGGAGCCGGTCCTTGGCAAGCCGGGAGCGGTTGCCGTGCTCCGCGTCTGGGAAGAGCTCGACGCCGGCGACCGGCCCGTCGCCGTCTGGTGGCACCCGGAGACGGCGCGGCTCCTGACCGTTCTCTTCCCGGCTCTCGACCGCGAGCCGCTCTTCCATCTGGAGGAAGGAGAGACTCCGGACGGCTATCCGGTTCTCGCGACCTATGGCGAGCAGGGGCCCCAGGTCGCCGGCTGGTTCGATCGGTACGAGCCGCGGTGGGCCGAGGGGCTGCATCTGCTGGAGGCGATCGTCCGCTCGCCCCTCGCTCTGGCCACTTTGCTCGAAGCGGCAGGGCCGGCAGCCGAGGAGCAGGTGGGGCGGATTCGCGCCCGGCGCCAGCGGGGATAGAAAACTCTAGAAATAGGGGCTCCGGGGCGGCGGCACGCCGCCTCGGTGCGCCCTTACGGTCCAGCCGAGGCCCTTCCGGATGCGAAGGGGCTCCGTTTCGGACGCTACGAGAGCTTGCAGGGAGGCAAGCTCACCTTTCTGGACGCCAGATTCATCTTTCTGGACGCTAACTCCCTCCTTGTGGACTCGAGAAAGCTCTTTTCAGACTCAGAAATGAATCTATCGGACTCGAAAAAGCTCCTTCCGGACTCCAGAGTGAGCCTTTCAGCGTCCGGAATGTTCTTTTCTGAGTCCGGAAGGAGCATTCCGGAGTCCAGAATGCTCGTTTCGGACTCAGAAATGCTCTTTTCGGCGTCCGAAAGGATCATTCCAGACTCCGAAAAGATCTTTTCCGGTTCCGAAGAGAGCATTTCTGCGTCCGAAAAGAAGAGGTCAGCGGCCAGAAAGAGGCTTTTAGGCCCGTTCAGGAGCTTTCTAGCGTCCGAGAGTGTGGGTAGCGTCCAGTCGAGAGGAGATTCGGGTCCGGATGTGTCTAGCGTCCGACCGGACGCAGGCTGCGGTCTTCAAGGGGGAGCTTTTCCGCGCGCCGAAGGCGTGACGGAGTCTCTCTTGAATCACGCTGAGCGAGAAATTGCGGTCGGATTGAACCTCGGGTCCTCGGCCGAGGACTCAAGGGTTAGGGTGGGGACCTCCCGCCTCGCCGCCCGAGACCCCCTCACTCCACCCAGGCCACGCTGGCCCAGGTAGGCGTTTGTATCCTCGGCTTTCCGGAGAGTTGCGCGGTTCACTTCCAAGGAGGTACCCATGAATTTCAAGGTGCACTCGTCGACTCCCACGTCCCGCCGCTTCACGCCTGTGATCGCCGCCGCTGCCTTGCTCCTCTTTCTCTCCGCCGGTCTGCTCCGGGCCGCGGAGGGCAGCACTCCCGGGTCCTTCCTGCCCAGCGCGGTGCGGAGCGTCTCGACCATCCCCGCCAACGGCGACCTGAACCCCTACGGGGTGGCCTTCGTGCCGGCGCGCTTCCCCGCCGGGGGCGCCATCCATCCCGGCGACGTCCTGGTCTCCAACTTCAACAACAGCGACAACCTTCAGGGGACGGGGACGACGATCGTCAACATTCCGGCGGGAGATGCGCCGGCCCTCTTCTTCCAGGGGCATAAGGGGATCGGTCTCTCGACCGCACTGGCGGTCCTCGAGGAGGGCTTGGTAGTGGTCGGCAACTTCCCGACCGCCGACGGCCAATGTGCCACGGCTCAGGCGGGCTCGCTCCTGGTCCTCGACAGCAACGGCAACTCCGTGGGCGACTTGAAGAGCGCCGCGATCGACGGCCCCTGGGATCTGACGGTGTTCGAGCGGGGGGGCGGCGCGGTCCAGATCTTCCTCGCCAACGCCTTGAACGGCACCGTGTTCCGCCTCGACGCGACGGCGACCGCCGGCGGCCTCACGATCGACAAGGAGACCCAGATCGCCTCGGGCTACCTGCACCGCTGCGATCCGGCCGCCCTGGTCGTCGCGCCGACCGGCCTGGCCTACGATTCGGCGAAGGACATCCTGTACGTCGCTTCGACCGCGGACAACGCGGTCTACGCCGTCCGTGCCGCCGGCCGGGCGACGCGCGACCTCGGCCGCGGGCGCCTGGTCTATCGCGACCCCCGCCACCTCCACGGGCCGAACGGCATGGTCCTCGCTCCCAACGGCAATCTCCTGGCCGCCAACAGCGACGCGATCAATCCCGACCCGAAGCACACGAGCACGCTCGTCGAGCTCACGACCGACGGCCAGTTCGTGCGGCAGATCTCGCTCGATCCGCTGCCGGGCGGCGCCTTCGGGCTCGCGGTGGGGAGCTTCGGGCACATGGCCCACTTCGCCGCCGTCAACGACGGCGAGAACACGCTGACGATCTGGACCCTGCCGCTGCCGTAGCCGGCGGTCCGGCGGGAGTTCTGGCGGGCGAACCGGGTGCGCCCGCCAGGGCTCCGCTCGACGCCAGCTCGTGGAACGGGCCGCTCCGGCGATAGAGTCGAGAGGACAGGAGCCCGACCATGAAAGCCCTCTGCTTCGACCGCTTCGGCGGCCCCGAGGTTCTCGAATACCGGGAGATCCCCGATCCCTCCCCGATGCCGGGGCACGCCATCGTGCGGACGGCGGCGATCGGCTTGAACTTTGCCGACGTCTACCGGCGGCGAGGGGAGTACCACCTCGCCGGCTCGCCGCCCTACATCCCGGGGTACGAGGCGGCGGGGACGATCGAGTCGGTCGAGTCGGGAACGCCGGAAGTGCCCGGAGCATTCGCACCCGGCGCCCGGGTGGGGTTCGCCGACAGCCCCTTCGCCAACGCCGAGAAGGTCCGGGTCCCCCTGGACCGGCTGATCCCGCTTCCGGACGACATCGACTTCGAGACCGCGGCGGGCCTCCTCCTCCAGGGGATGACCGCCCAGTATCTGACCCGCGACAGTCACCCTCTCCGAAGCGGGGAGACCGCCCTTGTCCATGCCGCGGCGGGCGGGGTGGGGCTCCTCCTGGTACAGATCGCGAAGCTCCTGGGCGCCCGGGTCTACGGCCTCACCTCCTCCGCGGAGAAACGCGCCGCGGCTTTGACGGCCGGGGCGGACGGGGTCTTCCTCTATAAGGAGGACTGGCTCGCCGGCCTCCGGGAGGCGACCGGTGGCCGCGGGGCGGATGTCGCCTTCGACTCGGTGGGCTCGACGCTCCCGGAGAGCTTCGCCGCGGTCCGCACCGGCGGCCATGTCGTCTTCTACGGGATGGCGGGGGGGAAGCCGGCACCGGTCGATCCGGCCATGCTGATGGACACCTCGAAGCGGATCACCGGCGGCGACCTCTGGAACGTGCTCGATAGCGGGGAGGAGCGGGTCCGCCGGGCGGGCGAGCTCTTCGAATGGGTCCGCACCGGCAAGCTCAGGCTGCGGATCGCTGCCCGCTTCCCCCTCGCCGAGGGGGGGAAGGCGCACGCTTTTCTGGAGAGCCGGGCGAGCATCGGCAAAGTGCTGCTGATCCCTTGAGCGGAGCTGCGGAACTGCCGGAACGCCTCCGGCGGCTCCCCCTGCCATAGGATCTCCCGGTGACCGTCCCCGCTGCCAAGCCGCCCCGCGGCCGCTGGGCCCCGTCGCCCACCGGGCCGCTCCACATCGGCAACGCCCGGACGGCGCTCGCCGCCTGGCTCTCGGTGCGGAGCCGGGGCGGAACCTTCGTCTGGCGGACCGAGGACCTCGACCCGCCGCGGGTGGTGCCGGGGATGGCGGAGGCGATCCGCGCCGATCTCACCTGGCTCGGCCTCGATTGGGACGAGGGGCCGGACGTGGGCGGCCCGCACGCCCCCTACGCGCAGTCGGCGCGCGGCCCCTTCTACGAGGAGGCCCTGGCCCGGCTCGCCGCCGCCGGCCGGCTCTTCCCCTGCCGCCGCTCGCGCCGGGAGCTCGAATCGGTCTCCTCGGCCCCCCACGGCTTGGACTGGCAGCTCCCCTACCCGGCAGACTTTCGGCCGCGCCACCTCCCGCCCGGCTGGTACGAGGAGCTGGCGCGCGCCGAGCCCCCGGACGCCGCCCTCCGCTTCCGGGTCGACGACCGGCCGGTCCGCTTCGTCGACCGCGTGCACGGGCCGGTCGAAGAGCGGGTGGACCTGGCGGTGGGCGATTTCGTCCTCAAGCGCCGGGACGGTCTCTATGCCTACCAGCTGGCGGTGGTGGTGGACGACCTCGCAATGGGGATCGACGAGGTGGTGCGCGGCGCCGATCTCCTCGGCTCGACGGCGCGGCAGATCCAGCTGATCGAGGCTCTCGGCGGGGAGGTCCCGGCCTACGCCCACGTGCCGCTGGTGGTGGGGAAGGGGGGAGAGAAGCTCTCGAAGCGGGACGGGGCGCTCGACCTCGCGAGCCTCCGCGCCGGCGGGATCTCTCCCGAGGTGCTGACCGGCCATCTCGCCTGGTCCCTCGGCCTCCTCGACCGTCCGGAGCCCTGCCGGCCGGCGGAGCTCGTACCTGCTTTCCGGTGGGAGCGGGTGAGGCGGGGCGAGTGGGAGGTGCGGGGAGACCGAGGCTGGCTTCCCGAGGCAGAGGGTACGCCGTTAAACCGGCGATGAGGCTATGGGTCTGATCCGCCGTGGCGGGAAAGAAACGAAGGTCCGCCCGCTTTCTCGCTCCTGCCGTTTGAGATCCTGAAAGATCGCTTCCAAATCGTAGTTGAACTTGGCCGCGTAGGCTTCGCGTGCCTTGCGTACTTCGGCGACGATGGGGTCGTCCTGCATAACGTCAACCCTCCATGAGCTCTTCGGGAGTACAGAGCACCACTGGCTCATACCCGGCCGCTCGGCACGTTTCCTCGATTTTGGTTCTGAGAACCGCATTCGCGAGGTGTCTACAGTTCCAGGTTACCAGAAAGCCAACGCCATTCGTCACAGCAAGACCGAGGTGCAGCGCGTCCTGGGCTGCTTTCGCCGGTATGGCCGCGGACTCGATCAAATGCCGAGCGAGAGCCGAAGCTTCCAAGGTGACCTCCAGAAGGCTCAACTCCCCCAGTGCCTCAAGACGCTCGCGGGCTGCCTCGGGGTCACCCGCGGCCGCTTCTCCGAGCACGAGCTGGGAGGCGACCAGGTCAAAGCGATCACGACAGGTACGCCACCACTCGCGGGTCGTCTGCTGGTGTCCTGCGACGACCACGTCTCGACTGGGGCGCGCGGTCAAGTAGCTGATGACCGTTGTTTCGATGTAGACCTTCGGCTTCATCGCAGGACATTATGGCTTGCGTCGGAGTTCCACGCTATCGTGGGCTAGGATGACTCCATGGACGGCCGCAACCGCAAGGACCTCCGCCCCGGGCTCGCGGTCGAGATCGTCTTGAAACAGGATCAGCGGACCGGCAAGCGCACCCGGGGCGTGGTGCGCGATATCCTCACCCCCTCGCCCAGCCACCCGCACGGGATCAAGGTCCGCCTCGCCGACGGTCAGGTGGGGCGGGTGAAGGCGATCCTCGGGGGCGAGGAGGCGAAGTGAGGGATCAGCCCTTGTAGCGGGCGGCGTCGATCGCCGACCAGATGTGGGCGAGCCAGCCGAGGAAGAAGAACCAGAGCACCGCTCCGAGCAGGAAGTGGAGCAGGGCTTTAAAAACTCGGCCCTGGGAGAGCTGGCCGAGGCCGGGGATGACGAAGCTGGCGATCGCTGCGATGACGTTTCCGGTGGAGCCCTGGCCTGACATGTCGTTTCCTCCCGGCCGCGGTTTGTAGCAAGGAGCTTGCCGGGGTTTCCTTCCGCCTTCTCCTCCAGGCGCATGCGCTAAACTTGAGGCGATCCGTTGCACCTCCCCCTTCCGCCGGCCTGGCCGGCACAAAGGAGCCCTGCATGAAGACGATCCGCCGATGCGCTCTTCTCGGTCTGGCCGCTGCCGCCCCCCTGCTTGGCGGGTGCTTCGATGTCGAGCAGTCGATGAGCCTCCAGAGGGACCTCTCGGGGACGGCGGGCTTTCAGATGGCGGTGAACTTCGAGCCCATGGCGCTCATGATGCTCCGCATGCAGCGCGAGATGGCGGGCGTCAAGGGCGAGCCCACCGCTGCCGAGATCGCGAAGGCGAAGCAAGATTTCCTCGCTTCGAAGAAGGACAAGAGCCCGGCCGACGAGTTCAAGGCCAAGCGGGCCGAGTTCGAAAAGAGCCTGCCCCCCGGGGTCCAGCTCCTCGACGGCGGGGCCGAGGACGAGGGGCTGAAGATGCGCGTCCACGTCAAGTTCCGCTTCGACAACGTGGCGAAGCTCGGCCAGATCCGCTTCAGCCCACCGGCGGAGTCGAAGGGCGGCCCTGGCGGCCCCGGTGGCCCCAAAAATCCCTACGACTCGCCCTTCAACGGTCTCAAGGTCGTCGACGAGGGGAAGACCGTCCTCCTGACCAGCGCCGCGGTCGACCCGCTCAAAGACCCCGCGGCCCAGCCGGGGGGCGGCCCCGAGGTGCCCCCCGAGATGAAGCAGCAGATGGCGGAGGCCTTCAAGGGGATGCGCGTCGCCTTTACGCTCGACACCCCGATGGAGGTCGTCGAGTCGAACGCCACCCGCCGCGACGGGCATACCCTCTACTGGGAGTACGACCTGGCCGCCATGGAGAAGATGTCCAAGGAGCAGGCCCGCGAGGGCATCCGGGTGCGGTTGCGCAAGTAGGGCCGGACCCAGGCCGACCCTAGCTAGTGGTCAGTCACAGTAGATTTGACGATGTCCTCTCTCTTCTTGGGGCGCGTGGGTCCCTCCCCAGGGGGGAGGAACGCTGCGGCGAGGACTCTTCTCAAGCCGGCTCTTGACGAGAGCGTTTGCTTGCGGAAGCTCTGCGGGACCAAGCGACGCGAAGCCTCTACCTATCATTCCAAGGCTGACGAAGCACTAGAAGTACTGGGGCATGAGCGGCTGGAGGACCTCGGTCTTCCACTCCGCGGGCTCGGTCACCGTCGGGTCGTTCAGGTAGAACTCCCAGGGGGGGCCGGCGGGCTCGCGGCCGTTCTGGGTGACCCAGGAGGCGAGCGCCTCGCTCGCCGCCGGCAGCTGGTCGTAGGGGCCGAGGTGGATCGTCGCCACCGCGAGGCCGCCGGGGAGCTCGCCCGCCTGGACCCGCTGGTCCCCGGGGAGAGCTTTGTCCACCGGGACGCCGGCTTCGAGCTCGACCTCGTCGTCCGCCCGCTTGTGATAGCGGGTGAAAACCGGGCCGGCGACCTTCCCGCCGGCGCCGTTCACGTAGCGCCCCACGTCGCGCAGATACTCGCCTATGGTCGCCGACAGCGCCTTCGCGCTCGCCCGGCCACGGATGCTCAAGACCGGCTGCGCCTGGATCTCACGGACCTTGCACTGGTACGGCATGGGTACCTCCTCCCGAAACAGCAAGCCTTCACAAGAAAAGAGAGGACTATTCTACTCCTTCTTCCCCTCGGCCTCCGCCAGATAGCCCAGGCACTTGTAGATCAGCTTGGCGGCGAGGAAGTCGCTCGCCGGCTGGTGGCCGAGCGGTGCCAGCTCGACCAGGTCCATGGCGACCACCTCTTTCTCCCGGAAGAGGGTGCGCAGGAGGCCCAAAGTTGGGTACCAGAGACCGCCGCCGGGCTCGGGGGTGCCGGTCGCGGGGACGAGCGAGGGATCGAAGTAGTCGATGTCGAAGGTGAGATAGATTTTCCGCGGGAGCTTTGCGAGGAGCGGGGGGAAAAGCTCGGCGGCGCGGTCGAGCTGGTGCCCCCAGATCACCGGCAGCCCTTTCTCCCGAACGACGACGGACTCCGGGGCGGAGAGCGAGCGGATGCCGACCGAGAGGGTGGGGAGCCCGGAGTCGACGATCCGCTTCATGACGCTCGCATGGCTGTACGGGGTGCCCTCGAACTCTTCCCGGAGGTCGGAATGGGCGTCGAACTGGACGACGCCGATCTCGCCGTGCACGTCGCGGGTGGCGGCGACGGGTGCCTGGGTGAGACTATGCTCGCCGCCGAGGGTGACCAGGAACTTGCCGGCCGCGAGGTGGCGCCGCGCCTCGGCCTGGAGCTCGGCCATCGCCTCTGCCATGTCGAAGGACTCGGGGAGGAACGGGGGGAGGGTCGCGATCCCCTGGCGGAAAGGCTCGGCGCCCAGCTCCTCGTCGTAGAGTTCCATCGCCTGGGAGGCGCGGACGATGGCGGCCGGGCCCCCCGAGGTCCCCTTGCCGTAGGAGGTCGTGCGTTCGAAGGGGACGGGGAGGACCGCCACCCGGCTGGTCTCGTACCGGCTGTCCTCCGCTTCGAGGAGGCCGAAGTTGGTGGGCAGGATGGGCATGGCGCGGCTTTGTAGCACGGATGACAGAATAGGTCCATGGCAGACGAAACGACTTCGCTCACCCCCCGGGGGGAGACCCTCGATCTCCCCGTCGACCTTCCTGAAGACGTCCGCCGCCGGCTCGCCCAGGCTCGCCGGGCCGTGGCGTTCACCGGCGCCGGCATCTCGAAGGAGAGCGGCTTAGACACCTTCCGCGACCTGGACGGCGTCTGGCAGAAGGTGCGCCCCGAGGACATGGCGACCGTCGACGCCTTCCGCCGCCAGCCTGCGGTCGTCTGGCGCTGGTATGCGGAGCGCTTCCGCCGGGCCGCCGGCGTTTCCCCCAACCCCGCTCACCTCGCTCTCCAGGTGTTGGAGGAGGAGTTTCCATACTTCACCCTGGTGACCCAGAACGTCGACGGGCTTCACCAGCGCGCCGGGAGCCGCAACCTGATCGAGCTGCACGGCACTCTCGCCTTCGCCAAGTGCGACTTCTGCGGCCACCGCGAGCCTATGGGGGAAGCCGTGTCAAGGTCGCCGGCGTCTCCCGGGGGGCCGCCGGCCTGCGCCTGCGGCGGCCTCCTCCGCCCCGCCGTCGTCTGGTTCGGGGAGACCCTGCCCCCGGGCGCCATGGAGCGCGCCGCCGAGGAGGCCTCGCTCGCCGAGGTCTTCCTCTCGATCGGCACCTCGGGGAGCGTCTATCCCGCGGCCGGGCTGATCGACGTGGCGTACGAGAACGGCGCCTGTCTGATCGAGATCAACCCCGAGCCCACACCCTTCTCGCGCTTCGCGCACCTCACTCTCCGCGCTCCCGCCGGAGAGGCGCTCCCCGCCCTCACGGAGGCGATCCTGGCATGCCGGCATCCGAGCTTCTGATCCGCGAGCTTCCAGAGACGGAACGCCCCCGCGAGCGCCTGCTCGACCAGGGGAGCGGCGCCCTTTCCGACGTCGAGCTGATCGCCGTCCTCCTGCGGACCGGCAAGGTCGGCTGCTCGGCCCTCCAGATGGCGCGGCAGCTGCTCCTCGAAACCGCGGGCTTGGGCGGGCTCCTCGGCCTCTCCGCTCCGGCTCTCCGGCGTTCCGGGCTCGGGCCGGCCAAGGCGGCGGCCCTCCTGGCAGCGATCGAGATCGGCCGCCGGCTGGCGCGCGAGGAGATCGGCGAGCGCGAGCCGATCACCCGGCCGCGGGACGTGGCGCGCTACCTCGCTCTGCGCTACCGGGTGCGCGACCAGGAGGTCATGGGAGCGCTCTACCTCGACGCCCGGCGGCGTCTCTTGGGGGACAGCGAGATCTACCGCGGCACCTTGGACCGCAGCGTCGTCGAGCCGCGGGAGGTCTTGAAGGAATGCCTGCTCCGCGGTGCCGCCGCGGTCGTCCTCTTCCACACCCACCCGAGCGGCGACCCCTCGCCTTCCGGAGAGGACCTCTTCTTCACCCAGCGGATGCAGCAGGCCGGCGAGCTGATCGGGGTGACCCTCGTCGACCACCTGGTCCTCGGGGTCTCCGGCCGCTTCGTCTCTCTCCTCGGGAAGACCGCGTGGTAGCCTAACCCGGCCATGGCGCACTATCACCTGGACTGCTGGAGCGGGATCGCCGGGGACATGTTCCTCGGCGCCTGTCTCGACCTCGGAATGCCGCTCGCCGTTCTCGAAGATGCCGTGGCGCGGCTCGGTCTCCCTGGGATCACCGTCGAGGCCAGGAAGGCGAAGCGGGGCGGGATCGCCGGTACCCGTTTCCGGGTGCTCGAAGGGGGCCGGCCGATCGAGGGGCCGGACCCGGAGGAGGTGGCCGAGGCCTCCCAACATCACGAGCAAAGCGACGAGCATAGCCACGAGCACGGCCACGAGCATGGGCACGGCCACGCTCATGACCACGAGCCTCCGCATCCCCCGCATCACGATCACCACGATCAACCGCATTCGCACGATCACCACCACGACCACCGGCACGGCCGCGACCTCGCCGGCATCCGGCGGCTGATCGGGGAGAGCTCGCTCGCGCCCGCGGTGCGCGACCGGGCCCTCGCTCTTTTCGAGCGCCTGGGGCGGGCCGAGGCGAAGATGCACGGCATCGACCTCGACCGGGTCCACTTCCACGAGGTGGGGGCGGTCGACTCGATCGTCGACCTGGTGGGGGCGGCGGCGGCGATCGAGCATCTCGCTCCCGAGCGCCTGACCTGCGGGCCGGTCAACGTCGGCGGCGGTCGGGTGAAGACCGCCCATGGCGAGCTGCCGGTGCCGGCCCCCGCCACCGCCGAGCTGCTCGCCGGCATCCCGGTCTTCGGCGGGGGCGGGGGAGAGCTCACCACCCCCACCGGAGCCGTGCTCCTGGCCGAGCTGGTCGACGAGTTCGGAGAGCTCCCCGGCCTCGCTCTGGAAGGCTCGGGCTACGGGCTCGGCCGACGCGAGGTCCAGGGCCGGCCGAACGCCGTCCGTCTCCTCCGCGGCCGGCCGGCCCACGCCGGTACGGGTCTCCCGGCGGAGGTGATGGTCCTCGAATGCGAGGTCGACAACCTGCCGGGGGAGGGCTTCGGCTTCCTCATGGAGCGCCTGCTCGGGGCCGGCGCCCTGGACGTCTACTTCACCGCCGTGCAGATGAAGAAGAACCGCCCCGGGTCGCTCGTCACCGTCCTCTGCCGGCGGCCGCAGCTCGCCGAGCTGGCGACGGTGCTCCTCGCCGAGTCGGGCTCGCTCGGCTGCCGCTTCCATGCCGCCGGGAGGTTCGAGGCCGAGCGCGAGACGACCGAGGTGGCGACCCGCTTCGGCGCCGTGCGGGTCAAGCGCGGCCGGCTCGACGGGCAGCCGCTCGCCGCCGCCCCAGAGTTCGAGGACTGCCGCCGGCTCGCCCTCGCCCATGGGGTGCCCTGGCGCGAGGTCCATCGGGCCGCCGTCATCGCCGCTCAGGCGTCGGCGGTATCGGCGGCATCGCCGGCGTCGGCGGCATCGGCGCAATAAAGATCCAGCTTGAGACTGTTGTAGGGACCTCAACGGTGAGGTCACGAGCGATGAGTTTACCTATCGAGACAGAGAAGCATTCGCCTGGGCTCCTGCAGCTCGGGCTCGCCGGTGACGGCGCGCTCCGCTGGGCGGTCGCCGACGTCACCGACATCGTCGAGGAGGTCCGCGATCGCCTCGACCTTTCGCCGGTTGCCGCCGCCGCCCTCGGTCGCTGCCTGGCCGGCGCGGCGCTCCTCCTGCGGCTGGCGACCAAGACGCCGAGCCGCCTGCTGCTGGAGATCCGCGGCGACGGCCCCTTGGGGAGGGTCCTCGCCGAGGCCGACCAGGAAGGGAACCTGCGCGGCATGGTGAGCAATCCCCATGTCGACGTCCCGAACACCCCGGAGGGCAAACTGGCGGTGGGCCGGGCGGTGGGCAAGGGGACTCTCCGGGTGCTCCGCGAGCACGAGGGGGGCGCCAGCTATCACAGCCAGGTCGCCCTGGTGAGCGGCGAGATCGGCGACGACGTGGCCCACTATCTGGAGCAGAGCGAGCAGAGCCGCTCGGCGGTGCTCCTGGGGGTGCTCGCCAAGCCCTTCGGCGTCGCCGCCGCGGGGGGGATGATCGTCGAGGTGCTCCCCGGGGCACCGGAGGAGACCGTCGCCCAGTTGGAGAAGAACATCGCCGGCATCCCCGGGATCAGCCATCTGGTCGAGGCCGGCGGGTCGGGGCACGTCGTCGAGACCCTCTTGGCCGGCCTGAACCGCGAGGTGCGCGAGACCCAGGCTCTCCGCTACCGTTGCCGCTGCAACCGGGAGCGCCTGCTCCATCACCTCGTGCTCCTCTCGGACGAGGACCGCGACCATCTGCGCGGCGAGGGCGGCACGATCGAGGCCGACTGCGCCTTCTGCGGCAGCAAGTACGTCTACTCCCCGGCCGAGCTCGTACCGCCGGTCAATTGAAGGGATAGAAGGATAGAAGCGGGATAGAATCCCCGACCCATGCGCACCTTCTACGTCACGACCCCCATCTACTACGTCAACGATCTGCCCCACATCGGGCACATCTACACGACCACCGTGGGCGACACTCTCGCCCGCTTCCACCGGATGGCCGGCCGGGACGTCCATTTCCTCACCGGCACCGACGAGCACGGCCAGAAGATCGAGCGCGCCGCCAAAGAGGAGGGGATCGCCCCTTTAGCCCTCGCCGACCGGGTGGTGGCGCGCTACCGCGAGCTCCGCGACCAGATGGGGTTCTCCTACGACGACTTCGTGCGCACGACCGAGGAGCGCCACCGGCTGGGGGTCGAGGCGATCATCCGCCGGCTGGAGGCCAACGGCGACCTCTACACCGCGACCCACGAGGGGTGGTACTGCACGGCCTGCGAGACCTTCTACACCGAAAAGGAGCTCCTGCCCGGCAAGCTCTGCCCGGTGCACGACACACCGGCCGAGTGGAAGTCCGAGGACAACGTCTTCTTCCGCCTCTCGCGCTACCAGCAGCCGCTCCTCGACTGGTACCGTTCCGCCGACTCGGTCCGCCCGGCGAGCCGTTTGAACGAGGTGCGCTCCTTCGTCGAATCGGGCCTCCGCGATCTCTCGGTCTCGCGGGCGAACCTCGAATGGGGAATCCCGTTCCCCGGCCGGCCCGGCCAGACCGTCTACGTCTGGCTGGACGCCCTGACCAACTACATCAGCGCCCTCGGTTTCGGTCGGGAGGGGGAGGCGGCCGCCCCCTACGAGCACTACTGGGAGCACGGGGCCACCCGCATCCACCTCGTGGGCAAGGACATCCTGCGCTTCCACGCGGTCTACTGGCCGGCCTTTCTGCTCTCGGCGGGCCTGCCGCTCCCGACGACGGTCTGGGCGCACGGCTGGTGGCTCCGGGACGGCCGCAAGGTGTCGAAGTCGGTGGGCAACATCGTCCGTCCCGACGAGCTGATCCAGAGCTTCGGCAGCGATGCCCTGCGCTATTTCCTCCTTCGCGAGATGGTCTTCGGCCAGGATGCCTCCTTCTCGGACGAGGCTTTCATCGACCGTTACAACAGCGATCTGGCGAACGACCTCGGCAATACCGTGAGCCGGGTGGTGACCCTGTCGCGCCGGGCCTTCGGCGGCAAGACCCCGCCCGAGCACTGCATCGACAACCCGCTGATCGACGTGGCGGGCCGGGTCGTCCCCGAGTACCTGGTGGCGATGGAGGAGATGTCCTTCAGCCGCGCCTTGGAAGCTCTCTGGCGCCTCCTCGCCGAGGCCAACCAGTACCTGGTGACCCGCGAGCCCTGGAACCTGATCAAGAGCGAGGGAGCGACGCAGAAGCTCTCGCGCATCCTGTGGAACGGACTGGAGGCCGTGCGGATCGTCGCCACCGGCCTCCTGCCGATCATGCCGCGCGCCGCGGCCGAGGTGCTGGCGGCGGTCGGCAGCCCCGAGCTGCCGACGAGCCTCAACGCCCTCGCCTGGGGCGGCACCCCCAACGACCGCGAGCTCCCCGAGGCGCGCCCGATCTTCCCGCGCATCGACAAAGAGGCCTACCTGGCGGATGCCGAGCCGACGCCGGAGAAGCTGGAAAAAACGGCCAAGGTAAAGACCCCGGCGAAGCCACCCAAGGCCACGGGTGGGAAGGACGAGAAGGAGAAAATCGTGGCGTCAGAGATCAAGGAAGCGAAGCCCCCGATCCCCATCGACAAGTTTTTCGAGACCGAGCTCAAAGTCGCGACCGTTCTCGCCGCCGAGCCGGTCCCCAAGTCCTCCAAGCTCCTGAAGCTCTCGCTCGATCTCGGCGACGAGACCCGCACCGTTGTCGCCGGGATCGCCGCCCGGTACACCCCGGAAGAGGTGATCGGCAAGCAGGTGGTGGTCGTCGCCAACCTCCAGCCGGCGAAGCTCATGGGGATCGAGTCGCAGGGCATGGTCCTGGCCGCCTCCCAGGACGGCCAGCCGATCCTCCTCCATCCGGCCCAGCCGGTCCCGCCCGGCACCCGCGTCAAGTGAACGGCGCCCGCCCCATTCGGGAAACGATCCGGGGGCCGATCGACTCCCACTGCCACCTCCAGTCGCTCCCCGCGGACGAGCGCGAGCGGGCCCTCGACACAGCCCGGGAGCGGGGGGTGGCGGGCTTCCTCGTCCCCGCCATCCGGCTCTCCGAGGCGGAGGAGATCCTCGCCCTCTGCCACCGCCACCCGGACGTCTGGTGCGCCCTCGGGGTCCATCCGCATGAGGCCTCGACCTGGCAGGAGGGAGATCGGGCGCGCCTGGCCGCCTTCCTCGCCGATCCCAAGGCGGTGGCGGTGGGGGAGTGCGGGCTCGACTTCCACTATGACCTCTCGCCGCGCGACGCTCAGTTCCGCTGTGTGCGCGAGCAGTGGTCCCTGGCGATCGAGCTCAAGCTCCCCGTCGTCGTCCACAACCGGGAGAGCAACGACGAGATGGTGGCCTTGGTGAAGGAGCCGGAATTCGCCGGCCTCTCCGGCGACTTCCACTCTTTCGCCGGCGGTCTCGACATGGCCCGGGAGCTCCTCCCGCGCGGTTTTTATCTGGGTTTTACGGGGATGATCACCTTCCCCAAGGCGGACAACGTGCGCGAGGTGATCCCCATCCTCCCTCCCGACCGCGCCCTGGTCGAGACCGACACCCCCTATCTCGCGCCGGTCCCCTACCGCGGCAAGCCCAACCGTCCCGCTTACGTCGTCGAGGTGGCGCGCCGGCTCGCCCAGGAGACCGGCGAGACCGAGGAGCAGGTGGCGGTGCGGACGGGGGAGAACTTCTTCCGGCTGTTCCAGAAGGCCTCGTAGGGGCAGGCCCCCGTGCCTGCCCTGACAGGGCAACCACGGGGGGTTGCCCCTACAAAAGCGCTGGATCCATCCAGCTTCGCCTTACGGAGGCCCCTACCGCTCCTGCTCCCCATCGGTCAAGGCCAGCGCCGCATTGAGGAGGGCGAGGAGAGCGGGGACCGGGTCCGACGCGAGCCGGCCGGAGAGCTCCCGCAAACGCACCGCGAGCCGCGGGTCCTCGAGCGGTCCGTTCGACGGCGGCTGCCCGAGCAGCTCGGCGGGGCTCACGGTGAGCGCCGTGCTCAGGCGGATCCACATCTCCGGCGTCCGCGGCATCCGCTGGCCGCTCTCGTACTTGCTGATCAGGTTGGGTTGGCAGCCGATCCGGGCGGCCAACTGCTTCTGGCTGAGTTGACGCGCCTCGCGGAACCGTATGAGGCGGTGGGCAAACTCGGTTCTTCCGTGCGGCCTGGTCATGGTCTCTCGACTCCCCCCCTGGACAGAATTTGGGGTACTGGGTCATTTTGAATCCGAGGACGGGCGACTGGCTGCGCGGAGCGCCCGAAGGAGACCGCCCGCAGGTTCAAAATGACCCAGTACCGAATTTGGCGGCAATTTTGCCGTCTCCATACGGGGGGCCTTGCGGCCCCCCGGTCCTTACGACATGGACGACAGAATCTCGGCTACTTGCTGCGGCTACTTGCTGCTCGGCGCCGGAGCCGTCGTCCCCGGATGGGGCGTCGGCTCCTGCGGCGTGGGGGTCCCCTGGGGGGCCGGGCTCGTCTGCCCGGTGGTTCCGGTTGCGGGCTTCTTGGCGCTGCTCTTGCGCTTACGGACCTCGGGCAGCGGCTTGAAGCCGTACTTGCGCAGGGTGTCGTCGGTGAAACCGAGCTTCCCCTTGAAGCTCGAGCCCAGGCGGGCCCGAACCTTGTCGCCCTCGCGCAGCTTCTCCTTGAGCTCGCTGTTGGATTTACGCGCCTGGCTGCGCAGGTCCTCCTGCTGGGTCTCCAGGCCGCGAACCTCGGACAACATCCCTTCGAGAGTCTTCAAGTCGTCCGCGATGTACGGCATGTCCGGCAGCTGCTGCTTCGCGTTGGTGACCAGCACGTCCCAGCGGGTGGTCCGGTCGGCGGATGATCTTCCTCTTACGGCCATGACGGTTCTCCTCTATACTTCTCGGTGGTAAGTGCGCGGGAGCGCGATCGGCTTCAAGGCGCTCACGACCCCGCGCGCGGTGGTTTTAAGGGCGGGAAATCCGGACCAGGGGTTTTCCGCCCGCTTGACTTTCTCCTCCTTCCTCATAGTCAACCCAGAGAGCTGATTCGCCGGGCCATCTCGAAGTCCCGGGGGGTGATGCCGCCGGCCATCGGAGTGGAGAGCTTGCACTCCACGGTGCCGTTGCCGAGGGTGAGGGTCGGCTGGTGGCCCTCCTTCGCCGCGATCGCCAGAATCCACTCGGCGAAGGCGAGCGGCGCCCGCTCGGCGGCGAACTTGAAGGTCCGGACGAGGGACTTGCCATCCCGCGACCGCCGCCAGTTGGGGAGCTTGCGCAGCCCCAACTGGACGCGCTCCGGCTTCAAGCGGGTGAGGCTCCGGGGGCGGAGCGAGTTCTCTCGGTACGACACGGGGGCCTGGTTCGAGGTAGACATACTTTCTTCTTCCTTCCTGCGCGTTGTTGCGCTTCCGCCCCGGGCAGGATCGCCCATCGGCGGGACAAACCGTTGAAACTTCGTGTACGGTAGTGCCGGCTGGGACCAGGTGTCAATAGGTTTGGGGTAAGAAAAATATGCCGATTTGTATTCTCGATGTGCCACTCTGTACTTTTTAGCGGGTAAGGAGGGCCGGGAAGGGGTGGCTCCAGACCCGCGATCCAGGCGGCGGCAGGCCTCCTCACCGCCCAGGCTTGCCGAGGCGGAGAGCGGTACTCCGGTTACGCCTCTCCGGCTTGGCACCAAGGGGCTCGGCTTGCCGACCCCATATCTCAGACTCTGCGCCCCCGTACTCTGAGCCTGCGCCCCCGTGTCCCTGACCTGGAGACCCGTGTCCCGGACTCCGTGCCCCGTATCTCTGGCTTGGAGATCCGTATCTCGGACCTTGCGCCCCCGTATCTCCGAGTCGAAGTCCCGTATCTCGGGTCTGGAGACCCGTCTCTCTGGCTTTGAGACGCCTCGCTCACGCTTGGAGAGCCGTATCTCGGATCTGGATCGACCTGCTCATGGCTTGGAGCGCCGTGGTTGAAGAGCGGGTCCATCGGGCCAAGCGCCAGCCGAGCCTCCGGTGGCAGCCCCGCTGGGCGAGGGCTGGCAAGAGCGATTGACCCGGCTGACCGGCAGGGACCCAGCCCGATGTCCGCAGTGCGGGGCAAGGCCACCTGCGCCGAGTCGAGGATCTGGCTCCCGTGGCTCCGAACCCGCTATCGAGATCGCCGCCATGAGCCTGCGACTCTGGCGGTCCTTGTCCCAGCGACTCTCCGCGAGAGTAGGGGGGAAGTGCGTCCCTTCGTGTACCTGCGGTACAATGGTGGAAACGAAATCGCTGGTGGAGGACCTCGATGCCGGCCGCAAGCTCACAAGGGAGGCGCTCTGGAGATGCGATGCTCGCCTCGCGAGGTGCCTGTGGACGGGTCAGAGGTCGTGGTCCGACCCTCTCCTGCGGATTGATTCCCCATAGGGCAGCCCTCGCGGCCTCCCCCGCGGTTTTGTTCAACCCGCGTCTATCCGAGATCCTCCCGCGCCCGGTGGCGGACTACGGGATTCTGGCGTGGGAGGACCCCGGATAGACGCTTAAACGTTGGGCTGCCCTATGGCTATCGGTACTCTTACGTAATGCGACCCCTTGACAGAGAGAGGGAAGATGGGAACTCATGAACCCAGCAATTGCCTCCCGGGCGCATATGCCTGCGAGCATCAGATAATCAATCCTTTTGTCGACTACCTTAACGGGGAGCATGGTAGCCATTACGCACATCTTTGTTGTCCCGACAAGATCGAGAGAAATCAGCCTGAGCCAGACACGCTTTATCGGGACCTTCATACCGGAAGATTACTTGCGGTTGAGCATAAATCTCTGGTATGGCCTCCCTCCTTTGCGGAACGTCACCGAAACGATCACCTACTAATGGATAAAATTTTCTCGCTGCTAGACTCTGAAATCGCAAGTGGCAAGTTTGTCTTGGAGCTTCCATACCTCCTCAAAGCGTCGCGAGCTGAGTTAGAGGCACTTGCAAGCCAAATTGGAGCTGCCTGCAAGGTGCATAAAGAATTCCTGCTTGCGGGAGGTGCGATTTCAGGCGATTCGCTTGGCCGAGGCTGGCGGCTTCGCAAGGAGGATCCCTTACTCTCTGACTACGAGGAAGGTATAAGATTTTCCTGGAATCTCTTAGATCCCAAAGCATACAGCTCACACCATATCACCGTGCCTCAGGAGCTTCAAAGGCTCTGCGAGGCGGCAGCCAAGAAGTTCGTTCGCTATAGTGGGGCGATGCGCATTTTGCTTTTCGAGCTTACGGGCAATATTGTAAGCCTGCTCTCCAGAGATCTGTTGGCAGGCTGCACAATCCCGAGCGGCATCGACGAAATTTGGACAGCGTACTTTGAGTACTTCGACGGCGGTGATGAGGGTTGGGTCTACGACCTAAAATGGCAAATCGCGAGGCCGAGTTGCTCAGGGAGAGCGGCTAACACACACCTCAAGCGGACGGCTGACGCCTCCGCTTAGGTGCTGCAGCATTAGCCGCCGGCAGAAACGGAGCTGAAGGATGCGGGGAAAATTTTCCACGAGGCATGGCTTTGAGCCTCGCGAACCCGAGATCAAGGTTACACACGATGCTCCTCACGATCTTCGTGGTGTGGCTGTAGATATCGCGTACGAGGCTGGAATGAACCCTCATTCTATACGCGACGTGGTGTGCCATACACTTCGGATTCGACAGAATGAGGACAATTGGAGCGCACCGAACGTGAACGGCGAGGTGCGCGACAACATCGACAACTGTGAGTGGTACGAGATCTACGACGTGATTGAGGCCGTTTACCAGTATCTTCTACTGAGGTCCAATGTAGGTAACCCTCCCAGTAGACCTGACCTGTTTGCTGCTTTGAACGTTAGGCGCTACGAATGACACATCCCGACTTCAACCCACCTGGCGATGCGCCGAAGCTGACCGGTCGTCGATCGACAATTACGGGCCTTTTCTTTGCTTCGCTTACGCCCTACGTCGAGCCCACCGATGAAGAGGTCGACGAGGCACTCGGTATCCTGGGCATGAGCCGTGGGTCGTGCGTTTGCGCATACTGCGGCCGACCGAAGTCGGAATGGGATCATTTCCGCGCGATCGTGAAGGATCGACGTCCGACGGGATACATTACGGAGATCGCCAACCTAGTGCCGGCGTGTGGGAAGTGCAACCAGTCACGGGGAAACAAGGACTGGAAGACCTGGATGCTAGGCAAGTCCAGGCACTCACCTACTACGCGGGGAATCGTTGAAACAGAAGCTCGAATCAAGCGGCTTGAAGCATATGAATCTTGGGGCAAGCCAATCAAGATCGACTATGCGTGTCTTGCCGGAGAGGAAGGGTGGCGTAAACACATTGAGCACCTGGAAGAAGTCCTTGCACTCCTGGAGCGGGCCGAAGAGCATGCGAGCGCACTTCGCTCGTGTGCTAAGGCCTTTGCGCGTGCACCACGAATTGACGTCTAACCCTTCCATCGAGCAGACGGCTTCCAGCGGGCTTCGCCCCCTTCCGGCTGCCGCTCATGCGGTCGTCGGCACAGCGGTGTTTCCGAAGCTATAAACAACGGGAAGGACAATGAGCACGGTTAACCCACCGGAAATCGCGTTTGACGAGGCCGGCAACACTGGAGCCGACCTCCTCAATCCACAGCAACCAGTCTTTGCTCTCGCTTCGATCTCCCTCACGCGGACCCAGGCCGAAGAGCTCCTGGCGACCATCAGAACCCCTCAAACCAAAGAGCTCAAGTTCTCCGGCCTCCGGAGGTCTGAGTCGGGCCGTCGCCGTCTCCGGAGCGTTCTGGGCTCACCCGCGCTGACCTCTGAGAACGCTGCCGTGTCCTTATTCCATAAGCGCTTTGTCGCTATCTCAAAGATGGTCGACCTACTGATCGAGCCGCTCGCTCACAGAGACGGACTTGACTTGTTGAAGCGTGGGTTCAACATCTCCTACTCCAACCTTCTCCACATCTGCCTTCCAGTCTTCTTCGGAACCGAAAATGTCGACAGGCTACTCGCTGCATTACTTCAAATGTTTTGCCGGCGTACCCAAGAGGCGGTAACGACCTTCTACGGGATTGCCCACGACCTATTCCAGCAACACTCAAACAAGAGCGTCGCTGAGCCTTTCGCCCCGATCGTGGCAAGCCAGAGGATGATTGGGGAGATTCTTCTGCACAATAACAAGCTCTCTCTGGATCCAGCGATTCCGGGGTTCTTTCAGCAGTGCGCGCTCTGGGGTGAGCGCTTCGAGGGCCCTTTTACGCTCGTGCACGACGACTCAAAGCCAATATTCCAAGACAAGGAGGTACTTGAGAGCTTCATGGCCCCCGACGACCAGGGGCAGCGGATTGGCTACGACCGCCGGACGTTCATTTTCCCCCTGCGCGCCAAAGGAATCCACTTCGGCCGCTCCCAGGATGATGCAAGGCTTCAGGTCGCGGACCTAATTGCGAGTGCGGCCGCCTGCTGGGCGGCAGGCCGAATTCCCCCGGTCGACGACAGCCCACTTGCGAAGGATCTTGCGGCGGTCCAACTTGAGAGGTTCTTGGTGGCGGGCGTCTGGCCCACTAGCGCCATCTCGCCCGCCGACCTCGGCACAGAGGAAGAGGGCGGCATCGATGCCCTAGATCACATGACCGAGTTTCTTGAGAAGCGGAAGTAGATGGACGGCCGCCTAGTGGACCTCACCCGGGCGTTCGCCCGAGTGAGGCCCCTGAACTCAGGCACCGTTATACCCTGGAGGGCATAGCCGAGTATGAGTAATGAGGCTCAACATGGACAGGCTGGGAAGAGCGAAACACAAAATCCGCGGACGGATGTCTCTGAGTCATTGGACCACTTAATTAGTGATGAGTGCTTGCGACTGCGGATTCGAAAAGTCATTGAGGAAAAGCCTGAGTCCAAGATCGAGCGTTACTCTAAACACCCTCTGGTAACTTTGCTATTCGGATTCCTGCTTACGTGGTATGTGGGCGGGATACTTACGGACCACTACAAAGAAGCTCAGTTAGACAAGGACCGTTCTCTGGCAGCTATCCAGGCTAGAAGAGAGGCAGGCATAAAAGCTGTGAGTGAATTCTCTCAGCTTGTATACGAACGTCGTGTCCGCACTGAGTTGCTCGCATCAGCTCTCAGCCGGAGATCTGCGCGCGAGGAATTACTGGCAAGGAAGGCAGCATACGACGAAGTCTATGTTCGCTGGAATAAAGAGATCCCGCGTAATCAACTGGCCATGAGAGATGCCTTCGGAAATCTTGAATATTCTGAACTGGAGACATACGTTCAGTATGGTTTGACTCCCCATTTCTCCATGCTAGATAAGTATGTTACTGCTGGTTTCGACGCATTAACCAGAGGAGACGACTGGCGTTATGATTCAGGATTCGTAAAGACTCACCTGGATAGCGCGCTAGAATGCGCTTACGTTATCACCAACCGATTTTGGGTTGCGGCTAATAACTTCGGGAGAGGTGATCCTGAATCGCGGGCCTCTCTAGAGGCTACGAGGAAAGAATTAGAAGATCGATGCCCCAAGAGATAGGGGTATAACACGACCGGTCGAGCGGACGAAAACCGCAATCAGCGGTTCCCGCCGCTCACTGCCCCGATAGGTGCCCCAAATGAGTGCCAGCCGAAAGGTGAGGCACAAGCCAACACCAGGCGGTCAAGCGGACGGAGATCGCAAGAGGCGCGAAACGCCTAGCCATAGCGCGGTGCTCGGGGTATAATTGAAGCGGTTGCTGTAGAGGAGAAGCTGCTTGGAAATATCGTAACACTCGGTCGTGTGGCCAACCGTGCTGGCGGGCGCTCCACTCCTGCGTGCGGTCGAACCAGGTGCCCTCGACGGGATCGCCGGTGAGCAAGGCGGTGGCGCAGTGGGCGCCGGGCCAGTCGGCGAGGCATTCGACGAGTCCTTCGTTGCAGCCATGGGAGAGCAGGTACCGAGCCGGGCGACCTGGGCCGGCTCCTCGTCGCTGACCACAATGGCCTGGTAGCGCCGGCCCCAGATCTTGCGGCTGGCACTCTACAGTAGGACTTAATGCTCACCCAGAGCCGTTCTGTGGCTACCACGGGTGAGGAGGTTGCGAGCCGTGGGCCTGTGAGGGAGCGGCCAACCCGGGCAGTAGAGCGGACGGCTACCGCACTATAGCGCGGTCCCGCCGCTCACCGCTAAATCCGTTAGCTGCCGAACTCGAAGAGGCCCGAACATGCCGGCGATGCTCTCACCAGCTGAACGAGCGCGGCTTTCGCGGAAGGTCGACTCATTCCACGCGCTTTACGGAACGGTCACAAGTCAGCTCCGCAACCACTGGAGTAACCTGCGAGCTACCGGGAAAGGAGACACGGCTCGCTGGCTCGCATTTCTGATCGCGCACTTTCGGGCCGACTATCGAGGATGGCCCACGAACCACCTCCTGGCCGACTACATTCGCATCTTCCTGCCTTGGCGTGTCTCGCCGCTATTGAGTCTGTCAGGGTGGGTGTACCTACATGTCGCTCATGACCTGCCACTTGTGATCGCGGATTCTCTGAACGCTGCTGGCAGGCTGCCTAGAAGGGGAAATCCGCCGTTCATCGACCGAGTAGATGCGAGGCTGTTGTACACCTCGTTGACACCAGAATTCGCGGAGAGCTTCTACGCCGCCGCGAAGAGCGGCCGCCTCGGTGCGAGGGCGTGGGTTGGAGCGCGACTACCCTTCTCCAGGCGAGCATTCGGCGTGCTGGCATACTGGGTCATCAGCCTGCGCCAGATCTCCTGGACCTACGCGGAATGCCTGGCGGACACTGGCAACACTCCAGCCCAGCGGCAGCAGCTCCGGAATGCTGTGCGGCTGGCTGCCGCCAAGGCTGCGTCGCGATTCTGGATCCTAGGCCTGCCGATTGAGCCGCCACTACTTGTGGTGTTTCCACTCAGCTTGGTGCTTTCGACCCGGGAGCTGGCGCTGCTGGGACTCGTTGTATCAGTCGCAACGCTAGCATGTTGGCGCCTATATGAGGCACGGGTGATTGCGGGCGTTGGGCAATTGCTTCATGCGGAGATCACCCACGTCTTGCGCGAATGGCGTTCCTCTCGTGAGGTGCAGTTGCGGTGAACGCTCAGCGTTCGGTATGGCACCTAACACCGGGCCTCAACCGGACGGCACCGCTGCGCGGCACCGCCGGTTAGGCCCCCAACGTTCGCTACCAGGGCCGAGATGGCGGGCGTACCCGCAACGCCGAGGAGATCAGGGACCCAGCAGACGGCTGGTACCTGAGGGAAGCAGGGCTGGCAGTGGGTCTTCCCGGCGCCGAGCCTCTGGCACAACACGACCACGGAGGAACGAGGTCGCCATCACCTCCACGAGAGGACGATCCAACGAGCCTTCCACGACGCAGCGCGCAGGGCCGGCATCACCAAGCACGCCACCTGCCATACGCTCCGTCATTCCTTCGCGACCATCTCCTCGCGGGCGGTTATGACATCTGGACGGTCCAGGAGCTCCTGGGGGCACAGCAGCGTGAAGACTACGATGATCTATGCCCACGTCCTCAACCGTGGCGGCGGGGGAGTCCAGAGCCCGGTGGATCGCGATTTTACTAAGCATGCAGTTTCTGAGTCGGATAAGTGTAGGAGCCGAGTTCCCTCTACCGTTCCGCTTATACGACATCCACTCCAACATTGACGCTGATCCTGAACTAGGATAGAGTGCCTGCAAGTCGAACATGCAGAGGGAGATAGCTTGATGCAAGCCGCAATGAGCAGACATCTCCGACAGAAGACAGGTGACGCTAAGGCAGACAGCCGAGTGACGGATGCTGTCGGTCACACATAGGATTAGCCGTCTGGATGACACAGTTCCTATTGGCAACTACAAGTGACGACCAAGTTGCCAACGACTACGAAGTCGCGACCGTGCAAGGTGTCGAGTGGCTGGAGCGCGCTGCACGTAGAATCTTTCCGAAAGCCGGACGCGTGATGCAGGTGAAACCGATCGGCGGCGAGATGGATTCTGTGGTCGATGTGTCGCGCGAACAGGTTCGGCTGGGCCAACCACTTCCAGCGAGCGCGCTCGGCATCCTGCTCTCAGAATTGGCGCTTGAAAGCGACTTCGCTCTCTTCTGGGGTAACGACCACGACGACCTGCCATCCGCATCGACCTTGCACGAGCTGTGGAGAATCCTCGAACCACAGTTGCTCACGGACACTGGAAACTGGGAGTTGTACGCGCGCTACTGCCGCACAGTAACCGGCCGGCACGGCTAACTTCGGCGCTGGAGCGGACTTCGGCCCGCCGCGCTGGTAGGCTATCTTGCACGAGCCCGAGCGGGCCGAAGCCGCTCAGCTCGGAACGTTGGGCGGCATCACATTTCTGAGCACGGCTATTAGATGACTACTACCACGACGAAGCCGCGGGTGACATCCTTCGCTCCCCAGTTCCTGGTCGACGACCTTGCCCGCTCGATCCCCTACTACCAGAAGCTCGGCTTCACGTTCGGCGAGCCGTGGGACGGGTTCTATGCCATTGGTCAGTTGGACGGGCTGGAGCTCCACCTGAAGGAAGCGCCCAAGCACGGTTCAGAGCGCCGACACCGGCGTGAGAATGAGCACTTGGACGCTGCGGCCGGCGTTGACGGCATCGAAGCCTTCTACGCGCAGTGCACAGCGAATGGCGCAATGATTATCAAGCCTCTTACGGCGACCGCGTGGGGCACGAAGGATTTCTACGTCGAGGACCCCGATGGCTATATAATCTGCTTCGGAGGTCGCCCGGCCTCAGCTCAGGCTGAGCGGCGCACCGGTTGCATTGAGCCCTTGAGGTAAGGAGGCATCATGGAGCACCCGATTTACAGCGTGACCTCAGTTGAGCCTCTCGGGGGCTATCGACTGCGGGTCGGATTCGATGACCAGAGTGCCAGAGAGATCGACCTGGAGGCAGTCCCAGAGGGAGAGATCTACGGACCTCTTCGCGATCCTGCGATGTTCGCCGCGGTTACCATTGACCCGGAGGTTCACACTCTAGTCTGGCCAAGCGGAGCGGATTTCGATCCGGCGGTTTTGCATGACTGGCCCAAGCACGAGCCAGCGATGCTGAAACTCGCCAAGAGATGGTCGCTGGCAGGTGTGTAGATGTCGTAGAACTCCGCCGCTCCACCGAGCACGCTGTGCGTGTCGGTGAGCGGTCAAGGCGTTGGGCGGCCAAGGATGTCGTTCTCAAGCCAGAGCGCCTTCGCCTCACTGCCATCAACGTTAGCCGCACGGGAGGAGCCGTGGCTGAGGAAGTTTCCGCTGAGACGCGAGCCAATGTGGTCGTCGCCATTTCGCAGGCCTGGCAGGAAGGGTGTCCGGTGGCGAGTCGGCCTGACGAGATCGCGCTGATCGCGATTCGTCGGTGGTTGTCCTCGGGGAGACGCGGCTTGAAGGACTCGGACATGGACAGCCGCGTTCGCGATCTAGCGAAGGGGCTCATCTCTCAGTTCGAATCTGACCCTGCCCTCGTCGGCCCTCTCCGGAGGGACTACGAGTACCTCGCTGGTCGCATCGCTGCGGTCCTGGGCGCGAAGGACGGCGGCTAACCCGCGGTTGCAGTCGGACGGATGGGGCGGTCGCTGCGCTCCCTCTCCCATCCGCCGCTGAACCGCAGTACTGTTAGGCCACGAGACACGCTATGGAATCGGATGAACAAGAAATCCGCACGGTGCATTCAATTTGGATTGATGCCGTCAATGCCGGTGACCTGGCTCGTCTGCTCACTTTGGTCGCAGAGGATGTCGTTTTTCTCACCCCCGGCCAAGCGCCGTTCGGCCGGGAGGGATTTTCGTCCAACTTCATGGCCGCCCACCAGCAGATGCGGATTGGTTGCACCAGCGAGTTGGAAGAGGTCGTTGTTGTCGGCGAGGTCGCCTACACGCGGAGCCGAGACGCACTGTCAGTGACCCCGCACGCAGACGGAAAGGCGGCACAGCTCGCCGGGCATCGCATGACGGTATATCGCAAGCAGCGCGACGGTCGCTGGCTTCTGGCCCGCGACGTCCACACTTTGTCCGCCGTGCGATGACAACGCGGCCTCACTTCCAGCTGTTCGGCAAAGTGGCAGGCCAGGGTTGACTTAGTCCACTATCTAGTTCACCTTAGACGCCATGGCAGAGGTCAACGTCCACGACGCCAAAACGCACCTGTCCCGTCTATTGCTTCGCGTAGCCGGCGGCGAGGAGATCATCATCGCCCGGGCGGGCAAGCCGGTCGCGCGGCTGGTCCCGATCGAGCCCAAGCCGCGCCGGGTCATCGGTCAAGACGACGGGCTCTTCGAGATCCCCGACGATTTCGACGCACCGCTTCCGGACGAGGTTCTCGCCCTCTTTGAATCGTGAGGATCGATCCCTTCGACCGTCTCCTCATCGCGCAGGCCCAATTGGAGGGTGTTCCAATCCTCACGGTCGACCGGCAGTTTGAGGCTTACGAGGTTGACCTGCTCTGGGCGTAGTTTCTAGACCGGGTTCGGCACGTCGATGAACTCGACCTCCAGCCCGAAGCTCATCTCCGCCACCCGCCGGTACTGAATACCAGTCAAGCTGCGCGGCATCCAATCCCAGGGGAGAGGGCAGGGGCCCGGGAGCGGGCCCCTGCCTGCGGGCTTACAGGCAGCCGCGGGTGTAGGTGGCTCTTCCGCTGTTGCTGAAGGCGCTGCACCCGTTGGCGTTGCAGGCACGGACGTGGAAGTAGGTGGTCCCGCCCACGTTGGCGAAGAAGGTGGTGTTGGGGCCGGAGTAGTAGAGGCCCTGGAAGGTGAAGGTCGAGGAGCTCGATCCCCACAGCTCATAGGCCGTCGCGCCGCTCGTCGCCGTCCAATCCACCTCGTTCGAGCCGAAGCAGAGGTCGGGCGTCACCGTCAGCGAGGGCGTGGGGGGAGGCGATCCCGCGGACGTCGAGGAGATGCAGTTTCCGGCCGCGTTCGACCACTCGAACTGGTAGGCGTACCCGCCGGTGCCCAAAAAAGGCGGGGGCGACCAGGCGCACTCGTCGTCGGCCTCGTTGCCGCCGCTGTCATACCAGGCGCTGCCGGTCGAGTCGGTCACCGCCTCGCGCGTCTCGTGGACGAGGAAGTGCTCTGCGTTCTGAACGGCAGTAAAGCCCGCGGTCTGACAGCCGCTGCAGCTCGGGTAAGGCTGGATGGAGTACTTCGTAGCTGAGGAGCCGCTGCCGATCCAGCTGTGGTACGCGCAATAGGCGAGGCTCGGGCCGCCGCAGGAAGTGCTGGAGCCGAAGGAGGAGTACGAGCTGCTCGGGAGGACGACCTCGTAGATCGTGCTGGCGTCGAAGGTGTGGCTCGCGAGGTAGGTGTTGACCTCGGCCTGGACGTTGGCGTCGGTGACATTGGTCGGCGGGGTCGAGGTGTCGAACCAGTCGGCCGTCCCCGAGCCGAGGCTCGTCGCCAGGATGCCGGAGTACTCCGTGATGACGCCGTACTCGGGAGTCGTGCCGAGCTGGTTCCGGTAGGCGATGAGGGTCTGCGCGTAGGTATAGTCCGGAGAGGAGGTGTTGCTGAAGGAGGGGCCCCAGAAGATCAGGACCACCTTGGCCGAGGTGATTGTGGGACCGCCGTGGTTGACGAGCAGCGCGGTCTTCCCGACCAGGTGCCGCGGCGCCCGCTCGGCGTGGACCCCGCGCGCCGGGAAAAAGACGGCCCGCGGTGTCTCCTCCGACGGGCTCTCCTTGGCCATGGCACTCCCAGTGAGGAACAACAGGCTGCTCGCCAGCGCCAGTCCGTGCTTCCAGCTTTCAGTCCTCATCGGCTGCGTCCTCCAGAAGAAGCGGAGAAGGAAACGCCGCTTCAATGCGGCGCTCCATAAAATTAAAGTGCAGAATAGCTTAAAAAGCGCGCCGGGCTAGAGCTGCCCGTTCAGCCGGTTAGGAGAGCCCGATAGGTGCCACGCTGGTGGCGAACCCCGAGCTGCAGGAGGTTTGGAAGGACTGCCCGCATCCGGCTTCGCCTGTTGCTCCGGTAGAGCTTCGCCGGAGAGGGAGAGCTTCCGGCTATCCGCGAAAGCGCCGCTCTAAACCGGGTTCGGCACGTCGATGAACTCGACGTCCAGCCCGAAGCGCTCGCGGAGGTGCTCGCCCAGAGCGCGGACCCCCAGGCGCTCGGTCGCGTAGTGCCCGGCCGCCAGGTAGTGGATGCCCGCCTCCCGGGCGACGTTCATCACCCACTCCGAGACCTCGCCGGTGATGTAGGCGTCGAGCCCCTCGGCGATCGCGACGTAGAGCTCCTTCTGGCCGCCGCCCGAGACGATCCCCAGGGTGCGGATCGCCTGCGGTCCGGCGGTGAAGGCGAGCGGCTGCTGGGCGTAGACCTCGGCGCAGCGGGCGAGGAGCGCCTCGGGGGAGACCGGCTGCGGGAAGCCCCCCTTGAAGCCGACCGGCAGCCCGTCGTAGAGGGCAAAGGGGGTCACGTCCTCGAGTCCGAAGAGCGCCGCGGCGACGGCGTTGTTGCCGAGCTTGGGGTGACGGTCGAGCGGCAGGTGATAGCCGAGGAGGTTGATGTCGGCACGGATCAGCTCCGCCACCCGGCGGTACTGGATTCCGGTCAGGCTGCGCGGCATCCAGTCCCAGAACAGGCCGTGGTGGACGAGGATGGCGTCGGCCCCGGCCTCCCGGGCCCGCACGAAGAGCTCCTGACAGGCCGAGACTCCGGTCACCACCTTGCGGATCTCCGCCTTTCCCTCGACTTGGAGGCCGTTGGGACCGAAGTCGCGCCCCTTGGCGGCTTCGAGGTACTCGTCCAAGTAGGCGACGAGGCGGTCGCGGGAGAGGGTTCCGTTCATGAGGGTGGAGTTTACTGCAAGGAACAGAGCTTGGGGGTCTGAGCTCCGGGCCTGTCTCCTTGGACTCTCCGAAAGCACCTTCTAGGATAGCGGTCCGACGTCCGGATCGCTGAACTGGAGGTCCTCCGCATGAAGAGAAGCTCGTCGATCCTCGTCATCCTCTTGGCGCTCGCCTTGGGCATCGCCCTGGGAGCCGTCACTTCCGTCCACGCCGCGGCGATGGCACCTGCCCACGCCAGCGCGGCCGGACAGCCGCCGACCCCGCCTGCCGTCGCGGACTTCCTCGCCAGCCTGGAGAGCGGCACGCCGCAACCGCGAGCTGGCACCTGCGTTCAGGGAGCTCCCTGTGGCCCGAGCGCGGGCTGTGGCGGTGCGCGGGAAGGCGGCAACTGCGACAAGACCACCCATACCTGCGTCTGCATGTTCTGAGGCTCTGCCGCCAAAGAAAAGGGCGACCCCAAGGGGTCGCCCTTTCTTGCTGCTCGGGAGTCAGGATCTAGCGCGGCGGACGCCCGCCACCACCGCCCCGGTTGCCGCCGCCGCCACCCGGCCCCCGGCGGTCGCCGCCGCGGAAGCCGCCGCCGCCGCGACCACCCCGGTCGCCGCCTCTCCCGCCACGGTCGCCGCCGCGATCGCCGCCGCGCGGCCTCTCCCCGCCGCTCCCACCGCCGGCCTCGACGGGCGCCATCTCCATCCCCTCGTACTGCGCGGGGTCGTAGTCGGGCGCCTCCATGATGACGGCCTTTCTCGACAGGCGGACCTTGCCGGTCTCGTCGATCGAGATCACCTTGACCGTCATCTCGTCGCCCTCCTTGACCAGGTCCGTCACCTCACGGACCCGGTAGGGGGCGAGCTCGCTGATGTGGACCAGGCCGTCGGTTCCCGGCATCAGCTCGACGAAGGCGCCGTAGGCTTCCACCCGCCGCACCTGGCCGGTGTAGACCTTGCCGACCTCGGGCACCTCGGTCAGGCGCTCGATCATCTGGATCGCGCGCTTGGCCGCCGGCTCGTCGGGCGAGGCGATGACCACCTTGCCGTCGTCCTCGATCTCGATGTCGCAGCCGGTCTCCTCGATGATCGAACGGATCATCTTCCCACCGGGTCCGATGACGTCGCGGATCTTCTCCTTCGGGATGTGCAAGGTGTAGAGCCGCGGCGCGAACTTCGAGATGTCGCCGCGCGGCATGCCGATCACCTTCTCCATCTCGGAGAGGATGTGGAGCCGGCCGACCTTGGCCTGCGCCAGCGCCTGGCCCATGATCTCCCGGGTCACCCCGGTGATCTTGATGTCCATCTGGAGGGCGGTGATCCCCTCGCGGGTGCCGGCGACCTTGAAGTCCATGTCGCCGTAGTGGTCCTCCTGACCGGCGATGTCGGTCATCACGGCGAATTTGTCGTCGCTCTTGATGAGGCCCATCGCCACTCCGGCGACCGGCGACACCATGGGCACGCCGGCGTCGAAGAGGGCGAGCGAGCCGCCGCACACGGTGGCCATCGACGAGGAGCCGTTCGACTCCATGATGTCCGAGACCAGGCGCACGATGTAGGGGAACTCGTCCTCGGCCGGCAGGACGGGGGTGAGAGCGCGCCGGGCGAGGACGCCGTGGCCGATCTCGCGCCGGCCGGGGCCGCGGAGGAACTTGACCTCGCCCACCGAGAACGGGGGGAAGTTGTAGTGCAGCATGAAGTTCTGCCGGGTCTCGCCCTCGTACTCCTCGATGATCTGGGCGTCGCGGCCGGTGCCGAGGGTCGCCGTGACCAGGGCCTGAGTCTCGCCGCGGGTGAAGAGGGCCGAGCCGTGGGTGCGGGGGAGGACGCCGACCTCGATCTGGATTCCCCGCACCTCGTCGAGCTTGCGGTTGTCGAAGCGGATGCGGTCGTCGAGCACCACCTCGCGCAGGATCTCCTCCTCCAGCCGGCTGAAGATCTTCTTCACCTGGGTGCGCTTCTCGGCCTCGGTCTCGGGGATCTGCCCGAGGTAGGTCTTGGTCACCCCGTCGACGGCCTTCTTGCGCTCGAACTTGCCCTTGGTGAAGAGAGCGGCCTTCAAGTTGGCGCGAAGGGCGCCGTTCACCTCTTGGTAGAGGGCATCGGGGTACTGCTCCGGCGCCTCCCAGGAGGGCTTCTGCTTGCCGCTGCCGCGGTAGAGATCGTGCTGGATCTTGATGATCTTCTGGATCTCCTCGTGGGCCCGGAAGATGGCATTCAAGATCACGTCTTCCTGCAGCTGGTTGGCCCCGGCCTCGACCATCGCCACCGCGTCTTCGGTGCCGACGACGACGAGGTCCAGGTCCGAGACGTCACGCTGGCTGTTGGTGGGGTTGAGGATGATCTCGCCGTCGATCATGCCGACCCGGACGGCGCCCACCGGGTGATAGAAGGGGATCTCCGAGAGGACGAGCGCGGTCGAGGCGCCGTTGATCGCCAGGATGTCCGGATCGTTCTCGCCGTCGGCCGAGAGCACGAAGGCGATGATCTGGGTCTCCGCCGTGTAGCCGTCGGGAAAGAGCGGGCGAAGCGGGCGATCGATCAGGCGGGAGGTGATGATCTCCTTCTCGGTCGGGCGCCCTTCCCGCTTGAAGAAGCCGCCGGGGATCTTGCCCGCGGCGTAGGTGTACTCCTTGTAGTCGACGGTCAGGGGCAGGAAGTCGCGGGGGATGCCCCCCCGGGTGTCCATGCAGGCGGTGGCGAGCACGACCGTGTCGCCGTAGCGCACGGTGCAGGAGCCGTCGGCCTGCCGGGCCATGTGGCCCGTCTCGAAGATGAGGTTGTTGTCCCCAATGGGGATCTCTTTTCGCTGCTTCATGATTGGCTTTCTTTCTCTGATTCTCTCTCGTCTTCTGCCTACAGTGGTTCCAGCCGGCCCGTGCGGCCGTTCACCGGGACCGCCCCGCGCCCCTGCTGCGCCGATCGCCACGCCGGCGATCGTTTCCAGGGTGGGGGAGACGCTTGTTGCCTGGGGGAAAAACTACTTGCGGATCCCGAGGCGCTCGATGGTGGTGCGGTAGCGCTCGACGTCCTGCCCCTTGAGGTAATCGAGCAGGCGCCGACGGCGGCCGACCAGCTTCAAGAGGCCGCGGCGGCTGTGGTGATCCTTGGTGTGGGTCTTGAAGTGACCCGTCAGCTCGGTGATGCGGTTGGTCAGGAGAGCAACCTGCACTTCGGGGGAACCGGAGTCGTGCTCGTGCACCCGGTAGTCGCCGATGATCTTCTCTTTCACTTCTTTGGTCTGCAAAACAGACTCCTCCTTGTGGTCGATATTACCATAACCGCATCTCGCCCCCACCGGTGGTGGGTACCGCCGTTTGTACCTGTAGACGACTATCTGTAGACGACTATCTGAAAACGACCTTGGGCTGGACGATCCCCACCCCGGCGCTGCCGATCCGCTCGACGACGGTGCCGACGGCGATGAACTCCTGGCGCCGGTTGATCAGCTTGACCCAGTCCCCCTCCTCGCCGGCGAGCTCGCGGACGAGGACGGTCTGGCCGTGGCTGATCCGCTGCTCCTGCTGGGGGTCGGCGGTCACCTCGCCGAAGGGGAGGGGGATCGCGTCGAAAGGGATCCAGGCACCGTCCAAGGGCTCGGCCGCGGTCACCTTGGCGTCGAGGGTCGCCAAGGTCACGGCCTGGCCGACCTCGAAGGGGCCGATTTTCAGCCGCCTCAGGGCGGCCAGGTGGGCGCCGCAGCCGAGGGCGGCCCCGAGGTCGTGGGCGAGGGTCCGCGCGTAGGTGCCCGAGGTGCAGGCGAGGCGGAAGCGCAGACGCCCGTCCTCCAGGTCGCCCTGGGGCGAGAACTCGAAGACCGTGACCTCCTTGGTGTCCTGCGGCACCTCCTCGCCGCGGCGGGCGAGCTCGTAGAACTTGACGCCGTTGATCTTCTTCGCCGAGTAGGGGGGAGGCTGCTGCTCGAAGGTGCCGAGAAAGCGCTCCATGGCGGCGGCGATCGCCGGCCGCTCCAGCTCCTCGCAGGGCCGCTCGGCGGTCACCGTGCCCGAGGCGTCGTAGGTGTCGGTCGCGATCCCGAAATGGATCTGCCCCTCGTAGACCTTGGGCGCCCGGATGAGGAAACGGGTGAGCCGCGTGGCGTTCCCCAGGGTGAGGAGGAGGAGCCCGGTGGCGTCGGGGTCGAGCGTGCCGCAATGGCCGCTCTTTTTCTGCTTCAAGATACGCCGCACCCGCTGCACGACGTCGTGCGAAGTGCAGCCGGGCTCCTTGTCGATCAACAGCAGGCCGTCTTTCATACCTCTTTAGAAGTCCCCTCTCCTGCGAGCGCCGCCGCGAGCGCCTCGGCGACCTGCTTTCTGGCCGCCTCGCCGTCGCCTTCGAGGGCGAAGCCGGCGGCATTACGGTGCCCACCGCCGCCGTGCTGGCGGGCGATCTTCTCGACGTCCACCTCGCCCCGGCTGCGGAGCGACACCTTGTGCGAGCCGTCCTCGCGCTCGCGGAGCAGGGCCACCGCGTCCACTCCGGCGATCGAGCGGACGTAGTCGATCAGCCCCTCCGAGTCGCCCGGGCCGGCCCCCACCCGGGCGAACATCTCCTGGGTCAGGCGCACGGTGGCGACCCGCCCCCCGGCGTGGAGCTCCAAGGTGGGGATCATCTCGCCCAGGAGCTTGATCACCGCCAGGGGCTGGCTCTCGTAGAGCCACTGCGAGACCTGCTCCGGATGGGCCCCCTCGCGCACCAGGGTGGCCGCGGCCTCGAAGGCGGCGGGGGTGGCGTTCGAGAAGCGAAAACCGCCGGTGTCGGTGACGAGAGTGAGATAGAGGGCGCTCGCCACCTCCGGTTCGAGGCTCACCTTGAGCGCCTGGGCCAGCCGGTAGACCATCTCGCCGACCGCCGGGGCCGCGCTGTCCACCCAGTTGACCACCCCGTAGTGCTGGTTCCCCAGGTGGTGGTCGATGTTGACGATCGGGAGAGCCGAGAGATGCGCTTCGACCCCCGTCCGGTCGGGGCTCGGGCATTCGAGGACGATCACCGCGTCGAACTTCTCCGGGAACCCGGCTGGCGGCTCCTCTCCGACGTGGATGCGGTCGCTGCCCGGGAGCGGCAGGTAGAGCGCGGGCGTGGGATCACGGTTCCACACCACGGCGCCCTTGCCCAGCCGGCGCAGGATGCGCGCCAGGCTGAGCTCGGAACCGATCGCGTCGCCGTCGGGATTGACGTGGCTTACCAGCAGGAAACGATTGCCCTGCCGGATCTTGCGCAGCAGGTCTTCAGGAGCTTTCGTCACGCCCATGGAGGCTCTCCAAGAGGTCTGAGATCTTCTGACTGTGCTCGGCGCCGCGGTCGAGCTCGAAGACGAGCTCGGGGGTCACCCGCGTCCGCAGCCGGTTGGCCAGCTCGGAACGCAGAAAGCCTTTGGCGTGACGGAGGGCGGCGACCGTCGCCTCCCGTTCCTCCTCGTTCCCGAGGGCCGAGATCCGGACTGCCGCACGGCGGAGGTCCGGGGAGACTTCGACGCCGGTCACGGTGACCAGCTTGATACGGGGATCGTGCACGGATTTGAGCAGCAGATCCGCCAGCTCGGCGCGGAGCAGGTCGGCCATCCGGTCGGTGCGGCGGCTCATCCCGTCACCCCGAGGATCTGCGGGTCCCAGCGGGTGAGATAGACCTCGGGGACGCCGTCGACCATGCCGTGGACCTCCTCCAGCAGCTTCTTCGAGCTCCCCCTCGCCGTTGGCGACCGCCGCGAGCGAGATCTCCGCCCGCTGGTGGAGGTCGTGGAAGTCGGTCTCGGCGATCGACACCCGGTAGCGCTGGTGGATGCGCTCGACGAGCGATTTCACGACCCGCCGCTTGTCCTTGAGGCTGCGGCTCTCGGGCAGGTGGAGCTCGAAGCTCGAAATTCCGACGGCGACTGGCATGGATGTCTCTTTCGCAACGGCCGTGCGAGCGCCCCCCGCCCGGCGGGGGGACGCTCGGCGAAGGAAGGCAGCCCCCGCCTCGACCGGCAGGGGGTGGGCCGCCCTCCGCGCTCTTTTACAGGACCGGTGCCACCTCTTCCTTGAGGTAGGCCTCGATGATGTCGCCCGGTTTGACGTCCTGGAAGCGGTCGATGCCGATGCCGCAGTCGAAGCCGCTCCGCACCTCGGAGACGTCGTCCTTGAAGCGGCGCAGCGAGGCGATCTTGCCCTCGTAGATGACCCGGTTGTCGCGCAGCAGGCGGATGAGCGCGCTCCGCGGGATGACCCCGTCGATCACATGGCAGCCGGCGATCGTCCCCACCTTGGGCACCTTGAAGGTGTCCCGCACCTCGGCGCGGCCGCTCGCGACCTCGCGGAAGGTGGGGTCGAGGAGCCCCGTCATCGCCTTGCGCAGCTCGTCGATCAGCTCGTAGATGACGGTGTGGAGGCGGATGTCCACCTCCTCCTTCTCGGCGAGGTCGACCGCGCTGCGCTCCGGCCGCACGTTGAAGCCGACGATGATCGCCTTCGAGGCCGAGGCCAGGAGCACGTCGTTGGTCGAGATGGCGCCCACCCCGGAGAGGATGACGTTCAACTTCACCTTGTCCGTGTTGACCTTGGGGAGGGCGTCGCGCAGCACCTCGACCGAGCCCTGCACGTCCGCCTTCAGGACGATCGGCAGCTCCTTGACCTCGCCCTCCTGGATGCGGCTGAAGAGCTGCTCCAGGGACATCCGCCCCTGGGTGGGGGAGAGGCCCTTGCGGCGCTCCTCCTGGGCCCGGAACTCGGCGATGCTCCGCGCCTGCGGCTCGTCGGCGAGCACCTGGAAGAGGTCGCCGGCACCCGGCACCTCGGTGAAGCCGGTCACCTCGACCGGCGTCGCCGGCCCGGCCTCCTTGACCCGCGTCCCGAGGTCGTCGCTCATCGAGCGCACCCGGCCCCAGGTGGCACCGGAGACGAAGGCGTCGCCCACCTTCAAGGTGCCGTTCTGGACCAGGACGGAGGCCACCGTGCCGCGGCCGATCTCCTTCCTCGCCTCGAGCACGACGCCCTGGGCGAGGATCTCGGGGTTGGCCTTCAAATCCAGGAGGTCGGAGGTGAGGAGGAGCATATCCATCAACGCCGGGATGCCCTCCTTCTTGAGCGCCGAGATGGGCACCATCACGGTGTCGCCACCCCAGTCCTCGGGCGTCAGGCCGCGGTCGGAGAGCTCCTTTTTCACCCGGTCCAGGTTGGCGTTCGACTTGTCGATCTTGTTGATCGCCACGACGATCGGTACCTTGGCGGCCCGCGCGTGGTCGATCGCCTCGATCGTCTGCGGCATGACGCCGTCGTCGGCCGCGACCACCAGGACGACGATGTCGGTCGCCTTGGCGCCGCGCGCCCGCATCATGGTGAAGGCTTCATGGCCGGGGGTGTCGATGAAGACGATCTTCCGGCCGTTGACGTCGACGTGGTAGGCGCCGATGTGCTGGGTGATGCCGCCGAACTCGCTCTCGGTCACCCGCGACGAGCGGATGGCGTCGAGGAGCGAGGTCTTGCCGTGGTCGACATGGCCCATGATGGTGACCACCGGGCCGCGCGGCACCCGCCGGGCCTGCCCCTCGGCCGCTGTCCCCGCCACCTGCTCGGCCTTCAGCTGGACCTCCTCCTCGAACGAGACGATCATCGTCTCGACCCCGAGCTCGTTGGCCAGCTCCTGCGCCAGCTCCGGCTCCAGCACCTGGTTGATGTTGGCCATCATGCCGCGCTGGAAGAGAGACTTCATGAGGTCGCCCGACTTCACCCCGAGCTTCTCGGCGAATTCGCGGAGCGTCATCCCCTCGGAGATCATCACCGGGCCGTCGGGCGCCGACTTCTTGAAGGTGAGGAGCTTGCCGACCTCGTCCCCCTCGCCCTCGCGGCGAGCGACGCGCCGGCGCCGACGGCCGGAGGCGGTCGCCAGGTCCTCCTCGGCCGCCTCGATGTCCTTGAACGAGCCTTTGAAGGCCTTCAAGTCCTCCTCGGAGACCGTGCGCGGCGCCGCCGGCTTGCCGCCCTTGCCGGGTTTGCCCTTGGCGGCCTTCCTCTCGCGCTCGATCCGCTCGCGCTCCCGCTGGCGGCGCGCCGCGTCGGCGGCGGCGCTCGAAGTGGGGGAGGAGCTGCCGGGGCTCGACGCCGGCCGTCCCGGAGGACCGGAGGGAGACCCGCCGGGGCGCGCCTGGGCCCCCATGGGGCTGCCCGGCCGTGCCGGAGCGCCGCCCATGCCCGGCCGTGCCGGGGAGCCCATGGAAGGGGCTCCGGGGCGCCCCGGAACGTACGGCGGCCGCAGGGCCGGCGAAGGCGAGGAGGGCGACCTGGGCGTTGCCGAGGGCGTGGGGGTCGGAGACACCGTCGTCGGCGGCGCCGGCGGCGTCGGCGGCGGGGATGCGGGGGACGCCCCGGGCGTCGCGTGTGCGGGGGGCGCGGGACTGGTGGCTGTTGGCGCCCAACGGACGCCGGAGCTCCCGGGCTGGGAGCCATGGCGGCGGCCGCGATCTCGGTCTCGACGACCTCCGGAGGCGCTTCCTGCATCTCCTGCATCTCCGACTCCGCCAGCATCTGCACCGAGCGCTCGGACATCGGCAGGTTCTGGATGCGCGGCTCGACCTTCTGGATGAGGGTACGGGGCCGCCCCGGACGCAGGGGGTTGGCCGGCGGCCGCTGGGGCAACGCGGGGCGGCGCCGGGCGGCGGGCGAGCCCGGCTGCTCCGGCGCATCGCGCAGGATGACCTCCCGTGGATGGGGCAGCTTCTTCCCCTGCAGGATGGCCTGGATGATGTCGGTATCGATGTTAGCGTCGTCGCCTTCGACGCGCACGCCGATCGACTTCAGCTTGAAGACCAGATCCTGATTAGAGATCTGCATCATGCGCGCAAGGTCCTGGACCCGAATCTTTCCCATACTCTCCTTTGAACTCCTTTTCCTACGCTCGAACCTTCCTGCTCCTGCGGGGCTCCCCTGGCGGAACGCCCCCGGCCTGCGTTTCGATCCTGCCGCCCTTAGGGCTCCTCGCCGGAGCCCGGACCGGCCGGCTCGCCGGCCGCCGCGTTCTCCGGCTCCTCGTCGTCCTTCGCCACGCTCGCCCGCTGCGCCTCGCTCTCCTGGAACGCCCGCGACAGGGCGGCCATGAAGTCGGCGTCCCCCATCGACGAGCTCGACTCCGCCCGGGAGGGGAGCGAGAGGCCGGCGCCGATCTCCTCGGCGCGCTTCTTCTCGCCCTCGGCGAGCCGCTCCTGGGCCCAGTCGTGGATCGCCTGGGCGCGGTCCAGGTCCCCACCGAGGCGACCTCGGCGAGCGCGTCCGGCCCGGCCTCGGCGATCGCCTCCAGGGTGCCGTAGCCCGCCGCTTCGAGCTGCGCCGCGGATTCGGCGTCCATCCCCGGCGCCGTCGCCAGGTCGAGCTCCTCGACCGCCGGGGCGGCGGCGGCGAGGCCGCCCATCGCCGTCTGGAGCATCCGGGCGAGGGCGTCGGCCACCTCGTCCTTGACGTCGCTCTCGCTCTTGATGTCGATCCGGGCGCCGATCAGCTCGGAGGCCAGGCGGACGTTCTGGCCGCGCTTGCCGATGGCGAGCGACAGCTGCTCGTCCTCGACGATGACGTCCAGGTGCGGCACCTCGCCCTGGTGGGTGACCGAGACGCGGGTGATCTTGGCCGGCGCCAGAGCGCTCTGGGCGAAGGTCACCAGATCGTCGCTCCACTCGATGATGTCGATCTTCTCGCCGCGCAGCTCGCGGATGATCGACTGCACGCGGGAGCCCTTCATGCCGACGCAGGCGCCGACCGGATCGACGTCGCGCTCGCGGCTGTAGACCGCCACCTTCGCCCGCTCGCCGGGGGCGCGGACCGCCGCCTTGATGACGACCGTGCCGTCGTAGATCTCGGGCACCTCGGTCTCGAACAGCTTGACCAGGAGGCGCGGATCGGTGCGGGAGAGGACGATCTGGGGGCCCTTGGGCTGCTTGTGAACCTCGACGATCACCGCCCGGATGCGCTCGCCCTGGCTGTAGCGCTCGTGGCGCGCCTGCTCGGAGCGCGGCACCACGGCCTCGGTCCGCCCGAGGTCGACGATGATGTCGCCGCGCTCGAAGCGCTTGACCGTGCCGTTCAGCACCTCGCCGACGCGGTCGATGAACTCGTTGTAGATGTTCTCGCGCTCGGCCTCGCGGACCCGCTGGTAGAGGACCTGCTTGGCCGACTGCGCGGCGATTCGCCCCAGGCCGTCGGTGGGGATCGGGAGGTGGATCTCGTCGCCCACCTGGGCGCCGGCCTTGTGGTCGAGCGCCTCCTCGACCGTCCACTCGGCGAGCGGATCCTCGACCTCCTCAACGACTTTCTTGACGATGTAGGCATCGAACTGCCCGGTCTCACGGTCCAGGTGAGCGCGCACCGGCTCTTTGATGCGGTGCTGCTTCTTGGCCGCCGACGCCATGGCGTCCTCGAGCGCGGCGATCCAGCGCTCGAGGTCGATGTCCTTCTCCCGCGCCACCTGGCGCAGGATGTCGTTCAAGTTCACTTCCGCGGTCTGTGCCTGAGCCATAAGTCCTTTTTTCCTTCACTCAACGCTCGATCCTGAGGAGTTCGAGCTTAGAATTCGATCCTACAGTTCGATCTCCAGGCGAGCCAGCTTGATGTCTTCCAACCGCAACTCGAGCTCTTCGCCCGCGGGCTCCGGGATCACCGTCACCACCCCCGGGGCGGGCTCCGGCGAGAACGCCTGCAGGCGTCCGACGACCGTGCGCTTCTTCCCCTCGGGCTCGGCGAAGGTCACCCGTGCCAGGCGGCCGACGAAACGCGCGTAGTCCCGCGGTCCGTAGAGCTGCCGGTCGAGGCCCGGCGAGCTGACCTCCAGCACGTAGCGGCTCCGGCCGAAATCGACGACATCCAAGTACGCCGAGACGTGCTTCGCGATCTGCTGGCAGTCGTCGAGGGAGATCCCTTCCTCTTTGTCCAGGATCAAGCGAAGGACGTTGCCCTTGAGCTCCGCCTGTACCAGCTCGCAATCTGAAGCGCGCGCGATGCTCTCGAACTCCGCGACCAGCTCCGGGGCGACCCTGCCGCCGCTATTGACTTCTCTCATGTCCACCGTACTTGCCGCCAACAAAAAAAGTGGGCACGACGCCCACTTCCTTCCCGGTCCGGGCAAGCTGGCCAGTCGGTATCATAGCCCATAACGGGCACCCCTTCAAGCTCAGTGGGTTGCGCCCTGCCTCTTGCCGTCGAACCTCCGGCGAGGCCGGAGCCCGCTTCCAGCAGCCTTCGTCTCCCCTCACCGCCCGCCCTTTTTGCGTGCCAAAGTGGCACGTCGCATCCTTTAAAACACCCGTCTCCCCTCGGGAATTTCAGTGGCAGGCCGCTTGCTTACGCCATGGTACGAGCGTGAGATTGAGAAAGGAGACAGAAGCAAAAATGAACACACCCCGCACGCACCACGTCGCAACCACGTTGCTGGTCGTGGGAGCGGTCATCTTCGGCATGGTCCTCGCGGGAGGGCTGCAGCTGACAGTACCCGGCATGACCGCCCCGCAGACCTCGACCCTGTCCGCCACCCAACTGGTGGCGAACGGTGGCCTTGCCACTTCGCACGGCCTGCCGAGCTTCGCCGACCTCGCCGAGGCGGTAGATCCGGCGGTGGTGTCGATCCAGGCCGCGACCATCGAGAAGGCCTCCCCCCAGCGGCGCGGCCGTGGCCGCGGTGGTCTCGGTCAGGGCCAGGGTCAGGGTCAAGGCCAGCAGGACCCCTTCGAGTTCTTCTTCGGCCCCCGCGGGCGCGGAGATGAGGATGGCAACGGCTCCGGCCCGGGCAACCCGGGAGGTGCCGAGCGCCGTTCCGATGCCGGCGGCAGCGGCTTCGTCATCAGCCAGGACGGCCTGGTGGTGACCAACTACCACGTCATCGAAGGCGCGACCAGCGTCAAGGTCCACCTCGAGAACCGTGACTACATAGCGACCGTCAAGGGCGCCGATCAGGCGACCGACATCGCCCTTTTGAAGATCGATGCCGGCCGGCCCCTGCGCTTCCTGGAGCTCGGGGACAGCGATCGGACCCGGGTCGGCGACTGGATCATGGTGGTCGGCAACCCGCTCAACCTCGACAAGACCGTGACCACTGGTGTGGTCAGCGCCAAGGGCCGGTCGATCGGCATCAACGACGTCTCGTTCGAGAACTTCATCCAGACCGATGCCGCGATCAACTTCGGCAACTCCGGCGGCCCCCTGATCAACCTCGACGGTCAGGTCGTCGGCATCGCCACGGCGATCAACTACGGAGCCGAGAACATCGGCTTCGCGGTGCCGGTCAACACTCTGCGCGGCATCCTGCCGCAGCTGCGGGAAAAGGGTAAGGTCAGCCGCGGCTACCTGGGCATCCAGATCCAGAACCTCGACTACCAGACCTCCCAGGCCTTCGGTCTCCCCTCGACCGACGGCGCCCTGGTCGGCAATGTCGACGAGAACACCCCGGCCGGCAAGGCGGGCGTGCAGCACGGCGACATCATCGTCAAGGTCGACGGCCGCAAGGTCGCGACCACCCGCGACCTCATCAACTACGTCTCCGACAAGGGTCCGAACGCCACGGTGACCCTGGGTCTCCTGCGCAACGGTCAGCCTCTCGACCGCAACGTCCGGCTCGGCGAGCGGCCCACCCAGAGCGCGCAGACCGAGGAGACCCGGCCCGACCGGGAGAGCGGCATCGACTGGCTGGGTCTGCAGTACGACGACCTGACCTCCGAGATGCGGCAGGGGCACGGCATCCCGAGCGGTTTGAAGGGGATCATCGTCACCAACGTGGCGCCGACCTCCCCGCTCTACGACGCGCGGGTCCGTCCCGGCGACATCATCACCGAGATCAACGGCCAGACGGTCGGGAGCGTCGGCGACTTCGAGAGGACGGTGAAGGGTGCCAAGTCCGGCAGCTTCCTCCGTCTCTACGTCGAGCGCCTGGCGCCGCAGCAGCAGGGCGGTGGCAAGCCGCAGCCCTTCTGGGCGGTGGTCAAGGTGCCGTAAGGCAACGGTAAGACGAGCACAACCCTGAAAAAGGCCGGTCCCCTCGCGGGGGCCGGCCTTTTCTTTCTTGCCTCCGGTACCCGCGTGCCCTTGCTACCGCTTCCGGGTGATGGTGAACTTGCCGAAGGCGACGCCGAGCTCGATCCCGGTGCCCTTGCCCGAGAGGGCGAGCGAGACCTCGCCCTTGGTCATCGCCGAGGCCCCGGCGGAGCGGCCCGCGGCGGCCGTGGCATTGGCCTGGACGTAGGTGCCGAAGAGCTCCGAGATGTTCGGCACCTCGCTGAACTTGCCGAGGCCGTTTCGGATCTCCGACCTGCCGGCGGTCACGCCGCCACCCTTGGCCGAGAGGACGACCGTCGCCTTCTGGCCGTTGTCGCAGGTGATCGTCCCCTGCCCGTGGGCGACCTTGTAGAAGGCCGACCAGCCCTTGAGCGAGAACCGCATCTTGCAGTCCGTCCGCCCGGCGGACGCTGCCGCCGGCGCCGGAACCATGGCGGCCGACGCGACGAGCGCCGCCAGAGTGAGCGCTCCCATTCCTCCCCAAGTCGTAGCTCTCTTCATCTTTTCTCTCCCTTGCCGAGTTTAGAGACAGAAAGAGGCGGCACCCCGAAGGGCGGCCGCCTCTCTTTGCCCCGAGTGGGAAGTCTACTTCCGGGTGATGGTGAACTTGCCGAAGGAGACGCCGACCTCGATACCCTGCCCCTTGCCGGAGAGGGCGAGCGAGACCTCGCCCTTGGTCATCGCCGTGGCGGCGGCGGAGTTGCCCGCACCGGCCGAGGCGCCGGCCGTAGCGTAGGTGCCGAAGATGTCGGCGATGTCCGCCACATCGGAGAACTTGCCGAGGCCGTCGCGGATCTGGCCCTTGCCGGCGGTCAGGCCGCCGCCCTTGGCTTCCAGGGTGACGTCGGCCTTCTGGCCGTTGTCGCAGGTGATGGTGCCCGCACCCTTCCCCTGCTTGTAGAAGATCGACCACTCCTTCATGTCGTACCGCATCTCACACTTGGTCAACGCCGCTGCCGGGGCAGGCGCGGCCGTGGCGAAGGTGGCAGCCAGCGCCAGGGCGGCAAGAATCGTAGTTTTCTTCATAATTCTCTCTCCTTCAGTTTCAGATCCGATTGGCGAGGCGAGGCGCCTCACCCGGATGGAGCTTCAAGCAAAAAACTGTGCACGATCCGTTCCAGGGGCAGCCGTCGCCCCTCGGCTGTCGCCGACCGCCAGCTTGAGGGGAGTCGCTGCCCCTCGGCTGACGACGACCGTCAGCTCAAGGGGAGTCACTGCCCCTCGGCTGGCGACGACCGCCAGCCCAAGGGGAGCCGCTGCCCCTCGGACGACGACGACCGTCAGCTCGAGGGGAGTCGCTGCCCCTCGGTTGGCGATGACCGCCAGCTCAAGGGGAGCCGCTGCCCCTCGGCTGACGACGACTGACAGCCGAGGGGGAATGACCGCCCTTTGGACCCGAACGTCCGGCCGCTTCACCGCCCGAGCCGCGCGGCCGCGCGGAGGGATTCCGTCGCTCGGGCTATAGTCATGGCCGATGAACAACCTCTATTTCGACCTAACCCGGGAGCTGAACGAGGAGGGAGATATCGCTGCTCGCCTCGGGTCAGGCGGTGGTGTTTCTACCGGTTGGCCATGATGAGCAAGGACTCGCAATCCCCTGGCCTTGGGAGACTCGAACGATGGAACTGCTGAGTGAAGACGACCTGAACCTCAAGGACATGACCCCCGAGGAGCTCGATCGGGCCTGGGATCTCTGGTTCGACCTCGCGCAGGCCACGAACGACTTCGATCCACCGTACACCCACGGGGTCTTCGTCCTCTGCGAGCTGGAGCGGGAACCGGCATCGGCCGGCGAGCCTGCCGGCAGGAGCCCGCATGAGGTCTCAGCGTGGCACTACGACTTCGAGGAACGGAAAAATCGCGAAATCGGCGCCGTTTAAGGTGGCGAGGCGGCGTACGCCGGCAGCTTCCAGGGTGGCGGCGAGCGCGGTGTCGAGAATCCTCTTGCGACCCAGCCCGAAGCGTCCGATCAGCTCCAGCGTCCGAGGCACGACACTCGCAGAAGGTACGATTCGCTCCACCTCCGCGGCGTCCCATAGATTGGTCGCCAGCTCGCGAGCGCGGTCCATTGGCAGGGGCTCCGGAAAGCGGCGGGCGTCGGTGACGACGTGCAAAAATTCATAGAGGACCTGCGGGGTGAGACCGAGGCGCCAGGCATGATGGGTGCCCCCGCCATGGTCCAGCTCACCAGCACATTCGTGTCGAGGCCGAGGATCATCGGTTGCGCATTTCGTCCAGCAGCTCCGAACGCGTCCAAGGCTCCAGCAGAGGACCGCTCGGATGGGGCGCGAGATCGAACAGAGAAATGCTGCGGCCCGACTCTCGCGCCAGGTACTCCATCATCGCTTGCCGGATCAGCGCCGCAACCGGCTGACCCCGGCGGGTCGCCAGAGTTCTAAGCTCGCTGTAGGCCTCATCCGGCACATGCAGGGAAATGGGCTTCATAAGCCCATCCTATATATAGGGTACCTATATCGGTCAAGGCTCCTACCTACCCTCCCCGCAGTACCCGCCCCAGCCTCTCCAACCCCGCTGCCACGTCCTCCGTCCTGACCGCGAAGCCCAGCCGGAAGTGCCGCGGGGCCTCGAAGAACTTGCCTGGAACGATCGAGGTTTCGAGCTGCCGCAGCCGGTCGTGGAGGGGCTCGCTGTCCGCCGCGTTTCGCAGGCGCGGGAAGACGGTCATCGAGCGCTCTGGGACGACGCACTCCAACTGCTCCTCGTGCTCTTTCAAGAAGGCGTGTACGAGTTCGAGGTTGGGATCGAGGATGCCCCGGCTTCGGGCGGCGAAGCGGGGGAGCTGGCGGAAGGCGGCGGTGGCCAAGGTCTGGCCCGGCATGGAGCCGCCCGCGGCCATGAGGTCGTAGGTGCGCCGCATCCGGTCGGCGAGGTCCTCGGCGGCCAAGATCCAGCCGCAGCGCAGACCCGAGAGGCCGTAGCTCTTGGTCAGGCTGCTCGTGGCCAGGAAGTGCGGCCCGAGGTGGACGTGCGAGGGCGCCGCTTCCTCGAACCAGGTGTCTCTGTAGACCTCGTCGACGAGAACCCGGGCGCCTGCCGCGGCGGCGAGGCGGCCGATCTCGGCCACGTCCTCCGGGGCGAGGAGGACGCCGGTGGGATTGTGGGGGTTGGTGAGGACGACGAGGCGCACCCCTTCTTTGAGCCGCTGCCGGATCTGGTCGAAGTCCGGCCGGTAGCCCTCCTCGAAGCGGCGGGCGAAGCGCTCGATCTGGGCACCGAGGAATTCCAGGGCGGCCAGGAGCGGCTCGTAGGTGGGCTGCTCGACGAGCACCGCGTCCCCCGGCTCGACCAGGGCCGAGAAGGCGAGGAAGTTCGCCCCGGAAGTCCCCTCGGCGAGGACCACCTGCTCGGGCCTTACCCCATACTGCGTGGCGATGGCCTCTTTCAAGGGCGGAAAGCCGTCCCGGCTCCCGGCGTCCGGCGCATTGACCAGGAGATCGTCCAAGAGATCGCCCGGCTCCAACGCGAGATCCGCCGTCGTACAGCCCAGGAGGCCGCTGTTCGCCAGGTTGTAGCGGGCCGCAGCGTGCTCCTTGGCCCAGCGCATGTAGACGCTCGCCTTGACGCTCATGCCTGCCGCCGCCGCTTCAAGCGGCTCCAGAACAGGTAGACCGGGACGCCGAGCGCCAGCACCACGGTGCCCGCCAGCGCATTCTTGAAATCGGTGAAGAAGATGTTGACGACGATCCCCATCCCGGCGAGGGCGAAGAGGAGGGGGACGACGGGGTAGCCGGGGGTGGCGAAGGGGCGCGGGGCGTCCGGCATCTTCCGGCGGAGGACGAGGAGCGAGATTCCGGCCAGGGCGAAGAAGATCCAATCGGCGAAGACCGCGTAGGAGAGCAGGCGGTCGTAGGTGCGGGTCAAGGCGAAGAAGGCGGCTAAAACCCCCTGGAGGAGGATCGCCGCGGTCGGCGCCCGGAAGCGCGGGCTCAACCGGGCGAGCGAGCTGAAAAAGAGGCCGTCCTTCGCCATGGCGTAGTAGACCCGCGGCGCGGCGAGGAGCGAGAGGTTCAGGAATCCGAAGGTCGAAACGACGATCAAGAAGCTGATCGCCTTCGCCCCGGTCTCTCCGACGAGCCGCGCCGCCACGTCCGCCGCCGGGGTCTGGGTAGCGGCGAGGCCGGGCGCGGTCAGGACATGGACGTAGGCGACGTTCGCCGAGACGTAGACCGCGATGACGCAGAAGACCCCGAGGAGGATGGCCCGGGGGAGGTTCCGCTGCGGGTCCTTGACCTCTTCTGAGACGTAGTTGAGGTTCTGCCACCCGCCGTAGGCGAACATCGCGGGGACGAGTCCGGCGAGGAAGGCCGAGAGCACGGGGAGACCCCCGGAGAGGCCCGGCGGGAGGACCGGCGTCAGGACCAGCCCCGAGCCGTGGGCGAGGAGGAAGGCGCCGACGATGAGAGCTGCCAGGGCAACGGTCTTGGTGAAGGTGAGGGTGTTCAAGAGGATCGCCCCCGGCTTGATCCCCAGAGCGTGGAACCCGGCGACGCCCAAGAGGATGGCGACCGCGAGCGGGGTGAGCCACTCGTCCCGTAGGCCCACGATCCGCCCGACGTACTTAGCGAATGCCACCGCCACCGCCGCCGTCGCCCCGGACTGGATGATGAAGAGGAGCGCCCAGCCGTAGAGAAAGGCGACGAGCGGGTGGAAAGCCTCGCGGAAGAAGGCGTACTGCCCCCCCACGTGAGGGAGGACGGTCGAAAGCTCGGCGAAGACGAAGGCCCCGAAGAGCGCGATGACGCCCCCAGCGACCCAGACCGCGACGATGAGGAAGGGGGTGTGGACCTTCTGCGCCGTGACGTAGGGGTTGATGAAGATGCCGGAGCCGATGATCCCGGAGATGACGATCATCGTGGCGTCGAAAAGGGTGAGACGCCGGGCGAAGGTGGGGGCGGTCATGGGAGGGAAGTGTGCACGGCCGGTTGTCTCCCCTCAGACGTCAGGAGGGCCCGGAGTAACATGCGCGCCTTCGATCGCCAGGTGATGGTCCGTACCCCAAACGGTTTTGATCTTCCGCTCGGTGACCCAGACGAGGCTCGAAGCGTCGACGTAGGTCAGCTTGGAGCCTCGAAGGGCATCCAGCTTCCTCTCGACCGCTGCGTGGTGCGCCGACTCGGTACCGAGAAGCTCCAAGGTTGGGAACTCCCCAAGAAGCGACCGAAAGGACCGGGCTGCATCTTCACCATGGCGGTGCAGAAACCAGCTATAGGTCTCGGCGACAACCAGAAGAGATGTGCACCAGCTCTGCGGCGGGTCCGAGAACAGGGAGTCGGCGGCTTCGTGCTGCCGATCACGACGGATCAGGAAGGCGATGAAGATACCCGAATCGAGAAAGACCTCTCCAGTCACGGACGCTCTCGGCCGTAGACCACCTCGTCGACGCTGCTACTCGCTTCCGGATCGCCTTCGATGATTCCCGAAAAGCGCATCCAGGGTTGATCCCGCTGATGCGGGTGCAGAGTTAGGGCAAGGGAGCGTCGGCAGAGCTCAGAAAAGGAGATCCCTCGCCGTTGCGCCTCCTCCTGCGCTTCCTTGTACAGCTCTACCTCGAGCGAGATCTGAGTCCGGACCATGAGGAGAGTTTAGGTCGCCACAAGAAGGATCGCAACCGGGCTGTGTCGGGCGAAAGGCATGAGGTAAGGGACGGGCAGGCTCGCGCCCTGCCCGGACCTCACCGGCCTTCCATCTACCTGCTGGAGCTCCCGAGCGTCACCGGCGCATCGCGATAGAGCTGCGGGTAGACGCGCTTCAGGGCCTCGACCTTGGGGAGGTCGTTGCGCACGATGTAGGGGTGGTCGGGGTGATGGACCAGGAAGTCCTGGTGGTAGTCCTCGGCGGGAAAGAAGCCCTTCGCCGGCTCGATCTTGGTGACGATGGGCCCGTCGAAGACCTTGGCGCTCGTCAGCTGCGCCACATAGGCGCGCGCGATGCGCTCCTGGGTGGGGGTCTCAAAGAAGATCTCCGAGCGATAGCTGGGCCCGGAGTCCGGTCCCTGGCGATCGAGCTCCGTGGGGTCGTGGGCGACGGCGAAGTAGAGCCGCAGGAGCTGCCCGTAGGAGACCTTGCTTGGGATCGAAGGTGATCGCCACCGTCTCGGCGTGCCCCGTCCGCTCCGTGCCCACCATCTCATAGTGCGCGGTCGCCTTTTCGCCCCCGGAATAGCCGGCGACGACCTTCGTCACCCCTTTGACGTGCTCGAACATGCCCTGCAATCCCCAGAAGCATCCCCCGGCGAGCACCGCGGTCTGCGGACCCATCGCCTCGACCGCCGGGGTGTCCAGCGCCGGAGCGGGGATCACCTTGTTGATCGCATCGGCTCCCGCCTGGTGACTCAGTCCATATGTTGAAAGCGCCAGAACGGCGACGATGATCTCGATCCTGATTCGCATGATGCCTTCCTCGTGAGAAACGCAGAGAGGCGCGCGAGTGCGCCTGTGCTACTTTTCGATACGCTCCCGCGGGAGCCGCGGATTGGAGGAGCGTGAGCCAGGGCATTTCGTGGGGGACTGGCCCATGGGGCTCAAGCCCTCTCCGGTTCGGCGGACTCCTCACGCAGGGTTTCGCGAACCCGCCGGCAAAGGTCCACACTGATCCAAATGTCAGGTCGAGCGCTCAGGGAGTCTACGAGGCGCAGCGCTGACTGCCGAGAGATCTTTCTCTTCTGACAGGCCGCAACGATGACCCCGAGAGTTCCGGTCACCCTCGTATCGAGCCCAGCCGACTTCAGGCTGGTCGATGCCGCTCGGCGGGCGTCGGAATCGTCGACGAGAAGCCAGTCAGCTCGTTCCTCGATCGCGAGTCGAATGCTCTGCTCCTCGCCAGCGCCGAGAAGGCCCTTCTCCTGAGAGAGGGGAAGGCCAGGGGATCTGACTTCGATCCGCTCTGAACGATAGTAGCTTTCCAGGAGAGAGGCATCCGGAGCTCCGAGATGCAGGCCGGCCGTGATCAGCTCCTCGTAAACCGCTGGAGGCGTCCAGATCTTTGAGAATAACTTGAAGAGCGCATCGAGCCCGCCAATCTTGGCGAGCGCCATCAGTGGACCCGCGTCCGAGACGACCTTCAACGGTCCGAGAGTATGGACTGCAGGTCGTCCAGCTCAGTCGGATCGAACTTCGGCGAGAGGCCATGGGCATAGGCCAAGGGGATGATCTCCCGCAAGGAGACTCCCGCCTGACGGGCCGCGAAGGCGAGCGAACCTTCACCGCGGGAGTACGCATCGAGCGCCTTGCGCACCTTCCACTCTCGGAGGCCCAGCACAAGGACCTCTTGACGCTCCTCAGGAGAGGTCGGGAGTTGACGTGCTGTTTCCTCAGAAATTGGAATGGCGACTTCGCGGCGTGGCATGGCGAGGCTCCTCATCGAGAGCTATGGGATCGTACCACGCGGGGCCCCAGGACCGGATCGCCGTCATGCCCGTCCCGTCCCCCGGACCCGCTTCAAGAAATCCTCCAGCCTCTGCCCCGCCTCCACGGTAAACCCCTCCTTCATGACCTCCGGCTCCGCGATCCGATCGAGCCGGAAGCTCCGGAAGTCGTTCCGCATCTCGCACCAGGCGACGAGCGTCCAGACGGCTCCCCAGTAGAAGAGTCCGAGGGGCCAGACGATGCGATTCGAGGCCGTGCCGTCCTCTTTGGTGTAAGCGAAGCGCGTTTTGCGGCGTTCGGTCGCGGCGCGGCGGAGGAGGCCTACCGAGGCGGTGGGGTAGGGGTGGAGGTGGGGGGCGAAGAGGGTCTCTCCCAGGTCGTTGAGGTCCTCGGGGAGGACGGCCTCGATCTTCCGCAGCGCGTTGCCGGCGGCCTGCGAGAGGTCGGGATCGGCCCATGAGCGGACCATCCGGGCGCCTAGGCGCAGGGCCTGGAGCTCTTCGCGGTCGAACATGAGCGGCGGCAGGTCGAAGCCGCGGCGGACCCGGTAGCCGACGCCCGCTTCGCCCTCGATGGGCAGACCGCAGGCGGAGAGCTCCTGAACGTCGCGGTAGATGGTGCGCTCCGAAACTTGAAGCGCCGCCGCCAGGTCGCGCGCGGTGGCGACCCGGCGGTGGCGCAGGTAGAGGATGATCTGGAACAGCCGGTCGGCCCGCCGCATGAGGCGAAGAGCTTAGGGCCGGACCGGCTCCCGGCGCTAGCGCGGCGAGTGGAGGCCGACCCGGTTGCCCTCCGTATCCTCGAAGAAGGCGATCGAGCCGATCTTCTCGGAAATGAGGGTCTTGCCCATTGAGACCCTGCCGCCGCCGGCCGCCACCCGGGTGAGCGCGCCGTCCAGGTCGTCGCCGGCATTCAAGTAGACCACCGCACCGTTGACGCTGGGGGTGAACTGCGTACCCTTCACCAGGGCACCGCCGACCCCGCCCTCCTGATAGGGCAGGACCGCCATGGGGGTGCCGTTCATCGTCTCCTCCCGGAGGTCGGCCTGGAGCAGGCTGCCGTAGAAGCGCTTGGCGCGGGCCAAGTCGGTGACGGGGATCTCGAACCAGTTGAGGGCGTTGCTCATGAGAGTTCTCTCCTTGCGGTCATGGCGGCAGTGCCGCCGATCTGGAGAGAGTCTGGAGCCGGGCTCCTGACAGCGTGGTGTCAGGAGAGTTTCAGCGCCCGAGCCCCGGGATCTCTTCGAGGTGGGGGAGCGGAGCATCGAGGACGTCCGAGAAGAGGGTCAGGACGCGGAGGGTGAGCCCCCAGATGGCATGCCCCCGGAAGCGGATCGAGGGGTAGAGGAGGCGCTTGCCCTCGCGCTCCCACTCGAGGGAGTTGGCGTTCGCCGGGTCCCAGAGGTGGGCGAGGGGGACCCAGAAGGCCTCCGCCACCTCGGCGGGGTCCGGGGAGAAGGGGAGGAGATCCGGACCGAGGTAGTAGACGAAGGGGGAGAGCACCATCCGGAGGTCCCTGCCGCCGAGGCGGACGAGGACGTGCGAGAGGGCGCCCAACCGGTGGCGCTCGTCGAGGGCGAGCCCGACCTCCTCCAGGGTCTCGCGCTCCGCTACCGCTTCGGGGTGCGGGTCGTTCAAGGAGGCGCGCCCGCCCGGGAGCGCCATGTGGCCGGACCACGGGTCGTCCTCCCGCTCGGAGCGCCGGATGAGACAGAGCGACAGCTCCGGTTCCCCGGCGAGGACCAGCGCCACCGCGGCCTCCGAGTGGTGCGGCTCGAGCTCGACGAGCTGCGGCCGGTGGCGGGCGAGAGCGTCGCGGATCGTGGCGAGAGTGAAGGGCATCGTGGAGACGCGGGCTGAGCCGAAGAGCCCGCGCGACGGAGAAAGAGTAGCACCGCCGGGAGACGCTCGCCGGCGCTTGGCGAAGCTATCTCGGGGCTCGGCAAGCTATCCCAGGGCTTGGCGAAGCTATCCCAGGGCTCGGCAAGCTATCCCAGGGCTTGGCGAAGCTATCCCAGGGCTCGGCAAGCTATCCCAGGGCCTGGCGAAGTTATCCCGGGGCTCGGCAAGCTATCTCAGGGCTTGGCGAAGCTATCCCGGGGCTCGGCAAGCTATCCCAGGGCTCGGCAAGCTATCCCAGGGCTTGGCGAAGCTATCCCAGGGCTCGGCAAGCCATCCGAGGGCCTGGTGAAGCTATCCGGGCACTCGGCAAGCCATCCGAGGGCGCGGCGGCGCGGCTCCGGCCTCTTTCTTGCTAGACTCTGCGCCGCGAGCGACCCTATGCCAAAAAACGACAGCTACCGTGCTTCTGTGCTCATCGTCGACGACGAGGCCGCCATCCGCGAGAGCCTGCGGATGATCCTGGAATTCGAGGGCTACCGGGTGGACGAGGCGGGGGGAGGGTCTCAGGCCCTCGCCAAGGTGGCCGACCGGCTGCCCGACGCCGTCATCCTGGACATCAAGATGCCGGAGATGGACGGCCTGGAGCTCCTCCGCGCCTTCCGCGAGCGGGGCTACGAGATGCCGGTCCTGATGATCAGCGGCCACGCCGACATCAACACCGCGGTCGAGGCCACCCGGCGGGGGGCCTTCGACTTCTTCGAGAAGCCGCTCCAGCGCGAGCGGGTCCTCCTCTCGCTCCGCAACGCCACCGAGAGCCACCGCCTGCAGTCCGAGAACCGGCAGCTCCGCCAGGAGCCCGACGAGCTGATCGGCGCCGCCCCGGCCCTGCGGCGCCTGCGAGAGACGATCGAGAAGGCGGCCCCGACGACCGCCACCGTCCTCGTCACCGGCGAGAGCGGCACCGGCAAGGAGCTGGTCGCCCGCGCCCTCCACCGGCAGTCGGCGCGCCGCGACCGCGCCATCGTCCAGGTTAACTGCGCCGCCATCCCCGAGGAGCTGATCGAGTCCGAGCTCTTCGGCCACGAGAAGGGGAGCTTCACGGGCGCCGTCCGCAGGCAGACCGGCAAGTTCGTGGCCGCCGACGGCGGCACCATCTTCCTGGACGAGATCGGCGACATGTCGGCCCGCACCCAGGCCAAGGTGCTCCGGGTGCTCCAGAACGGCGAGGTCGAGCCGGTGGGGGCCGAGCGCACGGTGACGGTCGACGTGCGGGTGGTGGCGGCGACCCACAGAAACCTCCAGGAGGAGATCGCCGCCGGGCGTTTCCGGGAGGACCTCTTCTATCGCTTGAACGTCATCCCCATCCACACCCCGGCGCTGCGCGAGCGGCTGGAGGACATCCCGCTCCTGGTCGACTACATGGTCCGCCGCTACGCCAACGAGAACAACTACCGGCCCAAGGAGTTCGCTCCCGACGCCCTCGCCCACCTCCAGGCCCTCCCCTGGAAGGGCAACATCCGCGAGCTCAAGAACCTGGTCGAGCGCCTCCTGATCCTCTCCCCGGGCGACGCCATCACCCGGGAGGACGTCATCGCGGCGACCGGCGGGGCGCGGCCCGAGCTCTCCTCGGCCCTGATGGCGGTCAAGACGCTCCGCGAGTTCCGCGACCTCTCGGAGCGGCTCTTCATCCTCCAGAAGCTCGACGAGAACAGCTGGAACGTCACCCAGACGGCGCAGGCGATCGACACCCCGCGGAGCAATCTCTATAAGAAGCTGGAGCAGTACGACATCCGGCGCGAGGGGGTGCCCAGTGGCGAAGAGTGAGACCGAGACCCAGACCCAGAGCCTCGTCCTGCGGCTCTTAGAAGAGAGCGGGGCGCTCCGCCACGGTCACTTCCTCCTCTCCTCGGGGCTCCATTCGCCGGCCTACGTGCAGTGCGCGCTCCTGCTCGAAGACCCGGTGCGCGCCCGCCGGGTGGGGCAGGAGCTGGCCGAGTTGCTCCACGGGTTCCACCCCGACTCGGTGCTCTCCCCGGCGCTCGGCGGGGTGATCATCGGCCACGAGGTGGCGGCCGCCCTCGGGGTGCAGTTCCGCTTCACCGAGAGGAAGGGCGAGGAGATGGGCCTCCGCCGGGGCTTCACCCTCCGCCAGGGGGAGCGGGTGGTGATCATCGAGGACGTGGTGACGACCGGCCGCTCGACCCTGGAGACCGCCGCCCTCGCCACCGGCCGCGGGGCGCGGGTGGTCGCCATCGGCTCGATCATCGACCGCACCGCCGGCCGCAACCCCTTCGACATTCCCTACCGCGCGCTCCTCACCCTGGATCTCCCCTCGTACGCGGCGGCCGAATGCCCCCTGTGCGAGGCGGGCGGGCAGCCGGAGAAGCCGGGGAGCCGGCCGGAGGCGACGGCGAGCTCGGCCACGGCGTAGACAGGGGAGCTTTCTCCCGTTCATGGCCCACCCTGAGATCCACTACACGCAGCACGTCGGCTGGCTCCGCGCCGCCGTGCTCGGGGCCAACGACGGCCTCATCTCGACCAGCAGCCTGGTGGTGGGCGTCGCGGCGGCCCAAACCGCTCGTGGGCCGGTCCTCCTGGCGGCTCTGGCCGGGTTGGTCGCCGGCGCTCTCTCCATGGCCGCCGGCGAGTACGTCTCGGTCAGCTCCCAGGCCGACACCGAGCGGGCCGATCTTTCCCGCGAACGTCGCGAGCTCGCCTCCGAGCCTGAGCGCGAGCGCTCCGAATTGGCCGGCATCTACGAGGCCCGCGGGCTGACTCCCGATCTCGCCCACCAGGTGGCGGAGCAGCTCATGGCCCATGATGCCTTGGGCGCCCACGCCCGGGATGAGCTCGGGTTGTCGGAGGTGACCCGAGCCCGGCCTCTCCAGGCCGCCCTCGCCTCGGCGGCGGCCTTCGCCACCGGGGCGCTCTCACCGGTTCTCCTCGTCTGGTGGATTCCCCTGGTCCACCTGAGCTGGTGGGTGGTCTTGAGCTCCCTGATCCTCCTCGCGGCTCTCGGGGCCGTGGCAGCGCGCCTGGGCGGCGCCCCGCTCCTTCGCGGGATGGTACGGGTGACCTTCTGGGGAGCGGTGGCCATGGGCTGCAGCGCGCTGGTCGGCCGCCTCTTCGGCACGGTCGTCTGAGCTGGGGTCGCAGCGATGCGCTACGATGAGGGCATGGCCAACGCCGCCGCCTTCAAGGAGGGGAACTCCCCGCGAAGCAAGCTCCGGCCCCACGAGATCGCACACCCCACCCTCTCGCCGGACACCGATCCCGAGGCGGAGAAGGTCCAGCTCGAGATCTTCCGGAACATGCCCATGTGGCGCAAGGCCGAGCTGATCGGAGAGGCCATCGAGACCTCGCGGGCGCTCACCCTCGCCGGCCTCAAGTCTCGCCACCCGGAGGCGGGACCGGAGGAGCTGCGCCGGCGCCTCTACGGACTGGAGCTCGGGGAGGAGCTCGCCACCCGGGTCTACGGTCCGCTGCCGGAGTAGCGCCCTAAGAGACATGGCCGGACCCGTCTGGAAGATCCCCCTTTTCGTCATCGACGTCCTAGAGGATCTCGGCGTCCCCTACCACGTCGGCGGCTCGTTCGCGAGCTCGATTCATGGTATCCCCCGGCAGACCCTGGACCTCGACCTCGTCGTGGATCTGCCGTTGTCGGCGGTCCCGGCTTTCGTCACCCGCCTTGAGAAAGACTTTTACCTGGACGACGAGGCCATCCGTCGCGCGATCGTCCGGCACACCCATTTCAACTTGATCCACCTCGCCTCCGGCTTCAAGGTCGACGTCTTTCCACTCCGCACCGGCGGATTCGATCGGAGCGAGCTCGCGCGGGGCGTTCCGTTCACCGTCGACGACCCGGAGCGCACCGTGATCGTCAAGTCCGCCGAGGACATCCTCCTGCGCAAGCTCCAATGGTATCGGCAGGGCGGTGAGACCTCCGACCGGCAGTGGAGCGACATCCTCGGCATCGTACGGACCCAGGGAGAGCGGCTCGATTTCGCCTACTTGCGGCGATGGGCTGAGTCGCTGGAGATAGAAGACCTGCTCGATCGAGCATTGGGACGCTGAGGCGCTGAGCGCCTAATGGCCCTTCCCAGCCGTCGCGCTCGACCTCGTCCCCATGCTCGCCCAATGCCGGGGCGGGGCGGGCGAGGCTGGCCGGGGTACGGGAAAAGCGTAGCGGGGACGCCACGGTTTCGACCCGGCCGTAGGTCGCCCCTTCCATCTCCCAGAGCCCGTCGCGAGCGCGGAGGACCGGGTCGGCGAGGGCCTCGCCGACGCTCTGGACGGGGGCAGAGGGGACCCCGGCGGTGTCGAAGAGGGCCAGCCAGTGGGCGGCGGGGCGGGTAGCGAAGATTTCGGCCAGGCGAGCGGAGAGCTCGGCCCGGGACTCGACCCGCCCGGGGTTGGTGGCGAAGCGCGGGTCGGCTCCGAGGTCGGGGCGCTCGAGGGCGGCGCAGAGGCGCTGCCACTGGGTGTCGTTCCCTACCGCCAGGACGAATGCCCGGTCGGCGGCGGCGAACGCCTCGTAGGGGACGATCGTGGGATGGGCGTTGCCGTGGCGGGCCGGCTCCCGGCCGGTGACGAGAGCCGCCTGGGCGACATTGATGAGCCCGGAGAGGGCGGAGTCGAAGAGGGCGACCTCGATCCGCTGGCCCTGGCCGGAGCGGGTGCGCTCGTGCAAGGCGGCGAGGATGGCGATCGCCGCGTTCTGGCCGGTCAGCACGTCGACGAAGGCGACCCCGGTCTTCATGGGGGCTCCGTCGGGCTCGCCGGTCACCGCCATCCAGCCGGCGCGGGCCTGGACGGCGAAGTCGTAGCCCGGCCGGCCCGCCTCCGGGCCGTCGCTGCCGTAGCCGGTGATCGAGCAGAAGACGAGACCGGGGTTGGCGGCGGCGAGCGCCTCGTAGCCGAGCCCCCAGCGCTCCAGAGTCCCGGGGGCGAAGTTCTCGATCGCCACGTCGGCCGTCGCGGCGAGCCGGCTTACGAGCGCCTGGCCCTCGGGGCTCGCGAGGTCGGCGGTCACCGAGCGCTTGTTGCGGTTGGCGGCCAGGAAGTAGGCGCTCTCCCGTCCCCCCGGCCCCTCCACCCACGGCGGCCCCCACTGCCGGGTCTCGTCCCCAACCCCCGGCCGCTCGACCTTGATCACCGCCGCCCCGAGATCGCCCAGGACCATGGTGCAGAGCGGCCCGGCGAGAACCCGGGAGAGGTCCAGGACCCGGAGCCCGGCTAACGGAGGAGGGGCCGGCATGGGACCGCCGATTGTACCCGACCCTCCGCGTCCCCCTCTGCTAGACTCTTCACGCCGTTTACGAGGAGGAGCCGATCCATGCCTGCCAAGTCCCTGCGCGCGATCCCTGGTGCGATCCCGGTCTCGGCTCTCGCCCTCTTCCTCCTCCTACCGGCCCTGGGGATCGCCCAGCCACCCGAGCCGGCGCTGCCGGAGACGGACCCCGGGCCTGCCGCCGTGGCGCCCGCCCCGGCATCGGCGGCATCGGCGGCACCGGCAACTCCGGCGCCAGGGGCTCCGGTCTATGTCGGCGGCAATCCGATGGCGGACGTCAAGGCTCTGGAGCTCCAGCGTTTCGACGCCATGGTCAAGGGGGACACGGTTCTCCTGGAGCGCATGCTGGCGGAGGACCTGACCTATACCCATACGACCGGCGCCGTCGACTCCAAGGCGCGCTTTCTGGAGTCGCTCGCCTCGGGGAGGCTGCGCTACCTCGCTTTCAAGCCCGACGGGGTGGAGGTGCGGCTCTTCGGCGAGGCCACCGCGGTGGTCACCGGCCGGATCGACGCCCGGGTGGTGGCGAACGGCAAGGAGAGCTCCTTTCTCGCCCGCTACACCAGCATCTACGTCAAGCGTCACGGGCACTGGCTCCTCGCCGCCTGGCAGGCGACCCGCCTGGACTCCTAGGGCGCCCGGTCCCGCTCTTCTCATGACCTCCCGGCGAGCGCTGCCGTCCAGCCACTTCCTCATGCCGCACGGCGAGCGGTTCGACGAGCTGCGCGCCGCCAAGCGGGCGATGACCCGGGAGCACCTCGGCCGGGCGCCCCGCACCCGGCACGGGCGGAGCGCCGCGAGCCCGGCTCCTTCGAGCAACGTGGTGGGGGTGGGGATCGGCGAGAAGCGGGTGGCCGGCCGGCCCACCGGGATTCTCGCGGTCAAGTTCCTGGTGCGGGTCAAGTACCCGCAGGACCAGGTCACCGACTCGCACCAGCTGCCCAGAGACCTCGGCGGGCTCCCGGTCGACGTCGAGGAGGTGGGGACCTTCCGCCGGCTGGCGGCTACCGCCCCGGCGTCCCCGACCGCTCCTCGGCCGCCCCGGCCGCCCCTTTCGTCAACGTCGTCCCCAACCCGCGGAGCCGCGTCCGCCCCCTCCAGCCCGGCTCCTCGGTCGGCTTCGTCGACGCCGAGCACCCCTCGATCATGGCCGGCACCTTCGGCCTCCTGGCGACCGACGGAGAGAAGCGCTATATCGTCAGCAACAACCATGTCCTCGCCGACGAGAACCGGCTGGCGATCGGCGGCCCCATCCTGCAACCGGGGCTCCTCGACGGTCTCGATTCCGCCGACCCGCCGATCGCGCGGCTCACCCGCTTCGTGCCGCTGTCGACCTCCGAGCCCAACGCCGTCGACTGCGCTCTCGCCGAGCTGCTCCCGGGGGAGGAGGCGCGGCCCGACATCCTCTACCTCGGCGCCCCCCGGGGGACGGCGCCGGCCGCGATCGACATGGTGGTGCACAAGTTCGGCCGCACGACCGGCTACCGGGTGGGCCGGGTCACCTCGGTCGACACCGACATCAGCGTCGACTACGGTCTGGGCGCCGTCACCTTCCACGGCCAGATCCTCATCCAGGGGGTGGACGGCCAGGCTTTTTCGGTCGGCGGCGACTCGGGGGCGGCGGTGCTCGAACGGGCGACGGGGAACGCGGTGGGGCTCCTCTTCGCCGGCTCGCCCAACCACTCGGCGGCGAGCCACATCGACGACGTCCTCGCCGCCCTCGCCGTCCGCCTGGTCCTCCCCTAGCTATACTCAGGGTTCCACGGAGACCTGCTTTGGCGACCGAAGAACAGATCAGCGACTTGAAGCGCCGCCACGCGGCCCAGCTCATGGCCCGGCCGGAGGTGATCGGCGTGGGGGTCGAGCGGGACGACGCGGAGGGCTATGTCCTCGCCGTCCACCTCACGAGCGACAACCCGGCCCTCCTCGCCACGCTGCCGGTCGAGATCGAAGGGCATCCCATCCGCTACACCGGGAGCGGCCCCTACACCCGGCTCGCCGCCGAGGCCACGGGCGACCACGAGGCGTAGCCGGGCGACCGGCGGGAACGGGGATCGGGAGAAGGCCATGGAATGGAAGCGGGGGGAGCTCGTCCTCAGCGACGATCCGGGGCGGCTCGACCTCGACGTCGTCCACGGTTTCCTCTCCCGTTCCTACTGGGCGGAGGGCATCCCGCGGCGGACCGTCGAGCGTTCGATCGCGCATTCGATCCCCTTCGGGGTCTATCATCTCTCGGCGTCCGCGGGGTCGCCGGGGTCCCCGGGGTCGCCGGGGACCCTGGCGGAGCGGCAGGTGGGCTTCGCGCGGGTGGTGAGCGATCACGCCACCTTCGCCTACCTGGCGGACGTCTTCGTCCTCGAACCCTACCGCGGCCAGGGCCTGGGGATCTGGCTCGTCGAGTGCGTCGTCGCCCACCCGGAGCTCCAGTCGCTCCGCCGCTGGCTCCTCGCCACCAAGGACGCCCAGTCCCTCTATCGCCGTTTCGGCTGGGGACCGCTGGCGACGTCCGACCGTTTCATGGAGCGCCTCCCCGCGGGGCGCTATGCGCGCGACCGGGAGGAGAGATGAACGAGGTCTGGCCGGTCTGTCTCGTCGGGCAGGCGATCCGCCTGGAGCCCCTGACGGTGGCCCATGCGCAGCCCCTCTTCCGCCACGCCTGGCCGGAGGTCTTCCGCTGGTTCGCCGACTTCCCGCGCGACGAGAGCTACGTCGCCTTCGAGGCCTACGTCGACCGCGTCCTCCGGCAGCCCGACAGCCTCGACTTCGCCATCGTTCTAAGGGAGACCGGGGAGCCGATCGGCACCACCGGGTTCCTCGACATCCGCCGGGCCCACCACGGCCTGGAGATCGGCCGCACCTGGATCGCCACCGCGCACCAGGGGACGCGGATCAACCCGGAGAGCAAGTACCTCCTCCTGCGCCACGCCTTCGAGGAGCTGGGAGCCGTGCGAGTGCAGCTGAAGACCGACCTCAACAACGTCCAGAGCCAGCGCGCCATCGAGAAGCTCGGCGCCCGGCGCGAGGGGGTTCTCCGCAGCTACCAGTGCCGGAGCAACGGCAAGATGCGCGACACGGTGATCTACAGCGTCATCGCCGCGGAGTGGCCCGATCTCAAAAGCGCCCTGGAGGCCCGGCTGGCCGCTCTCTCCTCCGTGTGACGGCCGCCCCCGCAAGGTTGTAGACTCCGCGGCATGAAAAAGAGCCACCTTACCCGTCTCGCCCTCGCCGCTCTCCTCGCCGTCCCCGCCGCCGTCCTCGCCCAACCCTCTCCGACTCCCAGGCCGGCCAAGCCGGCGGCATCGGTAGCATCGCCGGCATCGCCTTCCGGCGCCGGCCCGCTCGCCGGGCTCGCCGTCGTCCCTGACCTCGCGGAGCGCCTGGCGAAGTGGAAGGTGGTCGAGATGCCGTTCGACGACAGGCTGCTGACGCCGCGCGAGCGGGAGCTCGTCGACAAGCTGGTCGAGGCCTCGCGGGCCCTGGAGGACATCTACTGGCGGCAGGGCGATCCGGCGGATATCCCGCTCTACAACGCCCTGGCGAGATCGACATCGGCGACATCGGCGACATTGGAGCGCGACCGGGCGGTCGCCCGGATGCTGTGGATCAACGGCAGCCGCTACGACTTGGTGGACGAGAACCGGCCGTTTCTGGGCACCACGCCGGCTCCCCCCGGCCGCGCCCTCTACCCGGTGGGGCTCACCCGCAAGGAGATCGAGGACTACGTCGCCGCCCACCCCGAGACCAAGGCGGCGCTTTTGAACGAGCACACGGTCGTCGTCCGCTCCGGCAGCGGCCTCAGCGCGACCCCCTACCATGTCGCCTACAAGCCGTTCCTCGATCGGGCGGCCAAGGCCCTCCGCGAGGCGGCGAAGCTCTCCGACGACCCGGGCTTCGCCAAGTTCCTCACTCTGCGCGCCGCCGCCCTCCTGAGCGACGACTACTACGCGAGCGACATCGCCTGGCTCGACCTCCAGAACCCCAAGTTCGACATCATCTTCGCCCCCTACGAGACCTACCTGGACGACCTCCTGGGGATCAAGACCTCCTACGGCGCGGCGGTGATGGTGCGCAACGAAACCGAGAGCGCCAAGCTCTCGGTCTTCCAGAAGTACATCCCCGACATTCAGGACGCCCTGCCGCTCGACCCCAAGGACCGGCCGTCCAAGAAGGGGCACGTGGCGCCGATGGAGGTGATGGACACCCCCTTCCGTGCCGGCGACCTGCGGCACGGCTATCAGGCGGTGGCGGACAACCTGCCCAACGACCCGCGGGTCCACCAGAAGAAGGGCAGCAAGCAGATCTTCTTCAAGAACTTCATGGACGCCCGGGTGAACGAGGTGATCCTCCCGCTCGCCAAGCGCGTGATGCGGGAGGACCAGGCGAAGCTCGCCTCGGCCGACGGCTATCTCGCCCTCGTCATGATGCACGAGATCTGTCACGGCCTCGGCCCCGCCTTCGCGCGGATGTCCGGCAAGGAGGTCGACATCCGCCAGGCGATCGGCCCCATCTACTCGGGGCTCGAAGAGGCGAAGGCGGACGTCACCGGCATGTTCGGCCTCGCCTGGCTGGTCGGCAAGAACGCCCTCCCCAAGGAGCGCCTGCCCGAGTACTACGCCTCCTATTTAGCCGGCATCTTCCGCACCGTCCGTTTCGGCATCGGCGAGGCCCACGGCAAGGCCGAGATGATGGAGTTCAACTTCCTCGCAGAGCAGGGGGCGATCGCCCGCGATCCGGCGGCCGGCACCTATTCGATCGACCTCCAGAAGATCCCCGGCGCGCTCGCCGCCCTTACCAAGGAGCTCCTGACGATCGAGGCGACGGGGGACCGGGCGCGGGCGGAGAGCTGGTTCACGAAGTACGACGTACTGCCGGCAACCTTGAAAGCCGACTTGGAAAAGGGCAAGGACCTGCCGGTCGACATCGATCCTCATGGGTCTTTCAAGGAAGGGGTGGAGTAGGGGCGGCGTCGGGCCGACCGGCGGCTACGGGGCAGCTGTCTTCTGCGTCGACCGGGCCTTGATCCAGCCGTCCACGCGCTCCTCGAGCAGGTCGAGCGGCAGCGCTCCGCCGTCCAGAATTTCATCGTGGAACGCCTTGATGTCGAAACGCGCCCCGAGCTCGGTCTTCGCGCGCTCGCGCAATTCGCGGATCTTCAACTGCCCCATCTTGTAGGCCAGCGCCTGCCCCGGCCAGGCGATGTAGCGGTCCGTCTCCGTCTGCGCGAGGACGTCGTTGACGTCGTTCTCCCGCATGTAGGCGATCACCTGGTCGCGCGTCCACCCCTTGTCGTGGATGCCGGTGTCGACCACCAGCCGAACCGCGCGGAAGAGCTCCGAGTTCAGCCGGCCGTAGTCGGACACCGGGTCCTTGTAGAGGCCGATCTCCTTGCCCAGCTCTTCCGCATAGAGCGCCCACCCTTCGGTATACGCGGAGAGGCCGCCGCTCGAGCAGCCGGAACTTCGGCAACCCCTTCAACTGCTGCGCCACGCTGATCTGCAGGTGGTGCCCGGGCACGCCCTCGTGGTAGGCGACGGCCTCGTCGAGTCACCAGCGTGCGGTGGGTCGGGTCGGCGACGGCGACCACCACGCGCCCGGCCCGTTTGCCGTCCGGGGTGCCGCGGACGTAGTGCGTCGCCGAGGCCTTGTCGAAATCGGGGATCCCCTCGACGGTCACCGGCGCCTTCGGCAGCAGCCCGAAGAGCTCCGGCAGCCTCGGTTGCATCTGGTCGATGTAGCGCCTTGAAGTCGGCGACGATCTGCTCCTCGCTCTTCGGCGTCCACTTCGGGTCGCCGTTGATCGCGGCGCGGAAGGCGGCGAGGTCCTTGTAGCCCTGCGCTTGCGCCAGCTCGGTCATCTCCGCCGTGATGCGCGCCACCTCTTTCAAGCCGATCTCGTGGACGGCCGCAGGCGCGATGTCGACGGTGGTCATCGCCTTCACCGCCTCGGCGTAGCGCCGCTTGCCGTCCGGCAGGCTCTCGACCGAGATCGCGGCTCCGCCCCTTCGGCGCGTACTCGGTGCGCAGGAACGCCGCGAACGCCTTGTAGGCCGGCAGGACCTCCCCGTGGACCGCCTGGGTCAGCGCGGCCGTCAGCCGCTTCCTGTCCGCCTCCGCGAAGCTCGCCGGAAACTTCTTCAGCGGCAGCAGGAACGGGTCCGAGGCGACGATCCCCTCGCACTGCCCCGGCAGCTGGTCGACGACGAGCTTCGGCGGCATCAGGCCGTCCTTCATGCCGGCGCGCAGCACCTCGGTGGTCTGCCTCGAGCACCCGCGGGACCTGGTGGAGGCGCGCGATGTAGTCCTCGTAGTGCTGCACCGAATCGAGCGGCACGCTCAGCGGCAGGTCGGCGAGCGCGGTGTGGATGCCGCCCTGCTGGTTGATCGGCATCTCGTAGTTCTTGAGCTCGTAGTTGATATCGGCGCGGGTGAGTTGCCGCTCGAGGAGCTCGTGCGACAGCCGGTCGGTCTCCGCCATCCCGGTGGTCGGAATGGCGCGCAGCCGCGTCAGGAAAGCGTCATTTTCCGCGTGCTGGCGCGCGATCTCCGCCAGCGACAGGTCGCCGAGCAGCGCGTTGTAGCGATAGTCGCCGATCGAGGTCGCCCGCTCCGGCGAGTTCTTCAGGCCGGTCTCGATAGAACTCCTCGAACAGCGCGTTCTGTTTCGCCACTCGATCGGCCAGGGAGGCGTCCTGGGCGGAGGCTGGCGAGCACAAGGCTGACCGCAAGCAGAAGGCAGGCAAGATTTCGCATGCGCCTAAGCCTAGCAGAGCATGGAGCGGCCCACGCGCCGGCAACCGCCCTACGGCCCGGCCGCCAGCGCCACGATCAGCCGGACGAGCGCCTCGACGTCCCGCAGGTCCGCCACCTCGACGGGGGAGTGGGAGTAGCGCCCCGGCCAGCCGAAGGGGAGGACCGCCGCGCCGGTGGGGGCGAACTGGGCGCCGTCGGTGACCCCGCCGGTCATCCCGAGTTGGAGGGGGATTCCCCGGCGGCGGGCGAGGGCCAGGGTCCGGTCGACCAATTCTGGTGAGGCGACGAAAGCGTTGTCCCGCGCCCGGAGGACGGGGCCGTGGCCGAGCGGGGCGTAGGCCAGGGACTGCGATTCGAGCGGCGAGTCGGAGGAGACGAAGGTGTCGACCGCGTGGACTCGGTCGAAGCGCGGCAGGGTACGGGCGAGGAAGCCCGCGCCTTCGAGCCCGACCTCCTCGCGGACGCTCCAGGCGAAGGTCACCTGCCGGTGCAGCGTAGCGGGATCGAGCTGCCGAAGGGCGAGGAGGAGGGCGGTCGAGCCCACCCGGTCGTCGCAGGCGCGGCCGAGGACCCGGTGGGCCCCGAGCCGGAGCATCTCCTTGGGGAGAGTCACCGTCGAGCCCATGTGGATTCCGAGGGCCTGGGCCGCCGCGGCGTTGGAGACGCCGAGGGCGACCGTGAGGTCCCCGGGGAGCGTCCGCTTTTCCGCCGCCGCCCACCCGGCGCGCGGCTCGAAGACGCCGGGCACCGGCCCGCGGTCGCCATGGACGACGGCCGCCTGCGCTTCCCAGACCGGCCGCGCCAGGCTGCCCCGTGGGCCGAGGCGGAGGCGGCCGTCCGGCAGCACCTCGGCGACGTTGAAGCCGACCTCGTCCAAATGGGCGACGAAGAGCAGCCGCTCTGCTTTCGGCGACGGGTTGCCGAACGACACCGTGACGTTGCCCTGGGCGTCGACCGCGGGCTTCGCCCAGGCCGGCAGGCGGCGGAGGACCTCCTCGCGGACCGGTCCCTCGGCGCCGCTCACCCCGGCGCGGGCGATGAGCGCGCTCAAGGTCTCCGCCGCGCGGGCGTGCGAGGGAGCCGTGGGGACCGGTGGGACGGCGGGGAGCGCCGGTAATGGAGGCACCGCTCCCGGCCCTGAGTCCTTGACCCCGAGGGCGGTGAGGAGAGTCCCGGCGAGGCGTAGGACGTCGGCGGGAGCCACCGCCTCGACCGGCGTTTCCGGATAGAGCGCCGGGAGCCCGAGTTCGCCGACCCGCGCGGCACCCCAGTCGAGCTTGTCGTCGATATAGGGTTCGAGGTCCAGGTGCGGTGCCGTTTTCACCCCGGGGAGCCCCTCGGGCAGCTTGCCGGCGGCGGGGAGATCGGCTCCCGGCGGGGGGAGCGGCCGGGGGACGGGGCTGCCGTCCTTCGTCTCCCAGCCGAAGCGGGGGGAGAGGAGGATCACCTCGTCGAAGAGGCCACGCTTTCGGGAGAGGTACTTCAGGCCGGCCTCGTCGAAGAGGCCCTGGGTCGTCCAGGCGAAGACCACGGTGCCGGCGCCGGGCGCCTCCGCGGCCCGGAATCGGCGCGCCGCCTCGGCGAGGGCCAGGGCGGCCCCCTTGATCCGCGCCCCGGGGCCGGCGACGAGACCGTCGGCGAGGCGGAGCGGCCGCCTGACGAGGACCGCCGGATCGAGCAGCCGGATGCCGAGCGCCGCCACCTCGGCCGCATTCTGCGCCCCGACGTCGACATAGGCGTCGGCGATCCGGAAGGGGGTGTCCGGCAGCGGCCGCCCCTGGATCAGATGGACCGACGGCAGGGCCACCCCGCCGGGGACGAGGCCGCGCGCGCCGCCGATCGAGAGCGGCTGTCCCTGATGGGCCTGCTCCCAGAGGGCGCCCACCGGGGCGTTGCCGGAGGGCGCCAGGCGCAGGTAGCCGTCCTCCTGGATGTGGCTGACGACGAAGCCCGGTTCGTCCAGGGGACAGGCGACGAGCCGGCGCGGCGTCCCCGAGCCCAAGGTGACCGCGAGGTTTCCCAGGGCATCGGTCTCGACCGGGAGGCCGGCGAGCCGGGAGCGGACGAAGGCCGCGGCCGCCCCCTCGTGGCCGGTCACCGCTGGGATACGGAGGAAGGCGAGGAGCTCCTCCCCGTGATCCGGCGCCTTCCCTGGAGGCGTGGCGGCGAGGAGCAGGGTGGCGGCGAGCGCCAGCATCGTCAGCAGGGATCGGCGCGGCAGTTCCATCTAAATCTCCAGGGCTCTGGGAGCGGACGGCTACGGGTAGAATACCGCGTATGGCCACCACCACCGTCCCTGCCCGCCCGCCCGCCCTCCCCCGCACCGTGCGCGCCCCCCGTGGGGGCGAGATCTCCTGCCGCGGCTGGCAGCAGGAGGCGGCGATGCGGATGCTGATGAACAACCTGGACCCCGAGGTCGCCGAGCGGCCCGAGGAGCTGGTGGTCTACGGCGGCTCGGGCAAGGCGGCGCGCAACTGGGAGTGCTTCGAGGCGATCGTCGAGACCTTGAAACGGCTGGGGAACGACGAGACTCTCCTCGTCCAATCGGGCAAGCCGGTCGCCGTCTTCAAGACCCACGCCGAGGCGCCGCGGGTGCTGATCGCCAACTCGCTGCTGGTGCCCCACTGGGCGACGGCGGACGAGTTCCGCCGCCTGGAGGGGCTGGGGCTCACCATGTACGGCCAGATGACCGCCGGCTCCTGGATCTACATCGGGACCCAGGGCATCCTTCAGGGGACCTACGAGACGCTCGCCGAGTGCGCCCGGCAGCACTTCGGCGGCACCCTCGCCGGCCGGCTCACGGTGACCGCGGGGTTGGGCGGCATGGGCGGGGCGCAGCCGCTCGCCGTCACCATGAACGAGGGGGTCTGCCTGGTGGCCGAGGTCGACCGCCACCGGATCGAGCGCCGGCTCGCCACCCGCTATTTAGACGAGGTCGCCCCCGACATCGGCGCCGGGGTGGCCCGGGCGCTCGAAGCGCGGGACCGCGGGGAGGCGGTGTCGATCGCCGTCGAGGCCAACGCCGTCGACCTCCTCAACGAATTCCTGGATGCCGGGATCGTCCCCGACGTCCTGACCGACCAGACCTCGGCGCACGACGCCCTGGAGGGCTACGTGCCGCACGGCCTGCCCTACGCCGAGGCGCTCCGATTGCGGAAATCCAATCCCAAACGCTACATCGCCCGCTCCATGGCCTCCATGGCGACCCATGTGAAGGCCATGGTCGCTCTCCAGGAGCACGGCGCGATCACCTTCGACTACGGCAACAACCTGCGCGGCCAGGCCCTCGCGGCGGGAGTCGAGTACGCCTTCGACTTCGCCGGCTTCGTACCCCTCTTCATCCGCCCCCTCTTCTGTGAGGGGAAGGGCCCCTTCCGCTGGGCGGTGCTCTCCGGCGACCCGGCGGACCTGGCGGTGACGGACGAGGCGATCCTCGCCACCTTCCCCGAGGACAAGGCCCTGGCGCGCTGGATCCGCTTGGCCCGCGAGCGGGTGGCCTTCCAGGGCCTCCCGGCGCGCATCTGCTGGCTCGGCTACGGCGAGCGGGCGAAGGCGGGGAAGGTGTTCAACGACCTTGTGGCGTCGGGCAAAGTCCAGGCGCCGATCGTCATCGGCCGCGACCACCTGGACTGCGGCTCGGTCGCCTCGCCCAACAGAGAGACCGAGGGGATGCTCGACGGCTCCGACGCCATCGGCGACTGGCCGATCTTGAACGCGCTCTTGAACGCCGTGAACGGCGCCACCTGGGTCTCGGTCCACCACGGCGGCGGCGTGGGGATCGGCTACTCCCTCCATGCCGGCATGGTCGCCGTCGCCGACGGCACCCCCGAGGCCGCGATCCGCCTGGAGCGGGTGCTCACCGGCGATCCCGGCATGGGGGTCGTGCGCCACGTCGACGCCGGCTACCCCGAGGCGATCAGCTTCGCCCGGGAGCACGGGGTGGACGTGCCGATGATGCCGCGGCCGCGGTGAGGGTTACTTCGGGGGGATCTTTGGTCATTTTGAACCTGCGGGCGGTCTTCTTCGGGCGCTTCGCGCAGCCAGTCGCATTGAAGTCGTTCGTGCTAGTGCTCCTCCTCTCGGCGGGCAACCTCGCCGCGCAGCCGCTGAGCATCCCGCGTTTCGACTTCAGCTTCTCGAACCCCGGCGCGCGGAGCCTGGGGTTCGGTGGGGCCTTCGCGGCTCTCGCGGACGACGCCACCGCGGCCTATGCCAATCCCGCGGGACTGGTCCAGCTCACCCGGCCCGAGGTGTCGTTCGAGTCGCGGCTCCGCAGCCGGTCGCCCTCCTTCATCGCCGGCGGCCGGATCGAGGGCACGCCCACGGGGCAGGGTCTCGACACCACGTCAGGACTGATCTTCCGCCACGATCACAGCCAGGGCTTCGGAGCGTCGTTCGCGGCCGTCGTCGTCCCCAAGGGGCGGTGGTCCTTCGTCTTCTATGGCCACGAGCTGGCGGATTTCCGGGAGAGGGCTCTCTCGCAGGGCTTTTTCTTCACCGACGGCCGCCTCCTGCCGAGCCGGGAGACGGTCGACCTCGAAGTGCCGACCGCGGGGGTCGCCGCCGCCTGGCGGCTCGACGACCGCCTGAGCTTCGGGCTGGGGCTCGTCGCCTCGCGGGTGTCGCTCGATACGCGGTCCGAAGCCTTCCTGCCGGACGACGATTCCCTGGCGAGCACCCTCGACGGCAGCTCCTTCGGCCGCAGCTCCTTCCTTCCCGAGCGGCGCGTCTCGACGAGCACCCTGGCGTTCCGCGGGACCGATCTCACCGGGACGGCCGGCGCCCTCTGGCGGGTCTCCGAGCAGACCTCGGCCGGGCTCTTCTACCGCCAGGGGGCCCGGGTCCGGGGGACCGCGGACTTCGCGTCCGGGCCGGCCTCCCCCTTTCCGTTCGCGGCCGCGAACGGCGCCGTCTTCAAGGTGCCCGACGTGACTGGCCTGGGCCTCGCCCACCGCTCGGGGAGCGGCCGGGTGACGGTCACCGGCGAGGTCGACCACGTGGGCTACTCCGGGCTCGTGAAGATCGAGAACAGCGAGGAGCTGGAGGTCGGCAGCCGGGAGTACCTGGACGCCTGGGAGTACCACCTGGGAGCCGAGTACGCCCTCCTCCAGTCGAACCCCATCGTGGCCTTCCGCGCCGGGGCTTGGATCGAGGCCAACGGGGAGGACGTTCGAAAGCGTCGCCTGACGCACCTGAGCGCCGGGCTGGGAATCGCCCTCCGGGCCTGGCAGCTCGACCTCGCGGGCGACTTTTCCGGCGAGGGCAACAGCGTGTCGCTCTCTCTCCTCTACTCTTTCTGAACGGGCTAGGAAGCGGGAGGAGCCGTGACCGGGTGGCTCAGCCCTTCCTCCGGCGGAGGGCCTTTCTAGGGAGCACGCGGCGAACCTCTTTACGTACTCGACGCGCTACCGCCACCGCACGGCGTGCCACGGCCAGCGAGATCTGATCCCATCCGGGGTATCGGGTAGCGACCGCATATTCAGTCAAACGCGCCTGCTCCTCGGTGGTCATCTCGGGCCTCAGCTCGGTGGGTAGCAGCGCCACCAGAATCTCGAGATCGTGGGTCCTTGGAAAATCCTTTCCACTCAAGACGAGCGACGCCTTCAGATACTTCTCGATGCACTGCTGCGCGTGGAAGCAGACCGTGTCCGTGGGGCAGGACTCACCGAGCTTGAGGGTGTGGGCTGCGGTGATGAGGTCGTTCTCCGCTTTGGCCAGCCACTCCGCGCATACCGTGATCAGTTGTTCACGGTCGGGCATAGAGGACTCGCCCCTCCCTCGCCGCAGGCCGCTCGATTGTGCCTGGAAGCTCCTGTCGCCAAAGGAAATCCTCGGGAGTCGTGACCACGATGTCTTTCGGGACACGAATACTGTGCAAAGCGAGTCGGATCTCCACCTGCTTCTCCCGCTTGGAGCCGGAAAACGGCATCACGACGAGCAGGTCGACATCGCTATCCGGGCCCGCGCTGCCGCGTGCATGGGAACCGAAGAGGATGATCTTGTCGGGATGAAAGAGATGCACGATCCGGCGAACCATCTGCCGGACTTCCCTTAGCTCAGGCCCACTGCTCGATGCAAGCGACACGCCCCTATAGTATCGCTGGAGCGGCACTGCATGGTATCGCCGCTCTCTTCTACGCCTTCGGAGCGGCGTCGCCACCCGATAGAGCCTCGGTACGGAGCCAGCGCTGCCGCAAGGGGCTCGCCACCTCGAGCCCGCTGGGCGAGCGGCGGACGAAGCCCAGCCGTTCGAGGTGCTGGAGGGCCTCCTGGGCGGCGGCCTCGCCCGGTTTCCCTTGAGCGAGGGCGAGGAGGATCTCGCGTTCGTTCGCGGTGAGAAGGTCGAAGTCCACCCCGAAGAGGAGACGGAGCGTAGGGTCGGCGGCGACCCATTCGGTCGCCCGATCGAGATCGCCGAGCTCGGCGGTGCGCGCCGCCAGGAGCTGGAGGAGGGCGGGGTGGCCGCCCGCCCGGCGGAGGATCTCGGCGGCGGTCGCGGCGTCCTCGCCGACGCCACCCCGGCGGACGAGGCCGTGGGCCGACGCATCGTCCAGGAGCCCCAGGTAGAGGGGCGGCGCGAAGCCGTGGAGGAAGGGCGAGGTGTCGTCGCGCTGCTCGGCGAGCTTCCAGAGCCGGGGTCCAGAGGCCATCACCGTGCGGATGCCTTCCTGGGATTGGAGGGCCCGGCGGAGCTTCCGCAAGAGCTCGGGGGCGCCGGAGCCGAGCTGCAGGAGCTCCTCGGCCTCGTCCCAGAGGAGAAGGAGCGTCCGGCCCGTGGCGCGGAGGGCCCGGCGCAGGCGCCCCAGGGAGAGGAAGAGATCGTCCGCGGCGACGTCCCCGAGGCGGAGGCCGAAGCGTTCGAGGCGCCCTTCCGCGTCGGCCAAGGCGGCGCCGAAATCGGCGTGGAGCTCCGCCGGGCCGACGCTCCCCTGGAGGTCCCAGAAGAGGGGAAAGTAGCGAGCGGCGGGGCTTTCGGGGTCGTCGGCTCTCGGTCAGCGCCTCCAGCTGTTTGAGGAGAGAGGTCTTGCCCATCGCCCGGGCGCCCAGGAGCCAGATGCCGTTTCGCGGCCCGGTCAAGATCTCCGCGATCTCGGCCGCCCGGCCGAAGAAGCCCTCGCCGCGCACCCACTGCCCCACGGCGTAGGGCAGGCCGGCGACGCGGGTGGAGCTTGAGATCGCAGGCGCCAGGCGAGCTCCCGGCACCGCCGGCGCTCCCGGCACCGCCGGAGGAACCGCCGGCACGAGCAGGCGGTAACCCCGCTTGGCGATGGTCTCGATGAAGCGGGGCTCTCGGGCGTCGTCCGCGAGCGCCCGCCTTAGGCCAGCGATGGCGCGGGTGATGACCGACTCCGAAAAGAACTGCTGGGGCCAGACCGCATCGGCGAGGGCGTCTTTGGAGACCACCTGCCCGGCGTGCCGGGCGAGGACGAGGAGGACGTCCATGAGCTTCGGCTCGACCTTGACCGTCGTGCCGCCGCGAGTGAGCCGGTTCAACGACGGCTCGACCCGCCACTCTCCCAGGACGAGCTCCCCGCCCGCCTCGCCATCGCCGCCCTCGCCGCCATCGCCGATCGGCCTGGTCATCGGGCCGATGCTACTCGCCTGCGCCTAGAAGCGATAGCCGATCCCGGCCTGGAGGAAGAGCGGATCGAGATCGAGCTTCGGAGCGCCGGACTCGGCCGACCCGGTCCGCGGCTCGACCCTCGCCTTGAGATAGGTCGCCCCGGCGGTGAAGAGGAGGCCCCGGCCGCCCAGGGGGACGTCCAGGCCCAGGTGGGCTCCCCAGGCGAACCCGTCTTTCGTCGGCACCCGTTCGGCGAGCCCGGAGCCTTCGGGGCCGCTCACCCGGGTCGTGAGATCGCCGTAGCGCACGAAGCCGACGACGGGTGCGACGACTAAGTCCACCCGGTGGCCGGGGGTGAGATGGAGATCGAGCTGAGCGAGCACGGGGGTGACCCGGAGGCTCGAACGGATGGAGACGTGCGCGACGCCGAAGAAATCGATTCCCAACTCGTCGTCGATCGAGGTCGAGAGGACGGCGAGCTCCACCCCGACCCGCGGCGTGGCACGGTATTCGAGCCCCAGGCCGGTGCCGAGCGAGCTGTTGAAGCCTCCTCCTCCTGCTCCGCCGGTCGACTGGGCGGAAACCCCGGTGAGCCTCAGCCGCCAGCCGGTCTCCTCGGCCGGCATCGCCGGCATCGCGGCCATGGCCGAACCGGCGGCGAAGAACGCGAGGAAGGCTGCCAGACTGCCGATCCGACTTTTCATCATCCGGTCCATAAGTTCTCCATCTCCGTTCGGTGGCCGGGCCGCGATCATCACGTCCGGTGGAATGGAGCCTAGGGCCGGGCGGCCCTCTCGGTCTTGAGGACCGCCTGAGGTTCCCGTGAGGTTTCTAGGAGCGGCGGAGCCAGTCGGCGAGGAAGCGGTTGGGGAGGGCCCACCCACCGTCTCCGTCGGCAGCGAGGAGCCCCAGGCGGAGCAGGCGGTCGTGGACGGCGGGAGAGCCGTCGGCGGGAAGGTCCCGGGCCAGGGAACGCAGGAGCACCCGCTCGGGTTCCGAGAGGAGCGCGAAGTCGACCGCCAGGAGATGATCGACGGAGCGGTCGGCCGCCAGCTGGCGAAGGACTTCCCCGGCATCGCCGGTCGGACCCAGCTCGTGGCACCGCTTGCCGGCGAGCTGGAGGAGCATGGGGTGGCCGCCGCAGGCCAAGAGGATCGCCTCGCACGCCGCGGTGTCGAAACGCGGGCGGGAAGCCGCGGGGAGGCGGTCCTGAAGGAGGACCGAGCGGGCCTCGTCGCGCGTCATTCCCCCCAGGTAGCGCGGAGCCGGGAAGCGCTCCGCGAATCCCGGTATGCCCTCCGGCCCGAAGTCGGCGAGGCGAAGCGACGAGGCGAGCACGAGGCGGGCGGGGGCGAGGGCGTCGAGCGCCTCCCATAGCCTCTCCACGGCGCCGGGGGCGGCGCGGGCGAGCGCCAGGAGCTCGTCCGCCTCGTCGCAGAGGAGGCAGAGGGCGCTCCCCGGCCTCCCCTGGGTGGCGCGGGCGAGCTTCGCCATCATTCCGGCGAGATCGGTCTCCTCGCTCCCGGCAATGGAAAGTGCGATGCCGCGGCCCGCCAGGACCTCCTCGGCGTCGAGGAGCGCCTCGGCGAAGGTGAGCGCCAGCTCCTCAGGGCTCGAGGCGCCCTGGAGGTCCCAGAAGAGCGGCAGGAGCGCGGGCTCGCCCGCGGCGGTCGCCGGGGTCCCGCCCGCGGTCATGGCAGTCGTGGCGAGGTGATCGAGCTGCTTTAAAAGCGAGGTCTTGCCGCTCCGCCGCAGGCCGGCGATCCACTGCCGCGGGGGCCCGCCCGGTCCCGCCGACAGCTCCTCTATCTCCCGGCTCCGGCCGTAGAACCGTTCGCCCGCGACCCACTGGCCGATGACGTAGGGGACGGGGGACGCCGCGCTCAGGGGGAGTCCTCCCGTTCGAGGGCGAGGACGTCCGCCAGCGTGATGGTGCGCCGGCCCGCCTCGTGGAGGCGCTGGACGAGGGCCAGGCAGCGGCGCTGGATGAGGAAGGGCTTGCCGCCGGTCGTCTCGACGATGCGCCGGACGGCCCCGTGGGCGAAGCGGAAGGTGCCGCGGAGGGGCTCCTCGACCAGCCGGCCGGCCGCCTCGGGGGAGAGGGCGTCGACCGCGATCTCCTCGAAGAAGTTGTACCAGGGGCTGCTCTCCCGGTCCCACTCACGGCGGATGTGGACGCCGGCGACGACCGCGGCCAGATTCTCGCCGAAGCGCTTCATGAACAGGCTCCGCAGGCTCTGGCTCACCCGCGGGTCGTAGTCGTTGAGCTCGTCCACCTCGTCGATCAGGAGCACCAGCTTGACCCGCTTCTCGGTCCCCGCGGTGAGACGCTTCAGAAGCTCATGGAGCTCGCGGACGAAGTCGTGGGAGCCGTAGGGCGCCTCCCGGGCGAGGGCCGGCACCCGTTCGCCGAGCCCGGCGAGCGCCGCAAACGCCTCGAAGATGGGATCGGCCAGGGTGGCGAAGAACTTCTCCTCGCGGGTCCCCTGGAGATCGATGTAGACGGGAAGGAAGCGATAGGTGGGGTCGTCCAACGCCGCCAGCCGGCGCTCGACCTGGTGCAGGAGGGAGGTCTTGCCGATCCGCCGCTCGCCGTGGAGGAGGAGGCTGTTGTTGTGGACGGTCTGGAGGATCTTCTGGACGAGCGGCTCGCGGCCGTAAAAGAGCCGCTCGTCGAAGATCGGCCCGCCCGCGACGTAGGGGTTGAACCGGCGCACCCGGCGCCGCTGCCGCTGTCGCCGCCGTCCGGCCCAGAAGCCCGCCGCGACGAGCCCCAGGGCCCCCGTCACCGTCATTGCCATCACCCAGGGCCAGGGCGAGAGCAGCCAGGGCCGGTGATAGAGGACGGCGTAGCGGCCCTCCGAACGGAGGCCGGCCCGGTCGGTCGCCACCACGGTCAGGGTGGAGGCCCCCGGCGCGAGGTGATGGCGGACGGCGAACTCGGTCAAGTAGAGATCGCCCACGGCCTGGACCGAGCTGGAGCTCGCCACTCTCCGGCCGCCGGGGCCGAAGACGGCGATCGTCACCGGGGAGCGGGCAATGGCTACGCCCGAGAGGCGGAAGTCGGCGCGTTCGGCGACCTCGACCCGCTCGCCGTCGACCTCCTGGCGCAGGTCGGAGAAGCGGAGGGCGGGCGGAATGGCGGCGAGGCCCGTGCCGCGTGCACTGCCCGCACTACCGCCGGGGCCCAGGAGGCGCTGGCTGATCCGCGCGTAGGCCTGCCGCACCATGCCCAGGGCCTCGGGGTTTCGCCGGTCGAGGGCCAGGACCCGGTTGGCGGCGGCGAGCGCCTCCCCGTCCCGGCCCCCCAGGAAGTGCGCCCGGGCGGAGCGCAGGATCTCGGCGACGAAAGCGCTCTCGCGGTCGTTCTTCTGGGTGAGGAGGAGCGCCTCCCGCACTGTCCGCGCCTCGGCGTTCCCCGGGTCCAGGGCGAGGACGGTCTCCAGGCGCCCGAGGGCCGCCGGCACCTGTCCGGCCGCCTGGAGCCGGCGGGCCTCCCCGAGAGCCGTGGCGATCTGGCCGCTCCGCCGCTCGGCGGTGCCGGCAGTACCGGCAGTACCGGCAGTACTGGCGGTGCTGGCGGTGACGATCGCCGCCTGGGCCTTCTCAAGGAGCCGTTCCGCCTCCTCGTTGGGCCCCGCGGCGACCAGGGGGCGCAGCAGGCTGGCCGCCTCCTCGGCCTCGCCTGCCGCGAGGTGAGCCCTGGCCCTGTCGAGGCTGCCGCGGGCCGCTTCCAGCTGGCGCTGGTGCTCCTCCGCCGCCACCGCCTTCGCCCCCAGGCTCGCCATCAGGTCGGTCAGCTCGCGGCGCGTAGGATCGACGGCGAGCCCCGGCGCCAGGGCGCTCATGGCCTCGCGAATCTTCCCCGCCGCCTCCAGCCGCCGGGCCTCGGCGAGGCTCTGGGTGAGGATCGTCTCGGGGTCTCGGCGCGGGGGTGCGGCGGGACGGCTCCGGGCGAGGGTGGCCGCCTGCCGGGCCGCTCCGAGCTCCCGCTGCGCCGCGGGCGAGCCGGCGACGACCCCCAGGCGCTCCTCGGTGTCGAAGGCCGCCAGGGCCGCGGCCTCCTCTCCCAGGTGGTGGTAGGCGATCCCCAGCTTGAGATAGGGGAAGTAGTCGACCACCCGCATCCCATACGTGCGCACCCGGACCCCCGAATCGCCCTTGCGCTCGATCGCCTGGCGCAGCTCGGCCACCGCCGTCCGCCAGTCCTCGCGGGCGAGGGCGCGCTCTGCGTTGTCGTAGTGCACGTACCAGAGATCGGCGTGCGCCCCGCCGGCCCCGCCGGCCAGGATGACGAGGGCCAGGAGCCAGGCGAGGATGGCAGGCTTCTGGGTCGCGGCTTTCACCAAAGGTTCTCCGGCGAACGGGTCCTGGGGTCGGAGCGAGTCTCCCCTCGCGGGCCGCGAAAGGCTTGACGGCGGTCTGAGGGATTCCCGAGGTTTTCCCCGGCCGGCGATCCTCTGGGTGCAGGGCTCGTGGAAGGAGCTTATGTCACCGCCGGCTCGGAAGAGTAGCTGCGCCTTGGAGGGGAGTACTTCTCGACGAGCTCGCGATCCAGGACGACTATCCTCGGCAAGGACGGACAGCCCCGGGGCCGCGGGGTTACTTCGGGAGGGCTTTTTTGAACGGGTTCTTGTCGGTGATTTCCCCGTTCGGGAGCTCGTAGTAGACTTTACCATTCAGAGAGTAGACGTTCGGGACACCCATCCGCCGGCTCTCCTCCTGGGCTTCCCGAACGGCTCGGTTACCGATGCGTTGTAGCTCGGCAGCATTCCTGTAGATCTCAATCGGTAAGGGCGCCTCAGTCTTCATTCAGAGCTCCCTCCTGCATAAACGCGGAGAATAGCGTCTCGTCCATGACTTCGTATCCGTTGGCGCTGGCGGATGCAACCTGCCAAAAAGCCTGGCTCGAATTATAGAACAGATGCCACTCATCAGCCTGGTGTCTGTAAATCCTCCAGAAGTTCTCTTTGCTTCGGTGGAAGCGGCGTCGGATGTCGAGCTCAGGTACATCGTGGCCCCCTTTCTCGACTCTCTCCTGGACTCGGTCCACGCAAGTCTGAGCGGTCTCAAGGAAGACGAAAATGATCGAGATCCTGTACCGCCTATCGCGTGCGGTCTTGAGGATATGCTGAACACTGCGACCCGAGAGGGTCGATTCGATGATCAAGTCCTCTCCTCGGGAGATGGCATCCCTTACCTTTCGAGAAAACTCCCGGCCGGCCTCTATCCTTGCCAGGCTTGGCTGCTGGGGGCTCAGCTCGGCGGCCAGTGCATCGGCGCTCAGATAGGAGTAAGGGTAGAGCCGCAGGTACGCATTCGCGAACGTCGTCTTCCCGGCGCCGTTGGGTCCTCCGACGACCACGAGGTGTTTGGGCATCGCTGGTATTGTACTGGTGACTGGCTCTTATGCGGCGCGCGCTGCCCTTCACTCTCCTCACCGGCCTCCTCCTCTTCCAAGGTTGTGGCAATCCGCATCCCGGCGGCCGGGTCCTCGTCCTCGGGCTCGACGGGCTCGATCCGCGTGCGGTCGATTTTCTGGTCTCCGAGGGGAAGCTCCCCAACTTCGCGAAGCTGAAGCGCGAGGGCGCCTCCGGCACCCTGCGGAGCCGGCAGCCGCTCCTCTCGCCGGTGGTGTGGACGACGATCGCCACCGGGAAGCTCCCCGAGCAGCACGGGATCGGCCATTTCGTGGCGATCGACCCCGCTGGGAGGGAGATCCCGGTGACCCGCTCGATGCGCCGAGTGAAGGCGCTGTGGAACATCGCCTCGGAGGCGGGGAGGACGGTCGGGGTCGTGGGTTGGTGGGCCACCTGGCCGCCCGAGCCGGTCCGCGGCTTCGTGGTGAGCGACCATACCGCCTACCACTTCCTCTTCTCGCAGGGGGCGACCGGCGCGACTGGAGCCACCGGAACGACCGGAGCGGCCACCGGCGGGGGAGAGGCGGCCACCACCTGGCCTCCGGAGCTGGAGAAGGAGATCGCGCCTCTCCTCCGCCGCCCGGGGGACCTCCGCTACGAGGAGCTGCAACCGTTCGTCGACGTCTCCCGCGAGCGTTTCGACCGTCCGTTCGACTTTGCCGACGAGCTCTCCCACTTCAAGTGGGCGCTCGCCACGGCGATCAGCTACCGAGACATCGGCCTCGACCTCTGGAAGCGGCGGGCGCCGCGGCTGGAGATGATCTACATCGAGGGCACCGACTCGACCGCCCATCTCTTCGGCCATCTCTTTCGCGCCCAGGGGCTCGCCGGAGAGCTGGCGGCGCAGCAGCGCCAGTACGGCCGGGCGGTCGAGGAGATGTACCGCTTCGCCGACCGGGCGGTCGGCGACTGTCTGGCAGCACTGGACCCGGAGAGCACCCTGGTCGTCCTCTCCGACCACGGTTTCGACCTGGGCGTCCTCCCCGACGACCCAAGCCAGACCCGCGATCTCCGGCGGGTGAGCGAGCGCTATCACAACGAGCAGGGGGTCCTCTATCTCTATGGCCGGGAGGTCCGGCGGGGGACCGCGCTCTCCGGGGCGGGGATCTTGGACATCGCGCCGACCGTCCTCGCGCTCCTCGGGATTCCCCCCGCCGCCGACATGCCGGGCCGGGTCCTCCGCGACGCCCTTCTGCCCGGAGCGCAACCGATTCGGGTGGCCACCTATGAGAAACCCGTTGGGAAGGGGAAGGCAATATCGGCGGCGGCTCCGAGGAGCTCGGGCGATCCGGCGGCCGATCCTGCCCTTCTCGCTCACCTGCGCAGCCTCGGCTATCTCGGCTCCCGGCCGGCACCCCCGGTGGACACCTCGCCCGGCGGCGACCGGGTCCTCGCCACTCTCCACTTCAGGAATGGCGAATACCGGGAGGCGGCGCGGATCTATCGGCAGCTCCTTCTGCAAGCCCCCGGAGACGGTGGGCTCCACTCCAGCCTGGGGGCGGCTCTGGGGGCCCTCGGGCGCTACGACGAGGCCGAGGCGGAGCTGCAGAAGGCCGTTCAGCTCGCTCCCTTGCGGCCGGAGGGCTACCACGATCTGGCGGTGATCGCCGAGCGGCGCGGCGACCGGGGGCGGGCGGTCGAGCTCTACCGGAAGGCCCTGCTCTACGACCCCCGGCATGAACCCTCCCGGAGCGCCCTCGAACGGCTGACCGGCGATCCCCGGCCGCGCCCGCCGGCCTCCGAGAGCGAAGAGCGGGCCCAGGAGCTGGCGGGGCAGGCCGCCCTGGCCGCCCGCCGCGGCGCCTACGACGAGGCCCTGGGCCGGCTCGACGAGGCCGGGCGGCTCGCCCCCCGGTCGGCCCTCGTCTGGCAGTACCGGGCGAACGTCTACTACCTCAAGGGCGACCGGGCCGGGGCCATCCAGGCGCTCGAAAAGGCTCTCGCGCTGGAGCCCGGCAACGCCCTCTTCCGGACCAACCTGGAGCGCCTGCGCTCCGGCGGCTGAGCCTCGTCTCTCCTCTTACAGCCGGTCGACCTTGCCGAGGAGGACCACGTCCCCCGGCTGAATGGCGAGCGGCTGGGCCGTGAGCTTGCCGCTCCGATCGAGATCGCAGAGGAGAGCGGTACCGCGGACGACGCAGAAATCGGCCCGGCCGTCGCCGTCCGCGTCGCCGAGGAGGGGAGTGTCCCCCGGTTGGGTGTCCTCGGTCTGGACCAGGTCACGGACGCCGTCGTGGGTCGTGTCGCAGAGGAATTGACCCGGGCGGAAGACGCAGGGGTCGGCGCGGCCGTCGCCATCCACGTCGCCGAGGAGCGGAACGTCGCTCGCCAGGCCGAAGGGGATCTTGACCTCCGCCAGGCCGCCGTCGTGGGCGGTGTCGCAGAGGAAGAAGCGGCCGCGACGGACGCAGAAGTCGGCCCTGCCGTCGCCGTTCACGTCGCCGACCAGGGGGACCTGGGAGGCGGCGCCGAAGGGGAAGAGCGAAACCGCGCCCTGACTCCCCGAGAGGGCGCAGGAAAAGGCGCTGCCGCGGCGGATGCAGGGGGCGTCCGCACCGTCGCCGTCGACGTCGGCGAGGAAGGGGACGTCGCCCGCCGCGGTGCCGCTGCCGAGTTGGACGAGGGGAGTGAGGTCGCCGCCCGCCGTGCCGCAGAGGAAGGTGGCGTCCCGGTAGACGCAGCGGTCGCGGTTCGACAGGGCCCGGAAGGCGCGGGCGCTGATCCGGGCGGGGACGTCCTGGTCCGAGCTGCTCCAGGTGACGAGGAAGGTGCCGTTCTCGGCCAGGGCGACCGCCGGCGGGTCCACCAGCGGGTAGGTGGGGTGGATGTCGATCTCGTTCTGGGGCACCCCGGTGCGACTGAAGGCGCGACCGAGGAAGGTGGGCCGGAGGAAGCCCTCGTCCGCTCCTTCCCAGACGACGACGAAGCTCGCCGCGCGAATCCATGGCGACATCGGGCAGGTCGTTGACCGCCCGGGTCGCCCCGGAGACCTGGATCGCCGCTCCGCTTGGCCGTCCCGCGGCATCGAAGAGCTGCGCCCGGACCCGGCTCGCGGCCTCCGACCAGACGACGACGAAGCTCCCGCCGGCGCTCGCCGCGACCTTCGGGTGGCTCTGGCCCGCCGGCGGGACGACCTCGACCTCGCCGCCGAGCGGCCGGCCGCCGGAGTCGTAGCGCCGGAGATAGATGCCGGTGGTCCCCCCCGGTGCCACCTTCGAACGGTAGACGACGTCCGAGTTGCCGCGGCCGTCCCGGGCCACGGCGGGGAAGGCCTCGGCCTGGGTGCGGCCGGTGACCGCGAAGCGGCCGCTCGTGGCCCCGCCCGCCGGAGCGAAGAGCTGCGCCTGGAGGTTGCTCGCGCCGTCGGCGGTGACCGGCAGCGGTTGCAGCCAGGCGACGGAGGAACGGCCCGCGGCGTCCATGGCGACCGACTGGGTGCTCGCCGCGGACACGCTCTGGCCGAGGTTTCCCACCGCCGAGCTGTAGAGATTGACCGCGCTCCCCAGCGGCCGGGCATCGGCCCCGAACTGGCGCAGCCGGACGTGGAGCTGGGAGCGGTTGTTGAGGAAGTTGTCGTCGGTCAGCTCCCAGACGACGGCGAAGCGGCCGGAGGCGCTGCCGGCGATCCTCGGGCCCTGGACGTCGAAGGCGTCGGTCACCGGCTCGACGGGGAAGGCGGGAGCGAGCGGTTGGGCGTGAAGCCCGACCTGCCGGCCGCTGACGCCGCTGTCGAAGCGGATCTCCTGCGACCCCTGGTAGGCCGTATAGCCGGCGCCCCAGGCGACGACGAACTCCCCCGGAGCGGCCGCCGTGACGGCGGGGGAGTAGAGGGAGTGCTCGGTATCGGGAGCGATCGCCAGCGGAACTTCGCCCGACACCGCCACGACGTGGGTGGCGGGGGAGGAGCGGCGAGGGCGGTGAGGAGCAGACCGGACGCGAGGCTTCGTTTCATCGGACCTCCCAGGAAGATCTGAAGAACTGCTGCCTCATTCTATGTCATTTCGGAATAATTCGGTGGACGAGAAGCCCCGGCGAGGGCGTGTAGAATCGGCTGGGTGACCCCCCTCCTCCTAGAGCTCGCGATCCTTGCCGGGGCCCTCGCCTCGCCGCTCCTCCCCGCCCCCTGGTCGGGGCTCGCGCTCCTCGTCTTCGCCGCCCTCTGGCTGCGTTCGCGGCCGCCGCGCCGCGAGGTGGGGGTGGTCGGGGCCGCTCTCCTCGTCGCCGTCGCCGCCCTCGGCATCCAGTGGTCCTACCTCCTCGGCGAGCAGACCTCGGAAAGCGCCTGGATGGCTACGGCGCGGCAGCAGTACGCCGGGCTCTGGCGGGGGCTCTGGGACGAGGCTGGGAACGCCGCCCGCTCCCTCGGCCGGCCGCCCCAGGATGCTCCGGCGACCCTGGCGGCCTTCGGAAGGCTGGCCGAGCACGAGGTCCAGGCAGGGGGAGGCCGCCACGGGCTGCTCCTCCTCGATCCCGACGGCAATGCCGTGGCCTGGGCGGGGGAGGGGCTGCTGCACGAGCTGAAAGCCGAGTCCGTGCCGCGCTCGGGGCCGCACTTCGTCGCCGGCTGGAGCGCCATCACCCTCCTCGCGGTCGAGCCGCTCGACCGCTCGCGCCGCCCCTGGCGGGTGGTGGCGGGGGCGAGCTTCCCCGCCCAGCAGCTCCCCTTCGGCGGCCACCCGGGAGCCGCGGTGCCGACCGCCCGCTGGTCGCTGGTGCGCGATCCGCGGGAGATCGCCCCCGGGGCCCTCGCCGTCGCCGTCCGCGGCCTCCCCACCCTGGTCGTGGCCCGCGGCTTCGGCGGTCTGGCCGGCCCGGGTCTCCCGCTCGCCGAGCGCCCGCTCTGGCCGCTCCAGGTGGCCTGGGCGGCGCTCGGCTTCGCCCTCCTCGCCCTCACCGTCATGCGCGGGGTGGGGGTCGCCCTGCCGTCCCGCCCGGCCGATACCACCGCCGCACCGCCGCCACCGCCGGCTCCGAGCGGCGCTCGCCCAGCCTGGCGACGATCGCGCCGCTCGCCCTGGGCGGCCTCCTGGCGCTGGGGGCGGCGGCCCAGGTGCCGGCGGTCGACGTCGCCGGGCTGGCGATCGGGCTCGCCCTGGCGACCCTCGGGCTGGGCTGGCGGCGGAGTCCGGGACGCCGCCGGGGCACCAGCGTCGCCGCCCGACCCCCCGGCCGCCACTGCCGCCGCGGCCGGGGCGGTCTCGGTCCTCGCCGTGGTCGCCGCGGCCTGGCTCGACCAGGCGTTCGAAGGGCCGCTCGACCTGGGCGGCTCCCTGCTTGCCGAGCCGCACGTCTTCTGCCTCCGGCTCGCCCTGGCCGCCGCGACCTGCGGCCTCCTCTGCCTGGCCGGCCGGGGCGCCGGCCTTCCCGAGACTCCGGCGGACCCAACGCCCCCGGCATCCCGGCAGACCTCGATGCCGAGCCCCCCGAGCCGCGCGACCGCTGGGCCTGGCTGGCGGTCGCCCTCCTCCTCGCCGGCTCCGCGCTCGCCGACTTCGCCCCCGCCGCTCTCCTCCTCCTCGTGGCGGGCGGCGCGGTCGCCGCTCTCTGGGTGGGGACCCGCGATCTCCGCCGTTCCGGGGCGGCCTTCGCCGCGCTTCGCCCTCCTCGCCGCTCTCGCCGCCTCCGGCGCCGCCGAGACCGCCTACCGGCTGCGCCTGGCGTCCATCGCCGCGACCGAGCTGTTGCCGCGCTTCGCCCCCCCCACCGAGGCCGAGGTCACCGCCCTGGCGCGCGATCTCGCCGCCCATTTCAAGTCGCGCGACTTAAAGAACCTCGTGCCGCGCACCCCCGAGGGGCTGGAGCGCCAGGACCTCGCCTTCGCGCTCTGGCGGAGCTCGCCGCTCGCCCGCCGGCATACCCTCTCCGCTCTCGTCGTCGAGCCCCTGGCCGGGCCCGCCTCCTCCTTCTCCTTCGGGATGACCCTGACCGGCGACGGGTCGATCGACGAACGCGAGGTCCGCCTCGCCGCGCTCCGGCCACCCCTCTGGCGGCGGGCGCTCATCGAGGGCCGGTCGGTCCTCACCTACGCCGGCGTCCCCTGGGCGCGGGCGCGCTACTGGCTGCTGCCCCGCCCCGGCTTCGAGGTGGCGGACCGGCGCGACCTGGGGGAGGTCGAGGTCGGCCTCTTGAAGGGCGAGCCGGTGGCGAGCCCCTTCGACGAGCTGCCCTGGCCGGTCCTCTACGCCCTCTATGCCGCGGATCGCCATGCCACCCTCTCGCCGTGGGAGGAGGCGCCGCCCCTCCAGGCCTCCCTCGCCGCCGGCCCCGGCACCCGCTCGGCCTGGGTGAGCACCCCCTCCGGCCCGGCCCGCGCCTACGCCCTCCGCACGACCGCCGGTTGGCGGGTCCTCTATCTGCCGTTCGAAACCCCGCTCGACGCCCTCGAACGGACCGCCACCGCCGCGCTCTCCGTGCTCCTCCTCCTCGCCCTGGTGAGCGTCCTCGCCCTCCTCCTGTCGCTCCCCAGGGCCGCCTTCCGGGACCTCCTACGGCGGACCGTCCGCTCCTACTCGAAGCGTCTGCTCCTCGTCTACACCGCGCTCCTCCTCTTCCCCCTCCTGTTCCTGAACGCCGTCCTCGTCCGCACCATGGGGGAGCGGCTGGAGCGCGAGCAGCGGACCGCTGGGGAGGCGGCGCTCAACTCGGCGCAGAAGGAGCTCGGCGACCGCTTCCTCGCGCTCCCCCCGGGCTTCGGGATCGACACCGCGCTCAACGACGGCGTCCTCAGCTCGCTCTCCCAGGTGATCCACCACGAGGTCAACCTCTACTGGCGCTCGACCGTCCGCGCCTCCTCGCGGCACGAGCTGTTCACCGCCGGTCTGCTCCCGAAGCGGATCCCGGGGGAGATCTACTCTCGCCTGGCGCTCCTGGGCTACGACCTCTCCTCGCGCACCAACCACGCCGGCGGCACCGACTACCTGGAGCTCTACGCGCCGTTGAAAATACCCGGAGTGGTGCAGAACGAGGAGCGCCTCTTCCTCTCGATCCCCCTCCTCGCCCAGCAGGCGGAGGCGGCGGCCGAGCTCCTCCACCTGCGCCGCCGGGCCTTCCTCGTCACCGCCGCCCTCTTCGTCCTCTCGATGGCGGTGGGGACCCGCCTGGCGCGGAACTTCACCCGTCCCCTGGCCCAGCTCGTCCTGGGAACCCGGCGGATCGCCCTCGGGGCGACATCGCTCGACCTCGCCCCGACCGAGCTCGAGCTGGCGGCCTTAGTCGAGGCGGTCGACCAGATGGCGCGCCACATCGCCGAGGGGCGGGAGCGGCTGGTGCGAGAGAAGAAGGTCGTCGAGCGGATGGTCGAGAACATCACCTCGGGGGTGGTGTCGGTCGACCGCGAGCGGCGGGTCCTGATGCACAACCGGGTGGCCGCCGAGCTCCTCGGGGTGAACACCGGCCAGACCCTGGAGCGGGCGATGGAGCGCTCCAGCCGGCTGGCCCCGGTCGCCGCCTTCCTGCGCTCGGCCGGCGGCGAGATGGCGCGCACCACCGTGCGCCTGGCCCGCGCTCCCGGCCATCCCGAAAAACCCGGGGCGGCCGGCACGGTCGAAGGCACCGGGGAGCAGGAGTGGACCCTGGTCTGGGTCCCCCTCCCCGGCTCGGGGGAGCCCTCGGCGCTCTTAGTCGTCGAGGACGCCACCGAGGTGCTCCGCGGCCAGCGCCTCCTCGCCTGGGCTGAGATGGCGCGGATCATCGCCCACGAGATCAAGAATCCGCTCACCCCCATCCGCCTCTCGGCCGAGCACATGCGGGAGGTCTACCGCCGCGACCCCGATCACTTCAGCGCCGTCTTCGAGCGCTGCACCCACAACATCCTCACCCAGGTCGACGAGCTGCGCTCGATCGCCGCCGAGTTCTCGGCCTACAGCGCCATCCCGCGGATCGACCTCCAGCCCGGCGACCTGACGGCGGCCATCGCCGGTCTGGTCGAGGGCTACCGCGCGGCGCCCCCCGAGGGGGTGACGGTCGATTTAGAGATCGGCAATGGAACGGGAGATGGGGCGGACAGCGGTGGCCCGATCACCACCCGCTTCGACGCCAAGCTCCTCGGCCGGGCGGTGCGCAACCTGCTGGAGAACGCCCTCCGGGCGAGCGCCGGAGGCGGGAGGGTGGTGGTCCAGGTGGAGCGGCTGGACGGCACGGCCCGGATCGCGGTCGCCGACCACGGCCCCGGGGTCCGCCCCGAGCTCCTGGGAAGGATCTTCGACCCCTACTTCTCGACCCACGACACCGGCACCGGCCTCGGCCTCCCGATCGCCCGCCGGATCGCCGAGGAGCACGGCGGCGGGATCACGGCGCGCAACCGGCCGGAGGGCGGGTTGGAAGTAGCGATCACGTTGCCGATCCAGTAGGTGGACGATCAGCGCGCGGTGTACCCCGATACGGGCTCACTCGGGCTCGGCGGTCACGTGGCGAGGCGTCAGGACCTCGCGGTTCTCGTGCATTACCTGCTCCCGATCCCCGCCGGCCCTGGCGGCCCATATTGCCAAACCCGCGAAAGCCGGGGCGGCCTTCAACGTCGGCCAGGAGGTCGACCCGAGCTACCACCCCACGGTGGCGCAGGCCGCCGACAACCGCTGCCTCCTCTTCGGAATGCCGGAGCGACCGGAGATCTGCCTCCGGCTCCGGCCCGGCGCCGAGATGTGCGGGACGACGACGGCGGAGGCGCTCGCCTACTTAGCGAAGCTCGAACGAGCGACAGCGCCCGCTAGCGCCTAGCCGGCGCGTACGCCCACCTTTACGGCCTGGAAATGTGCAGGTTGAACTCAGAAATGCACATGACCGAACCGGAAATGTGCATTTCCAAAGCATTCGTGCACACGACTGTCTTCGGCATGTGCATTTCTGAGGCGTTCTTGCACACGACTGGAACCATCGTGTGCATTTCCGCGGCAGTCTTGCACACTCCCGGCGCTGTCGTGTGCATGGCCAGGTCGTTCTTGCACACGACCGGAGCCCCCGTGCACATTCCCGCTCTCTTCCTGCACACTAAGGGAGTCGTCAGGATCCCTTGGGCTTCCTATCCAGATTGACATAGGGAAGTTATGGGAGCTGTTTGATTTCAGAGGCTTAGGCCATCTTTCCTCAGCTCCCAAAGATTCGGTAGTTGCGAGCGCCATCTATAGACAGCTCTGGCGGCGCTCCAGTGTTCGCCGGTCTGGTCGAGGGCTCCCGCGCGGCGCCCGAGGAGCACGGCGGCGGGATCCGGCTGGAACACACTGCCCCCGCTCATTTCGAGCAGAACGGCCGGCACGAGCAGATGCACCGCATCCTCAAGGCCGAAACGGCCCGCCCGCCGGCCACCGACGGCTCGTCCCACCAAGACCGTTTCCATGACTTCCGCCGCGAGTACAACGAGCAGAGACCCCATGAGGCGCTCAGCCAGAGGACTCCGAGCGAGCTCTACCAACCCGCCAGCCGTCCTTACCCCAAGCACCTCCCGAAGCCCGAATATCCGGGCCACTACGAGGTGCGCTACGTCCACCAGGGTGGCGAGATCAAGTGGAAAGGAGGACACTTGTTTCTCACCGAAGCTTTGCGCGGGGAGCACGTCGGGCTCGAGGAGTACGACGACGGGCTGTGGGCGGTCTATTTCGGCAGTCTCCGCCTGGCCCGGTTGAATGAACGAGAACGCAAATTGTATGGCTAGCCGGCTGCACGGCGGCGGCTCCTCCGGTCGCCCTCCGGGCTTCCCTCCGGAGCCGCCGCCCCCTTGTCAGTCAGCCGGGACTATCAACCACTCCCTCCGGGAGTGTTACCTATGTCTCCGGTCTGAAGTGTTACCCATGTCCTCGGCCGTCCACGCGAAAGTAAAACCTCCGCTGCACTCCGTGCCGCCTAGCACCACAGCCAAGAGGGACGGAAGCTGCGGCCTGCCCGCCCATTCCCGTCCCCCCGGCCGTCTTCCCTAAGCCCGCGAATGCCGGGCGCGGATCCGCCCGACCTGCTCTTCGGCCCCGGGCCCGGCCGCTTCGAGCAGAGTCGCGAGAGCGAGAGGCGAACGGACGAGCGCCTCCAGAATATGGAGCCCCTCCGTCCACCGCGGCTCACAACGGTCGAGCCAGCCGGCGACCTGGGGTCCCTGCTCGCCATAGACCGCGACCAGCGGATAGCCCTCCGAAGCGGTCCCTTCCTCAATATAGAAGAGCGGCTCGCGGTCGATTACCGGAAGGAGGACGGAGAGGAGCCTCGCCGTCTCCCCATGCCAGAGGACGGCGACGGGAGGATCGCCGGCATCCATCTCCTCCCACTGCCGAAGCACAGCGACCGCCCCCGGCTTGCCCGGGACCGGCTCGATCTTCCAGGGACCGGCAAGCTCCGCCTCGGCGGCGGTCAGGGAGTCGTCCTGCTCGCGCAGGCGGGCCAGGTAGGCGGGGGAGAAGGCGTTGTCGAGGGGGGAGGGAGGGACACTGCTACCATTACGGGAGCTTTGCATGAGCGAGTACCTCGTGCAGAGTCAGGGGTCGGTTCGAGTTGGTAGCTCGGGCCGGCCCCGTTGGATGGGCGGGAGGACGTTCCTCCCGATGTGGTGTAGGATAGCAGGAATGGGGCGGGAGGGGAACTGCGATCCGAGTTGGCGAACCACAGACAGCCGATGAAGAAGCCACGCACGGTTGACCCGGCTGACAGTAGAGATCCGACCCATGTCCACGCGCTTGGTCTCACGTTACCTTGCCCAAGCAGATAGGAGCTGCACACTTTGGCCTTCTACAATCAGGAATACGATCACAGCACATTCTCCTATTACCTCGGGGGAGATCCAAGGGCTGCTTTCAACATTTTCGCCACCGGATACAGGAGTGCAGCCGAGAAACTTACAAAGTCCTTATTGCGGAAGAGGCGTTTCTTGGACTATGAGGCCTATCCAGTCATATTTCTCTATTGCCACGCCCTTGAACTCTCCCTGAAGCACGCCATCTACAAAGCGGCAGAATTCGCTGGTTATACCGGCTCCTCTGATATCGAGGACCAGTTACATAATACTCATAAACTACACCTCCTGGCGACTGTTCTGACTCGTTCCATAGAGCTACTATTTCCTGGAGATGTTTTCCTGCAGAGCCTCCTACAACGGATCAGGGCGACGTCTAATGAAATCGCTGAAATTGACGTAACATGCTATACTTTCCGCTACCCCATTGATGCGAAAGGTCAGCCCGCAGCCGCGACGAATCAATGTGTGAATCTGCGAGCATTCGCCCAACACATGTCTTTCCTTCTGGAGGACATCGACACGCTGAACTTCGGTCTTGATGCCAAAACCTACATTGCGCAGGATGCGTTTACAGAGTGTGTCTTAGGTGGCCTAATATGATCGGGGAGCTACGTGATGCGCTTCAAGAGCAGCTCCAACAACCTGGAATGGGTTGCAGTGAGCTCTCGCGCATGGATGCGGTTCCAGACTTCGAATTGAAGGAGCCGGCTGGACGCGAGGGGAGAACGCCAGAGCGAGACGGAAGGAGTGCGGTCTTCACCCAGGAGGTACGCGAGAGCGACCGAACTATCGAGATAGATCAACGGTCAGCCCGGTCGGCATCCAGCTCTTCGAGCAACTCGTTCGTCGGGGCGATCGGATGGCGCGGCGGAGGCTCCCCCGAGACGTCTCCTGCCGGGGTGATCCATCCCTTCCGGACTGCTTCTGCGAGGGCAGGATTGGTCAGGAAAGGGCTGGGTGCCTCGCGAGGGGGATTCAGCTCGGCGATGACCCGGTCGTGCTCGGAGATGAGGACGGTCTCCCCTTTCTCTGCCAGGTGGACGAGCTCCCTGGACTCGTTTCTCCAGGATCTTCAGGGCGACTGCACGCATGCTGGCAAAGTAGCCCGGCGGCCTCGCGCTGTCAAGCGACGCCAGAGACGCCCAAGGGGCGCGGCAAACGCCGGCTCGGCGCTCCCTTGGCGAGCTGGCGCAGGACATCGCGGTTGTCGTGCATCACCCGCTTGGCGACCTCCAGTCTGGTGGGTGTAAGAACAGACATGACTGGCGCACCTTCCGCCATCTGGTTATAAGATAGCCGCCGAAGGGCGAAATCTTGCCGGTGGCAACGCCCGCCCCATGATCCCGATCCCAGGGGGGAGAGACGCATGACATCGAGAGGCGCGGGGAGCCTGGCTCTCCTCCTCATAGGCATCCTCGCCGGCTGCGGCGGCAAGCCCGCCGCGGAGGGTCCCGGCGGTCCGGGAGGTCCCGGCGGTGGGGGAGGGCTGCCGGTCAAGGTCGAGACGGTGCGGGAGACCGACCTGCGCGAGGCCAGCGAGTATCTCGCGACCTTGAAATCGCGGCACTCGGTCAACGTCCAGCCGCAGACCGAGGGCGTCATCACCCAGATCTTCGTCAAGTCGGGGGATCGCGTCACTCCGGGGTCGCCGATCCTGCAGATCGATCCCATGAAGCAGCGGGCCGCGGTCAGGAGCGAGGAGGCGAACCGGGCGATGCGGCGGGCGACCCTCGACTACGCTCGCCAGCAGCAGAAGCGGATGGAGACTCTCTACAAGGGGGGGGCGGTGCCGCGGCAGTCCCTCGACCAGGCGGAGAGCGCCCTCCACCAGGCGCAGGCGGACTATGACGCTTTGGGCGCCCAGGTCGAGGAGCAGGAGGTGCAGCTGCGCTACTTTCGGGTGACGGCGCCTTCGGCGGGGGTGGTGGGCGACATCCCGGTGCGGGTGGGCGACCGGGTCACCTCCGCGACCCTCCTGACGACGATCGACGAGAACACGGCCCTCGAAGCCTATGTGTCGATCCCCCTCGAACGGTCGAAGGACCTGAAAACCGGCCTGCCGGTCGAGATCGTCGGGGAGGACGGTACGGTCCTGGCGGCGAGCGCGATCAACTACATCGCCCCGCAGGTCGACGACCAGACCCAGTCCGTGCTGATCAAGGCGCCGATCGTCAATCCTGCCAATACCGCCAATGCCGCAAATCTCGCCAACGTTGCCAATCCGGCGAACGTGGCGAATACCGCCAATGCCGCCAATGCCGCCAGTCCGGCCCCTGCCACCACTCCCGCCCATTCCGCCAACGCCGGAACCCTGCGCGCCGGCCAGCTGGTGCGCGCCCGGGTGATCTGGAGCTCCCGGCGCGGTCCGGTCCTGCCGCTCCTCGCGGTGACCCGGACGAGCGGCCAGTTCTTCGCCTTCGTCGTCGAGCCCGGCCCAGGAGGCAAAGGCCTGGTCGCCCACCAGCGGCCGATCCAGGTGGGGGAGGTGGTGGGGAACGACTACGCGGTGCTCTCCGGGGTCAAGCCGGGCGAGCGGGTGGCGACCGGCGGCGTGCAGAAGCTCGCCGACGGCACCCCGGTGACCCCGCTCCCCTGACCGTCTGATTCGAGAGACCGACATCTCCCATGTTCGCCGACTTCTTCCTCAAGCGACCGGTCTTCGCGACCGTCTGCGCCCTCCTGATCGTCCTCGCCGGGGCGGTCTCGATCCCCAGTCTGCCGATCGCCCAGTATCCGACCCTGGCGCCGCCGCAGATCACGGTGACGAGCTTCTACACCGGCGCCAGCTCGCAGGTCGTCGAGTCCGCCGTCACCACCCCGCTGGAGCAGCAGATCAACGGCGTTGAGGGGATGCGGTATCTCACCTCGACCTCGGCCAACGACGGGTCGAGCATCTTGACCGCCACCTTCGAGATCGACCGAGACATCGATCTCGCCGCGGTCGACATCCAGAACCGCGTCTCGATCGCCTCGGGGCGCCTGCCCAACGAGGTGCGGACGACCGGCGTCACCGTCGCCAAGAGCTCGACCGCCTTCGTCCTCGTCGCCGGCATGTACGCCGAGCACGGCGAGTACGACTCGCTCTTCATGAGCAACTATGTCGACGTCTACTTGCGGGACGCCCTGAAGCGGGTCAAGGGGGTCGCCGACGTCCTCATCTTCGCCGAGCGCAAGTACTCGATGCGGCTCTGGCTCGACCCGGTGCTCCTCGCCAGCCGCAAGGTTACCGCCTCGGACGTCGTGGCGGCGCTCCGCGAGCAGAACGTGCAGGTGGCGGCGGGTCAGGTCGGCCAGCCACCGGCCCCTGCCGGCCAGGCCTACCAGATCAGCGTGCGGGCCCTGGGGCGGCTCTCCGAGCCCGCCGAGTTCGGCAACGTCGTCGTCAAGGCGCGCCCCGACGGCACCCTGGTCAAGCTGCGCGATGTCGGCAGAGCCGAGCTGGGGGCCGAGAACTACGGCTCGAACCTGACTTTCAACGGCGTCCCGGCGGTGGGCTTCGCGGTGTTCCAGCTCACCAGCGCCAACGCCCTCGACGTCGACCGCGACGTGAAGGCCGAGCTGGCGCGGCTGTCGAAGCGCTTTCCGCCCGGCCTCAAGTACAAGGTCGCCTTCGACACCACGACGGTCGTGGGGGAGTCGATCCGCGAGGTCCTGATCACCCTCCTGGAGGCGATCCTCTTCGTCATCGCGGTCATCTTCCTGTTCCTCCAGGACTGGCGGAGCACGCTCATCCCGGCGATCACGATTCCGGTGTCGCTGGTCGGCGCCTTCGCCTTCGTCAAGCTCCTCGGCTTCTCGATCAATACCCTGACCCTCTTCGGCATCACCTTGGCGACCGGGCTCGTCGTCGACGACGCCATCGTCGTTCTCGAGAACATCCAGCGCCATATCCACGAGGACCACTCGGACGTCATGACGGCGGCCTCGGCCGCCATGCGCGAGGTGACCGGCGCGGTCGTCGCCACCTCGCTCGTCCTCATCTCCGTCTTCGTGCCGGTAGCCTTCTTCCCCGGCACCACGGGCCTCCTCTACAAGCAGTTCTCGCTCACCATCGCCTTTTCGGTGGCGCTCTCGGCGTTCAACGCACTCACCCTGACTCCCGCTCTCGCGGCCCTCTGGCTGGGGCGCGGCGAGCGGCCACACGGGGCGTTCTTCAGCGGGGTCAACCGCGGCATCGACGGCGTGACCCGCGGCTACCACCGCGTCCTCGAAGCCTTCATGCGCCGGCGGCTGATCGTTGTCCTCTTCTTCCTCGTCGGTCTGGCGCTCACCTATTGGATCTTCCGCCAGGTGCCGACCGGCTTCGTCCCCGACGAGGACCAGGGCTACTTCATCGTCAACATCCAGGCCCCGGCCGGAGCGTCGCTCGAATACACGACCCGGATCGCGGCCGAGGCGCAGAAGCTGGTCAGCAACGACCACGACGTGATCTCGCTCTTCTCGGTCACCGGCTTCAGCTTCGGCGGCAGCGCCCCCAACCGCGGGCTCATGTTCGCCAGCCTCAAGCCGCTGGCGGAGAGGAAGGGCGCGGACCACTCGGCCAAATCGGTGGTCGGCCGGCTCCTCGGGCCGCTCCTCGGCATGCAGGGGGCGCTCGTCATCCCCTTCGAGCCGCCCCCCATCCAGGGGCTCGGGGTCTTCGGCGGCTTCCAGTTCGAAGTTCTGGACCAGAGCGGCGGCACCGTCGAGGGGCTGGAGCAGGCGACCCGCGACCTCGTCGGCCAGGGCGGCAAGAGCCCGGATCTGCGCGGCCTGTTCACCGGCTTCACCGCCTCCGACCCGCAGCTCCTGGTGAAGATCGACCGCGACCGGGCGAAGAGCCTGGGGGTGTCGCTCGGCGAGATCACCGACACTCTCCAGATCTTCTTAGGCTCGGTCTACGTCAACGACTTCGACTTCAACAACCGCGCCTACCGGGTCTTCGCCCAGGCGGCGAGCCGCTTCCGCGCCGAGCCCAAGGACATCCAGCAGTTCTACGTCCGCTCCGAGGCCGGGGTGATGGTGCCGCTCGCCAGCCTCGTCACCGTCTCCGAGACCACGGCACCGCAGGTGATCAGCCACTACAACCTCTTCCGTTCGGCGGAGATCAACGGCTCGCCGGCGCCCGGCAGGAGCTCCGGCCAGGCGATCGCCGCCATGGAGACGCTGGCGAAGCGGGTGCTGCCGCAGGGGTTCGGCTACGAGTGGTCCGGCCAGTCGCTCGAAGAGATCCGCTCGGGCGGCCAGTCGCTCCTCCTCTTCGGCCTCGGGCTCCTGGTCGTCTATCTCACCCTCTCAGCCCAGTACGAGAGCTTCACTCTCCCCTTCATCATCCTCCTGGCCGTGCCGCTCGCCCTCTTCGGCGCCCTCGCGGCGCAGGCGCTCCGCGGTCTGGAGGACGACGTCTACTGCCAGATCGGTCTCGTCATGCTGATCGGCCTGGCGGCCAAGAACTCGATCTTGATCGTCGAGTTCGCCGAGCAGCTCCGCGCCAAGGGCGCCACCATCGTCGAGGCGGCGATCGAGTCGGCCCGCATCCGGCTGCGGCCGATCCTCATGACCTCCTTCGCCTTCATCCTCGGGGTGCTCCCCCTGGTCTTCGCCTCCGGCGCCGGCCAGGCGAGCCGCCACTCGGTGGGCACCGCGGTCTTCGGCGGGATGATCGTCTCGACCCTCCTGAACCTCGGGATCATCCCGGTGCTCTACGTCATCGTCCGGACGTTGACGCCGGGGAAAAGCGTCCGCTCCGAGCCGGAAGAGCCGCTGTCCACGCGGGTTCCCGCGGAGCCGCAGGGGGGTGGTCATGTCTAAGCGCGGCGCTCTCCTGCTCCTCCTCGCGACTCTGGCGGTAGCCGCCACGGCATCCGCGACGGCCCAACCGGCCGTCCCATCGACTGCCCCGCCGGCCACGGCCACTCTGCTGCCCGGTGCCCCGGTCGAGCGCATCACCTTCAAGGAGGCGGTGGACCGTGCTCTCGCCCGGAACCCCACGGTCCAGGAGGCGGTGGCGGAGGTGCTGCGGGCCGAGGCCCTAGTTCTCCAGGCGCGGTCGCGGACCCTCCCCAACCTCGCCGTGAACGGCCAGTACATCCGCCTGGACAGCGCCCGCAGCTTCGGCTCGCAGATCTTCACGCCGGCGGGGGTGACGACGGCGAACGGGACCGCCTCGGTGCCGATCCTCGACCTCGTGGCCTGGGCGGCCTGGGCGCACTCCCTCGACAACCGGAAGATCGCCGAGCTCTCCGTCGCCGACGTCAAGCGCCGGGTGGCCCTGGCGGCGGCGAACGCCTTCTTGACCGTCGTCGCCCGCCACCGGGTGCTGGAGGCGAACCAGCGGGCCCTCGACACCGCCCGGGCGCACCTGGGCGTCGCCCACCAGCGCCAGGAGGGGGGAGTCGCCAGCCGGCTGGAGGAGGTCCAGGCGGGGCAGGAGGCGTCGGACGACGAGGTCCGGGTGGCGCAGTCGGCGCTCGACGTGCGCCGGGCGCAGGAGGCGCTCGGGGTGCTGGTGGCGGCGGACGGGGCCGTGGACGCGGCGGACGTGCCGGTCTTCGAGGGCCTGGGGAACGCCGGGGGCCTCGGGAACGTTGGGAATGCCGGGAACGTTGGGACCCCGGACGACGCGACGCTCGGCGCCCGCGCCGACGTCCGGTTGCAGAGCGAGCGCGAGCAGGCGGCCGAGCGGGTGCTGCGCGATAGCTGGCGCGACTACACCCCGACCGTCGACCTCGTTCTCCAGGAGCTGCTGCAGACGCCCTCGACCCTCATCCAGCCGGCGCATAGCTGGCAGGCGCTCCTCCAGCTCACCGTGCCGGTCTACGACGGGGGCCTGCGACGGGGGCTCCGCCAGGAGCGGCAGGCGCTCGTCCTGGAGGCGCAGGCGAACCTCTCCGGAACGAAGATCCAGGCGCGCTCGGACGTGCGCACCGCGGCGGCGGCGATCCAGCTCGCCGACCAGCAGCTGGCGAGCGCCAGGAACGCCGCGCGCCAGGCGCAGGACGCCTTGAACATCTCGAACCTGAGCTACAACGCCGGCGCCTCCACCAGCCTCGACGTGTTGGATTCCGAGCGCCGCCTGCGCGACGCCGAGACCGCCGTCGCCACGGCGGAGGACGCCGCCCGCCAGGCGCGGCTCGACCTGCTCGTGGCGAGCGGGCGGTTTCCGGGCTAAGGGCCGAAAGTCAGGGTCTTCTCCTCGACCTCTCGCCAGAAGGCTTCGACATCGAACCGGATCTCCGGCAGGACCTCGGAGCGGCATTCGGCGCCGGTCGGCCGAACCACGACGAACTGGCCATCCCCGGTTCACCAGGAACAGGAACTCCCGTTCGAGGGGTTGGCGATCCAGTACTCCCGAATCCCGACTCCGCGTAGAGCGCGAGCTTCTCGTCCTGGTCGCGGCGAAGGTTACCGGGAGAAATGACCTCGACGACCAGGTCCGGCGGGCCCTCGATCCGTCGACCCGTTACGAGGTCTCGGCGCGCGGCCGAGATGTACAGGACGTCCGGCTGCACCACGGAGTGATCCGCCAGAACCACGTCCAAGGGAGCCAAAACCAAGACCCCTCCCGTTCGCTTTCGCGATTCGCGAAGAGGTACTGTCCGAGGATGAAACGTCACCATCTGGTGCAGGGGCGAAGGAGCTCGGACTCAAATAGAATCTCCCGAAGATCAACTCGCAGCGCGGCTCGTCCGGCAGGGCGTCGTAGTCCGCGTGCCGGTAGGGCCCCAGCTCCGACTCGGGGGTCAAGGGAGGCTCTTTGAGCAGGGCGACGGCCATGGAGGAGAGTATCGCGAAGGTGGGAGGACCCAGCGCTGGTCGGGAGCGCAGCTCTAGCCTTGGTGGACGAGATTCTAGGAGGAAGTGGGAGCTGCCGGGAGCCCGGCGATCCCTCGCCGGGCTTTAATAGTAAATGGGGTGGTTAGATCAGCGCCGGCGACCGCGGCGCATGGTGGTCTTGGGCTTCATCTCGACGTAAGGTAGGACGCCCGGCGCCGTCAGGCGGGGGAGCTCCTCGCCCAGAGTCGATTCGATCTCCTTGATTGTCGGCTTGTCCTGCCAGGTAGCGATCGAGGAGACGGTGCCCAGCCGGGAGCCGCGGGCGGTACGGCCGGCGCGGTGGATGTAGTCCTCCGGGCGAGTCGGGCATATCGTAATTGATGATGTGCTCGATCTTGGGGACGTCGATGCCGCGGGCGGCGATGTCGGTCGCCACCAGGACCCGGTGCTCGCCCTCGCGGAATCCCTTCAAAGCCTGGACCCGCTGGCCCTGCGAGAGGTCGGAGTGGATACGCTCGACCGAAATGCCCTCTTTTTCGAGGAAGCGCGACAGCCACTCGGCGTCGCTCCGGCGCCGGATGAAGACCAGGGTGCTGCCCTTCTCCTCCTGGAGGAGCGAGAGCAGGCAGGATTTCTTGTTCTCCGGGTCGACCAGGTAGAGCCGGTGCTCGATTCCCTCGGCGGCGCCACCCTCGGGGAGGATGTCGATCCGCATGGGGTCTTTCAAGAAGCGCTGGGCGAGCCGCTCGATAGGGCGCCGGCATGGTGGCCGAGAACATCATGGTGTGACGCTCTCTCGGCAGCTCCTCCAGGATACGGAGCACCTGGGGGAGGAAGCCGAGGTCGAGCATGTGGTCGCCCTCGTCCAGGACCAGCTCCTCGACCTTGTCGAGCCGCAGGCTGCCGCGCTCGACGTGGTCGAGCAGGCGCCCGGGGGTAGCGACGACGATGTCCGGCTCCTGGCCGATGCCGTGCATCTGCGGCCCCATCTTGACCCCGCCGATCAGGCAGACGGTCCGGAGCTGGTGGTCCTGACCGAAGAGGTCGAGGAAGGCTTTGGTCTGGAGGGCGATCTCGCGGGTCGGCGAGACGATGAGGCCGCGGACCCCGCGGCCATGGGTGAGCCGTTCGGCCAGGGGGAGGACGAAGGCGGCGGTCTTGCCCGAGCCGGTCTCGGCGAGGCCGATCAGGTCCCGGCCAGCGAGCGCGAGCGGGATGACCTGAGCCTGGATGGGCGTGGGATGGACGAACCCGACCTGGCGCACGATGCGCAGGATCGATTCCGAGAGACCGAGGGCTTCAAAGGGTTTGTCAGTAGTTTTTACCGGGTGTTGTGGGATGGCTATGCTTTCCATGCATCTCCATTTATAGACGATTCCGGGCTAAAGGACAAGCTTTCGCAGAACGGAAGCGACTGAGAGAGAAGGGATTAAGAGCCTTTAGAGAGCGCTCTTCAGTGGTAACCGAAAGGCTCGGCCGGAGATTCCTGGGCGCGATTCGACATGCGCGAAGAGGATCTGCCTCCCGACCGAGCCGGCCGCCCACGGCTCGGAGGTCTTCTTTAGAGGAGCGCGGCCACGGCCTCGACATCGCTCGCGGGGAGGGTGAGGTCCGGGGTGAGTTGCCGGATCTCGAAGTCCCGGTGCAGGCGCTCGAAGCCTCCGCCGGTAAGATTGAGCAGGATCAGCTCCTGCCGTTCGACGACGCCCCGTTCCATGGCCTGCTTCAGGGAGGCGACCGCCACGGCTGCGGCCGGTTCGAGGTCGAAGCCCTCCGCCGCGGCGAACTCCTCGCCAGCCGCCCTGGCCTCCGCGGTGCTGACCGAGTAGACATCGCCGCCACTCGCCAATAGGACGTCTCGCATGCCGCCACGGATCGCGTACGGGGGGTTGCGGTTGGCGAGGACCGTAGCGTAAACCTCGCCGTCCGCCCACTGCGCCGCCGGATCGACGGGGTTGCCGTCTCGCCAGGCACGGTAGATGGGCTCGAAGGGGGAGTTCTGGCTGACGTGGATCCTGGGCAGGGGAGAGCCCGCGAACCGCGCATCCCCTTGGAGCCTCACGGCCGCCTCGAAAGCAGCGATGGCGCCGGTGCCGCTCCCCACCGCCTGGAAGTAGTGCACCGGTAAGCAGCCGAGGACCCGTGCCGCCTCCAACATGACCGTGCCCAGAGCATCGCGGCGGGCGACGTTCCTGGCTCCCCCTTCCGGGTAGAGGTCATAGCGCTTGGCGATGGCATCGGCAAACCGGATCGCCTCGGAGTAGTCGGAGCTGCCCCGGACGGCGATCAGCCGCACCCGGTCTGCCGGCTCCGAGCCCGGCAGCCAGATGCGGAAGAGCATCGCCTCGGGGACGACCAGGAAGACCTCGACGTCGGTCGATTGCGCGGCATAGGCGAAGGCCCGCGCGGTGTTGCCGGCCGAGGCGAGGATCAGGCGCTTGCGTCCCAACTCGGCGAACGTCAGCAGGGTCGGCAGAGCTTCGAAGTCCTTGAAAGTCCCCGTCGGGTTGGTCGCCCCGATCTCCGGCCAGTAGCCGTTGACGCAGCAGACGAGGTTGTCGAGGCCGATCTGCCGCCCGAACCGTTCGGCGCGGTGGAGGACGGGCCCGATCGGGCTGTCCACGGCCTCGGCGCAGGGGAGCCAGTCGAGAAACTTGAAGATGTTTTCGAGCGGTCTGGGATGGAACGCGCTCTTCTCGTATCGCGTCTGCAGGAGAGAGTTGCAGCCGCTCTCACAGCCCAGAGCGAATGTCGAATGCTCTCTTCCGCAGTGCAGACAGTGCAAAGTTAACTTCGCCACAGTGGTATTCCTCGGCAGGGAGCCAGAATTTCGAGATTATAGGATAGAAGAAGATCGACAGCGAGCGCCGGGGATCAGTTGCCGGGTGTCGAGGCCACCGGGTGCTCCTCCGAGACCACCTGCTGATACCGCCCGCCGCGCTCGAGGATGAACTCGAGGCAGCTCGACGGCGCGAGCGGCCGGCTGAAGAGATAGCCCTGCACCTCGTCGCACCCCTGCTCCCTTAGGATCAGCCACTGGCTTTCGAGCTCCACTCCCTCGGCGACGACGCCGATGTCCAGGGTGTGGGCGAGAGCGATGACCGCCGAGGCGATCTCGTAGCTGCCGCGGGTGCCGCCCAGCGACCGCACGAAGGAGCCGTCCACCTTCAAGGTATTGATGGGGAAGTTGGTGAGATAGCTCAAGGACGAGTAGCCGGTCCCGAAGTCGTCGATCGAGATCCGCACCCCGAGCGCCTTCAACCCCGAGAGCACGGCGAGGCTCGCCTCGGCGTCCTGCATGGCGAGGGTCTCGGTAATTTCGAGCTCCAGGGCCGAGGCGGGGAGACCGGTCTCCTCGAGCACCCGCTCGACTCGCGCGATCAGGTCGGGGTGCTGGAAGGGTCGCGCCGAGAGGTTGACCGCCACCCGGAGCGGGAGGGAGAACTCGGTCTGCCAGAAGCTCACCTGGGCACAGGCGGTGCGCAGCACCCAGAGGTCGATGAGATCGGTCAAGCCGGTGATCTCGGCCAGCCAGAGGAAATCTCCCGGGGGCATGAGGCCGCGGGAGGGGTGGTTCCAGCGCAGCAGGGCCTCGACCCCGGCGATGTCGCCGTTCCGGGCGTCCAGGATCGGCTGGTAGTGGAGGACGAACTCGTCGTTGGCGAGCGCCTTCCGGAGATCGTTTTCGAGCGACAGCCGCTCCAGGGCGTGGGTGTCCATGCTGGAGGCGTAGAGCTGGAAGCCGTCGCCCCCCAGCTCCTTGGCTCGGTACATGGCGACGTCGGCTTTTTTAAGCAGCTCCTCGGGATCGCGGCCGTCGCCGGGGAAGCGGCTGATCCCCAGGCTTGCCGAGACCACGACCTCCTGCCCCTGGAGGGCCATCGGCTGGCGGACCACCGAGAGAATCTTGTCGGCGACGTTCGCCACGTCTCCATCCTGGCGGAGCGCCGGCAGGAGGATGGTGAACTCGTCCCCCCCCTGGCGGGCGACGGTGTCGCCCTGGCGGAGAGCCCCGCGCAACCGCTCGGCGAGGATCTCCAGCATGTCGTCGCCGGCACCGTGGCCGAGCGAGTCGTTGATCACCTTGAAGCGGTCGAGGTCCAAGAAGAGCACCGCGAGACCGCTCTGGTGGCGCTCGGCCGATTCCAGGGCGTCGATCAACTCCTCCAGGAAGAAGATGCGGTTGGGGAGGTTGGTCAGGGGGTCGTGGTAGGCGAGGTGCTCGATCTGGCGCGAGGCTTCCGACGTGCGCTTGCGCTCCTCGTCGAGGAGCCAGATCACCATGCCGAGGCCGATCGCCGCCTGGAGAGGGACGTCGAAGATGGCGAGCGAGGCGGGATCGAGCCCGATCCGGTGGCCGAAGAGGTACGGGCTCAGCAGGAGGACGAGATAGTGGAGCTGCTCCAGCCCGTAGAGGAGGAGCGAGCCCGCGGTCAACAGACGGCCGTTGCCCATCTGGCGGGGCGCCGTGCGAAGGACGCCGAAGCTCGCGAGCGAGAAGGCGAGGCCGGTGAACAGGAGCCGTGGGCCGGTCTGCACGAGGAGGCGGGTGCCGGTGGGGACGAAGAGCGAGGCGGCCACCGTGCCGATGGCGATCACCGAGAGCAGGATGAGGAGGGAGCGGCGCAGGAGCCGGCCCACCATGCGGCCGGTCGCCACCTCGCCGGTGCCGAAGAGCAGCCAGGCGACCTGCCAGTGGCCGGCGACGATCGAGATCGTGAACAGGAGGAGGGTCGCCGGCGCCGCCTCCGGGAAATGGGCGGCGAGGAGGGAGGAGAGGCCGCCGCCAAAGAGGAAGATGCAGGAGGCCCACCAGCTCCAGGCCCAGTCGAGCAGGTACTCGCGCCGATAGGTATGGTAGAAGCCGAGCAGCACCACGGCGAGGATGACGGCGCTCGTCGCCTGGGCGAGCTGGGTGACGTAGAAGTTGATCCCCCCCCCGGCAGCGGGAATCGAGGCCTCCATGGAGACGCCGAGGGCGAGGCTCGGCTGAGCGACCGCCGCCGCCGGCAGGAGGACTGCGGCCGCGAGCGCCAGGAACCAAGCGAGCCCGGTGCGAACCAGGCTGGTGCGCCGAACCGGACGCATCCGGTACCCGGGCATCGTTTCCCCCATGATCTTGCGTAAGAGTCTAACAGCTGAGGGCGTCCGGTGGGAGAAGGTGCCGGTTTCCGGGAGGAACGGCGAGGGAGGGGGAGGGCCGCCGGTCTCCCGGCGGCCCCGCTTCGAAGGAATGTCTAGCCCTTGGGATGGGCGCCGCCGCCCTTCTTCGCCTCCCGGGCGCCGATTTTCGTGGCATCGGCCTCGGACATGTACTGGCCGTGCTTGGTCCGGCCGTACCAGGGATCACCCTCGCGGTGGAAGATTTTGCTGTCGAGATTGACCCAGACCATCCCCTTGGCAGGCGGCGGCACCGCCTGCGCCGTGGGGGGCGTGGTCTCCGCGCTCGGCCCGCCGGCGGCCGGGGCGGGCATCGGGGGGGGAGCGGTGCCGGGGCTGCCGGAGAGGCGCCGGTACCTCCAGCGCCGCCGGCGGTCACCAGCGGGGTCAGGGTTGCGATGGTCTTCGCCGGAACTCCCGCCCTGGCGAGATCCTGGACCGAGGCATAGGGGCGCCCCGCGATGATCTTCTTCGCCGTGGCGGGCCCGACCTTGGGCAGGCTCTCCAGATCCTTCTCGGAAGCCGTGTTGAGGTCGACCCTGCCACCCGCGGCGGCGGCGGGAGCCTTCGCGGCTTTGGCGGGGGAGGCTGGGTTGGCTGGGCTGGCTGGGGAGGCTGCCGGGGCCGCCGCGGCACCGGCACCAGCGGTGACGAGCGGGGTGATCTTCTGGATTGTGCTCGCCGACACCCCGGCCTTGGAAAGGTCGGCGACCGAGGCATAGGGGCGCCCGGCGATGATCTTTTTCGCCGTGGCGGGTCCGACTCCAGGCAGGGCTTCGAGGTCTTTCTGGGAGGCCGCGTTCGAGGTCGACCTTGGGCCCCGCGGCGGCTGCGGCTGAGGCAGCCTTCGAGGGTTTGGCAGCTGGAGCCGGCATGGCACCCGGAGTCGCCGGAGACGGAGCCGCCGCAGCGGGGGCTCCGGCGCCGACGGTGACGAGGGGGCTGATCTTCTGAATCGTCTTCGCGGGGACGCCGGCCTTGGCGAGGTCGGCGACCGAGGTGTAGGGACGTCCGGCGATGATCTTTTTGGCGGTGGCCGCGCCGACGCCCGGCAGGGCTTCGAGCTGCGGCTGGCTGGCAGAGTTCAGGTCCACCGCCGCCTGCGCGGTCGCGGCCGCCTTGGCGAAGGCGGGCGCCGCCGCGAGAGGAAGGATCAACGCGATCCCGAGCAGCGCGGGCAGGATCCTCGTGCGCAATGGTGTCATCGGCTCCTCCTGTGGATTGGAAGCTCCGGCCGCCGTCCGCGGCTGGAGTAGGAGGAAGCCTATAGCATTTGCGGGTAGAGGAGGCCTCCGGGGTGCCGGGCGGTGGCGCGCGGGCCGCCTTGCTGCACTGCCGTCCGGAGGGGCGCGCCAGTGGTAGACTCGGCGCCCGGAACAGACCGCCGAGAATGCCCAGCGCGGCGACCAGGAGCCCTATGAAACAGTTGAGCCTGAAGGACTTCGCTGCGATCTCCCTCGCTCTCGTCTCCACCCTGTCGGCCCTCCCGGCCGGCGCCGCCCATGCCGCTAATGCCGCCCATGCCGCCGATATCCCGCCCGGCAAGTCCGACACCCTCCCCACCGTCGCCGCCAAAACGACCGGCCTCGAGCGTCGCGCGGGCCTCCTCCCCGTCTACATGGACCGCCAGCACGGGAAGATCTGGCTCGAAGTGCCCTCCCCGGCCGGCAAGCCGGATGGGGAGGTCGGGAGCTACCTCTATGTCGAGGGGATCGTTACCGGCCTGGGGTCGAACCCGGTGGGGCTCGACCGGGGGCAGCTCGGCAACGGGCGCATCCTTACTTTGCGCCGGGTGGGGGGCGGGTCCTTCTGGAGGAGAAGAACCCTCGGTTCCGGGCGCTGACCGACGATGCCGTGGAGCGGAAGTCGGTCGAGCAGTCGTTCGCCAGCTCGGTCGTCTGGGGAGGGGAGATCGCGGCCCTGGACGGGGACGGGAAGGCTCTCGTCGACTTTACCCCGTTCCTCGTCCGCGACGCCCATGGCATCGTCGCCACCCTTAGGCAGACCGGCCAGGGGAAGTGGGACCTGGACGCGGGGCGGAGCGCCGCCGATCTCGAAAACTGCCTTTCGTTCCCGGAGAACGTGGAGTTCGAGGCGGTCCTCACCTACCAGTCGGCGGAGCCGGGCCGGCTGGTCACCGAGACCGCTCCCGTTCCGGGGTCTTTGACCGTGACCCAGCACCAGTCCCTGGTCAAGCTGCCGGACGACGGCTACCGGCCGCGGGTGGCCGATCCGCGGGCCGGCTTCTTCGGGGTCGAGTTCCTCAACTACTCGGCCCCCCTGGCCTCGCCCATCGAGACCACCTGGATCTCCCGGCACCGGCTGGAGAAGGTCGATCCCACGGCGGCGCGCTCGCGGGTCAAGAAGCCGCTCGTCTACTACCTGGACCCCGGCTGCCCCGAGCCCATAAGGAGTGCTCTCCTGGAGGGGGTCGGCTGGTGGAAGGAGGCGTTCGAGAAGGCCGGCTTCGTCGACGCCTTCCGGGTCGAGGTCCTGCCCAAGGGGGTCCACCCGCTCGACGTGCGCTACAACATTATTCAATGGGTGCACCGGGCCACCCGCGGCTGGTCCTACGGCGGCGGCATCGTCGATCCACGGACGGGGGAGATCGTCAAGGGCTTCGTCACCCTGGGGTCGCTCCGCATCCGGCAGGACCGGCTGATCTTCGAGGGGCTCGTGGGGGCCGAGCAGACCGGCAAGGGCGGCCCGAACGACCCGGTGCAGGTGGCCCTCGCGCGCATCCGCCAGCTCGGCGCCCACGAGGTCGGCCACAGCCTGGGCCTGGAGCACAACTTCGCCGCCTCCACCTACGGCCGGGCCTCGGTCATGGACTATCCCGGGCCGCTCGTCCAGATCACGCCTGCGGGGGACCTCGACCTCTCGAATGCCTACGCCCGGGGGATCGGCGCCTGGGACATTCAGGCCATCCGCTACGGCTACAGCCAGCTCCCGCCGGGGGCGAACGAGGCGCAGGAGCTCGACGCCATCGTCCGCGACGGGCTCGCCCATGGCCTCATCTTCCTGACCGACCAGGACTCCCGGCCGGAGGGGGCCGCCCAGCCGCTCTCGAACCTGTGGGACAACGGCAGCGATCCGGCAGCCGCCCTGGAGCAGTCGCTCGCGGTCCGGAAGATCGCCCTCTCCCGCTTCGGCGAGCACAACCTGGCCGTCGGGCAGCCGCTCTCCTACCTCCAGGAGGTCCTGGTGCCGGTCTACTTCCACCACCGCTACCAGCTGGACGCGGCGGCCAAGGCGGTGGGGGGGCTCCTCTATCTCCATGCGGTTCGGGGCGATGGCGAGATTCCCTCGCGGCCGGTACCGGCGGAGCAGCAGCGGAGGGCGATCCGTGCCCTCGTCGGCCTGCTCAAGCCGGAGGCCCTGGACATCCCCGATCCGGTGATCGCCCTCCTCGTCCCCCGGCCGCCCGAACCGCGGCCGAATCCCGAGATTTTCGGCAGCCGCACCGCCCCGGTCTTCGATCCCCTGGAGGCCGCGGCGACCGCCGCCGACCTGGCGGTCCGCGCTCTCCTCCAGCCGGAGCGGGCGGGGCGGCTGGTCGACTTCCACCGCCGCGATCCGGCGCTCCCCGGCTTCGAGGAGGTCTTGAAGGCCCTGGTCAGCCAGACGTTCTCCGCCACGCCGGAAAAGCCCCGCCTGGCGGAGCTCCGCCGGACGACCCAGGACGTGCTGGTTCGCGGCCTGATCCGCCTCTCGGCCGACGCCGACGCCTCGCCGGGAGTGCGGGCGCGGGTCGACGCCCAGCTCGAATCCCTGCGCAAGCGCCTGCACGGCGGTGCCGGAACAGGAGCGGGGGTGGGGGAGGACGCCGCCGCCCAGCGGGCGTTCCTCGCCGCCGAGATCGGCCGCTATCTCGACCGGCGGACGGAGAACCCGGAGAAGCTGCCGCAGCCCCTGCCGCCGCCGCCGGGCCAGCCCATCGGTTCGCCTCTGGGGACATCGTCGGGAGAGACCGCGCCGCAGACGCTCAACCTCGGGGGCTGCACCTGGGGCGGCTGAGCCGCGGGGTAGAATCGCCCGCATGGCGAAGAGCGGCGAGCGGCAGGATCGTCCCGGCAGGCGTCTACCCTCGTGGATCTGGAGCGTCCTGGCGGTGAGCGCCTTGGTCCTCGCGGCGGCGCTCTTTTTTGGGCGCCAGGAGACGGCCTCTCGGGCCCACTCGCCGGCGTCCCCGCCACCGCCCCAGCCTCCCCGGCCTCCCCAGCCACCCCGGCCGCCCCAGCCCCCGCGGCGTCCCTCGCCGTCGAGCGCCTGACGCTCAAGGTTCTCGCCGTCCACCCGCACGACCCCGAGTGCTACACCCAGGGCCTCGTCTGGCAGGGCGGCGAGCTCTACGAGAGCTGCGGCCTCTATGGCGCGTCGAGCCTCCGCCGGTCCGATCCCGCCACCGGCGCGGCGCGGCAGCGGGTCGCGGTGCCGGCCGCCTACTTCGCCGAGGGGCTCGCCCTGGTGGGGGAGCGCCTCCTCCAGCTCACCTGGCGCGAGGGGATCCTGCTGATCTATGACCGCAAGACCCTGGGGAAAACCGCCGAGGTGCACTACCAGGGCGAGGGTTGGGGGCTCTGCTACGACGGCAAGCGCCTGCTGATGAGCGACGGCAGCGACCGGTTGACGGTGCGCGATCCGGCGACCTTCGCCGTCGTCGGCGGGAGCAGCGGGATGGGCGAGATCAAGGTGACCCGCGAAGGCGTGCCGGTCGACCAGCTGAACGAGCTCGAATGCGTCGGCGACTCGATCTACGCCAACGTCTACCAGACCGACGAGATCGTCCGGATCGACGCCGCCACCGGCCGGGTCACCGGCTCGATCGACGCCTCCGGCCTGCTCACCCCTGCCGAGCGGGAGAAGGCCGAGGTCTTGAACGGGATCGCCTGGAACCCGGAGACGAAGCGCTTCTGGATTACCGGTAAGCATTGGCCGAAGATGTTCGAGGTCGAGCTGGTGCCCGCCGAATCGCAGCGGCGGTGATCTGGCCCGGCTCTTGCTGAGCTCTTTCGCCCTATGGCAAACGACACTGCGAAACCGACCGTCTGTGTGACCGGGGGAGCGGGCTTCATCGGCTCCCATGTGACCGAAGCCTTCCTCGCCGCGGGACACCGCGTGCTGGTGATCGACGACCTCTCGAGCGGCCGGCGCGAAAACCTGCCCAAGGAGGCCGAGCTCCACGTCCTGGACATCCGTTCGCCCGAGGCGGCGAAGCTGGTCGAGACCGCCGGCATTGGCGTCGTCGCTCACTTCGCGGCGCAGATGGACGTCCGCCGCTCGGTGGCCGACCCGGTGTTCGACGCCAGCGTCAACGTCGTCGGCAGCTTGAATCTCCTCGAGGCGGCGCGCAAGGGCGGGGTGCGCCAGGTGCTCTTCGCCTCGACCGGGGGCGCCATCTACGGCGAGCAGGACTTCTTCCCGGCGACCGAGGACCACCCGGCGCGGCCGGTCTCGCCCTATGGGGTGGCGAAGCTGGCGGTCGAGCGCTACCTCTTCTTCTACCATGTGGCCTACGGGCTCGACGCCACCTGCCTGCGCTACGCCAACGTCTACGGCGAGCGCCAGAACCCGCACGGCGAGGCGGGGGTGGTGGCGATCTTCCTGGACCGCCTGCTCGCCGGCCACACCCCGACGATCAACGGCCCCGGCCTCCAGACCCGCGACTACGTCCACGTCTCGGACGTCGTCCGCGCCAACCTGGCCGCCCTCGGCCGCCCCGGCTTCCATATCTACAATGTGGGGACCGGGATCGAGACCAACGTCAACGAGCTCTACGACGAGATCGCCCGTTCGGTAGGGAGCGACGCCAAGGCCGAGCACGGCCCTGCCAAGGCCGGCGAGCAGCAGCGCTCGGTCATCGACGCCGCCCTCGGCCGCCGCGAGCTGGGCCTGCCACAGCCGATCCCGCTCGCAGAAGGGCTGGCGCGAACGGCGGCCTGGTTCAAGGAGCGGGCCGGGGTGGCGGCAGGGCGGACCTAGAAGCGCGAGCGCGGCAGCCCACGGATGAGAAGTCGGCCCGGACACCTTGGAAGTCGACTTAGCCGGATCGGAAGTCGACTTGCACACCTCGGAAGTCGACTTCTACGAGTCGGAAGTGGACTTCCATGAGCCGGAAGTGGACTTCCATGAGCTGGAAGTCGACTTGAACGAATCGGAAGTCGACTTAAACGGGCCGGAAGTTGACTTCCATGAGCTGGAAGTCGACTTACACGAGTCGGAAGTGGACTTAAACGGGTCGGAAGTCGACCAGCAGGCTACTGGAAGAAGTACCCGGCGACGCGCCACTTCCCGCCTTCGAGCCGCAGGCTGATGGTTTCGACCGACGGCGCCCGGGTCGCGAAGACGGTGTCGTAGAGAACGGTCACATACTCGCCGGGGGGAGCACCGGGAACCGCGGTTGAGTACTCCGCCGATTTGAAGGCTCGCGACCTAACCTGGCCGAGCGGCGCGCGGGCCTGCTGCATGGTGCTCACCCACTTCTCCCGCGGGACCGCCTGCCGGGCCGTCGCCGCCGCGGCGTCCCAGGTCTCCCCATAGGCCCCCTTGTCGAGGGCCGCGAGCCAGGTTTCCGCCACCTTCCGGGCCTCCACCCTGTCGGCCGCAACCTGCTCGTTCGAGGGGCTGGCGGGGGTCACGTGGTAGCCGAGGACGCGCCAGGTTCCGGCCTCCGGCGCGAGCACGAGGGTCTCGACCAGAGCGCTCTGCTTCTCGAAGGAGGTGTCGAACCGGAGGGTCACGTACTCGCCGTCGGGGGCCCCGGGGAGGGTGGTCGAGTAGTCCGCCGACTGGAGCGCCCGGGACCGGACGGCGCCGAACGGCTGGCGCTTCTCCCGGAGAGTGCTCACCCAGGCCTCCCGCGGCACCGACTGGCGAAACCGTGCCGCCGCCTGCTCCCAACTCGTCCCGTAGCTCCCCTTGTCGACGACCGCGAGCCAGCTCTCGCCGGCCCTCCGGCCATCCCGCTTGGCGGCCGTCGCTTTCTCCTCCGTCGCGCGGCTCCCTGCCGCCCAGAGAAGGGCCGCCACTGCGATGATCCCGATCCCCAATCTTTGGCGCATCCTTAAACCAACCCTTTCAGGACTCCGGTTCCGGCGTCAGCGCTTCCAGGTATCCACGGGCAGCCTCAAGAAAGAGCCACCCCTCGCGGACAAGATCGATGATGACGGCCGGGTCGAGGACTGCATTGACTGCGTAGTCCGCAGACTGGCGCAAGTCGTGTCCCGTGTCGAGGAGACGGTGAAAGCGAGGATCAAGGCGCGTCGTCTTGGCGAAGAGGCGTCCATACTGGGCGATGACCTGCCCGTGCCGGGAGAAGCTTAGTCTCTCGGTCAGGAGCAGCGCCTCGGCAATGTAGAAGGAACCGTAGTAGGAGCGAGAGGCCGCGAAATCGACATCTCCAGCCTCCAACATACGTTCCGCGGCGCGGAACGACCGGGCTGCCTTGTCGAAGAGGAGCTCGATCTCGCTCAAGCCGCCGCCGGAATGGCTTCCTGACGAACCGTGGACAGGAAGGACGTCTCTGCCTCCTGGAAAGCCTGGTAGTTGACGGGAAACACAGAGATCAGCAGGTCGGCGGCGAGCCCGAGAGGCCATTTGACCGGTTGAACTCGCAGAATCTCTCGGCTCAGGTCAACCGGACCATCCAGCAGTAGGAGCAGATCCACGTCGCTCCCCTCGTCGGCCTCGCCGCGTGCATAGGAGCCATAGAGGAGGAGGCCGCGGAAGCGGTCGCCGTAGAGATCCTGGAGCCCACGCCCCAGTTGAGCGAGGGTGCTCGCGAGGGTGGGAGGGAGAACGACCATGGGGAAAGTGTAGCGCAGATGCCCCGTTCTCGCCCCCCTGGCACGAACTCCGCATACGAGTCCTGCGGCCCGGCTTTCCCGGGCCACATTCCTGAAGCGGTGGACGAAATTTGTCTCTGACAGGTAAACTCCTGGCAGGTCACAACCTGGAGATGTGGAGATGAGAGCGGCATGATTGCCAGTCGCTACAAGGCTGCCCCTTACACCTGGGACCGTCCCGCGCAGGCCCCGGGCGCCCCGGGCGATATCTTTCAGTATGCCCGGGTCGAAGAGCCCGAGGCCCTGCCGCCGGCCGACGAGCGGATCGTCGACATCGCCGTTCTCGACTTGAACTGCGGCTGGCCCAACCTCGGGCACGACGCGCTCGTCCACTCGGTGCTCGAGACGGCCTGCGATCTGCTGCCCGTGCTGACCGAGACCGGTCTCGCCGTCCGCGCCGTCTCGTTCGCCGTGCGCGACCATCAAATGCTGCCGGAGCAGCCGGGCGGGCGCTTCGCCGTCTACCTCGGCACCGGCGGCCCCGGGCACATCGACCCGCATGAGAACGACGGCGAGTCGGCGGGGTCGCAGGGGGTGCGCGAGGACCCCTCCTGGGAACGCCCGGCCTTCGAGCTCTTCGACGCCATCCGCAACGACCCCGACTCGGCGCTCCTCGCCGTCTGCCACACCTTCGGCGTGCTCTGCCGTTGGTCGGGGGCGGCGCGGCCGGTTCTGCGGAGCGAGGCGAAGGGCAAGAGCAGCGGCGTGCTGGAGAACGTGCTGACCCCGGAGAGCCGCCAGCACCCCTGGTTCTCGCGCCTCGCCTCCGCCCTGGAGGACGGCCGGCATCTGCGGATCGTCGACAGCCGGCTCTACGACCTGATCCCGGCTCTCACCACCGGCATCCCAGGTTTCATTCCCATCGGCTTCGAGACCGGCTCCGACGGCCGGTCGACGGGCGAGGCGCTAACCATGATGGAGCTCGCCCGCGACCGGGGCGGGGTCATGCCGCGGATGTTCGCCGTCAACCATCACCCGGAGATCGGCGACCGCTCCCGCCAGCACATGCTCCTCAACCAGAAGTGGGAGCGCGGCGAGGTCACCCGCGAATGGTACGAGGAGCGCCTAGAGCTGATCACCCGAACCTACCCGGGGGAGGACAGCGACCAGCGCCTCCACCGGACCTCCGTCTTCACCCTCCTCGCCCCCCTTCGTTTCCACATCGAACGCCAGGTCCGCCTGCGCGCCGAGGCGCTGGGCCGGCCGGTCGAGGTCCACGAGGACGCGGTGCTCGACGAGGTATGGGACTAGAGACGGTCTCCGGGTGGACGCGCCCCGGGCCGGCCGGATAGACTCCCCCGCGTCCGTGCTGCCCGAGCGCGCCTCTAATGCCCTTCGCCCCCGCCCTGACCCTGGAGCAAGAGCTCGCCCAGTTCGAGACGCTCAAGCCGCGCCTCCACGAGGTGTGGGAGGCCCTCACCCTCCAGGACGAGACCCCCCATACCTCGGTCGTCGTCCCCTCGCTCACCCTCGACCAGAGCGGGCTCCAGAAGCTCGCCGGGGCGAGCTTCTACGAGGAGCGGCTGCTCTTCCTCCTCATCCGGCTCCGCAACCCGCGGGCGCGGGTGGTCTACGTCACCTCGCAGCCCGTCCACCCGATCATCCTCGACTACTACTTCCAGTTCCTCGCCGGCATCCCGGCGAGCCACGCGCGCGGGCGGCTCACGCTCCTCTGCGCTCACGACGCCTCGCCGCGCTCGCTGACCGAGAAGATCCTCGAACGGCCGCGCCTGATCGAGCGCATCTGCGCCGGCATCGCCGACACCGACCGCGCCTATCTGACGGTCTTCAACTCGACCCCCCTCGAGCGCCGGCTCGCCGTCCGCCTGGGCATCCCCTTGAACGGCCTCGATCCCGCCCTCATGCACCTGGGGACCAAGTCGGGGAGCCGCAAGGTGTTCAAGGAGGCCGGCGTGCCTTATCCCGCCGGGCGGGAGGACCTGCGCGACGAGGGGGACGTGCTCGAAGCCCTCCTCGACCTCAAGGCCGAGCGCCCGGAGATGCGGCGCGCCGTGGTCAAGCTCGACGACAGCTTCTCGGGGGAGGGGAACGCCCTCTTCCACTACCCGGAAGGACACGGCGTCACCGAGCCGGGAGGCGGTGCGGGACGCCCTCCATCATCTCGAATACTCGCTCCCCAACGACACCGAGGAGAGCTACTTCGAGAAGTTCGCCGAGACCCACGGCATCGTCGAGGAGTACATTGAGGGGCTGGAGAAGCAGTCGCCCTCCGTCCAGCTGCGGAGCAGCCCCAAGGGCGAGGTGATCACCCTCTCGACTCACGACCAGATTCTGGGCGGCCCCACGGGCCAGGTCTTCCTCGGCTGCAGCTTTCCGGCGCACGAGGAGTACCGGCGCGAGATCCACCAGTCGGCGGTCCGGATCGGCGAGGTGCTCGCCCGCCACGGCGCCGTCTCCCGCTTCGGCATCGACTTTCTCACCTGGAAGGAGACGCCGGGCGGTCCGTGGCAGGTGGCGGCCCTGGAGATCAACCTGCGGATGGGCGGCACCACCCACCCCTTCCTCGCCCTGCAGTTCCTGACCGGCGGCCGCCTCGACCCGGAGAGCGGGATCTTCCTCTCCTGGAGCGGTCAGCCGAAGTACTACCGCGCCACCGACAACCTGAGCTCCGAGGTCTACCGCGGTCTTCTGCCCGAGGACCTGATCGACATCCTGACCGAGCACAAGCTGCACTACAGCCACGGCACGGAGAGCGGCGTCCTCTTCCACCTGATCGGCGCCGTCTCCGAGTTCGGCAAGCTCGGGATGACCGCCATCGCCAACAGCCGCGAGGCCGTCGACCGCCTCTACCGTCACACCTTAGAAGTGCTCGACCGCGAGGCGGCGGCGGGCAAGTCGAGCTCGTAGGGGAACGTTTCCAAACCATGAAGACACGAGGTTCCGGGCCGGGCTCGAGAGGAGAAGAGATGCGTTCGAAGGTGCTGCTCGCCGCCGTTCTGCTGACCGCCGGCGCGCTCCTGGGGAGCTGCCGCCGGCCGGCCTTTCTGGGCGGTGCGGACGAAACGCAACAGTCGGTCGTCTGCGAGGGCCGATACGCCCTCTGCACGTCGGCCGCCTGCACTCCGATCCCGGTGCGCGACGCCAAGACGGGCAAGATGGTGGTGACCCGGGCGCTCTGCGAGTGCGAGGTGGCGAACGGCCCCTCGCTGGGCGATCTCCCCTGCGCGGAGCGGGCGCCGCAGGGCGACAACCGCTTCCTGGTCTCGACCTTCTCCTTCGGCGAGACCGCGATCCGCCCGGCGATGACCTGCCCCTCCGGTACCGCCTGGGCATCCTGCTACGACCAGCCCTGCATCGTCGATCCCAAGGACCCCACGAAGGCCCAGTGCACCTGCCCGGTGCAGACGACCGGCGAGTACGAGACCCTGGGGGCCAACTGCGACAAGACGAAGTGCACCACTCTCTGGTCGGGAGCGACCGCCGACGCCAGGAAGGGCGCCGGCAAGCTCCTGGCTGGCGCGGTGGGGCTCAAGGCCGTGCCGGCGAACAGCTGTCCGTAGGGAGGGCCGCAGGAAAAGCGCCCCTCCCGGGTTCCATCCTCGGCAGGCGGAACCTGCCATAACCTGCCGTCCAACGAAACGCTGTACGAACTCTGAGGAGACTCTCATGCACTCCATGCTCCGCCGCAAGTTCACCCTCGCCCTCCTCGCCTTCCTCCTCCTCGTCCTCCCGGCGTCGACCTCCTTCGTCTCCGCCAAGGGGCTCGGCCACGAGAAGAGGGAGCACCCGCGGATTGCCAAGTCCATCCAGGACCTCCAGGCCACCATCGACTACCTGCAGAAGGCTCCCCACGATTTCGGCGGTCACCGGGCGGCGGCGGTCGAGGCCAGCCAGCACGCGATCGAGCAGCTGAAGCTCGCGCTCCAGTACGACAAGAACCACGAGTAGGACGCTCGGGCAGCGGATGAGAGAGTGCGGCCCGGGCCTCCCGGGCCGCTTTCGGTACTGGGTCCTTTTGAACCTGCGGGCGGTCTCCTTCGGGCGCTCCGCGCCGCCAGTCGTCCGTCCTCGGATTCAAACGGACCCAGTACCCCGCTGTCGTCTTCGCCTGACTAGGGCGAGAGTAGGGCCAGGGTAAGATAGAGCCCCCGCTGACGCGCGGACTTGCCCTGGGAGGACGCCGTGGAATCGCTTTTCGCCGACATCCGGTTTGGCCTGCGGAGCCTCAAGAGCGCCCCGGCCACGACCGCCATCGCCCTCCTCGCCCTCGCCCTGGGGATCGGCGCCAACACCGCCATCTTCAGCGTCGTCAACGGCGTCCTGCTCAAGCCGCTGCCCTATCCGCAGCCGGAGCGGCTCGTCATCCTCTCCTCGAGCAACCCGAAAGCGGGCTTCCCGCGCTTCAGCCTCTCGCCGCCGGACTTCGACGACCTCCGCGGGCAGAGTCGGAGCTTCGAGGGTTTGGCGGCGATGGCCGCGGGGAGCGTCAACCTGACGGGCCGCGGCGAGCCCGAGGTCCTGGACGGGGCGCAGGTCTCGGCCGACTTCTTTCCCGTGCTGCGCCTCCGGCCCTTCCTCGGCCGCACCTTCCGGCCCGACGAGGACACGGCCGCGAACCACCATGTCGTCCTCCTTTCGCACGGCCTCTGGCAGCGCCGGTTCGGAGCCGACCCCAAGACCGTCGGCCAGAGTCTCCTCCTCGACGGCGAAAGCTATACCGTGGTCGGAGTGGCGCCGCCCGGGTTCGACTTTCCAAGGAAGCGCGACATCTGGGTCCCCCTGACCCGCAATCCCGCCAAGGAGAGCCGCGGCGGCCACTTCCTGACCAGCGTGGCGCGGTTGCGCCCCGGCGTCCCGGTCGGCCAGGCGCAGAGCGAGATGAGCGGCATCGCCGCCCGCCTGGCGAAGCAGTACCCGGAGAGCAACGACGGCTGGACGATTCTCGTCCTGCCGCTCCAGCAGGTGACGGTCGAGAAGATCCGCCCGGCCCTCCTGGTCCTCCTCTGGGTGGTCGCCGCGGTTCTTCTCATCGCCTGCTTGAACGTCGCCAACCTCCTTCTCGCCCGTCTGGCAGCCCGCGGCCGGGAGATCTCGATCCGCACCGCGCTCGGGGCCGGCCGGGGCCGCCTCGTCCGCCAACTGTTGACCGAGAGCGTCCTCCTCTCGCTTCTGGGCGGCGCCCTGGGGCTCCTCCTCGCCTACTGGGGGACGCGGGCGCTCGTCGCGCTCAATCCCGCCGCCATCCCGCACGCCGAGGCGATCGGTCTCGACTCCCGGGTGCTCGGCTTCACCCTCGCGCTCTCGATACTGGCCGGTCTTTTCTTCGGCCTCTTCCCGGCGCTCCACGATCCCGGGGCGGGCCTCCACGAGTCGCTCAAGGAGGGGGGGCGCGCGATGTCCGGCGGCCGCCGCGGCCGCTTCGCCCGCCAGTTCCTCGCCCTCGCCGAGGTGGCGATCGCCCTCGTCCTCCTGGTGATGGCCGGGGTTCTCCTGCGGAGCTTCTCTCGCCTCTCCGCGGTCGACCCCGGCTTCCGGCCCGCCGGGGTGCTGACGCTCGACCTCTCGCCCTCGGAGACCAAATACCCCGACCCCGGCCGGCTCGCCCTCTTCTACCGCGACCTCCTGGGCCGGGTTTCGACGCTGCCGGGGGTCGAACGCGCCGCGACCGTCTTCCCCCTGCCGCTCGGCGGCAGGAACTACTTTCTCGGCTTCGCCGTCTTCGGGCGGCCGACCTCCAATGCCAACCCGGAGAGCGCCACGGTGCGCCGGGTCTCCCCGGAGTTCTTTCGCACCCTGGGGGTCCGCCTGATCCGCGGGCGGGTCTTCGACGGGCGGGACGCCATGGAGGCGCCGAAGGTGGCCCTCGTCAACGAGAGGATGGCGGCGTCGATCTGGCCGCACGGGGATCCCCTCGGCCAGCGCCTGACCTTCGACGATCCGGAGAAGCCGGGGGTGACCTGGATGACGGTCGTCGGGGTGGTGGGGGACGTCAAGCAGCAGGCCCTCTCCGACGAGCCGTCCTTCGAGGTCTACGAGCCGCAGCTCCAGGATCCGGCGATGGCGACCACCCTGGTCGTGCGCTCGGGCGGCGATCCGGCGGCCCTGGCGGCGTCGATCCGCCGCGCCGTCCTCGGGCTCGACCCGGACCTGCCGGTCTACCGGGTGCGGACGCTCGTGGAGGTGGTCGACGAGTCGCTCGCCCAGAACCGGCTGAGCACGGTGCTCCTCGGCCTCTTCGCCGGCCTCGCCCTGGTGCTCGCCGCGGTCGGGGTCTACGGGGTGATCAGCTATTCGGTCGCCCAGCGCACCCACGAGATGGGGATTCGGATGGCGCTGGGGGCGCACCGAGCGGACGTGCTCCGCCTGGTGATCCGGCAGGGGATGGGCCTGGTGGGAGTGGGCCTCGCGCTGGGGCTCCTCGGCGCCTGGTTCGCCACCCGGGTGCTTGCCGGGCTGGTCTACGGGGTCAGCACCAAGGACCCCATGACCTTCGTCCTCGTCCCCGCCCTTTTAGCCTCGGTGGCGCTCCTCGCCAACTACGTGCCCGCCCGTCGCGCCACCCAGGTCGATCCGCAGGTGGCGTTGCGGCAGGAGTAGGAGATTGCGGGAGGCTTTCAGATGCGCCGGTAGACCTCCCGCCGGTGTCGGATGTAGTGCACCGTGAGCTCTGCGGCCCGGACCTCGTAGACGATCCGATAATCGCCAACCCGAATCCGGTACAAACCGTCGGTCCCAGTCAATTTGCTGGACTGATGCGGGAAAGGATCGGAGGGTAGGCCCTCGAGGACCTGGAAGACACGCTGGAGGACGTCCTTGGGAAGCTTGCGGAGATCCTTTTCGGCGGACGGCTTGAGCTGAAGGCTATAGGAGCCCATCCCGCTTCAGCCGCTCCTTGACATCTTTCAAGGAGACTGTCTCCTCGGCGCGCCGCTCGGCGATCACCGCAAGGTCGTGGAGGTCTTCCAGGAGCTGCTCGTACTGCTCGAAAGGAATGATGACCGACTCCCTGTTTCCCTGTTCGTCGACGACGAACCGGTCAGGGGAGGGAAGAGGGTTTCTCATCGCGGTAACCTCCACAGATGAGTGTAGCAGGGAGACCCTGGGCGGGCACCTCCTGCTATAGTTTTCGCGTCCACCATGCACCTCTTAGCCGCCTGTCCAGAGTGCCACCGGCAGTACGACGCGTCCGGCCATGCGGCCGGGCAGCGGTTCCGCTGCTCCTGCGGGGGAGTGCTGGTGGTGCCGGAGCCTCTGCCGCACGAGTCGGCGGTCGTGCGGTGCTCCGCCTGCGGGGGACCGCGCTCGGGGGAGGAGTTCGCCTGCCGCTACTGCGGGGCGGACTTCACGGTCCACGAGCGCGATCTGGACGCGGTCTGCCCGGAGTGCAGGACCCGGGTGAGCAGCCGATCCCGCTTCTGCCACGACTGCGGCTCCCCCCTTCTTTTCACCCAGGCGGCCGCCTCGACGGCCTCGGGGGGGAAATATCCTTGTCCGGCCTGCGGCGGCGACCACCGGCTCGTCAGCCAGGGGCTGGGGACGGAAGAGCGGAGCGCCATCTCCGAATGCCGGCGTTGCGGCGGCCTGTGGGTGGAACGCGAGGTCTTCGAGGCCCTCGCCGAGCGGGCCCGGCAGGGGAAGGTGCCCGATCTCGGCCCGGAGCCGCCGCGCGATTCCATCCCGGCTTCCAGCACCTCGGCCGCCGGCCCGCTCTACCGGCCCTGCGCGGTCTGCGGGGCGCTCATGAACCGGCGCAACTATGAGCGCAAGAGCGGGGTCATCGTCGACATCTGCCGCGATCACGGGGTTTGGTTCGACATGGACGAGCTGTCGCGGCTCCTGCGCTGGATTCACTCCGGGGGTGCCGATCGGGCCGCCGCCCTGACGGCGCAGGAGGAACGCTCGGCGGCGCGGACGGCCCAGCTTTTCCCTGCCGCCTGGGACGAGGATGAGACAGGCTGGCTCGGCCGGCGACAGGACTCCCGCTTCGCGGACATGCTCTCGCACGTCTGCGAGCGTTTCCTGCCCGGGATCTTCGGGTAGCGTTCAATCAAAGCTGCGCCGAGAATTCTCCCGAGAATACCGCGGCCCCGGCTCCGGTTTGCGGGTGGGAGGCACCCTGGAGATACCAGGGTATCTGGAGCCAACCGCTTTTGAGCCGCACACCCCAATTCTCCCTGCCATCGACCCTGGTCGAAGTCGCCCGCCGCCGGGCGGCGGAGCACCCGGAGCGCCTCGTCTACACCTTCCTCACGGACGGAGAGGAGGAGGGGGCGCGGCTCTCCTACGGCGAGTTCGACCTCCGGGCGCGGGCGATCGCCGCCCAGCTCCAGGGCCTCGGGGTCGAACGTGGCGAACGGGCGCTCCTCCTCTTCCCGCCGGGGCTCGACTTCGTCACCGCCTTCCTGGGCTGTCTCTACGCCGGAGTGGTGGCGGTGCCGGCCTACCCGCCGCGCTCGCGGCGGCTCCTGCCCCGGCTCCAGGCGGTCGCCGCCGACGCCCGGCCGCGGGTGGCGCTCACCGTCGCCGCTCTCCTGCCGCGCCTCTCCCAGGCGGCGGCGGAGCTGCCGGGTCTGGCGGGGGTCTCGCTCGTTGCCACGGACGGGATCGAGCCGGGGGAGGCGGACGGCTTCCGGCCGCCGGAGCTCCGGCCAGCGGATCTCGCCTTCCTCCAGTACACCTCAGGATCGACCTCGACCCCCAAGGGGGTGGAGGTGACCCACGGCAACCTCGTCCACAACGAGGAGATGATCCGCCGGGCCTTCGGACAGTCGGAGGAGTCGGTCGTCGTAGGGTGGCTGCCGCTCTACCACGACATGGGGCTGATCGGGAACGTCCTCCAGCCGCTCTACGTGGGCGGTCGGTGCGTCCTTATGTCGCCAGTCGCCTTCCTGCAGCGCCCGCGGCGCTGGCTGGAGGCGATCTCGCGCTACCGGGCGACGACCTCCGGCGGACCGGACTTCGCCTACGAGCTCTGCGTGCGGCGGATCGGAGAACCGGAAAGGCGAGGGCTCGACCTCGCGAGCTGGCGGGTGGCGTACGACGGCGCCGAGCCGGTGCGGGCGGCGACCCTGGAGCGGTTCGCGGCGGCGTTCGCCCCCGCCGGATTCCGGCGCCAGGCGTTCTACCCGTGCTACGGCCTGGCCGAGGCGACCCTCTTCGTGACGGGAGGAATGGCGGGCGCCGGGGCGTCCGTGCTGGAGATCGAGGGCTGGCCGCGGGTGAGCTGTGGGGTGCCCTGGCTGGGGCAGGAGGTGGCGATCGTCGACCCGGAGTCCCGGCTGCGGGTGGCAGGGGAGCGGGTGGGGGAGATCTGGGTGGCGGGCCCCAGCGTGGCGGCGGGGTACTGGGGCCAGCCGGAGGCGACGGAGCGCGATTTCCGGGCCCGGCTGGCCGGGGAGGAGGACGGCGGTTCCTGGCTGCGGACGGGCGATCTCGGGCAGCTCTCCGGCGGGGAGCTCTTCGTCACCGGGCGGCTCAAGGATCTCATCATCCTCCGCGGCCGGAACCTCTATCCGCAGGACCTGGAAGCGACGGCGGCGGCCAGTCACCCGGCGCTCGCCGGCGGCGGCGGGACGGCGTTCTCGGTCGAGGTGGCGGGAGAGGAGCGGCTCATCCTCGTGCAGGAGACCCTCGGGCGGCCGGATCCGCAGGCGACCGAGGAGGTGACCGCGGCGATCCGGCGGGCGGTGGCGGAGGAGCACGAGGCGCAGATCTGGGAGGTGGTGCTCCTCCGGACCGGAACCCTGCCGCGAACGTCGAGCGGCAAGGTGCAGCGGCACGCCTGCCGGGCGGGGTACCTGGCTGGAACCCTGGAGACCGTGGGCCGGAGTGCCTTGGCGAGCACGGGGGAGCCGGCGGAAGAACAGCCGCCGGAACGGCTGGAGCGGGCGGCGCTCCTCGCCCTGCCCGAGGGGGAGCGGCGAACGGCGCTCGAAGCCTACCTGGCCGTCGAGGCGGCGCGCCGGCTGCGGCTTCCTGCCGGGGGGATCGATCCGGGGCAGCCGCTCTCGGGAATGGGGCTCGACTCGCTGTCGGCGGTCGAGATCCAGCGCCGGGTGGAGGAGGACCTCGGGGTCTCGCCGAGCCTCTCGGGGCTGCTCGAAGGCTGGAGCGTGCGCGAGCTCGCCGGGGAGATTCTGGCGGAGACTCTGGAGCAAACTCTGGCGGAGACCGCGGGCGGGCCCGCCGGGCGGCCAAAGCTCCTGCCGGCGGGGGAGGAGCCGGCCGAGTTCCCCCTCTCCTACTGGCCAGCGGGGGCTCTGGTTCCTGTCCCGCCTGGCCCCGGAGAGCGCGGCCTACAACATCGTCTCGGCGGCCCGGGTGCGGGGCGGGCTGGACTCCCCTGCCCTGGAGCGCGCCCTCCGCGCCCTCGTCGCCCGTCACGGTGCCCTGCGGACGACCTTCCCGTCCTTCTCGGGCGAGCCACGGCAGCGGGTAGCGGCGCGGGGGGAGCTGGATTTCAGGGCGGTGCTGGATTTCAGGGAAGTGAATGCCGCGGGATGGGAAGAGCAGCGGGTGGCGGCCTGGCTCGCCGCAGAGGGATATCGGCCGTTCGACCTGGAGAACGGGCCGCTCCTGCGGGTACGGGTGCTGCGGGGCGCGGAGGAGTCGGAACCGGCGGTGCTCCTCGCCGTCCACCACCTGGTGAGCGACTTCGCCTCGCTGGCGGTGATGGTCCGGGAGCTCGCCGCGCTCTACAGGCAGGAGCGGGGCGGTCCGCCCGCCCTTCTACCGCGCCCTCCGGCCACCTATGCGGACTTCGTCCGCTGGCAGGAGGAACTCTTGGCGAGCCCGGAGGGGGAACGGCAGGAGCGCTACTGGCGGGAGCGCCTGGCCGGCGAGCTGCCGGTTCTGGACCTGCCTGCCGATCGTCCCCGGCCGCCGATCCAGACCGACCCTGGCGGCGCCGTCCACCTGCATCTCGGGGGCGAGCCGCTCGCCCGGCTCCGCGCGCTGGGCCGCCGGCAGGGGGCAACGCTCTACATGACCCTCCTCGCCGCTTTCAGGCCCTGCTCCACCGCTATACGGGGGAGGAGGACGTCCTTGTCGGCTCGCCCACCGCCGGGCGCGGCGCGGGGCCCCTGGCGGAGGTCGTGGGCTATTTCGTCAACCCCCTCGTCCTGCGCTCGGACCTCTCCGGCGATCCGCCCTTCACCAGGCTCCTCGACCGGGTACGGCGGACCGCCCTCGACGCCTTCGCCCACCCCGACCTCCCCTTCCCCCGGCTCGCCGAGGAGCTGCAGCCGGTGCGCGACCCCAGCCGGTCGCCGGTCTTCCAGGTCCTCTTCGTGCTCCAGCAGGCTTCGGCCGCGAAGCTCCCCTGGCCGCCTTCGCCCTGGGGGAGAGCGGGCCGCGGCTGGGGTTCGACGATCTCTCCCTGGAGCCTCTCCCTCTTCCCACGCGGCGGGCCCAGTTCGACCTCACCCTGATGGCGGCGGAGTTGGCGGAGTCGGCGGGCCTGGAGGAACCGGGCGGCGGCCTCGCCGCCACTCTGGAGTACAACGCCGACCTCTTCGACCGCACGACCGCCCTGCGCCTGGCCGGGAACCTCCTGACCCTGCTCTCCGGCATCGCCGAGCGGCCGGAGGAGACCCTCGGCGCCCTGCCCCTCCTGACCGCCCCCGAGCGCGCCCAGCTCCTTGACTGGAGTGGGAGTGCCGAGGCATCGGCGTAAGGCAGGACCGCCCGACCGCTGCCTCCACGAGCTGGTCCTGGCCCAGGCCGACCGCACCCCGGAGGCCGAGGCCCTCGTCTGGCAGGAGGAGCGGCTCACCTATGCCGAGCTGGCGGCCCGGGCCCGGCCGGCTCGCCCGTCGCCTGCGCCGGCGAGGAGTGGGCCCAGAGGTACCGGTGGCGATCTGCGCCCGGCGGACGCCGGACCTCGTGGCCGCCCTTCTCGGCATTCTCCAGGCGGGCGGCGCCTATGTGCCCATGGAGCCGTCGCTTCCCCGACGAGCGTTTGGCCTTTCTCCTCCGCTCCTCGGGGGCGCCGCTGCTGGTGACGGAGAGCGGCCTCGCCGAGCGGCTGGGAGCGCTCGCCCCGGCCGGGTGCCAGGTGCTCCGGCCGGACGGGCCGGAACTCCATGGAGGAGGCGACCTTCCCCCAGGTCCTCCCCGGCAACCTCGCTTATGTCATCTATACCTCGGGTTCGACGGGCGAGCCCAAGGGGGTGGCGATCACCCATGCGAGCGCCGTCTCCCTCGTCCGCTGGGCGGGCACGGTCTTCCCGGCGGCGGACCTCTCGGGGGTCCTCGCCTCGACCTCGGTCGGCTTCGATCTTTCGGTCTTCGAGCTCTTCGTCCCCCTCGCCCACGGCGGCCGGGTGATCCTCGCCGCCGACGCCCTGGAGCTCCCGCGGCTGGCGGCGGCGGGGGAGGTCACCCTGGTGAACACGGTGCCTTCGGTCCTCGCCGAGCTCCTCCGCGGCGGCCCACTGCCCCCCTCGGTGCGCACGGTCAACCTGGCCGGCGAGCCGCTGCCGGGGCCGCTCGTGCGGCAGGTCCGCTCCGCCCGGGTCTTCAACCTCTACGGCCCGTCGGAGGACACCACCTATTCGACTTTCGCCGCGGCCGACCCGCGCTCTCCGGGGACGCCTCCAATCGGCCGGCCTCTCCCCGGTACCCGGGTCTGGCTGCTCGATCCGCCGGCTCCAGCCGGTGCCGGCGGGCGTTCCCGGGGAGCTGTTCCTGGGCGGCGCCGGGCTCGCCCGGGGCTATCTCGGCCGCCCGGACCTGACGGCGGAGCGCTTCGTTCCTGATCCCTTCGGCGGCCCCGGCGATCGCCTCTATCGGACCGGGGACCTCGCGCGCTTCCGGGCTGGGGCGGAGCTGGAGTTCCTCGGGCGTCTCGACCATCAGGTGAAGGTGCGGGGCTTCCGCATCGAGCTGGGGGAGATCGAGGCGGTGCTGGGAGCCCACCCGGAAGTGGCCGGTGCCGCGGTGCTCGCCTTAGGGGCAGGGCGCCGACCGGCGCCTCGTGGCCTATGTGGCCGCACCCGGCGGCTCTGCTCTCGACGCCGAGCTGCGGAGTTTCCTCCGCGCCCGGCTACCCGAGTACATGGTGCCAGCGGTCTTCGTCGTCCTCGACGCTCTCCCGCTCACTCCGAACGGCAAGGTCGACCGGCGGGGTCTGGCTCGGATCGCGCCGGTTCGGGGGGCGGGGGAGTCCCCGGGTGGCGGAGCGCGGGCGCCGCAGGGGAGAGTGGAAGAGGGGCTCGCGGCGATCTGGCAGGATCTTCTGGGGGTCGAGCGGCTGACGGCGGAGTCGAGCTTCTTCGATCTCGGCGGGCACTCGCTCCTCGCCACCCGCCTTCTCGCCCGGGTGCAGACGGCCTTCGGGGTCGACCTGCCCCTCCCCAGCCTCTTCGCGGCCCCGACGCTCGCCGGCTTCGCGGCGCGGATCGGCGCCGCCCTCTCCGCCCCTGCCGCCCCTTCTCCAATATCACCCCACCGCCGCCGCCCATCCCCCGGCTGGCGCCCGAGGCGCCGCGGCCCCTCTCTTTCTCCCAGCGCCGGCTCTGGTTCCTAAACCAGCTCGAACCGGAGAGCCCGGCCTACAACATGCCGGCCGCCCTCCGCTTCTTAGGGCCGCTCGCGGTCCCGGCGCTGGCGGCGAGCCTCGGCGAGATCGTCCGCCGGCATGAGATCCTCCGCACCTCGTTCGTCCTCCACGGCGAGGAGCCGGTCCAGAGGGTCGCCCCGCTGGCCGGGCCGTTCGCCCTGCCCGCGGTGGACCTGGGAGCTCTGCCGGGTCCGGTGCGAGGGAACGAGGCGGAGCGGCTCTCCCGCGAGGAGGCGCGGCAGCCTTTCGATCTCGGGCAGGGCCTCTGCCGCTTCCGGCTTCTCCGCCTGAGCCCTGGCGAGCACCGGCTGTGGGTCAACCTCCATCATGCCGCGGCCGACGGCTGGTCGCTGGGGATTCTGGTCGGCGAGCTCGCCGCGCTCTATCGGATGCCCGCGGGGGCGCCGTCGCCGCTCCCCGAGCTGCCGGTGCAGTTCGGCGACTATGCCGCCTGGCAGCGGCGCTGGGCGGCGGGGGAGGGGGAGCTCGCCTGGTGGCGGGAGCGGCTGGCCGGACCCCTCCCTCACCTCAACCTGCCCGCCGATCGCCCGCGCCTTCTTCCCCGCCCGGCCGGCGACCGCGGCAGAGTGGCTTCGGCGCGGCTTGCCCGGGAGCTCGACGCGGCCCTCCTCGACCTCGCCCACCGCCAGGGGGCGACCCGGTTCATGGTGCTCGCGGCCGGGCTCGCCGCCCTGCTCGGCCGCTACGCCGGCGGGGAGGATCTCCTCCTCGGCACCCCGGTGGCCAACCGCCGACAGCCGCAGGTCGAGGGGCTGATCGGCCCCTTCCTCAACCTCCTCCTCCTGCGCATCGATCTCTCCGGCGATCCCGCGTTCGCGGAGCTGGTCACCCGGGTGCGGAGCGCCACCCTGGGTGCCCTGGCCCACCAGGATCTCCCTTTCGAGCGGCTGGTCGAGGAGCTTCACCCGCAGCATGGCCTGGCTCGCGGCCCCCTCTTCCAGGTCCTCCTGGCTCTCGAAGAGACCCCTCTCGCAGAGCCCGCCCTCGCGGGGCTGGAGCTGGAGGTTCTGCCGCTCTCGACCGGCACCGCCAAATTCGAGCTGGCCCTGACCGTGACCGCCGGTGATTCTGCCTGTAATGCGACCGCCGCCGGGCTCGCCGTCGCGGCCGAGTACGCGGTCGACCTCTTCGACAGCTCGACGATCGAGCGCCTCCTCCGAGACTTCGCGGCTCTCCTCGCGGGCGCCGTCGCCGGCCCGGACCGGGCGCTCTCGGAGCTGTCGCTCCTGGGAACCAGGGAGCGGCAGCAGCTCCTCACCGAGGGGCAGCCCGGCCGGCGGCCCCCTCTGCGCTCTGCCCCGGCCTATGCGGCACCGCGCGGGCCGATCGAGGAACGGCTGGCCGAGCTCTGGCGGGACCTCCTGGGGATCGAGCGGGTCGGCGCGAACGACAGCTTCTTCGATCTCGGCGGGCACTCCCTGCTCGCCACCCGGCTCCTCGTCCGGGTGCGGGCGGCCTTCGGGACCGACCTCCCGCTGCCGGTCCTCGCCGAGGCGCCGACCCTCTCTGGCCTCGCCCGGCGGATCGCGGCCGCCCTCGGAGACTCGCGAGCGCCGGTCCTGCTCCCGGTGGTGCCAGCCGAGCGGCCGGCCCCTCTCTCTTTCGCCCAGCGCCGGCTCTGGTTTCTAAACCAGCTGGAGCCCGAGAGCCCGGCCTACAACATGCCGGCGGCGGTGCGTCTCCGCGGCACCCTGGACGCCTTTGCCCTCGCCCTCAGCCTGGGGGAGATCGTCGCCCGGCACGAGGCTCTCCGCACCCGGATCGTCCTCACCGGGGACGAGCCGCTCCAGGCCCCCGCCCCGCCCGGACTGTTCGTCCTCCCTCTGGCTGACCTCGCGGCCCTCCCGGCCCTTCCGGGGTCGTTGCGGGAGGCCGAGGGGCATCGCCTCGCCGCCCAAGAGGCGCGGCTCCCCTTCGCCGACCTCGCCCGCTCCGCCCCCTGTCGCTTCCGGCTCGTCCGCCTGGGGCCGGCCGACCACCTGCTCTTCGCCACCTTCCATCACCTAGTCATGGACGGCTGGTCCCTCGGGGTCTTCGTCCGCGAGCTGTCGCTCCTCTACCCGGCGTTCTCCGCTGGCCGCCCCTCGCCGCTGCCGCCGCTCCGCGTCCAATACGCCGACTGGGCGGTCTGGCAGCAGCGCTGGGCGGCGGGGGAGGGGGAGCTCGCCTGGTGGCGGGAGCGGCTGGCCGGGGAGCTGCCCGACGCTTCGCTGCCGGCCGACCGGGCCTACCCGATAGCGCCCTCCGGCCGCGGGGCCGTGCGCTCGCTGGCACTCCCGCCGGGCCTGTCGCCGGCCCTCGCCGCCCTCGGCCGGGAGGAGCGGGCGACCCTCTTCATGACTCTCGCCGCGGGGTTCCTCGCCCTGCTCTCCCGGCTGACGGGGGCCGACGACCTCCTCCTCGGCACGCCGGTCGCCAACCGGCGGGCTCCCGAGGTCGAGGAGGGGATCGGGCTCTTCGTCAACACCGTGGTCCTCCGCGGCGATCTCTCCGGCCGGCCGGACTTCCGCACCCTCGTCAGCCGGGTGCGGGACGAAGTCCTCGGCGCCTATGGCCACCAGGACCTCCCTTTCGAGCGTCTCGTCGAGGTTCTCCACCGGCGCCAGCTCTTCCAGGCCGTCTTCACCCTCGAAGAGCCGCTCCTCGAAACGGCGCGGCTCCCCGGATTGATCCTCGAAAGGATGGAGACGGCGAGCGGTACGGCCAAGTTCGACCTGACGCTGAACGTCACTCGTTCCGGGGAAGATTTGGGGGCGTCCCTGGAGTACGCGACGGACCTCTTCGACTCGACCACTGTGGAGCGGCTTTTGGGAGCCTTTTCCGCTCTGCTCTCCGGGGTCGCCGCGGCTCCGGGGCGGCCGGTGGTCGAAATCGAGCTGCTCACCGGGGCGCAGCGGCACCAGCTCGCTGCCGAGTGGAACGACACGGCGGCCGGGTTGGAGGACGAGACTCTCGGGGAGCTGTTCCTGCGGCAGGTGAAACGGGTGCCGGAGGCGGTGGCGGTCTCTTTCGGGGACGAGCAGGTGAGCTATGGGGAGCTGACGCGGCGGTCGGGCGAGCTGGCGTTGCGGCTTCAGGAGAGGGGGGTGGGGCCGGAGGTGCCGGTCGGCCTTCAGATGGAGCGGTCGATCGAGCTGATCGTGGCGATCCTCGCGGTCGTTCGGGCTGGCGGGGCGTACGTGCCTCTCGATCCTGCGTACCCGCGGGAGCGGCTGGAGAGGCTCGTCGAGGATAGCGGGGCGGTGGTGGTTCTCGGCCGTGGGGCCGCCGGGTCCTCTGGGCCGGCTTCTTCGGGCGCTCCGCGCAGCCAGTCGCCGGTCCTCGGACCCGGACGGCCCCACTCCTCTGTGGAGCCTTTAGGAGAGGGGAGCCCGGAGCAGCTGGCTTATCTGATCTACACGTCGGGCTCTACGGGGGTTCCCAAGGGGGTGGCGGTGCCGCACCGGGCGGTCGCGCGGCTGATCTTGGGGGCTAACTACGTGACGCTCTCGGGAGCGGATCGCATCGCCCAGGTCTCGACCCCCTCGTTCGACGCCGCTACGTTCGAGATCTGGGGCGCTCTGCTGACCGGGGCTCGGCTGGTGGTGTTCCCTCCTGGAGCCCGGTCGCTCGCCGAGCTCGGACGGGAGATCCGGCAGTCGGGGGTGACGGTGCTCTGGCTGACCGCCGGGCTCTTCCAGCAGATGGTCGAGAGCCAGCTGGAGGATCTGGTTGGGGTCGGACAGCTGCTGGCGGGGGGCGACGTGCTGTCGCCGGTGCATGTGGCTAGGTTGCGGCGGTCTCTGCCCGAGTGCCGGCTGATCAACGGCTATGGACCGACCGAGGGGACGACTTTCACCTGTACCTACTCGGTAGAGGTCGCCGACCCGGGCTCTCCGGTGCCGATCGGGCGGCCGATCTCGAACACGACGGCGACGGTGCTCGACCGCGAGCTGCGGCCGGTGCCGATCGGGGTGGCCGGCGAGCTCTGCGCTGGCGGCCTCGGCTTGGCGCGGGGGTACTGGGGCGACCCGGCGCGGACGGCGGAGAAGTTCGTGCCCGATGCCGGCGGGGCGGTACCTGGGGCGCGGCTCTACCGGACGGGCGACCGGGTGCGGCTCCTGGCGGACGGCAGGGTCGAGTTCCTCGGCCGGCTCGACCGGCAGGTCAAGGTCCGCGGCTTCCGGGTCGAGCCGGGAGAGGTGGAGTCGGCGCTCGCCGCGCACCCGGGGGTCCGGGCGGCGGCGGTCGACGTCCGGCCGGAGCCCGGCGGGGGGCGGCGCCTGGTGGCCTGGGTGGTGGGGGAGGTGCCGGCGCTGGAGCTGCGGCGGTATCTCTTGGCGAAGCTCCCGGAGCACGCGGTGCCGGCGGCGTTCGTCCCCCTTCCCGGGCTGCCGCTCACCCCTCAGGGGAAGGTCGATCGCAGCGCGTTGTCAGAAGCGGTGGAAGCGGTGGAAGCGGGGGAGAGCCGGGGGGCCGGAGGATGTGTGGGGGGCGGGATGCCCCGGGGACCCCGTTCGAGGAGGTGCTGGCGGCGATCTGGGCGGAGGTGCTGGGCCGGGAACGGGTGGGGGTCAGGGAGGACTTCTTCGACTCTCGGGGGGCACTCGCTCCTCGCCACCCGGGTGGCGTCGCGGGTGCGCTCGGCCTTCGGCGTCGAGTTCCCCCTCTCGGATCTGTTCGAGGCGCCCACCGTGGGGGCGCTCGCGGCCCGGATCGAGGCGGCGCTCCGCACGGCGGGGGGGGCCGAAGTCCCGCCGTTGGTCCCCATCCCGAGGGACGGCGCCCTGCCGCTCTCGTTCGCCCAGGAGCGGCTCTGGTTTCTCGACCAGCTCGAGCCGGAGAGCCCGTTCTACAACATTGCCGGAGGGGTGCAGCTGGTCGGCGGTGCTGGCAGTCTGGCGGTCCCGGCCCTCGCGAGCAGCCTCGCGGAGGTGGTCGCCCGCCACGAGGCTCTCCGCACCACCTTCGCCGTCGTAGGTGGCGAGCCGGTGCAGCGGATCGCCCCGCCGGGGCCCTTCCAATTGCCGGTGGCCGACCTCTCGGCCCTCCCGACGCCCTCCCGGGAAGCCGCGGGAGGGGGAGGCCCGGCGCCTCGCTGCCGCCCTCGCGGTGCTGCCGTTCGACCTCGGGCGCGGGCCGCTCCTGCGTATGACCCTCCTCGACCTCGGCGCTTCCCGGGCCGTGCTGGTCCTCGTCGTCCACCACATCGTGGCCGACGGCTGGTCGATGGAGATCCTGCTCCGCGAGGCGATCGCCGTCTATGGCGCCCATGCGGCGGGCCGCCCCTCGCCTCTGCCGCCGCTCCCCATCCAGTACGCGGATTTCGCGGTCTGGCAGCGGCGCTGGCTCTCCGGCGAGGTCCTGGCGCGGCAGCTCGCGCACTGGCGGGCGACCCTCGCCGGGGCTCCCGCGGTGCTCACCCTCCCCACCGACCGCCCGCGGCCGGTGCGGCAGAGCTTCGCCGGCGGTGAGGTGGGGTCGCTCCTCCCTGCCGAGACCCGGGAGGCCCTGCTGGCGCTCGCCCGGCGGGAGGGCGCCTCGCTCTTCATGGTCCTCTCTGCCGTCTTCGAGGCCCTCCTCGGCCGCCACACGGGGCAGGAGGACCTGACGATCGGCACGCCGGTCGCCAACCGCGGCCACCGCGAAATCGAAGGGCTGATCGGCTTCTTCACCAACACCCTGGTGCTCCGCGGCGACCTCGCTGGCGATCCCCCCTTCTCCGGCCTGCTCGCCCGGGTCCGCCGGGCGGCCCTGGACGCCTACGCTCACGAGGACGTCCCCTTCGAAAAGCTGGTCGCCGAGCTGGCACCCCGGCGCGAGGTCAGCCATCACCCGCTCTTCCAGGTCCTCCTGAGCCTCGAAGACCTGACGGCGGGCCCCGGGATTCCTCCGCTCTCCGGCCCCGGCGGCCTCGCCATGAGCCCCCTGGCGATCCCGGACACGGCGGCCAAGTTCGATCTCTCCTTCGTGGCGAAAACGGTCGACGGCGCTCTCCGCCTGACCTGGATCTACGCCTCTGCCCTCTTCGATCGGACGACGATCGCCCGCCTCGCCGGGCACTTCGAGGTGCTGCTCGCCGGGTGCCTCGCCGATCCCGCTCGACCGCTCTCCGCCCTGCCGCTCCTCACCGCTCCCGAGCTCCAGCAGGTCGAGGGCGAGTGGAACGATACCGAGGTCGACTTCGGCGAGGACGGCTGCTTCCACCAGCTCTTCGTCGACCAGGCCGAGCGGACGCCGGAGGCCGTGGCGCTGGAGATGGAGGGCGAGCACTACACCTACGGCGAGCTCGAAGCGCGTTCGAACCAGCTGGGGCATTTCCTGGTGTCCCTCGGGGTGAAGCCGGAGGTGCGGGTAGCGGTCTTCCTGCCGCGCACCCCGCAGGCGATGCTCTCGCTCCTCGCCATCTGGAAGGCCGGCGGGGTCTACCTCCCGCTCCCGGTGAGCTATCCGCCGGAGCGGCTCGCCTTCATCCTCACCGAGAGCGAGTCGCGGGTGATCCTCACCCGCCGGGAGCTGCTGGGCCGGCTCCCGGCCCAGTCGGCGTTGCCGGTCGACCCGCGGGTGGTTCTCGTGGATGCCGAACGGGAGGCGATCGGAGGCTTCCCGCGCGGGCCGCTCGCCACCCCGGTCCTCCCCACCCACCTCGCCTATCTCTTCTACACCTCGGGCTCGACGGGCCGACCCAAGGGGGTGATGATCGAGCACCGGAACTTCGTCAACTTCCTCCTCGCCTACGTCGCCGACGTGCGCTTCCGGCCCGGGGACGTCCTACCCGCCTGGACCCTGGCCTCGTTCGATCCCGCGCTCCTCGAATGGTTCACCCCGCTCCTTTCGGGCGCCCGGGTGCTAGTGATCTCAGAAGAGCTGCTCCTCGATCTCCCCGCCCTGACCGAAGCCCTGCGGGGAGCCACGGCGATGGACGGCGTGCCGTCTCTCTACCGGCAGATCGCCCTCCATCTCGAAGAGACCGGGCAGACCCAGGGCTGGGATCTGATCCGCACCGTCACCCTGGGGGGCGAATCGGCGTCCACCGACCTGCTCCTCGCTCTCCATCGGATCTTCCCGCGCGCCGAGCTGCGCAACAGCTACGGGCCGACCGAGACGACGATCCTCTGCACCTCCTACCCGGCCCACTCCGCGGGGCTCCAGGGCGACATCATCGGGCGCCCCCTCGCCAACATGGCTGCTCCGCCTCCTCGACCGGGAGGGCCACCCGGTGCCCATCGGGGTGCCGGGGGAGATCTGGATCGGCGGCAAGGGGGTGGGCCGCGGCTACCTCGGCCGTCCAGACCAGACGGCAGAGCGCTTCACCCTGGTCCGCGGCGAGCGCGGCTTCCGGACCGGCGACCTGGCGCGCTACCGGTCGGACGGCAACATCGAGTTCCTCGGCCGGATCGACAACCAGGTGAAGATCCGCGGTCTGCGCATCGAGCTGGGCGAGATCGAGGCCACCCTCGCCCTCCACCCGCAGGTCGCCGAGGTGGCGGTCCTGGCGCGCGAGGAGACCGGGGGCAAGCGCCTGGTCGCCTATGTGGCGCCCCGCGCCGGGGCACGGCTGGAGCCGGGCGAGCTCCGCGCCCTGGCCGCCGAGCGGCTGCCCGATTACATGGTCCCTACCGCTCTCGTCCTCCTCGACCGCCTGCCGCGGACGAGCCACGGCAAGCTCGACCGCGCCGCCCTCCCCGCCCCCGAGCGGCCGCGGCCGGAGGCCGCTCACGCCGCCCCCAGGAACGATCTCGAACGGGCGCTCGCCGCGGTCTGGCGGGAGGTGCTGGGCCCCGAACGGGTGGGGGAGGCAGAGGTGGGGATCGACGACAACTTCTTCGAGCTGGGGGGCGACTCGCTCCTCCTGATCCGCCTGCGCAGCCGGCTGCAGGCGGTCGTCGGCCGGGAGCTGCCGGTCGTCGCTCTCTTCCAGTACCCCACCATCCGCTCGCTCGCGGAGAGCCTGCCCGCGAAGCCCACGGCCCCCGCGGCTCCAACGGCCGCCGAGGAGGAAGTCGTGGACCGTGGCCAGAGCCGCCGGGAGTCGCTCGCCCGCCTCCAGGAGCGCCGCGGTCGGGGCCGGCGCTAGCCCAGGTACCGTCGATCTCGGCGAAACCTCTCTGCGCCTCGCCGAAGCACGTCGAAGTTCGCATAAAACCTCTCCAATTGCCCTCAGAGGGTCTCGAATTCAGCTTCCTAGGTCTCGAATTCAGTTTCATAGGCTTCGAGTTCAGCTTCAGAGGTCTGGAGTTCGATCTCAGAGGTCTCGAAGGCAAATTTTTCGCTCTGGAATTCAATCCGAACGCCTTGTGGAGGAACTTTGGAGAGATGTGCGACGACTTTATGGAGGTCGGAAAGAACCCAGAGAGGTTTTGGCAGCTCCCGGACGTGTTTGGAAGCGTCCCGAGGGATTTCGGAACCTCTCGGAGAGGTCTCGGAGGCGCCCGGAGAGGTTTCAGCAGATCCCGGAGACGGTCTGGAGGACATTCCAGGGCTCCGAAAGCTCCCAGAGGACTTCGGGAGGGAATCGGTAGTCATGTCCTTGGCCCTCCCCCCGCGTGGCGAGCCGGAAGGCGCTCGTGATACGATGAGATACGCTGTCATACGGAGCTAGAGAATGCCCAGGAATGCCATGATCTCGATTCGGCTGCCTGATGAGACCCTGGAGCAACTGGAGGCGACCGCCGAAGCTCGCGGGGAAACTCGATCGGCTCTCACCCAACGGTACATCGACGAGGGCCTCCGCATGGATCGCCACCCCGGTATCGTGTTCCGGACGGGTCCAGCCGGGCACAGGCCGGCGTTGGCCGGAGGCCCCGACGTTTGGGAGGTGGTCCAAGCGGTTCGGAACGTGGAGCCGCGCGGCGATAAGGCTATCGCGGAAGCCGCGAGTTGGCTGGGTCTCGCGGCCACCCAGGTGCGGATCGCGATGGAATACTACGCGGACTACCCTGCCGAGATCGATGCTTGGCTGGCCAAGGTCGTCGCCCAGGCGGCCGAGTCGGAGGAGCTCTTTCGGCGTCGGCAGGAAGTTCTTCGTTGAAATTGCTCCTTGACGAGCACTACCCGCCGAGCCTCGCCGAGCCCTTGCGGGAAAGGGGGCACGATGTCGTGGCGGTCCAAGAGGAAGTGGACCTCCGAGGCATGCTCGACCCCGATCTGTTTGCGGAAGCGCAACGCCGGAATTGCGCCTTGCTAACGGAGAATGTCGCGGATTACATCGTACTGGACGCCGAGTACCGAAGCCGGCACTGGGCTCACTGGGGACTCGTTTTCACCAGCAACCGGACCTTCCCGAGAGGCAATGCATCCACCGTGGGCGCTCTGGTGAAAGCGCTCGATGAGTTGCTCCTAAAGGCAGACTCCGGAGGGCCCAGTAGCAGGGTGATCTGGCTGCAACGATCGAAGTGAGCCCAATCCTAGCACCCAATCCCACCTAATCCGGCACCTAATCAGAGTACTCACACATTTGAGCGTAGAGTGGGGTCAAGCTGTCGATCTCGCACGAGCCGGCAGTAAATTTGTAGATCGTGCCGAAGTCCTCATAGCTCCTCGCCCGCCAGAGCCGCCCAGCGGGATCGATAACAAGGGAGTGACCGACGCCGCCGCGAAAGATCGCCGAGCCGTCCGTGCCGTCATAGACCTTGCAGGTCCAAGGCCGTTCTTCCGGGTGAGCTGCCATGAAGGCTTCGATCTCCCGGACGAGTTGCGCGAAGAGTCGAGCCCGATCCGGAGCCGGCGCATGGAGGGCCCGCGCAATCGCTCGGCTGAGCATCGGTTCAGCTGGCGAGGAGAGGACTGCCGATTGGAGCGGCTCAGCCTGACCGGCGCCAGTGCCGGGTCCGCGGATCGGCGACTCTCTCATGCTCATGCTTAAATCCTATCATGAGCTGGGAGCCGTACCGGGGCTCCCGGGCTCGGGTCCTTCTTACCGAGCGAGCAACCGCGGCTACTCCCCGCGGAGCGCCGTCTGCGGGTCGACCGCCGTGGCGCGGCGGGCGGGGAGGTAGCTGGCGAGGAAGGCGACGCCGGTCAAGAGCGCGGCGACGGTGGGGAAGGTGAGGGCGTCCGCCGTGCCCACCCCGTAAAGGAGGCTTCTTAGTAGGCGGGTGGCGGCGAGCGAGCCGGCGAGGCCGACGACGACGCCCAGGAGAGCGACCCCCATCGCTTGAGAGAGGATGAGCCGGAACACCCCGGCACGGTCGGCCCCCAGGGCCATCCGGATGCCGATCTCCCGCCGGCGCTCGGCGACCGAGTAGCTCATCACCCCGTAGAGCCCCACCGCGGCGAGCGCTAGCGCCAGGACGGCGAAGAGGCCGAAGAGGACGGTGCTCAGACGCGCCGGGGCGAGGGCTTCTGAAACCACGTCGCTCATCGGACGGACGTGGAAGACCGGCAGGTCGGAGTCGATCGCCTGCACCGCCCCCCGCGCCGCTGCGGCGAGGTTCCCCGGCGCACGGCCGCCGCTTCCGCCAATCCCTCCGGCACTGGCGAGCAGGAGAGTGAAGTCGGCGAAGGGCTCCTGGGCGTAGGCCCAGTACATCTCCATCCCCGACTCGTCCTTGAGCGCCGTGTGGCGGACGTCGCCCACCACCCCCACGACGGTCACCCACTCCGGCTCCTCCCCGGGCCCCGGCACGCCGAGGGTCAGGCGTTTGCCCAGGGGGTCCTCGCCGGGGAAGAGGTTCCGCGCCATGGTCTCGTTCAAGAGGAGCACCCGCGGCGCTCCCAGGCGGTCGGTGGCCTGGAACACCCGGCCGCGGCGGAGCGGTATGCCCATCGCCTTGAAGTAGCCGGGGGAGACGGCGCGGTAGTTGGCGTGCGGCGCCTGGGAGGGGCTCGCCACCGGGCGCTTTTCGACCGTGAAGAGGAGCTGCGGGGTGCGGTCGGCGAGCGGCAGGGCCGAGACCAGGCCGGCCGCCGCCACCCCGGGGAGGGCCGCCGCCCGGGTGAGCAGCTCCTCGGCGAAGGCCGCCTGGCGGGCCGGCTCGCGATACTTGGGGCGCGGCAACGAGAGCTGGACGGTGAGCACCCGCTCCGGCCGGAAGCCGGGATCGACCCCGGCCAGGCGGGCGAAGCTGCCGATCAGGAGCCCCGCCCCGGCGAGGAGCACGAGCGCCAGGGCCATCTCGGCGAGGACGAGGAGCGTCCGGCCGCGCAGCCGGCGGAGACTTCCGGATTGCCCCCGGCCGCCCTCTTTGAGCACCGGAGTCAGGTCGGCGCCCGCCGCTTTAAAGGCCGGCGCCAGGCCGAAGGCGAGCCCGGTCGCTACCGAGATGGCGAGGGCGAAGAGGAGCACCCGCCAGTCGACCCCGATCTCCCCGGCCCGGGGCACCGCCTTGGGGTTCATGGCGAGGAGAGCGCGGGTGCCCCAGGCGGCGACGAGGAGCCCCAGGCCGCCGCCCAGGACGGAGAGGGTGAGGCTCTCGGTCAAGAGCTGGGCGAGGAGGCGGCCGCGGCCGGCCCCCAGGGCTTTCCGGACGGCCAGCTCGCCCGCCCGGCCGGAGACCCGGGCGAGGAGGAGGTTGGCGAGGTTGGCGCAGGCGATGAGGAGGACCAGGCCGACCGCCGCCAGAAGCAGGAGGAGGGCGGGGCGGACATCGGCTACGATCGCCTCCCGGAGCGGCACGACGGTCGCCCCCCACCCCTGATCGAGCTCCGGGTACTGCGCCGCCAGGCGGGCGGCGAGCGTGCTCATCTCGCTCTGCGCCTGGGCGAAGCTCGCCCCCGGGGCGAGCCGCCCGACGACCTCCAGGCTGTGGAGGTCGCGCGGGGCGCGGGTCGGATCGAGCCCCAGGGGCACCCAGAGGTCGACGCTCCCCCGGTGGTCGTCGGGGACGACGCCGACGACCGTGTAATTCTCCCCGTTGAGCGCGAGCTGCCGGCCGAGGGCGCGGCGGTCGCCGCCGAAGTGGCGGGTGAAGAAGCTCGCGGCGAGGACCGCCACCTTGGCGCCCCCCGGCCCGTCGTCGGCCGGCACGAAGCCACGGCCGAGGAGAGGGGCGAGACCGACGGCCGGAAAGAGGTCGGCCGTCCCCCGTTCGGCGGCGACCCGCAGAGGGCGGTCGCCGCCGGTCAGGTTGAAGCTCTGGGCGCGCCGCGCCGCGAGCGGGGCGAAGGTCCGGGTCTGCCGCCGCCAGTCGAGGAAGGTCGCGGGGGCGACTGGGAAGCGGGGGAGGCCGATCGCCGGGTTGGCCGCGTAGACGAGCGCGATGCGGTCGGCGCCGGCGTAGGGGAGGGGCTCCAGGAGGACGCCGTCGATCAGGCTGAAGACGGCGGTGGTGGCCCCGACGCCCAGGGCGACGGTGACGAGCGCCACCAGGGCGAACCCGGGGTTGCGGCGGAAGCCCCGGAGGGCGTGCAGGAGGTCTTTGAAAAGCATCGTCATGGAGCGACCCGGGGAGAGATCCGGGAAGTTCGAGCCCGGGAAATTTTCACCTGCTTCATATTGCTAACTACTCATGAGAAGTGCCGCTCGGCCCGGCGGAGCATTGTAGTCCTTTCTACCCGCGTGAACGAAGGGCCCTTCCTGCCCCTCTGTCGCACTCTGGAGTTATGGGCTCGAACCCTCGCCCAAGGAGGGCTGGATGACGACGACGACGGAAAACATGACGGGCAGCGCGGGTATCGCGAGCCTCGCAGGTATCGCGGTGATTGGCATGGCAGGCCGCTTTCCCGGCGCGCCGACGCTGGAGCAGTTCTGGCGCAACCTCGCGGCAGGCGTCGAGTCGATCTCCTTTTTCGGCCCCGAGGAGCTGGCGGCGCAGGGGATCGATCCCGCCCTCGCCGGGGACCGCCGCTACGTACCGGCGCGCGGGGTGCTCTCCGGGGCCGAGATGTTCGACGCCGCCTTCTTCGGCCTGACGCCGCGGGAGGCCGAGCTGATGGACCCCCAGCACCGGGTGCTTCTCGAATGCGCCTGGGAGGCCCTGGAGCAGGCCGGCTACGCCGCTCAGGGTCTGGGCGGACGGACCGCGGTCTTCGCCGGAGCGGGGCTCAACACCTACCTGCTGCAGAACCTCCTGCCCAACCGGGAGCTCCTGGCGAAGGTCGGCGAGCTGCCGGCGATCCTCCTCAACAACAACGACTTCCTGACCACCCGGATCTCCTACAAGCTCGATCTTCGGGGCCCCTCCGCGCTCGTCCAGACCGCCTGCTCGACCGGGCTCGTGGCCGTCCACATGGCCTGCCAGAGCCTGCTCGGCGGCGAGTGCGACATGGCGCTCGCCGGGGCGGTGTCGATCACCTTCCCCCAGCTCTCCGGCTACCTCCACCAGGAGGGAGGGGTGATGTCGCCGGACGGCCACTGCCGCGCCTTCGACGCCCAGGCCGGCGGGGCGGTCGAGGGGGCGGGAGCGGGGATGGTGGTGCTGAAGCGGCTCGCCGACGCGATCGCGGACGGCGACTTCGTCCACGCCGTGATCCGCGGCTCGGCGGCCAACAACGACGGCGCCTCCCGGGTCGGCTTCACCGCTCCCAGCGTCGACGGCCAATCCGAGGTGATCCGGGAGAGCCTGATGATGGCCGACGTCGATCCGGCGACCGTCACCTATGTCGAGGCGCACGGCAGCGGTACCCCCTTGGGCGACCCGATCGAGATCGCCGCCTTGACCCAGGCCTTCGGGGTCGGGGGCTCCGGAGCCGGTGGGGGCCGCTGTGCGGTGGGATCGGTCAAGACCAACGTCGGCCATCTGAACACGGCGGCGGGGATGGCCGGGCTGCTCAAGACCGTCCTCGCCCTCGAGCACCGGGCGATTCCGGCGAGCCTCCACTTCTCCTCCCCCAACCCGCAGATCGACTTCGCTGACGGCCCGTTCTACGTCAACACCGAGCTCACCCCGTGGGAGAGCGAGGGGCCGCGGCGGGCCGGGGTCAGCTCGTTCGGCCTCGGCGGCACCAACCTCCATGCCGTGCTGGAGGAGGCGCCGGTACCCGAGCCCTCCGGCCCGGCGCGGCCGTGGCAGCTCCTCGTCCTCTCGGCGAAAAGCGCGAACGCCCTCGATGCCATGGCCGCAGATCTCGCCGCTTACCTTGAGGCGCAGCCCGACCTCGACCGCGCCGCCCTGGCGGACATCGGCTGGACTCTCCAGGTTGGGCGGCGGCTCTTCCCGCACCGCCGGGCCCTGGTCTGCCGCGATGCGGCGGAGGCCCGGGATCTCCTCACCACCCCCGACCCGGCGCGGGTGGCGAACGCGGTCGAGGGGAGCTCGGGCCGGCCGGTCGTCTTCCTCTTTCCCGGCCTGGGAGACCACTATGTCGACATGGGGCGCGAGCTGTACGCGACGGAGCCCCGGTTCCGGGAGGAGCTCGACCGCTGTGCCGACTTCCTCCAGTCGCTCCTCGGCCTCGACCTCCGCGAGGCGATTTTCGCCGGCAGCGCCGGCAGTGCCGGGGATGCCGGCACTGCCGACAGGTCCGGCGGTGCCGGGGCCGGAACGGATCTGAGAGCGCTCCTGCGTCGTGGCGGGGGAAGCGGGATCGAGAACGAGGCCCTCCGCCGCCTGTCGCGAACGAAGGTGGCCCAGCCGGCGCTCTTCGCCGTCGAGTACGCCCTGGCCCAGCTTCTCCTCTCCTGGGGGATCCGCCCCGCCGCCATGATCGGCTACAGCATCGGCGAATACGTGGCGGCCTGCCTGGCGGGGGTGATGAGCCTGCCGGACGCCTTGACCCTCGTCGCCCTCCGGGCGCAGCGGATCGAGGAGCTGCCGGGCGGGGCCATGCTCGCCGTCCCCCTGCCCGAGGCCGAGGTCCAGCCGTTTCTGGAGCGCCTGGGCGGCGGCCTGGAGCTCGCGGCGACCAACGGCCCCCACCTTACGGTCGTCGGCGGGCCGGAAGAGGCCATCGCCCGTCTGGAGGCGGAGCTTATAGGCCGAGGAGCGGCCTGCCTGCGGCTCCATGCCACCCACGCCTTCCACACCCAGGCGCTCGCCCCGGCCTTGGCGCCGCTCCTCGAAGCGGCGCGGAAGGTCCGCTTCCAGCCGCCCGCCATCCCTTTTCTCTCGAACGTCACCGGCAGCTGGATCACCGACGCCGACGCCACCGATCCGTCCTACTGGGGGCGGCACATGGTGGGGACGGTGCGCTTCGCCGAGGGCCTCGCCGAGCTGCTCGGCGATCCCGCCCGGGTCCTCCTCGAAGTGGGGCCGGGGAGCACCCTGACCACCCTCGCCCGCCAGCACCCGCGGGCCGCCGCCCCGGTGGCCCTGTCGACGATGCGGCGGGGGAGCGACGAGCGTTCGGACGTCTTTTCTCTTCTGGAGGCTCTCGGCCGCCTCTGGCTGGCCGGGGTGACGATTGACTGGCCCGCCTTCCATGCCGGGGCGAGGCGGCGTCGGGTGCCGCTCCCCACCTACCCCTTCGAGCGCCAGCGCTTCTGGATCGATCCCCCCGCTGCCGCCACTGCCGCCACCGCTTCCGGCGCCGTCTCCGTCGCCCAGCGAGCCGAACCGGCCGCCCCCGTACGCCGGCCGGACATCGCGGACTGGCTCTACGTGCCGGTCTGGCGGGAGTCGCCCCCTGCCGCGCCGGCCCACCTGGCCCGCCTGGCTCCCGAAGCCGGGCCGTGGCTCCTCTTCCTCGACCGGGAGGGGGTCGGCGAGGCTCTGGCAACCCGTCTCCGGGAGGCCGGGGCGGAGGTCTCCACGGTGCCCGCCGAAAACCGCGGCAGCTTCGGCCAGGGCGACTACGGCCGGCTGCTCCGCGAGCTCCGCGCCGGCGGCCGCTTCCCGCGCCAGATTGTCCACCTGTGGAGCGTCGGCGAGCTCGGAGATGGCGATCGGGCGGGCGGAGAGACCGGGTTCGAGGCGATCCAGGAGGCGGGGCTCCTCTCCCTCGTCCGCCTCGCCCATGCCATCGGCGAGGAGGGGCACTCGGAACCGCTCGCGCTCCTCGTCGTGTCGAGCGGCGTCCAGGGAGTGGGGGAGGGCGATCCGGTCGAACCGGCGCGGGCGACCCTCCTCGGCGCCTGCCGGGTGATCCCCCAGGAGTATGTCCACGTCTCCTGCCGGAGCGTCGACGTGGCGCTCCCCGCTCCGGGCTCGCGCCTGACCTCCCAGCTCCTCGCCGAAGCGCTGGCGAGCGCCCCAGGCACCGCCGCCCAGATCGCGCTCCGCGGCCGGCGCCGCTTCGTGCGCGCCCACTCGCCGGTCGCCCTGGGCCCGCTCGGGGAAGGGGAGCTAGGGGCAGGGGAGAAGGATGACGTCTCCCTCCGCTCAGACGGGGTCTACCTGGTGACCGACGTCCGCCACGGCATCGGTCTCCCCCTCGCCGAGGCGCTGCGGCAGCGGTTCGGCTGCCGGCTCGCCCTCTGTCTACCGCGGGGAACGGAGGCCGGGGAGCGCCTGGCGGCCCTGGCGGCGAGCCCCGACGTCCTCCTCCTCACCGTCGACGTCACCTCGGAACCCGAGCTCCTCGCCGCGGCGGCGCTCGTTCGCGAGCGCTTCGGGGCCTTGACCGGCGTCTTCCACACCGCCGCGGCCTTCAGCGGCGGTCTCCTCCAGCTGAAGACCCCGGAGACCCTCCCGGCCGTCTTCGGCGCCCAGGCGCGGGGGGCGCTGGCGGTCGCCGCGGCGTTCACGGGGGAGCGAGCGGCCGCCGCTCCGCCGCTCGACTTCCTCGTCCTCGCCGCCTCGACGGCGGCGGTGACCGGCGGCTTCGGCCAGGTCGACCCCACCGCCGCCGGTGCCCTCCTGGGCGCCCTGGCCGAACGGGCGGCGAGCGCGGCGGCGACGGGAACGCCGGTCCCGGTCCTCACGGTCGACTGGGATCCCTACCAGTGGGACAGCTGGCTCGCCGCCGGGCTCGCCGACAGCCCGGCGCTCCAGGCGGGGCTGACGGGGAACCTGGCGACCTACGATATTTCCTCCACGGAAAGCCTGGAGGCGCTGTCGCGCCTGCTGGCGTCCGGCCTGCCGCGGGCGGTGGTCTCGGCCGAGGACCTGGACGCGGTGATCGCCCAGACCGACGCCTTCCACGCCGCCGACCTCCTGGCCTCGGTGGCGGGGGGAGCGGCCGGCGGGAGCGCCGCGCGTGCGGCGAGCGCCGGCCCCTATGTCCCGCCGGGCGACGAGGTCGAGGCGGCGCTCGCCCGCATCTGGGAAGAGCTCTTCGGCATCGAGCGCATCGGGGTCGAGGACGACTTCCTGGCCCTCGGCGGCCACTCGCTCCTCGCCATCCAGGTCACCACCCAGATCCGCAACACCCTGGGAGTCGACCTGCCGGTCTCGGCCCTCTTCGAGCAGCCGACCGTCGCTCTCCTCGCCCGGCGCCTCCGCGAGGAGCGCGGCGAGACGGTGGTGGGCACGGGCGCCGAAGAGATCGGCGATCTGGACGATCTCCTCGCCCAGATCGAGGACCTCTCCCCCGAGGAGGTGCAGGCGCTCCTCGCTGCCGAGCGGGCGGTGGGGGCCGCGGCGTCCTGACATGAGCGTCGTCGATCTCAAGGCACCCCCTGAGGCACCCTCTGAGGACAGGAGCGGGCGCATCGCCGCCCTCTCCCCCGAGCAGCGCGAGCTGCTGGAGCTCCTGCGCCGGAAAAAGGCGGCGGAGAAGCGCCCCCGCCGGCCGCCCACGGCGCCGCCCATCCCGCGCCGCGGGCCGGGAACGCCGGTGGGGCCGGAGGAAGCCTGGCCGCTCTCCTTCGACCAGGAACGCCTCTGGTTCCTCTACTACCTGGACCCCGGGGCGACCGCCTACAACATCGACACCTCGACCCGGATGCAGGGGCGGCTCGACGTGGCGGCGCTCGTCCGGTCCTTGAATGCGGTGGTCCGCCGCCATGAGGCCTGGCGGACCACCTTCCACGCAGTGGACGGCCGGCCGGTCCAGGTCGTCGCCCCGGAGATGGCCCTCTCGGTCCCCGTCGTCGACCTGCGCCGGGTGCCGGCCGACCGCCGCGACGCCGTCGCCCGGGGCCACCAGCGGGACGAGGCGCGGCGGCCCTTCGACCTGAGCGCCGGCCCCCTCGTCCGCGCCCTCCTCCTGCGCCTCGCCGACGACCTCTGGATCTGCATGCTGACGGTGCACCACATCGTCACCGACTGGGTCACCTTCCAGCTCTTCTGGCGCGAGCTCGCCATCCTCTATTCCGGGGACACCGAGCACCTGCCGGAGCTCCGCCGGCAGTACGCCGACTTCGCCGTCTGGCAGCGCGAGTGGCTCGCCGGAGAGGTCCTGGACATCTATCTCGGCTTCTGGTTGAATGAGCTGGCGGGCGCCCCCCAGGTGCTCGAGCTGCCGATCGACCGGCCGCGGCCGGCGACCCAGACGACGCGCGGCGCCGAGCAGCCGGTCGAGATCCCGGGCGCCCTGGCGGATTCGTTGAAGGCCCTGGCGCGGCAGCTGGGGGCGACCCCGTTCATGGCCGTCCTCGCCGCCTTCAAGGCCCTCCTCTTGCGCCTCACCGGCCAGGAGAAGGTGCTCGTGGGCTCGCCCAACGCCAACCGCAACCGGGTCGAGCTCGAGCCGCTCTTCGGCTTCTTCTTGACCCAGCTCGTCTTCGCGACCGACGGCTCCGGCAACCCCACCTTCGGCGAGCTGCTGGGCCGCGTCCGCCAGGCGGCGCTCGGCGCCTACGCTCACCAGGACCTGCCGTTCGGGAAGCTCCTGGAGGCGCTCAAGCCCGAGCGCGACAACAGCCGGCCGCCGCTCGTCCAGGCCAACTTCCTGCTGCTGGATTCCGAGTACACGCCGATGGCGCTGCCAGACCTCACGGTCACCCCGATCTGGGTGGACGACGGCAACTCCCGGTTCGACTTGACCCTCGGGCTGTGGGACTCGCCGCGGCGGATCTTCGGCTTCTTCGAGTACAACCTCGACCTCTTCGACCCCACGACGGTGGCGCGCATGGCCGAGGCCTTCGGCGCCCTCGTCGTCCGCGCCGTGGCAGACCCCGAGGTGCGCCTGGCGGAGCTGCCTCTCCTCTCCGTCCCCGCCCGCCACCAGGTGCTCGCTGAGTGGAACGACAGCGGGGAGGGGGAGCGGACGCTCACCGTCCCCGGCCTCTTCGCTGCTATTGCCGCCAGCGCCGCCGGTGCCGCCGGCGCCGCGGAGCGGCCGGCGGCCCCGGCCCTGGTCGTCTCCGACCGCGAGCTCTCCTTCGCCGATCTCGACCGCTCGGCCGAGCGGGAGGCCCGGCGGCTCCGCGCCGCCGGGATCGCGCCGGGGGACGTGGTAGGCCTCGCGGTCGACCGTTCGGCAGCGCTCGCGGTCGGCATTCTCGCGATCTGGAAAGCCGGCGCCGTCCTCCTGCCGCTCGACCCGGCGGCACCGCGCGAGCGGCTGGCTTTCCTCGTCGCGGACGCCCGGGTCCGGGTCCTCCTCACCCGCGAGCCGCTGCGGGGGCGCCTGCCGGAGACCGGCCTGCCGGTCCTCGATCTGCTCGATCTGGACGAACCCTTCGATTTCGGCGACGGGCTTCCCGGGGCCGCTGCCGCCAGTCGCGCCCGGCGATGTCGCCTACCTCCTCTACACCTCGGGGACGACGGGGCAGCCCAAGGGGGTCGTCGTCGAGCACGGCAGCCTCGCCGCGGTGCTCGGCGCCTGCCGGAGCGAGTTTGGCTTCTCGGCGGCCGACCGTCTCCTCTCGGTCGCCCCGTTCTCTTTCGACATCTTCTTTTTCGAGCTCCTCTCGCCCCTCCTCGCGGGCGGCACCTGCGAGCTGCTCGCCGCCACCTCGCCGCTCGACATGGACGCCCTCCTCGCCGGTCTCGAGAGAGCCACCCGCTTCCACGCCGTGCCGGCGCTCCTGCGCCAGGTGCTGGCGGCGATATCGGCGACGCGGCGGGGAGCCCCGGAAAGATTCTCCGGCTTGCGCACCCTCTTCGTCGGCGGCGACGCCGTGCCCGCCGACCTCCTGGCCGATCTCGCCCGAACCTTCCCCCGGGCCGAGCTGAGGGTGCTCTACGGTCCCACCGAGGCGACGATCCTCGCCACCACCGAGCGGGTGGATGCCGGGGGGCTGGCGGAGCGGGTGGGAACCCCGCTCGGCCGGCCGCTCCCCGGGGTGCGGCTGCGGGTCGTCGACTCGACGGGGGGCATCGGCGGCATCGCCGGCATCGGCGTGGCGGGGGAGCTGTGGATCGGCGGTGCTGGGGTGACCCGCGGCTATCTCCATCAGGACGAGCTGACCCGCGAGCGCTTTGTCGCGATCGACGGCGAGCGCTGGTACCGGAGCGGCGACCGGGCGCGCTATCGGGCCGACGGCAGCCTGGAGTTCCTCGGCCGGGTCGACGGCCAGGTCAAGGTGCGCGGCTTCCGGGTCGAGCCGGGGGAGGTGGAAGCTGCCCTCGCCGCTCACCCGGACATCGCCGAGTCGGTCGTCGTGGCCCGCGCCGTGGCCGGGGGGGACAAGCAGCTCGTCGCCTATGTCGTGCCGCGGGCGGGGCTCGCTGCCACGGAGCTGCGGACGGAGGAGCTGGCCGAGTTTCTCCGCCAGCGGCTCCCCGGGCACCTGGTGCCGTCGCTCCTCGTACCGCTCGCCGCGCTACCTCTCACAGCGCACGGCAAGGTGAACCGGAAAGCTCTGCCGGACCCCTCCCACGCTCGCGCCTCAGGGGCGGGCCAGGCCGCCCCGCGGACCGCGGCGGAGGTCGCCCTCTCGGAGGTCTGGCAGGGGGTGCTCGGCCTCCCCCGGGTAGGGATAAACGACAACTTCTTCCAGCTCGGCGGCGACTCCATCCTCTCCATCCAGGTGGTGGCGCGGGCTCGGAAGGCGGGGCTCCTCGTCACCCCGAAGCAGCTCTTCGAGCATCAGACGATTGCCGGTCTCGCCGCCGTGGCGACCATGGCGGCCGGCGAGGGTACCCGGGCGGCCGAGGGCGACCTGGGGCCGGTCACGGGCGAAGCGCCGCTGACGCCCATCCAGCGTTATTTCTTCGCGACCGAGAGACCGGAGCCCTGGCGCTTCAACCAGGCTCTCCTCTTCGTCTCGCGGGCGGCGCTCGACCCGGGTATCCTGGGAGGGGCCTTGGACCTCCTCCTCGACCACCACGACGCCCTCCGCCTGCGCTTCACCCGCGAGGAGGAGTCCTGGAGACAGTGGCATGCCCCGGCCGGAGCCGGAGTGCCGTTCGTGACCGCCGACCTCTCCGCCCTGCCCTCCGACCGGGCCCCGGGAGCGGTCGAGGCGGTCGAGGCCATGGTCGAGGAGCTCCAGGGCGGCTTCGACCTCGGCCGCGGTCCGCTCTTCCTCGCTGCCCTCTTCCGGGGCGGCGTTCGGAACGGTTCGGGCTTCGCCGACCGCCTGCTCCTCGCCGCCCACCACCTGGTGGTCGACGGGGTGTCCTGGCGGGTGCTCCTGGAGGACCTGGAGACCGCCTACCGTGGCCTCGCTGGCGGGGAGAGCTCCGGTCTCCCAGCGAAAACGACCTCATGGAAGAGCTGGGCCGAGCGCCTCGCCGCCCAGGCGCGGTCGGCCGAGGTGCGTGCCGAGCTGGGCTTCTGGACTGCCCTTGGCGAGGCGCCGCCGCTGCCGATCGATTTCCCGGGGGGGGACAACAACGCGGGATCGGCGGCCACGGTGTCGGTCGAGCTGCCGGAGGCGGCCACCCGCGCTCTCCTCCGTCAGGCCCCGGCGGCCTACCGGACGCGGGTGGACGAGCTGCTCTTGACCGCCCTCGCCCGGGTCCTCGCCCGCTCGACGGGCGGCGAGCGGGTCCTCCTCGACATCGAGGGGCACGGCCGCGAGGAGTCGCTCGTCGGCGATCTTCCTGGGGCGGGAGTGGACCTGTCGCGCACGGTCGGCTGGTTCACCACTCTCTACCCGGTGGCCCTCGATCTCGCCGGGGCGGCAGACCCTGGCGCGGCCATCCAGGCGGTGAAGGAGCAGCTCCGCGCCATTCCAAACAAGGGGCTCGGCTACGGCCTCCTGCGCTTCCTGGGCGACCCCGAAGCCGTCTCGGCCCTCGCCGGCCGGCCTGCCCCCGAGGTGAGCTTCAACTACCTGGGCCAGGTCGACCCGCTGCTGGCGGAGGCGGCGCTCCTCGCTCCCGCGACCGAGACCATCCGCGGCACCGAGAGCCCGCGGGCGCCGCGCGGCCACCTCCTGGAGGTCTCCGGGCTCGTTTTAGGCGAGCGCCTGCGGCTCGACTTCACCTACAGCTCGGCTCTCCATCGCGCCGCCACCATGGAAGCCCTCGCCGAGGGCTTCCTCGCCGAGCTCCAGGTCTTGATCGAGCACTGTCTGGCGCCCGGGGCCGGCGGCTACACCCCGTCGGATTTCCCCCTCGCCCGGTTGACCCAGGGGGAGCTCGACGCGCTCCTCGGCGGCGAGCGGGGGATCGAGGATCTCTACCCCCTGGCCCCCTTGCAGCAGGGGATGCTCTTCCACACCCTCTTCTCGCCGGGTTCGGAGCTCTATTTCGAGCAGCTCACGGCGACTCTCCGGGGGACCCTCGATCTCGCCGCCTTCACCCGCGCCTGGCAGCGGGTGACCGACCGCCACCCGGCCCTCCGCGCCGGCTTTCTCTGGGAAGGGGTCGACGTTCCGCTCCAGGCCGTCCGCCGCGACGTCGCCCTCGAATGGGAGCTCCTCGACTGGCAGGAGGCCGAGAACGGCATCGGCGGCGGCACCGTCGGCGGCACTGCCGGCGGCACCACCGGTAAAACGGCGGACGAGCGGGAGCGGCGCTTTAGCGCCCTCCTGGCCGCCGACCGGCGGCGCGGCTTCGATCTCGCCCGGCCCCCCCTGATGCGGCTCACCCTCGTCCAGACCGCGCCCGGCGAGCACCGCCTGCTGTGGAGCTTCCACCACCTGCTCTTCGACGGCTGGTGCTTCTCCCTCCTCTTCTCCGAGGTCTTCGCCCTCTATGCCGGGCTCGTCCAGGGGAGGGAGCCGGCCCTGCCGCCGGTCCACCCCTACCGCGACTACATCGCCTGGCTGGAGCGCCGCGATCCCACCGAGGCCGCGGGCTTCTGGCGGCGCTCGCTCGCCGGCTTCGCCGCCCCCACCCCGCTGCCCTACGACCGGCCGGCGGCCGGCGGTGGGCTCGCGGCCGCCGACTACCGGGAGCAGGAGGTCGCCCTCGGGGCCGAGGGGGCCGCCGCCCTCACCGCTCTCGCGCAGCGCCGGGAGGTGACCCCGAACGTCCTCCTCCAGGCAGCCTGGACCCTCCTCCTCTCCCGTTTTGCCCGCGAGGCGGACGTGGTCTTCGGCACGGTCGTCTCCGGCCGTCCGGCCGACCTCCCGGGGGTCGAGTCGATCGTCGGCCTCTTCATCAACACCGTGCCGGTGCGCGCCGAGGTCCCACCGTCGCCGGTGCCGCTCGCCGCCTGGCTGGGTCGCCTGCGGGAAGCCCAGGCGGAGCGCTCGGAGCACGAGTGGACGCCGCTCGCCCGCATCCAGTCGGCGAGCGAAGTGCCCTCCGGGGAGCCGCTCTTCGACAGCCTCCTCGTCTTCGAGAACTATCCCCTGGACCCCGGCCTCGCGGCGGGCGTCTCTGGGCTCTCGATCGACGGCGTTTCGATCTCCGAGCGTACCAACTACGCCCTGACCGTGACCGCGGCGGCCCGGGGCGGCGATCTCACTCTCCGCCTCCTCCACGACCGCCGTTTCGAGCCGGTCACCGCCCGCCGCCTGCTCGGGCACCTCGCGGTCCTCCTCGAAGGCTTCGCTGCCGATCCCGAGCGCTCGCCGTCCGACTTCCCCCTGCTCGCTGCCGGCGAGCGCCACCAGCTCCTCGTCGAGTGGTCGGACACGGCTACCTCCGAGCCCCTGGAGGCCAACGGGGCGCCCCTCGTTCACGAGAGCTTCCGCGCCCGGGCGGCCGAGGACCCCGCGGCCCTGGCGGTGGTCGCCGCGGACGGCCGGCTGACCTACGGCGATCTCGATCGCCGCGCGGAGCACCTGGCCCGCCGCCTCGCGGCTCTCGGGGTAGGCCGGGAATCGGTGGTGGGGCTCGCCGTGGGGCGCTCCCTCGCCCTGCCGGTCGGCATCCTCGGCATCCTTGAGGCCGGTGCGGCCTGGGTGCCGCTCGACCCGGCCCTCCCGGCCGAGCGCCTGGCCTTCCTCCTCGCCGATTCGGGAGCGCGAGCCGTGGTGACCGAAGAGCGGTTCGCCGCCACCCTGCCGATCCTGGACCTGCCGGTCCTCCGGATCGAGCCGACCGCAGCGGCCGGGGAGCCCATGGGCGCCCCTCTGCCGCGGGTGGCACCCGGCGACCTCGCCTACCTCCTCTACACCTCGGGGACGACGGGGAGGCCCAAGGGGGTGATGGTCGAGCACGGCAACCTCGCCCGGGTGCTCGCGGCCAGCCGGCGCGCCCTGGGGTGGGGGAGCGACGAGCGCCTCCTCGCCGTCGCCCCGTTCTCCTTCGATATCTCCATTTGGGAGCTGCTCTCGCCCCTCACCTTGGGCGGGGCCTGCGAGATCTTCCCCCTCGATCCGGTCCCCGACCTCGCCCGGCTCGCCGCGGCCCTCGGCGAGGCCACCCGGATGCACGCGGTCCCCGCCCTCATGCGGCAGGTCGCGGCGACAGTCCGCGCCGAAGGCGGGGTCTACCCGCGCCTCCGCGGTCTCTACATGGGGGGCGAGGCCGCCCCGGTCGAGCTCCAGGCGGAGCTCACGGATCTCTTTCCGGAGGTCGACCTGCGGGTGCTCTACGGACCGACCGAGGGGACCATCCTCTGCACCAGCTTTCCCGTGAGGGCGGGGGGGGCGCGGCCCCATCCGCTCGGCCGGCCACTCCCGGAGGCCCGGCTCCAGCTCCTCGATCCCGCCGGGGTGGCCCTGCCGGCCGGCGCCCCCGGGGAGCTCTGGCTGGGCGGCTCCGGGGTCGCCCGCGGCTACCTGGGGCGCCCGGAGCTGACGGCGGAACGCTTCGTTCCCGGTCCCGACGGCGAGCGCTGGTACCGGACCGGCGACCTCGCCCGCTTCGGGCCGGACGGCCACCTGGAGTTTCTGGGGCGGGCCGACGACCAGGTCAAGGTGCGGGGCTTCCGTATCGAGCCGGGGGAGATCGAGGCGGCCCTCGCCGCCCTGCCGGAGGTGCGGGAGGCGGCCGTCCTCGCCCTCTCGACCGAGCGCGCTGGTGGCACTGGCGGCGGTGGCGGGGCTGGCGGCGGTGGCGGCGATCGCCGGCTCGCCGCCTTCATCGTCCCGGAGAAGGGCGGGAATGATCCCGCCCGCCTGGCCGACCGGCTCCGCGCCGTCCTCCCCGAGTACATGGTTCCGGCGCTCTGGGTCGAGCTTCCGGCCCTGTCGCGGACCGCCCACGGCAAGCTCGACCGCCGGGCTCTGGCGCTCCTGGCGCCCGCTCCCGAGACCGTCGCCTCGGCGGCCGGCCTGGCCCTGCCGCGGACCGCCGCCGAGGCCGCCCTCGCTGCGGTCTGGCGCGGCGTCCTCGGGGTCGAACGGGTTGGGGTCGACGACAACTTCTTCCGTCTCGGGGGCGACTCGATCCTCTCCCTCCAGGTGGTGGCGCGGGCGCGGCAGGCAGGGCTCGTCCTGACGCCGAGACAGCTTTTCGAGCATCCCACGATCGCCCAACTGGCGGCATTGGCGGGGATCGCCGGGGAGGCGGCCGGTGGTCCCTCCCCCTCTCCCTCCGATCTCGGGGAGGGGCCGGCCGAGGGCGAGGTCCCTCTCCTCCCCATCCAGCGCTGGTTTTTAGAGACCGGGGGGCCGGACCTCCATCACTTCGCTCAGGCGGTGCTGCTCGACGTCTCGGCGACGGTGCAGACGATCGGGCCGCTCTCTCCGCCGCTCCTGGCGCGGGCCCTCCACCTCCTTGCGGACCGTCACGACGCCCTCCGCCTCCGCTTCACCCGGGAGCCGGACGGGGGCTGGCACCAGGCGTACGCCCCGGTCGAGACGAGTGGAGACGCGGTGCCCTTCCTGACCGCCGACCTCTCGGCCCTCCCCGCGGCGCGCTGGCCGGCGGCGGTATCGGCCGGGGCGGAGGCGCTCCAGGCCGGCTTCGACCTGGAGCGGGGGCCGCTCTTCCTGGGCGCCGTCTTCGCGGTGGAGCGGGGACCGGCGCGGCTCCTCCTCGCCGCCCATCACCTGGTGGTCGACACCGTCTCCTGGCGCATCCTCGTCGAGGACCTGGAGACCGCCTGGGGGCAGCTCGCGACGGGCCGGCCGGTCCGGCTGCCGGAAAAGACGACCTCCTTCAAGAACTGGGCGGAGGGGCTGGTGCGCGCCGCCCGCTCGCCGGAGCTCGCCGCCGATCGCGAGCACTGGCTCGGTCTCGCCGCGACCCTGACGGGCGACGGAGCCCTGACCTCCCTGCTCGCGCGGAGATCGCGGCGATCGCCGCGACCAGGGCTCTCCCCGACGCGGAGTCCCAGGTTTCGGAGCTCCTCTCGCCGGAGGCCACCGAGGCCCTCCTGCGGCGCGCCCCGGCCGCCTATCGCACCCAGGTCAACGAGCTCCTCCTGACCGCCCTCGCCCTGGCGCTCGGCGCCGACCGCGGGCCGGTCCTCGTCGACCTCGAAGGGCACGGGCGCGAGGACGAGCTGTTGCCCGGGGCCGACCTCTCGCGCACCGTGGGCTGGTTCACCTCCGTCTTCCCCCTGGCCCTCGATCTGCGCGGCGCGGGCGGGCCCGGCGCGGCGATCCGGCGGATCAAGGAGGCCGTGCGCGGGGTGCCCCACCGGGGTCTGGGGTACGGCCTGCTGCGCTACCTGGGGAGCGCCGAGGAGCGGCAGCGCCTGGCCGACCTCGAAGCCGCCCATTCGGCGGCGATCGCCTGGAACTACCTGGGGCAGCTCGATCGCCCCTTCGCGAGCAGCTCCGCGCTCCGCCTCGCCCCCGAGCCCACCGGCACGGGCCAGGGCGCGTCCGCGCCGCATCGCCATCCGCTGGTGGTCAACGCCATGGTGCTCGGCGATCGGCTGCGGGTGGACTGGAGCTTTCCCGCCACTTCCGAGGCGCGGGAAGCCACCCAGCGGCTGGCCCGCGGCTTCGTCGACGCTCTCACCGCTCTCCTCGACCACTGCCTGTCGCCGGCGGCCGGCGGCTACACCCCCTCCGACTTCCCCCTGGCGCGGCTCGACGCGGCCACCCTCGACGAGCTGCTCTCGTCCGATCGCGACGGCCAGGACCTTGAGGACCTCTATCCCCTGGCCCCCCTCCAGCAGGGGATGCTCTTTCACGACCTCTATGCTCCGGGCTCGGGGCTCTATCTCCAGCAGCTCACCTGCACCCTCTCGGGCCCGCTCGACCGGGAGGCCTTCCGCCGCGCCTGGCAGGGGGTGGTCGACCGCCACCCTGCTCTCCGCACCGCCTTCCTCTGGCAGGGGCTCGCCCGGCCCCTCCAGGCCGTGCGCCGGAACGTCGACCTCCCCTGGGAGGAGGTGGACCTCCGCGGCACGTCGGCTGCCGAACTGCCCGGCCGCCTGGGGCGCCTGGCGGCGGACCTCCTCTCCCGCGGCTTCGATCCCGGCCGGGCACCGCTGATGAGAGCCGCCCTCGCCCGCACTGGGGAGGAGGAGCACCGCTTCCTCTGGACCTTCCACCACCTGCTCTTCGACGGCTGGTGCCTGGCGATTCTCTTCCGCGACGTCTTCGCCCTCTACCAGGCGGCGGTCGCGGGCCCCGTTGCCAGCACTGCCGGCATCGCGGGGCTGCCGCCGGCCCCCCCGTACCGCGATTACATCGCCTGGCTCGAAGGGCGCGACACCGCGGCGGCAGAGCGCTACTGGCGGGGCGTCCTCGCCGGCTTCGCCGAACCTACCCGCCTGCCGTTCGACCGCCCGAAACCGCTGAGCGGAAGCGCTGAAACCGGCGGTGACCTGGATCTCGTCCTGCCCGCGGCGACGACGGCGGACCTGGCGGCGCTCGCCCGCGCCTCCGAGCTGACCCTCAACACCCTGTTCCAGGGGGTCTGGGCCCTTCTCCTCTCCCGCTATGGTGGCGGGCAAGACGTCGTCTTCGGCACGGTCGTCGCTGGCCGGCCGCCCGAGCTGCCAGGGGTGGAGACCATGGTCGGTCTCTTCATCAACACCCTTCCCGTGCGCCTCGATCCCAATCCCATGGTGCCCGCCGGGGTCTTCCTGCGCGGCGCCCAGGCGCGGCAGGTCGAGATGCGCCAGTACGAGCACGCCCCCCTCGCCGAGGTGCAACGCTCAAGCGAGATCCCCCCCGGCGAGGCGCTCTTCCAGAGCCTCTTCGTGTTCGAGAACTACCCCGCGGACGACTCCCTCGGGAAGGGGGCCGGAGCGCTCGCGGTCCGCGACGTGCGGATCGCCGACCGCACCGACTACCCCTTGAGCCTCGCCGTCGGTCCCGCGGAAGCCGGCCGGCGGCTCACCCTGCGCTTCGTCTACGACGGCCATCTGGAGGCGGCCACCGTGGGGCGCCTGGCGCGGCACTTCGTAGCCCTCTTGACCGGGCTCGCCGAGGGCGGGGGCGAGCGGCCGCTGGGCGCCATCCCCCTCCTCTCGGCCGCCGAGCGCCGGCAGCTCCTCGCCGACTGGGGGAGCGGTCCCGCGACGAGCTTCAGGCACCGAATCCGAGCTCTGCCTCCACGAGCTGTTCGCGGCCCAGGCGGCGCGCACCCCCGGGGCCCCCGCCCTCCTTCAGGGGGAGCGCGCGATCACGTACGCCGAGCTCCACCGCGCCGCTGCCGCACTGGCGCTCCGGCTCCGCGAACTGGGGGTGGGACCCGAGGTGCGGGTGCCGCTCCTCGCCGAGCGTTCGCCGGAGGCGATCGTGGGGATCGTCGCCGTGCTCGCCGCGGGGGGTGCCTACGTGCCGCTCGACCCGGGCGCGCCGGTCGACCGCCTCACCCCACTCCTGGGCGAGATCCGCGGCACCGCTCCCGATCTCGGGTCGCGACCGCTCCTCTTGACCGAGCGCACCGCCGCCCGCCTGCCGGAAGCGGCGCGGGCCAGCTTCCTCCCGGTCTTCCTGGACGGCGTGCTGGATGCACCCTCGTCTCCGGCACCACCGCCGCCACCGCCGTCCAGCGGCGTCTTCCCGGAGAACCTCGCCTACGTCCTCTACACCTCGGGCTCGACCGGGTCTCCCAAGGGGGTGATGGTCTCCCACCGCGCCATCGCTACCTACGTCCGGACGGTCGTCGCGGAGTACGGAATCGGGCCGGGCGACCGAGAGCTCCAGGCCTCCGCCCTGAGCTTCGATCCCAGCGTCGAGGAGATCTTCGCTCCCCTGGCGGCGGGCGGCGCGGTCGTCCTCCCCGAGGGCGGCTTCGAGGAACCGGCGCGCTTCCTCGATTTCTGCCGGCGGACGGAGCTCACCATCCTGAGCCTCCCCACCGCCTACTGGCACACCTTCGTGGCCACCCTCGCCGCCGAAGCGCTCCCCGCCCCGCCCCGGGTCCGCCTGATCATCATGGGCGGCGAGCGCGCCCTCCCCGAGCGCTGGGCCGCCTGGGCTGGATTGGCGGCCGGAGACTGGGGACGGGTCCGCCTGGTCAACGGCTACGGCCCGACCGAGACGACCGTCGTCGCTACCCTGGAGACCCATCCCGGCGCGGCTCACGCCGATATCGCCCATATCGCCGATATCGCCGATATTGCCCATATTGCCGATCTGGCCGGGCGAGAAGTGCCGATCGGGCTGCCGCTCCCGGGGGTCACCGTTCGCGTTCTCGACCCGGGGTACGCGCTGGCTTTGGAGCCCCTGGAGCCGCTGCCGCCCGGAGCGCCGGGGGAGCTCTCCCTCGGCGGGCGGGGCTCGCCCGCGGCTACCTCGACCACCCGGGGCTGACCGCGGAGCGCTTCGTCCCCGACCCCTGGGCCGCCGAACGCGGCGAGCCGGGGGCCCGGCTCTACCGGACCGGCGACCTCGTCCGCTTCCTGCCCGACGGCCGGCTGGAGTTCCTCGGCCGCGCCGACTCCCAGGTCAAGGTGCGCGGCTACCGGATCGAGCTCGGCGAGGTGGAGACGGCGCTCGCCGCCCACCCGGCGGTCCTCGAAGCGGCGGCGGGGACCCGCGCCGACGCCTCCGGCAGCCGCAGCCTCGTGGCCTGGGTGGTGCCGCGGAGCGGCGAGGCGTCCTCGGCGGGCACCTCCCTCGGCGCCCTCGACGCTGCGGCTCTCGGGCGTTTCCTCGCCGGCCGGCTGCCGGCCTACATGGTGCCGTCGGAGATCGCCTTTCTGCCCGCCCTGCCGCGGAGCTCCTCGGACAAGATCGACCGCCGCGCCCTCGCCCTCGCCCTCCTCGCCCCGGCCCCGCGCCCGGCAGGCGAGGGCTACGTCGCCGCCGAGAAACGCCATGGAGGAGGAGCTGGCGGCCCTTTGGCGAGAGCTCCTGGGGGTCGACGCGGGTGGGGGTGGCGGACGATTTCTTTGCCTTGGGCGGCCACTCGCTCCTCGCCACCCAGCTCGTCTCCCGCCTGCGCCGCCAGCTCGGGGTCGACCTGCCGCTCGCTCGGCTCTTCGAGCTGCGCACCCTGGAGGCCGTCGCCGAGGAGGTGCTCGGCCGGCAGCTCGCCGCGGGAGGGGAGGGGGTGGACGAGCTTCTCGCCGACCTCGACGGGCTCTCGGACGAGGAGGCCCTGGCCCTCCTCGCCGCCGAGGAAGAAGAGCGACTGGAGGGCCGCCCCTGAGCGACCATATCCGCGATTTCGAGCGCCTGTCGCCCGCCAAACAGAAGCTTCTCCTCGCCCGGCTCAAGAAGCGCGAGGCGGCGGAGCGGCCGGGGGAGATCCCGCCGAGCCCGCTCCGCCGGACCGGGGGTCCCTATCCGCTCTCCTTCTCCCAGCAGCGGCTCTGGTTCATCGACCGCCTGGAGCCGGGGAGCGCCTCCTACAATCTGGCCGACGCGCTGCGCCTCCGGGGCCGGCTCGACCGCGCTCTCCTCGCATGGGTGCTGGCCGAGATCGTCCGCCGGCACGAGATCCTCCGCACCACTTTCACGATGGTCACCGGCATTGAGGGGGTGGAGGAGGGGATGGGGAATCGCCCGATGCAGGCGGTGACCCCGCCCTCCCCCCTGCCGCTGCCGCTCGTCGATCTCGGCGGTCTGCCGGCCGCGGCGGGTGAACGGGAAGCCCGGCGCCTGGCCGAGGAGGAGGCCGGGCTGCCCTTCGACCTGCCTCGCGGCCCCCACTTACGGGCGCGGCTCCTCCGTCTCGCGGCCGAGGAGCACGCCGTCCTCTTCACTCTCCACCACATCGTCTCCGACGGCTGGTCGATGGGAGTGCTGGTCCGCGAGTTGACGGCTCTCTATCGCCGCCGGTGCCGCCGGCCGGCCTCCCCCCCTCCCCGAGCTCGTCCTTCAATATGCCGACTTCGCGGACTGGCAGCGCCGGCACCTGACCGGCGAGGTGCTCGCGGCGCAGCTCGGATACTGGCGGGAACGGCTCGCCGGCGCCCCGGACTTCCTCCCTCTCCCCGCCGACCGGCCGCGGCCGGCGGTGGCGGGCTCGCGGGGGACGAGCGTCCGGGTTTCCCTGCCGCCGGCCCTCCTGTCCGCGCTCGGGGGCGTCGCGCGGCGGCAGGGGGACACCCTCTTCATGGTCCTCCTGGCCGGCCTCGACCTCCTCCTCGCCCGCCATACGGGGCAGGCCGATCTCCTCGTCGGCACGCCGATCGCCAACCGCACCCACCCCGAGATCGAGGGGCTGATCGGCTTCTTCGTCAACAATCTCGTTCTCCGTGCCGACCTCTCCGGGCTGGGGGAGGAGGCGAGCTTCGCCGACCTCCTCCGCCAGGTGCGCGCCACGACTTTCGGCGCCTACGCCCACCAGGACCTCCCGTTCGAGCGGCTGGTCGAGGAGCTCCACCCCTCTCGCGACCTCTCCCATGCGCCGCTCTTCCAGGTCACTTTCGCCCTCCAGAACGCCCCCCGGGAACGGCTGGAGCTGCCGGGGCTCACCTTCGAAGCGGTCGAGCTGCCGGCGCGGACCGCCCTCGTCGACCTGACCCTGGAGGCGGCGGAGGACCCCTCGGGGCTCCTCCTCGACTGGCGCTTCGCGAGCGACCTCTTCGACGCCCCCACGATCCTCCGGCTCGCCGGACACTACGCGACCCTCCTCGGCGCCATCGCCGACCTCGCCGACCGATGCCGCCGAGCCCGGCCGGCCGCTCGCCGAGCTGCCGCTCCTGACCGCCGCCGAGATCCACCAGATCGCCGAGGAGTGGAGCGCCGGCACCCCGGCGCCCCCGAATCCCTGATCGCCGGCGACCCTCCACGGAGCTTTCCTAGTCCACGCCCGGCGCGACCCGGCGGCCCCGGCCGTCCTTCAGGGGGGCCTCCGGGGGAGGAGCGGCTGACCTACGGCGAGCTCGACCAGCGCTCCAGCCGGCTCGCCCACCGCCTGGCCGCCCTCGGAGTGGGGGCGGAGGTGCGGGTGGCGATCTGCCTCCCGCGGTCGATCCACCGGATCGTCGCCGCCTTAGCCGTGCTCAAGGCGGGCGGCGCCTACGTCCCCCTGGACCCTACCTATCCCGCCGGGCGCCTGGCCTTCATGCTGGAGGATTGCGGCGCTCCGGTGCTGGTGGTCTCCCCGGCCACCGCCGGCCTGTTGCCCAGCCGGCCCGGGGTCACCTTCGTCGACGCCGAGAGCGAGAGCCTGCCCGGCGCCGAGGCTGGCCCGGCTGGCCCGGATCGCCCTGAACACCCGGAGCTGACGGTCGATCCCGGCACCACGGCCTACGTCATCTACACCTCGGGCTCGACCGGGCAGCCCAAGGGGGTGGCCGTCGAGCACCGCGGGCCCGCCGCCTCTGCCCTCCACGGGGTGGAGCTCCTCGGCGCCCGGCCGGGGGCGCGGCTCCTCCAGTTCTCCTCTTTCAGCTTCGACACCTCGGTGCTGGAGATCTTCGCCGCCCTCTCGGGGGGCGCCGCGCTCCACCTCGGCCGTCGCGACAGCCTGCTCACCGGCCCCGACCTCGCGGTCCAGCTCCGCGAGGAGAGGATCACCGCCGCCATCCTGTCGCCGGCGGTCCTCCCCACCCTGCCGCTCGGCGAGGACCGCTTCCCCGATCTCTCCTTCCTGATGTCCGGCGGCGACCGCTGCCCGGTCGAGGAGATGGAGCGCTGGTCCGCCGACCGCCGCTTCATCAACGCCTATGGGCCGACCGAGGCGAGCGTCTTCGTCGCCGCCAAGGTGGTGGAGCCGGGCGCACCGGCGCCAGGCGTCGCCAGCATCGGCCGGCCCATTCCGGGGGTTCGGCTGCATGTCGTGGACCTCAACGACCGGGGTGGCCGCCCCGTCCCCATCGGGGTGGCGGGCGAGCTGTGGATGGGTGGCCCCGGTCTCGCCCGCGGCTACACCGGGCTGCCGGAGAAGACGGCGGCGAGCTTCCTCCCCGACCCCTTCTCGGACCTCCCCGGCGAGCGCCTCTACCGCTCGGGAGACCTGGCGCGCTGGCTTCCCGGCGGCGAGATCGAGATCCTCGGCCGCATCGATCAACAGGTGAAGCTGCGCGGTTTCCGGATCGAGCTGGGGGAGATCGAGGCTGCCCTCGCCGAGCACCCCGCCGTGGCGCAGGCCGCGGTCCTCCTGCGCCGCGGGCCCGTCGGGCCGCGCCTCGTCGCCTGGATGGTGCCGGGGCCGGGGGAGGGGGGAGAGGATCTCGCGGCGGAGCTCCGCGCCTGGCTCAAAGCCCGCCTCCCCGACCCCATGGTCCCCGCCGCCTTCGTCCGGCTCGCCGCCCTGCCGCTCACCGCCAACGGCAAGCTCGACCGCGCCGCCCTCCCGGAGCCCGAAACCTCGCGCCGGGAGCCCGGCGATTCCTGGGTCGCTCCCCGCTCGGCCCTGGAACGGGAGATCGCCGCCGTCTGGCAGGAGGTCCTGGGGGTCGAGCGGGTGGGTGCCGAGGACAACTTCTTCGACCTCGGGGGGCACTCGCTCCTCCTCGTCGACGCCCAGGCCCGGCTCGCCTCCCGCCTGGGCCGGGAGGTGCCCCTCCTGGAGCTCTTCCGGCACCCCAACGTGGCGGCCCTCGCCCGCTCACCTCCATGCCGCCCAGACGGCCGGCGAGGGGGAGGAGCAGGCGCCTCTCCTGCTGGGGGGACCGGCGGGAGCCGCCGCCTCGGGGGCGCGCGAGGTGGCGATCCTCGGCATGGCCGGCCGCTTCCCGGGCGCCCCCGATCTCGATCGCTTCTGGGCGAACCTGCGCCAGGGGGTCGAGTCGATCTCGTTCTTCTCTCCCGAGGAGGTCGCCGCCGCCGGGGTCGATCCGGCGCTGCTCGAAGATCCCCACTACGTGCGGGCCGGCGGGGTGCTTGAAGGGGCGGATCTCTTCGACGCGGCGTTCTTCGACCTCAACCCGCGCGAGGCCCAGCTCATGGACCCTCAGCAGCGGGTCTTCCTGGAGTGCGCTGCCGAGGCCCTGGAGCACGCCGGCTATGGCCCGGGGAGCCCGGCGGCCGACGCCTGCCGGATCGGGGTCTACGCCGGGGCGGGGATGAGCGAGTACGGCGTCCACCAACTGTTCGGCAACCCGGCCGCGGCGGGCGGCATGGAGGTGATGCTCGGCAACGACAAGGACTTCCTCGCCACCCGCGCCGCCTACAAGCTCGACCTGCGCGGGCCCGCCCTTGCCGTCCAGACCGCCTGCTCGACCTCGCTCGTGGCCGTCCACCTCGCCTGCCGCGCGCTTCTCGAAGGCGAGTGCGACATCGCCCTGGCCGGCGGGGTCGGCATCGGCTTCCCCGAGCGGGCCGGCTATCTCTACGAGGAGGGGGGAGTCAACTCGGCGGACGGGCACAACCGCTCTTTCGACGCCCGGGCCACCGGGACCGTGGGGTCGAGCGGGGTGGGGATCGTCGTCTTAAAGCCGCTCGCCGCCGCTCTCGCGGCCGGCGACCCCATCCGCGCGGTGATCCGAGCGACGGCGATCAACAACGACGGCGCCGCGAAGGTCGGCTACACCGCCCCCGGGGAGACCGGCCAGGCGGCGGCCATCGCCCGCGCCCAGGAGCTCGCCGGTATCGCTCCCGAGAGCGTGCAGTACGTCGAGGCCCACGGCAGCGCGACCCCGATCGGCGACCCCATCGAGGTGGCGGCCCTCACCCGCGCTTTTCGCGCCCGCATGGGGAGGGAGGGCAAGAGCCTGAGCGGCTTCTGCGCCCTCGGCAGCGTCAAGAGCAACATCGGTCACACCGGCTCGGCGGCGGGGATCGCCGGCCTGATCAAGACCGTCCTCGCCCTGGAGCACCGGGAGATCCCCCCCTCGCTCCACTTCGAGATCCCCAACCCTCGGCTGCCGCTCGCCGGGAGCCCCTTCCGGGTCGCCGCGGCCCTCGAACCCTGGCCGGCGGGGGAGGGGGAGCCGCGCCGCGCCGGGGTGAGCTCCTTCGGCCTCGGCGGCACCAACGCCCACGCCGTGCTGGAAGAGGCGCCGGAGCCCCCTCCCGCCGGGCCCGCCCGCCCCTGGCACCTGCTGGCGCTCTCGGCGCGTACCGCGACCGCCCTGGAGGCGGCGACCGACCGTCTCGCCGACCACCTGGCGATCGCACCCGGAGGAGGATCTCGCCGACGTCGCCTACACCCTCCACACCGGCCGCCGGGGGATGGAGCACCGCCGCATCCTCGTCTGCCGCGACCGCGAGGACGCCCTGGCCGCCCTGGCGAGCCGCGACCCCCGGCGGGTGCTGGGGAGCACCGTGGCGGAGGTGGCCGGCGCCGGCCGGCCGGTGGCCTTCGTCTTCGCCGGGCTCGGCGAGCAGTACCCGGGGATGGCGCGCGGCCTCTACCGCGACGAGCCGGGCTTCCGGGCGGCTTTCGACCGCGCCGCCGCTCTCCTCGCGCCGCACGTCGGGACCGACCTCGCGGCTCTCCTCTTCCCGGCCGGGGAGGAGGCGAAGGACGGCGTCGGCGGGACCGGCGGCATGGATCTGCGGCGGATGCTCAACCGCCGCCCCTTGGAGATGCCGGCGACGCCGGTGCCGACGGGCGCCGACCCGCTCGACCGCACGGCCCTCCTGCAGCCGGCGTTCTTCGCTCTCGACTATGCTCTCGCGAGCCTCCTCCTCGACTGGGGGGTGAAGCCGCAGGCGATGATCGGCTACAGCCTGGGCGAGTACGTGGCCGCCTGTCTCGCTGGGGTCCTCTCGCTCGCCGACGCCGCCCGACTGGTGGCGCTCCGGGCGCGGCTCGTCGACGCCCTCCCCGAGGGGGCGATGCTCGCCGTGCCGCTCTCCGAAGCGGAGCTTGCCGCCCTCGCTGCCGGAGGGGCTCTCGATCGCCGCGGTCAACGGCCCGCGGGCGACGGTCGCCGCGGGGCCTCCCGGCCGCCCTCGCTGAGCTCGAACGCCAGCTCTCGGCGGCCGGGATCGCCGCCCGCCGGCTGCGCACGACCCACGCCTTCCACTCGCCGATGCTCAGCCCCGCCGCCCCAGCCCCTGGCGGCAGCGGCGCGGGAGATCGCTCTCCACCCGCCGCGCATCCCCTTCGTCTCGAACGTCACCGGCACCTGGATCACGGCGGCCGAGGCGACCGATCCGCGCTACTGGGCGGAGCACCTGCTGCGGCCGGTGCGCTTCGCCCAGGGGATCGCCGAGCTCTGGCGCGAGCCCGGCCGGGTGCTCCTGGAGATCGGCCCCGGCCAGAGCCTCTCCGCCCTCGCCCTCCAGTTGGCGGACGGCGGAGTTACCGACCCCGTGGCCCTCCCCGTCGCTCCCCGGCGCCTTCGAGCGCCGGCCGGACCGGGTGGTGCTGCTCGAAAGCCTCGGCAAGCTCTGGCTCGCCGGGGTGCCGGTCGACTGGCCGCGGGTCTACGCCGGCGAGCGCCGCCGCCGGGTAGCCCTCCCGGCCTACTCCTTCGAGCGCCGCCGCTACTGGATCGAACGCCCGGCGGGCTCGGGGGAGGCCTCGGCCGCCCGGCCGAGCGCGAGCGGCCTCTATCTCCCCTCCTTCCGCCGCACCCTCCCCCTGCCCGCGGCCGACCTGGCCGGGCTGGCAGGGCTGGCAGGGGATGCCGGGGGCTGGCTCATTTTCGCCGGCAATACCGGCCCTGGCGACCGCTCGGGGCTGGGCATGGCGCTCGCCGCGCGGCTTCGAGCGGCGGGGGCGGAGGTCGCCGTCGTCATCCGGGGTGATCGCTTCACCCCGGCGGGCGAGGCGGGGGAGCCCCTCTACACCCTCGACCCCGGGCGCGCGGGCGACTACGGTGCTCTCCTCGGAGCCCTCGCCGCCCGCGGCCCCCTGCCGACCCGGATCGTCCATCTCTGGAGCCTCGACGAGCCCGGGGTATCTGGTCAGGATCGGGGGCCGAAGCGGGAGCTGGATCGGGAGCTGGGCTTCCACAGCCTGCTCTCGCTCGTCCACGCCCTGGCGGCCCGGGTCTCCCCGGAGGACCCCGGCCCGCTCGCCCATCTGCGCGCCCTGGTCGTGGGGAGCGGGCTCGCCCGGCTGACGGCGGACGACCCCCTCCGCCCGGAGCTGTCGCCGCTCGCGGCGCTCTGCCAGGTTCTCCCCCGCGAGCTCCCGGGAATCGTCTGCCGCGCCGTGGACGCGACCCCGCCCGCCTCCCCGCGGCGGCGGGAGCAGCTGATCGACGCCCTGCTCGCCGAGATCCTCGCTCCGGCCGAACCGCCGAGCCTCGCCGGCAGCGCCGCCGTGGCGCTCCGCGGCGGCGAGCGCTGGGTGCGGATCTTCGAGCCGCTCTCGCTGCCATCCCTGGGCGAAGCGGAAGGTGGGACCCTGGTCGAGCTGGAAGATCTCGCGGACGTGGCTCGGGTGAGGGAGACCCTCGCCGCCGCGGCCCGGACGGGAGGGATCGCCGGTGTGATCGTCCAAGCGGGGCTCGGCCTCGATCTCTCCCCGGTCCCGGTGCCGCTCGTCACCCGCGAGCGTCTGGACGAGATCCTCACCGCCGCCGCCGACCGGCTCACCACCCTCGCCCGGCTCCTCGCCGAGACCGGAGCCCGGCCCGGCTTCTGCCTCCTCCGCGCCGGGCTCGCCGCCCGGTCCGGGCCCGGCCAGCTCCTCGCCGCCGCCGTGGACGCTCTGGCCGGCGCCTTTGCCGAGCAGCAGGCCGAAGTGAGCCCCTTCCCCTGGGCCGTCCTCCACCTGCGACCCGGAAGAGGAGGGAGCGGGCGAGGGGCCCGGCGCCCTCTCCCGTCTTCCCCTCCAGGCTCTCCTCGCCAGCGGCACGGTGCCGCGCCTCGTCGCCGCGGCGGAGGAGCCGGGGGCGTGGATCGAGCGCCGGCTCAAGGCGGCGGCAGCCGTCGCCCCGGGCGCGGCAGCGGCAGAAAGCCCCGGGCGCGGCGTCACCCTCCATGCCCGTCCCAACCTCCGCAATCCGTACGTTCCACCGTCGACCGACACCGAGCGTCGTCTCGCCGAGATCTGGCAGAAGCTCCTGGGGCTCGCGGAGGTCGGCATCCATGACAGCTTCTTCGACCTCGGCGGCGACTCCCTCCTCGGTACCCAGGTGATCACCCGGGTACGCGACGCCTTCGGGGTCGATCTGCCGCTCCCCGCTCTCTTCGAGCTGCCCACCCCGGCCGCCCTCGCCGAACGTATCGAGAGCCTGCGCCCGGAAGGGGAGAGCGAAGGCGAGAAGATCGCCCGCATGCTCGCGAAGCTCGAAAGCCTCTCCCCCGAGGAGGTCGAGAGGATGCTCGCCGAGCGCGGGGCGGTGCCGGAGGGGTAGGGAATCGAACTGCCCGGCGGCGGCCGGTCGGTTCCGCTTCGCCGCGCTTTGTCATAGGATGGACACTCAAATTCGGAGGTTCTTCTCATGACATCCAAATCGGTTCCGGCCGTGGCGCGTTCCGTCCGCCGCCCCGCCCTCCTCCTGCTGGTGGGTATCGCGCTCCTCGGTCTGGCCGGCGAGGCGCGCGCCGACGGGCGCATCGCGTTCACCAAGATGGCCGTCGAGCACTGCGACAAGACGTTCAGCGTCTGCACCTGGAAGCTCGGCTGCGGGGTGGGCAACACTGCTTCAGCCGAGCTCGTGAGCGGCGCCAAGGTGGGGACGGCGGCTTCGGTGCCGCTCGACAAGGCCCTCCCGGTCGCGCAGTTCCCGACCCACGTCCACTGCACGCTGTCGATCGACGACGGCTGGATCGGGACCACCTGGAAGAAGGTCGCCGACGGCACGTTGGAGGTCCCCGCAGGGGGCAACTACGAGCTCGAGCTGGCGAGCCCGGGGGCAGGTACCGTCCGGGTGCAGGTCGCTGCCGACAGCCTGGAGATGGCCGGACCTCCACCGGCTGCCGCCGCTCCCGCCAAGGGGAAGCCGGCAGGCAAGGGAGGGACGGCAGGGCGGCAGTGGTTCGGCGTCTTCCATGCCGGGCTCCAGGGGGAGGCGGTGATCGTCGGCCTCGAATGGGCCCCCTTCAAGGCTCGGTTCGACGCCCTTGCCGCCAAGGGGGTCAAGGCGACCCACCTCCTCAGCTACCGGGAGCCGGGCAAGGACGGCAAGCGGCTGTGGGCCGGCCTCTTCCGCTCCGCGGAGGAAGAGCAGACGGTGCTCTCCGGTCTCGAATGGGAGCCCTTCGTCGCCAAGTGGAAGGAGCTGAATGGCAAGAACAAGCGGCTGATCGACATGGTCACCTTCGACGACGGCAAGAAGCGCCTCTTCACCGGCGTCTTTCAAGACGGCAGCGATCCCTATTCGCTGTGGGTGGGCATGGAGCGGCATGCCTTCTTCGCCAAGTGGAACGAGCTTTCCGGCGGCGGCATGCGGCTGGTGGACCTCACCACCTACAAGGCGGGCAAGAACCTCGTCTACTCCGGGGTGTTCCGCTCCGGGATCGGCAGCTACGGCCTATGGACCTCCTTGACCTGGGACGCGCTCCAGGCGAAATGGAAGGAGGCCGGCGAGGGGAGCGGCAGCTCCGAGCTCGCCCAGCTCCAGACCTACGAGGAGGGCAACAAGCGGCTCTTCGACGCCGTGCTCCGCAACAGCACGGGGGGCGAGCACCTGCAGGCGCCGCTCGACGCCCAGGCCTTCGCCGCCAAGTGGAACGAGGAGGTCGGCAAGGGGTACCGTCTCGTCGACCTGGAGACCCTCCCCGAATAGGCGCCCGCACCCGGAAGGCCCCGCCGGCGATCCCCTCGCCGGGCGGGGCCTTTTCCCTCTCGATTCCGCGGGAACAACTCCACCCCGCTTCGGACTTATCCCCCTAGAGCGAGCGCGGCCGTCCCCGGCTCGCGCACTCTAGTTGGAGGAGCGGCCCCGCTCGGGGCCGCCCTCGCCGGTCCGCACGACGGAGACCCCCCGCTTGGACGCCGCCCTGACCTCATCCCCCGCCCTCGACGAGAAGAAGCGGCGGCTCCTCGCCTTGCTCCTCGCCGAGGAGGGGATCGACCCCCTGCGCTCGCCCATCCTCGCCCTGCCCCGTGCCCCTGGGGGAGGGGAGAACGCCTTCCCCCTCTCCTTTTCCCAGGAGCGGCTGTGGTTGATCGACCGCCTGGAGCCGGGGAGCGCCGCCTACAACCTACCCACCGCGCTTCGCCTCCGCGGCGACCTCGACCGCGGTCTCCTCGTCTCCACCCTGTCGGAGATCGTCCGCCGGCACGAGGTCCTCCGCACCACCTATGGAGAGCGCCGCGGCCGGCCGATCCAGCTCGTCCAGCCGGCGACCCCCGTGCCGGTCCCCCTGGCCGACCTCGCCGCCCTCCCCGGCGCCCGGCGGGAGGAGGAGGCGCGGCATCTCGCCACCGCCGAGGCCGGCCGGCCGTTCGACCTCGAACGCGGCCCGGTGCTCCGGGTCCAGCTGCTCCGCCTGGCTGCCCGGGAGCACGCCCTCGTCTTCACCGTCCACCACATCGCTTCGGACGGCTGGTCGACCGGGGTCCTGATCGGCGAGCTCTCGGCCCTCTACGCCGCCTTCTCCCGCGGCTTGTCGTCCCCCCTGGCCGAGCTGCCCCTCCAGTATGCCGACTTCGCCGCCTGGCAGCGCCAGGCTCTGCAAGGGGCGGTGCTCGACCGCTCGCTCGCCTACTGGCGTCGGCAGCTCGGCGCTCCGCCGCCCCCCTTGGCCCTCCCCGCCGACCGGCCGCGGCCGGCGGTGCCCAACCCGGCGGGGGGGAGCATTCCGGTGACCGTCGGCGCGGCGCTGGCCGACCGCCTGCGGGCGCTCGGCCGGGGCTCCGGGGCGACCCTCCTGATGCCCGTGACGGCGGCGTTCTTCGCCCTCCTCGCCCGGCTGACGGGGGAGACCGATCTCGCCGTCGGCACCCCCGTGGCCGGTCGCGACCGCCGGGAGACCGAGGGGCTGATCGGCTTTTTCGTCAACACTCTGGTCCTCCGTGCCGATCTCTCCGGCGACCCCAGCTTCGGGAAGCTCCTGGCGCGTCTGCGCCAGGAAATGATGGCGGCCTTCGCCCACCAGGAGCTGCCGTTCGGCAAGCTGGTGGAAGAGCTCAACCCCGAGCGCAGCCTGGGGGGAACGCCGTTCTTCCAGGCCATGTGCAGCCTCTTCATTCCCGGGGGAGGGGAGCTGACCCTCCCCGGCCTCACCCTCCACCCGCAGGCTGCAGGGAGCACCTCGGCGCTCTTCGACCTCGCCCTGTCGCTCGCCGATACCGGGAGGGAGCTGGGCGGCGGGCTCGAGTACCGTTCCGACCTCTTCGACCGCACGACGGCGGAGCGCTTCGCCGGGCATCTCGAAAACCTCCTCGCCGCCGCCGCTGCCGATCCGGGCCGGCGCCTCTCGGAGCTCCCCCTCCTCTCCGCCGCCGAAGCCCAGGCGCTCCGCGAATGGAACGACACGGCGGTCGCCTATCCGCCGGCCGCCTGCCTTCACGAGCCGATCGCCGAGCAGGCGGCGCGGACGCCCGAGAGGGTGGCGGTCGAGCTCGACGGAGCTCATCTCTCGTACGGCGAGCTGGCGACCCGGGCGGGGGAGTGGGCCGCCCATCTGCGTGGGCTGGGAGTGGGTCCGGACGGGCGGGTGGGGCTCGCCATGGAGCGCTCGCCCGAGTTGATCGTGGCCCTCCTCGCGGTGCTGGCAGCGGGCGCGGCCTACGTGCCGCTCGACCCCTCCTATCCGGCGGAGCGGCTCCGCTTCATGCTCGAAGACTCCGGGGTGCCGGTTCTCCTTACAGCAGAGGGGCTCTCAAAGAATCTCCCCGAGCTGCCGCCGAGCCTCCGGGTGCTGTTCCCTGGCGACCTCAATCAGAGGGACAAGAGGCAGGTTGTACCCTCGCCAGGCGCCCCCCTCCTGGCCTCCCCCCTGCCCCAACCCACCCCCTCCCAGAGGGGAGGGACGCTTCGCCCGGGCGTTTCGGGAGCACAGTCAGCGCCCGGCCCGGACGACCTTGCCTACGTCCTCTACACCTCCGGCTCCACGGGGACCCCGAAGGGGGCCATGAACAGCCACCGGGCGATCCTCAACCGGCTGCTCTGGATGCAGGAGCGCTATGGGCTCGACGCTGGCGACCACGTCCTCCAGAAGACCCCGGTTAGCTTCGACGTCTCGGTCTGGGAGCTCTTCTGGCCGCTCCTCGCCGGCGCCCGGCTCGTCCTCGCCCGGCCGGGCGGGCACCAGGATCCGGCCTACCTGGTACGGACGATCGCCGAGCGCGAGGTCACGACCGTCCACTTCGTCCCCTCGACGCTCCAGGCCTTCCTCGCCGAGCCGGGGGTCGCTGGCTGCTCCTCGCTGGCGCGGGTGATCGCGAGCGGCGAGGCGCTGCCCGCTCCTCTCGTCGAGCGCTTCTTCGCCCTCCTTCCAGAAACCGGGCTCTCCAATCTCTACGGCCCCACTGAGGCGGCGGTCGACGTCACCGCCTGGGCCTGCGAGCGGGACGTCCGGCGCCTCTCGATCCCCATCGGCCGGCCGATCGCCAACACCCGCATCCACCTCCTCGACCGTGGTCCCGTCCCCCTGGCGCCGGTGCCGGCCGGGGTGACGGGGGAGCTGTGGATCGGCGGCGTCCAGCCCGCCCGCGGCTACCTCGGCCGCCCCGACCTGACTGCCGAGCGCTTCCTCCCCGATCCGTTCCCGGCCGTCCCCGGCGCCCGGCTCTACCGCACCGGGGACCTGGCGCGCCAGCGGCCCGGGGGCGAGATCGAGTACCTGGGGCGGACGGACAGCCAGGTCAAGGTGCGCGGCGTGCGCATCGAGCTGGGCGAGGTGGAGGCGGCGCTCCGCCGGCACCCCGGGGTTGCCGAGGCGGCGGTGGGGATCTCCGAGGACGGCCGCCTCCTTGCCTGGCTCGTCCCCTCGGCCCACACCGCCGGCCCCCTCCTGCGGCTCCTCCGCCTCACCCGGCAGGGGCTGCCCGCGGGCGCCACCCTCTCAGAGCTCCCCGACGGCACCCCGGTCGTAGAGAGAAACCACGGCGAGACCGAGTTCCTCTACGGCGAGATCTTCGCCGGGCGCGGCTATCTGCGCCACGGGATCTCGATCGGCCCCGGCGACCGGGTCTTCGACGTCGGGGCGAACATCGGCCTCTTCACCCTCTTCGCCGCCCGCGAGGCGCCGGGGGTCTCCGTCTACGCCTTCGAGCCCATCCCGGCGGTCTTCGCCGCCCTCGCCGCCAACGCCGCCCTCCACGGCGTGGAGGCCCGGCTCTTCGACTGCGCCCTGGGCGAGTCGGCGGGGGAGGCCGAGCTGACCTACTACCCGCATGCCACCCTCCTCTCCGGGCGCCATGCCGGCGGCGAGGACCGGGAGGTCGTCCGCGCGTTTCTCGATCGGAGCCGGAAGGTGTCGGGGAGAGAGGCCGACGAGATCCTCGACGAGCGGCTGCGGGGCGAGCGGGTGGCCTGCCGGGTGCGCACCCTCTCCGCGGTGATCCGGGAAGAGGGGGTGACGCGGATCGACCTGCTCAAAATCGATGCCGAGAAAAGCGAGCTGGAGGTGCTCTCCGGGCTCGACGAGGCCGACTGGGGGAAGGTCCGGCAGGTGGTGGCCGAGGTTCACGACCTGGGCGGCCGGCTGGCGCGGGTCGTCAACCTGCTCTCCCGGCACGGTTTCGCGGTCGAGAGCGAGCAGGATGCGGCCTTGGCCGGGACATCTCTCTGGAACGTCTACGCCCGGCGGCTGGACGTTCTTCCGAGGGAGCGCGCGGCCACGATCGCGTCCCCGCCAGCCTCGCCGGAGCCGGAGTGGAGCCGGGCGGAGACCCTCCTGCGCGACGTCCGCGGCCACCTCGCCCGCAGCCTTCCGGAGGCGATGCTCCCCTCCTCCTACGTCCTCTTAGACGCTCTGCCGCTCACCCCCAGCGGCAAGCTCGACCGCCGCGCCCTGCCGCGTACAGCTCCCACGGCTCTCGGCGTGGGGACGGGGCGGCCGGAGACCGGGGAGACCGCCCTGCCGCGTACGCCCGTCGAGGAGCTGGTGGCAGCGGCCTGGGCGGAGGTGCTGGGGGTTCCCGCGGTCTCTGTCGACGACAACTTCTTCGACCTGGGCGGCCACTCGCTCCTCGCCGCCCAGGCCCTCTCCCGGCTCCGCGAGGCCTTCGGCATCGAGATCCCGCTCCGTGAGCTCTTCGCGGCGCCCACCGTCGCGGGTCTGGCGGCAGCGGTGGAGCGGGCGCGCGCGGCCGAAGCCGCCGGCAGCGCGGCGGCTACCGCGCCGCCTCTCGCCCGCGCGATTCGCCATGGCGACCGCCCGCCGCGCCTCTCCTTCGCCCAGGAGCGGCTCTGGTTCCTCGACCAGCTCTCGCCGGGGAACGTGGCCTACAACGTCCCGGCGGCGGTGCGTCTCAGCGGCCGGCTCGATCCGGCCGCCCTCGCCGCCACTCTCTCCGAGATCGTTCGCCGGCACGAGGTCCTCCGCACGACTTTCGCGACCACCCCGGCGGGGCCGGTCCAGGTGATCGCGCCGCCCGCGGATCTCCACCTCCCACAGGCCGACCTCGCACAGCTGCCGCGGGCGGCGCGGGAGGCCGAGGCCCTGCGGGTCGCGGGAGCGGCGGCGGTGCGCCCCTTCGACCTCGGCTCCGACCTCAAGCGGGGGCCGCTCCTCCGCGCCACCCTCTTGAGGCTCGGGGGGGAGGAGCACGCCCTCCTCCTCACTCTCCACCACATAGCGGCCGACGCCTGGTCGCTCGGGGTGCTCCTGGCCGAGGTCGCGGCCCTCTATCCCGCGATGGTAGGGCGCCTGCCCTCGCCGCTCCCCGAGTTGCCGGTCCAGTATGCCGACTACGCCGAGTGGCAGCGGGGGTGGCTTTCTGGGGAGGTGCTGGCCGCCCAGGTCGCCTGGTGGAAGGAGCGGCTCGCCGGCTTCCCGGACCGCCTGGAGCTGCCGGCCGACCGGCCGCGGCCGGCCGTCCAGAGCTTCCGCGGCGGCAGCCTCGTCCGCCCCCTCCCCGTCGGCCTGGCCCGGGATCTCCGCGTTCTCTCCAGGCAGCGCGGCACGACCCTCTTCATGACCCTCCTCGCCGGCTTCGCCGCCACTCTCTCCCGGTTTGCCGGGCTACCGGCCGTCCTGGTCGGCTCGACGATCGCCAACCGGACGCGGCGGGAGCTCGAAGGGATGATCGGGTTCTTCATCAACACCCTGGCCCTCGGTGCCGACTTCACAGACGATCCGCCGTTCGCGACCGCTCTGGCGCGAGCCCGGGAGACGGCGCTCGCCGCCTATGCTCACCAGGATCTGCCCTTCGAGCGGCTGGTCGAGGAGATCGTGCCGCGCCGCGATCCCTCCCGCCCGCCGCTCGTCCAGGTGGTGCTCCAGATGCAGAACGCGCCCTTACCCGATCTGGCGCTCCCCGGGCTCGCCTGGGAGCCCTTCGCGGGTGGCACGGAGACCGCCAAGTTCGACCTCGTCGTCAACGCCATGGCGGCGCCCAGGGGAGAGGACGGAATTTTCGGCGAGTGGCTCTACAGCGTCGATCTCTTCGACCGGGCGACGATCGGCCGCCTCGCCGCAGCCTTCGAGACCCTCCTCGGGGCGGCCGTGGCCGACCCCAGCCGCGCCGTCTCGGCTCTCCCGCTCCTCGGCCCCGGGGAACGCCAGCAGCTCCTGGTCGAGTGGAACGAGGGGGAGCCGCGCGGCGGTGCCGGTACCCCCTTGCCGACCCTCACGACTCTTCCGACTCTCGATACCGTTTTTGCCGCTCGCGCCGCCGCGACCCCGGAGGCGGTGGCCGTCGTCCACGAGGGGGAGCGGCTGAGCTACGGCGAGCTGGCGGCCCGGGCCGGCCGCCTGGCGTACCACCTGCGCGGTCTGGCGGTCGGTCCGGAGTCGCGGGTGGGGATCTGCCTCGAACGCTCGCTCGACCTCGTGGTGGCGATCCTCGGGGTGCTCGCGGCCGGGGGCGCCTATGTGCCGCTCGATCCTGCCTATCCGTCCGAGCGGCTCGCCTTCCTCCTCGCGGACAGCGGGGTCTCCGTGCTCGTCACCGCCGGCCGGCTCCTCCCGGCGCTCGCCGAGACTCTGGCGCCGAGCGTCCTGCTGGTCCTCCTCGACGACGATCGGGCGCTCCTCGGGCAGGCGCGGCAGGACTCCGCCCCCTGGCCCGACGGCGGGGCGGACACCTCCCCCGAAAACCTGGCCTACGTCATCTACACCTCGGGCTCGACCGGTCGCCCCAAGGGGGTCGCGGTCACCCACGGCAACGTCGCCCGGCTCTTCGCCGCCACGGATTCCCAATTCGGCTTCGGGCCGGACGACACCTGGACCCTCTTTCACTCCTACGCCTTCGACTTCTCGGTCTGGGAGCTCTGGGGGGCGCTCCTCCACGGCGGACGGCTGGTCGTCGTCCCGCCAGCGGTCAGCCGCTCGCCGGTCGATTTCGTCCGCCTCCTCGCCCGCGAGCGGGTGACGGTCGTGAACCAGACCCCCTCGGCCTTCCGCCAGCTCCTCTGGGCGGAGGCGGCGGCGGGGGAGGATGCCGATGTCGGCGGTCTGGGCGGTCTGGGCGAGCTCCGGCTGGTGATCTTCGGCGGCGAGGCCCTAGAGGTCTCCGGGCTCGCTCCCTGGCTCGCCCGCCATGGCGACGAGCGGCCGGCTCTGGTCAACATGTACGGCATCACCGAGACCACCGTGCACGTCACCTCGCGCCGCCTCCGCCGGACCGATCTCACCCGGAACCCGAGCGGGAGCCCGATCGGCCGTCCCCTCTCGGACCTCACTCTGCACCTCCTGGACCGCCGGTTCCAGCCGGTGCCGGTCGGCGTTTCCGGCGAGATCTTCGTCGGCGGCCCGGGGGGCGCCCGCGGCTATCTCGGCCGGCCGGAGACGACGGCGGAGCGCTTCCTTCCCGATCCCTTCGGCGGTTTCGGCGGAGAGCCCGGGGCGCGGCTCTACCGCTCGGGCGACCTCGCCCGGCGGCGGCCGGACGGGCAGTTGGAGTACCTCGGCCGGGCCGACGACCAGGTGAAGATCCGCGGCTTCCGGATCGAGCCCGGCGAGGTCCAGGCGGCGGTGGCGGCGCACCCGGCGGTGCGCGAGGCCCTGGTCCTGGCGCTTCCGGGCGCCGCGGTGGGGGAGGAGACCCGGCTCGTCGCCTATGTGGCGGCGGAGCGCGATCTCTCCCTGGCCGATCTCCGCGGCTTCCTCGCCGCGCGGCTCCCCGAGCACATGCTGCCGAGCGCCCTGGTCCTCCTGCCGGCGCTCCCCCTGACCGCTCACGGCAAGGTCGACCGGCGGAAGCTCCTGGAGATCGCGCCGGCCACTGCCGGTAGCCTTCTCACGGATGAAGGGGAGGCCGGCGGCGGGGAACCGCAGACCCCCTTGGAGCGCGCCCTGGCCGGCCTCTTCCGCGAAGTCCTCAAGATCGAGCGCGTAGGGCGGCACGACAACTTCTTCGAGCTGGGGGGCAACTCGATCGCCGGGGCGGTTTTGATCAATCGCCTGCAGCAGGAGCTCAAAGAGGTCGTCCAGGTGGTGGTGATCTTCGACGCTCCCACCGTCGCCGCGCTCGCCGGCTACCTGGCGCGCGAGCATCGGACGGCGGTCCTCCGGCTCTGGGGGCCGGAGTCGGCCGGGAAGCCGGGGGCGATGATGCTGGGCCCCACACGGGTCGGCGACTCCGCGGCCGAGGAGCTCCGCCGCCTCGTCCGCCCACTGCCACCCCTCCCACCCGAGCTGGCCGCCGAGCCGCGGAACCCATCGGCCCTCTTCGTCCTTTCGCCGCCCCGCTCGGGCTCGACCCTGCTCCGGGTCCTCCTGGGCGGCCATCCGGCGCTCTTCGCGCCGCCCGAGCTCGAGCTCCTCTCCTTCAACACCCTGGCCGAGCGTCAGGCGGCCTTCCCGGGGCGCGACCGCTTCTGGCTCGAGGGGGCGGTGCGCGCTGTGATGGCAGCCCGCAACGTCGGGTCGGCGGGGGGCGTCGATGCCGCCGAGGCCGAGGCTTTTCTCTCCGACGCCTTGGGGCAGGGATGGAGCACGCGTCGGCTCTACCGCGAGATCCAGGGGGCGATCGGCGGCCGGCTGCTGGTCGACAAGACCCCCTCCTACGCCCTCGACCCGCAGATCCTCGAACGGGCCGAGGCGGCGTTCGCGGGGGCCCGCTATCTCCACCTCGTCCGTCATCCCCAGGCGGTCGTCCGCTCGTTCGAGGAGGCGAAGCTCGACCAGCTCTTCTTCCGCCATCCCCACACTTTCTCTCGGCGCCAGCTGGCCGAGCTGATCTGGCGGGTCTCCCAGGAAAACATCCTCGCCTTCTTTGCCGGCATCCCGGCGGAGCGCCGGCATACCGTTCACTTCGAGGAGCTGGTGCGGGCTCCCGAGGAGGTCCTCGCCGGGATCTGCCGTTTCCTGGGCCTGCCCTACGACCTCGCCATGGCGCGACCCTACGAGGAGGGGACGGCGCGGATGACCGACGGCATCCACCCCGAGTCGCGCATGCTGGGTGACGTCAAGTTCCACCAGCACACGGCGATCGATCCGCGGGTGGCTGACCGCTTCCGGGAAGAGGGAGAGGATCTCCTCCTCGGCGAGGCGACCTGGGATCTCGCGGCTCGGCTCGGCTACGAGCGGCCGGAGGGCGATGTTGCCGATCGCGGCTCTATCGACGGCATGGGCGGCATCCCGGCGCGACCCTGGGCGCCCGGCGAGCCGATCCCGCTCTCTTTCGCCCAGGAGCGGCTCTGGTTCCTCGACCGCCTGGAGCCGGGGAGCGCGGCCTACAACGTGCCCACGGCCGTGCGCCTGACCGGCCGGCTCGACGCCGCGGCCCTGGCCGCCAGCCTCGCCGCCATCGCCCGCCGGCACGCCGCCCTTCGCACCACCTTCAGGACCATCGACAGCGCCCCGGTTCAGGTGATCGCGCCCGCCGCCGCCCTGCCTTTCCCCCGGGTCGACCTCGCGAATCTGCCGGCGGGGCCGGCGGGGGTGCGCGAGGCCGAGGCCCGGCGCCTCGCAGCGGAGGAGGCGATGCGCCCCTTCGACCTCGAGCGCGGTCCCCTCGTGCGCGCCGCCCTCCTCCGCCTCGCCGCCGAAGAGCACGTCGCCCTCTTCACTCTCCACCACATCGTCTCCGACGGCTGGTCGATGGGGGTGCTGATCCGCGAGCTCACCGCCTTCTACCCGGCGCATCTCCCGGGCGGCTCAGGGGAGCTTTCGCCCCTCCCACCGCTCCCCATCCAGTACGCCGACTTCGCCGTCTGGCAGCGGCGGCGGCTCGCCGGTCCCAGGCTCGAAGAGCAGGCCGGCTACTGGCGGCAGGCGCTCGCCGGAGCGCCCGACCTCGATCTCCCGACCGACCGGCCGCGGCCCCGTCTCCCGGGGGAGCGGGGGGCTTTCGCGGCGGCCCTCTTCCCCGCGGCTCTAGGCGACGGCGTGGCGCGCCTCGTCCGGCAGGAGGAGGCGACGCCGTTCATGGTTCTCCTCGCCGCCTGGTGCGCCCTCCTCTCCCGCTGGACCGGCCAGCTCGACATCTCGGTGGGCTTCCCGGTCGCCAACCGTACCCACCGCGAGGTCGAGGGGCTGATCGGCTTCTTCGTCAATACCCTGGTCCTCCGCGTCGGCCTCTCGGGGGAGCCCGACTTCCTGACCCTCGTGCGGCAGGTGAGGCGCACGGTCCTCGCCGCTTTCGCCCACCAGGAGATCCCCTTCGAGAAGGTGGTCGAGGCGCTGCAGCCGGAGCGCGACCGCGGCCGGACTCCGCTCTTTCAGGTCATGTTCTCGGTGCAGAACGCCCATGCCGAGACCGCCGCGCTCCCCGGGGTCGAGCTCACCATGGTGCCGGTCGGCGGGTCGAGCGCCAAGCTCGACCTCTCCTTGAGCCTCCAGGAGGCGCCCGAAGGTCTCCTGGCGAGCGCCGAGTATCGGAGCGAGCTCTTCTTCCCGACGACCGTCGCCCGCCACCTCGCCCAGCTGGAGCGGCTCCTCGCCGCCGCCGTCGCCGACCCCCGTCGCCCGATCGCCGAGCTGCCGCTCCTCGGCGAGTCGGAGCGCCATCAGCTCCTCCTCGGTTTCGACGATGCCCCGGACGAGGAGCCTCCCGCCGACACCCTGGTAGGTCTCCTGGCGCTCCGGGCGGGGGAGCGGCCGGAGGCGATCGCCGCTCACGGTGCCAGCCTCGCCCTCTCCTGGGGCGAGCTCTTCCGGCGCTCCCAGCAGCTCTCCCGGCGGTTGATTGGAGAGGGCGTCGGGCCCGAGGTGCGGGTCGGCCTCTGCCTCGAACCCTCGCCCGGCTGGCTGGTGGCGCTTCTCGCGACCCTCGGAGCCGGTGGCGTCTACGTCCCCCTGGACCCGGCCCTGCCGGCCGAGCGCCTCGGCTTCCTGGTCGCCGATGCCGGGATCGATCTGCTCGTGACTTCGGAAGCGACGGCGAGCGCCGGCCCGCCCGGGTCCCCGCGCTCTCTCCGGCTCGAAGAGCTGGAAACGGGAATGGCCAGCGTCGCGGCCTCCGACCCGCTCGGTCCGGCCAGCCTGGACAACCTGGCCTACGTGATCTACACCTCGGGATCGACGGGGCTGCCAAAGGGGGTCGCGGTCTCCCACCGCGGTCTGGCCAGAAATGAGGTGGCGGAGGCGCGCGGCTATGGCATCCGCCCCGGGGCCCACCTCCTGCAGTTCGCCGCGATCGGCTTCGACGTCTCTCTGGGGGAGGTCGGCGCGGTTCTGGCGACGGGGGCGACCCTCCACTTCGCGGGGCCGGAGGCCCGGCGCCCGGGAGCGCCGCTCCTGGCGCTGCTGCGGGAGCGGGGGATCACCGCTCTCATGATGCCGCCGTCGATCCTGGGCGTCCTCTCTCCCGCGGCGCTGCCGGCCCTCTCCGTCCTGGTGGTGGGGGGGGAGGCCTGCCCGCTCTCCGTGGCCGAGCGCTGGGCGGCCCACCTTCACTTCCACAACGGCTATGGACCGACGGAGGCGACGATCGCCGCCACCCTGGGGACGTATCGCCCTGGGGAGCCCCGGCTCTCCCTCGGCCGGCCGCTCCCCGGCGCCCGGGTCCACCTCCTCGATCGGCCTGGGGCAGCCGGTGCCGGTGGGGGTGGCGGGGGAGGTCTACATCGGGGGACCGGGGCTCGCCCGCGGCTATCTCGGGCGCCCCGACCTGACGGCGGAGGCCTTCCTCCCCGACCCCTTCGGGAGGGCGGGGGAGCGCCTCTACCGGACCCGCGACCTGGCCCGCCGCTGGCCCGACGGCCGGTTCGAATTCCTCGGGCGGAGCGATGGCCAGGTCAAGGTGCGGGGGGTCCGCATCGAGCTGGGGGAGATCGAGGCCGCCCTCCTGGCGCATCCGGCGGTGCGCGAGGCTGCCGTCGTGGTGCAGTCGGCGGCCGACGGCGATCTCGCCGGCCGCCGTCTGGTGGCCTGGATCGCCGCCGGTCCGGCGATGCCGGCGATCACCAGCGAGCTGCCGACTCCGGAAGCTCTGCGGCGCCACCTGGCCCGCACCCTTCCCGAGGGATTCCTCCCCGCTGCTTTCGGCTTTCTCGACGCCCTCCCCCGGACGGCGACGGGCAAGGTCGACCGCCAGGCCCTGGCCCGGCTGGCGCCCACCGCGGAACGCGCCTCCGGCGAGCGGCCCCGCGTCCCCCCGCGGGACGGCCTCGAGCGCGCCGTGGCGGCGGTCTGGGAGGAGGTGCTGGAGCTCCCCGAGGTCGGCGCCGAGGAGCGCTTCTTCGAGCTCGGCGGCAACTCCCTCCAGGCGGCGCTCGTCGTCAACCGGCTGGAGGAACGGCTGGGGGTCGCGGTGCCGCTCGCCGATCTCTTCGACGCCCCGACCGTCGCCGGACTGGCGGCGCGGATCGCGGCCCGGGAGCCCAGGACGGCCGCCGTCGCCGGCCCCGCGCCGGAGCGCCTCCTGCCGTTCCCCTGGCAGCCCGGCGAGCCGCTCCCCCTCTCCTTTGCCCAGGAGCGGCTCTGGTTCCTCGATCAGTTGAGTCCCGGCACGGCCAACTACAACCTGCCGTCGGCGCTCCGCCTCCGGGGTGCGCTCGACGCCGCCGCCCTGGCGTGCAGCCTGGAGACGATCGTCGCCCGCCACGCGGCGCTCCGCACGACCTTCAGGACGGCGGAGGGCCGGGTCTTCCAGTCCGTCGCGACATCGGCGGTGGGGCCGGCGCTCTCCCGGATCGACCTGGGCGACCTCTCCTCGGACGCCCGAGAAGCCGAGGGCCGGCGTCTGGCAGATATCGAGGCCCGGCGCCCCTTCGATCTCGCCCGGGGCCCCCTCCTCCGTGCCGCCCTCCTGCGTCTCGGGGAGGGCGACCATCTGGCCCTCTTCACCATGCACCACATCGTGAGCGACGCCTGGTCGATGGGGGTTCTCATCCGCGAGCTGACCCTCCTCTACGGGGCGGCGGTAGGGGGGAGAGGAGCGAGCGCGGTCCTCCCGCCGCTCCCCGTTCAATATCCCGACTACGCTCTCTGGCAGCGGGAGCGGCTCGCCGGTGCGCCCCTCGCCGCGCAGACCGCCTACTGGGTCGGGGCTCTGGCCGGCGCCGGGGTATTGGAGCTGCCCACGGACCTGCCGCGCCCGGCCATCCCGTCGGACCGGGGTGGCGCCGTCTGGCGGGTTCTACCGGTGTCGCTCGCGGCGGAGCTCGGCTCTCTAGCGGAGCACCGGAGCGCCACCCTCTTCATGGTCGCCCTCGCCGGCTGGAGCGCCCTCCTCTCGCGCTACTCCGGCCAGGAGGACGTCGCCGTCGGCACCCCCGTCGCCAACCGGACCCGGCGCGAGACCGAGGCCCTGATCGGCTTCTTCGTCAACACCCTCGTGCTGCGGGTCGATCTCACCGGCGAGCCCAGCTTCGCGGAGCTCTTGGGACGGGTGCGGTCGACCGCCCTCGCCGCCTTCGCCCACCAGGACGTCCCGTTCGAAAAGGTCGTCGAGGCGGTCCAGCCGCCGCGCGAGCGCGGCCGCTCGCCCCTCTTCCAGGTGATGCTCTCCTTCCAGAACACTCCCGACGCCATCCTCGACCTGCCTGGGCTGACCCTGGAACCGATCGAGGTGGAGACCGGGACCGCCAAGTTCGACCTCACCTTGAGCGTCCAGGAGACGCCCATGGGCCTCGTCCTCCGGGCCGGCTACCGCGCCGACCTCTTCTTCGCCCCGACGATCGAGCGCCTCCTCGACCATACCGCGGCGCTCTTCGCCGAAGGTGCGGCCGACCCACGGCGCCCGGTTCGGGACCTTCCCCTGCTCCGCCCCGCCGAGCGCCACCAGCTCCTTGAAGAGTGGAACGACACCGCCGCTGAAAACCTCCCCGATTCGTGCCTGCACGAGCTGTTCGAGGCGGCCGCCCGGGAACGGCCGGACGCGCCGGCCCTGGTTTTCGTAACCGCGGCGTCCGGGAGCGCGATCCTGACCTACGGCGAGCTCGATCGGCGGTCCGGCCGCCTCGCCCGCCGCCTGCGGAGCCGCGGCGTGGGGCCTGAGGTACGGGTGGGGATCTGCCTCGCCCGGTCGCCCGATCTCGTGGTGGCGATTCTCGCCGTGCTTCGGGCCGGCGGGGCCTACCTGCCGCTCGACCCCTCCCATCCGCGGGAACGGACCGCCTTCCAGCTGGCGGATGCCGAGGCGGCCCTCGTGCTGACCCGGGAGGATCTGCTCGGCGCGATCGCCGATGCGGAGGGGCCGGAGGGGCATACGGTCCCGGCGCTCTGTCTCGACGCCACTCGGCCAGAGCCGGCTGGAAGGGTCGACGCTCGGACCCCGGCGAGACCGTCTCCGGACCACCTCGCCTACCTTATCTACACCTCGGGCTCGACCGGAGCGCCCAACGGGGTGCTCGTGCCGCACCGAGGGGTCGTCCATCTGATTCGACAGGCCGCCGCCCTCTATGGGGTGACGCCGGAGAGCCGGGTGCTCCAGGTCGCTGCCATGGGCTTCGACGCGTCGGTGCTCGAGATCTTCCTCGCCCTGGCGCACGGGGCGAGCCTCTGCCTCGCCGCGGAGGAGGAGCGGTGGATGCCCGCGGTGCTCGCCGGCCGGCTTCGCGACCAGGGGGTGACGACGGCGGTGCTGACCCCCGCCTTCCTCTCGGTGCTGCCGGTGGAGCGGCTCGGCGACCTGCGAGCGATCAGCGTCGGTGGCGAGGCCTGCCCGGCGGAGCTGGCGGCGCGCTGGGCGCCGGGGCGGCGGCTCCTCAACTGCTACGGGCCGACCGAGGCCACGATCTTCGCCACCGTCGCCCGCCTCAGCGGCGAGGGGAGGATCACGATCGGGCGGCCGGTGGCAGGCGTCAGCGCCGCCGTCGTCGACCGCGCTCTGGCGCCGCTTCCCATCGGAATCGCAGGAGAGCTCGTCCTGGGCGGGGTCGGGCTCGCCCGTGGCTACGCCGGGCGGCCGGAGAAGACGGCCGAGCGCTTTGTGCCCCATCCGTTCGCCGGGATGCCGGGAGAACGCCTCTACCGGACGGGCGACCTCGCCCGCCGGTTGTCGACGGGGGAGATCGAGATCCTGGGACGGATCGACGACCAGGTGAAGGTCCGCGGCTTTCGCATCGAGCCTGGCGAGGTCGAAGCCGCGCTCCTGCGCCATCCCGGCGTCCGATCGGCGGCGGTCGTGGCGCGCGGGTCGGCGGGCGAGCGGCATCTGGCGGCCTATGCCGGCGTCCCCCCGGGTACCGGCCAGACGGGCGAGTCGGAAGAGCCGGTACCCACGGCTAGCGACCTGCGCCGCTTCCTGGCGGCGTCCCTCCCCGAGTACATGGTTCCCGCCGTGGTCGTGGTGCTGCCCGCTCTGCCGCTCACCGCGAGCGGCAAGGTCGATCGCCGCGCTCTCCCGGTGCCGGAGACGTTCCAGAGGGGTGGCAGCGCTCCTCCCGAGACCGCCATGGAGCGTTTTCTCGCCGGGCTCTGGCGAGAGGTCCTCGGCCGCGAGGAGGTCGGGATCCACGACGACTTCTTCGCTCTCGGCGGTACTTCGATCCAGGCCGCGATTTTCATCAACCTGCTGGAGAAGCGGTTCGGCGAGTACGTCTACGTCGTCGTCCTCTTCGACGCCCCGACAATCGCCGGGCTTGCCCGCTACCTGGAGTTGCACTACCCCGAGGCTACGGCCCGGGTGACCGGGAGCACCGTGGAGAAAGCCCGTGAGGATCGGACGGGACAGGTGAACGAGGCGGACGTCCGGCGCTTCTGCGGCCTCATCCCACGCCTTCCGCTCGGCCGGCCGAGCGCCTCGCCACTGCTCCGGCGGGCCGTCTTCATCCTCTCGCCGCCGCGCTCGGGCTCGACTCTTCTCCGCGCCATGCTCGCCGGCCATCCGGCCCTCTTCGCGCCGCCGGAGCTCGAGCTCCTCGGCTTCGACACTCTGGGCGAGCGCGCCCGGGCCCTCTCCGGCCGCTGGGCCCTGTGGCAGGAGGGGACGATCCGCGCCCTCATGGAGGCGGAGGGGGTCCCCTTCGAGGAGGCGAAGCGGCGGATGGCGGCCGCCGAGGCCGAGGATCTCCCCGTCCGCGAGCTCTACGCCCGGCTGGAGAGGGCCATCGCCCCTCGCACCCTGGTCGACAAGACCCCCTCCTATGCCCTCGATCCGGGTATCCTCGCGCGCGCCGAGGAGGAGTTCGCGGCGCCGCTCTACATCCATCTCCTCCGCGACCCGCGCGCCATGATCGCGTCGTTCACCAAAGCGCGGCTCGAGCAGGTCTTCTTCCGCCATCCCCACGACTTCTACCCTCGCCGGCTCGCCGAGCTGATCTGGCTCGTCTCCCAGGAGAATATCCGCGACTTCCTCTCCCGGGTGCCGGCGGAGCGCGCGATCGAGCTCCGCTTCGAGGAGCTGGTCCGCGAGCCGCGGCGGGAGATGGAGCGGCTCGCGAGCTTCCTCGGGATCGCTTTCGATCCCCGGCTGCTCGACCCCTACGACGACTCCGCCCGGCGGATGACCGACGGCGCCCACGCCCTCTCGAAGATGGTGGGGGACGTCAAGTTCCACGAGCACCGCAGGGTCGATCCCGAAGCGGCGGAGGCCTGGCGCCGGGAGGCGGGGGAGGACTCCTTGGGCGAGCCGACCTGGCGGCTGGCGGAGTCGCTGGGGTATCCGCGGCCGAAGGGGACGGCGGAGGAGGGGCGGCCCCCCGGCCGGCCGGCCTTCTCGCCCCTCGTGCCGCTCCGCCTGCAGGGGGAGGGGCGCCCCCTCTTCTGCGTCCACCCGGTGGGCGGCAACGTCCTTTGCTATGCCGAGCTGGCGCGCCGACTGGAGCGGCCGGCCTACGGTCTCCAGTCCCTCGGCCTGGGAGAGGCGGAGCCGCAGGGGAGCGTCGAAGAGATGGCCGCCACTTACGCCGCCGCCGTGACCGCCGCCCAGCCGGAGGGGCCGCTCGCCCTCGCCGGCTGGTCGATCGGCGGGGTGATCGCATGGGAGATGGCGCGACAGCTGAGGCAGGAGGGGCGGAAGGTCGAGATCGTCGTCCTCATCGACAGCCTGGCACCGGGATCGCTTCCCGGCCTGTCGACCGCAACGCCTGAGCTGCCGGCGGAGCTGGACGAGGCCAGTCTCCTCGCCGCCGTGGCGAGCGACCTCGGCGGGATCGCCGGCAGCGAGGTCACCGTCGAGGACGTCGAGGGGCCCCAGGCCCGCCGGCTCCTCCGGGTCTACCAGGCCAACGTGGCGGCCGTGCGGCGCTACCGCCCTGCCCTCGATTTCGGCAATTTTGGAGAGATGGGCCGGGTGGCCCTGCTCCGCGCCGGCGACCGGCCCGGGGGGATGAGGACCGCTCCAGACCTCGGGTGGGCCGGATTGGCCCCGGGGCTCCTCGTCCGCGAGCTCGCCGGAGATCACTACTCCCTCCTGCGGCCGCCGGCGGTCGACGGCCTCGCCGCCGCCTTGGCGGAGCTGCTCGCCCCGTGAGCTCCGTTCTCGACGAACGCAAGCGCCAGCTCCTCGCTCTTCTCCTCAAGGAAGAGGGGGTCGATCCGCTGCGCACTCCGATCCTCCCTCTCCCGCGGGTCGCCGGCCGCGGCTTTCCCCTCTCCTTCGCCCAGGAGCGGCTCTGGCTTCTCGACCAGATCGAGCCGGGGAATATCGCCTACAACGTCCCCTCGGCGCTCCGCCTCCTGGGCCGCCTCGATCGGGGGCTCCTGGCGCGCACTCTCGGGGAGATCGTCCGCCGCCATGAGACTCTCCGCACGACCTATGCGGCAGGGGAGTCCGGTCCCCTCCAGCTCGTCGGCCCGCCGGCCCTCGTGCTGCCCTGGGTCGACCTCGCCTCCTTGCCGGCCGGAGCCCGCGAGGCCGAGGCCCGGCGTCTCGCGAGGTCCGAGGCGGCCCGCCCCTTCGATCTCCGCCGGGGGCCCCTCCTGCGTCTCCAGCTGCTCTCCCTGGGAGAGGAGGAGCACATCCTGCTCTCGACCCTCCACCACATCGCCACCGACGGCTGGTCGAACGGTGTTTTCGTCCGCGAGCTGATGGCGCTCTACGCGGCGTTTTCTAAAGGGGTGGAAGGCCTCCCCTCACCCGTCCCCGAGCTGCCGGTCCAGTATGCCGATTTCGCCGCCTGGCAGCGCCGGGTGTTTCAAGGCGAGGTGTTGGAAGGCGCCCTCGGCTACTGGCGGCGCCAGCTCGCCGGCAGCTCTCCCCTCCTCGCTCTTCCCATCGACCGGCCCCGGCCGGCGGCTCAAGGCCTCGCCGGCGGCAGCGTCCTCACCGAGATCCCGGCCGGGCTCGCGGCGGCCGTCAAGGAGCTCTGCCGGCGGTCGGGGGCGACCCTCTTCATGGGGATCACGGCGGCGTTCCAGGCTCTCCTCGGCCGCTTGAGCGGCCAGACCGACGTCGCCGTCGGCACCCCGGTCGCCAACCGTCACCGGAGCGAGATCGAGGGTCTGATCGGCTACTTCGGCAACACCCTGGTGCTGCGCGCCGACTTAGGCGGCGATCCCCCCTTCGCTGCCCTTCTCGCGCGGGTGAAGGAGGTGGCGGTCGGCGCCTTCGCCCACCAGGAGCTGCCGTTCAGCAAGCTGGTCGAGGAGCTCAAGCCCGAGCGCAGCCTCTCCCACACTCCGTTCTTCCAGGTGATGTGCGCCGTCGAGGTCCCCGGGCCGCCCCTCGTCATCCCCGGTCTCGCCGTCCTCCCTTTCGCCGAGCAGGACGATGTCGCCATGTTCGACCTCCACCTGACCGTCCTCGACACCCAGGAGGGAATGCCGGCCGGGCTCGCCTACCGGGCCGACCTCTTCGACCGGACGACCGCCGGGCGGATCCTCGGCCAGCTGGAGATCCTGCTCGCTGCCGTCGTCGAGGACCCCGGCCGGCGCCTCTCCGAGCTGCCGATCCTCACGGCCCCCGAGCGCCAGGCGCTCCTCTGCGAGTGGAACGACACCGCGGCCAGCTTCGGGAAGGCTCCCCTGGAGCAGAGGCTCGCGGCCCGGGCGGCGCTCGTTCCCGACACCTCCGCGGTCGCCTGGGACGGCGGGGCCCTCTCCTACGGCGAGCTCGCGGTTCGCGCCGAACGCCTCGCCCGGCGGCTCTGCCGGCTGGGGGCCGGTCCGGGGGTGCGGATCGGGCTCTGCCTGGAACGCTCGCCGGAGCTGATGATCGCGGTCCTCGCGGTGCTCCGGTCCGGCGCCGCCTATGTGGCCCTCGACCCCCGCTATCCGGCCGAGCGCCTGCGCTTCATGCTCGACGATTCCAAGGCCGCCGTGCTCGTCACCCAGGAGAGCCTGACGGAAGCCGTTCCGCCGTTCGCCGGCCGGCGGATCTTCGTCTCGGAGGACGGCCCGGGCGAGCGTTCCGCCGCCGGTCCTCTCCCTATCGCCGGGGGAGAGGACCTCGCCTACGTCCTCTACACCTCCGGCTCCACGGGCCGCCCCAAGGGGGTGGGAATGCCGCGGGCGCCGCTCGCCAGCCTCCTCGACTGGCAGGCGAGCGCTGCCCTTCCCGGGCCTGCCCGCACCCTGCAGTTCTCCTCGCTCAGCTTCGACGTCTCGTTCCAGGAGATCGGCTCCGCCTGGCTCGCCGGCGGCACCCTCGTCCTCACCTCCGAGGAGACCCGCCGTGACCCCCAGGCGCTCCTCGCCCTGATCGAGGCGGAGCGGGTGGAGCGCCTCTTTCTCCCCTTCGTCGCGCTCCGCCAGCTCGCCGATGCCGCCAACGCCGCCGCGGTGGTCTCGCCGGGGGAGGACGGCAGCGCGCTCCAGGACATCGTCACCGCCGGCGAGCCCCTTCAAGTGACCGGCTCGGTGGCGGCCTGGCTGGGCGAGCGGCCGGGCGAGCGGCCCGGCGAGCGGCCCGGCCGGCGGCTCCACAACCACTACGGCCCCACGGAGAGCCACATCGCCACTGCCTGGACCCTCGCCGGTGACCCGGGCGCCTGGCCCGCCCTGCCACCCATCGGCCGGCCGGTGGCGAACAGCCGGGTCCATCTGCTCGACGCCCATCTCGAACCCGTGCCGGTCGGGGTGGTGGGGGAGATCTCGATCGGCGGCCTCTCGCTCGCCCGCGGCTACCTCGACCGGCCGGAGGCGACGGCGGAGCGCTTCGTACCCGACCCCTGGAGCCAGGGGGAGGGGGGACGCCTCTACCGGACGGGCGACCTGGCGCGCCGCCGGGCCGACGGGGCGATCGAGTTCCTGGGCCGGCGGGACGCCCAGGTCAAGGTGCGCGGCGTGCGGGTGGAGCCGGGGGAGGTCGAGGCGGCGCTCGAAAGCCATCCCGGGATACGCCAGGCGGTGGTCCTGGCCGTTCCCGAGCCTGGAGCGGGGGCCGGCGGCGGTCTGCGGCTCGTCGCCTGGTATCTCCCCGCCTCCGGTGCCGAGCCGGCGCCCGCCGAGCTGCGCGACTTCCTCCGCCAGCGGCTGCCGGAGGCCTTCGTCCCGTCCCAGCTCGCGGCGGTCGCGAGCTTCCCCCTCACTCCCTCCGGCAAGCTCGACCGCCGGGCCCTCACCGCTCCGGAGGGGGCCGGCGGCCCTGGAGCCGGTGGAGCCGAATTCGTCCCACCGCGGACCGAGGTCGAGGCCCTGGTCGCCGGGATCTGGGTGGGGCTTCTGGGAGTCGAGAGGGTGGGAGTGAGCGAGAGCTTCTTCGATCTCGGCGGGCACTCGCTCCTCGCCACCCAGGTGATGTCGCGCCTCCGGGCCAGCCTGGGCGTCGAGCTCCCGCTCCGCGTCCTCTTCGAGGGGCCGACGGTCGAGGCGCTGGCGCGGAGCGTCGAGCGCGCCCTTCGCGAGCGGACCGGCCACGCCGCGCCCCCTCTCCTGCCGCGCCACACGGCGGAAAAGTCGGAGGCGCCGCTCTCTTTCGCCCAGCAGCGGCTCTGGTTCCTTAACCAGCTCGAACCCGCAAGCCCGGCCTACAACATGTACCAGGCCCTAAGGCTCACCGGCCCCCTGGACGAGGCGGCCCTGGCACGCGCCCTGGCCGAGCTGGTGCGCCGCCAGGAGGCCCTGCGGAGCCGCTTCGTCCTCCGCGGCCCGCGCGCCGTCCAGGTCGTCTCCCCGGTGCCGGCGGTGGTCCTCTCGGTCGTCGACCTCGCCGGGCTGCCCGCGCCCCGCCGCGAAGCCCTCGGGGAGGCGCTCGCCGGCGCCGAGGGGCGGAGCCCCTTCGACCTCGAACGCGGGCCGCTCCTCCGCGTCCGCCTGCTCCGGCTGGCGCCCGGCCGGCAGCTGCTCCTCGTCTCCATGCACCACATCGTCTCCGACGCCTGGTCGATGGAGGTCTTCGTCCGCGAGCTGACCGCCCTCTACCGGTCGTCGCCCCTCACCCCCCTCCCGGAATTGCCTCTCCAGTATGCGGACTACGCCGCCTGGCAGCGGGAGTGGCTTGCAGGAGAGGTGCTGGCGGCCGAGCTCGGCTGGTGGCGGGAGCGTCTCACGGGGGCGCCCGGAGTTCTCGCCCTGCCGCTCGACCGGCCGCGGCCGCCGGTCCACACCTTCGCCGGCGCCCGCCGCTTCCGCCCCCTGCCTCCCGGGCGCTGGGAGGCCCTGGAGCACCTCGGCCGGAATCTGGACGCCACGCCGTTCATGGTCCTCCTCGCCCTCTGGAACGTCCTCCTTCTCCGCCACACGGGGGAGGAGGATGTAGTCGTCGGCTCGCCGGTCGCCAATCGCACCCGCCGGGAGACCGAGGGTCTGATCGGCTTCTTCGTCAACACCCTTGCTCTGCGCACCGATCTCTCTGGCAACCCCGGTTTCGCGGCGGTGGTCGGGCGGGTGCGGGAGACCGCGCTCGCCGCCTACACCCACCAGGACCTCCCCTTCGAGAAGCTGGTGGAGGAGCTGCAACCGGCGCGGAGCCTCCGGCACACCCCGCTCTTCCAGGTAATGCTCGTCGCCGAGACGACAGCGGCCCCGAGCCCGGCGGCACTGTCGGCCGCCGCGGGGCCGGAGGGGCTCACGATGGAGGTGCTGGCGGTCGACAACGGCACGGCCAAGCTCGACCTCACCTTCGTCGTCGCCGAGGGGCCGGCCGGCCGCGAGCTGGGCTTCGGCTACAACACCGATCTCTTCTTCGCGACGACGATCGAGCGCCTGCTGGATCACACCCTGGCGCTCCTCGCCGCGGTGGTGGCCGATCCCGCGCGGCCGGTCGGTGACCTCCCCCTGCTCTCCGCGGCCGAGCGCCAGCAGCTTTTCGCGGAGTGGAACGACACGACCCAGGCGGACCGTCCGGGGTGCTGCCTGCACGAGCTGTTCGAGATTCAGGTGAGAGAGAGGCTGGACGCCCCGGCGGTGCTCGCCGGGTCCGCGGTGCTGACCTACGGCGAGCTCGATCGTCGGGCGGAGCGTCTGGCGGGTCACCTGCGCAAGCAGGGGGTCGGGCCGGAGTCGCGGGTGGGGATCCACCTTCAGCGCTCGCCTGAAGCGATCGTGGCGATCCTCTCCGTGCTCAAGGCCGGTGGCGCCTACCTGCCGCTCGATCCCTCCCATCCGCCGGAGCGGATCGCCTTTCAGGTCCGGGATGCCGGCGCCGCCCTCGTCCTGACCTCCCCCCTGCCCCGGAGGAGCGGCGAGGCTTCGTCAGCGGCGTCAGCGCCATTAGCGCCGAGCCGGCCGGACCCCGACTCGCTCGCCTATGTCCTCTACACCTCGGGCTCGACGGGGGAGCCCTCCGGCGTGCTCATGTCCCACCGCGGGGCGGTCAACGTCGTCGTCCAGTCCCGGCGCCGGCTCGCCGTCGGGCCGGAGAACCGGATGCTGCAGATCGCTCCGCTCGGTTTCGACGTCTCGGTCGGCGAGCTGTTCGTGCCGCTCGCGAGCGGCGCCGCTCTCTGTATCGTGGACGACGAGGAGCGTTCGAGCCCCGCCCGGCTCGCCGAGCAGCTGGGACGCCTGGGGGTGGACCGCGCTTTCGTCACCCCGGCCTTCTTCGCCGCCCTGCCCCCGGAAGCCCTGCCCGGCCTCGTCGCCTCGGTCGGCGGCGAGGCGTTCCCGCGCGAGTTGGCCGAACGCTGGGGAAGCGGGGGACGGCGGCTGCTCAACAACTACGGGCCGACCGAGGCGGCGGTCTACGCCACCAGCCACCCCGTCGATCCTCTCGATCCTGGCGAGCCGTCGATCGGCCGCCCGATCGACGGCGTCTCCGCCTCTCTCCTCGACGTCCGGCTCCAGCCGGTGCCGATCGGGGTGGCGGGGGAGATCTGCCTCGGCGGCGCCGCTCTCGCCCGCGGCTACTTGAACCGGCCGGGGAAGACGGCGGAGCACTTCGTCCCGTACCCCTTCTCCGGCCTCCCCGGCGAGCGGCTCTATCGCACCGGCGACCTCGCCCGGCTCCTCCCCAACGGCGAGATCGAGCTGCTGGGGCGGATCGACGCGCAGCTCAAGGTGCGGGGCTATCGGATCGAGCCGGGGGAGATCGAGGCCGCCCTGCTGCGCCATCCAGCGGTGCGGCAGGCGGCGGTCGTGGTGCGCGGCGAAGGGGCGGCCGAGCGGCATCTCGCTGCCTACGTGGGAGCGCCGGACAATCCGCCCGAGCCGGTCGAGCTGCGCCGCTTCCTCGCCTCGTCGCTCCCCGAGCACATGGTCCCGCCTGTGATCGTGGTGCTCCCCGCGCTCCCCCTGACCGCCAACGGCAAGGTCGACCGCCGCGCGCTCCCCGCTCCGGACCGCGCCGCGGCCGGCGAGCGCGCCCTGCCGTCCACCCCCATGGAGCGCTTCCTCGCCGCTCTCTGCCAGGAGGTGCTGGGCTGGACGGAGATCGGCGTCGACGACGACTTCTTCGCCCTCGGCGGCACCTCGATCCAGGCCGCGGTCTTGATCCACCTCCTGGAGGAGCGCTTCGGCGAGTACGTCTACGTGGTCGCTCTCTTCGAGGCCCCCACCGTCCGCGGCCTCGCCCGCTACCTGGAGGAGCGCTACCCGGAGGCGGTGGCGAGGGTGACCGGAGCCGCGGCGGAGGGGGCCCAGAGAGAGAGCCTCCCGCGGGTGGACGAGGCGGAGATCGAGCGCTTCCGGTCGCGGATCGCGCCTCTCCCGCCCCGCGACCCCGCCCGGGTCCACGGGCCGCGCAACCGTCCGGTCCTCTTCCTCCTCTCGCCGCCGCGCTCGGGCTCGACCCTCCTCCGGGCGATGCTCGCCGGCCACCCCGCCCTCTTCGCGCCCCCCGAGCTCGAGCTCCTCGGCTTCAACACCCTCCGCGAGCGCCGCGCCGCCTTCTCCGGCAAGTACGCCTTCTGGGCGGAGGGGACCGTCCGTGCGCTCATGGAGATCGACGGGGTGAGCGCCGCCGAGGCCGCGGCCAGGATGGCCGAGTACGAGGCCCGCGATCTCTCGGTACGCGAGCTCTACGCCAAGATCGAGCGCCGGCTCGGCGGCCGGCTCCTGGTGGACAAGACCCCCTCCTACGCTCTCGACCCCAGCGTCCTCGCCCGCGCCGAGGAGGACTTCGAGGCGCCGCTCTATCTCCACCTGATCCGCCACCCCCACGGCATGATCCGCTCCTTCACCAGGGCGAAGCTCGACCAGGTCTTCTTCCGCGCCGGCCACTCCTATGCCACCCGGGAGCTGGCGGAGCTGATCTGGGTGACCTCCCAACGCAACCTCCTGGAGCATCTCGCCCAGGTGCCGCGGGAGCGCCAGCTCGCGCTCCGCTTCGAGGACCTCGTGCGCGACCCGGAGGCCGAGCTGCGGCGGGTCTGCCGGTTCCTGGGGATCGGCTTCGATCCGGCCCTCCTCGATCCCTACTCCCACCCCGAGGGGCGGATGACGGACGGCCTCCACGCCCTCTCGAAGATGCTGGGGGACGTCAAGTTCCACGAGCACCGGAAGGTGGAGGCCGAGGTCGCCGAGAGCTGGCGGCGCGAGATCGGTGCCGGCGAGGATTTCCTGGGGGAGCCCACCTGGGAGATGGCCGAAGCGCTGGGGTATTCGAGGTTACGCTTCTCGCCCCTTGTCGAGCTGGCGAAGGGCGGTACCGGAAGGCCGCTCTTCCTCGTCCACCCGGTGGACGGAAAGGTCTCCTGGTACGGGGGCCTCGCCGCCCGGCTCGGCTCCGACCGCCCGGTCTACGGCCTGGAGGCCCTGGGGCTGGGGACGGGGGAGCCCCAGGAGACGCTGGAGACGGTGGAGGCGATGGCGGCGACCTACCTCGAAGCCCTCCTCGCCGTCCAGCCGGAAGGCCCCTACTTCCTGGGCGGCTGGTCGATCGGCGGCGCCATCGCCTGGGAGATGGCGCAGCGGCTGCGGCGGGAGGGCAAGGAGGTCGAGCTCCTCGTCCTCCTCGACAGCCTCGCCCCCGCCCGGCTCGCCGACCTCCGTCACTCCGGAGATCCGGGGCTCGGCGAGGCGGACCTCCCCGCCGGAACGGGAGAGGAGACGGCGCGCCGCCTGCTGCGGGTGTTCCACTCGAACCTCGAAGCCGTCCGCCACTACGCTCCCGAGCCCTACCCCGGCCGGGTCCTCCTCGTCCGCGCTGCCCGCCGGCCGGAGGAGGATGAGACCCTCGGCTGGGGTCCCCTGGCCCCGGGGCTCGCGGTCGAGGCGCTCGACGCCGACCACTACAGTCTCCTCGCGGAACCGGCGGTGGAGACCCTGGCGCGTCTTCTGGCGAGATCCGGGTAGGCGGGGGCGGGTTGCAGGGGGGGGCGGCTTCGCCCGGAGATAAATCTCCGGGCTAGGAGCTACGCCGGCTAAAGCCGGCTTCGAAGCTGGATTGAGTAGGGTTCGGCCGAGGCCGCCAGGGAGCGCTCCGCTTGTCGAGGGGAGGTCTTTGCAACAGAGCGCGACCTTCCTGTAGTCTTTCGACAACCAAGCCACGCAGGGACAGGCTCTGGAGGCGCCTCCAAGGCTGCGCCATCGCTTCTCTTGGAGTCATGGGGCGAACGCTGGCCGACAGGCGACAGGGAGACTCGATATGTGGATCCGGCAGGCTTTCCTCGTGGCGGCGCTCGCGACCCTCGCTCTCGCTGGCTGCAGCGGCAAAGGATCGCCCACGGAGCTCAAGGGCTCCGACCAATTCTTCGTGACGGTCACCCTGAGCAACGCCTCCCGGCACGCGACCTTGAAATGGGTCCAGCTGAGCATCGACAACGTCGTCGTGGACGATAGCTGTCCCAACATCGTCACGGAGCACGACGAGAACGGCAATCCCACGGGGACCTCCTGCGACACCAACGGTAGCTCCAGCGTTCTCCTGGCCGCCAAAAACCGGATCGCTCCCGGTCCTCATGTCCTGAGGATCTCGATCCTCCAACAAACCTCGAACGAGCTCAACCCCTATACCGTGGACCCGTTCACGATGGAGGTCAGCGACGGGAACGGCAAGGTTCTCAAAAACATCGACTTCGATGCTGTGAGCTCTCCTCTCCAGGCCGGACAATTCTTCTTCTATAACTTTACGGTTTAGCTAAGTGCCCCTGGGCCTCACCCGCGGGTTTTCGCGCTTCAGTTGATATAGCCGAGCGCCTTCAGGTGCTGACGGCGGACCTCCAACTCCTCGCGGGTGAGGTCGCTGGGGGCGCGCGTCGCGTCGTCGTCCGTCCTGCGGGGACTGCCGATCGAGAGCTCGAGCGAGACCTCGCCGTTGGTCAGCCGCTCCTTGCCGCCCGCACGCTGGAGCATTTCCGTCCGCTTCTCCTGCCACGAGATCTTCGGCGAAGGGTCCCTCCCACCTGGGAGGGGGCGGGTTGGAACAGGGGGGCGCCTCGCTGGGATGGGAAGGGGCAGTCGGTTCATCTACCTAATGTACCCGCAGCCGCTTGTCTCGCGCCTGCGTCTGAGAGGACGATCAACAGGCCAGCTCTTCGTCCAAAGTCTCATCGCTCGCGGGAGGCTCCAGTCCTCGTGAGTAGGCGTGGCGAGCGAGCTCGGACTGCGACACCCCAGCTTGCGCTGCGGCAGCGCCGAAGGACATTCCACCTCGGCTGTACTGGGAGAGGGCACGATCGATCTTCAGCTCGCGCCAACCCCTTTCGAGTAGCTCCAGGAGGAACTCTTGGCGGGCCAAGTCGATTTCACGGGCCAGCGATTCTGGAACGTTGAGGGTCAGGGATACGTCCGACATGATCAACGATGTTATCCCAAGGCAGCTACAGGAAAAGGCGGCGGACCGATTCGGGACCGCCCCGGACCCTTTTCTGCGGCTCCCGGACCCGTTCCGGAAGACTCTGGAGAGACTTCTCAAGGGTCCAGAGCCCGCCGAAAGTCGCCTGGCCGACCGGCTGCGCGCCGCCCTCCACCGTCCGGGCCTCGGCCGCTAGGCCCGCCAGCGGTCTGTCCCGGCTGAATCACGGTGCTCGGCGGGTTTCAGGATTCGCCTCAGAAAAGTCGCAATCCCCCCATACGAATTAGGGCATCTCCGACTCTTGCCGATCCCCGAGGCTCCGATGACCTTCTGGAAGAAAGGTCGCAATCCCACCATACGAATTAGGGCATCTCCGACGGCCGCCTCGCCAGACCTCTGATTTCAAAGAACTTAACACCCAGTCCGCCGTTACACCCGAAAATCACCTCGTCCCGACCTTCCCATACTCGCGATTTCGCCTCCTTCGCCGCGCCGGAAGTCCTTTCCCTCCAGCACTTCGGTTCTCCGCCGTTACCTCCTGGCCAATCTGGCACTTTGCCATTGGCATGACTTTTCCCTGGCACGATTCTTGACAGCTCCGGCCAGTTCCTCGGTTCCTCGGCGAGGGCGCTCGCCGAGTAATACCCTCTCTGTGAGACACCGCCGGCCAAGAAATGAGGAGTCCGGCCGAGACTTTCCCCCGCCCAGATCTTTCGCTTGCGCTCAAGATGACGGTCGGAAAGGTTGTCGCCTTGCTCAGGAGGCAGTCAACTGCATCTGCGCGGAGCGCCTCTCGGACCCCGCTCTGGAGCTCCTGGAGCCCGTGAATGGGTGGCCGCCTTTCGAGCGGAATACGCATCCAAGCCATGAGCAGGTAGATCGAGATCCGAGCTACGGCTCTCCAAGCGTGAGCGAGGCGTCTCAAAGTCAGGGGTACGGGTCTCCAGACCAGAGATATGGGGACTCCGACTCGGAGATACGGGGCGCAAGGTTCGAGATACGGGTCTCCAGGCCAGAGACACGGGGCGCAGACTCAGAGAGGTACCCTCAAAAGGTGTGTAAATGAACCAAAGGCGGCGTAATCTTCCGGTCGACGAAGACCACCGGGACAATCCCGGCACGGAAGGAGAACACCGCCATGGCAGAGAAGAGCACTGAGGAGCCGTTCGAGTCAAGGACGATGTGGGAGCAGCTGGAGACGATGGCACGTGGGCGCATCCAGGAGTTCGTGCAAGCCCTTTTGGAAGAAGAGGTTACTGCCTTAGTGGGTCGTCGCAAGAGCGAGCGCCGGGAGTCTGTAGATGCTCCGTCCGTGTACCGCAACGGGCACGGTAAGGCGCGCAAGTTGGCCATGATGGGCGGCACGGTCGAGGTGTGCCGCCCTCGCTTGCGTGGGCTGGAGGAGCGCTTCGAGAGCCGCATCCTGCCGCTGTTCCGTCGGCGCACCGAGCAGGTCGGAGAGCTGCTGCCTCAGCTCTACCTGCACGGGCTGGCGCAGGGGGACTTCGAGCTGGCGCTACGTGGGTTGCTCGGCAAGGCAGCGCCGCTGTCGCCGAGCTCGATCGAGCGTCTGCGGGGCAAGTGGGTGGCCGAGTTCGAGTCTTGGCGTCGACGCAGTCTGCGCGGCCTCGAGCCGGTGTACCTGTGGGCCGATGGGATCTACGTCAAGGCGGGCTTGGAGAAGGAGAAGGCGGCGTTGCTGGTGATCGTGGCGGGCCTGCGCGATGGGCGCAAGGTGGTGCTGGCGGTGGAGAGCGGGCACCGCGAGTCCGCCGAGTCCTGGGGACAGTTGCTGCGCGACCTTCTGGCCCGCGGGATGCGAGTCCCGCGCCTGGTGGTGGCCGATGGCCATCTGGGAATCTGGGCGGCGTTGGCGCAGGTCCTTCCGGGGGTGCAGGAGCAGCGGTGCTGGAACCACAAGATCGTCAATGTGCTGGATACGCTGCCGAAGAAGCAGCAAAGTGAGGCACGGGAGCTACTTCGTAAGATCCCGTACGCTTCGACCCGAGCCAAGGCAGAAGAGTTGCGTAAGAAGTTTCGAGCCCGCTTCGGGGAGGAACAGCCCAAGGCTGCCGAAACGCTGGAGAGGGACTGGGAGCGCATGGTGGCCTTTTACGCCTTCCCCAAGGAGCACTGGAAGCACCTTCGCACGACCAACCCGGTGGAGTCCCCGTTCGCCGTCGTGCGGCTGCGCACGGCCGCAGGCAAGCGTTACAAGAAGGTCGCCAACGCTACGGCGCTGATCTGGCGCGTGCTGCTGGTGGCGGAGAAAACATTCCGCCGCCTCGACTCCCCGGAGCTTCTTGCCGAGGTCGCCGAGGGGGTCACCTACGAAGACGGAGTACGCGTCCTACACCATGAACCTGCGGCCGAGGAGGCCGCTGCCTGAGGACGTTTACACACCTATTGACCTGACCTCGACTCAGAGCTACAGGGGCACAGACTCTGAGTACAGGGGCGCAGAGTCTGAGACACGGGGTCGGCAAACCGTAGGAACCTGCGTGGAGGAAATAGGGTGGGGATCAGGACTTCTGGCTGGGCAGATTTCCTGCCGCGCAGGCTCTAGTGCTTCGTCCGCCTTGGAATGATAGGTAGAGGCTTCGCGTCGCTTGGTCCCGCAGAGCTTCCGCAAACAAACGCTCTCGTAAAGAGCCGGCTTGAGAAGAGTCCTCGCCGAAGCGTCCCTCCCCCCTGGGCGGGCGGGTGGAAGGGGATGGGGGGAGGAGGGGGGTGGCATTGGGCACAGACTTCCCTCCTATCCCCTTACCGGCATGACGGTAATCCCACCCTACGAATTAGGGCATCTCCGACTTGGTGGAGTGGGCGTACGAGTACCAAAGGCGGCCGCAGAAGTCGCAATCCCACCATACGAATTAGGGCATCTCTGACCACGCTCGAGGAGATCAAAGGCTTCTGGGAGGCGTTCTACCGCGATCGTCGCAATCCCGCCATACGAATTAGGGCGTCTCCGACGGGGAGCCACATCTTAAGGGCCCAGGAAAAGATCTATAGTCGCAATCCCACCATACGAATTAGGGCATCTCCGACGTCGGAGTGGTTATCTTCATCGTCTCCTTTTTGGCAGAAAGTCGCAATCCCACCATACGAATTAGGGCATCTCCGACTATCGCCTCGCCAGATCTCTGATTTCAAAGAACTTAACACCCAGTCCGCCGTTACCCCCGAAAATCACCTCGTCCCGACCTTCCCATACTCGCGATTTCGCCTCCTTCGCTACGCCGGAAGTCCTTTCCCTTCCGCACTTCGGTTCTCCGCCGTTACCTCCTGGCCAATCTGGCACTTTGCCATTGGCATGACTTTTTCCTGGCACGATTCTTGGCAGCTCCAGCCAGTTCCTCGGCGACGGCGCTCGCTGAGTATACCCTCTCTGTGAGACACCGCCGGCCAAGAAATGGGGAGTCCGGGCGAGCCTTTCCCCGCCCAGATCTTTCGCTTGCGCTCAAGATGACGGTCGGAAAGGTTGGCGCCTCGCTCAGGAGGCAGTCAACTGCATCCAACGCCGCGGAGCGCCTCCCGGACCCCGCTCTGGAGTTCCTGGAGCCCATGGAGACTCTTCCGGATGCCGTCAGGGACCGCCTGGACGTCGCGGAACGTCTTCCGGAGGCCGTGAAAGACCTCACGGATCCCGCGGAGATGCATCCAGAGGCCGTTGGGTACCTCCCAGACGCCATTGGGTACCTCCCGGACGCCGTTGGGGAGCTCCCGGACGCCGTTGGGCAGCTTCCGGAGGCGGAAAAAGTCTTCCCGGACCCGCGAAAAGTCCTGGGGAACTCGTTGGAAGTCCTCTAAAAGCCGTGGAAAGTCATTTAAAACTCGTGGAAAGTCTTCTAGATCTCGTGGAAAGTCTCTAAAAAGTCGTGGAAAGTCTTCCGGAACCCATGGAAAGTCACTTAAGACCTGTCGGAAGTCCTCCGGAACCCGTCGAAAGTCTTTAAAAACTCGTCCAAAGTCTTCAAAAAGCCGTCCGGGAGTCTCGGAAACCCATCCGGGCCGTCCTGTGCGAGAATAGAGCCCTGCATCGACCCGACTGCGGACCGTCGGGGAAGAGCGAATCGATCCGCCGAGTTGTCCCCAACCAGCACCGGAGACGGCACTCTCCATGAGGAGTGGAGCCGAAGGGTTCCTCCGCGGGAGCGGTGCGGAAATCCGTTGGGCGTCCATGATCAAGAGATACCGGGCCGGCGGAGGCGAGGACGCTCCGGCCGGGGGCCAGGAAGGCAGAGTATGCGAGATTACATCAATGTCGTCAACATCGTCCTCCCGCACCCGCGGAGCGGACCGTTTTCGAGGCGCGCGGCATGCAGCCGCTGACGATCCTCCCCGCGGCGCCGGACGGCGCCAGCGGGGTGGCCGAGTTTCCGCTCTCCTATGGCCAGCGGGCGCTCTGGTTCCTCGATCGCATGGCGCCGGGCAACCCGGCCTACGTCATCGCCGGGGCGGCGCGGGTGCGCGGTGCGCTCGATCCCTCGGCCCTGCTGCGCGCCGCCAGGGCTCTCTCGGCGCGTCACGCCGGCCTGCGGACGACGTTCCACGACACCCCGGCCGGCCCGGTGCAGCGGGTGGGCGAGGAGCCGCAGGTCGACTTCCTGGAGGAGGACGGCACTGGCTTCGAGCCGGCGCTCGACTCGGCGGCGCTCTCCCGGCGGCTGAGCGAGATCGCCTATCGGCCGTTCGACCTGAAGCGCGGCCCGCTCTGGCGCCTGGCGCTCCTCCGCCTGCGGGACGGCGAGCATGCCCTGGCCCTCTCGGTCCACCATGTGGTCTCCGACTTCTGGTCCCTGGGGGTGATGATCCGCGACCTCGGGGCCCTCTACGGCGAGGAGCTGGCCCTCCCCGCGGCGCTGCCGGAACCGGCGATCGGCTTCGCCGAGGTCGTGCGCCAGGAGGAGGAGAGCCTCGGCGGCCCGGAGGGGGAACGGCTCTGGCAGTTCTGGCAGGACGCCCTCGCCGGCATGCCGCTGGTCCTCCCCCTGCCGACCGACCATCCACGGCCGGCGGGACGGACCCACCGCCGCGGCAGCAGTAGCTTCGCCCTTCAGCCGGCGGTCGCCGAGGCTCTCCGCCGGCTGACCCGGAAGCGCGGGACGACCCTCTACATGGGCCTGCTTTCCGCCTTCGAGGTGCTGCTCCAGCGCTACAGCGGGCAGACCCGGCTGGTGGTGGGCTGCCCGACCTCGGGGCGGAAGACCGCCGAGCTCGTGGGCCTCGTGGGCTACCTCGTCAACCCGGTGGCGATCGCTACCGACCTGGGCGGCGATCCGACCTTCGCGGTGCTGCTCGGCCGGGTGCGCGCGGCGGCGCTCGCCGCTTTCGCCCATCGCGACTTTCCCCTGCCGCTCCTCGCCGAGCGGTTGCAGCCGGAGCGCGATCCGGGAGTGTCGCCGATCTTTCAGGCCATGTGCGTCCTGCAGAAGGGGCGGCGGGAGGAGGAGGAGGGGCTGGCGGCGCTGTCGGTGGGCGAGGCCGGGGTTCGCATGGCGATGGGCCCCCTGGCGCTCGACTCGCTCGCCCTGGAGGCGCCGGGAGCGCAGTTCGACCTCTCGCTCGGTCTGGCGGAGACGGCGCGCGGCCTGACCGGCCGTCTGGGGTACGACCGCGACCTCTTCGAGGCGGCCACCGCGGCGCGGATGACCGGGCACCTGACGACCCTCTTGACGGCGCTCGCCGCGGCTCCGGAGGCCTGCCTGGGCCGGCACCTCGCGGACCTGCCGCTCCTCTCCGCCGCCGAGGAGCACCAGCTGCGTTGGGAATGGAGCGGCGAGGCGCGGGAGTATCCGGGGAGCGGCCTCCTCCATGAGCTGTTCGCGGAGCAGGTGGCGCGCACCCCCGGGGAGCCGGCGCTCTGGTGGGAGGGGAGGTGGCTGACCTACGCCGAGCTCGACCGGCGGGCCGAGGAGCTCGCCGGCGGTCTCCGCGACCTCGGGGTGGGGCCGGAGAGCCGGGTGGGGGTCTGCCTCGGCCGCTCGTTCGACCTCGTGGCCGGCCTCTTCGGCATTCTCAAGGCGGGGGGGGCCTATCTGCCGCTCGACCCCGACCTGCCGGTCGAACGCCTGGCCTTCTTAGTCGAGGACGCCGGGCTCTCGGCCCTCCTGGTCGCGGCGGACACGGTGGAGCGGCTGCCGGCCGGCGGCGTGCCGCAGCTGCGGGTCGACCGGGTGGGCGCCGGCGCCGCCCTGCCGGTTGCGCCCGGGAAACGGGCAGCGGCCGGCAAGCGGTCGCCGATCTCGCCGATCTTCCCGATCTTCCCGGACCATCCGGCCTACATCATCTATACCTCGGGCTCGACCGGCCGGCCGAAGGGGGTGGTCATCCCGCATCGGGCGATCGCGGCCCGGCTGCGCTTCGCCGTCGCCGAGGACATGCATCCGGGCGAGCGGATGATCCAGAAGACGACCCTCTCCTTCGACGTCTCGGTCTTCGAGATCTTCGGTCCGCTCTTGACCGGCGGTCGGGTGGTGCTGCCGCGGCCGGGCGGCGAGCGCGACCCGGGCTATCTGTTGGAGCTCGCGGCCGAGCACAGGATCACCCGCCTGTCGTTCCCTCCCGCTCTCCTCACCCTTCTGCTCGAACAGGAGGCCCTGCCCGGTCTCTCGGCGCTGCGGGTCGTCGTGACCGGGGGCGAGACCGTGCCGCCCGACCTGCCGGCGCGCTTCCACGCCCGCATGCACGCCCACCTCGAAAACCGCTACGGACCGACCGAGGCGACGATCTCGGTGACCTCCTGGCGGGCGCAGCCGGGGGACGCGGTGCTGTCCCGGCTGCCGATCGGCCGGCCGGTGCCGGTGTCCCAGATCTACCTCCTCGGCCCGAGCCTGGAGCCGGTGCCGATGGGGGTGCCCGGCGAGCTCTCGATCGGCGGTGTCTGCCTGGCGCGGGGGTATCTCGGCCGGCCGGAGCTGACGGCGGAGAAGTTCGTGCCCGACCCGTTTTCGACCGCACCGGGAGAGCGCCTCTACCGGACCGGGGACGTCGTGCGCCACCGGACGGACGGGGCGATCGAGTTCCTGGGGCGGATCGACGGCCAGATCAAGGTGCGCGGCTTCCGGGTGGAGCTGGGGGAGATCGAGGCGGCTCTCTTGGAGCACCCCGGGATCAAGGAGGCGGCGGTCTCCGACCGCGAGGACAAGAGCACGGGCAGCCGGCGCCTGGTCGCCTGGCTGGTGGCGCGGCCGGGCGGGGTTGCCGGCGTTGCCGGCAATGGCGGTGTTGCCGGCAATGGCGGCAATGGCGGCAATGCCGGCAATGCCGCAGAGATCTCGGTGCCGGAGATCAAGCGCTTCCTGGCCGGCAAGCTGCCCGGGTACATGGTGCCGGCGGCCTTCGTGGTCTTAGACGTCCTCCCCCTGACGCCGTCGGGCAAGGTGGACCGGCGGGCGTTGCCGGAACCCCAGGAGACCGCGGGAGAGCGGGGCGGAGAGGAGGAGTTCGAGGCCCCCCGGGGCCCCCTCGAGGAGCTGCTGGCGGGGATCTGGGCCGACCTCCTCGAAGTGCCGCGGATCGGCCGGCAGGACCGCTTCTTCGACCTCGGCGGCCACTCGCTCCTCGCCACCCGCCTGGTCTCCCGGGTGCGCCAGGCCCTCGGGGTGGAGCTGCCGCTCAAGTCGGTGTTCGAGGCGCCGGCGCTGGCGGGCTTCGCCGCGGTCGTCGAGGCGGCGCTTTCGGGGAGTGAGCCGGCGCGGGCTCACCTGCCGCCGCCGCTCCGGCCGGCGGCGCGCGGCGGTTCGGTGCCGCTGTCGCGCCGGCTGGCGCCGCGCGGCGGCCCCCCTCCGCTCTCCTTCGCCCAGGAGCGGCTCTGGTTTCTCGACCGGATGGAGCCCGGGCTCCCGAGCTACAACATGCCCGGAGCGTTCGAGCTCGAAGGGCCGCTCGACCTGGCGGCGTTCGCCGCCAGCCTGGGGGAGATCGTCCGCCGGCACGAGGTGCTCCGCGCCACCTTCGCCGAGGTCGACGGCCGGCCGGTGCAGGTCCTCGCCGCCGCTTCCGAAGTGGGGCTCTGGCGGTTGCCGCTCGCCGACCTGGGCGGTCTCCCCGGAGCGGTGCGGGAGGAGGAGGCGGAGCGTCTGACCCAGGAAGAGGCCCGGCGGCCGTTCGACCTCGCCCGCGGGCCGCTCCTCCGCACCGTCCTCCTGCGCCTCAGCGCGGAGGCCCACCGGGCCCTCCTCACCCTGCACCACGTGATCTCCGACGGCTGGTCGATCGGGGTGGTGGTGCGCGAGCTGGGGGCGCTCTACGGGGCTTTCCTGGCGCGTCTCCCCTCCCCCCTGCCGGAGCTGCCGATCCAGTATGCCGACTATGCCCTCTGGCAGCGCCGCTGGCTGACCGGCCCGGCGCTGGCGGCCCAGCTCGGCTGGTGGCGGGAGCGCCTCACCGGGGCGCCGGAGGTGCTCGACCTGCCGGCCGATCGCCCGCGGCCGGCCCTCCCCAGCGGCCGTGGCGGCCGGGTGCGGAACGCCCTGCCGGTGGCGGTCGGCAGCGCTCTGGAGCGTCTCGGCCGGAGCCATGGGGCGACGCTCTACATGGCCTTCCTCGCCGGGTTTTCCTCCCTCCTCGCCCGCTACGCCGGGCAGGAGGACGTGGTTGTGGGCTCTCCCATCGCCAACCGGACCCGGATCGAGACCGAGGGGCTGATCGGCTTTTTCGTCAACACCCTGGTCTTCCGTACCGAGCTGGCGGGAGATCCGACCTTCGCCGCGCTCCTCGCCCAGGTGCGGGAGACGACCCTCGCCGCCCACGCCCACCAGGACCTGCCGTTCGAGCGCCTGGTCGAGGAGCTCTCCCCGGAGCGCAGCCTGGCGCACACGCCGCTCTTCCAGGTCATGCTGGTCCTCCAGGAGAGGGTGCTCGGCAATCTTCGCCTGCAGGGTTTGACCGTCCGCCCGCGGCTCCTCCAGTCGGCGGTCGCCCGCTTCGACCTCGTCCTCGAAGTGAAGACCGGGGCGGAGAAGCTCGGGTTGGCCCTGGAGTACAGCCAGGATCTCTTCGAGCCGGCGACCGCCGAGCGGCTGCTGGGGCACCTCGGCATCCTCTTGGAGGGTGCGGCGGCGGACCCCGGCCGGCGGCTCACCGCCCTGCCGCTGTTGACGGCGGCGGAGCGCGCGGAGGTGCTCGGCTGGAATGCCGGCCCGGTCCAGGCGGTGGGAGTGGAGCGGGTAGAGGCCTTCTTCGACGCCCAGGCGGCGCGTTCGCCCGATGCCCCCGCCGTCGAGATGGACGGCGAGAGGCTGTCCTACGGCGAGCTCGAAGCGCGGGCCCATCGCCTCGCCCGGCACCTCCAGGGGCTGGGGGTGGGGCCGGAGTCGGCGGTGGGAATCTGCCTGCCACGCTCGCTGGCGCTGCCGGTGGCGGTCCTCGCCGTCCTCAAGGCGGGGGGCGCCTACGTGCCGCTCGACCCCGGCTACCCCCCCGACCGGCTGGCACTGGTGGTGGAGGACGCCCGTCTCACCGCCCTGGTCACCGTCTCGACCCTCCTCGACCGGCTGCCGGCGGCCCTCGCAGGGGGGGAGGGCGGCGTGCCCCTCGTGCTCCTCGATGCCCAGGCGGCGACGATGCCGGCGATGGCGGCGATGGTGGCGATGCCGGCGATGGCGACGATCGCGGCGCGGAGCGCCGCCCGGCCGCGGTCTCTCGGTTTCGGCGGGTTCGGCGAAAGCCTCGCCTACGTCCTCTACACCTCGGGCTCGACGGGCCGGCCGAAGGGGGTGGCGATGCCGCACCGCCCCCTGGCCAACCTGATCGCCTGGCAGCTGGGAGCGGCGGCGCCGGGCCGGCGGACGCTGCAGTTCGCCTCGCTCTCCTTCGACGTCTCCTTCCAGGAGATGCTCTCGACCTGGGGCTCGGGCGGCTGCCTGGTGCTGGTCTCGGACGAGCTGCGCCGCGACCCCCCGGCCCTCCTGCGGCTCCTCGGCGAGCGGCGGGTCGAGCGGCTGTTCCTCCCCTTCGTCGCCCTGCAGCAGATCGCCGAGGCGGTCGCCGACGGGGGGGAGGTCCCGGCGCTCCGCGAGGTGATGACGGCCGGCGAGCAGCTCCAGGTGACCGGCGCGCTCGCCGAGCTCTTCCGGCAGATGCCGGGGAGCCGGCTCGAGAACCAGTACGGGCCGACCGAGGCGCACGCGGTCACCGCCTTCACCCTCGCCGGGCCGCCCGCGGGCTGGCCGGCGCTGCCGCCCATCGGCCGGCCGCTCGCCAACCTGCGCATCCTGCTCCTCGACCGCCTGTCGCCGGTCCCCGGCGAGCCGGTGCCGGTGGGGGTGCCGGGCGAGCTCTATATCGGTGGCCGGGAGGGGGCGGGGCTCGCCCGCGGCTACCTCGGCCGTCCGGAGCTGACCGCGGAGCGCTTCCTGCCCGATCCCACTGCCGGGGATGCCGGAGAGGCCGGAGACGCCGGGGAGCCCGGGGGGCGGCTCTACCGGAGCGGCGATCTGGCGCGTTTCAAGCCGGGCGGGGAGATCGAGTACCTCGGCCGCGCCGACCAGCAGGTCAAGGTGCGGGGCTTTCGGGTGGAGCCGGGGGAGATCGAGGCGGTGCTCGCCGGGCATCCCGAGGTGCGGGCGGCGGCGGTGCTCGCCGCCGCCGGCGAGGGGCAGAGCGGCACTCGGCTGATCGCCTACGTGGTGGCACCGGGGATCGGCGTGGCGGAGCTTCGCCAGTATCTCCAGGAGCGGCTGCCGGAGTACATGGTGCCGGCGCTCTTCGTCGAGCTCCCCGCCCTGCCGCTCACCCCGAGCGGCAAGCTCGACCGCCGGAGCCTGGCGCGGAGGAAGCCCGAGCGCGACTCCGGCGCCCTGGAGCCGGGAGCGCCGGAGCGGCCGCTGACGCCGGTCGAGGAGCGGCTCGCCGCCATCTGGACCGAGGTGCTCGCCGTCGAGCGGATCGGCCCCGGCGACAGCTTCTTCGACGTCGGCGGGCACTCGCTCCTCGCCACCCAGGTGCTGTCTCGGGTGCGCCGGGCTTTCGGCGTCGAGATCCCTTTGAAGCAGATCTTCGAGTCGCCGACCTTGAGCGGCCTGGCGCTGGCGATCGCGGCGGCCCAGGAGGCGGCGGGCGTCGCCGGCGAGCCGGCGATATCGGCGATATCGGCGACCTCGGCCATATCGGCGATGCCGGCGACATCGGCGACATTGGCGACGTCGGCGATGGCGGAAATTCAACCCCCGGCGCTCGCCGGTCCGCCGCTCTCCTTTGGCCAGGAGCGGCTCTGGTTCCTGGACCAGCTGGATCCGGGGAATCCGGCCTACAACATGGCGGCGGCGTTCGAGCTTTCGGGGCAGCTCGATCCGGCGGTGCTGGGGGCGGCTCTCCGCGAGATCGTCCGCCGGCACGCGGTGCTGCGGACGGCCTTCCGGCTGGCGGAGGCCGACGGCCGGCCGGTCCAGGTGATCGCGCCGCCGGCGGAGCTGCCGCTCCCCCGGATCGATCTTCCGGGGTTGGCGGCGGTCGCCCTCGAACGAGAGCTGTCGCGGCTCACCCGGGAGGAGGCCTTCCGGCCCTTCGACCTCGCCCGGGGACCGCTCCTGCGGGCGGTGCTGATCCGCCTCGCCCCCGAGCGCCACCGGGTCCTCTTCACCCTCCATCACGCGATCGCGGACGGCTGGTCGATCGGGGTGCTGGTGGGGGAGCTGGGGGCCCTCTATCCGGCGTTTCTCGCCGGCCGGCCGTCGCCGCTGCCGGAGCTGCCCATGCAGTACGCGGATTTCGCCGTCTGGCAGCGGCAGTGGATGTCGGGACCGGCGCTCGCCGGGGAGGTCGACTGGTGGCGTCAGGCCCTGGCCGGCCTCACGCCGCTCGCGCTGCCGACCGATCATCCGCGGCCACGGCGACGGTCCCCCCGCGGGGCCCTCCGCCGGTTCACCCTGCCGGCCGACCGGGTCCTCCCCCTGACCGGGCTCGGCCGGGCCGAGGGCGCGACCCTCTTCATGACCCTCCTCGCCGGCCTGACGGTCCTCCTCGCCCGCCAGGCGGATCAGGAGGACGTCGCGCTGGGCACGCCGATCGCCAACCGCACTCGGCGGGAGACCGAAGGGCTGATCGGTTTCTTCGTCAACACCCTCGTGCTCCGCACCGATCTGGCGGGCGATCCGGACTTCCGGGAGCTGCTCGGGCGAGTGCGGCAGAGCGCCCTTGCCGCCTACGCTCATCAGGACCTGCCGTTCGAGAAGGTGGTCGAGGCGCTGGCGCCGGAGCGGGACACCAGCCGCACGCCGCTCTTCCAGGTCCTCTTCGGCTTGCAGAACACCCCCGCCGAAACGCTCCGGCTGCCCGGCCTCACCCTCACCCCCCTCCCCCGGGAGGGGAGCACGACCAAGTTCGACCTCTCGCTCCTCCTCACCGAGAGCCCCGCGGGGCTCGCCGGCAGCTGGGAGTACAGCCTGGACCTCTTCGAGGCGGCGACCCTGGAGCGGCTCTCCGGGCAGCTCGCGATCCTCCTGGCAGCGGCAGCGGCGGAACCGGAGCGGCGGATCTCGGAGCTGCCCCTCCTCACCGCTGCCGAACGCGAGGAGCTGCTCGTCGCCGGGCGGGGGAGGGAGACGGCCTATCCGCGGGAATCCTCGCTCCCCGCCCTCTTCGCCGAGCAGGCCGAGCTGCGGCCCGATGCCGTGGCGGTGGTGGGGGCGGGAGTCGAAGGGGCCCCGCAGCTCACCTACGGCGCCCTGGCGAGGCGCGCCGATCGCCTCGCCCGCCGGCTGCGGGCCCTGGGGGTGGTGCCGGGGGAGCGGGTGGGACTCTGCCTCGACCGCTCGGTCGAGCGGGTGGTGGCGACGCTCGCCGTATTGGCGGCGGGGGCCGCCTATGTGCCCCTCGATCCGTCCTCTCCCCAGGAGCGGCTGGACTTCCTCGTCCGCGACAGCGCCGCCGCGGTCCTCCTGACCGCGACGCCTCTCCTCCCGCTCCTGCCGGAGAGCGGCGCCGTGGTGATCTGTCTAGACCAGGAGGTATCGGCCCTATCGTCGGCGATATCGGCGATATCGGCGATATCGGAGGATGCAGTGGGCCTGCCGGAGATCCCGGCTTCGAGCCTCGCCTATGTGATGTACACCTCGGGCTCGACGGGAATCCCCAAGGGGGTGGCGGTGCCCCACCGGGGGGTCGTGCGGCTGGTGCGGGAGACCGACTATGCCGCCTTCGGTCCCGACGAGTCCTGGCTCCAGCTCGCCGCCTTCGCCTTCGACGCCTCGACTCTGGAGCTCTGGGGCGCCCTCCTTAACGGTGGCCGGGTGGTCATGCCACCCCCGGGCACCCTCTCGCTCGCCGAGCTCACGGCACTCGTCGAGCGCCACGGGGTGACCTCGCTGTCGCTCACCGCCGGCCTCTTCCATCAGATGGTGGCCGAGGGCGAGCTCCCGGGCCTCTCCGGGCTCCGGCAGCTGTTCGCCGGGGGGGACGTGCTGGTGGCGTCCCTGGTGCGGCGGGCGGCGGCGGAGCTCCCGGGCACCCGGTTGATCGCCGCCTACGGCCCGACCGAGAGCACCACATTCACCACCTGCCATGAGGTGGGGCGGCCGGCGGACGCCGGCGTCTCGGTGCCGCTCGGCCGGCCCATCGCCCACACCGCGGTCTACATCCTCGACCGCCGGTGGACGCCGGTGCCGGTGGGGGTGCCCGGGGAGCTGGCGATCGGCGGCGACGGCCTGGCCTGGGGCTACCTGGGGCGGCCGGAGCTGACCGCCGAGCGCTTCGTGCCGAACCCGTTCGACGCCGCCCATGCCGGCGGCGAGCGGCCCGGAGAGCGTCTCTACCGGACCGGGGACCTCGTGCGCTGGCGGGCCGGGGGGGAGATCGAGTTCCTCGGCCGGATCGACAACCAGGTGAAGATCCGCGGCTTCCGGGTCGAGCCGGGGGAGATCGAGACGGCGCTCGCGGGCCATCCGGAGGTCGAGAGCGCGGTCGTCCTGGTGCAGGGCGAGGCGGGCGCGGACCGCCGTCTGGTGGCCTATCTGGTGCCGGTCCTGGGGAGCGCTCCTCAAACGGGGGAGCTCGCCGCCTATCTCAAGGGCCGGTTGCCGGAGTACATGGTGCCCGCCGCCTTCGTCGTCCTGCCGGTCTTCCCGTTGACGACCCACGGCAAGGTGGATCGCCGGGCCCTGGCCCGCAGCGAGCCGCTCCCGGCCAAGCTCGCGACCGCCGCGCGGAGCGACGCTCCGCGGACGGCGACCGAGATCCTGCTCGCCGGAATCTGGGCGGAGGTGCTGGGAGTTTCCTGGGTCGGCTACGAGGACAACTTCTTCGAGCTCGGCGGGCACTCGCTCCTGGCGACCCAGGTGATGTCCCGGATCCGGCGGGCCTCCGGGGTCGAGCTGCCGCTGCGCAGCCTGTTCGAGCAACCGACTCTCTCCGGTCTCGCCACGCTCGTCGCCGCGTCGCTCGCGGAGCAGAAGCTCGCCGTGCCGCCCCTCGTCCCCGCCGCGCCGGACGAGGAGCTGCCGCTCTCCTTCGCCCAGGAACGGCTCTGGTTCCTCGCTCAGCTGGAGCCGGGCTCGGCGGCCTACAACCTGCCGGCTTCCCTGCGGCTCCTCGGGCGGCTCGACGCGCCGGTGCTCGCGCTGAGCTTCGCCGAGATCGTCCGCCGTCACGAGTCCCTGCGGACGATGTTCTCCCAGGTCGACGGCCGGCCGGTGCAGGTGATCTCGCCGCCCGCCGTCCGGGTTTCGCCATTGCCGCTGGTCGACCTATCCGGCCTTGGAGCTCTCGCGGAGGGGAGCCGGGAGAGGGAGGTGCGGCGGATCGGGACGGCGGAGGTCGAGCGCCCGTTCGACCTCGTCCGCGGGCCGCTGCTGCGGATCTCTCTCGTCCGCCTCGCCGCCGCCGAGCACCTGGTGCTCTTGAACCTCCATCACATCGTCTCCGACGGCTGGTCGACGGGGGTCCTGGTCCAGGAGCTGGGGGCGCTCTACCGGTCGTTCCTCGCCGGCCAGCCCTCGCCGTTGCCGGAGCTGCCGCTCCAGTACCCGGATTTCGCGGTCTGGCAGCGGCAGTGGCTGTCCGGCGCGGTTCTGGAGAGCGAGGTCGCCTGGTGGCGGGAGGCGCTGGCGGGCCTCGCGCCGCTCGACCTGCCGACCGACCACCCCCGGCCGCCGCGGCGGACGGAGCGGGGGGCGCTCAGCCGCTTCGTCCTGCCGCCCGCGGCGCGGGAGGCTCTGGAGCGGCTCTCCCGGGCGGAGAGCGCGACGCTCTTCATGACCATCCTCGGCGGCTTCTCGGTCCTCCTCTCCCGGCTGGCCCGGCAGACCGACGTGGCGGTGGGCTCGCCGATCGCCAACCGCAACCATGGCGAGATCGAGGGGCTGATCGGCTTCTTCGTCAACACCCTGGTTCTCCGCACCGACCTCTCCGGGGAGCCGCCCTTCCGCGAGCTTCTGGGCCGGGTGCGGCGGACGGCTCTGGCGGCCTATGCGCACCAGGATCTCCCTTTCGCCAAGGTGGTCGAAGCGCTGGCGCCGGAGCGCGATGCCAGCCGGACGCTGCTCTTCCAGGTCCTGTTTGCAGTCCAGAACGCACCGCGGGAGGTCCTGGAGCTGCCCGGCCTCCGCCTGGAGCCGGTGCGGCTCAGCTGGGAGACGGCGAAGTTCGACCTCACGCTGACTCTCCTCGAGAAGCCGGAAGGGCTCTCCGGCGCCTGGGAGTACAGCCTGGACCTTTTCGAGGCGGCGACCCTGGAGCGTCTCTCCAGGCATCTGGCGATCCTCTTGGAAGCGGCCACCGTCGATCCCGATCGCCCGGTCTCGGAGCTGCCGCTCCTCACCGCTGGCGAGCGCGAGGAGCTGCTCGTCTGCGGAAGGGGGAGGGAGACGGCCTATCCGCGGGAGGCCTCGCTCCCCGCCCTCTTCGCCGAGCAGGCCGAGCTGCGGCCCGATGCCGTGGCGGTCGTGGCGACGGTGGCGGCGGCGGCGGGGATCGACGGGGCTCCGCACCTCACCTATGGCGCCCTCGCGAGGCGGGTCGATCGCCTCGCCGGCCGTCTGCGGGCCACGGGGGTGCTGCCGGGGGACCGGGTGGGCCTCTGCCTCGACCGCTCGGTCGAGCGGGTGGTGGCGACGCTCGCCATCCTCGCTGCCGGGGGCGCCTATGTACCCCTCGATCCGTCCGCTCCCCAGGAACGGCTGGATTTCCTCCTCCGCGACAGCGCCGCCGCGCTCCTCCTGACCGCGACGCCTCTGCTGCCGCTCCTTCCGGAGAGCGGAGCGGCGGTGGTCTGTCTCGACCAGGCGGCATCGTCGGCATTGGCGGCATCGGCGGCCGCCGGCGGCCTGCCGGAGATCCCGGCTTCGAGTCTGGCCTATGTGATGTACACCTCGGGCTCGACGGGAAGCCCCAAGGGGGTGGCGGTGCCCCACCGAGGCGTGGTGCGCCTGGTGCGGGAGACCGACTATGCGGTCTTCGGTCCCGAGGAGTCCTGGCTCCAGCTCGCCCCCTTCGCCTTCGACGCCTCGACTCTCGAGCTCTGGGGAGCCCTCCTCCACGGCGGCCGGGTGGTCATGCCGCCCCCGGGCATCCTCTCGCTCGCCGAGCTCACGGCGCTCGTCGAGCGCCACGGGGTGACCTCGCTGTCGCTGACCGCCGGCCTCTTCCACCAGATGGTGGCCGAGGGCGAGCTCCCGGGCCTCGCCGGGCTGCGGCAGCTGTTCGCCGGGGGGGACGTACTGGTGGCATCCCTGGTACGTCGGGCGGCGGCGGAGCTCCCGGAAACCCGGTTGATCGCGGCCTACGGCCCGACCGAGAACACCACTTTCACCACCTGCTATCGGGTGGGGCGGCCGGAGGACGTCGGCCTTTCGGTGCCGCTCGGACCGCCCATCGCCCACACCGCGGTCTACATCCTCGACCGCGGGTTGACGCCGGTGCCGGTGGGGGTGCCCGGGGAGCTCTGCACCGGCGGCGACGGCCTGGCGTGGGGCTACCTGGGGCGGCCGGAGCTGACCGCCGAGCGCTTCGTGCCGAACCCGTTCGACGGCGCTGGTGCCGGAGAGCGCCTCTATCGGACCGGGGACCTCGCGCGCTGGCGGGCCGGGGGGTGGATCGAGTTCCTCGGCCGGATCGACAACCAGGTGAAGATCCGCGGCTTCCGGGTCGAGCCCGGCGAGATCGAGGCGGCGCTCGCGAGCGATCCGGCGATCGAGAGCGCGGTGGTCCTGGTGCGCGGGGAGGCGGGGGAGGACCGCCGGCTGGTGGCCTACCTGGTGCCGGCGGCGGACAGCGCTCCGGAGGCTCTCCGAGGCGGGGCGCTCGCCGCCTCTCTCAAGGGCCGGCTGCCGGAGTACATGGTGCCCGCGGCCTTCGTCGTCCTCGACGCCCTGCCGCTCACGGCCAACGGCAAGGTGGACCGCCGGGCCCTCGCCCGGATCGAGCCGGAGGCGCTGGGCGGGGAGGCGGCGGGGGAGGAGAGCGCGCCGCGGACGGAGACCGAGGTCCTCCTGGCCGCGACCTGGGCCGAGGTGCTCCACCGCGACCAGGTGGGGATTCACGACGACTTCTTCCAGCTTGGCGGGCACTCGCTCCTGGCGACCCAGGTGATCTCCCGGGTGCGTCAGATTTTCGGCGTCGAGGTGCCGCTCCGGGTGCTCTTCGAACGGCCGACGGTCGCCGGCCTCGCCGCCGAGATCGCGGAGCGGATCGCCGGGCAGGAGCTCGCCGCGTCCCCCGTCTCCGCCGAGCCGGAGGAGGAGCTGCCGCTCTCCTTCGCCCAGGAACGGCTCTGGTTCCTCGATCAGCTGGAGCCGGGCTCGGTGGCCTACAACCTGCCGGCGGCCCTGCGGCTCCTCGGGCGGCTCGACGCATCGGCGCTCGCGGCCAGCTTCGCCGAGATCGTCCGCCGTCACGAAGCCCTGCGGACGACGTTCTCCCGGGTCGACGGCCGGCCGGTGCAGGTGATCTCGCCGCCCGCCGCCAGGATTTCGCCGCTGCCGCTGGTCGACTTATCCGGCCTTGGAGCCCTCGCCGAGGGGAGCCGGGACGGGGAGGCGCGGCGGCTGGGCACGGCGGAGGTCGAGCGCCCGTTCGACCTCATCCGCGGTCCGCTGCTGCGGATCTCTCTCGTCCGGCTCGCCGCCGCCGAGCACCTGGTGCTCTTGAACCTCCATCACATCGTCTCCGACGGCTGGTCGATGGGGGTCCTGGTCCAGGAGCTGGGGGTGCTCTACCGGTCGTTCCTCGCCGGCCAGCCCTCGCCGTTGCCGGAGCTACCGCTCCAATATCCGGATTTCGCGGTCTGGCAGCGGGAGTGGCTGTCGGGCGCGGTTCTGGAGGGCGAGATCGCCTGGTGGCGGGAGGCGCTGGCGGGCCTCGCGCCGCTCGACCTGCCGACCGACCACCCCCGGCCGTCGCGGCGGACCGGGCGGGGGGCGCTCAGCCACTTCGTCCTGCCGCCCGCGGCGCGGGAGGCCCTGGAGCGGCTCTCCCGGTCGGAGAGCGCGACGCTCTTCATGACGATCCTCGGCGGGCTCTCGGTCCTCCTCTCCCGCCTGGCCCGGCAGACCGACGTGGCGGTGGGCTCGCCGATCGCCAACCGCAACCATGGCGAGATCGAGGGGCTGATCGGCTTCTTCGTCAACACCCTGGTTCTCCGCACCGACCTCTCCGGGGAGCCGTCCTTCCGCGAGCTTCTGGGCCGGGTGCGGCGGACGGCTCTGGCGGCCTACGCGCACCAGGACCTCCCCTTCGAGAAGGTGGTCGAAGCGGTGTCGCCGGAGCGCGACCCCAGCCGGACGCCGCTGTTCCAGGTCCTCCTGGCCCTCCAGAACGCGCCGCGGGAGGTTCTCGAGCTGCCCGGCCTCCGCCTGGAGCCGGTGCGGCTCACCTGGGAGACGGCGAAGTTCGACCTCACGCTGACTCTCCTGGAGACGCCGGAGGGGCTCTCCGGCGCCTGGGAGTACAGCCTGGATCTCTTCGAGGCGGCGACCCTGGAGCGCCTCTCCGGGCATCTGGCGATCCTCCTGGAAGCGGTCGTCGTCGATCCCGATCGCCCGGTCGCGGAGCTGCCGCTCCTCTCGGCTGCCGAGCGCGAGGAGCTGCTCGTCGAGTGGAGCGGCGAGGCGGCGACGCCCTACCCGCGGGAGTCCTCGCTCGCCACCCTCTTCGCCGAGCAGGCGGCGCTCCGGCCCGATGCCGTGGCGGTGGTGTCTGGCATTCCAGGTACCCCGCACCTGAGCTACGGCGTCCTGGCGGTCCGGGCCGATCGCCTCGCCCGCCGGCTGCGGGCCTGGGTGCGGCCGGGGGACCGGGTGGGACTCTGCCTCGACCGCTCGGTCGAGCGGGTGGTGGCGACCCTCGCCATCCTCGCCGCCGGCGGTGCGTACGTGCCGCTCGATCCGTCCTACCCCCAGGAGCGGCTGGAGTTCCTCCTCCGCGACAGCGCCTGCTCGGTGCTCCTCACCGAGACGCGTCTCCTCCCGCTGCTGCCGGAGAGCGGAGCGGTGGTGGTCTGTCTCGACCGGGAAGGCGAGACGATATCTGAGGCATTGGCGGCATCGCATCAGAGACGCTGCCGGCCTGCCGGAGATCCCGGCGGCGTCGCTGGCCTATGTGATGTATACCTCGGGGTCGACCGGGACTCCCAAGGGGGTGGCGGTGCCCCACCGGGCGGTGGTCCGGCTGGTGCTGGAGACCGGCTATGCCGCCTTCGGACCCGAGGAGTCCTGGCTCCAGCTGGCGCCTTATGCCTTCGACGCCTCGACCCTGGAGATCTGGGGGGCCCTCCTCCACGGCGGCCGGGTGGTGATGCCGCCGCCTCTCGCCCTCTCGCTCGCCGAGCTGGGGGGGTTAGTCGAGCGCCACGGGGTGACCGCGCTCTGGCTCACCGCCGGCCTCTTCCACCAGATGGTGGCGGAGGGGGATCTCTCGGCTCTCTCCGGGGTGCGGCAGCTGCTCGCCGGGGGCGACGTGCTGTCTCCATCCCTGATGCGGCGGGCGGCGGCGGAGCTGCCGGGGACCCGCCTGATCTGCGGCTACGGGCCGACCGAGAACACCACGTTCACGGCCTGCCACACGGTGGGAGGGCCAGCGGACGTCGGAGCCTCGGTGCCGCTCGGCCGGCCGATCGCCCACACCTCGGTGTATGTGCTCGACCCGGGTCTCCAGCCGGTGCCGGTGGGGGTGCCCGGAGAGCTCTCTACCGGCGGCGACGGCCTGGCCTGGGGGTACCTGGGGCGGCCGGAGCTGACCGCCGAGCGCTTCGTGCCGAGCCCGTTCGCTCGCCCCGGCCGCGGGGCGGGGGAGCGCCTGTACCGGACCGGGGACCTCGTGCGCTGGCGGGCCGCGGGATGGATCGAGTTCCTCGGGCGGATCGACGGCCAGGTGAAGATCCGCGGCTTCCGGATCGAGCCCGGCGAGATCGAGGCGGCGCTAGCGAGCTCAGAGGCGGTCGAGAGCGCGGTGGTCCTGGTGCGCGGGGAGGCGGGGGAGGACCGCCGGCTGGTGGCCTACCTGGTGCCGGCGGCGGACAGCGCTCCGGAGGCTCTCCGAGGCGGGGCGCTCGCCGCCTACCTCAAGAGCCGGCTGCCGGAGTACATGGTGCCCGCGGCCTTCGTCATCCTCGACGCCCTGCCGCTTACGGCCAACGGCAAGGTGGACCGCCGGGCCCTCGCCCGGATCGAGCCGGAGACCACGACCGCCGCCGGCAAGGTCGCCCCGCGGGAGGGCATGGAGGCGCTCCTGGCGGGGATCTGGGAAGAGGTCCTGGAGGTTTCAGGGATCGGCGCCGAGGACGATTTCTTCGCCCTCGGCGGCCACTCGCTGCTGGCGACCCAGGTGGTGTCCCGCATCCGCCAGGTCTTCGGTACCGAGATCCCGCTCCGCAGCCTGTTCGAACGGCCGACGGTCGCCGGCCTCGCCGCCGAGATCGGCCAGACGATCGCCGGCCGGGATTTAGCCGCGCCACCGCTCGCCGCAATCCGGCGCGCCGGCGCCCTGCCGCTCTCCTTCGCCCAGCAGCGGCTCTGGTTTTTAAACCAGCTGGAGCCCGAGAGCGCGGCCTACAACATCGCCGCCGCCTTGGTCGCCCAGGGGCCGCTCGCCCCGGCGCTCCTCGCTCAAACCCTCTCCGAGGTGGTGCGCCGGCACGAGTCGCTCCGCACGGTCTTCGGCGACGCCCACGCCCACGCCGACGCCGGGGCCGAGGGACCGGTGCAGGTCATCCTCCCGCCCCATCCCGTCGTCCTCCCGCAGACCGACCTCTCTGGCCTCTCTGAAGCGGCGCGCGGCCCCGAGGTGCGGCGCCTGGCATTTGCGGAGGCCCGCCGGGCGTTCGACCTCGCGCGCGGGCCGCTCCTCCGGGTTACCCTCCTGGTGGCCGGCCCCCGGGAGCACGTCCTCCTCTTCAGCCTCCACCACAGCATCGCCGACGGCTGGTCGATCGGCGTGCTGGTGCGGGAGGTGAGCGCGATCTACGAGGCCTTCCGCCAGGGGCTCCCGAGCCCCCTGCCCGAGCTCGCCATCCAGTATGCCGACTTCGCGGTCTGGCAGCGCCGCTGGCTCTCGGGGGAGGTGCTGGCCGGCGAGCTCGACTACTGGCGCCAGCGGCTCGCCGGCGCGCCGGCCCTCCTCGAGCTGCCCACCGACCGGCCACGGCCGCCGGTGCAGAGCTCCCGCGGCACGAGCGAGCCGTTCGTCCTCCCTGGCGACCTGACGGAGGGCCTGCGCGGCCTCTCCCGGCGCGCCGGGGCGACGCCTTTCATGACCCTGCTCACGGCCTATGCGGCCCTCCTCGCGCGCTACTCGGGCCAGAGCGAGGTCTCGATCGGCTCGCCCATCGCCGGCCGCAACCGGCTGGAGACCGAAGGGTTGATCGGGTTCTTCGTCAACACTCTCGTCCTCCGCGCCGATCTTTCCGGGAATCCTGGGTTCCGCGCGGCCCTCAGCCGGGTGCGCCGGGTGGTGCTGGAGGCCTACGCCCACCAGGACGTCCCCTTCGAGATGCTCGTCGAGGCCGTGCACCCGGAGCGCAGCCTGAGCTACGAGCCGCTCTTCCAGGTGGTGCTCAACCTGCACAACATGCCGCGCGACGAGATGGCGCTCTCCGGCCTCTCCTGGCGCTCGCTCAAGGTCGAGCAGGGGACGGTCCAGTTCGACCTCACTCTCACCCTGGCGGAAGAGCCGGGGAGGTTCGCTGGGCAGCTCGACTACCGGACCGACCTCTTCGACCGGGCGACCGTGCGCCGGCTGGCCGGCCATCTCCAGATGCTGCTCGCCGGGGTGACGGCGGCAGGCCCTGGCGCGGAGCGTGGGATCTCCGAGCTGCCCCTGCTGACGCCAGGCGAGCGCCAGCAGCTCTCAGCCGAGTGGGGCGACACCGAGCCGTTCCCGGCCGGCCCCTGCCTGCACCACCTGTTCGAGGCCCAGGCCCGGCGCTCGCCGGGAGCGCCGGCCGTGGTCATGGGGGTCGACAGCCTCACCTACGGCCAGCTCGATCGCCGGGCGAACCGCCTGGCCCGCCGCCTTAAGCGGCAGGGTGTGGGGCCCGAGGTGGTGGTCGGGATCTGCCTCGAACGCTCGCTCGATCTCGTCGTCGCCATCCTGGGCGTGCTCAAGGCCGGCGGAGCCTACCTGCCGCTCGACCCCGCCTATCCGGAAGAGCGCCTGGCCTACCTCTTGGGCGACGCCGGGGCGCCGGTGATCGTGACCGGCCGGCAGGTGACCGCCGCGCTCCCCGAGGACGGGGCGGCGCGGGTCTACCTGGAGGATGCGGAGAGCGAGGACGACGGTCCGCTCACCCCGGCGAGCGCCGGCGTGAGCCCCGAGAACCTGGCCTACGTCATCTACACCTCGGGCTCGACCGGCCGCCCGCGCGGAGTGCAGGTGACTCACGGCAACGTCGGCCGGCTGCTCTCGGCGACCGCCCCCTGGTTCGGCTTCGGTCCCCAGGACGTCTGGACCCTCTTCCACTCCTACGCCTTCGACTTCTCGGTCTGGGAGATCTGGGGGGCCCTCGGCTACGGCGGCACCCTGGTGGTGGTGCCGTACTGGGTGAGCCGCTCCCCCGAGTCGTTCTACGAGCTTCTGGGGCAGGAGGGGGTGACGGTGCTCAACCAGACGCCGTCGGCGTTCCGCCAGCTGATGCGGGCCGAGGAGGAGGCGAACCCGGCGAACACTGCGAACACCCTCCAGGAGCTGGCGCTCCGGCTGGTGATCTTCGGCGGCGAGGCGCTGGAGATCCAGAGCCTGCGCCCCTGGGTCGCGCGGCATGGGGCGGCGCGGCCGCTCCTCGTCAACATGTACGGGATCACCGAGACGACGGTGCACGTGACCTACCGGCCGCTCTCGGCGGCCGACATTGAGGGCGGCGGCGGTAGCGTCGTCGGCCGGGCGATCCCCGACCTCGGCCTGCGGGTGGTGGACCGCGGGCTCGCGCCGCAGCCGGTGGGGATCGCCGGCGAGCTCTGTATCTCCGGTGCGGGCCTCGCACGGGGCTATCTCAACCGGCCGGAGCTGACCGCCGAACGCTTCGTGCCCGATCCCTTCGGGGGAGAGCGGAGTGCGCCCGGGGCGCGCCTCTACCGCTCGGGCGACCTCGTCCGCCGGCTGCCGGACGGGGACATCGAATACCTGGGGCGGATCGATCACCAGGTCAAGGTGCGCGGCTTCCGGATCGAGCTGGGGGAGATCGAGGCCGCCATCTCCGGGGAGCCGGGGGTGCGCGAGGTGGTGGTGATCGTGCGGGAGGACGAGCCGGGGGACCGGCGCCTCGTCGCCTACATCGTCGGCACCGCGCCCGGAGCGCTCGAACCTGCCGAGCTGCGGGCGGCCCTCAAGCGCAAGTTGCCGGAGCCGCTCGTGCCCTCGGCGATCGTGCTCCTCGACACTCTGCCCCTGACGGTCAACGGCAAGGTGGACCGCCGGGCCCTGCCGGCCCCGGAGAAGGTACGGCAGGAGACCGGACCGGCCGCCGACCGGACGGTGGCGGCCCGGGGACCGGTCGAGGAGGTGCTCGGCGCGATCTGGGAAGAGGTTCTGCGGCTCGATCGGGTGGGCCGGGAGGAGAACTTCTTCGAGCTCGGCGGGCATTCGCTCCTCGCCACCCAGGTGGCCTCAAGGGTGCGCCAGGCCCTGGGGGTGGAGCTGCCGCTCCGCCTGCTGTTCGAGAAACCCACCGTGGCCGCCCTGGCGGCGGAGGTCGAGCGCGAGCGGAAGGCGCGCTCCGGGCTGGCGGAGGTCCCGCCCCGCCCGCCGATTCTGCCCGCCGGGCGCGGCGGTGACCTGCTGCCCTCCTTCGCGCAGCAACGGCTCTGGTTCCTGGATCAGCTCTCGCCCGGCAGCCCGGCCTACAACATGCCGGCGGCCTTGAGGCTCACGGGCCGCCTGGACCGCGCGGCGCTCGCCCGGAGCCTCTCGGAGATCGTCCGCCGGCACGAGAACCTGCGGACGACCTTCCGCACCTTCCCCACCGCCGGCGGCGAGCCTGCCCTCGTCCTCCACCCGGCGGGCGATCTCCCCCTCCCCGGAATCGACCTGGGGGCCCTGCCGGAGGCGACCAGGAAGGCGGAAGAGCTGCGCCTGGTCCACGCCGAGGCCCGGCGGCCGTTCGATCTCGGGCGCGGGCCGCTGCTCCGCGCCGCTCTCCTGCGGCTCGCGGCCGACGAGCACACGGTATTCCTCACCGTGCACCACATCGTCTCGGACGGCTGGTCGAACGGGGTCCTCGTCCGTGAGCTGGGGGCGCTCTACAGTGAGTTCGTCGCCGGCCGGCCGTCGCCGCTGCCCGAGCTGCCGGTGCAGTACGCCGACTTCGCCCTCTGGCAGCGCCGGTGGCTCTCCGGCGAGGTCCTCGCTGGGGAGCTCGCCTACTGGCGGCAGGCGCTCGCCGGGCTCCCGGCGCTCGATCTGCCCACCGATCGACCGCGGCCGCCGGTCCTCTCCGCCCGCGGCGGCTTCCGCCCGTTCGCGCTCGGCCCCGAGGTGAGCGCCGGGCTGACGCGGGGTGCCCGGTCGGCCGGGGCGAGCCTGTTCATGGAGCTCCTGGCCGTCTTCGCCACCCTCCTCGCCCGCTACACCGGCCGCGAGGACCTGGCGATCGGCTCTCCGGTGGCCAACCGCACCAGCCCCGAGATCGAGGGGCTGATCGGCTTCTTCGTCAACACCCTGGTCCTCCGCATCGACGCTGCCGGGCGCCCGACCTTCGGCGAGCTGCTCGGCCGGGTGCGGACGGCCGCCTTCGCCGCCTTCGCCCATCAGGATCTGCCGTTCGAGAAGGTGGTCGAGGAGCTGCACCCCGAGCGCGACCCGAGCCGGACGCCGCTCTTCGAGGTCCTCTTCGTCCTCCAGAACGCTCCGGCCGAGGCGTTGCAGCTCCCCGGCCTCACTCTCACCCCCCTCCCCTTCGAGGGGGGGACGGCGAAGTTCGACCTCACCCTCGTCCTGGCACCGACGGCGGCCGGCCTCGCCGGCGGCTTCGAGCACAACCTCGACCTCTTCGACGGCAGCACCGTCGAGCGGATGGCCGGTCACTTCGCGACCCTCGCCGCGGCGGCGGTGGCGACGCCAGAGGCGCCGCTCGCCGAGCTGCCGCTCCTGACCGCTGGGGAGCAGGAGCAGCTCCGCGACTGGAGCGGTACGGCGACCGCCTATCCGCGGGAGGCCTCTCTCCATGCCCTCTTCGCCGCCCAGACCGCCCGCGCTCCCGAGGCGGTGGCGGTCGTCGATGGCGGCCTGGCGCTCACCTATGGCGAGCTCGACCGAAGGTCCCGGCGCCTCGCCCGCCGGCTGCGGGCTCTCGGGGTGGGTCCCGAGGTGCGGGTCGGTCTTTTCCTCGACCGCTCCGCCCGGCGGGTGGTGGCGACCCTCGCGGTCCTCGCTGCCGGCGGCGCCTATGTGCCGCTCGACCCCGCCTATCCGGCCGAGAGCCTGGCCTTCCTGGTCCGCGACAGCGCGGCGTCCCTCCTCCTCGCCGACGAGCGCTTGCGCGCCGCCCTGCCGGAGACCGGGGCTACCGTGCTCGGTCTGGACGAGGTCTGGGCCGAGCCCGAGCTGCCGGCGATCCCGGCGATGCCAGCGATGCCGGCGGAGCTGCCGGAGCTGCCGGAAGTCGCTGCGGCGGGCCTCGCCTATGTCATGTACACCTCGGGCTCTACGGGGACCCCCAAGGGGGTGGCGGTTCCCCACCGGGCGGTGGTCCGGCTGGTGCGGGAGACCGGCTATGCCACCTTCGGCCCGGCCGAAGTCTTCCTTCAACTCGCGCCCTACGCCTTCGACGCCGCGACCTTCGAGCTCTGGGGAGCGCTCCTCAACGGGGGACGGCTGGTGCTGCCACCGCCGGGACCGCTGTCGCTCGCCGAGATGGGAGACCTCCTCGCCCGGCATGGCGTGACCACCCTCTGGCTGACCGCCGGGCTCTTCCACCAGATGGTCGAGGAGAACCTCGCCGGCCTTTCCGGGTTACGCCAGCTCCTGGCCGGGGGCGACGTGCTCTCCCCCGCGCACGTCGAGCGGGCGGCGGCGGCGCTCCCCGGGACGCGGCTCGTCAACGGCTACGGCCCGACCGAGAACACCACCTTCACCTGCTGCTTCCCGATCCCGCCCGGGACCGGCGCGGGGAGCCTGGGGTCCTCGGTCCCCCTCGGCCGGCCGATCGCCAACACCTGGGTCCAGATCCTCGACCGCGAGCTCGCGCCGGTGCCGGCGGGGGTGCCGGGCGAGCTCTACGCGGGGGGGACGGCCTGGCGCGGGGCTACCTGGGACGGCCGGACCTGACGGCGGAGCGCTTCCTGCCCAGCCCCGCGGGCGAGCCGGGCGGACGCCTCTACCGGACCGGCGACCTCGCCCGCTGGCGGCCCACGGGCGAGATCGAATTCCTCGGCCGGAGCGACACCCAGGTGAAGATCCGCGGCTTCCGCATCGAGCCCGGGGAGGTCGAGGCGGTCCTGCTCGGCCTGCCCGGAGTGCGCTCGGGAGCGGTCGTCGCCCGCCCCGACCCGAACGGCGGCCGGCGCCTGGTGGCCTACGTGGTGGGGGAGGCCTCCCTAGGCCCCGCTCTCCGCGAGCTCCTGCGCCAGCGTCTGCCCGAGCACATGGTGCCGTCCGCCTTCGTCCTGCTGCCCGCGCTGCCGCTGACGGCGAACGGCAAGCTCGACCGCCGCGCCCTGCCCGAGCCGGAGGCTGGTCCGGCGAGCGCCGGGACGGCCGGGATGGCCGGGCGGGCCGGCAGCGCCCCGGAGCCCGGTCGAGGAGATGCTGGCGGGGATCTGGGCCGGCGTCCTGGGGGTCGAGCGGGTGGGGGTGGACGACGACTTCTTCGCCCTGGGCGGGCACTCGCTCCTCGCCACCCAGCTCGCCTCGCGCGTCCGGGCGGCCTTCGGCGTCGACCTGCCGCTCCGGCTCCTCTTCGAGCGGCCGACGGTCGCCGGGCTCGCCCGGGAGATCGAGAGCGCCCGCCGTCAAGGGGCCCTGCCGTCGCATCGAGCGGGTCTCCCGGGACTCCGGGGAGGGAGATCTGCCGCTCTCCTTCGCCCAGCAGCGGCTCTGGTTCCTCGACCGCCTGGAGCCGGGGCGGGCGACCTACAACGTGCCGGTCGCCGCGCGGCTCGCCGGCCCCCTCGTCTTTGCCGCCCTCGCCGCCGCCTGCAGCGAGATCGCCCGCCGCCACGAGGCCCTGCGGACCAACTTCGTTCTCCGGGGGGACCGGCCGGTCCAGGTGATCGCCGAGCACCTCGACCTGGCTCCCGCCCGGATCGACCTAGGAAGCCTGCCGGAGTCGCCGCGCGAGGCCGAGCTGGCGCGCCTCGCCGCGGCCGAGGCCAGGCGACCGTTCGACCTCGCCCGCGAGCCGCTCGCCCGGGCGGTCCTCGCCCGGCTCTCGGGGGAGGAGCACGCCTTCCTGCTCACCTTCCACCACACGGTCGCCGACGGCTGGTCGATGGGCGTTTTCCTGCGCGAGCTCTCGGCCCTCTACCGGGCGTTCGCGGCCGGCCGCCCCTCGCCGCTCCCCGAGCTGCCGATCCAGTATCCGGACTACGCGGTCTGGCAGCGGCAGTGGCTGGCGGGCGAGGTGCTCGAGGGCCAGCTCGCCTTCTGGCGCCAGAGCCTGGCCGGGGCGCCCGCGCTGCTCGAGCTGCCCGCCGACCGGCCGCGGCCGGCCATCCAGACCTTCCGCGGCGCCATGGAGTCGCTCCTCCTGCCGGTCGAGCTCGCCGGCGCCGTGCAGCAGGCCGCGGTGCGGCAGGGGACGACCCTCTTCATGCTCCTCCTCGCCGCCTTCGACGTCCTCCTCGCCCGGCACTCGGGGCAGGAGGACATCGTGGTGGGGACTCCGGTCGCCAACCGCACCCGGATGGAGACCGAGGGCCTGATCGGCTTCTTCGTCAACACTCTGGTCCTCCGCACGGACCTGACGGGGGAGCCTGCCTTCCGCGAGCTCCTGGGCCGGGTGCGGGAGAGGGCGCTCGCGGCCTACGCGCACCAGGACGTCCCCTTCGAGCGCCTGGTCGAGGAGCTGGCGCCGGACCGAAGCCTCGGCCGGACGCCGCTCTTCCAGGTCATGTTCGCCGTCGAGGGGGGAGCGGCGCCGGCCCTCGATCTGCCGGGGATCGCCGTCACCGCGCTCGGCACGGGGAGCCGGGAGGCGAAGTTCGATCTCGGTTTCGCCGCGGCCCTGCGGCCGTCGGGGCTCGTCCTCTCCCTGAACTACAACGCCGACCTCTTCGACGGCGTGCGGATGAACCGGATGCTCGACCATCTCGGGCGACTGCTGGCGGCGGCGGTGGCCGACCTCGAGGTGCCCTGGCCGGATCTGCCGCTCCTCGGCGAGGGAGAGCGCCAGCAGCTCCTCTCCGACTGGAACGCCACGCGGACAGAGGGGACGCCCTCCGCTCTCCACGAGCTCCTCGCTCCCTGGGCCCTGGCGACTCCGGAGGCGCCGGCACTCCTCGCCGGGGACCGGCAGCTCGGCTACGGCGATTTAGCGGCGCGGGTGGACCGCCTGGCCCGGCGGCTCCGTGCCCTCGGCGTTGGACCGGAAGTCCTGGTGGGGATCCTGGCCGAGCCCTCGATCGAGCGGGTGGTCGCCCTTCTCGCGGTGCTCGCGGCGGGCGGGGCCTACGTGCCGCTCGACCCCGACCACCCGGCGGCACGGACGGAGCGCATCCTCGCGGACGCCGCGGTGCCCCTCCTCCTCGCCGACCGTGTGCTCCTCGCTCGGCTGCCTTCGCCTTCCGGGCTGGCGAGGGCGGTCGTCGCTCTCGAAGATCTCGAAGTTGACGGGGAATCCGGAGATCCAGGCGAAGCTGGAACGGGCTGGGATCTATCGCTCCCGCGGCTCGCTCCGGAGGCGCTCGCCTACGTCATCTACACCTCGGGTTCGACCGGTATCCCCAACGGCGTCCTCGTCCGCCACGGTTCGGCGGTCAACCTGATCCGCGCGGCGCGGGAAACCTATGGCGTGCTCCCCGGAGACCGCATCTCGCACCTGGTCTCCTTCGGCTTCGACGCCGCGGTGCTGGAGACCTTCCTCGCCCTCGCGAGCGGCGCCGGGCTGGTGATCGCCGACCGCGAGGAGCGGGTGCCGGGGCCGCGCCTCCTGGACCTGCTGCGGCGTCAGGCGGTCTCTCACCTGATCATGACCCCCTCGGTGCTCTCGCTCCTGCCGGAAGGGGAGCTGCCGGCCCTGCGGACGTTGAGCGTCGGCGGCGAGAGCTGCCCGCCCGAGCTCGCCAGCCGCTGGGCATCGCGGGTCCGGCTGGTCAACTGCTACGGCCCGACCGAGACGGCGATCTACTCGCTCTCCTTCCTCTGCCAGGGCACCTTCAGCCAGGAGCCGCCCATCGGCCGGCCGGTGGCGAACACCGAGGCCTACCTCCTCGACCACCGGCAGCAGCCGGTACCCGCGGGTGCGGATGGCGAGCTCTGCCTCGGTGGGGAGGGTCTGGCGCTCGGCTACCTCGGCCGTCCAGAGCTGACGGCCCTGCGCTTCGTCCCCGATCCGTTCGGCGGCCGGCAAGGTGACCGCCGGGGTGGCCGGCTCTATCGCACCGGCGATCTCGTCCGCTACCGGCCGGACGGCAATATCGAGTTCCTCGGCCGGATCGACAACCAGGTGAAGGTGCGCGGCCTGCGGATCGAGCTCGGCGAGATCGAGGCGGCCCTCCGCGAGCACCCGGGAGTGGCCGAGGTGGCGGTGGTCACCTCCGGCGAAGGCGGCGACCGACGGCTCGTCGCCCACGTCGTACCGCGGCCGGGGGAGGGAGAAAATGCGGAATTCGAGCGCTCGCTGCGAGAGCAGCTGGGCGGTCGCCTGCCGGTCTACATGGTGCCGTCGGCTTTCGTGCTCCAGCCCTCCCTGCCGCTCACCGCGACCGGCAAGCTCGACCGCCGAGCGCTCGCCGCCACGTCCGTGCCCGCGGCTTCCCGCGTGGCGGGGAAGGGTGCCGCCGTGCCTCCCCGCGACGCGATCGAGGCGACGCTGGCGGGACTCTTCGCCGAGGTGCTCGGGGTGCCCGGCGGCGTCGGTGACGGCATCGGCGGCATCTCGGTGACGGACAGCTTCTTCGATCTCGGGGGGCACTCGCTGCTCGCCGTGCGCCTGATGTCGGGCATCCAGCGCGAGCTCGGCCGCGATCTGCCGCTGTCGCGGCTGTTCGAGGCGCCGACCGTCGAGCGGCTGGCGGCTCTCCTCCGCTCCGAGGAGAGAGCCGAGCTTCCCTGGTCGCCGCTCGTGCCGCTCACCGCCGGGAGCGGCGCTTCGGGGCGGCAGCCCTTCTTCTGCGTCCACCCGGTGGGGGGCTCGGTCTTCTGCTACCGGGAGCTGGCGGCGGCGCTGGGGGCGGAGCAGCCGTTCTTTGCCCTGGAGGCGCGGGGCCTGGCGCCGGGCGAGCCGCCGTTCCTGCGGATCGAGGAGATGGCGGCCGCCTATGTTGCGGCGGTCCGCGCCGCGCAGCCCGCCGGGCCGTACCGCCTGGGCGGCTGGTCCTTCGGCGGCCTCGTGGCGCTCGAGATGGCCTGCCAGCTGGAACGGGCGGGCGAGACGGTCGCCCTCGCCCTGATCGACCCCACGACCCCCGGGGCGGCCGGCGGCAGCGCGTTCCCGGCCGGCGGTGAGCTCGACGACGTCTCGGCGCTGCTCCTCCTCGCCCGCGACCTGGGCGGGATGGGCGGCCGACGGATCGCTCTCTCGGCGGACGACCTGGCGCCGCTCGACTCCGAGGCGCGTCTCGACCTCGTCCTCGCCCGGGCCGAGGCCGCCGGCGCCCTGCCGCAGGGGGCCGACCCGGCCCAGGTGCGCCGTCTCCTGCGCCTGTTCAAGACCAACGTCCAGGCCGCCTTCGGCTACCTCGCGCCGGTCGCAACGAGCCCGATCGATCTCTGGCTCGCGGAGCAGGGCGAGGGACGCGCGGCGCGCCTGGCGGTCTGGGAGCGGGTCGCCGCCGGCCGGCTCACCGTCCACACCGCGGCCGGGGACCACTACAGCCTGCTACGCGAGCCGCGGGTCCAGACGCTCGCCGAGGATCTCCGCGCCAGCCTTGCGGCCCCCTTCCCCAAGACGGATGTAGAAGGCTGAGCGCTCCGCCGTCACTCTTCCTTCCCTCCCCGGTCCTGTGATAGGAACAGCATGAGCTTATGCGCAGCCAACGAGAAGCGATGCATACCTGGAAATGATTCCGGGTAGAACCGAGGAGAGCGGCGATGAAAAAGAAGCCCCTCAAGAAGATGTCTCTCAACCGGGACACCCTCTGCCATCTCGACCCTGTCGAGCAGGTCAAGTATGCCCAGGGTGCGGCCAGTGACATCTCGCACTGCCCCTCCAATTGCACGACCTGCTTCTACGAGACCTGCGGTCGCACCTGCCTCTGTCAGGGGTAAGGGAATCCATCAGGAAATAGAGGTTGGGCAGGCGAGCTCTCTCGCCTGCCCAAGTCTTGCGCCCTTGTGCCGGGCCTCCCACTCCCATAGGCTTTCGGCCATGCCTAGCTCTCCCTGGAGGGCGCTCGGCGGGCCGAGCAGCCCGCCATGAGAGCCCTGATCATGGACGATCTCGTCCTCCTCTCCGAGGGCGAGGCGGTCCAGAAGCAGTTCGACCTCCAGAACTACGTCGTCCTCAAACGCCTGTTCGGCCTTTTCGCCGCCGCAGCGCTCGGCCTGTCCATTGCCGCCATCGTCGAGCGCGACCTCTGGCATGGGCTCGGCGCGGCGGGCAACCTCCTGCTCGTCTTCGCCTTTTTCGCTCTCCGCGACAACGACTTCTTCGAGCGCCACTTCCGCCGGGTCAACGTCCTCACAATTCTCCTCGAGCTGGTCTTCCTCGTCATCCCCCTGAGCGGCAACGGGTCCGGCGTCGTCTATGCGGGCTTCGTCTTCCCCATCGTTCTCCTCCTCTTCCGGTTCCGGATTTCCGAGTATTTCCTGCTCTTCGGCACCTTCTGGGCCACGGCCCTCCTCCTCCTCTACCGGGGGAGCGGCAGACCCGAGGCGATGAACCTGGGGGGGACCCTGACCGGTGCCTCGGTCGTCATCGTCCTGGCGCTGACGGTGGCGGTGGGGATCACCGCCCAGCGGCGGCGGATCTTTCTCGTCGAGTGGCGGCGGCAGGCCGGGCGGAGCCGCGAGCGGCTCCGCATGCGCGAGGAGATCGAGTATGCCCGGAAGATCCAGCTCGCCATGCTGCCCCAGGCCGCCCCCGAGGTCGCCTGGATCGATTTCGCCGGGGCGTCGTTGCCCGCCACCGAGGTGGGAGGGGACTACTACGACTACTTCCAACTCGGGCCGGAGCGCCTCGCCCTCGTCGTCGGCGACGTCTCCGGCCACGGCCTGGCGAGCGGTCTCCTGCTCTCCGGAGTGCGGAGCTGCCTCTACCTCCTGGAAGACGAGCTCGACCATCCCGTCGAGGTGCTCGGCCGGCTCCACCGCATGGTCCGGCGGACGACCGACCGGCGCACCTTCGTCACCCTCCTGGTGGCCGTCCTGGACGGCGGCCGCGGCACCCTTTCGCTGGCGAGCGCCGGCCACCCGCCGCTCCTCCTCTGGTCGGCCCGGCAGCGGACGCTCGTCGAGGTGGGGAAGGGGGCGCTGCCGCTCGGCACCTGGCTTGAACCCCGTTACGAGGAGGAGGTCGTCCCGGTCGAGACCGGCGACATCCTCGTCCTCTACAGCGACGGTCTGCTCGAGGCGCGGAGCCACCTCGGCAAGGAGTTCGGCGACGAGCGCCTGAGGCGCACGGTCACCCGCGCCGTGGCCGGGGTGGCCGAGCCGAGCGCCCGCGCCATCCGCGACGCCGTTCTGGAGGACCTCTCGAACTTCAAGGGCGATGTCGAGCAGGCCGACGACATCACGCTGGTGGTGGTCAAGGTGCGTTAGGATTCGCTCCGATCGCTTGAGGTCCTACCTGAACGCCGACGGGAGGTTTCGATGAGAGGGTGGCTGTTCCGTTCCCTGGCCTGGACAATGCTGGCGATGCTGGCCCTGGCCGCGCCGGCCCTGGCACAACCGGCCCCGGCCGGGGCTCCCGCCGCAGAAGCTCCCGGCACGGCCGCCAACGCCTTCTCCCCCGACCGGCCGGAGCCGGGGAGCGTCGAGAAGATCCGCGAGTACACGACGGCTCCCGAGTACCTCGCCGAGTCGGTCGCCTACGTCCCCGACTCCGCCACCGTCCCCTCGCCGGGCAAGGTGCTGGGGCATCTGGTGGGAGCGCCGGACGAGCTGTCGCGGACGGCGCAGATCTACGATTACTACCGCCGCCTCGCCCAGGCGACCGACCGGGTGCGGGTGGAGACGATCGGCACCAGCGAGGAGGGGCGGGAGATCCTCCTCGTCCAGGTCTCCGACGCCGCCAACCTGAAGGATCTCGATCGCTACAAGTCGATCACCTCCCGCCTGGCCGATCCCCGGCGGACCTCGCGCGAAGCGGCCCGCGGGCTCGCCTCGGAGGGTAAGGTCTTCTACTACCTGACCGGCGGCATCCACTCGACCGAGACCGGCAGCCCCGAGATGCTGATGGAGCTCGCCTACCGGTTGGCGGTCTCGGAGAAGCCGGAGATCCAGGCGATCCGCGAGAACGCCGTCGTCCTCATCACCCCGGTGGTCGAGGTCGACGGCCGCGACCGCGTGGTCGACTGGTACTACCGGAACGTGCGCGGCAAGGACCTCCCCTACGAGGAGCTGTCCGAATTCCTCTCGCCCCCCTACTGGGGCCACTACGCTCTCCACGACAACAACCGCGACGGCATGCAGCGCGCCCTCGCCCTGTCGCGCGCCGTCGACGACGCCTTCTGGACCTATCACCCGCAGGTGATGCACGACCTCCACGAGTCGATCCCGCTCCTCTATGTCATGACCGGGTACGGCCCCTACAACAGCGCCATCGACCCGGTGGCGATCAACGAGTGGACCGAGCTCGCCCACCACGACGCCGGGGCGCTCGCGGCCCAGGGGCTGCCCGGGGTCTGGGTCTGGGGCTTCTTCGACGGCTGGTGGCCCGGCTACATGCTGTCGGTCGCCAACCTCCACAACTCGACCGGCCGCTTCTACGAGACCTTCGGCAACGCCTCGGCCGGCACCTACGAGCGCAAGCTCGACAAGGCCCGCTTCGCCGGACACCCGGTCACCGAGGTCCAGTGGTATCGCCCGTGGCCACCGAAGAAGAAGCTCCGCTGGTCGCTGCGCAACAACACCAACTACATGGAGGCGGGCGTCCTCTCGAGCCTCTCCTATGCCGCCCTCCATCGCCAGGAGCTGCTCTTCGACTTCTGGGTCAAGGGGGATCGCTCGCTGACCAAGGGGCGCACCGAGGCCCCCTACGCCTGGATCTTTCCGGCCGAGCAGCGGGATGCCGGACGCCTCGCCTACCTGGTGAACCAGCTGCGCGCCCAGCATGTCGAGGTCCAGCGCCTCACCCAGCCGGCCCATTTTGGCGGCAAGAGCTATCCGGCGGGGAGCTACGTGGTGCGGACGGATCAGCCGTACGGGAGCGCTGCCAAGACCCTCCTCGAAGTGCAGAAGTTTCCCGAGGACGAGCCCAACACCCCCTACGACGACGTGGGTTGGACCTGGCCGCTTCTCTACGGCGTCGAGGGGAGCAGGATCGACGACAAGAAGATTTTCAATCCCGCCGACGCCGCCATGGAAGCCGTGGGGGAGGATGTGACGCCGCGCGGCCGGGTCGAGGGGGCCGGGGACGCCTTCCTCCTGCGCGACACCGGCCAGAACGCCTTCCTCCGCGCCCGGCTCCTCCTGGGGAGTCACCAGGTCGACGCCGCCGAGGCGCCGTTCGAGGTGAGAGGCGTGACCTATCCGGCCGGGAGCTGGATCGTCCAGGCGCCACGCTCGGCGGTCGAGGAGGTGGCGGCGGCGACCGGGCTCGACTTCACCGCGGCGCCGGCGGGGGCGCTCCCCGAGGTCCATCGCCACCTGGTCGACCTGCCGCGCCTCGCCGTCCTCCACACCTGGACCGACACCCAGGACGCCGGCTGGGTCCGCTACACCCTCGACCAGGAGAAGGTCCCCTACACCCTGATCGCCCCCGAGGACCTCCGCCGCGGCGGCCTCGCCGAGCGCTTCGACGTCATCCTCTTTCCCAACGCCAACGGCGACTTCGCCGGTCTGGTGCAAGGCATCGACCCGCGTTTCGGGCCGCTGCCCTACACCAAAACCCCGGAGTTCCCCAGCCAAGGTATTCCGGACGCCTCGCCGGACATCACCGGCGGGATGGGCTTCCTTGGGCTGCAGCACCTCCAGGAGTTCGTCGAGGGCGGCGGCGTTCTCGTCACCCTGGGCAACGCCGGCACCCTCGCCGTGGACGGCGGCCTGCTCCGCCGGGTGACGCGGGCGAGCGGGACTTTCAACACCCCCGGCTCGGAGCTCCAGGCCAAGGTCTTGAAACCGCTCCATCCGATCGTCTACGGCTACGGGGAGTTTCCCGCCATCTTCCGTGGCAACGGCCCCATCTGGGACGTGCGCGACGAGGACCGCGGCTTCGCCGTGCTCCAGTTCGGCACCAAGGAGGTGCCGGCGCGGGAGGAGGAGAAGGGGGAGAAGGGGAGCGCGGCTGCCGCGAAGGCGTCCGGAGACTTCGAGGTCGAGGATGCCGACGCGCAGCCCAAACCGGCGGCTCCTGCCGCCAGGCCCTCCGAGCCGCTGCCCACCCCGACGAAAGAGAAGCGAGACCTCCTCCTCTCGGGGTTCGTAAAAGGTAAGGACGCGGTCGACGGCAAGCCGGCGATCCTCGACCTGCCGGTGGGGAAGGGGCGGGTGATCCTCTTCGCCTTCAATCCCCTGCACCGCTACCTCAACCATGCCGACTTCCGATTCGTCTACAACGTGATCCTCAACTGGAACGATCTGCCCCGGTAGAGAAGGTGCCCGGCTGTTCATGAAGCAAGGAAGCGCGCGGCGCCTGTCCGCCCGGCTCGTCGCCGCTCTCTGCCTACTTTTCGCGAGTGGGGGAGGCATGCCGGCGATGGCCGCGTCCCGCGCCTCCTCCTCTGCCATCTACGTTGCCTGCCGAGCAGGAGCTGACGCCGAACGACCGCATCCTGATCCTCGCTCCCCACCCGGACGACGAGGTTCTGGGCTGCGGCGGCGTGGTGCAGCAGGCGGTCGCTCGCGGCATCCCGGTCGCCGTCGTCTTCCTCACCTACGGCGACTTGAACGAAGGGTCGTTCCTGACCTACCGCCTGCACCTGGTGGTGGCGCCGTCCGCCGTGCGGGCGATGGGGGAAGTGCGGCGGCAGGAGGCCCTCGCCGCCGACCGGATCCTGGGGGTTCCCGCCGCCGATCTCACTTTTCTCGGCTATCCGGACGGCGGTACTCTCGACCTCTGGACATCCCATTGGGGCAAGAGCCCAGCGGGTCACGGGCGGCTCACCCGGGCGCGGGCGGTCCCCTACCCGACGGCGTTCCGTCCCGGTGCGCCCTACAAAGGGGAGGAGGTGCTGGCCGATCTGACGGAGCTCCTCACCCGCCTGCGCCCCACTCAGGTGTTCGTCTCGCACCCGGCCGATCGTCATCCGGACCACGCCGCCCTCTACCTGTTCACCCAGATCGCTCTCTGGGACCTGGCCGGGAAAGTCGATGCGGAGCTCCACCCTTACCTCGTTCACTTCCCGGGCTGGCCGGAGAGCGGCTACCATCCCGGCGAGCCGGCGACCCCTCCCAAGGCGCTCGCCAGGGAGGAGACCTGGCAGAGCTGGGGCTTGACCCCGAGAGAGGTGGCGCAGAAGCTCCAGGCCCTCGCTGCCCATCGCAGCCAATGGCGATCCGGCGCACGGCACCTGCTGCCCTTCGTACGCGCTTCCGAGATTACGGAGAAGCTTCCGGCGAAGGAGCCCGAGATACGCCGCAACGGCGAACGGGTGGAGATCGCGCTGGCGCTCCAGGGCGGCCGGCCGAAGGGTGCCGGCAAATCTCTCTTCGTCTTCGGGTACCGGGCCGACCGCTCTTTCGCCGCGATGCCCAAGCTGGAGCTCCGTTGGAACGCCGGCCGTTCCGGTGAGATCGGCGGCTGCACGGTGCTCGACCAGGGACGAGTCCTGCCCGGTCATCCGGTCACCGTCGAGCGCCGGGCCGACCACCTGGTGTTGAACCTTCCCGTGGGCGCTCCTCGGCGGGCCGGAACGCCTGCTGGTAGGGGCTCGCGCCGCCGCCGAGCACTCCCCTCCGGATCTTCTGCCCTGGCGGACGGTGGATCTGGCGCCAGGCTCCGCCGTGCTCACCACGCGCTAAATTTCAGGGACGATCGATCCCCTCTCCTTAAGGAGCCCCCGCGCCGCTTCGCCGTTCAGGCTCTCGAGGAGCAGTAATCGCCCCTCTTCAACCACGGCGCTCCAAGCCATGTGCAGGTAGATCCAGATCCGAGATACGGCTCTCCAAGCGTGAGCGAGACGTCTCAAAGTCAGAGATACGGGTCTCCAGACCCGAGATACGGGGACTCCGACTCGGAGATACGGGGGCGCAAGGTCCGAGATACGGATCTCCAAGCCAGAGACACGGGGGCGCAGAGTCCGAGACACGGGGGCTCAGACTCAGAGACACGGGGGCGCAGCGTCCGAGACACGGGGCGCTCAGACACAGAGAACACGGGTCTCCAGGCCAGAGACACGGGAGCGCAGGCTCAGAGTACGGGGGCGCAGAGTCTGAGATACGGGGTCGGCAAACCGAGTCCCTTGGCGCCAGGCCGGAGGGGCGTAACCGGAGTCCAGGGCAAGAGGCTGGCACTCTCGGGGGTCGAACAGATCGAGGCCCGAGCTGCAGCAGTCCGCGCGGCGACGGGAGCTCCGGTGCTCGGCCCGACCGCGATTCAGGACCAGCACCCCCACGACCGCCCGAAGCGTTCCAAGAAGTCCCCGGCCCCGGGGTATGATGCCTCTATGAAGATGCTGACGGCAAAGGTCGTCCGAGGTCAACTCGATCTCCCAGAGGGCCTCCTCGAAGAGGGTTCCACGGTCACCGTGCTCATCCCCGAGGCCGAAGAGGGTTTCGACCTCTCCGAGGACGAGGTGGCTTTCATCCGGGAATCGATGGACCAGATCGCTCGCGGCGACTGGGTGGACGGGCAGCAGCTTCTCGACGAGCTTCGATAGCATTGAGGCACGCTCTCCGCGTGTCCGCGAACGCCGCTCGCCAGATCCGCAAGGCAGCGAAGTGGTGGCACACCAACCGACCTGCGGTCCCGGACCTCCTAGGTCGCGAGGTCGAGCGCGGATTCGACCTGATCTCCACCGATCCCTACGCAGGGGCTCCCGCCCACGATCCGCGAGTCGAAGGGCTGCGACGCCTTCATCTCGGGCGAGTGCATTACTTCCTCTACTACCGGGCGGTCTCTCCCGAAATCGTCGAAGTCGTCGCGTTTTGGCACACCAGCCGCGGCACCGCTCCAGAGCTGTGACGCGGCGGCCGGCACCCAAGAGGTGAAACCCTCTCGGCGAGAGAGAAATCAGGCCTCATTCCGAGACGAAGATAGCCATCTGCAGCTGGTCAATGCAGCAGAGAGGCTTGCACTGCCCGCCCGCCCGCGCCGTTCACCTGGCACCCCGCGGTTCCAGTCCCCGGCCCCCTTCTTCCACGCTTTCACCAAGAGCGCCCGCAAGCTCTTCCAAGAAGCCTATTCTCGATTCCTCGTCGCCTTCCGGGAAGTCGCGGAGAGCCTGAAAGCAGGCGACCTGACCGCTCCTTTACCCGTGGGGTGTTTTCCACCTGGGCTGCCTTTCGTGACCGCCTCGCCCTGAAGTCGGGACTCGCTCGAAGGATCGGTCGAAGCCTGGGTGAGAGATCTGAGCCTGTCAGCGCCGGGTAAGAGAGATCTCGTTAAAGAGTGTCGGGATCGTGTCGGGATCGGCGGCAGATTCGTAGAGCACCCCCAGCCAAAACTCCGAGAAGTAACTCTCGTGCAGTCACAGGAGCTCCAAATTTGCCCTGCGGCTATGCACAACCCCACCTTTGCTCTCAAGAAACTCAAGAAACGCATGGCACCCACCGTCCGCCTCTCCTCGCGTCGCTCGGCGTCGCTCGCCCGCAGGCTCTCCTGGGCGTCGAGATGGAAGGCGATGAGCTCCGCGAAGAGCTTGAACATGCCGACCGTCTCAGGGCGTCCAACGCCTTTGGACCAACCGTGCGGCGCCGCGTATGGGTGCCGTCCGGTTGAGGCCGGGGTTGTGTGGACTATTACCACTACAACAACCCGGACACCTCAAGTTCGATATACTCCACGCCAACGACAGCTGAATGAATCAGCATAAGGGCGTTTACGTCGGGTTCAATGAAGCGAAACTCAGTCCACTCGTTGGTCTGCTCATCAAGGTGTACAACGGCGCCGAGTTTGTCGGCGTTCGGGTGCCCAACGGGCGCCGATCTTGATGTATGTAAGACCAAGTCAAAATGCTTGTTCCGGTTGTTGAGCTTGTTGAAGTCACCCAACCACCGCTCACTGGAACCTGGTATGGGTTGCATGCGTTCAAGGAATTTCCATAACCCAAGGTTCTTAGGCTTTAGATCGGGGAATACGTTGTTCATGTATTTCACGTATTCGCCCAGGCTTCTCCTAATAGGGAAGTAGACATTCGGACGAGCCGCTCCCTTATTTCCGTAAACGTCCCACAAGTCTTGGGCGATATAGTCGAGGGCGGATCGCAGATTCTCACAGAGGTTCTTGATTCGGATCGGGAGGAACTCTGGTACCGATCGCGTCTGAACGGCAGTCTCGTAGTCCTGGCGCACTTCCTCAAACTGGACCTCCTCCGCGTACCTGAGTAGGATCTCGATTCTCTTTCGCCTGCCCATAGTTCTTTTGCCGCGCAACGCTCCAGGGCCTAAAGCGGTGCCGGCAGGCGGCCGCTTGAGGCCAGTGTTAGTTAGGCGACAACCCTACGACTGTTGCCATAGCGAGGAGTCGTAGACCTCTGAGTAAGGGTTCAGGCCGCTTCGCTCGTAGTGCGACCGCAGGCTTTCGATGACGGCAGCTGCGGTGGCGAGAAAGAAGCCCACCGGATACAGGAGGTGCCACGCCGAGTCGCCGAGATAGCCATGATAGCAGGGTTCGGTGGAGCCTTCGCCAAAGACCTCCATCGAGTAGCCTGGCTCCCGGAACTCATGGACTACGAAGTTCCGGAACGCCCAAAGCAGGTTGAGATGCGTCGATCGGTTGATCTGGTTACGCTCCTCTTCATCAGCAGCAAGCCGAAGGAATGCGTCAGGTGGACCGTCGAAGGCAGACAAGGGCACGGAGTTGCCAGCCTCTGTGGAGTGGCTCGCGAGCCGCGTCGCGAGGTCCTTGCGCAACGCAGTGTCCCGGGCAGCGAGCCGGGCAAAGAGAATGGGCACGCTGACCCAGCCGGATTCTCGCCAAGAAGCATGATCGCAGATGAGGGAGTGAAAGCGCTCGCGGTTTCCTTGCGTTCTGAACCGTCTGGCCGCGAGGCTTTCAAGCAAGGCAAGGCTGAGCACCTTCCGGTGAAGTGCGAGGTCGAGGTCGGCTTGGCGCGATGTCTCCGGGAGTCCGAGGCCCCGAATGACATCAAGCTCGCGCCGAAAGTAGCCAATGAAGGTCTCTAGGTCCGACATACAAGGAAGACGTTCCGATCGTCGCTTAACGTTCTTGGAACTCAGCGAGTGCCGCGCCGCAGACTCACAAAGCTCCTCGAAGCGGCTCTGGCTCTCAAACCATTATACTTTAAAATGCGCTGGGCGTCCGCTGGAGCGCTGGGTTGGCCACGCATACAGCCTTTCCTGTTCGGCGGCTGCTCCAGCTTTTACCTCGGTCAGGTCAGTCCCCGCACGCCTTTAAATGGGAGACTGTTCATCAGAAAGCCAGGACCGGGGCAATGCATAGCGTTTTCCGCATTGCCTTACGAAGCGATCAGGACTTCTCGACAGGCTCGAAGGTGCGCTGAATTCTCTTGTCAACCCTTGCCCGAAGGATGAGTTGGTAGTCATCCATTTGCTTAGCCAAGGGTCTCAAATCTTCAGTCGGCGTCGGTCCATCTGCGATGTCGGCCAAGTTCTCGAATAACAAGAGCAGGAGGTAGCAGCAGTTGGAGTATCTTTCAAACTGCTCGACTCCCTTGAAGTCAGTCGGTTCTACTGCAGCCGGTCGGAGCGCTCGCAACAGATCTACCAAGTCGCGAGCCGTGCCGACGCCAGGAATCATACCGACAAGAACATTGAGCAGAGTCTGGAGTTGCTCGCGCTGACGTTCGGAAGCGAAAAAGCCAAACGCCCGGTATACGGCTTCGAACCAACGTTCATTGAATGACAGAAAGAACTCACGATCAAACTCATCTCGCTTCAGCGCCAATTCGTAAGCGGCATTGATTGTTCCTTGAGAAGAGCGAAGTGCAGCGAGAGAAGAGGCCGCCCACTCAGGCTGTAGACCCGGCAGCCGTTCCGCAAGGGCCTGGAGGGAAGTCATTCCCTTTTCATATACCTGCTGAGCAGCGGCAAGTTCTTGATCTAGCCTGGCAATTCCCCGCTTCGCCTGGTCACCTGACTCGTTGAGTGCGAGAATCAAAGCGGAGGTTAGAATCCGCGCCTCCTGGATGAACTTCTCTGCGCCTGCCGACCCGCTGAGTCGCTTTTCTGCATCTTCCAGAAAGCGCCGCTGCTCTGAAATTCGATCAGGTAGGTCTTTCGCCACCTTGAGGATGTCCATTGATTCCTAACTCCTTGCCTCGGCACTCATGAGTTCTTACATGGCACCGTAGCTCACCGGCGGGCACGGTCCAGAGGGCCAACCTCTACCTCACCCTATTATCCGACGTACTTCCCGGGTTATCCGACAGCCCCCTTGTCGCTAAGGCAGCCAACCCTGCTCCAGAAAGCGAAGCATAAGCTACCTACTCACAACATTTAGAGGAAATCTTAACTCCGGGCACGAGTCGCGTCAACGACATGAGCGCGGACGTATAAGCCTCCCAACTGTGCCTCCCGAAGGCGTGCATAGCGACAGGAACGGTGGGCGGGAGGAAACGGGGGAGCGGTCCATCGCGGCAAGAAGAATTCGCGAATTCCCCCTTGCCCTACCGCCCTACTTCTGCTACGGTCTCTACATCGGGAGGAACGTCCTCCCGCCCAAATAAGCGGGACCGGCCCGAGTTGCGCGCTCAGACCGGCCCCTGACTCTGCACGAGGTAAAAGCTCATGCAAAGCTCCGGACATGGTAGCAGGACCGCAGGTCTCTCCCCTCGATAACGCCTTCTCCCCCACCTACCTGGCCCGTCTCCGCGAACGCGACGACAGCCTGACCGCCGCCGAGGCGGATCTCGCCGGTCCCTGGAAGATCGAGCCGGTTCCGGGCCGGCCGGGCGCGGTCGCCATCCTCCGGATCTGGGAGGATCTCGCCGTCGGCGATCCGCCGGTCGGGGTGCTGTGGCATCTCGAAACCGCGCAGCTCCTCTCCGTGCTCCTGCCGGCGATCGACCGCGAGCCGCTCTTCTATATAGAGGAAGAGCCGGCTTCCGAGGGCTTCCCGCTGGTGGCCGTGTACGGGGAGCAGGGACCCCAGGTCGCCGGGTGGCTCGACCGGTACGAGCCGCGCTGGGCCGAGGGGCTCCACCTGCTGGAGGCAATCGTGCGGTCGCCCTGGGCGCTCGCGACTCTGCTCGAAGCCGCGGGACCGGGCGCCGAGGAGCAGGTCGGGCGGATTCGGGCTCGGCGCCAGCCAGCCTAGATTCGCAAGAGGAAGGGCGTTCCGGCGAGGGCGCCCTTCCTCGGTCTCGTCGGGTCGCAGACAATGGAGACCCTGCACGCGGGGGAGGGCGCCTATGGGAACGGAACGCTCCCTACCCGACCTGTCATCCTGGCGGGCGGTCGACCTTACGCCGCGCTCGCGTCAGGTGCCCTCAGGGACGGTCGACACCCATCTCCTTGAGAACTCCCCGCGCCGCCTCGCCGTTCAGGCTGTCCAGGATCCAGAAGAGATAGCGGGTGTCGACGCTGACGTTGCGCGCCACCTGCGGGTCGTAGCCGAAGTCGTTGGCGACGTTCTCCCAGACCCGGTCGAAGTTCACCCCCACGAGCTCGCCCCGGCCATTCAGAGACCGGGCTTCCCGAGTTGCCGCCGGTGGTGTCGGCGTCGGCAAGGAAGTCGACCGGCACGTCATGGAGGCCTGGGTCGGCCCAGCGGCTGGCGGGCGCCTTCGGGGCTGCCTTGAGCAGCTCGGCGGGAGCGTTGAACGGCTCCTGGCCGGTGTGCTTTTCGGCCATCCCGGCGACCGTCGTCTGCGGCTCCATCCGCACCCCGTCGCTTGGGGCATGTAGCCCTCGATATGGGCGAAGCTCACCCGCAGGGTGCCGTTGGCGTCCGGGGCCACGGGCTTGCCGGCGTGAGCGATGACCGCCCGTCGCCAGACCGGCCGCAGTCGCGAGATTGCCCCTCGATTGCGGTCGGCCACCTCCTTCCTGGCCAGGAGCTCGCGGTCGAGGGCGAAGGCGAAGTCGAGGAGCGGGTCCTTGCGGGCGTGGAGCTCCGCCTCCGACTCGCCGAACATCTTCGTCCGCTCAGGCAGATCGGTGACCCGGGTGGTGGCGAGGAGCCTTGATGCCTGACTGGCGATCGCCGCCCGATCCCGGGCGCTGCCCAGAAGAGTGCTCACCGCCGGGACGGCGGTCTCCCGCGGCAGGGCGGCGAAGCGGGCGAGGAAATCGGTCAGGAGCGCCTCCTCGGTCGGCAGGTGCATGCGCTTCTGGTCGATCCGGACCCGGTCGGCCAGGCGCTCGCGGTTCCTCTCCTGGTACTCGGGCTCGCGGAGGGCGTCGGGCTTGGCGCGCTCGCCGGCCCAGCGGACGAGGGTGAGGGCGAGGTCCAGCGGCTTGGGGCCGGACCGCGCCTGGTCGAGCAGGAAGTCGCGCTCCCAGGTCGCCTGCCGCTGCCGCACGAGGTCGCCGAGCTCGCCGTAGGCCGCCACGGCCGCCTGCTGATCCGGGTGCGCTTGCGCCCAGGCCAGGACCTCGCGCTCGGCCTCCTCCTTTTTCGCCAGCAGCCGGCCGCGGGCGATCCCCGCCACCTGGCCGCGGCTGTTCTTCTCACGGTTGGCGAGGCTCTTGGTGCGGTCGGCGAGGGCGATGCGCGCCACCTCGTCTCTTGCCGCGGCCGCCTCCATCAGGTCGATCCAGGCGCGGTAGAGCGCGGCCTGGCGCGGGAAGGAGAGCTCGGCGCGCTCGCGCATCTCGGCTGCGGTGAGCGACCGGAAGGTGATCCCGGGGTAGCCGGCGAGCATGACGAAGCTGCCGGGCTCGATTCCCTTCTTGGCCACCGGGAAGTAGTGCCGTGGACGGTAGGGGACGTTGGCGGCCGAGCGGGGAGCGGGGAGGCCGTCCGGGCCGGCGTAGACGCGGAGGAGGGCGAAGTCACCGGTGTGGCGGGGCCAGCTCCAGTTGTCGACCTCGCCGCCGTACTCGCCGACCGCGCGCGGCGGCGCATAGACCAGCCGGAGGTCGGGGTACTCCAGGTTCTCGATCAGGAGATAGCGCACCCCGCCGTCCTCGGCCGCCAGCTCGCAGCGCCGGTGCGGCTGGGCTTCGCAGGCGGCCACCAGCTGTTTCTGCTTGCGCTCGATGGCGGTGAAGCGCGCCAGGTCGTCCGCCCCGGCGGGCACGGCGGCCTCGACCTCGGCGGTAACGTCGGTCTTCTTGTGGGGGACGGTGAGCCGCGCCCCCTCTCCCGGCAGCTCCTCGGCCCGGGAGGCGGCGAGGAAGCCGTGGGTGATGAGGTCGCGCTCCGGGGTCGAGTGCTGCTGCAGGATCGAGAAGGCGCAATGGTGGTTGGTGATCACCAATCCCTCTGGCGAGATGATCCCCGCCGAGCAGCCGTCGAGCCGGACCGCCGCCTCGAGGAGGCCCGCGCCGTCTTTGCTCCACAGTTCCTGGGGCGGCAGCTCGAGCCCCAGCTCCTGTAACCATTTCGGATCGTGCTCGAGCATCTGCTCCGGGGTCCACTTCCCTTCCACGGCGTAGGCCCCTCCTGCGAAAAGCGCTAAGAGCGCGAAGACGGCGAGCGGGTTTTTCATGGGCCGATAGTGTAGCCGAGAAACAGGAAGTCTGAAGACGAAAAGGCCCCGCCCGGGTGGGCGGGGCCTCTTTTACTCAAGCGCCGGAAGAAGGGCTACGCGAGGCTCTTCTTGCGGAGGGCGATGAAGGCGCCGGCCATGAGCAGCAGAGCGAGCGCCGCTAAACCGAGACCCGAAAGGGTCGGGATCTCGGCGACGGTCGCCACCCGGAAGAGGGTGGGATCGGAGGCGCCGCCGACCGCCGGGTCGTCGGTCTGTACCGTCGACTCGTTGGTCTGGTTGCCGTCGGCGTCGAAGTGGATGGTCCCCTGGTTGCTGATCGCGGTGCCGGCCGTGCCGGTTTTGACGGTGGCGGTGATGGTGATCGTCACCGAAGAGCCGGCCGCGATCGCGCCGTTCCAGTGGACGGTGTTGGCGGCATCGGTGGTCGCCGTGCCGGAGGTGGCCGTGGCGCCGGTCAGGAGGAGCCCCGCCGGCAGCACGTCGACGAATTCGTCGCCGGGGTTGTCCTGCTGAGTGAAGGTGCCGGTGTTGTGGAGCACCACCGTGTAGGTGACGTTACCGCCCTCGGCGAAGTTGCCGGAGACGGTCTTGGTGCCGGAGACGCTGGCGGGGGAGAGGACGAGGAAGGACGTAGTGTCGGCCGCGCCCCCCTTGGCGGGGTCGTCGGTCAGGTTGCTCGCCTCGTTCGTGCCGTTGCCGTCGGCGTCGTAGGCGATCGTGCCCTGGTTGCTGATCGTCTGGCCGAAGGTCCCGGCCTTGATCGTCGCCGTGATGGTGATGGTCACCGAAGAGGCGGCGGCGATCGAGCCGTTCCAGGTCACGGTGTTGGTCCCCACCGTGGCCGTCGCGGTGCCCGAGGTGGCCGTCGCCGAGACGAGGGTGAGCTGGGCGGCCGGCAGGACGTCGGTGAATTCGTTGCCGGGGTTGTCCTGCTGGGTGTTGGTGCCGCTGTTGTTGAGCACCACGGTGTAGGTCACCGTGCCGCCCTCGGTGAAGGTGCCGGCGACCGTCTTGGTACCGGTGACGACGGCGGGCGACAGCACGATGGCGGTGGCGCTCGCGGTGTTGTTGGCGTTGTTCGGATCGCTGGTGGTCGCCCCGGCGGTCCCCTGGTCGGTCAGCGGCCCGGCGATGTTGGGTGCGTTCAAGGTGATCGCCAGGGTGGCGGAAGCCCCCTTGCCGAGGCTCGCCAGGTCCCACACGCCGGTCGCCGGGTTGTAGACCCCCTGAGACGCGGTGAAGCTCGTCGGGTTGAGCAGCGGGTAGGCGGGGAACGCCTCAGAGACGTTGACGCTGTAGGCCGGGTCGTCGCCGATGTTGGTGACCTTGAGCGTATAGGTGATCGGGTTCCCGACGAGGACGGTCGGGCTGCTGACGCTCTCGGTGAGGCTCAAGTCGGCGGCGCGCGGCGCGAGGACGCTACACTGTCGACTGGTTGTTCGCCGGATTGGTGTCGAGCGGCGAGGAGGCGACGATCTGGGCGACGTTGTCGACCGGGTCGGTCGTCTGGATGGTAGCGGTGATATGGAGGGTGGCGCTGCCGGCGACCGCCACCGAGCCTACGGTCCACAGGCCGGTCGCCGAGTTGTAGGCGCCGCCGCCGTCGTCGGAGACGTAGGTGATGCCGCCGGGAAGGGCGTCGCTGACGACCACACCGGTGGCCGCGCCGGGGCCGGCGTTGGTGACCGTTATGGTGAAGACGACGTTCTGGCCGATGGTCGGGTTGGGCGGGGCCATCGACTTGGCGATGGCGAGGTCGGCCGACTGCGTCCCTTCGACCACCACGACCTCGGCGCGGCTGCCCGCGGCGTTGTGATGGTGGAGGAGGAGGGCGCCCTGCGAGCCGTTGGCGGTTAAGTTGGTCAGGTTCCAGGTGACCGGGAGAGAGGCCCCGTTCAGGTCCTGGGCCAGGTGCTTGCCTGCGAAGTTGAGCCCCTGAGAGGCGGCGGCGTAGTTCCAGCTGAACGGACCGGCCGCCTCGTCGTAGAAGAAGCCGTTGAGCGGCCCGCAGAGCGGCGCGAAGCCGGGGCAGGTCTGGATCTTCCACTTGAAGTTGGTCGTGCCGGCAGGTAGGCCGAGCTGGGCCGGCGTCGCCGCCAGGATCATGACGCTGTTGTTGAACAGGGCCGAGTCGATGACGGACGCGTTCAGGCGGTTGACGTAGAGACCGGCGCCGCCGATGCTCACCCCGCTGGTCGCCAGGTTGAAGATGGTGTTGACGAAGCTGTCCTGGCCGTTGGCGGTGTTGCCGAAGAGCGCCGAGGCCTCAGTGCCTGGGTTGCTGTTGAAGAGGATGCGGTCGTAGGTGCCGTCGGAGTTGCTGTCGATGTAGATGTTGAACGCCACCTCGGTGGGAGTCGACCAGCTGCCCCAGGTCGAGACGCCGAAGAGGATGAGGTTGTTGACCGGGTCATAGGCGACGCCGGCGTACTGGAGGTCGGCTGCAGGCGGTGCGTTGACCGGGTCGAGCGCCGAGACGGCCTGGAGCTCGAAGGGGGAGACGAGAGAGACCTCGTCGAAGGTCGGTGCGGCGGTGGTGGCGGTACAGACCGGCCCGGCGCCCAGGGTGCCGGTGCAGACGTCGGTGCCGGAGAGGGCGATCGTCGTGGCGCCGGTATTGGCGCCGCCGGTCGCGATGGTGCTGCCGGCCGACATCGCCGAGGCCGGACGGGCCGCCATGTAGACCGGGACCTTGAGCTTGACGTTGCCGCTCTGGGAGAGGGTGATGTAGCCCTCCTCCTCGGTGTCCCAGTGGCGGACGAGGTTGCCGAGGCCGGCGAGCGAACCGGGCGCGGCCTGAGTCGCTGCGACGGTGACGTCGCGCACGTGCCGCATCTGGTTGGCGTTGCCGTCCATCCGGACGTCGAACTCGGCGGTCTGGCCCGCCGGCACGGTCACGGTGCTGCCGCCGGGCAGAGAGAAGGCGATGCCCGGCGCGTCGTTGCGCAGGTCGATCCCGAGGTCATAGGTCGCCGCCGTGGCGCCGTGGTTCACCACCCGCACGTGCTTGACCTGGCTGACGACCCCCACCACCGGAGCGTCGAAGGTGACGGAGACCACCCCCGATTGGTCGGAGTCGAAGGCGACGACGCTCGCGAGCGCTGAGCCTTGCGGGTCGACCCGGCCGGCGCCGATCCGCCCGGGGGGGTACTTGAGCCCCGAGCCGTTGGCGCCGATCGTCACGTCGTGGAGGGCATCGTTCATGGATGCGGCCTTGAGCTCCTCGACCGTCCAGTCGGGATGGAGCTGGCGGAGGAGGGCCATGACGCCCGCCATGTGCGGGGTGGCCATCGAGGTGCCGGAGATGGTCAGCGCCTGGCTGCCGGGGATGAAGCCGCTGGGATCGGAGACGATGCAGCCGCCGCCCGCCATGCAAACCTTGCCGCTCTGGGTCGAGGTGATGGAGACGCCCGGAGCGCTGACGTCCGGCTTCAGGTGGAAGGGGGCGCCGAGGCGTGAGCCGCGGGAGGAGAAGCTGCCGATGGTGTCGGCCTGGGTCGCCGCCGCCAGTGTGGCGTTGACCCCGGTGCCGAGCTGAGCCTTGATGGTATTGCCGTCGGCGAGGGAGATGAAGACCGACGGGATGGTCACCGCCGGGCCCGGCGGGGCGGTGCCGCCCATCACGGTCAGGTTGGGGTCGCCGACCGCGTTGTTGACGACGATGGCGCCGATGGCGCCAGCGGCCTGGGCGTTCTGGACCTTGACGAGGAAGCCGCAGGTGCCGCGGTCGAGGAGGGCGATCTTGCCGGCGACCGCCGCGGCGTTGGTCAGGGGGCTGCAGCCGTCGGTCGTGCTGGGTCCCGAGGCGTCGGCGGGGTCGAGCGCCTGGACGACCGCGGCGGTCTGGCCCGCGGGGTTGGGCGGTGCCGGGATGAAGCCGGCGGCGAGCGCTGCGTAGTTGCCGGCGATCCCGGCCGGCGAGTTGACGACCAGGACCGCGCTCGCCAGGCCGGAGTCGGCCGAGGCGGCGACCGAGAGGGCACGGTTGGCCGAGCCCGGAGCGCTGACGATGTAGAAGGTGTCACCGGCGTTGCCCGCCGCGGCGACGACGATCACTCCCGCGATGGCGGCGTTCTCGGAGGCTACGGCGGTAGTCGAGGAGGCGCCGCCATAGTTCGAGCCGAGCGACATGTTGATGACGTCCAGGTGATCGGAGAAGTCATTGTCGCCGTTGGGGTCGATCGCCCAGTCGATGGCCTGGATGGTGAGGCCGGTGCTACCCCCGCAGCCGAAGACGCGGAGAGCGTAGAGGCTCGCCCCCGGAGCCACGCCGGGACCGATGCGCAGCGCGCCGAAGGGAGCGGCCGGGCTGTAGGGGCCGGTGTAGGTGGCGCCGGCGGCATCGACACCCAGGCCGGCGGCGATCCCGGAGACGTGCGAGCCGTGGCCGTTGCAGTCCATGGGATCGGGGTCGGGGACGGGAGTGTTGGCGCCGTTGTAGGCGTCGCCCGCGAAGTCGGTGCCGCCCACCACCTTGGCGGTGGGGAAGAAGCCGTCGGCATTGGTCGTCGTGTCGTTGGCCTGGTAGGCGGTGAGCAGGCCGGTGCCGCCGAAGTTGGCGTGCTGGTAGTCGATGCCGGTGTCGATGATGCCGATCCTGATCCCGGTGCCGGTGAGGTTGGTGCCCAGGCCGAGGGAGTTGTTCCACAGCGGCGGGACGCCGAGGAAGGGGACGCTCGTCGAGGTGTTCGGGTACTCGGGGACCAGCGGGTGGATCGCCTTGATGCCGGGGAGCCGCCGGAGGAGGGCGAGCTTCGCCGGCTCGACCGCGATGGCGATGCCGTTGTAGGCCCGCGCCACGCGGTAGATCTCCGTCACGTTCAAGGCGCGGAGTGCGGGGGTGAGCCGATTCTGAGCGGCGCCGATCGTGCGCAGCTGCGACTGTGCGGCGGCCTTGGCGGCCGCCAGGGCACGGTCGCGTCCACCCTGGGCGCCCTGGAGGACGCTGCCATAGACCACTCCTGCCGGGGTGTCGGGCAGCTCGATCAGCAGCTGCAGGCGGCCGTCGGCCAGGGTCCCGGCGTTGATCGGGATCTCCTCCGGGAGCGGCGGCGGGGGCCCCTCCTGGGCACCGGCGGCGCCGGCGAAGACGGCTGGAACTATGGCGAGAAGAAAGACCAGGACGGAGTAGCTGAACCCGTGGCGGGTTGGTCGTGGCATGGCGCCCTCCAAGAAGACCAAAATGAGATCGGGTACACCCGAAGATACCCCGCGCAGGCACCGCGGCACGACCCAATCCAATGAGAACGGTTCGTCTGGATGCTACTCCAATCCGAGTCTCCAGGAAAGGGGCGCGATCGGGGGTACGGGGTCCGTTTGAACCTGCGGCCGGCTCCTTCGGGCGCTCCGCGCGGCCAGTCGCCGGTCCTCGGCTCAAACGGGCCCCGTACCGAGACGGGGGTTCTGCCGTGCAGGGAGCGGTCTAGGGAGCGGGGTGGACGGCCTTCTCGAATTGCGGATCGTGGCGCACCGAGTCGAACATCGGGTCGAGATCGATCAGGTGGGTGGAGACCAGGGCGGGGTGGGAGAGGAGCAGGGCGACCTGCTCGCCCGCCCTCTTGCCGTCTCCCAGCATGGCATAGATCTGGGCGAGCTCGTTCACCCGCTGGATGCTGTTCAAGGCGTCGCGCTCGATCGGCGAGAGCTGCACCGCGAGCCGGCCCTCGCGGATCGCCTCCTCCCGCCGGCCGAGACCGGCGTCGGCCATCCCCAGGGCGCTCTGCAGGCGGGCGTCCTCAGGATGTGCCGCGAGCTCCCGTAGGACGAGCGTCCGGGCCTCCTCGAAGGCGGCGCTGGCGAGCTGAGGCTCGCCGCGGTAGGTGCGGAGCTGGCCCAAGAGCATCGCCTTGGGGTAGGCGTCGTCGGCGTCGTTGATCCAGGGCACCTTGAAAGCTTCGAGGTGGGCGAGGGCCCGGTCGTACTGGCGCCCGTAGATGTCGAGGCCGAACTGGGCGACGTCCATGAACGGGTCGTCGGTCGGCAGTGCCGCGTCTAAGATCGTCCGCGCCTCGGCAACCGAACCCTTCCACAGCAGGCGGTTGAAGGACTTCTGGAAGTAGCCGACGAACTGGACCGGATCGACGGCGATCGCGGTGTCGATGTACTTCTCCGCCTGCTCGTAGTGACGCAGCAGGGTTTCGACCTCGCCCATGGTGAGGGCCAGGTTCGGGTTGCGGGGGTCGAGCGCCAGGGCCTTCTCGAGCTCGGCCATGGCCTCCTCCAGGCGCCCCTGACGCCGCCTGATGTAGCCCATGGCCTCGGCCACCTCACCCCGCTTCGAGCGCGCGGCGGCGGCGATCGTGAGCTCCCGGATGGCCGGTTCGTAGGCCCGCGAGCCCCAGTAGAGGTAGTACCCCATGGCGATGTGGGCGTCGGGGAGGCCGGGCGAGAGCGCCAGGGCCCGGTCGACCGCGGTCTTCGCCCGCGCCAGGGCCTGCCCGGAAGGATCGAAGCCGCCCTGGACCCGCGAGGATTCGGCGAGCGACAGGGCGGCCCACGCCGCGGCGAACCGGGGATCGAGCGCGACGGCGTTCTCGAAGCCCTCGATCGCCTTCCTCCCCGCCTCCTCGGAGTAGACCGGGGCGAACCCCGTCATGTGGACCCGCCCGCGCAGATAGGCCTGGTAGGCCTCCAGATTCGCCGTCGGCCGGGCGTCCAGGGCCTGCCGCTCGGGCTGCAGCAGGTTGACGTTCAGCTGCACGATCACCTGCTCTGCGATGTCCGACTGGACCTGGAAGATCTCGCCGCCGGCGCGGTCGTAGCGCTCGGCCCAGAGATGCGTGTCGTCGGCCACCCGGATGAGCTGCGGGGTGACGCGGACCCGGCTCGGGCCGCGCGCCGGGCGTTCCCAGCGGACGCTCCCTTCGAGCACGTAATCGACTCCCAGCTCGCGGCCGATGTCATGGATGCTCTTTCTCGCCCGCTCGTACTGCAGGGCGCTGGTGCGGGAGATCACCGCCAGGCCGTGGATCGCCGCCAGGCGGCTGGTGATCTCCTCGGTGATACCGCTCGCGAAGTAGGCGTCCTCCGGGGGGCCGAGGTTCTCGAAGGGGAGGACGACGATACGCTTGCGGGCGGGGGCCTCCGGGCTCTCTCCGCCGAGCGCGGCCGCGCCCGCATCCGTCCGGCCCTGCCGCCAGAGATAGGCGCCGCCCGCGACGAGGAAGAGGAAGAGGACGAAGAGGACGCCGAGGGCGGCGAGCGCGCGGGGGGGCGGCCGGCGGGAGAGCCAGGGGCGGGGCGGCGGGGAGGGAGGGGGCGCCGCCGCCGGCCCGCGGGTGACCTCCTGGCTGGTCTCCAAGAGCGGCGCCAGGGCGGCGATCACCGCCTGGCAGCTCGAATAGCGCTGGCCGGGCTCCTTTTCCAGGCAGCCGGCGATCACCCGCTCGAGGGCGGCCGGGATCTCGGGGACCACCCGGGTCGGCGGCTCGGGCTCGCTGTTCTTGAGAGCCTGGATGATGAGCTGCGGGTGCTCGCCCACGAACGGCTTCTTGCCGGTCACCATCTCGTAGAGGACCACCCCGAGCGACCAGATATCGGTCCGCCCGTCGACCGGCTTGGCGTCCGCCTGCTCGGGGGACATGTAGGTCGGGGTGCCCATCGACGAGCCGTTGCGGGTGAGGCCGACCTGGCCGGCGAGCTTGGCGAGCCCGAAGTCGACGATCTTCGCCTCGCCGCGCGGGGTGACGATGATGTTGGCGGGCTTGATGTCCCGGTGGATGATCCCCGTTTCATGGGCGCGCCCCAAGCCGCGCGCCACCTGGACGGCGATGCCGATCGCCTCTTTCGGCGGCAGCGGCCCGCGGTAGATCCGCTCCTCCAGGGTCTCGCCGTCGTAGAAGGCCATGGCGAGATAGAGCTGCCCTTCCAGGGTCTCGTCGACCTCGTAGATGGTGCAGATGTTGGGATGATCGAGAGCGGAGGCGGCCCGCGCCTCGTGGAGGAAGCGCTCCTTGGCGGAGGCGTTCTTGGTCAGCTCGGCGGCGAGGAACTTGAGCGCTACGATGCGGTGGAGCTTGGCGTCCTCGGCCTTGTAGACGACACCCATGCCGCCGCCGCCCAGGTGCTCCAGAATCCGATAATGGGAGACGACCCGGCCAATCAGCCGGGGACGTCTGCGGACGACCACCATCGTCTGACCTCGAGCGGCAAGCTCATACCTGTGAGCTCCAGCGCTCCACCCACGGGAGCTCTAGCGCTCCACCCAATAATTGGGCGCTTCCTTGGTGATCACGACGTCGTGCGCGTGGCTCTCTTTCAAGCCCGCCGGGGAGATGCGGACGAAGCGCGCCTTGGTGCGCAACTCCTCGATCGAGGCACAGCCGGCGAGCCCCATCCCCGAGCGCAGGCCGCCGGTCAGCTGCGGCAGCATCTGGTGGACGGTCCCCTTGTACGGCACCATCCCCTCGATCCCCTCCGGCACCAGCTTCGAGAGGCTGCCGCTCCCCTCCTGGAAGTAGCGCTCGGCGCTCCCCTTGGCCATCGCCGACAGCGACCCCATGCCGCGGTAGGCCTTGTAGGTACGGCCCTGGTAGAGGATGGTTTCCCCCGGGCTCTCCTCGGTGCCGGCGAAGAGCGAGCCGATCATGATCGAGTTGGCCCCGGCGGCGATCGCCTTGGTCAGATCGCCCGAGAACTTGATGCCGCCGTCGGCGATCACCGGGATGCCGTGCTCGGCAGCCGCCTGCGCGCAGTCGAGGACGGCGGTGATCTGGGGGAGTCCGGCGCCGGTGACGATGCGGGTGGTGCAGATGCTGCCCGGCCCGATGCCCACCTTGACCGCGTCGACCCCGCGCTCGATGAGCGCCAGGGTCCCCTCCGTCGTCGCCACGTTGCCGACGACGAAGCGGACCTCCGGGAAGCGCTCGCGGAGCTTCGCCGCCGCCACCAGCACCCCGTCGCTGTGGGCGTGCGAGGAGTCGAGGACGAGGAGGTCGACCTTGGCGCGGACCAACGCCTCCGCGCGCTCCAGGTAGTCGCCCGAAGCCCCGACCGCCCCCCCCACCCGCAGCCGCCCGAGCTCGTCCTTGCAGGCGTTGGGGTACTGCATCATCTTCTGGATGTCCTTGACCGTGATCAGCCCCTTCAAGCTCCCCTCGGTGTCGACCACCAGGAGCTTCTCGATCCGGTGCTTGTGGAGCGAAGCCTTGGCCTGCTCGAGGGTCGTCCCCTCCGGCACCGTGATGAGGTTCTCCTTGGTCATCAGGTCGCCGATCCGCTTGTCCAGGTTGTCCTCGAAGCGGAGGTCGCGGTTGGTGAGGATGCCGACCAGGTGCCCCTCCTCGGAGGTCACCGGCACGCCCGAGATCTTGTAGCGCGCCATCATGACGAGCGCCTCGCGGATGCTCTGGTCCGGGTGCATGGTCACCGGGTCGACGATCATCCCCGCCTCGCTCCGCTTGACCTTGTCGACCTCCTCGGCCTGGGCTTCGACAGGGAGGTTCTTGTGGATGATGCCGATCCCCCCCTCCTGGGCGAGGGCGATCGCCAGGCGCGACTCGGTGACGGTGTCCATCGCCGCCGAGAGGATGGGGATGTTCATGGTGATCCCACGGCAGAGCTGGGTCTTCAAGTCCGCCTGATTGGGATGGACGTGGGAGAGACCGGGGACGATGGAGACGTCGTCGAACGTCAGTGCGAGGCGCGGTTCCTTGTCGTTCATTACGCGGCTGGGGTCCTCGTCGAGAGGGGAGTCCATGCTTCGGATGGGGCGGAAGGATACCACGGAGAGCCCTCCCCCCCGGTCCCCGTGGGCGCTAACTTAAGCCTTATCCCCTGAGGGCCTACCCGACGGTCACCGCCGCCCCGTGGCACTTCTTGTACTTCTTGCCGGAGCCGCAGGGGCAGGGGTCGTTCCGGCCCACCTTGTCCTTGGCCATCGCCTGCGGCGGCTTCGAGGAGCCCTGGGACTCCTGCGAGGGTCCGGAGAGCTGGATCTTCGGGGCGGCGACGCGCTCGCGGCGGCGGCGCTGCTCGTCGATCTGCTCCTCGGTCATCGGCTCGTAGCGGAAGAGGCGCTCGACGATGTCGTTCTCCACCCGCTCCCGCATGGCCTCGAAGAGCTCGTAGCTCTCCTTCTTGTATTCCTGGAGCGGATCGCGCTGGCCGTAGCCGCGGAGTCCGATGCCCTCTTTGAGGTGGTCGAGAGCGAGGAGGTGGTCCTTCCAGGCGGTGTCGACCGAGTGCAGCATGATCGCCCGCTCGAAGTTGCGGATGGTCTCCGGGGCGTGGCGCGTCTCCTTGTCGGTGTAGCGCGCCGTTAGGATCGCGACGAGCTTCTCGCGGAGCTCCTCCATCCCCATCTCGTCCAGGTCCTGGGGCAGCTCCTGGCCGCCGACGTTGAAGTAGGCTAGAAGCTCGGTCCGCAGGCCGGCGAAGTCCCAGTCGCCCGGATCGTCTTTCTCCGGGCAGTGCGATGCGAGGAGACCGTCGACGATGTCGGCGGCGATCCCGAGGACGTAGTCGGGCCCCTCTTTGCCCTCCAGGATGTCCTTCCGGAGCTTGTAGATCGCCTCGCGCTGCTTGTTCATGACGTCGTCGTATTCGAGGAGGTGCTTCCGGGTCTCGAAGTTCCGCCCCTCGACCTGCTTCTGGGCCCGTTCGATCGCCTTCGAAACCATGGTGTGCTCGATCGGCTCGCCCTCCTCCATGCCGAGCCGGCCCATGATCCCCTTGATCCGGTCGGAGCCGAAGATCCGCATCAGGTCGTCTTCGAGCGAAAGATAGAAACGCGAGGAGCCGGCGTCGCCCTGGCGGCCGGAGCGGCCGCGCAGCTGGTTGTCGATGCGGCGCGACTCGTGGCGCTCGGTGCCCAGGATGTGGAGGCCGCCGGCGGCGAGCACCTCTTCGCGCTCGGCGACGCAGCTCTCGGTATAACGGGCGAGGGCCGCCTCATACGCCTCCGGCTCGGTCTCCGGGTTGGCCTCGGACCTCGCGAGGCCCTCGGGGTTGCCGCCGAGGACGATGTCGGTGCCGCGGCCGGCCATGTTGGTGGCGATGGTCACCGCCCCCTTGCGGCCGGCCTGGGCGACGATCGAGGCCTCGCGCTCGTGGAACTTGGCGTTCAGAACGACGTGCGGCACCCGCGGCGGGCGGTTGAGCAGCTTCGACACCATCTCGCTCTTCTCGATCGAGACGGTACCGACGAGGGTCGGCTGGCCCCGCTGGTGGCAGTCGCGGATCTCCTCGACCACCGCGTTCCACTTCTCGGGCGCCGTCCGGTAGACGAGGTCGGCGCGGTCGTCGCGGATCATCGCCCGGTTGGTGGGGATGACGGTGACGTCCAGGTTGTAGATCTGGCCGAACTCGGAGGCCTCGGTGTCGGCCGTGCCGGTCATGCCGCCGAGCTTCTTGTACATCCGGAAGTAGTTCTGGAAGGTGATGGTCGCGAGCGTCTGGTTCTCGCGCTCGATCTTCACCCCCTCCTTGGCCTCGACCGCCTGGTGCAGGCCGTCCGACCAGCGCCGGCCCTCCATCATGCGGCCGGTGAACTCGTCGACGATCACCACCTTGCCGTCGCGGATCAGGTACTCGACGTCGAGCTTGTAGAGATGGTGGGCGCGGAGACCCTGGTTGACCCCATGGAGGATCTCCATGTTCTCGGGGTCGTAGAGGTTGCGGATGCCGAGGAGCTTCTCGACCTTCTCGACCCCCTCGTCGGTCAGCGACACCGAGTGCCCCTTCTCGTCGACCAGGAAGTCGCCGGTCGTCGTCTTGACGCCGTCCTTGTCCTCGATCTCCTCGCCGCGATCGAGGCGGGGGATCACCCGGTCGATGGCGTAGTACTTGTCGACCGACTCCTCGGAGGGACCGGAGATGATGAGCGGCGTCCGCGCCTCGTCGATCAAGATCGAGTCGACCTCGTCGACGATCGCGTAGTTGTGCCCGCGCTGGACCATGGACTCCAGGTCGAACTTCATGTTATCGCGCAGATAGTCGAAGCCCATCTCATTGTTGGTGCCGTAGGTGATGTCGGCTGAGTAGGACGCCTTCCGCACGTCGTCCGGCAGGTCGTGCTGGATGACCCCCACCGAGAGGCCGAGGAAGCGGTAGATCTGCCCCATCCAGTCGGAGTCGCGGCGGGCCAGGTAGTCGTTGACGGTGACCACGTGCACCCCCTTGCCGGAGAGGGCGTTCAGGTAGACCGGCAGCGTGGCCATGAGGGTTTTGCCCTCGCCCGTCTTCATCTCCGCGATGCGGCCGCGGTGGAGGACGATGCCGCCCATGAGCTGGACGTCGAAGGGGCGCATGCGAACCGTGCGGAGGGCCGCCTCGCGGGCCACGGCGAAGGCGGGGACCAGCAGGTCGTCCAGGCTGGCGCCGTTGTCGTGCTGGCGGCGGAGCTCGGCCGTCCGCTCGCGGAGCCCGTCGTCCGACAGGGCCTTGATCTCCGGCTCCATGGCGTTGATGGCCGCCACCTGGGGCTGCATCTTTTTGACTTCGCGCTCGTGCTGGCTGCCGAAAATCGAGGTCAGGACTTTATTGATCATGAGGGTCTCGCCAGGTCAGGAACCAGATCAGGAAAATATCGACAGACGAGGCCGGCTTCGAGGCCGCCCCCGCGGAGGAGTCCAACGCCCAGTTTAGCAGAAAGATTCCCCTCGCCCGGGGGGGAGCCCACCGTCGGCAGGGTAGGGGCAGGCCCCTGTACCTGCCCTCGACGGGCAACCACGGGGGGTTGCCCCTACAGAGCGCCGCCGGAGTCGTCCAGGATGTAGCCCAGAGGGTTGACCGGGGCGCCGTCGAGCCGGACCTCATAGTGCAGGTGGTAGCCGGTCGAGCGGCCGGTGTTGCCGACGAGGCCCACGACATCGCCGCGCTTCAGCCGCTGGCCGGGGTGCACGTCGACCCGCGACATGTGGCCGTAGCGGGTCACCAGGCCGTAGCCGTGGGCTAAGTAGACGGCGCGGCCGAGGCCGGTGACCTCGCCCGCCCGCAGCACGATGCCGTCGGCGCTGGCGTGGACGGGCTGGCCGGCGGGAGCGGCGATGTCCACCCCCTGGTGAATGCCCTGCTCGTGGGTCATCGGGTCGCTGCGGTAGCCGAAGCCGCTGGTCAAGATCCCCTTGACCGGGGCGATCGCGGGGGTGGAGGAGATCCAGCGCACCCGCTCTTCGAGCTTCGACTCGACAGTGTCGAGCCGGCCGGCGAGCTGCCGGGCTCGGGTCTCCATGGCCGCGAGGTCCGGGGCGCTCGCCTCGCCGAGCGGCGTACCGCCGCCGACGCCAGCCTCGCTGTTGTCGCCAGCCCCGCCGGCGTCGCTGCCGACCCCGAGGTTCTCGACCCCGGCGACGATCGCCAGCTGCCGGGTGCGGTCCTCATAGTCCACCAGCCGCCCCTGCAGCTTCTTGATGCTGCTCTCGAACGACTGGTTGACCTCGCGGAGCTTCTCGTTCTCGCGCTTCAAGCGCGCCATCTCGTCCGGGTTGATACCGGTGCGAAAGTGGAACCAGAGGACGAACGTGGAGGCGAGGAGGAGAGCGATGAGGGCGCCAGCGGTGCCGAAGATCTGGAAGTTCGTCACCCGCCACTTGCGCAGCTTGGCCCGGGCGTGAGGGACGAAAATGACGGTGTGGTGCGATTGAGCCATAAGTAGTTTTTACAACCGGAGTACGACCGGAGCCAACCAGACTCCCTGACAACCATCGAGCCAACGTTGTAGGGGGGCTATTCTATGAAGAGAGTTGCCGGTGTCAAGAGATGTGAACAAATTTGTCAAAATTACCGATCGAGGAGCATGGAACTCGCATAAAATATGATTCTCTGGCATAGAGCAGCGCCGTCGGAGCCGCGAGCGGCTCCCTTTCGCCTCCCACGATCGCCTGCCGTTATAAAGTCCTCATCAACCCGGAGGTTCTGCAAGTGACCCGAGAAAGCGACCGTCTCGCCGAGGCCAATCAGAGCCTCAAGCCCTGGCGCAAGTGGGGCCCCTACGTCTCCGAACGCCAGTGGGGGACCGTGCGCGAGGACTACAGCGCGGATGGCAACGCCTGGGACTACTTCCCGCACGACCACGCCCGGAGCCGGTCCTACCGCTGGGGGGAGGACGGGATCGGCGGCCTCTGCGACGAGCACCAGCGGCTCTGTCTGGCCTTCGCCTTCTGGAATGGGCGCGATCCGATCCTGAAAGAGCGGCTCTTCGGTCTGACCGGGCACGAGGGGAACCACGGCGAGGACGTCAAGGAGCTCTACTACTACCTCGATGCCACCCCGACCTCCTCCTATCTCAAGATGCTCTACAAGTACCCCCAGGCGGAGTTCCCCTATGCCTGGTTGGTCGAGGAGAACCGGCGGCGGGGGAAGCAGGATCCCGAGTTCGAGATCCTCGAAACCGGGGTCTTCGACGGCGACCGCTACTTCGACATCTTTCTGGAAGTGGCGAAGACCGATGCCGAGGACCTTTTCGTCCGCCTGACCGCGGTCAACCGGGGCCCCGAGGCGGCCGAGATCCACCTCCTGCCGCAGCTCTGGTTCCGCAACCGCTGGTCCTGGGGCGGTCCCTCGACCGAGCAGCTCCCCGCGGACGGCGTCAAGGTGGGGACGGACAACGCCGCTCCCGGCCTGGTTGGGAAGCCGTCGCTCGCGGTCGAGAACGGGGCGGTCCACGCCCACTCGCCCCAAGAGGGGAAGACCCGGCCCTGGGGGATGTGGCTCTCCTGGGACGGTGCGCCGGAGCTCCTCTTCTGCGACAACGAAACCAACGTCCGCCGTCTCTATGGGGAGGCGGCCGAGGGCTTCTTCAAGGACGCCATCCACGAATACGTCGTCCAGGGCCGCCACGACGCCGTGAACCCGGGGCAGACCGGCACCAAGGTGGCGATCCACTACCGGGAGACCGTCCCCCCGGGGGGCTCGGCGACGGTCCGCCTGCGCTTCGCCGCCCGGCCCCCGGCGCTGACGGAAGAGCCCACGGAAGAGCCCGCGCCAGATCCCTTCGCGGGCTTCGACGAAACCTTCGCGGCGCGGATCGCCGAAGCCGACGAGCTCTACGCCGAGCTCGCCACCCCGGCGATGGGGGAGGAGGAGCGGCGCATCCACCGCCAGGCCCTCGCCGGTCTCCTCTGGAGCCGCCAGTACTACCACTTCGACATCCTTCAGTGGCTGAAGGGCGACCCCGGGCAGCCCCCGCCGCCGCCCGAACGCCTGCACGGGCGGGACTCCGAGTGGTTCCACTTGAACAACGGCGACGTTCTCTCCATGCCCGACACCTGGGAGTACCCCTGGTACGCCGCCTGGGACCTGGCCTTCCACTGCGTCGCCCTGGCCCAGATCGACCCCGAGTTCGCCAAGGGGCAGCTCGTGCTCCTCACCCGCGAGTGGTACATGCACCCCAACGGGCAGCTCCCGGCCTACGAGTGGGCCTTCGGCGACGTCAATCCGCCGGTCCACGCCCGGGCGGCGCTCAAGGTGTTCGAGATGGACCGGGATAAAACCGGCCGGCCCGACTACGCCTTTCTCGAACGGGTTTTCCACAAGCTGATGCTCAACTTCAACTGGTGGGTGAACCGCAAGGACGTGGAGGGCAAGAACGTCTTCCAGGGCGGCTTTCTGGGGCTCGACAACATCGGCGTCTTCGACCGGAGCGCCGAGCTTCCCACCGGCGGCCACATCGACCAGGCCGACGGCACGAGCTGGATGGCCCTCTACTGCGTCAACCTGATGCGCATCGCCTTGGAGCTCGCGGCGAACGATCCGGTCTACGAGGACATCGCGACCAAGTTCTTCGAGCATTTCCTCTACATCGCCGGTGCCCTGAGCAAGATCGGCAGCGGCGACATCGATCTCTGGGACGAGGAGGACCAGTTCTTCTACGACGTCCTCCGCCTCCCCGACGGCCGTTCCTTCCCCTTGAAAGTCCGCTCGCTCGTGGGCCTCACCCCGCTCCTCGCGGTGGAGGTCCTGGACGCCGAGCTGCTCCACCGCCTGCCGGGGTTCTGCAGCCGCCTAGAGTGGTTCCTCGACTACCGGCCCGACCTCGCGGCCCTGATCTCTCACTGGCACGTCCCCGGCGGCGCCGACCAGCGGTTGCTCTCGCTCCTCCGCGGCCACCGCCTGAAGGCTCTGCTCCACCGGATGCTCGACGAGAACGAGTTCCTCTCCCCGTACGGGGTGCGGTCGCTGTCGAAGTACCACCAGGACCACCCCTACGAGCTGGAGGTGGGAGGGAAAACCTTCACCGTCGACTACGAGCCGGGCGAATCGACGACCGGGGTCTTCGGCGGTAACTCGAACTGGCGCGGGCCGGTCTGGTTCCCCATGAACTACATTCTCATCCAGTCGCTCTACCGCTTCCACAACTACTACGGCGACGACTTCAAGGTCGAGTGCCCCACCGGCTCCGGTCAGGAGCTGACCTTAAAAGAGGTCGCGGACGAGCTGTCGCGCCGCCTCATCCGACTCTTCCTCCCCGATGCGGAGGGCCGGCGCCCCGCCCTCGGTCCCGACCCGCGGCTCGCGACCGATCCCCACTTTAAGGACTACCCGCTCTTTTACGAGTACTTCCACGGCGACCACGGTCAGGGCCTCGGCGCCTCGCACCAGACCGGCTGGACGGCCCTGGTGGCGGATCTCCTGCGCCGGGTATGATCTGGCGCTTCAACGAGCGGGTGACGAAAGACTTCGCGCGCGCCTCGCGCTACGAGTGGCTGGAGACGAACGGCCTCGGCGGCTGGGCGAGCTCGACCGTCTCCTCGGCCCACACGAGGCGCTACCACGGGCTCCTCGTGGTGGCGACCGCGCCGCCGGTGGGGAGAAAGGTGCTGCTCTCCCGGCTGGAGGAGACCCTCCATGTCGGAGCCGAAGCCTTCCCCCTGTCTGCCAACCAGTTCCCCGGCACCGTCGATCCGCGCGGCTTCGAGCACCTGACCGGTTTTCGGCGCGACCTCTTCCCGGTCTTCACCTTCGAGGCCGGGGGAGTGCGGATCGAGAAGACCGTCGCCGGGCTGGACGGCGAGCCCACGACCCTCGTCCTCTACGAGGTGCTCGCGGCGCCCGGGCCCTTCGTTCTGGAGCTGCGCCCTTTCTACGCCGGCCGCGACTACCACGCCCTGGTCCACGCCAACGATGCCGTTCACCGCGAGGGGAGTTGGAGCGGCGGGGTGCTCCGCTACCGCTCCTACGGCGATCTTCCCGAGGTCTTCCTGGCGATCTCCGGCATCCCTGGAGCCGAGTATCGGCCGTCGCCCGACTGGTACTACAACTACGAATACACCAAAGAAGCCGAGCGCGGGCTCGACTCCCGAGAGGACCTCTTCACCCCCGGCTCCCTCACCGTACCTTTGAGTCCAGATGCAAAATTCGGGGTGATCGCCTCGACCGCCCCGATCGCGGACTCTGCAGAGAGTGACCCCTTTGCTCTGCTGGAGAGAGAGCGGGAGCGGCGGGAGCGCCTCCGTGCCCCCTTCGTCGGAGCCAACTCCCTCGTCCGCACCCTCGTCCTCGCAGCCGACCAGTTCCTCGTCCGCCGGAAGAGCCGCGACGGCGGCGAGGACCTGTGGACGATCCTCGCCGGCTATCCCTGGTTCACCGACTGGGGGAGGGACACCATGATCGCCCTCCCCGGTCTCTGCCTCGCGACCGGCCGCCACGAGGAGGCCCGCGGCATCCTCCGCGCCTTCGCCGGAGCCGTCGACCAGGGGATGCTCCCCAACCGCTTCCCAGACGGCGGCGAAGCCCCCGAGTACAACACCGCCGACGCCAGCCTCTGGTACTTCGTCGCCGTCCACCACTATCTGCAAGCGACCGGCGACGAGGCTCTGGCGAGGGAGCTGCTCCCGGTCCTCCGCGACATCCACACCTGGCACGAAAGGGGAACCCGGCACGGCATCCACGAGGAGCCGGACGGGCTCCTCCACGCTGGCGAGCCCGGCTGGCAGCTCACCTGGATGGACGCCCGGGTCGACGGCAGGGAGGTGACCCCGAGGCTCGGCAAGCCGGTCGAGATCGAGGCCCTGTGGACGAACGCCCTCTCGATCCTCGCCGGACTGGAACGGCGCGTCGGCGAAGCCGCCGAAGCGGCGCGGCTCGACTGGAAAGCCGAGCGCGCTCGGCTGCGCTTCGGAGAGATCTTCTGGAACGAGCCGGGGGGCTACCTCTACGACTGCATCGACGGCGAGGAGCGCGATGCCAGCCTCCGCCCGAATCAGCTCCTCGCCCTCTCTTTACCGTTCCCTCTGATCGAAGGAGAAAGAGCGGAAAGCGTTCTGCGGATCGTCGAGGAGAAGCTTCTAACCCCCGTCGGCCTCCGCACCCTGGCGCCGGACGATCCGCGCTACCGTCCCCGCTACGAAGGCAGCCCCGCCGAGCGCGACGGCGCCTATCACCAGGGGACGGTCTGGCCCTGGCTGCTCGGGCCTTATCTCACCGCGCTCATCCGGGTGCGGGGGGAGGCAGGGAAGGAGCGCGTCCGGGCGATCCTCGAAGCGTTCACTCCGCACCTTTGGGATGCGGGGCTCGGCACGGTCGGCGAGGTCTATGACGGGGATCCGCCGCACCTGCCGCGGGGGTGCTTCGCCCAGGCCTGGAGCGTGGGGGAGGTGCTGCGGGTGTTGGGAGAGGCCTCAGCCTGAGTCGAGCGAAGTCCAGCGGGAGTAGGCAAACTGTTGACAGGCAGGATCGGCTGGCCGATAATGAGTTTGCGGCGCAGACCGTACCCTGGAGATCTCGATGAAGGACTTAGATCGCATCCGATTCGTCACCCGCCACTTCCACGAGCTTCGCGGCTTGTTGCAGGTGCCCACTGGCATATTCCTCATGGCCGGGGGTGCAGTATTCTTAGTTCACTCCCGGCTGCTCGGTTGGCTGCTTATGTTCATCATGATCTCGGCACCGCTGGGGGTGTTCTTCCTTTCGTCGCGGTACTACGAGAGGACCTTCGGCCACGTCGAGCGGCTACCGAGGAACCTCCCATTGCAGCCTGATCCGCTCTCGATTTACAGCTCGGCCGGCACCACGCTGCGGCTTGCTCGGCAGCCGGTCAGCCACGAGTGGTTGCGGGGGGGCCTCGTGGCCGCCCTGGTTTTGGTCCTTTTCTCGGCTCTACGAGCGATCAACCCAGCTGTCACGGTCCGATGGGGGAATATCACGGAACCCCGGTGGATACCGTTTCTGGTGCAGGCGATGTACTTCCTTTTTGGCATGGCTTTTCTCATCACCTGGCTTCAGAGGGAGCGTCGTCTCTCGCAGGCGTATTACCTGGTGTTCGCCGTCCTGATGCTGGCCCTTGCGGCCCTCGGCTCCACCGAGGGGCTGGTTTTTCCGATCTTGTTGAATCAGGGGACGGGCAGAGCCGCCACGATGATCCTCTTGCCAGTGCTGCACAACATCTCGGTGCCTCAAGTCCTCTACGGCGCCGCGATTATCCTGGTCGGCCTGCTCGATCACTTCCAGCTCGTCCGTCGGCCGACGTTGGCGCAAGGGTAATGAGCACTCCCTTCGAGCAGCTCGCGCACCTCGACCGCCGGGTACATGACCCGGCCCGGCTCGCCATTCTGACAGCGCTCTCAGCCTGCGAGCGGGCCGACTTCCTTTTCCTTCAGCGGATCACCGGTCTGACAAAGGGCAATCTCTCTTCCCATCTCGCGAAGCTCCAAGAGGCGGGGTTGATCGAGATCGAGAAGCGCTTGATAGATAAGCGGACCCAGACTCTCGTGCGGCTCTCCTGCACAGGCCGAGAGGCGGTCGAGGGCTATTGGCGAGAGATGGAAGAGCTCCGCGCGAGCGCCGTCCGCTGGCGGCCCGCAAACGCCTTGTTGGTGCCGTCCACCTAGCCTAGAGAGGTGCTAGCCTGAGAGCGAACGATACGACCCGGCGCGAACGGAAGGAGTACGAACATGCCCAAGCGCAAAAGCTTGAAACCGATCCCGCAGTTTGAGTCGGAAGAGAAAGAGCGTGAGTTTTGGGCGACCCACGACTCGACCGATCATGTGGATTGGATCCGCGCGAAGCCTATTGTGTTCCCCCGGCTCAAACCCTGGGTGGCCCGCGCGAGCGCTCCCTCCACCAGGTAGAACAGGTAGCCGAAGGAGAGGGCGTAGAAGAAGCACCGGACGATCCAGGCTACCGGCTCGTGCGACCGGGGAGCCGCACGAGCCCGGTGACCCTGCACTACTTCTTTGCGCTCGTGCCCGTCGAGTCCGAGGAGGGGGTCGCGCCGAAGTTGTAAGAGAGCCCGAAGAAGAAGTTGGTGCGAAACACCTTGGGCGGCGTGGTCTGGGTTTGGGTACTCGCAGTCGTAGCGCTCGCGCTCGAGCGACTGACCTGGCCGCCGGCCAGCCCGATCGTCAAGACCGTCCGTTGCTGCCGGCCGATGATCAAGCTTGGACCGAGAACATAGACCGGGTTGTTGTCCTTGAGCGCCACCCCGAGGCTGAGATGGAGGCTGAGGTCGGGGTTTCTCCAACAGTAGGTCGTCGGGGTATGCACCATGGCTCCGAGAGCCGTGGAAAAGCGGTCGGTCTGGCTGTCCTGCGCCTTTTTATCCACCAGGCCGGTGAAGAAGATCCCGGTGCTGAAGCTGGGGCGGTAGCGTCCGATGACGGGGATGACCAGCAGTGGGTCGCTCGGTGTGGTCGCCGATTTTTGTTTTACATTGAGCTTGTTCGATGTGGCAGCCGATGTCTGCTTGACGTCTCCGCTGGGCTTGTCGCTCGCAGCGGCGGTGAGCTTGAGATCGGCGGCTTCCGGAGAGAGGGAGATGTCGACCACGATCTCCACCTGATCGCCGGTCGCCGCGACCGGACCGAAGTATAGATTGCCGAAACCATCTTCCTGGATTTTCGCGAAGAGGCCAATCACTCGGATGAACTGCTGATCGATCTGCGCCCTATTCTCAACGAGAGTCTTATGCCGCTGCTCTTCGGCGGAATACGCCTCCTCCACCTCCTTCGTTCCCTTTGGCAACCTGGTGTGCGCCGCCGCCACCTCGCGGTACCTCTGTTCGACCTCGAAGTTGATCTGGGCGCGTTCCCGCAGCAGCCCCTCCGGGGTGGCACATTCTTCAACAGGCCGTCCGGTGGCACCGGCTCCTCCCGCAGTAGAGGCGAGATGGATCTGCTCGCACAAGCTGGTCGCCGAACCCTTACTGGATGTTCTAAGACCGTCGACGTCATCCCGAAGCAGAGCCCACAACCGGATCTCGGCGGCGAAGTTGTCGAAGAGGACTAGCTCGTCGGCGGCGTATCTGAAAGCAGCAAGCTTATCCCATAGCTCTTCCTCGGGAGTTTTGATGGTTTTGATGGCCAAGTCTAGGGGACCTTGGCCTCCTTTAGGAACTGTACCTGCAGAGCTTTCGGCATCAAATCCGAAATCAGAGAGGGCGGTTGGAAGAGGGCATCAAAGCTCACCTGCTTGATCTTCACGGTGACGGCATGCCGGAAGGGATTGATCCCCTCAATCTTGAAGGTGACCGGCTCTTCCGGCCGTAGTGGCGCGTCCGGAGCGCAGGAGCAGGGCGACTCGCAGGAGAGTTCGGAGGTCTTGAAATTAAGAACGACGACGCGCTGGTCCGTCTTGCAGGCGTCCTCCTTCTTGCTCGTTCGGTCCGTCCCCCACAGGGGCGAAGCAGCAAGGGCGGCAGCCACTATCAGGGTGACGGCGGCCCGCTTCGACGAACAATGTCGGGTCATGGCTCTTCCTTTCATGGTTCGGGGCCACCGTCATGAATGGCCTCTACCTAACCGAACGCAAAAGCTCGCCAAAGGCGGACAGCGCCCCGGGTGTTGTTACACAGCTGGCACCCGTGGCCGCTTTTCCCGCGGCTCTGCGTTCATTCAGGTGGAGACCACGCGGGGGACTTTCGGTCGACCCGCGTTGCGGAGAAATGAGACACCAACCGACAAAGGAGGAATCCAATGAATCACATCATCAATGTGTCATTCGTCAACCCCAACGACCCCAACCGCGTGCATGCCGACCCTAATCCCCTCCCGGATTCCCAATCTGGGGACACCGTGAGCCCCGGAGACACCGTGACCTGGCTCCTTGACAAAAACACCGTGGGAGACAGGGAGCTGCAGGTAGTGTTCAAGAAATTTGGTGACTTCCCGATCGACTTAAACTCCCTCACACCTTGCAACCCATTGGGCCCCTTCAGCAGCCTCGCGATCGGCGCCAGGCTAATCTTCGGCACTATCCGCTCGGATGTTCCCCAAGACGTGGGCCATAGCAGGCGCTTCTTCTACAAGCTGATCGAAGATGGCGCCGAGCTCACTTGGGATAACACTGTGGGTCCCGACCTACTCCTCGGCGGCGGCATCGACATCCCTAAGACGCCGCCGCCGCCGATTCAGCCGCCGGCTAGCCCGAAGCCTTGATCGGAGCGCGCCCTCTGAGGAGGGCCCGGAAGTCCGGGTCCTCCTGGAGGGAGCGAAACTCGGGAATCGTGAACCACTCACGCCGCAAGCCTTTCTTGAGGGCCAAGTCGGTGTAATAGAGGGCCGGCAGGCGCTCGCCCAGAAGCGCATAGAGCTGCGCAGCCTGATGGAGGACCTGGACGTCCTCCGGCCTTTTCTTGAGCACTTCGTCGGCGAGCCGCTCCGCCTCGACTTTTTGGCCCAAGCGTACAAGACACTGGGCATGCAGCATGCGGGTGCGGGGTTCGAGAGGCTGCGGCGCGGCAGCGAGCTCCTTCGCCAGAGTGCGATACAGGATGTGCGCGCCAGCCAGATCGCCCTGGGCTTCGAGCGCTGTGGCCAGGTTGAAGCGAGTCAGGAGATGGCCAGGCTCCAGGGTGAGGGCACGGCGGTAGGCCTCTGCGGCGCTGGCGTAGTTTCCGAGGAGGAAACGGACGAATCCGAGGCTATTGAGGACCGGGCGCGTCGGCCGGAGTTGAATCAGGGCTTCATAGAGTGCTGCGGCGCGCTTCAGGTCTCCGGAGCCCGCCTCAAGCATCGCCAGGTTCTGCCGTACGTACTGGTTGTCCGGCTGGCTGGCAAGGAGGTCGCTAAGGCGCCGCCGCGCGCTGTCGCTCTCGCCTAGCCGGGATTCCACCGTCGCCAGTTCCAGGATATGCCGCCAGGTGGGCCGCCGCTGGGCGACCTCCTGCCGAACATGGCGGGCATCCTCCAACTCTCCTTGCGCCTCCAGCAGGTCGGCCTCGGCGCTCTTCACCCGGGCGTCGCCGGGAGCCAGATGAGTGAGTTGCGCCAGCGTCGTATGCGCCGCGTCGAACCGGTTTCCTTCCAACTGGGCCCGGAGGCGGATCAAGAGAGGCCGCGGGTCATAAGGCGCCAGCTCCTGCGCCCGCGCTGTATCAGCGAGCGCCCGATCGAGATCCCCCTGAAGATAGGCAGTGCCCGCGGTCAGCAGCCAGGCGCCGAGAAGATCGGGCGACGTCTTCAGCAGAGCGTCCAGCCGCGCCAACTCGGCGGCTCCGAGGCGTTCACCGCGGTCGACCCGGCGTTCGAGCTCGATGTAGGTGGAATAGTCCTGGGGTCTCACCCTGCTACTGGGGGACCCAGGCCGGGGCCGATGAGCCGGATACAGCTGCTGCAACTGTACCTGCACTTCCTCGGCAACCTGTTGGGCGTTCTCGATTCCTGCCTCGACCTCGAACGGTCCGACCGTGGCAAAGATGGCGCCTCCAGGCTTGCGGAGGCGGCGCAACGCCAGCCGACACGAGTTTCCCCGGCAGTCCAGCACAGGGAGGAGAACCTCGTCCGCTTCGGCGGAGCGCAGCCTCTCCACCTTGGAGCCTCCCTCCTCGTCCTTGTCGGGTGGATCGAGCGGTTGCACACCTTCCAGAGAGAGGAGAGTGCCGAGGGTGGCTTCCATCACGATGGGCGCGACGGAGGCGAGCTCTGGGTTGTCCCCTGCCAAAGTGAGCTTCGGGCGTAGGACCGCCACCCGCAGCGGGGCTCGCACGTGAATAGGCCAAAGCCGCCAGAAAAGAGCGAAACCCACGAGCGCGAGAGCTACCAGTGCTCCGACGAGGAGGGCCATCCGGAGCATACTTTTTCTGCCTTCATGGGCCGGCAGCGGACCCGATTCCAGATCGGCCAGGAGCTCCGTGGCGCTCGGATAGCGCTCGGCCGGGTCTTTGGCCAGGGCCCGGGCGGCAACGCGGGCCAGCTCCGGTGGCGCCTCCGGGCAGACGCGCGCGAGAGGCTCGGGCTCCTGGGTGAGGATCGCGGCGACCACCGCTTGCACGCCCTCGCCCCCGAACGGTCGCCGGCCGGCGACCATCTCATACAGCAGCACCCCCAGCGACCAGATATCGGTGCGGCGGTCCACTGGATCACCGCGGGCCTGCTCGGGCGACATGTAGGCCGGCGTTCCCAAGGTGGCACCGGTACGGGTGAGGGTGGCCTCGTCACCTTCCAGACGAGCGATACCGAAGTCGAGGATCTTCACCTCACCGTGACAGGTCAGCATCACGTTGGCCGGCTTCAAGTCGCGATGGGTGATCCCGGCCTCGTGGGCTCGGGCGAGGCCCCGCGCTATCTGGATCGCCACCTCTCGGGCCCCCGCCGGTGGCAACGCCCCCCGCCGGATCCTTTCTCGCAGGGTCTCGCCCTCATAGAGGGAGAGAACGATGTAGAGCCGTCCGTCGCTCTCGCCGACATCGTGGACGGTGCAGAGATTGGGGTGATCGACGGTCGAGGCGGCCCGTGCCTCGCGGAGGAAACGCTCTTTGGCCTGGCGATTGCGACTGAGCTCGGGTGGCAGGACCTTGACGGCCACCCGGCGGCCCAGCCGCGTGTCCTCCGCCTCATAGACCGTCCCCATGCCGCCGCTACCAATTTCACGGAGGAGCCGGTAGGGTCCTACCTGGCAACCGGCGAGGTCGGAGAGGTCCGCATCGTTTTCCTCCTCGCCGGTGGCCTCGGCGAGCAGCTCTGGAGCGTACTCGCAGACCGGTAGCCCGAGGAAGCCGCCAGCTGCCGCGTCCGCCGCGAGGAGGGCCTCCACCTCGGCCTGCAGGACCGGATCGTCGGCGCACACCACGGCGAGGAGGGAGCCCCGCTCCTCTCCGGCAAGCTCTAGCGCCTGGTCGAGAATCGGCTCAATTTGCCGCCAGCGGTCGAGGTCCGTCGGCGGGTCTGGCTTCACCTGGCGGCCTGGCCACCGAGGGCCTGGAAGAGGAAGGCTCGGGCCTTACGCCAATCGCGCCGCACCGTCCGCTCCGAAGACTCCATCACCTGCGCCGTCTCTTCTTCGGTCAATCCAGCGAAGAACCGCAGCTCCACAAGCCGGCTGAGCCTCTCGTTTAACTCCGCGAGCGACGTCAGAGCCCGATCCACGGCGATGACCTGGACGGCGCGCGCCTCCGCGTCCGGCTCCTCGCTGACCAGGCGCAACTCGTCGAACTCGATCCGTATCTCCTCGCCGCCACGTTTCTTCGCCACGTGCCGGCGAGCGGAGTCCACCAGGATATGGCGCATCGCGAGGGCCGCCACCGAGAAGAAGTGCGAGCGGTCCTGCCAGGTGACGCCGCCGTGGTCCACGAGCTTCAGATAGGCCTCGTGCACGAGGGCGGTGGTGGTGATCGTCTGCCCAGACCGGCGGTTGCGGAGTTGCCGGCGCGCCAGGACGCGCAGCTCGTCGTAGACCAGAGCCATCAGCCGGCGCGTAGCGCTGTCGTCCCCTTGGCGTGCTGCGGCCAGGAGGCCGGTGATCTCTCCCGATGCCATCGAGTCGAGGTTCTGCCGGTCCATGTGCTCCAGGGTTTTCGAGGACTCTGATAACGATAGCCGACGCCCGGCGGGATTTCAAGCCGGGGCCCTCGTTCGCTCACCCCGGGAGCGGCTTCCCCCTCGTCTCCTCAGCGAACGGCAATACCGCGAGCCCTCCCACGAAAGCGAGCGACGTCAGGGCGACCGGGACGCCGATCGACCCGTAGCGCGCGACGCCCGCACCGACCAGGAAGGTCACCCCCGCCGCCACGAACCTCCCCGAGGAGGTGGCGAAGGCGAAGGCGCTCGCCCGGCACTCGGTCGGATACTGCTCGGGCAGCCAGAGGGTGAAGACGCAGAAGCTCGCGCCGCCGAGGCCGACGAAGAAGAGGCAGGCGACGAAGCGCGCGAGCGCGCCCTCGGCGAGATAGAAGACGTAGCCGAAGGAGACGGCGATCGAGATCGCCATCAGGAGGTAGAAGAAGGCGAGCGCCCCCCGCCGGCCGAAGCGGCCCGCGAGCCATGGCACCCCCAGACAGCCGAGGATCGTGCCGGCGGAGAGGAGCATGGTCGCCCAGGAGGCGAGCCGCGCGGCGTCCGCCGGGCCGTAGCCCTGGCGGGCGGCGATCTGCGTCACCGCTCCCGGCACATAGACCGACCCCGCCCAGAGGCCGATCATCGCGACCAGCAGCAGGAGAGCGTTGACCAGCGTCCGCTGCCGGTACGGGGGGCGGAAGAGGGCGAGGAAGGCTTCCCTTGCGGACCGCCGGCCCTCGACCTGCTTCCAGCGCTCGGGCTCCGCGACACCCCGGCGGATGAAGGCCACGAGGAGCGCCGGGGTGCCGCCGAGGGCGAACATGACCCGCCATCCATACCGCGCTCCCACGAGGTAGTTCAGGACCGCCGCCAGGAAGGTCCCGAAGTAGTAGCCCGTGTGCATCCAGGCGGCGCCCTGCGCCCGTCGGCGCTCCGGCCACTCCTCTGCGACGAGGATGCCGCCCAGCGTCCACTCGCCTCCGATCCCCAGTCCGGCGAGGAAACGGAAGAGCCCGAGTTGCCACACCTGGCCCGCCAGGCAGCCGAGGAAGGTGAAGAGCGAGTAGCAGAGGATCGTGAGCGACAGGGTGCGCACGCGGCCGAAGCGGTCCGCGAGCGGGCCCCAGAGGAAGGCGCAACCCCAGCCGAGGAGGAAGACGGCGAAGAGGAGGCTGCCGTAGTACCCGAGGTGGCCGGCCGTGGCCGCGATCCCGGAGCGCGGCAGGAGCTCGCGCATCGCCGGCACGAGCACCAGCGCGTAGATGAACGAGTCCATGCCGTCGAGTGCCCAGCCGGCCCATGCCGCCCAGAAGCCGCGCCTCTGGTTGCGGGTCAGCGGGAGCGCTCGCGCGCTCTCTTTATCCCGAGGAGACTCCGGTAGGGTGAGATCTCGCATGGCGGCTGTCGCCGGCGAGTTTAGCAGGGCACATCGCGGCACGGTTCTCTGCCGCCGACTATGAACATTTGGAGTAGGCGCGATCTACCGGCAGTATGCGCCGATGTCGATCGGGTTCGCTTCTTCTCTCCTAACACCAGCTCCGAAGTCGAGGTGAATCGCCTTAAGGTAAGAGTACTTCGCTGCATAAACACCTTCCACGGTATGGCGTTACCACAACAGCGGTTGGAAGTCGCGCTACATCGCGACGATGGAAGGCGGCATAGCGACGTTATATGAGATCTTCGCGCCGTAATAGGTACACATCAAGCCGTAGCTCATCTACGTTGCGCCATGATTGACGTACCTCGCTTCGAGCTAGCGACGGATCGCAGCATTGTACATGTACGCTGACTTGCCTCTCTGTTGGCTTGCATCGTTATTCCACTCACTCGGCGCAACGTCGAGTAACTTTGCGCCTAACTCAGGGGCAGCATGACGTTTGAGCGGAGAATAGACGCAATGCAGAGTGGCGCTGTCTCGATGTACGTCGACATCGCGATCTGGTACCCGTACAACGCGCCGTTGTATGGGTACAACGTCACGTTGTACCGTTACTTCGCTGCGTTTACACTGGCATACCCAGCACTACCTCTCTGCGTTGCCGCATTGGCTTCCGGCTTCGCGACGGTAAACCGTTGCCGGGATACCGGCTCCAGGTAGATCCGTTCCAGGGAGGAACGATGAGTCGCGGCGCTACAGGGCCACGTCGGGCTCGAAGCGGAGGGCGGGGTCGGTCTCGGCGCGCTTCAGGAAGACGGCGATGCGGCGGATCAGCTGCAGGGTAGCCCGCTCGGCCTCCAGGGCCTGTTGCAGGTAGGAGAGGGCGGCGAGCGCCTCGCGGTGGATCTTCTGCGAGTGGAAGATGACGAGCATCTCCCCGGCGAGCCGTTTGAGCGCCTGGATCGCACCCTGCTCGGCATAGAGCGAGGCCAGGTCCAGGGAGACCAGGGCGGCGTCGTAGGGGATCTCTTCCTGGATGAAGCCGTCGCGAGAGGACAGCCAGAGCACCTCGGCCTGCGCCGGCTGGCCCAGGCCACGGGCGATCTTCCCCTGCTACCCACTTGCGGCGGTTGCGGGTAGAGGCGTCGGGGAAGCGCTCGTAGAGCGGGCGGGCCTGGACGAAGATCTCCCGCGCCTCTAAAAAGCGCCCGGCTTCCGCCAGGTCGTCGAGCAGGTTGTGGAGGACAATCAGCCGCAGCCGGGGCTCCTCGTCGAAGTCGACGAGGTCCAGAGCCTCTTGCAGGAGGGGGATCGCCTCCTCCGGCTTCCCGGCGCAGTGACAGACTGTCGAGAGGTTGACGAGAACCCTCCCGGCGCGGTGGTGGTCCTCGAACTGGCGGAAGATGTGGTAGGCCCGGCGGAGGAGCCGTAGGGCGTCCTCGAAATGACGCCCGTCCCGCAGGAGCGACGCCTTGAGGTCGAGGACGACCGCCCGGTCGAGCGACTCCCGGGTGCCCTGGCGCAGGTGGTGGAACGCCTGCTCGAAGGCGGAGCCGGCCCCGTCGAGGTCGGAGCGGACCCGGCGCGCGTTGCCGATGTAGGCCCAGGCCCGCCCGCGGAGATCCGCGATGCGCTCGGCGCCGTAGCGCCTGGGATCTGAATCGTCGGCGATGCCGAGAGCGAGCCAGGCGAGCTCCTCGGACTGTGCGGCGTCGGCGTAGGACTCCTCGCGGCAGCTCTCGACGAGGAGCGCGAGGAGGCCCCAGGTGTGGAAGCGCTCCTGGTTGCGGAGCAGGAGCTCCCGGCGGCCCGGGGACTGGCCGGAGAGCTCGGCCAAGAGGGCAGGGGCCTCCCGCTCCTCCCGCTCGTAGAGGGCGCGGCGCCGCTCGTACTCGCGCTGCGAGGCGATGAAGGCCGGCTCGTAGAGGTCCTCGGCTGGCTTGAGGCTGGCGGCGGCAGCGGCGGCAGCGGCAGGCGCCCAGGCGAGGACCTTGGCGAGCTTCTCCGGGGCCGGCTCGCTCCGGGGCTGGGCGAGAAACTGGAGGAGGTCCGCCTGGCAGTCCGTGCAGCGGAGGGCATGGGCCAACAGCTTGCGGGACTCTCCCTCTAAAGTCTCCGCAAATTCCTGCAGGAGCATCGAATGCGGGTGGATCTTCATCCTCCCTCCCCTGTTCAGCGGCTTCTTAGGTAAAACGTGTCTATGAGGATATCACTTGAAGCGGCTGCTTAGAAGCCGAGGAGCAAGAAAAAGCGCCGAGTCGAAAGGCCCGGCGCCAAATGGAGACAGAACAGAGGCAAGGGTCAAAGGCCCGGGGATCGGAGGATCGAAGACGAGGTCCGCTGGGAGACCGCTTCGGCAATGCCGCCGTTCGGGTCCATCTGACTTCCCGCCCGCCCCGAGAGAGCGGAGAGCCCGCCCCGGCCCGAGGGGAGCAACCTTCCGGCGAGGTCGTTCCACCAGCTTGCGACCCTCTCGGCGATTCCCGCCGATACCGCCGATATCGCCGGTACCGCCGCCCTGCCGGCGCGGGCCCGCGTCCGGCGTCCCGGTGCGGGGGGCGCGCGGAGGCGGCCGTGGCTCCCAGCAGGGTCAAGGTCAGGGCGATCCCGGCGACGGTGCTGCGCGTGATCCTCGACATGGCTCACTCTCCTCCTCGGCGGGCCCCGCCCCGGCCGTCATGGCCGGGCGGGAACCGTCCTCAATACCAAGGTGAGATTGGAGGCCGAGAAGCAGTCGCCTAGGGACAGGTGGCGAAGGCCGCGGTGTCCTGAATGGGCGCGAACGCCGTCCCCTGGGGATTGTTGTAGGTGCGGACGACGCCGGTACGGCTGTCGGTAACCTTGAGCACCGTCTCGACGTTGGTGAGGCCGCCGGCGAAGACCCAGAAGTGGTTCGCGAAGCTGCAGGCGTCGAGGACCTTGACGACCGCCTCGACGTTGTCGGCGTTGAAGAACCAGAGATAGCCCGAGTCGTCGGTCAGGGTGACGGTGTGGGCCGCACCCGTCATGCCGTCCGGGGTTGTCCAGGTGGCCTCGACCTTGAACCGCCCGCCGTCCAGGCACATGGCGGTGGCCGAGGGTACGCAGGGGGTGGGCGTCACGTTGCTCGACGGATAGAGGGTGGCGGTCAGCTGGTAGTCGCCGCTGCCGCTGGAGCGGAGCGCCAGGGCGTCCCAGGTGCCGGGGGTGGGGGAGACGATCTCGCAGGTGTCGGGGAGGTCCGGGTCCTCGCTCTTGCAGTCGAAGTTGCTGGCGGTGGCCGGGGTGCCCTGCTTGACGTAGAGGTCGAAGTCCACCTCGGCCGCGGCGTTCAGGGTCACCCGCAAGCGGTCGGTCCCGGCGGGGACGTTGATCGTCAGGTGCCTGCGCGGGGTCGAGACGTTCAGGGTACCGTTCCCCTTAACGACGGTCGAGCCGCCGGTGCCGGCCGCCGGCAGGCCGCCGCAACTCGCGGAGCCCAGATCGGTCCCGGCGGCGCTCGTGATGTAGGCGCGGTGGACGAAGACATCGGCGTCGAACGAGTTGTCGATGGGCACGCAGTTGGTGTCGCCGCCGGAGGTGACCCCGGCGAGGACCGGGCCCTGCCCGAGGTCGACGAAGAGCGGGCCGCCCGAGTCCCCCTCGCAGGTGTCGGAGTTGGTGCTCGGCGGGCCGAGCGGTTTCTTGTAGGCCCAGCAGAGGTTGGTGCTGGCCGGGACGAGGGAGGCCGGGCAGGTCGTCGTCACCACCTGGCCCGCCCGCTTGACCCCGACGTCGAAGGCATTGCCGCCGGTAAGGCCGAAGCCGACGATGGTACCCGCCGTGCCGGCCGGCGGCCGGCGGCTGGTGTCGATGGGGCTGGGGGCGACCCCGGTGACCGGCTTGGCGAGCTTCAACACCGCGAAGTCGCCGCGGACCCCGAACTCGAATTCCGGATCGACGGAGATGCTGGCGACGTCGAAATTCCCGGCGTTCTGGAGGTAGACGAGCTTGCCGGTGGGATCGAGGAGAGTCGGTTGCTTGAGGCAGGCGGCGCCGGTCAGGGTGTTGCCGTTGTCGTCGGTGCAGATGCAGTGGGCGGCGGTCAGGAAGGTCTGGCAGCCGATGAGGATGCCGCTGCAGTAGCCGGTGCCGACGCTGCCCTGAAGAATCAGGTAGCCGACGCTCGGGTACTGCTGGGTGGGGAGGCCGTTGGCGATCCGGCCCTCCAGAGTGTCGTTGGGAGTTTGAGCCTCGACCCGGGACCCGAGGAGAAGAATCGACGTCGAGAGGACGAGCAGGGAGCCGAGCTGGGTGCTGAAGCGCATGACACCTCCTCCGCCCGGTCGGCGGGCGGTGCGAGGAGTGTAGACGACTGTGGAGCCGGTGGAAAGCCGCTCGCCCCCGGCTTCCCCCCGCCGATGTAAGGAGATCGTCAATTTTGCAGGGCGCGGGCGCGGAGCGCCCGAAGGAGACCGCCCGCAGGTTCAAACGGCCCAGGTTAGGGGCAGGTGCTGAAGGCGGCGGTGTCCATCACCGGGCCGAAGGGCGTCCCCTGGGGATTGGCGTAGATGCGGGTGGCCCCGGTCGACGTGTCGGTCACCCGGAGCAGGATCCGGACGTCGGTCAGGCCCGCGGCCACGACCCAGTAACGCCGGTTGCGGGCGTCGCAGGCGTCGACCACCTTGGCCGCCAGCTCGATGCTGCCGGGATCGAAGAACCAGAAGCCTCCGGCGAGGTCGGTCAAGGGGACGGTCTCTCCGGGGCCGATCGTGCCGTCCGGGGTCTGCCAGGTGGCGGTCACCCGGAAACGCCCCTTGCCGAGGCAGAGGGTGGTGGCGGAGGGGAGGCAGGGGCCGGCCGGCGCCAGGTAGGAGAGGAGGGTGGCGGTGAGCTGGAAAGCCGCGTCGCCCTCCCTCTGCCGGGCTCCCCGCCGCACGAGGACCCGCCAGGCGCCGGGAGCGGGGGCGAGGACCTCGCAGAAAGCCGGGCCGCCCCGGGTCTCTCCCTGGCAGTCGGCGAGCTCTGGGGTGGGCCGCCCGCCCAGCCGGGCGTAAAAGGCGAGGTCGGCGCCGGTCTCGGCGTTCAAGGCCAGACGCAGCCGCTCCGTGCCGGCCGGGACGTCGAAGGTGAAGCCCTCCTGCAACGTCGTCTTGCCGAGGGTCCCGCCGTGCCCCAGGATCGCCGAGCCGGCGCCCCCGGCGGGCGTGAGGTCGCCGCAGAAGCCGCGGTCGAGGTCGACCCCGCCCTGGGACTGGAGCCAGGCCCGGTCGAGGAAGACGTCGGCGTCGAAGGAGTGGTCGACGGTGTGGCAGCCCGGGCCGTCCCCCCCGAGGTCACGCCGGCCACCACCTCGCTGGTGCCGAAGTTGACGAAGAGCGGCCCGCCGGAGTCGCCCTGGCAGGTGTCGGAGTTGCTCCCCGGTAGGCCCAGGGGGTTGTCGAAGGTGAAGCAGAGGTGGGTCGCATTGTTGACCCCGATGCAGGAGGAGGTCGTCACCGCGCCCACCCGCTTGATCCCGGAGAGGCTGCCGTCGCCGTCGATGCCGAAGCCGACGATCGTGGCCGGGCTGCGGCCGGCCGGCTTCTCCACCAGGTCGAGGCGGCTGGTGCCGATCCCGGTCACCGGTCTGGCGAGGGTGAGGACGGCGAGATCGCTCCGCACCCGGAACTGGAATCGGGGGTGGACGGCGATGCTCGCCACCTCGAAGAGGCCGGCGTGCTGGAGGAAGATCCGCTTGCCCGCCGGGTCGAGGAGGTCGGGGCGGGCGTTGCACTGCTTGCCGTTCAGGATCTCGCCGGTCACCGGGTCGCCGCAGATGCAATGGGCGGCGGTGAGGAAGGTCTGGCAGCCCACGAGGGTGCCCGAGCAGGTGCCCTGGTCGGTGAGGAGCTGCCCGACGCTGGGATAGTCCTCGCTCGGCTCGCCGTTGGCGATCTTCCCGGTGAGGGTCTCTGAGGGGAGCTCCGCGACGGTAGGGGCGGTGCTGGCGGTGCCGGCGCTGCCGGCGAAAATCGCGAGGGTGAGGAGGAAGAAGGTGCGAGCGCGCGGCCCCAGGTGCATGAATCCTCCTTGGAGGTCCGTTCGCCAGGCAGGCTAGCAGGAGTGGTCAGGGAAGGCAAAGGAAGTCGTCGGTACAGGTCCGTTTGAACCCGCGGGCAGTCTCCTTCGGGCGTTCCGCGCAGCCCGCCGTGCCCGCTGGGGGACGGCGCCGTCCTCCCTCCCAGGCGGCGACCTCCGGCGGCCGGAGGGGATCTCCTCCGGAGTACCTTGCACGAGAGTTGCATGCACCGATAAGCAGATTTCTTGTTCGTTTCAGCTGTAATCCACCAGGGTCTATAGCTACGTAAGTAGTTGTAGTATCCGCATTTCGGGATTACTTTTAATATGGGTGCAACGTTTTGGCCGTCTGGAGCACCCTAGAGTGTAGGCAGTCATCAGTCATCAAGTATCGGCAGTAAGCGTAGAAGCCCGTCTACGACTATCGGGAGGTTGCTATGAGAAGCATCGCGATTGTAGGCGCAGGTCAAGCGGGACTTCAGCTGGGGTTTGGTCTTCTTCAATGGGGGTATGAAGTAACGGTCTATTCCGATCGCTCGCCCGAGGAGTGGTTCAACGGGCGGGTGACGGGAACGACCTTCATGTTCGATCGGGCGCTCTCCTATGAACGTGCGCTCGGATTGAACTTCTGGGACAAGGAAGTTCAGTGGGGGGAGGGAATTCACCTCGATTTCAGCCCGACGCCGCGCCACCGGATGCTCTCGGTGGAAGGTCATTTCGCGGTGCACGGGCAGGCGATCGACCAGCGGCTCAAGTTCGCCCAGTGGATGCGGGAGTTCGAGCGGCGCGGGGGCAAGCTGGTAATCCAGCCGGTGGATATGGAGATGTTGGAGGACCTGGCCGCCCGTCACGAGCTGGTGGTGGTGGCGGCGGGCAAGGGGGAGATCTCGCGGCTCTTCGAGCGCGATCCCCGAAGGAGCGTCCACTCGGAGCCACAGCGCCACCTGGCGATCGTCAACGTCAAGGGGTTGGAGCCGTGGACCGAGGTGCCGTTCCACACCGTCAAGTTCAGCTTCACCGGGTCGGACGGGGAGATCTTCTGGGTCCCCTTCCACGACAAGACCGTGGGCTCGTCCTACAGCATCCTCTTCGAGGCCCGGATCGGTGGCTGCATGGACCGCTTCACCGAGGTCAAGGACGGCGAGGAGATGCTCCGGGTGGCGCGGCAGGTGATCGCCGAGGTCGCCCCCTGGGAGCTGCCGCACTTCGCCCACGTCGAGATTCCGGATCCGCTCGGCTGGGCCAAGGGGGCCATCACCCCGGAGGTCCGGCGGCCGGTCGGATACCTGCCGTCGGGGCGGATCGTCATGGGGATCGGCGACACGGTGGTGCTCAACGACCCCATCGCTGGCCAGGGCGCGAACGCGGCCAGCAAGGCAGCGCACTTCGTCACCCAGCGGATCGTCGAGCGCGAGCGGCGGCCGTTCGACGCCGCCTGGATGGATACCGTCTTCGACGACTTCTGGGAGCGCGACGCCAAGTACATCACGGCGTTCTCGAACCTCTTCCTCGAGCCGTTGAACGCCGCCGGCCGCGAGGTGCTGCTCGCCGGTTCGCAGGTGCCGGAGGTGGCCGACGAGTTTTTCGACAACTTCAACAACCCGCAGCGCTGCTGGCCCTGGATCGAGGACCTGAAGGAGGCCCGCCGGTTCATCGCCGAGCGCACCCACGGCTCGTGGCTGAAGACCGCCGTGGCGGCCCGCTTCGCGGTCTTGAAGAACCTCGCCCATGGCGAGGAGCGGGCGATGATGTGAGCTAGATAATGTGAGGTAAGTCGTCCACCCTGCCGGAACCAGGCGGCATCGGAACGTCCTCCGGGGCGGTCCGGTGCCGCGTTTCATTTTGCTTCAGGGAGTGAGCCGCTCCTGCAGGAGGGCGATCATCCGGCTCTGGGCGGGGGAGAGGGTGCCGCGGGTCACCTCGCCCAGGATACCCGCGAGCGGCGAGGCGCCGAGGACCGGTCCGGGCGCCAGGCCACGGGGGATGGCGGCGGCCAATTCCGCCGCCAGGGCCGCCACTTCCGGTGCGTCCTCTGAGACCTCGGCGAGGGCGGTCCAGCGGGCGAGGAGAGGGAGGAGCGCCGCCAGAGGGGAGGGGTCCGCCGCCAGCTGCCCAAGGACCTCGCGGAGCCGCTCCGCCGCGCCGTCCGGCAGCTCGAGCTCGTAGAGGAGCCCGAGCATCCGGCGGTCGATCTCGAAGGCGCGGTCGAGGACCGCCCCGTCGAGGCCAGTCAGGCCAGTGATGCCGGCGATGCCTTCGATGCCGGTGAGCTGCCCGCGGAGCCGCACCAGGGCGGCGTCGACGTCCGCCGGCGGCCGGGTGGGGTTTTCGAGACCGGAGCCCTCTTCGGCGAGCAGGCGGTCGATCGCCGCCTGCCGTTGAGTGAGCCGCTCGATCTCGGCGGAGAGCCCTTGGCGGAGCCCGTCGAGGGCGCGACGCAGCGGCTCTCGGTCCCCGGTCTGCGCCAGGAGAGAGCGGACCTGGGCGAGGGGAAGGCCCAGGGCGGTCAACCGGCGGATATGGAGCAGGCGCAGCAGATCCTCGCCCCCATAGAGCCGGTACCCCCCTTCCGAGCGCTCGGGCTCCGGCAGAAGGCCGATCTTCTGGTAGTGCCGGATCGTCTTGGTGCTCACCTTGAGGAGGCGGGCGGCCTCGCCGATCCGCAGGTAGCGTCGCATAGCCTCCCCCTCCAGCCCTTGACCTTGCCCTTGGGGCAAGCTCTACGCTCTCCCTTGGAGGGGAAGAAGTATGGCAGACCAGGGACAGACCTTCACCTACACCGGGCGGAAAGGACGCTTCTGGAGGGCCGCCCTGCCGTTTCTCTCACTCGCCCTGATCGAGACGGCGGTGGCGGCGCTCGTCGTCGTCCTCCTCGCTCACGGCACGCTCCGCATCGTGCTCCTCACGGTCTGGGGAGCGATCCTCCCCGGGATGGCCTGGTTCCTGACCGGGCCCCTGCGGACCCACCACCGGCTGACCCCCACCCACCTCAGCCTGCGCTTCGGGCCCACCCGCCTCGACCTCCCCCGGGGGGAGATCGCCGCCGTCCGGCCGGTCGAGGTGCCGCTCGGGCTTGTCCAGCCGCTCCGCGCCGAGGTCGAGCCACGGAAGCACCGGCTGGTCGCCGCCTTCTCCGAGGAGGGGCAGCTCCTCCTCACCCTCGCCGAGCCGCGGCAGGTGGCGGCGGGCCGGCGATCGGGCGAGGTGACGGAGATCCTGATCAACGTGGATCGACGTGAGGAGCTGCTCGCCGCACTCGGTATCTCCAAGCAGGGATCGAGCGAAGCGCCTGGCACCCCGTTCCGCACCCCGCCTCGCCTTCGCGAAGCGCCTGGCACTCGCGAAGCAGCTGGCACCTCGCCGTCAGTTCCCGCCCGCACCTTCGCCGGCCCTCCGGCGATCGTCCTCTCAGGCGTCGTCCGCAGCTTCGGCTCGCTACGGGCGGTCGACGGCCTCGACCTCCGGGTGGACCGCGGCGAGGTCTACGGCTTCCTCGGGGCGAACGGGGCGGGGAAGACGACGACCATCCAGATGATGGTGGGCCTGCTCCGGCCCGACGCTGGCGCGTTGTCGATCGCCGGCCACGACCTGGCGGCGGAGCCGCTCGCCGCCCGCGCCTCCTTCGGCTACGTTCCCGACCACCCGCTCCTCTACGAACGGCTGACGGGCCGAGAGTTTTTACAATTCCTCGCCCAGCTGCGGCGGATTCCGCAGCGGGCGGCGGCCGAGCGGATCGCCGAGCTCCTGGCGGCGGTCGACCTCGCGGCGGCGGCCGACCGGCTGTGCGGCACCTATTCGCTCGGCATGAGGCGCAAGCTCTCGCTCGCCGCGGCGCTCCTCCACTGCCCCTCTGTGCTGATCCTGGACGAGCCTTTCAACGGCCTCGACCCGAAGGGAGCGCGGCGGTTGAAAGATCTGCTCTCCCGGCTGGCAGGGGAAGGCGCCGCGGTCTTCCTCTCGACCCACGACCTGGCGACCGCCGAGGCGGTCTGCGATCGGGTGGGCATCCTGGACCGCGGCCGGCTGGTGGCGGAGGGGAGCGTCGAGGAGCTGCGCTCTCGGGTGACCGGCGGAGCCCCCGACCTGGAGGCGGCCTTCCTCGAAATCACCGAGGAAGAAACCCTGGCGGCGGCCGTATGATCGGCCCGGTTCTCGCCGCGGAGTGGCATTCGTTCGCCAACGGCCTGGCCCGGGACCGGCGGCGGCGCGGTCTCCTCGCGATCGCCGCGGGAGTCCTCCTGGCGCTCGCGGGCGGCACGGCCTACCGGCTCTCGGGTCTCTTTCTCGCCTGGCGGGCGGCCGGCATCCTCGAAACCCGGCTCTGGGGGGTGTGCCTCGCCGCCTGGACGGCGGCCGGAGCGCTGGGGACCCTGGCGCTCCGCGAGCAGGCGGTGGGCGACCGGGCGAAGCTCCTCTTCACCCTGCCGCTCTCTCCGGCCGAGCGGGTACGTGCGCTCGCCGTTTCGACGGTAGCGCGGCTCGGCAATTTCTGGCTCCTCTCCTTTTGCGGGCTGGGCACGGCGCTCGCCGTCGCCCTCGGGGCGCGCGCCCTCCCCTGGATCGGTGTCCTCCTCTGCGGTCCGGGCCTGGCGCTCGCCCTCGCCCTGGGACCGCTCGCGGGCCGCCTCGGCCGGCTCTACGAGCGGGCCTTCCAAGCTCATCTGGGCGCCAGCCCGCGGCCGCGGCGACGCCCCGTCGTGCATCTGCTCACCCGCGGCCTCGCCCGCCGGCGGACCCCGGCTGCGGCGCTCCTCACCCGCGAGCTCCTCAGCCGCGGCCGGCAGTGGGTGGACTGGGCCCGGCTCGGGATGGTCGCCGCTCTGCTCGCCGGTTTCCCCCACCTCCGCCCGGCGCTCCTCGCCCGCGGCCTGCCCGACGCCCTGACGATCCCCGGGTCGGTCGCCCTCCTCGCCCTCCTGATGCTGGTGGACGGCTCGTCGAGCCCCATCGGCGCGGAGGGGAACCGGCTGGGCCTCCTCCTCATCGCGCCCCTCTCCCCGGGAGAGCTGCTCCGGGCGGAGCTCGCGGCGCTCCTCGCTCCGCTCCTCCTCAGTGGCGTGGTTTGCACGCTCGTCCTCGGCTTTAGAAGCGAGCTCGGGGTGGGCGAGATTTCGACCGCGACCGCCGCCTCTGGGCTCCTCGTGACCGGTCTCGCCGCGGTCTTCGCCTGGGGCAGCGCCTGGGACGCCGACCTGGCTCTGGAGATCGAGGGCGGCCTCCGCGGGCTGCTCCAGGAGCAGTCCCCCCTGACCCCGGTCCGGGCGCTCCTGGTCGCCGCCGGCTCGTTCCTCCTCGGTGTCGGGCTGCTGGCGCTCCGCACCCTGCCGCCGGGGCTCGCCCTCGCCGCTCTCGCCGGGCTCGACCTCCTGGTTTTCGGCCTCACCTGGCGCTCGGGCCTCACCGGGCTCCGGCGGCTGATGACCTGACCTCGCCGTAGATTGCCGCGAGCCGCGCGGTGAATGCCGCCGGGTCGTGCCGCTCCCGGAGCGCCGCCCTCCCGGCAGCGACGAGCGAGCGGGCGAGCGCGGGCTCGCCGTGGAGGCGAGCCAGAGCGGCGGCGAACCCGGCCGGGTCTCCCGCCACCAGCAGCTCGCGTCCGCTCTCGGCGCCGAGCCCGGAGACCGCCTCGGGCGTCCCCACGACCGGCACCCCGCGCGCCCAGGCCTCGAGGATCTTCATCCGCACCCCGGAGGCGATCCGCACCGGCACCGCCAGGATGGCGCCGGCCGGGAAGGCGTCGGCGCTGTCGGTGGGAGCCGGATGGACCGTGACGCCCGCCGCGGAGTCCCCGCTGTCGTCCACTCCGAAGAGGTGGAGGGCGGCTGCGGGCAGCTCGGCGCGGACGGCGGGCCAGACCTCGTGCCGAAACCAGGCCGCGGAGTCGGCATTGGGGAGCCAGCCGGCGCTCCCCAGTACGACGACCGCCGGATCGCCGGAGAGGGTGCTGCCGCCCGACGGCAAGGTCGGCGGGAAAGGAGCGGCCACGACCCTGACCTTTCCGGCGGCGCTCCGCCCTGCCAACCCGGCGAGCCGCGCCGCGTCCTCCGGGGTGAGGGCGACGGTCCTCGCGGCTCTCCGGACCGCCCCCCCCTCCCAGGCCGCCAGGCGCCGGGCCTCGATCGCGAGGAGCGCTCCCGCCAGACCGCCCCGCCGCCGGGCGGCCGCCGCCCAGAGAGCGCTCTCGACGTTCTGGGCCCGCAGCACGACCGGCGGCGTCCCTCTCCGGGGCACCTGGGAGAGCGCCTGAAGCTGCTCGGCGTGCACGACATCGAAAGGCTCGGCGGCGAGGAGCCGCTCCACCTCGCTCCGCACTGCCGGCAGAGAGTGACGGGCGACCGAGAGCGGCATGCCTCTCCCCGCCGACCGGCCGAGGGTGAGGAGGCGACCTGCCGGGTGGACCGCGACCAGATGGGGCGAGCAGAGGGGACCGAGAGCGCTGGCGACCGAGCTGAGCTCGAACCGGGCCGGATCGACGGGCGCGACGAAGGTCACCCGGTGCCCGGCCGTGGCCAGCCCCTCCAGGGTATGGAGGAGGAGCAACCGCCCGCCGTCCTCCGGCGGCCAGGGCGCCTTGGTGGCCACGACGAGAATTTTCATCACCTTAAGTCCAATAAAATGAAAGGCATAGCTCTGCTACCGCCGATTTCGGAAAAATTCCCTGCAAGATGGCGAGAGTTTTTACGTCCCTCCCCGTATGCTAGCCCGAGCCACTGCCGCCACCCCATGGGGAATCGAGGCCCGCCCCGTCCAGGTGGAAGTTGACGTCCACAACGGCCTGCCACAAGTCCAGATCGTCGGCCTGCCCGATGCCTCGGTTCGCGAGAGCCGCGAACGGGTGCGTTCGGCGATCAAGAACTGCGGTTTCGACCTGCCCCCGAAGTCTGTCGTCATCAACCTCGCCCCGGCCGATCTCCGGAAACAGGGCAACCACCTAGACCTGGCGATCGCCCTCGCTCTCCTCGCCGCCCACGGCCAGCTGCCGGAGGAGGTCCTCGCCGGCCGCCTGCTCTGCGGCGAGCTGGGTCTGGACGGCGCCGTGCGGAGCGTCCGCGGCGGCCTCGCCATCGCCGACCTCGGCCGGCGCCTGGGGGTCCGCGAAGTTCTCCTGCCGGCCCCCAACGCCGGGGAGGCCGCGGCCCTCGGGGCGGTGCCGGTCATCCCGATCACCAGCTTAGCCGAGGCGATCCAGCACCTGCTGGGCGTCGACCCCCTGCCCGCCGCCCCGGCTCCACCCTTGGACACCCTGACCTTCTCGGTGACTCCGGACCTCTCCGAGGTGCGGGGCCAGGAGACGGCCAAGCGGGCGCTCGAAGTTTCGGCCGCCGGGGGACACAATCTCCTCTTCATCGGGCCTCCCGGCTCGGGCAAGACCATGCTCGCCCGCCGCCTGCCGGGCCTCCTGCCGCCGCTCACTCTGTCAGAGTCGATCGCGGTCACCAAGGTCCACTCCCTGGTCGCCGAGGAGCCGCCGGCCGGGCTCCTCCGCGAGCGCCCCTTCAGAAGTCCCCATACCGGCACCTCGACCGCCGGCATGATCGGCGGCGGTCCTCTCCCGCGCCCCGGCGAGGCGAGCCTGGCCCACAACGGCGTCCTCTTCCTGGACGAGCTGCCGGAGTTCCGGCGCGACACCCTGGAGGCCCTCCGCCAGCCGCTCGAAGAGGGGATGGTGAGCGTCGTACGAGCGCGCGCCCACCTCCTCTTTCCCGCCCGCTTCTCGCTCCTCGCCGCGATGAACCCCTGTCCGTGTGGCCACCTGGGAGACCCGAGATACGAGTGCCGCTGCTCGCCACCCTTGGTCGAGCGCTACCGGGCGCGGGTCTCGGGGCCGCTCCTCGATCGGATCGACCTCCACGTCGAGGTGCCGGCGGTCACTCTGCGCGAGCTGCGCGGCACCCGGGGCGAGCCCACATCGGCGGTGGCGCGGCGGGTGGAGGACGCCCGAGCCCTCCAGGGCGAACGCTTCGGCCCCGGCACGACGACGCCGATCAACGCCGCCATGGGTCCAGAGGCGCTCTACCGGCACTGCGCCGTCGACCCCGCCGGCCGGGCCCTCCTCGACGCCGCCTTCGAGAAGCTCGGCCTCTCCGCCCGCGCCCTCGACCGCATCCTGAAAGTCGCGAGGACGATCTCGGACTTAGCCGGAGGTGGGCCGATCCGCGCCGCCCACCTGGCGGAAGCCATCCAGTACCGGAGCCTCGATCGGCGGGTGACGCTATGAGTGGCCGCGGGGAGAGGCTTGACAAATCGTTAACAGGGAGGTTAACGTGAGGCTCGTCAGGATCGGGTGGGAGAGCTGGGAGGTTCTCGCGGTCTGCGATTCTCGCGATCATTGCCAAGTAATGGAATTTCTCATTGATTTCAGGCGGATTTCGCCGGCCGCGGCGCACGGGATGATGTCTCTGCTCCAGGAGAGCCTGCCAGCCTCGGGACCGCCCAAAGGCGAGCCGCTGTGCAAACCTCTCGGGAGCGGTATCTACGAGCTGCGCAAGCAACCGAAGGGCAAGAAACTCCGGGTGGTCTGGTTCTACGGTGTCGGGCAGGTGATTGTCTGCACCTACGCCTTCGCCAAGGCGGAGAGGACACCACAGATCCGAGTCGAGCAGTCGCGGTTGCTGCGCAAGCAGTATCTTGCGGCACGAGCTCGGGGAGAGATCGAGATCGTTGAACTCGAGGAGATCTGAGCATGGAATCCGAGCTGAGCAGGAACCTTGAACGGTACAGACAGTTCTCCGTGGAGGCGCGGGCCTCCCTCGACTACTGGAACGCGGTGGCGGCCCACGAGTTTGTCCGCGAGCTCGAGCGACGGATGGAGGAGCAGGAGGTCTCCCGAGCCGAGTTGGCCCGCCGCCTCGGCACCTCGAAGGCTTACGTCACCAAGGTGCTGGGAGCCGACACCAACTTCACCCTCGCCACCATGACCCGCCTCGCCGCGGCACTGGGCGGCAAGGTCCACGTCCACGTCTCGGACCGGGACCCGGCCAACCAAAAGGCGGACCGGCAAGCAGCGCCCAAACCGGAACCTGGAGCTCCCGAGGAGCCGAGGGCCGGCAAGAGGCGAGAGAAACCGCGAGCCTAGCTACGCCGATTCCTTCGGGGGGTGGCCGGGAAGACTGGGTTGCCGCTCGACCGGCTCGGTGCCGTGCTCGTTGAGGTAATGGTCGAGGACCTCCGTGGGGGGGCCCTCGACCCGCACCTGCCCGGCGTCGAGCCAGACGCAGCGGGTGCAGCTTTCACGGATCGCCTGGGCGTTGTGCGAGACCATGAGGATGGTGGTGCCGGCGTCGTGGAACTGGCGCATGCGGTCGGTGCACTTCTTGGTGAAGCTCGCGTCCCCCACGGACAGCACTTCGTCGAGAATCAGGATGTCGGGCAGCCAGGCGGTGGCGATCGAGAAACCCAGGCGGGCGAGCATGCCGGTCGAGTAGTTGCGGATCGGCGCCCGCACGAAGTCGCCGAGCCCGGAAAACTCGACGATGGCATCGATCTTGGCGTCGATCTCCTTGCGCGAGCGGCCGAGGAGGAGGGCGTTCAAGTAGATGTTCTCCCAACCGGTGAGCTCGTGGTCGAAACCGGTCCCCAGCTCGAGGATGGGAGCGATCCTGCCGTGGATCACGGCTCTCCCCGCCGTCGGCTTGAGCACCTGCGAGATCACCTTCAAAAGGGTGCTCTTGCCCGCCCCGTTGCGCCCGACGATCCCCACCACCTCGCCAGGCCGGGCGACGAAAGAGACGTCCTTGAGCGCCCACAGCTTCTCGTAGGAGAGCGCCCCCTTCATCCAGTGGATGGCGTATTCCTTGAGGGAGGGAATGCGCTGCTTGGCGAGGCGGTAGCAGAGCGAGACGCCCTCCAGACGGACGTGCGTTCGCTCGGCGGAATCGCTCGGCTCGGCCATGACCTAAAGCTTATACGTAGAACGGGATGCGGTCGCTGCTCCGCCTGAAGGCGAGAGCCCCGACGACGAGCGCCACGAGCGCGATGCCGAACGAGACGGCGAGGTGGGAGAGGGGGGGAACCTTGGCGAAGTAGATCGGATCGCGGAAGACCTCGAGGATCGAGCGCAGCGGATTGAAGCGCACCACCCAGCGTACCTTGGCGGGCAGGTCCTGCATCCGGTAGAAGAGCGGTGTCAGGTACATGAGGAGAGTGAGGAGGACGCTGATCAGCTCGACGACGTCGTGGAAGAAGACGGCGAGGGGCGACAGCAGGAGCCCCGCGCCGAGGGTGAAGAGGGCAGCAAGGAGGATCGAGACCGGCAGGAAGAGGAGCGACCAGTGCAGGGTGTGCCGGGTCAGGAGGAGGATGAGGAGCATCGGCACAAGGGCGAAGAGCAGGTTGAGGATGCCGGAGAGCACCGTCGCCAAGGGGAAGACGGCTTTCGGCACCGGCAGCTTCTGGAGGAGCTGGGCGTTGCCCCGCAGGCTGTTCATCGACGACACGATGCTCTGGCTGAAGAAGTTCCAGAACAGGATACCGGCCAGAGCGTAGATCGCATAGTCCGGAATCGGTGCCTTGAAGAGATTGCTGAAGACCAGGTTGTAGACCCCCATCATGAGGAGCGGCTGGAGCATGGTCCACAGGAAGCCGATGGTCGAGCGCCGGTAGCGCACCTTGAGCTCCCGCGTCACGAGCATGAGGATGAGGTCGCGGTAGCGGTAGAGATCGCGCATGGTGGGGGAGCCTCGCGGCGGAGGGGCCTTTCTACACGAGCGGCGGCGGGTTCGCAAGGGCTGGCCGGCGAATCGCCCGTCGGGCCCGCCGCAATGCCGCGCTCTCGGCCCCGAACGCCGCCCGGTCGCGAGGCGGCAGGAACGGCCGGAGGAGGCTCCGGCCGGCGAGCCGCAGCGCAGCGCCGATCCGCATCGCCCGCGCTGCCCGCGCCGCCCAGGGTGCGCCGCGGTGCTTCCCCGCCCAGTAGAGGAGATCCGTCCACAGGAGCTCGGGATTCTGGTGCCCGCCAGGGCTCGGATCGCCCTGCCGGCCGATGGTGGCGCCGTGGTGGTGCATCACCCCGAACCCCGGCACCACGGTCACCCGCCAACCGCCGGCTGCGAGGCGCAGGCAGAGGTCCAAATCCTGGCCATAGAAACGGAACCCCTCGTCGAGGGGCCCGGGAAGGCCGGGATCGGCGGGGGTGGCAGGGGTGGCGAGGCTGGCGAGGGCGGTGCTCCGCAACCCCAGGGCGGCGCCGGTGACCCAGTCGAGCCGCCCCGGGCCGGTCCCGGCCGGGGGGCGCAGGCGGCGGTAGAGGGGGAGGCGGCCGAGGAGAGCCGGCAGGCCGCTCGCCAGGCCGAAGAGCCAGAGGAGCGAGGGCGCGGCGCCGCCGCTCCACTGGGGGCGGCCGTCGGGATAGCGGAGCGCTCCCCCCGCCGCGCCCAGGCGTGGGTCGGCGGCGAAGGCGGCGAGCAGGGCGGCGAGCCCCCCGGGATCGACCTCGGTGTCGCTGTTGAGCAGGAGGGAGACCTCGCCCTCTGCTGACCGGAGGCCGAGGTTGGCGGAGCGGGTGAAGCCGGCGGGCCGGTCGTTACGGATCACCCGGACGCTTACGTGCCAGGCGGCGACCGCCTCGGCCGTCCCGTCGCTCGATGCATCGTCGACCAGGATCACCTCGATCCCGGGGAGGTCCTGGCGGGCGAGAGCGGCGAGGCAGGCGAGCGTCAGCTCCCGGGTGTCGTGGGTGGGAACGACGACCGAGAGCGGCGGCCGCCCCGACTCACTCACGGTCCGTTCCGGGGCTCCGCCCTCTCCCTCGCCGGGCGAAGGCGGTGCGGAAGAGCGAGAGATAGCTGGTGCTGGTGGCGAGGAGGCCCATCTTCGAGCGTCCGTGGACCCGGTGGACGAAGGAGATCGGCTCCTCGCGGGTGACGAGCCCGGCGCGGCGGGCGAGGACCAGCATCTCGGGCAGGAAGGCGAAGTTGTCGCGTTCGAAGGGGAGAGCGGCGAGCGCCGCCCGGCGGTAGACCCGAAAGCCCGAGGTCTTGTCGCGCACCGTGAGACCGAAGAGGTGGGTCATGAGGAATCCCACCATCCGGCTCAAGGAGAGCTTCCAGAAGGGCGTTCCCGCGACGGTAGCGCCCGCCACCCAGCGCGAGCCGACGAGGATGTCGTCTCCCGAGCCGGCGAGGCTCGCCACCAGGCGCGGGATCTCCTCCGGCTGGTGATTGAGATCGGCGTCCATCGTGACGACGAAGTCGGCCTCGGGTGAGACCGCCGCGAAGCCGCGGCGGAAGGCGGCCCCGAGGCCACTCGGGTCCGGGTTGTAGAGGACACGGAATCCTGAAAGCTCGCGCCTCAGATCCTCGAGGACCTCGCGGGTCCCGTCCCGCCCCTCGACGACGAAGATCACCTCGTGCCCCCAGCCAGCGGTCCCGGCGGTCCCGGCCATGCCGGCCAGAGTGGAGAGGAGGCGTCGGGTGAGCGGCGCGATGTTGTCGCGCTCGTCGTAGGCGGCAATTACAACGGCGAGCTTCATCGCAGAGGCGGGCAAGGGCAACGCTTTTCTATCCGACGGCATGGGAAAGCGCAAGTTTTGCCCGAAGCGTCGGCTGAGATGGGGCCAATCACCTGAGCAGCCAAGATGGCCCGCTCTTTGCAAGAGCGCTCAGCCGCGATAGAGATTTCCTGTACTCGGGCATCATCATTCAGCAGTCGTAGGAGCGTTGAATACTCCGTCATCACCGAGATCGATCGTCCATTCGAAAGGAGTCGTCATGAGGAATCGTTACACGAGAGCTGTCGTTTTCGTGTGTCTGGGGCTCACGGCCTTCGTTGCCCGGCCGGTCGCAGCCCGTGGCCTGCGGGCCACCCCGGCAACCGCAGAGGGGCCGAGCGCCGAAGCTCTGGCCGAGAAGGCGGCGCGAACCGTGAAAGCCCAGGAGAAGCTCGCCGGGCTCATCGAGCGCCAGTCGGTGCGGCCGGTCGACGCCAAGGTCGTCGAGGAGGACGCGCGGCGGCTCGTCGGAGCGTGGAGCGACGAGCAGATCCAGGGCTTCCTCGGTGGTGACAGCCTGAACACGATTCTGACCTCCGAACGGTATACGGCGAAGACCGCCACCACCGCCAAGGCGGCGGCCGCCGCCGCCACCCTGGGCGATCCCCAGAGCGACCTCATCTTCGTCCCCGTCACCCCCTGCCGGATCATCGACACCCGGCTGGCGGGCGGCGCCATCGCGGCCAACTCGATGCGCTCCTTTCTGGTCACCGGCTCGACCGGTTTCGAGGGCCAGGGCGGCAAGTCGGGCGGCTGCGGCATCCCCCAGGGCGCCTCGACCCCGCTCGCGGCAGCGGTGGTGATCAACTTCGTCGCCGTCGGCCCCCAGGGTCCCGGCGACATGCGTGCCTGGCCCTTCGGCCAGACCAAGCCGCTCGCCGCCGTGCTCAACTACGCCAACGTGCCGGGCTTGAACATCGCCAACGGCATCGTCGTGCCGATCGCCGGCACCTCGGACCAGCCGGACGACTTGAGCGTCTCGACCGACGTCTCCGGCACCCACCTGGTGGCCGACGTCACCGGCTACTTCACCCGCTTCCCCGTCGAGCAGTTTCAGGGGAGCCTCAAGTCGACGGTGGCCGAGGTCAACGACTCGACCCTGACCGATCTGGGGAGCGGCGCCTGCACTCAGGTGAACTCCTGCACGATCACCGCTCCGGCCGACGGCAAAGTGATCGTCGGCTCCTGGGTGGGGGTCGTCGCCAATCACGCCCAGGGTACGACCGACAAGGTCGCCTTCGGCTTCGAGACCGCCTCGCCGGTCACCTGCGGCTGGCAGGCCGATTCGAGCAACGCCTCGGTGATGACCGCCTCGGCAGGCCTCGGCACCAACATCGACTACGACATGACCCTGTCGCACGGCGCGACCTATCCGATCACGTCCGGGACCACCCAGACCTACTACCTGAGCATCCAGTGGCTCGCCGGCGCCAACACCGGCGACCAGTACGAAAACTCCCGCATGATCTGCACCTTCATCCCCAACTGAACGGATCGCTTGAAGCGAGGTGACGACGATGGAACTACTTCGTAGAAAAGCTGGCGAGCCTTCCGGTCGGGTAGGAGTCAAGGCGTGGCGAACCCTGGCGGCCAGGGCCGTGACGGTCGGCCTGGTGCTGGCGACCGCCGCTCACGCCCAGACCGTACCAACCGTGAAGACCGAGGCGCCAGGGCAGCCGAGCCTCAAGAGCGCCGAGCGGACGGCCTTGGAGCAGCACGTACAGGGTCTGATCGCCGAGACCCTGAGGCGGCGCGCCGTGCGGCATGTCGCCGACACCGCCGTCGAGCGCGACGCCAAGCAGCTCGCCGCCGCTCTTTCAGACGCCCAGTTGCGCGCCGCCTTCGACCGTGAGGACGCTTCGGCGGTGATCGACGCCGCTTTAGCCAGGGCCGCGGCCCCGGCTTCCGCCGCGCCGACCCTGGGTGACAGCAACTCCGACCTCCTCTATGTCCCGATTCCCCCCTGCCGGATCATCGACACCCGCTTGGCCGGCGGGGCGCTCGCCGCTAACTCGACCCGCGCCTTCAAGGTCAACGGCACGGACGAGTTCCAGACCCAGGGCGGCAAACAGGGCGGCTGCGGCATCCCGGTGGATGCCGCGGTGCCGCAGGCCACGGCGGCGGTGCTCAACTTCGTCGCCGTGGGCCCGCAGGGTCCCGGCGACCTCCGCGCCTGGGCCTTCGGCCAGTCCGAGCCGCTGGCCGCGGTGCTCAACTACGCCAACGTGCCGGGCCTCAACATCGCGAACGGCGTCGTCGTGCCGATCGCCGGCTCCAGCATGTACACCGACGACTTGAACGTTGCGACCGACGTCTCCGGTACCCACCTGGTGGTCGACGTCACCGGCTACTTCACCCGCTTCCCGGTCGAGGGGTTTAAGGTGAGCAAGCCCTCCACCAACCAGTCGGACGCCGGGGTGGTGAACTTAGGCGCCACGAGCCTCCAGAGCTGTCTCGCGGTCAACTCCTGCGATGTCACGACGACGGTGACCGGCCACGTGGTGGTCCAGACCTGGGCCCAGGTCAGCGTCGACCACACGCAGGGGACGCACGACCGGGTGGTGCTGGGGATCAAGAACGTCTCTCCCACCCAGTGCACCAATTTCAACGAGACGGTCAACGCCGTCGATTTCGAGGTGCCCGACATCGTCCCCACCGATCCCGCCATCGAGATGGTCCTGGAGGACGCCCGGACCTTCTTCCAGTCGGCGGCCAACGGCACGGTGACCTACTACGTCAACGCCGCCATGGGGATCGGCGCCAGCGCGGGCGATCAGATCTCCTCCTCGCGGATGGTCTGTACCTTCTACCCCGACTGATCTCCGCTCAAACCCCCGGGGGTCCGTCCACGCGACGGGCCCCCTCCTTTCGCTCCTCCCTCGGAACCCCCGCAGAAGCTGCCGCCCGACGCCCGGGGTGGAAGAGCCGCATGGCCCGCAGGAAGAGATCATAGGCGGGGATGAGGACGACCGGCGGCGCGAGCTCGATCACCGCCTCCTTCCAGGAACGCGCCCCGCGCCGCTTCCAGGCCGCCACGACGGCCTGGATCCGGCGTTCCACCTCAGGGTCGATCGGCCCCTTGCTGGCGATGCCGAAGACGGTGTGGGGGAGGCGCGCCAGGCCGCACATGTCGACCGCGATGGGGTGAAAGTCATCCCCCATCAGGGCCAGGAAGGCGCTGGCGGTGAAGCGCCAGTAGTCGTCCGGATAGGCATGGATGGGGAAATACCAGACCGAGGTCATGATGAGGATGCCACCGGGTTTCAAACAGCGGTGGAGCTCGGCGAGCGCCCGCCAGGGCTCGCGGACATGCTCGATGGTGTCGAAGAGGAGGGCTGTCCCCACCGAGTTGTCGGGGAGATCGAGGGCGTGGAGATCCTGGATCTCGTCGACCCCCGGCCCTGGGCGCATGTCGCAGCCCACGAAGCGTTGGCCCGGGAAGGAGTCGCGGACGAACGGCAGGTGCTCCTGCCCGGGTACCCGGAAGGCACCGAACTCGTAGATCGGGGCGGGGAATTCGACGGCCTCGGAGAGGCCCTGGAGGAGCTTCAAGAGAGTGACCCGCATCGTTCCTTCCCGAGCAATCTCCGGCCTCTTCAACGGGCCGGAGTGATGACCACCCGGTAGGGGGCGGGGGAGAGGCCGTACCCCTCGAACCACGAGACGTTCTCGTCGACCAGATCGAAGACGAGGGCGTAGCTGCCGGGGGGAACGTCCACGGGCACCCGGGCGTCGACCGTGACCTGGCGCCAGGGGCGCCGCCACCAGTCGCTCGCCGGCGGCGGCAGGGAGGTTCGGACGCCCTCGATCGGGAGCGCACCGCCGTCCATCCGGAGCCCGTCCATCAGGCGCCAATGATAGGAGAGATGGACGTTGGACGATAGCGGCTGCCGGCCGCGGTTCTCGAAGCTCACCCGGTAATGCCCCTCCTCCTTGGCCTTGAGCTCCCCTGGCCCCACGATCGACTGCCAGACGATGTCGCCGGGATGGGGCGACTCGGGGATGCAGTAGCAGGCGCGCAGCCGGACGACGGCCTCCGGCGGCAGACCCCTCACGAGGGAGAAGCCCGCGACCGTCTCGACCCGGTGCGGGACCGCGGCGCGGGCGAGGTAGGCCTCGAAACGGGTGAGGTCCTCGCAGCAGAGGAGGAACGCCGGGCTCGGGGTCCGGTCCAGGCGTTCCCGCAGCTCGGCGTCCCGCACCAGGCCGTTGTCGCCGCTCCCGAACGGGCTCGCCGCCAGCCGGCCGCCGGAGAGGAAGACCAGCCGGTAGGCCGACCAGTAGGAGGCGTAGATCTCGTGCACTCCGCGCGCCGAGAGGCCGGCGAGCAGCTGGTAGGGATCGCTCTCGAAGCGGTTCGCGACGTCGTAGCGGAGGCGCGGCGCCGAGAGCTCGCTCCCCGGCCCCAGGGCGAGGAGGATGGCGACGGGCAGGGCGACGAACGCGGGCCGTCCCCAGAGGGAGTCGAGCAGGCCGCCGACGAGGGGCGCCACGGCGAGGTAGAGCGGCAGCAGGTAGCGCGGCTCGTTCCAATCGGTGCGCGCCACCCCCAGGCTGAGGAGCGGGATCGAGGCGAGAAGAGTGAGGAAGAGCGCCGAGCCGAGGCGTCGGCTGCGGGCGCCGGGGCCGCTCGCGCGGCGGAGCGAGAGGGCGGCGAAGCCGGCGAGCCCAGCCAGGAGCAGCAGCGCAACCCAGGGCGCGCCGGGGAAGGTGGGGGGCAGGGGGAGGTGCCCCAGGGGCCGCGCTCCCAGCAGGCGGGGGAGGGCCTGCGCGCAGAGCTCGAAGATCCGCGACGCCGTCCTCCCTACCGCGGCCGGCGCCATCTCCTGGGCGCGGAGGCTCGCCCAGCCGGTTTCGAGGTTGCGCCAGGTCCAGGGCGCCGAGCCGGCGAGGAAGCCCACGGCGAGGAGGAGGAGACCGCGCGGCGCGAGCCAGGCGCGGGTCGTCCCCAGGAAGCAGGCGACGACGGCGAGCGGGGCGATGCAGATGGAGAGCGGATGGACCCACCAGGCGACCCCGGAGAGAAATCCCAACAGGCCGAAGGCGAGAGTGGCCGGCGCGCCACGGGCGAGCCGCTCCTCGATTCTGAGCAGAAGACCGATCGCCAGGGCGAGGAGGAGGAGGAGCGAGGTGTACGAGCCGTCCGAAGTCAGCCCCTTCTGGAGGAGATAGGCCGGCCCGAGGGCGAGATAGAGACCGGCGAAGAGCCCCGCCCGCGGGCCGTAGGCGAGACGCGCCACCCCTGCGGTCGCGAGAACGACAAGGACGAGAAGGAGCCCGATGCCCAGGCGGAAGGCGGCGACGGACGATCCCAGGAGGCCGAAGACGAGAGCCAGGTAGTGGGCTTCTAGAGTACCCGCGTACTCGGCGCCGTAGCAGAAGAGGGGGTGGACTCCCTTCTTCAGGATGTCGACCGCCATCAGGGAGATGATTCCCTGATCGGAGGAGAATTGCAGGCGGCCGCGGAGCTCGAAGAGGAGCGAGCTCGCGGCCGTCAGGGCGATCAGGAGGGCAGGGGTGACCCAGGTCTTAGGCTTCAAGCGAAAACCGGGTGCGGAGGTTCGATCCACACCCGGCTTGGAGGAGAGATGGGCGGCGTGGGCCGGTACCGGCCGCTCGCGCCGCAGGCTCTTTTCAGTTGACGGAGAAGTAACCCGTCGCGTCGATGACCACGTGGGTGGTGGCCGTGCCGCTGGCGATGCCGTAGGTCATCTGCATGTCGGTAGTGGCGCCCAGGGGGACGATGGCGCCGTTACCGAGCGCCGGCTCGCCCGCGTTGAAGGTCAGCGTCGCGACGCCCGGCCAGGCGATGTCCGCCGGCCAGAGGGTGATGAACCCGGTCTGCGTCGGCCCGACGACCGTGGCGTTCACGACGACCGCCGTGGCCGCGGTGGGAATGCCGCAGACACCGCGGGTGGCGACGGTCCGGTTCGTCTTGGCCGGCAGGATGCCACCCGAGCCGGTGCGGGTGTCGGCGATGCGGCAGGGGGAGATCGAGTGGAACTGGAACGGGCCGTCGGCGAAAGCCGCGGTGGCGAACAGCAGGGCGGATCCGAACAGGCACAGTCCGAGACGACGGGTCTTGGGCATATCCATGACTCCTCTTTTTTTAAGACGATAGCATTCCGGGCATCGATCGTCAATTGCGATTGCGTGGCGCCATGATACCCCACCTCGGCAAAGATCGGAAACGGGTCGCGGAACGGGTGGTACTGGGTCCGTTTGAATCCGAGGACGGGCGACTGGCTGCCGAAGCTAATCGGCGATCGCCTCCAGCCGCCCGCGGATCTTCGCCGCGGCGTTCGCCCAGGTCCAGCGGGCCGCCATCTCGCTCGCCGCCCGGAGCCCCCGCTCCCTCGCCTCCTCGCGGTTCTCGTAGATCTCCCGGAGGAGCTGGCGCAGGTGCTCCGGGTCGGGGTCGGCCCAGGAGAAACCGGCGTAGTAGGGGCACTTGGCGACCGCCGGGACGGTGCCGCGAATGCGCAGGGGGTAGGCGATACCCGGGTGCACGAACTCCTGGTGGGCTCCCCAGTCGCTGACGATCGCGGGGAGGCCGCAGGCCATCGCCTCCATGAGCGGCATGTCCCAGCCCTCGCCGCGGCTGACCGCGACGAAGCAGTCGGTCGAGGCGTAGAGCGAGCCCAGCTGGTAGTGCGGAAAGTCGAGGTTGAAGAGGTAGGAGATCCGGCCGCCGCTCTCCTTCAGGCGCAGGCGCCCGATCTCCTCTTTCAAATGGAGCGCGGGGTCCCGGTTCATCACCTTGCAGAGCAGCCGGACCGGCTCCTTCGCCGAGAAGGCCTCGCTGAAGGCCTTGAGCAGCAGCCACGGCTCCTTGCGCTCCCCCCACTCGAAGCTCGAGAAGAAGACGAACTCGCCCTGCGGGTTCTTGTAGGCGCGCATGCCGGGATGGAAGTAGTTCGGATCGACCCCCAAGGGCATGACGTGGATGGGGCGCTCCAGCCCCGATTCGAGAAAGCTCCGGCGGTTGAACTCGCTCGGCACCCAGACCTCGTCCATGCGGTTCGCCTGGCGTACCCAGTCGGGGGCGAAGCCGTCGACCTCGATCATGGTGTAGCCGATCTTGTAGCGCGCCCGGCACCGCCAGAAGACGTCGGCCTGGCCGTAGACCACCCCCAGCTGCGGCCGCGCCAGCTTCGGCAGGCCGCGGCCGCGGATGACGTCCAGCCGGTGGTCGCCGGTCGCCTCGGGCTCGATCGGGGGGAAGACGGTCTTCGGGCCGTAGACGTAGCGGTAGACGGCGCGCACCCCGGACTCGTCCAGGGCGCGGAGCAGCTCGCGGCAGCTCATCGCGTAGCCGGTGGGGAAGTTCATGATCGACTGCCAGAGGAGCTCGTGGCGGTAGTAGCCGGCGAGCTCCTGCTCCCACTTGCGGCGGAAGGCCGTCCGGCTGGTCTCGAAGAGGCGCATCAGGGCGCCGCGGTCCTTCTGGGTCGAGCCGTGCTCGTCGTGCACCAGGGTGACCTCGCCGCAGACGACGGTCGCGAAGCCGGCCTGCCGCGCCCGCAGGCAGTAGTCGGTATCCTCGAAGTAGGACTCGAAGTCGAGCGCCAGGCCGCCGATCGCGGCGATCACCTCGCGCTTTAAGTAGGCGCAGGCGAAGACGATGCCCTGGACCTCGCGCGTCCCCGGGAACTGGCCGAGGTCCTTTTCGAGCGCCCCGATCTGCTGGCCCCAGGTGGTGTCGGGAAGGATGTAGGTGCCGGCGTGGAGCAGTCGGCCGTCGGGGAGCACCATGCGGCAGCCCACGATGCCGGTGCGCTCAGAAGCCGCCGCGGTGGCGCGCAGGCGGGTCAGCCAGTCCGCCTGGGTGAAGACCAGGTCGTTGTTGAGGAGGACGACGTCCGAGGCCGGATCGACGAGCTCCAGGCCGGCGTTGTTGCCGCGCACGAAGCCGACGTTTTTCGGCAGGGTGAGGACGCGCGGCCAGCCGGTGGCGGCCATCTCGGCCAGGCGGGTGGGGGTCTCGTCGGTCGAGCCGTTGTCGATCACCAGGACGGAGGCGTCGGCGAGGTCGGTCTCTTTGAGGGTTTCCAGGCAGCGCGCCGTCAGCTCCCAGTGGTTCCAGGCGAGGACGATGAGGCTAGCCTGCCGCGGCGTCGGAACCATCGCTCCCTCCCGCCGCGAACGGCACGAGCGACTGCCAGAGGTCGGTCAGGGTCGAGTCGACCTCGGCGGCGGTCAGGTCCGTCGTCTCCCGCCAGAGCTCGGGCTCGTAGGCGCCGCGGGCGAGGGCCGGCAGGCCGGCCGAGAGGCGCGCCAGGGTGATCAGATCGCGCCGGCAGAGATGGTTCTGAAGGACCCGGAGCTCGCGCGAGCGCTGGGCGAGAGCGGCCTCCAGGCCCGCCACCTGGGCCTCGAGCTCGGCGATCCGCCGCGCCGCGGCGTCAGGGGTATGGAGGGGGGAGCTCACCAGGCCCGCCCGAAGGGGCGGCGGACCGCCTGGACGAGCCGCCAGGCGCGCGACCGCTGGACCGCCTGATGGAAGGCGGTCAGGCGCTCGACATCCTGGCGCAGGCGCCAGACTTCGGCGGAACCTGCCCCGTCCCCGTCGCCCCTCCCCCCGCCGCTCGCCAGCGCCGCCACCGGATTAGCCTCCGCCCCGTTCCAGACCAGGCGGGCGAAGCACAGCTCGCGCTCGCGCTGCTCCGCCGCGCGGAGGCGGGCGTCCAGCCGCTCCGCCTTGAGGCGGCCGAGCTGCTCGGCCTGCAGAAGATCCTCTTGTGGTTCGCTCATAAAAGGCCGGTCACGGGTCGCGGGAAAGGGTGCGCGGACCGACCGGGGAGTATATCTTTCTGCTCTTGAATGCCGCAACGTCGATCCCCGGCTCGACCGGGAACGCTGGCGCCTGCTTCCAAGTAGTGGCTCAAGTTGGATCCTGCGGGCGGGCTCCTTCGGGCGCTTCGCGCAGCCAGTCGCCCGTCCTCGGAATCCAACTTGAGCCACTACCGCGTCAAAACCGGATAGACTTCCCGCCCGTGGCTGCCGAGACCCCCCCCGTCCGGACGCAGAAGGTGTGCGTCGTGATGCCGGCGTACAACGCCGAGCTGACCCTCGAAAGAACCTACCACGACCTCCCCATGGAGTGGGTCGACGACGTCATCCTGGTCGACGACGCGAGCCGCGACCGGACCGTCGAGCTCTCGCGGCAGCTCGGCATCCATACCGTCGTCCACCCCCAGAACCGGGGCTACGGCGGCAACCAGAAGACCTGCTACCGGGAGGCCCTGGGGCGCGGCGCCGACGTCGTCGTCATGGTTCACCCCGACCACCAGTACGACCCGCGGGTGGTCCCCCAGCTCGTCGCCCCGCTCCTCTCCAACGCCGCCGACGCGGTCTTCGGCAGCCGGATGCTGGGCGGCCGGCCGATCGAGGGGGGGATGCCGAAGTGGAAGTACTTCGCGAACCTCTTCTTGACCGCGGTCGCCAACGCCACCTTCTACGTTTTCCTCTCCGAGTACCACTCCGGCCTCCGCGCCTATAGCCGCCGCTACCTGGAGGCGGTCGACCTCGAAGCGAACTCCGACGACTTCGTCTTCGACACCGAGATCATCGCCCAGGGGGTCTTCGCGGGGATGCGCATCCGCGAGATCCCCATCGAGACCCGGTACTTCAAGGAGGCCTCGCAGATCGGGTTCGGGAGGAGCGTCGTCTACGGTCTCTCGGTGCTCGGCGTGCTCCTGCGCTACAAGCTGCACAAGAAAGGGTTGCGCCATTCCCGGATCTTCCGCTGAGCGCTACGTCTTCAAGGATTTTCCCGGTTCGAGCCATCGCATCCTCGCCCGTTGGATCGGGGAGATGGTCACGGGACACCGGTTGCTGGAGCTCGGCCCCTTCTCGGCCCACATCGCGCGTTTGGCCGGCCGCCCGGGGCTCACCTGGGTGGGTCTCGAAGGGGCGCTCGACTGCCTGCCCGCCCTCGTCCGCCACCTCTCCGCCTCCGCCATCGTCGACCTCGACACCCTGTCGCGGCTCCCCCGGGGCTACGACGCGATCCTCGCCGGGGACATCCTGGAGCATCTGGGCGACCCCGAGCGGATGCTCGCCATGATCCACCAGGCCCTGCCGCCCGGGGGGCTCTTCTTCATCTCGGTGCCCAACGTCGCCAACCTCTCGGTCCGGCTGGGGCTCCTCTTCGGCCGCTTCGACTACCGCGAGCGCGGCATCCTCGACCGTACCCACCGGACCTTCTTCACCCGCGCCTCGCTCGACCGGGCGCTCGTCCGCGCCGGCCTCCATATCGAGCGCCGGGCGGTCTCGATCATCCCCCTGCCGCTCGCCCTGCCCAGGCTGCCGCGCCCGCTCCTCGGCCTCCTCTCCGCGCTCCTCGCCGGCGCCACCCGCCTCTTCCCGACTCTCCTCGGCTACCAGCTCCTGGCCGCGGCGCGCCGGCTCGAGTGAGGGCTGGCGGCGATTGAAGCTCCGCACGCCCGATCTCGCCGCGCTCGCCCTCCTCGCCCTCCTCGCGGGGCCGATCCTCTGCCGCGAGCTGGGCGGGGCGAGCCTCGCCGGCGACGAGGCGATCTTCGCCCAGGTGGGGCGCCAGGCGGCCCAGGGTGAGCTCCTCCCGCTGCGCTACGGGGAGGCGGTCTTCCAGGGCAAGCCGCCGATCTTCCCCTGGATTCTCGGCGCCACCTTCAAGCTCCTCGGGGTCTCCGAGGGGGCCGCGCGGCTGCCGGCCGCCCTCTCGGGGGTGGCGCTCCTCCTCCTCGTCTACCTCGCCGGGGCAGCGCTCCTCTCCCGCCTGGCGGGCTTCCTCGCCGCCCTCGTCCTCCTCACCAACTTCAATCTGATCTTCACCCACGGTCTACGCAAGGGGGTGACCGACGGGCCGCTCCTCCTCGTGATGAGCGCCGCGCTCTTCCTCTATCTCCAGCATCGGACCGGGGAAACCGTAGCTTTAGCGGGGGAGGGGACGGCCGGCCGGACCCGGCCGGGGGTGGTCGTCGCCTGCGGTCTCCTCCTCGGCCTCGGGCTTCTCCTCAAGAGCGCCGTGGCCCTCCTCGGGGTGGGGATCGTGGGGCTCTTCGTCGCCCTCTTCCCGCTGCCGGGAGAGGGGGATCTCCTCTCGCTCCGCCGCTGGCGCGACCCGCTGCTCCTCCTCGCTGCCGCCCTCGCCGTCTACCTCCCCTGGCTCGCCGCCATGGGAGTGGCGACCCACGGCACCTACCTCCATTACCTCGTCGGCGTCGACCTCCTGGCGCGCGCCATCCGGGGCATCGACCCCGGGCACGTCCGGCACGGCGTTTACCAGCGGGTGCTCCTGGTCGATTTCCGTTTCAAGCTCCTGCTCCTCCTGCCGGTGCCTCTCCTCCTCGCCTGGCGGGCGCGCTCGGCTGCCGCGGGCCGCCGGCAGGAGCTCGCGCGGATCGTCTTCCTCGCTCTCTGGGTGGTCGTCGTGCTGGGCGTCTTCTCCGCCGCGGTCTCGAAGCTGGCCTGGTACATCTACCCGGCCTACCCGCCGCTCGCGCTCCTCCTGGGCTGGAGCGTCGACGGCCTCTACCGGCTCCTCCGGCGCCAGGCCCGCCCCGTCGGGCTCCTCGGGCCGCTCTTCCTGGCGTTCGTCGCGGTGGTGCTGGCGCGCGGGCTCTGGCGCTCCTGGCAGGCGGCGGGGGAGGACGTGGTGGAGGGCGACGGCAAGCGCATCGCGGTCTACCTCCAGGGGCTGGGCAATCCCCTGACCTGCGTCGAGCCGGGAACCCAGATGCGGGAGTGGAACTACTACTACCTGTCGCCGCTCTGGCAGCGCTTCGTTCGCGGGCCGGCGGATATCGCCAACCTCGCCGGCTGCGAGTTCGTCCTCACCTACGAGCCGCGCGGCTACCTGCCTCCGGAGCAGCTGGCGCGCCGCGCCCGGCTGGCCGGCAAGTACGATCCCCACGAGGGGGACGTCTGGTTCCTGAGCCTGCGGCGGGACCTCCCGGAGGAGATCCTCCACGCACCGCCGCCGCTCCCCGAGGCGTATTGAGCGGTGGTGAGAAGGAGTGCGGTATCGTTCAGCCATGAGTCCCTCCCTGCTCGCCCAAGCTCTCAAGCTCAGCATTCCGGAGCGGCTAGAGCTCGTCGAAGCCATCTGGGATACGGTGGCTGCCGACGCGGAGACCTTTCCGCTCACCGAGCCTGAGAAGGCGGAGCTGGACCGCCGTCTGGCAGACCTGGAAGCTGCTCCAGAGGCGGGAAGTCCGTGGGAGGAAGTACGTGCTCGCCTGGAATATGGAAGAGGTCGGGTGTAGACACCCGTCCTACTGCACGGCTGCCGCCAACTTGACCCGCCTTACTGAAAATACCCGTTGACGTCGAGGATCAGCTGGACCGTGCCGGCGCCGGAGACGGCGGGGCTCACGGTGAGGACGCCGTTGGCGTCGACCGGGAGGATGGCGTTGTTGGCGCGGGTCTGGCCGGCGACGAAGTTGAGGGTCGAGGCGAGCGGGGGCTGGCAGCCCGGGGAGAAGCTCAGGAAGCCGCTGCCGGTGGGGGAGACGACCGTGATGTTGAGCGACAGCGCCTTGGCCGTCGCCGGCAGGCCGCAGGTGCCGGTCAGGGTGAAGTCGCGGAGGACCCCGGAGCTGAGCGCCGGCCCGCCGAGCGGCCCGTTGGGGTTCCGGGTGTCGACCAGCCGGCAGGGCGCGGGGATGGTGTAGAACTGCTGTGCCGCGCTACTCACCATGCAGGCGCCATGGTAGGTGCAGCTCCCCGTTCCCGGGGCGTCGCCGGTGCGTTTGGCGTTCTGGTGGAACTGGCCCCAGGGTGGATTCGAGGAGCGGTTGACCGGGTTCCAGACGTTGACCTTGGTATCCGCCGAGGACGAGGACGTCGTTCCGGAGATCGCCACCACCTCGATCTTGGCGTTGTCGGTCTCCAGGTCGCCCACCGCCACCCCGGAGAGGGTGCTCGCGGTGTAGAAGGCGTAGGTGCTCCCCCCCGGATGGGTGCCGGGATCGGTCAGCTGGGTGCCGGTCGCCGAGAAGGCCACGGCGCTCGTGTTGCTCGGCACCAGCACTTCGAGCCCCCCGTCGCCCAGGACGTCGCCGATCACCGGATCCCCGGCGTTAAAGGTGGCGCCGAAGAAGTCCTTGGGCACGGCGGACCACAGGATGGTGCCGTCGCCCTTGATGGCGTAGACGTGGAAGGTGCTGGAGGAGCGGGTGTTGTCGGCGGTGACGACGACGTCCACCTTGCCGTCGCCGTTCAAGTCGGCGAGGGCGGGAGAGGTGCCGACCTGCCCCTGGACGGCGACCGGCCAGCCCGCCACGGCCGAGCCGTCGCAGTGCCAGGCGTAGACCGCCTCGGCGCGGTTGGGGTAGAAGGTGCCCGTGCCGTGGATGATCTCCGGCTTGCCGTCGCCGTCGATGTCGCCGATGGCGGGCGAGCTGGTGATCACCTGGTCGACGCACCTGGGGAAGCCGGGGACCTCGGTCGGCGGCCCGCAGGTGACCGGGTCGCTCGGGTTGGAGCAGCTCTGGGTCGAGTCGAAGCGCAGGACGTGCAGACAGCCGCCCGCCGGGGTGTTGTAGGGCGGCCCCTCGGCATGGGCGTCGACGCCGACGACGATGTCGAGCTTGCCGTCGCCGTCGATGTCGTGGAGCGCCGGCGACGACCAGATGGTGTCGCGCATGAACTTCGGCCACCCGGCCTTGTCGGCGCCGGTGGCGCCGTTCACCACGTAGAGCTGGTAGTCGAACCCCCCCCACACCACCTCGTTGTGCCCGTCGCCGTCGACGTCGCCGATCGCCGGGGTGGCGAAGACCGGGTCGGGCTGGCCGTCGGGGCCCCCTTCGAGCCGGTCCTGGCTGGCCCGCGCCCAGAGGAGCATGCCGTTGCGCTTGTAGGCCTTGACCCCGCCGGGGCCGCGGCTCGCCGAATTGCCCCAGCCGACGACGATGTCGGGGGCGCCGTCGCCGTCCAAGTCGCCCGCCGCCGGGCTGGAGGCGATCGTGCCGCCCACCGCCACCGGGAAGCCGGGGGCCTCCCCCCAGACGTTGCTGGCGTTCTTGTAGAGGACGTGGAGGTCGCCCCGGTTGGTGCCGAAGACGATCGACTTCGTGCCGTCGGCGGAGAGGCCGAGGTCGGCGATCAGCGGCTTGCTGTCGACGAGGGTCCCCTGACCGGCGAGGGTCAGGGGGAAGCCCGGCTTCACGGGCGGGGTGTTCGGCGACTGGGCCGAGACGATCCCGGCGACACCCAGGGTGAGGACGATCGCGAGGGGCGCGACGCGGCGAACCCGCCGCCGGCGGCCGAGGGCCCCCGCCAGGGAAAAGCAATGACTGTAAGACATATCGTGATTTCAGTGTATCACGAGAGCCCGAGCTCCCGATACAGGCTGAGCCAGCGCCCGGCGATCTCCCCGGGCTCCGGCTCGGTTCGTGCCGCGAGCGGCAGGAGGACCCTCTCGCCGCCAGTAACCTCGGCGGCGAGAGCGGCCATTCCCGCCGCTCCTTCCGCCGGGGGAACGGCGAGGCCGCCGCCCTCGTTCCGCAGGCGTTCGCCCACCGCGCCTGAGTCGAAGGCGAGGACGGGGACCCCCGCCGCCCGGCACTCCGAGAGCACCAGGCAGAACGATTCGGGGACGACCGAGGGGAGGATCGCGAGGTCGACCCGGTCCCGGCGCAGGAGGCGGGGGAGCGACCCCGCCCGGTAGTAGCCGCGCACCCGGACTCTGCCGGTCTGGCGCAGGCGGGCGAGGAGGGCAGGATCGCCGCCGCCGTAGGCGCTCCAGACGAGGCCGGTCCGCCCCTCCCGCTCCAGCCGCTCGACGATCTCCAGGAAGATCTCGGCCCCCTTGTGCGCCTGGACCCCGCCGACGAGGGCGAGGTGGCGGAGTGCCCCGGCCGGCGAACGAGCGGAGCGCGGAGCCGGGAGCGGGCCGGACGGCAGCCGAGCAGGGGGGATGACTAGACGAGTTGCGGCGGAGGAGGGGACCGAAGAGCTCGGCGTGGGTCCGGGCGAGGAACGCCGAGGGGAAGACGACGGCGAGGACCGCCGGGGTGGCGGTGAGGAGCGCGGCTCCGGCCTCCCGCCAGCGAGACTGGAATTCCGGCACCTCCTTGAGGCAGGCGGCGCAGCGGGGGAGGTCGCGGCAGTAGCCGCAGAAGCGCCGGAACGGCTCCTCCAGGAGGTGCGGCCGGGGGCAGAAGAGGGCGAAGTCGTGGAGGGCGAGGACGAGCGGCAGCCCCTCCCTGGCGAGTTGGAGGAGGGAGGCGGGGGGGAGCCCGGCCGCCCCCTCGACCTGGAGGGCCCGGGCGCCCACCCGCGACACGGCCCAGGCCACCGCGGCCTCGAAGTCCGGATCGCGCAGCGCCCGCCGGGCCGGCGGCCGGCCCGGGCGGTGGAAGGCCCGGCGCTCGCCGCCCGGGCCGGCCGACACCTCCAGCCGGTAGCCTCCGGCGCCTCCGGCGCGCCCGGTGTCCCCGGCCACCGGATAGAGGATCGCGGTCGGCCGCAACGCCTCCTCGGCTTCCAGGCGGGCGAGCCACTGCGTCTGGACCCCGCCGAAGCGCGGCGCCGGGGGGTAGGCGCCCACCGAGAGGATCGGACACTCCGCCTGCTGACCCTCTCCGCCGTCTCCACGATCCCCACCATCTCCAAGATCGCGGAACGAGCGCCGCCGCCGGGCCTCGGCGAGCCGGTCGAGGGCGCGGTCGCGGAGCGCCAGCACCCCCTCCCCGCGGAGCACCCGGAACGCCGTGCCCAGGCTCACCGCCCCCTCCGCTCGCCCAGCAGCACCCGCTGATAGACCGCCTCGATCTCCTCGGCATGCGCCTCCAGGCTCTGGACCGCCGGCAGCTCTCGCCGCCAGCGGTCGACGATCCCGGGGTCTCCGACCAACCGCTCGATCCAGCCGCGGAGCTCGGGGACGCTCCCCGGGGTCAGGAGGGCGCCGCAGTCCCGCCCCGCGTGCACCTCGGCGAGGGCTCCCAGCCGGCTCGCCAGGACCGGCACGCCACAGGCCATGGCCTCGCGCGCCGCGATCCCGAACGATTCGAGTCCCAGGGAGGGGACGAGGAGCACGTCCATCCCGCCGAGGACCGCCGCCTTCTCCCCCTCGGGGAAGCTGCCGGCGAGGCGCACGGCCGGCGGCAGGCCGCCGGCCGCCAGCTCGGCCAGTTCGGCGACATACTCCGGCGAGATCGCGGGGTCCCCATAGACGGTGAGGGTGGCGTCGGCGGGATCGATCGCCACGGAAGGCGGCCACCGCCACGTGCGCCCCCTTGTGGGGGAGGAGCGAGCCGAGGAAGCCGAAGCGCAGCGGCCGGCCTGCCCCCCGGCCGGCAATCGGGGGGGCGGGCAGGCCGAGGGCGCCCGGTAACGAGACCCCGTAGGGCAGCACGTGCACCGGGTCGCCCGGGCGGAGGAGGCCGAAGCGGCGGTAGTCGGCCTCGACCGCCCGGGAGCCCATGACGAAGGCGGCGGGCCGCCGGAACGCCCGCCGGGCGAGGGCGCCGCGGAGGGCGTAGAGGGCGGGATTCCACAGTCCGGCCGGGGGGAAGCCGGTCAGGGGGAGGCAGCGCGAGCACTTGCCGAGCCCGGGGCCGGAGCAGAGCTGCCGGTCGCGGTCGAGGAGATTGGCCCGGGCGCAGGCCGCCCACCAGTCCTGGATCTGGTAGACGATGGGCACCCCCGTCCGGGCGATCCGGGAGAGGAGGGCGAGGGCGTGCCCGGCGAGATGATGGACGTGGACGATCTCCGGCCGGACCTCGGCGAGGAGCCGGCCGAGGTCGGCGGCGAGAGTCCGGTCGTAGAGGGCGTTCCTCGACAGGGGGTCGCGCTGGACGAAGTTGTTGACCGCCAGCCGCACCCGGACCCCCGCGTCGAGGAGCTCGACGGCGTCCCCCAGCGCGCGCTCGGGATCGGCGATCCGGGCGTAGACGGCGACCTCCCGCCGCTCCGCCTGCCAGCGGGCGAGCCCGGCGGCGTAGATCTCGGTCCCCGCCTGGCTCCAGGGCGGCCAGCCGTGGACGACGTGGAGCACCCGCTCCGGCGGGTGCTGGCTCAGCTTGGATCCGAGGACGGGCGACTGGCTGCGCGAAGCGCCCGAAGGAGTCCGCCCGCAGGATCCAACTGAGCCAGTACCCCCGGGCGACGCCGGGACTCCGCTGCGCGGCGGGTAGAGGCCGGCCAGAACCCGCTCGCGGAGCGGGGCGATCGGGTCGGCCCGCAGGAAGGCGGCGACGGTCGCCATGTACTCGGGATGGAGCCGGCGCATGGCGCGGTGGGCGGCGGCCACCCGTCCCTCCCGGGAGGTGCCGAAGCTCCGCTGCCCCTCGTGGTAGACGAAGGTCGCGTCGTCTAAGGCATGGGCGAAGCCGGCTTTCAAGGCCCGCATACAGAACTCGCTCTCCTCGCCGTAACCGAGCCCGAAGCTCGCCCGGTCGAAGGGGCCGAGGAGGTCGAGCGCCTTCCTTTTTATATAGAGGCAGACCCCGACCCCGGTGGGGAGCCGCGGGTAGACCCGCCGCGAGCGCTCCTCGACCCGGCGGCCGAAGGCGTCGGCGTCCCAGCCGGCGGGGAGGGCGTTGGTCTCCAGGAAGCGGGGGAGAGAGCAGATCGTGGCGCTGTTCGAGAACGGGGTGACGGTGGCGATCTCGGGCGCCGAGCCGGCGGCGGCCTGGAGCTTCCCCAGCCAGCCGGCGGTCACCGCGGTGTCGCTGTTCAAGAGCACCACGTCGCGGTCCGCGGCGGCCATCCCGAGGTTGACCGCGCCCACGAACCCCTGGCGCTCGGGGTTGCGGAGGATCACGACCCCCGCAGGATCATGGGCCGCCGCCTGGGCGAGGAGCGTCTCGGTCTCTAAGGGCTGCGGCCCGTCGAGCACGGCGACCAGGCGGTCGCGGGAGAGATCGGTATGGGCGAGGAGGCTCGCCAGGCAGCGGGCGAAGGCGGCGGCGGCCCCGTAGACCGGGACGACGACGTCGATCGGCCCGGGAGGTCGGTCGGGAGGGACCCGGGAAGGGTCGCCCGCGAGGCTCAAGGGGCGCTGCCGCATCGGGCGGGCACGGTATCACGCCGGGGCTTGGGGGCGATGGCGGGTGCCCGGATAGCATCGCCGGGTCCTCGGGAAGCCATCCCAGGGCCCGGATAGCTTCGCCCGGCCCTCGGCAAGCTATCCCAGGGCCCGGATAGCTTCGCCAAGCCCTCGGCAAGCTATCCCACGGCCGGGATAGCTTCGCCAGGCCCTCGGCAAGCCATCTCAGGGCCGGGATAGCTTAACCGGGGGCTCGGCAAGCGATCTCAGGGTGCGGATAGCTTCGCCAGGCGTAGAGCGGAGGAAACGAGGCTGTCGCGAACCGCGCGCGGCTCAGGCGACGGGGGCTTCGACCTTCAGCATCCTCCCCCAGGCCTGGCGGAGGTTCTCGGGGAGATCGAGGTCGGGGAAGATGTCGCGCACCTGATCGCGGGTGACGTAGGTCCAGATGTCGTCCCACTGGGCGTAGCGGAGCAGGTTGGAGATCGCCCAGGAGCGCTGCTTCGCGGTCCCCTGGCGGAGGATCTGGCGGAGCTCGTCGACGGTGACTCGATCCTCGGGGAAGAAGTAGAGCGATTCGCTGGTGTCGCGGTTGCGTCCCGTTCCTGGCATGACCTCCTCAGTATAGCCGCGCGGAGGGTTTGCGGAAAGAGACGGAGCGCCCCTTGACCGGGGGCGCCCCGTTCGCTACATTCACCTTCGCTCGAAGATCGTTCGGGCGGGCATAACTCAGCTGGTAGAGTGCAAGCTTCCCAAGCTTGATGTCGCGGGTTCGAGTCCCGTTGCCCGCTCCATTCGTGCTCCTTTTTCCCTCACTTGTCCAGACGAGAGAGGTCCGATGTCGATCTTCCGCCGCGACACCGCAGCCCCAGACCGCCCGCCGGCCGCCTCCGTGGCACCCCCGGCGGAGAGCTCCGGACCGCGCGGCCGGGTGACCCAGGTCGCCCCGGGGACGCGGATCAAGGGCGAGGTCACCGGCGCCACCGAGCTGTGGATCGAGGGCGAGATCGAAGGGACCGTCCGGGTCGAGTCGACCGTCGTGGTCGGGGCCGAAGGGGTGGTCAAGGGTCCGATCACCGGGCGGCTCGTCCGCGTGGCGGGCAAGGTGATCGGCAACGTGCGCGGTACCGACCGAGTGGAGGTCGGGGCGGCGGCGATCCTCGAAGGGGACATCTCGGCGCCACGGGTGGTGATCGCCGAGGGGGCCTTCTTCAAGGGCATGGTCGAGATGCAAGGCGAAAAATCCAAGCCGAGCCGCCCCCAGCAGGCGGCCGAACCTAAGAGGGAGCCCTAAGCGTGCGGATCGGAATCCCCAAGGAGATCAAGGATCACGAGTACCGGGTCGGGATGATCCCGGCCGGCGTGCACGCCCTGGTGCAGGGCGGTCACGAGGTGTGCGTCGAGCAGGGGGCGGGGGTGGGGAGCGGCATCGCCGACGCCCAGTACGCGGAGGCCGGGGCGAAGCTGGTCCCCGACGCGGCCACGGTCTGGGCCCAGGAGATGGTGATCAAGGTCAAGGAGCCGGTCAAGCCCGAGTATGCGCTCCTCCACCCCGACCAGGTGCTCTTCACCTACCTGCACTTAGCGCCCCTCCCCAAGCTCACCGACGTGCTTCTCGAACGGCAGGTGACCGGCATCGCCTACGAGACGATCGTCGACTCCGAGGGGCGGCTGCCGCTCCTCACCCCGATGTCCGAGGTCGCCGGACGGATGGCGGTGCAGGTGGGGGCGAGCTTCCTTCAGAAGATCCACGGCGGCCGTGGCACGCTCCTCCCCGGGGTCCCCGGGGTGCCCCCCGGCGACGTGGTGGTGATCGGCGGCGGCATCGTGGGCCTCAACTCGATCAAGATGGCCCTCGGGCTCGGCGCCAACGTCACCCTCCTGGACACCAACCTCGATCGCCTGCGGTTCATCGACGATCTCTTCCACGGCGCCGTCATCACGCTCGCCTCCAACCACCACAACCTGATGGCGGCGCTCCGCCGGGCCGACCTCCTGATCGGCGCCGTGCTCATCCCCGGCCGCTCGGCACCGAAGCTCGTCACCCGCGAGATGCTGAAGCTGATGAAGGAGGGGGCGGTCATCGTCGACGTCGCCGTCGACCAGGGGGGGTGCTTCGAGACCACCCACCCGACGACCCACTCCGACCCCACCTACATGGTCGACGGCATCGTCCACTACTGCGTGGCGAACATGCCGGGGGCGGTGCCGCGCACCTCGACCTTCGCGCTCAACAACGCCACCCTGCCCTACGCGCTCTCCCTCGCCAACAAGGGGATGGAGCGGGCGGTGCGCGAGGACCCCGGCCTCTGGGCCGGCGTCAACACCTATAAGGGCCACATCACCTGCAAGCCGGTGGCGGACTCCCTGGGCCGGGAGTGGCAGCCGTTGGAAAAGCTGCTGTAGAGCGGTGGCGGCCCCGTGCCCGCTCTGGCCAGGGCAGGCACGGGGGCCTGCCCCTACGGCAGCTTCAGGTCCGGAAACCCCGTCCCCGTCACCCCTTCCCACAGCTCCCGCAAATCCACCGGTACCGGGGCCTCGAAGGCCAGCGGCTCGCCCGTCGTGGGGTGCTTAAAGGCGAGCCGGAAGGCGTGGAGGGCGGGGCGGGGGAAGGTGCGGAGGCGCTCCTGGTGGGCGCGGAGCTGGGCCTTCCAGCGCGCCTCGCCGTAGACCGGATCGCCCACCAAGGGGTGGCCCAGGCTTTTGAGGTGGACCCGGATCTGGTGGGTGCGGCCGGTCTGGAGATCGAGCGCCAGGAGAGCGATTCCGTTCCTGGCGGCGAGGGTCGCGTAGCCGGTCGCTGCCGGCCGGCCGTCGGGGCGGACGGTCATCTCCATCCGCCTTGAAGGGTGGCGGCCGATCGGCTCCCGGATGGTGCCCTCGGGCTGCCGCGGGGTGCCGTAGGCGATCGCCAGATAGCGCTTGCCGACCTCCCGGGCGGCGAAGGCGCGGGCGAGGCGGGCATAGGCGGCGGCGGTCCGCGCCACCACCATCACCCCGCTGGTGTCTCGGTCGAGCCGGTGGACGATGCCGGGCCGCCCGGGGCCGCCGACCCCCGCCATCTCCGGGTAGCGGGCGAGGAGGCGATGGGCGAGGGTGCCGGTCGGCCGGCCGGCCCCGGGGTGGACCGTCAGGTCGGACGGTTTGGCGAGGACGGCGAGGTCGGCATCCTCGTAGAGCAGGTCGAGGTCGCCCGCCTCGGCCACCACCCGCTCCTCCCGGGGCTCCTCCGGCCGGCAGGCGACGGCGTCGCCAGGCTCGACCGCCTGGGAGGGCTTGGCCGGGGCGCCGTTGACCGCGACCCGGCTGTCTCTGATCCAGCGCTGAATCTGATTTCTGGGGAGATCGAGATGGGCCGCGACGTGCCGGTCGAGGCGTTCGCCCGCCGCCTCGGGCTCGACGGTCCAGGCGATCGAGTCGGGAACGAGGGCCGGGGTCAGCCGGCGCTCCCGGCGCCGGCCGGCGGAGTGGGGGGCATCGACGGCGCCGAGGGCGAGGGGGTGGAGTCCGGGCGCGGGCGCAGACTGTCCAGAGCCATGAGGGCGATGCCGACCGAGATCGCACTGTCGGCGACGTTGAAGGCCGGCCAGTGGTGGAGGCCGACGTAGACGTCGATGAAGTCGGTGACCGCGCCGGCCACCACCCGGTCGATGAGGTTGCCCACCGCGCCGCCCACCACCAGGGCGAGGGCGACGAGGAGCAGGCGATCGCGGGACGGGGTGAACCAGAAGTAGATGCCGACCGCGGTCAGGGCGGTGAGGCCGAGGAGGGTCAAGAGCCAGCTGCCGCCGGTCGTCCCCTGGGCGGCGAAGAGGCCGAAGGCGACCCCGGTGTTGCGGACGTGGGTGAGATTAAGCAGGCCGGGGACGACCGGCTCGGTGGCGCGGTCCGGCAGGTGCATCTCGACCAGCCACTTGGTCCACTGGTCGGCGACCAGGATGGCGAGGGAGACGAAGAGATAGCGCAGCTTGTAGAAGCCGGCGGCGAGGTCGCGGGGGGGGGCTGTGCCGGGGCGGGTGGCGTCGGGGGGGAATCAGGGCTCACGGCGGGCGGCTTCTCCTGAGGGTTCGGCGGGGCTGGCGATGTCGGCAATGTTGGCGATATTGGCGATATCGGCGGTATTGGCGATATCGGACGTGGGACGGCCCGGCATCCGCGGGAAGGCCCGGGCGGCGGCGCGGACCAGCTCGGGGAGCCGGGAGACCTCCTGAAAGAGGCGGATTCCCGCCGCTCCGGCGGCGCCGGCCGCCGCGACCTCGCCCAGCCGGTCCAGTGTAACGCCGCCCAGGGCGTAGACGGGAATGCCGAGGGCGGCAGCCTGGGCGAGGCCGCTGAGCCCCGGCGGCTCGCCCCAGGCTGCCTTCCCCGGGGTGGGATAGACGGGGCCGAAGGTGACGTAGTCGGCCCCCGCCTCCCGCGCCGCCGCCACCTCCGAGAGGAGGTGGGTCGAACAGCCGAGGAGCGGCCGCGGGCCGAAGCGCCGGCGTAGAGCGAGCGCCGGCACCCCATCCGCCGGGAGATGGGCGCCGTCGGCCCCGGCGGCCAGGGCGACGTCGAGCCGGCCGTTGACCAGCAGCCGGCCGGGCGGCGGGAAGACCGAACGGGCGAGCCGGACGAGGCCGTAGAGAGCGCGGTCGTCCAGATCCTTCTCGCGGAGCTGGACCCCGTCCACCCCGGCCGCCGCGAGCTGCCGGACCCACTCGGCGAGGCGTTCCTCGCCGAGGGTCGCCCGGTCGCTCACCGCCAGCAGCCGGAAGAGCATGCCGGTCGTCAGGTGCGCCGCCGCCAGCCGAGGAGGGTCTGGAGGTCGTTGGCGCCCCACACCAGGTGGACGAGGCCGAAGCCGGAGACGGCGCCGCGGAAGAGGGGGTGGAGGAGGAGCGGCCCGAGGAATCCCAAGGGGAGATGGGAGAGCGTGCGCGCCCACATCGGCCCCCAGGGCGCGAGGATCAGGAAGACCCCGGCCTCGACGCAGTAGACGACGAAGAGGATGCGGAACACCGTGTCGGATCGCATTCGGGGGGGATTGTAGCGCACGAAAAAGGGCACCCGCGGAGCGCGGGTGCCCGGGTGGGCAGGACGGGAGGGAGGATCAGCGGCCGTGGTGCTCGGGAGGCTTCTGCGGCTGCTGCGGCGGCGGGTTGTAGTGCGGCGCCGGCGGCGGGTTGTAGTGCTGGGGAGGCGGCGCGTAGGAGCGCGGCGCCTGCGGCGGCGGCGAGTACCGTTGTGGCGGCGGCGAGTAGGTGCGGGGCGCCTGGCCCTGGGGCGGCGTGTAGCGGGGGGCCTGACCCTGCTGCCCCTGGGGCGGCGCATAGCGCGGCCGGGCGGCATCCGGCCGCTGCCCGCGGTCCGGCTGCTGACCGCCGGGGGTGCCGGGGGTGCCGGGAGCCACCGGGGTCGGGATCTCCCGCCAGCCATTGCGCAGCCGGTCCGGCTGGCGGTTCTGCAGCCGGTCCGCCGGCGGCGAGGTTACCGTCAACGTCAGCGGGTAGGAGCGGCCGGGGCGATCCCCGGCGGCGGCGCCGGTGCGGGGTGTCGCCGGGAGCTCCCGCCAGGCCTCCCGGTTGCGGATGGCGGTACCGGGAGCCGTCGGGGTCGGCGAGGCAGGAGTGTCCCGGCGATCCCAGGTATGGAGCCCCGCCGTCGGCTGGCCCGCCGGGTTGGGCTGGAGGCTGCGCCCGAAGCGGTCGCCGCGGCCGGCCTGGAGGGGGGTACGGTCGGCCCAGCGCCCGCGAGTCGTGGCCGCTGGGCTGCCGGCCGCGGGGCGCCCGCTCTGGGTCGCCGGGCGGAGCGGGATGCCGGAGAAGCGGCCCTTGTCCGGGGTGTCGGCGATCACCGAGTGCAGCACCTGGGGTGCCAGGTTCGGGTTCCTGGCGACGAACGAGGTCACGTCGGGCAGGTTGCCGCCGCCCTTGAGGCGGTCGGTCCGGCCCCCCTGGGCGCGGAGGACGTTGATCACCTGGTCCGGGTGGTGCCAGCGGTTCGGGGTGACGCCGCGGGTGTCGGTGGTGATGATACCGCGCGGCAGCTGGTGGGCCCGCATGTCCCCCCGCATGTCCCCGCCGGGGCGCACCCAGCGGTGGAGGTCGCGATGACCGAAGTGATCGTTGTCGATGAAGTTCCAGTGCTCGAAGAACTCCCGGTTGCCCCCCGCCCAGCCGTAGACGCCGTGGCGGAATGCCGGGTCGCGGAAGCGGTGGCCGTACCAGCCGGTGTAGTAGCCGACCGGGCACCAGCCGATCTCGCTCGGACCCCAGTACCAGTAGACCCAGGCCGGCGAGTAGACGGAGCCCGGTTGCCAGGCCCAGCCGTAGTCGTCCAGGTAGTCCCAGGAGCCGTAGTGGTAGGGCACCCAGCCCCAGGGCTCGGTCGCCACCCAGGTGAGGCCGCTCGGGGTGGAGGTCCAGTAGCCGTCGGTGAAGGGGCGCCAGCCGCCGTCGACGGTGGGGCGCCAGTAGTGCTGGCCGCCGACGTCGATCCAGGAGCCGTACTGGTCGAGCGCCGAGCCCTCGTAGCGGAGGCTGGGGTCGAGGGCGCCGTTGTCGGCCACCCGGGCCTCCAGATCCCGGCCCCAGCGCTCGATGGCGTCGTAGGCGCTCGCCTGCGCGAGGTCGGCCCGGCTGTCGGTCCCCTCGACATGGGCCTCCTGGTCGGCGCGCACGCGGACCGAGCCCTTCGGGGTCACCACCTCGGCGCTGCCGCGGCGGACGAGGACCGAGGTCCAGTCCCCCTGGTCGGCGGTCACTCGGTAGGTCCCCGGGTTCTGGACGTAGATGGTGGCGTTGGGGGTGTCGATCCGCGGCAGCTGGTCGCCCAGGGCGTCGGTCATGACGACGAGCTGGAAGTTGCCCTCGTCGAGCCGGAGGAGAGTCTGCGGCGCGTCGGCGTCGGGGGTCCCGGCGAGCTGCGCCAAGACCACCTCGCTGCCGCCGTCCAGGCGGAGCAGGTTGCGGTCGGCGAGGACGATCTCGACCCGGCCCTTGTCGGCGACCCGGATGCGGTCGCCCGCCATCACCGGCTGGTTGACCTGGGCGGTCGCCTGCTCGCCGTTCCCGGCCGGAATCAGGGTGGCCGAGCCCTCGATGATCCGGAAGTAGCCGTAGCTCCCCTGGTTCGCCTGGGGGCCGGCCGGATCGCCGGCATTGGCGACATTGGCAGCACTGGCGGCATTGGCGGGATCGCCGGGGTCGGCCGCGTAGCCCGCATTGCCGTTGCCGATATCCCCGCCGGCGTAGTCGCCCTGGGCCGCGGCGGGCCGGCCGGCGGCGAACGCCAGGAGCGGCAGGAGGAGCGCTGCGGCGATCCACGGGCTGCTTTGGGGCGGCGTTCTCTCGGTCGTAAACATTGGTATCTCCATGGCTTTTAGCCTTTTGCTCTCGCTGATCTACAGGAAGAGCAACTTCCGGACCAGGGCCGGCCATTCCCCGAAGCCCCACAACTGCTGTCACTTGGCTATAATGTGGCGCGCTCCACTGTCCCCGGGAGTAGTCACGGCCGTCCTCTGGCGGCCGCAGGGTGCCGTGCGAGCCTTCAGGAGGCGATCCCAATCGTGGGTATCAAGAGCTGGTTCGGGGGCGGTGCCAAGCAGACCGCGCAAGAGTATACGATCGACGACCTGGTCGTCCTCGAGCGCTACGAGGAGGCGGGGGACCGGCTGCGCGCCAAGTTGAAGACCAACCCCGAGGATCTCCACACCCGTCTCAAGCTGGCCGAGGTCTACACCCAGTTGAAGCAGCACGAGAAGGCGGTCGACGAGTACGGCTTCGTCGCCGAGGAGTACGCGAGCGACGGCTTCTACGACAAGGGGATCGCCCTCCTCTCGAAAGCCATGAAGCTGGCGCCGCTCGACACCTCGCTGCGCTTCAAGATCGACAAGCTGCAGCGCGAAAAGAGTATGGAGCAGGTGCGCGCCCTGGCCCTCGAGGGGCTCCGCGCGGCGGGCGGCCAGCGGGCTGGGACCTCGGCGCTCCAGCTCGGCCGGCTGTGGCACAACCTGGTGGGGAGCAGCCTCGTCGAGCACCTCTCCGGCGAGCAGTTGAAACGCCTGTTCTCGACCATGGAGCTGATCGAGCTGCCGGCAGGGACCCTGGTCGCCGCGGAGGGGAGCCGGGAGGGTTTCCTCCTCCTCCTGGTCCAGGGTCTGGTCGAGGTCTCCGTCCCCGCCAACGAGGGGCGGACGACGGTGCTCCGCAGCTTCACCTCGGGCGACCTGATCGGCGAGGCCGCCCTCTTGGAGCGCGGCACCTGGCCGGCGGACTACAAGGTCACCGAGCCGATCCTCGCCCTGAAGCTCACCCGCGAGGGGCTGGAGAAGAGCCTGGTCGGCAACTCCGACCCCCGCGCCTTTCTGGATTCTCTGCGCGAGCAGCACAACGACCGGGACGTGGCGGCGGCTCTCCGCCGTCTGCGGCCCGGAGCCTGACGGAGCTCTACTGATGTCGATTCTCGCCATCCGCCTCTACCCGGATCCGGTCCTCCGCGCCCGCAGCCGCGAGGTCACCCGCTTCGACCCGGAATTCGATAAGCTGGTCTCCGACATGATCGAAACCATGCATGCCGCCCCCGGAGTGGGGCTCGCCGCGCCGCAGGTCGGCGTCCCCTCCCGGCTGGCGGTCGTCGACGTCTCGGTGGGCAAGGAGGCCGCGGAGCTCCACGTCCTCGTCAACCCCGAGCTTCTGGAGACCGCCGGGGCGGAGATCGACGCCGAGGGCTGCCTCTCGCTCCCTGGGATCACCGACAAGGTGGAGCGCCCCACCCAGGTCAGGATTCGCGCCCTCGACCGCCGGGGGCAGCCCTTCGAGCTCGCCGCTCAAGGGTTCCTCGCCCGCGCCATCTGCCACGAGATCGACCACCTGAACGGCATCCTCTTCACCGACCACCTGCGCGGGCTGCGCAAGGAGCGCATGCGGCGGCAGTTGAAACGCCTGGCCTCCGGCGCCCCCGCCGAGCTGGTCGAGGTGGGCTCATGAGAGGGCGTGCCCGCGGCCTCGCCGCTCTCCTGGTCCTCCTCGCCCTCGCCGCGCTCGCCCTCCTCACCGCTTGCGGTGGAGGGGGAGGCGGCGGGAGCACCCCGACCCAGCCGCCGCCGGTCACCCCGCCGCCGACGACCCAGCCGAGCGTCGCCTTCACCCCCGCCGCCGCCGCCGGAGCGGGGAGCATCGCCCTCGGCATGGGCGCCGCCAGCACGACCACCAAGCTCGTCCTGGAGGTCCGCTCGGGCGGCATCCAGGACCTCTACGGGGTGGCCTTCGACCTCCAGTATCCGGCGAACCTCCTGCAGCTCACCCAGGTGACCCAAGGGCCCCTCCTCTCTCCCGGCACCCTCGAGCAGAGCCCGACGACGACCGGCAACGTCGTGATCGGGGTGAGCCGCCTGGGGGTGGTTCCGGGCGTCAGCGGGGCCGGGGTGATCGCGCTCGTCGAATTCAAGCCGATCGCCTCGGGCTCCGGGGTCTTCTCCTTCTCCCGCAACGCCGCCCTCGACTCCGGGGGCAAGACCCTCTCCGCCACCTGGATCGCCGGCGCGGTCACCACCGTGGTCGTGCCCTAGGGCATTTACCCCGAGCCACCCAGACGCCATGCCCGAGCTCGTCCTTTACAACACCCTGGGGCGGGAGCTTGCCCCCTTCCGGCCCATGGTCCCGGGCGAGGTGAAGATCTACACCTGCGGGCCGACGGTCTACAACGACGTCCACATCGGCAACCTGCGGACCTTCCTCTTCGAGGACATCCTAAGGCGTTCGCTCGCCTACCTGGGCTACCGGGTGACCCAGGTGATGAACCTGACCGACGTCGACGACAAGACGATCCGCGGGGCGAACGAGAAGGGGGTGGAACTCGACGTCTACACGGCGCCCTTCATCGCGTCGTTCTTCCGCGACCTGAACACTCTCCACGTCGAGCCGGCGGAGCGCTATCCGCGGGCGACCGAGCACATCCCGGAGATGATCGACATGATCGCCCGGCTGATCGCGACCGGCCACGCCTACGAGGCCGACGGCTCGGTCTTCTTCCGCCTGGCGGCCGACCCCGACTACGGCCGGCTCTCCGGCTTCGACCAGGGCCAGGAGGCGCGGCGGGGCGAGCGGGTGGCGAGCGACGAGTACGACAAGGAGGACGTGCGCGACTTCGTCCTCTGGAAGGGGACGAAGCCGGGGGAGCCGAGCTGGGACTCGCCGTGGGGGCCGGGGCGGCCGGGCTGGCACATCGAGTGCTCGGCGATGAGCATCAAGTACCTCGGCGCCACCTTCGACATCCACTGCGGCGGGGTCGACAACATCTTCCCCCACCACGAGAACGAGATCGCCCAGAGCGAGTCGGCGACCGGGAAGCCCTTCGTCCACACCTGGCTCCACTCCGAGCACCTCTTGGTCGACGGCGCCAAGATGTCGAAGTCGCTCGGCAACCAGTACACCCTGCCGGAGCTCCTCGCCCGCGGCATTCCGGCGCGGTCGCTGCGCTACCTCTTCCTCGCCGTCCACTACCGGCAGAAGCTCAACTTCACCTTCGAGTCGCTCGACGCGGCCGGCGCGGCCCTGAAGCGGGTCGACCAGATGCGCTTCCGCCTCGACCATGCGCCGGAGTCCGGAGCGGGGCGGCCGGCGATCGCCCGGGCCGCGGAGCGGCTGGAGACCGACTTCGCGGCGGCGCTCGCGGACGATCTGAACCTCGCCGGGGCCCTGGCCGCCCTCTTCGGCTTCGTCAAGGAGGTCAACGTGGCGATCGAGGCCCGGGTCGGTCTGGGGGAGGGCGACCGCCAGCGGGTGGAGGCGGCGCTCGCCGCGGTTGACCGGGTGCTCGGGGTGCTCGATCCGGCGGCCTGGGAGGAGGGCGACACCCCGTCCCAGGAGGACGAGGAGATCGCCCGGCTCGTCCACGAGCGCGTCGAGGCCCGCCGCCGCCGTGACTTCGCCGGCGCCGACCGCCTGCGGGCCGAGCTCACCGAGCGCGGCATCGTCATCGAGGACACGCCCCAGGGGACGCGCTGGAAGCGGAAGTGAGCTAGGGCCAATGAGCTAGGGGAAACCGATGCCGGCCGAGTTCGACCTCCAGACGCACAACCGCGGGCGCGGCAAGGTGGGGGAGGAGGACGCGGTGCGCTGGCTCACCCGTCAGGGCTTCACCATCCTCGAGAGAAACGTCGTCACCCACGCCGGGGAGATCGACCTCGTGGCCCGCGAGGGGGAGACCCTCTGCTTCGTCGAGGTCAAGGCCCGCGGCACCGCTGCCTTCGGTCCCGCCATCGCCGCCGTGGGCCGCGCCAAGCAGCGCCGCATCTGCCGCGCCGCCGCCCTCTACCTCGCCCAGCGCCACCTCTCCGGCGCCTGCCGTTTCGACGTCCTGGGGCTCGACGCCGGAGAGGACGGCTGGACCTACACCCTGATCCGCGACGCCTTCCCCTACCAGGGGTGAGCGGCGTCGGGAGAACGCCAGCTGCTCAACAGGTGCAGCTCCAAGGGGTACTGTGGTTGCAGCCATCGGAGCAAGGGAGTCCGCAGGTGCCGCAGTCGCTGCAGCGAGTGTCCAAGGACGTCGGGCGCCCTCCCGCTACTCCCGTGAGTCGAGCCTCGCTCAAGTGCCTCAGGGTCTCTCGGTTCAGGGTCAGCTTGAAGTTGGTCCGCTTCTTCATACCTCTATCCTCCTCTCTAAGCGAGTAGCTTATCGCAAATCTCTCTCCCGGCCACAGGGCGGGATCGGGGGGTGTGTCGCCCCTCCGCGGCTGCCGCTTCGACGTCCTGGGGCTCGACGCCGGGGAGAACGGCTGGACCTACACCTGATCCGCGACGCCTTCCCCTACCAGGGGTGACCCGTCCGCTAACTCCTTTCGGCCGAATAGCTTGCCGACCGCTTGACAGGCCCGCGTCCTGCCACTATCCTTTGCACCCTGTGGGCGGGAATAGCTCAGTGGTAGAGCACAACCTTGCCAAGGTTGGGGTCGCGGGTTCAAATCCCGTTTCCCGCTCCAATTTCTTCACCCCCTGAGGGCCTCGGCCCCGCATCAGGGGACAGCAGCAGGGGACCGGGGGCCGCGAACGCGGCCTTTCTGGTCTCTGAAGATCGGTCCTTGAAGGTCTCTAAGGCGACGTAGCCAAGTGGTAAGGCGAGGGTCTGCAAAACCCTTATCCATCGGTTCGAATCCGATCGTCGCCTCCAAAACTCTCCCTGACACCAATGCTAATCTAGCGCCGAGGGCGGCTCGTACTGCCCCGGAGGATCTGCGCATGACCGACTGGCGCGAGCGGGTACAAGTGGACTCCAAGGTGTGCCACGGCAAGCCCTGCATCCGAGGTACACGGATCATGGTCTCGGTCGTCCTCGACAACCTGGCCGAAGGGCTGAGCGCCGAGGCGATTGTCGCTGAGTATCCGCCGTTGCTCCTGGAGGACGTCAGGGCGGCCATGGCCTACGCTGCGGATCTGGCGAGGGAAGAGGAGACCGGGAAAACGGCGAGCCGCCGCGCGACCGAGTTCCCCGCCACAGCGCTCCAAGCCATGAGCAGGTAGATCCAGATCCGAGATACGGCTCTCCAAGCGTGAGCGAGGCGTCTCAAAGTCAGGGGTACGGGGCTCCAGACCAGAGATAGGGGGACTCCGACTCGGAGATACGGGGCGCAAGGTTCGAGATACGGGTCTCCAGGCCAGAGACACGGGGCGCAGACTCAGGGATACGGGTCTCCAGGCCGGAGACACGGGGCTCAGACTCAGAGCTACAGGGGCTCAGACTCAGAGTACGGGAGCGCAGAGTCTGAGTACGGGGGCGGCAAACCGTAGGAACCTGCGTGGAGGAAATAGGGTGGGGATCAGGACTTCTGGCTCAGCAGATTTCCTGCCGCGCAGGCTCCTAGTGCTTCGTCAGTCTTGGAATGATAGGTAGAGGCTTTGCGTCGCTTGGTCCCGCAGAGCTTCCGCAAGCAAACGCTCTCTTCAAGAGCCGGCTTGAGAAGAGTCCTCGCCGAAGCGTTCCTCCCCCCTGGGCGGGCGGGTGGAAGGGGATGGGGGGAGGACAGATACTCTCTTCCCTGTCAAGTCCCAACAGCCTCAAGAAGCCGAAATTTTTCACTCTCGAAGGGCGTCTCCGTGCGGAGCATGGCGTGCAGCGCGTGGAGGAGCTTTCGCATCACGGCGACATTGGCCTGCATGGGTGCCTTTCCGCGCTCCAACAGCTGATCATAGAAGGCTTTAACGTGTCGGTCCCGCTGGACAGCGACCAGCGCGGGCATGTAGAGCGCTGCGCGGAGATGGCGGTTGCCGGTCCGGGAGATGCGGGCCGGTTTGCGCAGCGAGGTTCCCGACTCCTGGTGCCGGGGGTCGATCCCGGCATGGGCCACCCACTGCCGGGCGGTCATGTCCTGCGGCAGGATCGCCAACTCCGAGAGCACCTGAATGCCACTCTTTTCGGCGAAGCCCGGGATCGAAGTCAACAGCTCGAAGTTTTTTTTCAGCTGCGGGCAGCGGTCGATCACAGCTAAGGACTGCTCGATCAGCCGGTCAATGCGCTTCTCCAACTGCTCGATGCTGAGCTCCAGATCCTGACGCAGGGCCGGTCTGAGCTGCGCCGTGGCGCCGGCTGCATGCAGCCGGTTCTTCTCCTGGGTACAAAACACGGTGAGGGCAGCGATCCGCCGTGCCAGCGCCCGGAGCTCCAGCGTCTCGGTGGCGGGGGGCTGCCAGGGCTGAAACGGCATACGACGGACAAACTCAAGCAGGGACTGTGCATCCAGGGCATCGGTTTTAGACCGTTGCAGGCAAGCCCGTGCGAAGTCATGCACGGCCCGGGGATTGATCACCATGACCTCCAAGCCGGGCTGACGCGACAGCGCGAGGGCCACATCCAGGCTGTACAGGCCCGTGGCTTCCAAGCCGATTCGGGCTCGCCGTCCTCGCTGAGTGAGCTTGCGACAGAGTTGACGGTGACCTTCGGCGGAGTTGGGCAACTCCAGGCTCTCGACGGATCCTTTCGGGGTCTCTAGACAGATTTGAAGGGTTTTGGCACTGACATCGATTCCAACGAGTTGAACGGCAGACATCGGTTTCCTTCCGTTACACTTCCTTCCGGGTCTCCCGACCCTGAGCCCTCGTGGACCGCCCTTGTACGCAGGCTCTCGGGCCTCGGATACTCCACGGTCTTCACGAAGAGGGCGGGAGGCCCATCTGTCCCACAAGCTCTATGGCTTCAGGAGGGGACGGCCTTCCCGGAAAGATGTAATAGTTTTTGCTTCAACGCGACCGGCGGACTGTGGAAGTTGCCGGCCTGTGGAAAACCGCCCGCCCCACCCTTCCCATTTCCCACAGGCCTTGGAAAACGCCCCCTACACCCACCACCCGCGTTTCCCACAGCTCCCACAGTCCCGGCGACGGCTAGGAGGAGACGGTGTTCCTACCAACCAAAGAGAAGATACAAGGAGGAGACGGTGTTCCTACCAACCAAAGAGAAGATACAAGGAGGGGGGTGGCATTGCGCCAGTCGCCCCAGTGTCCTGGGTGATTTTCTACGGCGACGCGGGGCACCGAAGCCGCTGCACCGCGGCCGAAATAGCCGCGAGAACGGCCTCAACGTCGTTCAGCACCTCAGGGTTCCAGAAGCGCAATACTCGGAAGCCCTCGGCCTCCAGCCAGGGGTCGCGGAACTTATCGCCTACGCTCTCCAGGGGCTGACCACCGTCGACTTCAAGGACCAGCTTTCGCTCGAAGCATACGAAATCAACGATGTAGGGGCCGAGGGGTGCTTGGCGTCGCAACGCACAGCCGAGGGATTGCTGGCGCAGCTTGCGCCACAGGAGTCTCTCCGCAGCCGTCATCCGGGTTCGCAGAGCGCGGGCGTTCGCGCTCAGGTCAGGAGGGGGGCATGCAGGGGATGACTCTATCGCGGCCTCGCCGAAGAGCGAGAGAGCGCGGGGTCGGGTCGCCGATGCCTGAAACGCTTGGCGGGAAGGTCTGGCGCAATGCCACCCCCCTCCTGTCCTCCCCCCATCCCCTTCCACCAGCCCGCCCAGGGGGGAGGGACCCTTCGGCGAGGATTTTTCTCAAGCCGAGGCCTTTCTGTACGAGTCTTTCTGCCGAAGCCCTGCGGGACCAAGCGACGCGAAAGACCCTGCCTATCATTCCAAAGGCTGACGAACCACTAGCTACGCAGTAGCTGAATTTCTATTCACCGGTTCGAATCCGATCCTTGTCTCCAAAGTCCTACCCTCTTCTTCTCCCGCCAGAGCTGGAAGCCGTGCATCCGGCTGGCCGGGTCGCCCTTCGGCATTTTCCTGGTGGATGATCCGCTCCCCGCCGTCATCGTGGGCCGCCGCTCGCCGCAGCGGGCCCTTGCGGTACACCTCTTGCAGCCGCTTGAGTCTTCGACGGGACGTGCTGACGGGACGTGCTGCCGAAGACTTAACGACGAGGAGGAGACATCATGGCCACACAGACCGAGCAGGAGAAGCCGCAGATCGAGGACGAGCCCAAGCCGCCCAACCCTAAACAGAAGTTGGCGAAGCCGGGCATTCAGGCGGAGATGGAACAGCAGCCGCGATGGCGGGCCCCGAAGTACAAGCCGGCGGGCAAGCTGGAGGGCAAGATAGCGCTGGTCACCGGTGGGGACAGCGGCATCGGCCGGGCCGTCGCCTACCTCTACGCGCGCGAGGGAGCGGATGTAGCGATCGTCCATCTCCCCGAGGAGCAGGAGGACGCGGACGAGACGCGCCGGGCGATCGAAGAGGAGGGGCGGCGGTGCCTGGACCTCCCGGGCGACCTGACCGACCCGCAATTCTGCCGCGAGGTCGTCGAGCGAACCGTCCGCGAGCTCGGCCACCTGGACATCCTGGTCTCGAACGCCGCCTGGCAGAACCGCAAGAAGAGCATCGACCAGGTGAGCGACGAGGAGTGGCACCGTACCTTCCGTACCAACATCGATGCCTACTTCCACCTCGCCAAGGCGGCCGTTCCGCACCTGAAGCCGGGCAGCGCGATCATCGCCACCAGCTCCGAGACGGCTCTCCAGGGCGAGAAGTCGCTGCTCGAGTACTCGGCCACCAAAGGGGCGATCAACTCCTTTACCAAGTCGCTGGCGGGCCAGCTGATCGAGAAGGGCATCCGCGTCAACGCCGTGGCCCCCGGCCCGGTCTGGACGCCGCTCAACCCCGCCGACCAGGGCTCGACCCCCGAGCAGATCGAGAAGTTCGGCAGCAAGCAGCCGATCCAGCGCGCCGCCCAGCCGGAGGAGATCGCCCCGGCGTACGTCTTCCTGGCGAGCGATGCCGACTCCTCCTACATCAGCGGCATCGTGCTCGCGGAGATGGGTGGGATGGCGACGGCCGGGTGAGTCAGGGACGAGAAGGAGCGGTACTCCGAGTAGTCACCCCTGGAATGATCATCTAGGTGAAAGCGCTTAGATCTTCTTTCCCGGATTGCCAGAGATGCTTTTCTAGAAAGAGGCTTTCCCAATGGGCGTATAATTAACCGGTCGTCTTGTATCAAGAGAGAATGGCCTTATCAACCGAGCCCAAATCGGCTCGAACTAGGAAGGAGCCAGGAGATGGTTGACCAGGATAAAAAGAAGTTAGAGATCCCGGATGTCGAGGAAATCCCTGAACTCGAAGTTGAAGAACTCGAAGATGTTACCGGAGGCTGCTGCTGCCCTCAACCATCGAACTCGAACTGCTCTATAAGCTAGTCTACCCAGGGAGATCTCCGGCTCTGCGCCGAGTTCTCGGCCTACAGCGCCATCCCGCGGATCGACCTCCAGCCCGGCGACCTGACGGCGGCCATCGCCGGTCTGGTCGAGGGCTTATTGCGCGGCGCCCCCGAAGGTGTGACGGTCGATCTGGAGATCGGCGATGTGGTGGATCGGTAACGTGATGGCCACTTCCAACCTGCCCTCCGCCGGTTGCGAGCGGTGATTCCGTCGCTGTGCTCCTCGGCGATCCGGCGAGCGATTCGGGAGGCCGGTGTCGTGGGTCGACTCCTCCTACATCAGCGGCATCGTGCTCGCGGAGATGGGTGGGATGGCGACGGCCGGGTGAGCCGGGAACGAGAAGGAGCGGGTACATCGAGGTACCGTTGCAACGAAGCGTTGGAGACTCTCAAGGAGCCGTTTTACTGCTCCAACTTGGCATCGGAGCATGAGGATCGGGGCGCCTGAGGCGATGGGCGACGTGCATGGTATTCTCATCGACGCTACCAATGGGAGTACGCATGCCTCTCCGCAAGACCGCGATCGCAATCCCCGACGACCTCCTGACAGCCGTCGATCGCGCTGCACGTTCACGCGGTGAGTCCAGGAACCGGTTCGTCACCCGTGTGCTCGAAGAGGCCGTCCGTGCTCGCCGCGATGCTGAGGTCACGAAGCGTCTGAACGAGCTCTTCTCCCATGTCGACCTCGCCCACGAGCAGGCTCAGGCGGCGAGCGAGTGGGACGCGGTCGGAACCGACTGGAGCGGCGAGCGCTGGTGATCCGCCAGGGCGAGGTGTACTGGCCTCCGTCGCGGTGAGGCCGGGCTTTTGCTTGCCAGCGTTGTCAACATCTCCCAGCTTCGCACCGTCGATCGGAGTCGCCTCGGCGAGCGTGTCGGGATCCTCGGGCCCGGGAGATTGCGCGAAGTTCTCAAGGGAATCGCACTTCTGTTCGGAACCGAGGATGCCGTCGAAGCGGCCACCTGAGCTCGACGCTGAAGAAGATTCCTTCTCCAAGTAGACCGAAGCCGCGCGTGCGGCCTCCTACCCAGGACGACAGCCATCCGTCGCCGGCTAGACGATCGCCCAGGTGGGATAGGATAGGTCCGTCATCCGGAACAGCTGCATCTCAAGAGAGGACGTGCCATGGACGCTCGATTCGGTGCTGCTTCGCCAGGGGGTAGGGGTGCGGCCAACGTGCAGATCGGAGGCGGGGGACCGGTGTTCTTCTGGGCGATGAGCGTACTCTGGACCGCGGTCACCCTGATGTCCCATGCCCTGTCGACCGAGGGGAACATTCCGCGGGTCGGGCTGCCCGGGTACCTGATGGGCCTGGCCCTGTTCTTCCTGCTCGGCGGCATCAACGTCGTCAGCGAATGGAAGCGGCGCCCGATCCTCCTCTTCGGCCGCTACACGGCGACCATCGGCCCCGGCCTCGCCTGGATCGAGCCCATCTTCCATCGCCGGCTGGAGGACGTGGCGGTGCGCGACGTCGTCAACGAGCTCAGGATCGGCGGCGTTCAGACCCACGACAACGTCCCCATTTCGTTCAACCTCATCATGACCACCCGGGTCGACGAGGCGCGGGTGAAGGACTTCATCGTGGAAGTGGCGAACGGCTACGAGGCCACCCGGCAGCGGGCGCTCGCGTCGGTGACCGAGATCGTCGGCAACCACGAGCTCGACGCGATCCTTCACAACCGCGGCCAGTTCTACACCGAAGTGCGCGATTCGCTCCAGGAGAAGGTGGCGGACTGGGGCGTCAAGGTCGTCGCCGTCGAGCTCAAGGACATCCAGATCACCGACGAGCAGATCCAGCAGGCCATCGCGATGAAAGCGCGCGCCGGCAAAGAGGCCGATGCCGAGCTGGTGCGCGCCGCCATGCAGCTCCATATCGCGGAAAAGCTCGTGGAAGCGGCCGCGGCGCTGACGCCGGACGGCTGGCGGCTGAAGGAGCTGGAGGTCTTGGTCGAGCTCACCCGGTCGGCCCAGAACAATACCCTTCTGATCCCCACCAACCTGCTCAAGGGCCTCCAGGACATCGGGACCGGCAAGATCTCGGTTTTGCGGCCTATCGGAGGCGGCGAGGAGCGCGCTTGAAGTGATCCCGCGGCGATCGAGGCATCGACCCGAAAGCGGTGAGCCCAAGCCAGGGTGCGCCGTATGGAGGCTTCTTTGCATATCTCTCTTACTCATGTCATTGCTCCAAGTGATGGCGGTCTCCCGGTCCTGCCTTCTGCCTTGACCCTTGCGGCCGCGGGTGCGCTGCCGCTGCCACGCCGGCTCAGGGCCCACGGCCGGAAGTCCGGGCCGGTCTACCCGCCGCGGTGAGCGGCCTGGTGAGGGTGCCGCAGGATGTTCCCACTCTCGACCAGGCGATCTCGCGGGTCGTGAACGGGGGCGTCGTCGAGCTCGCAGCGGGCACCTACGCCGCACCGGCAGGGGGCTTCAAGATCACGAATCCCGGCAAGGGCTTCTCGATCCGTGCCGCCACGGGCGCCACAGCTGCCCTCGACGGCGGGGGCAGCCATCCGGTGTTCGTGCTGCGCAACACCGCCCGTTCCCGCGGCGGGTTGATCGTCTTCGAGAATCTGATCTTCCAGAACGGCGGCGGGGGCTCCTCGACCCTTTCGCCCGGGGTCACGGTCGACTCTGGGGAGGCCCACTTCGTCGGCTGCCGTTTCGCGAACAACGTCGGGGCCGCGGGCGCCGACGGCGGCGGCGTCAAGGTCCGCAACGGCTCCGCTGCCAGCTTCATGGACAGCAGCTTCACCGGCAATAGCTCTCCCCTCGCCGGCGGCGCCATGATGATCGGCGATTCAACCGTAGAGGTGCTCGGGGGCAGCTTCGTCGACAACCGGGTGAACCTGCCAGGGAGCGATCCGTCCTCGCACGGGGGCGCGATCAACCTGATCGATGGGACGCTCACGGTGTCCGACGCTCTCTTCCAGGGCAACCAGGCGGGTTGGGTGGGCGGCGCCGTGTTCGCCTTCGGTACCTGGACCACCAATCCCATCCCGCCGCTCCCTCACTCCTACGTCTCCATCACCCGCTCCACCTTCCGGGCCAACCTCATCGCTCCACAGCCCTGCTGTCCGCCGCCTGGAGATCCCACCGGCGGTGCGATTCACGTCGAGGATCAGACGACCCTGGACGTCGCGGACTCGTATTTCGTCGACAACGAGGCGCAGTTCGGCGGAGCGCTCGACAGCTACCGCGCGCAGATCAACGTCTCGGGCTCCACGTTCCAGGGCAACCGGGGCAGTCTGACGGCCCCCACCCAGGCCGTCGGCGGGGCCCTCTCCGCGATCTCCAACGATGCCGTCGACAGCACGACCGCGGGCGGCCAGAACCCCCGTCCGGCCGGGGTGACGGTGGCCGATTCGCTCCTCCAGGGACGGCATGCCGGGAGCGGTCCCGTCGCCAACTCGGGTGGCTGCATCCTCGCCATCGGCGACGAGCAGCATCTCTATGGTCTCGGTGGGCTGACCCCGGACGGCACCCTGGCCACGAACCGCGCGCCGGTAGAGGATCACGGGCTCGGTGTTCGACGATTGCGACGTCGCGCCGGGCGCCGCGGTCGGAGCCGGGTCGGGCGGGGCGATCAACGGCTCGCTCGTCGCGTTGACCCTCTACGACTCGCTGGTGCTCGACTCGGATGCCGCCCAGGGGAGCGGCGGGGGGCTCTTCCTGACCGGCGAATCCGAGGCGAGCCTTACGCGGACGACCTTCGCCGGCAACACGGCCGACACTTCGGGGGGTGCGGTCTTCGCCGCGGGCTCGAACGTCGAGATCAGCAGCTCCCGCTTCCTCGCCAACGAGGTGAGCCCCGGGGTGGCCGAGCCGCTCGCCGCTTCCCGTGGCGCCGCGCTCTTTTCAAGCCCGCTGGGAGCCGGTCGGCCTCGCGTCGGCTCGGGGGACGCGAGCGGCGGCGTCACGGGGACGATTTTCAGCCAGAACGTCGGAGTCCCCATCTGGGATGTCGATTCCGGCGCCAGCCCGGTCAACACCGTCCAGTACGACGGCAACGATTTCTTCAACTCGACTTTCGGCGATCGGATCTACGTCGACACCTTCACCGATCCCAGCCGGGTCGGGTCCAACGTCGAGGGCCTGAACACCCTGGTCGTGAGCCGAGCCGGCGGCCCGACCACCGTCAAGTCGACCGTCCCCAATCGGGCGCTCGCCACCCCTCCGGTCGCCGGTTCGCTCAAGGCGATCCCGGGTGCGGGCTCGCCGTCGGCACGGTCGGCACCCTTCCTCGCCTACGCCTGGACGGGCGGTGCCGCGACCCTCAACGGCGTGCCGCTTGCCGCGCACGACGGCCTGATCGAAGAGGCCACCCCGGGCGGCTACACGCTCGCCGTGGACGGCGTGACCGTGGATGCGGTCCTCCTGCAGGCGTCCCGGTGCACCTCCGATCCGACCCTCTGCCTGTCGAACGACCGCTTCCGGGTCACCGTGCAGTGGGAGCTCGCGACGGGGGAGAAGGGCACGGGCCACCCGGTCGCCCTCTCGGGAGATACCGGCTACTTCTGGTTCTTCGATCCCGCGAACGTCGAGCTCGTCGTCAAGGTCCTCGACGGCCGTTCGATCAACGGAGATTTCTGGGTCTTCTACGGTGCCCTTTCGAACGTCCAATACACCTTGACCGTGACCGACACTGCGACGGGTAAGGTCAAAACGTACACCAATCGCCAGAACCATCTCGCCAGCCTCGCGGACACCTCGGCCTTCCCGGCGACGGGAGCTTCGAGCGCGGCCTCGCCCGCGGCCGCTCCGCCGCCTCCTCCGGCCAACCCGTGCGCCGCGGGGCCGGCGGAGCTCTGCCTGGGCGGCCGGTTCCGGGTAGGGGTCTCCTGGCGAACGGGCAACAGCGCCGGCTTCGGCACCGCCCGGCCGCTCACCGGCGACACCGGCTACTTCTGGTTCTTCGACCCGGCGAACGTCGAGCTGGTGGTGAAGATCCTCGATGGCCGGTCCATCAACAACCGCTTCTGGGTCTTCTACGGTGCCCTGTCGAACGTGGAATACACCTTGACGGTCACCGACACCCAGACCGGCCGGACGAAGACCTACCGGAATCCGCAGGGTACCCTGGCGAGCGTCGCCGATACGTCGGCCCTGTCCGGGCCGTAGGGACGCTCCCCGGCCTGTAACGTTTCGCGGGCAGGCTCGCCTACTGAGAGGAGATGAAGCGGTCGCATTCAATGCCTGTCGTCCCGTCGCCGCGGTCTATCGTGCGAGGTGGACGGACCGGCGCGGCGATCGTGCTCCTGGCGGGCGTAGGGATCGCCGGGGGGGCGTGCAAAGGCTCCAAGGCGACGCCGGCAACCTCCGGAACGACCGCCCCGGTGACCGCCTCCGGCACGGCCGCTTCCGGAACGACCGCCTCGGGGGGCATCGACATGCGCCTCGCGCCCTCGAAGGCGGAGTACCGGAGCGGCGAGACGGTCACCCTTTCCATCACGCTCAAGAATAACCAGGCTCGGAGCTGTCACCTGAGCCGGGTGGCCCCGGGTGCGGTGACGATCCTCTCCCTCACCCGGGATGGGGCTCCGGTGACGCCGGTCCTGACGACGGGCAGCTATATCGATGGCTTCGCGGGCCTCTTGACGGCCAATCTGGTCCCGCTGGCACCGGGCAGCACGCTCGCCGTGCCGCTCGCGAGCGAGCCGGACCCGGTGACCGGCAACCGGGCGGCGCTGGAGGTCTCCAGCCTGGACGCGAACGACCAGGCCTCGCTCGTCTTCTGGCCGGTGGACCAGGTGGGCCACTACACGCTGACCGCGAGCTATCTACTGCCGGCGCTCCCGAGAGCGCCGGCGGATCTCTGCCGGGTCTCAGGCGAGCCGGTGTCGGCGAGCTTCACGGTGAAGGGAGGGTGAACGCCACGACCGGCGCCAGGCCGATCCGGCGAATCAGGGCGAGGGCCAGCACGGCCTCGGTCGTCTTGGCGCTGACGCTCGCCTCGGTGCTGCCGCAGCCGGCGGCGGCGATCGTCGACGTCGAGGGGGTGCACGCCGAATATGACGGCTGCATCGCGAAGTTCCGCGCCGCCGGGCTCGGCGGCGAGGTGGACCAGCTCGACCGCTCGGGGCATACCTTCGTCATCGAGCGGACGGACAGCCACCCGCATGGGTCGATCAGCCATGCCGAGGACAAATCGGATGCCCGGGACGGCTCGGGAACCGGCGGGAAAACACAATGGAATCCCGACGATACGAGTCTCTTCCCGGACGGCGCCGCGGAGGATCGATGCGCGACGCTCTACCATGAGATGAAGCACCTCACCGACTACGATAAAGGCAAGAACTACAACGGCGACGGCGACATCTGTTTCTACAAGGACGGGGATCGGACGGTCAACACCCACATCACCATCGCGGAGGTCAACGCGACGCGGGCGGAGAACGAATACCGTCGCAGTCAGAAGCTCGATCTACGTCTCCAGGTCGACGGCCACGACCTGCCGCCCAACGGGGTCGACTGCCAGCCGCCGCCGCCCTACGAGCCGCCGCAGGGCTGCAATGCGGACTGCGCCATCAGCAACGGCGATCCCCACCTGACCACGTTCGACCAGGTCCGCTACGATTTTCAGGCGGTGGGCGAGTTCGTCCTCACCCGCGCCGCGGGCGGCGGCCTCGAAGTGCAGGTGCGGCAGAGCGCCTTCCCCGGCTCGCAGGTGGTCTCGATCAATACCGCCATCGCGGCGAACGTGGCGGGGGACCGGGTCGGCGTCTATCTGTCGGCGGAGGGCCCACGGCTGCACGTCGGGGGCGTGGCCATGGCGCCGAGCGCCGTCCTGCCACGGCTCGGGCACGGTGGCACGGTGAGCCTTCGGGCCGACCGCTCGATCGACATCGGCTGGCCGGACGGATCGCAACTGGTGGTGCGTCCGATCGGCGTCTGGGGATTGAGCCTCTCGCTACGCCTGGCCGACGCCCGGCGCGGGCACGTCGAGGGTCTGCTGGGCGATTTCGACGGCCAGCCGGCGGACGATCTCGTCGTTCAGGCAGGGATCCGAGCCGATCCCCCAGCGGCCCTCCTTCGCCGACCTCTATCCGAGATTCGCCGACAGCTGGCGGGTCCGCCAGGCCCAGTCGCTCTTCGACTATGGGCCGGGGGAGAGCACCGGCACTTTCACCAACCCGAAGTTCCCCGCCCGGCCCGTCTCCGCCGCCGACCTGCCCAACCGGGCCGCGGCCGCGGCCCTCTGCCGGCAGGCCGGAGTGACGGACCCGCCAACCCTGGAGGCGTGCACACTCGACGTCGGCCTTACCGGTCAGGCGGCCTTCGCGGCCGACGCCGTCACGGCACAGAAGCTCACCCTCGGTTCCGGCGAGGCGACCCTCGCGGTGACGCGGCCGGGCACCACCGCACGGCTGACCTTCCCGGCGACGGCCGGGCAGAAAGTCTTCGTCGACGTCGTCTCGTCGAACCTGCCTGACCAGTGCGGGGTGCTGACTCTGCTCGACCCAGCGGACCGGCCCCTCGCGAGCGGCTGCATCATCAACGGCCGGGGCTTCCTCGACGGCACGGTGCTGCCCACGGCCGGCCGGTACGCGATCGTGCTCGCCCCGGGGGACCGGAAGACGGGTAGGGCTCGGCTCCGGCTCGTCACCGCTTTCGACCAGGCGGGGGCGATCCGCCAGGGAGGCCCGGAAGTCACGGTCAGGATCGGCCAACCCGGCGCGGTGACCCGCCTGCGGTTCACCGCCACCGCCGGTCAGAAGGTCTTCCTGGACATCCCGTCCTCCACCCTGCCCGACGACTGCGGCGTGGTGAAACTGCTCGACCCGGCAGACCAGACCCTCGCGGGCGGCTGCATCATCAACGGCCAGGGCTTCGTCGATGGCACGGTGCTGCCCACGTCCGGGCAATACACCCTCCTGGTCGACCCCGGCGACCGGAAGACGGGCACGGCAGAGCTCCGGCTCCTCTCCGTGGTCGACCAGGCGGGCACCATCCGCCTGGGAGGCCCGGAGGTCACGGCCAGGATCGGCCAGCCCGGCGCCGTGACCCGCCTGCGGTTCACCGCCACCGCCGGCCAGAAGGTCTTCCTGGACATCCCGTCCTCCACCCTGCCCGATGAGTGCGGTGTGGTGAAACTGCTCGACCGGGCCGATCGAACCCTCGCGGGCGGCTGCATCATCAACGGCAAGGGCTCCCTCCCTGGCACGATCCTCCCCGCGACCGGGGAATACACCCTCCTGGTCGATCCCGGCGCCCGAGGGACGGGCACGGCAGAGCTCCGGCTGCATACTTGAGGGTACTGGGTCCTTTTGAACCTGCGGGGGTCTCCTGCGGGCGCTCCGCGCAGCCAGTCGCCCATCCTCGGAAGCAGTGGTAAACTCTCCGCCATGAAGCGCACCGGCCTCGCTCTCGTCCTCGCCCTCCTCCTCGGAACCGTTGCCACCGCTGCCCATGCGGCGACGGGAGACCTGTCCTTCCAGGGCGGCCGCTTCCAGGTGCACGCGGCATGGAAGACGACCGACGGGAGAACCGGCAACGGCAACGGGGTCACGCTGACGGGCGACTCCGGCTACTTCTGGTTTTTCGACCCGGTGAACGTCGAGCTGATCGTCAAGGTGCTCGACGCCTGCGCCGTCAACCAGCACTTCTGGGTCTTCGCCGGCGGGCTCACCAACGTCAACACCATCCTCACGGTGACCGACACCCGGACCGGCGCCGTCAAGACCTACACCAATCCGCAGAGCACCCCATTCAAGCCGATCCAGGATACCGGCGCCTTCCCCTGCCCCTGAGCGCTGTCGCCCGCCCCCGCACCCTAGAGGTCAGGTAGGCACGGAACCGGCAACGGAACCCACCGGCAAAGGCACGCACCGGCGGTCGCTGACCGGCGCCGGCCATCGATCGCCGTCGCCGGCGGTCTAGCCAGACCTCTCATGCTCGACTTCTTCCAGCGCATGCTCGCGAGCTACGGCTATCTCGTCGTGGCCGTCGTCATCATGGCCGAGGGAGCGGGGATCCCGCTCCCCGGGGAGACCATCCTGCTCCTCGGCGCCGCCTATGCCGGGGCCGGGAATTTAGACATCCGGGGGGTGATCCTGGCCGCGGCCTTGGGAGCGATCGCCGGGGACAACCTGGGCTACTTCATCGGGCGGCGGGGGGGGCGGGCGCTCCTCGTCCGCTACGGTCAGACTCTCCACGTCGGCGAGAGCCACCTGGCACGAGCCGAGGCCTTCTATGCGCGCCATGGCGCCAAGACGGTCTTCCTCGCCCGCTTCGTCGCCGTCCTCCGCACCCTCTCCTCGCTGCTCGCCGGGGCCAACCGGATGCCCTACCGGCGCTTCGCGCCCTGGAACGCCGCCGGGGGCATCCTCTGGGCCGTCGTCATCGGCACCCTGGGCTCGCTCTTCGGCAGCCAGTGGCAGCTGCTCGCTCACTGGATCGGGCGGGCCGGGGTGCTCCTCGCCTTGACCGCCCTGGTGGTCGTCCTCGTCCTCGTCTTCCGCCGCCGGCTGGCGACGAACGGCGGCCTCTCCCTCTTCCTGCGCGCCCGGGTCTCTCCCAAAGGCTATCTCGGCCTGCAGCTCACGGTCGGGGTCCTCCTCGTCCTCCTCGCCGGCCTGGTCTTCAGCGGGGTCGCCCGGATCGTCCGCCACACCCCGGCCTCCTGGTTCGACCGCACGCTCGCCGCCGTGGTCGCCCCGACTTCCGGTGGGCTGATGAACCTCATGCGGGCCGCCTCCTTCGTCGGCAAGCCCGCGGTCCTCCTCGCCCTGACCGCAGGGATGGCCGGCCTCTTCGCCCGCCGGCGGCGCTCGAGCGACGTCCTCCTGGTGGTTCTGGCGGTGGGCGGTGCGGAGGCGCTCAACCTGCTCCTCAAGCTCCTCTTCGCCCGGCCTCGCCCGGGCTTCGCCGATCTCGTCACCTACAGCTTCCCCAGCGGCCATGCCACCGGCTCCATGGCATTCTTCGGCCTCCTCGTCTATCTGGTGTTCCGGGCCGGCGGGCCGCCCTGGCAGCGGATCCTGGCGGTCGCCGGCGCTGTCCTCGCCGTCGTTCTCATCGGCGCCAGCCGGGTCTATCTCGGGGAGCACTATCCGACCGACGTCGTCGGCGGCTGGGCGGTGGGCCTCGTCTGGCTGGCGAGCGCCATCACCGCCGTCGAGACCTGGCGCCGGCGCGCGATCTTCCTCCGGCAGCAGCTGAAGGCCGAGCCGGGCGGCAGGGTGCAGGAGGGTGGGGGAGCAGGATATCCTCTGCCCTGAAGGAGATCTACATGGCGAACGCCCCCCTGCTCATGATCCCCGGCCCGGTCGAGGTCTCGCCGGCCGTCCTCGCCGCCTTCGGCGCGCCGCCCCCCGGCCATACCGCCGCTCCCCTGATCGAGGCGTTCGGTACCGCTCTCGAACGGATGCGTCCGGTGTGGCAGGCCGGCCCCGAGAGCCAGCCCTTCGTCCTCGCCGGGGGCGGCACCGCGGCGATGGAGATGGTGGTCGCCAACCTCACCGAGCCCGGCGATCGGGTCCTGGTGGTCGCCACCGGCTACTTCTCGGATCGACTGGCCGAGATGCTCCGCCGGCAGGGGGCGGAGGTGACCGCGGTCGGGGCGGCGCCCGGAGAGGCGCCGGAGCCCGACGAGGTACGGGGGGCGATCACCGCGCGGGGCCCGTTCCGGGCGCTCTACGCGACCCACGTCGACACCTCGACGGGGGTCCGGATCGATCCCCAGCCGCTCGCCCGGCTCGCCCGGGAGCACGGGATGCTCTCGATCTTCGACGGCGTCTGCGCCACGGCGGGCGAGCGCTTCGCCATGGCCGAATGGGACGCCGACGTTTATCTCACCGCCTCGCAGAAGGCCCTCGGCCTGCCGCCGGGTCTGGCGCTCCTCGTGGCCTCCCCGCGCGCCCTCGCCGTTCGCGCCGCTCGCGCCGCTCTGCCGGAAACGGGGCGGGAGCCCCCCCGATGTACCTCGACTGGGAGCAGTGGCTGCCGGTGATGCGCGCCTACGAGGAGCGCCGGCCGAGCTACTTCTCGACCCCGCCCACCAACCTCGTCCTCGCCCTCGCCGTGGGCCTGGGGGAGATCCTGGAGCAGGGGGTCGAGGCCCGCTTTGCCGCCCATGCGCGGACGGCGGAGGCCCTCCGGGCGGCCTGGGGGGAGCTCGGTCTCACCCTTGTGCCGAAGCGGCCGGAGCTCGCCTCGAACCTCCTCTCGGCACTCCGTTTTCCCCCCGGGGTCGACGGGACGCTCGTCAGGCGCATTCTCGATCAGGGGGTCGCCGTCGCCGGCGGGCTCCATCCGGCGATCCGCAACGAGTACTTCCGGGTGGGCCACATGGGCTTCGTGACCGGCCGGCCCGAGCTCCTCCGCCGCACGGTCGAGGCGGTCGCGGCGGGGCTCCGCGACGGGGGGTATCCAGCGGATGGCGAGCGGGCCTGGGCGGCGGCAGAGGCGGTGCTCGCGGCCGGCCCGGTCCTCACGGCCTAGGGGCGGTGAACAGACGGGCGTAGATGCCGGTCTGCTCCTGTTGCCAGACGACGACGACCGGCCCGCGGCGGTTCGCGGCGACGTCGGGGGAGCTCTGGTTGCCCGCGGTCGTGACGTTCAGGCGCAGGTCGCGGGTGAGCGGCGTGCCGTCGGCGGCGAAGACGCGGCTCCAGATCCCGTCGCCATCGCCGTCGCGCTGCGGCTCGACCCAGACCGCGACGAAGCCCCCGTCCGGCAGGGCCGCCAGCCGCGGCGAGCTCTGGGCACCGCCGCCGGTCGAGCGCAGAGGCACCTGGAAGTGGGCGCCGCGGGGAAATCCCGCGGGGCCGAGCCGCTCGGCCACGATCGAATCTTCCCTCCAGGCGGCGACGAAGCCGCCGTCCGGAGTGAGGGCGAGGTCCCCGCCCCGCCTCTCCTCGGCGCAGCAGAGGGGCGGTCGGAGGGTCGTCTGCATCCCCGGATACCGCCGGAGATAGGTGCCGGTCCCCAGCTCCTGGTCGGAGTCCTCCACGAGGACGGCGAGCGTACCGTCGGGTTGCAGCGCCACCCCGGTGGGAAAGGCGTCGACGACGTCCTGGTCCTCGCTACCGGGGTCGCCGGTCAAGACCAGGAGGGGGCTGCCGAGGAGCGTGCCGTCGGCAGCGAAGAGGCGGGCCATGGCGTTCTCGAAGGAGGCACCGCGCTCAAAGTTGACGGCGGTCCAGGCGACCGCGAACCGGCCGTCCAAACCGAGGGCTAGGTGCGCTCCGAAGCGGCTATAAGGGCTGCGGGCATGGACCTGGATCCGCCGTCCCGCCGCGGTGCCGTCGCGCTTGAAGCGGCGGACGAAGACGTCGGTCACCCCTCCCGGGGCACGCTCTTCGGTCCAGGCGAGGAGGAAGCTCCCGTCGCGGTCGGCGACGACCTGGTCGGGGATCTGCGATCCGCTTGCCGGGTCACCCAGGCGGAGCTCCCCGCTCGTCGGTCTCCCGTCCGCCGCAAAAAAGCGGGCATGGATCGCCTCGTGGCCGCTCCCCCCGGGGCCGTTCGCCCAGACGACGACAAAGCCGCCGTCCGGGAAGACGGTGGCCTTGGGATCGAAGCGGCGACCGAGGGGGCTCACGTTGACGTGGATCTCCGTGCCGGTCGGCAAGGGGGTAGCGGCCGGAGAGACGGCGGGAAGCAGGATCAGAGTGGCGAGGAGACTGGCGACGCAAGGCGCGAGCATATGAGAAGGATACCATCAGGTCTCGCGGGGGTCGGACGGTGGGCGGCCGGGGGCGGGCTCGCCACGCCGGCCGCAGCCGGTGGTATAAAGCGCTGATGAAAGAAACCGAAGCGGCTCCGGCTGCCGATTCCTTTGCTGCCCTGGGGCTTGCCGACGGTCTCCTCCAGTCGCTCTCCGAGGTCGGCTACGAGGCGCCGACCCCCATCCAGACCGCCGCCATCCCGCCGCTCCTCGCGGGCCGCGACGTCATCGGCCAGGCGCAGACCGGCACCGGCAAGACGGCGGCCTTCGGCCTCCCGCTCCTGCAGTCGATCGATCCGGCGAAACCGGGGGTCCAGGCCCTCGTTCTCACTCCCACCCGAGAGCTCGCCATCCAGGTGGCGGAGGCGCTCCACACCTACGGCAAGCACCTGCCCAAGCTCGTCGTCCTACCGGTCTACGGCGGCCAGTCGCTGGAGGACCAGCAGCGGCGGTTGCTGCGCGGGGTCCAGGTCGTCGTCGGCACCCCCGGGAGGATCATGGACCACCTCCGCCGGGGGACTCTCCGCCTCGACCAGCTCCGGATGGTGGTGCTCGACGAGGCGGACGAGATGCTCCGCATGGGCTTCATCGAGGACGTCGACTGGATCCTGGCCCAGGCGCCGCCCTCCGCGGAGGGCCGGCGGACGGCGCTTTTTTCGGCCACCATGCCGCCGGAGATCCGGCGGATCGCCCAGCGCCATCTGGCGAACCCGCTGGAGCTCCAGCTCGAACAGCAGTCGCTGACCCAGACGACGATCGAGCAGCGCTTCCTCCTGGTTCCCCAGCAGCAGAAGCTCGACACCCTGACCCGGCTCCTCGAAACCGAGCCGATCGAGGCGGCGCTCGTCTTCATCCGCACCAAGACCGCCGTGGCCCAGGTGGCCGAGCGGCTGGAGGCGCGCGGCTACTCGGTGGCCGCCCTCCACGGCGACATGACCCAGCCGCTCCGCGAGCGGGTGATGGAGCGCCTCCGCAACGGCAGCCTGGACGTCGTCGTGGCGACCGACGTCGCCGCCCGCGGGCTCGACGTCGAGCGGATCAGCCACGTCGTCAACTACGACATGCCGAACGACCTGGGCGCCTACGTCCACCGCATCGGCCGGACCGGGCGCGCCGGCCGGGCGGGGATCGCGGTGCTCTTCGTCACCCCGCGCGAGCGGCGCATGCTCCAGGACATCGAGCGCTTCACCGGCCAGCGCATCGCACCGATGAAGATGCCTACCGCCGCCGACGTCGCGGCCCGGCGGACCGAGCTCTTCAAGGAGAACCTCCGCCGGACGATCGGCGAGGGCGACCTCGACCTCTATCTGGCGCTCGTCGAGGAGCTGGTGGAGGAGGGGTTCGACATCGCCGAGGTCGCCGCCGCGGCCGCTTCTCTCGCCCGCCGGGACCGCCCTCTGGAGGCGGTGATCGAGCCGGAGCCACTGCCGGGCTCCGGGGGGGCAGGCGGCGGAGTGGTGCGGCTCTTCCTCGACGCCGGGCGGTCGAGCGGAGTGCGGCCGGCCGACATCGTCGGCGCCATCGCCAACGAGGCCGGCGTGCCGGGCAAGGAGATCGGCGCCATCGACATCGACGAGCGGTTCTCGTTGGTCGACGTGCCGGCGCGCTTCCAGAAGCAGGTTCTGGAGCGTATGGCGGGCATTACCCTCCGCGGCCGTACCCTCTCGATCCGGGTGGCGGGCGAAGGCGACGAGCAGAGCCGGACCCGCCGGCGCCCGGGTGCTCCCGTCCAGCATCCCGCGGCGAAAAAGCGACCCCCGAAGCGCTAGCGCTCCCCCGTCCCGTTCTCGCGGGTAGCGGGCACCCCGAGTAGTACGGGAGTCGATTTTGTATGGAAATCCTGTCTGATTTAGCATCCACAGCACATCTTGCGCCGGTCCTGGAGGAGCGACCGCTGTCCTATGGCCAGCGGGCCCTCTGGTTCCTGGATCGGCTGTCGCCCGGCAATCCGGCCTATGTGATCGCGGGCGCGGCGCGGGCGCGGGGGTTGGATGCCGCCGCCCTGGGGCGGGCGGCCATCGCCCTGGCGACCGCCACCCGGCGCTCCGCACGACCTTTCACGAGCGGCCGGAAGGCCCGGTCCAGCGGGTGGGCGCGGCGACCTGACGCCCTGCTCCTCGCGGAGGATGCCACGGCGCTCGACGGCCCCGGTCTCGCCCGCCGGCTCTCGGAGGTCGCCTATCGCCCCTTCGACCTGGAGAGCGGGCCCCTCTGGCGGCTGGGGCTCCTGGCGCTCGCCGGGGGCGATCAGGCGCTGGTCCTCTCGATCCATCACATCGTCTCCGACTTCTGGTCGCTGGCGGTCCTCCTCCGCGATCTCGGAGCCCTCTACGGGGCGGCGCTGGGGATCGCGGCGGCCGAGCTGCCGGAGCCGGCGACCGACTTCGCCCAGGGGATCGCCGAGGAGGAGGCGCGGCTCGCCGGCCCGGAGGGGGAGAGGCTCTGGCAGTTCTGGCGGCAGGCCCTCTCCGGGGTGCCGCTCGTCCTCGACCTGCCGACCGACCGGCCGCGGCCCGCCGTCCAGACCTACCGCGGGGAGATGCGGCGCTTCGCCCTCGCCCCCGGGCTGGCGGGAGAGCTGCGGCGTCTCACCCGGCGCCATGGGGCGACCCTCTACATGGGCCTCCTCGCCGCCTTCGACGTTCTGCTCCACCGCTACAGCGGCCAGGAGCGGCTGCTGGTCGGCTGCCCGACGACGGGAAGGAAGACGGCCGAGCTCGCCGGCCTCGTGGGCTACCTGGTCAACCCGGTGGCGATCGCCGCGGACTTCCGGGGGGATCCCGGTTTCGGCGAGCTGCTGGGCCGGGTGCGGGCCACCGCGCTCGCCGCTTTCGCCCACCAGGACTATCCGCTGCCGCTCTTGGCCGAGCGCCTGGAGCAGGAGCGGTCCTCCGGCCGGACGCCGATCTTCCAGGTGATGTGCGTGCTCCAGAAGGGGAGACGGGCGAGCGAGCGAGGGTTGGCGGCGCTCGCGGTGGGGGAGGCGGGGGTGCGCCTCGATTTCGGGCCGCTGGCGCTCGAATCGCTGGCTCTCCAAGGTCCCGGGGCCCAGTTCGACCTCTCGCTCGCCCTGGCGGAGACCGAGCGCGGCCTCGGGGGCCGCCTCGCCTACAACCGCGACCTTTTCGAGGCGGCGACCGCGGCGCGGCTCCTCAGCCACTTCGAGGTCCTCCTGACGAGGGTCGCCAGCGCCGCGGAAGCGGACCCCGCGGGGGTGCGCTCGGCGCCGATCTCCGGCCTGTCGCTCCTCTCGCCGGCCGAGCGCCAGCAGCTGCTCGTCGAATGGAATGCCCCGGAGGCGGAGTACCCGGGGGAGGGGCTGGTCCCCGAGCGCCTCGCGGCGCGGGCGGCGCGGGCGCCCGGGGCCACCGCCCTCGTCCTCGACGGGGAGTGGATGAGCTACGGCGAGCTCGACGCCCGGGCGGCGCGGATCGGCCGCCATCTCCGGGCCCTGGGCGTCGGCCCCGAGAGCCGGGTCGGAATCCTCGCCGAGCGCTCCTTCGCCATGGTGGCGGCGCTCCTGGGGATCTGGAAGGCCGGGGGGGCCTACCTGCCGCTCGACGGCTCGCTCCCCGCCGAGCGGCTGGCCTTCATGCTCGCCGACGCCGAGGTCGCGGCCGTCCTGGTCGAGCGCCACCTGGCCGCGGCGCTCCCCGACCCCGCAGGGCCGATCCCGGGGCCGATCCCGCGGCGGACCCTGGTGCTCGATGCCCTCTGGGACGCCGAGCCGCCCGCGGTAGGGGAGACCTCGGCGATGCCTCATCTCCTGCCCGATCATCCGGCCTACGTCCTCTACACCTCGGGCTCGACGGGCAGGCCCAAGGGGGTGGTCGTCGCCCACCGCGCCCTCGACAACCGGCTGCGCTTCGTGCAGGCGATGGATCTGGCTCCCGGCGACAGCTTCCTGCACAAGACGACGATCAGCTTCGACGCCTCGATCGCCGAGATCTTCGGGCCGCTCCTGGTCGGCGGCAGGACGGTGCTGGCGCGGCCGGGCGGGGAGCGCGATCCCGGGTACCTGATCGGGCTCCTCCGCCAGCACGAGATCTCCCATGCCTCGTTCACCATGGCGATGCTGTCGGTGCTGCTCAAGGAGCACTCGCTCCGGGACTGCCCCAGCCTGCGGACCATGGTGACCGGCGGCGAGACGGTCCCGCCCGACCTGCCGGACCGCTTCCACGCCCAGTCGGACGCCGAGCTCCTCAACCGCTACGGCCCCACCGAGGCGACGATCTCGGTGACCTCCTGGCGCTGCCTGCGGGAGCCGCGGGGCCGGGTGATCCCCATCGGGCGGCCGATCGCGCGGGCCGAGATCCACCTGCTCGACCGCGATCTCCAACCGGTGCCGATCGGAGTCCCGGGAGAGCTGTGCATCGCGGGGGTCTGCCTGGCCCGGGGCTACCTCGACCGGCCGGCCCTGACGGCGGAGAAGTTCATCCCCTGCCCGTTCTCGCCCATCCCCGGCGGCCGGCTCTACCGGAGCGGCGATCTGGCGCGCTTCCGCCCCGATGGGGCGATCGAGTTCGTGGGACGGATCGACAGCCAGGTCAAGGTGCGGGGTTTCCGAGTCGAGCTGGGGGAGATCGAGGCGGCGCTCCAGGAGCATCCGGCGGTCGAGAGGTCGGCGGTGGTCGACCGCGAGGAGCCCGGCACGGGGAGCCGCCGGCTGGTCGCCTACTTCGTGCCGCGGCCGGGCCGCACGGTCACCCCCGCCGATCTCCAGGAGCTCCTGCAGGTCAAGGTGCCAGGCTACATGATGCCCGCCGCCTTCGTGGCCCTCGAACGGCTGCCGCTCGGTCCGACCGGCAAGGTGGACCGGAGGGCCCTGCCGGAGCCGGCGGCGGGCGAGCCCCTCCTGCCGGGAGTCGCGGGCGAGGCGCCGCGCGGGCCGCTCGAAGAGCTCCTGGCGGGGATCTGGGCCGACCTCCTGGGCGTCCGCCCACCGGGCCGGCAGGACAACTTCTTCGCCCTCGGCGGTCACTCGCTCCTGGCGACCCAGGCGACCTCGCGGGTGCGGCAGGCGCTGGGCGTGGAGCTGCCGCTCAAGGCGCTATTCGAGGCGCCGACCCTGGCCGGCTTCGCCGCCGCGGTGGAGGCGGCGCGGGGCGGGGACGAGCGCTCCGCTCAGCCGCTGCGGCCGCCGCTCCGACCGGCACCGCGGGGGGGACCCCTGGCGCTCTCCTTCGCCCAGGAACGGCTCTGGTTCCTCGACCAGCTGGAACCCGGGCTGCCGAGCTACAACATGCCGGGCGCCTTCGACTTCGCGGGCCCGCTCGACCGGCGGGCCTTCGCCGCCAGCCTGGGCGAGATCGTCCGCCGGCACGAGGCGCTCCGCACGACCTTCGCGCGGTCGGAGGAGGACCGGCCGGTGCAGGTGGTGGCGCCGGCGGATGGAGCGGAGGGGTGGAGGGTGCCGCTGGTCGACCTCGCGGGCCTGCCGGCCGTGGCGCGGGGGCTGGAGGGGGGGCGGCTGACCCGCGAGGAGGCCCGGCGGCCGTTCGACCTCGCCCGCGGGCCGCTCCTGCGGACCGTTCTCCTCCGTTCCGGTCCGGAGGCCCACCGGGCCCTCCTGACGCTGCACCACGTGATTGCCGACGGCTGGTCGGTCGCCGTTCTCGTGCGCGAGCTGGGGGCGCTCTACGCGGCGTTCCGCGAAGGGCGTCGTTCGCCGCTCCCGGAGCTGGCGGTCCAGTATGCGGACTACGCCCGCTGGCAGCGCGGCTGGCTCGCCGGTCCGGCCCTGGCGGCCCAGCTCGCCTGGTGGCGGGAGCGCCTCAGCGGGGCGCCGGAGGGGCTCGATCTGCCGGCCGATCGCCCGCGGCCGGCGGTTCCGAGCAGCCGGGGCGGGAGGGTACGGAGCACTCTCCCCGGGGAGGTCGCCGCCGCCCTGGAGCGGCTCGGCCGGAGCCGCGGGGCGACGCTCTACATGACCCTCCTCGCCGGTTTCTCCTCTCTCCTCGCCCGCTACACCGGGCAGGAGGACGTGGTGGTGGGCTCACCCATCGCCAACCGGACCCGGATCGAGACCGAGGGGCTGATCGGCTTTTTCGTCAACACCCTGGTCCTCCGCACCGAGCTTCCGGGAGACCCTCCATTCGGCGTGCTCTTGAGGCAGGTGCGGGAGTCGATGCTCGCCGCCCACGCCCACCAGGACCTGCCCTTCGAGCGACTGGTCGAGGAGCTCTCCCCGGAGCGCAGCCTGGCGCATACCCCGCTCTTTCAGGTCATGCTGGTCCTCCAGGAGGCGGTGCTCGGCGAGCTCCGCCTCCCCGGACTCGCGGTCCACCCACTGCCCCAGGAGGAGGCGGTCGCCCGTTTCGACCTTCTCCTCCAGGCGACTCCGCTCGCGGCGGGACTGGCGTTCTCCCTGGAGTACAGCCGGGACCTCTTCGAGGAGGCGACGGCCGCCCGCCTGCTGGGGCATCTCGGCAATCTCCTGGCCGGGGTGGCGGCCGATCCCGACCTGCGGCTCACCGCCCTGCCCCTCCTCGGCGCGGCAGAGCGGCAGGAAGTGCTCCGCTGGAGCGCCGGCCCGGTGCAGACGGTGGGGGAGGAGCGGGTGCACGCCTTCTTCGAGGCCCAGGCGGAGCGCTCGCCGCTCGCGCCGGCGGTGGAGATGGACGGCGAGTTGCTTTCCTACGCCGAGCTCGAAGCGCGGGCCAACCAGCTGGCCCGCCATCTCCAGGCCTTGGGAGTGGGGGGAGGGGGGCGGGAGTCGGCGGTGGGGATCTGCCTCCCGCGGTCGCTCGCTCTTCCAGTGGCGGTGCTCGCCGTGCTCAAGGCGGGCGGGGTCTATGTGCCGCTCGACCCCGCCTATCCGTCCGACCGCCTGGCCCTGGTGATGGAGGACGCCGGTCTCGCCGCCCTGCTGACGACTTCGCCTCTCCTCGGCCGGTTGCCGGCGTCGGCGCTTCAGGGGGAAGGCGGCGTGCCCCTCGTTCTGGTCGATGCCGAGGCGACGGCGATCGCGGCGCGGAGCGCCGCCCGGCCGCGGACCTTCCTCTCCGGCGGCGACAGTCTGACCTACGTCCTCTACACCTCGGGCTCGACGGGCCGGCCGAAGGGGGTGGCGATGCCGCACCGCCCCCTGGCCAACATGATCGCCTGGCAGCTGGGAGCGGCGGCGCCGGGACGGCGGACGCTGCAGTTCGCCTCGCTCTCCTTCGACGTCTCCTTCCAGGAGATGCTCTCGACCTGGGGCTCGGGCGGCTGCCTGGTGCTGGTCTCGGACGAGCTGCGCCGCGACCCTCCGGCCCTCCTGCGGCTCCTTCGCGAGCGGCGGGTCGAGCGGCTGTTCCTCCCCTTCGTCGCCCTCCAGCAGATCGCCGAGGCGGTCGCCGACGGCAGTGAGGTCGCCGGCGCTCCGCGAGGTGATGACGGCCGGCGAGCAGCTCCAGGTGACCGGCGCGCTCGCCGAGCTCTTCCGCAAGATGCCGGGGAGCCTTCTCGAGAACCAGTACGGCCCCACCGAGGCGCACGTGGTCACCGCCTTCACCCTCGGCGGTCCAGCCCACGGCCTGGCCCGCCCTGCCGCCCATCGGCCGGCCGATCGCCAACCTGCGCACCCTGCTCCTCGACCGCCTGTCGCCGATCCCCGGCGAGCCGGTGCCGTTGGGGGTGCCGGGCGAGCTCTATATCGGCGGCAGGGCGGGGGCGGGGCTCGCGCGCGGCTACCTCGGCCGTCCGGAGCTGACGGCGGAGCTCTTCCTGCCCGATCCCATGCCGGGGATGCCGGAGACGCCGTGGAGCCCGGGGCGCGGCTCTATCGGAGCGGCGATCTGGCGCGTTTCAAGCCGGGCGGGGAGATCGAATACCTGGGTCGCGCCGATCAGCAGGTCAAGGTGCGGGGCTTCCGGGTGGAGCCGGGGGAGATCGAGGCGGTCCTCGCCGGGCATCCCGAGGTGCGGGCGGCGGCGGTGCTCGCCGCGGCGCGGCGAGGGGCGGAGCGGCACCCGGCTGATCGCCTACGTGGTGGCCCCGGGGATCGGCGCGGCGGAGCTCCGCCGGTACCTTAAGGAGCGGCTGCCGGAGTACATGGTGCCGGCGCTCTTCGTCGAGCTTGCCGCCCTGCCGCTCACCCCGAGCGGCAAGGTCGATCGCCGGAGCCTGGCGCGGGCCGTTCCCGCCGGCGAGGCCGCGCCGGCCGACTTTGGGCTACCCCGGAACGAAATCGAGACCCTGATGGTGGGGATCTGGACCGCGGTGCTCCACAAAGACGGGGTGGGGATCGAGGAGGACTTCTTCGCTCTCGGCGGGCATTCGCTCCTGGCGACCCAGGTCATGTCCCGGGTACGCCAGACGTTCGGCGTCGAGCTGCCTCTCCGTCGCCTGTTCGAGCGGCCGACGGTCGCCGGACTCGCCGCCGAGGTCGCCGTGGCGCTCTCCGGACCGGACGCCGCCCCGCCCCTCCTCTCCGCTACCCCAGGTGGAGCGCCGCCGCCGCTCTCCTTCGCCCAGGAGCGGCTCTGGTTTCTCGATCAGCTGCAGCCCGGGAGCCCCACCTACAACCTGCCGGGGGCGCTCGAATTGCGCGGTGGGCTCGACCCTGAGGCGTTCGCGGCGAGCCTCCGCGAGATCGTGCGGCGCCACGCGGCGCTCCGCACGAGCTTCGCCGTGCTCGACGGCCAGCCGGCGCAGGTGGTGGCGCCCGAGTCGAGCGCTCTGGCAATGACGGTGCCCTTGGTCGAGCTCGCGGGGCTTGAAAGGGGGGCGCGCGATGCGGAGGCGATGCGGCTGACCCGTGAGGAAGCCCTGCGGCCATTTGACCTCGCCCGGGGGCCGCTCTTGCGGGCCGCCCTTCTCCGGCTCGGCGAAGAGGTGCACCGGGCGCTGTTCACGATGCATCACATCGTCTCGGACGGCTGGTCGATCGGCGTCCTGATCCACGAGCTGGAGGCGCTCTACGGGGCTGCCGTGGCGGGTCGTCCCTCGCCGTTGCCGGAGCTGCCGGTCCAGTACGCCGACTATGCGGTCTGGCAGCGTGGGTGGCTCTCGGGGGAGGTCCTGGCGCGCCAGCTCGCCTGGTGGCGGGAGCGGCTCACCGGGATGCCGGAGGTTCAGGAGCTGCCGACCGACCGGCCGCGGCCGGCCGTGGCGAGCCGCCGCGGGGGGAGCGTCCCGGTGTCGCTCCCGGACGGCCTCGTGGGCGAGATTTCAGGCCTCGGCCGGCGTCGGGGGAGCGGGGGAACGACCCCGTTCATGGTGCTGCTCGCCGGCCTGGCCGCCCTCCTCTCCCGGCTCGGCGGGGAGGAGAAGGCGGTCGTCGGCTCGCCGGTCGCCAACCGCACCCACCGAGAGATCGAAGGGCTGATCGGGTTTTTCGTCAACACCCTGCCCCTGCCCGTCGACTTGACGGGCGATCCGTCGCTCACGGAGCTCCTTGGCCAGGTGCGCGAGACGGCCCTCGCGGCCTACGGCCACCAGGACATCCCCTTCGAGAAACTGGTCGAGGAGCTCGCGCCGCGGCGGAGCCTCTCCTGGTCGCCGCTCTTCCAGGTCATGCTGGTCCTCCAGAACACCGAGTCGGCGCGGCTCGCGCTGCCCGGGCTGGACATCGAGCTGGCGGGTCTCGACAGCCGGACGGAGAAGTTCGACCTCACCCTCTCGTTCGCGCCAGAAGGCGAGGGGATGACCGGGGTCCTCTCCTATAGCGCCGAGCTCTTCTTACCGACCACCGCGGAGCGGTTCGCGGGCTGGTTCCAGGCCCTCCTCGCCGGTGCGGCTGCCGAGCCGGAGCGGCGGCTCTCGGAGCTGTCCCTGCTCGCTTCGGAGGAGCGCCGGCAACTGCTCTCCTGGAGCGCCGGAGAGGAGGTCGCGCCGGAGCCGGAGCTCTCGCTCCATGCCCTTTTCGCGGCCCAGGCGGGGCGCACGCCAACCGACGAGGCCCTGATCTGCGGGGCCGAGCGGCTGACCTACGGAGAGCTCGCGGCGCGTGCCGTTCGCCTCGGCTCCCAGCTGCGCGGCCTCGGGGTCGGGCCGGAGCGGCGGGTGGGGATCTGTCTCGAACGCGGGACGGCCCTGGTGGTGGCGCTCCTCGGCGTGCTCGCGGCGGAAGGCGCCTATGTGCCGCTCGATCCAGCCTACCCGACCGAGCGGTTGGCCTTTATGCTCGCCGACTCCGGGGCCAGGGTCCTCCTCACCCAGGGAGATCTCCGCGGCCGCCTGCCGGAGTCTGGGGTGCGGACCGTCCTGCTCGACCGCGCCGGAGCGCCGGTCGAGCCCTCGGGGTCCGCAGCGCCCCGGCGTCCGCCGATGCCGCCGATGCCGCCAATGTCGGCGATGCCGGGCGATCCCGGCGATTTTGCCGACCGGCGAGCCGGAGAACCTGGCCTACCTGATCTACACCTCGGGCTCGACGGGGAGGCCCAAAGCTGTGGCCCTGACGCAGCGGAGCGCCGTCGCCCTGGTGCGCTGGGCGCGGCGGACGTGGAGCGCGGAGGAGCTCTCCGGCGTCCTCTTCGCGACCTCGGTCGGCTTCGACCTCTCGGTTTTCGAGCTGTTCGTGCCGCTCGCCTGGGGTGGCCGGGTGATCCTGGCCGAAAACGCCCTCGCCCTACCGTCGCTCCCGGCAGCGGGCGAGGTGACGCTGGTCAACACCGTGCCTTCGGCGATGGCGGAGCTGGTGCGGCAGGGGGCCTTGCCGGCCGGCGTGCGGACGGTCAATCTGGCCGGGGAGGCGCTCCCTCGCCCGTTGGTCGAGGCGCTCTACGGCCTGACGCAGATCGAGAAGGTCTGGAACCTCTACGGCCCGAGCGAGGATACGACCTACTCGACCGCCGCGCTGCTGGCGCGGTCCGGCCGGGGGGCGCCGGAGATCGGGCGTCCGCTCGCCGGTACGCGGGCGTACGTCCTCGGCCGCGACGGGCAGCCGGCGCCCTGGGGAGTGCCGGGGGAGCTCTGCCTGGGCGGAGCGGGCCTCGCCCGCGGCTACTTCGGCCGTCCGGACCTGACGGCGGAGCGTTTCGTGCCGGACTCCGGGATGGGGGGAAAGGGGGAGGCCGGCGCTCGGCTCTACCGGACGGGCGACCTGGCGCGCTGGCGCTCGTCCGGCGAGATCGAGTTCCTGGGGAGGCTCGATCATCAGGTCAAGGTGCGCGGCTTCCGTATCGAGCTGGGGGAGGTCGAGATGGCTCTCCTGGCGCAGCCCGGCGTCGGCGCGGCGGCGGTCCTGTTGCGGGAGGACCACCCTGGCGACCCGCGGCTCGTGGCCTACGTGGAGCCATCGAACGCCATCCCGGGAGCGGTATCGGGTGCACTGCCGGGTGCACTTCCGGCTGCACTGCCGGGTGCGCTGCGGGCGGCGCTCCGTCTATGCCTGCCGGAGCACATGGTGCCGGGGGCGATCGTCGTCCTCGCTCGGCTGCCGCTGTCGCCCAACGGCAAGCTCGACCGGCGGGCACTCGCGCGCCTCGCCCCAGAGACGGCAGGAGACGCGGCGCACGTCGCGCCGCAAACCCCGTCCGAAGAGGTCGTGGCGGGAATCTGGGCGCAGGTGCTCAGGCGAGAGCAGGTGGGGGCCGAGGAGGACTTTTTCGCTCTCGGCGGCCATTCGCTCCTGGCGACGCAGGTGATCTCTCGCCTCCGCGAGGCCTTCGGGGTGGAGGTGCCGCTCCGCGCCCTCTTCGAACGGCCCACGGTCCGGGATCTGGCCGCGGCGGTCGAGCGGAGCCGGGCGTCGGAAGCTCCCGCCCTCCGCCCGGCACCGCGGGGACGGGAGCTGCCGCTCTCCTTCGCCCAGGAGCGGCTCTGGTTTCTGGATCGCCTGCGGCCGGGGAGCTCGGCCTACAACCTGCCGGCGACCCTCCGCCTCTCCGGACCTCTCGACATCGGCGCCCTCGCCAGCACCTGGGAGGCGCTGCTCTCCCGCCACGAGGCGCTCCGCACGACCTTCGCGCTCGCCGACGGCCGGCCGGTCCAGGTGATCGCGCCGCCGCACGCCGGCGACCTCCCCCTGATCGACCTGGAAGGTCTCCCCGCCGCCCGCCGCGAGAGGGGCTCTCCGTCGCCTTTCGGCCGAGGAGGGCCGCCGGCCCTTCGACCTCGAACGTGGGCCGCTCGCCCGGCTGCTCCTGGTCCGTCTGGAGCCGGCCGAGCACGCCGCCCTCTTCGCCCTCCACCACGCGATCGCCGACGGCTGGTCGATCGGGGTCCTCGTGCGTGAGCTGACGGCGCTCTATGGAGCTTTCGTCGCCCGCCGGCCCGCCCGTCTGCCGGAGCTGCCCATCCAGTATGCCGACTTCGCCGCCTGGCAGCGCGGCTGGCTCTCCGGGGAGGTGCTGGCGGCGCAGCTCGGCTACTGGCGCGAACGGCTGGCCGGAGCCCCGGCCCTGCTCGAGCTGCCGGCCGACCGGCCGCGCCCAGCCCTCCAGAGCTTCCGTGGTGGTGGCCACCTGGGAAGGCTGCCGGCCGGCCTCTTGGGCGAGCTCCAGGCGTTCGGCCGCCGGGAGGGGGCGACCTTCTTCATGGTCCTCCTCGCCGCCCTCGACGCCCTGCTCTCCCGGCTGACCGGCCAGGAGGACCTGGTGATCGGGACTCCCGTCGCCGGCCGGACGCGACTGGAGACCGAGGGGTTGATCGGCCTCTTCCTCAACACCCTGGCGCTCCGCGTCCAGCTGGGCGGCGATGCCGGCCATGTCGGCAATACGGGCGATACGGGCGATGCTGGCGATACAGGGAGCGGCCTCGGCTTCCGGGCCCTTCTCGCCCGGGTGCGCACGGGGACTCTGGCGGCCTACGCCCATCAGGACCTGCCGTTCGAGAAGCTGGTCGCCGAGCTGATCCCCGAGCGCGACCTTTCGCATGCGCCGCTCTACCAGGTCATGCTGGTGTTGCAGAACGCGCCGGCCGCTCCCCTGGAGCTGCCGGGACTCGTCCTGCGGCTGGTCGAGGTCCGGACGGAGACGGCGAAGCTCGACCTGACCTTGAACGTGGCGGAGGACCCCTCCGGTCTGGCGCTCCGCTGGCTCTACAGCCGAGACCTCTTCGACCCCACCACGGTGGCCCGCTTCGACCGCTACTTCCGGACCCTGCTCGAAGCCGTCGTCTCCAGCCCGGCCAATCCGGCCGACCCGGAGCGGCGGTTCGACGAGCTGCCGCTCCTCTCCGGAGCCGAGCGTCACCAGCTGCTCCGGGAATGGAACGGCGCGCCGCCGTCCCCAATGCCGCCGTCCCCAATTTTTTCCCGAAACCCGCTCGCCGGGGGAGACACCCTCTACCGGTCGCTCGCCGCCCAGGCCGCCCGCTCGCCGGGGGAGCCGGCGGTGATCGGGAGCGGTGAGGTCCTCACCTACGGTCAGCTCCAGGCGCGCGCCGGCCAGGTCGCCCGGCGGCTCCGGCAGCTCGGCCTGCGGCCGGGCCTCCGGGTCGGGGTCTGCCTCGAACGCTCGCCGGACCTCGTGGTGGGCCTCCTCGCCACCCTCGGGGCGGGGGGAGCGTACGTCGTTCTCGATCCATCCTACCCGGCGGAGCGCCTGGCCTTTCTGGTAGAGGACTCCGGGGTGGCCGCGATCCTCAGCCGGAGCGATCTGGCCGAGCGGATTCCCGCGGGCGGGCCGCCGGTGCTCCTCCTGGACGCCGAGGGGGGCCCGGACACCGCGCCCAGCGCTCCGGACCTGGAGGCGATAGAGGCGAGCGGCTGGGACGACCTGCTCTACGTCATCTACACCTCAGGCTCGACGGGCCAGCCCAAGGGGGCCGGGGTCTACCAGCGCGGGTTCGTCAACCTGCTCCACTGGTATCTGGAAGAGTTCGGCATCACCGCCGAGGACCGTTTCCTGGTCGTCACCTCGGCGGGCTTCGACCTGACGCAGAAGAACTTCTTCGCCCCGCTCCTCTGCGGCGGTCTCCTCGTTCTCGCCGACCCGGTGCCCTACGACCCGCGGGAGATCGCCGCCACCATCGAGCGCCATCGGATCACCCGGCTCAACTGCACCCCGAGCGCCTTCTATCCCCTCCTGGAAGCAGGCGGGCGCGAGCGGCTCTCCTCGCTTCGGAGCGTCTTCCTGGGTGGGGAGCCCATCGCCCCGGCGCTGCTCGCTTCCTGGCGCCGGTCCGTGGGGCGGCACACCGAGGTGGTCAACACCTACGGTCCGACCGAGTGCACCGACGTCGTGGCGTTCCATCGCCTGGCGCTGCCGGACGATGCCGGCTCCGGATCGGTGCCCGTGGGCCGCCCGGTCCCCGGGCTCCGCCTGCTGGTCTTGGACCCTCATCTCTCCCCGGTGCCGCTCGGGGTGGCCGGGCAGCTGGCCGTCGGAGGCCTGGGGGTGGGGGGAGGCTACCTGGGCCGGCCCGAGCTCACCGCGGAGAAGTTCGTCCCCGACCCCTTCGCGGCAGAGCCCGGGGCACGGCTCTACCGGACCGGGGACCTCGCCCGCACTCTGGCGACCGGCGAGCTCGACTTCCTGGGCCGACTGGACGACCAGGTCAAGATGCGGGGGTTCCGTATCGAGCTGGGGGAGATCGAGGCGGCGCTCGCGGCCTGCCCGGGGGTGGGCGCCGCGGCGGTCCTGGCGCGCGGGGACCGACTCGTGGCATACGTCGCCTATGTCGGCGGTATTGCCGGCGTCGGCGGCATTGCCAGCATCGACACCACGGGGCCGGCTCCGGCCGAGTTGCGGGCGGCCCTCGCGACGCGGTTGCCGGAGTACATGGTGCCGGCGATCTTCGTGATTCTCCCCGCGTTGCCGCAGAACGCCAACGGCAAAGTCGACCGTAAGGCCCTGCCGCCCCCGGAGGATGGGGCGGAGCGCCCCGGCGGGCGGGTGGCGCCGCGCAACGAGTCCGAGCGGTTTCTCGCTGGCCTGTTCTGCCAGTCCCTTAGGATCGAGGAGGTGGGGATCGCCGAGAGCTTCTTCGAGTTGGGGGGCAACTCGATCTCCGGGGCGATCCTCGTCAACCGGGTGCAGGCGGCGCTGGGGGAGGTCGTCCACGTGGTGGCGATCTTCGACCATCCCACTGTCGAGGCGCTCGCGGCCTACCTGGAGCGCGACTATCCGGCGGCGGTGATGCGGGCCTGGGGAGCGCAAGGGGGGCCTGGGACGGCGCCGTCCACCGTCCGGATCGACGTCGCGGAGGTAGCCCGCCTGCGGGAGGTCATCGCCCCGCTGCCGCCGCTCTCCGCTCCGGCCGCGGTGAAAAACCCGCCCGCGCTCTTCGTGCTCTCGGCGCCGCGCTCGGGCTCGACCCTCCTGCGGGTGCTCCTCGCCGGCCATCCGCGGCTCTTCGCCCCGCCGGAGCTCGAGCTCCTGTCGTTCAGCGACATGGGGGAGAGGAAAGCCGCCTTCTCGGGGCGAAACAGCTTCTGGCTGGAAGGGCTCGTCCGCGCGGTCATGGAGATCCGCGGCTGCAGCGTCCGCGAGGCGCAGGAGGCCGTCGCCGCGGCCGAAGCGGAGGGTTGGACTACCCAGCGGTTCTACCGCGAGATGCAGGAGCGGCTGGGGAGCCGCATCCTGGTCGACAAGAGCCCGGCCTACGCCCTCGACCTCGCGGTCCTCGAGCGAGCCGAAGAGGTCTTCTCCGAAGCGCGCTACATCCATCTGCTGCGTCACCCTCACGCCGTCGTCCGCTCCTTCGAGGAGGGTCGGCTCGACCAGGTCTTCTTCCGCCACCCGCACGACTTCGGCCGGCGCCAGCTGGCGGAGCTGATCTGGGTGGTGTCGCACCAGAACATCGTCGAGTTCCTTGGCGGCATCCCGGAGGAGCGCCAGCACTGGGTGCGGTTCGAGGAGCTGGCGCAGGAGCCGGAGCGGGTGCTTCGCGGGATCTGCGCCTTCCTGGGGCTCGATTACGACCCCGCCATGGCCGATCCCTATCGCAACCCGGGAACGCGGATGACCGACGGCCTCCACGCCCAGTCGCGGATGGTGGGGGACGTCAAGTTCAACGAGCACCGGCGGATCGATCCCGAGGTGGCCGGACGCTGGCGGGAGGGGCTGGAGGAGAGCTCCCTGGGCGAGCCCACCTGGTCGCTCGCGGCGGCGCTCGGCTATCCCCGTCCCGGCGCCGAGTCGCGGATCGGCCGCCGGCGCCTGCCAGCGGCGGCGATACCGCTCTCCTTCGCCCAGGAGCGTCTCTGGTTCCTAGACCGGCTCGCGCCGGGCAGCGCGGCTTACAACATGCCGGTCGTGGTGCGTTGCCACGGCCGGCTGCGGCCAGCTTTGCTGACCGCGAGCCTGGCGGGGATCGTCCATCGTCACGAGGCTCTGCGGACGACTTTCGCCACCTCTCCGGAAGGGCCGCGACAGGTCATCGCGCCGACGACAGCGGGATCACCGCTCTCCTTGCCGACGATCGATCTCGAACAGCTTCCGGAGGCTCTGCGGCGGTCGGAAACCCGGCGGCTGGCGCGGGCCGAGGCCCGGCGGCCGTTCGATCTCGCCCGCGGTCCTCTGCTGCGCGCCAGCCTGCTGCGGATCGCGACAGAAGAGCATGTCGCCCTCTTCACCCTCCACCACATCGTCTCGGACGGCTGGTCGACGGGAGTGCTGGTCCGCGAGCTGGGAGCGCTCTACGCGGGGCTCGCCGCCGGTGCCTCCGGCCGCCCCTCGCCGCTGCCGCCCCTACCAACGCTACCGATCCAGTACGCCGATTTCGCCGTCTGGCAGCGCGAGTGGCTCTCCGGGGAGGTGCTGGCGGCAGAGCTCGCCTACTGGCGCGAGCGGCTGGCCGGCGCCCCGGCGCTGCTCGATCTTCCGGTCGACCGTCCCCGCCCGCCCCACCAGAGTTTCCGCGGCGAGAGCTACCTGGGACGGGTCCCGCTCCGCCTCCTAGACGGCCTTCAGGCCCTCGGTCAGGGGGAGGCGGCGACGCTCTTCATGGTCCTCCTCGCCGCGTTTGGCGCCCTGCTCTCCCGGCTCACTCGACAGGAGGACCTCGTGGTGGGGAGTCCCATCGCCGGCCGCACCCGCCTGGAGACCGAGGGGCTGATCGGGCTTTTCCTCAATACCCTGGCGTTCCGCGTCGACTCAGCCGGCGACGGGGAGAACGACCGCGGTTTCCGGGCTCTCCTCGCCCAGGTGCGCGGGTCGACGCTGGGGGCTTTCGCCCACCAGGAGCTGCCGTTCGAGAAGCTGGTGGCTGAGCTCGCTCCCGAGCGCGACCTCTCGCACGCCCCGCTTTTCCAGGTTCTCCTGGTGCTGCAGAACACGCCGGCCGTACCGCTCGAGCTGCCGGGCCTGACTCTGCAGCCGATCGAGGTCGGCACCCAGGTGGCGAGGCTCGACCTGACGCTCAACGTCCGGGAGGACCCGGCAGGGCTCTCCGTGCGCTGGTTCTACCGCCGCGACCTCTTCGATCGAACGACGGTGGCGCGCCTGGACGGGAGCTTCCTGGCGCTGCTCGAAGCCGTCTCCGCCTGCCCGGCCGGCTCCGAGCCCCGGTTGGGCGAGCTGCCACTTCTCTCTCTCTCCGAGCGCCATCAGCTGCTCCGGGAGTGGAGCGACGCATCGGTGGTGCGCGGCGGGGGAGATTCGTTGCACGCGCTGCTCACTGCCCGGGCCGCCGCGTCTCCCTGGCGACCAGCGGTGATCGGCGGCGGCGAGGTCCTCGACTACCGCGAGCTCCAGGCGCGCGCCGGCCGGATCTCCCGGCAGCTCCGGCAGCTCGGCGTGGGGCCGGGAACGCGGGTAGGGGTCTGCCTGGAACGCTCGCCGGATCTGGTCGTGAGCCTCCTCGCCATCCTCGGCGCGGGGGGCGCCTACGTCGTTCTCGATCCCTCCTACCCGGCGGAGCGCCTGTCCTTCCTGCTGGCGGACTCCGGGGTCGCCGCGATCCTCAGCCGGAACGACTTCGCCGAGCGGTTCCTCGAAGCCGGGCTCCCGGTGCTCTTCCTGGACGTGAACCCGGGGGTCGCGCCCAGCGCTCCGGATCTGGACGCGCCAATCCCGCCGACCCCGATGGAAGCGAGCGGCTTGGACGACCTGCTCTACATCATTTACACCTCGGGCTCGACGGGCCTGCCCAAGGGCGCCGGGGTCTACCAGAACGGGTTCCTCCATCTGCTGCGCTGGTATGTCGAGGAGTTCGACCTCTCGGCGGAGGACCGTTTCCTGGTCGTCACCTCGGCGGGCTTCGACCTCACCCAGAAGAACTTTTTCGCCCCGCTCCTCTGCGGCGCTCTCCTCGTCCTCGCCGATCCGGTGGCCTACGATCCGCGCCAGATCGTCGCCCTCATCGAGCGTCACCGGATCACCCGTCTCAACTGCACCCCGAGCGCCTTCTATCCCCTGATCGAGCCGCTCGGCGAGGGGGATGGGTTCGAGCGGCTCTCTTCGCTCCGCAGCGTGTTCCTGGGTGGGGAGCCGATCTCCACGGCGCGGCTCGCCTCCTGGCGCCGGGCCGTCGGGCGTCAGACCGAGGTGGTCAACACCTATGGCCCGACCGAGTGCACCGACGTGGTGGCCTTCCACCGGCTGGCGCATTCTGAGGCCGCCGGCTCCGGCCCGGTTCCCCTCGGTCGTCCGCTCCCCGGCTTCCGCCTGGCGGTCCTCGATCCTCACCTCTCGCCGGTGCCGCTCGGGGTGGCCGGTCAGCTCGCCGTCGGTGGGGTCGGAGTAGGGGCGGGCTACCTGGGACGGCCCGGGCTCACCGCGGAGAAATTCGTCCCCGACCCTTTCGCGGAGGAGCCCGGGGCACGGCTTTACTGGACGGGCGACCTGGCGCGCACTCTGCCTGACGGCGAGATCGACTTCCTGGGCCGGGTGGACGACCAGGTCAAGGTGCGGGGCTTCCGCATCGAGCTGGGGGAGATCGAGGCGGCGCTCGCGGCCTGCCCCGGGGTCGGTGCGGCGGCGGTCCTGGCGCGCGAGGACCGGCCCGGGGAGCGGCGGCTGGTGGCCTATGTCGAGAGGACCCCCAATCTCGAGCGCGTGGAGCTCCTGGGCCCGACCCCGGCCGAGTTGCGGGCTGCCCTGGCGGCGCGATTGCCGGAGTACATGGTCCCGGGGACGTTCGTGCTCCTCCCCGCCCTGCCCCATACCGCCAACGGCAAGATCGATCGCAAGGCCCTGCCGGCTCCCGAGGCGGGATTGGGGAGGCCCGACGGGAGGGTGGCGCCGCGGACCGCGCCTGAGCGGTTCGTCGCCGGCCTGTTCTGCCAGGCCCTCGGTATCGAGGAGGTGGGGATCGGCGACAGCTTCTTCGAGCTGGGGGGCAGCTCGATTTCCGGGGCGATCCTCGTCAACCGGCTTCAGGAGGCGCTGGGAGAGATCGTTCACGTGGTGGCGATCTTCGACCATCCGACCGTCGAGGGGCTGGCGGCCTACCTGGAGCGCGACTACCCGGAGGCGGCGGCGCGGCTGTGGGGAGGGGGAGGGGAGCTCGTTCGAGAGGCGGCGAGCTCCACCGTCCGGATCGACGCCGCGCAGGTAGTCCGCCTGCGGGAGGTCATCCGCCCGCTGCCGCCGCTCAGCGCTCCCCTCCCGGCCAAGAACCCGCCGGCCCTCTTCGTACTCTCGGCGCCGCGCTCGGGCTCGACTCTCCTCCGGGCGCTCCTCGCCGGCCATCCGCGGCTCTTCGCCCCGCCGGAGCTCGAGCTCCTGTCGTTCAACGGCATGGCGGAGAGGGAGGCCGCCTTCTCGGGGAGGAACAGCTTCTGGCTGGAAGGGCTCGCCCGCGCGGTGATGGAGATCCGCGGCTGCGGCCCTCGCGAGGCGCAGGAGAAAGTCGCCGCGGCCGAGCGGGCGGGGTGGAGCACCCAACGGTTCTACCGCGAGATGCAAGAGGGGCTGGGGAACCGCATCCTGGTCGACAAGAGCCCAGCCTACGCCCTCGATTCAGCGGTCCTCCAGCGGGCGGAAGAGAGCTTCTCCGAAGCGCGTTACATCCACCTCCTCCGTCACCCTCACGCCGTGGTCCGCTCCTTCGAGGAGGCCCGGCTCGACCAGGTTTTCTTCCGCCATCCGCACGACTTCGAGCGCCGCGAGCTGGCCGAGTTGATCTGGGTGGTCTCGCACCAGAACATTGTCGAGTTCCTGGGCGGCATCCCGGAGGAGCGTCAGCACTGGGTGCGCTTCGAGGAGCTGGTGGAGGAGCCGGAGAGGGTGCTGCGCGGGATCTGCGCGTTCCTGGGGCTCGACTATCACCCGGCGATGGCCGACCCCTATCGGGACCCAGCGGCGCGCATGACCGACGGCCTCCACGCCCAGTCGCGAATGCTGGGGGACGTCAAGTTCCACGAGCGCCAGCAGATCGACGCCGCAGCGGCCGGGCGCTGGCGGGAGGGCCTGACCGACGGCTCCCTCGGCGCACCGACCTGGAACCTCGCCGCGGCGTTCGGCTATCCGCGCCCGGGCGGCACCTGGTCGCGGATCGAGCCGCGACCGCGCCAACCGCAGCAGCTCGAGTCGCAGATACCGCTCTCCTTCGCCCAGGAGCGGCTCTGGTTCTTCGACCAGCTCTCGCCGGGCAGCGCGGCCTACAACATCCCGATCGCGGTGCGCTCTGAGGGTCGGCTCGATCCCGCGGTGCTGGCGGCGAGCCTCGACGGGATCGTCCGCCGGCACGAGGTGCTGCGGACGAGCTTCCAGCGGGTGGCGGGCCAGCCGTGGCAGGTGATCGCCCCGGCGTCGGGGTCACCGCTCCCCCTGCCGCTGGTCGATCTCACCGGGCTCCCCGAGGCAGAGCGTCGGCCGGAGGCCCGGCGGTGGGTACGAGCCGAGGCCGGAAGGCCGTTCGACCTCGCCCGCGGTCCGCTGCTCCGCGCCAACCTGCTGCGTCTGGCCCCCGAGGAGCACGTCGCCCTGTTCACCCTGCACCACATCGTTTCCGACGGCTGGTCGACGGGGGTGCTCGTGCGCGAGTTGGGGGCGCTCTATGCCTTCCATGCCTCCCGTACCGCGACATCGCCGCTGCCGCCTCTACCGATCCAGTACGCCGACTTCGCCCTCTGGCAACGGCAGTACCTGGGGAGCGAGCTGATGGCGGGGGAGGCCGCGCGCTGGCGGGAGCGGCTGGCCGGGGTGTCTCCCGTGCTCGATCTGCCGGCGGATCGGCCGCGGCCGCCGGTGCAGAGCTTCCGGGGAGGCACTCTGTCGTTGCCCTTGCCGGAGGGGGTGGCCGGAGCGCTGGCGGCGCTCGCAACGCGGGATGGGGCGACGCCGTTCATGGTGCTCCTCGCCGCCTTCGAGGCTCTCCTCCTCCGCGCCACCGGCAGGAGCACCCTCCTCGTGGGCTCGACGATCGCCAACCGCCATCGGCGGGAGCTCGAGAGCCTCATCGGTTTCTTCATCAACACCCTGGTGCTCCGCGCCGACGGCCCTGCCGGTCTCACCTTCGGAGAGCTGCTCGCCCAGACGCGGAAGGAGGCTCTCTTCGCCTTCGCCCACCAGGACCTGCCGTTCGAGATGCTGGTCGAGGAGCTGCGGCCGGAGCGCGACCTCTCGCGCTCGCCCCTGGTGCAGGTGATCTTCCAGGTCTTGAATGCGCCCAGGCTTAAGCTGGAGCTGGAAGGGTTGACCCTGACGTCCCTGGAGGGAGTGGGACAGAGCGCCAAGTTCGACCTGGTCGTCAACGCGGCGGCACGCGACGGCGGCTGGACCGCGATCTGGCACTACAACAGCGACCTCTTCGACCGCTCCACCGTGGTGCGGATGGCGGGGCATTTCTCGACCCTGCTGGTCGGAGCGCTGTCGGCGCCGGGCCGACGTCTGTCGGAGCTCCCCCGGCTCGCTGCCGGGGAGCTTCACCAGCTGTCGACCGAATGGAACGAGGGCTCGCAAGCCGAGCTCCGGCCGGCATGCCTCGACGAGCTCTTCGCCCGGCAGGCGTCCCTGCGTCCCGACTCGCCCGCCGTCGTCTACGAGGGGGAAGTCCTGAGCTACGGCGAGCTGGCGCGGCAGGCTCGCCGTCTCGGTCGGCATTTGAACCACATGGGGGTGGGCAGCGGAAGCCTGGTGGGCCTCTGCCTGGAGCGCTCGCTCGACCTGGTGATCGCCATTCTGGGTGTCCTCGAAGCGGGTGCCGCCTATGTGCCGCTCGACCCTCGCTACCCGCGGGAGCGTCTGGCTTTCGTGCTGGTGGACAGCGGCATGTCGCTCCTCCTCACCCAGGAGGCGTTGGTCGCGGAGCTGCCCGCTCTGCCTCCCTCCTTGGACATCCTCTGCCTCGACACCGAGCGACGGCGGCTCGGGCGGGGGAGCGGCGAAGACCTCTCCGGGCGCTCGCCGCGCTCGACCCCGGAAGACCTCGCCTACGTCATCTACACCTCGGGCTCGACCGGACGCCCGAAGGGTGTCGGCGTGCGCCACGCCGAGGTGTCGCGCCTGCTCGGCGCGACCGAGCCCTGGTTCGGGTTCGGCCCGGCGGACGTGTGGACGCTCTTCCACTCCTACGCCTTCGACTTCTCGGTCTGGGAGATCTGGGGCTGCCTCCTTCATGGCGGCCGGCTCGCCGTGGTGCCGTACTGGTCGAGCCGCTCGCCGGAGGCCTTCCGCGAGTTGCTCTGGAGGGAGAGGGTGACGGTGCTCAACCAGACCCCCTCGGCCTTCAGCCAGCTGACCTGGGCGGAGGAGTCGGCCCTCGAACGGGGAGAGGGGGCGCTCAATCTCTCCTGGGTGATCTTCGGCGGGGAAGCTCTGGAGATCGAGCGCCTGGCCCCCTGGTGGGCGCGCCACGGCGACCTGCGCCCGCGGCTGGTCAACATGTACGGCATCACGGAGACGACCGTGCACGTCACCTACCGCGAGTTGAGTCGGCAGGACCTGGGGAGCTGGGGGAGCGCTATCGGTCGTCCCATTCCCGATCTCTCCATCTACCTGCTGGACGGCGGGCAGGAGCCGGTGCCGATCGGCGCCTCAGGGGAGATCCACGTCGGCGGCGCCGGCCTGGCGCTGGGGTACCTCGGACGCCCGGAGCTGACCGCCGAGCGCTTCGTGCCGGACCGCTGGAGCCGCCGGCCGGGCGCGCGTTTGTATCGGTCGGGGGACCTGGCGCGGTACCGGAGCGACGGCGGCCTCGACTACCTGGGGCGGATCGACAACCAGGTCAAGGTGCGCGGCTTCCGCATCGAGCTGGGGGAGATCGAGTCGGCCCTCTCGCGACACCCGGGGGTGCGCGAGGCGGTGGTGCTGGTGCGCGAGGAGCCGGGCGAGGACCGCCGGTTAGTAGCCTCGGTGGTGATGGCGAAAAGAGGCGAGATGCCGGGCGAGATGTCGGGTGAGAGGCCGTCTCTCGGCGAGCTGCGGCGTTCCCTGGGAGAGTGGCTGCCCGACTACATGCTGCCGTCGGGGCTGGTGATCCTGGACGAGCTGCCGCTGACGCCGAGCGGCAAGGTGGACCGCCGGGCGCTCTCGCGTCTGGCCTTGACGGCTGGCGGGCAGGCGGCAGAAAAGGCGAGCGTGGCGCCGCGTACGGCGCTCGAGCGTTTTCTCTGCGGTCTGTGGTGCGACGTGCTGCGGACGGAGCGGGTAGGGGTTGACGACGATTTCTTCGCGCGGGGAGGAAACTCGATCCGCGGGGCGGTGCTGATCAACCGCCTGCAGGAGGAGATCCGGGAAATCGTCCACGTCGTGGCGATCTTCGATGCTCCGACGATCGCCGAGCTCGCGCTCTATCTCGCCTCCCAGCACCGGGAGGCGGTCCTCCGCCTCTGGGGGCGAGAGTCGCTGGGAGAGGCGGCCGACGAGGAGATCGAGTTGGGGGGAGTCCGGGTCTCGGAGGAGCGCCTGGCCGAGTTCCGGACCTGGGTTCGGCCGCTGTCGCCGCTGTCGCCGATGTTGTCTCCAAGGCTGGGCGAGAGCGGCCGGTTGAAGAACCCGCGGGCGATCTTCGTCCTCTCGCCTCCACGCTCGGGGTCCACTCTCCTCCGAGTGATGCTGGGAGGCCACCCGCGGCTCTTCGCTCCACCGGAGCTCGAGCTGCTCTCCTTCCGCACTCTGGCGGAGCGGCGGGCGGCCTTCGCGGGCCGGGACAGCTTCTGGCTCGAAGGGGTGATCCGGGCGGTGATGGAGGCGCGCGGCTGCGGAGCCCAGGAGGCCGCGGCACGGGTTGAGGAGCACGAGCGGGAGGCGCTCAGCACGCGGCGGTTCTATGGGCTCCTCGCGGGTTGGCTGGGGGACCGATGCCTGGTCGACAAGACGCCCTCCTACGCTCTCGATCCGGCGGTCCTCGCGCGGGCCGAGGAGGAATTCGAGGCCCCCTTCTACATCCATCTGCTCCGTCATCCATACGGGATGATCCGCTCCTTCGAGGAAGCCAAGCTCGACCAGATCTTCTTCCGCAGCGAGCATCCGTTCGCCCGCCGCGAGTTGGCCGAGCTGATCTGGCTCGCGAGCCATCGAAACATCGTCGAGTTTCTCAGCCGGGTGCCGGACGAGCGCCAGCACCGGTTGCGTTTCGAGGACCTGACGGGCGATCCGGAGCCGGTTTTGCGGGACCTCTGCGCCGCCCTGGGGCTGCCGTTTGAACCCGCGATGGCGCGGCCTTACGAGGATCGGCGATCGCGGATGACGGACGGCCTCCATGCCGAGTCGCGGATGCTGGGCGACGTCAAATTCCACGAGCACCGGGGCGTCGATCGGAAGGTGGCGGAACGCTGGCGGGAAGACCTGGCGGAGGACTTCCTCGGCGCGCCGACCCGGGAGCTCGCAGCGGCGCTCGGTTACCCCCCTCTAACCGGCAGCTGGTCGCGAATCGAACCGCGCCAGAAGCCTCCCGAGGAGCCCGTCCCGCTCTCCTTCGCCCAGGAGCGGCTCTGGTTCCTCGACCAGCTCGACCAGGAGAGTGCCGCCTATAACATCTCGGTGGCCCTGCGGCTCTACGGCGGTCTCGATGCGGCAGCTCTGGAGGCCGCCCTCGGCGAGATCGTGCGCCGTCATGAAGTCCTGCGGGCGACCTTCAGGCTGGAGGCCGAGGGTCGTCCGGTCCAGGTGATCACGCCCTACCTGCCCCTGCCGCTACCGCGGACCGACCTCTCCGGGCTCCCGTCCGCGGCCCGCGAAGGGGAGCTCTACCGGCTGGCGATGGCCGAGGCCGGGCGGCCGTTCGAGCTCGACCTCGGGCCCCTGCTGCGGGCCATCCTGGTGCAGCTGGGGGAGGGTGAGCATGCAGCCCTGCTCACCATGCACCACATCGTCTCCGACGGCTGGTCGGTGGAGGTGCTGATCCGTGAGCTGGGAGCCCTCTATGCCAGCCGGGTCGAGGGTCGGCCGTCGCCGTTGCCGGAGCTGGTTCTCCAGTACCCCGACTTCGCGTCCTGGCAACGCACCCATCTATCCGGGGCGGTCCTCGAAGGCGAGCTGGCCTACTGGCGAGGGGCGTTGGCGGACCTGGCGCCCCTCGCGCTGCCCACCGACCGTCCGCGGCCGCCGGTGCGCCAGGGGCGCGGCAGGGTCAGCCGGCTCAGGCTCTCCGCCGGGCTGACGGGCGAGCTGGAGCGGCGGAGCCGCGAGGCCGGGGCCACCCTCTTCATGACTCTGCTCGCCGGTCTCGCGAGCCTCCTCTCTCGCTACACGGGACAGGACGACCTCGCCGTGGGGACGCCCATCGCCAATCGCAAGCACCGCGAGATCGAAGGGTTGATCGGCTTCTTCGTCAACACCCTCGTCCTCCGCACCCGTTGCGCTGGAGATCTCTCCTTCCGGGAGCTCCTGGCGGGCGTAAGGCGGACCGCGCTCGCCGCCTACCAGCACCAGGACGTCCCGTTCGAGCGGGTGGTCGAGGAGCTGTCGGGGAGGCGCGATCCCAGCCGCACGCCGCTTTTCCAGGTGATGTTCGCCCTGCAGAACGCCGGGCGAGAGACCCTGGTCCTGCCGGGCCTCACGATGGAGACGCTCGCCCGTCCTGGGGAGACGGCGAAATTCGACCTCACCCTGCGCTTGAACGAAGGGCCGGCGGGGCTGTTCGGATCCTGGGAGTACGACCGGGATCTCTTCGAGGCGGCGACGGTGGCCCGGCTGTCCGGGCACTTCGAGGCCCTCTTGCGGGGAGCCCTCGCCGAGGTCGAAACGCGTCTCTCCGCCCTGCCTCTTCTCGGGCCTGCCGAGCGGCACCAGCTGCTCGCCGAGTGGCGCGGCGCCGAGGCCACCTACCCCCGGGAAAGCCCGATCCATGAGCTCTTCCGGGAGCAGGCGGCGGCGACGCCAGCGGCGGTGGCGGTGGTCTGCGGCGCCGAGGCGCTCAGCTACCGCGGGCTCGACCGGCTCTCCAACCGGCTCGCTCATCGCCTGCGGGCGCTCGGCGTCGGGCCGGACGTACGGGTGGGGCTCTGTCTGGAGCGCTCGCTCGACTGGCTGGTGGCGGCCCTCGCCATCCTGAAGGCGGGCGGCGCCTACGTGCCGCTCGATCCAACCTATCCTCGGGAGCGCCTGGCGCTCCTCGCCGCTGGGGCGCCGGTGTTGGTGACCGAGGAGCGTCGGCTCGCCGTTCTACCGCCGGCTCCCCACGTCGTCTGCCTCGACCGCGATCGGGCCTCGCTCGCCGCCGAGAGCGTGGCAGCCCCGGCGAGCGGGGCGACGGCCGAGAACCTCGCCTACGTCATGTACACCTCGGGCTCGACGGGCGTTCCGAAGGGCGTAGCGGTGCGGCACCGCGGGGTGGTACGCCTGCTGCGCGGGACCGCCTACGCCAGCTTCGATTCCCAGCAGGTCTTTTTGCAACTCGCGCCGCTCTCCTTCGACGCCGCGACCCTGGAGATCTGGGGCCCTCTCCTTAACGGCGGCCGTCTCGTGGTGCCGCCGCCGGGGGCGCTGGCCCTGGCCGAGCTCGGTGAAGCTCTGGCTCGCCACGGGGTGACGACGCTCTGGCTGACGGCGGGTCTCTTCCAGCAGATGGTGGACGAGAACCTCCCGGGTCTCGCTCCGGTCCGCCAACTGCTGGCCGGAGGCGACGTGCTGTCTGTTCCCCACGTGCGGCGGGTCCTCGCCGCATTGCCCGCGACCCGCCTCGTCAACGGCTATGGACCGACCGAGAGCACGACGTTCGCCGCCTGCTTCCCGGTCGCCGCGCTCGCGGACGTCGAGCGCTCGGTACCGCTCGGTCGGCCGATCGCCAACACGACGATCCACCTCCTCGACCGGGACCTCCAGCCGGTGCCGATCGGGGTGCCCGGCGAGCTCTCGACCGGCGGCGACGGTCTCGCCCGCGGCTATCTCGACCGGCCGGAGCTGACGGCGGAGCGCTTCGTCCCCAGCCCCTTCGGCCCCGCCGGGGAACGGCTCTACCGGACGGGGGACCTGGCGCGCTGGGGGGCCGCCGGCCAGCTGGAGTTCCTCGGCCGGATCGACGGCCAGGTCAAGGTGAGGGGATTCCGCGTCGAGCCGGGGGAGATCGAGGCGGTGCTCGGCAGCCATCCCGCTGTGCGCGAGACGGTGGTCGTCGCCCGCGAAGATCAGCCGGGCGACCGGCGATTGGTGGCCTATGTGGTGGCACGGGAGGATGCAGGGGACCTTCCGGAGTTCCTCCGCGCCTACTCGGCGGAGCGGCTGCCGGCTCACCTCGTCCCCGCCGCCTTCGTGGTGCTCGCCGCCCTGCCTCTGTCGGCGAACGGCAAAGTCGACCGCTGGGCCCTGCCGGCACCGGAGTGGCGGAGCGAGGAGGCGTATGTCGCCCCGCGGACGGCGGTCGAGGAGGTGCTGGTCGAGCTCTGGCGGCAGGTGCTGGGGCGCGAGCAGGTCGGCGTGTCCGACGATTTTTTCCAGCTGGGCGGCCATTCGCTGCTGGCGACCCGCCTGATCTCCGCGGTGCGGGCCACGTTCGAGGTCGAGATCCCCTTGCGCCGGCTGTTCGAGACGCCGACGATCGCCGGCCTGGCGCGGGCGGTCGCGTCGGCGCTCGCCGGGGTGGCCGGGGGCGAGGTCGCCGCGGCGCTGCCTCTGCACGCTGCCGAGCGTCCGGCGGCGCTGCCCCTCTCCTTCGCCCAGGAGCGGCTCTGGTTCCTCGATCAGCTCGACCCCGGAAGCGCGGTCTACAACCTCGCCGTGGGGCTGCGGTTGCGCGGCCGCCTGGAAGCGAGCGTCCTGGCGGCGAGCCTGAGCGAGGTGGTGCGCCGGCACGACTCGCTCCGCACCACCTTCACGATGCTCGCGGGCGAGGGCGGTCCGGTGCAGGTCATCGCGCCGGCCGTCGGCCTCACCATGCCGCGGATCGATCTCGGGCACCTCCTGTCCGCGGCTCGTGAAGCCGAGCTCCAACGCCTGGCTCGCGGCCACGCGGGTCGCGGCTTCGATCTGGCGCGGGGCCCCCTGCTGCGGGCCCTCCTGGTGCATCTGGCGGAGGGTGAGCACGCCGCCCTCCTCGCCATGCATCACATCGTCTCGGACGGCTGGTCGATGGGAGTGCTGGTCCGCGAGATGAGCGCGCTCTACGCCAGCCGAATCGAGGAACGGCCCTCGCCGCTGCCCGAGCTGGCGATCCAGTACCCGGATTTCGCGGTCTGGCAGCGGCGCCACCTCACGGGGGAGGTTCTGGCCGGCGAGCTGGCCTACTGGCGGGAGGCTCTGGCGGGGTTGGCGACGCTCGATCTGCCGACCGATCGGCCCCGGCCGCCGGTGCGCCGTGGGCGGGGCGGCGTCTACCGGTTCGGGCTTCCAGCGAGGCTGGCGGGCGAGCTGGAGCGGCGGAGCCGAGAGTCCGGGGGCACCCTCTTCATGACGCTCCTCGCCGGCTTCACGGCCCTCCTCGCCCGCTACACGGGACAGGGCGATGCCGCAAATGCCGCAAATATCTCCGATATCGCGGTGGGAACCCCGATCGCCAACCGCACCCACCGGGAGATCGAGGGGTTGATCGGCTTCTTCGTCAACACCCTGGTGCTGCGCCTCGACTGGAGCGGTGACCCCACCTTCCGGGAGCTCCTGGCCGCCGCGCGGCGGACCGCGCTCGCCGCCTACCAGCACCAGAGCCTCCCCTTCGAGCGGGTGGTCGAGGAGATCTCGCCGCAGCGCGAGCCGAGCCGCACCCCGCTCTTCCAGGTGATGCTCGTCCTCCAGAACGCGGAGAAGGCGGCGCTGGTCCTGCCAGGTCTCACCCTGGAGCCCCTCGCCCGCGGCGGGGAGACGGCGAAGTTCGACCTCACGCTAAGCCTGACCGAGGGGCCGGCGGGCTTGCTCGGAGCCTGGGAGTACGATCGGGACCTCTTCGAACCGGCGACGGTGGCGCGGCTCGCCGGGCATTTCGAGATCCTGCTCGCCGGTGCCGTAAGGGGGGTAGAGAGGCGCCTGTCCGCTCTCCCCCTGCTCGGGGCCGCCGAGCGGCACCAGCTGCTCGCCGAGTGGCGCGGTGCCGAGGCCCCCTACCCCCGGGAAAGCCCGATCCACGAGCTCTTCCGGGAGCAGGCGGCGGCGACACCGGCCGCGGTGGCTGCGGTGTGCGGTGCCGAGGCGCTCAGCTACCGCGCGCTCGAGCGCTTCTCCAACCGGCTCGCTCATCGCCTGCGGGCGCTCGGCGTCGGGCCGGACGTACGGGTGGGGCTCTGCCTGGAGCGCTCGCTCGACTGGCTGACGGCGGCCCTCGCCATCCTCAAGGCCGGTGGCGCCTACGTGCCGCTCGATCCGACCTACCCTCGGGAGCGCCTGGCTCTCCTCGCCGCTGGCGCGCCGGTGCTGGTGACCGAGGAGCGCTGGCTCGCCGCCCTGCCCCCGGCTCCCCAGGTGTTCTGCCTCGACCGCGACCGGGCGGTCCTGGCTTTCGAGAGCGCGGCAGAGCCTGGGAGTGGAGCGACCGCCGAAAATCTCGCCTATGTTCTATACACCTCGGGCTCGACGGGAGTCCCGAAGGGAGTGGCGGTACGGCATCGCGGTGTGGTGCGCCTGGTGTGCGGGACCGGCTATGCCGAATTCGGCCCACGGGAAATCTTCCTGCAGCTCGCGCCGCTCTCCTTCGACGCCTCCACCCTGGAGATCTGGGGGCCGCTCCTCAACGGCGGCCGGCTGGTGATACCGCCGCCGTCGCCGCTCCCCTCGGCGGCGATCTCCCTGACCGAGCTGGGGGAGCTCCTGGCCCGCCACGAGGTGACGACACTCTGGCTCACCGCGGGTCTCTTCCAGCAGATAGTGGAGGAGAATCTCGCCGGCCTCGCTCCGGTCCGTCAGCTGCTGGCCGGCGGCGACGTGCTCTCGGTACCGCACGTGCGGCGGCTGCTCGCGGAGCTCCCCGGGACACGGCTCGTCAACGGTTATGGGCCGACCGAGAGCACGACTTTCGCCGCCTGCTTTCCTGTCGCCGAGCCGGGGGACCTGGAGCGCTCCGTACCCCTGGGCCGACCGATCGCCAATACCACTCTCTACCTGTTGGATCGCAGCTTTCAGCCGGTGCCGATCGGGGTGCCCGGCGAGCTCTCGATCGGCGGCGACGGTCTCGCCCGCGGCTATCTCGACCGGCCGGAGCTGACGGCAGAGCGGTTCGTCCCCAGCCCCTTCAGCCCCGCCGGGGAACGGCTCTACCGGACGGGAGACCTGGCCCGCTGGGCGGCCGGGGGCCGGCTGGAGTTCCTCGGGCGGATCGACGGCCAGGTCAAGGTGCGGGGGTTCCGGGTCGAGCCGGGGGAGATCGAGGCGGTGCTCGGCAGCCATCCCGACGTGCGCGAGACGGTGGTCGTCGCCCGCGAAGATCAACCGGGCGACCGGCGACTGGTGGCCTATGTGGTGGCACGGGAGGATGCGGGGGACCTTCACGAGGCCCTCCGCGCCTATTCGGCGGAGCGGCTGCCGGCTCACCTCGTTCCTGCCGCCTTCGTGGTCCTCGCCGCCCTGCCCCTGTCGGCGAACGGCAAAGTCGACCGCCGGGCGCTACCGGCACCGGAGTGGCGGAGCGCGGCGGCGTACGTCGCCCCGCGGACGCCGGTCGAGAGGAAGTTGGTCGAGATCTGGTCCCAGGTGCTGGGGCGCGAGCAGATCGGGGTGTCCGACGACTTCTTCCAGCTGGGCGGCCATTCGCTGCTGGCCACCCGGTTGATCTCGCGGGTGCGCAGCGGGTTCGAGGTCGAGATCCCCTTGCGCCGGCTGTTCGAGGCACCCACCGTCGCCGGCCTGGCGCGGGAGGTCGAGTCGGCCCTCGCCGGCATGGCCGGGGGCGAGGTCGCTGCGGCGCCGCCTTTGCGCGTGGCCGAGCGTCCGGCGGAGCTGCCGCTCTCCTTCGCCCAGGAGCGGCTCTGGTTCCTCGATCAGCTCGAACCGGGGAGCACGACCTACAACATGCCCGGCGCGGTGCGCCTCGCGGGAAGGCTGGCGGTCGGAAGCCTCGCCGCCGCGCTCTCCGCCATCGTCGAGCGCCACGAGGCACTGCGCACCACCTTCCGGGCTGGGGCGAACGGTCCCGTTCAAGCGATCGACTCCGCCGTGGTTCCTCGCCCTCTACCGCTCGTCGATCTCGCGGCGCTGCCCGCCGCGCTCCGCGAGAGGTGGGTCCGGCGTCTCGGAGCCGAAGAGGCGGCGCGGCCCTTCGACCTCGCGACCGGACCGCTGGCACGAGCCTGCCTGCTGCGGCTGGCGGCGTCGGGAGGGAAAGGTGAGGAGTACATCCTGCTCTTCACTCTCCATCACATCGTTTCAGATGCCTGGTCGCAGGGGGTTTTCGTCCGCGAGCTGGCGGCTTTCTACGGCGCCGCCCTCGCCGGCCGGCCGGCCGATCTGCCGCCCCTTCCGGTGCAGTACGCGGACTTCGCCCTCTGGCAACGGGAGTGGCTCGCCGGGGCCGAGCTGGAGCGTCAGCTCGGCTGGTGGAAAAAGCACCTGGCCGGAGCCCCCGGGCTCCTCGCCCTACCCCTCGACCGGTCGCGACCGGCGATGAGGAGCTACCGTGGCGGGAACGTTCCCCTCACGCTCCCACGGGGGCTCGTCGAGGACCTGACGGCGCTCGGCCGGGAGGCCCAGGCAACGTTCTTCATGACCCTCCTCGCCGGCTTCGCGACCCTCCTCGGCCGTTTCGCCGGCACCACGGATCTGGTGCTGGGCTCGGTCGTCGCCAATCGGCAGCGTCTGGAGATCGAGGGGCTGATCGGGTTCTTCGTCAACACCCTCGCCCTGCGGACCGACCTCGCGGGCGAGCCCGGGTTCCTGGATCTCCTCCGCCGGGTGCGGGAGGTGACGCTCGGAGCCTACACGCACCAGGATGTGCCGTTCGAGAAGCTGGTCGAGGAGCTCTCCCCGGAGCGCAGACTTGGGCACTCGCCGCTCTTCCAGGTTCTTCTGGCGGTACAGAACGCGCCGATCGAAGCCCTGGCGTTGCCGGGTCTCGCCCTGGAGCCCGGAGCGGCAGCCGAGGGAGCCGCGAAGTTCGACCTGACCTTGAATCTGGTGCCGGGGACCGCCGGAGCGCGAGGTAGCCTGGGATTCAACCGCGACCTTTTCGACCGCAGCACGGTACAACGGCTGGCAGACTCCTTCGTACGGCTGCTGGCGGCCGCCGCGGCGGCCCCTGAGGCGCGCCTGGGCGAGCTGCCGCTCCTCTCCGCGGCGGAGGGTCAGGCGCTGCTGGAGTGGAACGCCACGGTGGTCCGCTACCCGGGCGTGGGCACCCTGCACGAGCGGATCTTCGCCCGGGTGGAGAACAGCCCCGATACGGTGGCCCTGGTCTTCGACGGCGCGGCGATGAGCTACCACCAGCTCGCGGCCGAGGCGGGGCGGCTGGCGCGGCGCCTGCGGCGGCTGGGAGTGGGTCCCGAGGTGCCGGTGGGGATCTGCCTCGAGCGCTCCCTCGACCTGGTCGTGGGACTGCTGGCGATCCTCGAAGCCGGCGGAGCCTATGTGCCGCTCGACCCCTCCTATCCGCGGGAGCGCCTGGCCGGCATGCTGGAGGACGCCGGCGCCCCCGTCGTGCTCAGCTGGCGCCGGCTCGGCGGGCTGGCCGGGGTTCTCCCGCTCCACGGCGGCCGTATGGTCTTCCTGGACGATACGGCCGATCCGGTCGATCCGACACCTGAGCCGGAACCGGTGCCCATGAACGCCGGCCTCGACAACCTGGCCTATGTGATCTTCACCTCGGGCTCGACCGGCAGGCCGAAGGGGGCGATGAACAGCCATCGTGGAATCGTCAACCGGCTGCTGTGGATGCAGGAGAGCTACCCTCTGACAGCTGCCGACCGGGTGCTCCAGAAAACTCCCGCGAGCTTCGACGTCTCGGTGTGGGAGCTGTTCTGGCCGCTCCTCTCCGGGGCCTGCCTGGTCATGGCGCGGCCGGGCGAGCACCAGGAGCCGGCGCGCCTGGCGCGGACGATGGTGGACGAGTCGGTGACCACTCTCCACTTCGTGCCGGCGATGCTCCAGGCCTTCCTGGAAGAGCCGGCGGCGGGGAAGTGCATTGCCGTGCGACAGGTGATGGCGAGCGGCGAGGCCCTCCCCTCGGCGCTCCAGGAACGGTTCTTCGAGCGCTTTCCCGGGGCGGCCCTCCACAACCTCTACGGCCCGACCGAGGCGGCGGTCGACGTGACCTTCTGGGCCTGCGAGCGGGGTTCGGCGCGGATGGCGGTCCCCATCGGCCGGCCGGTTGCGAACACCGCCGTCCATCTCCTGGATGCCGGGCTCGAACCGGTGCCGTTGGGGGTTTCTGGCGAGCTCTTGATCGGCGGGGTGCAGGTGGGGCGCGGCTACTTCGGCCGTCCAGAGCTGACCGCCGAGCGTTTCGTGCCCGCTCCGGCCGGCGAGCCGGGGGGACGGCTCTACCGGACCGGCGATCTCGTGCGCCGGCTCCCGGCGGGGGAGGTCGAGTTCCTGGGGCGGATCGATCATCAGGTGAAGATCCGTGGCCTGCGGATCGAGCTGGGGGAGATCGAGTCGGTCCTCTGCCGACATCCCGGAGTGCGGGAGGCGGTGGTGCTGGCAGAGGCGGGCCTCACCGCCGACCCCGCGGATCTCCGGCTCGTCGCCTATCTCGTGTCGGAGCTCGTGCCGGAGCTGGTGTCGGAGCGCAAGGCGACCGCTCCCGAGCCGCGCGCTGAGAACGCCGAAAAGCTGATCGCCGACGTCGCCCTGTCCCTCCGGGCCGAGCTGCCCGAGTTCATGGTGCCGGCGGCCTTCACCGTCCTCGCCGCCCTGCCCCTGTCTCCCAGTGGCAAGGTCGACCGACGGGCCCTCGCGCGCCAGAGCCCGGCTGCCGCGTCTCTCCAGAGCGTGCGGACCGCGCCCGAACGGCCGATGGAGAAGCTCCTGGCCGGGCTCTGGGCGGAGCTGCTGCGCCTCGACCCGGTTCAGATCGGTGTCGAGGACAGTTTCTTCACCCTGGGCGGCCACTCGCTGCTCGCCGCTCGCCTCTTGTCGCGTCTCCAGAGCACCCTGGGGATCGAGCTCCCCCTGCGCCGCCTGTTCACGTCCCCCACCCTCGGCGCCCTGGCACGGGAGGTGGAGACGGCCGGCGCTGCGCAGGGCGCGCTTTTCACGCCGCTCGGCCACGCTCCGCGGCGCCCGCGGCCCGCCGACCTGCCGCTCTCCTTCTCGCAGGAGCGCCTCTGGTTCCTCGATCAGCTCGAGCCGGGGAGCGCGGTCTACAACGTGCCGACTCTCGTCCGGCTGCGGGGCGCCCTCCGTCCGGCCCTGCTCGCCGCCGTCCTGGGCGAGATCGTCCGCCGGCACGAGGTGCTCCGCACCACCTTCGCCCGAGCCGGCGAGCGGCCGGTGCAGCGGATCGCTGCGGCGAGCCGGGTGGAGGTGCCGCTCGTCGACCTGACGGCCCTGCCGGAGCGGCAGCGGGCGGAGGAGTGCCAGGCGCTCACCCGCGCCGCGGCGCGGCGCCCCTTCGACCTCGCCCACGGCCCTCTCCTGCGAGTGCTGCTGCTGAGACTCGATACCGGTGACGCGGGCAGCCCGGGGGAGAGGGCGGAGCAGGTGGCGCTCTTGAACCTGCACCACATCGTCTGCGATGGCTGGTCGACCGGGGTGCTGGTCCAGGAGCTCGCGGCGCTCTACGCCGCCTTGCTTACCGGGCAGCCTTCGCCTCTCCCGGAGCTTGCCTGGCAGTACGCCGACTTCGCGCTCTGGCAGCGGGAGATCCTCTCCGGGCCCGATCTCGCCCGCCAGCTCACCTGGTGGCGGGAGCGGTTGGCCGGGGCACCGGAGGCGCTCGAATTGCCCGCCGACCGTCCCCGTCCGGCGGTGCAGAGATTCCGCGGCGCCCGTCACCCGTTCGCCCTCCCGGCGGAGCTCGGCGCGGCGGTCCAGCGCCTCGGCGAGGAAGCCGGGACAACCCTGTTCATGACTCTTCTGGCGGCTTTCCAGGCCCTGCTCTCCCGCCTGAGCGGCCAGGAGGACGTGACGGTGGGCTCGCCGATCGCCGGCCGCCGCCGTACCGAGGTCGAAGGCCTGATCGGCTTTTTCGTCAACACTCTCGTGCTGCGGGTCGAGCTCGGGGGACGGCCGTCGTTCCGCCAGCTGCTCGCCGAGACCCGGGAGCTCACCCTCCAGGCCTTCGAGCACCAAGACCTGCCCTTCGAGATGCTGGTCAAAGAGCTTCGCCCCGAGCGCCAGCTCGCCCGAACGCCGCTCTTCCAGGTCATGTTCTCCATGCAGAATGCCGAGTCGGGCCCGGTGTCGCTCCCCGGCCTCGAGCTCGAGGGGGTGCCGGTCGAGCTCGGCATCGCCAAGTTCGACCTGAGCCTCGCCCTGCGGGAGCAGCAGGGACGCCTCTCGGGCGGGCTCGGGTACAACAGCGACCTCTTCGACGCTCCCACGATCGCCCGCATGGCGGTCCATTTCGAGACCCTCCTCGCCGGGATGCTGGCGGCACCGGAGCGGGCCCTAGCAGAGCTGCCGCTCCTCACCGCGAGCGAACAGCATCAGGCCCTCGCGGAGTGGAACGACCGGCCCGGGGATTACCCCGGGGAGGGACTGGTGCACGAGCTGATCGCGGTGCGCGCCGCCGAGCGGCCCGGAGACCCGGCCGTCGGGCTCGACGGCGAGCGGATGAGCTACGGCGAGCTGGAGGCGCGGGCGACGCGGATCGCCCGCCACCTCGCTGCCCGCGGGGTCGGCCCCGACCAGCTGGTGGGGATCGCCGTCGAGCGTTCGTTCGCCATGGTGGCGGCGCTCCTCGGGATCTGGAGAGCGGGCGGAGCCTACCTGCCGCTCGACACCTCCTTACCGGCGGAGCGCCTGGCCTTCATGCTGGCGGACGCGAGGGTCGGGATCGTCCTCACCCAGGAAAGCCTGCGCCCGGCGCTGCCCGAGTTCGCCGCGGATGCCGGGATCGTGCTCCTGGTCGAGGATCTCTGGGAGCACGATCCGGAGTCGGGCCCGGGATCGCCGCCGCTCTCCGACTTCCCCGAGCTTGCCGAGCGCGCGGCCTACGTCCTCTACACTTCGGGATCGACCGGCCGGCCCAAGGGGGTGGTGATCTCCCATCGCGCCCTCGGCAACCGCCTGCGTTTCGCTCTGGCGGTCGAGCTCGCCCCGGGCGACAGCTTCGTCCAGAAGACGACGACCAGCTTCGACGCTTCGATCTCCGAGATCTTCAGTCCGCTCCTCTCTGGCGGCACGACCGTCCTCGCCCGGCCGGGCGGCGAGCGCGATCCCGGCTACCTGGTCGACCTGATCCGCGAGTGGCGGATCCCGCTCATGTCGTTCACCATGACGATGCTCGCGACGCTCCTTGTGGAGCAGTCGCTCGCCGGCTGCGACAGTCTGCGGACGGTGCTGGTCGGCGGGGAGGCGCTGCCGCCCGACCTCCCGGCCCGTTTCCACGCCCAGTCCGGGGCCGAGATCTGGAACCGCTACGGTCCGACCGAGACGACGATCTCGATCACCTCCTGGCACTGTGAGCGCGGCTGGGAGGGCCGTGCGGTCCCCATCGGCCGGCCCATCGCCCGGACCGCGGTCTACCTGCTCGATCGCGAGCTTCAGCCTTTGCCGGTGGGGGTGGTCGGCGAGCTCTCGGTCGGCGGCGTCGGCCTGGCGCGGGGCTATCTCCATCGTCCAGAGGTGACGGCGGAACGGTTCGTGCCTCACCCCTTCGCCGGCGAGCCCGGCGAGCGTCTCTACCGCTCCGGCGACCTGGCGCGCTTCCGGCCCGACGGGGCGATCGAGTTCGTGGGCCGACTCGACCACCAGGTCAAGATCCGCGGCTTCCGGGTCGAGCTAGGGGAGATCGAGGCGGCGCTCGAATCGCATCCGGCGCTCGCCAAGGTCGCGGTCGTCGACCGGGCGGATCCCGGCACCGGCAGCCGGCGCCTGGTGGCCTATTACGTACCGCGGCCGACGGCTGCGGAGAGCACGCCGCGGGCGGTCCAGGAGTTCCTCGCGAGCAAGCTACCGGGTTACATGGTGCCCTCGGCCTTCGTCCGCCTGGACGCCATGCCGCTGACGCCGACCGGCAAGCTCGACCGCCGGGCACTGCCGGTGCCCGAGCTCGATCGGCCGGCAGAGGGTTGGGAGGCGCCGCAGACGCCGGTCGAGGAGCTGCTCGCCGGGATCTGGGAGGAGCTCCTGGACCTGCCGCGGGTGGATCGCCGGGAGAGCTTCTTCGACCTCGGCGGGCACTCGCTTCTCGCCACCCGGCTGGTGTCGCGCGTTCGCGAGGCGCTCCGGGTCGAGCTGCCGCTCAAGGCGGTGTTCGAGGGGCCGACCCTGGCCGGCCTGGCGCAGCTCGTCGAGTCGGCCCGGCGCGCCGGCGGAGCGCCGGCCGCTCCGCCCCTCCGGCCGGTGCCGCGGGGCCGCGACCTGCCGCTCTCCTTCGCCCAGGAGCGGCTCTGGTTCTTCGATCAGCTCGAACCCGGGAGCCCTGGTTACAATCTCCCTGCCGCGGTGCGTCTCCGCGGCCGCTTGCGGCCCGCCGCCCTGGCCTTCAGCCTCGGCGAGATCCTCCGCCGCCACGAGGCGCTGCGGACGACGTTCACGACCATCTCCGGGCAGGCGGTGCAGGTCATCGGCCCGGCGGCTCCGTTCCGGCTGCCGGCGGTCGACCTGGGCCGGCTCCCGGCGGCGACGCGCCAGGCGGAGGCCGGCCGGCTCGGGAGGAGCGAGGCGCTCCGGCCCTTCGATCTCGCCCGCGGGCCCCTGCTGCGGGCGACCCTCCTGCGGCTCGCCGAGCGGGAGCACATCGCGCTCTTCACCCTGCACCACATCGTGTCGGACGGTTGGTCGGTCGCCCTCTTCGTGCGCGAGCTGGGCGAGCTCTACCGGTCCTCCCTGGCCGGGCAACCCTCGCCGCTTCCAGAGCTGCCGATCCAGTATGCCGACTTCGCCGTCTGGCAGCGGCAGTACCTCAACTCCGAGGTGATGGCCGGGGAGATCGGCTGGTGGCGGCAGCACCTCGCCGGGGTGTCGCCGGTCCTCGAGCTGCCGACCGACCGGCCGCGGCAGGCGGTACAGAGCCTGCGCGGCGGCGTCCTGCCCCTCTCCCTGTCCGCCGACCTCCGGGCGGCCTGCCAGGCGCTCTCCCGCGCTTCCGGGGCGACCCTCTTCATGACCCTCCTCGCGTCCTTCCAGGCCCTGCTCGCCCGGCTCTCCGGACAGGCCGCGATCGCCGTCGGCTCGCCGATCGCCAATCGCACCCGGCTCGAGACCGAGGGGTTGATCGGCTTCTTCGTCAACACCCTGGTCTTCGCCTCCGATCTGGCGGGCGATCCGAGCTTCCGGACCTCGCTCGGCCGGGTGCGCGAGTCGGCGCTCGGCGCCTATGCCCACCAGGACCTGCCCTTCGAGAAGCTGGTCGAGGAGCTGCGGCCGGAGCGCAGCCTGGCCCACTCGCCCCTCTTCCAGGTGGTGTTCGCCTTCCAGAAGGCCGCCGCGGGAGCCGCCGAATCGCCCGCCTGGCCGGACCTCGAGCTGGAGCGGCTCGGTGGCGGGTCGCACACCTCCCTCTTCGACCTCTCCCTCACCTGGCGGGAGAGGGAGACGGGGCTGGGAGGAGGGCTCGAGTACAGCCAGGCTCTCTTCGACGCCACGACGGTGCGCCGTCTGGCCGCTCACCTTCAGTCTCTCCTGGCGGGGGCGGTGGCCGCTCCGGATCTCCCGGTCGGCGAGCTGCCGCTGCTCTCGGCGGTGGAGCGGCACCAGCTGCTCGCCGAGTGGCAGGGTACGGTTCCTCCCCGGCCGGCGGAGCTCTGCCTGCACCAGCTCTTCGAAGCCCAGGCCGCCCGCCGGCCGACGGCCCTGGCCCTCCTCATGGAAGGCGGGGGCCAGCTGACCTACTCTGAGCTCGACCATCGCGCCGGGGCCCTGGCGCGCCACCTGCGGCGGCTCGGGGTGGGGCCGGAGACACCGGTCGGGGTCTGCCTGCCGCGCTCGCCGGAGCTGGTGGTGTCCATGCTCGCGATCTGGAAGGCGGGCGGCGCCTACCTGCCGCTCGATCCCGAGTACCCGCCGGAGCGGCTGGCGCTGATGCTCGCCGACTCGGGCGCGCGCCAGGTGGTGACCTCGGCGCCCTGGTTCTCGCATCTGCCCGCCGAGGGGGCCCGCCTGGTGCGGCTCGAGGACCTCGACCTCGCGGCCGCCGATCCGGCTACCGCGCCCGGATCGGCGATCTCGCCAGGCGAGCCGGCGGCCCTCGCCTACCTCATCTACACCTCGGGCTCCACGGGCAGGCCGAAGGCGGTGGGGGTGGAGCAGCGGCTGGCCGTGCAGCACGTCCTCGACATCGCGGCCCTCTACGGCGCCACCGCCGCGGACCGCTTCTGCCACTTCGTCTCGCCGAGCTTCGACATGTCGCTCGAAGAGATCCTGACCCCGCTCGTCATCGGTGCCAGCATCGCCATCCACGGCCCCGACCTCTGGGAGCCGGCGGAGATCCTCGCCCGGGTGGCGGAGCTCGGGGTGACCTGTCTCTACCTGCCGACCGCGTTATGGGCGCGGTGGGCGCGGGAGCAGGGGACGGCGGCGCTGCCGCCGCACCTGGCGCTGCGGCAGGTCCTGGTCGGCGGGGAGGCGATGCCGGCGGAGGCGGCGCGGCTCTGGTGTGAGTCGCCGCTCGCCCGGGTGGGGCTGCTGAACGGCTACGGGCCGACCGAAGCGGTGATCAGCGCGATCTGGTGGCAGGTCGAGCCCGCCGGGCTCGGGGCGCTCGCCGCCGGCTCGGTCCCCATCGGCTGGCCGCTCGCCGGCCATACGGTCCACCTGCTCGACCGTGCGGGCCAGACGGTCCCGCTCGGCACGCCGGGCGAGATCCACCTCGGCGGCTTCCTCGCCCGCGGCTACCTGGGCAACCCGGCCGCCACCGCGGAGCGCTACCTGCCTGATCCGTTCGCCGCCGAGCCGGGAGGACGGCTCTACCGCTCGGGCGACCTGGCGCGCCGTTTCGCCGACGGCAACCTGCAGTTCCTGGGGCGGACCGACGGGCAGGTGAAGGTGCGGGGCTTCCGCATCGAGCTGGGGGAGATCGAGGCGGTCCTCCTCGGGCATCCGGGGGTGCGCGACGCCGCCGCCATGGTGCGGCAGGACTCGCCGGGCGACTCGCGGCTGGTGGCCTACGCGGTGCCGGAACGCCCCGGAGAGGACCTCGGGGACGGGCTGCGGGAGTTCCTCAAGGAGCGCCTGCCCGCGTACATGGTACCGGCCGCGTTCGTGACCCTGCCGAGCCTGCCGCTGACGCCCAACGGGAAGGTGGATCGCAAGGCCCTGCCGGCTCCGGACTGGCGCGCCGGCTCTTCCTTCATGGCGCCGCGCAACGCAGTGGAAGAGGTCCTCGCGAGCTTTTATGGGGAGGTCCTGGGGCTCGACCGGGTCGGGGTGGAGGACAGCTTCTTCCGCCTCGGCGGTCACTCTCTCCTGGCGACGCAGCTGGTCGCCAAGGTGCGGGGGGCGTTCCAGCTGGACCTGCCACTGCGGCGCCTGTTCGAGACCCCCACGGTGGCGGCGGTCGCCGCCGCGCTCACCGCGGCCGAGGCGCGGCCCGGACAGAGCGAGAAGATCGCGCGGATTCTGCTCAAGGTCCGCCGGATGGCGGCGGAAAAGCGGCTCGCCGAAACCGGGGATGCGGACGAGAGCGCCGCCCCGGTGCGAAGGTGAGAGCGAGTGCCGGAGGCGGGACTCGAACCCGCATGCCCTTGCGAGCGGAAGATTTTAAGTCTCCTGCGTATACCATTTCGCCACTCCGGCCTGGCGGTACGGGGTCCGTTTGAACCGGCGGGCGGTCTCCTTCGGGCGCTTCGCGCAGCCAGTCGTCCGTCCTCGGATTCAAGCCGACCCCGTACCTTAGCGGCTGGATTGTAGCAGCGCGGGCAGGCTACAATCCCGCCCCGCACGCAATCGACGGACCTCGACGTCCAGGACCCCCTAGCCATGTATCGCGAGCCCGACCTCTCCCATCCGCGCTTCACCGCCGCCCCCGACTGCCGCTTCGCGCCCGCTCCGGCGGACACCGTCCTGCCGGACGGGTTCATGTCGACGACCAACCACCCGACCTACGTCAAGATCGCGGGACGCTGGCGGATGCCCGAGCGGCCGCGCATGGACTCCCACCTGGTCTGGGACCCGGCGGCCGAGCGGCTGATCGCCAAGGAGTTCCGCCTCGTCCGCCAGGGCGACCTGGTCGCCGTGGTCCGCGCCGAGGACGGTTCGGAGGGGGTCCTCGTCTGGGATCACGGCTTCGCCGACGAGGTCGACGAGACGGTCGCCGAGGCGTTCACGTTCATGTCCTCCGAGGTGAGCCGCGAGAAGCCGGTCAACTACGACGCCATCCTCAAGGAGTTTCTCGTCAACCGGGGGGAGGGCGGCTACATCCTCTGGGTGATCGGGCCGGCCCTCGTGCACGCCCGCGGCCGCCAGGCCATGGAGTGGATGATCCACCACGGCTTCTGCCACGGCCTGATCTCGGGCAACGCCGTCGGGGTGCACGACGTCGAGGCCGCCCTCTACGGCACGACGCTCGGGATGATGGCCGACGGCTCGGGGACCGCGGGCGGGCACATCACGCATATGCGGGCGATCAACGAGGTCAAGAAGGCGGGCTCGATCGCGGCCCTGGTCGACCAGGGCCGCCTCCAGAGCGGCATCATGCACGCCCTGACGGTGACCGGCACCCCCTATGTCCTCGGCGGCTCGATCCGCGACGACGGCCCGCTGCCGGAGACCCTCGCCTCCATCCTCGACGCCCAGAGCGCCATGCGCGAGCTGACCGTCCGCGCCACCATGGTCGTCATGGTGGCGACGGCGCTCCACGCCATCGCCGTCGGCAACATGCTCCCCACCTTCTGCGCCCGCCCCGACGGCTCGATCGCGGAGGTGACGACGATCTGCGTCGACCAGACGGAGTTCGTCGTCAACAAGCTCAAGGACCGCGGCACCCACCAGGCCTTCGGCGTCGTCACCAACGCCCAGGACTTCCTCCGCCTCCTCCAGCTCGAGCTCCAGGAGCGGGTCGGCTAGATCGGCAGGGGAAGAACAGCTGAAACCCGGGGCGGCTCCCGGCCGTAGGGAAGGCCGACGCGCCAGCGCGCGAAGGAGCCGCCCATGGATCTCTTCCTGCCGGACCTCCGTCACGCTCTGAGGCGGCTCGCCAGGAGCCCCGGGTTCACCGTCCTCGCCGTTCTCACCCTCGCCCTCGCCATCGGGGCGCTCGACCGCTTCGACCGCCAGGTGCTCGAAAAGCTGGCGGCGCTCCCGGGGGTGACCCAGGCCGGCATCGCCACCACGCTGCCGCTCGAAGGCGGTCCGGACATGCCGTTCACGATCGAGGGGCGCTACCGCGGCAAGGGGAGCGACGAGGGGACCGGCGAGGCCCAGTACCGCGCCATCACCCCTGACCTGCTGGCCGCCCTCCGCATCCCGCTCGCCGGGGGCCACGGCTTCACCGCCGCCGACGGCGTCGGCGCTCCTGGCGTGGCGCTGGTCAACGAGACCGCCGTCCGCCGTTTCTGGCCCAAGGGGGGGGCGCTCGGCGCCCGCATCACCCTCGGTCAGCCGTTCGTGCCCGAGCTCGCCGACCCGGCGCCGCGGATGGTCGTTGGGGTGGTCAAGGACGTGCGCGAGCTGGGGTTGGGCGAGGACGTCCCGGCGATCGTCTACCTGCCGGTCGCCCAGATGCCCCCCGCCTTCGCCGGCAAGCTCGTGGCCCTCCTGCCGATCAGCCTCGTCGTGCGCACCGCCGGGGCGCCGGCGGGGATCGCCGCCGCTCTCGACCGGGCGGTCTGGTCGGTCGATCCCGAGCAGCCGGTCACCGAGGTGCGATGGATGGGGGAGATCCTCTCCCGTTCGCTCGGCCTCGAACGCTTCGGCAGCCTGCTCCTCGGCGTCCTGGCGGTCATCGCTCTCCTCCTGGCGGCGATGGGGATCTACGGCGTCCTCTCCTATCTGGTCGAGCAACGCACCCGCGAGATCGGCGTCAGAATGGCCCTCGGGGCGACCGGCGGGGCCGTCCAGCGGATGGTGGTGAGGCAGGGCATGACCGCCGTCCTCGCCGGGGTGGTCCTCGGCCTCGGCGGCTCCCTCGCCCTGACCCGGCTCCTCGCCAGCCTGCTCGTGGGGGTGAGCGTCCACGACCCCGCGGCCTTCGCCCTCGCGCCGGCGATCCTCCTCGCCGTGGCCCTCTTCGCGAGCGGCCTGCCGGCCCGCCGGGCGAGCCGGATGGATCCGGTGGTCGCCCTGCAACGAGACTGAGCCGTCGGCGTGGTAGAACATCCCTCGTGAAGAAACGGCCGGAGCGGGGGCACCCCATCGCCAATCTGGCGCTCGCGTTCTGCCTCCTGGGCGTCCTCCCCGGCGCCTGTCCGCACCCGCCGCCGCCCGGCCCCTCGCCGCTGCGCTTCGAGGTCGTCCTTCCCGCCGGGCTGCGCGATCCCGGCAAGGGGCCGGTGGACGGCCGGCTCGTCCTCCTCCTCTCCGCCGATCCGGGGGGCGAGCCCCGCTTCCAGCTGCGCGACGAGGGGGACAGCCAGCAGGCCTTCGGCGTCGACGTGGCAGGTTGGCGGCCCGGGGGGAGCGCGCTGGTCGACGGCGCTGCCGTGGGCTATCCGGCGCCGAGCCTCGCCGAGATCCCTGCCGGGCGCTACCGGGTGCAGGCGGTGGTCAACGTCTACGACACCTTCCGGCGGGCGGACGGCAAACGGGTCCAGCTCCATGCCGACCACGGCGAGGGGCAGCGCTGGAACCTCTCGCCCGGCAATCTGCTCTCCGCACCGGTGGAGGTGGAGGTCGATCCGGCGCAGCCGGGGACGATCCGGATCGAGCTGGCGCGCGAGATCCCTCCCCTGCCGAAGCCCGAGGATCGGGGCGCGGTCCGGCACGTGCGGATCGTAAGCCCCCTCCTCTCGCGCTTCTGGGGCCGCCCGGTCGAGCTGGGAGCGGTGGTGCTCCTGCCGGACGGCTACGCCGAGCACCCCGAGGCGCGCTATCCGGCCGTCTACTACCACGACCACTTCTTCTTCACGATCCCGGCGGCGGAGGGGCCCGGCGATCGGGACCGCGACCGCGACCGCCGGGCCGCCGGGACCCCGGGGAACGCTCCCCACCTCCTGATCGTCACCCTCCAGCACCCGAACCCCTACTACGACGACTCCTACGCCGTCGACTCGGCGAACGTCGGCCCCTACGGCGAGGCCATCGTCCGCGAGCTGATCCCCGAGGTCGAGCGGCGTTTCCGGGCCATCGGGGAGCCGTGGGCGCGCGCTCTCTACGGCAACTCGACGGGCGGCTGGGAGGCCCTGGCGCAGCAGGTCTTCTACCCCGACTTCTACAACGGCGCCTGGACCAACTGCCCCGACCCGGTCGACTTCCGGGCCTACCTCACCGCCGACCTCTACGACGACGCCAACGCCTACTGGGAAGAGGGGCGGCTCGGCCGCTCCCCCCGCCCGGCGAGCCGCGAGCCCGGCGGCCGGGTGACCTCCACCATGGAGGGGACCAACCGCTACGAGCGGGTACTCGGCAGCCACGGGCGCTCCGGCGAGCAGTTCGACGCCTGGCAGGCGGTCTACAGCCCGGTGGGGGAGGACGGCTACCCACAGGCCATCTTCGACAAGGCGACGGGGGTCGTCGACCACCGGGTGGCCGCCGCCTGGCGGGAGCACTACGACCTGACTCACATCCTGAGCCGCGACTGGCCGACCCTGGGGCCGAAGCTCGCCGGCAAGCTCCACGTCAAGGTGGGGGGGAGGACAGTTACTACCTGGAGCGGGGCGTGCTCCTCCTCGACAAGTTCTTAAAGGGCACCGGCGAGCCCGGCCACGGCCCGTGGTACGCGGGCGATGTCGAGATCGGCCGCGGCGCGCCCCACTGCTACACCGGAAGTCTCCCGGAGACCTTCTCCCGGCTGCTCCTCAACCAGCGCCTGCTCCCCGTCGTCGCGAAGCGGATGCTCCAGACCGCGCCCAAGGGGGCGGACGTGACGAGCTGGCGTTATTGACGATAGTGACATGCTGGGCTGGACCCAAGGAGGTTCGACCCATGCTCCGATCCCTGCTTCTCCTCCCCCTCCTGCTCGCCGGTCCGGCGGGCGCCTCTCCCCCCGTCCATCCGCCGCCCGCCGCGCCGGAGTTGGCGGCCCCGACATCCGCGACTGCCCCGGCGGCCCTGGTGGCTACCGCCCCGGCGCCGGCGATCCCCCCCGGTGACGACTCGGTGCGCCGGGTCCCGATCGCCGAGCTCCAGCAGGCGATGAAGACCGGCAAGGTCGTCGTTGTCGACGTCCGCTCGGCGGGGGACTATGCCACCTCGCACGCCCATGGCGCCCTCTCCATCCCCTTGAACGACATCGAGCAGCGCAGCAGAGAGCTCCCCCGCGAGAGCTTCATCGTCACCTACTGCACCTGACCCAACGAACACTCGAGCGCCCGTGCGGCGCTCCTCTTGAAGCAGCAGGGTTTCCCCCAGGTCGGCGCGCTCCTGGGCGGCCTCCACGCCTGGGAGACGGCAGGATTGCCGGTCGACAAGACTGCCGCCAAACCCTGAGCCGAGGGTGCACCGGAGGAGGCCGCGGTGCCTCCTCCGGATTGAATCCCGATCGTCTCAGGCACAGCGGGCGCCCCCCTCCTAGAGGTCGGTCAAGGTAGATTTGCCTAGGTCCTCTCCCTTCTTTGGGTCTTTGGGGAACGTCTCCAGACACCGCTCGGAACCTCCCGGACGCGGTTGGGAAGCTCCCGGACGCGTTGGGAAGCTCCCGGACGCCGCGGAAAGTCCTCTGGACGGTGTTTGAGACCTTCTGTAGACGGCGTTGAGATGGCTGGACGCCGTTTGAGACCTCCCGGACCCCGTTGGGGCCCTTCCGGACAGCTCCTGGAAGCTTCCGGACGGCTTTTGGAAGCTTCCGGAGCTCGTGGAAAGTCCTCCGGAGCTCGTGGAAAGTCTTCAGAATCTCGTGGAAAGTCTTCGGGAACCCGTGGAAAGTCCTCGGGAACCCGTGGAAAGTCCTCAGGAACTCGTGGAAGTCTTCAGGAACTCGTGGAAAGTCTTCAGGAACCCGTGGAAAGTCTTCAGGAACTCGTGGAAAGTCTTCAGGAACCCGTGGAAAGTCCTCAGGAACCCGTGGAAAGTCCTCAGGAACTCATGGAAAGTCTTCAGAAACGCGCGTAGAAAGTCTTCGCCGGAAAGATCTCGCTACCTGCCGATTCAACCGTGACAGACCACTAATCCCGCTTCGGCACCCGCTCGGCGATCAGGCGGTGGACGGCGGGGGGCTCGTCGCCGACGTGGAAGGCCCGAGCCCGGTCGGCGAGGTCGCGGTCGGCCACGGTCATCCGCTCGCGCTGGCGCAGGTACTCCAGCCATGACTTGACGAGGAAGACCTCGACCATCCGGTGCTCGACCGCGGCGTCGGCGAAAAGCCCCCACTCCATGGCACCATCGCGGAGCCGGATGCGGCGGACGGCGCGCATGGCATCCTTGAAGTCGTCCTGCCGCGCCGCTTCCACCTGGTAGTGGACGGAGACGAGGACCGGCCCCCGTTCGGGCTCCGGCTCGTGGCGGACGATGGGCGCCGGCCACAGGCGGGACGGCGCCAGGTTCAGCCCCTCTCCCGAGCGCAGGTGATAGCGCGCGGTGAGCGCCAGGCCCACCACCATGCCGACGGCGGAGACGAGGAGCGAGGTCGAGACCGAGTAGCGGTCGCCCAAGGCGCCCCAGAGGGCGCTGCCGCCGGCGAGGCCGCCATAGAAGACCAGCATGTAGACCGAGAGCGCCCGCGCCCGCACCCAGGAGGGGACGAGCGTCTGCACCGCCACGTTGAGGCTCGAGAGGAGCGACAGCCAGGCCCCCCCGGCGAAGAGCATGGCGAGGAGCAGCAGGGGGAAGCTCCGCACGTAGGCGAGAGTCACCGTCGCCGCGGCGAAGACGATGGTGGCGACCGCCACCACGAGGTCGGTCGAGTTCTCGCGGTTCCGGTTGAGCCGCGGCAGGACCATGGCCCCGGAGACCGCCCCGATCCCCAGGGCGCCCAGGAGGAGACCGTAGCCGGTCGGGCCGCCCGAGAGCTCGCGCTTGGCGATCAGCGGCAGGAGCGCCCAGAGCGAGCTGCCGCAGAGCACGAAGGCGGTGCCGCGGAGGATCACGGTCATCACCTCCGGCGCATGGAGGACGTAGCGCACCCCGGTCTGCATGGCGCCCCAGATGCGCTCGGCGGGGAGCATGGTCTCCTCCTCCGGCCGCTTCCAGCGGTAGAGGACGACGAGCACGCCCAAAAAGGAGACGGCGTTCAAGAGGAAGGTCACGCCGGCGCCGGACGCGGCGATGATGAGCCCGCCGATCGCCGGGCCGGCGGCGCGGGCGATGTTGAAGCCGACGCTCGCCAGGGTGACGGCGGCGGGCAGGTCCTCGCGCGGCACGAGCTCCGGGGTGATCGCCTGCCAGGCCGGGCCGTTCATCGCCGCCCCCAGGCCGAGGACGAAGGTGAAGAAGAGGAGCATCCCGGGGGTCGTCCTGCCGGCGAGGGTGAAGAGCCCGAGGGCCGCCGCGGCGAGGGTCATCCAGAGCTGGGTGAAGAGGAGGACCTTGCGCCGGTCGAGGACGTCGGCCAAGGCTCCCGAAGGGAGCGAGAGGAGGAACATCGGCAGGCTCGTCGCCGCCTGGACCAACGCCACCTGCGACGCGCTGGAGCTCAAGGTCGCCATCAGCCACGAGGCGCCGACGCTCTGCAGCCAGGTGCCGATGTTCGAGGCGACGCTCGCGATCCACAGCCAGCGGAACACCCGGTTGGCGAGCGGCCGCCAGGGGGAGGGCGGCCGGGCGGGGGCCGTGCCGGCCGCCGCCTCAGGGGAGTCGAGAGTGGGAGTCGCCGTTGCCATCTCGGCCTAGAGTGTATCCCCGCGGGGGCCGCACTAGACGTCTGACCCGAGGGACTGCTGGACCACCGCCGTGTGGGCGGTGGTCGCTGACCCCGCGCGCCTCCGCCAGCTCGATCTTCGCGCTCCTCGACGGCTGAGCTTTAAGGGAACGGGCGGAGGCGAACGCCGAGGAACGCCGTGAGCCGGGGAGTGGTGTAGCCGGTGATCTCCTCGTACTTCTGATTGAAGAGGTTCTGGATCTGGACGTAGGGCAGGAGCCAGGAGAGGGCGCGGAACTCGACGTTTAAGTCCACCCGCTGGTAGTTGTCCATCCGGCTGCCGTCGGAGTCGACCCGATGGTCGACCGCGACGAGCGACGCGGTGGCGCGCACCCGGCTGCCGGGGTCGAAGGCGGCGAGGAGCGTAAAGCGGTGGCGCGGCCGGCGGGCGAGGGGCAGGCCGGTGTCGCGGTCCTTGCTGTCGGTGTAGGTATAGGAGAGCTGGACCGCGAGGTCGGTGCGCGGCTCGATCCGGAGCGACGCCTCCGCCCCCTTGGCCTCGGCGCGCCGGACGTTGGCGAGGGTCGAGGTCGTCAAGTCGAACTCGATCAGGTCGCGCAGGCGGTTGTCGAACAGGGTGACCCCGGCAACCAGGGCGCCGTGTTGGGTTTGAAGCCGCCGTTCGAGGCCGAGATCGAACCCCAGGCTGGTCTCCGGCTTGAGACCGGGGTTGCCGAAGAAAGGGAAGAACAGCTCGTCGAAGCTCGGCGCCCGAAAGCCGGTGCCGACGCTGCCGGTGAGCCGCCAGGAGCCCGAGAGGAGCGAGCTGCCGGTCACGCGATAGGTCGTCTGGTCGCCGAACCGCGAGTTGCTGTCGTGGCGCGCTCCGCCGGTCAAGAAGAGGCGGTCGTGGTACGACCAGCTGTCCTGGAGATAGACCGAGTTGATGTCGAGCGTCTCTTTGTAGGAGCCGGCGTTCTCGCCGTGGCGGCTCTCGGTCGAGGCGCCGACGACGACGGTGTTCTCCTTGCCCAGCCGGAAGTCGGATTCGGCGCCCACTTGACCCAGGCGGCTCCGGATGTCGTAGTTGTTGAAGAAGGTGTCGGGGTCCTTCCCCTCCGTCCGCTCCTGGTTGGTGCCGGCGTGGACCCGCAGGTTCCAGAAGCTCGCGAGCGGCTTGACGAAATCGAGCGCGGCGACCGTGAGGTGCCGGTCCTGCGTGTAGTTGGGGTCGTCGACGGGGACGGTGGTGAAGCCGTCGAGCGAGCTCGTGGCGCTGAAGTTGCGGACCGTCAGGTCCACCCGGCCGTCGCCTAAGACAGCGGCGCCCAGCCGCGCCGAGAGGGTCCGGTCGGAGAAGGGGTCCCGCTCGGTGTTGCCGCGCGCCTCGCTCGCCACCGACCAGCCGTCGGTCTTGCGGCTGGCGAGGCCGACGCTCCAGTCCAAGGCGCGGGTGCCGCCATTGCTGGAAAGCGCGAGCTCCCGGCTGTCCCGGGTGCCGTCGCGGGCATCGACATCGAAGTGGAACCCCGGCTGGCCGCGCCGGGTGGTGAGGCTGATGACCCCGCCGATCGCCTCGGAGCCGTAGAGCGTGCTCTGCGGGCCGCGCAGCACCTCGATCCGCTCGACATTGTCGGCGGAGAGGCCCGAGAGGTCGAAGCCCCCCGAGGTATTGGTCACCCGGACGCCGTCGATCAGGACCAGAGTCTGGTTGGAGTTGGTGCCGCGCAAAAAGACGCTGGCGACGCTCCCCGGGCCGCCGCCCTGGCTGACCTCGACGCCCGGGACAGTACGCAGGAGCTCGAGCACGAAAGGCTCGCCCCGGCGCTCGATCTCCTCACGGCCGAGCACCGTCACCGAGCTGCCCACCGACTCGGCGCGGGTGGGGAGCGGATTGGCGGTGACGACGATCTCCTCGGCGAGCGTCAGGCGCTCCTTCGGCTTGGGCTCGGCGTCTGGGTTAGATGGCGGTGCCTCGGCGGGCGCCGGGGTATCGGAGGCGGAGGGTGGGGTGGCGGCGGTGGTGGCCGCGGGCGGCTGGGCGGAGATGGGGGCGGCGAGGACGAGCAGCGACAACATCACCAACGTCGCCGCCCACAGGTGGACGAGGAATCGATCCGGCAACACGAGAAGCTCCTTTCCCCCCTCGGGGAAACTTGAACTCTGTCCGGCCGAACCAGGTCTCCTGGCTTACGTTCGTCCTACTCACCACGCCTTCCCATCTTTTAGATAGTGGCACTTCGTGGCTTTCGTCCCGATCACAGTCGCGGGGCGGCGGGAGTTTCACACTCCTCTTCCCTTGATCCGGCGGTGCTACAGCTTTCACAGAACCTCTGTCCCATGGGAGGACAGGCGGGGAGTGTCGCAGGTCTTGGGGACACCGTCAATGCGGCCGCATCCGTCGTGGCTGCTTGACGACCAGAATCAACTGTGTATACTCAGCATATGGATATACACAGTGATCTGGTCATCTCCCGGTCCGACGGCCGGCCGATGTACCTCCAGATCATGGAGCAGATCAAGCAGCGGGTGGCGGTGGGGGATTGGACGCGGGGGGAGGAGATCCCCTCGATCCGCCAGCTCGCCGTGGCGCTCCGGGTCAGCGTGATCACGATCAAGCGTGCCTATCTGGAACTCGAGCGGGAAGGGGTGATCGTCACCCATCACGGCAAGCCGTCGACGGTGGCCGCCGATCCCGATCTCCGCCCCCGGCTCTACGACCAGGAGCTCGCAGAGCTCCTGGAGCAGGTCGCCCGACTGGGCTCGCTCCTCGGCCTGACACCCGAGGAGCTCACCACCCGGCTGCGCGAAGCCGCTCAACGATTAATGGAGGAGGAATCATGACCGGCCTGGCCGTTCACTTCGAGGGCGTGAGAAAGGTTTATCCTCACTTCACGCTCGACGATATCAACCTGGCGCTCCCCACGGGGAGCATCCTGGGTTTCATCGGCGCCAACGGCGCCGGCAAGTCGACGACGATTCGAATTCTCATGGGGCTCGTGCACCAGGACAGCGGGGAGGTGCGCGTCCTCGGGAAGAGCATGCCTCAAGAGCAGGTCGCGGCCAAGCAGGAGCTGGGCTTCGCCTCCGAGGACATGCGGCTCTACGGGGCTGCGACGCTCGCCTGGCACATGGCGTTCATTCGCTCGATCTATCCGACCTGGGACGAGACCTACGCGGAGAGCCTGCTTCGGCGCTTCGACTTGAAGCCGCAGCAAAAGATCAAGGGGCTCTCCCACGGCCAGCGGGTCAAGGCGGCGCTCCTTTTGATCCTCGCCCGGCGCCCCCGGCTGCTGGTGCTCGACGAACCGACCACGGGGCTCGATCCGGTCGCCCGCCACGAGGTTTTAGGCGAGCTCATGGAGGTGCTCGCCGACGAGCGGCGGACCATCCTCTTTTCCTCCCACAACACCCTGGACGTCGAGCAGATCTCGGATCAGATCACCTTTATCGACCGCGGCCGGATCATCGACTCGGGCGACAAGGAGACCTTCCTCGATCGCTGGCGGCGCTTGAGGCTCGACGTCCCGCCCGGCGTCGTCCTGCCTGCGTTGCCGGGAATCGTGGAAGCGGTGGGGAGCGGCCGGCTGACGGTACTGACCACGAGCCACTTCGATCCCGCCATGACCGCGGCCGTCAACGACGCGGGTGCCACCGTAAACGCGGTGGACACGATGACCTTGGAAGAGATCTTCGTCGCCAACGTACAGAGCCGAAGGGAAGGGAAAGCCGCATGAGCTACTCGATGATCAAGCGCCTCGTCTGGAAGGACTGGTACTTCCTGCGCTACCCGATCGCCGGTTATCTGGTGGCCGGCGCTCTCAGCCTCGCCCTCCTCAGGGCCGGCGGAAGCGGACTGTCTTTCGCGGGGAGCATCCTGCTCCTGACGATTCTGATCTCGGTGGGCATCCATCTCGCCATGTTGACCGTCATCAACGAGAGGAAGGAGCAGACGCTCTCGTTCGTAATGAGCCTGCCGATCTCGGCCAAGGAGTACACGATCGCCAAGATCCTCGCCAACCTGCTGATCTTCCTCGTCCCCTGGGTCACCCTCCTGATTGGGGCCCTGACGCTCCTCTGGATCGCCGATGCCGGCGGCCTGATCCCCTTCACGACGATCATCCTGACCGAGATTTTCGTCTCCTACTGCCTGATCCTCGGCGTCGCCCTCGTCAGCGAGTCCCAGAACTGGACCGTCGGCGCGATCGTGGTGGGAAACCTCGCTCTAAACGGGGTCCTCTACTACGTCTCCCATATCCCCAGCATCGCGAGCGCCATGAAGGGCCACGCCGTGATCTGGAACCAGGCTTCGGTCACGTTGATGATCGCGGAGATCGTGGCGATCGGTCTCCTGCTCGGGCTTACGCTGTTCTTTCAGGGTAGGAAGACGGACTTCCTGTAAGCCGTCTTTCAAGGCGAACCTTTAGTATTCGAACACAATCCTCGCCGGCAGCCGCGGCACGGTCACCTCGTGGTCGGTATGCTCGACAGCGGTACCGTCGATGCGTGCGACCCGGATCGGCCGGTCTTCGGGCGAACGGAGGAGGAGTCGCGCCGGATGGGCGGTGCCGCGGAGATCGACGACGATCCGATCGGCACCGTCCACCTGCATGCGAAGATCGATCGGGCCGTTGTAAGTCGGCAGGGGGCCGACGTGGAGCGTGCCGTTGCCCAGCCAGCGCCAGGGTACCCCGGCGCCGACGACCAGCGTGCCGTCCTCGCGGTCGTAGGCGAGGGCGTCGAGGACGGAGCGGATGAAGTCGGAGGCGACCCAGGCGTGGGGCATGTCGCCGAGGAAACGGGGTTTGCGCGCCTCCGTCCCCACGACCTCGGCCCATTCGTTCCAGGCCGCCGGACGGCGGTCGGCTAGGAAGCGATCGAAGAGCGGCAGGGCGTGGGCTTTGTCACCGCGGCGGAGAAGCGCGCCGATGTTGCGCATCTCGTAGGGCGTGTAGTCCTCGCGCGGCTTGGCGAGCGATTCGAGGTAGCGATCGAAGGTCCGCTGCAAAGCTGATGGGGGAAAGATCGCGTCCAGGTTCAAGGGCGAGATGCCGATCGCGGTCGACGTGGCATCGAAATCTCCCAGCTCCGCGGAGCCGGGTACGAAGTCGATCCGGTGCTCGGCGATCGTGCGGCGGATCGAGGCTTCGAAGTCATGGCGGAACGCCGCCGCCTGGCCGGCTAAAGCGCGCTGGCGCTCGGTGAGCTGGAGCTTCCCGGCGAGATAGGCGGCGTCGTCGAGGCCGCGGAGCGCGAAGAGATCGTCCCAGTAGGAATGGACCGGTTTCGCCGAGTAACCCTCGTGGCTGATCGATTCGGTGACCAGTCCCTCGAACGCACCGTGGTTCTGGCTGGACAGCTTGCCGATGTAGCGCGCCGCGGCGTCCACATGCGGCCAGAGACGGCGGACGAGGGCGAGGTCGTTCGTCGTGCGCTCGATCTCGGCCAAGAGATAGATCAGCTCGCCGTGGCTGTCGTTCTCTGGCCACCGGATCGGCGCCGCGGCCATCGACGCAGCAGGGCACTTTGCCATCGGGATACTGATAGCTCGCGAACCAGGTGGCGAAGCGCTTCGCGATGTCCGCGTGGCCGAGGCGGAGGAGGACGGAGGAGATCAGCGCGCCGTCGCGGATCCAGGCCCGGTCGTAGGCGCGCGAGCCCGGTTCGAGAGCGTCGCCGTCGCGGTGGATCAGAGTCCAGGCGAGATTGCTCCGGATCGTATCGGCGATCTCCGGCGCGCCGGGGATCTCGATCGCCACCCGGTGGAGCTTTTCGTGCCAGGTGGCGGCGATTTGCTGGAAAGCGCTTGCGTGACGCCGGCGTATCGGCAACCGGCTTCGCGCCCTTTCTCCAGCGCGATCGAAAGATCGACCGTTCGCTCTCCTGTCACTCGATATATGAGTGCTCCCGAGGCGTAGCCGAAGGGATCGTGCGCTTTCGTCGTGGTCTCTCCGCCTCGGCGTAGAAGGTCGACGATGTTCCCCTCGTCGTAGGTGGCGGCGGTGAAGCTCTCTGGCTTCGTGAGCGCATGCACGCGCCGGGTGGCGTCGACGATCACATCTTCGCTGTCCCGGCCGTCGAAGGCGAGCGTGTGGATGGGGGAGACGCCCCCCTGCGTATTGAGGAACTGCGTCGACGGGTTTACCTGGAAGGGGCGAATCGCGAGAGCGAGCGAAGTCTTCTTGGCACCCACGGCGCCGAGATCGCGAACGCGATACCGCAGAACGAGCATAGAGGAGTCCGTCACCGCCGCGGTCACGTCCAGGGTGACGCCTTTCGCTGTCCAGGTGACGGTCGGAATCGGCAGATCGCGCTCGGCGAGCGACTGCCTGGGCGCGGCGTCGCTCCAGGTGACGAGCTTGCCGTCGATCAGAAGGAACGGCTCGATCGAGAAGCCCGCCTTGAACGGCTCGACGTTGCCGTCCTCCCCCATGAGCGCCTCCGGCTCGGCGCCATCGGCGCCGACGACCGTCCAGTAAGGCTGCTCGCCGGCGAGATAGCGCGGATAGTCGCCGCGGGGTGCGCCCTTCGCTACGGCGGCGAAGAAGTCGTTCGGCGTCGGCGCCCACTCCGGCGGCTCGACCTCCACGGATTCGATCGCAAATCCCCTTCCGCCGCGGCTCTTTAGCATCACCAGCCGGACGAGCTTCGCCTCCTGATCGGGGAGAAAGAGGAACTCATCCCGGCGGCCGTTGTTCACCACCTGGCGAACGTTCGAAAAGTGCTCGCCGTCTTTCGAAAGCTCGACCGCGAAGTCACGCGCGAAATCGTCCGCGTTCCACCGGATATGGAGGCCGCCCACCTCGCGTAACGTACCCAGGGCGATCGTCAGCGCGGCTGAGCCCTCGTCGGCACGCCAGGCGCCGCGCGTCACCGGGCCGCTCGCTGCAGGGGGCAGAGCCGTCAGGGCGAGATCGTCGATCCAGACCGTCCCCTTTCCTCCCGTGCCCGCCGTAACGACGATCTCGATCGCCGCCAGGTGACGGATCTCGCCGCCGCCCTGTGGTCCCCAGGCAAAGGCGATCTGCCGCTTCTTGGTCGAGATCTCCGTCCAGGTTCTGGGGAAGACGAAATCGCGGCGGTTCCTCCACCAGACGTTGTCTCCTGTCTCGTCGATCAGCTTCACTTCGAGGTTCTCGACCGGGGCCTCGGCGCGGAGGGCGAAGGTGAGCTCGTAGTTCGGCGGCAGGTCGAGATCGACCTGCCGCCGGGCGATAGCATAGCCGGCGTGATGCTGAAAGTCGAAGTCGAGCCGCATCGCACGTCCATGGAGTCCCGAGTCCTGACCGATCGCGAGCGAGACTCCATCCGACGGATGCGCCGACCAGGCGGCGATCGCGGCGGTCGATTCGAAATCGTCGTTCAGAAGCCCGCTCCGGTCCCCAGCCAGGAGGAAGAGGGCGGCCAGGAGCAGCGCGCGGCTCAACCCTTGACGCTCCCCGCCATCAACCCGGAGATGTAGTAGCGCTGGAGGGCGAGGAAGACGACGAGCACCGGGAGCACCGTGACGACCGCGCCCGCCATCATCAGCTCGATGTCGAGCGCGTGCTCGCCGACCAAACTGGCCATCGCGACCGGCAAGGTGTACCGCTTCTGATCGGTGAGGACGATGAGCGGCCACATGAAGTCGTTCCAGGTCGTCATGAAGGTGAGGATGGCGAGAGTGGCGAGGACCGGTTTGGCGAGCGGCAGGACGATCGACCAGTAGATCCGGAGCTCGCCGGCACCTTCGATGCGGGCTGCCTCGAGGAGCTCCTGGGGGATCGAGAGCATGAACTGGCGGATGAGAAAAATGCCGAGAACGCTCGCGAGAGCCGGCAGGATCGCACCCCAGTAGGTGTTCACCAGGTGCATCGCCTTCATCATCAGGAAGAGCGGCAGCATGCCGACCTGGGCCGGAATGATGAGCGCCGAGAGGAGAATTCCGAAGAGCCGATCGCGGCCGCGGAAACGCAGGCGGGCAAAAGCGTAGCCCGCCATCGAGCTGAAGAGGAGCGAGCCAAAGGTGGCGATGAGGGCGATCGTCGCACTGCTCAGGAAGGCGCGGCCGATGTTGAGCCGGAGAAAGAGCTGGCGGTATTGATCGAACGTCGCCGCATGGGGGATCAGATGGGGCGGGAAGGTCGTCGCCTCACCGCTCTTCATGAAGGAGGCGGAGAGCATCCAGAGGAGCGGGAAGAGGGTGAGCGCACTACCCGCGAGAAGCGCGGCGTGGAGGAGAAAGGTGCCGCCGCCACGCCCCTTCACGACCGCTCCTGGAAACGCATCTGGAGCGCCGTCGCCGCGGCGATGACGATGCAGAGGAGGAACGCCACCGCCGCCGCATAGCCCATCCGCCACCAGCGGAAACCCTCCTCGTACATGAGCATCACGGCGGAAAGCGTCTTGTGGAGCGGACCGCCGTAGGTCATCACGTAGGGCTCGGGGAAGAGCTGCAGATAGCCGATGGCGGTGACGATGCCGACGAAGAGGAAGGTCGGTCCCAGCATCGGCAGGGTGACATGCCGGAACTGCCGCCAGGGGCCGGCGCCGTCGATTTTCGCGGCCTCGTAGAGCTCCTCTGGAATTCCCTGGAGCCCGGCCAGAATGATCACCATGTTGTAACCGAAGTTCTTCCACACGGCGAGGAGGATGATTGCCGGCATCGCCCAGTGGGGATCGCCGAGCCAATCGACCTGCGGCAGCCCGAGGGCACCCAGGGCGCGGTTCAGGGCACCGAAGCGGGGGTGGTAGAGGAAGCGGAAGGCGATCGCCACGGCGACCAGGGTAGTGACGACCGGTGCGAAGTAGACGGTGCGGAAGAGCGGCTTGAAACGCGCGGCCTTGGCGTTCACGAGGAGCGCCGCCCCGAGCGAGACGGCCACCGTCGCCGGGCCGCCCACGAACGCAAAGTAGAGGGTATTGCCGAGCGCGGTCCAGAAGAGATCGCTCTTCAAAACCGCGGCGAAGTTGTGGAAGGCGACGAAGCGGACGTTGTGAAGGTCGCCCAGGGCGTAGAGATCGAAATCGGTGAGGCTCAAAGCGAAGCCGGCGACGACGGGGAGAAAGAAGAAGAGGACGAGCACCCCGAGCGCCGGCGCCAGGAAGAGAGCGGCGGCCCGCGCTTCGCCTCTCATCGCACCCCCTGGCGCGCCAGCACCCAGCGGCGCTTGGCGAGGATGTCGTCGGTCGTGCGATCGAGATCGGCGAGCGCCGCGGCCGGCGTCGTGACGCTGCGGACGGCGGCCTCGCCGTGCTGGAAGATGGAATTTGCGATCTGCTCCCACTCCGGCACCTTGGGGAAGGGCTGAACCCGTTCGAGCTGCTCCCGAAAGGCCGGAAAGTAGGGGTCGCTGGCGAGCGCCGGGCTCGACCAGGCGCTCCGCCGGGCCGGCAGGTCGCCGGTCTGCTCAAAGAGGAGGAGCTGCTCCGCCGGCTGGGAGAGGAATTCGATCAGCTTTAAAGCCGCCGCCTGGTGACGCGAGGCGCGGAAGAGGACGAGGCTCGAACCGCCCGCCATCGAGACGCCGGTTGGCGCCGAGGCATCGCGCGCCGGGAGCGGCGCGGTGGCCCATTTCCCCTCCATCTCCTTGGGCAGGCGGTGGCGGAACTCGCCGACGTTCCAGGGGCCGGTGATGTACATGGCGAAGTCGCCCTGGGCGAACTGCTGATAGACGTTGGCGACCTGGGTGTTGCTCACCACCGGGGCGAAACCGCGATGGAAGATGTCGATATAGAAGTTGAAGGCATCGCGAAACGGCGGCTCCGAAAAAGCACCCCGGGTGCCGTTTTCCTTCAAGAAAGCCGAGCCGTTCGAGAGGGCGAGCATCTCGATCGGCTCGAATTCATTGGTCGGCATGAGGATCGCGAAGCGGCTCTTGCCACCGCTCTTGATCCGCGCCATCGCGTCCAGCCACTGGCTCCAGGTGCGCGGCGCCTTCGGATAGCCGACCGACGCCAGGATGTCGCTCCGGTAGAAGAGGACCCGGGTGTCGACGTACCAGGGGATGCCGTAGAGGACACCGTCCACGACGTTCGTCGCCCAGACTCCGGGAAAATCGTCGTGGCCGTCGATCGTCCGCGACGCCCTGGCGAAGGCCGTGAGGTCCGCCAGGGCGCGAACGGCGACGAACTCCGGAATCCAGGTGTTCCCCATCTGGGCGAGGTCCGGTGTCGCGTCGCCGGCGTAACCGGTCAGCAGCTTCTCGTGGGCAGCGATCCAGGGGATCTGCTGCACGGTGACCCGGATCTTCGGGTTCTGCCGCTCGAACTCGGGGATGCGGTCGGCCACGACCTCCCCTTCGTGGCCGAGGCCCCAGAGCTCGATCCGCTCGATCCCGCCGCGTTCCTCCCTCGCCTGACATCCGGCGCCGCCCCAGAGGAGTACCACGGCCAGAGCGACGAGAGAACTGAGGCCCCGGCCTCTCTTCACCGGCCCTCCAGCCAGCCGCCCGAAAAGCCGGCACGTTGGAGGCCGCGGACGATGTGCTCGTTCTTCCGCATCGTCTTCCACACCAGGCCGCTCCGGTGGTTTTCGATCATGGCGACGATCGGCCCCTGATCGATCCCCAGATAGTCGCCGTCGAACCAGCCCGCGTTCGGATCGACCTCGCCGCTCTTGACCCCCTGGCTCGTCCGCAGGGTCGGGTTGAAGGCGTCCAAGAAGCCGTACTTCGCATAGAGATGGCTACCGTAGCGGCGGCGCATCTCGCGGAGGGACGCGATCGAGAGCTCCGGGGTGAAAACGATCGAGGAGATCGCCGCGGTCGGCGTGATCGTGCCGTCGTCGCGGACGTCGCCCTCGGTCGCCCCCCGGGCGGTGTAGCCCTGGAAGGTCCGCGAACGGCCGTCGATCGCAATCGTCGCGTCCATCGGGCCGTCGCAGGCGGAGAGGCCCCAGATCCGGTCGCCGTAGTCGCGGTACCCCTTTGGATTCTCGACGGCATAGGCGTGCTGGGCGAGTGTCGCCCGGCGGGAGTTCTCGAAATAGTCGCTGCCGTGGCCGCGCATCACCTCGTCCTTGATCCCCTTGAAATCGAGCCAGACGTGGGAGTACTGGTGTCCGAAGAGCGGCGCGAAGAGGAGGTGCTCCTGGCCGTAGAAAGTCCCCCAGCGGTAGGTCTCCGTGTACTCGCTCCAGGCGCTCGCCGGCACCGGATGGGTGGGCGAGCCGAGAGCGAGGACGACGACGATCATCGCCTCGTTGTAGCCCTTCCAGTCGTAGGTATGGAAACCCTCCTCGGGGGTCCAGCCCATGCTGATCGCCGACTTTCGCACCTGCTCCCAGCGCCAGTCGACGCGCCGGTAGAGATCCTCCGCCGTGGCGCGGATCGCCGATTCCGTGGGGTCGTCGCGATCGAAGTAGGACTCTGCGAAGAGAACCCCGGCCATGAGGAGCGAGGTGTCGACCGTCGACAGCTCGACCTTCTCGAAACGTAGGGCGGTTCGCATGTCGAGGAAGTGGTAGAAGAAACCTTTGTATCCGGAGACGCCGTGCGGCTCGGGTCCCTGCTTCATGGCCAGGAGCGAGTGCAGGGTGGCCAAGGTCCGCTCCGCCGCCTCCCGCCGCGTCACGAAGCCGCGCTCGGCGCCGATGCCGTAGGCGGTCAGGCCGAAGCCGACGGCGGCGATGCTCGAGAACGAAGGCGTCGGCGCGCGGTCGGGAATGAGTCTCGTCTGCGGGTCGGCCAGGTCCCAGAAATAGTGGAAGCTGCGGTTCTCGACGTCGTCCAAAAGCGCGGAGTCGGACGCCGGAATCGGGCCGGTATCTTTAGGATTGGCGGTGGTGGCGATGCCGCCGATGCCGCCGGCGGCGGAGGCCGGCGCGGGGTGCCGGTGGGAGACCGGGCCGGCGCAGGAGAGCGACGAGAGGACGACGACTGAGACTAAGACGAGCGCGGCGGTTCTCGGTGCCATGTGTGCCAATCGTCACCTTGCTTCGAAAGAAAGGTGGGGCGGGCCGTACGGCCCGCCCCGAGGGTCCCCGTCAGAACCCGGAGAAACGACAGGCGATCAGAAGTTGATCTTCAAACCCACCTGTTCGCGACGGCCGAGGTTGACGACACAGGTCGGCTGGCCGAACGTCGGGTTTCCCTCCGGCGGAATGAAGTTGTTGAGGCAGCCGTAGTTGGCCCAGTTGAATGCGTTGAAAATCTCGCCGACGACGCCGACCGAGACGCTCCCCGCGACCCGGAAGTCCTTCTCCAGGCGGAAGTCGATCGAGCGATCCGCGAAGCCCCAGGTGGTGGGTGGCCGGATCGAGCGCTCGAAGGGATGGGTCGTCTCCCGCGCCGGGAGGTCGAAGCCCTGTGAGAAGTCGAGGACGTTGGTCGCTTCGCCGGTGCCGAACGAGAGGTTGGCGCCGAAACGCAGATCCCAGGGCAGGCCGCCGAAGAGGACGTTGGCGACGATGCGGTCGCGTTCCGTGCCGGGCACCTCGTGGCGCGGGTAGGCGGCAGCGCTCGGATAGTCGAGGCTGAAGAGGTCGTTGCCGTTCTGCTCCGCCTTGGCGTGGGTCCAGGCGAGGTGCGCCGCCCAGTTGCCGTTGTACGGCCGGTCGAGAGTAAGGAAGAGGGCGTTGTACCAGTACTTCTTGCCCTGCGGGTCGGAGATGATGACGTTGCCGAAGCCGGGGACGAGCGCCTGGCAGCAGAGACCGCTCGCCGAGAGCCAGGTGAAGCCGTTATAGCCGCGGACGCCGTTGTAGGAGATCGATCCGTTCCACTTGCCGAACGACTGCCGGAGGCCCAAATTCCACTGGTTCGAGTAGGGCGGCTTGGTGTTGTTGTTCAAGAGATAGATCTCAGGGCTCGTCGCCCCCGAGGCGATAAGCGCGTTCAGGCCCGCCGCCGACAGATACTTGGGGTCCCACTTGATCGTCCCCGGCGTTTTCCCGTCGGTCGAGAACTCGATGCGATAGACGGGGAACTGCAGGCGGTAGCGCTCGTCGAGCGTGGCATTCAAGAAGAGGCGGTCGTAATAGCGTCCGGCGCCGCCGAAGACGACCGTCTTGCCGTCCCCCGCGATGTCGTAGGAGAAGCCGAGGCGCGGCTGAATCTCGTTCTTGTACTGCTGGCGGTTGTTGCCGTTCGAGAAGTAGCTCGGGTCGACCTTACCGGCGAGAGCCGCGGCGATGTTCGCCGGGGTCACGTAGCCGGTGTCGAGCTGCTTCGACTCGTAATCGTAGCGGAGACCCAGGTTTACCGTCAGGTGCGTGTTGACGGTCCAGTTGTCCTGGCCATAGACCCCGTACTCCTGGTTGTTGCTCGTGAGCCGCGGATTGCCGAAGCCGTATTGCGCCTCGTAGGGCTGGTCGAAGGTCCGGCCGTTCGCCGGATCGTTGCGGAAGTTGAAGACCGGGTTGGCGTTCTGGCTCTTGTTGACGTCGTAGCGCAGAGAGTCGAAGTTGGCACCGACCTGGAAGCTGTGGTCGCCCGCCGCCTGGGCCGTGAAGTTGTAGTCGTCGCGAAGCTCGATCCGCCGCTGGTCGAACTTCTGGGTCGTGGCGCCGCCGCCTAGACGGATGACCCCTTCGTAGTTGAGCCCGACGAGCTCGGGGTGGAGCGGCACCGGATTGAAGACGTAGTCCTGGTAGCTGAGGGTCGCCTGGTTGAGAGCAGTGCTGTTGTTCCACTGGTGGCGCAGCGTCGAGCCGTTGACCGAGTTCTTGACGTCGGTGGCCGCCTGGACGGAGTTCAAGGCCCCGCCGCCGATGTCGCGCGTCTCATGCTCGCGGCGGTAGTTGCCGCTCCAGTCGACGAGCTGGTTTTCCGCCGGCTGCCAGGAGAGCTTGCCGAACCCCAGGTTCGATTTGAACGGGCTGGGGAAGGTTCCCAGGTACTGGGCAAACTGGCTGGTGTAGGCCCCGTTGCCGATCGTCACCGGCGACGTGGCGTGCTCGTCGTCCCCTTCGTAGGCGAGGAAGTAGTGGAGCTTGTCCTGGACGATCGGGCCGCCGATCGAGAGCCCCGGCTGGCTGCGGTGATAGTCAGGGTTCGTCGCCAGGGTCGAAAACTGGAAGCTCTTCTGGAGCTTCGACACCCACTGTTTGGGCTGGTAGAACCAGAAGGCCTGCCCCTGGATGTTGTTGCCACCTGACTTGGTGACCGCGCTGATGATCGCGGAGGACGCCTTCTCGTACTGGGCGCTGTAGTTCTGGGTGATGACCCGGAACTCCTGCACGGCGTTCTGCGGGAACGGGTTGCCGCGGGAGGAGTCCTGGCCGACGGAGCCGCCCATCAGCACGTCGTTCTTGAAGCTCACGCCGTCGATAAACACGTTGGTCTGTTCAGAGGGCTGGGCGTCGGCGGCGATCGTCTTGCGCAGCGGGTCGGAGGAGATCCGGATGCCGGGCGCCAGGGCCGCGAAGTTGAGGAAGTTGCGGTTGTCCTGGGGCAGGTTCTCGATCTGCTGGGTAGTGACGTTGGTCGCCGCCTCGGATGTCCGGGTCTCGACCGCCTGCTGGCCGACGACGGTGATTGATTCGCTGACCGCCCCTGGCCTCAGCACGAAGTTTCTGTCCAGGTTCTGGCCGACGAGGACGCGCACGGTCTCCGAGTGCGAGTCGAACCCTTCGGCCGAGATGACGATCTTGTACTCGCCCGGGGTCAGGCCGCCGAGCTGGAAAGTCCCCCCGGCGCCGCTGGTGACGTTCTTGACGAACCCCGAGGCCGTGCCGGTGGCCTGGATCTGGGCATTGGGGAGCTCCGTTCCACCGTCGGTCGTCACCTTGCCGCGGATGGTGGCCGTCGTCGTCTGGGCGGCCGCGGAGACCGCCAGAGCGCCGACGAGCATTGTGAACAGAAACGGCTTCAACATTCGTCTCATGTCTCCTCTCCTTTTCTTCCGCCACAGAGCTCCCGGTCGGATTGCGGGCTGGGCTTCGTAGAAGTTTCTAGACGGCGGCACGATCCACGGACGACGAGCGTCGTCGCAATGCAGTCGCGCCTGGGGGCAGGGTCTGAAGGCTGTTGGATGGCCTCGAAGAGGAGGCCGAAGGCGCGGCGCCCGAGGTCGGCGATGTCGACCCGGATGGTGGTGAGCGGCGGCGCGACGTAACGGGCGATCGGGATGTCGTCGAAGCCGGCGACCGACATCTCTGCCGGCACCGGCACCGACGCCTCGGCGAGAGCGGCCAGGGCGCCGACGGCCATCGAGTCGTTGGCGGCGAAGATCGCGGTCGGCCGCGGCGACAGCCGAAGGATCTTCTGCGCCGCGATTCGCCCCGACTCTTCGGTGAAGTCGCCGTCGAGCTCCAGACCGCGGGGTGTTGCCGAGGCAGGGGCCCCGCGGTGCTCTCCGCTGTGATCGCGATAGCCGCGGAGGCGCTCCTCGGCATCGGCGTTCCGGGGCGGGCCCTTGATGAAGGCGATCCGCTCGTGCCCGAGCTCGGCCAGGTGGCGCATCATCGCCTCAGCGCCGCCGTAGTTGTCGATCGTGATCGAGCTTCGCGGCGATGGGGAGGGAGCGGCAGCGGGGTCGGTCAGGGAATCGGGCTCGGCGGAGTTGAGGAGGACGAGCGGCAGGCCGGGCGGCAGCGCGTCCGAGACCGAGGAGAGCGCCACGTCGGGTGCCATGACGACCAGGCCGTCCACCCGCCCGCGCATCGCCTCTAAGACCTCCACCATTTCGCCCACGTCGCTGTGCGAGCCGGAGACGAGGATGTGATATCCCTCGCTCCGCGCGGCGAGGTCGACGCCCCGGATCACCTCGGAGAAGAACTCGCCGTGGACGTCCGGGAGGACGATCCCGATCGTCTGGCTGCGCCGGCTGGAGAGCGACCGGGCGGCGACGTTCGGCACGTAACGGAGCGTCTTCGCGGCTTCTAAGACCTGCTTTAAGGTCTCCTCGCGCACGACTCCCTTGCCGTTGAGCACCCGGGAGACGGTGGCGACCGAGACTCCGGCGCGCGCCGCGACGTCGTGGATCGTCGTCGCCGCGCCAGCGCTGCTGGCAGAGCGTCGGGGGCTGCGGACGGGCGGTTGATCTTGACTCATCCGTATGTAACCGCTTACATTGTCACAGTACTGTAATACCTCTGGGCTGTCAACGCCGAAAATGACGGAAATGAGAGAAACGACGGAAATGACGGAGAGGGTGCTGGAGCCGAAATGACCGACCTTCGATTCCCCCCCACGTTTCTCTGGGGCGCCGCCACCTCGGCCTACCAGATCGAAGGCGCACCGCTCGCCGACGGCGCCGGTCCGAGCATCTGGCAGCGCTTCAGCCACACTCCGGGCCGGATGACCAACGGCGACACCGGCGATGTCGCCTGCGACCACTATCATCGCTATGCCGAGGACGTGGCCCTGATGCGCGACCTGGGGCTCGGCGCCTATCGCTTCAGCATCTCCTGGAGCCGCATCCTTCCCGCGGGGACGGGGCAGGTGAACGAGGCCGGGCTCGACTTCTACCGGCGGCTCGTCGACGCTCTCCTGGCGGCCGGCATCCGGCCGATGGCGACCCTCTACCACTGGGATCTCCCGGCCGCCCTGGACGACCGCGGCGGCTGGCTGAACCGGGACGTCGCCGACTGGTTCGCCGACTATGCGGCGGTCGTCTACCGCGCGCTCGACGACCGGGTCGAGCTCTGGGCGACGATCAACGAGCCCTGGGTCGTCGCCGACGGCGGCTACCTCCACGGTGCCCTCGCCCCGGGGCACCGCAATCTCTACGAGGCGCCCCTCGTCAGCCACAACCTGCTCCGGGCGCACGGCCGCGCCGTCGAGGCTTACCGCGCCGTCGGCAAACACGCGGTGGGGCTGGTCGTCAACCTGGAGCCCAAGTACCCCGCCTCCGAGAGCGCCGAGGACCTGGCCGCCAACCGGCGCGCCGACGCCTACATGAATCGGCAGTATCTCGATCCGGTCTACCGCGGCTCGTACCCTGAGGAGATGGGGGAGATGTTCGGCGACGCCTGGCCGGAGTTCCCGGCGGCGGATTTCGCGACGATCGCGGCGTCGATCGACTTTCTCGGCATCAATTACTACACGCGGGCGGTGACCCGGGCCGATCCGGCGGTCCCGGTCGAGCGGGCGATCCGGGTGCGCCAGCCGGGGGCGATCTACACCGAGACCGGCTGGGAGGTCCATCCGCAGGCGCTGACCGACCTCCTCGTCTGGTTCCGCGACCGCTATGGGGCGACGCCGCTCTACATCACCGAGAACGGCGCGGCCTTTTACGATCCGCCCTCGGCCGTCGAGGGCGCGGTCGACGATCCGCTCCGCGTCCATTACCTGCGAGAGCACATCCGCGCCGTGGGGAGTGCCCTCGCCCAGGGGGTCGACGTCCGCGGCTACTTCGCCTGGTCGCTCCTCGACAACCTGGAGTGGAGCCACGGCTTCAGCAAGCGCTTCGGCATCGTCCACGTCGACTTCGCGACCCTCGTGCGGACCCCGAAGCGGAGCGCTCACTTCTACCGCGAGGTGATCAAGAGCCGCGGCGCGGCGCTGGCCCCCTGACCGGTCGCCGAAAGCCGTCCGCCTGGCCGTGCTAGAGTCCTCCCCGCGAACGATCTCCATCTCTTAAAACAGGAGGAACTCATGCGGAATACGTCCCGTCTCGGGCTGGCAGCGCTTTCGGCGCTCGCGATGCTCGCGGCCGTCCCGGCGATAGCCCAGCAGCAGGACTTCTCGAAGGTCGAGATCAAGGTGGAGCACGTGGCCGGCAAGGTCTACATGCTGACCGGCGCCGGTGGGAACATCGGTGTCTCGGTGGGGGAGGACGGCATCCTCATCGTCGACGACCAGTACGCGCCGCTCGCCGACAAGATCCGCGCCGCCTTGAAGGGCCTGGGGGAGGGCAAGCTCAAATTCGTCCTCAACACCCACTGGCACGGCGACCACACGGGCGGCAACGAGAATTTCGGCGCCGACGCCCCGATCCTCGCCCAGACCAACGTGAGGAAGCGGATGGCGGTCGAGCAGCACGTCATGGGCGAGACCGTGCCGGCGTCGCCGGTCAAGGCGCTCCCGGTCGTCACCTACGATCAGTCGATCGCCCTCCACTTCAACGGCGAGGAGATCCAGGTCGTCCACTACCCGCACGGGCACACGGACGGCGACTCCATCATCTCCTTCACCGGCTCGAACGTCGTCCACATGGGGGACGACTTCTTCAACGGGTTCTTCCCCTTCGTCGACACCGCGAGCGGCGGCAGCGTCCAGGGGATGACCGAGAACGTCGGCCAGGTCTTAAAGAAGCTGCCGCCCGGGGTCAAGGTCATCCCCGGCCACGGCCGCTCTCGGACGCGGCGGGCCTCAAGGCCTTCCACAACATGCTGGTGGCGACGACCGACATCGTGCGCAAAGAGATGAAGGCCGGCAAGAGCTTGGACGAGGTCAAGAAGGCCGGCCTCCCCGACGAGTGGAAGAGCTGGGGGGAGGGCTTCATCAAGACCCCGGTCTGGCTGGAGACGGTGTACAACAGTCTCAAGGGCTCGCCGAAGCCGGCCGCGAGCAGCCAGCACCACTGACCCGTCAGGTGCTGGGTCCGTTTGAATCCGAGGTCGGTCGACTGGCTGCGCGGAGCGCCCGAAGGAGACCGCCCGCAGGTTCAAATGGACCCAGCGCCGTCCGTTGCGCCCCTCCCGCCGGAGTGGAAAAGGGTGTAAGATATCGACGTTTTACACTTTTATCGCGGGAGTCTTGACGGAGGTGCCCATGGTCCCTGGACGCGGCGCGCGTGGCGAAGCGGGTTTCAGCCTCATCGAATTGATCGTCGCCCTTGCGCTCGGGATCTTCCTCCTCGTCCTCGTTGTCCCGTCCCTGGCCAAGTTCACCCACCGCGCCAGCCTGGAGACGGTCGCGCGGCAGACCGAAGGGCTCATGCAGCTCGCCCGGCGCGAGGCGATCAAGAGCAACGTCAACGCCAACGTCGTCTTCGACTACGACGCCAACCAGGTCTACGCCTACGCCGACGCCAACGCCAACAACGTCGAGGACGCGGGGGAGAAGGAGCTCGGCCGCTTTCCGCTCCCCAAGAAGGTCGCCTTCTGGGCCGGCGAGGACGCCGCCGCCAAGGGCACCAACGCCCTGAAAAACTTCGGCAGCGGCACCGTCTGCACCCCGACCTGTCCGACCGGCGGCATCGCGGCCTTTCTGCCCACCGGCGCGGCCGCCAGCACCGGCGCCGTCCGCTTTGGGGATGGCAACAACAGCAGCGGCAAGGGGAACTTCCTGGAGGTCCGGATCGGCATCGCCGCGACCGGCAAGCTCGAGCTGCGCAAGTGGGACCCGGCGACCAGCACCTATCTCCTGCGGGACGAGGGCGGCACGCCCTGGACCTGGTACTAGGCTCTAAGCCATAGCGGACGACCGCTGCACCGCCTGGACAAAGGCGCGGGCATGGTCGACCGGGGTCATGGGGAGGATGCCGTGGCCCAGGTTGGCGATGTGGGCGCCGCCGTGGACCGGCTTGCCGTCGGCGAGCATGGCTTCCACCCGCCGCTCGATCTCGGGGATGGGAGCGAGCAGGGCCGCCGGATCGAGGTTGCCCTGGAGGACCCTGCCGGCGCCGCCAGCGACCTCGACCCGCCGCCGCACTTCGGAGAGCGGCAGGCGCCAGTCGACCGAGAGCACGTCCACCGGCAGCTCCGCCAGCGCCGGGAGCAGGTGCCCACCCCCGTTGATGTAGTAGATGAGCGGCACCCGCGGCAGGCCCGCGGCAGGAGCGTCGACGAGGCCGCGGAGGACCTTGAGGAGCGGCGGCAGTGCGAGGCTTCGCCAGCGGGTGAGATCGAGGAGGCCGCCCCAGGTGTCGAAGATCTGCAGCGCCTGGGCGCCGGCGGCGATCTGACCGAGCAGGTAGGCGAGCGAGGTGTCGGCGACCCGGTCGAGGAGGAGGGCGAGGCCCTCGGGATCGCCGTAGCTCCAGGCGAGGAGGTGCTCGAAGTGCTTCGAGCCGCCCCCCTCGACCAGGTAGGCGGCGAGGGTCCACGGCGTGCCGCCGAACCCGAGCACCGGCACCCGGCCGGCGAGCTCCCGGCGCACCAGGCGCATGGCGTCGTAGACGTAGCCCAGCCTCTCCTCGGCGTCGGCACGGGTGAGAGCGGGGAGCGCCATCGCCGCCTCGCGCGTCCGCACCGGCTCGGGGAAGGTCGGGCCGTCCCCGGGGGCGAAGACCAGCCTCGCCCCCATGGCTTCGAGCGGCAGGAGGATGTCGGCGAAGAGGATGGCGGCGTCGACGCCCAGGATGTCGACCGGCTGGATCGTCACCTCGGCCGCCAGCTCGGGGGTTTTACAGAGGGTGAGGAAGTCGGCCTTCTGGCGGATCGCCCGGTACTCCGGGAGGTAGCGGCCGGCCTGGCGCATGATCCACACCGGCGGCCGCTCGATCGTCTCGCCCCGGCAGGCCCGTAGGAAGAGGTCGTTCACGGCGGTGGAGGATAGCAGGTACTGGCTCCGTTTGGTTTCGAGGACGGGCGATTGGCTGCGCGAAGCGCCCGCAGGAGCCCGCCCGCAGAATCCAAACGGAGCCCGTACCGACGGGCCCTCGGGTGGCGCCCCCGCCCTCCGGCCTGTACACTGTCGGACAGATGCTTCGTCTGGTTGCCTACGCTCCTGATGGTGTCCTTCGCTTCCCCGTGCCGCACGCGGAGCTGCTGATCGGCAGCTGGCCCGAGTGCGACATCTATCTTCCCTACACCGGGGTCGCCCAGCGGCACGCCAAGCTCCACTACAACGGCAGCGAGCTGCGCATCGAGGACCTGGGGAGCCGCCGGGGTCTCCTCGTCGCCGGCAAGAAGGTGCGCGAGGCCTGTTTAGAGGTGCTCGACGAGATCCGCCTCGGGGGGATCACCCTCCTCGTCGAGGACATCGCCCCCGAGCCCGAGAAGCGGCCGCCGCCACCGCCGCGGGTCGCCCCTTGCGAGCCCACCATCACCCCGGAGAAGATGGTCGAGCATCTCTGCCGGATCAGCGAGTGGGTGCTGGCGGATGTCGAGAGCCGCACCACCTCCGAGGCCCTGGTCTCCGAGGTCCTCGCCGACTTCGGCGGCGGTGCCTACTTCCTCCTCTTGGGCGACCTGGAGCAGCACGGGATCAAGCTCCTGGTGGCGACCGAGCAGGCCTGGCTCTCCTCGGGCGACGATCTCCTGGACCAGCTCCGGGCGCGCCGCGAGGCCGGGGAGGCGCCGACCGCACCGACTACACCGACGGCGGGCATCGCCTTCGAGGGCCACCTGGCGGGGGCGCCGGCCTGGATCTGCTTCCACCCCTTTACGGCGGTCGACCGGAGCTACCTCCAGGTCGTCGCCCTGCCGCGCTTCTTTCCCGACGGCTGGTCGCCGGTCGCGGCGCTCCGCGCCCTCGGCAACTTCCTCATCCTCGGGCTCGTCCATCATGTCGGCTGGTACGAGCCGATCCTCCCCGGCCACCAGGGGCAGCAGGACCTGACCCTCGACCCCGGCCTCGTGATGGGGGAGTCGCAGGCGATGAAACGGGTGGTGGAGGAGCTGCGCTCGGCGGTCGACCCCGCCGTCCATGTCCTCCTTCGCGGCGAGCCCGGGGTGGGCAAGGAGCTGCTGGCCAAATCGCTCCACCTCTCGGGACCGCGCAGGCGGGGCCCCTTCATCGTCGCCGGCTGCGGCGGCGCCAAACCGTCGCAGATCGAGGCCGACCTCTTCGGCGCCGAGGTGCCGGGCAAAGGCGCGCCGGTCAAGCGCGAGGGGAAGCTCCTCCTGGCCGACGGCGGCACCCTCTTCCTGGACGACGTCGAGCTCCTCCCCATGGAGCTTCAAGAGCGGCTGGTCCGCTTCCTCCGCACGGGCGAGGTGGAGCCGACCGGCAGCAACTTCGCCGTCAAGGTCGACGTGCGGGTGGTGGCGGGGAGCCGCGGCGCCCTGGAAGCGGCGGTCGCGAGAGACGTCTTCCGGGTCGACCTCGCCTACCGGCTGTCGCGGGTGACGATCGACGTGCCCCCGCTCCGCGACCGGCGCGAGGACCTGCCGCTCCTCATCCAGTCGTTGGTCAACCGCTTCTGTCACGAGACCGGCAAGCGGATGCAGGGGATCACGGTCAAGGCGATGGCGGCGCTCTTGAACTACGAATATCCGGGGAACTTGGCGGAGCTCGAGAACATCGCCCGCCAGCTCGTCTACCTCTGCCCGGCCGGCCGGCCGGTGGACGTCAATCTGCTCCCCGAGCGGGTGCGCCAGGGGACCCTCCAGTCGGCGGCCCGGATCGACGCCTCCTCCGACCTGGAGCTCGACAAGCTCGTCGGCGCCTGCGAGCAGGCCGCCATCCGCGAGGCTCTCCGCCGCACCCACGGCAACAAGTCGCACGCCTCCCGCCTCCTCGGCCTGTCGCGCAACGGTCTGGCGATCAAGATGGAGCGCCACGGTCTCAAGGGGTAGGCAGCGGCGCGGCTTAAGATCTCATAAAATAATCCCTCCACTGCTCTTCTCCTCAGGAGGGGTCCGATGCCGAACCGCAGTCCCCAGCCCTACCTCGCCGTCCTACTCCTGCTTTCGGCCTGCGCCACCATTCCGGCTTCGACTCCAGTTCCGGCCCCGCTGCGGCCGAAGCCCTTGGCGCTCTTCTGCAGCGCGACGGCGACAGAGGTGGCATTCAAGGGCCTGAACGTCCCGGCGGGGGAGGAGCCCGTCGACGTGGCCCTCACCCCGCTCTACGTCTGGTTACTTTTCCAGCCGGCGCGGCTGGTGCGCATCGACCGCGCTAAGCCCCTCGGGACCGAGCGGCACGCAGCGACAAAGCTAGGACCTCCGGGTGAAGTCTGGACGGGCCTGGACTCCGATCCCGTTCAGGGCTCGGTTTGGGTGGTCTCGGAGGACTTCGTCTTCCACGACATCTCCCCCGACCTCAGTATGACCACCGTCCCCCTGGGGCGCAAGGTGCTCGGCAAGAGCGGCTTCGCACGTTTACTGGTGGCGTCGGATGCGCTCTACGCTGCGCCGATCTGCGGCGACTACGGCGTCTGGCGGATCGACCGCACAGGCAAAGTCCTCGGCACCGCCTTCCCGATCGAGCACGCGCCGGGCGAGGTGCTCGATCCGGACACCATGGAGTGCGCCCACGCCCAAATCGAGCGCGATCGCGAGGGGCGTATCCTAGCGCGTGACAAGTCGGGTAAGGTTTTTCGCGTCGATACCTCTGGAGTCTGGGAACCCTTCGAGACCGATCTCCTGCGCGCCGCCCCCGAGCATGCCGTGCGCGCCACCCAGTTCGGGAAACAGGGCCGGCCCGGAGAGTACGAATATGCTGCCGGCTACCTGGAGTCGCTTTTCTTCTGGAAGGGAAGGCCGGTATTTCTGGGGTCGCCAGACCCGGAGGCCACGCGCCTCAAGCTTCCCACGACTTTTTACCTTACCGATACCGCAGCCGACGCCGGGGCCGTAAAGCGTTTGCCGGCCCAATGCGGCAGTGAGCTGATCCTCGACGTGGCCACCGATGGGACCGGCTATGCCGCGATCACCCAGAACCATCTCTTCTTCGGCGACTTCGCGAATGCCCCGGACCTGCCTTAGGGATCTGTCCGGGTGCTTCCAGAACCCGTGGAAAGGCACTTCTCGTCCGTCCACGAGGACTTCCCATGCTTTAAAGTCGAGCTGCAAGCGTAAGAAGTCTGCAGAAACCCGTCGGAAGTCACTTTCCTCGGATGAGAAGTCGACTTCTAGGGATTGGAAGTCGACTTCGATGCGTTGGAAGTCGACCCGGACGGATTGGAAGTCGACTTCTACGCATTGGAAGTCGACCCGGACGGGTCGGAAGTCGACTTCTAGGGATCGGAAGTCGACCCGGACAGGTCGGAAGTCGACCCGGACAGGTCGGAAGTCGACCCGGACAGGTCGGAAGTCGACCCGGACAGGTCGGAAGTCGGCTTGGACAGGTCGGAAGTCGAGCCGGACGGGTTGTGACAGACCCTCTAGGGGATCAGCAGCACTTTCCCCGTCGTCTTCCTGCCTTCGAGCGCGCGCTGGGCGTCGGCGGCATCGGCGAGGGGGAAGTCGTGCTCGGTGCGCAGTTGGAGCTTGCCGTCCCGGATCCAGCCGAGGACGTCGCCCGCCCGGGCCAGCAGCTCCTCGCGGGTCGCGATGTAGTGGCCGAGCGAGGGGCGGGTCAGGAAGAGCGACCCCTTGACGTTCAGGATCGCCGGATCGAAGGGGGGGATCTTGCCGCTCGACTGGCCGAAGGTGACCATCATGCCGCGCGGGACCAGGCAGTCGAGCCCCTTCTCGAAGGTGGTCTTCCCCACGCTGTCGTAGATCACCTCGACCCCCTTGCCGCCGGTCAGGCGCTTGACCTCGACCGCGAAGTCCTTCTCGGTGTAGAGGATGACCTCGTCCGCCCCGGCCTCGCGGGCGAGCGCCGCCTTCTCTTCGGAAGAGGTGGTGCCGAGGACCCGGGCACCGCGAAGCCTGGCGATCTGGCAGAGGAGGAGACCGACCCCTCCGGCCGCGGCATGGACGAGGCAGGTGTCGCCGGCTTTTAAGGGGTAGGTCGAGCAGGCGAGATAGTGGGCGGTCATCCCCTGGAGCATGGCGGCAGCACCCTGCCGGGCCGAGACCCCCTTGGGGAGCGGGACGAGCTTCGCCACCGGCACCAGCGCCTTCTCGGCGTAGGCCCCCTGTACGATCGTCCAGGCCACCCGGTCGCCGGCCGCGACCTCCGCAACCCCCGCCCCCACGGACTCGACCGTCCCGGCGCCCTCCTGGCCGAGAGTGAAGGGGAGAGAGGCGACCTTGTAGAGGCCGGTCCGGTGGTAGACGTCGATGAAGTTGACCCCCGCCGCCTCGACCCGGACGACCGCCTCGCCGGGGCCGGGCTGGGGATCGGGAATCTCTTCGAGCTTAAGCACCTCGGGACCGCCGAGCTGATGGACGCGGATGGCTTTCATGGTCGATATGCTATCGCGGAAGCTTCAGAACTCCCCCACGAACGAGATCTCCGGCTCCAGCCGGTATCCGGTCCGCGCGAAGACCACCTCCTGAACCCGCGCGATCAGCGCCCGCACGTCGGCCGCCGTCGCGCCTCCCCGGTTGATCATGATGTTGGCGTGGCGCGGGGTGATCCTCGCCCCTCCCAGCGTTTCTCCCTTCAAGCCGCACTCGTCGATCAGCCGCCCGGCGCCGATCCCCTCGATCTTCTTGAAGATGGAGCCGGCGGAGGGCTCGGTGTCCAAGGGGGGGTGGCGGGCGCGGCGCCAGTCGAGGTTCTCGGCCATGATCTCGCGCAGGCGGAGAGGGTCGGCGGGGGTCAGCTCGAAGGTCGCGGCGAGGACGACGTCCCGGCGGACGTGGAGGATCGACCGGTCGTAGCCGAACTGAAAGTAGTCGACCCCCACCGTAAGGCGCTCGCCCTCCTCGGTCAGGATCTCGGCCTCCCGGGTCACCTCGGCGATGAACATCGTCCGCTCGCGGGCCGGGGCGGGGGAGAGGAAGTGCAGGTTCTGCCAGAGGGCGCCGCCGACGGTCGAGGGGATGCCCACGAAGTGCTCGACACCGGAGAGGCCGCGAGAGACGGCACCCTCGATCAGGTCGGGATCGACCAGGGTGCCGCTCTCGGCGCGGAGCCGGCCCCCCGGGAGGAGCTCGATCCGCCGCGCCCGGTTGCGGATCACCAGGCCCCGGAAGCCGCGATCGCCGACCAGGATGTTGGCGCCGACGCCGAGGAGGAACCAGGGCACGCCGAGCCGCCGGGCGGCGAGGACGGCGGCGGCGAGCTCGTCGCCGCTCGCCGCCTCGTAGAAGAGGTCGGCGGGGCCGCCGATGCGGAAGGTGGTGTAGGGCGCCAGGGGCTCGGCCAGACGGACCCGTGCCGCTCCCAGCTCACGGCGGAGCGCCGCGTGGGCGTCGGGCGACATCTACGAGCCGGACGAGGACGCCGGCGGGTACGAGCCGGACGAGGACGCCGGCGGGGGCGGGGGAGAATCGATGAGCTCGATCCGGTGCTGGTGGCGGCCGCCCTCGAAGGGGGTGTCGAGCCAGATGCGGACGATGGCGAGGGCGGTCTCTGGCGTCATCATCCTTTCCCCCAGGGAGATGACGTTGGCGTCGTTGTGCTGCCGGCCGAGCCGCGCCGACTCCTCGTTCCAGCAGAGAGCGCAGCGCACCCCGGGGACCCGGTTGGCGACGATCGCCTCGCCGTTTCCCGAGCCGCCGAGGACGATGCCGCGTTCGGCGTCGCCCGCGGGCCACCGCCTCGGCCACCGGACGGATGAAGAGGGGGTAGTCGACCGGCGCCTCGGAGTCGGTCCCGAAGTCGTGCACCTCGTGCCCCAGGCTGGTCAGCAGCTCCTTGATCTTCTCTTTGTAGCGGAAGCCGGCGTGGTCGGAACCGATGGCGATCTTCATGTCCTCTCCCTTCGTTTCTCCCGGTACTGGGTCCTTTTGAACCTGCGGGCGGTCTCCTTCGGGCGTCCGCGCAGCCAGTCGCCCGTCCTCGGATTTCAAACTGCCCCAGTACTCCCGGCGGATTAGACCATGGATTGCGATTGCCGCCGCAGCTCGAAGAGGACCAGTGCGGCGGCGACGACGGCGTTGAGCGACTCGACGGGAGCCACCAAGGGAATGGTGAGACGGAGGTCGGCGAGCGCATCGGCGGCGGGGGAGAGGCCGGGCCCCTCGGCCCCGAGAGCGAGGACGAGGGTGCCGGAGAGGGGAGCGGAGTAGAGGTCGGTGCCGCCGCGCGGCACCAGGGCGGCCCAGCGCGGGGCGTCCGGAGCAAGGACGGCGAGATGGCCGGCGAGCGCCTCCGGGGTCACGTTCACGGCCACCGGCAGGCGGAGCAGGCTCCCGGCCGAGCCGCGGAGGGCGCGCGGGTGATTGGGGTGGACGGTGCCGGGGGCCAGGGCGAGCCCAGCGACCCCCACCGCCTCCGCCACCCGGGCGAGGGCGCCGAGGTTGCCGGGGTCCTGGAGACCGTCTAAATAGAGATAGGCCGAGCCCGGGCAGAGAGGCAGGCCGTCCACCCCGGACCGCGGCAGGCGGGCGACGGCGAGGAGGCCCTTGGGCGAGTCGGCGTCGGCGAGCTCGGTCAGGATCTCGGGGGCGATCTCGACGGGCGCCGCCTTGAGGCGGCGGGCGAGGGCAGCCCCCTCGGCGGTGGCGAGGAATTCGGGGGTGGCGAGCACGATTTCCAAGGCGAGCCCGGCCGCCAGGGCCTCGCCCACCAGGTGGGGCCCCTCGAGGAGGGCGAGGTCGCCTTTACTTCGCCGCAGGCGACGAATATCCTTGACCGTCTTATTGTGGCGACTGAGGATCATGATCACAGATCTTAAGAACTTCTGGCAAAGGCTCCAAACGGGCGTCGAGGTAGCGGTGGCAGGGCCGTCGCCCGACAAGCTGCTCGGCGTGCGGGACGGCTTCCTCCGTTACTTCCACGACGGGCTCGACCGCACCGTCTCCGTCGCCGTCGTGCCGCAGCAGGTCGAAGAGCTGGCGATCGGCCTCCCGGTCTCCGACGAGGAGGTGGTCGGCCTCGCCCGCGAGCGCGCCATGGCGCTCGAGACGGCGCTCGCCGACAACTATCACTTCTACGTCGCCACCGAGGGCGGCCTGCACAGCCTGGACGTCGACGGCAAGCACTGCTACTTCGTGCGCAACTGGACGGTCGTCCGCGGGCTCTTGGGCGAGGCCTGGGGCTCCTCGGGCTCGATCCAGGTCCCCGAGCGCATCATCGCCGGGCTCGACAGCGACCAGATCCCCCTGGCCGTCCCCGGGACCCGCCGGAGCGGCGGCATGATCTCGTCCCTGACCGGCGGCCTGGAGACGCGGAGGAAGGCGGTCGCCATCTCCACCCTGCACGCCATCTCGACACTCTTCTACGGCATCCTCGACAGCCGGCCCATCCGGTAGTGTCCCCGTTCGGGCGGCCGGCAGGGCATGGTAGAATTTTCGATCGCTCGAACGGGTGACTTCTCTCGGCTTTTTCCTCGATCGAGTCGCGCTATCCGCCTCCGCCAGCACTGTGGGAGTAGACGATTCACCTGACCGACCGCTAAAGGTGCGTATATGAGCCAGCGAGACGCCCATCTGTTCACCTCGGAATCCGTGACGGAGGGGCACCCCGACAAGGTGGCCGACCAGATCTCGGACGCCATTCTGGACGAGGTGCTGCGACACGACCCCACGGGGAGGGTCGCCTGCGAGACCCTGGTGACCACCGGGCTGGCCTTCCTCGCCGGCGAGATCACCACCCGCGCCTATGTCGACTTCGCCGCCGTCGCCCGCCGTACGATCCAGGAGATCGGCTACATCCGGGCCGACTACGGCTTCGACTACAAGACCTGCGCCGTGATCTCCTCGATCGACCCGCAATCCCCCGACATCGCCCAGGGAGTGGACACCGGCGGTGCCGGCGACCAGGGGCTGATGTTCGGCTTCGCCTGCCGCGAGACCCCGGAGCTGATGCCGCTCCCGATCACCCTCGCCCACCGCCTGACCCGCCGCCTCGCCGAGACCCGGCGCGCCGGGGAGCTCCTCTGGCTCCGTCCGGACGGCAAGAGCCAGGTGACGGTCGAGTACGACGGCACCCGGCCGGTCCGGGTGCACACGGTCGTCATCTCGACCCAGCACGACCCCGAGGTGGCGCAGGAGGAATCTGACCCACGAGATCATCGAACGGGTCATCAAGCCGGAGATCCCGGCCGACCTCCTCGACTCCCGCACCATCTTCCACGTCAACCCGACGGGCCGCTTCGTCATCGGCGGTCCGCAGGGCGACTGCGGCCTGACCGGCCGCAAGATCATCGTCGACACCTACGGCGGCTACGGCCGCCACGGCGGCGGCGCCTTCTCCGGGAAGGACCCGACAAAGGTCGACCGCTCGGCCTGCTACATGGCCCGGCACATCGCCAAGAACCTGGTGGCGGCCGGCCTCGCCGAGCGCATCGAGGTGCAGCTCGCCTATGCCATCGGCGTCGTCGACCCGGTCTCCGTCCGGGTCGACAGCTTCGGCACCGGCACGGTCGGCGACGGCGAATGCGAGCGCCTCGTGCGCCAGCTCTTCCCGCTCTCCCCGCGGGGGATCATCGACTACCTCGACCTGCGCCGGCCGATCTACCGGCAGACCGCCTCCTACGGCCACTTCGGCCGCGAGGACCAGGACTTCAGCTGGGAGAGCACCCGGCGGATGCCGGAGATCCGCGAAGCCGCGGGTTTGAAGGGCGAGCCCGCCCAGGCCTCTCAGGCCACCCTGGAGATACCGCAGCCGGTCTGAGTCGTGCTACTCGGGCGGCGGGGGTGGACTGCGGTCCCCCTCGTCGCCCGGTACCGCTTCCTCTTCCGTCTTTCCCGCCTTCTCGTCGTCCCAGCTCTTGCCGTACTTGAGCACGTCGTGCTTCAGGAGGTCGAACTCCGTCTGGCGGGGGAGCGGCCGAGCGTCGCGGTAGACCGTGTCGCAGCGGTAGCAGACGACAACTTCCTGGAGCCGCCGGTAGAGCCAGAGATCGACGAGGCCGAAGGCGAGGAGCGAGAGGCCGAAGGTCCAGGGCACGAGGGCGGCGCCGATCGCCACCAGGGTGCAGCCGAGGGCGCGGTTGAAGTCGCGCTGGGGGTAGAGGTGGCGGCAGCCGCAGAGGGGGCAGACGTCCACGGTCGCCGCCGGGAGATCGCTCCAACCGGCGGCGGCGACCGGTCGCGACCGGCCGCAGTTGGGGCAGGGGAGCTCGCCCGTGTCGGGCCGGAGCTCGGCCCTGAAGGGGAGGCCGCAATCCCGGCACTGCGTGCGAATGCGCAGGCGAACCTCTAGACCGGCACGCCGGTCGTCACGGTGAGGAAGTAGCCGGTGATCTCGCCGATGAAGGTGCCGACGACGAGCACGTAGAGGATGCCGGTCGCCGACTGGTTCGAGCGTTGGCGGGCGCAGTGGAGAGCCATCGCAGCGAGCAGCAGGGGGACGGCGAGGCCCCAGAGCAGGCGGAACCAGAAGAAGATCCCCTGGCCCGCGAAGCCGGCCAGGAGGTGGAGCGGATGGGGGTCGACCCGCTCGTCGACCCCGGCTGCCATGGCGAGCGAGGCGAGGACGGTCAGCAGGCGGACGGCGACGATCGCCAGGAGCGCCCGGCAGAAGACCACCAGGTGACGGAAGGTGAGCCGGGGGGCGACCAGGTACCAGTGGCCGAGGAGCATGGTGATGAGCGACCAGCCGAGGAGGAGAGCCGAGGCGAGGAGGCTCACGGCGAGGAGCGGCTGCCGGTGGGGGAGCTCGGTGATCGGCCCCACCAGGCCGCGGCCGGCGAGGAGGAGCCCGGCCAGGCAGGCGGCGGCGGCGAGCGAGAGCGGCCAGCGGCAGAGGTCCCAGCGCTCCCTCCAGATCGCCGCGTAGTAGAGAAAAGCGCCGGCTAAAGAAAGGGCGAGCGCGGCGGTCGTCGCGATCCCGAGCCGCGGAAAGGGGTGGAGCAGGACCACGGCCAGGGCCAGTCCGAGGAGCCCCAGGATCACCAGGGCGTTCATCTGGAAGTACCCCCGGCCGAGGTCGGGCTCGGGGATCCAGTAGAGAGTCGTGAGCGAGCCGAGCGCGGTCGCCAGCAGGAAGAGCAGGAAGACACCCATCGGGCGCGGATCTTATCCCGATCCTGATCCTGATCTCGCCGGGCTCGCCGTTGGATACTGGGTCCGTTTGAAATCCGAGGACGGACGACTGGCTGCGCGAAGCCCGAAGGAGACCGCCCGCAGGTTCAAATGACCCAGTCCCCACCGTTTTGTCCCGGCAGGGTCACGGCTCGCACCCCTTCTTATTGGCGGTCCTTTAAGCGACCGGAATTGAACCAGGCAGTCTCTGAAGGGGAATACATGAGGAAGGGATGGAATCGTCGTTTCGCTGTCATCGTCCTGGCCGGCGTCTGCGCGTTGGCAGAGACCTCCACCGGGGCGGCAGAGGCCGCCGGCAAGGCGGTCCGCGTCGAGCGTCCGGCCGCGCAGCAGGGAATTCTACCCGTCGTTTTTTCGTTCTTTAAGACTCTGGCCGAAAAGGCGCTGGCCAGTGTTTCCCCGGCCCCGGTCCCTGGCGGACCGCAGACGTCGAGCCCCCTGGGGAATCCACTGGGCGACAACGGCGCGGGCATCGATCCCAACGGCGGCTAGCCGCACGCGGGCGCATCGCGCCTGGGTGGGGTGACGTCGACCGAGAGGCGAAAGCCGGTCTCTGGCTCTCCTTCTGGACAGGGGGCGAGCGGGGTGCTAGCCTACGCGAATCGACGCGACAGACATTGGGTGCTAATGGCAACTCTGGATCACCCCGAACTACGAGAATCGCTCAACAAGCTGCTCAAGAACGCCCGGCCGAGGCTGGAGCGGGTCTTGCGGCACTTTGAGGTTCCTCCCGAAGACGCCGAGGACATCCTGCAGGATGCCCAGCTGACCCTCCTCTACAAGTGGGACAAGATCCGCAGCCCGGAGAGCTGGCTCATCGGCACGGTCAAGAAGAAGTGCATCATGTACTGGCGTAAGCGCCGGGGCAGCCTCTGTGACGCCGTGGATACGGCGATCCTCGACCTCATCTCCGTGCCGCAGGCGCCGGAGCAGGAGAAGACCGAGCTGACCTGCGACCTGAACCGCGTGCTCGGCAAGCTGTCCGTCCGCTGCCGGTCCCTCCTCCGGCTGCGCTACGGCCTGGGCTACGGGCCGACCGAGGTGGCGGAACAGATGGGCTACCGCGCGTCGAGCATCCGCAAGGTCACCAACCGCTGTCTGGCGGCGCTCACCCGGCAACTGCTGGCCGTCGGCTTCCAGCGGGAGCCGCAAGATGGTTGAACGCCACCCTCGGCGGGCGCAACTCGAACGGTTCGGTCGGGCCGGCCATGGCAGCAGTGCCGGTGAGCTCGAGCTCTCGCGCCAGGAGAGCCGCGAGATCATCGGCCACCTCCTGTCCGGATGTGCCCGCTGCCGCCGAGTGACCGAGCGTTTCCTGCCGCCGACCGCGGTCATGCCTGCCGTCGCGGCCGTCGCGGCCATCGCCGACGACACGAGTGACGCCCCGGAGCACTTCGACTATGCGCCCGCCTTCGCCGCGGCGCGCCGGGAGCTCGGCCGTCGGCAGCGTGCCTTCGCCGTCGAGCAGGAGGCCGCGCCGGCCCTCTTGGCAGAGCTTGCGGTCCACCCCTTCGACGAGCAGTGGCTCATGGTCACCCAGCAGGCGAGGTTCCAGAGCTGGGCGCTCTGCGACCTGCTGCTCGAAGAGTCCCGGGAGTGGGGATTCCAGGACCCCGGCCGCGCCCTCGATCTCGCCGAGTTGGGAGCCGCCGCCGCCGCCCATCTGAGCCATGCGGTCTATGGGACGGCGCGGGTCAACGACCTGGCGGCACGGGCCTGGGCCACGCTCGCCAACGCCGAGCGCATCCGCTCCGATTTCCGATCGGCGGAGAAGGGATTCTCGCGGGCCGAGCAGCTCCTCAGGGAGGGCACGGGAGACCCGCTCGAAAAAGCCCGGATCCTGCTCCTCAAGGCGTCTCTCCGGGGCAACCAGGGACGCTTCCGGGAGGCCGTACGATTGCTCGACCAGGGGATACACATCGCGGATCGCAACGGCGACCTCCACCTCGTGGGGAAGGCCCTGATCGCCAAGGGCTTCCTCCACGGTGTCGCCGGCAGATCGGAAGAGGCCATCCAGTTCCTCCATGCGGGCCTGGAGCGGGTCGACCTGCACTTCGAGCCGCGTCTCCTCGTAGCGGCGCGCCACAACCTCATCCTCTGTTTGAGCGAGAGCGGACGCCAGACCGAAGCGCTGGCCCTCCTGGCGGACACCCGCCATCTCTACGCCGAGCTCGGGGATCGCATGAACCTCATGCGCTTGCAGTGGGTTGAGGGCAAGATCGCTCTCTCGCTGGGGAACTTCGAGCCTGCCGAGGCTCTGCTCCAGGAAGTTCGCGGAGAGCTCGTCGGTCGGGAGCTCGGGTACGACGCGGCCCTTCTCTCCCTGGACCTCGCCCAGATCTACGCCCAGCAGGGGCGCAGTGGCGAGATGCGTCGGTTGGCCGAGGAGATCCTGCCGATCTTCCAGTCGCGCGATGTCCAGCGGGAGGTCCTCGCGGCCCTTCTCGTCTTCCAGAAGGCTGCCCGAATGGAGCGGGTCACCCTCGACCTGGTCCGGGAGCTGAGCGACTACCTGTCCCGCTGCCGGCGGACCCACGTCACCCCCGACACCCGGCAGCGCGGCCCCCGCTAACTTCTCGCCTCTCCGGGGAGCTCTCCCCGCGTGCACATCAAGTCAAGCAGTACTGGCTCCGTTTGGTTCCGAGAACCAGCGACTGGCTGCGCAAGGCGCGCCCGAAGAGCTGCTTACAGGGATCAAACGGAGCCAGTACCCGTCAAGCCTGCTGCTAGACATTCGAATCGAAGCTTGGTAATGTAATTTCAGCTACTTTTCTGAAGCTTCTATTCATGGCCGACTCGGAAACTCCCCACGCCCTGGAACCCTCCCTGGAGGAGGTCTTAGAGAGGATGCAACCGCGGCTCAAGAGAATTCTCTGCCGCTATCGCATCCCGGCCCAGGACGCCGAGGACCTGCTGCAGGAGACCTTCCTGATCATGGTCTCGAAGTGGGGGAGTATCCGGAATCCGGATGCCTGGCTGCTCGCGACACTCTCCAACCGCTGCATCATCTACTGGCGCAAGTACAGGAACCGCCTCTGGGATCTGGTGGACACCGCCATCCTCGAGCTCCTGGCGGAGGCGGAAGCTCCAGCGCAGGAGAAGTCGAACCTGCGCTTCGACCTCGATTCTCTACTGTCGGCCCTTCCCGATCGTTGCCGTTCCATGTTGCGCCTGCGCTACGGCCTGGGCTGTAGCACGGCGGAGGCGGCGGAGCGTACGGGCTATTGCAAGTCGAGCGTCCGGAAGGTCACCCGTCGCTGCCTCGCAGCCCTCACCCAACAGCTGCTCGGGTACGGTCTGTCCGCTCCTCCGCAGGTGGATCAGGCGGACGGATAGAGACCGGCAGGCCGGCGGTTCAAAGCGGCACAGTACGAAGTTCCGGTACTGGGTCAGTTTGAATCCGAGGACGGACGACTGGCTGCGCGAAGCGCCCGAAGGAGCCGCCCGCAGGTTCAAAATGACCCAGTACCGAAGTCCCGCTCGCTGGACAGGTCCAGGGTGGGATGGTAATCTATTCAACCGAGACACGGTAGCAGAATGAGTGCGCTCAACCACCCCAGGCAAGAAGAAGCCGAACTCGAGCTGTTCTTGCACCGGGTCCGGCCACGGCTGAAGGCACTTTTTGCACGCTACCGGATTCCCCTTCAGGACACCGAAGACATTCTGCAGCAAGCCCTCCTTGCCCTGATCTACCAGTGGCAGGGCATCCGGGACCCCGAGGCGTGGCTGCTCGGGACTCTGAAGAACCGCTGTCTCCTCTATTGGCGCGACCGCCGCCGGCAGCTCTACGATGTGGTCGATGCCACGGTCCTCGAGTGGATCGCCGAGCCCATGGCTCCCGAGCAGGAGCGTGCCGATATAGCGCGTGATCTGACCGCGGCCATCGGGCGGCTGCCGGACCGATGCCAGTCGCTCCTGCTCCTCCGTTACCGGCTGGGATACGAGGCGGCGGAGGTCGCAGAGCGCCTGGGCTACAGCCCTACCAGCATGAGCAAGATCACCACCCGGTGTCTCGCCACCCTCCTGCGCCACCTGACAGCGGCCGGTCTCGTCAAGAAAAAGCGCTCTTAGGCCCGGTATTCTTCGGCTCTGTGGACCTCGTCAGGTCTTGACGCCCAGGAAAAGATACGCCGACAGGATGCCGAAGACCGCGCCCGGGCTCCATACGGCGACGATGGGGGGGAGGACGCCCGCCTTGCCGAGTTGGGTGAAGAAGGCGAAGACGAAGAGAAAGACCATCCCGAGCACGATCGAGAGGCCGACCCCGTAGAGCGCCCCCTGCCGGCCCAGGCGGAACGCGAAGGGGAGAGCCACGATCGCCATGATGAGCGAGATGACCGGATAGGCGAGCTTGTTCTGCAGCTCGACCTCAAGGTCGGGCACCGCCTGGCCGCTCTCGATGAGCTCCTGGATGTACCGCTTGAGCTCGCCGTACCGCATCTGCTTCGGCGGCCGGATCTCCGAGCTGAAGTAGCTCGGCGTCTCGGGGTAGTGAACGATCCGCGGCCCCTGGAAGGGGGTGTAGGACGTGACCTCGACGCCCTTGAAGTCGCGGGCCCAACCGTCGTTGAACAGCCAAGCATCGCCGATGTACTTCGCGGACTGGGCCACGAGCCGGCGGACGAGGCGATGGTTCTCGTCGAAGTCGAACACCTGGAGGTTCTGCAAGCTCTGGCTCTTCTCGTCGTAGTGGAGATAGTTGTAGATATAGCGGCCCTGCCCGAAGAGCCACTGGTGGTCGGCCCGGCGGTAGGTGCGAGCCGTCTTGTTGCCCTTGATGCGGTCGTGGATCTGCGCTACCCGCTCGTTCGACGCAGGCAGGATCTCCGACTCCAGGAAGCCGCAGAAGAGCGTGATGAGGAGCGCGGTCAGCACCGCCGGCAGGGCGATCCGGTAGAGGCTCATCCCGAGCGCCTTGCAGGCCGTGATCTCGTTCGTGCGCGAGAGCAGACTGAACGTCACCAGGGTGGTCACCAGGACGATGATCGGGGAGATCTCATAGAAGATCTGGAGCGACATGTACTTGTAGTAGTCGACGACCATCGAGTTGGCGACCTTGTTCTTGAGGATGTCGTCGATGCTCTCGGAGAGATCTCCCAGGATGTAGAGGGAAAGCCCGGAAACCAGCACGAGCATGAAGACGAACAGGAACAGGCGAACGACATAGCGGTCGAGGATGTTGGGGAAGAGGAGGCGCGGCCGCGGCAGGAGCAGCATCAGACCGCGTCGCTCGCTGCGGCCCTCGGCCGCCAGGCGGTGCCGGCGCTCCTGGAGACGGTTCCGCTGCCGGTTCTTGAGGAAGAGAAGCCCGCTCCACAGGTCCTGCCGAATCCAGCGGTCGACCCGGGTCAGCAGTAGACTCTTGTCCTGATTCCGGCGGATGAGCAGGAACACCCCTCCCACCGCGAGGAGCAGGTTGGGAGCCCACATCGCAAGCCAGGGGGGGATCCGGCCGAAGCGCGCTGCCTCCTCGCCGTTGTTGAGGAGGACGTAGTAGACGATGATAACGGCGATCGAGAGGGCGAAACCCGAGGCCTTGCCGCCGCGCCGGTTGTTGAATCCGAGCGGCAGGGCGAAGAGACCGAAGACCATGCAGGCAGCCGGGATGGAAAACTTCTTGTGGATCTCGACCTGGGCCAGGTTGTGCTGCTCGCTCCCGACCGACCGGTCGTGCGCCAGGTCCCGGAGCTCGCCGAGCGTCAGCTCCCGGATTCCCTTGGAGACCGCCATCTTCGCCCGCTGGCTGCTCGAGAACTGGTCCTCCAGGATGAGCTCGAGCCGCTTGTGGCGGCTGATCTCATAGCTCTCCGGCGAGGCGAGGTTCACCTTGTGCTGGAGGGCGTTGTAGAGCACCAGGACGATCCGCTCGCCCTGATCGTCGATCTTCACCTCGCCCCAGTCCGCGACCGTGATCTGGTGGGCCTGGGTCGCGGGGATCGACTCGGCGATGAAAACTCCTTTCCAACGGTCGCTGCCAGGTGGCACGTCGAAGACATAGAGTGTCTTGCCCACCCAGTCCTCGAAGAAAACCCGCGGCTGGACCTGCTGCGAGACGGTCTGGGTCAGGATGTCGAGCTGCAGCTGCTGGAGCGCATGGTTGCCCCAGGGCAGGGCGTAGACCATGAGCAGCGAGTTGACGATGGTGAGGAACGCGGAGAGCAGGAGGATGGGACGGTAGAGGGTCAGCAGGCTCAACCCGCAGGAGCGCATGGCGATGAGCTCGCTGTCCGAGGACAGGCGGCCCACCGCGATGAGGATGCCGAAGAGCAGGGACATCGGGATGGTGAGCACCACGATGTTCGGCAGGGTGAGGGCGAGGAGCTTGCCGACGATGGCGGGGGAGAGGCCCCGGCGGATGATCATCTCCGCCGACTGGAAGAGGAAGCGGAGGAGAAGGATGAAGGTATAAACTAGGAAGCCGAGCCCGACGGGGCCGACGATCTCGCTCAGGATGTAACGATCCAATCTCGCTCGCACCCCCGCATTATATGGACCCAGAGAGCTCCTTGGCAGGTCGAACCGTACTTGTCACCGGCGGCGCCCATCGGGTGGGCGCCGCGATCAGTCGCCGGCTGGGGGAAAAGGGGGCTCGGATCCTCGTGCACTATCACCATAGCGAGGCCGAGGCCCACGACCTGGTCCGCGGTCTGCCTGCCGGGGGCGCCTGCTTCAGGGCCGACCTGGCAGAGCCCAATGGACCGCGGTCGCTCCTCGCCGCCTGCATCGCGGCGGGGGAGTCGCCCGACAGCATCGTCCACAGCGCCGCCTCCTTCCTCAAGCGTTCCTTCGCAGAAACCACGGCCGAGGAGTGGGACCACACCTTCGCCCTGAACGTCCGCTCGCTCTTCCTCCTCGCCCAGGAGCTCGTCAAGCTGCGTGGCGCCCAGGGGGGGAACCTGGTCGCGATCTGCGACTCGGGTGCGCTCGAGCTGTGGACCGGCTACCTGGCCCACAGCGTCGCCAAGGCAGCGGTGATCCCCCTCGTCAAGGCTCTCGCCAAGGCCCTGGCTCCGGCATTTCGGGTCAACGGGGTGATCCCTGGTCCGGTCCTGCCGCCGGCTGGAACGAGCGAGGAGCAGCTCGCGGTCATCCGCGAGAAGACCCTGCTCAAACGGCTGGGCGGTCCGGAGCACGTCGCCCAAGCCGTCGAGTTCCTCCTGACCTGCGACTACGCGACCGGCTCACTGGTCGAGGTCACCGGCGGCGCCCAGCTCTGGCGGGGGCAGGTCGAATGAAGGTCCGCCTCGAACGCCGTTACCGGTTCAGCGCCAGCCACCTGTACCGCCGCCCGGACTGGTCGGAAGCGGAGAACCGGGAGCGCTTCGGGAAGTGCGCCAATCTGCCGGGGCACGGCCACAACTACCGACTGTTCGTGACGGTCCGCAGCGAGGTCGACCCGGAGAGCGGATTCGTCGTCGACCTGGGAGCCTTGGATTCGCTGGTCCAGGCCAAGATCGTCGAGCGCCTCGATCACCAACATCTGAACTTCGCTCTGCCGGAATTCGGCGATGGCGGCAAGATCCCGTCGAGCGAGAACCTCGTCGAGTGGATACGACAGGAGCTCGAAGGCTCTCTGGCTACCGGGACTGCCGGGAGCGCGGAACTCGTGAAGCTTCGGCTGGAGGAGGACGAAGATCTGGCAGCGGAGTGGCTGACCGGCGAATGAGTTGCAGCCGCGCTTGGCCGTCGGCGCAGGCAGGTTAACATAATCATCCTTAACAGACATTTTGTAGCAGCCGAGCATGGGACCTTCAAAGCCTTCAGAATTGAGGCGGTTCGCCCCAGCGGGTTCCACACTTTAGGGAGTTCGCTGTCCCTCGCTCGGAACGGAACTGGATCAGGCTTGAGGCTGACGGAGCTGAACGAGGATCTGTTCGAGGGCGCGGATCAGATCTTCCTTTTCGACCTCGCTCTGGCGGAAGGCCAGAGACAGGCTGTAGGTCTTGTCCGGAGATCTGAATTTGAAGACGTAGGGCTTGCGGCGGACTGAGCCCCCCTTGCTGTCTCGGTTGCGCAGCCGGCGACGGAGGTCATCCCGGTTGAGGCCCTGGCGGGCGACCTCTTCGAGGAGCCGGATCATCTCGGTCTCGTCACCGCCCTTGAGGACCTCCAGCAGAAGGGACTTCGAGGAGATCCCCAGGGCCTGCACGGTCTCTCGGACCCGGCCGGGCATCTGCAGCAAGGTCAGGCTCTCGGTAATTACCGAGCGCGATTTGCCAATCGCGTCCGCAATCTCGTCGTGGGTGTACTGGTGCCGCTCGGCAAGAGCCCGGTAACCTTCGGCCTCCTCGAAGGGCGTCAGGTCCTTCCGTTGGAGGTTCTCGATGAGGGCGATCTCGAGGGCCTCTTCCTCGGAGACGTCCATCTCGATCGCCGGCACCTCGTAGAGCCCAGCCTCCTGGGCCGCCCGGAAACGGCGCTCGCCGGAGATGATTCTGTAGAGAGCTCCACCGCCCTCTAGCATGCCACTGCCGCCGCTATCAAGGGGCCGTGGGCGAACGAGGATCGGCTCCAGTACGCCCTTGTCTTGAATGGACGACACCAGCTCGTCGAGATCTCCCATGGTCGACCTCGGCTGATTGGGATCGGGCTCAATGGCCGAGAGCGGAATCATCTTTCCTATGGGCGTTTCATGCCTGCCCGCCAGCTCTTCGACGAAATGGGTATCGTGCCGCATCTTGACCTGCATGGGCAGGCCGCCCCGTTTCTTCGAGAGGTCAGACACGGCTCAGGACCTCTTCGGAGAGCCGGTAATACTCATAGGCTCCGGTCGACTTCGGAGCAAAGGTGAAGATCGATTCCCGATAGGCCGGGCTCTCTTCCAGGCGCACGCTCTTGGTAATCATCGTCTTGAACACCTTGACGCCGAATACGCGCTGGATCTGCTCGTAGATATCCTTGGCGAGGAGGGTTCGCTTGTCATAGAGGGTGATGAGAGCTCCAAGGATCTGCAGCTGTGGGTTCGCCCGCAGCTTGATCTTATCGATCGTCTCCAGGAGGTCGTCCGTCCCTTCCAGGGCGAAGTAGCTCGCCTGGATCGGGATCAGGACGTGGGAGGCGGCAACCAGGGCGTTAACCGTGATGATGCCCAGAGTCGGAGGGGTGTCGATGATGACGTAGTCATACTCATCCTGGACGACCTGCAACTCGTCCTTCAGACGATAGTGGCTGTCGATCTCGCCGATCAGCTTGGCTTCGATCTTGGCCAGGGCGATTGTGGCAGGAGCAATGAAGAGGTTCGGGACCTTCTCCACGGACTTGATGATCGCTGGCAGATGGACGTGGTCTTCGGTTAGAGCCTCGTAGACCGAGCTTCCGGCAAGCTGATGCACGTCCAGGAACGACATCGAGCTGTTGGCCTGTGGGTCGAGATCGAGCAGGAGCGTCCGTCTCCCCTTGCTGGCCAGGGCCGCGGCGAGGTTGATCGCGGTCGTGGTTTTCCCGACTCCCCCTTTTTGATTGGCAATCGCGATGATCATGGGCGGCGGGCAGTCTATGGGAAGGCTATAGCAGGGTCAAGCTATACGCCGAAGATGTCGGCGCGCCGACATACACCCTAAACCACTCTCTTTCTTGGAGTTATCGCCAAAATCGAACACTGGCCTGACGATACGATCGCTACCGTTACATCGTATATTTGCCCAACTCTTCCGGACTGATCTCTTCGAGCCACTTCTTGAGCTTTTCCTCATCACTCACCTCGGTGGCGAGGTCGACCGCTTGGGCTCTCTCGATCACCGAGCGCAGCACGAAGATCGGGGCATCGCTCCTCAGGGCCAGGGCAATGGCATCGCTCGGGCGAGCATCCACTTCGATGGCCTCTTCACCACGCCGTAGGTGGATCAGGGCAAAGAAGGTGTTCTCCCGGAGATCGGAGATGACGATCTTCTCCACTCGCGCTCCCAGCTGTTCGACCGTCAATCGAAGGAGGTCGTGGGTCATGGGCCGGGGAGGCTCCACGCCTTCGATACGCAGGGCGATCGCGTTGGCTTCAAAAACCCCGATCCAGATCGGCAGGAAGAGCTGACTCTCCGTATCCTTGAGGATGACGATGGGTACGTTCGAGGAAGGGTCGAGCATCAGACCCTTGATTTCCATGCGGAGCTCTGGCGTGGGGTCACTCATGAAAACCATTCTGGGGCCGGGGAGGCCCGAGGTCAAGCCGTGGAAGGCTCTGGTACTGGGTCCGTTTGAACCTGCGGGCGGTCTCCTTCGGGCGCTTCGCGCAGCCAGTCGCCCGTCCTCGGATTCAAATTGACCCAGTACCCGAGTCTAAGCGGCGGCCGGGATACGCCGGCCGAGGAGACTGTTCGGGAACGCCGTCTCGATCTGGACCTTCGTGATGGTGCCCAGCTGGACGGGATCGTTCGAGGTCTCAAAGTGGACGATCCGGTGGCAAGGGGTACGCCCGGTCTGGGTTCCAGGTTGACGACCCCAGCCGGTCACAACGACATCGAAGTTCCGGCCCACGAGATCCTGGTTGATCTCACGCTGAATGGCTTCCTGGCGGGCGAGGAGCCGCTGCAGGCGCTCCCCCGCCACCTCCGAATCGACATCACCGCCGAGGCGGGGCGCCGCGGTGCCGGGCCGGGGAGAGTACCTGAACGCATAGAGGGCTGCGAAGCGCACCTGCTCCAGCAGCGAGAGGGTGGCTTCGAAGTCCTCTTCACTCTCCCCGGGAAAGCCGACGATGAGATCGGTCGAGAGCGCGAGATCAGGCCGAGCCTGTCGGAGCTGGTGAATGAGGTCGACATACTGCTCGCGGGTGTAACCACGCCCCATCCGGCGCAGCACCGAATTCGAACCTGATTGGACCGGCAGGTGAAGATAGGGACAGATCTTCTCGTGCTTCCCGATCTGCTCCACCATCCGAGGGGTGAAGTCCCGCGGGTAGGAGGTGACGAAGCGCAGGCGCTGGAGTCCGGGTAGACCGGCGACCGCGGCTAAAAGATCGGCGAAATCCAGATCCCCCCCGGGCTCGCGCCAGTGATTGACCGTCTGTCCAAGAAGCTCGATCTCGGCGAATCCGTAGTCGAGGAGGTGCCGCACCTCGCGAAGGATCTCGGCCATGGGCCGGCTCTGCTCGGGGCCGCGGGTTTGCGGGACGATGCAGAAGGTGCAGCTCTTGTTGCAGCCTTCGATAATCGTCACCATTCCCTTGTACTCGCCATGCCGGGCGACCGCGTCGATGTCGTATTGACGATCGAGGGGAAAGCCGGTGGCGACCACCCGCTCCCCCGCCCGGCGCTGGGCGATCACCTGCCGGAGCTCCCCCACCCTTCCCGGTCCCACTACGAAGTCGAGGTCGGGAACTCTCGCCAGGGCGTTCTCCCCCTCCTGCTGGGCGACGCAGCCACAGAGCCCGATGAGCAGCTCCTGATTGTCCTTCTTGAGGAGGCGGTACTCGCCCAGTCGTGAGTAGACCTTGTGCACCGCCTTCTCACGTACGCTGCAGGAGTTGAGGAGGATGAGGTCGGCTTCCCGGGGATCGCGGGTGGGAAGCACCCCCTGTTGCATCAGCTGGCCGACCATACGCTGGCTGTCCAGCTCGTTCATCTGGCAGCCCCAGGTTTCGATGAAGACTCGGCGTGGGTTTTCGTTCATGGAGGTCCCTGTGGGAGCTCTAGCGGCTCGATGGCGTCGGTGGGTGCTGGGGGGGGCGTGGGCAGCGGGGGTTCCAGCTCGGCGCCCTCGCGGAGCCATCCCGGTAGCGCGCCCGCCCGCCTGCCCTCGTCCACGTATGCGTTGAGCTCCAGCCGGGTCGTATCGACCTCCTCCTTCTTGTGCTGCAGCCTATCGAGCGAGCGGTCCCACTCCGGCTTGATCTGCGCATCCCGCCTCGCCGGGTCCGCCTCCGAGTAGAAGCGGCGCCGCCAATCGGCGACATCCTGCTCCAGCTTCGAGATCTCTTCGGCTGCCTGATGCAGACGCTGCCGGATGTCGAGACCGCGCTTTCGCCAGTAGGCCTCGTCGTGGATCGCTCTCGGGGCGGTCTCTTTCTCTCCGGCTTTCCCCTCGCTCTTGGCAGTCGCCGGTCCCACCGATTTCGCCGGCTTGGCCGCCGGCTGAGCGAAGGTGAGCTGGCCCTTGGAGTGCGGCAGGGTCTTGTTGGTGATCACCGCCACCGGTTCTCCGGCGTGAGAGCGGCGCTCCCGCTCTTCGCGTGCCGCCTCGACGAGGGTTTTCGGGTGGTTTGCCGCGTCGTCCCCTGGGTCGACCACGACCACCCGGCCGTTCCGAGCTGGCTCGGGTTTGGCGGAACTGGCCGGGCTCGCGGGGTCGGCCGTCTCTCCGGGGGTTGTGACCGGCGGCATCGCGGTCTCCTGCGGTGCGGGTTTCGCTGCGGTGGCCGGGTGCGAGGGGTGAGCGCAGGCCGGAGCTAAGGCCAGCGAGAGAACCAAGAGCGATGTAGCGGGTCTAGGCACGACCATAGCGGTCCTCTAGCCGCACGACATCGTCCAGCTCGGGGGTCGAGACCTCGATGATGTCGCAACCCGACTCCCCGGCCACCATCCGGTGCTTGGTGTAGGGGACGATGCGGTACGAGTCTCCACCGCGGAGGATGGTGCTGACGAGCTTCCCCTCCTCCTCCACTACCAGCTCTACCTCCCCATCGGAGAGGTAGAGAGTCTCATCCTTGATCTCGTGGTACTGCAGAGAGAGGGCCTGCCCGGAGTTGACGTGCAGGATCTTCCCCACATAGCGATCGGTATGAGCGAAGATCAACTCGTAGCCCCAGGGTTTTTCCACGCGGCGAATGGGCACACGCATGTCGACTCCATTCCAGACGGCGAAGTTAAGGTTGCAGGGAGAGAGCCCCTTCGAGGAAGCTCTCGACATGTTGCTGGACCTCGGCAGCGGTCCGGAAAGCCATGCACTGCTCGGCGAGACTGGCGAGATCCGCCGCCGAGTGCTCCCGGATCCTGGTCTTGATCGTCGGGACCACCCGCGGCGAGACCGAGAGGCGCCGGAGCCCGAGGCCGATGAGGAGCGGTGCGTAGCGCTCGTCCGCCGCCATCTCACCGCAGAGACTGACCTCGATTCCTGCCGCACGAGCGCTGTCGATGACGAAGCGCAGCATGCGGAGGATGGCCGGATGAAGCGGCTGGTAGAGGTCGGCCACATGCTCGTTGTTGCGGTCGACGGCGAGCGAGTACTGGATGAGGTCGTTGGTGCCGATCGAGAAGAAATCGACCTCGCGCGCCAGAAGGTCGGCGATCATGGCCGCCGCCGGCACCTCGATCATCACCCCGACCCGCAGGTCGTGCCGGAAGGGAAATCCCTCCTGCTCGAGCTCGGCGCAGATCTCGGCGGCGAAGGCCCGGAACCGGCGCACCTCGTCCAAGGTGGAGACGAGCGGCAGCATCACCCAGAGGTCCCCGTAGACACTGGCCCGGAAGAGTCCCCGGAGCTGGGTCTTGAAGACGTCCGGCCGGGCGAGGGTGAGGCGGATCCCCCGGAGCCCCAGGACGGGGTTCTCCTCATGGGTCGCCATGACCTCGCGGGCCAGCTTGCGGCCTCCCAGGTCGTAGGTGCGGATGATCGCCGGGTGCGGCGCCGCCGCCTCGACCAGGCGACGGTAGATCTCCAGGTGCTCCTCTTCGGTCGGCAGGTGCGGGCTCTTCTCGATGTAGAGGAACTCGCTCCGGTAGAGACCGACGCCGGCGGCGCCGAAGGGGCGCACCTCGTCGATCTCTTCCGGGAGGTCGATGTTGGCCATGAGGTGGACCCGGACGCCGTCGCTCGTCACCGTCTCCAGCTCGCGGGTCGCCAGGAGCTCGCGCTCCCGATGCTCCAGGGCCAGGCGGCGGGTCCGGTAGTCCGCCAGGACCTCGTCGGTCGGATGGATGACGACCGTGCCGGTCCCACCGTCGACGATCACCATGTCCTCGTCGGTCAGAGCACCGGTAACTCCAGTCAGGCCGGCGACCTCGGGGATGTTGAGCGAGCGGGCGATGATCGTCGTGTGCGAGGTGCGCCCGCCCGACTCGATGACGAAGCCGAGGACGTGCTCGCGGCCGAGCCGTACCGCGTCCGAGGGGGTCAGGTCGTCGGCGACGATGATGGCGTCGGCCCGGACCTTCGAGAGGTGGTGCTGGGAGAGGCCCTGGAGGCTTCGCAGGAGATGGCGGCTGACGTCGGTCAGATCCTCGCTCCGCTCCCGCAGGTAGGAGTCGTCGATCTTCGAAAAGCGGTCGTCCAGCTCCTCGGCAATCTTGTGGACCGCCCATTCGGCGTTCACCCGGATGGTGCGGATGCGGTCCTCGATCCGCTCGATGAACGAGCGGTCGGAGAGCAGGAGGACGTGGGCGTCGAAGATCGCCGCGAGCTCGTTGCCGAGGTGCTCGTCGGCCCGGCAGCGGATGCGCTGGAGCTCGCTCTGGGCATGCTGCAAGGCACTCCTAAAGCGCTCGATCTCCGCCTCGACCGCGCTTTCGTCGAGGGTGAACCGGTAGATCTCGGAGACGCGGGTGGAGATGCAGACCGCCCGGCCGATCGCGATGCCCTGAGAGACTCCCATGCCGGTCAGGACCTGCATGCGTTCGCTCGCCATCAGCTCTCCTCGTCGAAGCGGTTGCCGATGAGGCCGGTAACGGCACGCATGGCTTCTTCCTCGTCCTGTCCCTCGCAGCGGACGGTGAGCTGGCTCCCCTGGGCCGCGGCCATGAGGAGGATGCCAAGGATGCTCTTCGCGTCCACCTCCTCGCCGTCCTTCATCAGGGTCACCCGGCTGCGGAAGCCGCCCGCGGTGTGCACCAGCTTGGCCGCGGCCCGTGCATGGAGGCCCAGCCGGTTGATGATCTCCACTGGCCGCTCGATCATCGTCGCCCCACTGGAGGTACAGGAGGCCCCATGTCGCTCGCCAGACAGACGCTGCGCTGCGTCTTCGCCTGCAACCACCTGGCGACCTCGGCCACGCTGGTCTCCTCCACCCCCTGGCAGGCGAGCTTCAGGACCATGGGCAGGTTCACCCCGGTCAGGATCTCGATCCGGCCTGGTTGGTGGGAGGTGAGCGCGACGTTACAGGGAGTGCCGCCGAACATATCGGTGAGGATGAGCACGCCCTGTCCCTGGTCCAGCCGGTCGATGGCCGCACGGACCTTGAGCTTCGCCTCTTCGAAGCTATCGTTCCATTCGAGCGACAGGGCCTCGAAGCCCGAGAGCTCGCCGGAGATGGTCCGCGCAGCCGCGAGCAACTCGCGGGCCGTACCGCCATGGGTGAGAATCAGCTTGCCGATCATGACGAGCCCCGTAGCATAACATTCTACCGGGCGGTACATTCGCGGGCTTCCTCATCTCTGCTCACCCCTCGCCCTATACTTCCTCAGGGTCGATGATGGCGTAGAATCCGGAAGATGGAAGTGACCGAAGCTGAGACTCTCCTGCAGCAGGTGACGCGCCGGATCGTCGAGCGATTCAACCCCGAGCGAATTGTCCTGTTTGGCAGTCGGGCGCGCGGAGAAGCCAGGAGCGACAGCGATCTCGACCTTTTTGTCGAGATGACGACCGAACGGCGTCCCCCGGAACGCGCCGTGGAGATCGCCTCGATCTTCGGCTTACGGCTCTGGCCTTTCGACGTAGTGGTCTATACCCCCGCCGAAGTCGAGCGGCTACGGAGCGTCCGAGGCACGCTCTTGTCCGTCATCGAAGCCGAGGGCCGGCTCCTCTATGAGCGCCCCTGAGACCAACTACGAGGGCTGGTTGGTCAAGGCGGAACACGATCTCCTCAACATCGAAAACAATTTGGCGGCGGCACAGGTTCCTTGGGATACCGTCTGCTTCCACGCCCAGCAGGCCGCGGAGAAGCTTTTGAAGGCCTTCCTGGTTTTCCATCACCAGATCCCGCCGCGGACTCATGATCTCATCGTCCTGCTGACCGGTTGTGTTTGGATTGAAGAAAAACTACGGCTGCTCGAGAACGACTGCCAACAGCTCACCTACTATGCGGTCTCGGTTCGTTATCCGAGCGACCTCTTCGAGCCGGAGGAGGAGGACGGCCGGTCTCTGGTAGATGCGGCTCTGCGAGTACGAGAAGAAGTGTTGCGGTGGCTTCCTACTTCACCGGCGGGGAGCGGCTGATTCTTGGGTCAAGCCCGGTGATCGCCCTCTACCGCGAGATATCCCGATGGATCAGCCGGGCCGGCCAGGAGAGGGCTTCCAACCTCTCCTTGAGCATCTCGGCCACAGCGACCGAACGATGCCGGCCGCCGGTGCAGCCGATCGCCACCGAGAGATAGCTCCGATTCTCTCGGCGGTAACGGGGCAGCAGGAAGGCGAGGAGGTCCACCAGGCGGTCGATCAGCTCGGGATATTCGGGTTGCCGGCCGAGGTACTCCTGAATGGCCGGATCCTGCCCCGTCTTCTCGCGCAGACCGGGGACGAAGTGGGGGTTCGAGAGGAAGCGGACGTCGAAGAGGAGGTCGGTACCGTAGGGGATGCCGTGCTTGAAGCCGAAGCTGACGAGCGAGACCACCATCCCGGGCTCCTCGCCGGGGGTGGTCGCGAACTCGCGATAGACCTGGGCCCGGATCTCGTGGATCGAGCAGGCGCTGGTGTCGATCAGCAGGTCGGCCTGGACCTTGAGCTCGGCGAGCAGCTCGCGCTCGTGCTCGATCCCCTCGATTGCCGGCCGGTCGGGAGCTAAGGGGTGGGGCCGCCGGGTCTCCGAGAAGCGGCGGACTAAAACTTCGTCCGACGATTCGAGAAAGAGGAGGGTAACGTCCAGCCGATTGCGGTCGATGTCGCCGATCAGGCGCGGGAACTCCTCGGCGAAGCCGGGCGCCCGGACGTCGGTGACGACGGCGATCCGGTCGTAGCCGCGGACGAGCTCCAGCGGGCGGGAGAGGAAGTCCCGGAGGAGCGGCAGGGGGATGTTGTCGACCGTGTAGTAGTTCAGGTCCTCGAAGCACTTGGCGACCGTGCTCTTGCCCGAGCCCGAGAGCCCGGTGATGAGGACCAACTTGGCCTTATTGGGCTTGGTATTAGCCTTGGCGGGAGAGGGCTTTTCGATTGCGCTCAAGCTGCTCCTCGAGTTTGCGCGCGAACTCCCGGGCGGAGTGATGTCCCTGGAGCTTCAGAACGTGGTTACGGGCGGCGATCTCGACCAGGATGCCGACGTTCCTCCCCATGGTCACCGGCATCCGGATGTAGGGGCACGGCGTCTCCAGGATATTGTACAGGGTCTCGTCGAGCCCCAGCCGTTCGTAGGTCTGCCCGGTCTCCCAGTGCTCCAGCTCGATCACCAGGTCGATCGCCTTCCTCTCGCGCACCGAGGCGAGGCCGAAGAGGTCCTGGACGTTGATGATGCCGATGCCGCGGAGCTCCATGTGGTGGCGGAGCGGCCCCTCGGAGAAGCCGATCAAGTCGCTGTTGGGATAGCGCTTGACGGTCACCCGGTCGTCCGCCACCAGGCTGTGCCCGCGGGTGATGAGGTCGAGCGCCGCCTCGCTCTTCCCCACCCCGCTGTCGCCGATCAAGAGGACGCCGATGCCGTAGATTTCGAGCAGCACCCCGTGGAGGGTCGTTGAGGGGACCAGGTGGTCCTCCAGGAAGTAGCTGATCCCCTTGATCACCGTCGAGGAGAGGGCGGTCGAGGAGAACACCGGCAGCTCGCGGGTCTGGCAGGCGCGGAGAAATCCATCCAGGGGCGCGATCCCCTTGGTGATGACGAAGACCGGCACCGGGAGCGAGGTGATGTGCTCGAAGCGCCGGCGGCGCTCCTCGTCGTCCAGGGTCTTCAGGTACTCGGTCTCGCTCTCGCCGATGATCTGCACCCGCCCAGGCTTGATGTAGGCGTAGTAGCCGGCGAAGGCGAGCCCCGGCTTCTGCACCCGCGGGTGGCTGATCCAGTTGTCCAGGTGGGAGTCGCCGGAGAGGACCCGGAGCTGGAGGTCTTTGAGCTCCGGGGAGAGGAGCTCGCGGACCTCGACGTGCGATGGGGTCGAGACCATGTCAGGAACCCTCCTGGCGGAGCCCGTGTCAGAAGATCTGCTTGCGGTCGGTCGACGAGGGGATGGACAGCTCGTCTCGATACTTGGCGACCGTGCGGCGGGCGATCTGGATGCCCTCGCGGTTCAGGATCCGCATCAGCTCGCTGTCGGAGAGCGGGCGCTTGGGGTCCTCGGCCTGGATGAGCTGCTCGATCTTCCGTTTGACCGTGAGCGAGGAGATGTTGTCCCCGTACTCCCGGTCGATGCCGCTGTGGAAGAAGAACTTCATGGGGAAGAGGCCGCGCTGGGTGTGCATGTACTTGTTCGAGACCACCCGGGAGACCGTCGACTCGTGCATCCCGATGTCCTCGGCCACGTCGCGGAGCACCATCGGCCGCAGGTACTCGATCCCCTTGTCGAGGAACTCGCGCTGCTGGCGGATGATCGAGGCCGCCACCTTGTAGATGGTGCGCTGGCGCTGGTCGAGACTCTTGATCAGCCAGACCGCGGAGCGGATCTTGTCTTTGATGAACTGCTGGGCCTCCGACTGCTTGCCTTCGCTCCGCATGCTCTGGAGCATCCGGCGGTAGGCCCGGCTGACCCGCAGGCGGGGCAGGCCGTCGTCGTTCAGCTGGATGACGTACTCGTCCCCCACCCGACGGACGAAGACGTCCGGCTCGATGTAGTGCGGGCGGTCGGTCGAGAACTTGCGGCCGGGGTGGGTCTCCAGGGTCTTGATCAGCTCGAGCTCGGATTCGAGCACGGCGAGCTCGACCCCGAGCTTCTTGGCCACCGCCGGGAACTGCCGGCGGAGGAAGAGGTCCCAGGCCTCGACGACCATCCGCCGGGAGAGGGCGTCCTGGGCGATCCCCAAGGCGTCCATCTGCAGCAACAGGCTCTCCTGGAGGTCGTTGCAGGCGATCCCCGCCGGATCGAAGCCGCGGACGATGGCGAGCGCCTCTAAAACCTCTTCCAGCGAGTAGTTGCGGCACTCCCCGTCGCCCTCGCCGGACCAACTGTCGCCGAGCGCCCGGATCTCCTCGGGGGTCGCGACCAGGAAGCCGTCGGGGTTCAAGTTGCCGATGATGAGCTCCGCGATCTCCCGCTGCCGGGGCGTCACGTCCGCCATGTGCAGCTGCCAGAGCAGGTGGTCGTAGAGGTCGGGCTCGCGCGAGAGGCTGTTCTCGATCGGCGGCTCGTCTCTCTCCTCCATCATCGAGGAGTGGCCGGAGCCCTCCCAGTAGTCGCCGAAGTAGGCGTCGAGGTCGATGTTCTCCATCGACTCGCCGTGGTCGATCTCCTCGCTGTTGGCCGGTTTCTCCTCGGGGGTCGGCTCCTCGCGTGGCGCCTCCTCGTCGGTGACCTCGCTGCTCTCTTCGAGCACCGGGTTCTCCACCAGCTCCTGGGTGAGGAGGGTGTCGAGCTCCATACGGGTCATCTGCAGCAGCTTGATGGCCTGCTGCAGTGATGGCGTCATCACCAGCTTCTGCGCCAGCTTGAGGGAAAGTTTCTGCTCTAAAGCCATGCCACCCTTGAGTTCCTAGAGTGTGAAATCTTCGCCGAGATAGATCTTCCGGACCTGCGGATCGGAAGCGAGCTCCGGAGGGGTGCCGGAACGCAAAATTTCGCCATTGTTGATGATATAGGCCCGGTCGGTTATTTTCAAAGTCTCTCGGACGTTATGGTCGGTGATGAGGACCCCGATGCCCATCGTTTTCAAGTGCCGGATGATGCCTTGGATGTCGAGCACGGCGATCGGGTCGATCCCGGCGAACGGCTCGTCCAACAGGATATACCACGGGCTGATCACCAGGGCGCGCGCGATCTCGACCCGCCGGCGCTCGCCGCCCGAGAGCGCGTAGCCCTTGTTGCGGCGCACCCGGGTCAGGCCGAACTCGGTGATCAGCTGGTCGATCCGCCGCTCCTGCTCGGCGTGCGGGAGGTCCAGGGTCTCGAAGATCGCCCGCAGGTTGTCCTCGACCGACATCTTGCGGAAGATCGACGGCTCCTGGGGGAGGTAGCTGATACCGCGCTGCGCGCGGAGGTACATGGGGAGCTCGGTGATGTCCTCCTTGCCGAGGTAGACATGACCGCTGTCGGGCGGGGTGAGCCCCACCACCATGTAGAAGGTCGTCGTCTTGCCGGCGCCGTTCGGCCCCAGGAGACCGACGATCTCCCCCGGCCCGATCTCGACCGACACCCCCTGCACCACCTGGCGGCCGCGGTAGACCTTGCGCAGCCCCTCGGTCGAGAGCTTCTGGGGCTCGGCGGTCGAGCTCATCGCCCCGCTCCTCCCGGGGGCGGTGGCGGCACCTTCGGCATCGGCGATGTCGGCGGCGTTGGCGGCTTCACGGCCGGCTTGGCGGCGGCGGGCGCGGCGGGCGAAGCCGCCGGCTTCGCGGCACCCGCCGGGGCGGCCGCTGGCGGCGTCGGGGCCGTGGGGTCCCCCTTCACTTCCACTCGACCGGCATCCATGGTGTAGGTCATGTGCTTGCCCTGCAAGTGATTGCCGTCCTTGTCCTTCATCTGGACCGGGCTGCCGTACATCTCGATCACCCGCTCCTTCACCTTGTAGACGGCGCGGTCCCCCTGGAGGTCGCGGCCGGCCAGGGGGTCGACGAGATGGGCCTGACCGGTGCAGGTCATGGTGTCGACTTTCTTGTCCTTGCCGAGGGCGGCTTCCAGCTGGTGGCAGGTGATCGTTCTCCCCTCCTGCACCGCGCGCACGTCGCCAGTGTAGGTGAGAACGCCCTTGTTCTGCAGGTAGACCATGTCGCTGCTGGTCACCTCGATCGGTTTCTGCGGGGCTCCCGCGGTGCTTCCCGCGCCGCCCGCGGTGCTTCCCGCGCCGCCCGCGGCGCTTCCAGAGCCGGCCGCGGCACTTCCAGAGCCGGCCGCGGCGCTCCCAGAGCTGCCAGAGCCGGCCGTGGCCGCGGGGCCGGCGGTCTCCGGGCGGGGGATGTAGAGGGTCTTGACCCCGCCGGACGCGGTCAGCCGGTCCTCCCCCACCGTGGCGCCCGCGGTGGGGGCGGTCTGGTCGCCGCGCAGCACCGCCGCGGTCAGGAGGCTCTCGCCGCGCCAGGCGCGGACGTCGCCGCGGAAGAGGAAGGAGCGCGGCTTGTCGCGGAGGAACGCCTCCTTGGCGTCGACGTGCACCGGCCCCTCCCCCGGCGTCAGGGGCGAACCGGCGAGGGCGCCGCTATTCTGCTGTTCGAGGAGGGCCTGCACCCCGTCGTCGCCGTGGAGGATCCCGGTTGCGCGGTCGTAGGTTAGGTGGGGGCCGGTGAACTGCCCGCGCTCGGAGTGGGCGTGGACCGGTTTGCCGAAGAACTCCCCCTGGCCGCTCTCGAAGCTCATCTGGGCGCGGTCGCCGCTGACCTCGATCTGGGGGTCCTTGTAGGTGACGTTCTCCTGGAGGGAGAGGGCGGTGACCTGGCCGTCCGGCCGGAAGCCGGCCTGGGCCTTCTGCCCCGCGGCGTGACGGACGACAGCTCCCCCGGCGCCGGTCTCTTTCAAGTCCACCCCGCCGAAACCGTCCGCCGAGGAGAGCACCCCCTCGGCCATGTGCCCCTCGATCCGGCGGGCGAGGAGGGTGCGGTTCCCCCCGGCGCCGACCGTCTGCATCTCGGCCTTGTCGGTCGGCTTGTCCTGCCTGCCCTCGAGGCTCACTGTCCGCACCTCTTTGCCGGCCTTCCTGGCCTCGGCGTCCATGACAACGGTGAGATCGTCGCCCTTGAAGCGCACGACGGTGTCTCCCTGGCTTGAGCCCTTGCCCTGGTTCCTGGCGTGCGCCTCGCCGCTCACGTTGACCACCGCGCGCACCAGGAGCACCGACTTCTCGTCCGCATCGAGAAAGGTGGTGACCTGGGCGGCCTTCAGGTGGTCCTTGTCGCGGACGAGCTCCACGTTACCCTCGGAGCGGAGCTGCCGCTTGTCGCGCTCGTAGACCAGCCGGTCGGCGTGGAGCGACATGTCGGGAGCCTTGTCGTCGAGGTTGGTGACGCTGGTCTTCCCCTGGAGGAAGAAGAGCTGCTGGTTCAAGTGGACCTGGAGCTGCTGGCCCCAGGCGAGATAGGTGCCGCCGAAGCCGATCTCGGCCGGGCGTTCGGTAATCACCGTCCGCCCCTGCTCCAGGAGGTCGAGAGCGTCGGTCCGCAACTGGAGGTCGCCGGGCCCCTTCAAGCGGACGTTGCCGCGGAACTCCCCTTCGTTGGTGGCGCGCTTGAAGGTCGCCTCCCGGCTCTCGACCTCGAAGGGGCGCGCCTTCTGGTCGTAGATCGTCACCCCGACTTTGTCGAGGAAGATGGTGCCTTCCTTGTCGGCCTTGATGCTGTCGCCGCGGATGCGGAAGACCGGCCGGTTGCCCTGGGTGTAGGTGTAGTCGAAGTCCTGGCCGAGGAGGGTCGTCCCCTTCTCCGCCTTGAGCGCGTCGTCGTCGGCCGGGCGCTTCTTCTTGACCTGCCCGGCGCGCCCGAAGTAGAGCAGCCCGAAGACACCTCCGACCATCCCGACGAGGACAATCAGGAGCAGGATGCGGAGCCAGGTGACGCTACCTCGTCGCGGTTTGATCGGCATCGGGGCTCATTCTATTGGCTTGGGGGGACTTGGGGGGCGCTCGGGGCGGTCAGGGCGGTCGGGGCCAGGAACGGCCGGCTGTCCACCAGGCGGAGCACGGGGCCGCCGGTGTAGGCGTCCTTCTCCAGATAGCCGAGCACCTCGAAGCGTCCGCCGAGGGTCGCCGCGCGCGCCTGCCAGCCCCAGCCCAGAAGCTCGACGGGCGAGCCGTCCTCGCCGCGCGCCCGGGCGGCCAGATGGCCGTTGCCGAAGAGGCGGGGCGGTCCGGAGAGGACGAGCGGCCCGGTGCGGAGCAGCGGCCGCGGGTTAGCCTGGCCGTGCGGTTCGAGACCGGCAAGCTCGGCCAGCAGCTCGGGGCGGATCTCGCTCGGCGGGACGTCGATCTCATACTCGTGCCGGCGGGTGAGCACCTCCTCCGGCCACTCCCCTGCCGCCGCCTCCCACTCCCCGCGGAGACCCGGCAGATGGGCGAGCCCTACGGTCAGCCCCACGGCCTGGGAGTGACCGCCGAAGCGCTCCATCCGCTCCCCCCAGCGGGAGAGGAAGCCGTGGAGCTCGATCCCCGGAATGCTCCTCCCCGAGCCGGTCGCCACCTCGCCGTCGACGGCGAGGAGGAGCGCCGGCCGGTTCCACTCCCGTGCCAGCCGACCGGCGGCGATCCCCACCACCCCCTTGTGCCACCCGGCCTTCCAGAGCACCAGAACCGGCGGCAGGGGTGAACGGGCGGCCACCATGGCGGTGGCCTCCTCGGTCACCCGCAGCTCCTCGGCCTGGCGCTGCCGGTTCCAGACGTCGAGCTCCCGGGCGAGGAGGGCCGCCCGCCGGCCGTCGCGGGTCAAGAGAAGCTCCAGCGCCTGCTCCGGGGTGCTGAGCCGGCCGGCGGCGTTGATCCGCGGCCCGAGCCGGAAGCCGACGTCGGAGGCGGTGAACGGCGGCTTCATGCCGGCTTCCAGGATCAGGGCCTTCAGGCCCTCGGAACGGGTGCGCGGCAGGGCGGCGAGGCCGAGGGCGGCGATCACCCGGTTCTCGCCGTGGAGCGGAACCAGGTCGGCGATGGTGCCGAGACAGGCGATCCTGAGGAGGGCGTCCAGATCCACCCGCTTGCCGCTGGCGGTCAGGAGCGCGATGGCGAGCTTGAGCGCCAGGCCCACCGCGGCGAGATCGGGAAAGGGATAGGAGCAGCTCGCCTGGCGCGGGTTGATCTGGAGGACCGAGTCGGGCAGCTCGCAGCTCGGGATGTGGTGGTCGGTCACCAGGACGTCGATGCCGGCGGCGACGGCGGCCTCCGCCGCGGCCTTGGAAGAGCTGCCGCAGTCGGCGGTGACGATCAGCCGGCAGCCGGCGGCCTGGGCGCGCTCGACATGGAGCGGTTGGAAGCCGTAGCCCTCCTCCAGCCGGTGCGGCAGGATGGGCCGGGCCTTGATCCCGCAGGCGCCGAAGGCGGCGAGCAGGAGGGCGGTCGAGGTGATGCCGTCGACGTCGTAGTCGCCGACGATCGCGACCTCCTCGCCACGTTCGCCAGCGGCGCGGAGGCGGGCCACGGCGCCCTCCATGCCGGCGAGGAGAGCGGGAGCCAGGAGCTGGTCGGCGCTGGGATGAAGGTAGCGGCGCGCTCCGGCCGGGTCGCTCACCCTGCGACGGGCGAGGAGCGCGGCGAGGCGTGGCGAGATGCCGCTCCCCTCGCCGGAGAGCAGCAGGGCCGCCACTGGCACCGGCGCCTGGACCCAGTCTGCTGCGGTATTGGCGGGATTGGCGGGATTGGCTGCGCCCGGGGACGGCGCGGGGAGCGCCGCCAGGCCCGGGAGGGGGGGCTCTAAAGGGGCCGCGAGGGGGGCCAGGGCTCTAGCCCTCGTCGTAGACCCCGAGCGAACGGAACCTCTGGTAGCGCTGCGCGACCAGCTCGTCCGGGCGCAGGCGTTCGAGCTCGACCAGGGCCGCCTGAATCCGCTCTCCCACCCGGCGGCAGGTCTCGGCGGGATCGGTGTGAGCGCCCCCCTGAGGTTCGGGGACGATCTCGTCCACCACTCTCAGTTCGAGGAGGTCGGGGGCGGTCAGCTTCATCGCCTCGGCGGCCTCGGCCTTGCGCTCCTGGTCCTTCCAGAGGATGGCGGCGCAGCCCTCGGGCGAGATCACCGAGTAGGTGGCATATTCGAGGACGAGGACGCGGTCGCCCACCCCGAGGGCGAGGGCGCCGCCGCTCCCCCCTTCGCCGGTCACGGTGACGACGATGGGGACCTCCAGAGCGGCCATCTCGATGAGGTTCCGCGCCACCGCCTCGGCCTGGCCGCGCTCCTCTGCGTCGATCCCCGGCGAGGCGCCGGCGGTGTCGATGAAGGTCAAGACCGGCAGGCCGAACTTCTCCGCCAGGCGCATCACCCGGAGCGCCTTCCGGTAGCCCTCCGGCCGCGGCTGGCCGAAGTTGCGCCGGATGCGCTCCTTGGTGTCCCGCCCCTTCTCATGACCGACGACGGCGACGCTCCGGCCCTCGAAGGTGGCGAAGCCGGCGACGATCGCCGGATCGTCGCCGAAAGCGCGGTCGCCGTGCACCTCGATCCAGTCGGTCATCAGGAAGTGGACATAGTCGAGCGTATAGGGGCGGTCGGCATGGCGGGCGACCAGAGTTTTCTGCCAGCGGCCGAGATTGCCGTAGACCTCGGCGGTGCTCTTCTTCAAGCTGGCGCGCAGGCGCTCCAGCTCCCGCTCCTGGCCGCTCCCCGCTGGATAGCCCTCGAGCTCCTCGATCCGGCGGCGGATTTCGATCAGCGGTTCGTCGAAGTGGGTCTCGGCAGTCTGCATGTCGACCGGCAAGGTAGCAAAGCGGAAGGGAGAGGTCAACGCGGGGCCTTGCCAAGGGGCGACGCTACCTTGACGGCAGCCCCGCCGGAGATAAATCTCCGGGCTATGGGCTACGCTGGCTGAAGCCAGCTTCGAAGCGATAGAGACCGATTGTGGAAAAACTTCGGCTGAACATCTATCCAGCTTCGAAGTCGGATTTATCCGACGTAGCTCCTAGCCCGGAGATTTATCTCCGGCGGGGCTGGCGCCCATCTCCGGCGCCCATCTCCGCGCTTATCTGAGTAAGCCTATTACCTCTATGTCGGCGCGCCGACATTCCTTAAAGCAGTTGTTGAGGATCGACGTCCACCGTCAGGTCCCAGGAGGGATTTCCCGGCAGGACCTCCTCCATCAACCTGTGGAGAGCCCGGCCGTCGGCGGAGCGGACGAGGAGCTGGAAACGCCACTGTCCGCGGAGCCGCTCCAGGGGGGCGGGAGCGGGGCCGGAGAGGCGGACCTTCCGGCCCAGAGGGTGAGCGGAAAGATCGTTGGCGAGCTCGGCGGCCAGCTCCTGGGCCTTTTCGCGGCTCTTGTCCTTCACGAGGAGCTGCACCATGCGGCTGAAGGGCGGGTAATGGAAGGCCCTTCGGAAGCGCATCTCCTCCCGTACGAAGCCCTCGTCGTCCCCGCGGAGCACGGCCTGGATGGCGTAGTGCTGCGGATGGTAGGTCTGGATCACCACCCGGCCCGGCCGCTCCCCCCTCCCGGCCCGCCCGGCGAGCTGGACGAGGAGGTTGTAGGTCCGCTCGACCGCCCGGAAGTCCGGGAATCCCAGATAGCTGTCGGCGGAGAGCACCGCGGCCAGACCGACGTTCGGGAAGTGGTGGCCCTTGGAGACCATCTGGGTGCCGATCAGGACCCGCACGTCGCCGCGGTCGAAGCGTTCGAGGAGCGCCGCCGGCCCGCCGGGACGCCGCGCGGTGTCGCGGTCGAGGACGTCGATCGCCACCCCCGGGAAGAGCTCGCGGAACTCCTCCTCCACCCGCTCGGTCCCGGCGCCGATCGGCTCCAGGGCGTCCTCGCCGCAGGTCGGGCAGCGCTCCGGCACCGGCCGGGTCGAGCCGCAGTAGTGGCAGAGGAGCTGCGCCGTCCGGCGATGATAGGTGCGCGGCAGGCCGCAGTCGTCGCAGCGCATGTCCTCGCCGCAGGCGCGGCAGAGGAGGACCGGCGAGTACCCCCGGCGGTTTCTGAGGAGGATGATCTGCTCGTTCCGCCCGAGCGCCTCGGCGATCTCCGTCCGCAGCCGCTCGGAGTAGTGGACCTCCCCCGGTACCCGGCGCGGCGCCTCGCTCTTCAAGTCGACGAGGATCCCCTCCGGCAGCTCGCCGCGGCCGGCCCGGACGGTCAGGAGGAGGGGAGTGAGCTTGCCCTGCTCCGCGTTGTGCCGGCTCTCCAGGCTGGGGGTCGCCGAGACGAGGACGGCGACGGCCCCGGCGTTCCTCGCCCGGACGAGGGCGAGATCCCGGCCGTTGTAGCGCGGCACGATCTCCTGCTTGTAGGAGCTGTCCTGCTCCTCGTCGACGACGATCAAGCCGAGCGGCAGGCCGGGGGGAAAGGGGGCGAAGAGGGCCGAGCGGGGGCCGAGGACCACCCGCGCCTCCCCCCGCCGCACCCGCTCCCACTCCTGGTGGCGCTCGCCCGAGCCGAGGCCGGAGTGGAGGATCGCGAGCTCCGGCCCGAAGCGCCGCTCGACCGTCCGCGCCAGGGCGGGGACGAGGGCGATCTCGGGGACGAGGAGGATCGAGGCCCGGCCGGCGCGGAGCGCCAGGTCGGCCGCCCGCAGGTAGACCTCGGTCTTCCCCGAGCCGGTCATCCCGGCGAGGAGGAAGGGGGCGAAGCGCCCGGCCGCCAGCGCCTCGGCCATGGGGGCGAGAGCCGCGTCCTGGTCGGGCCGGAGGACGATCGCCGACTCCGCCGCCCCACCAGCGTTCATCCGGTGGTGGTCGAGGGAGAGCTTCTCGACCTGGGAGAACTTGCGGAGCACCCCGAGCGAGATCAGCCGCCTGACCACCGCCGGCCCGCAGTCCGCCGCCGCCACCACCTCCCCCACCGTCGCCGGCCGGCCCACCGCCGCCAGATATTCGACGACCGCCTTCCCCGCCGCCGACCGGCCGGCGGTTTTGAGATGCTGGGCGGCCTCGCCGGGGCTGAGCTCGACCGCGGTGACATAGCGGGCCCCCTTGGGGTTCTTCTCCTCGCTCGCCACCCGCCCGCGCTCGCCGAGACCGGCGAGCACCCGCTCGAGGTCGGGCAGGCCGAGCCGGGACTGGAGGTCGCCCACCGTCATCCGCCCGCCGTCGCGGAGGGCCTCGACGACCGCCGATTCGGCCGGATCGCGGATCGCCGAGAGCGCGCCGGCGTCGGTCAGCCAGACCTTGCGGTCCCCCCAGGGCGGCAGGTTGCCCGGCAGCATGGCGCGGAGGACCTCCCCCAAGGGCGCCAGGTAGTAGTCGGCGGCGAAGCGGGCGAGGTCGAGGATCTCGGCGGTGACCACCGGCTCGCGGTCGAGCACCTCCTCCAAGGGGCGGAGGTTCACCCCCTCCGGCCGCCGGTCGTGGACCGCCACCACCACCCCCGTCAGCCGGCGCTTCCCCATCCACACCCGCACCCGCACCCCCGGCACGGCGAGCGGCCGGAAAGGCTCGGGCACTTCGTAGGTCAGCGGCGGGAGGGGGACGGGGAGGGCGATGTCGGCAAAGACGAACAGGATGACCTCGGGGCGAAGCTCTACGAGCGGTTCTGCCGCGCCGCGGCGGACTGGCAGCGCTCCGAGCAGTAGAAGTCGTCCCGATCGCGGACGGAGAGGGCGCGCGACTTGACGACGTGGGTCCCGCACTGGGCGCAGCGCACTAGGGTCTCCCCCGGCTTCCCCGACGATTCCCGCGGCTGCCGGAGCGGCCGGGGGGCAGGGGAGCCGCCGGAGAAGAAGGCCCGCACCCGGGCCTTCAGGCCCTCATAGGCCAGCCAGAGGAGGAAGCCCAGGAGGATCAGCTCGACGATACGGCCCATCGTCCAAAGATACTCCTAAGCGGCGGTCTTCTGCCGGCGCTCGACCTCGGCGGCGAGCTTCGCCACGTCCTGATTGCCGGGCTGGAGCTTCTCGATCTCGGCAAGGACCCGCTTGGCGTCGTCGTAGCGCTTGAGGTCGATCCCGAGGACGACGGCCTGGTTGTAGCGCGCCTGCCAGTGGGTGGGAGCGAGCTGCTGGGCCTTCTCGAACTGGGCGAGCGCCTGGTCGTACTGCCCCAGCTCGCGGTAGGTGATCCCGAGATCGGAGAGGATGTCGGGCTGATCGGGCTTGAGCTTCAGGTACTGGGCGTAGAGCTCCCGCGCCCGGTCCCAGCGGCGGACGTCGAAGTTCGCGTTGGCGAGCTTCAGCACCGCGTCGGCGTCGTTGGGGTTCTTCTCGACGTAGGCCTTGAGCTGCTGGATGGCCGCCATCGGCGCCCCCGCCGGCGCGCCGGCTCCCCCGGCTGCCCCGGCGCCGGCCACCGGGCCACCGCCCATGCCGGCGACTCCCGAGGCGTCGGCGGGATTGCCGAGATTGCCGGGGTTGGCCGCATCGGCGGGATTCCCGCCGTCCGGCGCGCCGCCGCCAGGCATCCCTGCGGCACCGGCGGCACTGGCCGCGATATCGCCGGGGCGCAGGCGCGGCGGCTGCCGGGAGGCCATCACCTCGTGCAGCAGGTAGCCCGAGATGAAGCCGAGCAGGATGCCGATGACGGCGAAAAGCACATTGTCCTTGTTCACAGACGCTCCTAGGGTTCCGCCGTTGCCTGCCGGGCGCCGGTCCAGCCGCCCGACGAGGGACTTCCGTTCGCGAGCTCCGTCCCCTGCCAGCTGCCGCTGACGCGGCCGGAGGCGGGGTCGACAGTGCCGGTGTAGGTGACGTCGAAGCCGGCCCGGGAGTCCACCCGCCGAAGAATGAGAGTGCCATCCACATAGGTGCCGCTGAGCGATCCGGACGGGCCGCCGTCGAGCAGGTACTGCCCCGACACCAGGGTGCCGCGCAGGCGGAGATCGAAGATCCCCGGCCGGTCGGAGGGGCCGAGCCGCACCCGCCACCGCCCGCTCACCGGGTCATGGCTGGCCGGCCGCCCGGCGAGGTCCTCCTGGAGGGCGCCGATCCGCCGCAGCCGCTCCCCCGCCCGCTGCCTGAGCTCCGCCACCCGCTCGCTGGCGCTCCGCGAGCTGTCGGCGGCGGCCCGCACCTCGTTCTCCAGCCCCTCGAAGCCGGCGATCGTCAGGTTGCCGCTGGTCAGGATCTGGTCGAGCCGGCCGGCGGCGGCGTCGAACCGCCCCCGCTCGCGCTGCTCGACCCCCCGGGCCTGCGAGTAGGCGGCGAGGTCGCGGGCGAGCAGCCGGCGTTCGAGCCGGATCTCGGCCTCGGCGAGCGTACGGGACTCCTGCGAGGTCGGCGGCTGCGACCGCGCGGCGGTAGGAACCAGGGAAACCAAGAGAAGGAGAATGGCGAGCGCTCGACCGACATGCCGGGAGATCATAGGGAGGATTCTAGCAGCCGCGGACCGTCCGAGGACTCGAAAGGCCGCTCGGGGTGAGCGGCCTTTCGAGTCCTCCAAAAGCAGGTACAAGGTCTTTTTGGCTGGCGGCTTTAGGTTAGCTCGCAGCCTTGGTGCGCTTCTCCAGGCTGGACGTGAGCGACCGCTCGACCAAGTCCTCGGCCTCGCGCTCGTTGATGTCCTTGACGTGCGCCACTTCGCTGACGATGAAGTACTTGGCCCGCTCGTACATCTTCTTCTCGCGGAACGACAGGCTCTTGCGCTGGCTGACCAGGCGCAGGTTCTTGAGCACCTCCGCCACCTCCGTCAGCCGCCCCGTCTTCATCTTGTCGAGGTTCTGCTTGTAGCGGCCCTTCCAGTCCTTGTACGTATCGATGTTGCCATCCTCGAGGATCTCGAAGAGGGCCCGGACCTCCCGGGTCTGGCAGAGGGGGCGGAGACCCACCAGCTCGAGGTTCGCCTTCGGCACCATCACCTTCGAGTTGTTGGAGAGCAGGCGCAGATGGTAGTAGGTCTGCTCATTCCCGTCGATGCTGTCCGCGCCGATATTTTCAACTACGGTAACCCCGTGGTTCGGGTAAACAAGCTTCTGGCCGACTTTGAATGTCACGTTCCCGACTCCCTTTGATTTGAAACAAGATGGTGGAGCTAGGACAAGTAAGTCACTGAAGGACTTACGCTTACGCATGTCATTTATACACCATGGGTAGGGGGTACGTCAACAGGTGAGGTCACCGGAGCCGCTGGAATGACCTCCGGAGAGGACATTTCGATGCTCCGGGGCATCCGTGAGGGGTCCTAGAGGCGTCCTCAGGGCAGCCGCGGGTCGTTGACACGGCTCGGCAAGGTCCCTAGGATTCCCCCCTACACGCCGGAGTGGCGGAATGGCAGACGCAGTGGACTCAAAATCCACCGCCCTCACGGGCTTGCGGGTTCGACTCCCGCCTCCGGTACCAGCCTCCTCCCCGATCCCTCAGTTTCCAACATCGAGCAGGGCTACGCGGCAGGCGGCGCGAGCTGAAGGCTCGGGAAGTGACTTTCCACGGGTTTTTGAAGCTCCCGGACGGGTTTCGGAAGACTTTGGACGAGTTTTTGAAGACTTCCCACGACTTTTAAGTGACTTTCCACGGGTTTTAAGTGACTTTCCATCGGTTCCGGAAGACTTTCCACGACTCTTTAGAGACTTTCCACGGGATCTGGAAGACTTCCCACGAGTTTTAAACGACTTTCCATGGATTTTAGAGGACTTCCAACGAGTTCCCGAGGACTTTCGACGGGTTCGGGAAGACTTCTCGCGCGTCCGGAAGCTCCCCAACGGTGTCCGGGACGTACCCAACGGCATCCGGAGGGCTCGCCGCGGGATCGGGGAGGTCTTTCACGGCGTCCGGCGGACGCTCCACGGCCTCCAGGAGGTCCCTGACGGCATCCGGAAGACCCGCCATGGGCTCCAGGAGCTCCAGAGCGAGATCACTAGGACCCGACTCACGTTGACTCACAGGGGAAGCTCGCCGTAGGATTCGCCGCTATGCGTGCACTCCGGGCTCGGGCCTTCCAGTCGTCTCTTCTGCTGCTGCTTGCCCTCACCGCGGCGAGCGCCAGCCCCGCGGCTGGCGAAACCCGGCAGCCGGCGATCTTCCATGCCGGCAACGCCGCCAATGCCGCCCGCCTGGAGCTCGCCTCCGGCGAGCGGGTCACCCCGGCGCTCCCCGCCGGTGCCGAACCGGCCAATGCCGCGGCGCTCGGCGAGCATGGCTGGGTGGTGACCGCTCTCCGCCAGGGGGAGATCGTCGTCCTGACCGGCGAGGGAGCGACGGCGACGGCCCTCCCCGCCCCCCCGGCCCTCCCAGCCAGCACTCCCCTGCGCCGCGAGCCTCTCCCTCTCGTCGAGGACGGTCGCCTGAGCGGCCTGGTCTGGCTGGAGGGGGACGGCGCGCGCTCCCTCGCGGTTCGCTACGCGCGCTGGAACGGCACCGCCTGGGAGGCGCCGCGGACGATCGCGGCCCCCGGGCCGGGGAGCCAGCTCGCCCTGACCGCCGCCCGCCTCGCCGACGGCACCACCCTCCTCGCCTGGAGCGCCTTCGACGGCCACGACGACGAGATCGTCTGGAGCCGGCAGGCGACCGACGGCAGCTGGAGCGCTCCGCGGCGGGTGACGGCGGACAACGACGTGCCGGACGTCACCCCGGCCCTGACCGCGACCGCCGACGGCGCCCTTCTCGCCTGGAGCCGCTTCGACGGCAGCGGCTACCAGGTGGTCACCGCCCGCTTCCATGCCGGCCGGTGGGGCAAGCCGATCGCCGCGGCCCCCTCGGGCTCGCTCTTCCCCGCCTTTCAGGCCAAAACGGGGGCGGGGAACGGGGCCTGGCTCCTCTACCAGACCGCCGCACCGCGCGGCTGGGCGGTGGCCGAGGTCGACAGCGCGGGCAGGACCGGCCGCAGCGCCAGGGTCGCGACCGCCAACCGCGATCAACCGGTCGTCCAGGCCGTCGAAGCCGCTCCGGACTCGGGAGTGAGCCTCCGCTGGCCGGCGACGGGCGAGGAGCGCGCCGCCTCCTGGGTGCGCCCATGAGCCGCCGCCTCGCCCTCCTCGCCCTCTGTGGCGTTCTCGCTCCGGCGGCCCTCCTCCCCCGGCCTGCCGCGGCACAGCGCTACATCGCCTTCGGCGACAGCATCACGGAGGGGTTCGGCGATACCAAGGGCCAGGGGGGCTACCCGGCACGGCTCCAGACGCTCCTCAACACGCGCGGCCAGAGCGGCGCCGTCGTGATTAATGCCGGCTTGAGCGGCGAGACCACCGCCGGCGGTCTCACCCGGATCAACCGGGTGCTGGCGAGCGCCGCCACCGGCGACACCCTCCTCCTCATGGAGGGGACGAACGACGTCAACGCCAAGCTCTCGCCGGAGACGATCGCCTTCAACCTCGACCAGATCGCCCAGCGGGCCGCGAGCGCCGGCGTCTCGACCGTCCACGTGACCATCATCCCTCGCGAGCCGGCCGCCAACACCGACGGCACCAACCAGGTCACCGCGGTCCTCGCCGGGTTGATCCGCGAGCTCGCCAACGTCAACCAGCGGAAGCTCGTCGATCCCTTCGAGGTCTTCCTCTACGAGACGCCGAACGTCTTCACTCAGGACTATCTGGGCGGCGAGGACAAGCTCCATCCCAACGGCAAGGGCTACGATCGGCTGGCGCGGGTCTTCGCCGACGCCCTGACGGGGGTCGACGCCGTGCCCCCGGTGACCGGCGACGTCGAGCCCCCGGACGGCGCGCTCAACGTGCCGGCCGCGGCGCCGATCCACATCACCCTCTACGACTTCGGGACGGGGATCGATCTCGCCAACACCAAGCTGGTGATCAACGGCCTCGACGTCGATACGCCGCTCACCGGCAACGACAAGGCGCTCCAGATCAACTACCAGCCCCCGGCGCCGCTCGCCGGCGTGGTCACCGTGAGTCTCCGGTCGAAGGACAAGGCCAACCCGCCGAACGTCCTCAACCGGCCGGTCACCCGGTTCCAGATCAACGGAACCACCTTCCTGCCGGCGGATCTCAACCGGGACGGCCGGGTGGACGGCCAGGACCTGGTGATCCTCGCCCTCGCCTTCGGCGCCCGCCGCTTCAACGACAATTTCAATCTGGCCGCCGACTTCAACGGCGACGGCTCGATCGACGGTCAGGACCTGGCGGTCCTCGCCGCCAGCTTCGGCCAGAGCACCTTCTAGAGAACGCGCTCGCGGACGAGCGGCGGCGGCGCCGACGCCGACGCTGCCTCGTCCGCTACCGTGAAGCAGGCGGCGAAGCGGGCCGCGAGCGCCTCGTCCTCCCGCCGCAGGTAGAGCCGCGCCAGCTCCTCTCCCGCCGACACCTCACGGCCGAGCCGGGTGAGGTAGCGAAGCGCGACGCCGGGATCGATCTTCGCCCCCGGCCGGATCCTCCCCGCCCCGGCCTCGATGAGCAGCAGCCCGAGCTGCCGGGTGTCGACTCCAGCCAGCCGGCCGTCCCGCTCGGCGCGGAGGGGCCGTTCGACCGGGGCGAGAGGGAGACGCGGCTCGGCGAGCCAGCCCGGATCCGCCCCGGCCAGCTCCGCCCACTCGAAAAAACGCCGGCGCGCCCGGCCGGAGACCAGGGCCGCTGAAAGCTCGGCACGGCCGAGGGGCTGGCCCGCCAGGCGCGAGACCTCCTCGGCGAGCACCAGGGTGAGCTCGGTGGTCTCCTCCGGCCCCTCCCCCGCCAGGCAGGCGAGCGCCTCGCGGACCTCGGCCGCGTGCCCCACCCACTCCCCGAGCGGTTGGCTCATGTCGGTGAGGAGAGCCGACGCCGCAACGCCCAGGCCCCGCGCCGTGTCGACGAGCATCCGGGCCAGCTGCCGGGCCTCGTCCGGCTCCGGCAGGAAGGCGCCGTTGCCGGTTTTGACGTCGAAGACCAGGGCGGCCGCCCCGGTGGCGAGCTTCTTCGACAGGATGCTGCCGGTGATGAGGGGCAGCGAGTCGATGGTGGCGGTGCCGTCGCGGAGAGCGTAGAGCTTGCGGTCGGCGGGCGCGATGCCGGAGGTGGCGACGCCGATCGCCAGGCCGCAGCGGGTAAGGAGGGAGAGGCAGCGTCCGCGGTCGAGCTCCAGACCGATCCCGGGGATGCTCTCGAGCTTGTCGGCGGTGCCGCCGGTGTGGCCGAGGGCGCGGCCGACGAGCATGACGACAGGCAGGCCGCAGCTCGCGAGGAGGGGCCCCAGGGTGAGCGAGATCTTGTCGCCCACCCCGCCGGTCGAGTGCTTGTCGCAGAGGTGGGGAACCTCCGCCGCGAGCTGCCAGCGCTCCCCCGACTCCAGCATGCCGAGGGTCAGCGCCGCGGTCTCCTCCGCGTCGAGGCCGCGGATGGCGGCGGCCATCAGGAAGGCGGCGAGCTGGGCGTCGCTCCAGGAGCCGTCGGCAGCCCCCCGCACCACCTCGCCGATCTCCGCCCGATCGAGCGGCAGACCCGCGCGCTTGCGCTCCAGGATACGGTACGGGAGGGTCACCAGGCAGGCGGGAGGAGGGGACCTAGAGGCCCGGAGGACCCCCGGGACCGCCGGGACCGCCCGGACCCCCGCCCATGGCGCCCATGGCATTGATCGCGGCACGGCTGGGATCGAGCGCCGCGAGCTTCTGCTGCGCCTCCTGGCGGTAGCCGGATTGCGGGAACTCGTCGACGATCTTCTGGTAGGCAGAGATCGCCTCCTGCTTGCGCTGCAGCTTGTCGTAGGTCAATCCGAGCTGGTAGAGCACGACGTCCTTGGGCAGGGGGGAGGAGGAGTCGTCGACCATGGGGTTCAACTGGCGTACGAGCTCCTCGGCCTTGCCCTGCCGGCGCTCGAGGTCGTAGAGGTTCAGGCGGGCCTCGGCGGCCGGCGCGCTGTCCTTGTGACTGTCGATGAACTCGCTCCACAGCTTGCCGGCCTCGTCGAGCTTCCCCGTGCTGGCGGCGATCTGGGCGAGGTAGAGGCCGGCGATGTCGGCGGAGGCGGTCGAGCTGTGGTGGGTGCGGACCCCCTCGAAGAGCTGCCTGGCGCGCTCCCGCCGCGCCGCCTCGTCCGGGAAGCTCGGCTGCTCCTTGTCCTGGGGCTTGGCGCCGGTCGCGGCGATGGGCGCCTCATAGACCTTGAGCGCGTAGCCGAGCTCGGCGCTCGCCGCGGCGGCTTTCTGGGCGAAGATGGCACGGATGCCGAAGACCAGGGCGGCGAGGACCACGACAGCGCCGATGGCATACAGAATCATGCGGGTATGGGCTTCGGCGTACTCGACCGAACGCTCCATGGCGTTCGCGAATTCGTCGCGCTTCATGTCCTTGCGGCTCAGACGTGCAGTCATCGGCAAAACTCCCAGGAAAAGGCCGGTCTCGGAAAGCGCAAAGTCCGGAAAACAAAGAGCGGGCGCGTTCGAAAGGCGGCGCAGTAGGCTACCACAACCGGCAGATGCGGCGAAAGTACAGGCGCTCTCAGCCCCAGGGTCTCGTCAAAGTCGCGTCTCGAATCTCGGGCAGACGCAAGATCTCGCGGGAGGACTGCCCCGAAGGGGCAAAGGTTTGTAGCCTGGGGCGCGAGCCCCAGGAAAACAGGCTCATTAAGATTCCAGCCCCGAAGGGGCGACGGTACGCGAATCACCGTCGCCCCTTCGGGGCTCTGTGTTTTCTATGGGATCGCCAACCTGGGGCTTTCGCCCCAGGCTACAGGCCTGCACCCCTTCGGGGTGGCGCCCGCCCGACCGCTCTCAGGCACTGGCGACTTTGACGTGACCCGGGCTTCAGCCCATGCTGGCGCCGCCGTCGACCTCGATCGTGCGGCCGGTGAAGAACTCGCAGCCGAGGATGAAGCGGACCGCCTGCCAGATCTCGTCGGAGGTGCCCATCCGGCCGAGGGGGATGGCCTGGAGGAGCTCGTCCAAAGCCGGGCCGGAGATGCCTTCGAGGATCGGGGTGTCGATCACCCCGGGGGCCACGCCGCCCACCCGGATTCCGTGCTGGGCGAGCTCCAGGCCCCAGGTGCGGGTGCAGGCGTCGAGCCCCGCCTTGGAGGCGGAGTAGTTCGACTGCCCGACGTTACCGGAGCGGGCGAGCGACGAGATGTTGACGATCACCCCGCGGGTCCCGCTCTCGATCATCCTCGCCGCGGCTTCCCGGGCCATCAGGAACTGCCCGGTGAGATTGACATCCAGGACCTTGCTCCACTGGAGGAGCGGCAGCTTGCGGACGGCTCCCTCCTCGCGGGTGACGAGCACGCCGTCGCGGAGCACGCCGGCGTTGTTGACGAGGACGTTCAAGCCCGGGAGCTCGCGGGCCGCGAGCTCCATGAAAGTTCCGACCGCGGCCTCGTTCGCGATGTCCAAAGGAGAGACCGTGAGCGACCCCGGCAGCGACTCCGCCTCGGCCTTGAGGCTCCGCAGACCGGCGGCGTTGACGTCGCCGGCCACCACTCGCGCTCCCTCGCGGACGAGGGCGAGAGCGAAGTAGCGCCCGAGCCCACGGGCCGCCCCGGTCACCACCGCCTGCGCTTCGTTCAGGTTCATCCCATTCCTCTCCAGACGTCCTACCAGCGGAGGACGGCCGCGCCCCAGGTGAGGCCGGCGCCGAAAGCCGACATCAGGACCACGTCGCCCTCGCCGATCTTCCCCGCCCGGTTGAGCTCGTCGAGGGCGATGGGGATCGAGCCGGACGAGGTGTTCCCATAGCGCTCGATGTTGACGTAGGTCCTGCCCTCCGGGATCTCCAGCCGCTTCCCCACCGCTTCGATGATCCGCCGGTTCGCCTGGTGAGGGATGAACCAGTCGACCTCGCTCTGCGAGAGCCCGGCGAGCGCCAGCACCTCCTGGCTGACCTCGGCGAGCGAGCGGACGGCGATCTTGAAGGTCTCGTTGCCCCGCATCTTAAGGAAGGCGAGGCCGCTCTCGTAGAGGAGGCGCGACGGCGGGTTCCGGCTCCCGCCGCCGGGCATGAAGATGAGCTCGCCGAGCGAGCCGTCGCTGTGCATGGCCGAGCCGAGGACGCCGCGGTCCTCCTCCGCGGTCGCCTGAAGCAGGACGGCCCCGGCGCCGTCCCCGAAGAGGACACAGGTGGCGCGGTCGCTCCAGTCGGTGATCTTCGAGAGGATCTCGCCGCCGACGACGAGCACCGTGCGGGCCATGCCGCTCTCGATGAACTGCTCGGCGACCGCCAGGGCGTAGACGAAGCCTGTGCAGCCGGCCGAGAGGTCGAACGAGCCGGCGCGGGTGGCGCCGATCCGGTCCTGGATCAGGTTGGCGGTGGCGGGAAAGGGGGTATCGGGGGTGACCGTGGCACAGAGCACGAGGTCGACCTCCGAGCCGTCGATCCCCGCCATCTCCAGGGCGGCGCGGGCGGCGGGGATCGCGAAGGTCGAGAGCGACTCCTCGGGACTCGCGATCCGCCGCTCCCGGATCCCCGTGCGGGTGAGGATCCACTCGTCCTTGGTGTCGACCATCTTCTCGAGATCGGCGTTGGTCAAAACCCGATCCGGGACTGCCATGCCCGTCCCCCTGATCCTTCCGCGCATCCCCGCCATCCCGAAGGGCCTCCTCTGCATAGGGTCGAAAGCGTACCATGGGAGGGGAGCGGCTCGGGCGCCGGGGCACTGGCTTGGGTTTGATCCTGCGGGCGGTCTCCTTCGGGCGCTTCGCGCAGCCAGTCGCCCGTCCTCGGAATCAAACCCAAGCCACCGAAGCCACCGAAGCCAATACCAGGTGCGGGCGGCGCGATCCTAGGAAAGTCTCTCGCGGCGCTCTCCCGGCGACATCTGGCGCAGGCGGAGGAGCACGCGGGCGATCTTCTCGCTCTGCCCGGCCGTCGCCTCCCCCTCGACGATCGCCGCCGCCAGGGCGGCGACGGTCGGGGTCTCGAACAGACGCCGCAGGGGCAGCTCCACCTTGAACGTGCCACGCACCCGCGAGACCAGCTCCATGCCGAGCAGCGAGTGGCCGCCGAGCCGGAAGAAGCCGTCGTGCCGACCCACCCGTGGGACCCCGAGCACCTCCTCCCACATGCCGGCGAGCACCGCCTCGACCGCCCCCTCGGGCGGCGCGAAGACCGACTCGGCGCGCCATTCCGGGGCCGGCAGGGCGCGCCGGTCCACTTTGCCGTTGGGCGAGAGGGGCAGAGCGGGGAGGGCCACGAAGACCGCCGGGACCATGTACTCGGGCAGTCGCTCGGCGAGAAACGGGCGCAGCTCCTCCCCCGCCGTCACTCCTCCAGAGTCGGCGGCGAAGACCACATAGGCAACGAGGCGGCGGTCGCCGGGACGGTCCTCGCGCGCCAGCACCACGGCCTCACGCACCGCCGGATGCCGGCCGAGGAGGGCTTCGATCTCCCCCAGCTCGATGCGGAAACCGCGGATTTTCACCTGGTGGTCGAGCCGCCCGAGGAAGTGGAGCTCGCCGCCGGGGAGGAGGCGCACCAGGTCGCCCGTCCTGTAGAGCCGCTCGCCCACGGTGAACGGGTCGGGCACGAAACGCTCGGAGGTCAGCTCCGGCCGGCCGAGATAGCCGCGAGCGAGGCCGGCGCCGCCCAGGAGGAGCTCCCCGGCGACCCCCACCGGCACCGGCCGTCCCGCGCGATCGAGGACGTGCGCCCGAGTGCCGGCCAAGGGGCGGCCGATCCCCGGCGGCCGATCCCCGGCGGGCTCCTGAAGGGCGGCGGTCGAATAGGTCGTGTCCTCCGAGGGGCCGTAGAGATTCCACACCCGGGCGACCGTACCGAGGGCATAGAGAGCGTCGACCAGGGGCCGCGGCAGCGGCTCGCCGGCGAGGTTGACCGTGCGCACCGACGGGGGGAGGGCGCGCTGCCGCACCAGCTCGGTCAGGGCCGAGGGCACCGTGTTCACCAGGGTGACCTCCCCCGCCGCGGCGAGCGCCGGCAGGGCGAGAGCGTTCTCCGCCAGGATCACCCGGCCGCCCCAGGCGAGCGGCACGAAGAGCTCGAAGACCGAGAGGTCGAAAGAGACCGAGGTGGCGAACAGCACACCGGACAGCTCGGCGGCGGAGAACGCCTGCCGCGCCCAGAGTGCCAGGGCCACGGCGCTCCGGTGCTCGATCGCGACCCCCTTGGGCTTCCCCGTGGAACCCGAGGTGTAGATGAGGTAGGCGAGGCTCCCCGGGAGCGCCGGGAGGGGCGGGGCCGTAGGCAGAGCGTCCACCGGCAGGCCCGAGGAGGTGAGGAGGAGCCGCGGGCAGCCCGCCTCCGGCAGGCGTTGGACGAGATCCGCTGCCGTTAAGAGGAGCGCTGCCGCGGAGTCTTCGAGCATCAGCCGCAGCCGCTCTTGCGGGTACGCCGGATCGAGCGGCACGTAGGCGCCGCCCGCGGCGAGCACGGCGAGGAGCGCCACCGGCAACGCCGCCGTGCGCGCCAGGCAGACCCCCACCCGCACCTCCGGTCCCACCCCGAGAGCGGCGAGATTCCCGGCGAGCTGCCTCACCCGGGCCGCGAGCTCCCCGTAGGTCAGGCGGAGGTCGCCGCAGAGGAGCGCAGCGGCCTCCGGCGTCCGCTCCGCCTGGGCCAGGAAGAGCTCGTGGAGACAGAGGTCGGACAGCTCGATCGGTCCCCCGGAGCTCCACTCCAGAAGCTCCTGCCGCTCCGCCGCCGAGAGCAGAGTCACCTCCGAGAGCGGGGCTTCGGTGGCTTCGGCGCTGCCGGCGATAGCGGCGATATCGGCGATGCCGGCGAGCAGGCATTCGAAGCCGCCAGCCAGGCGCGCCACCGTGGGAGCGTCGAAGAGGTCCCGGTCGTACTCCCAGACCCCGGCGAGCCCCTCGGGGGTGGCGCGGAGAGCGAGGGTCAGGTCGAACTTCGTCACCTCTGGAGCCACCGCGAGGGTCTCCAGCCGGAGGCCGGGCAGGCTCTGCATCTGGCGCGGCCCGTTCTGCAGCACAAGGAGAACCTGGAAGACCGGCGCATGGGCGAGGCTGCGCTCCGGCTGGAGCGCCTCGACCAGCTTCTCGAACGGCAGATCCTGGTGGCCGTAGGCAGCGAGGGTCACCTCGCGGAGACGGGCCACCAGGGCGCCCGGTGTGGGGTCGCCCGCCAGGCTGGCGCGGAGAGCGAGGGTGTTGATGAAGAGACCGATGAGGTTTTCGGTCTCGGCACGGTTGCGGTTGGCGATCGGCGAGCCGACGACCACCTCCTCCTGCCCCGACCAGCGCCCGAGGAGGGTCGCGAGAGCGGCGAGGAGCAGCATGAACGGGGTCGCCCCCTGCCGGCGCGCCTGCCCTTCGAGGGCCGCGGACAGCTCGGCCGGCAGAAGGAAGGGCAGCTCGCTCGCGCGGTACCGCTGGACCGCCGGCCGCGGCCGGTCGGTGGGCAGCTCGAGGAGGCCCGGGGCGCCGGCGAGCCGCGCCTGCCACCAGGCGATCTCCCCCGCCAGCACCTCTCCAGACAGCCACTCGCGCTGCCAGATCGCGTAGTCCGCGTACTGGAGCGGGAGCGGCGGCAGGGCCGGGTGCCCGCCGGTGACGAGAGCGCCGTAGCCGGCGGCGAGCTCGCGGACGAAGACGTCCATCGACCAGCCGTCGCTCGCGATGTGGTGGAGAGTGAAGAGGGCGACGTGCTCGTCCGCCCCGAGCGCCGCAAGGGCGGTCCGGAGGAGCGGCCCGGTGCGCAGGTCGAGCGGCCGCCGCGCCTCTTCCCGGGCCAGGCGGCGGAGCTCGGCCTCCCGTTCGGCCGGGGGGAGCGCAGTGAGGTCGAGCCGCGGCAGCTCGACCGGGCGCGCCGGGCCGATGATCTGGACCGGCCGCATTTCCCCGCCGCCGCTCGCGGCCGGGGCGAAGGTGGTGCGCAGAGACTCGTGCCGCTCGACGAGCCGGGAGAGGCTCCCGGCGAGGGCCGCCGGATCGAGCCGGCCGCTGAAGCGCACGGCGAGCGGCATCAGGTAGGCGACGCCGCCGGGTTCGAGCTGCTCCAAAAACCAGAGCCGCTCCTGGCCGAACGACAGCGGCGGGGCGCCGTGCCGTTCCCGCTTTACGAGGGGCGGCGCCAGGGCCGCTCCGGTGCCCGCTGCCGAGGCCCGCGCCCGCTCGGCGAGCCGGGCCAGCTCCGCCACGGTCGGCGCGTCGAAGAGGGCGCGCACCGGCAGCTCGACCGCCAGGGCCTGGCGGACCCGGGAGACCACCCGGGTGGCGAGGAGCGAGTGGCCGCCGAGGGCGAAGAAGTCCTCCTCCACCCCGACCGCCGTGACCCCCAGGACCTCGGCGAAGATCCCGGCGAGGATCTCCTCCCAGGGCGTGCGGGGCGCGCCGGCGTGGCCAGGCTCTTCCGGGACCTGCTCCGGTGCCGGCAGGGCGCGGCGATCCACCTTGCCATGGGCGCTCAAGGGGAGCGCGGCGAGGAAGAGGAAGGCGGCGGGGGTCATGTACTCCGGCAGGCGGTCCTTGAGGAAGGCGCGGAGCGCCGCCACGGCCGGCGGTGGATCGCCGGTGCCGACCACATAGGCGACGAGCCGGCGGTCTCCGGGCCGATCCTCCCGGGCCAGCACAACCACCTCGCGCACCCCCGGGTGCTGGCCGAGGGCGGCCTCGACCTCCCCCAGCTCGATGCGGAAACCGCGGATCTTGACCTGCCCGTCGCCCCGGCCGAGGAACTCCAGGGTGCCGTCGGGGAGCCGGCGGGCGAGGTCCCCCGTCCGGTAGTAGCGCTCGCCCGCCTGGGTGGGGAAGGCGGTCGCTGTCAGCTCCTCGCGATGGAGGTAGCCCCGCGCCACTCCGGCACCGCCGAGCCAGATCTCCCCGGCGACCCCGACCGGCACCGGGTTCCCCCAGAGGTCGCGCGGCACCAGGGTGGTGCCGGGGAGCGGCCGGCCGAGGAGCGAACGCTCCGGCCGCTCCCCCGGGGCCACCCGCCAGCTGGAAGCGACGATGGTCCCCTCGGTCGGCCCGTAGAGCACCCGCAGCTCGGCCCGCGGAAAGGCCCGCCGCAGGTCGATCAGGAGCTCTACGGGGACCGCGTCGCCCCCCACGAACGCCGTTCGCAGTCCCGGGCAGGCCAGGCCGGAGACCAGCACCCGCTCGACGATCTGGCGAATCAGGGCCGGCACGGCATGGAGCCGAGTCATCCGCGGCAGCTGTTCGACCAGCGCTTCGACGTCGAGGGTCGGGGCGAGCGGCACGAGGAGAACGGTGCCGCCGGCGAGCAGGGGGGAGAGCAGCTCGAAGAAGAAGATGTCGAAGGAGAAGGGGGCGACGCAGGGCATCGCCTCCTCGCCACACTCGCCACCGAAGCCGAGCTCGATTCGCGCCGCGGCGAGGAGGTGCGCCAGATTCCCGTGCTCGACCAGCACCCCCTTGGGTCGGCCGGTCGAGCCCGAGGTGTAGATCAAGTAGGCGAGGCGCTCCGGACCGGACACCGGGGGGAGGTCCGGCCCCTCGTCTCCAGAGGAGACGATCTCGTCGACCCGCAGCAGGCGGACGCCATCGCCGGGCAGGCTCGCCGTGAGCCGGTCCAGGGTCAATACAGTAGCCGCTCCCGAGTCGGCGAGGAGGAGCGCCAGCCGCTCGCGCGGATAGGCGGGATCGAGCGGCAGGTAGGCACCGCCCGCCTTCCAGACGGCGAGGAGCGCCGCCACGAGGTCGGCGCAACGCGGCAGGCAGACCCCCACCGGGGCCTCCGGCCGGACTCCCGCCTGGAGGAGACGGCGGGCGAGAGTGGTGGAGCGGCGGTCGAGCTCGGCGTAGGTCACGAGCTCCGGGCCCGAAAGATCGGAAATGCCCGAACCGCCCGAAACGAGGGCGACCCGGTCGGGAGTCCGCCCGGCCTGCATGGCGAAGGCCGTCAGCACGTGCGGTGGCGGCGACCGCCGGTCGGCGGGTGCGGTGTCGTTCCACTCGGCGAGGAGCTGGTGCCGCTCGGCGGCCGCGAGGAGGGGCAGGTCGGTCAACCGGCGTTCCGCGCCGGCCACCGCCGCCACCGTCGCCACCACCGCTTCGAGGAGAGCCGAGAACTGTCCGGCCCAGCGGAGCGCCGTCGTCCGGTCGAAGAGGTCGGCGGCGTAGACGAAGGTGCCCAGCATCCCCCCCCCAGCCCCTGCGGCGCCCCCGCCGACTTCCTGGAAAATGAGCTGGAGGTCGAAATTGGCGACCGCTCCCGCCATCGCGAACGGCTCCAACCCGAGACCCGGCAAAGACCGCGGGGCCGCCGGGAGATTCTGCAGCACGAGCGTCACCTGGACGAGCGGCGAGCGCGAGAGGTCGCGTGCCGGCTGGAGCTCCTCGACCAGCCGCTCGAAAGGCAGATCCTGGTGCGCGTAGGCCCCGAGGGTCATCTCCCGGGCCGCCGCCACCAGGTCGAGGAAACGCGGCTGCCCGGCGAGCTCGCCGCGGAGGACCAGGGTGTTGACGAAGAAGCCGATCAGCCCTTCGATCTCTCGATAGGTGCGGTTGGCGACCGGCGTTCCCACCAGCAGATCGAGCTGCCCCGTGATCCGCGCCAACAGGGTCTCGAAGGTGGCGAGGAGGACCATGAACGGGGTCGCCGTCTGCCGCCGGCCGAGCCGCCCGAGAGCCGCCCACAGCCCGGCCGGAAGCTCGAAGGGGACCTGGCCGCCGCGATAGCTCGGGAGCGGCGGCCGGGGCCGGTCGGCGGGCAGCTCGAGACCGACCGGGGCTCCGGCCAGGCGCTCCTTCCACCAGGCGATCTGCCGGTCTAGAACCGGCCCCGACAGCCGCTCCCGTTGCCAGACCGAGAAGTCGGCGTATTGAACGGGGAGCGGCGGCAGGGGCACCGGCTCGCCCGCGCCGAGGGCGCCATAGGCGGCGGCGAGCTCGCGCACGAAAACGCCCATCGACCAACCGTCGGAGACGATGTGATGGAGAGTGAAGAGGGCGACGCAATCCTCCTCCCCGAGCCGGACCAGGGTGGTCCGGAGGAGCGGCCCGGCGGCGAGGTCGAAGGGCCGGCGCGCCTCCTCGACGGCGAGGCGGCGAACCGCGGCTTCCTGGACCCGATCCGCAAGCCCCCGCAGGTCGATCACCGGCAGCGCGGGCGCGAACGGCGGGCCGATCCGCTGCGCCGATCCCCCGTCTCTCCCTCCACTCCCGACATTCGCCGGGAAAGTGGTGCGGAGCGCCTCGTGGCGCTCGACGAGCGCGGTCAGGGCGGCGCGGAGGAGCGCCGGATCGAGGCGGCCGCAAAAGCGCACCGCCCCGGGGAGGTTGTAGAGCGCGCTCCCGGGTTGGAGCTGGTCCAAAAACCAGAGCCGCTCCTGAGCGAAAGAGAGGGGAAAGGCACTGCGCGGCCCCGGCAGGGGGCGGATTTCAGTCCCCGCTGTCTCCGCTGCCTCCGCTGCCGGAGCCCGCCCAGCCGCCTCGATCGCGGCGGCGAAGCCGGCCACGGTCGGCGCCTCGAACAGCCGGCGGAGCGGAATCTCCACCCGGAGCGCTTCGCGAACCCGGGAGACCACCTGGGTCGCCAGTAAGGAGTGGCCGCCGAGGTCGAAGAAGCTGTCGTCCCGGCCCAGCTGGGGCAGGCCGAGGAGATCGGACCAGATCCCCGCCACCAGCTCTTCCATCGGGCCGTCGGGCGCCGGCCGTTCCCCCACCGGCCCGGTCTCTATCTCCGGTTCGGGGAGCGCCCGGCGATCGACCTTGCCGGTCGGCGAGAGCGGCAGCTCGGGGAGCCCCACCCAGGCCGCCGGCACCATGTGCGCCGGGAGCGTCCGCGCCAGGTGCAGGGCGAGCTCCGGCCAGGTCGCCGCCACCGGCCCACCCCGCAGAACGGCATAGGCGACCAACCGCTCGCTGCCGGTCGTGGGATCGGCGCGAGCGATCACCACCGCCCGGTCGACCGCCGGATGTTCGAGGAGCGCCGCCTCGATCTCCCCCAGCTCCACCCGGAAGCCACGGATCTTGACCTGACCGTCGAGCCGGCCCACGAACTCCACCGCTCCGTCGGCGCGGCAGCGCGCCAGGTCGCCGGTGCGGTAGAGCCGCTCGCCCGCCCCCCCCGGTCCGGCCGGCCAGGGGTGGGGCACGAACCGCTCCGCCGTCAGGTCCGGACGGTCGTGGTAACCCCGGGCCAGGCCGGGACCGCCGAGGCAGAGCTCGCCGGGGACCCCAGCGGGCAGGAGCGCGCCGTCGGGGTCCAGGATGTAGACCTCGGTCCGCGCGATCGGCCGCCCGATGGGGAGCGTCCGGACCAGCTCGCCGCGCACCGAGCGCCAGGAGGTCACCGAGATCGTCGCCTCGGTGGGGCCGTAGCGGTTGTAGAGGTCGGCCGCGGACTGGCCGTGGAAGAGCGCCGCGAGCTCGGGGGTCACCACCTCGCCGCCGGTCAGCACCACCCGCAGGCTGCGGCAGCGCAAGAGCGAGCGTTCGAGGAGGAGGGCGCGGAGCAGGCTGGGGGTGAACGAGGCGAGCGTCGCCCCACAGAGCTCGATCAGCTCGACCAGCCGGGCCGGATCGCGCTCCTCCCCGGGGGCGGCGAGGAGCGTCGCGGCACCGGCGACCAGAGGGCTCCAGATCTCGCCGATCGATGCGTCGAAAAGGAGGGTCGTCTTGTGCAGGAACGAGTCGCCCGGCGCGATCTCGGCGGCCTCGACGAAGCGCATGCGGTTGCCGAGAGCGGCGTGGTCGACCGTCACCCCCTTCGGTCTCCCCGTCGAGCCCGAGGTGTAGATCACGTAGGCCGCCTGACCGGGGAAGAGCGGCCTCGGCGGGGGCACCGGCTCTGCCGGGCCGGCCGGGCCGGCCAGCCTGGCCGGCTCGGCGGCCCAGAGTGCCTCGACCGCGAGCACCGGCACCCCGGCGGCGGAAAGCGCTTCGGCGATCCCCGCCGTGCGGCCGTCGACGAGCACCAGCTCGACCCCGGCATCGGCGAGCATGAAGGCGAGCCTTTCTTCGGGGAGCGACGGATCGAGCGGCAGGTAGGCACCGCCGGCCTCCCAGATGCCGAGGAGCGCCGCCACCAGGAGCGGCGAGCGCTCGACCGCGATCCCCACCCGGCTCTCCGGCCCCACCCCGAGCCCCCGCAGATGACGGGCGATCCGGCCGGCCCGCGCCGCGAGCTCGCCGTAGCTCACCCGCTCCCCCAGCGACAGGAGCGCCACCGCGTCGGGCGCCCGCTCCACGGCCGCGGCCACCCGCTCGGGCACCAGCCCCTGCCGGGGGTAGTCGACGGTCGGATCGTTCCACTCCTGCCGGAGCTGCTGGCTCTCGGCGGCGGCGAGGAGCGGCAGCTCGGAGAGCGGGAGCTCCGGGGCGGCCAAGCCCGCGGCGAGGAGGTTGCCGAAGTGGTGGGCGAGGCGGGCCGCCGTGACCGCCTCGAAGAGGTCGCCGTCGTACTCGACGACCCCGGCCAGACCGCCCGCGGTCTCCCGCATCGCGAGCGTGAGGTCGAACTTGGCGATCCCGCTCTCGACCGCCAGCGGTGAGAGCTCGAGGCCAGGGAGCTGGAGCTTCCCGAGCGGGGCGTTCTGGAGGGCGAAGAGGACCTGGAAGAAGGGCGCCCGGGAGAGGTGCCGCTCCGGCCGCAGGGACTCGACCAGCTTTTCGAACGGCAGCTCCTGATGATCGTAGGCGCCGAGGGCGGTTTCGCGGGCCCGTTCCACGAGCGTCCGGAACCCCGGCCGGCCGGAGAGGTCGAGCCGAAGGACCAGAGTATTGACGAAGAAGCCGATCAGCCCTTCGAGCTCGCGGTGGGTGCGACCGGCGACCGGCGAGCCCACCAGCAGGTCGAGCTGGCCGGTGTAGCGCGACAGGAGCGCCTGGAAAGCGGCGAGGAGGGTCATGAAGAGGGTCGCCCCGCTCTGCCGGCTCCAGGTCCGCACCTCGGCGGCGAGCGGCGCCGGCAGGGCGAACGGGTGGTGCCCGCCGAGGAAGCGCTGGACCTGCGGCCGCGGCCGGTCGGCCGGCAGCTCGAGCACCGTCGGCGCCCCGGCGAGGCGCTCCCGCCACCAGGCGAGCTCGCGCTCGAGCGTTCCGCCGGCGAGCCGCGCACGCTGCCAGACGGCGAAGTCCACCCCCTGGATCGGCAGCTCCGGGAGAGGCGAGGGCCGCCCTTCCCGGGCGGCACTGTAGAGCGCCCCCAGCTCGCCCAGGAGAACGCCCAGCGACCAGCCATCGGAGACGATGTGGTGCATGGCGAGGAGGAGCACATGCTCGTCGCCGTCAGGTGACACCCCCAGCAGGGTGGCCCGGAAGAGCGCTCCCCGGCCGAGATCGAAGGGCAGCCGCGCGTCCTCCCGGGCCAGGGTGGACACCAGCCCGGCGCGGCGGTTCTCGGGTAGCCCCGAGAGGTCCACCAGGGGCAGCGGGAAAAGCTCGGCCGACTCCACCCGCAGAACCGCCTGCACCGGCCGGCCGCCGTGCCAGACGAAACGGGTGCGGAGCGCCTCGTGACGGCGGACGATCTCGCCCAGGCCGGCGGCGAGGGACGCGAGAGCGGCGCGGTCCAGGAGACCGCTCAGGCGGACGGCGGCGGGCAGGTTGTAGGCGAAGCCCCCGGGCTCCAGCTGATCGAGGAGCCAGAGCCGCTCCTGGGCGAAGGAGAGGGGCAGGTCGCCCTCCCGCTCTACCTTGGAGAGGGGGACGATCGGCACCAGGGGGGCCGGCGACAGGGCGCCGCCCGTCGCCCGCGCCGCCTCGACGGCGGCGGCGAGGCCGGCCACGGTCGGGCGCTCGAAGAGACGGCGGAGCGGCAGCTCGACCCCGCAGCTCTCGCGGAGCCGCGAGATCACCTGGGTGGCGAGGAGCGAATGCCCGCCGAGATCGAAGAAGCTCTCCTCCCTGCCGATCGGCTGGCCGTCGGCGAGCCCCAGGACCTCGGCCCAGGCCGAGGCGACGAGCTCTTCGAGCGGCGTGCGCGGCGCTTCCGGCCCGCGGTCCGCCTCCCGCCGTTCGCCCGTCCAGGCCGACTCCGGCGGAGCCGGGAGAGCCCGGCGGTCCACCTTGCCGCTGGAAGTGAGCGGCAGGGCGGTGAGGAAGACGTAGTGCGCCGGAACCATGTACTCCGGCAGCCGCTCCCCGAGGTGGGCGCGGAGGGCGGCCGGGGACGGCGCCTCCCCCCCCGCCCCGCCACGTAGGCCAAGAGCCGCGTGTCTCCCGGCCGGGCCTCCCGCACGACGACGGCCGCCGCCAGAACGCCCGGATGGGCGGCGAGCCCCGACTCGATCTCCCCCAGCTCGATGCGCAGACCGCGGAGCTTCACCTGGTGGTCGAGCCGGCCCAGGTACTCGACCTCCCCGCCAATCCGCCGGCGCGCCAGGTCGCCCGTCCGGTAGAGCCGCCCACCGGGAGCGGCGCCCAAGGGGTCCGGCACGAAGCGCTCGGCGGTCAGCTCCGGCCGGCCCAGGTAGCCGCGCGCCACCTGCACCCCGCCGATCGCGAGCTCGCCCGGCACCCCCACCGGCACCGGGTTGCCGTCCGGGTCGAGCAGATGGATCTGAGTGTTGGCGACCGGCCGCCCGATCGGCATCCCCGGCCCCGCGGGCTCCCGCTCGCACTTCCACCAGGTGACGTCGACCGCCGCCTCGGTCGGCCCGTAGAGGTTGTGCAGCTCGGCGCCCGAGCGGGCGAAGAACTGCCGGGCGAGCTCGGGCGGCAGCGCCTCCCCGCTCGCCAGGACCCGGGTGAGGGAGACGCAGCGCTCGACGTCCGGCTCGGCCAGGAAGGCGGCGAGCATCGAGGGGACGAAGTGGGTGACGGTGATCCCCTCCGTGGCGATCGTCCGCGCCAGGTAGGCGCTGTCCTGGTGCCCCCCGGGGAGGGCGAAGACCAGCCGCGCGCCGGTCAGCAGGGGCCAGAAAAACTCCCAGACCGAGACGTCGAAGCTGTAGGGGGTCTTCTGCAGCACCCGGTCGGCGGGGGTCAGGGCGTAGCGCTCCTGCATCCAGAGGAGGCGGTTGACGATCCCCCGGTGGGAGTTCATCACCCCCTTGGGCCGGCCGGTCGAGCCGGAGGTGAAGATGACGTAGGCCAGGCCGTCCGGCAGCGCCTGAATCCGAGGCTGGACGACTGGCTGCGCGGCGCCCCCGAAACCGAGGAGGACGAGGCGGGCGGTGTGGGCCGGGAGGCGATCGAGGAGCCGCTCCTCGGCGAGGATCACCGGCACCTCGGCGTCGGCGAGGAGGAAGCCCAGGCGTTCGGCCGGGTAGGAGGGGTCGAGCGGCAGGTAGGCGCCCCCCGCCTCGACGATCGCCAGGAGGGCGACGATCATCTCCAGCGAGCGCTCGGCGCAGAGCCCGACGACCGTCTCGGGCCCGACGCCGAGACGGTTGAGCCGGGCGGCGAGGGCGCTCGCCCGGGCGGCGAGCGCGGCATAGGTGAGGGCCTCGCCGGCAAAGACCGCGGCGACCGCGTCGGGGGTCGCCGCCACCTGGCGGGCGAAGAGCTCGGGCAGGGTCCGGCCGGCCTCGGGATAGCCGGCCGCCGTGGCGTTCCAGGCGGCGAGCTGGGCCCGCTCGGCGGGCGCCAGGAGGGGCAGTTCGGCGAGCGTCCGGCCGGGATCGGCCACCGCCCCGGCGAGGAGGATCGCCAGGTGGCCTGCCATCCGCTCCGCCGTCGACGGATCGAAGAGATCGGCGGCGTAGGAGAGGGCTCCGGTCAGCCTTCCGGCGGTCTCGGCGAGGGTGAGCTGGAGATCGAGCTTGGCCGTCCCGGGATCGACCTCGGCAGCCTCCAGGGTGAGGCCGGGCAGCTCCAATGGCCGCGCCGGGTTATTCTGCAGGACGAGGAGGACCTGGAAGAGCGGCGAACGGGAGAGATCCCGTACCGGCTGCAGCTCCTCGACCAGGCGCTCGAAGGGGAGGTCCTGGTGGGCGTAGGCCCCGAGGGCCATCTCCCTCGCCCGGACGACGAGATCGCAGAACCGGGGGCGGCCGCCCAACTCGCCGCGCAGAACGAGAGTGTTCACGAAGAGGCCGATCAGCCCTTCCACCTCGCGGCGGGTGCGGTTGGCGATCGGCGAGCCCACCAGGAGATCCTCCTGGCTCGTGTAGCGCGCCAGGAGGGCGGTGAAACCGGCGAGGAGAGCCATGAAGAGCGTCGCCTCGGCGGCGCGGGCGAGCCCGGCGAGCCCGGCGCTGGTCGCCTCCGGCAGAACGATCGGCACCGCCCCGCCCCGCGCCGAGAGCACCGGCGGGCGGGGCCGGTCCGTCGCCAGGTCGAGGGTCGCCGGAGCCCCGGTGAGGCGCTGCCGCCACCAGCCGAGCTGGCGTTCGAGCTCCGCCCCGGTAAGCCAGCTGCGCTGCCAGACGGCGAAGTCCGGGTACTGGATCGCCAGCGGGGAGAGCGGCGACGACCGGCCCGCGAGAGCGGCCGTGTAGAGAGCCGTCAGCTCGCCGACGAAGACCCCCAGGGACCAACCGTCGAAGACGATGTGGTGGAGAGTGAGGAGGAGAACATGCTCCCCGGCGGCGAGCCGCAGCAGGGTGGCCCGGAGCAGCGGACCGCTGGCGAGATCGAAAGGCCGCGCCGCTTCCTCGCTCGCCAGGCGGCTCGGCTCCGAGCTCGAGAGCCCGGCGAGATCGACGAGCGGCAGGGGCAGGGCCGCCGCGGCAGCCGGTGCGATCGCCTGGACCGGACCGCCCGTCCCCGCCCGGAAGGTGGTGCGCAGCGCCTCGTGGCGCTCGACGATAGCGGCGAGGGCCGCGGCGAGGGCGGCGACCGAGAGCCGGCCGGCGAGGCGTACCCCACCGGCAATGTTGTAGGCGGCGCTCCCCGGTTGGAGCCGATCGAGAAACCAGAGCCGCTCCTGGGCAAAGGAGAGCGGCAACTCGCCCGTCCGGGGCCGGGGAACCAGGGGCGCCGTCGAACCGGCCTGGCTCTCCTGCCCGATCCGGGCGGCGAGCGCCGCCACGGTCGGCGCCTCGAACAGCGCCCGGAGCGGCAGCTCCACTCCCAGCGCCTCCCGCACTCGCGACACCAGCCGGGTGGCGAGAAGCGAGTGGCCGCCGAGGGCGAAGAAGTCGTCCAGGACCCCCACCCGCTCCCGTCCCAGCACCCCGGCCCAGATCGCCGCCAGCCTTGCCTCTAGGGGAGTGCGGGGCGCGATCGACTCCGCGGCGGCCGTCTCCGCCTCCGGGGGCCGGCTCGCCAGCGCCCGCCGGTCCACCTTGCCGTTCGCCGAGAGCGGCAGGGCGTCCAAGACGACGAAATCGTGAGGGACCATGTAGGCCGGCAGCCGACGCTCCAGAGCCTCGCCCAGGCGGCGGAGAGCGGCGGTCCGCTCCGCGCTCTCCCCGGCTTCCTCCGCCAGCACGACATAGGCGACGAGCCGGCGGTCGCCCGGCCGGTCCTCGCGCACCAGGACCGCCGCTTCCGAGACGCCCGGGGCGCTCGCCAGCACCGCTTCGATCTCCCCCAGCTCGATCCGGAAACCCCGCACCTTGACCTGGTGGTCGACACGGCCCAGGAAGTCGAGGCTGCCGTCCGCGAGCCGGCGCACCCGGTCCCCCGTAAGGTAGAGGCGCGCCCCGGAAGCGCCGCTCCAGGGGTCGGGAACGAAGCGCTCCGCGGTCAGCTCCGGCCGGTCGAGATAGCCGCGCGCGAGACCCGCACCGCCGATCGCCAGCTCCCCCTCCACCCCCAGGGGTGCCAGGGCTCCCCAGGCGTCGAGGACGAGAGCCCGGGTATTGGCGATCGGCCGGCCGATGGGCGGCAAGCCCGCGGTCGCCGCCGAAACGGCCGCCGACGTGGTGACGACGCTGGACTCCGACGGGCCGTAGTGATTGAGCAGGGGGAACGGCAGCCCCGGCTGCGGCGCGCGGTGGAGCCGGTCGCCGCCGCAGAGGAGACCGCGCAGGCGGAGCCCCGGGCGCCCCTCTGCCATCCCTGTCATCCCTGGCATCCCTGCCAACCCACCCTCCGCCAGCACGCTTTCGGCAAGCGGAGTGGGTAGGAAGCTGAAGGTGATCCCCTCCCGCTCCCACCAGTCGACCAGCCCCCGCGGCGAGAGCCGGGTCTCCGGGTCCGGCAGGTGGACGCTCGCCCCCGCCGCGAGATAGGGCCAGAGCTCCCAGACCGAGGCGTCGAAGGCCGGGCTGGCGATCTGGGTCGCCCGGTCGTCCGGGGTCACCCCGTAGCGCTCCTGATGCCAGAGGACGAGGTTGAGGAGCCCCGAGTGCGGCACCGAGACCCCCTTGGGGACGCCCGTCGAGCCCGAGGTGTAGATGATGTAGGCGAGGTCCTCCGGCTGGACCGGGCGCGCCGCGGGGAGCTTTCCTCTCGGCTCCGACTCCGAAGCGTCCTCGTCCAGATAGAGCACCGGCAAAGAGGTCGCCGGCAGCCGCCCGGCGAGCCGCCGCTCGGCGAGGAGCACCGCGGCCCCGCTGTCGGCGAGCAGAAATGCCAGACGCTCAGGGGGAGAATCGGGATCGAGCGGCACGTAGGCGCTGCCCACCGCGAGGACCGCGAGGAGGCCCACCACCCGTTCGAGCGTCAGCCCGGCGCAGACCGCGACCCGCACCTCGGGGCCAACCCCGATCCCGCCGAGCCCACGGAGCCGCCGGGCCAGCCGGCCGGCCGCTGCGGCGAGTTCGCCATAGCTAAGCCGGCCAACCGGCGAGGCGAGCGCCAGCGCCTCGGGCCGGAGCCGCGCCAAGGCCGCGAACCGCTCGTGGACGAGCGGGCCCGCCGGGCGGGCCACGGCGGTGTCGTTCCACTCCGCCACGAGCTGCGCCCGCTCCCCGGCGGAGAGGAGCGGCAGCGCGCCGAGCCGCGTCCGCGGGCTCCCCACGGCACCCTCCAGCAGGCGCACGAAAGCGGCCGCCAGGCGCTCTGCCGTGGCGCGGTCGAAGAGGGCCCGGTTGTACTCCAGGGCGCCGGCTTCCCCGGCGCCCGCCTCGCCGAGGCTCAGGGTGAGGTCGAACTTCGCCGTTCCCTCCGCCGCCGGCAGCCGCTCCAGGGCGAGGCCCGGGAGGGCGAGCGGAGCGAGCGGTACGTTCTGGAGCGCCAGGACCACCTGGAAGAGCGGCGAGTGACCGAGGCTGCGCTCGGGCGACAGCTCGGCGACCAGCTTCTCGAACGGCACGTCCTGGTGCGCGTACGCCCCCAGGGTCACCGTCCGCACCCGCTCCAGGAGCTCGGCGAACGGCGGCTCGCCGGAGAGGTCGGTGCGGAGCGCCAGGGTGTTGACGAAGAACCCGATCAGCCCCTCCACCTCGCTCCGCTGCCGGTTGGCGACCGGCGCCCCCACCACCAGATCTTCCGCGCCCGCAACTCTCCCCAGGAGGGCCGCGAAGCCGGCGAGGAGAACCATGAAGAGGGTCCCCTGGGACTCGCGGCCGAACGCCGTCAGCCGCTCGCCGAGCCCGGGCGGGAACGCCACCGGCACTCGGCCGCCCCGGAAGCTCTGCACCGCCGGCCGCGGCCGGTCGGTCGGCAGGGCCAGGAGGGCGGGTGCCCCGGCCAGGTGCTGCCGCCACCAGGCGAGCTGGCCTTCGAGCTCCGCCCCGGCGAGCCAGGCCCGCTGCCAGACGGCGAAGTCCGCGTACTGGATCGGCAGCGGCGGCAGCGCTGCCGGGTGGCCGGCGAGGAGCGCCCCGTAGAGCGCGGAGAAATCCTGGAGGAAGACCTCCAGCGACCAGCCGTCGGCGACGATGTGGTGCAACGTGAGGAGGAGGACGTGCTCCTCGTCTCCCGCCGCGGGACCCGCCGCCGCACCCGTCGCCAGCCGAATCAGGCAGACCCGCACGAGGGGACCTGCCGCGAGGTCGAAGGGCCGGGCCGCCTCCTCGGCGGCCAGGCGCCGGACCGCGACTGCCCGCGGAGCTGCCGGCAGCCCGGCGAGGTCGACCCGCGGCAAGAGCTGCCGGACCGCCGGCACGACCACCTGCACCGGGCCCTCGTCGCCGCTCCGGAAGCGGGTGCGGAGCGCCGCATGGCGCTCGACCACCGCCGAGAAGGCGGCGCTCATCGCCGCGATCGCCGCGCTCGACAGCCGGCCCGTGAGGCGCGCCGCCCCGGCGATGTTGTAGGAGGCGTCCCCCGGTTGCAGCTGATCGAGAAACCAGAGCCGCTCCTGGGCGAAGGAGAGCGGCAGCCCGGCTTCCCCGCTCCCCCCCGGAGTTCCAGCGGGAGCGGCGCCAGGGCCGGCGCGGCTGCCGCCGGCCCCCTCCCGGCAGCCGCAATCCGAACGGCGAGCGCGGCCACCGTCGGCGCCTCGAAGACCGCCCGGAGCGGCAGCTCGACCCCGAGATCCTGCCGCACCCAGGAGACCAGCCGGGTGGCGAGGAGCGAGTGGCCGCCGAGGGCGAAGAAGTTGTCCAGGACGCCCACCCGCTCCCGCCCCAGCACCCCGGCCCAGATCGCCGCCAGCCGGGCCTCCAGGGGAGTCCGGGGCGCCATCGACTCGCCGTCGCCCAGCACCGTCTCCGGAGGCCGGCTCGCCAGCGCCCGCCGGTCCACCTTGCCGTTCGTCGAGAGCGGCAGGGCGGCGAGGACGACGAAGTCGTGGGGGACCATGTAGGCCGGCAGGCGGCGCTCCAGAGCCTCGCCCAGACGGCGAAGAGCGGCGGTCCGCTCCGCGCTCTCCCCGGCTTCCGGCGCCAGCACGACATAGGCGACGAGCCGGCGGTCGCCCGGCCGGTCCTCGCGTACCAGGACCGCCGCTTCCGAGACGCCCGGGGCGCTCGCCAGGACCGCTTCGATCTCCCCCAGCTCGATCCGGAAACCCCGCACCTTGACCTGGTGGTCGGCACGGCCCAGGAAGTCGAGGTTGCCGTCCACGAGGCGACGCACCCGGTCCCCCGTAAGGTAGAGGCGCGCCCCGGAATCGCCGCTCCAGGGGTCGGGAACGAAGCGCTCCGCGGTCAGCTCCGGCCGGTCCAGGTAGCCGCGCGCGAGACCCGCCCCGCCGATCGCCAGCTCCCCCTCGATCCCCAGGGGGGCCAGGGCTCCCCAGGCGTCGAGGACGAGAGTCCAGGTGTTGTCGATCGGCCGGCCGATGGCCGGCAAACCCGGAGTCGCCGCCGGTATCGGCGGCACCGGCGCCGAGGTGGTGACGACGCTGGACTCCGACGGGCCGTAGTGATTGAGCAGGGGGAACGGCAGCCCCGGCTGCGGCGCGCGGTGGAGCCGGTCGCCGCCGCAGAGGAGACCGCGCAGGCGGAGCCCCGGGCGCCCCTCTGCCATCCCTGGCATCTCTGGCATCCCCCCCTCCGCCAGCCCGCTTTCGGCAAGCACGCTTTCGGCGAGCGGAGTGGGCAAGAAGCTGAAGGTGATCCCCTCCTCCTCCCACCAGTCGACCAGCCCCCGCGGCGAGAGCCGGGTCTCCGGGTCCGGAATGTGGACGCTCGCCCCGGCGGCGAGATAGGGCCAGAGCTCCCAGACCGAGGCGTCGAACGCCGGGCTGGCGATCTGGGTCGCCCGGTCCGCCGGCGTCACCCCGTAGCGTTCCTGGTGCCAGAGGACGAGGTTGAGGAGACCCGAGTGCGGCACCGCGACCCCCTTGGGGACGCCCGTCGAGCCCGAGGTATAGATGATGTAGGCGAGGTCCTCCGGCAGGACCGACCGCGCCGCGGGGAGCTCTCCCGCCGGCTCCGTACCCGCAGCCTTCTCGTCCAGCGCTTCGTCCAGCGCCTCGTCCAGATAGAGCACCGGCAGGGAGGTCGCCGGCAGCCGCCCGGCCAGCCGCCGCTCGGCGAGGAGCACCGCGGCCCCGCAGTCTTCGAGCAGAAACGCCAGGCGCTCGGGGGGAGAGTCGGGATCGAGCGGCACGTAGGCGCCGCCCGCAGCGAGGACCGCGAGGAGGCCCACGACCCGTTCGAGGGTGAGCCCGGCGCAGACCGCGACCCGCACCTCGGCCCCGACGCCAAGCCCGCGGAGCCGCCGGGCCAGCCGGCCGGCCGCGGCGGCGAGCTCGCCATAGCGGAGCCGGCCGGCCGGCGAGGCGAGCGCCAGCGCCTCCGGCCGGAGCCGCGCCCAGGCCACGAACCGCTCGTGGACGAGCGGGCCCGCCGGGCGAGCCACGGCCGTGTCGTTCCCCTCCGCGAGGAGCTGCGCCCGTTCTCCGGCAGAAAGGAGCGGCAGCGCGGAAAGCCGCAGCCCGGGCTCCGCCGCCAGCGCCGAGAGCAGCGCCGCCAGGTGACCGCCCAGGCGATCGATCGTCGCCGCCTCGAAGAGCTCCCGGTCGTACTGCAGCCGGCCCGCCAGCTCGCCGCCGCTCTCCGCCAGCATCACCGAGAGGTCGAGCTGCGCCCCCGGGTCCGGCAGGGCCAGCGACTCGAATTCGAGCGGCCCCATCGCCACCCGCACCCCGGCCTTCCCCACCGCCAGGGCGGCGATCGCCTGCTCCCCCGAGCGCCGCCCCTTCTGCAGCACGAAGAGCGCCTGGATCACCGGTGCCCGGCCCGGATCGCGCTGGGGCTCCAACCGCTCGGCAAGGAGGGCGAATGGATAGCCCTGGTGGGCGAAGGCCGCCGTAGCCGCGGCCCGGGTGCGCTCCAGAAGCGCGAGCCCGTCCGGATCGCCGGCGAGGTCGGCGGCGATCGCCACCAGGTTGACCAGATACCCCACGAGGCCCGCCAGCTCAGGCGCGTTGCGGCCCGTCGTCGGGCAGCCGACGATCAATCGCTCCTGGCCGGTGTAGCGGCCGAGCAGGGCCTCGAAGCCGGCGAGGAGCGCCATGTAGAGGGTCGCCCCCTGCCGGCGGGACAGCCGCCGCAGCCGGTCGACCGTCTCTGCCGGCAGGCGGAAAGGGCGCCAGGCCCCCCGGTACCCCTGCACCCGCGGCCGCGGCCGGTCCACCGGCAGATCCAGCACCAGGGGCACCCCGGCGAGCGCCGAGTGCCAGTACTCCCGGAGACGCTCGCCCTCCGCTCCCGCCAGCCGCTCGGCCTCCCTCTCGACCACCGCGGCGAACCCGACCGCCGGCAGCGGCAGCGGCGGCTCCAGGGCGAGCCCCATCTCCCGTCCGTAGAGGGCCCCCAGCTCGCGCACCAGGATGGCGAGCGACCAGAAGTCGGCGACGATGTGATGGATGGAGAGCGCCAGAGCGTACCCGCCGCCGTCGAGCCGGACGAGGACCAGCCGCCAGAGGGGACCGCGCTCGAAGTCGAAGGGGGCGAAGGCGGCGTCGGAGAGCTGCCGGAGCAGCTCGGGCTCGGCGAGCGCCCGGCCGTCCGCCTCGACGAAATCGACCCGCGGCGCCTCGCCCACCCGCTGGACCGGGCCGTCCGCGCCGTCGTTAAAAGTCGTCCGCAGGGCCGGATGGCGGGCCGAGAGCGCCGCCGCGGCCCGCCATAGCGCCGCCGGCTCGACTCTCCCGCGCAGCCGTCCCGCCCCGGCGATGACATAGGCCGGGTTGCCCGGCGCCAGACGCTCCAGGAACCAGAGGGCGCGCTGCCCATAGGAGAGCGGGAGCTCCTCCGCGAAGGCCCTCTCCGCTTCCAGCGATTCGATTTCTGCGACACTCATACGATTCGAGCCGCCGTTCCGGCATGCTTCTCTCTAGGGTGTGGCCGGCAGGCTAAATCGGGTCCGCCCGCGAAGGAAAGGCGGCCGACCCGCCGGGTGGCGGAGCGGGGGCGGCGAGCTTTCGCTGCGTTTGGAGCTCGACGAGTGAAGCCCGGCGCGAGGACCGCGCTTCAGGGCTTCCGCGCCGGGACGCTCTTCTTCTCGACCTGAACCCCGTTCCGGACCAGGATCCGCTTCAGCTCGCCGGACTTCTTGAGGCTGGCCAAATAGTCGTCCAGGGGCTTCAGGAGGTCGCTCCCCTTGCGGACCGCGATGGCGTCCCCGAACTCCCGCAGCCGGAAGGCCACCTTGACGCCGGGATGCATGGCGTCGAGGCTCTCCCCCACCGGGACGCTGGTGTCGATCAGGGTGTAGTCCGCCTCCCCATGCTCGACGGCCTCCAGGCTTTCGAGGTCGAAGCTCGTGAGGGTCACCTTCGCCTCCGGGGCCGCCGCGCGGAGGAACTCCAGATGGCTCGAACCATCGATCACCGCCCCTTTGCTCGCCGAGAGATCGGCCAGGGAGGCGATCTTGCTATCCCGGCGGGCGACGACCGCCAGCCAGTCCGAGACGTAGGGGGTCGAGAAGTCCACGCTCAAAAGCCGCTTCGGGGTGATCGTGAGCTCGCTCGCCGCCAGGTCCCCCGCGTGGCCGACGAGGGCCGGGAGCAGGGCATCGTAGCCCTCGACGATGACATGGACTTCGAGCTGGACCCCCAGACGCCGGGCGAAGCCCTTCGCCAGCTCGACCTCGGCCCCGGTGAACTCCTCGGGCTTGCGCAGCTCGTCGAGCTTCAGCCCGCGCTCCCGCATGATGTCCAGGTTGACCGCCACGAAGGGGCTGTCCTGCACCGGGTGACAGAGAAGGACGAGCTTGCCCCGCGCCTTGACCGCCGCCAGATCGCCGGCCGTCGCCACCCCGCCGAAGAGGAGAACGGCGGCGAGGGCGAGCCCCGCCGCGAGCCCGTACCTCAAGGCCGGCGGCCGCCGGCCCCGCTCGCGCGAGAGATCTGCTCCTTCTGTCATTCTGCGCCTCCGGTTCTCCAGCGCGGGATTATACCGGAGAGGCCGTCCGGGGCTGGATCGGGGCGTGGAATGGGGGGTTATCCAGCCCCCGGCCCGGGAGCTTCGTACGTCAGCCCGAAGACCGTGCGACCCCAGGATCGTGTCGATGCCGACGCGCTCTTCACCCGGTTGCCGCGTTCGTCACCGAGGCACAGAATCCCCAGCCAGAGAAACGAAGTCCCGGGACGGAGTCACAAAGTCCCCAGACAATGCTTTGGGCGCCGCCATTGTGGGTCTTGGGACCGGGACTTGAAGACAAGGTCGCGGGACTTTGTGACTCGGTCCCGGGACTCTGGTCTGCAGGCAGGGATTTCGACCGCGGGACCGGGACCACGGGTCTACGGGCCGCGACTCTGTGTCGTGGGACCGGGACTCGAAAGCAGAATCCCGGGACTTTGAAGCGCCGTCCCCCGACCACGGAACGGAGTCCCCGGATCGAGGATCGTTGTGGCGGGACTCTGAGTCTCCGTACCGCGCCTCTGGTTCGCAGTCCCTGGACTTGAAGACAGAGTCCCGGTATTGCGGTCTCAACTCCTGCATGCCAACCGTGATGGCGGGACGACGACTCGAAGTCCCGGGACCACGAGTCGAGGTCCGGCGACTTCGTGTCTCCGTCCCCGGACCTTGAGTCTCAGTCCCGGGCCTCTGGAACGCCGGCGCGGTCTTGAAGACGTTATCCCCTTACTCTGCCTTCAAGTCTGGGGACTTGCAGCGAAGTTCCTGGATGTTGTCGCAAAGCGACCGCAGCGAAAGCAGAACCGAGGGACGAGGGCTCGCGAGCTGAGCATGGCGGATTCGGCGGAGCCGGCTCTGCTAGAGTGGGAGCGTCCGACTCGGAGTCCGAGAGGAGGCAATATGGCCGTATTGACGATCGACCTTCCCGAAGAGATTTTCGCCACCTTGCGGCGGTCACCCCGCGAGTTGGAGAGAGAGGTGAGGCTCGCGGCGGCCATCGACTGGTATCGCCAAGGCCTGATCTCCCAGGGGAGGGGGGCTGAGATCGCCGGAGTGCCGCGAGCAGACTTCATCGATGCCCTGGCGGCCCGCAAGATCGAGGTAGCGCAGATCGACCTCGAGGCCCTGGAGCGAGACCTGGAGCATGCCTGAAGCCGAAGCAGTGCTCGATGCTTCACCGCTCATCCTGCTCTCACGCTCCGGCCACCTCGACCTTCTGCTCTCCCTGAAGCGACCCCTCGTCATGCCCGTTCCGGTCTTCGAGGAAATTCACGCGAAGGGTAGCCAGGATTCGACCGTCCGTTCGGTCGAGAGGGCGGCCTTCCTCAAGATTGTGCCGTCACCGCCAATTCCAGATGCGATCGAGCGCTGGGACCTCGGCAGGGGCGAGTCGTCCGTGCTCGCCTTGGCAAAGGACCGGCCAGGAGCGCTCGCCCTGCTCGACGACATGGAGGCCCGCCGCTGCGCCGAGTCGCTCAACATCTCCTTGCTTGGCACGGCGGGTCTGGTGCTGCTGGCCAAACGTGGAGCGAAAAGTTCTGGGGCCGGCGCTACCAGGCCATCCCGATCAGCGAAGAGGAGGCCGCACAATCTGAGAGACTCCGCTACGTCCTGGCGCACGGCTGTAAGGAAGGATTGGTCGAGCGCCTGAGGGACTGGCCCGGGGTCTCCGCGGTTCGCGCTCTCCTGGAGGAAGAACCTCTTGAAGGCTATTGGTTCGACCGCACTCGGGAGCACGCCGACCGGCGCCGGGGTCATGCCTTCGAGCGCCTGAGCCACGCAACGCCCTACACGGTCCATCTCGAGCCGCTCCCCTGCTGGGCGCACCTTTCGAGCGACGAATACCAGCACCGTGTCGAGGAGATCGTCGACGACATCGAGAGTCAGGCCGCCTTGAGGCGTCAGCTCACCGAGCTACCGGTCAAAGGTCCAGAAGCGATCCAGCGGCAAGGTCTTCATGAGGCACCGGAAAAGCTGAAGAAGTCTCCGGCGCCGCTGTTCCACGCGGCGAGCCGCAGGATTCGGCGAGAGCTCTACGAGGCCTACAAGCACTTCGTGGCGGCCTTTCGAGATGCTGCCGCGAGGCTCCGAGCCGGCGAGTCCGAGGTCCTTTTCCCCGTGGGAAGTTTTCCTCCCGCTTCACCGTGGGTGAGCGGGTAAGGGCGCCACAGCCTGATCGCTTTCATTAAGCCTTTCCTCGGAAATTCGAGGAGATAGGGAAAGGTCCGTCTCAGGGTGCCGCCAGCGAGATTTCGAGAGGGAAAACGGCATGGCAGGGCTTGTTCGAAGCTGGTTCAAACCTCCTCTCGCAAAGAAAATGATGCGCGATTCAGGCTCCGAGAGCCTCGCCACGACCACGCCCTGTCTGGTCTCCTCGGTGAATCCGCGGAGAGGGTGGCACCTGTTGGAGCAAACTCGACCCTCTGTGGTTCGATGCCGGTGAGCATTGAATCGAGATCGGGAGCCAGAATGATCGGTTGTCTCTCAAGCCCCAATGCCCGCCACGCGCGGCCGAGGTTGCCGTCGACCAGGAGACCGCGCAAGACATTGCTGCTCCTGCGTAGCGAGGGCTCGTCGATAGAGTTGTCCCATTTGTCCCGCAAGAACTCCAAGTCCTGGCGAACGACGCGGATGCGATAGAGGTCTTCTGCGCTAGCCACTAGCCATTCCAGTGTCGCATAACGCTCAGAAGGTGAGCACCGTCCGGGTTGGTCGCCCTACCTAGATGTTGCGATATTTGCATGCAGTTCTCCTTTGCAGCTTCAATTCTACCCCCGAGCAGCGCGGGCTAGACGCTCTGCCAAACGCAAGTTCCCAATGTCTGTTTGGGTGGCACCTATTCCGGGCAGGCCTGACGCGAGGCACCTAAAGAACCGTCTTCGAGAACAAAAGCGTAGCCTTACCTTCTGGGGCTATATAATAAGAATTTGGCTCTTCTGGTTCGGGCGGTTCTTCTTCATAAAATCCACTCTCCTCGAAGAATTGGCCCGGCACGTTGCGCACATCGTCGGGCGTGAATTGGAGTCGTGCATAGATATCGATAGGCTTTCTAGCTTCCACCAAGGGCAGGAACTTGTCAGCGCTTAGCCCAGTAGCATAAATATCTTTGAAGCCAGCCATATCTTTGGCTATTGGTTTCTGGATTCGCATGTAGACACCGATTGTACGACCGTATTCCCAATTGAATGCTTGGCAAAGCGCCCGCGAAGCTGGAAACACAACCGGCCGGGGCACGATTTCCACCCTGATCTCGCGGCCTATCACAGTGTTGGGTAGGAGCCTGAAGCGCCGCACGAGCGCGAGGGTTGGTTCGAAAGCAGACTCTGGAGTCCCGGTCTTTTCGACAACAGGAGCGAAGTGCTTTGCAAAAACGGTCTTTAGCTTCTCCGCCAAATCTTCCGGCGTCGAAAATTTATCAAACGTGTGGCGTTCCCTCAAGTTTTTTTTGAACTCAGTAAGCCGTGCGCAACTCTGTGGGTCAACGTCGATATCGGCGTATCGGAAGCACGCCTCTTGCTCGTCCGCGAAGTAGACCAGAATTTCCTTGCCAAGTTCACAGGCTCGTTCGTATTCGAGCTGCGTAAAAGATTTGTTTGATGCCTTATCAACCGAACCTAGCCGGAAGGCTATGATGCCAACATATACGTCGCTTTGCTCAACCTCAGCCAAGCATGTCACTAAGGGCGCCTCTGTTCTAGCGCCAAAATTCTCCATCCCCCGGACTGCAACTTTAAAGCCTTCAAGAACTTCCCAGACCGCGCGGCGGTGTTCCTTCAAATCTGTGTAGGTTGAAGAGATAAAAACGGTCTTCTTCATTTGGGATACCCCCACCCTTCTTGTCATCGGTGTAGCGGGCCGGGCTTGCGCGTCGCTCCAACCGCCTCAGTAGTTTCCGCAAGATCCTATCTTACCCCGAGAGTAGACAGGGGGGGACCAGTAACAAAAAGGAGCCGGTCCTCTTCTCGGGAACCGGCCCCTAGTGCTTCTACGGCAGGTGTGGTGCTTCTACGATGCTTCCAGGCGGTACCGCTCCAAGGTCCGCACCAGTGCCAGCCGAACGGCGGGGCTCTCCAAGATTTCCTCCACTCCCGCCTTGTGAACAGCTCGAAGCAAATACTACAGAGAGCCCTGGGGGCGTGCCGCTCCTCGCCTATAGGGGTGCGCACTCGCCTCCGCCCCAGCAGCCGGCGGGCGGTAGCCAGTCGGCGTAGAGGAAGAGGGAGCCGTCTTTACAGGAGTCACGGCTGCAGCAGGCGGCGTCGGGCTCGTAGTACCTGTCGACCGCGCCCGAGCCGCAATAGACGTTGCAGTTGCCGGAGCAGAAGGTCGACGCTGGGAGCCAAGCGGGCGTACCGGTAGGCGACACCGCGGCGGAGGCCGGCGAGACGGCAGGCTGGGTGATCCGAGCGGCCTGCTCCGTGGCGAAGGCGCCGGGGGCGAAGGCGAGCAGCATTCCGAAGGCGGCGGCGATCTTCTTCATGTATCCTCCTCTATCGAAGTTAGAAAATTCTGCACATAGAATACGTGGACACTGGCTCCGTGTCACTATCCCTACCTGCACCCCTCCCAGGAGGTGGGGACCCTCGGCTGTCACCTAGGGAGGACACTTCAAGCTGGAGAAGGCGTATCCGGTTCAGATAGGCCTTCTCTGGCCCAGATAAGGCGTATCCAGACTGGATAGAGCAGATCCGAGCCAGATAAGGCGTATCCAGACTGAATAAGCCAGATCCAGCCCGAATAAGGCGTGCCCAAGCCAGATAGCGCGTACCCAGCCAGAATAAGGTCTATCCAATCCAGATAGAGCGTATCCAGCCAGAATAAGGTCTATCCAATCCAGATGGGCGTATCCAGCCCGAATCGGGCAAAGCCGGCGAGGACGACGGCGCCCGGGGACACAGGCGGGTCGGCTTGAGGTCGAAGGCCTCACCAGGCTCCTTTAGAAATTTGGCGCCCGCTTCAGGGCGTTCGTCACCAGGACCGCCAGAAAAGCAGGGCGCGCGCTTCCAGGACGAAGCTCAGCCGGTCCTCCGGCCCAGAGCAGCCAGATACCCCTCCCGGTAGCGCCCCGCAACGGCGTCCCAGGTGAGCTCCGCCTCGGCCTTCTGGCGCCCCCGCTCCCCCATCGCGCGCGCCAGATCCGGGTCGGCGAGGAGGCGGAGGAGGGCGGTGCCGAGGGCGTCCGCATCCCCCTCGGGGACGAGGAGACCGGTCCGCTCCGGCTCGACCGCCAAGGGGATTCCCGAGATCCCGGAGGCGACGACGGGGAGACCGCTCGCCATCGCTTCCAGGATGACGTTCGGCAGGCCGTCGACGTTCCCCTTGGCGTCGTGGACCGCCGGGAGGACGAAGAGGTCGGCGGCACGGTAGAGATCCGGCAGGGTGTCGCGGAGGACCGGGCCGGGAAAGTGGACCCGCTCCGACCAGGCCGCCGCGGCGGCCTGGAGCTCGGCCAGCCGGTCGCCGCCCCCGGCCAGGACGAGATGGGCGTCGGGCCGGGCCGCGAAGAGCCGCGGCAGGGCCTCGATCAGGACGTGAAAGCCCTTCTTGGTCGCCATCCTCCCCACCCCGAGGAGAAGCGGCGCGGTGGCCGGGATGCCGAGCCGCTCGCGCCAGGCGCCCCGCGTCGCCTGCGGGGATCCCAAAGGCCCAGAAGAGCGCGGGGTGAACGCCTGGACGTCCACCCCGTAGGGGATGACTCGCGACCGCTCGGCGGGAAAGCCGAGGGCGCAGACCCGGGAGACGAGCTCTTCTGAGCAGCCGGTCAGGAGGGCGGTGCGGCCGAGGGCGAAGCGGGCGAGCGCCCGGACCCCGGGCTTCTCGGCCAGGAACACGTCGCTGCCATGGAGGCCGACCGCGAGGGCGGTCGCGCCCCAGGACTCCTCTTCTCCGGGGCGCCACGGCGACCCCGTTCGGAACCAGGAAGTGGGCATGGACGAGGTCGAAGCGCCGCCGGGCCAGGAGCCGCCCCACGGCCCGCCGCGCCGCCAGGGCGTAGAGCGGGGCGACGAGCGCCGCCCTTCCCCGCACCCGCTCGTCGGCCGCCAGGGTCCGGCCGTAGCCGAGGACCTCCCAGGCCGGGAGGGCGTAGGGGAAGGGGACGACCTCGATCCCATCCGCGCCGACGCCTTCGAGCGCCAGCCCCTCGCCGCGCGGCAGGAGGACGGTCACCCGGTCGCCGGCGCGGACGAGCGCCCGGGCCAGGTCGCGGATGAACGGACCCGCGGTGTCCTCCTCGAAGCGGGGGTAGGTCTGGGTGAGGAAGAGGAGATCGAGGCTGGCGGGGGGATCGGCCGTCACTCGACCCGCTCTTTGACCGAGTAGCTGTCGCGCCGGCGAAAGTTCTTGAAGGTGATCATCTCGCCGATCAGGCCGGTCGTCAGCACCTGGATGCCGAGGAGCATCAGGAGGACTCCGAGGAGGAGCAGGGGGCGGTTCGAGAGGTAGGCCCGGTGGGTCGCCCAGAGGATCGCGAGGTAGCTGTTGATCCCGAAGCCGAGGGCGAGGAAGAGGAGGCCCACGGAGCCGAAGAGGTGGAGCGGCCGGCGGGTGTAGCGGGTGATGAAGAGCACCGTGATGAGATCCAGAAGCCCCTTGTAGAGGCGGTCCCAGCCGTACTTGCTGACCCCGTGGAGCCGCGGCCGGTGGTTGACCTCGATCTCCCCCACCGCGAAGCCGCGCCGGCTGGCGAGGACCGGGATGTAGCGGTGGAGCTCGCCGTAGACCGCGATCTCCGCCAGGACCTCGCGGCGGTAGGCCTTGAAGCCGCAGTTGAAGTCGTGGAGGTCGACCTGGGCGAGCCGCCGGGTCACCCAGTTGAAGAGGCGCGAGGGGAGCCTTTTACCGGCCGGGTCGCGGCGCGTCCGCTTCCAGCCGGAGACGAGGTCGAGCCCCTGCGACTCGAGGGTGTCGAGGAAGCGCGGGATCTCCTCGGGATCGTCCTGGAGGTCGCCGTCCAGGGTGAGGAGGATGCGGCCCCGCGACTGGTCGAAGCCGGCCGAGAGGGCGGCGGCCTTGCCGAAGTTTCGCCGCAGCCGGACGAGCTTGACCCGCGGGTCCCGCTCGTGGGCCTCGCGTACCCTGGCGGGCGTGCCGTCGTGCGAGCCGTCGTCGATGAAGATGATCTCGAAGCTCTTCCCCAGCCGGTCGAGCACCCCGGCCACCTGCGCCGAGAGCGTCAGGACCGTCTCCGCCTCGTCGAGCACCGGAATGAGGACGCTGACCTCGACCTCGGTGACCTCGGTGCCTTCCTGTTCGGCAGGAGCGGGGTCGGGGCCGGCGGTCCCGCCGGCGGTCGCCGCGTGGGGGAAGGGCACGGGCTGGGGGCTCATGGGCGGGTATTGTAGCAGCGGGGGGCCGGCGCCGGGCTTACCGGGCGAGCCTCCACGTGCGGGTGGAGTTGCAGAGGCCGCACCAGGAGACGGCGCGAGCGGGTGCGCCGTCTCCTGGCGGGCCTCTTGGCGCTCTCGGGTCCCCACTGGAGAGTGCGCCGGGGGTTGGGACGCTCCCGATCAGGCGAACTGCAGGACCGTGGTGCGGTCGATGCGGATCGCCGGGTTGGGATTATTGGCGAGCGCCGTGTCTGTCGAGGGGTCCACCTGTTGTGGGTACAACGCGAAATTGTAGAGCAGGAACATCGAGCTGCCGTTCACCGCGGCGGTCGGGACATGGTGGCCCACCCGCTCGCCGTCCAGGTACTTATCGAACGTGGCGGAGGTCCAGACGCAGGTGCGGTCGTGGAAGTCCGCGGCGAGGTCGTAGCCCGCGTAGTAGGTCGAGCCGTCGTGGGTCTGCGGCGTGGTCGTCGGATCGTGCATCGTGTCCGTCGAGGTGTTCCTGTCCTGGCCGTAGTACTCCTCGATGTCGAGCTCGGTCTGGTTGCCGGTCGTGGAGTACAGCCACCAGGCTGGCCAGCTGCCCTTGAAGGCCGGCATCTGGTCGCGCGAGCTGAACACCCCGAACGTCTGCTGGAAAAAGCCGTAGGTGGTCATCAAGCCGGACACGTACTTGAAGCGCTGGCCGGTCGCCGGGTTGATCGGGATCTTGGCCTGCTCGCTCGCCGTGAGCTGCGAGGTGAGCCGCAGGTGCAGCTCCAGGCAGGAGCCCTGGACGACGTGGGAGCCGGTCCAGTTACCGGGCTCCCGGGGATCGACGTAGTACTCCGGCTCGCCGTTGATCGCGTGGTTCCGCCCCATCCCGGTGGGATCGTCGGTGTAGAAATGGGCGCGCGGGATCCACCTCGCATTCGGACCGCCGCTGTCGTAGCTCTGCGCCATCGCCTGCGGGCTGGCGTAGGGGAAGTTGCGGGTGGACTGGTAGCGCAGGCTGTCGGTCAAGGCCCCGTCGTAGTCGTCCTGGTAGGTCGGGGTCACCGTGCCGGGCACCAGGGCGTTCTTCGGCCGGGTGAAAGTCTTGTTCTGGAGCTGCGTCCAGGCTTGCAGGTCGGCGTCGGCCAAGCGGCTCGCATCGGCGCTGATCCGGCGCAGCCGGCCTGTGATGCCCGCCAGGAGCTTGACCGTACCGGCAGGGCTGAAGACGCCCGCTCCGCCCGCCGAGAGCTTGGAGCCGTTGGCGAACACGCTCCAGCCGGCGGCGTCCCAGGCGATCGCGATGCGGACGATCCCGCGCCAGCCCGACAGGCCCAGTGCGCCCTCGCCCGAGAGCGTCTGGAAGCCGGTCGGCCCCTTGGGCTTGAGCACGTCCTGGGTGCCCACCCGGAGCAGCGTCCCCGGGGTGGAGCCCTGCCAGCCGGCGGTACCGACCGTGCTGTGCGCGAGCGCCTGGAGCTCCAGGCCGCACCAGCCCTGCGCACCGTGGAGGAGGCTGTCGAGCCCGCTGCCGGCAACCACCCCGAGATCGTCGGCGGCGACCGAGACGGGAGAGGTGGCGGTCGCGACCCAGGGCCGGTCGGAGTAGCCGCGCACCACCTGGAAGCCGCCGATCACGATCTGGCCGCTCGCGACGTCGCCCAGCGTCGTCAAATGGAAGGTGATGTCGGGGCTCACCACGATGAACCGGATCGTCACCTCGACCCAGCCGGTCACCGGGTCCTGGGTGGAGCCCAGGAGCGTCGAATAGGGGCTGTACTGCGTGTAGTTGACGTTCGAGACCCACCGCGGGTTGGCGCTCGCAAGATCGCTGCTGGACCACTGCTCGCCGCCGCCCGTCTGCTCGATCCAGATCCGCGCGCCCGGCGCGGTTTTCGGCTTGACCCGGAACTTGACCGTGAGCGCGTCGCCGGTCCGGATCGGGACGTCGGGCGCCAGGCCGGGGGTCAACCAGCCGGCGCCGTTGTCGTTCTGCAGGATGACCGGGTTCGGGCTGTAAGCGTCGTTGTCGCGGGCCGAGCCGGTCACCACGATCCCTGCCCAGCCGGCGTTCGGGTTGGGGGTCCAGGAGCCGGGGGACTCCGAGCTCGCGCCGATGTAGACCGTGCTCTCGCCGTGCACCCAGACCCCCAGGTCGGTGCGGCGCACCACGTTGGCGTTGAAATGGGTGGTGTTCCCGTCGTCGTTCAGCTCGTCGGAGGCCGCGCCGACCAGGCTCAAATCGACGAGCGATCCGCCCAGGTAGCTGCCGGCGACGAAATCCAGGTCCACGCTGTTGAGGACCGTGGTGCTGCCGACCGGCTGCCAGGGGGCGTCCTGATCGCCCCGCACTACCTGGAGGCCCCAGAGGTCCACCTGCTTGCCCTCGCTGTCGGTGGCGGTGGAGAGCCCGATTTTCAAGGTCGTGTCCTGGACGGTGGTGCGGAACACCGCCTCGGTCGTACCATCCGCGAGCTTGCTGCTGCTGACCAGGGTGGTGCCGGCGGCGATGTTGTTCCACACCGGGTTGGCGGCCGTGAGGTCGACGCAGTAGGCCACCGACGTCGTCGCCCCGGACGCGAGATAGTTGACCCGCACGCCGCCCGGAGTGGCGCCGGGCGCCACCCTGATCTTGTAGGTGAGAGGGTCCCCCACCGCCACCGCCTCGGTGAAACCCGGATAGGGCGTGCTGAAGGTGCCGTTGTTGGTGGTCAGCCGGACCGGCGAGAAGCCGCCGGACGGGGTCAAGGGGGTGATGGCGGTGTGCGACCAGGCGGGTGCGGTGTTCGGCCAGGCCGGAGGGTTCATGGACTGTTTGCCGATATAGGTCTGCGGGCCGGCCGATGGCGGACTCTGCGCGGCGGCCGGCTTGGTCAGCCACGGGGGCACGCCGAGAGCGGCGAGCGCCGCCGCCGTGCCCGCGCTGCCGATGAAGGTGCGGCGGCTGAGGCCCGGACGGGGGTTGGCAGGTGAGGCAGGGGCGGTGTCGGAACCTGAGCGGACGCGACCGTCGGACATGGCAAGCACTCCTCGTAGGCGACGGCGCCCGGAGCCGTTCCGGGCCCGGTCTCTGGTGGACTGGCGGAAGGCTGAGGATCAACCTATCTGGAGAGGGGGTGCTGCGGTACCTTCAGCCGACCTGACATCCGGCCTCGCCAATCTCGTCGAGGAGCTGAGCAAAAATTGCACCACTCGGAAATAGACGACAGCCGGGGCGGCGAAGCCGAAGGATTGAAGCCCTCCGGCCGCTCCTCCTCACCGGAGCCGCTGGGCGAACAGCCACTGCACGAGACTGGGGTCGGCGTAGGCGGCGTCCCAGGCGTCGTGGCCCATCTCGGGGTACTCGGTGTAGCGGACGGGATGCTTGACCGCTTTGAGCGCCGTCACCATCCGCCGCGACTCGGCGACGGGGACCTGGTCGTCGTCGGCGCCGTGGAAGGCCCAGACCGGGGCGGGTCCGAGCGACCGGGCGAGCGAGAGGTAGGGGTCCGGCCCGTCGAGGAGCTTCCTCAGATCGGCGGGAGCCTGGTCGCCGCCGGTCGGCACGACCTCGGCGGCGATCGGCACCACCGCCGCGAAACGGTGCGGGTAGCGGGCGGCCATGTACCAGGCTCCCGAGCCGCCCAGGGAGACCCCGGTGACGTAGACCCGCCGCGGGTCGCCGTGGAATTGCAGCACCGTCTGGTCGAGCGCGGCCAGGGCCTGGCGCTCCATGGCGCCGTCCCAGTCCTTGCCGGCGCGGGCCTGGGGGAGGACGACGAGGCAGCGGTAGCGCTCGCGGTACTTCTCGAGCGACGGTCCGATCCCCACCTTGGTCTGCTGCAGGTTGTCGTCCCCCCGCTCGCCGCTGCCATGGAGGAAGAGGACGACCGGCCAGTGCCGCCAGCGCTGGTAGTGGAGGGGGACGTAGACGCGGAAGCGGTACATCTCGTTGTCGACCCTCACCTCGCGCTGCACGAAATGCTCGGTGTCGACCTTGGTGAGCGCCTGCGGCACGCAGCGCAGGCAGCCCGAGGCGACGAGGAGGGCGAGGCCGAGAGCGATCCGGGTCCGCCAGCGGGGTGCGCTCACACCCGGACCCGGCTCTTCAGGATCTCTTCCGCCGCCGTCTTGCCGCTCCGCATCGAGTGATCCATGTTGAAGTACTGCCATTCGCCGAACCGCCCCACCGGCCAGATCCCATTCTCCCGCAGCCAGGAGCGGATGAGGCCGACGTTTTTCTGGTGATCGAGATCGTAGATCACATAGGCCGGGGAGATCTCCTCGGTGTGGACGAGCTCGATCCGGTCGTCGGGCCTTAGGATGCCGGCGAGGTGGAGGGCCTCGATCGTCCGGGCGACGGCGGTCTCGCGGTCGAGCGGGCGGTAGGCGGAGAAGGCGACCTCGGTGGCGATCGAGCTCTTCCCGGGCGGCACCGTGTCCGGGCTGAAGGTCGCCGGGAAGGAGAGCCGGTGGAAGGGGAAGGGCTCCTCGTAGAAGTAGACCCAGTGCTTGTCCGAGAGGTCCGGCCGGTCGACCCCTAGGTTGATGCAGTAGATCCCCTGGTAGCGGAGAGCGCGGCAGGCGCGCTCGATCTCCGGCGGCACCCCGCTCACGAGGTCGGGGATCTTCGACAGCGGGAGCGAGAGGATCAGCCGCTCGAAGGGGACGACCTCGCCATCTTCGAAGACGAGGTTCTTGGCCGGCAGCTCGATGCGCTCGGCCCGGCGGTTCAGGTGGACGTTTCTCACCCGCTGCCCCAGGGCGCGCGGCAGGGGTTCGATCGCCCCCTGCTTCGGATACCAGAAGGAGGCCGTCGACCCCACCTGGCCGACGTCGTCGGTCAGCGCTCCGGCGATGATGCGCTCGAAGTCCGGGGTGGGCACCCGCCGGCCGATCCAGCTGAAGTCCATGGTGCTCGGCTCGACGGTCCAGATCTTCCGGGCGTAGGGGATCATCAGGTGGTCGGCGATGCCGTCGCCGAAGAAGCCGCGCATCCACTCCTCGTAGTTCCGCGGCTCGAATTCGCCCAGCGCCTGCTTCTGGGCGGCGTGGAGGAGCCCCAGCAGGCAGTCCTTGATGACCGGCACCGGCAGGCCGTGGAGATGGGCCTGGAAGGGGAAGCGGGTGTAGATCCCCGCCGCGTGGTGATAGATGAAGGCCTGGCGCTCCTGGGCGTGGAAGTTGTCGCCCAGGAGGTCGCGGATGAGCGCCTCGATCTCGGGGTCGATGGTGAACAGGATGTGCGGCCCGAAGTCGAAGAGATAGCCGTCGACCGCGGTCGAGCGGGCGAGCCCCCCCACCCGGGACTCGCGCTCGTAGAGCTGCCAGTGGTCCTCCCCCGCCTGCTGGAAGGTATAGGCGGCCATCAGCCCGGAGAGGCCGCCACCCAGAATCACGTCCTGTCGTTCATGCATGTCGGAAGCGGCCCTCGGCCCAGGCAGGGCGCATTCTCTCCCGAGCCGGGGCGGAGGTCAAAGATCGGTACTGGGTCCGTTTGAAATCCGAGGACGGGCGACTGGCTGCGCGGAGCGCCCGAAGGAGACCGCCCGCAGGTTCAAACGGACCCAGGACGCAAAGATCGGCTTGAAGAGCCCGCTTAGGTTCCCCCGCTGCTGATCAGCCGGTGGTACTCCTCGGTGGTCTCCGGGAGGGGCTCGACCCCGAGCTCTTCCAAGAGCAGGGTGCAGAGCTTGTCGTACTGCTTGCGGATGAGGTCGCGCCGGCCCTGGGAGGCGTAGAGGCGCATGACCGCGATGTGGACCCGCTCCGCCAGGGGGTCCTCGAAGAGGACCGAGCGGTAGGCGTCCATGGCCTCCTCGGGGCGGTTGAGACGGACGTAGAGGTCCCCCAGCTCGCGGAGGAGCTCCAAGTAGCGCCCGTGGTAGTCCTCGCGGCGGGTGAGCACCCAGGCGTCGTAGTAGCCGTGGAGGAAGGGGCCGCGGTAGAGCTTCCAGGCCTGCTGCCAGGCGGCGACCGCACCGCTGGGGGTATCGAGATCGCCGCGCTCGACGGCCGCGCGCCCGTCTCCGATCCGGCGCCGGAAGTCGAGGATGTCGATCTCCCAGGTGATCTTCGGGTTCAGCCGGTAGACCCCGGCGTGGAGGAGGAGCGGCGGCGGCACCCCGCCCCGCTGGTCGCCTTCGAGCGCGCGCCTCAAGTGCGAGAGCGTGGGATGGAAGTTGCGGTCGATCGTCTGCTCCCCCTCCCGCGGCCAGACCGCCTCGATGAGGTCCTCGCGGCGGGCCGCGAGTCCTGGCGAGGTGGCGAGGAAGGCGAGCACCTGGAAGGAGCGCCGCAGGCGCCAGTCGAGCTGGCGATCGGTGCTGCCGGGGGGGTTGGCAGGGATCGCGGTATCCGTGGCGAGCTGGCGTACGGAGGGGTCGCCCAGGAGGGTGAGCCGGTAGACCGGCCCGAGCCCCGGCGGCAGAAGCGGCGGCGGCGGCGACGGGCGGGGCGCGCTCCCCCCGGCCGGTACGACCTCTGGCGGGCTCGAATGTCGTCGGCGCTGGCCGCGATCGCCGCGCTGGCGACGCTGGCGGGCGAGGTAGGCGGCGAGGAGGCGGGGCGGACCCTCGCCGTCGGCGCCCTCGACCCACAGGCCGCGCGACTCGATCAGGCCGCTCCAGGCCGCGGGCAGGCCGGCGCCGCTCACCCAGGCCCCGGGCTCTGGATCGGCTTCGAGGAGCATCTCCCGCTCCTCTGGAGAGAAGCCGGCGAGCACCTGGTGGCGGAGGAAGGAGCGGACGGCCGGGACCTCGAGCAGGACCTCCTCCCCGAGGCCTTCCCCCGAGAGGCCGGCGCCCCCGGTCGCCTCGAGCGCCAGCCGCAGGGGGAGATACCAGCCATCGCTCGCCGCCCGCAGCCCCTCGGCCGCCAGCGGATCGGGCCTAAAGCCGGTCAAGAGATGCCAGAGGTCGGCCACCTCCCGCGCCTCCAGCAGCAGCTCCTGGGGCGGCACGACGACGATTCCGGGGAGGCCGGGGAGGCCGGGAGTGCGGCGGTCGGCGGCGAAGACCAGGTGCTGCCCGGGGGTCAACCACTCGGCGACCAAGACCGCCTGCTCCGCCGAGCAGGCGCCGGCGACGAGGAAACGCACCCGTTGTTGCCGCGCCGCGGCGAGCGCCGCCCGCAGCTCGCCCTCGCTCCGCAGGTCGCCCGGGGAGAGGCCCAGGGCCCGCTCCCCCTCGGCGGAGAGCAGCGCTTCGAGCAGGGCGGCGCGGCCGCTACCCGGCCAGCCCCAGACCTGGATCAGGGGCTCTTCGAGGGCGCGGAGTCGGCGTACCAGCCGCTCGCCGTGGGGCGGAGCGAGGAGATCCGGCTCGGCCACCGCCACTAACGCCGTACCGCCGGCCGGGAGCCCGAGGAGGACAGCGCTTCCAAGGTGCGGCCGCGGTCGTTCAGGCCGGAGGCCAGAAGCTCGCGGTTCAAGGCCGCCAGGCAACGGGTGGTGATCTTGCCGATGCTCGCCGGGCTGTAGCCGAGCTTGGCGGCTACCTCGGGCGGCTCGTAGCCGAGCCGGAAGCGCAGCCGCAGGAGCGAGCGGCAGCGCGCGGGGAGCTTTCCGATCAGGTTTTCGAGATCGGTGAGGAGGTCGCGGCGCTCCTGGGGGGCCGCCACGGGCTCCGACAGCCACTCGAGGATCGCCGAATCGACCGCCCGGTAGAGCCGGCGGCGGTGGCCGCGCCAGTACATCAGGCAGCGCCGCTTGAGGGTGCCCAGGAGCCAGCACTCGGGATCGCGCACCGTCTCCCACTGGTAGAGGAGCGCGAGGAGGGACTGCTGCACCAGATCCTCGGCGTCGGCGACGGGGATACGGTAGGCGCCGAGGAGCCGCTTCAGCCTCGGCTCGACCCGCCGCAAGAAGTCGTCGAAAGCGACGGGAGCGCTATGGTCCAGATCCGGCATGGCAAAGGTGGAAGTACGCCGAGAACGTAACATTTCCCCTCCACCCTGTCCAGCTTATAGAGAGTTGAGCACAGGGTCTCGTCAAAGTCGAGAAACTTTGGCTTGGAGCGTAGGGGCGGCCCCCCGTGGCCGCCCTCCTCCCAGGGCACCCACAGGGGGGTGCCCCATAGGCGCTAACTTACGTCCAGAGGTCACGAAGTTCTATACTTCGGTGCCATGGACATGATGCCAATCCTTCGTGAGCAGTGGGAATCTCTCCTCGAAATGCTTCCCCGCGGGTTTGATCTCGAAAAGACGTTACGCCAGAGTGGGGCGTTGGTGCGCAAGCGGGCCATTCGAAGTGCCGAGACACTCTTGCGCCTGGTTCTGGCGTACAGCCTTTGCGGCCTGTCCTTACGAGCGACGGCATCGTGGGCTGAAACTCAAGGCTTGGCCAGCGTCTCGGATGTCGCGCTGCTCAAGCGCCTGCGCAAAGCGGGTCCTTGGATGGGCCAAATCCTCGCCGCCAAAATCGCCGAAAGGGTTGAGGGGGTAGAGCCACAGGCCTTTGGATATCGTCTCCGCCTCGTCGATGCGACAACGGCTTGCGTTCCAGGCAGCCAAGGCACCGACTACCGGATTCACCTGGGCTTTGACGTCGGTTCCTTGGGCATCGACTGGCTCGAAGTGACGGACGCAAAGGGAGGAGAAAGCTACTCCCGGCTCAAGATGGGGCCCGGAGACTTGATCCTGGCGGACCGAGGGTATTGCCATCGCCGGGGCTTAGCCGCGGTACGCCAAGCCGGGGCAGACTTCCTGGTGCGGATCAACTGGCAGAACTTGCCGCTCCAGGATGCTCAGCACCAGAGGTTGGATGTAGTTTCCTTGCTCAAGTCAATCCAAGGCTCGCAGGCTGTGGAGTTTGAGGTGGCGACAGTGGCGGACAAGAGCCAATCCCTTCCTTGCCTGCCCGCCCGTTTGATCGTGGCACGCAAGCCTGAGGAGGCCACCGACGCCGAGCGCCGTCGAATTTTGCGCGAGGCTTCTCGCCAGGGCCGCAAAGTCGATCCCAGAACGTTGAAGGCTGCCGCCTTCTTCTTGATTCTGACCTCGGTGCCCCAGGAAGACTTGCCGGCGGAGAAGGCATTGGCGCTGTATCGCCTCAGATGGCAGGTCGAGATGGCTTTCAAGAGGATGAAAGGTCTTCTCCATCTGGGCGATCTACCGATGAAAGATCCTCAACTCGCCCAAGCCTACTTGTGCGCCAAGTTACTGGCAGCGTTGATGCTAGAAGATCTGACCCGGGATTTTCTGGCTTTTTCCCCCTCAAGCCCTGGAGGAGGGGGCCAAGCCGGCGAGTCTGTGGAGAATCCAGCAAGCCTTGCTGGGAGCCATGGTGTTCGTTCTCCGAGGACAGTTGAGCCTGCGGGATCTCCTCCTCAAGGCTGCCGACTTGGCCCGTCACTTCTTTGATCCGCCGCGAACTCGAAGTAAGCAGGCGCCCCGAGCGGTTTGGGCGGCTCGACAACTCAAGGAGCTAAGTTAGCGCCTATGGGGGGGTGCCCAGGGGGTGCCCCTACGACAGGAGCCTTCGCGATGCCAGATTCGACTACAGGGCCTTGGAGTTGAGTACGGGTTTCGCAAAGGCGAGGAGCCTGCGCGGCAGGAAATCTGCCGAGCCAGAAGTCCTGATCCCCACCCTATTCCTCCACGCAGGTTCCTACGGTTTGCCGACCCATGTCTCAGACTCTGCGCCCCCGTACTCTGAGTCTGAGCCTCTGTAGCTCTGAGTCTGAGCCCCGTGTCTCCGGCCTGGAGACCGTATCCCTGACCCTGCGCCCCTGTAGCTCTGAGTCTGCGCCCCGTGTCTCTGGCCTGGAGACCCGTATCTCGAACCTTGCGCCCCGTATCTCCGAGTCGGAGTCCCCGTATCTCTGGTCTGGAGACCCGTACCCCTGACTTTGAGACGCCTCGCTCACGCTTGGAGAGCCGTATCTCGGATCTCGATCTACCTGCTCATGGCTTGGATGCGTATTCCGCTCGAAGGCGGCCACCCATCCACGGGCTCCAGGAGCTCCAGAGCGGGGTCCGAGAGGCGCTCCGCGCGGATGCAGTTGACTGCCTCCTGAGCGAGGCGACAACCTTTCCGACCGTCCTCTTGAGCGCAAGCGAAAGATCTGGGCGGGGGAAAGGCTCGGCCGGGCTCCCCATTTCTTGGCCGGCAGTGTCTCACAGAGAGGGTATACTCAGCGAGCGCCGTCGCCGAGGAAACTGGCCGGAGCTGCCAAGAATCGTGCCAGGAAAAAGTCATGCCAATGACAAAGTGCCAGATTGGCCAGGAGGTAACGGCGTAGAACCGAAGTGCGGGACGGAAAGGACTTCCGGCGCGGCGAAGGAGGCGAAATCGCGAGTATGGGAAGGTCGGGACGAGGTGATTTTCGAGGGTAACGGCGGACTGGGTGTTAAGTTCTTTGAAATCAGAGGTCTGGCGAGGCGGCTGTCGGAGATGCCCTAATTCGTATGGTGGGATTGCGACTTCTGGGAATTGCCACTGCGTGACCATCACTCCCGCTTGGGTCGGAGATGCCCTAATTCGTATGGTGGGATTGCGACTCTTCACCCTCTCTCACGTCGTAGAGGTCTCGCTGCAAGTTGTCGGAGATGCCCTAATTCGTATGGTGGCATTGCGACTCTTTTCCGTAAAGCACGCGGTGACGCAGGGTGTTGAGTAATTCGTCGGAGATGCCCTAATTCGTATGGTGGGATTGCGACTTTTCTAAGGCGAATCCTGAAACCCGCCGAGCACCGTGATTCAGCCGGGACAGACCGCTGGCGGGCCTAGCGGCCGAGGCCCGGACGGCGGAGGGCGGCGCCCAGCCGGTCGGCCAGGCGCCTGACGGCGGGCTCGCGGAGGAGCGAGTAGTGGTCGGTGGCGAGGATCTGGACCTTGAGCCCGCCTCCCCCGCTGGCGCTCACCCGCTCCCAGCCGAGCGCCGGTCCCAGCTTCGCCAGCAGCGGATTGCCGCGAGTCGTGAAGATCGACAGCCGTCCGGCGTAGGTCCGCGGCTCGTAGGCGCGCACCGCCCGGACGTTCGCCCGGTAGACCTGCCAGAGCCGCGCCGCCTGCGCCTGCCCCAACCCGGCCGGCAGGGCGCCGGCCCGCTCTGCGGCCTCCAGGATCTCGGCCAGGCCCGACTCCGGATCGAGCTCGCGCAGCCGCTCCAGGGAGAGGCCCATGCCGCCGATGACTCCTATGCCGCCCATGGCGCCAATACCGCTTAGGCCCCCGAGATCCTGCGCCAATCCCCAGAGGAGCATCGCCTCGGGCTCCTCGTCCCGTCCAGCCGAAGTGCCGGGCGCCAGGGTGTCGAGGAGCGCCAGGAGATCCACCGTCTCCCCCGCCGCTCCCACCTGTTGCGCCATCTCGAAGGCGACGGCGCCGCCGATCGACCAGCCGGCCAGGTGGAAGGGGCCGTGCGGCTGGACCTCGCGCAGAGCCTGGACGTAGGAGGCCGCCATCTCCTCGACGCTCTCCTGCGGCGCGAGCCCCTCGCCGAGACCGAGCGACTGGAGTCCGTAGACCGGCCGCTCACCGCCGAGGTGGCGCGCCAGCTCGCGGTAGCAGAGGACGTTGCCGCCCACCGGATGGACGAGGAAGAGCGCCGGCTCCCCCGCCCCCTCCGCGAGTTGGACCAGGGGGGAGAACGACGGACGCCGCTCCTGCCGTTCACGCCGCCCATATCCGAGGGCCGCCGCCATCTCCCGGGTCGGCTCGCCCAGGCTCTCCTCCGGGTAGTCTTGGCGCCAGCTCTCCGCCACCCGGGCGTCCACCTGCCGGTGCTGGTGGAACTTGACGTCCCCCACCATCTTCGAGAGCGCGTGGATACCGTCGGTCATCTTGCGCGCGCCGTCGGCGTAGGGGTCGAGCATCGCGGGGTCGAAATCGAGGCCGAGGAAGGCAGAGAGCCGGGTCAGCTCCTCGCGCGGCTCCCCCACCAGGCTCTCGAAGCGCAGCCGGTACTGCCGCTCCGCGGGCACCCCCGCCAAGAAGCGGAGGATGTTCTCCTGGCTCACGGTCCAGATCAGCTCCGCCAGTTGCCGGCTGGCGAAGTCGTGGGGGTGGCGGAAGAAGACCTGTTCCAGCTTCGCCTTCTCGAACGAGGCGATCATGCCGCAGGGGTGGCGCAGGAGGTGGATGTAGAGCGGTGCCTCGAACTCCGCCTCGGCCCGGGCGAGGGTCGCCAGGTCGAGCGCGTAGGAGGGGGTCTTGTCCACCAGAGTGCGGCCGCCGATCGCGGCCTGGATCTCGCGGTAGAGCTCGCGCGTCGTCCTCCCCTGGCGCGCCAGCTCCTCCAGCCGCTCCCGGGCGGCGTCGGCAGTCGAGCCGAGCGCCTCCATCAGGGCCCGGATCGTCCCCTCCCGCCAGAGGGCGTAACGGCCGGAGAAGGCCGCCTCCCGCTCCGCCAGGGTGGCGAAGCCGAGGAGCTCGAGCTCGGGGGGCGCGAAGAGCCGGGGATGGCCTGCGAGCAGGACCCGCAGGAGGGTCGAACCGGAGCGGGGCGGCGAGAGGAGGAAGGCGGCCCGGGGGTTCTTCGGCAGGCCGGCGGCGGCGGTGGACCGGGAGACGGGCGGGATCAGACGCCGGAGCGCCAGCAGGTCCTCGGCGTCCACCCGCTTCCCACCGTCCGCCGCCGTCGCTTCGATCCCGATCCCGATCCCGGCGACCCGCGCCAGGGCCTGCGGATAGTGGCGCCGCAGGTACTGGGCCAGCTGGGCCACGGTGGGCGCGTCGAAGAGCGCCACCACGTAGACATACTCTCCGAGCCGTTCCTGGAGCAGATTGGTGAGGATCGCCGCCTGGATCGACGTTCCCCCGAGGGCGAAGAAGTCGTCCTCGGCCCCGATCGCGCCTCCTGCCGTCGCCCCGATCACCTCCTGCCAGAGGCCGGCCACGAAACGCTCCGCCGGGTCGCTGGGGGCCCGCCACGCAGCTCCCCGCTCGCGGCCTTCCGGAGCGTCCGCGATCCGGGCGAGGGCGCTCCGGTCCACCTTGCCGCCCGTCGTCACCGGCAGGGCGTCGAGACGATGGATCTGGGCCGGCACCATGTAGGCGGGCAGGCGTTCCTCCAGGAAATGGCGGAGATCCAGAGTTGCGGGCAGGTGCTCGGAATCGCCGGCAACATAGGCGACGAGCCGCCGGTCCCCGCGGGCGTCCGCCCGGGCGAGCACCGCCGCCGCCAGCACCGCCGGATGCCTGCGGAGGACCGTTTCGATCTCCCCCAGCTCGACCCGGAAGCCGCGGACCTTCACCTGGTCGTCGATCCGGCCGAGGAATTCGAGCCGGCCGTCGGGCCACCGCCGCGCCAGGTCCCCGGTGCGATAGAGCCGCGCCCCGAAACGCCGGCTCCAGGGGTCGGGGAGGAAACGCTCGCCGGTCTTCGCCGGCCGGTCCAGGTAGCCGCGGGCGACCCCCACCCCGCCGATCGCGATCTCGCCGGCGGCTCCGAGGGGGACCGGGAGGAGGGAGCGGTCGAGGAGGTAGACCTCGGCTCCGGCAACCGGTCGGCCGATGGCCGGCGCCCCACCGCCTTCGACGCTGCCTTCCGCGATCTCGACGGTGGCGAAGATGGAGGCCTCGGTGGGGCCGTAGCAGTTGAGCAGCCGCCGGCCGCTCGCCCAGCGGACCGCCAGCTCGCCGGGGCAGGCCTCGCCGCCGACGCTGATCGCGGACACCCCGGCGAGCGCAGGCTCGGGGAGGACCGAGAGGAGCGACGGGGTGAGCACCGCCGTCGTCACCCCCTGGCGGAGGAGGGTCGCGGCGAGCGCCGCCGGGGTCAGCCGCTCCTCCTCCCGCGCCAGACAGAGGCTGGCGCCCTGGCCGAGGGCGAGGAAGATCTCCAGCACCGAGGCGTCGAAGCCGGGAGAGGCGATCTGCAGCACCCGGCTCTCCGGCCCCACCCGGAAAAGCCCGCGCGCCTGCCGGACGAGGTTCACCGCCCCCCGGTGGGCGACCTCGACGCCGTTCGGGGTGCCGGTCGAGCCCGAGGTATAGATGATGTAGGCCAGGCCGTCCGCCCCGGCGGAGCGCCGCGGCCGGGCCTCTGCGGCTGTCTCGTCGGGACCGACCGGCTCGTCGAGACAGAGCACCGGTCTCCCCTCAAGGCCGAGCGGCGCTGCGAATTCGCCGGCCAGCCGCCGGTCGCTCAGGAGGACCTTCACCTTGGAGTCGGCGAGCTGGAAGAGCACCCGCTCCCGCGGGTTGGCGGGGTCGATGGGGACATAGGCGGCGCCGGCCTTGAGCACGCCGAGGATCGCGACGAGAAGCTCGAACGAGCGTTCGAGCACGATCCCCACCCGGTCCTCGGGGCCGACCCCGAGGTCGGCGAGGCGGCCGGCGAGCCGCTCCGCCCGCCGGTCGAGCTCGCCGTAGGTGAGGAGGGCATCGTCCGAGACGAGCGCCACGGCCCCGGGCCGCGCCAACGCTTGCGCCGCGAAGAGGTCGTGGAGGCTGGCGGGCGAGGCTTCGCCCACGGTGTCGTTCCAGCCGGCGAGTAGCTGGTGCAACTCGGCAGCGGAGAGAAGCGGCAGCTCGGCGACCGGCCGCTCCGGTTCCGCCACGATCCCGCCTAAGAGAGCGAGGAGGTGGCCGAGGAGCCGCTCGACGGTCGAGGCGAAGAAGAGGTCGGAGTTGTAGCCGAGGGTGAGATCGAGACCGAGCGGACCGCGCTGGCCGATCAGGGTGAGATCGAACTTGGCCGAGCGGTTCTGGGTCTCGACCCCGCTCATGCGGAGGCCGGGGAGCTGCGGCGATTCTTCCTGCCCTGCCGGCCGCTCGCCGAGGACGAACATGACCTGGAAGAGCGGGGTGTGCTCCAGGTGGCGCTCCGGGGTCAGCTCGGCGACCAGCTTCTCGAACGGCAGCTCCTGGTGACTGTAGGCGGCGAGGGCGGTCTCGCGGACCCGGGAGAGCAGGCCGGCGAACCCCGGCCGACCCGAGAGGTCGGTGCGGAGAACGAGGGTGTTGACGAAGAAACCGATCAGCCCTTCGATCTCGGTCCGGGTGCGGTTGGCGATCGGGGTCCCCACGACGATATCGAGCTGACCGGAGTGGCGCGCGAGGAGCGCTTTCCAGGCCGCCAGGAGAGTCATGAAGAGGGTCGCGCCGGAACGCCGGGAGAGCGCCGCCAGCGGTTCGGCGAGGGCGGCGGGCAGGGCGACCGAGCGGTGCCCGCCGTGAAAGCTGTGGACCGCCGGCCGCGGCCGGTCGAGAGGCAGGTCGAGGACCTCCGGGGCTCCGGCCAGCCGCTCCCGCCAGTGACGGAGCTCCCCGGCCAGCACCTCGCCCGTAAGCCAGCCGCGCTGCCAGAGGGCGTAGTCGGCGTACTGGACGGCGAGGTCCGGGAGCGGCGAGGGGCGGCCGGAGAGAAGAGCGCCGTAGAGCGCCGCGACCTCGCCGAGCAGCACCCCCAGCGACCAGCCGTCGGCAGCGATGTGGTGGAGGGTCAAGAGGAGGACGTGCTCGGTCGCTGCGAGCCGCAGGAGAGAGGCGCGCAGCAGCGGCCCGCGCTCGAGGTCGAAGGGGCGGCGGGCCTCCGCCGTCGCGAGCCGGGTGGCCTCGCTCTCCCCCCTCGCTCCGGGCAGATCGGCGAGATCGACGAGCGGCAGGGCAAGGGGAAGCGCCGGCGCGACGACCTGCACCGGCCGGCCCGCCGCCACCTGGAAGGTCGTCCGCAGCACCTCGTGCCGGCGCACCTCCTCCCCGAGCGCCGCGGCGAGGAGCGCCGGTTCGAGGGCGCCGCTCAGGCGGACCGGGAGGGGCAGGTTGTAAGCCGCTTCGCCCGTTCCCCCCAGCTGGTCGAGAAACCAGAGCCGCTCCTGGGCGAAGGAGAGGGGGAGGGCGCCCGTTCGCGCCAGCCGGCGGAGCGGCGGCGCTCCCGTGGCCGGCAGCAGAGAGGAGATGCCGGCGGCCAGGCCGGCGAGCGTCGGCGCCTCAAAGAGCTGGCGCAGAGGGAGCTCCACCCCGAGCGCCTGCCGCACCCGCGAGACCACCTGGGTGGCGAGGAGCGAGTGACCACCGAGAGCGAAGAAGCCGTCGTCCCGGCCGACCCGCTCGACCCGTTCGACCCCCAGGAGGTCGGCCCAGATTTCGGCCAGGATCTCCTCGACCGGTCCCCGCGGCGCCACGAAGGCGCCCTCGGCTCCCGCGCGGGCGGGGGCCGGTGCGAGCCGCGCCAGGGCGCGGCGGTCCACCTTGCCGTTGGGGGTCAGGGGGAGGGCGTCGAGGATCACATAGCTCGCGGGGACCATGGGCGCGGGGAGGGTAGCCCCGAGCCAGGCGCGGAGAGCGGCGGCGCTCGGCAGTTCCCCGGTGCCAGCGCTCTCGCCGCCCTCGCCGCCGAAGCCGCCCGCGAGGTACGCCACCAGGCGCCGGTCGCCGCCCTCCCCCTCGGCCAGCACGACCGCCTCGCGCACCGCGGGATGGGTGGCGAGGGCCGCCTCGATCTCCCCGAGCTCGATCCGGAAGCCGCGGATCTTCACCTGATGATCGAGCCGCCCGAGGTAGTCGAGGCCGCCGTCCGGCCGCCGCCGGGCGAGATCGCCAGAGCGATAGAGCCGGCCGCCCGGCTCGCCGCCGAAGGGGTCGGGAAGGAAGCGCTCGGCGGTCAGCTCCGGCCGGCCGAGATAGCCCAGGGTCAAGCCCGCTCCCCCGACGTGGATCTCTCCCGGCACCCCGAGCGGCACCGGCTCGAAGTGGCGGTCGAGGAGGAGCGCCCGCCAGCCCGGGAGCGGCCGGCCGATCGGGCTCGCCGCCGGGTGCGAAGCGGAGTCCGCCGCCTGGACCGCCTGAACCGCCTCCGGAGAGGTTGCCAGGTGACGTGGACCGTCGTCTCGGTGATGCCGTAGAGGTTGACGAGAGCCGGGCGGCGGTCGCCGTGCCGGGCTAACCAGGGAGCGAGGCTCGCCGGCTCCAGGGCCTCGCCGCCGAAGAGGACCAGCCGCAGGGCGAGGTCGTCGCTCGCCGGGGGAGGCCGGCGCAGCCCAGAGGAGCTGGCGAAAGGCGGCAGGGGTCTGGTTGAGCACGGTCACCCGCTCCCGCAGCAGGAGCTCGTAGAACGCCTCGGGCGAGCGGCTCACCCAGTAGGGAACGACCACCAGTTGGCCCCCATAGGCGAGAGCGCCCCACAGCTCCCACACCGAGAAGTCGAAGGCGTAGGAGTGGAACAGGGTCCAGACGTCCGCCGCGCCGGGGGCACAGGACTCCCGGGTCGCCGCGAGCAGGCTCGCCACGTTGGCATGTCGGACCACCACCCCCTTGGGGGTGCCGGTCGAGCCCGAGGTGTAGATCACATAGGCCGCGGAGTCCGCGCCGACCGCGGAATCGAGGTTCGCCGCGCTCTCGCCGCGCCAGTCCTCCTGCTCCTGGTCGAGGAAGACAGTGCGAAGGGCACCAAGGGTGCCGAGGGACAACGAATTTTTCAGGCTTCTCTTGGGTCAGCAGCACCCGCGCCCCGGAGTCCGCCAGGCTGAAAGCCAGGCGCTCCGCCGGGTAGGTGGGGTCGAGCGGCACGTAGACGCCGCCGGCCTTGAGCACGGCGAGGATCGCGCCGATCATCTCCCCCGAGCGTTCGAGACCGAGGGCGACCGGCTCTCCCGGGCCTACCCCGAGCCGGACCAGGTGGCGGGCCAGCCGATTGGCCCACCGGTTGAGCTCGCCGTAGCTCAGCCGCTCCGTCCCCTCTTCACCTCTCCCCTCCAGCACCAGAGCCGTCGCCTCCGGCGCGCGCCGCACCTGCTCCTCGAAGAGCTGGTGCAGGCAGAGGTCGGTCGGGAATCCCCAAGCCGCCGGGGCGGGATCGTTCCACTCGAGAAGGAGCTGGTGCCGCTCTCCCGCCCGGAGGAGAGGCAGCCGCGGCAGCGGGCAGGCCGGGTCGGCGGCGATCGCCGTGAGCAGGTTTTCTAAGTGGCCCGAGAGGCGCTCGACCGTCGTCCCGTCGAAGAGGTCGCGGTTGTACTCCCAGGAGCCGGTGAGGCCGGAGACCGTCTGGGCGAGGCTCAACGTGAGATCGAATTTAGCCGTCACGCCCTCCGCGGGCAGCGAGGTGAGAGTGAGCCCCGGCAGCACCAGGGCTCCCCCGGGAGCGTTCTGGAGGACGAACATCACCGCGAAGAGCGGCGTTCGACCCCGGTGCCGCTCGGGCTCCAGCACCTCGACCACCTTCTCGAACGGCAGGTCCTGGTGGGCGAAGGCGTGGAGCGCGGTCGAGCGCACCCGGCCGAGCAGCTCCCGGAAGGTCGGCTGGCCGGCGGCGTCGACCCGGAGCACCAGAGTATTGACGAAGAAGCCGATCAGCCCCTCGACTTCGCGGCGGTTGCGGTTGGCGATGGGTGAGCCGACCGCGAGGTCCTCTCTCCCCGTAGAGCGGGCGAGGAGGGCGGCCAAGCCGGCGAGGAGTTGCATGAAGAGGGTGGCCCCCGCGGAGCGCGCCGCCCGGGCCAGAGCGTCGGAGAGACTCGCGGGGGAGCGCGAACGAGCGGACGCCGCCCCGCGCCGTCGCCACAAGGCGGGCGCGGACGGTCGGTCGGCAGATCGAGCGGCTGGAGCCCGGCGAGCGCTCCCCGCCAGTAGGCGAGCTCCCGCTCCAGGACCTCCCCCGAGAGCCACTGCCGTTGCCAGGCGGCGAAGTCGACATATTGAACCGGCAGCTCCGCCAGGGGGGACGGGAGTCCGCTGGCGAAAGCCCCGTACAGAGCCTCCATCTCCCGCACCAGGACGCCCATCGACCAACCGTCCGAGACGATGTGATGGAGGTTGAAAAGGACCGTGTGCTCGTCCGCGGCGAGTTTCAGCAACGTCGTCCGGAGGAGCGGCCCCCGGCCGAGGTCGAACGGCCGCCGGGCCTCCGCCCGAGCGAGCCGCCGCTCCTCCGCCGCGCGCCGCTCCTCCGGGAGCACAGCGAGGTCGACCTCCGGGAGAGGCACCGTGCCGGCCGGAGCGACGACCGGCACCCCCTCTCCCCCATCCCTTCTATCCCCCCCATCCGATATTGCGAAGGTCGTCCGCAAGGTCTCGTGACGGCGGACGATCTCCGTCAGGCTTGAGCCGAGGGCCGCCCGGTCGAGCCGGCCGCGGAGCCTGAAGGCCGCCGGCAGGTTGTAGGCCGGGCTCCCGGGCTCCAGCTGGTCGAGGAACCAGAGCCGCTGCTGGGCGAAGGAGAGCGGCAGCTCTCCCCCCCGCCGGAACGGCAGGATCGGCGGCGTCTCGGCCAGCGTCTCTGGCGTCCTGCTGCCGCGGAGCGCCCGCTCGACCTCCGCGGCGAGCGCCGCCAGGGTCGGCCTCTCGAAGAGCAGGCGGAGCGGCAGCTCCACCCCGAAAGCCTGGCGGAGCCGGGAGGCCACCTGGGTCGCGAGGAGCGAATGGCCGCCGAGCGCGAAGAAGTTGTCGGTCCGCCCCACCCTCGGCAGCCGCAGGATCTCCTCCCAGATCCCGCCGAGCACCTCCTCGACCGGGCTCCGCTCGGATGCCAACGGGATTGCCGACGAGGACGTCGATCTCCGGCCGCGGCATCTCCGGTGCCGGCAGGGCCTTCCGGTCCACCTTGCCGTTGACGGTGAGCGGCAGCGATTCCAGGAGAACGACGCTCGATGGCACCAGCGGCTCGGGCAGCTGGCGCTGGAGCGCCGCCCGCAGCTCGCCCGGGCTCGGTGCCCCCTCAGGACCTCCCACCACGTAGGCCACGAGGCGCCGGTCCCCGGGGGTGTCCTCGCGGACGATCGCCACCGCCTCGCGCACCCCGGGCTGGCTCGCCAGCGCCGCCTCGATCTCCCCCAGCTCGATGCGGAACCCCCGCACCTTCACCTGGTGGTCGATCCGGCCGAGGTACAGGAGGTCTCCATCCGGCAGCCGGCGGACGAGGTCCCCCGACCGGTAGAGGCGGTCCCCGGGCGCGCGGCCCCAGAGATCCGGCACGAAGCGGGTGGCGGTCAGCTCCGGCTGATTCAAATACCCCCTGGCGAGGCCGGCGCCGGCCACGCACAGCTCCCCGGGCACCCCCACCGGCTGCGGCTCGAAACCGCGATCGAGCACCCGCAGGGCGAGATCCGGAATCGCCCGTCCCACGACGCTCCCGCCAGCGCCTCGAACGTCGTCTTCCGAGAGCGGCCGGTAGGTCACGTGCACGGTCGTCTCGGTGATCCCGTACATGTTGACGAGGAGCGGCCGCGCCGCCCCATGACGTTCCACCCACGGCCGGAGGCTCTGGATCTCCAGGGCCTCGCCGCCGAAGATCACCAGCCGGAGCGCCAGCTCCCCGCGGGCATCCACCTCAGGCGTCGCGTCTGCCGCGTACGCCTCCGCCTCGACCCGCATCAGCTGGCGGAAGGCCGAGGGCGTCTGGTTGAGCACCGTCACCCCCTCCTCTACCAGCAGCTCGTGGAACGCCTCGGGCGACCGGCTCACCCAGTACGGCACCACCACCAGGGTGCCGCCGTAGGCGAGCGCCCCCCAGATCTCCCAGACCGAGAAATCGAAGGCGTAGGAGTGGAAGAGGGTCCAGACGTCCCGGGGGCCGAAGCCGAACCAGGCGTCGGTCGCCGCGAGCAGCCGGCCGACGTTGCCATGGGTCACCTGGACCCCGCGCGGCCGGCCGGTCGAGCCCGAGGTGTAGATGACATAGGCCAGGTTCTCGGGGACCACCCTCGCGGCTTCCAGGACCGGTCCGTCCAACGCGTCCAGCTCGTCGAGCTCGTCGAGATAAATGAGTTCGGCCGCGCTCTCCGGGAGCGCCGCGGCGAGCCGCCGCTCGGTCACGATCAGGGGCGCCGCGGCATCCGCGAGCAGGAACGCCAGGCGCTCCGCTGGATAAGCGGGATCGAGCGGCAGGTAGGCGCCGCCGGCCTTGAGGACGCCGAGGAGGGCGACGACGAGCGCCGGCGAGCGCTCCAGGCAGACCCCGACCACCATTTCCGGCCCCACGCCCTGCTGCCGGAGCCGGCGCGCCAGGCGGTCCGCCTGGCGGTCGAGCTCCCCGTAGGTCCATCTTTCTTCCCCCATGACCAGGGCCGGCGCCCCCGGCGCCCGCCGGGCCTGCTCCTCGAAGCGCCGGTGGAGAGGGGGGCCAGCGGTAAAGGGTAGGACCTCCGCCCACTCGGCGAGGAGCTGCTGCTGCTCGCCTGTCGTCAACAGGGGGGTCTCCGAGATCGCCCGCCCCGGCTCCCCCACCACCCCCGCCAGCAGGGTCGCGAAGTGGCGCACCAGCCGCTCCGCTGTCGCCCTCTCGAAGAGGTCGCGGTCGTATTCGAGGGCTCCGGAGAGACCTGCCGGGCCCTGGCCGAGAGCGAGCATCAGGTCGAACTTCGCGGTCTCCCCGGCGAGGGCGAGAGGCTCCAGGGTGAGCCCGGGGAGAGCCAGCGGCTCGCCTCCCCCCTCGTTGAGGAGGAACGACACCTGGAAGAGCGGCGTGCGGCTGGGATCCCGCTCGGGAGACAGCTCCTGGACCACCCGCTCGAACGGGACCTCCTGGTGGGTGTAGGCGGCGAGGGCGGTCTGCCGCACGACGGCGAGGAGATCCCGGAAGTTCGGCTCCCCGTTCCACCGGGTGCGGAGAACGAGGGTGTTGACGAAGAAGCCGATGAGGTCCTCGATCTCCGCCCGGGTGCGGTTGGCGATCGGGGTCCCCACCGCGATGTCCGCCTGCCCCGTGTAACGGGAGAGGAGGGCCACGAAGCCGGCGAGGAGGGTCATGAACAGGGTGGCACCGGCGCCCTGGGCCAGCCGTTCGAGCCCCCCGCTCGTCTCGGCGGGGAGACGGAACGCCAGGGCCGCGCCCCGCCCGCGCCGCACCGGCGGCCGTGGCCGATCGGTGGAGAGGTCGAGGGTCGGCAGGTCCGCGAGCGCCACCCGCCAGTAGGCCAGCTCGCGTTCGAGGACCTCTCCGGCGAGGTAGCCGCGCTGCCAGAGGGCGAAGTCGTGGTACTGGAGCGGCAGCTCCGGGAGGGGCGACGGCTCGCCGGAGAGTTGGCTGGTGTAGAGCGCTCCCAGCTCGCGGATCAGCACTTCGAACGACCAGCCGTCGGAGACGGCGTGGTGCATCGTGAACAGAAGGGCGTGCTCGTCCGCCGCCAGTTGGAGGAGAGCGGCGCGCAGGAGGGGGCCGCGGGCGAGGTCGAAGGGGCGCCTCGCCTCCGCCGCGGCCAACCGCCGCAGCTCCGCTTCGCGAAGCTCGGCCGGAAGGCCGCCGAGGCCGATCGATGGCATCGTCCAGTCGATCGACGGCGCGATCGATTGCACGGGCCGGCCGGTCCCTTCGGCCTCCCCCGCCTCCCCTGCCAGAACCGAGAAGGTGGTGCGCAACGCGGCGTGCCGGCGAATGATCCCGGCGAGGCTCGCTTCCAACTCGGCCGCCCCGAGCCGGCCGCGCAGGCGGAGGGCTGCCGGGATGTTGTAGGCCGCGCTCCCGGGGTCGAGCTGGTCGAGAAACCAGAGCCGCTCCTGGGCGAAGGAGAGCGGCAGCCCATCCAGCTCTGCCGCCTCTCCCGTGCGGAGGAGCGGTGGGGGCAGCGCCGCGGCCGGTGGTGCGGCCGACGGCGAGGCGCCTCGGACCGCTTCGATCTCGCGGGCCAGACCGGCGATCGTCGGGGTCTCGAAGAGGGTCCGCAGGGGCAGCTCGACGGCGAAGGTGTTGCGCACCCGGGACATCGCCTGGGTGGCGAGGAGGGAATGCCCGCCGAGATCGAAGAAGCTGTCGTCGATCCCCACCTGCTCGCGTCCGAGAACCTGCCGCCAGATCGCCGCCAGCTGCTCCTCGACCGGCGTTCGGGGGGCTGCGAAAGCCGCCGACCTCGCCTCCCCTCCCATCTCCATCTGCGCCGGCCGAAGCTCTGCCAGGGCCTGCCGGGCCACCTTGCCGTTGGGGGTGAGCGGCAGTGCCGGCAGGGAGACGAAGAGCGCCGGGCACATGTACGCCGGGAGCCGGGCTCGGAGGAGCTGGCGGAGCTCCTCGCGGCCGGGCGGCTCTCCCTTCGCCGGTACGAGGTAGGCCGCGAGATAGGGTTCGCCGGGCCGCTCCGCCGCCACCACCACCACCGCCTCGGCCACCCCGGGGTGCTCCGCCAGCACCGCCTCGATCTCGCCGAGCTCGATTCTGAAGCCGCGGATTTTCACCTGACCGTCCGTGCGGCCGAGGAACTGGAGGTCGCCGTCCGGCAGGCGGCGCACGAGGTCGCCCGTGCGGTAGAGGCGCGCCCCCGGTTCGGCGGCGAACGCGTCGGGCAGGTAGCGCTCGGCGGTCGCCGCCGGATTCCCCAGATAGCCCCGGCCGAGGAGGCCACCCAGATACAGCTCGCCCGACACGCCGAGCGGTGCCGGCTGGACGCCGGCGAGCAGGTGGGCCGTGTGGCCGGCGAGCGGCCGGCCGATGGGGGCGGCGGCGAGGGAGAGAGCGGTCCGCGGCTCGGCCTTCCACCAGGTCGCGGTGATCACCGCCTCGGTCGGCCCGTAGCCGTTCCACAGGGAGAGATGAGCGAGCGGCGTTTCGAACCACTGGCCGACCGCCTCCACCGGCATCGCCTCGCCGCCCACCAGGATCAGGCGGAGCGGCAGGTTCGGCGGCGGCTCGGCGGGACCGAGCTCCCGCACCCACCGCGCCCAGAGCGCCGTCGGCAGGCTGAGCACGGTGAGAGCGAGCTCGGCCGCCCGCGCCAGGATCTGCTCCGGCTCCCACAGCTCGGCGCCATGGACGACCACCGTCGCTCCCGAGAGGAGCGGCGCCAGAATCTCCTCGAGCGCGATGTCGAAGCTCGGCGAGACGAAATGGGAGAAGCGGTCGCCCGGTCCGAGGCCGAAGCGGGCGGCGGTCGCCTCCAGGTGCCGGACGGCGATCCCCTGCTCCACCCCCACCCCCTTCGGCCGCCCGGTCGAGCCCGACGTGTAGATGAGGTAGGCCAGCGCTCTCGGTAACCAGGCAATCCCGGTAATCCCGGCGGGGGCGAGAGCGGGGACTGCGGGCTCGGCCTCCAGCTCTTCGATGAGCAGCCGGCCGGCATGGGCCGGCCGGGGCAGGTGCGCCAGCCAGGGGGCGGCGGTCAGGACCCAGGAGGCGCCCGAGTCCGCGAGCATGAAGGCCAGCCGCTCCCGCGGGTAGGCGGGATCGAGCGGCAGGTAGACGCCGCCCGCCTTCGAGACCGCGAGGAGGGCCACGATCAGCTCCAGGGAGCGCGGCAGGCAGACCCCCACCGGGATCTCCGGTCCCACTCCCCGGCGCTGGAGGTGACCGGCGAGGTGGTTGGCGCGGCGGTCGAGCTCGCCGTAGCTCAGCTCCTCCCCCCTCTCCATGACCAGGGCGAGAGCCCGAGGCTGGAGCGCCGCCCGGGCCTCGAAGAGCTGGTGGAGGCAGCGCGCCTCCCGGCCGGGGAGAGCCGGCTCCTGCCACTCGGAGAGGAGCGCCTGCCGCTCGCCTGCCGAGAGCCACGGCAGCTCGGAGATCGGGCAGTCCGGGGTGGCGACCGCCGCCGCCGTCAGGACCTCCAGGTGGGCGGCCATCCTCCGGGCGGTGGTGGCGTCGAAGAGGTCGAGGCTGTATTCGAGCCCTCCGCGGAGCTCCTCCCCGCCCTCGACCCAGGTGAGGGAGAGGTCGAACATCGCCGTCCGGGTCTCGAACGGGAGCCGTTCGAGGGCGAGGTCCGGCCAGTCGAGGGTCCGGAGGTCCGCCATCCCGTCCTGGAGGGCGAACATCGCCTGGAAGAGGGGCGAGTGGGCGAGGCTCCGCTCCGGCTGCAGCTCGGCGACCAGCTGCTCGAAGGGGAGGTCCTGATGGGCATAGGCGCCGAGGGTCGTCTCGCGCACCCGGCCGAGCACGGTCCGGAAGCTCGGGTCGCCGGAGAGGTCGGTCGCGAGGACGAGGGTGTTGACGAAAAAGCCGATCAGCCCCTCGGTTTCGAGCCGGGTGCGGTTGGCGATCGGCGAACCCACCGCCACTCTCTCCTGTCCGGAGAGCCGGGCGAGGAGGGTGTCGAAGAGGGCCAGGAAGGTCATGAACCGGGTCGCTCCGGAAGCGCGGGCGAGCGCCGCGCAGCCGGCCCTGAGTCCCGCCGGCAGCGCGAACGACAGGGCCGCCCCGCGGAGGCTCGGCAGCGCCGGGCGCGGCCGGTCGGCCGGCAGCGCGAGGACCGGCGGCACGCCCGCCAACCTCGCCCGCCACCAGGCGACCTCCGCCGCCATCACCTCGGGATCGAGGTACTGCCGCTGCCAGAGGGCGAAGTCGGCGTACTGCACGGGGAGGGGCGGGAGAGGCGACGGCCGGCCGGCCACGAACGCCCGATAGAGGGTATCGAGCTCACGCACCAGCACCCCCAGCGACCAGCCGTCGGAGACGATGTGGTGCATGGCGAAGAGTAGGACATGCTCGCCTTCGGCGAGGCGGACCAGGCTGGCCCGGAGGAGCGGCCCGCGGGCGAGATCGAACGGCTGCCGCGCCGCGGCCCGGACGAGCCGCGCCAGCTCCAGCTGCCGCGGCTCGGCCGGGAGCGCCGCGAGGTCGATCGACGGCAGCGAGAACGGCGCCTCGGGCGCGATCACCTGCCGGGCGACGCTCCCGACATCGACAGCATCGGCGAAGCTCGTCCGCAGCGCCTCGTGCCGGTGGACGATCGCCGCCAGACCCGAGGCGAGCGCCGCCCGGTTCAGCCGGCCGGTCATCCGGAAGGCCGCCGGAATGTTGTAGGCCGGGCTGCCGGGGTCGAGCTGATCGATGAACCAGAGCCGCTGCTGGGCGAAGGAGAGCGGCAGCGGGCCCTCCCGACCGACCGGCCGCAAGGGAGGCGCCACCAGCTCTCGCCCGGCGAGGGCCTCGGCGATCGCGGTCGCGAACCCGGCCACGGTCGGCCGGTCGAACAGCCGGCGGAGCGGGATCTCCACCCCGAACGCCTGGCGCACCCGGGATACGATCTGAGTAGCGAGCAGGGAGTGGCCGCCCAGAGCGAAGAAATCGTCCTCCACCCCGACTCGCTCGCGCTGGAGCACCTCGGCCCAGGTCGCGGCGAGCAGCGCCTCGATTTCCGAGCGCGGGGCGCCCGCCGCTTCCGGCCCACCGGTCTCGGCAGGCCGACCCGGCGTCTCGATCCGCGCCAGGGCCTTGCGGTCCACCTTGCCGTTCGAGTTGAGCGGCAGGGCGTCCAGGACCACGAAGGCTGCCGGCACCATGTATTCCGGCAGGCGCTCGCGGAGGAAGGCCCGGAGCTCGAGGTCCCCCAGGATCTCGCCCCCCGGGCGCGCCGCCACGTAGGCGGTCAACCGCTTCTCCCCGTCCTCCGCTCTCACCAGCACCGCGGCCTGCCCGACTGCGGGGTGGGCGGTCAAGGCCACCTCGATCTCCCCGGGCTCGATGCGGAAGCCCCGGATCTTCACCTGAGTGTCGACCCGCCCGAGGAACTCGATCGCCCCCGCCGGCTGGCGGCGTACGAGGTCTCCGGTGCGGTAGAGGCGCGTTCCGAGGGGCCCGAAGGGGTCCGGCACGAACCGTTCGGCGGTCAGCTCCGGCCGTCCGAGGTAGCCCCGGGCCAGGCCGTCCCCGCCGGCGTGGAGCTCCCCCGGGATGCCGACCGGCACCGGCCGCCCGCCCCGGTCGAGTACCTGGACCGTGCTGTTGGCGATGGCGGCGCCGATGGCGACCGTGGAAGCCCCCGCCGGCACCGCCTCGACCCGCTGCCAGGTGCTCAAGGTGGTGTTCTCGGTCGGGCCGTAGACGTGCAGCAGCCGCGCCGGCGGCCCCGCTTCCAGCACCCGGGCGACCGAGGGCGGATCGACGGCCTCGCCGCCGAAGAGCATGTAGGTGAGCGGGTGGAAGGCGGCGGGCTCCTCGCGGGCCACCTGATTGAATAGCGCGGTGGTGAGGAGGAGGGCGGTCACCTGCTGCTCGGCGAGGTGCGCCGCCAGCCGGTGGGGCGAGAGCGCCACGTCGCGCTCGACCTGCACCAGGGCCGCGCCGTTCGCCAGGGCTCCCCAGAGCTCCCAGGTGGCCGCGTCGAAGGCTGGGTTGGCGAGCTGCGCCACCCGGTCGGCGGCACCGAGCGGCGCGTAGTCGGTCCCCCGGACCAGGCGCACGAGGGCCCGATGCGGCAGGGCCACCCCCTTGGGCGCCCCGGTCGAGCCGGAGGTGTACAACACGCAGGCCAGGCCCGCGGGATCCGCGGCACTGGCTGCGTCCGCCGGCTCGGCCGCCCTCCCAGCGACCGACCCGCTGGGCTCGGGCTCCTCGAGAGGATCCTGGAGGCAGAGCACGGCCGGCCCCGCCACCGGGAGCCGCTCGCGGAGCCCCGCCTCGGTCAACACCAGCGGCGCGCCGGTGTCCTCCAGGAGGAAGGCGAGGCGCTCCGCCGGGAAGGAGGGATCGAGCGGCAGGTAGACCCCGCCGGCCGAGAGAATGGCGAGGATCGCCACGATCCGCTCGACGGGGCGTTCGAGACACACCCCCACCGGCGTCTCGCGACCGATCCCACGGGCGGCGAGCCGGCGGGCCAGGAACCCGGCCTGCCGAGCGAGCTCGCCGTAGGAGAGCGCCCCCGCGCCGGAGACCACGGCGACCGCGTCGGGGGCACGCTCCACCTGTTCCTGGAACAGCCCGTGGACGGTGCTCCCCCGCGGGTATTCGGTCGTCCCGCCGCTCCACTCGGCGAGCAGCTGATGGTGCTCGGCCGGGGAGAGGAGAGGCAGGTCCCACAGTCGCCGCTCCGGCTCCGCAGCGGCCCCGGCGAGGAGCTCCACCAGGTGGACAGAGAAGCGGTCGACCGTCGCCGCCTCGAAGAGGTCGCGGCTGTACTCCCAGGCCCCGGCGAGCCCCGAGGGCGTTTCCGAGAGAGTGAGCGTGAGGTCGAACTTCGCCGATTCCCAGGCCATCTCGACCCGTTCGAGCGTCAGCCCGGGGAGCTCGAGGGCCTGCCGGGGTGCGTTCTGGAGGGCGAGCATGACCTGGAAGAGGGGCGTCCGGCTGGCGTCGCGCTCCGGGGACAGGGCCTCGACCACCTTTTCGAACGGCAGGTCCTGGTGGGCGAAGGCGCCGAGGGCGGTCTTCTTGACCTGGCCGAGGAGCTGCCGGAACTCCGGGTCGCCGGCGAGGTCGGCCCGGAGGACGAGGGTATTGACGAAGAAGCCGATCAACCCCTCGGTCTCCCGTTGGGTGCGGTTGGCGATCGGCGACCCCAGCGCAAGATCCTCCTGTCCCGTCGTCCGCGCGAGGAGCGCCGAGAGGCCCGACAGCAGGGTCATGAAGAGGGTGGCGCCTGAGCTCCGGGAGAGCCGCACCAGGGCCGCGCTCTCCTCGCCGGGGAGGACGAAGCGGCGGAGGGCGCCCTGCCCCGTCCGCTGCGGCGGCCGCGGATGGTCGGTGGGGAGATCGAGCGGCGGGAGACCGGCCAGGGCCTCCCGCCACCAGGCGATCTCCAGCTCCAGGATCTCCCCGGAGAGCCACTCCCGTTGCCAGAGCGCGAAGTCGGGGTATTGCAGGGGCAGCTCCGGCAGGGGGGAAGGCTCGCCCACCAGGAACGCGCGGTAGAGCGCCCCCAGCTCCTGCACCATCACCCCCATCGACCACCCGTCGGAGACGATGTGATGCAGGTTGAGGAGGAGCAGGCTCTCGTCGCTGGCGAAGAGCAGGAGCGCGATCCGGAGGAGCGGGCCGGTCAACAGGTCGAAGGGCCGCCGGGCCTCCGCGCCCGCCAGGCGCCGCGCCTCCCTGGAGCGGACGCCAGCCGGCAGGCGCGCCAGGTCCACCTCCGGCAGCGACAGGGGTACGGCGAGCGCCGGGGCGACCCCCTGCACCGGGCGGCCCTCGACGACCGTGAATGTCGTGCGGAGCGCCTCGTGCCGCCGCACGATCTCGGCGAAGCTCGCGGCGAGCACGGCGGTCGCGAGCCGGCCGCGGAGCCGGAGCGCCGCCGGGATGTTGTAGGTGGCGGAGCCCGGCTCCAGCTGGTCGAGAAACCAGAGCCGCTCCTGGGCGAAGGAGAGCGCCAGCGCCGGCTCCTCGTCGTCGTCGTCCTCGTCTTTCTCCTCGCCGGGAGCGTGGAGGAGCGGCGGGGCGGCGTCCCGTCCGGCGAGCGCCGCCGCGATCTCGGCGGCGAGGGCGGCGACCGTGGGCCGCTCGAACAGGCTGCTCAAGGAGAGATCCGTGCCGAAGACCTGGCGGACCCGCGACACCACTCGCGTCGCCAGGAGCGAGTGCCCGCCCAGCTCGAAGAAGTCGTCGTCGATCCCCACCCGGTCGAGCCCCAGCACCTCCGCCCAGATTCCGGCGAGGAGCGTCTCGTTCTCGTCGCGCGGCGCCCCGGCGGCGTCGGCGGCATCGGCGGCGATATCGGAGCGAGGGGCGCCGAGCGGCTCGATCCTGGCCAGGGCGCCGCGGTCGACCTTCCCGTTGGCGGTGAGCGGCAGGGCCGGCAGGAGAACGAAAGCGGACGGCACCATGTACGCCGGCAGGCGCGCCCGGAGATGGGCGGCGAGCGCCCCGCCCCGGGGCTCGCCGGGCGCGGCCTCCTCCGTCGCCACCACATAGGCCACCAGCCGGCGGTCCCTTCCCACCTCGCCGCGCACCAGGACCACCGCGTCGCGGACCTGCGGGTGGAGGGCGAGCGCCGCCTCGACCTCCCCCGGCTCCACCCGAAAGCCGCGGATCTTCACCTGACCGTCGATCCGGCCGAGGAACTCCAGCCGCCCGCCCGGCCGCCAGCGTACGAGGTCGCCCGTCCGGTAGAGGCGCTCCCCCAGCCCGCGGCCGAAAGGGTCCGGCACGAAGCGCTCCGCGGTCAGGTCCGGCCGCCCGAGATAGCCCCAGGCCAGGCCGTCGCCCCCGGCGCAGAGCTCCCCCGTCACCCCCATCGGCACCGGTGCCGATCCGCGGTCCAGCACGTGGACCCAGCTGTTGGCGATCGGCCGCCCGAGCGGTACCGTGGACCCGAGGCCGTCCGGCTCCACGACCGGATGACAGGTGGTGAAAGTCGTGTTCTCGGTCGGTCCGTAGCAGCAGATCACCCGGGTTGCCGGCAGCTCCACTGCCGCCCGCCGGACGTGCGGGACCGAGAGGACGTCCCCCCCCGTCAGGAGCTGCCGCAGGCCGCGGTACCCCGAGAGGTCGAGATCGGCCACCTGGTGGAAGAGGCCGGTGGTGAGAAAGAGGGAGGTCACCCCGTGCCCCAGGACTTGCCTCTCCAGCTCGGCGAGCGACAGCGCCCCCGGCGGCGGTAGCACGAGCCGCCCGCCGTTCAGGAGCGCTCCCCAGATCTCGAAAGTCGCGGCGTCGAAGGCGAAGGGCGCGAATTGCAGAACGACCTCGCCGGGGCCGAACGAGGCGTAGTCGGTCTCCCGCACGAGACGCACGACCCCGCGGTGGGGTACCGCCACCCCTTTCGGCACCCCGGTCGAGCCAGAGGTGTACATGACGTAGGCCAGGGCCCCGGCCGAGATCTCCGGGACCTCCGGGAGGCCCGCTTCCACCCCCGTTTCCTCCTCGCCGTCGAGACAGACCGTCCTCGCCGGGGTCGCCGGCAGAACCGCGAGCAGCTCCTCCGTGGTCAGGATCACCGGCGCCGCGCTGTCGCGGACGAGGAGCTCCAGCCGCTCCCGCGGATAGGAGGGATCGAGCGGTAGATAGGCCCCCCCCGCACGCAGGATGGCGAGCGTCGCCACGACCCGTAAGACCGAGCGATCGAGGCAGAGACCCACCGGCGTCCCCGTCTCCACCCCGAGAGCGCGCAGCCGGCGGGCCAGGCGCTCCGCCCGGCGGCCGAGGGCGCCGTAGCTCAGGTGCTCCACGCCGCCCGCTCCCCCGGCCGCCGAGATCGCCGAAACCGCCACGGCATCGGGACGGAGCGCGGCCTGCTCGGCGAAGAGGGAGTGGATCGAGGCCTTTCGCGGGTAGGGGCTCGCTCTCCCGCTCCACTCGACGACGAGCTGCTCCCGCTCGGCCGGAGAGAGGAGCGGCAGCTCCGAGATCCGTTGGCTTGGCGCCGCCACGGCGCCCGCGAGAAGGGTCGCGAAATGCTCCGCCAGGCGCTCGATCGTCGCCGCTTCGAAGAGGTCCCGGCTGTACTCCCAGGCCCCAGAGAGGCCCCACGGCGTCTCGGTCAAGGAGAGCGAGAGGTCGAACTTCGCGATTCGCCCCTCCCCCGGGACCGGGGTGAGGGTGAGGCCGGGCAGCTCCAAGGCGCCCGTGGGCGTGTTCTGGAGTGCGAAGAGGGCCTGGAAGAGCGGCGTCCGGCTGGCGTCGCGCCCCGTCGAGAGGACCTCGACCACCTTCTCGAAGGGAATGTCCTGGTGGGCGTACGCGAGGAGGGCGGTCGTCCTGACCCTGCCGAGGAGCTGCCGGAGCTCCGGGTCCCCCGAGAGGTCCGCGCGGAGGACGAGGAGGTTGACGAAAAAGCCGATCAACCCCTCGCTCTCGCGGCGGGTGCGGTTGGCGATGGGAGAGCCGACCGCCAGATCCTCCTGACCCGTCATCCGCCCGAGCAGTGCCGCGAGGCTCGCGAGGAGGGTCATGAAGAGGGTCGCGCCCTCGGCGCGAGAGAGCTGGGCCAGAGCGTCGCGGAACTCGCTCGGGAGGGCGAATCGCACCAGGCCGCCGCGCCCCGTTCGTTGCGGCGGCCGGGGATGGTCGGTGGGGAGGTCGAGCGGGGCGAGACCCGCCAGCGCCTCCCGCCAGTAGGCGATCTCCCCTTCCAACAGCTCGCCCGACAGCCATTGGCGCTGCCAGAGGGCGAAGTCCGCGTACTGCATGGGGAGCTCCGGCAGCGGCGAGGACCGGCCGGCCAGAAAGGCGCCATAGAGCGCTCCGAGCTCCTCCACCATCACCCCGATCGACCAGCCGTCGGAGACGACGTGATGGAGGGTGAAGAGGGCCCGGTGCTCCTCCTCGCCGGAGCGGACGAGCACGACCCGGAGGAGGGGCCCGCTGGCGAGGTCGAACGGCCGCAGGGCCTCCTCCCGGGTCAGCCGCGCCACCTCCGGCTCTCGCCTGGCCGCCGCGATTCCCTGGAGGTCGACCCGGGGTACCGGCATCTCCGGAGAGGCCGGCATCGGCGTGATCACCTGCACCGGCCTGCCGCCCGGCGCGATCTCGAAGGTCGTCCGCAGCACGGCGTGACGGCGCACGATCTCGCCCAGGACCGTGGCGAAAACCTGCGGTTCGAGTCTCCCCGCGATCTCGAAGGCCGCCGCCATGTTGTAGGTCGGGCTCCCGGGTTCGAGCTGGTCCAGAAACCACAACCGCTCCTGAGCGAACGAGAGCGGTAGGCCGGTCGGGGGTACGGAGCGGATCGCGAGCGCCGGGTTGACGCTCCCCCCGGCTTCCTGGATCTCCTCGATCGCCCGCGCCAGGGCGCCCAGGGTGGGCGATTCGAAGAGGCGCTTGAGCGGCAGCTCGACGCCGAAGCTCCGGCGCACCCGGGAGGTCACCCGGGTGGCGAGAAGCGAGTGTCCACCGAGATCGAAGAAGCTGTCCTCGGGGCTGATCTGTGCGGTACCCAGCACTTCGGTCCAGATCGCCGCCAGTCGAGCCTCGGTAAGGGAAAGCGGGACCGACCGGCGTTCCCTCCCAGGCGTTGGCACCAGGGGGATTTGCGCCAGGCTGCGGCGGTCGACCTTGCCGCTCGGGGTGAGGGGCAGGGAGGAGAGAGCGACGAAGACCGCGGGCACCATGTGCTCGGGCAGCCGTCGAGAAAGGACCTCGCGGAGCCCCGAAACGCTCGTCTCCGGGATGGCCACGAACGCCACCAGCCGGGTGCCGGCCCGGCCCACCTCCGGCAACGCCAGGACCGCCGCCGCGCGCACCCCGGGAAAGCTCGCGAGGACGCTCTCGATCTCCCCGGGCTCGATCCGGAAACCCCGCACCTTCACCTGCTGGTCGGCGCGGCCGAGGTACTCCAGCGTTCCCGCCGGCTGCCAGCGCGCCAGATCGCCGCTCTTGTAGAGCCGCCCTCCCGGCTCTCTCCCCGAAGAATCGGGGAGGAAGCGCTCCGCAGTCAGGTCCGGCCGGCCCAGGTAGCCGCGCGCCAGGCCGGCGCCGTCCCTTCCAGCGATATAGAGCTCCCCCGGGACTCCCGGCGGCACCGGCTGACCCGGCGTTGGCGACAGCCGGTCGAGGAGCAGAATCCGGAGATTCGCGATCGGCCGGCCGATGGGAGGCAGCGCCGGCCAGCCCGCGGGCGGCCCGGCGAGGGTGAACGCCGACACCGCATGCGCCTCGGTCGGTCCGTAGTGGTTATAAAGCCGGCTCCTCGGCAGCCGCCGGAACAGCTCAGCGACCGCGCCGGTGACCTGGAGCTGCTCGCCCGCGGTCATCACCTCGCAGAGCGGCGGTGCCTCCATCCCTGCGTCCGTCTCTTCGGCGCAGGCTTCGGCCAGCTGCTGGAGCGCCACAAAGGGAAGGAACAGCCGCTCGACCCGCCGCTCGCGAAGCAGCTGGAGCAGGGAGTGGGCATCGCGGCGCACCTCGTCGTCAACGAGCACCAGGCAGCCGCCGGAGCCCCAGGTCGCGAACATCTCCTGAAAGGAGACGTCGAAGGAGAGCGAGGCGAACTGGAGCGTCCGCCGGCCGGGCGGGACCGCCGCGAGCTGCCAGGCGATCAGGTTGACCAGCGGGCGGTGGGGCATCGCCACTCCCTTCGGCCGCCCCGTCGAGCCCGAGGTGTAGAGGATGTAGGCCAGGTTCTCCCCCGAGGCAAGAGCGGCCGGCCGCACCGCGCTCCGGGCGGCGATCGACCCCCGCCTCGGCGCCCAGCAGCACCACGGCAGCTCCGCCTGTCTTCAGCCGGCCGAGGAGAGCCGAGGTCGTCACCAGGGCCGCCAGGCGCCCGTCCTCGATCATCACCGCCAGCCGCTCCGGCGGATAGCCGGGGTCGAGCGGCACGTAGGCCCCTCCCGCCTTGAGCACCGCGAGCACCGCGACGGGGAGGGCGAGCGAGCGGGCAAGGCAGATTCCCACCGCCGACTCCGGCCCCACCCCGAGCGCCCGGAGGTGCCGCGCCAGGCGGTTGGCCTCCTCCTCCAGCTCGCGATAGAGGAGCACCGCGCCGTCCATCTCGACCGCCGGCGACTCCGGCCGGCAATCGACCTGCGCCTCGAAGTAGGCGTGGACCCCCGCCCTCTCCGGGATGGGAGACCGGGTGTCGTTCCACTCCTCCACCACCTGCTCCCGCTCGGCCGGCGAGAGGAGCGGCAGGGCATCGAGGCGCAGCTCCGGCTCCGCGGCCACGGCCGCCAGGAGATTGCCGAGGTGGGCCAGCATCCGCTCGGCGGTCGCTGCCTCGAAGAGGTCCCGGCTGTACTCCAGGGCGAGGGTGAGCGCCCCCTTCCCCTCGGTCGCCTGCAAGAGCAGATCGAAGCGCGCCGCCGCGGGCTGGACCGGCAGCGGAAGGACGGCAAGGCCGGGGAGCCGCAGCTCGCTCAGGATCGCCTCCTGGAGGAGGAACATCACCTGGAAGAGCGGCGTAGAGGCGAGGCTCCGCTCCGGCGAGAGCTCCTCGACCAGCCGCTCGAAGGGGAGATCCTGGTGTGCCTGGGCGGCGAGCGTCGTCTCCTGGACCCGCGCCAGGAGAGTCGCCGAACCTGGGATTGCCGGCGAGATCGGCGCGCAGCACCTGGGTGTTGACGAAGAACCCGATCAGCCCCTCGGTCTCGATCCGCGTCCGATTGGCGATGGGCGAGCCGAGGACCACATCCTCCTCCCCAGCGTAGCGGGCGAGGAGAGCGGAGAACCCCGCGAGAAGGATCATGAACCGGGTCGCCCCGCGATCCCGGCCGAGCCGCGCCAGGGTCTCTGCGATCTCCCGCGGGACGGCCGAGCGCACCCTGCCGCCCCGCCCGCTCCACAACGCCGGCCGCGGATGGTCGGCCGGCAGATCGAGCCGCTCCGGCGCCCCGGCCAGGCGCTCCCGCCACCAGCCGAGCTGAGCCTCCAGGGCCGCGCCGGCGAGCCAGCCCCGCTGCCAGACCGCATAGTCGGCGTACTGGATCGGCAGCTCCGGGAGGGGAGACGGCTCCCCGGCGACGAAGGCGGCGTAGAGCGCGCCCAGCTCGCGCACCAGCACCCCGATCGACCAGCCGTCCGAGGCCACATGGTGGAGGGTGAAGAGGGCCCGGTGCGAGGTCTCCGCCAGGCGGAGCAGGGCGGCCCGGAGGAGCGGCCCGCGGGAGAGGTCGAACGGCCGCAGCGCCTCCTCCCGGCTGAGCCGTGCCGTTTCCGATTCCAGTGCCGCCTCAGGCAGCGCGGCGAGATCGATCAGCGGCACCCCCGGCCCGTTTCTGCGCTCCCGCCACCACCTGGACCGGCTGGCCGTCACCTCGAGACATTGAGAAGATCGTCCGCAGCACCTCGTGCCGGCGGACGATCTCCTCCAGGCTGGCGGTGAAGGCCCGACGGTCGAGGTGGCCGTCGAGCTCGAACGCTCCGGCCATGTTGTAGAGGACGAGACCGGGCTCCAGACTGATCGAGGAACCACAGCCGCTCCTGGGAGAAGGAGAGCGGCGCCGGGCCGCTCCGGGGTCGTCGCCGGAGCGGCGGGAGCCCCGACTGCAGAGCCCCGGCAAGCCCGGCCCGCCGGGCCGCCTCGACCGCCGCGGCGAAGCCGGCCAGGGTGGGCGCCTCGAACACCGCCTTGAGCGCCAGCTCCACCCCGAGCGCCTCGCGCACCCGAGACACCAGCCGGGTGGCGAGGAGCGAGTGCCCACCGAGATCGAAGAAGCCGTCCTCCCGGCTCACCCGCGGCACTCCCAGAAGCTCGCTCCAGATCCCCGCCAGCAGCTCTTCCAGGGGACCCTGCGGAGACTCGCCCGTACCCCCGCTCTCCTCAGCGGCCGGCGGCTCCGGCAGCGCCCGGCGGTCCACCTTGCCCGAAGCCGTCAGCGGCAGCGCGTCGAGCAGCACGAAGACCGGCGGCACCATGTAGCCGGGGAGCTTCCCCTGGAGAAACTCGCGGGCGGACTGCGCGATATCGGTGCCGGGGGCACCGTTCGACGGCGGCTTTGCCACCAGCCAGGCCACCAGGCGGCGGCTGCCCGTCGTTCTGTCCGCGCGGTCGGCCACCGCCGCCTCTCTGATCCCGGGATGCGCGAGGAGAGCCGCCTCGATCTCCCCCAGCTCTACCCGGAAACCGCGCACCTTGACCTGGCCGTCGATCCGCCCCAGGAACTCGATCGCCCCATCCGTCCGGTAGCGGGCGATGTCCCCCGTCCGGTAGAGGCGCTCCCCGGGCCGTCCGGCGAACCCGGCGAACGGATGGGGCACGAACTTCTCCGCCGTCAGCTCCGGCCGGCCGAGGTACCCCCGCGCCAGGCAGACGCCGCCGATACAGAGCTCCCCCGGCATCCCCATGGGGACCGGCTGGGAGGCGGGGTCGAGGAGGTGGATCTCTGAGACCGGGATCGGCCGCCCGATGGGCAGCCGCGGGGCGGCCTCCTCGCCCGGCCGGCAGCGCCAGGTGGTCACCGAGATCGTCGCCTCGGTCGGGCCGTAGCGGTTGTCCAGGTGGGCCTGCATCCGGGCGTGGAAGCGGGCCGGCAGATCGGGCGGCACCGTCTCGCCGCCGGTCACCACCACCCGCAGCGCGCGGAGAGCGGGGAGCGCCGACTGTTCGAGGAGCAGGTTGAGGAGGGTGGGCGGGAAGGAGAGCCGGGTGACCCCGTGCTCGGCGGCGAGCGCCAGCAGGTAGACGGGATCGGCCTCCCCCCCTGGCCGGGGGACGATCAGCCGGCCGCCGGTCAAGAGCGGCCCGAAGAGCTCGAAGACCGAGACGTCGAAGGACAGCGTCGTCTTCTGGATCATCCGCTCGCCCGGCTGGAGGTCCTCGGCACAGGCGAAGCGCATCCGCGCCGCGATCGCCCGGTGCGGGATCACCACCCCCTTCGGCTGGCCGGTCGAGCCCGAGGTGTAGATGACGTAGGCCGGATGGTCCGGCGACAGACTCAAGACAGGCGCGAACGCCTCCGGTTCTCCGGACTCCACATCGGCGCGGAGCCGCGGCGCCCCGCCGGGCGGCAGCAAGTCCTTCCGTCGCTTCCTCGGTGAGGAGCGCCGCCACCCCGGCGTCCTCGATCAGGTAGGCCAGACGCTCGGCCGGCAGGCCCGGATCGAGCGGCAGGTAGGCGCCCCCCGCCTTCAGGATCCCGATCACCCCCGCCACCAGCTCGAACGAGCGGGCGAGGCACACCCCCACGATGCTCTCCGGCCCGACCCCCGCCGCCCGCAGCCGGGTGGCCCAGCGGTCGGAGCGGCGGTCGAGCTCGCCGTAGCTCAGCCACTCCCCGGCAGACCCGACCGCCGGCTCCTCCGGCATCCGGGCCGCCCGGACGGAGAAGAGCTCGTGCAGGAGGTCGCTCCCCGGGTACTCCCGCGGCTCGCTTCCCCACTCCGCCAGCAGATGGTGCCGCTCGGCGGCCGAGAGGAGGGGGAGTTCCGAGAGCCGCTGTAGGCAGGTGTCCTCGGGAGCTTCCCCCAGGGCGGTGAGCAGGGTTTCTAAGTGCCCGACCATCCGCCCGATCGTCGCCGCCTCGAAGAGGTCCCGGTCGTAGGCGAGGCGCCCGGAGAGGCCGCGAGCGGTCTCCGCCAGGCCGAGGGAGAGGTCGAACTGCGCTCCCGGCGCCGCGATCTCCATCGTTTCGAGCGTCAGCGGGCCGAGCCGCATCCGGCCGCCGGCCTCGCCCACCGCCAGGGCCGCGAGCCCCTCCTCCTCCGCCCGCCGCCCCTTCTGGAGGACGCACATCACCTGGAAGATCGGCGAGACCCCCGGATCGCGCACCGGCTGCAGGCGCTCGGCCAGGAGCGGCAGCGGGTAGTCCCGGTGGGCGAAGGCGGCGAGCGCCGCCGCCCGCACCCGGCCCAAGAGCTCGGCGAAGGTCGGATCGCCTCCGAGGTCGGTGGCGATCGCCACCGGATTGACCAGGTAGCCCACCAGCCCGGCCAGCTCGGCGGTCTTGCGGCCCGAGGTCGGGCAGCCCACCACCAGCCGCTCCTCTCCGCTGTAACGCTGGAGCAGTACCTCGAAGGCTGCCAGGAGGCCCATGTAGAGGGTTGCTCCCCGCCCCCGGGTCAGCCGCCTCCAGCTCGCGGCGGTGGCGGGTGGCAGGGCCACCTTCCTCGCCCCCCGGCGGTGGCTCTCCGGGCTCTGCCCGTGGTGCCGCGGCCGGTCGGTCGGCAGGTCCAGGACCCGCGGCATTCCGGCGAGCGTCTGGCGCCAGAACTGCCAGAGCCGCTCCCCTTCCGGGCCGGCGAGGCTCTCCGCTTCCCGCCGCACCACCTCGCCGTAGTCGATGCGATCGCCGGCCGTGGGAACGGCCAGCTCCTCGGCATAGAGAGCCCCGTAGAGATCTCCATAGAGAACCCCGAGATCGCGGAGCATCACCCCCAGCGACCAGAAGTCGGCCACGATGTGGTGGATCGACAGAACGAAGGCATGCTCCCCGTTCTCGAGCCTGAGGAGCGCCAGGCGCCAGAGCGGCCCCTCCGCGAGGTCGAAGGGCTGGTAGGCGAGCCCGCCGAGCCGCCGGCCGAGGGCCGCCTCGTCGAGCCCGGCCGCGTCCTCCTCCCGGAAATCGACCGCCGGCTCCTCCCCCACCCGCTGCACCGAACCAGCAGGGGTGTCGTGGAACGTCGTCCGCAGCGCCGCGTGGCGCGCCGAGAGCGCCGTCGCCGCCCGCCGCAGGGCCGCGGGGTCGAGCCCACCGCGCACCCGGGCAGCCCCGGCGATCACGTAGGCTGGATTGCCCGGTGCCAGCCGGTCGAGGAACCAGAGCGCCCGCTGGCCGTAGGAGAGCGGCGACTCCACGGGAAGACTCGCGCCGTCCGGCACGGACGGGGGGAGAGCCAAAGGTTGCATGCCGATCTAGACCCTTCCGGACAGCCGATCGAAGTAGGACTGGAGGACCGCAGGGTCCCGAGTCCCACCCAGGGCGGCGACGAGGACCATGCGCGCCTTGCGGCCGTCCAGGTCCTCGCCCGAGACGACGCCGAGCGCGCGGAGAGCCGGGGGGACGAGCACCCGGCCGTTCCCCGTCCGCGAGGTGAGGACGACCACCACCCCTAGGCGGCGGGCCGCGACGATCTCGTCGCGCAGGGCATCCGGGGAGTTGCCGCGCCCGAAGAGCTCGACGACCAGGCCCCTGGCGCCAGCGGCGACCGCGTCCCGGACCTGCCGCCCGTCGCTGCCGACGACGGCGACGACGAGATCGACCTTCGGCTCGACCGCGTCGGTCTCGATCATAACCCGGCGCAGAGACCGGCTCACGAGATGGATCTGCCCGGAGTCGAGATAGCCCACGGGGCCGCTCGCCGGCGAAGTGAAGGCGTCGACGGCGATCGAATGCGACTTCCGGACCTCGCGCGCGGCATGGATCTCGTCGTGGAGCGTCACCAAGACCCCCAGGCCGCGGGTCGCTGGCGAGGCGGCGAGACGGACCGCGTTCTCGAGGTTCCGCGGACCGTCGTCGCTGCCGGAGGTCGGCAGGCGCATGGCGCCGGTCACGACGATCGGCCGCTCGGTGGCGAGCACCAGGTCGAAAAAGAAGGCGCTCTCCTCGATCGAGTCGGTCCCCTGGGTGACGACGATCCCGGCGAGCCCGGGGTCGCCGGCCAAGGTCTCGCCCAGGTGACGCGCGAGCTCCCAGAGTATCTCGGGGGTGAAATCCGAGCTGCCGAGGGTGAACGGATCCTCGGCCGAGAGGAGAGCGATCTCCGCCAGGCCGGGGACGGCCGCCAGGAGGTCGCCCGCTCGCCGCTCCCGGTGGCCGGCGTACCCGGCGGCGGCGATGGTCCCCCCCGTCGACACCACGAGGACGCGCGGCCTTCCGGCTCCAGAGGTGGCGGACATGAAATGTCTCCTCTCCGGCGAGCCTAGAAATGGAGGTCGGCGCTGGCGAGCGGCGGGAGGGCGAGATCGTCGGTCCAGAAGACGGCGCTCGGATCGACCGGGTCGCGGTAGGAGTCCCACCCACCTTGAGGCCCCAGGGCTGCCCGCAGGCGGGCGGCGAAACGCGGCATGATCGGGCCGGCGAAGAACCCCAGCGCCCGTGTCGCGGTAAGGGCGGCGGCGAGCGCGGCCGCCTGCTCCGCGGGCTCGCCGGGATCTCCAAAGACGGCCGAAACATGCCCGGCCAGCCAACCCAGATATTCGGCGAGGAGGCCGGCGGCCTCCCGCAGACTGAAGGCGCCGACGCCGTAGGCCCGTTCGAGACCGGCGGCCAGGATGTCGAGCCTCGCCGCGAGCTCCGCCGGCAGGACTGGAGGCATCGCAGGTGCTGCCGGCCCCGGCGGGTGCTCCTCCGCCAGGGCGGCGCCGATCCGGCGGTGGATCTCGTTCCACGGTTCGGTGAGGCGCCGGTCGGTGGTCTCCTGGAAGTCGGCGAGGACGAAGTCGGTCTGGTCGATCTCGGGATTGGTCAGGGCGAGATAGAAGCGCAGCTGGTCGGCGGACACCCGGGCGAGGATGTCCGTCCCCCAGACCGCGTGGTTGCGGGTGGTCGAGAACTTCTTGCCGTCGAGCAGGTAGAACTCGTTGGTGATGTTGGCGGCCGGCAGCTTGAAGCCCAGGCCCGAGGCGAGGAGGAGAGTGTTGAAGCTCGCCACGTACTGGAAGCTGTTCTCCCAGCCGTGGAAACAGACGACCTCGTAGTCCGCGGAGCCGCGCCAGTCCCACCCCTCGCCGCCGCTTCCCTCGGCGGCATGGCTGTCTTTGCCGTTTTTGCCGGCCTGGCCGGCTGCCGCCTGGCGCCACTTGTCGACGGTGTCGATGAGAGCCGGCAGGATCTCCAGCCGGACGTTCCAGACCTGTCCCTCGAAGCCCGGCAGGGTCACCGGCAGACCGTAGTCGGAGACGTAGGTCAGCGGGATGTCGGGAAGCTGCCGCGCGAGCGCCGGCAGGAGAAGGTCGAGCACCGGCTGGCGAAACCGGCTGGCGCCGCTCGCGAGGTGGGCCGCGAGCTCCTCCTGGTAGCGGTGCAAGGGCAGGAACAGCCCACGATAGGTACGCATCTCCTTCGGCGGCTCGCCGCAGAGGCGGCAGATGCGGTCGCCCATGTCCTTCGGGTGGTTGGGGAGAGCGCAGGTCTCGCAGCCGTTGCCGTAGCACGGTGTCGCGCCACAATTGGGGCAGGTGCCCTGCAGGTAGGCCTCGAAGAGGAACCGTTCACAGTTGCCGCAGTACGGCATTTCCTCCTCTTTGACGAGGAGCTTGCCGCGCTCGTAGAGGTCGCCGAAGAAGCGGTAGACGAAGTCCTGCTGGTGGGCGTCCGGGGACCCCATGAGGTCGGGCTCGATGTCGCAGGCGGCGAGCGAGCGCGCGATCCGCCCGGTGAAGTGTTCGAGGACGGCCGCCGGCTCGATCCCCAGGCGCCGGCCGGCGGTCAGGACATAGGGCTGGTTCGAATCGAAGTTCGAGAGGAAAGCCACCGTGGAGCCGCGCAGCCGCTGGTAGCGGGTGAATGCATCCGCGGCGAAGTAGGGACCCGAAAGGTGCCCTACGTGCAGATCGCCGTTGGGAGTTGGCGGATCTGCCAAGACAATGAATCTCTGCTCTGCCATCGGTCTACGTTCCTCGTCTAGGAATGGGGCGGCAGGACCTACGATCCGTAAGCATGCCCGCTCAACGGATAAGGTGTCGCCAACGCGCTTTTTGGGGTCAGCCTGCCGGACTGCCGCGGTGCCACCCCTCTTCGGGGAATCAGCGCAGGCCGAGCGTAGATTATACTGCCCGAAATTGCCGGTGGCCCCCGCGATAGGCCCGGTGGAACGCCGTGCGGAATCTGCTGTCTTTGAACCCCGATCGCAAGGAGAAGACCGTGTTGATTCGCAAGCTCGATTCCATGACCTGGGCCTGCTGCGCCCTGCTCGGCAGTCTCTTCCTCGTCCCTGGACCCGTCGCCGCTCAGGGGGCCCCAAGCGCGGCACCGCCCGCCCCGGCCAAGCCAGCCGCCCCGGCTAAACGCCGAGGCACTCTTCCAGGCTGGCGAGTGGGAGCAGGCGATCGTCGCCAATGAGGCGGTGACCAAGGCCGAGCCGGGGAACGGCCGGGCCTGGTTCCGGCTCGGCTTCGCCCAGCTCCGACTCAAGCACTACGACGCCGCGGCGGCGGCCTTCGATCGCGCCGAGGCGGCCGGCTACACCTCTTCCCCCTATCTGCGCTACGGCCGTGCCACCGTCGCCGCCTCCCGCCACCAGAAGGAGCAGGCGCTCGCCGAGCTCGACCGGGCAGTGTCGGCGGGCTTCGCCGACAGCCGGCTGCTCTCCGGCGACGAGAGCTGGCAAGCGCTCGCCGCGGAGCCCCGCTTTCAACAGCTCCAACTGCGGATCGAGCGCCCCTGCGAGGCGGATCCCGCCTACCACAAGCTCGACTTCTGGGTGGGGCACTGGGACGTCTTCGCCGAGGGCAAGAAGGACGGCACCAACCTCATCGAGAAGACCTTGAACGGCTGCGCCCTGATCGAGAACTGGAGCGATGTCGACGGGCACGAGGGCAAGAGCCTCTTCTACTACAACCCGGTGACGGGCAAGCGCAAGCAGGTCTGGGTGACCGACGCCGGGCCACTCAAGGAGAAGCTCGAGGTCGAGGCCCCCGAGAAGGGCGCCGTGCGCTTCCAGGGCGAGATCCCGACGAAGGGCGGCCACTCGATCTTCGACCGTACGACCTTGACCCCCCTCCCCGGCGACCGCGTCCGCCAGGTCATCGAGCAGTCGCACGACGGCGGCCGCACCTGGGAGGTCGGCTACGACGCCACCTACGTGCGGCAGAAGGCGCCGGGCCAGTAGGGGTCAGCCGGGGCAGCCGGGGCAGCCGGGTCAGCCGGCCTGCCGCGCCTTCGGCCGGGGCACGATCCGGTAGACCCGGTCGGGGTCGGAGTCGTGCACCAGCTCGACCCGCCGCCCCATCTCCCCCTCCCACCGGCGGACGAGCACCAGGGGGTCCCTCGCCCGCCGCCACGCCCCGCCCAGGTCGTCGCCGTGGACGACGATGTGGCTCACCCCCACCTCCGCCAGGAGGTCGACCGCGGCGGCGTCCGGCAGGAAGCGGAGCACCTGGCCGGAGATCCGTTCGTAGCTCGGCGGGAGGAAGCTGCTGTAGCCGTTGGCGATCGGCTTCCAGTGGAGGGTCGAGTAGTACATGTAGGGCGTCTCGTGCCAGTAGGCGCGCATGGGGATCTCGATCAGGGCCCGGACATCGCTCCGCCCGGCGAGCCAGCGATAGACCTCCGGGAACTCCTCTTCCGGCAGAATCGTCACCCAGTGGATGGGACGCGGCAGGATCTCGGCGCCGAGGACGAGGGCGAGGGCCGCCACCGCCAGCCCCTTGAACGCGGGCCGGCCGATCCGGGAGAGGGCCGCCGCCAGGCCGCGGGCGGCGAACCCGGCGACCGTCAACCCCAGAAAAGCGTCGAAGCGCGCCGGCACCCGCATGCCGTTCATCCCCGGGACGATCTTCATCAGGGGGACGTAGACGATCGGGAAGCTGAGCAGAAAACAGGCGAGCCCGGAGAGGACGAGCCCGCGCTCCCAGGGGTCCATGGCCCGCCAGTCGAGGAGCCCTGCCCCGCGCCAGCGCCGATTGAGGACCGTCCACAGGACGAGGCTCGCCGCCAGGGTGATGCCGAGCCCCAGCCAGACCTCCCGGCTCGCCGCGGGGAGCCAGGAGAGGGCGCTCGCCTCATCGAGGTGGAGGGTGTAGACGTCCCCCAGTGCGAAGGCGAGGAGGGCGAGGGCGGCGAGCCCCCCGAGCGCCAGCCGCCGCCAGCCGGTCACCGGCCGTGCCCCGCGAATCCGGTAGCGCCGCCAGAAGAGGGCGAACCCCACCCCGCCGAAGAGAGTGGCGAGGAACCCCGGGAAGAGCGCGTTTTCCGCCCGCACGAACGGCTGCTCCCAGCGCGGCAGGCTGGCCCGTTCCCAGAGACCGCGCGACGAGTAGATCGAATAGCGGTTCTCGGGCGCCGGGCTGGCATAGCTCGCGAGCGTGGCGGCGTTGCTCACCACCTCCCGCTCGTCCCGCTGCATGTCCATCCGGTGGGAGAGCGCGAGAAACGGCAGGAACTGGGCGAACGCCCCGCCAGCCGCGAGGACCGCCACCGGCACGAGGACCCGGAGCGCCGCCGGCCGCAGGAGCTCCCGGCGCCGCGAGTAGAAGCGGCTCCCGAGGAGGGCGAGGAGCGGGAAGTGGATCATGTAGGCGAAGTAGCAGCCGCTCGTGAGGTTCAGGGCATAGAAGAGGAGGAAGAGAGCGGCCCGACGGGGCCGGGGCTCGACGAGCAGCCGGTCGAAGCTCCACAGGGTGAGCGGAATCCACTGGGCGAGGAGGATCGACAGGTGGTTCAAGTGGCTCAAGCGGAGCGGCGTGAAGGCGTACATCGCCCCGGCGAAGAGGGCGGCGACGGGCGAAACACCGCTCCTTACCAGCATCCACCAGACCGCGAGGCCGGTGAGGACGAAAGAGGTAAAGAAGAGGAAGTTGTAGCCGGCGATGGCGTTATGGAAAAAGTAGATCTCCAGGGCCGGTCCGAGGAATGGGTCCGAGAAGGCGAGGGCCCCTTTCGCCGGGAAGAAGACGTTGGCATTCCACAGGTCGGGGAACCCCAGGTGGGCCTGGTGGACCACCCACTTGAGAACATAGAGGGTGAAGACCGGATCGCCCGCATTGGGGGCGATGTGATCCGCATAGACCTGCCAGATCGGCCGCAGGTAGACGAGGGTCGCCACCGTATAGACGGCAGCCGCCAGGGCGCCATGCAGGAAGAGCTTGCCTCGGGAGAGCATCGCGATCGTCTCGGGAGAGGCAAGCTTAGCACTACGGCGGGGACCTCCACTTTTGCTAAAGTCTCCCACCGGTGAACTTCTCCCCGATCCACGGTCCCGCCCGCGCCCTCCTCGCGCTCTCTCTCGTCGTCTCCGCCGCCGCGGCGCGGGGTGCCGAGCCGCCAATGCCGCCAGTGCCGCCGAGCCCGGGGACGTCCGTGGTGACCGACGAGCTGACCGTGACCGCCACCCGGACCGAGCGGCGGCTCGGCGACACCGCGGCGAGCGTCGCCGTCCTCTCCCCCGCCGACCTCGCGGCGACCGCGGCGCCGACGGTCGACGACGCGCTCCGCCAGGTGCCGGGGTTCAGCCTCTTCAGGCGCTCGGGGAGCCGCTTCGCCAACCCCACCGCGCAGGGGATCTCGCTCCGCGGCCTGGGCGGCAGCGGCGCCAGCCGGGCCGTGGTCCTCTCCGACGGCATCCCTTTAAACGATGCCTTCGGCGGCTGGGTCTACTGGGGCCGGGTGCCGCGGACCTCCCTCTCCCGGGTCGAGGTGCTGCGCGGCGCCGCCTCGGACCTCTACGGCAGCGGCGCCCTCTCCGGCACGGTCCAGCTCCTCACCCGCCCGGCGACGAAACCGGGGCTCTTCGTCGCCGAGGCCGCGGGGGGCAACCGCGGCTCGGCCGACGGTTCCCTCTTCCTCTGCGACCGGCGCGGCCCCTGGGGAGCGAGCCTCGCCGCCGAGCGCTCGACGACCGCCGGCTACGTCGCCGTCGATCCCGCCGTCCGCGGGCCGGTCGACACCCCGGTCGCCTCGCAGTACACGACCGCCGACCTCGCTCTCGAACGCTTCACCCCCGGAGGTGCCAGGCTCTTCGTCCGCGGCGGGCGCTACTCCGAGTCGCGGGAGAACGGCACTCCGCTCCAGACCAACGACACGGCGATCCGGCAGTGGAGCGCCGGGGGCGACTGGGCGGCCGACCGCGGCTCGCTCACCTTCCACGCCTACGGCGGAAACCAGGATCTCCACCAGGGCTTCTCCGCCGTGGCCGCCGACCGGGCGAGCGAGCTCCTGACTCGCCTCCAGGAGGTGCCAGCCGATTCGGCCGGCCTCACGACCCAGGGTTCGCTCGCCCTGGGGGGCAACGCCCTGATCGCCGGAATCGACCTCCGGCAGGTGTCCGGGGCGAGCCGGGAGACTGTCTTCGCCGGCAGCACGACCCAGAGGGTGGCTGGCGAGGGCCGGCAGCGGACGGCGGGCGCCTACATCGAGGATGTCTGGAGCGCCTTTCCCCGCCTGACCGTCACCCTCGGAGCCCGTGTCGACACCTGGCGAACGACGACGCCCGGCAGACCGCTGGAGCCGCGGTGACGCCCCTCCCCGGCCGCAGCGAAGAGGCCTTGAGTCCCCGTGTCACCCTCCTCTACCGGGTCACCGACCGCCTCACCTGGACCGCCTCCGCCTACCGCGCCTTCCGCGCCCCGACCCTGAACGAGCTCTACCGCACCTTCCGGGTGGGCAACGTGGTGACCCTGGCGAATGCCGATCTCAAGGCCGAGCGGCTCTCGGGAGTGGAGTCCGGAGGGCTCTGGACCTCCGGGCGCGGCCGGGTGACGGCGCGGGGGACGCTTTTCTGGATGGACATCGACCGCACGGTCGCCAACGTGACCCTCAGCACGACGCCCGCCCTCATCACCAGGATGCGGGACAACCTCGGCCGCACCCGTTCGCGGGGAATCGAGGCCGAGGCGACCGCCCGGGCGGGAGAGCGCTGGAGCTTCACCGGGGGATACCTGCTCTCCGCCGCCCAGGTGGTGAGCTTTCCCAGGAACCGGGCTCTCGAAGGGCTCGACCTCCCCCAGGTCCCCCGCCAGCAGGTGACCTTCCAGGCGCGCTACCAGGACGTGCGGCTCGGAACGTTGGGAGTCCAGGCGCGGTGGACGGGCCGGCAGTTCGACGACGACCAGAACCATCTCCCATTGGCGAGCTTCACGACGGTGGATCTCCTCGCCGCCCATCCGGTGGGAAGGGGGGTCGCGGTCTTCTTAGCGGCGGAGAACCTCTTCGACCAGGGCTACGAAACCGGCCGGACGCCGCTCCGGACTCTCGGACCGCCGCGGCTGGTGCGGCTGGGGGTGCGGGTGGAGCGGGGGCGGTAGATCGGGTCGGGAAGCCCCAGGGCCCGCCGGCTGTTTACACTCCCGAGCGGCCCCGTTGCCGCGGAGAGGTGTACTTCGCCGTGAGCATCCAGCATCCGCCGACCGCCCGCGTCCCGACGCTCTTTCGTGCCTTCGCCGTTCTTCTCGGCCTCCTCGGCGTCGGCGTCCTCGGCGCCCTCCTCCCTGGCCTCTTCGCCGCGCCGGCCCTGGCCGCGACAGCTGCGACGACCGCGACGACCGCCGCGGCTCGCCCGGCGTCGATCCTCGACGACGAATCCTTCCGTACCGACGTTCAGGCCGGTCTCGACCGGCTCTATGCCATGGACTTCCCCGCCGCGGAGAGCGCCTTCGCGAAGATCGGCGAGCGCTACCCCGACCATCCGGTCGGGCCGCTCCTCCAGGCACTCGTCCCCTGGTGGCAGATCCTGCTCGATCCCGAAAACCCGGCCCACGACGAGCAGTTCCTCGCCGCCATGGACCAGGTCATCGACCGCTCCGACCGCCGGCTCCGCCGCAATTCGAACGACCTGGACGGCCTCTTCTTCAGGAGCGGCGCCTTCGCTTTCCGCGCCCGGGTGCACGCCTACCGCGGGCGCTGGCTGCGGGCGGCGAACGACGGCCGCAAGGCGCTCTCGAGCCTGCGCCGGGTCAAGAAGCTCGATCCCGGCAACGTCGACCTCGACTTCGGCATCGGCCTCTTCGACTACCTGGCCGACGTGGTGCCCAAGCAGCACGCGTTCCTGAAGCCCTTCTCCCTCCTCTTCCCCCGCGGCGACCGGGCGCGGGGGCTGGCCGAGCTCCAGCACGCCGCCGAAGAGGGGCGCTTCGTGCAGACCGAGGCCCACTACGCCCTCTACCAGATCCACTTCCAGTTCGAGAAGGACTACGGCAAGGCGACAGCGGACGTCGCCTGGCTCCGCCAGCACCACCCGGAGAACCCCGTCTTCGAGGTCGCCCAGGGGCGCCTCTACGCCCAGCTCGGGTTCTGGGCCGACGCCGGCCTCCTCTTCCAGCAGGTGGCGGAGAGCCAGGTCGAGGGCCGCCCGGGCTACAGCGGCGCCGTCGCCGAGGAGGCCCTCTACTGGCTCGCCCGCGGCGAGATGGCGAACCGGCGCTATCCGAGCGCCCTCCAGTACCTGGACCGCCTCGACTACCTCGCCAAGGAGCGCAACTACGACGCCTACATGAAAGCCGCCGGCCGCCTCCGTCGCGGCATGACCTACGACGCCCTCGGCCGGCGAGACGACGCCGTGCGCTGCTACCGCGAGGTCCTCGACCTCCGCCCCGAGGGCGACGTGCGCGCCCGCGCCCAGGAGTTTCTGGAGAAGCCGTTCGCGGGGTGATTTCGCCTCGCTGGGGTACAACTCCCTGCCACAAGAAACCCAGGCCATTGGCGGTCGGCTGGTTCCAGAGACTTTCTACGCGCGTTTCTGAAGACTTTCCATGAGTTTCTGAAGACTTTCCACGAGTTCCCGAGGACTTTCCACGAGTTCCTGAAGACTTTCCACGAGTTCCCGAAGACTTTCCACGGGTTCCCGAGGACTTTCCACGGGTTCCCGAAGACTTTCCACGAGTTCCCGAAGACTTTCCACGGGTTCCCGAAGACTTTCCACGGGTTCCCGAAGACTTTCCACGAGTTCCCGAAGACTTTCCACGAGTTCCCGAGGACTTTCCACGAGATCCGGAAGCTTCCAAAAGCCGTCCGGAAGCTTCCAGGATCTGTCCGGAAGGGCCCAACCGGTGTCCGGGAGGTCTCAAACGGCATCCAGCCATCTCCAAACGCCGTCTGGAAGGTCTCAAACACCGTCCGGAGGACTTTCCGCGGCGTCCGGGAGCTTCCCAACCGCGTTCGGCCACTAGGTGATGGGATCGCAGGTCGGCCAGGCCGTGAAGGGGCCACAGGGCCTGACGCTGACGCCGGCCACGATCTCCTTGATGAAGTTCGGGTCCTCCAGCTCCCGCAGGGTCTCCCGGCTGAGCTTGAGCTTGAGCGATGTGGACGCAGGTTTCTTCATGAGGCTGTCCTTTCAACGAGTGGGTGGCACCATTGCCACGACGCTTCCGAGAGCGCGGCTCAGCACCGGAGGCAGCTGATGTAGTTCGTGTGCTCGCAGACCGGCGGGAACGTGGCGGCCCCGCCCGCGGCTTCCTTGAGCACCGGGTCGGCCGGGGGACAGGTCAGGCAGCGCAACGACTCGCGGGTCAGCTTCATCTTCCTGGGCGGCTTCTTCATGGATAACCTCGTTTCCATTTCGCCGAGAGCCATTCCTCGACGGCGGACGATCGTCCACGGCTCAACACGGCGGCGGCCCTTAGAGGGGCCGCGCCGGTTTCGCCTATCTTAAGTAGTGCCGAGCCGAAGAGATTTGGGTACAGAACCCGGCTTCCCGGTGGTGGGTACAACACCGGTTCAGCGGGTTCCTTCCCTGCCTCGACCGACCCTAGCCCGGCTGATGCATCCTTAGAAGTATCGCCCTACCGCCCGATCGCCACGCCCCAAGTCCCCGCCCCCGCAGGAATCGTCGCGATCACCTTCAAGCTGCCGGTGTCGATCACCGAGACGTCGTTCGACTCCCCGTTCGCCGTGTAGAGCTTTTTGCCGTCCGGCGTCAGCGCGATCCCCCAGGGGCGCTTCCCCACCGGGATCGTGGCGATCACTTCCTGCTGGGCAGCGTCGATCACCGCCACCGAGTTGCCGTGGCCGGTCGCGATGTACACCCTTTTGCTGTCGGGAGAGACCACGGCGCCCACCGGATGGCCGCCGCTCGGCATCGGGATCGTCCCGATCACCTCGTGCTTCGCCGCATCGACGATCGAGACCGTGCCGCCGATCTCGGCGGTGACGTAGGCGCGGGTGCCGTCGGGGGAGAAGGCGGCGACCCGCGGCCGGGCGTCGACGAGGAAGGAGGAGACGACGCGGTTCGACTGGGTGTCGATCACCGAGACGGTGTTGCTGGTCTCCGCCGTGATGTAAACGAAACGGCCATCCGGCCGGAGCGCCACCCCCTCGGGCTCGATGCCGACGACCAGGGCGGCGATCACCTTGCCCGTCGCCACGTCGGTCACCGAGGCGGTGCCGGCGTCCTCGTTCGAGCTGTAGAGGAGCTTGCCGTCCCTGGAGACGACGAAACGCTCGGGGTCGCTCCCGGAATCGAAGCGGGCGGTCACCTTGCCGCTCTCCGGATCGACGGCGACGATCGCATCCTCGGCGCTCTTGGTGTTGGTCGCGGCGTCCGAGAGGGCCACGAAGAGCCGGCCGTCCGGTCCCACCTGGATGCCGCGCGCCCGCGCCCCGAGGGGGATGGTGCGGATCACCCGGTCGGTTACGGTGTCGATCACCGTCACCGTCTTCCCCCTCTCGTTGCTGACGTAGGCGAGGAGATGCGAGGAGCCCGCGCCGGCGCGCCGCTGGGAGGCGCCCGGGCGGCAGGCGAGCCCCGCCATCCCGATCCCCCACACCCCGAAGACGACGAGCGGCAGGCTGGCGGCGAGCCGGACGAGACGGGCGGTACGCGAGGTCAGGATCAACCCCCGGCCTCGGGCGCCACCTGGCCGAGGAGAGCGAGAGGGACTGGGGGAGCCGCCCCGGCGGCGGGCTTGGGACCGACTAAGTAGATCGGCTGGCGCAGGTAGTGATTGAAGTCGAAGCGCAGCGGGAGAGCCTTGTGGCCGTCGAACTGGAAGCTGGCCAGGCGCGCCGCGAGGTCGGTGCCGGGAGGGGGGGCAGGGTTCGCGGGGGGACGGAGGGCGAGCTCGGCAGCTGCCTTGACCGCCGCCCAGCCCATCCAGGCGAGAGAGCCCATGGGCCGATTCCAGCGCGCCTGGAAGCGCTGGTTGAGCTGCACGGCGCCCCCAGAGACCAGGGCCGGATGCCAGAGGGCGGGCCAGATCGCTCGCCGCGGGCTGGAATTCGCCAGCCGGTCGCCCCCGAGCGGAGGGAAGGGGCCGGCGACCGCCACGGTCGCCGAGGGACGGCCCGGCGTGGTCGAGGGCGGCGAGGAGCCGGGAGAGCGCGGGCTCGCCCAGGTTCAGGAAGACGAGCTGGGGACGGGCCTTGGCGAGCTGGGCGAGGAGGGGCGCGAAGCTCGCCGCTCTCGGGTCGACCGTGGCGGTGCCGGCGAGCGTGCCGCCGTTCTGGAGCAGGGTCTGGCGCGCGCTACCGGTCAGGAAGGTCCCCTCCTCTCCCGCCGTCCCGACGAAGAACCAGCTCCCGAGATGGGCCTCGCTCACCAGGTACCGGGCGAGCGCGCGGCAGAGGTCGTAGTGGGTGGCGTTCATGTGGACCTGATGCTGCCGGACCGGCCCGGCGCTCTCTATGTCGCCCGGCGCCCGGGTGGTCAGGAAGAGGACCCGCTGCCGCTCGGCGACCGCGGAAACCGAATCGCGGGTGCCCTGGTCGAGACCGCCGACCAGGGCGAAGACCTTCTCCCGCTCGGCGAGCCGGGCGGCCTCGCGCGCCGCCGTCTTCGGGTCGCCCGCGGTCGCCTCCAGAAGCTCGAAGCTCCCGCCCACGAGCTCGGCGGTGCGCTTGGCCTCCTCGGCGGCGAGCCGGGCGCCGAGGGCGAGGGCATTGCCGGCATTGCCGGCATCTCCGGCACCACCTCCGCGGCCAGCGCTCCTCCGCCGGGGAGGAGGAGGCCGACCCGGAGCTTGCGGGGAGGAGCGGGAGCGGCGAAGCCGGGGGTCTCCCCCAGGAGGGAGAGAGCGCTGAGCGCCAGGGCGCTTTCGAGGAAAGCTCGTCGGGTCCAGTGGGAATCGTTCATCGGGGAGAGTGTAGCCGCTCGTGCTCGTGGGCGACCACCCGCCGCTCGGACTCCCCCAGCCAGGCGGCGAAGAGGGCGAGCCCGAAGACGATGAAGACCACCCCGGCCGGAATCCACATGAGAAGGCCGGCGAGCTGCTGGTCTTCGAGCGGCTGAAGCCCCCAGCGCGCGGTGCGGGCGGCGTAGATGGGATACCAGAGGCGGGGAGCGAAGGTCAGAAGCGCTCCCAGAACACCGCTGTGGAGGCCGGTCAGGAAGACGTAGAGGACCGCCACCCCATAGCCGAGCCGCCCGTAACGGCCGTGCACGAGCGCCCACCAGAAGAGGGCCGCGGTGCCGAAGAAGGAGAGGTGCTGGAGGGCGTGGACGAAATCGTTCCGGAGGGTCGCCTGGTAGAGGGTCGGCAGGTGCCAGATCCAGATCGCCAGGCCGTGGAGGAGGAAGACGACGAGTGGATGGGTGAGGGCGCTCCAGCCGCGGCCGAGGGCCGGGCTCTGCAGCGAATGGGCTATCCGCTCGCGGCCGGCGCGGGGCAGGGCCCAGAGGAAGGCGAGGAGCGGCTGGCCGAGCACCATCAACGGAGCGGCCAGGAGCATCAGCACCTCGTGCTGCGCCATATGGGCCGAGAAGAGCACCGCGCCCAGGGTGTCGAGCGGCGAGACCAGGGCGATCCCGAGGGCGAGCCAGCCGCCGGCGAAGGAGAGCGCCTGCCAACGCCGGATGCCGCGGTCGGCCCCCGCCCGCCGCCAGAGCTGCCGGACGCCGCGCCCGTAGAGCCAGGCCGAAAGGACGAGCGCCAGGACCACCAGCGGATCGAACGACCACCAGCGCCAGAGCTCCGCCGAGAGATCGTGATGGCCGAGATGCGCGACGAGGGTGCCGAGGGCCCACACCGGTCAGCACCCCCGGGTCGCGAGGAGCAGATTGGGGATCTCGGTCGCCACGATCACCAGGGCGAAGCCGGTCGAGAGGACCATCCCGGAGGCGGCCATGAAGCGCTGGCGCGAGCCGCCGGGAGTCCCCTGGGAGGTCGACACCTCTCCCCCGCCCAGCCGGACCAGGGCGCGCCAGGTCCGCCAGGAGAAGACCAGCCCGGCGAGGCAGGCGAGGAAAGTGGCGAACGAGGCCAGGTGCAGGAGAAGGAGGGGCGGACCCGTGTCGCAGGCGGTCTGCACCATCATGTAGCTCGCTTCGAGGTCCAGGGCCCAGGCGAATGGTCCGGCGAGCACCCCGTACCAGAGCGCGGCCCTCATCGCATCACCTCTAGGAAGCCGGGATCCAGGTAGACGACGGCGAAGAGCACCACCCAGGAGATCACGACGAAGTACCAGTAGAGGCTGTTGAGCTGCAGGTCGAGAAGGTGCTTCTCCTCGATCGGCCCGACGTAGAGGAGAGTGAGGAGGAGGAGGTTTTCGACGCCCGACGCCACCAGGTGGGTGGTGTGGAGGCCGAGGATCGTCCAGACCACCGAGCCGTAGGCGTGGCTGTTCCAGCGGAAGCTCATGTCGGCGAAGAGCGCCAGGCGGACGCCCAGGAAGATCAACCCGAGGACGGTGCCGAAGAGGAGCCAGCGCCGCATGCCGCGAAGGTCGCGGCGGGCGGCGGCGCGGCTCACCTCGACCATCGGCCAGACCGAGAGGAGGAGGACGGCGAGGTTCGCCACCCGGATGGGGAAACGGGCGTCCACTCCGTGCGGCGGCCAGACCTGGGCGTTCCCCCGCAGGTAGAAGTAGGTGACGAGGAGGAGGGCGAACATCGTCGACTCGATGGCGATCATCCCGAGGAGCCCCCACCAGAGCGGGGCGCGGCTGCCGTAGACGACGGTCGGCAGGGCGGAGACGTCGACGACCGCCAGGTTGGGGCTCCTCGCAGGATGGACGGCCGCGGTCCCGGTCCCCTTCATGGCCGTTCCTCCACGAGCGGCAGCCCTGGAGGCCGTGGCGGCTCCTGGGGCGCCGGCTGATCCTCGAAGCGAAGGCGCTTGAGGTCGCCGCGCGGCCAGAACCAGCCGATGAGAGCGACCGCCGCCAAGATCGCCCCCCAAATGATTCCCCAGGGGGTGAAGATGGCGCCGATGAAGCCCTACTCCGCTCGCGACGGCTAGGAAGAACGGCCAGGCGGTCGGGTCGGGCAGGATGTCTCGATGGTCGGGCTCGGCGTCGAGAGTGCGGGTGACGAGGATCTCCCGCCGCACCCGGGAGAGACCGGTGACCACCGGCTGATCCGGCCGCCGGTGCCAGAGGGCGTAGCGGCCGGCGACCGTGGGGAGATAGAGATAGTTGTAGGACGGCGGCGGCGAGGAGGTCGACCATTCGAGGGTCGGCGAGCCCCAGGGGTCCTCCCCCGCCACCTCGCCGTGCCGCAGGCTGCGGACGGCGTTCACGAGGAAGACGAGCACCCCGAGGCCGAGGATGAAGGCGCCGACCGTCGCGAGGAGGTTGAGCCTCGCCCAGCCGCTCTCCGGCGGGTAGGTGTAGACCCGCCGCGGCATGCCGTGGAGCCCCAGGATATGCAGGGGAAAGAAGGTCAGGTTGAAGCCGGCGAAGAGCAGCCAGAAGCTCACCTTGCCGAGCGCCTCCGAGAGCCGCCGGCCGGTCGCCTTGGGAAACCAGTAGTGGATGCCGCCCAGGAGCGGGAAGACGGCGCCGCCGATCAGCACGTAGTGGAAGTGGGCGACGACGAAGAAGGTGTCGTGGACCTGGAGGTTGAACGGCACGGCGGCGAGCATCACCCCGGTCAGGCCGCCCGCGACGAAGATGGCGAAGAAGCCGAGGACGAAGAGGACCGGGGTCGCGAGCCGCGGTCTTCGCCCCCAGAGGGTCGCCAGCCAGCAGAAGATCTGCACCCCGCTCGGGATGGCGATCATGATCGAGGCGGCGGTGAAGAAGCTCTGCCCGAGCTGCGGCAGGCCGGTCGCGAACATGTGGTGCACCCAGAGCCCGAAGCCGATGAAGCCGGTAGCGACGAGCGAGAGGACCATCGCCATGTAGCCGAAGACCGGCCGGCGGGTGAAGGTGGCGAGGATCGAGGAGACCATCCCCAGGGCAGGGATGAAGATGATGTAGACCTCGGGGTGGCCGAAGAACCAGAAGAGGTGCTGCCAGAGGAGAGCGTCCCCCCCTTCTCCCGGGTTGAAGAAGTGGGTCGCGATCTGCCGGTCCATGGCGAGGATGAGGCTCGCCAGCATGATCGACGGCATGGCGAAGAGGATCATGAAGGAGGTGACGAGCATCGACCAGACGAAGAGCGGCATCCGGTTGAGCGACATCCCCGGCGCCCGCAGCTTGAAGGTGGTGACGATGAGCTCGATCGCCACCACCAGGCCGGAGAACTCGGTGAAGGTGATCATCTGCGCCCAGACGTCCACCCGCTTGCCGGGCGAGTACTCGGGGCCGGCGAGCGGCACGTAGGCGAACCAGCCGGCGTCCGGCCCGGTGTTCAAGAAGAACGAGCTGTAGAGGAGGAGCCCGCCGATCAGGTAGCTCCAGTAGCCGAAGGCGTTCAAGCGCGGGAAGGCGACGTTGCGGGTGCCGATCATCAGGGGGACCAGGTAGATCCCCATCCCCTCCATCACCGGCACGGCGAAGAGGAACATCATGGTCGAGCCGTGGACGGTGAAGACCTGGTTGTAGAGGTCGGGGTTCAAGAGATGGCTCTCCGGCCGCGCCAGCTGCAGGCGCATGGCGAGGGCCTCGATCCCGCCGAGGAGAAAGAAGACGAAGGCGGTGACGATGTAGCGCAGGCCGATCGTCTTGTGGTCGACGTTGGTGAGGAAGCCGACGATCCCGGCCGGCTGCGCCCAGGTGCGTTCGAGGGTCTTTCGTTCAAGCTCTAAGGTGGCGTCGAAAGTCTGCGCGCTCATTTCAAGGTCCCCAGGTAGGCCACGAGGGCCTGGAGATCGTCCGGATCGAGGCTCGTCGGGGGCATGTGGGTGCCGGGCTTGGCGCGCTCCGGATCGAGAATCCAGCCGGCCAGGGCCTCCGGGGTGTTGGGCAGGGCCCCGGCGGCGAGGGTGCGGCGGCCGGCCACGTGGGTGAGATCCGGGGCGTTCTGGCCGTTCGCCCCCGTCCCTTGGACCGTGTGACAGAGCGGGCAGGCGGAGGTCTGGAACACCGCCGCCCCCCGCGCCAGGAGCGTCCCGGCCGGGTGTGGGGGCGGACTGGCGCTGGGCGGCCACCCAGGCGGCGAAGCGGCCGGGCGGATCGGCGAAGACGTCCAACGCCATGTGGGCGTGCTGGTAGCCGCAGAACTCGGCGCACTGGCCGCGGTAGAGCCCCGGCCGGTCGGCCTCGATCCAGATCACCGAGCTGTGCCCCGGGATCAGGTCCCGCTTGCCGTGGAGGTTGGGAATCCAGAGGCTGTGGATGACGTCCCGGGCGAGGGTACGGACGAGAACCGGCCGGCCGACCGGGATGTGGATCTCGTTGGCGGTTACGAAGCTGCCGGCGGGATCGGGGTCCAGGTAGTGGACCTCCCACCACCACTGGTGGCCGACGACCTCCAGGGTGAGGGCCCGCGGGGAGTCGAGCGAGGCGATCTCCCGGCCGGTCGCGACGCTCGCCACCAGGAGGCCGAAGAGGAGGACCACCGTCAACCCGGTCGCCGCCGCCACGGTGCGGAACCGCCGCCGCTCACCCGCCTCCCCAGGGTTCAAGGTGAAGGCCGCCTCGGCCGCTTCGGTCGCTGAGGTCGCTGAGGTCGGCCGGCGCGCGGCGAGGGCGGCTGCGAGAGCCCCGAGGACGAGGACGAAGACCGCCGTCCCCACCCAGAAGAGGAGCCACCAGAGGCGGCTGATGTGCGCCGCCTGGGGACCGGCCGGATCGAGGACCGATTGGGCGAAGCTGGTGGCCAGGGGGATCATCCCGGATGCTCCGCGGGTTGGGTCGTCGGCGGCTCGCCCGAGGAGACGCTCGTCGGCTTGGGGCTCGTCGACAGGTGGTCGGCGCGGGCCGGGTTCGCCGTCTTCGGGGTCAGCCCGGCGAGCGAGCGCACGTAGGCCACGAGCTCCCAGATCTCTTTGGGCTGGATCTTGCCGGCGAACGACGGCATGCCGTTGGGGCGGCCCTTGGCGATCGTGTCGTAGAGATTGGCCGAATCGCTGCCGTAGATCCACTGATCGTCCATCAGGGCCGGCCCGATCCCGCCGCCGCCGTGGGCGTGGCAGCCGGTGCAGTTGTACCAGTCGAAGAGCCGCTGCCCCTCGGAGATGCCGTAGGCGTTCTCGTCGAAGGGCCCCTTCGCCGTATCGGCAGCCTGGCGGGGGCCGGGCTGGAGGGTGCCCACCCGCACCGGCGGGCGGTGGGAGTCGGCGGCCGGCGGTTCGCTCAAATCCCGGCGCTCGCGCTCGCAGCCGCCGAGGAGAAGGGCGAGCGCTGCGAGCAGAGCGGCTACGAGGTGACGTTCTGCCACGCAGGCTCCTAGGGAGTGGTCGTTTCTCATGGCGCGGTCCTCCTCTCTCCTGCTCCCTTCGTCCCCACCCGGGGCACCCCGTAACGGTCGAGGATGGCGGCGATCTCCCCCTGCCGGCGGAGGAGGACGGCGTCGATCTCGTCGCGGAGAGCCTTGTCCCCCCGCCGTACTCCCATGGCAATGTCGTAGACGAAGGGGAGGAACGGGAGGTCGATCTGGGGCGACACCGGCACGAGGACGAGGGGGACCTTCTGGCGCCGCGCGTAGTAGCCGGCGAGCGGCCCCCAGACGACCGCGACGTCCACGTCGCCGTGGGCGACCGCCTGGACGATGCGCGACGGCGGGCTCTCCTCCGCGTAGTTGCCGTAGACCGTATAGCCGACGACGTTGCCGACGATCCCCCGGTTCGACAGGGCGTGCGCCGGAGGGGTGTTGGCGTAGTCGTTACCGATGATCTGAACGCCGATCTTGAGCTTCCGGAGCGCCGGATCGTCGAAGGAGCGCAGGCTCAAACCCCGGTCCTTCCGGTAGACGAAGACGTAGGTCGACCGGTAGTAGGGCCGGGTGGGCAGGGCCATCTCGGTCCCGGTCGGCACGCCGACCACCACGTCGCAGAGCCCTGCCTTCAAGGTGTTACGGAAGAAACCGCGCCGCTCCGCCCACCAGGTGTAGCGCAGAGTGGCCCCCAGATCCCTCGCCACGAGAGCCGCGATCCGGTTCTCGAACCCCTCGCCCTTCCGGTTGCTGAACGGCAAATTATTAGGGTCGGAGCAAACCTTGAGCTCCCGCGGCTTCTCCCCGAAAGCTGCCGTGGCGATCGTCGCCGGCAATCCCCAGGCCAGCAGTCCCCAAGCCAGCATTCCCCAAACGGAGGTCCGGCCCCCAACAGAGGTCCGGCGGGGCCGGGAGAGGACGGAGCGCAGCCGTGTGGAGCCCGAAGGGCGATTCGAGCACCGCCCGCAGCCCGGCCCCGACCCCGCCGGACCGGGCCGCAAGAGATCCTTTCCCTTCCTTCTCTTCTTGTTCATGGCAACGAGAAGACATAAAGCGTCCCGCCCCGGGTCGTATGCTGGGGCAGGTCGCTCATGGCGTTGACCATCCCCAGGGCGGCCGTGCCGTCCTGGGGGGCGAGGTTGTTGGAGACGATGGCGCCGGCCCAGCCCCCCACCCCCGAGAGGATGGCGACATACTCCTTGCCGTCCGGGCCGCGATAGGCGATGGGCTGGCCGATGATCCCCGAGCCGGTCTTGAACTGCCAGAGAAGCTTGCCGGTGTGCGCGTCGAGCGCCTTGAACCAGCCCTCCAGGTTACCGTAGAAGACGACGTCGCCGGCCGTCACCAGGGCGCCGCTCCAGGCCGGGAAGTCCTCCTTGACGTTCCACACCGGGCGCCCGGCGATCGGGTCCCAGGCCGTGAACTCGCCGCGGTTGCCGCCGGGGCCGGCGTACATCTTGACGTTGGCGCCCACGAAGGGGGTGCCCGCGATGTAGTTGGCCTGCACCCCCTCGGTGTCCTGGCAGAGGTTGTTGTGCGGGATGTAGAGGAGGCCGGTGCGCGGCGAGAAGGCCGAGGGCTGCCAGTCCTTCCCCCCGGGGGAGGCGGGGCAGATCTCCCGCACCACCCGGCCGAACCCCGGCCGCTTGGCCTCGTTCTCGACCGGCCGGCCGCTCTTCAAATCGACCTTCAAGGTCGTCGTGATAGGGACGAACGGGGTGGCCGAGAGCACCTCCCCGGTCTGCCGGTCCATGACGTAGATATAGCCGTTCCGATCCGGATGGATGAGGACTTTCCGCGTCCTCCCCCCGACCGCCATTTCGAGGAGGACCATCTCGTTGACGCCGTCGTAGTCATAGAGGTCGTGGGGATTGAGCTGGTAGGCCCAGCGGGCGGTGCCGTCGTCCGGCTTGCGGGCGAAGACGGTGGCGGTCCACTTGTTGTCGCCGGGGCGCTGGTCGGGGTTCCATGGCCCGGGGTTCGAGGTACCGTAGAGGATCAGGTCGAGCTCGGGGTCGTAGGAGATCCAGCCCCAGACCGTCCCGCCGCCGATCTTCCAGGCGTCCGGCGGCCAGGTCGAGACCCCCAGGTCCTTCCCCCGGTCCTGGGGATAGAAGGGTTTGAAGTCGGGGCCGAGGAGGACCTCCTTGTCGGGGCCGGTCGAGTACGCCCGCCAGACAACCCGGCCGGTGGCGGTGTCGAGCGCCGAGAGCCAGCCGCGCACCCCGAACTCTCCTCCGCTGTTGCCGACGAGGACCTTCCCCTTGACCACCAGGGGGGCCATGGTGATCGACTCGCCCCGGTTGATGTCCCCCACCCGGGTCTTCCACACCTCCTTGCCGGTCGCGGCGTCGACCGCGATCGTGTGGTCGTCTAAGGTGTTGAAGAAAATTTTGCCCTCCGAGTAGGCGGCGCCGCGGTTGACCACGTCGCAGCAGGCGACCCCCTGGGAGGCGGCGTCGGGCTTCGGCTTGTAGGTCCACTTGACCGGCGCCCCGGGCCGGGTGAGGTCCAGGGCATAGAGGTAGTTGGGGAAGGGGGTCACGACGTACATCGTCGTCCCCACCACCAGGGGGGCCGCCTCGTGTCCGCCGAGGAAGCCGGTCGAGAAAGTCCAGGCGAGCTTGAGATCCTTGACGTTCCCCACCGTGACCTGGTCGAGACCGCTGTAGCGGGTGCTCGCGTAGTCCTTGGCGGGCATCGTCCACTGGCCGTCCTCGGGGGGAGAGCCGGCAGTCAGGCGGACGGCGCCCGGCTTGGTGCCTGAAACGGTGGGTCCGGGAGCCGGGGGCTGGACGGCATGGCCGGAATGGCTGGCCTTCTCGACCTGCCCCTGACAGCCGGAAAGAGTCAGGACCGCGGTCGTCGAAAGAAGTAAAAGAAAGGCCCGTGGACTGATCTCGCTCTGGCGCAACTCCACTCCCTCCTCCAGGTCAGAGTTCCATCCTTCCGAGCCATTTCGGAAAGCAAAAACTCTGCCAGAAGAGTGCGAATGGGCGGGCTAGGAAGGGAGGGGCGCGGGCTGGTCCGTGCCGTTCGCAGGGTCCGTGACGATCCCGTGAACCCGGGGTGCCCCGGCGAGGACGAGACGGAGGGTCTCGATGTCGACCGGCTTCATCAGGTATTTGTCGAAGCCGCACTCGAAGGCCCGGTCGCGGTGGCTCTCGCCGCGGAAGGCGGTCACCGCGACGATGAGGATGGAGGTACCGCCGGGCGCGGCGCGGAGCTTCTGGGCCACCTCGAAGCCGTCCATCCCCGGCAGGCCGAGGTCGAGGAGGGCGACGTCCGGCATCTCCGTCGTCGCCGCCTGGAGGCCTGCCGGTCCGTCCGGGGTCAGCCGGGGATCGTAGCCCCAGAGGGAGAGGAGCGCTCCCATCAGCTGGAGGCTCTCGGTATCGTCCTCGACGACGAGGACGCGCAATGGGTTCGCCAGGGGGGTCGAGATGTCCACGGCAGCCATGGGGTCGAGATTCTACCGGAATTCCGGGTGACGGCAACGTTACAGCAGTACTGCTGCAGGTTGCACTACTCGTAACGTAGTGCTTCGATCGGGTCCAGCCGGGACGCTTTGCCCGCCGGGTAGATGCCGAAGAAGATTCCCACCGCCCCGGAGAAGCCGAGGGCGAGCCCCACCGCCCAGAGCGGCACGTGGGCCGGCGGCCAGTCGCCGGGGAGGATCTTGGCGATCCCCACCCCCAGCCCGTAGCCGAGGAGAAGCCCGAGGAGGCCGCCGACGAGCGACAGGGTGACCGCCTCGATGAGGAACTGGAGGAGGACGTCCTGGCGCCTGGCTCCCACCGCCTTTCTCACCCCGATCTCTCGCGTCCGCTCGGTCACCGAGACCAGCATGATGTTCATGATGCCGATGCCGCCGACCAGGAGGGCGATGCTCACCACCCCCCCCACCACCGCGGTGATGCTGCCGAGGATGCGCCCGACGATCGCCAGGATCTCGTCCTGGACCAGGACCAGGAAGTCGTCGGGATCCCCCTTGGCGATCCGGTGGCGCTGGCGCAGGAGCCGGGTGATGCCGTCCTTGACCTCGTCGACCTTGTCGGCGCTCCGCGCCTGGAGGCGGAGCTGGACCTGGTCGCCGGCCCGCCGGCCGAAGAGGATGAGCGCCGAATCGAAGGGGAGGAAGACCAGGTTGTCGAGGTTCTGTCCCATCGTCTGCCCCTTCTTCTCGCTCACCCCGACGATCGTCACCGGATATTTCCCGACGTAGATCTCCTTGCCGAGAGGATCGGAGCCGAGCGCCAGGCCGTCCACCACCTCCTGCCCGACGACCGCCACCTTGCGACGGTTGGCGACGTCGATGCCGGAGAAGAAGCGCCCCTGGTCGACCGTGAAGTTGAGCACGTCCGGCCAGTCCTGGTTGACGCCGACGACGGCATCCGGAGTGTGGGAGCGGTCGCGGTAGTGGACGTCCGACTGGCCGAGGATAGCGGGGGTGATGAGCCGCACCCCCGGTACCCGCTGGCGGATCGCCAGGCCGTCCTCCCAGGTGAGCCGGATCTGCCGCGCCACCGTCTCCGGCTGGCCGTGCTGGACGTTGGGGAGGACCATCACGTAGGACGCCCCCACCCCCTGGAGCTCCTTGGTGATCATGAACTGCATCCCCTGGACGAGCGAGACGACGGTGATCACCGCGGCGACGCCGATGATGATCCCGAGGGCGGTGAGAATCGAGCGCATGGTGTTGGCGCGGAGCGCCGCGAACGCGATTCTGAAATTTTCGAGGAAATCCATGGCGGCCTACTCGTAGTGCAGGGCGTCGATGGGATCGAGGCGCGAGGCCTTGCCCGCCGGGTAGATGCCAAAGAAGATGCCGACCGCCGCCGAGAAGCCGAAGGCGAGCCCCACCGCCCAGAGCGGCACGTGGGCCGGCGGCCAGCCGGGGAGGAGATGGGCGACGAAGACCCCGAGGCCGTAGCCGAGGGCGACCCCCAGGCAGCCGCCGAGGAAGGACAGGGTGACCGCCTCGATCAGGAACTGGACGAGGACGTCCCGCCGCCTGGCCCCCAGTGCCTTCCGCACCCCGATCTCTCGCGTCCGCTCGGTCACCGAGACCAGCATGATGTTCATGATGCCGATGCCGCCGACCAGGAGGGCGACGCCGACCACCCCCGCCACCACCGCCGTGACGCTCCCCAGGATCGTGCTCACGGTTTTCAAGATCTCGTCCTGGATCCGCACCTTGAAGTCGTCCGGCTGGTCGGCGTCCAGGTGGTGGCGCTGGCGCAGAAGATTGGTGATGCCGTCCCGCACCCGCTCGATATCCTCCGTGCTCCGCGCCTGGAGCCGGAGCTGCACGATGTCGCCGGCATCCCGGCCGAAGAGCGAGACCGCGGCGTCGAAGGGGACGAACGCCCGGTCGTCCAGGTTCTCGCCCAGCGACTGGCCCTTCTTCTCCATCACCCCGATCACCGTCGCCGGGTAGGAATCGACGTAGACCTCCTTGCCCACGGCGTCGGCGCCCAGGGCGAGCTCGTCGACCACCTTCTGGCCGAGGACGACGACGTTTCGCCGGTTGTCCAGGTCGATCCGGGAGAAGAAGCGCCCGCGGTCGACGCTCGAATTCGCCACCTCCTGGTAGTCCTGGTTGACCCCGTAGACGGCGCCGGGGCTGTACTTGCGGTCGCCGTGCTTGATCTGCGCCCGGCCGGCGAGGACCGGGGTGATGAGGCGGATACCGGGGATGCGCTCGCGGATCGCCTTGCCGTCGTCCCAGGTGAGCTTCACCTGCCGCGCCACCACCCCCGGATCGCGCCGCCCGAGGTCGGGGCGCACCTCCATGTAGGTGGCACCCACCCCCTGGAGCTCCTTGGTGATCATCTGCTGCAGGCCCTGGACGATCGACACCACGGCGATCACCGCGGCCACCCCGATGATGATCCCGAGGGTGGTCAGAACGGAGCGCAGCGTGTTGGCCCGGAGGGCCGTCGCCGCGATCCTGAAGTTTTCTAAAAAGACCACGGGGGCCCCGCCTCAGGCGTGGGTCGCCGCGGCGTGTTCGGTTGGGTGATCGGTGACGACCTTGCCGTCCCGGAGCACCACCTGGCGCTCGGCGAAAGCGGCGATGTCGGGCTCGTGGGTGACGAGGATGACCGTGTTGCCTCCCTGGTGGAGTTGGGCGAAGAGCTCCATGATCTCGAGCGAAGTGGTCGAGTCGAGGTTGCCGGTGGGCTCGTCGGCGAGGAGGATCGAGGGGGCGTTGACGAGGGCGCGGGCGACCGCGACCCGCTGGCGCTGGCCGCCCGAGAGCTCGTTGGGCTGGTGGGTCATGCGGTCCCCCAGTCCCACCCGTTCGAGGGCGCGCTTCGCCCGCTCCCGGCGCTCGGCGCGCGGCACCCCGGCGTAGATCAGGGGCAGCTCGACGTTGTGGAGGGCGTCGGTCCGGGCGAGGAGGTTGAAGGTCTGGAAGACGAAGCCGATCTCCTTGTTGCGGATGGCGGCGAGCTGCTGGTCGTCGAGCTCCTCGACCGCCACCCCGTTGAGGCGATAGTGGCCGGAGCTCGGGGTGTCGAGGCAGCCGAGGAGGTTCATCAGGGTCGACTTGCCGCTCCCCGAGGAGCCCATGATCGCCACGTACTCGCCGCGCTCGATCGCGAGGTCGACCCCGTTCAAGGCGCGGACCTTCTCCGCCCCCATGTCGTAGACCTTGTGGATGTCGGTCAAATCGATGAGCGCCATCAGCTCTTCTCCTTCTCGCCGGCCTTCCGGTCGTCCGCCTCGGAGGTCGCGCTCACGTAGACCGCGTCCCCGTCCTTCAAGTCGCGGAGCGTGCGGTACGGCCCGGTGACGACGACCTCCCCCGGCTTCAACCCGGCGGTGACCTCGACTTTGGTCTCGTCGGAGATCGCGGTCGTAACCGGGACCTGGTGGGCCCTGCCCCCCGAGACCCGGAAGACCACCTTGACCTCCTCGTCCGCCGCGCCGGACTCCGGCGTCGTTTTCTTCTCCGTCCCCTTCTCTTCGAGCGGCGGCCGCTCGACCACCGCCTGGATGGGCACGACCAGGGCCTTGGGATGCGAAGCGGCGCGGATCTCCGAACGCACCGACATGCCCGGGCGGAGCCGGTCGTCGGCGTCGTCGAGCAGGATCTTGACCTCGAAGAAGGTGACGTCGGGCTGCGCCGGCTTCGAGAAACCGGAGCTCCCCACCTCGATGATCTTGCCATGGTACTGGCGGCCGGGGATGGCGTCGACCTTGACGACGGCGTTCTGGCCTACCTTGACGTCGACGATTTCGGTCTCGTCGACGTCGACCTTGGCGAGGATCTCGGAGAGGTCGGCGATGGTGCCGATGACCGACCCGGGGTTGTTCATGGTGCCGGAGACGACGACCTCCCCCTGCTCGGCGTTCAGCTTGACCACCCGGCCCGAGAGCGGGGCGTAGATGGTAGTCTTGGTCAAGTCGTCGGCCGCCTTGACGAGGTTGGCCCGCGCCTGCTGCACCGCCTCGCGCGCCTCGTCGACCGCCAGGCGGGCCGAGGTCTCCTGGAGCTCCGCCGCCTGGAGCTGCTCGAGCGAGATGACCCCCTGGCGGTTCAAGCTTCGCGCCCGGTCGAGCCGGACCCGGGCGTCGGCGAGCTGCGCCTGGGCCTTGGCGACCCCGGTCTCGAAGCTCCGGAGCTGGGCCGCCCACTGGTCGCGCTGGGCGATGTAGGCCTGCTGCTCCATGAGGAGGAAGGGCTGGCCGGCCTTGATCCGGTCGCCCTCCTGAACATAGAGCTTCTCGATCTTCCCCACCACGTGGGCCGAGATGTTGACCTTCTCCTTGGGGTCGATGGCGCCGCTCGCCTTGATCACCTGGGCGATGTCCCTGGGGCTCGCCGCCTCGGCGTAGACCTTGACCCCCTTGTCACCCTTGCCGGCCCGGATGCTCGCGTAGACGATGCCGGCGAGGACCAGAATCCCGACGGCGATGAGGAGGCCCTTCTTCACGTCCGCCCCTTCATGTGGACGGTAAAGAGCACCCCGGCGAGCCGCACGGCGACGACGAACAGCCAGAGGGAGACGACGGTCGTCGCCGCGATCTTCCGGCTCACCCGGGCCGCCACCTCGTAGCCGAGGATGAAGAGCGCCACCGACCAGAGGGCGAAGAGGTCGACGCTCGCGAGGAGGGCGTGGGCGACCGGCTGGTCGGCCTCCGAAACCAGGAAGCCGAGGTTCGAGTGCAGGACCCCTGCCTGCATCTCCTTGAGCGAGATCTCTCCGCGCGACAGGATCACCGGCAGGGTCAAGAGGGCGGCCAGGGCGTAGGGCATGTAGGCGTGGAGGGTGACGGCGAGGCTTTTTTTGTACTCCAGCTCGCCGCCCACGAGGTTCAAGAGGAGGAAGATCGCCGGGATGAGGAAGTAGAAGGCCGGCGCCAGAACGACGATCGAGGCGATCGCGAAGGTCTTAACCATCGGGATCATCCTCTCCTCGCTGCCGGCGGGCAGCTTCTGGCCCTGCGCCGCCATCTGCTCTCTGAGGCCGGCGGCGAAGTCGACCTTCTGGAAGGCGAGGAGCGCCACCCCGCTCCCCAGGACGTAGAGGACGAGGAAGGCGGCGACCCAGGTCGGCCGCTCGGCGAGCGAGCGGAAGGTCTTCCCCGGCGACACGAGGGCGCCGAGCAGCCGGCCGAAGCTACTGTCCTCCATGGCTCCCGTTCCCCTTCGCGGGCGGGGCGGGCGCGACGCCGGGCTGGGCCGGAACGTTGGGCTGCCCTTCCTTGACCACCGCGGGCGCCTGCCGGTTCGGCTCGTAGCCCTCGATGGCGTCGTTGTGGAAGCCGAACCGCTGCACCTGCGGCTCGTCGTCGGCGACGACGATCCCCTGGGTGTCCAGGAGCCGCCCGGTGGCGCGGTAGTACTCGACGAGCGCCCGGCGGTACTGGACGATGGCGCTCACCTCGATGCTCCGGGCGGAGGTCAGGTCGCTCTGGATGCGGGTGATCTCGAAGCTCGTCGACATGCCGTTCTCGTACTTCTTGCGCTCGGCGTCCAGGTTCTTTTCCTGGAAGCCGCGGGTGGCCTTGGCGGCGTCGATCTGCTTGGCCGCGGTGTCCACCCCGCGCGCCGCCGTGCGGACCTCGGTCAGGACCTGGCTGCGCAGCGAAGCGAGCTGGATCTTGGCCTTCTCGTAGTCGAGGTCGGAGATGACGCTCTGCGCCCGCGCCGCGCGGTTCTGGATGGGGACCGAGAGGCGGAGCTCCCCCCGCCAGCTGGGGAAATCGAAGCCGTTGATCTGCCGATAGGCTCCGGAGACGTCCTGGCCGACGCCGTTCAGGCCGTAGGAGACCGAGAGGTCGAGCTGCGGTTTCTTCTGGCTGCGGAAGAACTGGGAGTCGACGTTGTAGCGCTCGACCGTGATCAGCTGCTCGCGGACGTCTGGCCGGCGGTCGAAGGCCGCCTTCACGGCGTCGGCGAGGTTGATCGTGATGTGCTCGGTCTGCGCCTCGGTGACCGGCCGGATCTCCTTGTCCCAGAGGTCGCCGCTGGGCAGGTTGACGAGCTGACGGAGAGCATCGGCGGCGTTCCCCAGGTTGGCCTGGGCGGTGATGATGTTCTGCTCGTTGGTCGCGATCTGGGCCTCGCTCTGCACCAGCTCGAGCGGCGCCAAGGTACCCACCTGGACCTGCACCTTGTTGCGCTCGTGGAGCTCTTTGGCGAGCCCCAGGCTCTCCTGGGCGACGCCGAGCTGGGCCCGCGCCTCGACCAGGTTCCAGTAGGCGTCGATGACCTGCTGCAGGATGAGCGTCGCCTGGCGCTCGAACTCGTGCCGGCTGATGGCCGAGGTCGCCCGCGCGATCAGCAGCTGGTGCTCGGTCTGCAAGCGGCCGAAGTTGCGCAGCAGGGGCTGGGTGTAGGCGAAGCCGAGCCCGGAGCTGTAGGCGGGATTGATGAAGTTCAAGTTCGACTCGCTCCGGCTGATCGTGGGGTTGATCGAGAGCGTGCCGCCGTAGGGGAAGAGCTGGCTGGCGCCGACCGAGAGCGACTCCACCTTGGAGGTCGCGGCCTGGAACTGCGAGATGGTCGCGTTCTGGTTGCTGAGCGCGACTAAGTCGGCGGTGCCCAGGAGGTCGTAGATGCCGAGGGCCTGGTAGACCCCGAGAGCGGCCTGCTGCCGGGTGTAGCGCTGGACGACGATACCGAGGTTCTGCGACAGGGCGAGCTCGACCACCTGCTCCAGGCTGAGCTCGACCACGTTGTCCTTGACGACGACCTGGGGGGCGGCGGCGGCCGGGCCGCTCGCCTTGAGCTCCAGCTGGGCGGGGTACAGCGGGCCGGCGGCCAGCAGGACGAGCAGGGAAGCCAGGGCCCGGCGCCCCGCGCCTCGGCCGTGATTCGATGGCAGACGATCGTTCATGAAAGGGCCCCTTGAGAATCCATACGGGTTGACGTTCACGCGAACATACCCCTGGGATGGCCGGTCTCCGGCCGTCCTCTCTCTGGTACGAGTTCGGCGGGCAAAGGTTATCGCAACCCGGCCCGGTTCGGTACGGCGGCCAGGAGAGCGGCGGTATAGGGGTGCCGCGGCCGGGCGAAGAGCTCGGCCGCCGAGCCCTCCTCGACGATCCGGCCGGAGTGGAGGACCGCCACCCGGTCCGCCAGCTGCGCCACCGCGGCGAGGTCGTGGGCGATGAGCAGCAGGGCGAGCCCGAGGCTCAGGCGGAGATCGGCCAGGAGGTTCAGAATCTGCGCCCGGACCGAGACGTCCAGGGCGGAGGTCGGCTCGTCGGCGACCAGGAGGTCGGGCCCGGTGGCGAGCGCCCGGGCGATCCCCACCCGCTGCCGCTGGCCGCCCGAGAGCTCGTGCGGATAGCGCTCGGCTAAGGCCGGCGACAGCCCCACCCGCTCCAGGAGGCCGGCCGCCGCCCGCTCCCGCTCCCGCCGGGGCAGATCGGTGTGCACGGCGAGCGGCTCGGCGACCGTCCGGCCGACCCGGAAGCGCGGATCGAGCGAGGCCTGGGGGTCCTGGAAGACCATCTGGAACCGCCGGCGGCTCCGCCGCAGCTCGGCGGCGCCGAGCGCCGCGAGCAAAGAGCCGTCGAAGCGGATGCTGCCCGCAGTCGGCGCCAGGAGGTGGAGGGCGCAGCGGGCGAGGGTCGTCTTGCCGCTCCCCGACTCCCCCACCAGGGCCACGCACTCGCCCCGCCGGACATCCAGGTCGATCCCGTCGAGCACCGTCCGCCGAGCTCCCGCCCGGCCTCCCGACCGCCGGGCGAAGAGGCCGCGGCCGAGGGGGAAGTCCTTCACCAGGCCGCGGATCTCCAAAAGAGCGCTCATGCCGCGGCTCCCGGCGGTGGTACGGACGGCTGATGGAGGAAGCAGCGCGCCCGCCGGCCCTCCGCCGGATCGCCGCCTCCGATCTCATAGAGCTCCGGGCGCCGCTCCAGGCAGGGCGCGAAGACCTCGGCGCAGCGCGGCGCGAAGGCGCACCCGGGAGGGAGGGCGGCAGGGTCGGGCGGCTGGCCGGGGATGACCGCCAGGGGCTCTCGGGGGCCGGGCGCCGCCGCGAGCCGCGGCAGGGAGGCGAGGAGGGCGCGGGTATAGGGATGGGCGGGGGCCCGGAAGAGCTCGGCCACCGGCGCCTCCTCGACCACCTCCCCGGCGTAGAGGACGACCGCCCGGTCGCAGATCTCGGCCACGACCGAGAAGTCGTGGGTGATGAGGAGGACGGCCAGGCCCAGCTCGTCCCGCAGGCGGCTCAGGAGCGCGAGGATCTGGGCCTGGACGGTGACGTCGAGCGCCGTCGTCGGCTCGTCGGCGAGGAGGAGGTCGGGGCCGGCGGCGAGCGCCATGGCGATCATCACCCGCTGCCGCTGGCCGCCCGAGAGCTGGTGCGGGTAGTCGTCCAACCGCCGTCGCGGCTCGGGGAGGGCGACCCGGGCGAGCAGGCGCTCCGCCTCGTCCCGGGCGGCGCGGCGGGAGAGCGGCCGGTGGGCGCGGAGGGCCTCGGCGACCTGAAAGCCGACCGTGAAGACCGGGTTGAGCGCCGAGGCCGGCTCCTGAAAGATCATCCCCACCCGGCCGCCCCGCACCTGCCGCAGCACCTTCTGCCGCCGGCGCGGCGGGAGGGCCAGGAGGTCCATCCCCGCCGGCTCCTCCGGACCTTTGAGAACGATCCCGCCGCTCACCCGGGCGTCCGCCGGCGCGAGACCGAGGACCGCGAGAGCGGTGAGGCTCTTGCCGGACCCCGACTCCCCCACCAGGCCGACGATCTCGCCCCGCCCGACGGCGAACGAGACCCCGCGTACCGCAGCGATCGCAGCGACCCCCGAACGGCGAGAGCGCGCCGGGAAGCTCACCCGGAGATCGTCGATCTCCAGGAGGTCCGGGGCGGGCCGGGAGGCGGTGTTGGCGGTGGCGGCGGGCAGCATGTTCTATCGACCTCCATCTATCAGGGTACGCGAGAGCCGGCGCAGGTAGTCGAGGGTGAGGGCGACGCCGTAGCCGGTCGCCCCCGGATGGCAGTTCTGGTCGCGGCTGACGTGCGCCACCCCGGCGATGTCCAGGTGGGCCCAGCGGGTGAGGCCGCCGACGAACTGGGAGAGGAAGGCGGCGGCGGTGTTCGCCGCTCCCGCGCGGCCCGCCGAGTTGCGGAGGTCGGCGTGCATCCCCTTCATCTCCTCCAGGTACTCGGGCCCCAGGGGGAGGCGCCAGAGCCGCTCTCCCGAACGCTCCGCCGCAGCCGAGAGGGCGGCGGCGAGCTCGTCGTCGGGGGTGTAGAAGCCGGCGGCGTGGTGGCCGAGGGCGACGACGCAGGCCCCGGTCAGGGTCGAGTATTCGAGCAGGACCTCCGCCCCCTCCTCGCTCGCCAGGGTCATGGCGTCGGCCAGGATCAGCCGGCCCTCGGCGTCGGTGTTAGTGATCTCGACCGTCTTGCCGTTGGCGAAACGGACGATGTCACCCGGCCGGTAGGAACGGCTGTCGAGCATGTTCTCGGCGATCGGCAGGTAGACCCGGAGGCGGAGCGGCAGGGCGAGGCCGGCGGCCGCCCAGGCCACCGCCAGCATCGAGCAGGCGCCGCACTTGTCGTACTTCATCTCGTCCAAGTCCCCGGCGGTCTTGATCGAGATCCCCCCTGAGTCAAAGGTCACCCCCTTGCCTACCAGCGCCACGACCGGCCCGGTGCTCCCCACCTCCAGCCGGAGGAGCCGGGGCGGGTGGACGGCCCCCGAGCCCACCGCCAGAAGGCCGCCCATCCGCCGGCGCGCCAGCTCCTCCCGGTCGAGGACGGTGAAGCCGATCCCCCGCTCCCGGGCCAGCTCCGCCGCCCGCTCCTCCAGCCAGGCCGGGGTCGCCTCGTTGGCCGGGGAGTTGGCGAGGTCGCGCGCCAGGGCGACCGCCGCCGCCACCGGCGCCATCCGCTCCACGGCGGCGGCGTAGGTCGCCTCCTCACCCGGAGGGGGGAGGATCACCACCCGTTCGAGCCGCGGCCACCGTGGGGTCGCCGTCGAATCCGTCGACAGGAAGCGGTCGAAGCGGTAGTCGGCGAGGGCGAGGACCCGGGCGATCCGCTCGGCCGCTCCCTCCCCGGTGGTCTCCCGGTGGCGCGGCAGGAGAAAGCCGAGGCGGACGGCGCCGTTGACCCGAGCGGCATCGGCGACCCGCGTCAGCCAGGCCGCGAGCCGGCGCCAGGTGAGATCCCCCGCCGGTCCGAGGCCGTGGAGGGCGAGGGCCGCTCCCCCCGAACCGCCCGCCCTGCTCTCCAACCCCGTCTCGGCGACCTGCCCCTCCCGCCCCTGCCAACCCGGCCGGGACGCCGCCAGCGCCGCGGCCGCGCTCCAGGCCCCCCCCAGCCCCGCCGTGTCCGGGGTCTCCCCTTGGAAGCAGCCGAGCGCCAGGAGCTCGCAGTCGATACCGGCGACATCGTCGACATCGTCGACATCGTCGACGCCACCGCCAGTACCGCTCCTGGCGGCGACGGAGATCGGGACGATGTTCTTCATGACAAAATCTCCTCAAACGGAAAGACAGCAAAATTCATCTCGCGTCAGAGGCCCCGGACGGTGCGGAGGCGGCGGGCGGTATGCTATACGTATTCAACCGAGCTCAAGACCGAAATTCGCGCCGAGATGAATCCGACGTCGCTCCTCCAGCTGTTGCCGGGGCCCTTCAACTTCCTGCGCCAGGAAGAGGAAGAGGTCCGCCGTCTGCTCCCCGACCTCGACAAGGCGCTCCCCCAGCCGCGCCCGATCTTCTCGGAGGACGAGAGCGCCACCCCCACCCGGGGCTTCCCCATCCTCCTCTCGCCGGGGATGGAAGCCCTGCGAAATGCCCTGAAGCAGTACCTCCTGGCCGAGGAGTCGGTGCAACTCGCCATCCTCTCCCGCGAGACGCACGACCGCAAACAGTACGCCGCCTCCTGGGACCACTACCGCGCCCTCTTCCTGCGGGCCTCCGAGAACGCCACCAACGCGAGCTACGGCCGGCAGTATCCGGCGGTCTTCTGGCTCCACCACTCGCTCGAAGTGGCCCGCCTGCTCAAGGAGACCCCGAAGCGCATCCTCCGCCAGAACCTGGAGATCGGCCGCCGCCACGGCGACCAGATCAAGTACCGGGTTCTCGAGCGCTACTTGGACCGGGTGCTCTCGACCACCTACGACCTGGTGCAGAAGCTCGCCGGGGCGACCGAGGAGGTCGAGGAGGAGCTCTTCCCGCGGCTCTTGACCCGGATGCGGGACAACGTCCTCATCTTCACCGAGGACCATCTGAGCCACGACATGTCCGAGCTGGGGAGCTACTTCAACGGCTACCTGAAGATCGACGGCCGCAACCTGCGCCAGCGGCTGGACGAGCTCCAGCGCTGGCACGGGGAGCAGCTGGAGACCGACCGGGAGCTGCGCGCCACCGCCGTCCACCTCCTCGGCGTCGACCCCCGGCCGGGCACGCCGGCGGGGCGCGACCTGCTCAACCGCATGGGCTACCTCTCCTTCCTGGCGGCCCGCAAGACCTACAACCGGGAGCGCCTCCTGCCGCCCGACCTGGTGCAGGTGTGGGAGAGCCTGCTCGTCAAGCTCAAAGAGTTCGAGCTCTTCCACGGCGTCCGTCGGACCCTCCTGCCGGTCGAGGAGAGAGACGGCGCCCTGGTCTGCCGCGAGAGCCCCTCCGGCCGGGTCGCCTTGAACGGCGAGCGCCGGCTCTCCGCCGCCACCCGGCCGCTCGACTTCATGCAGCCCTGGGTGGTCGACCCGCGGGTGGCGCGCTACGGCCTGATCTACGACATCAGCGAGTTCTCGCAGACCATCTCGGTCCTCCACCGGGGGGGCAACGACAGCCAGGACGAGGCGTTCCGGATGATGTTCCGCTTCCAGCGGCGGGTCAACCGGCTGGCCCGGGCGCACCGGGCGAAGCTCGAAAAGTACCTGGGCGACGGCGCCTTCTACTCCAGCCGCGAGGCGGCGAACCTCCTGGTCTGCGCCATCCACGTCCAGCGCTACTACGAGGAGGCCCTGGCCCAGGGCTTCGCCTTCGACCGCGGCATGCGGATCGCCCTCAACTACGGCCACTACCGGCTGATCCCCATGGGCGGCGCCGGCCCCGAGGAGGGGGAGCGCTACGAGTTCTTCGGCCATGGCTTGGTCGAGCTCTCGCGGCTGGTCTCGGGCAAGGCGACGCGGGAGATCGAGGAGGTTAAGAACCTCCTCATCAACCAGGGCTACCCCGACCAGACCGTGCAGCGCTTCTTCGCCCCCATCGTCCACGGCAACCTCGATCTCGTCGACAAGAGCGAGGAGGCGCGCCAGTTCCACGCCTACATCGACCGCAACGACAACCTGATCAACCAGGGCCTGGTGGCGACCGGCCCCTATGTCGCCCAGCTCGAAAAAGAGCTCGCCCCCGACCGTCTCTACCGGCTGGACGAAGGCGGCCGGGGCTATGTCCTCCTCGACTTGGACGACGGCGGCGAGCGCCTGCGGGTCGGGGTGCGCAAGCTCGGGATGGCCCACTTGAAGGGGCTGGAGAAGCTCGCCGTCTACGAGATCATCGACGGGGTGAAGATCGACCTCGACACCTTAGCGGTCCTCGAGAGCGGCCTGGGCGGCGGGCTCGTCGGCACCATCGAGCGCGAGTTCTCCCGGGCGCGAGCGGGCGCCGGGCTCACCTGATCGGATATCCTCCCGGGATGGAAGAAGCCCTCTCTCTAACCGCCCTCCCGGGCCTGCCGCCGCCGCGGCGGGGCAAAGTTAGAGACGTCTACGACCTCGGCGACACTCTCCTCCTGGTGGCGACCGATCGCCTCTCGGCCTACGACCACGTGCTCCGCCCCGGTATTCCGGGGAAGGGCAAGATCCTCACCCAGCTCTCGACCTTCTGGTTCGAGCGGCTGGCGAGCGTCGTCCCTCACCACCTGCTGGCGACCGACCCCGCCGACTTCCCCGCTGTATTGGCTCCCCACCGGCAGCTCCTCGCCGGCCGGGCGGTGCTCGTCAAGAAGGCCCGGGTGGTGCCCTTCGAGTGCGTCGCCCGCGGCTACCTCGCGGGGAGCGGCTTTCGGGAGTACCGGGCGAACGGCGAAGTTTGCGGCCTCCCCCTCCCTCCCGGCCTCGACCGGGCGAGCCGCCTCCCCGAGCCGATCTTCACCCCCGCCACCAAGGCAGAAGAGGGGCACGACGAGAACGTCGGCTTCGCCGCCGTCGAAAGCGGGGTCGGTTCAGAGCTCGCGGGCCGCCTCCGCGAGCTCACCCTGGCCCTCTACGCGGAGGGAGCCGCCCACGCCGCCGGCTGCGACCTGATCCTCGCCGACACCAAGTTCGAGTTCGGCCTGGTCTCCGGGAGCGCCGGAGACGAGCTCCTCCTCGTCGACGAGGCCCTGACCCCAGACTCCTCGCGCTACTGGGACGTCGCCCACTGGCAGCCGGGCACCGAACCGGTCTCCTTCGACAAGCAGTACGTGCGGAACTGGCTCGACGCCTCCGGCTGGGACCACCAGAGCCCCCCGCCGCCGCTGCCGGAAGAGGTCGTTCTGGGGACCTTCGAGAGATATCTCGAAGCCTTCCGCCGGCTGACCGGGAGCGAGCCCGCGCTGTAGCATTTGCCGGGTGCAAAGATCTTCTATGCCATAATTCAAAAAACTACATAGGAGGATCGATATGCGTCCCGGTACCCTCTCTCGCGCCCTGCTCCTCTCCGCCCTTTTCGTCGTGCTCGCCGTTTCCCAGGCCGTCGCCGGAACCTCCGCCGTCTCTCCCGCCTCTGGCAGCTCCACCTCTCAGGTCGTCACGGCCCCGGCCGCAGCGGACTTCCTCGCGACTCTCTCCGACCTCGCGAGCGCTCCGGGTGTCGTCTTCGCGACCGGCTGCACCAGCAGCTCCCAGTGCCCGAAGGGCCAGCTCTGCTGCCTGGCCTGCGGCTTCGACGGTTGCGAAACCCGGGCCTGCTTCCAGCCGATGAACGGCCACTGCCCGGCCTTCCCTTAAAGAACCACCCCGACCCCAAGGAGAAGAGAATGAAAAAGCTTCTGGCCGCCTGTCTGATCGCCGCCCCTCTCACCCTCGCCTCCCTGGCGTTCGCCGCCGACACCATCGCTCCCGCGAGCACGCCCGCGAAGGTCACCTCGACCGCACCGACCGAGAGCGGCGAGGGCTTCGCTCCCGGTCCAACGGAGTACCGCATCCCCATCAATGGATGCACCGCGACCGTCACCTGTCCCCGGACGAGTACCGTCAGCTCCGTCACCTGCATCGGTCACACCCCCACTGGATGCGTGGCCCATCAGAGCGCGATCCCACCGTCGGTCACCTGCGATGGTGTCGTGCACCCCTGCCCCGATCTGAATTGAGTGAGCCGCGCTCGCCCGCGGCGTCCCGCGCCGCGGGCGGTCATCACTCCCCCGCCTTGACGAAGGTCCCCCGCGCCACATCCTTCTGCACCCCCGGGAACGCCAGCGCCCGCCCGTGGGCCACGCAGTAGACCCCCGGGGCGAGCACCCCGGTGGCGAAGATCGCCTCGGTCAGGTTCTGGAGGGCGTCGGACTGCTTCATCTCGAACGGCCGCATGGCGCCGGTCAGGACGACCGGCACCCGCGGGTGCGGCAGCCGCTCGTAGAGCCGCTCGCCGGTCAGGGCCAGGGTGTCGGTGCCGTGGAGGACGACGATGCCATCCGCGCCGGTCGTCGACTTCATGGCTTCCCCTTCGGCCCCCATCGCCCGGACGGCGTCGACGATGCGGTCGCGGTCGGCCTCGGTCATGTCGAGGCTGTCCTTGCTGAGCAACTCTAAGACGGTGACCTCGGTCTCCTCCAGGCGCAGCTCGGAGAGCATGCGGCGGACGATCGAGCGACGGTTGGCGAGCTCGCCCGACTGCTCGTCGTAGGTCTTCTCGATCGTTCCGCCGGTCGTGATCAGCGCGATCCTTCGCGTCCCGCCCATCCCGTCAGGGCTTCGCCTTGTGGTTGTGGTTGTGCCGTTGCCGTTGGCGCCCCGCTGCTCCTCGCGCAGCAGCTCGAGGGTCTCGAAGGCGTGGCGCAGATGGGGGATGACGATGCTGCCGCCGACCACCAGGGAGACGTTCAGGGCGTCGTGCAGTTCCTCGTCCCCCCAGCCCACCTCGATGCACTTGTTGAGGTGGTAGTCCATGCAGTCGTTACAGCGCAGGACGGTCGAGGCGACGAGCCCGAGGAGCTCCTTGGTCCGCTTGTCGAGCGCCCCTTCCCGATAGGCCGCGGTGTCGAGGTTGAAAAAGCGCTTGATGCCCAGGTGCTCGGCCCCCATGATGCGGTCGTTCATCTGCAACCGGTAGGACCGGAACTCCTCCATGTCCTCCACTTCTCGTGCCATACCGAATCCCTCCAAAGCTAAACAGAGTTATGAAAGAAGATGCCTGGCGGCCCGATTTCATTTCACGCCAGGCCGAAAATCCAACCTTCGAGCCGCGCCCGTTCCTTCTCCTCGGCGGAGAGGGGCGGCTTGAAGTACGCGTCGAGCAAGCCGAGCTGATCGCGCTCCTGGAGCCAGGCGCACGTCGAGTAGGCGGCGTGCTCCTCCGGACTCCGGCCCTCGCGGGGGTAGCGGTTGCAGAAGAGATCCGGGTAGGTCTCGGCGACCACCGACTTGTCCACCGGGACCTCGAAGCCGTCGAACGGCCAGAAGTGGACCTTGTCGCCCAGCTGGCGCAGGTAGTCGAGCCAGGGGATGCCCGCATGGGCCGCCTTGGCAGCGCCGCCCCGCATCTCGAACCGGAAGACCCCGCGCGCCGCCGGGGTCCACCGCTCGGTCAGCCGCAGCTCGTCCGGCTGGCCGGTCCGCGAGTTGCCCTCGCGCAGGTCGCGCACCCGCCGGGAGCGGGTGGGCCAGTGCGCCGCGAAGTCTTCCAGGAACCGGTCCCAGGTGCGCAGCTGGTGGCGGTCCAGGTAGCTCTTGGGGAAGGAGAAGGCGTGGTCGATGCCGATAAACTTCGGCCGCTTCGGATGGTCCTCGGAAAGCCGGCCGAGCAGCCACTCGGCGAGCGCGCGGCGGCTCCAGGAGCCCTTGTCGGGATCGAGCTCGCGGCGGATCTCATGGTCCTCCTCGGCGGCGTAGACGTGGATGGCGCGCATGGGCGTCGTCGGCGTGCGGCGGCCCGAATAGTCGATCCCGATGTACTCCTCGAAGCGAGCCACGAATTCCTCCCGATCTGTCAGCGCTCTGCTCTCTCTATCTTATCCAACTTCATCCAACTTCCGTGCGCGAGGCAGGTCCGCGGGAGCCCTCGGCGCAAACAAAAGGCCCCGGTCCTCGTGAGAGAGCCGGGGCCTTTGAGGGTCTGTCTGGCCAGGCGGCGGTGGGTCTCCCCCGCAGGGGGGCTACCCTCCGATCCAGCGCACTAGAAGACGCTAGGGGAGGATCACCCTTACGGGGCCGCTACCTCCACCAAACTTTGTCCGTGGTTACTACAATGCACTGGACCACCTCCTTTCTGGGCGTGTCGATCATCGGCAGGTCCCAACCTGCCCGGCTCCGTGGGCCGCCCAAGCCTCTTTAGAACCGCCGCGTCGTCCGCTCGTCGAACCCGCGGACCCGAAGACACCTCGATATGGTGGAGGAAATCAGGCGGGATGTCAAACCTTTGTGCAGTCGGGTGGTGCAGTGAGGAGGAGGGCCCCCGCGCCGTCCACTTTCCCCGTCCACCCCTCCGCCACCACGGTCGCGCTGTGACGCTCGAAGACCAGGGCCGGCCCTGAAAAAGTGGCGCCCGGGGCGAGGCGGGCGCGCTCATAGACCGGGACCTCCCGGAAGCGGCCGGAGAAGCAGGCACGGCGGTGATCGGAGGGAGTGCCGGAGGGAATTCCGGCGGTCTCCTCCGGGGTGCCCTCCGGTGTGCCGGCCGGAGATCCGGCGAGCGCGGCCGGCCGGGAGGAGGCGATGGCGCGGAGGGCGACCAGCTCGACCGGCCGCCCCTCCGGGGTGTAGCCGTAGAGCGTCCGGTAGGCCGCCGCGAAGGCCTCCTCCACCAGCGTTCCTTCTTGGAGCTCGACGGCAATGGTTCCCTCCTGGCCCACGAAGCGGAGGTCGAGGAGCCGCCGGCGGACCTCGATCTCCCCCGCGGGAACCCCTTCCTCCGCCACTGCCACCGCCGCCGTCCGCCCCAGCTCTTCCATCCAGACGCCGATCCGCTCCCGCACCTCGGAAACCGGCAGGAGCACCTGGCGCTCCTCGAAGCGCTCGACGACCGCCGCAGCCAGGCCGGCGGCGGAGAGGAGCCCGGCGTCCTCCGGCACCAGGACCTGGCGGATGCCGAGCCGGGAGGCGACGGCGCAGGCGTGCTGGGCGCCGGCGCCGCCGAAGGCCACGAGGGCGTAGTCCGCCGGGTCGTAGCCGCGGGCGAGCGAGATCCGCCGGATGGCGTCGGCCATCCGCTCGTCGGCGATGTCGAGAAGACCCTCGAGCAGCGCTTCGCCCTCCGGAGCGTCCCCGTCGACATCCGCGATCGTCTCTCGTAGCCGGCGGAGAACGCTCTCCGCCGCCGCCGGGTCGATGGGGATCTCGAAGCGCTCCGGGTCGAGCCGTCCGAGGAGGAGGTTGACGTCGGTGAGCGTGAGCGGTCCGCCGGCCCCGTAGCAGGCCGGCCCCGGGGAGGCGCCGGTGCTCTCCGGCCCCACCTTGATCTGGAAGCCGTCGTAGCGGCAGACCGACCCGCCCCCGGCGGCGACGCTCTCGACCGCGAGCGCCGGGGCGACCAGGTGGGCGTCCCCCACCCGGTGCTCGAAGAGGTACTCGAAATCGCCGTCGTAGCGGGCCACATCGGTCGAGGTGCCCCCCATGTCGAAGGCGATCACCCGCGAGAACCCCGACCGTCGCCCCGCCCCCGCCGCCCCCACCACTCCGCCCGCCGGGCCGGAGAGCAGGCTGTCCTTGGCCCGGAAGGCGGCAGCGCGGACGAGCCCCCCGGCGCTCGTCATCACATGGAGCGCCCCCGCCGGCAGAGCCGCGGCGACCCGCGCCAGATAGCCCGCGATGGGCTTCGAAAGATAGGCGTCGACCACCGCCGTCTCCGCGCGGGGGAGGATCTTGATGAGCGGGGCGAGGCTCGCCGAGAGCGCCACGTGCCGAAAGCCGGCGCGGCGCAGGAGGTCGCCCACGGCCCGTTCATGGACCGGGTTCCGGTAGCTGTGGAGGAAGGCCACCGCGGCGGCCTCGAAACCCGCAGCGAGGAGCCGGGCGGCCTCTGTAGAGAGGTAATCGAGAGCGGCGTCCTCCAGAGCGAGGAGAACCGAGCCGTCCGCGGCGAGCCGTTCGGGAACCTCGACCACGGCGTCGTAGAGCGGTTCCGGTTTCTCGATCCGCAGGGCGAAGAGGTCGGGCCGCTGCTGGGTGCCGATCCGCAGGAGGTCGGCAAAGCCCCGGGTGATGAAGAGGACAGTCCGCGCGCCTTTGCGTTCGAGGAGCGCGTTGGTGCCGCGGGTGGTGGCCAGGCGCATGGCCATCTCGGGGAGGGGATGGCCGGGAGGTGTGCCGGTGACCAGCCGGGCGGCGAGGAGCGGCGCCTCCTCTTCCGAGCGCAGCTCGCAACGGGCGCCCGGGAGGGCTGGAGCCGCGAGCGGCCTGTCGAGGGTGAGAAGGCCGGAGGCCGGATCGTAGGCGGTGATCGACCGCGGCGCTCTCCTCCCCTCCCCCGTCCAGGAGGTGGAAGGAGAAGCCGCGAAAGAAATCGCTGGGGACCGCGGGGGCCGGCTCCAGGCGTATCCGGTCGGGTGCCAGCCTCTCCGGCATCGGCGCCAGCCGGGCGCGCAGCGCGCTCGTCGACAGCACCTTGGCCCGGTGGAGCTGCCCCTCCGGGTCCACGGCCAGACAGTCGGTGAACGTACCGCCGGTGTCGATGAAAACGCGCCAGGCCGCCAAGGTTCCGGTCTCCCTCCGAAAGGTCCGTATCCTATCCCGGCCGGACTTCTTGGGGCGGGCGGGTCCCTCCCCCTGGGAGGGGGCGGGTTGGGTCAGGGGGAGGCTAGGTGGGGCTAGGTGGGGGACGCCTCGCTGTGCGCTAGACCCTCTCTCTGGAGGATCGTGGCCCCGACCTCTACAATATTTGAATAATTGTATGTTACCGTATTCAAATTCCGGGGAGATTCCCCCCAAGGAGGCCGTTCAAATGAAGAAAAAGGAACAGGTGCAAAAGCTGAAGCTCTCCAAAGAGACGCTGAAGAACCTGGAGCCTGGCATGCTCCAGAGACTCCACGGGGGCATATGCCAGACGACTGGACAGGCACACTCCTGTCCAACGGCTTTCTCGAACTGTTGTGCAACAAATACAATAGATTGTTGATCCGACACAAAACAGCCGAGGGAGGCCGAGGTCGGGCCTGAAGAGCAGAGGGGGGCCAAGCCGGCCCCCCACCTCTGCCTCCGCGTCCCCACGAAGCAGCGCGACGGGGTCATGGGATTTTTCTTAGAGACTCTAGAGATCTAAGCCTTCGTCGCGGCCACCGCGGTGCAGCAAGGATCAGCTTGGCTCTTCTCATCTCGGGTGGCACCTATTAGCGGGTGGCACCTATTAGCGCATCTCGGCTGGCACTATTGCGGACCTCTTGGGGCGGGCGGGTCCCTCCCCCTGGGAGAAAGCGGGTTGGGTCAGGGGGAGGCTAGGTGGGGGACGCTTCGCTGTGCGCCAGACCCTCGCTCTGGAGGATCGAGCGGATCCGCTCGGCTTCTGGAATACGCATCGCCTCTGCCGCCTGAAGGGCGAGATGAAGGAGATCGGCGGCTGTCTCGCGGTCACCGGGTTGATTCCGCTTCAGATAGGCCGAGGCCAGTTTCGCACGGCCGATAAGAAGCGACCGGATGTCTCCGAGCCTGCCGAGCAGGGTGCCAGCTGTTCGGCCGGGTTCGACCGACAAGATTCGAAGACCCTTTGTTCACCACACTTACGGCGTCCCTTGCCCGCTGCAGGAAGAAAGTTCGAGATTCCCTGCAAGATCTCCGGGCTTTTTACGTCCTTCCCCACCATGGGACGACGCCTACGCTATCTACCCCCCGAGGGGAGCGGTCTTGTCGAGGTCACCTGCCGGACTCTCCAAGGCCGCTTTCTCCTCACCCCTAGCACGGAGCTCAACGAGATCATCCTCGGCGCCCTCGGACGGGCGCAGGAGCTCTACCCGGTCGATATCTGCGCTTTCGCCTTTGCTTCCAATCACTTCCACCTTCTGCTCCGGGTGGAGTCCACCCACCGCATGGCTCAATTCATGGGGCACTTCAACTCGAACCTCGCCCGGGAGGCCGGCCGACTCGCCCACTGGCGCGAGAAGTTCTGGGGCCGGCGCTATCAAGCTATTCCGGTCAGCGAGGAGGAGGGGGCCCAGGTTGAGCGGCTACGCTATGTCCTGGCGCACGGCTGCAAGGAGGACCTGGTCGAGCGTCTGAGAGACTGGCCCGGGGTCTCCGCCGTCCGCGCTCTCCTGGAGGAGGAACCCCTCGAAGGCTACTGGTTCGACCGTACCCGGGAGCACGCCGATAGGCGCCGGGGCCGCGCCTTCGAGCGTCTGCGCTACGCCACTCCGTACACGGTACACCTCGAGCCGCTCCCCTGCTGGGAGCACCTTCCGAGCGATGAGTACCAACAGCGCATCGCGGAAATGGTCGACGACATCGAAAGCCAGGCCGCCCTCAAGCGCCAGGTCAACGAGCTTTCCACTAAAGGTCCAGAGGCCATTCGGATTCAAGAGCCTCATAAAGCACCGGAGAATCTGAAGAGATCCCCAGCGCCGCTGTTTCATGCGGCGAGCCGGAAGGTCCGGCGAGAGCTCTACGAAGCCTATAAGCAATTCGTAGCAGCATTTCGAGATGCCGCCGAGAGGCTCCGGGCCGGCGAGTTCGACGTCCTTTTCCCAGAGGGGTGCTTCCCTCCAGCCTTACCGTGGGTGAGCGGGTAGCGGCAACACAGTCCCGATCGCCATGACTGGAGTCATTCGTGCTTCTCGCCAACGAGGGGTAGGTAGAGGTCTGCCCTCTGTATGCCATTGGGAAGTTCGAGCGCATTCAAGGGCATTCCGCAGGCTCGATTCGAGCTCCTTGAGCGGCCATTCCCGCCTAGAAGAGCAGGATATGCCCAGCAGCGAGCCAGGGCTAGATTGGCTTGGCCGTCTCTTCGTCTTCCGCCCTTCTTATCTCTCTCATCTCGGCTGGCACTATTGGGCGCCCTCGCCACCCTCAAACCTTACCCCGAGCGCCCTACCTCTTTTGCCGAACTTAACATACACAACTGCTAACAGCACTGCACATACCGGGTAGTGTCGCAATGACTGTACGTGCTGCCACATGTATTGAACTGTGGGCAATCTGACACGCTGCAAACCCTCCCCATCGAGTTAGAGCAGGTGTAAAGGATAGTATTGTAGCAAGCCTTAGGCGCCACGCTTACAAGAGGGTCTTGCTTCAGGCTCATCGGTAGTGCTCCGGTGGTGGGGACCGAAGCGCAGAGCGCAAGAGGGGCAGGCTTCCCCGAAGTTGCGGCCAGCCCCATAAGGGGGGTGGCAAGGAGTAGTGCGAGCGCGAGAATCGTGTGTTTCATAGGAATCCTTTCGGTATCACCTGGTCTACTAAGCTGGGTGCAGAAGAGCGGGTTAATCGTGACAACACCGGGGGCATCCAGCTTCGCAGGCGTCAGGGGTTCCGGCCCGTGTCGGAGGAACCGACACCTCGGAAAAAGGAGACTCGGACATGACGACCGCCAGACCCAACCCCTCCCACCTCTCGCTCACCTGCCGCACCGAGCGGTGCCAGGTGTTCGGCGGGGACCTCTTGGGCAGGCGGGTTCCTCCCCCTGGGAGGGGGCGGGTTGGGTCAGGGGGAGGCCTAGGTCATGCTCTTACACACATCTAAGCGAGGCTACCAATGGCGCCCACGGCGTCGATGGCGATGACAAAGTCTCGGGTTCTCTGAAGGCCTATCCAGATGGCCTTGGGTCCGGGAGGACCATCTCCCTTTCGCGCCAGATACCCTCCGAGCCGGGCCATCAGGGATAGCATTTCCCCGAGGGGTGGAGCAGAGAGGGGCGGCTTCTTCTTCTGGACCACGATATAGACCGCTCTCCACTCTTCGGTGGCAAAGACCGCTTCACAGGACAGATCGGGGACCGTTCTACCCAGCATCGCCAAGTACAGCACACGCCAGGCGATGATCATGTAGAAAGCCAAGGCAACTTCCAGGCGATCTCGCGTCTGCAATTGCAGTTGCTCGACCTTGCAGCCGCTCTTGAGAATCCGGAAGTACACTTCAATCTGCCAACGGCACAGATACCACCGTACCTTCTCCTCGGCCTCGGCCCCGCTCGCCACCGGCAAGCTCGTGAGCAAGAGCCACTGAACCGGCTCGACTCCTTGTGGCGGGGACTCCTCCCAAGCCAGGATCGCCGTCACTTCTACCTCCGAGAGTTTGCTGCCCACCCGAGAGGGAGGTCTCAGCTTCACGCGTGCAGCTCTCAAGGTCTGAACGACATGCCGGGCGGGCCGATCCGGGGCTGCCGCCATGTCAAACTCCAGCATCCCAAGGACTTCGGTCTCCCGCACCGCCTGCCAAAGATGGCGACCGTCGCTCAGCTTACGGTCATAGGAAGCCCGGATCAGCCAGGCTGCTTCCCCCGAGCGCCCTTGTTCAAACAGTTCGAACAGGTCGGACTCACGGTCTGCCACATAGACCAAACGAGTTTCAGCCAGGCCCCACTGAAGATCGCAGACGCATCGGTATCCTTCGAGCCAGCGCAGGCTTTCCTTCTCCTCGATCGGTCGGTTCAAACGGTGATGGCGGTCCTTGCCTCCGTGGTTTTCGGCATCTCGAGCCCAACTCCACTGATCCAGGACCCCCAGACAGAGCCGGTCCGGGGTAATCGCCAGAGTCGGATGGAGATGTAGACCGGAGGAAGCCTGGTAGGTCAGAGGGCCGAGTCCCTCGATCTGAGGCTTACTCGTGTAGTCCAACTCGGTCGTGTCCTGAACGCAAAGTACGACCGGAAACTCCTTCATCCGCTCCAGAGTCGCGTCGCGGTGGGGCTCCAAAACCCTTTCCCCAGTTACATTCTCGTTGCTGAACAAGCGATAGGCGGCTTGCGTCTCCCCCCAACTTTGGAACGATGAGGGGACGCTCCCTTCCGGACGCCTCGATAGGCCCTCCAGCACCTTCTCCGCCCGGCGGCGCAACCTCTCGTCTCCGAAGTTGGCCGTCAGCATCTCTCGACTGGGCCAGGTCTCCTGACTCTCGACTTCTCCCGCGACACGACTTCCCATGGCGCCTCCCCGATAGTCATTCCGTCTTGGGGAAACAGGGGAACATACTTCGGCGCCTATGTACAGAACAAAGTTGTGTGTAAGAGGGTGGGCCGAGGTGGGGGACGCCTCGCTGTGCGCCAGACCCTCGCTCTGGAGGATCGAGCGGATCCGCTCGACTTCTGGAATACGCAGCGCCTCTGCCGCTTGAAGGGCGAGATGAAGGAGATCGGCGGCGATCTCACGGTCGCCGGGTTGATTCCGCTTCAGGTAGGTCAAGGCCAGATTCGCACGGCCGATAAGAAGCAACCGCACGTCTCCGAGCCGTTCGTAGATCGGAAGCTCCTCCTCGCGAAGGATGCGCAGCGCCTCCTCCAATTCACCACGCCCCTGGAGAACGTCGGCGATCTTGCCCATCGTCACCGCCCATGACCGCACGTCTCCGAGCCGTTCGTAGACCGGAAGCTGCTCCTCGCGGCGGATGCGCAGCGCCTCCTCCAATTCACCACGTGCCTGGAGAACGTCGGCGATCTGGCCCATCGTCACCGCCCGCAACAGCATGTCGCCGAGCCGTTCGTAGACCGGAAGCTCCTCCTCGCGACGGATGCGCAGCGCCTCCTCCAATTCACCACGCCCCTGGAGAACGTCGGCGATCTTGCCCATCGTCACCGCCCGCGACCGCACGTCGCCGAGCCGTTCGTAGACCGGAAGCTGCTCCTCGCGACGGATGCGTAGCGCCTCCTCCAAATCACCGCGCGCCCGGAGAACGTCGGCGATCTTGCCCATCGTCAGCGCCCGCGACCGCATGTCGCCGAGCCGTTCGTAGACCGGAAGCTCCTCCTCGCGACGGATGCGCAGCGCCTCCTCCAAATCACCGCGCGCCTGGAGAATATCGGCGAGGAGACCAGCGGCTAACGCTGCATCCCGTTCAGCCCCCCTCCCTTTGTCAACCGTCCCTTGCTCCTGAGCTGCGAAAGCCGCACGGTCTAGGTCTCCCGAGCTGAAGGCAACCTTCCCCAAAGTCCAGAGCACATCTGAACGCTCTGCGTCCTCCAAAGAGTAGGTTAGAAGCTGCTCACAAAATGCCGACCAGCCGTGGAAGGGTCCGTTCAGCATCGCGAACCAGGACCCCGCCCCTTCAACTCGGATCGCATCCTTCTCAGGCACCAGTGGCAACCAGGAAGTCAGAGCCTCCGTCTCGGCCTGAACTTCCCTCCACAGCTTTCCTTGCTCCGCTTCCTGTCCAGGGGGAAGCTCCGGTAGGCGGGAAACGAACCAATCCGTCATCCTACCCACCGTCCGCCGCCGCCCTTCCTCCCCTGATCGCCCTCGCAAAACCTCCGCGAGGAGCGGATGGACCCGAAAAGCCCGGTCCCGACGTTCCGAGGGAGGAATCGAGTCGAGGATTGAGAGGCGACAAGCCGCGACCGTCAACTCCTCGAAGTCCAGATCCGCCAGCCCTGCCATCGCTGCACCGAGGCTCGAGCCGAAACCCGACGCGGGAGCGTGGCCGAGGTCGCAGAAGCCGGAGAGAAGGCGGTCGCCCTCGGTGCCGAGCTGAGAGCGAAGAAGATCCAGGGACAGCGAAAAGGTGCTCGCGAGGAGAGCCCGGGTCTTCTTCCCGGTAAGAAGCGGATCGGCGGGATCGGCTGGCGAGAGTGTCCAGTCCGTCTTGCGGAGCAGATCCAGAAATCCTCTGACCGATCGGCCGGCTCGGAGGTGCCCAGCGGCAAGGTGAACGGCCAGTGGAAGAAGCCCCAGGGTCCGCACCAGGAGGCGGTACTCCCCCTCCTCCTCTCGGGAGCTCTTCTCCCCCAGCTCTTCCGCGAGCTGCGCGAGAGCTGTCCCTTCCTCGAACGGCCTCACCTGCACCTGACCCCACCCGGCGCTCTCTCCCAGCCCTTGGTAGCGGCCGGTGACGAGCGCCGGGCAGCCATGGAGAGCGTCGATCAACCCGGCGACGGTTCCCGCCAGACCCTCGCTGTCCACGTTCTCGACTTCGAGCAGGCCCCTCGGATGGAGCAACCGCGCCCGGACCCGATCCGCCAACCCCGCCGGAGCCGGCGAGAGCTTCAGACGATCCGCCAATTCGCCGAGCAGAACTTCCACCGTCGGCGACACCGCGCTCTCGGGATCGAGGACCAGCGGGTAGACGCCACCCGGAAAACGTCCTCGATGAAGATAGACGAAACGCTCGGCAAGGTAAGACTTCCCAACCCCCGGCATCCCCTGGACGGCGCAGATGGCGACCGGCCCTGTCTCCCCTTCGCCCAGGAGGTTCTTCTCCAGTTCCTCCAACTCCGGCTCCCGGCCTACGAAAAGCCGCCCGGCCCGGGAGGCCGTCTCCTCCACCGGCTCGCGATCCCTCTTCCAACGAAGCCGTCCGTCCACGGTGTCGCGATAGAGGCTGTTGTCGTTGAACCAGTGCCCCCGCTTCGCCCAACCCCGGAACCAGAGGTCGTAGGCCAGCGGCCTGCCCTTCTCGTCGAGGGTGATCCGGATACACTCGCAGGCATTGGGGTAGGTGTCGTGCTCGTAGAGACACCCGGCCGCCACCTGCGCCAGGGATCTCTCGGGATCCTCCCAGGTCTGTGGTTCGGGATCGTGGAGATGCCCGCGCAGGACGAGGTCGACCTGGTCGGCGAGGAGCCGCCGGCAGTCCCCGCCGTCGGCCAATTCGTCCAACGGGTGATGGACGAGGCAGAGGCGGAACCCTCTGAGGGACCGCCCGTCCTCCGTCGCCAGCGTCGCCAGCCGCATCACCTGGTCGTCGGTCAGCCAGAGCTTGCCGGCATCGCTGTCGTCCCCGCACATCCAGGCCGAATCGAGGCCGAGGACGTGGAGGTCGAAGGGGTGGCCGGGCAGGCGGAGGGTGCTCCGGTATCCCAGATGCCCATGCGGAGAGGCGCCGGGGTCCAGGTGCGGGAGACCCAGGCCAGCCTTCACCCACTCCCGGTAGGCGGCCTGCCGCGCGAAGACCTGCTCCCGCTCGCGATCCTTGAATCCCAGCGGAGAGCCACCGCCGGTGAGCCAGCGAGCGACCTCCGAACGGTTGGCGCGAGGAAGATTCTCCCGCAGCCGCTTCCAGGCCGCTTTCTCGATCGTGCGGTCGATGTCGTGGTTTCCAGGAACAAGAAAGAACCGGTCCCAGCCCAGCCCGAGCCGTTCGAGCATCGCGCCGAAGAACTCCGTGACCCGCGCGTACTCGTCCGCCTTCCCGGAGAACGCCGCATCCCCAGTGAAGCAGATCAGGTCGAGAGGACCCTCCGCCCGGATGTCGTCCAGGTTCTTCTCCCAGGCGTCCCCCAGGACCCGCCGTCTCCGCCAGGGGTCCTTCTCGCGCGGACCCCGCTCGTGGAGATCGGAGACGTGGAGGATCGTCAGAAGGGTCTCGGGCATCAGCGGCGTCTCGGAAGTGCTGGCATTCTAGCGGATGGCGTGGCGCCCCTCCCCGAGATGAGACGCTAAGCCCATAGCGCAATGAGATGAGACGCTAATCCTTGATCGGAAGAGGCTCAATCCGGCACCCAGACCATGGCGACTCCCCGCGAGGAACCCTCTTTCTGAGCTTCACGGGAGAGTCCAGGAGCCCTTCGGTAACGCTGCCAAGCCTTTCTTCTGCAAGGACTTCCCCGAAAGAGTGCAAGCGGCTACGACCGGCGGCCCGCTGGAGGCCGTCGGGACTGGATGCGACCTCGCTTGCAGCCAGCTACGATCCGACGGACGACGCACGAGGAGACGCTAAGCCATCCTTGAGACGCTACGAGTCCCTGTTGAGATGCTACGCTCCTTCCTGGAGACACAAGAAAGCTCCGTTGAGCAGCTAGAAATGGCGCTGGAGACGCTAGAAAGTAGAGCGGAGACACTAGAATTCAACCTTGAGACACTAGAAAGTCTGGTTTAGACGCTGGAATTCAATCTGGAGACGCTAGAAAGTCGCCTTGAGACGCTGCGGCGACGATCGGAGACTCTCCAGCTCCATTTATTGCGTCTCAATCTCTATTTACCGCGTCTCCATCCGCCTTCGTAGCGCCTCAACGGAGCTTTCCGAGCCCTCCAAGACCGCCGCTCGGGTTGCAAACGCGGCTTTTGCGTCTCACGGGAACGCTGCCAGCGTCTCCAGAGTCCTTCCCTCCCTCTCCAACCGGCAGCGCCCCGGATCGGGAAAGCCCTGTATCCTATCCGGACCGGAAACCGGGTCTTCCGGGGAGGTCTCCACCATGTCCGTCCATTCGAAGCCCTATCTCACGGCCCAGGACTACCTGACCCTGGAGCGCACGTCGGAGACCAGGAGCGAGTACCTGGAGGGGGAGAGGGTGGCGATGACGGGAACGACTCGCTGGCATAACTTGATCGTCACCAATCTCGTACGGGATTTGAGCCAGCAGCTCAAGCATCGCCCCTGCGAGGTCTACTCCAACGACCAGCGGGTGCAAGTCTCCGCCACGGGGCTCTATACCTATCCAGACGTGGTCATCGCCTGCGGTGAGCCGAGGTTCGAGGACGAGCAGATCGACACCCTGCTCAACCCTTTCCTGATCTTCGAGGTCCTCTCCCCCACGACCGAGAGCTACGACCGCGGTAAAAAATTCGCGCACTACCGGACCCTCGAATCGCTCGCCGAATATCTCCTCGTGTCGCAGGACAAATTTCTCGTCGAGCAGTTCATACGCCAGGCCGGTGGAACCTGGCTGTTCACCGCCACCGCTGGCCGGGACGGCGTCGTCCAGCTGCCGTCCCTCGGCTGCACCCTGGCCCTCTCCGAGGTCTATGACAAGGTGCCGCTTCCCTAAGCGGTCCCGCTGCAACGCCGTTTCGACACTCTAAAGCCAAATGCCCGCCATCACGGTTCTACCCAAGTCCCCCAAGTGGACTCCCGACTCCTGGAAGTCGAAGACGGCTCTCCAGCAGCCGACCTATCCGGATCGCGACCGTCTCGACAAGGTTTTGGCCGAGCTCTCGCACCTGCCCCCGCTCGTCACCTCCTGGGAGGTCGAGCGCCTGAAGGTGCAGCTCGCCGAGGCGGCGCGCGGCGAGCGTTTCCTCCTCCAGGGGGGCGACTGCGCCGAGAGCTTCGCCGACTGCAACTCCCAGGTGATCACCGACAAGTTGAAGATCCTCCTCCAGATGAGCCTGGTGCTCGTCCACGGGATGCGGCGGCGGGTGATCCGGGTCGGCCGCTTCGCCGGGCAGTACGCCAAGCCGCGGAGCGCCGACACCGAGACCAAGGACGGGGTGACCCTCCCCACCTACCGGGGCGAGCTCATCAACCGGGCGCCGCACACCGCCGCCGACCGCATCCCGAACCCGGAGCTGCTGCTCCGCGCCTACGAGCGCTCCGCTCTCACCCTGAACTTCGTCCGCGGCCTGATCGACGGCGGTTTCGCCGACCTCCACCATCCCGAGTACTGGGATCTCGCCTGGGTCAAGCACTCGCCGAACGCCGAGGAGTACCACCGCCGGCTCCTCGCCATCGCCGACTCCGTGCACTTCCTGGAGAGCGTCTCCGGCCAGCCCGCGGCGGGGATGAGCCGGGTCGACTACTTCACCAGCCACGAGGGGCTCCACCTCCTCTACGAGCAGGCCCAGACCCGGAAGGTGCCGCGCCGCACCGGCTGGTACAACCTGTCCACCCACTACCCCTGGATCGGCATGCGCACCGCCGACTTGGGCGGCGCCCACGTCGAGTACTTCCGGGGCATCCGCAATCCGATCGGGGTCAAGGTCGGGGCGGGGATGACGCCGGAGGCGCTCGTCGATCTCATCGAGACCCTCGATCCCGAGCGCGAGCCCGGCCGGCTCACCTTGATCCACCGCTTCGGCCACGCCAAGATCGCCGCCGGCCTGCCGCCCCTCCTCGACGCCGTCCGCCGGGCCGGACGGACGGTCCTCTGGGTGGCGGACCCCATGCACGGCAACACCGAGGCCATGGCCTCCGGGGTCAAGACCCGGCGCTTCGAGCACATCCTTTCCGAGCTCGAACAGGCGTTCGAGATCCACAAGGGGTCCGGCTCCTACCTGGGCGGGGTCCACTTCGAGCTCACCGGCGAGGACGTCACCGAGTGCCTGGGCGGCGCCCGCGGCCTGACCGAGGCCGACCTCGAACGCGACTACCGTTCGACCGTCGATCCCCGGCTCAACTACGAGCAGGCTCTGGAGATGGCGTTCCTGATCGCGAAACGGATGGGCTCGGCCCCACCCACCCGGCCGACGCGCGCGGCCGGGGGGTGAGACAGGACTGCTGACGCGGAGCCGAGCTTAGGAGTTCCAGACCGCCCGAGAATAGTGGTCGTGAAGGAGCCGGTCCCGGGTCAGGAGAGGCGCTTCGCGGAGGGCGGCCTGACTCACGATGAGGCGATCGAAAGGATCGCGGGTCCAGTCCTGGCCCAGAGCGGCACGGGCCACCTCGGAGAAGGGGAGGTCGCAGATTCCCAGACCGAGATCGCGAGTGAGCGCTGCCACTACCCCCTGGGCCGGCTCGGCAGTGCGCTGGATTTCGAACAGATACTGAAGCTCCAGGACCACCATCGGCGAGATCAGGAGATCGTTCTCCTGGAGGAGCTTCTGCGCCGCTTCGGGGAAGAGGTCGGTGCGACCCCCGTACAGCCAGACGGCGACATGGGTGTCGAGATAAATCAGGGGCGCCACTCTCCGGACCAGTCGAGGTGAACCAGTTCCTCTGGGTCACAGCGCAGATACTCCGGGTGAGGCGTCAGGTTGTCGAGCTTGTTTCGGGGCTCGGCAGACACGATCTTCAGAATCTTCCCACGACGTTCGATCTCGACCGGGACGCCGGTCTCCAACACTTCGTCGAGGATCCGGTAAACGTTCTCGCGCAGCTTGGAAGCGGTCAGAGGCTCTTTCATCATCTCTCTCCCAGGAGACGATAGCCCCAGAGTCGTACGAGTGTCAATCAAAGAGACGTACGTTGCTGGGATCGGCCCCACCCACCCGGCCGACGCGCGCGGCCGGGGGGTGAGGCCGGACTGTAAGCTAGTTACGGATGACAGGCCTGGGTGTTGGGAACGCAGGTCGGCTGGTTGTGGATGATGCAGCAGTGATCCCCCTGAATGCAGAGGAGATTGCACGCCGTCTTCGTCTGATCCAGCTCCCACGGCAGCGGCTGGGATGCCTGGGACAGCACCGCCGGCGGGGTGGGGGTCTGGGGAGTTGTGGCTCGCGGAGCTGCCGTAACCAGGGTCGTACCCATCATTGCGAGCCCACCGAGTAGCATCGAAATCTTACGCATGGTTCTACCTCCTGTTCCGAGAGCCTGCCCCAGTTTGGGGGCGCTCTCGAAGAGAAGAACTTCGCAAGGATCATGCCCATATAGCAAAAGGTAGAACAAAGAAGATGAAGCATGGCACGGGCAGGCCGCAGTCTGCGGCGCTTTCCCCAGCGCTTTCCCCAGAAGGTCGCGGCTAGGCCGAAGCGCGGGCCGCCGGCGCGGGCAGGCGGTAGACGATGTCAACGATCGCCTCGTTGCGGAAGGGCTTCTTGACGTAGGCCGCCGCCCCGGCGCGGAGGCCGCGGAGGGTGTCCTCTTCCTTGCCCTCGGTGCTGATGATGACGACCGGGATGTGGGCGAGGGCCGGGTCGGCCTTGACCTGGGTGAGGAACTCGAGCCCGTTCATCCGCGGCATGTTGATGTCCAGGAAGATGAGCTCGGTGTCGGGGTGCTCGGCGAGACGCGCCAGGGCCTCCTGGCCGTCCAGGGCGTTGACCAGGGTGGTCTTGGGAAGGATGACCGAGAACATCCGATGGATCAATTTCGAATCGTCGATCACCAGGACCTTGTTAGGCTGCATCGAAAAAACCCCCGAAAAGATGCCGGCAGGATAGCAAAGACTCCGCCCCCCGTCCAATCGCGAAGTCAGTCTCTTTCTGACACTTACGAACCCAGCGAAGTAGTGCGGGAGGGCGGTCCGAAGCGGGACAGCCCGAGTATCGGAGGGGGCTCGGCGGGGGCTCGGCGGGGGCCTGCGGGGGCCCCTACTCGTAGCGCAGGGCGTCGATCGGGTCGAGCGCCGCGGCCCGGCTCGCCGGGTAGAGGCCGGAGGCGAGGCCCACCGCCATGGCGACCCCGGTCGAGATGAGGATCGAGGAGAGGGTGACGACCGTGGGCCACCCCGCCCAGGCGGCCACCCCGCGGGCGATGGCGAGGCCGAGCGCCACCCCGCAGGCGCCGCCGAGGAGGCTGATGGCGAAGGACTCGACCATGAACTGGAAGCGGATGTCCGAGCCGCGCGCCCCCACGGCGCGGCGGACCCCGATCTCCCGGGTGCGCTCCAGAACCGTGGCGAGCATGATGTTCATGATTCCGATGCCGCCGACGAGGAGCGAAATGCCGGCGATCGCCCCCATGACGGCGTTGAACAGACGCTGGGTGCGCCGGCTCTGCTCGAAGAGGGCGGCGGGCACCACCAGCTCGTAGTCGGCGGCACCGCCGTGCAGGCGGTCGAGGAGCTCCCGGATCGCCGGCGCCGCCTGCCCGGCGGGGATGCCGTCCTTTAAGCGGATGACGATCTCGTCGAGCGGCGAGGCGAGCGGGGCGTGTTCGAACTTCCTCTCCGCGGTCGAGACCGGCAGATAGATGGCGTTCGCCACCGACCCCACGTTCACCCCCTGGAAGGTGTCGCCCGTCCCCCCCTCCGCCGCCAGCACGCCGACGACCGTCAGCCAGACGTCGTCCACCTTCAGGTCGCGGCCGAGGGCCGGCCCATAGCCGAAAAGGTCGCGGCGGACGCCGGCCCCGACGACGCAGACCTGGGCGTGGGTGCGCTCGTCCAGGGGGTCGAGGAAGCGCCCCTCGGCCAAGGTCAGATGGGCGAGGTCGGCGTGGCGGGCGGTCACCCCATAGGCGGTGGCGGCGCTCTTGCCCCCCGCCGAGAGCACCCGGTAGGGGTCGATCTTGAGCGAGGGCGCCGTCACCTCGACCCCGGGGACCGCCTCGGCGATGGCGGTGGCGTCGCGCGGCGAGACCCCCGGCGACTTGGCGCGGATCTCCTTGAGCTCGTCGTCCTTGAACGGCTTGGCGCGGACGAGGACGTTGCGCAGACCCAGCCGCTCGACGAGCGCCAGGGCCTGCCTTTCGGCCCCGGCACCGATCGAGAGCATGGCGATGACCGCCCCCACCCCGAAGATCATCCCCAGCATGGTCAGGGCCGAGCGCAGCTTGTGGCCGGCCAGGTTGTCGACCGCCGTCCGGATCGCCTCGCCCGGGGTCATGGCGCGCTCCGCGGCCGCTTGGGCCTGGACAGGGAGGACGGGGCGGCCGGAGTCTTTCCGGGGGCCCCCGGCCCGGTGGCGCCGGAGCCGCCGGAGCCAGGCTGCCCTTCCCCCTCAGGGCCACGTTCAGGATCCCCCAGGGCCACCGTATCGCCCGGCCGGAGACCGGCGGCGATCACCACCCGGCCCATGCCGGAGGGGCCGAGGGTCACCGGCACCGCTTCCCAACCGCTCCCGGCGCTCCCAGCGCTCCCAGCGCTCCCGGAAGCGCGCCGGTAGACGACGGTCCGGCCGCCGCGCTCGCAAACCGCTTGGCGCGGCACGACCAGAGCGCTCGGCACTTCGTCGAGGGTGAGGAGGGCACGCACCCGCGCCCCCGGCTTCATCCGCGCCGGGTCGGTCTGCGCCAGCTTGAGGACGACGGCGAAATACTGCACCGGCGAGCCGCGCAGGCGGGGCTTGGCGAGCGCGTCGACCCGGGCGATCCGCGCCGGGTAGGCGACGCCGGGGGCCGATTCGAGCTCGACCGTCGCCGGCTTGCCCGGCGCGAGGCCGCCGGCGTCGGCTTCCAGGACGTAGACCTCGGCCTGCATCTGCGCCAGGTCCGGGATGTCGGCGAGCGGCTGCTGCTGCCAGACGGTATCGCCCACCCGCGGCGCGGTGCCCCGGTAGTCGCGGCGGAAGACGAGGATGCCGTCGTGAGGGGCGGTCACCGAGAGGGCGGCGAGCCCCTGCCGGGCCTCCCCGATCTTGAAGTCCGCCTGCCGGCCCTGGATGGCGAGGAGGTCGAGCTCGGCCTGCGACAGCCGCTTCTTGCCCTGCTCCGCGACGCGGGCATGCCGGGCCCGGACACCCGCCAGGCCGCCGTCGAGCTCCGACTCGATCCGCTCGTTGCGCGAGAAGATCGTCTCGTCCTTCTTCTGGAAGCGGTGGGAGCCGTCGAGCTCCAGCTCGGCCACCCGGGCGTCGGCGGCGAGCTTATGGATCTCGGCCGCGCTCTCCGCCCTCTCCTTGGCGGTTTTGAAGCGCGACTTGGCGAGGTCGTCCTCGGCGTCCCGGAGCGCCTTCTCCATGTCGGTGGGGTCGAAACGGATCACCGGATCGCCGGCCTTGACCAGAGCCCCCTCGGGCGCCAGCCAGGCGATCCGGAGCGGCCCTTCCGCCCCCGGGGGTACCGCGATCGCCGTGGCGCGGGTCGCCTGCAGGTTGCCCTCCGCCGGCACCCGGTGGACGAAGCGCTCCGGCTCGACCCGCAGGGTGGCGATGTCGTCCCTCCCCCTCGCAAACCCGGTTCGGCCGAGCGGCAGGAAGGCGGCCCCGGCGAGGACGGCGAGGAGCACAACGCTCGCGAGAACGGCGAGGAGCGGCCGGGGGCGGCTCAAGTCCCCTCCTCGTGAAGCCGGGCGGGGGCGCGCGACAGCCGGTCGCCGGCGGCGAGGCCGCCCAGGACCTCGACCTCCCCGGCGTTGCGCCGTCCTAACCGCGGCTGCACCGGTTCCACCCCGAAAAGGGTCTTCCGGTAGACCAGCGGCCCCGCGGCGGTGACGAGGACCGCCTCGGCGGGGACGAGGAGGACCCCCGGGGCCCGGCCGGTCTCGACCTGGCCGCGAAAGCGCATCCCGGGGCGCATGCGGAGCGGGTCCGTGCGGTCGAGCGCCACGGTCAGGTCGACCACCTTCTGCCGGTCGTTGTCGCTCTTGGTCTCGACCGCTTCGTGGATCACCTCCACCCGGCCGGTGAAGAGGAGGTCGGGATGGGCGTCGAGCCGCAGCCGGACCCGCTGGCCGGCCGCGATCCGGCCGGCATCGGCCTCGTCGACCTGGGCGTCGGCCCGCAGTCGCGTAAGATCGGGAATCTCGATCACCCGCTCCCCCTGCCAGACCGAGTCCCCCACCTTCTTCTTCTCCCCCCGGCGATCGGCAACGTAGACGACGGTGCCGGGGCGCGGCGCCCGGACGGTCATGCTCTCGATCTGCGCCCGCATCTCGGCCACCCGCGCCGCCGCCCGGTCGCGCCGGTCGCGCAGCTCCCCGATCTCCGCGCCGCCCTGCTGGGAGGCGAAGCCCAGCCGTTGCCGCACATAGGCGATCTCGCGCTCGGCGAGAGCGAGGTCGCCGCGCGCTTCCAGGATCTCGTGGCCGGCGACGATCTCGGGGGGCACGTCGGCCTTCAAGGCGAACCGCTTGCGCTTCGCCTCCGCCTCGGCCAGATGGAGCTCGTCGTCGCTCCGCGCCTGGGCGAGGCTCGCCTCCCGCTTCTCCAGCTCCTTTTCGGCCGAGCTCGCCTCGGAGATCTTCCCGACCAGCTTGTGGGCGAGGTCGGAGCTGTCGAGGGTCAGGACCGGCGTCCCCTTCTTCACCTCGGTCCCCTCGGGGGCCAGGAAGGCGATCTTCTGGTTCCACAGGTCGGGGATCTGCGGCGGCCCCACGAAGGCCGAGTCGAGCGCCGCCAGGGTGCCGGTGACTTCGGCGCCGAGCACCAGGTCGTCCCGGCGGACCTCGACCCAGCCGCCGTCGGCCGCCCCGGAGGCACGGCCGGCCAGCCACCAGAGGCCCAGCCCGGCGAGGAGTGCGGCGGCGACCAGAATCCGCCGTAAGGGGTGCCGCCGGGGTGTGCCAGGGCGCTCGCTCAGAGATTGGCTCCGATGGCTCCGATCGCTCCGGTCGCTCCTGCGGGCGGGCTCCTTCGGGCGCTCCGCGCGGCCAGTCGCCCGTCCTCGGAACCAACCGGAGCCTGTACCTTCGCTCACTTCAGGCCTTCCCCGTTCCCGCCGCGCGGAGCCGGGTGCCCGGCCCGAGGCCGGAGAGGACGACGCAGGCGGTGGCGTCGCAGGTGCCGAGCCGCACCGGGACCGAGCCGCCGGCGGCCAGCCGGGCGCGGGGGGGACCGGCGAGGTCGAGGCCGGCGCGGGGGGCGAGCACGGCGTCCTTGACCTCCGGCCCGAGGACCTCGACCTTGACCGACATCCCCGGCCGCATCCGCCCGCTGTCGACCCGGTCGAGCCCGAGCCGGACCTTGAAGCTCCGCAGGAGCGAGCTCCGGGCCGCCTCGCGGGCCACCGCGGAGACCGCGAGGACCCGGGCGGTGAAGCTCTCGCCGGGATAGGCGTCCAGGGTGCAGAGGGCGGCCATCCCCGGCAGCACGCGGCCGTCGTCGACGTCCGAGAGAGTGGCCTCGACCGCCAGGGAGGAGAGGTCGGGCAAACTCACCACCGGCAGCCCGGCCCAGACGTTATCCCCCTCCTCGACCTTCCGCCCCTCGAAGGGGTGATCGGCGACGACGAGGATGCCGTCGCGCGGGGCAGTGAGGACGAGGGCGGAGATGGCCGCTTCCGCGGCATGGATCTCGCGCCGCGCCTTCGCCAGGTCCACCTCGTGCACGCCGAGGTCGGCGGCGCTCCCCTCCCGCGCTGCCGCCAGATCCGCCTCGGCCTTCTCGACCGCCACCTCGGCCTTGCGGAGAGTGAGCTGGCGCTCCTGGTATTCGAGGAGAGGGAGGAGCGACTGCGGAACCGAGGCGGCGATCCGCGCCTTCTCCCGGTCGTTCTTCTTCTCCTCGACGGCGAACTGCTTCTCGGCGAGCGTGGTCGCCGCCTCGGCGCGGCCCTTCTCCAGGTCGTCCGCGGCCTGGGTCACGGTCAGCCGCTTCTCGTCTAAGTCCGAGGTGAACTGGGAGTTGTCGAACTCGACCACCTTCTGCCCGACCTTGACCGGGGTGCCGTCTTTCTCCATCCAGCGGATCTGGAGCTGCCAGGAGGGGGTGCGCGGCACGACCAGCTCGGCCGCCCGCCCGGCCTTGAGCTCGCCGGTCAGGACCAGACGCTCGCGGAGGCTGCCGCGCCGGGTCACCAGGTCCGACCCGGACGCCGCCGCGGCTCCAGTCTGCGCTCCCGCTCCGGCGCAGCCGAGCAGGGGAACCAGGGCGAGAAGGAGAATGAGGGATCGCACGTGAGACATTTCTGAAACTTCTACGTCAAGACAGGCATGTTTGTCCAGCCGGCCGCCTCGGCCCTCTTGCCAGAACAGTCGAGACGGCGGTGGAGCTTCCCCGCCCCGCGCCGGAACGGGGTCCGGTTCGAACCTGCGGGCGGTCTCCTTCGGGCGCTCCGCGCAGCCAGTCGCCCGTCCTCGGATCCAACGGACCCCGCACATCGCTGCCGTAGACGACTACTTCCCCCCGAAGTCGACCTTGGGTGCCGTCGCCGCGCCGGGCTGGGCCGTGAAGTAGGGTTTGGGCTGGAACGGCCAGTGGAGGAGGCTGATGAACCAGGCGGCTGGCACCCGGGCGATCCGGGTGTTGTAGCTCTGGGCGACCTCGTTGAAGCTCCGGCGCTCGACGGCGATCCGGTTCTCGGTCCCTTCGAGCTCGACCATCAGGTCGCGGAAGCCGGCGACGGACTTGAGGTCGGGGTACTGCTCGGAGACGACGAGGAGCCGCGAGAGGGCGGAGGAGAGGCCGTCCTGGGCGGCCTGGAAGCGCTGGAACGCGGCGGGGTCGTTTAACAGCTGGGGGGTGACCTGGATCGATCCCACCCGGGCCCGCGCCTCGACCACCTGGGTCAGGGTGTCGCGCTCGAAGTTGGCGGCCGCCTTGACCGTCGCCACCAGGTTGGGCACCAGGTCGGCCCGGCGCTGGTAGACGTTCTCGACCTGCGCCCACTGCGCCGCCACCCCCTGCTGCGCTTCGACGAGGCCGTTGTAGATCCCCGTCGACGAGAGGGCGCCCACAATCCCCACGAGGACCAGAATCCCCACGACTGCAATACAACCCAGGTTCTTCATCGCTCGACGTCCCTCCAGAGCGACATCATATCTCTTAGGAGTTTGGCAGGCGGGAGAGGGCGTCTGCCGCGGCGCGCTGCTCGGCAATCTTCTTGCTCGGCCCTTCGCCCGCGCCGATCCGCTCGCCCTGGAGCCAGCACTCGACGGTGAAGACTTTGCTGTGATCGGGGCCCGACTCGGCGGCCAGGCGGTACTCGGGGAGGGCCCAGCCCTTCCCTTGCGCGACCTCCTGGAGACGGGTCTTGGCGTCGCGGTCGATGGCGGCCGGCGGGCGCTCGCCCGAGCCTTCGAGGAGCATGGGGAGGATCGCCGTCCGCGCCGCCTCGATCCCGCCGTCCAGGTAGACGGCGCCGAAGACCGCCTCCATGGAGTTGGCGAGGAGCGAGGTCTTGGCGCGCCCGCCCGAGCGCTCCTCCCCCACCCCCAGGCGGAGCACCTCGCCCAAGCACATCCGCTGAGCGTAGGGGGCGAGCACGTCCTTGCTCACCAGGTGGTTCTTGCGCTTGGTCAGATCGCCCTCCGGCAGCCCGGGGAGGTTCCGGTAGAGCCATTCGGTGGTGACGAGGCCGAGCACGGCATCGCCCAGGAACTCCAGGCGCTCGTAGTTGGCCTCGACCCCCTGCTCGTTGGCAAAGGAGCGGTGGGTGAGGGCGAGATCCAGATAGGCCACCTGCTTGAAGCGGTAGCCGATCCGTTGCTCGAAGGGGGTGGCGGTCCGGCGTCCGAGGATCATGGCGGAGAGATGCTATCTCCTCCCGAACCTCCGTTCGAGATCCACGTCGGTCATCTGGAGGACGATCGGCCGCCCGTGGGGGCAGGCGTAGGGCTGCTCGGCGGCGAAAAGCTCCCCCACCAGGGCCTCCATTTCGAGCGGCGCTAAGGGGTGGTGCATCTTGACCGCGGCTTTGCAGGCGAGGCTCGCGGCGAGAGCGTCGAGAATGGGCCCGCGGAGGTCTCCGGTATCCCCTTCCCCGGTATCCCCTTCCCCAACTTCGGAAGCGAGCCGGCCGAGGAGGGCCTCGGCCTCGGCCATCCCGAGGACGGCAGGCACCGCGGTCAGGGCCAGGGTGTCGCCGGAGAGGGCGGCGAGGCCGAAGCCGCACGCCTCCAGCCGGGGCTCCAACTCCAGGAGGCGCAGGCGCTCGGCCGGCCCGAGTTCCAGGAGCGGCGGATGGAGGAGGGTCTGGACGGCGGTCCGCTCGGCGTGAAGAGCGCGGCGCAGGCGCTCGTAGAGGATGCGCTCGTGCGCCACGTGCTGGTCGACGAGGTAGAGACCGTCGGGGCCTTCGAGGAGGATCAAGGTCCCCTTGTACTGGCCGAGCAGGCGGAAGGAGCGGCTCCCCCCCTCCTTCCGCCCGCTGAGCGGTACCGGAGCGCGGGAGAGCGGTGCGTAGCTGGCGGCAGCCAGGCGCCCGGGAAGGCCGGGAAGCGGTTCCACTGGCGGCGGTGGCGCCGACATTGGCGGCATGGGCGACATCGGCGGCATTGACGGCATTGGCGACGGCGGCAGTGGATAGGCGACGGGAGGCGAGCCGGCCGGGGGGCCCTCGCGGATCTCGGAAGGTCCGACTCCCCACCCGGCGCGCTCCCCCAGCCCCTGCCAGGCGAAGGGGGTGGTGGGCTCGCTGCCGCGCGGCGAGCGCAGGGGGGCCGGCTCCTCGCCGCGGGCCCGCTCGAGGCCGCGGCGCAGAGTGCGGGAGAGCCGGTCGAGGAGCCCGGGATCGCGGAAGCGGACCTCCGCCTTCTGCGGGTGGACGTTGACGTCCACCTCCTCCGGCGGCAGGTCGAGGAAGAGGAAGAGGGCCGGGAAGTCCTCGCTCCGCCACTCCTCGCGGACGGCGCGGTAGAAGGTGCCGAGCACCATCCGGTCGCGGAGGAGCCGGCGGTTGACGAAGACGAACTGGCGGTGTCCGCGGGCCGTCTGGGGATTGCCGATGAAGCCGCCGAGCGACTCGCCCGGAGGCTCGGCGGAGAGCCCCTCTGCCGCGGGGATCTCGGCCAGGGCGGCGGCGAAGGCGGCGCCGAAGATCTGGGCGATCCGCTCGCGCGCCCCGCGCTCCTCGCCACCCTCCTGCCCGGGCGAGGCGAGGGCATCCAAGAGAGTGCGCCCCTCGTGGACGACCTCGAAGCGCACGTCCGGCCGGGCGAGGGCGTACCCCTGCACCACCTCCAGAGCGCGGCGGAGCTCGGTCTCCCGGGCCTTCAGAAACTTGCGCCGGGCGGGGACGTTGAAGAACAGCGACCGCACCTCGATCGAGGTGCCCCGCGGCCGGGCGTGCGGCTCGGCGACCCGGATGCGGCCGCCCTCGATGAGCACCCGCTGGCCGTCCCCCGGCTGCTCGGCGGTGGTGAGCTCGACTCTGGCCACCGCGGCGATCGAGCACAGGGCCTCGCCGCGGAAGCCCAGGGTAGCGACCCGCTCCAGGTCCTCGAAGCTAGCGATCTTGGAGGTCGCGTGCTGATCGAAGGCGAGGAGGGCGTCCTCCCGCCCCATGCCGCAGCCATTGTCGAAAACCGCGATCCGTGTCTTGCCTCCCCCTTCGAGCTCGACCCGCATCTCGGTGGCGCCGGAGTCCAGGGCGTTCTCGACCAGCTCCTTGACCACCGACGCCGGCCGCTCCACCACCTCGCCGGCGGCGATCTGGGAGACCAGGTGATCGGGGAGGAGATGGATGCGCGGCACAGGGGGATTCTACAGGCAGAAGAAATCGCGCCGCCGAGGAATGCCTGAGAATCGCCCCGTCTCTTAGCCCTTCGCTCCCAGCCGCAGCTGGTTGTGCACGTCGATGACCCCGGAGACGCCTTCGGCCACGTTCTCGGCCTCGCGCTTCTGGCGCCGGTCGCCGACGGTGCCGGTGAGGGTCACCTCGCCGTCCTTGACCTGGACCTCGATCTCCGAGGCGTCGACGTGGCCGTGCGCGGTCAGGCGGTCGCAGACCTCCTCGTGGATGCGCTCGTCGCCCCGGCGGTAGCCCTGCGGGCCGCGGCCGCGGTGGGGTCCGGGAGACTCCCAGGTGATCGACTCCGAGTCGCGGCTGGTGTCGCGCGAGTAGCCGTGCTGCCGGGGGCTGCTCGACCAGCGCTCGCGCCGGTCCTCGCCCTGGATGTGCATCGCGGCCTCCTCCGGGGAGAGCTCGTCCGGGGAGAAGTCGCCCATGCCGCCCTCGGGGCCGTACTCGTAGCTGCGTTCCCAGTGGGGCTGGTCGGGGTAGAAGGGGCCGTAGCCATAGCCCCGGGTGGGCCGGCCATATTGGCCCGAGGTGCCGCTCCTCCCATGGTAGATGTCCTTGCTGTAACCGTAACTGCGCTCTGAGTCGTCCATCTTCGCGCCCCCTTCCTGACGGCGCCGTCGGCAGCGCGTCAGCTTGAGGTCGGGTGCAAGGAACGGGCCGGACGGTCGCTACAGGGACAGGATCTCGTAGGCCGGCTCCCGAAGCTCGCTCCCCCGCCGGGCCACGATCAGGGTATTGCCCCAGCCGTGACTCCAGAGCGGGACCCGGCGCAGGATTCGGCGGAGCACGCCCCGCGCCCCAGAGGGATCGGGGCGGTGCGGCAGGGTCTTATGCTCCAGGATTTCGAGCCCGGCGGCCCGCAGGAAGCGGACCATGAGGTGAGATTGGGCGACGTGGACGGCGTCGGCGTCGGGGACATAGCCTTCGGAGAGGACTCGGGGGTTCGATACCCGGTCGAAGCGGTGCCGGCCGTCAAGGACAGAGCGCAGCTGGCGCAGGAGCCGGCGGGCGGCGACCGGGAGACGCCGGCCGGGGGGCAGGCTGGGGGGCATCTCGTAGGGCAGATCCCAGGCCGAGCCGACGAGGAGGAGGAGCCCGCCCGGGCGCACGATCCGCGCCGCTTCGAGGAGGGTCCGCCCCGGCTCGTGGAAGTGCTCCAGGGCATAGGTCGAGAGCACCGCGTCGACGCTCCCGGTAGCAACGGGGACCAGCTCGCCGTCTCCCCGCAGCCGCATCCCGGGCCGCCCCTGCTCGGCCGCCATGACGAGGGCCGCTGTCGAGACGTCGAAGCCGATGTAGCGGCAGCCGGCGGGAATCCACAGCGCGTTCTCGCAGGAGCCACAGCCGAGGTCGAAGACCCGCTGGCCGGACTTCAGGTAGCCGAGGAGCACCTGCCGCTCCGGCGAGGCCTCCGGGTTGGCCGCTGCCGCCTGGGCGTAGTAGTCGCGGCTCTTGTCCCAGAAGTCGGAGAGACGGCGCTGGGCGGAGACTTCCGCGGGCGGGCTGGAAGGGGCGGGCGCGGGCACCGGCGTCCTATATCATGCCGTGCTCACTGCGAGGTAGGGAACGCGACCGCGGAGTGGAGATCCTCGAGGTGCGTGACTGCTGGCCCAGTCCCTCGGTTTCCCCAAGACATGCTAATGTCGAGTGAACTGAATTAGGCCGAACCTGCGTCGCAGCCCGGGAGCTACCGCAGCCCCCGGGCTCGCGCTGAGACAGGAACGCGGGACCAAGCGAAGAAAGCGAGCAACCGGCGGGCGCGAGCTGCGAGGTCACTCCTGCCAAGGGGTGGCCTCGGTCGGGCTTGAGCTGCGAGTCAATACACAAGGAGCTGGAAATGAGAACGAGAGAGACGTGGAGTTGGCGGCCGAGAGGGCGGAACGGGGTGCTCGTCCTGCTTTTCCTCCTCGGCGTCCTGAGCGGCCTTGAAGGTTGTGCCACCAGCCGCGGTTCCGGCGGTGCCGCCCCGCGGGTGGCGCGGGAACACCACCGGTTGGTGACGGCCGGCATCACCCCCGGGTCCCTCGACAAATCCTACGATCAGGCGATCGTCAACTCGGCGGTCTTCCTGGCCGAGCACCAGCAGAGCCTGGTGCCGGTGACCGGTCCCACCCTCATGGGCTCGATGATCAGTTGCGATTGCGCGCCGCAGGGCGGGGGCGGGTGCAGCTCCAAGTGTAGCCTCAAGCCCGGTACCCAGAGCGCGCCGTCCGACATCTGGTTGTCGCGCAGCGATCAGTTTCTCCAGTTCTGCAGTGAGTTTCCGCAGGGTCTCACGGCCGCCGAAGTGGTGCTCAAGCTGCAGTGGCTTCTCGGCCTGCCGCCGCAGGTCAACCCGGGCGGGCCCTGCACCTGGAAGGTTCTCCAGTTGAACGTCTCAGGGCTCTCCGTGCCAGGGCAATTCTTCCGGCCGTGTACCAATCCCGATCCCGCGACCACCGGGCCCTGTGTGGCCGATTTCAGTGGCAATCCGCCGCTCGCGAACGACGAATTCCGCGCCTGGCTCGCCGGGCAGGCGTTCTTCTCCTGGCAGGTTCCCAACGGCTATCCATGGACTCACCTGGGCTACACCTACAACTGGGATCCACAGGCCAAGAGCATCGTCGGCGTTTCGGAGTACGTAATCCCGCAGGACACGATGGTTCAGGTGGTTGGCGTGGTACCGGCGGTGACGCTCTGCACCCAGGGCCGGCTGACTTGCCCGTAGCAGGATCTCGTCGAGGTCAGCCGTTGAGCTGACTGGCGCCCATCCCCGTAAGGCCGCGCCGCCCTCGCCCGAGCCCACCCTCTTACACACAACTTTGTTCTGTACATAGGCGCCGAAGTATGTTCCCCTGTTTCCCCAAGACGGAATGACTATCGGGGAGGCGCCATGGGAAGTCGTGTCGCGGGAGAAGTCGAGAGTCAGGAGACCTGGCCCAGTCGAGAGATGCTGACGGCCAACTTCGGAGACGAGAGGTTGCGCCGCCGGGCGGAGAAGGTGCTGGAGGGCCTATCGAGGCGTCCGGAAGGGAGCGTCCCCTCATCGTTCCAAAGTTGGGGGGAGACGCAAGCCGCCTATCGCTTGTTCAGCAACGAGAATGTAACTGGGGAAAGGGTTTTGGAGCCCCACCGCGACGCGACTCTGGAGCGGATGAAGGAGTTTCCGGTCGTACTTTGCGTTCAGGACACGACCGAGTTGGACTACACGAGTAAGCCTCAGATCGAGGGACTCGGCCCTCTGACCTACCAGGCTTCCTCCGGTCTACATCTCCATCCGACTCTGGCGATTACCCCGGACCGGCTCTGTCTGGGGGTCCTGGATCAGTGGAGTTGGGCTCGAGATGCCGAAAACCACGGAGGCAAGGACCGCCATCACCGTTTGAACCGACCGATCGAGGAGAAGGAAAGCCTGCGCTGGCTCGAAGGATACCGATGCGTCTGCGATCTTCAGTGGGGCCTGGCTGAAACTCGTTTGGTCTATGTGGCAGACCGTGAGTCCGACCTGTTCGAACTGTTTGAACAAGGGCGCTCGGGGGAAGCAGCCTGGCTGATCCGGGCTTCCTATGACCGTAAGCTGAGCGACGGTCGCCATCTTTGGCAGGCGGTGCGGGAGACCGAAGTCCTTGGGATGCTGGAGTTTGACATGGCGGCAGCCCCGGATCGGCCCGCCCGGCATGTCGTTCAGACCTTGAGAGCTGCACGCGTGAAGCTGAGACCTCCCTCTCGGGTGGGCAGCAAACTCTCGGAGGTAGAAGTGACGGCGATCCTGGCTTGGGAGGAGTCCCCGCCACAAGGAGTCGAGCCGGTTCAGTGGCTCTTGCTCACGAGCTTGCCGGTGGCGAGCGGGGCCGAGGCCGAGGAGAAGGTACGGTGGTATCTGTGCCGTTGGCAGATTGAAGTGTACTTCCGGATTCTCAAGAGCGGCTGCAAGGTCGAGCAACTGCAATTGCAGACGCGAGATCGCCTGGAAGTTGCCTTGGCTTTCTACATGATCATCGCCTGGCGTGTGCTGTACTTGGCGATGCTGGGTAGAACGGTCCCCGATCTGTCCTGTGAAGCGGTCTTTGCCACCGAAGAGTGGAGAGCGGTCTATATCGTGGTCCAGAAGAAGAAGCCGCCCCTCTCTGCTCCACCCCTCGGGGAAATGCTATCCCTGATGGCCCGGCTCGGAGGGTATCTGGCGCGAAAGGGAGATGGTCCTCCCGGACCCAAGGCCATCTGGATAGGCCTTCAGAGAACCCGAGACTTTGTCATCGCCATCGACGCCGTGGGCGCCATTGGTAGCCTCGCTTAGATGTGTGTAAGAGCATGGCCCGAGCCGGGGGCGGGGGCGGCAAGCGAAAAGGGACCTTACTTGAGCGCCTTGTCCCCGCCGCTGATCCTCTCGGCCGTATGGTCCTTCCGGTGCTCCTTGCCCGAAGCGCCCTCCACCGGCTGCGCGGCCGGCATCGGCTCCTCGCCGCCACGGTGGGCAGTGGACGTCTTCTGGTGATCTGAACCCAAACCGGTCTTGCCGCTCTGCTGAGTATTAGCCATGGAGTCTCCTTCTGTCGGCATCCGACGAAGCCACCTGCCCCGTCGGCAGAGGGGATCAGCAAAGGGCGTGCCCTGACGGGGCGGGGCTATCCAATCACCTGAACGGGATACTTGCGGAATTCAGGATCGCTGCTGAGAACCGGCACACCCTCGGCGAGAGCCTGGGCGATGATCAAGCGATCGAAGGGATCGCGATGATGGAGCGGCAGCTTCAACAGGGCAGTGAGATGCTCCATCCGGATAGGGAGACGATCGATGTCCGCGACTGAGAGCTGCTCAGGAATCAGCTCCTCGAAGGGACGCTCGAGGGTCAGTTTGCCCAGGTTGATCTTGATCGCGATCTCCCAAAGGCTAGCAACGCTCAGCAGTGCCTCGTTTTCCGGATCGATCAGGAGTGAGCGAGCAGGATCTCGCAGCCGCTCACTCCCTGCGATGAACCACAGGAAGATGTGGGTATCGAGCAGGAAGCGCACTTACATGTAGTCTCTAAAGTCTTCCAGCGGTTCGTCGAAATCGTCCGAGATCTTGATCAGCCCCTTCGCGCTGCCAAATGGACGCGGCTTCCGCTCCAGCGGAGCCGCGGCGACCAGATGGACCAACGGCTGACGGTCCCGAGTAATCAGCACCTCGCCTCCCGCCATGGCTTCCTCGATCAGTTCCGGTAGGCTCTCGCGAGCCTCTTCCAAATCGACTTTATGCATGAGACCACCTTCGCATATCGCGCAATCACCTAGCCCGACTCCATTATGGCCTGACGAGTGCGGCGGGGCCTCCCCGCCGCCTGCTCCTGAAATCTTTCGCCTCTAACTCTCTTCCTTCCCCCCGCCCCGAACCCGAGCTTGGCCCGCGCCGCGGCCAGCCTCGCGATGGGGACCCGGTAGGGGGAGCACGAGACGTAGTCCAGGCCCACCTTCTCGAAGAAACTGATCGAGGCCGGGTCGCCGCCGTGCTCGCCGCAGATCCCCAGGTGGAGGTGGTCTTTCGTCTGCCGGCCCTTCTCGCAGGCCATGCGGACGAGCTGGCCCACCCCCTGCTCGTCGATGCGGGCGAAGGGGTCGTAGGGGAGGATCTTCTGCTCCAGGTACTCGGGAAGGAACTTGTTGGCGTCGTCGCGCGAGTAGCCGTAGGTCATCTGGGTCAGGTCGTTGGTGCCGAAGGAGAAGAAGTCGGCGTGCTTGGCGATCCGGTCGGCGACGAGGGCGGCGCGGGGCACCTCGATCATGGTGCCGATCAGGATGTCGAGCTCGACCCCCTGCTCGTCGAGCACCCGTTTGACCCTCGCCGCGGTCTGCTCGCGGAGCTTCACCATCTCCTCCTCGGTGCCCACGAGCGGCACCATGATCTCCGGCTGGGCGCTGCCGCCCGCCTTCACCCGGACGCAGGCGGCGCGGACGATCGCCTCGACCTGCATGTCGTAGATCTCGGGGAAGGTGAGCCCCAGGCGGCAGCCGCGGTGGCCGAGCATGGGGTTGGCCTCGGCGAGCGCCGCCGCCCGCGACTCGACCTCGCCTGCCGGGATCCCCATCTGTAGGGCGAGCTGGGAGAGCGCCTTCTCGCCGTGGGGCAGAAACTCGTGGAGCGGCGGATCGAGGAGGCGGATGGTGATCGGCACCCCGGGGAGAGCCGCGAAGATCCCCTCGAAGTCCTGCTGCTGGACGGAGAGGAGCTGGCGCAGCGGCTCCGCGCGCTCCTCTGGAGTGCGGGCGAGGATCAGCCGCCGCACCCAGGCGATCCGCGCCTCGTCGAAGAACATGTGCTCGGTGCGGCAGAGGCCGATCCCCTGGGCCCCGAAGGCCTGGGCGACAGCGGCGTCGCGCGGGGTGTCGGCGTTGGCGCGGATCTTCAGGCGCCGCTCGCGGTCGGCCCATGCGAGGATCTTGACGAAGGAGTCGACCGCTTTCGACGCGATCCCCTTCTTCTCGATCAGCACCTGGATGACCTCCGACGGGCGCGGCGCGAGCGCACCTGCGATCACCTCGCCGGTCGAGCCGTCGATCGACATCTCGTCGCCCTCGTGGAGGACGTGGCCGGCCGCCCGTATCTCCCCCGCCGCCTCGTCGACGGTCACTTCGCCAGCGCCCACGATGCAGGGCTTGCCCATGCCGCGGGCGACCACCGCGGCGTGCGAGGTCATGCCGCCGCGCGAGGTGAGGATGCCGGCCGAGACGTGCATGCCCACGATGTCCTCGGGCGAGGTCTCGGCGCGGACGAGGAGCACCGGCCCGTGGGCCGCCATCGCCACCGCCCGCTCGGCGGTGAGCGCGATCTTCCCCGCCGCCGCCCCCGGACCGGCCGGGAGGCCGCGGCCGAGAAGCCGGTTGTCGGCGACCGCCTTCTGCTTCTGCTCGAGGTCGAAGACCGGCGCCAGCAGCTGTTCCAGGTGGGCGGGCTCGACCCGCTTCAGGGCCTCCTTCTCGTCGATCAGCCCCTCCTCCACCATCTCGACCGCGGTGCGCAGGGCCGCCGGGCCGGTGCGTTTGCCGGTCCTCGTCTGCAGCATGTAGAGCTTGCCGTGCTGGATGGTGAACTCGACGTCCTGCATGTCATGGAAGTGCTGCTCCAGGCGCCGGCAGACCGCCTCCAGGCCCTCGTTCGCCGCGGGGAAGTCGGCGCCTAGGCCGCTTTTCCCGTCCGCCGAGAGGATCGGCTTCGGGGTGCGGATGCCGGCCACCACGTCCTCCCCCTGGGCGTTGATCAGGTACTCGCCGAACACCCCGCGCTCCCCCGTCGCCGGGTTGCGGGTGAAGGCGACCCCGGTCGCGCAGTCGTTGCCGTTGTTGCCGAAGACCATGGCCTGGACGTTGACCGCCGTCCCCAGGTGGTCGGGGATGTGGTTCAAACGCCGGTACTCGCGGGCCCGGCGGTTGTTCCAGCTCTCGAAGACGGCGCCGACGGCGCCCCAGAGCTGCGCCTTGGGGTCCTGCGGAAAGGGGGTGCCGTGACCGGCGATGATCTCCTCGTACTTGCAGGCGATCGCCCCGAGAGCCTCCTTCGACAGCTCGGCGTCGGTCGCCACCCCCTCCTTCTCGCGGGCCGCGGTCAGCACCTGCTCGAAGTCGTGGCGGGGGACGTTCAGCACCACGTCGCCATACATCGAGAGCAGCCGGCGATAGGCGTCCATGACGAAGCGGGGGTCGGCGCCCTTGCCGATCCAGGCCTTGACGATCTCGTCGTTGAGCCCCAAGTTCAGGATGGTGTCCATCATCCCCGGCATGGACATCGGGGCGCCGGAGCGGACGGAGACGAGGAGCGGGTTCTCGGGATCGCCGAAGCGCTGGCCGAGGCGCTCCTCGACCCGCTTCAGGTGCTCTTCCACTTCCTGCGAGAGGGTCTCGGGGTACTTGCCTTCGTGCGCCTGGTAGTAGGTGCAGACCGCGGTCGTGATGGTGAACCCCGGCGGCACCGGGATGCCCAGGAGGCTCATCTCGGCGAGACCGTAGCCCTTGCCGCCCAGGAGCTCTTTGCCCTTGCCGCCCCCCTCGGCCGTATCGCCGCCGAAGGCATAGATGTTCTTGTCCGCCCTGTCCGCCATACCGCCGTCCCTCCGGAAATTCGTTCGCCTCGGTTAAATCGTTACCGCCGCCTCGGTCCGGGAGCCCTGCTCCGTGCCCCCGGTTCGTTGCCCGGCCCGATCGACCACCATCTCGGTCAGCCGGCCGACGCGCGACACCGTCTGGCCGATCGCCTGGAGGAGGGCGATGCGGTTGGCCCGCACGCCTGAGTCCTTGTCCATCACCAGCACCTCGACGAAGAAACGGTCGAGAACCGGCGCCAGATCGGCGATCCGGGCGAGGCAGCGCTCGTAATCGCGGGCCGCCGCCGCTGCCTCGATCTCGCTCTGCATCCCGGCGAAGGCGGCGGCCAGGTCCTTCTCCGCCGGCTCGACCAGGAGCGCCGGATCGACCGCGCTCTCCGGCGCGTCCTTGACGATGTTGGCGATCCGCTTGGCGGCGAGCACCACCGAGAGGAAATCCGCCCCCGTCCGTGCCCGGTGGAGGGCGTCGACCCGGGCTTTCAGGTCCGGGAGGCTCCCGGTACCGACCGCCAGGCCGGCCTCGATCTCGTCATAGGCGGAGCCGGCGAGCCCGAGGACGTAGCGCACCCGGTCGGCGAGGAAGGGCCGGAGGTCGGCGAGCACCTGCTCGGGGGTCCGGGTCAGGCGATCCCCGTAGAGCTCGACCGCCGCCGCCGCCACCCGCTCGACGTCGAGCGGCAGCTCGCCTTCGAGGAGGATGCGGACCACCCCCTGCGAGGCGCGGCGGAGGCCGAAGGGGTCGCGGCTGCCGGTGGGCACCAGCCCCAGGCCGAAGATCCCGGCCAGGGTGTCGATCCGGTCGGCGAGGCTCACCACCCGTCCCGTCCGGCTGCGGGGGATGGCGTCTTCGGTCGAGGCCGGCAGATACTGGTCGTAGACCGCCTGCCAGATCTCCTCCGGCTGCCCCTCCAGGCGGGCGTAGATGCCGCCGACGATCCCTTGAAGCGAAGTGAACTCCTTGACCATCTCGGTCGCCAGATCGGCCTTGAGGAGCCGGGCGGCGACCTCTGCCCCCGGCGCTTCCGCCGCCCAGCCGAGCTCGGCGCAGATCACCCCGGCGAGAACGGCCAGGCGCTCCGCCTTGTCGGCGTAGCTCCCCAGCTTGTCGTTGAAGGTGAGGCTCTTGAGCTGCTCGCCGCGGCGGGCGAGGCCCACCTTCGTATCCTCGCCGTAGAAGAAGCGGGCATCGGCGAGCCGGGCCGAGACCACCCATTCGTTCCCCGAGCGCACCCGGCCCACCGGGTCGTCCGGGCGGTCCATGACGGTGAGGAAGTACGGCAACAGTTTGTGATCGCCGCCAGGACGCTCGACGGTGAGCGCGCTCTGGTGGTCGCGGAGGCTGGTCCGCAGCACCTCGGCCGGGAGGTCGAGGAACTCCTCTTCGAAGCTCCCCTCCATCACCCCCGGGATCTCGCAGATGGCGACCAGCTTGTCGAGGAGGGCGGGATCGTCGACCAAAGTCCCCCCGGCCGCCAAGGCGCGCTCCTGCATTCCGGTGTGGAGCGCTCTCCGGCGTTCGGCCGGCCGGACCTCGATGCCGCGGGCGGCGAGCTCCCGCCGGTAGTCGGCGAGCCCGCTCACCCGGAACGGCTCGGGCGAGAGGATGGCATGCCCCTCGGTTGCGTCCCCGGCGGCGATGCCGAAGAGCTCGAAGGGGACGACCGCGCCGTCTAAGAGCGAGAGGATGCCGTGGACCGGCCGCACCCAGGGCCCCAGAGTTTTCCCCGGCTGCCTCGCATGGCCCCAGCGCATGGTCTTCGCCCAGGAGATCTCCGCGAGGAGACGCGGCACCAGGTCGGCGAGGATCTCCGCGGTCGGCCGGCCGGCGGTCTTGACCGTCGCCGCGAGGTACTCCCCCTTCTCGGTCGAGACCTTGACGAGCGCCTCGGCCGGCAGGCCGCATTTCTTGGCGAAGCCGTGGAAGGCGGGGGTCGGCTCGCCGTCCTTGCCATAGGCGGCCCGCACCGGCGGCCCCAGCACCTGCTCCTCGCGGTCGGGCTCCCCCTCCGGCAGACCGGAGAGGGCCACCACGAGGCGGCGCGGGGTGTAGCCGGTCTCGACCTGGCGCGGCCCGAGGCCCCTCGCCATCAGCTCCTCGAAGAGCCGGGTGGCGAGCTCCTTGACCCCCGGCGCCAGCATCCGGGCCGGGATCTCCTCGCTCCGCACCTCCAGCAGGTACTCACCCATTGGCATGGGCCACCTCCCTCTTCCCCGCGGTATCCTGAGGATCAAGAAGCGGGAAACCGAGAGCCTCGCGGCTCGCCACGTACGCCTTGGCGCAGGCCACGGCGAGATCGCGCACCCGCTTCATGAGCCCCACCCGCTCGGTCACCGAGACGGCGCCCCGGGCGTCGAGGACGTTGAAGGCATGCGAGCACTTGAGCGCGCATTCGTAGGCCGGCAGCACCAGCCCGGCGGCGAGGCAGCGCTTCGCCTCGCGCTCCATCCCCTCGAAGAGCTGCTGGTAGAAGGGGACGTCGGCCACCTCGAAGTAGTAGCGGGAGGACTCGACCTCGTCCTGGTGCCGGACCTCGCCGTAGCGGACGCCAGCGACCCACTCGATGTCGTAGATGCTCTTCGCCAGCGCGATGAACATGGTCAGCCGTTCGAGGCCGTAGGTGATCTCGGCGCTGATTGGCGAGAGCTCGATCCCGCCCGCCTGCTGGAAGTAGGTGAACTGGGTGATCTCCATGCCGTCGAGCATGACCTGCCAGCCGACCCCCCAGGCGCCCAGGGTGGGCGCCTCCCAGTTGTCCTCCTCGAAACGGAGGTCGTGGACCGTGAGGTCCAAGCCGATCGCCGCGAGGCTCTGCACGTAGAGGCGCTGGATGTCCGCTGGGGCCGGTTTCAGGACGACCTGGAACTGGTGATGCTTGCCGAGCCGGAAGGGGTTGTCGCCGTAACGGCCGTCGGCCGGCCGGCGCGAGGGCTGGACGTAGGCCACCCGCCAGGGCTCGGGCCCCAGAACGCGGAGAAAGGTGTCCGGGTGCATGGTGCCGGCGCCGACCTCCAGGTCGTAGGGCTGCTGCAGCACGCACCCCTCTCCGGCCCAGAACTCGGACAGCCTTAGGATTAGGTCTTGAAAACTCTGCATCGCTCCCCTTCTCGCCGGCATCCGGCCTTTACATGCCCATGCGGGTCTTATGGATGACCTCGTAACTCCGCAGCTCGCGCTGGAGGAACTGGCGCCGCACCCGGCAGCAGAGCTCCTCGGCCTGCCGCAGGACCTGGGGCCCGGGCGCGGCCAGGGCCACCGTCGGCAGGTTCTCGCGGCCGATGCGGCGCAGAAAGGTGAGCGCCTCCGGCCCCACGATGAGCCGGCCCGAGCCCGAGCCGCCCCGCCCCTCCGCTCCGCCGCTCCCGCCGGCACCGCAATTGAAGCACAGAAGTGTATCTCCACCCGCGGGCAGGATCGCCCCTCCCACGAACGGCTGGCCACAGACCGGGCAGTCCTGCGGCGAGGGGAAGATGCCCGAGAGGCGAAGAACCCAGGCCTCAAAATATCGCGCGCCGAGGTCGCGGTCCACCCCCTCGATGAGGGCTTCGAGGGTCGAATCGAGGAGCCTATACAAGAGGTCGGAGGCCTCGTTCTCCTGGGCGAACTCGAGAATGTGGTCGGCCAGGTAGCTGCCGGTCAAGATACCGTCCAGATCCTCCTGGAGACGGTGGGCCGGCCGCACCAGCTCGACCGAGGAGAGGCGCCCGAGGTCTCGACCCTCCTTCTCGAACCAGGTGATCTGCACCTTGGCGAGCGGCTGGAGTTGGCCCTGGAACCGGCTATGCTTGGTCTTCGCCCCCTGGGCGACCCCCTTCTTCTTCCCCTCTTCGCGAGTGAGGAAGGTGACGATCCGGTCGCGGTCGTGGAGGTCGAAGACGTCGAGGATCAAGGCTTCTGCGGTGAACAGGCGCATGCGGGACCGGGGGGCTGCCTACCCCGGAAGGGTGATGCTAGCACGGGGCGACCCTCCCCCCTGGGAGAGGGAGGGTTGGGGCAGGGGGGAGGACAGGAGAGTTCCTGAGGACTTTCCACGGGTTCCTGAGGACTTTCCACGAGTTCCCGAAGACTTTCCACGAGTTCCCGAAGACTTTCCACGGTTCCCTGAGGACTTTCCACGAGTTCCTGAAGACTTTCCACGAGTTCCCGAGGACTTTCCACGGGTTCCTGAGGACTTTCCACGGGTTCCTGAGGACTTTCCACGAGCTCCGGAAGCTTCCAAAGGCCGTCCGGAAGCTTCCAGGAGCTGTCCGGGAGGTCTCAAACGGTGTCCGGGAGGTCTCAAACGGCATCCAGCCATCCCACACGCCGTCTGGCAGGTCTCAGACACCGTCCAGAGGACTTTCCGCGGCGTCCGGGAGCTTCCCAACCGCCTTCGGGAGGTTCCGAACGGTGTCGGGAGACGTTCCGGGGCTTTGCGGCGCTCGTCGGCATCCGTCGGCATCCGAGGTCGCCGCGAACCTCTTCGCTGGAATAATTCCTGCATCTTTTCCGGTCGCCACGAACAGGATTCGGCCCTGACAAGGAGTAAAGCATGACCGAGAAGAAGGTACGGAAGGTGACCCCCCTGCGGCTCGAGGTACGAGAGGTTGAGCAGCGGAGCCAGCCCAGCTACAATGTGACCGTCCCGAACCGGTCCGCCAACCGCCCGCCCTCCACCCCTGGGGCAGGCAGCCCGTTCACGGCCAAGCCCGCTGGCTGAAGCCCTGCACGCACAGGCCGGGTCGGCGGAGCGGTGCGAGGGAGAGCCGACCCGGCTGCCCGCTCCTGACACGAACCCTCATGGCGACCCGGAGGTCCCCTGGCCTTGGCTGACCAGCTCTGCCTTTTTGCACTTATTTCCACTCCGCGCGAGAAACACGAGCGCCTTCTTACCGATCTCTTGGCCCCCCTCGCCCGGGGTCTGCGCGGCGCCCCCGAGCTCGAATCGCTCTTCTTCGCCCGCTACAACGTACCGACCTGGCAGGTGCGCCTCACCATCCTCGGCCAAGCCGAGTGGGTGGCCGGCCCGGTTCGCGAGCGGGTCGAGCGCGATGTCGAGCATCTGAGCGCCGTCGGCGTCGTCGAGGGGATCGAGTACACCCGGTACGAACGGGAGCTCCCCCGCTATGGCGGCGAGGAGGGGATGCTCCTCGCCGAGAAGATCTTCTTCCAGGACTCGCTCGCCTGTCTGGACCTGATCGAGGCCGAGCGGCAGGGGCACCTGGGGAAGACCCGGCGCGAGATCTCGCTTCTGATGACCGAGCGCCTCCTCGACTTTTTCCGCTTCGACCGCGCCCAGCGGCTCGCCTTCTACGCCTACGGCTACCAGTGGACCCGCGAGATGGGAACCTGGGACGGCGACGACCTGGGGATCATCGACCGCCGGTACGAGGACCTCCAGACCGGCCTCCAGGACCTCTTCTCGGGCGAGCAGAGCCGGGAGCCGGACCTCCTCTGGGGGGGAGAGGTGCCGGCGGGGATCGCTCTGCGCTGGATGGAGGCGACCCGGCCGCTGATCGAGGCCCTAAGGGAGGGGCTCGCCGCCGGCCGCATCCACCAGGACCCGAACTACCTCGCCTGGTCCTACGCCCACATGAACTGCAATCGCCTGGGGATCGACTCGACCCCCGAGGCCCTGCTGCGCTACTTCATGCACCGCCTCATGGCCGACGGCGGCGGCCCCCCCGAGCTCAAAGCCGAGCCGCTCGGCAGCCCGCTGGTGGCGACCCTCGCGGACGAGTCTTGAGATAGGGAGAACGGCAAGATCGATTCTGCCTCTCCGGTCCACTACCTGGCAGCGATGGTGTACGTGGCGATCTGCCAGCTGTTGCCCCATTCGTCCTCGACCATGCAACGGCGATCCCCATAGGGCGTGTCGAACGGCTCCTCGATCGACCGCGCGCCGGCTTCGATGGCGCGCCGGTACGTAGTGTCGGTGTTGTCGACATAGACGTAGAAGAAGGTAGGCATGGGCCTACGAATGCCGGCTTCGCTCACCATGACCATGGAGTCGCCGAGCCGGACGACGGAGGGACGATCCGCTTGAAACTCGCCGGTCGCGCCGAACACGTGCGCCAGAAATCCTACGAGTCGCCGCGCGTCTTGAACGACGATTCGCGGGGTCACGGTGTGCCAGCCGTCAGGGATGAAACGGCGATCGTCGACTGAATCCGTCATTGGCATCCTCGGCATCCTCCCAGAATCAACGAATATTCCGCCTGAATTTCGCCCAGGCGATTGTACCGCAGTGGCGACGCCTCGCCACCTGGACTCTCCGCCCCTGCCCTCCGTATAACAGATCGATCCAGCAAACGCTCGAGCCGGTTCACGGAGACCTGACGAATGAAGCCGAAACGGATCGCTATCTTCCTCGCCGTGCTGCCCCTCCTCGCCGCCCTCCCCGCCGGTCCGGCATGGGCGGGAGTGGCCCGCTTCACCGCTTTCGGTCCGCCGAACGGCAGGATTCTCGCCGCGCTGGCCCTCCCCGGCCAGCCGGGAGGTCTCCTCCTCTCGAGCGCTCTAGGCGGACTCTTCAGGAGTTCCGACGGGGGTCATACCTGGGCCTGGTCTGGCCTCGGTCTCGCCGGGGACGCCCCGCGCGCCCTCGCTGCGGATCCGTTTCATCCCGGGACCCTCTACGGCGCGAGCCTCACGGCCTTCTACCGGAGCGAGAATCTCGGGCAGAGCTGGACGCCGGTCGCCACCGGCCAGAAGTTCGGGATGGAGGTGGACGTAGAGCTTGCCATCGCTCCCGGCCAGCGGGGTCAGCCGCCGGTCTTCTACCTCGCCGCTGGCCAGCAGCTCTTCGTCAGCCACGACCTCGGGACGACCTGGCCGGCCTCGCGGACGGAGGCTTTCGAGGTCGCTTTCAACACCCTGGTGATCGATCCGGAGCACCCGAAGACGACGGCCTACGCCGCGGCCCTGGGCAGAAACCAGACCGGCGGGCTCCTGCGCAGCACGGACACCGGCTATCTCTGGAGCCGCCTTCCCCTCCCCGCCGCCTTCGCCCAGGGGGTGGCCGGGTTCGCCATCGTGCCGACTTCCCCGCCGGTCTACCTCGCGAGCAACGCCGACGGCCGACTGTTCCGCAGCGTCACCGGTGGGGCGAGCTGGCGGGAGGTGCGCGCGGCGGGGATCGTCTTCCGGCGCTTCGCGGTCGACCCGCGCTCGCCGGCGACCGTCTACGGCTTTGGCGGCGAATCTCTCGCGGTGAGCACCGATGCCGGCGCCACCTGGACCCGGCGCGGCGACTTCCTCCTCGACAATATCCGTGAGCTCGCCCTCGACCCGGCGAGGGGCACGCTCGATGCCTTCACCTCTTTCGACGTCTATGCCGGGGCGCCGCGCTTCCGGCAGTGGTCGCTCCTCTTCCACAGCGCTGCCCAGGGCGCCGGCGAGCTCGACATCGCTGGCCGGGTCCGCTTCGATCCTGCCGACCGGTCGCTCGTCTACGTGATCCTCGGCCACCGGGCCTTCAAGAGCGCCGACGGCGGCAGGAGCTGGGCGAGCTTCGCGATCGACAATCCCGCGATCCCCGCCGATATTGCCGATATCGCCGATATCGCCGACCTGGCGCTCGATCCCGAGGCCCCCGGCCACGTCCTGCTCGCCACGGTTTTCGACGGGCTCTTCGAGAGCCCCGACGGCGGCCTCACCTGGGCGCCGGTCGGCCCCCCTCACCAGCCGTTCCAAGAGCTCGTTCCCCTCGACTCCAGGACCTTCCTGGACCTCGACGGCGCCGGCCTGGAGCGCAGCACCGACGGCGGCGTCACCTGGACTCGGGTCCTCGGCGTCCCCGTCCTCAAGCTGCAGCCCGACCCCACGAATCGCGGCATCGTCTACGCCGCCGAGTTCGAGCGGAACGACAGTACCTTCCCCCTCGTGCGGCACCCCTTCCTCGTCAAGAGCGAGGACGGCGGCGCCACCTGGCACCCGATTCTCGATCCCGGGGGCTCCCTCGCTCTCGACCCGGAGCACCCGGCCACTCTCTATGCCCTGGCGGAGGGCGACCTCATGAAGACGACCGACGGCGGCACCACCTGGGCCCGGGTGGCCGCCTATCCGGACCCCTACGCCAAGCTGCTCTTCGACACCGACCTGCTGGTCGATCCGAACGCGGGCTCGACTCTTTACGGCACCTCGTTCCAGCAGGGGGTCCTGCGCAGCACGGACGGCGGCGTCACCTGGACCCCGGCCGTCCTGACACCTCCGGTCGACTCCGGTGCGCCGCCCGCTCCGGGCGCCGTCGATCAGCGGCTCTACGCCGATCCGTTCGTGCCGCACCGGATCTACGCCGCGGTCGGCCGGCGGCTTTATGTGGCGAACTTCTAGATGCCGCCGTAGACCCGCGCCGCGGCGAGATCGAAATCCAGGCAGCGGATCTCGGCGGTCAAGAGGTCGAGCCGCTCATGGTTTTGCATCCTAGCGCGCTGCCGAGGCTACGAGCGCCGGCCGAGCAGCCGGCTCCTCGCGTCCCTCGTCGAACAGCCGCCTTGCGAGGTCGCTCGTCAGCATCCCGTCCGGGTCGAGCCGCCGCTTCATGGCCCGGAACGCCACCAGCCGCTCGCCGTAGGCGCGGGCGATCTCCTCGCGGTTCAGCAGGGCATCTTTGGCGAGATAGAAGCTTCCCCCGGCGTCGAGCACCCGCGCCGTCATCTCGTGGCCCAGGGCTTCCAACGCCTGCCAACCTTTGGCAGCCACCCGGAAATCCAGGGCCAGCGAGTAGCCGTCCAGGGCATGGGTGAGGAGGAAGGGATCGGGGCGATGGCGCTTCATCACCCCCAGGGGGGAGACGATGCCGCGCTCGCGGCAGAGCTTGAGGATCTCCGGCATCACCCGCCGCGCCTCTTCCTTCGGTACAAAGAGCTGGTACTGGACGAGCCCCTGCGGTCCATAGGCGAGCCGCCAGTCGGGGATGTAGTCGAGGAGGAAGGCGAAGCCGACGTGCGACTGGAGGTAGGTCTTCCCCGGCCGATGGTGGCGCGCCATCCGGTACTTGGCGAAGTTCATCAGCCGCACGCCGGAATCGCTCCTGAAGAGGGACAGCGGGCGCCAGATCTGACTCTTCGGGATTCCCAGGAGGCGCGTCGGCAGTCCCTGGCGCTCGACGTGGAGGGAGGCGCGGCCCTGGGGGTCCTCCGCCGCGGGGAGATAGTTGGCCTGGTGGATCTCGCCGCGGCCGCCGCCCCAGGCGTCGATCCAGCCCACCAGGTAGTCGGCGACCGGGAGGCGTTCCTCGAAGCGGTCGAACATCTCGGCGAAGCTCCGGGCGACGAGCGGCTCGACTCGCAGGAGCCCGCTCTCGACCTTCTTGAGCTTGAGTCGCAGCCGGGTGACCGCCCCGAGGAGCCCGGCGCCGCCGATCACGGCGTGGAAGACGTCGGCGTTCTCCGCCCGGCTGCAGCGGAGGGCCTCCCCGCGCGGGGTCAGAAGGTCGAAATCGAGGACATGCTCGCCGATCGTCCCGGCCCGGAAGTTGTTCTTGCCGTGGATGTTCATGGCGAGGCAGCCGGCCAGGGTAGGAAACATGGTCCCCGGCACCACCGCCGGCCAGAAGCCGTCCTCGATGGTACGCCGCCAGAGCCCCTCGATGGTCAGCCCCGGCTCGGCCTCGATCACCCCCGCCTCCGGGTCCCAGCAGAGGGTCCGGTTGAAATGGGTGAGGTCGAGCACCAGGCCGGCGCCGTTCAAGGCGGCGTCGCCATAGCTCTTCCCCGAGCCGCGGAAGGTGACGGTGAGCCCCTCCTCCCGCGCCCGGGCGAGGAGCGCCGCGAGCTCTTCCCCGTCGCGCGGCGCGGCGTACCGGCAGGCCGCCCGCAGCGAGCGGCCAAAGCCGTCGAGAACCCGCCAGGGTGCCTGGGTGCGGAGACTGCGCGGAGACGAGCCCACGGTCAGAGGTTCAAGCGGCGGAAGAGAAAGGAGGGGATCGAGCGCACGACGAGGGCGACCAGACCCCAGCGGGCGGGCACGAAGCCGGAGGCGCCCGAGCCACGGCGGGCAAGGGCAAGGGTGCGCGCCGCCGCCGCCTGCGGCGAGACCACCCAGAAGAGCCCCTTTTTGCCGCGGGTCATGGCGGTGTCGACGAAACCGGGCTTGGCGGTGACCACGTTCACCCCGTAGCGCGCCACCCGGTTGCGGAGGGCTTCCAGGTAGACGGTGAGCGCCGCCTTGGACGTGGTGTAGCCGGGCATCCCCCGCCGGCCGCGCTCGCCGGCGATGCTCGAAATACCCACCAACGTTCCGGCGCGCCGGGCCTCGAAACGGGCGGCGGCCAAGTCGAACCAGGCCATGGCGCCCAGCAGGTTGACCTCGATCATCTGCCGGTCCTTGCCGAAGTCGTACTCCCCCTCCACTACCTCGGGCATCACCCCGGCGGCGTAGACGACGAGATCGAGCCCCCCCAGCTCCCCCTCGATGCGCTCGAGGAGCCCGGGGACGGAATCGTAGTCGGTGACGTCGTGCGGATACGAGGTGGCGCGCCCGCCGGCCTGCCGGATCGCCTCGGCGACCGCCGCGAGCTCGCTCTCCCGCCGCGCCAGGAGGGCCACCGCCGCCCCCTCGCGCCCGAGCTCGACGGCGATCGCGGCGCCGATCCCGGAGGACGCGCCGACGACGATCGCGCGAGTGAAGCGGAGGCTCAACGCCGGTCTCCCCTTAAGTTCTTCTTCATAACGGCGCGGAGTCTATCCCAGAGGGGGGATGACCTCGCCGCGGAGGAGATCCGACAGGTCCTGCCGGGCGCGGATGAGGTGGGCGCTCCCGCCCTGGACGAGGACCTCCGCCGCGAAGGGTTTCGAGTTGTAGTTCGAGCTCATGACGAAGCCGTAGGCCCCGGCGCTCTCGATCACCAGATACTCCCCCACCCGGGCGGCGGGGAGAGCCCGGGTCGCCACGATCCCCTCCTCGTCCTGGGTGAAGATGTCCCCCGACTCGCAGAGCTGCCCACCCACGACGACCTCGGCGACCGGCCGCGCCTCTCCAGCGTCGCCGGCATTGCCGGCATTGCCGGCATCCCGGGGCACGATCGACATCGGGTGATAGGAACCATAGAGGACCGGCCGGGCGAGGTTGTTGAAGCCGGCGTCCACCAGGTAGAAGGTGTTCGCCCCCATCCGCTTGATCGCCCGGATCTCGGTCACCAGGTAGCCGCTCTCCGCGACGAGAAACCGGCCGGGCTCGATCTCCAGCCGCACCGGATGCCCGAAGCGGTCTTCGAGGCGCTGGCGCACCCGGTCCCAGACCCGGAAATAGGCGTCGAGGTCGATGTGGACCTCGCCGGCCCGGTAGGGTACCGGCAGACCGCCGCCGGCGCTGATCGAGCTCACCGAGGGCCCCACCTGGCGGGCGAAGCGCTCCATCTCGGCCGCCACCCGCGAGAGGTGGTGGAGGTCGCTCCCCGAGCCGATGTGGACGTGGAGGCCGACGACCGCGAGCCCCCGTGCCGCCGCCCGGGAGAGTGCGGCGCCGAGCTCCTCATGCCAGATGCCGTGCTTCGAGTGCTCGCCGCCGGTGTTGGTCTTCCGGCTGTGCCCGTGGCCGAAGCCGGGATTGATCCGCAGCGTGATCGCGGCCCCCGGCAGCCGCTCGCCCAGCTGGTCGATCATGTCCGGCGAGCCGCAGTTGACATGGATGCCGTGCGCCGTCACCAGCTCCAGGGCCTCGCGGTCGAAGATGTCCGCCGTGTAGACGATGGGCGGCGGCTCCCCCGCCGCCACGTACCCCGCCGCGAGCGCTCGCGCCACCTCCCCGGCGCTCGTCGCGTCGACGAGCACCCCCTGCCGCCGCACGAGGTCGAGAATCCCCAGGTTCGAGCAGGCCTTCTGGGCGTAGCGCACGCAGTCGAAGGCCGCGAGGTCGCCGATCCGGCGGCGGATCGTCGCCGCGTCGTAGACGAAGATCGGCGTGCCGAACTGGCGGACGAGCTCGGCTACCGGGAGGCCGGCGATCTCGGTGCGGAGGAGGGAGAAGGGAGGGCTCGGGGCGATCATGGGGAGCTTCATGGTAGCGCGAGCGCTCGAACCGCCGCCCGGCGATCGCTTTCCGCCGGGCGGTTCCCTAAAAGAGCTTGAGGTTACTTACAGATGCAGGCCCCGCAGACGCATCCGGCCTCCAGCGTGCAGGTGGCACCGTCGCTGTGGCAGGGCTGGCACTGCAGGTGGCAATCCTGGGTGCAGGCCGTCCGATCGGGAAACGAACAGGCGGTGAGCAGGAGGGGCTTGGGCAGGAAGCTCGGAGCGGCGTCCGCGGCCGGGGTGAGCCCGGCGAGCCAGGCCGGAGCCGTAAGGGGAGCGGCGGCGGGCGTGGCGGCCGAGGCCGCGGGCGGCGCCGCCAGGACCGGGAGGGCGACGAGGAGAGCGACGGCGAGCAAACCGAAGACGGTCTTCTTCTTCATGTCCGACTCCTTTCGTAGGTACACTCCCCGCGCCGACTGCGGCGCGGGGTCACAGAACCTTTGACAGCCTCTTCTGCGGCCCTTGGAGCTCATTCTACTCGCCGGCATGCCGCCCGGTGAGGCGGGGAGGATTGTCAGAGCGGATTGATCTCAAAAATGGGATAGAAGCTCTGCACCGTTCCCCGAGCATGGGACTCCGCCAGGGCAGGGATCTCTCCCCAGGGATGGACCTCCTCCTCGAGCGGTGGCATCCACCCCGTCTCCTCGGCGAAGGCGATCGCCGCCAGGGCCTGCTCGTAACGCGCGTAATGGGTATGGACGTGCGCGTGCCACCGCATGCATTCGACCGCTCGCAACGTCGTCAGGAGCATCCCTTCCTTCCAGCCGGCGGTGGTGATGACGCCCGGCCTCGCCAGCGCCTTGAGGGTCGCCCGGTAAACCGGCAGACCGATGAAGTCGATGAAGATCGCCACCCCATCACCGTCCGTCCGCTCGCCGACGATCCGCAGAAAGCGCTCCTCGGATTGCAAGTACCTGGCCTTGAACCCGGCGTCCGAAGAGTAGCGTTCCGGATCGAAGCTCAGGTGCGGGAACTCCTTGCGATCGACGGCCGCGAGGCGGCTCGACTCGATCAGGTGCAGCCGGCTGGGCTCCGAGGAGATCATCGCGGCTCGGCAACCCTGCAAGGCGGCGAGGGTCAGCTGCGCGTAGCTGACCCCGCCTCCCCAGCCCCAAACCCACGGTGAGGCGTCCTCGCCGGAGAGCGACCGCCAGCAGCCGTAGGCCGCATGCCAGTTCGCCCAGGCGGTGACGTAGCGCAGGGAGAAGGCCGCCCACTGCCGCAGGGAGTGCCGGCTGCCCGCGGGCACCCGGATCAGCTGGCGCGGGTGCAACTTCGTCTGCCTGGCGAGCAGTCCCACCGTCCTCGGGGCATCGTAGGCGTAGATCTTCTCGGGGAAACCGCGGGCGTCGGGCACGCCGTTGCAGAACACGAGGCAGCAATCGCCCGCTCTAAACCCGCGGACCGCGGAGCCGGCGCGGAGCACGCGGACCACGCCGGCGTTCCCCAGGACGACCCTCTCCTCTCCGCGTTGGCGGCAGACGTCGACCGGATCGCGCTCCAGGGCGTGGGTCATGTTGCCTTCCCAGCAGCCGTAGAGGGGCTCGACGAGCACCTCCTCGTCGGCGAGGTCGCCCAAACAGAAGGTCTCCTCCCGCAGCCGGTCGAGAAGCGGCTCCGGTCTGCCGCCCTCCGGTGCCGCATGGAGGACCCAGGCTTCGGTCGTAATCATCTTTCCGTCTCCTTGAAGGTCCTGCTCTCGACGCCCGGCAGAAAGCCCCCCTGGCCGAGCTCTCGAACGCTCTCCCGGACCGCCGCGACGATCGCCTGCAGATCCTCGTCGGTGTGGGCGGTCGAGAGGTAGCAGATCCGCCCCTCCCAGATATAGATCCCTTTGAGGAGCAGGTGGAAGAAGAAGAGGTTCGCGGCCCACCACTCGCGGGGAAAGCGGAAGGTGAACATCGACCCGAAACGAACCACCCGCGCGGGGAGGCCCGCCGCCGCGAAGACCTCGTCGAGCGAGGCGGCCAGGCTCTCCGTCCGGCGGCTCAGCTCCTCTTGCAGGTGCGGGCTCGCCCGCAGGCGCTCGAGAACCGCCTGGGCCGCCGCCATGACCAGCGGATGGCGGATGAAGGTGCCGCCGAAGAGGGTGATCTCGGCTTCCGGCAGGGAGGGATCGCCATAGCGCCAGGTGCCGCCGTCGATCGCGTCCAGGTATTTCGCCCGGCCCGCCACGACGCCGATCGGCATCCCGTTCCCCAGGGCTTTGCCATAGGTGACGATGTCGGCCTCGACGCCGAAGAGCGCCTGAATCCCCCCCGGGTGCATGCGAAAGCCGGTGATGACCTCGTCGAAGAGGAGGGCGATGCCGGCCTTTTCGGTGATCTCGCGGAGGCGGCCCAGGAGCACCCGGTTGTCGAGCTCGGGGCGGCGGCTCTGGACCGGTTCGACGAGGACCGCGGCGAGCTCCCCGGCGTGGGCCTCGACCACGGTCAGCGACTCCGGGCTCCCGTAGTCGAGGACCAGCACGTCTGCGATCATGTTCGGCGGCACGCCGGGAGCCGTGGGCACGACCCGCTGCCGGCCGTCGTCGCGGGCGAGGACGCCGTCGAAGGTGCCGTGGAAGGAACCGGCGAAGAGCGCGATCTTGGTGCGGCCGGTCACCGTCCGGGCGAGACGCAGGGCGGCCATCACCGCCTCGGTTCCCGAGTTGCAGAAGGTCACCCGCTCGACGCCGGTGAGCTCCCGGATCAGCTCCGCGACGCCGCCCGCGGTCTGCGACTCTGGACCGACGCTGATCCCGAGATCGAGCTGCCGGCGTAGGGCGTCCTTCAGAAACTCGGGGGAATGGCCGAAGAGGAGCGCGCCGAACCCCATCGTGAGGTCGAGATACTCGTTGCCGTCGATGTCCCAGATGCGGGCGCCGGCGCCGCGGTGCCCGACCAAGGGATAGACGAGCTCTTTCCACAGCAGGCGAAAGCCGGCGACGGCACGGTTGTTGGCGAGCAGGCTCCGGTATCTCTCCGTCAGCTCCTTCGAACGGCGGGTCTTCCCGGCGAGCCGCTCGACCAGCCGATCGAGGTGCTCCCGTTGATCCGGGGTGAGCCGATCGCCCTGGGCCCGGTCGATCGCCTTGTAGGGGACGAACGCGGCGGGGGCACCGGGCTCCGGACGGGCGACGGCCAGGCGCGGCCGGGGCGCGGCAGCAAGGTGCAGGGAGGGTGCGGCGGCGGGCACCCGGACCGGCTCGGCCGGCGCCTCGCGGGCGAGCAGCGCGAGCTGACGCTCGAGGAGCCGGATCTGCTCGGAAAACAGCGAGCGCAGGTCGGCGGCCGGCGCAAAAGCCGGCACCGCCATGGACGCGGTGGCTGCCGGGGGTGGCGCGGCCACCGGCAGCGGCTTCACCGCGGGAACCGGGGCCGGGCGCGGTGCCTCTTCGTCCGCGATCTCCCCGGCGAGGTAGGCCGACACGGCGTCCACGGTCGAGAGCTCCTCGACCAGCCGGCGAAAGGGGATGCGGGCGCCGAACCGCTCCTCGATCTGCTGGCTGGCGCGCAGGAGGAAGAGGGAATCGGCCCCCAGCTCGAAGAAGGTGGCCTCCGCCGGCAGCTCTCCGGGGGGAAGCCGGAAGAGCTCGGCGAAGAGGCTCTGGATCTGCGGTCGGATCTGCTGGAACCGCGATCGGTCCGCGGTTTCAGCTCCTACGGGTTCGGCCATACGAATCTCCTTGTTCGAGGTCCTGCGAGGCACCCTCCAAAAGGTCGAGCTGGTGAGAGAGGAAGGCGACCTGCTGCGAAAAGAGCGCGGCGAGCGATTCGGTCTTCGCGCCATCCCGAGGCTCCGCACCGCCCTCCCGGCCGCCGTCCCCTTCCGGACGAGGCCGCCGGTTCTCCGCCCGGAACGGCACACGGTCGGGCGCCGACCCGTCGACGGGCACCCCGGCGAGCCAGAGCTGCCCCACGGCACGGCGGAGCGAAGCGATTTCGGATCCCTCTTCCCCACCCTGGGCCAGGGACGAGACCGTCAGCTCCCCGCTGGCTGAAGGGCCCAGGTTTCGCCTCACCAGGGCGCAGAGAGCGTGCCCCGGTCCGACCTCCAGATAGACCCCGGCCGGCGTCTCGGCAAGCTTCCGGACGGCGGCGGCGAAACGGACGGTTCCGCGCAGATGGCGGGTCCAGTAGTCCGGATCGGTGGCCTCCTCGGGGGTGATCCAGGTGCCGGTGACGTTGGACAGGAAGGGTATTCGCGGGGGCTTCGGCTCCGCCGCCCGGACGCGCGCGGCGAAACTCGGGAGGATCGGCTCGACGGCGGCCGAATGAAAGGCGTGCGAGGTGGCGAGGCGCCGGCAGGGGAGGCCGCGGCGGTGGAGTTTCCCGGCGAGCTCCTCCACCGCCCGTTCCGGACCGGAGACCACGACGCGCTCGGGAGCGTTGACCGCCGCCAGGGAGAGCTCTGAGCCGAGAAGGCCCACCACCTCCTCCTCCGGTAGCGCAACGGCGAGCATCGCTCCGGGAGGAAGCTCTGCCATCCGCGCGCCGCGCTCCGCCACCAGCGCCAGGGCCTCTTCGAGAGAGAAAACACCGGCCAGGCAGGCGGCCGTGTACTCGCCGACGCTATGGCCCAGCAGGGCGGCGGGCTGTACCCCCCAGGCCATCCAGAGTCGAGCGAGAGCGTATTCGACGACGAAGAGAGCGGGCTGGGCGACGGCGGTCGCCGCCAGCCGGGCCGCCGCCGCTTCGTCCTCGCGCTCGGGCCAGAGCGCCTGCCGCAGGTCGCAGCCCAGAACGTCGTGGAGGATTAAGCAGCAGCGGTCCACCTGCTGGCGAAAGACCGGCTCGCGTCGATAGAGCTCCCGTCCCATGCCGACCTTCTGGGCGCCCTGACCGGGGAACAGAAAGGTGACGGCCGGGGCACCCGCGGCCCGCGTGTGGGTCGTGAGCGGAGAGTCGAGAAGGGCCGGGGAGAAGGCGAGGTCGAGCTCGCCCAAGGCGCAGCCGGGCGCGATCAGGGCGTGGGCCAAGAGGCTATGGAGGCTTCCCTGCCAGCGTTCGACCGTGGCGCGATCGAACAGCTCGGTGTTGAATTCGCACTGGAGGGTGAGGCTCCGCTCCGTTTCGAGGACGTTCCAGAAGACCTCGAACTCCGCCCTCCCCGTGGCGACTCCTAGCGGCTCCACGGTGAGACCCTCCATTTCGAGGCCTCCCGAGAGCTGATCGAGGTTGAACAGGGCCGCCACTAGCGGCGGGCGACCCCGATAGGCCGTGAGGTCGAGCCGGCCGACCAGCCGTCTCAACGGGTAGAACCGGTGCTCGTAGGCGTCCAGGAGGTTCGTACGCACGCTGGCCACGAGGGAGTCGAAGCCGTCGCCGGCTGCGCTCCGGGAGCGCAGCGGCATCAGGCTCAGAAAGTAGCCGCAAAGGGGTCCCCCCGTCGCTGGATGCCCGGCCGCCGGCAGGCCCACGACGAGGTCGTCCTGGCCGGACAGCCGATGGAGCAGCGCGTGGACCGCGGCGAGGAGCAGCATCGACGTGGTGCAGCGCAGCCGTGCCGCCAACCTTCTGAGCGCGGTGGTGAAGCCGGGAGGAACCTCGCTCTGCACACGGTCGCCGCCGAACGTTCGCACGGCAGGGCGGGGCCGATCCGTCGGCAGCTCGAGCGGCCGGGGAGGGGGAGAGAATCGTGCCAGCCAGAACGCCTCGTGGCCGGCCATCTCCGGGCCGCGCTCGCGAGCGACGATCGCTTCGACGAAACGCTGGTAGGACTCGGCCGCCGGCAGCGAACAGGGCTCGCCGGTCACCTCGCCGCCGTAGATCTGGCACAGCTCACGGAGCAGGATGGCGAGCGAGCCGCCGTCGACCGCGACGTGGTGCATGGTGAGGACGAAGACGTGCAGCTCGGCGTCCAGGCGGAGCAGGTGACCGCGAAGGAGGGGGCCACGGACGAAGTCGAAAGGGCGCTGGGCGATTTCGGCGAGGAGGTCGGTGCCGTCACCCCCGATAGCCGTGAGGTCGAGAAGCGGCAGCTCGACGTCTCGGCTCGGCGCGACGGTCTGCGTCGTCCCGGCGGAATCAAAGGTGGCGCGGAGAACCTCGTGGCGATCGACCAGCCGGCCCAGCGCCCGCTGGAGGGCGTCTCGCCTCAGGGGAGCGCGCAGGCGGAGCGCGACGACCTGATTGAACGCCACCGAGGCATCCCGTCCCAGCCGCGAGGTCTCCCAGAGCTCCCGCTGATCTTCGGTCAGGGGAAAGCTGCGCGCCCGTTCGACCGGAGGCGAAACCGCTCGCGGCTCGAGCCAGAAGCGCTGCCGGGCGAAGGGGTAGGTGGGGAGGGCGAGGCGCCGGCGCCGCTCCCCCGCGTACAGGCGGCGCCAATCGATCGGCGCGCCCGACAGCCAGAGGCGGCCGAGAGTTTCGAGGAGGACCGAAACCGTCGGCCCCCCCGCCGCCGGGCCCTGTGCGAGGAGCAGGAGGACTCGCGACGGCTCCTCGCCGGACGGCTCCCCTGCGACCCGCGCCGTCGGCCACTCCCCCGCCTCGGCGGCGCGGAGGGCCCGTGCCGCGCCCTCGACGTCCTCGGCGATCACGAAGCCGCGGAGGTCGTGCTCCCGGCGGCCGAGTTGGAGGGTGTAGCTGACGTCGGCCAGGCACACCTGCCCGCCCTCGTGCTCCAGGTAATGGGCGAGAGCGGCGGCCATGGCGGTGAGCGCCCTCCGGTTCTTCGCCGAGAGCGGCAGCAGTTGCCAGGCGCGCGCCGGCGGGGTGGACTCCTCCGGCGGAGCCTGTTCGAGGACGACGTGGGCATTGGTGCCGCCGATGCCGAACGAGCTCACCGCCGCCCGGCGCGGGGTCTCCTCGCCCGGCCAAGCGGTAAGGCCGGCGGCGACGAAGAAGGGGCTGGCGGCGAGGTCGGTCCGGGGATTGGGCTCCGTAAAGTGCAGGCTGGGAGGGATCACGCCGTGCTCGACCGCCAGCACCGCCTTGATCAGACCGGTCACCCCCGACGCGGCGTCGAGGTGCCCGATGTTGGTCTTGACGGAGCCCAGAGCGCAGAACTGCCGCCGCGCGGTGTGGGTGCGGAACGCCCGGGTCAGGGCCGCGACCTCGATGGGATCGCCGAGCTCGGTGCCGGTACCGTGGGCCTCAACGTAGCCGATCGAGTCGGCCGCCACTCCGGCCAGGTCCAGGGCCGAGCGGATCGCCGCCGCCTGGCCCTCGATGCCGGGCGCCGTGTAGCCGACCTTCCGGGCGCCGTCGTTGTTGACCGCCCACCCCTTGAGCACGGCATGAATGCGGTAGCCCTGCGCGATGGCGTCGTCGAGCCTCGCGAGGACGACGATGCCCACCCCCTCGCCGCTCACCACGCCGTCCGCGGCGGCATCGAACGCGCGGCAGTGGCCGTCGGAGCTGCCGATGCCACCCTCCTGATGCAGATAGCCGCCCTTGCGCGGCGCCCGGACCGAAACGCCACCGGCGAGAGCCAGGTCGCAGCCGCCGGCGAGCAGGCTCTGGCACGCCAGACCGACGGCGACGAGGGAGGTCGAGCAGGCGGTCTGGACGGTGATCGCGGGTCCGCGGAGATCGAGCTTGTAGGCCACCCGGGTGCAGAGGAAATCCTTCTCGCCACCGAGGCTCGCCAGCAGGCCGTCGCGGGCTGAATCCTCGCTGGGGAGCACCTGGCGGAGGAGATAGGTGTTGGCGCTCGCTCCGGCGAAGATGCCGACCGCGGCGCCGTCGGGCGTGCAGCCGGCATTCTCCAGGGCTTCCCAGGCGCATTCGAGGAAGACCCGCTGCTGGGGGTCCATCACTTCCGCTTCATGCCGGGTCAGGTTGAAGAAGTCGGCATCGAACCCTTCGGCCCCGTCCAGCACCCCCCGCGCCCGCACGTAGTGAGGATGGCGTGCCAGGGCCTCCTCGATCCCGGCTTCCAGCAGCTCCTCGCGAGAGAAGAAGGTGATGCTCTCCCGCGCCGCGAGGAGGTTCCGCCACAGGGCCCCCACGTCCGCCGCCCCCGGGAAACGGCCGGCCATGCCGACGATCGCGATCTCGAGCCCCGTCCACTCCCTGGTCATGGCTTCGACCCCGAGGCCGCGGCGGCGCGCAGACGCCCGAGCCGCCGCGCCACCCGATCCCGTTGCGCCGGGGTGGAGCTGGCGGCGGTGGAGGCCGGTGCCTGCCGGCCGGCACTCGCCAGATGGAGGGCGAAGCTGCCGATGTTCGGATGGCTGAACAGGTCGAGGAGGGGGAATTCGACCTCCAGGGCTTCCTGCAGGCGGCCGTGCAGGCGGACGAGGAGCAGGGAGTGACCTCCGAGATCGAAGAAGTTGTCGTGGCGGCCGACCCGCGGGAGCTGCAGAAGCTCGCGCCAGATCGCAGCGATCCGCTCCTCGGTTCCGGCCCGGGGCGGCTCGTGAGCCCCACGGGGCCCCCCATCCACGTCGCCGAGGAGGGCCAGGGCGCGACGGTCGAGCTTGCCGTTGGCGTTCCGCGGCATCTCGGCGAGGATCACGAAAACCGCGGGGACCAGGTAGGAGGGGAGCCGCCCACCGAGATAGGCGCGGAGCATCCCCTCGCGCCCCGGCTCCGGGGACTTCAGCACCACATAGGCGGCGAGCCGCTTGCCGCCGGCCGGCTCCGGCAGGGCGAGGACCGCCGCTTCGTCGACCTCCGGATGCTCAGCGAGCACCGCTTCGATCTCGCCGGGCTCGACCCGGAAGCCCCGCACCTTGACCTGATGGTCGATCCGCCCGACGAACTCCAGCCGACCGTCGCCGCGCCACCGCACCAGGTCGCCCGTCCGGTAGAGGCGACCGCCGCCATCCCCGCCGAGCGGGTCGGGAACGAAACGCTCGGCGGTCAGCCGAGGGCGGCCGAGATAGCCCCGTGCCAGACTCTCGCCGGCAACGCAGAGCTCGCCGGCGACGCCCACCTGGACTGGCTCCAGGTAGGGATCGAGGACATGGACTCGGCGGTCGCCGATGGGCCGGCCGATAGGGATCGACCCCTCCCCGCGGAGGAGCCCGGGGTGGATGGGCTGGCAGGCCGTGAAGACCGTGCACTCCGACGGCCCGTAACCGTTCACCAGGCGGAGGCCGGGGAAGCGCTCCAGCGCGCGGCGCACGTGGGGAACCGAGAGCGCCTCCCCGCCGATCATCAGCTGCCCCAAGCCAGCGAACGCCGCGGGATGGGTATCTATCAAGGCGTTGAACTGCGACGCCGTCACCCATAGGGTAGTGATCCCGTAGAGCGAAACGGCACTCTCCAGCTCCTCGCCGCTCAGCAACCGCTCGGCCACGAGCACGCAGCGGCCCCCATGGATCAGGGACGGCCAGAGCTCCAGGGTGAGGACGTCCCAGGAGATGGAGGCGTACTGGAGGAACCGTTGCCCCGTGTAGCTCACGTAGTCGACATCGTGGAAAAAGCCCGGGACCGCCCGGTGGGGAACCTCGCATCCCTTGGGGCGGCCGGTCGAGCCCGAGGTGTAGATCACATAGGCAAGGTTTTCGGGGGTGACGGCGGCCGCCGGGGGGAGGCGCTCTCCCGTCCGATCGCCGGCCCATCGGCGTCGAGGAGCCAGCGGACCGGCCCGCCCACGGACGGCGCCGGCAGGAGGGCGGCTAAGGCCGCGAGCGTCACCACCGCCCTCAGGCGGGAGTCCTGAATCAGGAAGCGCAGCCGCTCCTCGCCCTGGGCCGGATCGAGGGGGACGTACGCTCCCCCGGCCTTCAAGATCCCGAGGAGGCCCACGACTAACTCCAGCGAGCGCTCGCAGAGGAGCCCCACGAGCGCGTCCGGACCGACGCCACGGCGGGCGAGCGCTCGGGCCAGGCGGTTCGCCTGGCGGTCGAGCTCGGCGTAGGTCAGCTGCTGGCCGGCCGACGCGATCGCCACTCTGTCGGGGGTACGTTCGGCCTGGGCCGCGAAGAGCTCGTGGAGCACCGGCCGCTCCGAACGCCGGCTCGGCCGCGCCGACCATTCCACGAGCTGCTGCCGCTCGGCCGGGGCGAGGAGAGAGAGGGCGGAGAGCCGGCAGCCGGGCTCGGCGATCGCGGCAACGAGGAGGGTCTCGAAGTGTCCGGCGAGCCGCAGCACGGTCGCGGGGTCGAAGAGATCGGTGCTGTACTCGATCCGGAAGGCGAACCCGCGGCCGGCCGCCTCTTCGAGGGCGAAAGTGAGGTCGAACTTGGCGGTGCCGACGGCCAGCGGCTCGATCGCGGCGGCGAGCCCAGGGCCGAGGTCGAGCCGCGGCCGGACGTTGTTCTGCAAGACGAGGAGCACCTCAAAGAGCGGCGTCCGGGCGGGATCCCGCTCGGGCGCGATCTCCTCGACCAGTTTCTCGAAGGGGAGATCCTGATGGGCGAAGGCGTCGAGGGCCACCGCGTGCACCCGGCCGAGGAGCTCCGCGAAGCCGGGGTCGCCGGAGAGATCGCAGCGGAGAACGAGGGTGTTGACGAAAAATCCGATCAGCTGCTGGATCTCGGAGCGACCGCGGTTCGCGACCGGGGTCCCCAGCGAGAGGTCGGTCTGGCCGGTGTAGCGCCCCAGGAGGGTCGCCAAGCCAGCGGCGAGGGTCATGAAGAGGGTCACCCGGTGCTGGCGGGAGAGGCCGTCAATCCCCCGGGCGAACTCTCCGGGGAGCGCCAGGGCTACCCGCCCGCCGCGATAGCTCCGGACCGGCGGCCGCGCCCGGTCGCCAGGCAGGTCGAGCTCCGGCGTCCTGCCGGCCAGACGCCGACGCCAGGCGGCGAGCAGGGCTTCGAGCACGTCGCCGGAGAGCCAGCGACGCTGCCAGAGGGCGAAGTCGCCGTACTGGACGGGGAGATCGGGGAGGGGCGAGGGACGGTCCGCGGAGAAGGCCCGGTAGAGGGTACCCAGCTCGCTCGCCAGGAGGTCGTTCGACCATCCGTCGGACGCGATGTGATGGACGTTGATGAGGAGCTCGTGCCCGGCCTCGTCCCGGCGCACGAGGAGCGCCCGGAGGAGCGGCCCAGTGGCGAGCTCGAAGGGCCGCCGCGCCGCCGCTTCAAGCAGCCGCTCCGCGGTGGCGCGCCCGAGCGGCGGTGCGAGCGACGAGAGATCGACGACCGGCAGCTCCGCGGCCGCGGCAGGGAGGACGACCGCCAGCGGCTCGTCGCCGGTCGTCGTCTCAAAGACGGTGCGGAGCACCTCGTGCCGCCGTACGACCTCGGCGATCGCGGCGCCGAGCGCCGCGACGCCGCGCGGCTCCAGCCGGCCGGCGAGGCGTACGGCGAGGGGCACGTTGTAGAGCGGCGAGCCCGGCAGGAGCCGATCGGCAAACCAGAGCCGCCGCTGGGCGAAGGAGAGCGGCAGGTCGACCCCGTGTTCCTCCGGCACGATGGGGGGCGCCGCGATCTCCTCCCCCCCCCGCAGCGAGCGCTCGACCGCGGCAGCCAGCGCCGCCACCGTCGGCCGCTCGAAGAGGAGGCCTAGAGGGAGCTCCACCCCCAGCTCCTGGCGCACCCGCAACACCACCCGGGTCGCCAGCAGCGAGTGCCCGCCGAGGGCGAAGAAGTTCTCCGCCCGGCCCACTCGCGGCAGCCGCAGGACCTCCTCCCAGATCCCGCACAGCATCTCCTCGATCGGGGTGCGCGCCAGCGGCAGGCCGGAAGCCGCCAGCTCCTCCCGGGCTTCCCCCGGCGCCGGCAGCGCCTGGCGGTCGAGCTTGCCGTTGACCGTGAGCGGCAGCGACGGGAGAGGGACGATCGCCGACGGCAGCAGCGGCTCCGGCAGCTTGCGCTCGAGCGCCGCGCGGAGCGCGCCGGGATCGGGAAACCCCACGGGTCCTCCCACCACGTAGGCCACCAGGCGGTGGTCGCCCGGCGCATCCTCGCGCACGATCGCCACCGCCTCGCGCACCCCGGGCTCGCTCGCGAGAGCCGCCTCGATCTCCCCCAGCTCGATGCGGAAGCCCCGCACCTTCACCTGGTGATCGATCCGTCCCAGATACTCGATATCCCCCTCCGCCAGACGGCGGACCAGGTCGCCCGAGCGATAGAGGCGCGCCCCTGGCGCTCTCCCCCAGGGATCGGGCACGAAGCGCTCCGCCGTCCGTTCCGGATGGTTGAGATATCCCCGGGCGAGCCCCGTGCCAGCCACTGAGAGCTCCCCGGGGACCCCCAGAGGCTGCGGTTCGAGCCCCGCGTCCAGCACCCGCAGCTCCAGATCCGGGATCGGCCCGCCGATGACGCTTCCCCCACCGCCCCGGATGTCCGCCTCCGACAGCGGCCGGTAGGTCACGTGCACGGTCGTCTCCGTGATCCCGTACATGTTGACGAGGCGCGGCCTCGACGCTCCGTGCCGCTCCACCCACGGTCGCAGGCTCTGGATCTCCAGGGCCTCGCCGCCGAAGATCACCCACCGCAGAGCGAGATCCCGGCTCTCCCCCATCTCCTCCGCGGCCCGCATCAGCTGGCGGAAGGCCGAGGGCGTCTGGTTGAGCACCGTCACCCCCTCCTCTACCAGCAGCTCGTAGAACGACTCCGGAGACCGGCTCACCCGGTGGGGCACCACCACCAGGCTGCCGCCGTAAGCGAGGGCCCCCCAGATCTCCCAGACCGAAAAGTCGAAGGCGTAGGAGTGAAAGAGGGTCCAGACGTCCTCGGGACCGAAGCCGAACCAGGAAGCGGTCGCCGCGAGCAGCCGGCAGACGTTGCCGTGAGTCACCTGGACCCCGCGCGGCCGGCCCGTCGAACCCGAGGTGTAGATGATGTAGGCGAGGTTCTCCGGGCCCACCGCGCTCTCGGCTGGGGGCCCGTCGGGCTCTTCCCACTCCTCCATCTCATCGATGTAGACGGGCTCCAGTCCCTGGAACCCTGCCGCCGGTCGACGCTCGGCGACGAGGGCCCGTACGGCCGCGTCGGTACAGAGGAAGCTCAGGCGCTCCTCGGGATAGGCGGGATCGAGCGGCAGGTAGGCGCCGCCCGCCTTGAGCACCCCCAGGAGAGCCACGACGAGATCGGGAGATCGTTCCAGGCAGACCCCCACGACCCCCTCCGGCGCCACTCCCAGCCCCCGGAGCCGGCGGGCCAGGCGATCCGCCTGGCGGTCGAGCTGGCCGTAGGTCAGGCTCGCCACTCCCATGACCACGGCCGGTGCTCCCGGCGCGCGGCGGGCCTGCTCGGCGAAGATCTCGTGCAGACAGCGCTCCGCCCCGGCCGGCGCCGTCCGCCCCCCCGCCCCCTCGGCGAGGGCCTGATGCCGTTCGGCCGCCGAGAGGAGCGGCAGCAGGGCGAGCCGCCGCTCGGGATCGGCGGTCGCCGCCTCCAGGAGGGTCGCGAGCTGCCAGCCGAGGCGCCGGATCGTCGCCGCATCGAAGAGGGCCGTTCTGTAGTCGAGCCTGAGAGCGAGGCCCTCCCGGGATCCCTCGACCGCCAGAGTGAGGTCGAACTTGACGGCGCCGTTCGGCAGCGGCTCGACCCCCGCGTCGAGCCCCGGTCCGAAGTCGAAACGCGGGCGGGAGTTCTGGATGAGCATCGCCTGGAAGAGCGGCGTCCGCGAGGGATCGCGCGCCGGGGCCAGGGCCTCGACCAGCTTCTCGAAAGGCAGGTCCTGGTGAGCGAAGGCGAAGAGGGCCGCCCCGCGCACTCGGTCGAGGAGCCGGGCGAAATCCAGATCGCCGGAGAGATCGCAGCGCAACACCACCGTGTTGACGAAGAAACCGATCAACTTCTGGAGCTCGGACCGGCTGCGGTTGGCGACCAGGGTGCCGAGGAGGAGATCGCACTGCCCCGTGTAGCGGGAGAGCACAGTCGCCAAGCTGGCGGCAATGGTCATGAAGAGGGAGACCCGGTGCTCGCGGGCGAGCCGCTCGATGCCCTGGGCGAGCTCGCCCGGAAGCGCCAGGATGACCCGCGCACCGCCATGGGTCATGACCGGCGGTCGCGGCCGGTCGGCGGGGAGGTCGAGCGCCGGCAACGGGCCGGCGAGGCGCTGGCGCCAGGCGGCGAGGAGGGGGGTCAGCCCGGCGGCGGAGAGCCGCTCGCGCTGGGAGCGCGCGAAGTCGCCATACTGGAGAGGCAGCTCCGGCAACGGCGAAGGGCGGCCCGCGAAATAGGCCTGGTAGAGGGCTCCCAGCTCGCTCCCCAGGAGTCCGAGCGACCAGCCGTCGAAAGCGATGTGATGGACGTTGACCAGCAACTCGTGCTCGCCCTCGCCATGGCGGACGAGAAGGGCGCGGAGCAGCGGCCCGGTGGCGAGATCGAAGGGCCGCCGCGCCGCCGCCTCGACCAGCCGCACCGCCGTGGCCTGCCGCAGCGGCGGCGCCAGAGACGAGAGGTCGATCACCGGGAGTGCCGTGGAACCGGAGGATACGACGACCGCCACGGGCTCGCCGTCGGCACTCGGGAACACCGTGCGCAGCGCCGTATGGCGCCGCACGACCTCGGACAGGGCAGCTGCGAAGGCTGCCGTGCCACGTGGCGAGAGCGGCCCCGCGAGGCGCAGGATGAACGGCACGTTGTAGAGCGGCGAGCCCGGCAGCAGCCGGTCGGCGAGCCAGAGCCGCTCCTGGGCGAAAGAGAGCGGCAGGCGGGCCTCGGTGGGCGGCGGCGGCTCGGCAGGATGCATCTTCATCGTGGGATAGGAATCGCTATCGAGCGCTGGCGGCGCCCGAGAGCGTGCCCGTCGCCTCGGCGACAGACGGGCCGGTGCGGCCGAGGACCGTCTCGGCGACGTTCTCGGCCAGCAGGCGTTCGAACTCGCCCGGGAAGAGTTGCTCCGTCAACTGGGAGATGGTCGAGGCGAGAAAGGCGCGTTCTACCGGCATCTCGTGCGGGAAGAGGTCGCGCACCGAGGAGAGGACCTGCATGATGTGCAGGGAGTGACCGCCGAGAGCGTAGAAATCGTCGTGGAGGCCCACCCGCTCCTGGCCGAGCACCTGCCCCCAGATCCGCGCCAGGAGCTGCTCGAGCGCGGTGTCCGGCGGCACGTACTGTCCCGCGTCGTGAGCGACCGCGACGGCCTCGGCCGCCAGAGCCCGGCGGTCGACCTTGGCACTGGCGTTCAAGGGCAGAGAGTCGAGGCGGACGAAAAGGGCGGGGATCATGTATGCGGGCAGCTTGCCGCGGAGGAACTCTTTCAGCTCGTCCTCCGCCACGGCGCTCCCCGGGACCCCCACGACGAAGGCGACAAGCTGCTTGTCACCCGGCCGCGCGCCGTCGCGCGCCACGACCGCGGAAGCCTCAAGGGCCGGATACCGGCCGAGGACCTCCTCGATCTCTCCGGGCTCGATCCGGAAGCCGCGCACCTTGATCTGATAGTCCCGCCGGCCGAGGAACTCGAGAGACCCGTCGGGATGGAAACGGGCGAGATCCCCTGTCCGATACATCCGCTCGCCCGCCCCGCCGTAGGGGTCGGGCACGAAGCTCGCGGCGGTGAGCTCCGGGCGACCGAGATAGCCCAGGGCAAGACCGTGGCCGGCGATCGCCAGCTCCCCGCGAACCCCGATGGGGACCGGCCGGAGCTCTGGATCGAGGAGATAGATACGGGTGTTGCGGAGCGGCCGGCCGATCCCTGGAGGCCGCCCCCGGCGGCGCGGATCGCCGTCGGGGAGGACCTCCCAGGAGGTCGCGGCGCAGGTGGCCTCGGTGGGACCGTAGACGTTGAAGAAGGGGAAGGGCAGGTCCTCCGGGGGGCCGCTCCGGAGCGTGTCGCCGCCCGAGTGGAGGGCCCGGATCACTAATCCGGCGGGCCAGCGGAGGGGCAGGAGCCGCTCCGCCATGGGGGTCGCCGCATTGGCGACGGTGACCTCGTGGCGCACCCACCAGTCCATCAGCTCCTCGGGGGCGAAGCGGATCCTCTCCGGCGGGAGAAAGACGGTGCCGCCAGCGCTCCAGAAGGGCCACAGCTCCCACATCGAGGCGTCGAAGCCCAGCCCCGCCAGCCGGCTCCCCCGATCCGCGGAGAGGATGCCGTACGCGTCGCGATGCCACTCGATCAGGTTGGCGAGACCCCGATGAGGGATGGGCACGCCTTTCGGCCGGCCACTCGAACCGGACGTGTAGAAGACGTAGGCTGGCTGCTCCGCTGCCGTCCGGACCGGAGGCGGGCTGACCGGCTGCCGGCGCAGCTCCTCCCTCGCCGCGCCGAGATCGAGGGTGCGCGCGGCGGGGAAGCGAAGATGCGGGTGCTCCGCGGGATGCGTCAGCAGGAGGGCCACGTCGGCGTCCTCCAGGATGGTTGCCACCCGCTCCGGGGCGGAGCCCTCCAAGGGCAGACAGGCGCCGCCGGCCTTGAGGATGCCGAGGAGCGCCTGCACCTCTTCGATCGATCTGTCGAGCAGCACCCCGACGATCGACCCCGGCCTCACACCCCGTTTCTGTAACAGCCAGGCCAGCTGATTCGCCCTCGCCTCCATCTCGCCGTAGCTGCAGGCGCCGCCGGGGTCCACCGCGGCGAGGGCCGCGGGTGCCCGGCGCGCGTGCTCCTCGAACCGGCGATGAACGGCGGCCCCGGATTCCGGACCTGCCGTGTCGTTCCATTCGGCGAGGAGCTGCCGGCGTTCCGGCGCGGTCAGGAGGGGCAGCTCCCCCACTCCCCGCTCGATCCCATCGGGCATCGCCTCGACCGCTGCCCGCAGATGCCCCAGGAGGCGCCGCATGAGCAGCGGGTCGAAGCACTCGGGATCGAAGATAACCTTGAGCGACAGCCGCTTTTCGTAGTACCCGTAGACGCTCACCGGCAGCCGGCCCTGGCGGAACAGGCGGAAAGAGCGGTTCTGCCAGTCCGGTCCCTGCTGGCGCAGGCGCTCGCCGAGCTCGTGGGTCTCGAACAGCGCCAGGCTCTCGAAGAGAGGGGCCAGGGGATCGAGCTCGCTGCAGCTCCGGATCTGCGCCGGAGTCGCGAAATCCCCCGCGCGCATCGCGAGCCAGTGGGCGCGGAGCCCCTGGAGCCACGAGCCGAGGCTGGTTTGCGGATCGACGGTGGCCCGGAAGGGCACCGAGTTCATCATCGGGCCGAGGATCGCCACCCCGTCCTCTACCGCTCCACGATGCGTACGGACCACCCCGAAGAGGACGTCCCGCTCGCCGCTGTAGCGGCTCAGCAAGAGCGACCAGGCGCCGAGGAGAAGGGTGTTGAGAGTGAGCCCCAGGTCCTGGGTGAGGCGGAGGAGGGCCGCTGTCGTCCCGTCGCTCAGCCAGACCGAGAAGTCGCGGCAGAACCAGACCTGCTGTGCGGCCTCCCCCTCGGCGCTGCCGTGCGCATGTTCCCTGCGGTCGAGGCCGAGCGGAGTCGGCTCCCTAATCCCCCGGAGGCTCTCCCGCCAGAACTCCTCGGCCCGGCGATGGTCCTGCCGCCCGACCCACTCGACGTAGGCGCGATAGCTGCCTGGGGCAGAGAGCTGCAGGCCCTCGCCGCCCCGGAGCGCTCCATACCAGGCGAAGACCTCCTGGATGAGGGCGAGCACCGTCCGCCCATCGTAGGTCATGTGATGGAGCGTGAGGATCACCCGGTAATCGGCGGGACCGAGCCGGGCCACCGTGACCCGCAGCAGGGGCGCTTGGCCGAGATCGAGGCCACGCTGCCGATCCTCCAGCAGGAACGTCTGCAGGCTCTCTTCCTGCCGCTCCGGGGGTACTCCGGTCCAGTCGCAGGTCGCGAACGGCAGCCGCAGCTCGCGAACCACCTCCTGGAACGGCTCGGCGCACCCGAGCCAGACGAGCTGGGTACGCAGGATCGGGTGGCGCTCGACGACTCTCTCCCACGCCTCCTCAAAGACCGCAACGTCGAGCGGCTCCGGTAGCCCCCAGACGATCTGCAGCAGCCCGATGCGAGATCCCGCCGCGGCCGAGAGGCTCTCGACCAACATGCTGTGCTGGAGAGGAGAGAGTGGATACCTATCTTCAATTTCAGCAGTTTTTCTTAACCCATGACCCATGCTCAATAGCCTATATCTAAGCTAAAAGGTAGCGCAAGGCCGGCGGGAGAAGGCGAAGATGCTCAGCACCCTTGCGCGATCGCTGTAACTTTTCCTCCGGGAGCGGCGCCGATTCTCACTACCGGGCCTGACCTTCTTTCTAGCCCCCCCAAGGAGACCACGATGTGCGACGATCGCAAGCCTGTTCCAATCCAGCTCTGTGACGGCCAGCGACCGCCGCGGAGACCCGTCAACGTACCACCCCCCGGCGAGCGCTCCGCCGACCGCACCGGCTTCGTCGTCGTCCGGCTCGCGAGCGGTGGCGACCTTGAGGCGCGAACCCTGCGCGATCTCGCCAAACGCCGCAAGCTCGGCGGCCTGACCCAGGTGCTCGAGCGGCACCATCTCGACTCGCAGCCCCTCATCCGCTCGATCAAGCCCGAGACCCTCCTCGAGCTGGAGCGCCAAGCCCGGCAGAGCGACTTCCCGCCGCTGCGGAGCCTGACCGTCTACTGGCACGTCGACGCGCGCGGCGCCGACATCGACCAGGTGATCGCCGAGCTCTCGCGCCTCCCCGAGATCGAGCTCGTCTACCCCGAGCTGGCGCCGAGCGACCCGGTCAACCCGGCCGACGACACCTATGCGGGCTCCCAGCACCACTTGGACGCCGCCCCCACCGGCATCGACGCCCGCTGGGCCTGGACGACCGGCATGGCGGGCGCCGACGGAGCCGGTGTCCACTTCATGGACATGGAACGCGGATGGTTCCTCGCCCACGAGGACCTCCCGTCCCCCACCCTGATTCACGGCGACAACAAGAACGGGCACGACGGGTACAAGGGGGACCACGGCACCGCCGTCCTCGGCGAAATCGCGGGGGTGGACAACACCCGCGGGATCATCGGCATCGCCCCCAATCTCTCCTCGGTGCGCGTCTCCTCCTACTACGACGCCGCCACCGACACCGAGAACCACATCGCCGAGGCCATTCTGGCCGCGGCGACCGCCTCGCCCCGGCCGGATGTCCTGCTCCTCGAGATCCAGATCGGCGCGCTGCTCCTGCCCGCCGAGACCGATCCCGCGAGCTTCGACGCCATCCGCCTCGCCGTGGCCAACGGCATCACCGTGGTCGAGGCAGGGGGCAACGGCAGCAACGACCTCGACGCCTGGACCGACGGCAGCGGACACCACCGGCTAGAACGGAGCTCGGCCGACTTCAGAGACTCGGGTGCCATCCTGATCGGCGCGGCGCACTCGGCGCTGCCTCACGACCGCGCCGACTTCTCCAATTTCGGCTCGCGCGTCGACTGCTACGGATGGGGCGAGAACATCGTCTCGGCAGGCTATGGCGACCTCGCGACGGGAGGCACCGACGACACCACCTACACCCAGGTCTTCGGCGGCACGAGCGGCGCCTCGCCGATCGTCTCCGGCGCGGCCCTCCTCACCCAGGCGATCTATCGGGCGAGCAGCGGCACCCACCTCTCGCCGGCGCAGCTGCGGGGTCTTCTCTCCGATCCGGCGAACGGCACGCCGCAGGGTGGCGGCGTTGCGGGCCACATCGGCGTCATGCCGGACTTGAAGAAAATCGTCCAGACCGGCCTCGGCCTGGTGCCCGATGTCTACCTGCGCGACGCCGTGGGCGACAACGGGAACGTCCCGAGCACGGGGGCGATCTCGATCTCCCCGGACGTCATCGCCACCACCACCGCTGCCGCCGATCCGCAGGCCGCCTACGGCGAGGGGAGCGGCACCGAGAACGTCGATACCCTGGGCGACCAGGTGGAGCACGGGCAGGACAACTTCGTCTACGTCCGCATGCGCAACCGCGGCGCGGCGCCCGCTGCGGCGACGCGGGCGACGGTGTACTGGAGCGAGGTTTCGACCCTGGTCACGCCGGACCTGTGGCACCTGATCGGCACGACGGCGCCCCTCGACGTGCCGGTGGGCGACACCCTCCAGGTCGCCGGACCGCTCACCTGGCACGCCGCGGACCTCCCGGTCTCCGGCGATCACGCCTGCTTCGTCGCCATCCTCGACCAGGCGCTCGATCCTGCCCCTCCGCTCCCCTCGGCGGGTGGGAGCTTCGACTTCAACGCCTTCCAGAGTTTCGTGCGGGCCTGGAACAACGTCAGCTGGCGCAACTTCAATGTCGTCGACCTGATGTCCGATCCGAATGCCGATCCCCTGGCGCTCGAGTTCCTCATCGCCGGCAGCCCGGACGCGGCGCACGTCTTCGACTTGGAGATCCGCCAGCGGCTGCCGCGTGGAGTCGAGGTGGCGCTCGAGGTCCCCAGAGAGCTCGCGGCGATCCTGCCCAAAGAGCACTTCCCCAAGATCGATCTGCCGCCTGAGGGTCGCAATGCCCGTCTGGCGCTGCCGTTCCTCCGCGAGCTGCCCCTCTGCGGGGTGCGCCTGGCGGCCGGCGCTCGCCACCGCAGCCGGCTTCTGGTGCGCGGCGGCCACGACCTGCCGCCCGGCCTCTACACCATCGCCATTCGACAGATCTACGAGGGGATCGAAATGGGCCGGGTGACCTGGGGATTGCGGGTCCGGCCGGCCAAGCGCTGAAGGTTGGCGGCTTCGACCCGAGATCCGGCGGGAGACTGGAACGGTCTCCCGCCGCTCTCTTCCGGTTGTATTTATTGATGTCGATGAATATGTCTGCTAGGCTCTCTCCCGCAGTCAAAATCAGAGTCTGGAGGTGCGGAAGGTGTTGGAAGACGCCGCGCATGCCGCCGTTCGGCCGTACCATCCGCCACCGGGCGCCCTCCGGCGCCTCGCCTCCGGCCTTTTCGCTCTCGCCACCCTCCTTCTCCTCGCCGCTCCAGCCCGGGCACAGGGGGCGGGCAGCTACTTCACGGTCAAACCCTGCCGGGCCGTCGACACCCGGAACGCGACCGACCCCTACGGCGGGCCGGCGCTCGCCGCCGGCTCGAAGCGGGTGTGGAACCTCGCCGGGCGCTGCGGGATCTCGACCGGCGCCACGGCGGTCTCGGCCAACATCACCGTCGTGGGGCCGAGCACTCCCGGCTTCCTCACCCTCTTCCCGGCCGCCGGTGCTCAGCCCCTGGCCTCGACGATCAACTACTCGGCCAACCAGGTGCGCGCCAACAACGCCATCCTCTCCCTGGGGGCGGACGGCGGGATCGCCTGCGCCGCCGGGCTCGCGTCGGGCGGCGTCCACGTCATCATCGACATCGGCGGCTACTTCGCGCCAGCGGGCACCGACTCGACCGCGGTCGCCCCACCGGTCCTCACTCCCCCGCCCGGCACCTACAGCTCCAGCCAGACCGTCACCCTCCTGACCAGCACCCCGGGCGCCCAGATCCGCTACACGACCGACGGCAGCGCGCCGACCCGCACCACGGGGACCGTCTACACCGGAGCCTTCGCTATCGCCGGCACCGTCACGGTCCAGGCCATCGCCTACCTGGACGGCCTGACCGACAGCGCCGTCGTCTCCGGCGTCTATACCCTCGGCAGCCTGCCGACCCTTTTCCTCGCGACCCTCACCTCCCAGGGGATGTCGTCGTCCCCCGGCTCGGGCTCGGCGACGCTCCTCCTTGCCGCCGACGGACTCTCGGCGGTCCTCCGCTTCCACTACACGAACCTGACGACGCCGAAGATCAGCGAGCACATCCACGGTCCCGCCGATCCCGGCGTCAGCGGCCCGATCCTCTTCGACATCGATGCCACCCCCCCGCAGCCGGACGGCTCCTATCTGTGGACCTTCGTGCCGGTGGGCACCACCACCGTCCCCCAGATCGCCGACGCCATCCGCTCCGGCCGGACCTACCTCAACATCCACACCTCGCGCTACCCTTCGGGGGAGATCCGCGGTCAGTTCCTCCTCTCGACCGGCAGCCAGGTCTTCACGCCGCCTCCCCCGCCGCCGCCCCTCCCCACAGGGCCGCCGACCGCCCGGGACGCGGCACGCTTCCTCACCCAGGCGACCTACGGCCCGACCCCGGCCGAGATCACCGCGCTTGAGACCCAGGGCTTCGACGCCTGGCTCAACCAGCAGTTCCAGGCGCCGCGGACCTCGCACCTCGCCTATCTGGACGCCGCGGTCGCCGCGGGCGAGGCCCCCTCCTCGAACCAGGTGATGGAGTCGATCTGGAAGCAGGCGGTCCAGGCGCCCGATCCGCTCCGCCAGCGGGTCGCCCTCGCGCTCTCGGAGATCTTCGTCGTCTCCGACGCCAGCTCGGCGCTCGGCAACGCGCCCGACGGGCTCGCCAGCTATATGGACCTTCTGGAGCGCGATGCCTTCGGCAACTACCGGCAGCTCCTGGAGGACGTCACCCTGAGCCCGGCGATGGGGGCCTACCTCAACATGCTGGGGAACGACAAGGAAGACCCCTCCATCGGCCAGATCCCGAACGAGAACTATGCCAGAGAGATCCTCCAGCTGTTCTCGATCGGCCTCAACCGGGTCTTCCCCGACGGCACTCTCCAGATCGACGGGCGAGGCTTGCCCATCCCGACCTACGGCCAGGACAACGTCATGGGCTTCGCCCGGGTCTTCACCGGCTGGAGCTTCGGCGGCAACGACACCACCGACCCCGACGTCTTCTACAACCCGGCCGAGAACTGGCGCGTCCCCATGGCGGTCTGGCCGAGCCACCACTCGGACGGCCCCAAGCTCCTCCTGGGCGGCGCGATGACGGCCGCCGGTGCCACTCCGGCCCAGGACTTGAAATCGGCTCTCGACGCCATCTTCAACCACCCCAACGTGGGCCCCTTCATCGCCCGCCTGCTCATCGAGCGACTGGTGACGAGCAACCCGAGCCCGGCCTATGTCTACCGGGTGGCCCAGGCCTTTGCCGACAACGGGCACGGGGTGCGCGGCGACCTCCAGGCGGTGATCCGGACGATCCTCGAAGACTACGAGGCGCGGGCGGAGGCGGTCACCGGCAACCAGGGATACGGCCACCTGCGCGAGCCGATCGTCCGCCTCGGGCACCTGCTCCGCGCCTTCAACGCCGCGGCACCCTCGGGCAAGTTCCGCTTCTGGTACCTGGAGGACCCGGCCTTCGGCCTGGCCCAGAACCCGCTCCGCTCCCCCACCGTCTTCAACTTCTTCAAGCCGGACTTCTCGCTCCCCGGCGCCATCGCCAGCGCGGGTCTCGCCTCGCCGGAGTTCCAGATCTTCACCGAGACCTCGGCCATCGGCAGCGCCAACTTCATGTTCTACGTCATCTACTACGGCTTCGACAACACCGGCGACAACACCGACGTGGTGAAGCTCGACATTGGCACCCTGGTGTCGATCGCCGGGGGCGCCGGGGGTCCCACGGCGGTGGTCGACGCGTTGAACCTCCAATTGATGGCGAACGGGATGTCGCCGGCGATGCGGACGATCCTCATCAATACTCTGAGCGATCCGTCGCTCGCCGACCCCACCGACCGGGTCCAGGCCGCCCTGCGCCTGATCGTGACCTCGCCGGAGTACCTGGTCCAGCGCTAGAGAAGGAGAGCGAGCATGACTACCAGCCGCCGCCAGTTCCTCCGCCACTCGGTCTGCGCCGCCGTGGGGAGCACGTCGATCGTCCGCACCCTGTTCGACCTCGGCAACATCAACGCCGCCGCCGCTGCCACCCTCCCGCCGAGGCCGCGGGTGGCCGGCGACTACAAGGCACTGGTCTGCCTCTTCCTCTACGGCGGCAACGACAGCAACAACCTGCTGGTGCCGCGCACCGGGATCGACTACGCGGGCTACGCCGCCGGCCGTGGGGCCCTCGCCCTCCCCCAGGGGTCGCTCCTGCCGATCACTCCGACGACGTCGGACGGCCGCACCTGGGGGCTCCACCCCAGCCTGACCGGGCTCCAGGGGCTCTTCGCCCAGCATCGGATGGCGATCCTCGCCAACGCCGGGCCGCTCGTCGCGCCGCTCACCCGCGGCCAGTTTTTGAATGGCAGCGTGGCGGCGCCGCCGCAGCTCTTCTCGCACAGCGACCAGCAGGTCCACTGGCAGACCTCGATCCCCGACCAGCCGCCCCGCACCGGCTGGGGCGGCCGCACCGCCGACCTCCTGCGGACGTTGAACGGCAACGCCCAGGTCTCGATGAGCATGTCGGTCGCGGGCTCGAACGTCTTCCAGGTGGGGGACGTCGTCACTCAGTACCAGATCTCGCCCGATGGCAGCTTGGGTTTGGACGGCTTCACCGACGGCCCCGACGGCGACCCGGTCTCGCGCGCCATCCGGAGCCTCCTCGGCACCTCGACAGGGAACCTCCTCGTCAATGCCGCCGGCGACGTGACGAGGCGGGCCCTCGACAACAACCAGCTCCTGCAGACGGCGTTAGCCCAGGCGCCGGCCCTCACCACGGCCTTCCCCGACACCGACCTCGGCCGCCAGCTGCACATGGTGGCGGAGCTGATCTCGGTCCGTGCCGCCCTGGGCCTCTCCCGCCAGGTCTTCTTCTGCGCCGCCGACGGCTACGACACTCACGGCGACCAGATCGCCGCCCAAAACGGGCTCTTCTCCGACCTCTCGACCTGCCTGACCGCCTTCTACAACGCCACCGTCGAGCTCGGCGTGGCGAACGGCGTGACCACCTTCACCGCCTCCGACTTCGGCCGCACCTTCCCCAGCAACGGCGCCGGCTCCGACCACGGCTGGGGCAGCCACCAGCTCGTCGTCGGCGGCGCGGTCACAGGAGGGAACATCTATGGAGCGGTACCGACCCTGGTGGAGGACGGCCCCGACGACTCCGGCCAGGGCCGATGGATTCCGACTACCTCGGTCGACGAGTACTCGGCGACCCTCGCGCGGTGGTTCGGTGTGGGCAACGAGGATATGGGGACGATCTTCCCCAACCTCGGCCGGTTCAACCGGCCGGATCTGGGGTTCATGGGATAGGAAGGGCCCGCCCCGACCGGCATCCGTTTTGACGGCAGGAGCCAAGACCTTCACCCTTTGACTCCATGACGGATGCGTCATACACTGCCAAGCCATGGGGAGGCGGGAGAAGCTGTTGGGATGGGCGAGTGGGGCGGAGCCGCTCAGCAGTCCGCCGATGCCGGCTCAAGCCAGGATCGATGCAGGATACCTTCTCCGGCTCTCCCAGAAGGGCCATAGCCTTGGGCCTCCGATCTCCAAGCCAATGGCGGACATTGGCCCCGGTTGCCATGAGTTGCGGCTGACCGCGGACAAGTCGGAATGGCGAGTCTTCTATCATGTCGCGGACGAGTTGATACTGGTGCTCGGGGTGTTCCAGAAGAAGACGCAGGCGACGCCGCAACGGTGGATCCAGATTTGTCGGAGGCGCTTGCGCATGTTTAGAGAGGCGTGACGCCAAGGGGAGTAGGTATGGACCCAGATCGCAAGAGTCGCCTTGAGGCTGCCGGCTTCAAGTTTGGCACAGTAGGCGAATTGTTCGGTCTCACCAAGGCCGAGGAAGAGCTGGTCGAAATGAAGGTCGCGGTCGCGGAGGCGATTCGTGAGCTGCGCGAAGTGCGTTCGCTCAGTCAGGCAGATCTCGCGCGCATGATCGGCACTGGGCAAGCCCGAGTCTCGAAGCTGGAGAGCTCTTCCGAGTCGACATCTCTCGACACGCTCTTCCGCTGCATGCTGGTCCTGGGAGCCACTCGGCAGGATCTGGCGAAGGCAATTTCGCACTCTATTCGACCGACGAAGAAGAAGACCGCGACGTCGCGAGCCGCAGCCAAAGGCACAAAGAGTGTCGGCCGGACAACCCACGCCGCGTAGCACGGGACGGCGGCCGTACCCAGGGCGCCTCCCTTACTCGTAGCGCAGAGCGTCGATCGGATCGAGCCGCGACGCTTTCCGCGCCGGGTAGAACCCGAAGAAGACCCCGATCGCCGCGGCGAAACCGAAGGCGAGAGCCACGGAACCCGTGCTCACCTGGGTAGGCATGCCGGCGAAGCGGGTGACCAGGTAGGGAGCGACGACACCCAGGGCGACGCCGATGGCGCCGCCGACAACCGAGAGGGCGATCGCCTCGAGGAGGAACTGGATGAGGACGTGGCGGCCCTTGGCGCCGATCGCCAGGCGGACGCCGATCTCTCTCGTGCGCTCGGTGACCGAGACCAGCATGATGTTCATGATGCCGATCCCGCCGACGAGGAGCGAGATGGCGGCCGCTGAGCCGAGGAGGATCGAGAGGGTTTTCGAGGTCTGGGCGGAGGTCGAGGCGATCTCCTCCTGGGAGCGCATGGTGAAGTCGCTGTCCTGGCCGGGAGGGATGCGGTGGCGCTGGCGGAGGAGGGCGTCGATCTCGATCTGCGCCTCGGCCACGTCGGCCGCCGAGCGCGCCGAGATGAGAACCTGGCCGATCCGCGGCGAGCCCATGAGCTGCTTCATCACCGTGGTGTAGGGGCCGATGATCTGGTCGTCCTGGTCCTGCCCCATCATGTTGCCACCCTTCCGCTCGAGCACGCCCACCACCTTGAAGGGGACGTGCTTGACCCGGATGGAAGAGCCCACCGCGTTGCCGGCCGGGAAGAGGTTCTCGGCCACCGTGGCACCGAGGACGCAGACCTTGGCCGAGGAGCGGATGTCGACGTCGGTGAAGAAGTCCCCCTCCGCCACGTTCCAGGCCCGGATGAACGGCCAGTCCAGGTTCACACCGTAGATCGAGGTCCCCCAGTTGAGCTCGCCCGCCACCACCTGGGCCGCGACGCGGGCCGAGGGCGAGGCGTAGGAGACCGCCGGGCACTCGCTCTTGATCGCATCGACATCGTCCGGCGTGAGCTTCGACTGGTCGCTGAAGGTCCGCGCCCCGCCCTGAGTGGAGGCGCCGGGGAAGATCATGATGAAGTTCGTGCCCAGCGAGTTGATCGTCGCCTGGATAGAGCTCGAGGCGCCGGTGCCCACCGCCACCATCGTGATGACGCAGGCCACCCCGATGATGATCCCCAGCATGGTCAAGAGCGAGCGCATCTTGTTGCGCGAGATCGCCATCAGGCCGACCTTGGTGATGTTCCACAGACGGAGAGCGGAAATCTTCATCGGTTACCTCCGGGTGGCATCTGCGACATCTGCGCTGGCGGTGACAGGGGCGACATCGAACCGGGGGGCGCGATGGTGAAGGGGAAGACGATGGCCGGCTCCTCCCCCGCCGCCCCCTCGCCCAGATTCGCCCGCACCTGGACGATTCGCTCGTCGCGCCAGATCAGGCCGTCACGAACGTAGACGACCCGCCGGGCGTGCGCCGCGATATCCGGCTCGTGGGTGATGAGGACGACGGTCTTGCCGGCGTCGTTCAAGCCCTGGAAGATGGCGATGATCTCCTCCGAGGTGCGCGAGTCGAGGTTGCCGGTCGGCTCGTCGGCCAGGAGGATCGCGGGGTCGGTGACGAGAGCGCGGGCGATCGCCACCCGCTGCTGCTGGCCGCCGGAGAGCTGCGACGGATAATGGTCCTCGCGGCCGCCCAGGCCCACCTGGGTGAGGGCGCGGCGGCAGAGACGGGAGCGCTCGGGGGCGGAGAGCCCCTTGTCGCTGTAGAGGAGGGGGAGCTCCACGTTCTCCACCGCCCGGGTCCGCGCCAGCAGGTTGAAGCTCTGGAAGACGAAGCCGATCTTGGCGTTCCGGATCTCGGCCCGGCCGTCGCGGTCGAGGCGGGAGACGTCGATGCCGTCGAGCTGGTAGGTGCCCGCGGTGGGCCGGTCGAGGCAGCCCAGGATGTTCATGAGAGTCGACTTGCCGGAGCCCGACGGGCCCATGATGGCGACGAAATCGCCGCGCTCGACGAGCAGGGAGACACCGGCCAGGGCGCGCACCTCGACCTCGCCCATGCGGTAGACCTTGGTCAGGTCGTGGATCTCGATGACGGGCGCGCTCAAGGCCGGGCTCGCATTCTCTCCAGGAGGGATCGCTAGCGGGCTCAGAAACGTCCCATGCCCGGCGGCCGTCCGGTCCCCGCGGGGGTCTCGACCTTGACGGTGACCAGGCCGGTGACGATCTTCTGCCCGGGCTGCAGGTCGCCGGAAAGCACCTGGGTGTAGTGACCGTCGCTGATGCCGGCCTTGATCGTGACCGGTTTTAAGGTATTGGTGTCGGTCAGGATGTAGACGGTCTGGCTGGCGCGCCGTCCCGCCCCATGGCCCCCCGCTCCACCCATGCCCCCCGCCCCACCGGCGCCGCCACCCCCGCCGCGCCGGCCGCCTCCCATGCCCCCGGCTCCGCCTGCACCGCCAGCGGCTCCGGCAGACCCGCTCGAGGCGCCGCCGCCGCCAGTACCGCCATTGCCGCCAGTACCGCCATTGCCGCCAGCCCGCTGGTCTGCCGCACCGCCCGCACCGCCAGCACCGCCGCCGGTGGTACTCGCCGTGCCCGCTGCCCCGCTCGCCCCGGCGCCAGCGCTCCCACCCTTCGCCGTGGCGGAGATGTCAGGCTTGAAACGCAGGGCAGCGTTGGGGATCCGCAGGACGCCGGGGACGGTCGCCACCTCGATGGTGATGTTGGCGGTCATGCTGGGCCGAAGCCGGCCGTCCGGGTTCGGGACCTCGACGATCACTGGGTAGGTGATGACGTTCTGGGTGACGGTGGCGTTCAGCCGGACCTGTGAGATCTGGCCGCGGAACTCCTGGTCGGGGTAGGCGTCGACGGTGAAGCGGGCCAGCTCGCCGACCTTCATGCGCCCGATGTCGGACTGATCGACGTCCGCCTGCACCTGCATCTTGGTCAGATCCTGGGCGATGGTGAAGAGGGTCGGCGCCGAGAACGAGGCGGCCACGGTCTGCCCGATGTCGTACTGGCGGGCGACCACCACCCCATCGATGGGCGAGAAGATCTTGGTGTAGCCCAGGCTGGTCTGCGCCTGGCGGAGGGCGGCGCGGGTCAGCTCGAGCGAGGCTTTCGCCCCGTCGAAGGCCGCCTTGGCGGCGTCTAAGTCGGACTGGGCGATAAGGCCGTTCTCGAACAGCCGCTTCTGGCGGTTGTAGGTGATCTGGACACTGGCCAGCTCGACCTGCGACTTGACCTCGTCCGCTTTGCGCTGCTCGACCGTCTGCTCGAGCGACGTGGGATCGAGCTCGGCCAAGAGCTGGCCCTTCTTGACGTGGCTGTTGAAGTCAGCATAGAGCTTCGAGATGATGCCGGAGACCTGGCTGCCAACCTGTACCGTCGTCACCGCCGAGACCGTCCCCGTGGCGCTCACCGTCATGGTGATGTTGCCGCGGTCGACGACCTCGGTGCGATACCGCTCGCCCCCATTCCCCTTGCCGCGCCGCACCAGGAAAACGGCGACCAGCACCGCTACGGCGAGGACCAGGGCGATGACGAGCAGCCGCCTCCCCTTGTGGTTTTTTTCCAGATCTTCCATGTCAGTTAATAACGCTCCGCACCAGTGAATGTTCCCGCGGCCACCCCTCAGGAATGTAAGGGACTTGCAAAATCGTCGCCAATGTCGCCGATGTCGCCAATAAAGAGGACCCGCCCGCGGTCACCAGCCCTGGCGGGCTCGCAGCGACGTGATGTGGGCGACGTGGTGCGGTCCGTGCCAGGCGTAGACCGCGAGGAGGGCGTCGAGACGGTGGGCCCCCGACTCGGGGTGGCGGTAGGTGCGCGCCCACTGCTCCTCCGTGATGGCGTGGAGCGCCTCGACCCAGCGCTCGTGGAGCGCTGCGAGGAGGACGAGCGACATCTCGACCGGCGCCCGGCTCGCCTCGGGAAGCTGGGCCCAGCGGTCCTCCATGTAGGGGCGGATCGTGGGCTCGTCCTCGGTCAGGGCCAGCTTGAAGCGGATGTAGGCGTTCAAATGGCTGTCCGGCACGTGGTGGACGACCTGGCGGACGCTCCAGCCCTCGGGCCGGTAGGGAGTGTCGAGCTGCGGGTCGGAGAGACCGGCGACGGCGGCGCGCAGCTGCCCCGGGGTGGCGGCGATGGTGGCGATGGCCGCCCGGCGCTCCTCGGCGGTCATGCTCTCCGGCATGACGAGTCGGCCGGTGGGATATCTCAGGTCCTCTTCCATGTGGTTTCAGACGCTCCTGTCGGCAGGGCGGAGGCCGGAGAAGGCGAGGAGGACGACGCCGGTCGTCACCGCGACGTCGGCCAGGTTGAAGACGCCGGTCCTGAGCGGCCCCAGCCCCAGGTTGATAAAGTCCACGACTCTCCCGTCGTGGGCGATACGGTCGATGAGGTTGCCGGCGCCGCCGCCGGCGAGGAGCGACAGGCCCCAGAGCTGCAGGCCCGAGGTCGAGCGCGGGGCGAGGGCGAGCGAGCCGGCGAGGATCACCCCCACCAGAGGGATGAAGAGAAAGAAGCGGACCCGGTCGGGCCACTCCGCTCCCAGGCTCAAGAAACCGCCCGCGTTCTCGGCGTATTCGAGGCGGAGGGCGCCGGCGAGGAAGGAGAGCGGCGGCGCATCGGCGAGCGACTGCCGGGCGAGCCGCTTCGTCGCCTGGTCGCAGCCCACCGCCAGGGCGAGGACCAGGAGCACCAGACTCCAACGCAAGACTCGGTTCAAGGTCTTCTCGTCTCCTCGGCGCTCTCGGCCCACCTCATCCTATCAGGATGCGCTCGACCGTAGCGGCCGCGGCCACGGCTGCGGCGTAGAGGAGAAAGCCGAGCCGGAAGAGACCCGCCGGGAGAGGAGGGGAGGCCAGGACCTCGGCCGCCTTATAGATCGGCCGTCGCAGCGCCACCGCGGCGAGCACCGTCCCGAACGCCCCGGCCGCGAACCCGCTCCAGCGGCCGCCCACCGCGCTCACGGCGAGACGCATGTCGGCGCGGAGCCAGAGAGTGTTGACGACCAGATAGGAGAACGCCTCGGCGGCGTTGGCGAGGGCGAGCAGCAGGGTGAGGACGAAGAACCAGCGGCCGGCGGACCGGAGCGCGCGGGGGTCACGCCACCAGCCTCCCAAGAGGGGAGCCAGGGCGAGGATCAGGAGGTTCGCCGCGATCCCGGCGCCGGCGACCGCTGCCACCGCTGCGGGGCCGTGAGCGGCGAGGCAACCCTCGTCGATCGCCCCTCCCCCGCTCCCCCAGAGGAGGGGCTCGGTGCCCGTCCGCCAGGGGTCGGCCTTGCAGCCGAGCCACCAGGCGCTCGCGGCGTGGCCCAACTCATGCGGCCAGACGGCGGCGTAGACGCGCCAGGAGGCCGAAAAACATCCAGAGAGAGAGGTTCTTCACGGGTGAGCACCGGCCCGCACGTTGCGCACCTGGCCGGCAGGTAGCGAGCATAGGGCCCTGCCGAGAGGTCGTCAACACGGGAGGCGGCCCGCCACCGGTCGGGCCGTACCTCTATGTTTGGCCGGCTATTTGTTTATGAGAGAATCCCTTGTCTCTGACGCGGAAAGGAGCGAGCGCGTGCACGACCACCCGAGCGCCGCGAGCCTCGAAAGCTTCCTTCTGGGCGAGCTCCCTCCCTGGGAGGTCAAGGAGGTCGTCGCCCACCTGGCGCGCGGCTGCCGGCGCTGCGAAGCGAAGGTCGAGGGGCTCTCGCTCCGCCTCTTCGGCGAGGCCGCCGAGGCGCCCGCCGTCGCGTCCGAGGCGGAGTACGACGGGGCGATCGACCGCGCCGTCGCCGCCGCCCTGGCGGCGGCGACCGCTGCCGCCAATGCCGCCAATGCCGCCAACGCCGCACGGCAGCTCCTCCGAGGGCACCGGCACGGCGAGAGCCGCGGCCCCGAGGCCCCTCGATCGCGAGCTGCTCGCCCGCGCCCGGCAGCCGCCGCCCATCGCCCCAGCATGCCCGGCGCCGCTCTGCGAGGAGCTGATCGCCAAGAGCCGTGCCTGCCGGCACGACGACCCTCAGCGCATGATCCATTTCGCCAAGCTCGCCCGCTTCGCGGCCGACAACCTGGACCCCGCCCACTATGGAGCGGAGATGGTGACCGACATGCAGGCCCGGACTCTCGCCGAGCTCGCCAACGCCTACCGGGTGGCGGACGACCTCGAGCGCTCCGAGGCCCTCATGCGGCAGGCGGTGGAGAAGAGCGGCAGGGGGAGCGGCGACCCCCTCCTCCTCGCCCACCTGATGGATCTCCTCGCCTCTCTCTACTGCCACCGCCGCCAGTTCGAGGCCGCAACCGAGCTGCTCGACGCCGTCCACGCCATCTATAGAGATCACGGCGACGACCACCGGGCGGGCCGCGCCCTCATCAGCAAGGGCCTCTATACGGGCTACGCCAACAACCCCCGCCAGGCGCTGGTGCTGCTGACCGAGGGCTTCGAGCGGATCGACCCGGCGGTCGAGCCGGAGCTCGCTCTCGCCGCCGTCCACAACATCCTCGTTTCCCTCGTGGAGCTCGGACGGAGCGCCGAGGCACGGCCGCTCCTCGACCGCTTCCGACCGCTCTACGAGCGCTGCGGCGGGCGGTTGAACGGGCTCAAGCTGCGCTGGGTGGAAGGCAAGATCGCCACCGGCTGCAACGACCTGCCGAGGGCCGAGCGCTACCTGCTGGAGGTGCGCCGGGGTTTTGAAGAAGCCGGCCTTGCCTATCACGGTGCCCTGGTCTCGCTCGACCTGGTCGCCGTCTGGCTCCACGAGGGGAGGATCCCGGAGGCACGTGAGCTGGTCGAGCAGGTGATCGCCACCTTCAAGGCGCTGCGGATCGGGCGCGAGGCGCTCGCCGCCCTTCTCCTCTTGCGCGATGCCCTGACCCACCAGGGGACGGCGCTCGGCATGCTGCGCTCGGTGGCCGAGTGCCTGAAGCGGATCGAGCAGAACCCGGGCTGCACCTAGGGGTCTGTCAAGGTAGATTTGCCTAGGTGCCACGCTGCCGCAAAGACCCGGAACGTCTCCCGACACCGCTCGAAACCTCCCGAACGCGGTTGGGAAGCTCCCGGACGCCGCGGAAAGTCCTCTGGACGGTGTTTGAGACCTGCCAGACGGCGTTTGGGGATGGCTGGATGCCGTTTGAGACCTCCCGGACACCGTTGGGGCCCTTCCGGACAGCTCCTGGAAGCTTCCGGACGGCTTTTGGAAGCTGCCGGAACCCGTGGAAAGTCCTCAGGAACTCATGGAAAGTCTTCAGGAACCCGTCGAAAGTCCTCGGGAACTCATGGAAAGTCCTCAGGAACTCGTGGAAAGTCCTCGGGAACTCGTGGAAAGTCTTCAGGAACTCATGGAAAGTCCTCAGGAACCCGTGGAAAGTCTTCAGGAACTCATGGAAAGTCTTCAGAAACCCGCGCAGAAAGTCTCTGGAACCAGCCGGTCGCCCGTCCTCGGAGCCAAACGGAGCCAGTCCCCCCTGCCGAGAGCGCGGGCTACTTCCGGCCGCGGGTGCTGCGCTTCGGAGCGACCCCCTGGGGGATCTGGGGGACCGCTGCCGGAAGGTCGCCGGTTACCAGCTCGCGGAGAGCCCGGCCGAGCGAGGCCCGGATGCGCTCGTCGAGCTCGACGTCGGTGAGCGAGGACGATCCCCCCGAGATGGAAGTTGTCGCAGACGGCGCGTTGCGGCTCGTCCCCTTCCCCTCGTAGCCGAGACCCTGGAAGCGGCGCAGGATGTCGTGCGCCATGCCGCTGTCCTCGCCGGGGGCCTCGGGATAGGCGAGGTGGAAGAACTCCTCCGGCTGCATGCCGATCGCGGCGCAGATGAGGAGGATGTGGCGGACGGAGAGGCCCATTTTGCCGGACAGCAGACGGCTCAGATATCCGCCGCTCGCCCCCAGCTCCTTCTCGAGCTCCCGCTTGGTAACGTTTGCGACTTTGATCACTGTCGACAGTAGGGCTGTAACGCGCTCGATCTCGTCGTCGATGGAGGCGACAAGCTCGTCATTGAGACGCCGCTCTTCGATTCTTTTCCGGGCCATGGTGAAAGGGAGTCTAATGGAAAGACGGAACCGGCGACAAGTCATGCCTCGCCGGGTGCGGGCTGAAGTTGGGTTCCGAGGACCGGCGACTGGCTGCGCGAAGCGCCCGAAGGAGCGGCCCGCAGGAACCCAACTGAGCCCGTATCTTCGCCGGCAGCCTCTCCCCGCCCCACTACGAGAGGTCCGTATCGACGTCGCGGTCGAGGGTGGCGAGCATCCCCTTGTCCTCGCGCCAGCCGGGCTCCAGGCGGACCTGGAGGTCCAGATAGATCCGCTTGCCGAGGAACTCTTCGAGATCGCGCCGGGCCGCCGTGCCGATCGACTTGATCTGCTGGCCCTGGTGACCGACGAGGATCGCCTTCTGGCCAGGGCGATCGACCAAGATGGCGGCGTAGATCTTGACCAGGTCGCTCCCCGGCTCCTCCTCCCAGCGCTCGAGGACCACCGCGGTGGCGAAGGGGAGCTCCTCCCGGGTCTGCTCCAGGACCTTCTCCCGGATGCGCTCGGCGACGAGGAAGCGCTCGGGGTGGATCGTCAGGAGCTCGGGATCGTAGAGCGGCGGCCCCTCGGGCAGGGCCTGCCAGAGGAGGTCGAGCAGGAGGTCGCAGCCGTCCCCGGTCCGCGCCGAGACCGGCACGATCTCGTTGAACACGCCGGTCTTCCCATAGCGCTCCATCCGCGGCAGGAGGTCGGCCTTCTTCACCCGGTCGATCTTGTTGATGACGAGGAACCGGGTCCCCTCGGCTTTTGCCAGAAGGTCGAGCATGTACTGGTCGCCGGCCCCGAACGGCTCCGCGGCGTCGATCAGGAGACAGCGCACGTCGGCGTCGTTCAAGGCGTCGAGAGCGTGGTGCACCATCTGCCGGTTGAGGCGGTGGAGGGGGCGGTGGACGCCCGGGGTGTCATGGAAGACCAGCTGCCCGCGCTCGCCGGAGAGAATCCCCACCAGCCGGTGGCGGGTGGTCTGCGGCTTGTCGGAGACGATCGCGAGCTTCTCCCCGAGGAGGCGGTTCATGAGGGTCGACTTGCCGGCGTTCGGCCGGCCGACCAGGGCGGCGGTGCCGGCGCGCAGAACGCGCGGGGCCTCGTGATCCGGATCGCTCAATGTCCGCCTCCTGCCGCCGCTTCCGGCTCGGCGATGCGCTCGACCCGCACTTTCTCGATCCGGCGGTCGGCGACCGCCTCGACGGTGAGGCGCAATCCCTCGCGCTCGACCGTCTCCCCCACCTCCGGCACGTGCCCCAGATCGGTGAAGATGAGGCCGGCTACGGTCTCGTACTCGGCGTCCTCGATCTTGACCTCGAAGAGATCGTCCAGGAGCTCGATCCGGGCCCGCCCGTCGAGGCGGTAGCCGCCGCCCTGGAGCGGCTCCAGCTCCGCCACCAGGGCGTCGTGCTCGTCGACGATCTCGCCCACGATCTCCTCCACGATGTCCTCGACAGTGACCAGGCCGGCGGTGCCGCCGTATTCGTCGACCACCACGGCGACCTGCTGAAAACGCGTTTGCAGCTCTTTCAAGAGCTCTCCTAAAGGTTTGGTCTCGGGGATGAAGAGCGGGGGTTTGAGGATCTCCCGGATGCGCGGGCGTTCGGCAGCTTCCGGGGTTTCCGGGGTCAGGACACGCAGCAGGTCGCGGATGTGGAGGATGCCGACGATGCGGTCGATCGAGCCCTCGAAGATCGGCAGCCGCGAGTGCCCCGACTCGACGAAGCGCTGGGCGAGGGCGTCGAGCGAGCTCTCCAGGGGAGCGCAGACGATATCGATCCGCGGCGTCATGACACTCCGCGCCTGGGTATCGACGAAATCGACCAGGCTCCACAGCATCTCCCCGGTCTGCGGCTCCAGAATCCCCTCGCGGGTCCCGACGTCGATGAAGGCCTCGATCTCCTCGTCCGAGGCCTCGCCATCCTCGAACTCGTCGCGCCGGCCGAAGGCGCGCTCGGGGACCAGCGGAGCGAGCCCGGCGAGGAGCGGCCCGAGCGCCAGGAGGGTCAGACGATAAACGCGGGTCAGCTGCCGGAGCGCCCGCTCCGGATCGTGGCCGACGAGCGAGCGGTTGCCCGCCTCGGCGCCGGCGAGGAGGAGGAGGACGACGACCAGGGCCCAGACGTGCGGGTGGGGCAGGCCGAGGTTGCCGAGGAGGGCAGCGAGCAGGATGTAGAGACCGATCGGGCCGACCCGGCCGAGGAACGAGAGCAGGTAGCGGAAGACCCCGAAGCGGACCGGCGAGTCGTAGAGGGCGCGGAGCCTCCCCCCTGCCTCCTCCGCCCAATGCCGCAGCCGGATGGGCCCGCTGCGCTCGAGGAGGGCGGAGAGGGTCGACACCAGGAGCGTGAGCGGCAGGAGGAGCGCCGTGCCCCAGGCCAGGACCGCTGTCGAGATCCGCGGCTCAGGCATGGAGAGGGGAGATCCAGGTCCGGCGGAGCCGGCGTTCGAGGCGCTCCATCTGCCCCTGGTCGGTCTCGTGGTCGTGGCCCAGGCAGTGGAGCACACCGTGAAGGAGCAGGATACGGAGCTCCCGCTCCCCCGGGTGGCCGGCCGCGACCGCCTGGCGCCGCGCCGTCGGCACCGAGATCAGGATGTCTCCCAGGTGGCCGTCGTCCCCCGCGGGATCGCCCGGGAAGGAGAGCACATCGGTCGGCTGGTCCTTGCCCCGGAAGGAGCGGTTGGCCCGCCGCACCTCGCGATCGGAGGCGAAGCGGACGCCGAGCGAGACCGCCGCCGGCGCGATCTCGGCCAGCAGCCGGGAAAGCCAGGGGCGGAGCTCCCGCGCCCCGGCCTCGGGGTAGCGGTTGGGGTTCTGGAGGACGATCTCGGGCCGGGTCAAGAGTTTCGCTCTAGGAGGCCCTGGCGGACGTCCGCCGTTCGCGGCTGGGCTCGGCGTTGAAGTCGAAGCCCGGGTAGTCGATCCGCTGGTGGAAAATGTTGGCCAGCACCCGGAAGAAGGCCTCCGAGATGCGGGAAAGGTCCTTGAGCGTCAGGTCGGTCTCGTCGAGCTGGCCGTCTCTCAGACAGTCCTCTGCGATGGTGCGGATGAGCGTCCGGATCTTTGACGGAGTGGGCTCGACCAGGGTGCGGCTCGCCGCTTCGATGCCGTCGGCGAGCATCAGCACGCCCATCACCCGGTTCTGCGGCTTGGGGCCCGGATAACGGTACTTCTCCTCCCGCACCTCCCCCCCTGCCCCCGCCGCCCGGTCGGAGAGCTCGAGCGCCCGGTTGTAGAAGTACTTGATGAGCCGGGTGCCGTGGTGCTGCTCGATAGCGTCCCGGATCGGCTGCGGCAGGTTGTGCTCGCGGGCGAGCTCCAGCCCCTCCTTCACATGGTTGATGAGGATGAGCGCGCTCATCGAGGGCAGGAGCTTGTCGTGCCGGTTCTGTCCCGGGCGCTGGTTCTCGATGAAGTAGTCGGGCCGGAAGATCTTTCCCACGTCGTGATAGAGGCCGCCGGCATAGGCGAGCACCGAGTCGGCTTCGATCGCCTCGCAGCCCTCCTTGGCGAGGTTCGCCACCATCAGCGAGTGCTGGAAGGTCCCCGGGGCCTCGAAGGCCAGCCGGCGCAGGAGGGGCAGATTGGTGTTCGACAGCTCGACGAGCTTGATGTCGGTGGTGATCGAGAGGAGCGATTCGAGGATCGGCACGGCGAAGCTCGCCACCCCCGCCACCAGGAAGCCCGAGGCGAAGCTGCAGAGGAGGTCGAAACCGATCTCGACCGGGCCGCGGTCGAGGCTGCCGGAGAGCGCCGCCAGCACCAGGGCCACGACGGTGTTGATCAGCCCGACCACGGCACCGATCCGCATCATCACCAGCCGCTGCTTGAGCTGATAGCAGTCGAGGGCGAGGACGGCGGCGAGCGAGCCCGCCGTGCCGTAGAGGACCACCCACTGCGCGTCCCCCTCGACGGCCCGGCTGATGAGGAGCGGGAAGAGAAAGGAGAGGACCAACGCGGTGTTCCTGGAGAGGAGGAGGGCCGCCAACAGCGCGAGCGAGGCGAACGGCACGGCGTAGACCCAGCTCTGGAAGGAGTTGAACGGGGGCTCGCCGAAGCTCGCCGAGAGGGCTCCGGCGACGATCAGGAAGAACTTCCCCCCGAGAAGCGAGAGGAGAAGGAGGAGGAGAGTCTCGCCGAAGACCCGCTCCCGGTCGTGGTCGGCGACCCGCTCGTCTTTGAGGCCCAGCCAGACCACCAGGGCGGCGAGCGAGAGGAGAAGGAGGGTGCCGAGGATGGGCGGCAGCTGGTGGCCGAGCCGGCGGTCGCCGCGCATCTGGGAGATGACCCGCGCCGCGGAGAGGTTGATCTGATCGCCCTTGCGGACGATCACCTGCCCCTTCCTGACCTGGGTGAAGACCGTCCCGGCCGCCCCCGCCGCGGCCTCTCGCCGCACCAGGGTCTCGCTGCGGTTCAAGTGCAGGTTGGGCTGCAGGTTCTCGAACAGCAGGTCGACCAGGATGCGGCGGTCGGCGGCGGAGAGGCCGGAGAGGGCGCGCACCTCGGTCTCCAGGGCGTCGCGGAGCTCGTCGGGGTAGCCCAGGTGGTTAAAGAGATCGAACTGCACCTTCTCCGAGCGGGTCGTCAGGTTGCGCATGACGATCCCGCGCAGGCGGTTCTCGAGGAGCAGCGCCTTGTTGGCGACGATGCCGCGCCGGGAGACCTGAGCGACGACGCCGCGGAGCCGGTCTTCTAAGTCAGCCGAGAAGCGCTTGCGGACGAGGAGCTCGCCTGCCTCGGGGGTGAGCTTCAAGCCATTCGTCCCCTGCCCCTCGGCCGGGGAGGTCAGCTCGGCGCGGAGAGCTTCCTCCGCCTCCCGGCTGCGGCTCGCCTCAGTGCCCTTCCCGAGGAGCTGCCGGCCGCGGGCGAAGAGGGTTTCGAGCTGCTGATCGCGCTCGACCTGCAGTCCGGGATCGAAGTCGTAGACCGGCAGCACCGCCTCCCGCGACCGTCCCTGCTTGGCGCGGGTGCTCTCCTCGTCGGGAAGGAGGAGGTCGTGCGGCGCCACGTAGTCCTGGCCGGCGATGACGCCGGAGCGCGCCCGCGGGGCGAAGAAGAAGCCGCCCGGCATCAGGCTCCAGGTCCCCAGGAGAAGGAAGAGGGCGGCCCACAGGGCGCGGAGCTTCAGGCTGCCGCGCCAGAGGTCCCCGGCCCGCCGGAGCGCACGCCGGGCGTCCCCCTCGCGGGAGCGGAGGATCGAGAGCTTGGGCCGGTTCTGAGAGCTCTGAGGGTTCTGAGTAGTTTGAGCCATGACCCAGTCCCTAGCGGGGCTCGGCGGGGAGAAGCCCCCGCGGCCCCCGGAGCCCGCTCATGCGGGCGCAGGCTCCCCCGCCGGCAGGATCGCCGCGGGGGCTACCGCCGGTGCGCTCGATGCCGCCGAGGCGCTGGATGCGGCCGGCGGGGTCGAGGCCACGGGCGCTGACGGCCGGCGGTCCTGCCGACCTTCCGGCCGCGCCTCGGCCTCGCGCTTCTGCTCGTCATGGAGGTCGTAGGCGCTGACGATCTGCTGCACCAGAGAGTGGCGGACGACGTCGCTCTTGTCGAAGCGGAAGAACTTGATCCCCTCGATCCCGGTGAGCACCTCCTGCGCCTCGCGGAGGCCCGACATCCGCCCCTGCGGCAGGTCGATCTGGGTGATGTCGCCGTTGATCACCGCCTTCGAGTTGAAGCCGATCCGGGTGAGGAACATCTTCATCTGCTCAGGGGTCGTGTTCTGCGCCTCGTCGAGGATGATAAAGCTGTCGTTCAACGTCCGGCCGCGCATGAAGGCGATCGGCGCCACCTCGATGATCCCGCGCTCCATCATCCGCCCCACCTTCTCGAACCCGATGATGTCGTGGAGGGCGTCGTGAAGGGGGCGCAGATAGGGGTTGACCTTCTCTGCTAAATCGCCGGGCAGGAAGCCGAGCTTCTCCCCCGCCTCGACCGCCGGCCGGGCGAGGATGATCCGCCGCACCCGCTTCTCGAGCAGGAAGGCGGCGGCCATGGCGACCGCCAAGTAGGTCTTCCCGGTCCCCGCCGGGCCGATGGTGATGACGATGTCGTAGTCGACCATCGACTGGAGGTAGAGCTGCTGCCGGAAGCTCCGCGGCGCCACCAGCCGGCGCACCGAGGCGAGCATCCCTTCGGGCAGGAAGAACTCGACGAGCGAGGTCCCCGGCGCCTCGAAGACGACCCGGATGGCGGTCTGCACGTCCCCCGGGCGGAAGCGGTAGCCCCGCTCGTGAACGGTGCGCAGCTCGGTCATCAGGTGCTCGACGGCGGTCACCCGTTCGGGGTCGCCCAGGATGTTGAGCTCGTTGCCGCGCGCGGTGACCGTCACATCGAACGTGCGCTCGATGCGCCGGAGGTTCTCGTCATGGGTGCCGAAGAGGGTATCCAAACCCTCCTCGGCGAGCGTCACTGAGGTCATCTTTGAGTAGGTCTCGGAGTCATTGAGGGTTCTGGAGCTCCCCGGGGGAGCCCGGACGGAGGGGTAGTTTAACAGACACGGGTCCCCTCACCCCCCGCGGGGAGTAGAGCAAATTCCATGCCCCGCGGGAGCGCTCCGCGTCCCCTACTTCTTCCCGTGCTCGTAGAACCCCCACCCGCTCTTCCTCCCCAGCCGGCCGGCGAGGACCATCTGTTTCAAGAGCGGCGGCGGGGCGAAGCGCTTCTCCCGGTATTCCTCAAACATGATGTTGGCGATGTAGTAGGTGGTGTCGAGACCCACGAAGTCCAGAAGCGTGAAGGGGCCCATGGGATAGCCACAGCCGAGCTGCATCCCCTTGTCGATGTCCTCGACGCTCCCCACCCCCTCCTCCAGAGCGCGGATGGCGTCGAGCAGGTAGGGGACGAGGAGACGGTTGACGACGAAGCCCGAGTTGTCGCGGCAGGCGATGGGCTCCTTGCCCACCGCACGGGCGAACTCGAAGGCGCTGTCGTAGGCCTCGTTCGAGGTCAGGATCGTGCGCACCACCTCGACCAGCTTCATGACCGGCACCGGGTTGAAGAAGTGGAGCCCCACGAAGCGATCGGGGCGCTTCGTCGCCATGGCGAGCTGGGTGATGGTGAGCGACGAGGTGTTGCTGGCGAAGATCGCCTCCGGCTTGACGACGGCGTCGAGAGCGGCGAAGGTCCGCCGCTTCTCCTCCACATTCTCGACGATGGCCTCGACCACCAAATCGCAGTCGGCCATGTCGTCGAAGCCGGTCGTGCCGTGGAGCCGGGCGAGGGTCGCGTCCCGCTCCTCCGCCGGGAGCTTGCCCTTCTCGACCGCCTTGCCGAGCGAGCCCTGAATCCGGCCTAGCCCCTTGTCGAGGAGACCCTGCTCGACCTCCCGCACTACCGTTTCGAGCCCGGCCCGGGCCGCGACCTCCGCGATCCCGGAGCCCATGAGGCCGCAGCCCAGGACTCCCACCTTCTTGATCGTCATGCCGATCTCCTATCTCTCAAGAGTTTGTGTTCGTCTCTACGATCTCCCGCCCACCCTCCCCAGCTTCCCCCGAGACCCGCCGGAGCGTCAGCCAGAGGGCTCCCGGTACGTCGAAGCTCAATCTCTCCGCCCACTCGACCACCTTGATCCCCTCCCCTTCGAGGAGCTCCTCCAGCCCCAACTCCGCCGCCTCCTCGGGGGAAAGCCGGTAGAGGTCGACGTGGACCAGCTGGCCCCCGCTGTCCCCGTTTCCTCGATGCTCGCGGATCAGGGTGTAGGTCGGTGACTGCACCTCCCGCGGCTCGATCCCCAGCGCCGCGGCGATCCCGCGGGCGAGGACGGTCTTGCCGGTCCCCAGGTCGCCGGAGAGGAGGAGAACCCCGTTGGGCGCCAGCTCTCGGGCCAGCTCCGCGCCGAGCGCCTCGGTCTCCGGCTCGCTCACGGTTATCCAGCGGCGCAAGCGGTCCTCTAGGGCTCCGCCGGCCCGTGGCCGTGATCGTCGTGATCGTCGTGACCGTGGTCCCCCGCCGCCGCCAGGGCACGGAAGGCCAGTGGCAGGGCCTCGACGAGATCGCCCGCCGCCAGACCCCGGGGATTCTGAGAACCGGGGCCACCGAGGCGTGCCGCCACGAGGTCGCCGGCGAGGCCGTGGAGATAGACCCCGAGCCGAGCCGCATCGCCCGCCGCCAAGCCCTGGGCGAGGAGGCCGGCGAGGAGCCCGGTCAGGACGTCTCCGGTACCGCCGGTCGCCATCGCCGGGTTGCCGGTGGGGTTGACGTGGACCTCCGCCTCCCCCTTCTCCCCCGGCTCTCCCGGGATGGCGACGAGGGTGAGGTGCCCCTTCAAGACGACCACCGCCCCGGTCTCCGCCGCCGCCCGGCGCACCGCCGCGATGCGGTCGGCCTGCACCTCGGCGGTCGAGATCCCGAGCAGGCGCCCCATCTCACCGGGGTGTGGGGTCAGCACGGTCTCCCGGCCCTCCCGGGCCCGGCCGGCGATCTCCGCCGTCCGGCCGGCGAAGGCGTTCAAGCCATCGGCGTCGAGCACCAGGGGGAGCTCCACCTCGCGGACGAGGCGGCGGATGGCCTCTGCCGTCTCCTCCTCCTGCCCCAACCCCGGCCCCAGGGCGACGACCGACTTGCCCGCGGCCGCTTCGAGGACGCGGTCGACGGCGGCCGCCGCGAGCTGCCCGGCGAGGCCGGCCGGGAGGGCCAGGGTCATCGACTCGACCGAGCCCAGATCGACGGTCGCGAGGAGCGGCTCGGGCACCGCCGCCGTCACCAGACCGGCGCCGGCGCGGACCGCGGCCCGGGCGGCGAGGATCGCCGCTCCCGACTTGCCCGGCGAGCCGGCGACCAGGAGGGCATGGCCGAAGTCCCCCTTGTGGCTGCCGGCCGCGCGCTCCGGCACGAGCGGCGCCAGATCGTCGGCGTCGAGCAGATGGAGCCCCCCCTCCGCCAGCTCGACCAACGAGGGCGGAATCCCCAGGTTGGCGACCACCAGGTCGCCCATGGCCTCGGAGGCCGGCGGGAAGATGTGGGCGATCTTGAAGGCGGCGAAGGTGACGGTCAGGTCGGCTTCGATGTGAGGCCCGAAGATCGCCGACCGGCTGCCGTGGAGCCCGCTCGGGATGTCGATCGCCACCCGCGGCACCGGCAGGTCGTTCAAATCCTGGATGAGGGCGGCGATGGAGCCGGAGAGCGGCCGAGCGAGGCCGGTGCCGAAGAGGGCGTCGACGATCAGGTCCGCCTCGCGCGCCGCGTCGACCGCGTCGGCGAGGTCGTCGTCGTCCTCCCCGAGCTCGAAGATCGGCAGCTCCATCTTGCTGCAGATGGCGAGCTGGGCCGCGGCGTCGGCGCTCGGCTTCTTGCCGGAGAAGGCGAGGAAGACATAGACGTCGTAGCCGCGGACGGCCAGGTGGCGGGCCACGGCGAGCCCGTCGCCGCCGTTGTTGCCGGGGCCGCAGAAGATCGCCACCGACTCCGCGTCCGGGAAGGACTCGCCGATGGCGTCGACCACCCCGATGGCGGCGTTCTCCATCAGCACCGGCCCGGGGATGCCGAGCTCCTTGATCGCCGCGTGGTCGACCGCCTGCATCGCCTCGGCAGAGAGAATTCTCATCGTGAAGTTATCTCCAAAAGTATAGGCTCCAGAGGGATACGGCCCCAGGCGGCGAGGAGCCGCCGGGTGCGCGGGCAGCCTAAGTCCCCACCGGCCATCCGCCGGGCGAGCCGGTCCAGGTCCTCCGGGGTGTCGACATCGGCGGCCACGGGGAGGAGCTCGGGGACGATCCCCAGCTCGGCGCAACGTTCCAGGGTCTGGGCGAGCACCCGGCCGGTGCTCCAGTCGATCTCCTCGAAGAGGCGCGGGGGAACGGGCGCGGCCAGGGCGATCAGGTAGTAGCCGCCGTCCTCCGCCGGCCCGAGGACGACCCGGGCCCCCGCCTCGACCGCGGCGAAGGCGCGCTCGACGAGCTCGACCGGCAGGCTCGGATGATCGCTCCCCAGGGCCGCGACTGCCCGCGCCTCGACCGCGGCACCGGCTAAGGCGGCGTAGAGGCGCTCGCCGAGGCCGGCCCCCTCCTGGCGCCGGCCCGGCAGGCCGGCGACGTCGATGCCAGAGGACGAGAGCGCACCCCCCGCCCCCGGCAGCTCCTCTCCCCCTTCGAGAGCCCAGGCGAGATGCAGCTCGCAGCTCGCGCCCGCCAGACGGGCGACCAGATCCTCGACGAAGGCGGCGTGCAACTCGGCCGCCTCTACGGGGGTAAGATCGCCGATCAGCCGGGTCTTCACCCGGCCGGCGCGGGCCGGCTTGGTGAACAGCAGGAGGCGGCGGTCGGCGAGGGCGGTGGTCGGCGGGGGCAGCACGGACGAATTGTACAGGAGGTGGAGGATGCCGAAGTCCGAGCCGCTACGGCTCTTGACCCTGACGACCGATTTCGGGCTCGCCGACTGGTATGTGGCGGCGGTCAAGGGGGTCGTCCTCGGTCTCGCTCCCGGAGCGCGGATCGTCGACCTCTCGCACCAGGTCCCGCCGGGCGACGTCGAGACCGCCGCCTTTCTGCTCGCCGCCGCCGCTCCCGCCTTCCCCGCCGGCACGGTGCACCTGGCGGTGGTCGACCCGGGAGTGGGGAGCGCCCGCCGTATCCTCGTCGTCGAGACCGCGGACGCCTGCTTCCTCGCTCCGGACAACGGCCTCCTCACCCCGTTCCTGCCACCGGCGCGAGCCGCCTCCGTGCGCGCCGCCGACCGCCCCGATCTCTACCGGGCTTCGCCGGAAGGCGGCGGCCAGACCTTCCACGGCCGCGACCGGTTCGCCCCCTTAGCCGCCGCACTCCTCCGCGGCGAGCCCGTGGCCGCCCTCGGAGCGGAGATCGCCGACCCGCGGCTCCTCCCTGGCGAGCCGCCGCGCCGGGAGGGGGATCTCCTCCTCGGCCGGGTCGTCCACATCGACCGCTTCGGCAACCTGGTGACCGACCTCCCCGCCGCCTGGCTCCCCGCCGACGTCCCCTTCCGGGCGAGCGTCACGGGCATACCCGGGCCGAGGAAGCCGGAATTGCCGGCCGCCCGTCCCGAGGTCACCCGCCGGGTCCGCCACTATGGCGAGCTGGCGCCCGGCGAGCCCGGGATCCTCACCGGATCGCTCGGCACGCTCGAAATCTCGCTCGATGGCGCGAATCTGGCAAGACATTGGCGAGTCGGGCGCGGGGCCGTGGTGCGGGTTGCTCTCGCGCCGTAGCGAAGGCAATTGCCCTCGAGCCTTTCGGCTACAATTATAGGCTTGGGCCGTTTGGCCGGTGAGCGATTTTAGAGAAGGAGCGTGCGGAGATGACCAAATGGGAGTACAAGATCATCAATATCAGGAGTGAGAACTATCGCCTCGATCCGAACGCCGCCACCCAGTTGAACCAGTTGGGCGAGGAGGGCTGGGAACTCGTCTCGATCACCTCGGTCAACTTCAAGACCGGCGCGACCGACAACATCGCCATGGTCTTCAAGCGGCCCGTTACTGCCGCTGCCTAGCCGGCAGCGACGATCTCCTATTTCCGGCGCTTGGCGCGCTTCTGGGAGTGCGCGCGCCGCCGCATGCCCTTCATCCCGAGGACGAAACCGCCCGCCCCGGCGAGCAGCGTCAGCACCATATAGCTTCGCTTGGGCACCACTCCAAGCTCGGTTTCCACCGCGGCCTTGACCTCGGCCAGCCGCTCTTCCACCTCGCGCCGGCTCTGCTCCAGCTTCCGCTCGGCCTCTCGGCGCGCCTCTTCCACTCGGCTCATGGCATGTCCCTCCGGTAATCGGCCGCGGCCGGTGGTACCTGGACCTTCTTCTCCTCGCGGAGGAGAGTGTGCTGCCACCAGTCGAGGTGGTCCTCGATGTGCTGGCGCAGGCTCTCTAAGGGATTCTGGAAGTGCTTCAACTGGCGCATCCCCAGGAAGGCGAGAAGCGCCGCCAGGAACAGGAAGACGCCGACGACGATGAGCGCCGCCGCCCACACCTGGAGCCAGATCGAGAGGACGGCCCCGAGGGTGAAGATGACGGCCCCCAGGGTCCAGAAGAGGATGGCGGCGGCGCCGGCGAGAAAGCCGAGGCCGATCCCCAGATGTCGGCCCGAGCTCGCCAGCTCCTCCTTGAGCGCGTCGGCCTCGGCGCGCAGGACCTCGATCAGCGAACCGCCCAGAGAACGGACGAGGTCGACCCAGTTCACGCCCTAGCTCCGGTCATTCAACCTCCCACTCGGACGCCCTTGGAAAGGAAGGAAGCCGCCGACGCCAGATCGTCCCGCACTCCCACGGCCACCCGGTGATCCCCCCCGCGCATCAGCAAGCTCACCGAGTAAACATAGTATTTCTGCTTGGCGGTCGCAACCTCGGCCTCGGGGACCTGGATGGGGATGCGGGCCTGCTGCACCTCCGACCTGTTGCCCTCGGAGTCGATGGCGGCGACGAAGAAGCGGACGTTTGCCGTGCGCACCTTCTCACGCGGCACGAGGAGGAGCTTGCCGATCGGGATCTTCACCAGGATCGGAAGGAGGAAGTAGCCGTCCTCGCGCTGCGTCTCCCGGCCGAACTCGAGCCCCACGGCGAGCGGGTTCGACTCGAACGGGAAGTCGAGCGCCGCCGAGGTACCGTCATTCATCTGCGACTCGATGCTCTTGTCGCGGTAGCCGGTGCGGTGGCGGACATCCAGACCCTTCTTCTTCACCTTGACGGTGATCTTGTGGTAGCGGCCGTCGCCCAGGTGGTTCGGGGTATAGCCCAGCGAGTAGAAGGTCTGGAAGTCGGTCGCGATCCGGTTCAGGTCCGGCCCCACGTTGTTGGTGTTGAGCACCGCTCTCCCGCCGGTCTTCTCGGCCAGCATCTGGAGCGGACCCTGGAGGTTCTGCGAGTCGACGGTGTCGACGTAGACGCTCTGGCCGGCCCCCGTGCCGTGGTTCTCCGCGGTCGTCGAGGCATAGGTGCGCAGACCGCCGGCGTCGATCGTGTAGAAGGTGACCCGGTTGGCATTGGCGGACGAGGTCAGCTCGTCGTAGCGGCGCGAGGCGTCGAACTCGATCGACTCGTTCAAGCTCCCCGACTGGTTGGGGTACTTGTCGGCCAGGGCATAGTAGACGTCCTGCCCGGCGATCATGGGGATGCCGTCCGAGATGTAGAGGATGGCCTTCCTGCCCGGCAGGCCGGCGAACGAGTCGACGATCTTCTTCATCGCGTCGATCGTGAACGAGAGGTCGTTGAAGAGCGACTCGCAGTAGATGTGGACGAAGTTCTCCGCCTCCTGGTAGGACTGCGCCTGGGAGATGCGGTCGAGGACGTCCCGGCGGTCGGAGTCGAAGTGGACGGCATTGCCGGTCACCGTCTCGAGCTCGGTCAAGGCGCCGGCGATGACGTCCGGGTCGCTCGTGAACGGCCGCCGTACGTGGAGCTCTCGGTCGTAGGTCACGAGCATCACCCGGTCCTCCCGCGTGACGTGATCGCGCAGGAAGACGCGGAGGTCGCGCATCACCTTGTTGCGGTTGAACGGGTGGAGGTTGTAGTTGTCGATGTAGACGATCAGCCGCAGCCGCTGGTCCTCGGGCACCGGGGCCACCGCCGCCACGCCGGGGGGCAGGGGCGCCCCGGGAGCCGCCGGTGCCGCCTGGGGCGCGTCCGCCCCCTGGGCCTTCCCCCCCTCGACCGAATAGAAGTTGGTGATGGCGACCGGCTTGTTGTCCTCGAACATCTCGAAGTCGCCCTTGGTGAGGCCGGGGACCCGCTTGCCCGATTTGTCGGTGACGTAGACGTCGACGTTGACGACGGAGACGTCGACGACCTCGGTGTCGGCGAACTCGGCGGCCGGCCCCTGGCCCGGGGTGGCGGCCGGTTTCTTCACCGCCGGCTTGGCGGCGGCAGCGGCGGCGTGGGCCTTGGCGGCGGCCGACAGGTCCGGAGTCTGGGCGGCGTAGCCCGCTCCCGGCAGGAGGCAGGCGAGGCCCAGGGTTAGAAGAAGTCGTTTCGGCTGCTGCATGGCGGTCCCCATCTTCATGAAATTCTCAAGGAAAGGAGCCGGAAGCGGCCCTCCCCCATTGTCGTCGGTCCGATTATAGGCTGCGGGTCATTTCGGCGGGTTGACGTCCGCCTCCGCGGTCAGAATCCTGCCCCCAAAAGGGTCGAAGAGGGCGATCACCAGGTGCTGGCGCGTCTTGCGCAGCTTGAGCGTGAGGTTGTAAGGAACGTACTTGCCCGCCTCAGGCGGTTTCTCGAAGGCGAGCTTGATCGGCACCACCGGGATGTCCGACCGATTGCCATCCTCGTCCACGGCGGCCGCCCGGATCTCGAGCTCTGTCCGGTACTTGCCCTCGATCGGCACCACCGTCATGGCGGCGACCGGGAGGGCGATCTTGAGCGGCACCTCGATCTCCCGGCGCCCCGAGCGGGTGGCGGCCCCCACCTCGACAGGCAGCGACTGCGTGCCCGCGGGGCTCCCGAAGAGCATGGCGCTCTCGACCATCATCGCCCCCTCGCCGGCCTTCGAGAGGTCGACGTAGCCGCTCCGCGATCGCACCTTGAGACCGGGCCGCCGCACCTCGACCTGCACGTTGTGGTGCTGATCGTCGCCCTTGTGGGCCGGGGAGAAGCCCAGCCAGTAGTAGGAGCGGGTGTCCGCGGCGGCCTTGGCGAGCGCCTCTGTCCGCTGCCCGGCGCGGAGCGCCTGGCCGCCGGTCGCCTGGGCCACGAAGTCCAGGGCGGCGTAGATCTCCTGTTGGCGGACGGGGAAAGTGGCGGTGGGCGCCGGCCCACCCTGGGAGGCGTCGACGGTCAGCGAGTCGAGCCCGGGGACATCGACTGGATAGACCGTATACCCCAGGAGGTTCGCGGTGTCGGCGAGCGGCCGCAGCAGCACGTCGCCGGTCGGCACCTCGCGTTCGAGGACCGCCCGGTTGCCATTGTTGGTCACGTAGTCGCCGGCCGAGAAGGGCCAGCCGCCATCCAGAAGCAGCATCACCTTGCGGCCCGGCGGCGAGGCGAAGCTCCGCAGCGTCGAGACCGCGGCGTCGACCGACTTTCCGACCTGGTCGGTCAGCCGGCGGGCATAGACCAGCTCCTCGACGTCCAGGCGGTTGTCGAGGAACCGCCGCCCGGAGGATTCGAAATCGACCGGGCGCAGGCGGCGGCTGGAGTCGAAGCTGTGAAGCTCGGCCACCCGCTCTAAGCCGTGGGCCGGCCGTTTCAAGGCCTCTTTCAAAGCCCGGGCGAGGGCCGCCTGGTCCGAGGTCCAGCTCGCCAGCATGGCGAGCTTGCGGCCGTCGTAGGCGACGATCGCCATCCGGTCCTCCGGCTGGAGTCGGGCAAGATCGTCCTTGAGCTTGGTAAGCACCTCATCGCGCCGGGGACCGACCGAGAAGTAGTCGTCGACGAAAACCAGATAGCTCGTTCCCACCGGGCTCCCCGGCGCCAGGCTCGGCAGGCCCGCCACCGGCGGCCCCTCCGAGGGGCCGGGGGCGATGGCGTCGCCGCCCCGCACCTCGCTGAAGAACTCGATCGGCACCTCCCTGCCGTCCACCTTGAGACGAAAGTCGCCGGGTGGCAGACCGGTCACCCGGTTGCCGCTCTTGTCGGTCACCACCACCTCGACGTTCACCACCCGTACGTCGATCCGCTCGCCGAAGGTGGGCGCGTCGTCGAGCTTGGTCCCCGCCCGCGGCGCCTGGGCGAGGGTGGGACCGGCGGCCGCCGCGGCGAGAGCGAGGCCGAGCAGAAGAGATAAGCCGGCGGCCGGGAGCCGCCTGGCGTTTTTACGTGTCATCGTGATTCCTCCCAACGAGGTTCTATCATGCGGGGGTATTACCCCCTTCTCCCAACCACGCCGGCTCCCCCCGGATTCCCGCCCGCCTCCCGCTTCAGGGTTTGACCTCGAGATCGTTCCAGACCGGGGCGCCGTCCACCCCCGACACCGTGAAGACCAGGCGCTGCCGGATCCGGCTCAACCGGAGGACCGAATGGAAGCGGACGAAGACCCCTGGCCGGGGCGCCGCCGGCAGGGTGACGCGGAGGGCTCGGCCGGGGAGCGCCGCGCGCCCTCCGCCGGCATTCAGGGAGGCGATCGAGAGGTTCCCCTCGACCGGATACCCGCTCGCCGACTGGGACAGCCGGGTCAAGGCCTCGACGGGGATCGCAAAGGTCAGCGGCAGCTCCATCGTCCCGCGGTCGAGCGGCTCCGGTTTCCCCACGGTGACCACCAGCCGCTTCTGCGCCGGATCGCCGCCCAGGGAGAGGATGCTCTCCGCCGTCATCACGGCGCTGGTGGCATGGGAGAGATCGAAGAACCGGCTCCGGGCGCGGGCGGTGAGCCCCGGCCGGCGCACCTCCATCCGGATCGTGTGCGGCCGGTCGTCCGCCTTCCAGATCGGCGAGAAGCCCAGCCAGTAGTACGAGCGGGTATCCTCCACTACCTGGCGCAGTGCATGGTCGCGGTTGAGCGCGACCACTCCCCCGGTCGCATGGGCGAGCCACTTCAGGGCCAACTCCGAGGACTGCTGCCAATAGGATGCGATAGGAGGCGAGTAGTTGTTATCCGCCTTCGCCGAAATCGAGGTCGACGCGACCTCGGCATCGGCCGCCACGGCCAGGGGATCGAAGCCCTGGACGTTGACGGGGTAGAGGGTATAGCCCAGGAGATTCGCCGTCTTCGTCAACGGCTGCAGGGCCGGGACGTCGCCTTGCCATGGCCAGCCCCCGGCGAGGACCATCATCACCCGCCGCCCCGCCGGGAGCGGCATGCCGCGAAGGGCGTCCGCGGCGGCGGTCACCGCCCGCGTGATGCCGCTCGCCTGCTTGTTGATCTCGGGGAGCTCCCCATAGGCGTTCACGCCCAGGAGGTCCACGTCGTCGTAGACGTCTTGGACGTCGATCGCATCCGACCGGCGGTCGCCGTGGCGGTCGGCAAGGAGATGGATGCCCCTGGCCTTCCGCTTGGCGGCCAGGGCGAAAGCCTTTAGCAGGGCGGCGACGTCCCCGGTCCAGCCGGAGAGCACGGTCAGGCCGCGGCCGTCGAACGCCACAACCGCCATGCGGTCGCCTGGGCCGAGCAGGGCGAGGTCGCGCTCCATTGTGGACAGCGTCGCGTTGCGCTGGACGGAGGTCGGGAAGAGGTCGTCGACGAAAACCAGGTAGCTCGTGCCCACCCGGCCCCCCGCGGGGACACTCACGGGAGACGGCAGAGTAACGCTGACGACCCCGGCGGGCGGAGCGGGCGTGGCGGCGGGGGGCGGAGCGGCTTGCCCCTCCGACACCTCGGCGAAGTAGTCGATGCGCTCCTCGCGACCGTCGACGAGCAACTTGAAGTCCGCGGCCGTGAGACCGTGGACGCGCTGCCCTTTGGCGTCGATGACGACGACCTCGACGTCCACCGCCCGGACGTCGATCCGCTCGCCGAACTCGGGCGGCAGGGGGACCGCCGGAGGCTTCGGCTTCGCCGCTGCCTTCGCCGCCTCCGCGGCGTCGGTGGCCTCCGTTGCCGAGACGGTCGGCGCCACCGGTGCAACCGGTCCCACCGGGAAGGCCGGCACGGCCGGTACCACCGGCGCTGCCGGCGCTCCAGGCGGACCGCCGAAGGCAATGCCCCCGAGCCCCAGCGAGAGGAAGAGGAGAGCGAGGGTGAGCGGAGCCCGCGGAACGCGCATCAGGGTTTCACCTCGAGCTCGTTCCAGACCGGGTCGCCGTCCGCCCCGTTCACCGTGAAGACCAGGCGCTGCCGGGTACGGCTCAGCTTGAGGACCGAGTGGAAGCGGACGACGACCCCCGGGTGGGGCGCCGCCGGCAGGGTGACACGGAGGGCCCGGCCCGGGAGCACTCCGCGCCCTCCCCCGGAGTCCATGGAGGCGATCGAGAGGTTCCCCTCGACCGGATACCCGGTCGCCCCCTGGGGCAGTTGGATCAGGGTTTCGGCGGGGACCGCGAAGACCAGCGGCAGCTCCATCGTCGTTTCGTCGATCAGCTTCGTCGTTCCAGCGGTGACCCCCAGCCGCTTCCGCGCCGGGTCGCCGCCCACGGAGAGGATGCTCTCCGCCGTCATCACGGCGCTCGTGGCATGCGAGAGGTCGTAGAAGCGGCTCCGGCCGCGGGCGGTGAGCCCCGGCCGGCGCACCTCGATCCGGATCGAGTGCGGCCGGTCGTCCGCCTTCCAGATCGGCGAGAACCCCAGCCAGTAGAACGAGCGGGCATCCTCGACCACCTGGCGAAAAGCGTGGTCCCGGTTGAGCGCGGCCACTCCCCCGGTCGCCCGGGCGAGCGACTGCAAGGCGAACTCCGAGAGCTGTTGCCAGGTGGTCACCCCGTCCCCTCCCTCCGTATCGACATCGACGATCTCGGACAGGGGGTCGGAGCCGGGGACGTTGACCGGGTAAAGGGTATAGCCCAGGAGATTGGCCGCCGTCGTCAGCGGCCGTAGAGTCCGGGGGTCGCCGTCCCAGGGCCAGCCCCCGGCGAGGAGCATCATCACCCGCCGGCCGGCCGGCAGTGGCAGGCCGCGCAGGGCGTCGGCGGCGGCTACCGCCGCTCGCCCGATGCCGCCTGCGTGCTGCCCGAGGGCTCGGATCTCCTCGAGGTCCCAGCCGTTGGCTCCAAGGAGGTCCGCGCTCTCGTCCAGGTCCTCGGCGGCGGTCGCCTGCGCGCGGCGGTCGGCGCGACGGCCGGCGACGATGGCGTCCCCGTAGGCCTTCCGCCCGGCGGCCGCCGCGAGGGCCTTTTCCAGGGCAGCGACCTCCGCCGTCCAGCCGGAGAGCACGGTCAGGGCGCGGCCGTCGAAAGCCACCACTGCCATCCGGTCTCCCGGACCGAGGAGAGCGAGATCGCTCCGGAGCGTGGCGAGGACCGCGTTGCGCTGGTTGGCCAGGCAGAAGGCGTCGTCGAGGAAGACCAGGTAGCTCGTGCCGACCCGCCCTCCAGCGGCGACGCCGCCAGGCAGAGCGGCCCTCACCGCCGGTTCCGGGGTGGGGGTGGGGGGGGCGGTCTGCCCCTCCTTCACCTCGGCGAAGGAGTCGATCCGCTCCTCGTGGCCGTCGACGAGCAGCTTGAAGTCGGCGACCGTGAGGCCCCGGACGCGCTGCCCCTTGGCATCGGTGACGACGACCTCGACATCCACCGCCCGGACGTCGATCCGCTCGCCGAACTCGGGCGGCAGGAGGGCGGCCACAGGCTTCGGCTTCGCAGCTGCCTTCGCCGCCTCCGCGGCGTCCCTGGCTTCCGTTGCCGGCAGTGTCGGTACGATCGGTACGGCCGGACCCACCGGGAATGCCGATGCCGCCGGTGCCGCCGGAACTGCCGGCTTCGGAGGCGCTGGGGGCGGCGGGGCGCTCGAGACGGCACCGGCGAATCCCAAACAGAGGAAGAGAGCGAGGATGAATGGAGCCCGGGGAACGCCCATCACCGGTGCTCCCGGGCCGGGCCGACCGGAGGCCCGCTCGCGCCCCCTACGGCGAGAGCCAGGGGAATGGCACTCCAGGAACCTCGCATGACTCCTCCTTTCTTGACGTTATCTTGCCAAAGTGCAAGAGGGATACCCGATTTTATTCCCAGCGACGCGCTGGAAGGACCTGAACGGTTCGTCCTCAGCGGAGGACAGCTCTGTATCCTGGCCGGGTCGGCAATATTTCGCGGCGCTCGCGCACTCGGTCTCTTGGCGGGTCGGTTGGGTTCTGAAGTAGCATGTCCCTCCCATGAGACGAGCTCCGACCCTCGCCGTCACGACCCTGGCGCTGGCGCTTCTCGCCGGCCCCCTTCTCTCCGCGGACGGCGCCACCGAGCCGGCGGGCTGCGCGCAGGAGGCGGAGGACGCCGTCCGCGCCCTCCTCGCCACCCAGTCGGCGGCCTGGAACCGCGGTGACCTCGAAGCGTTCACCGCGGTCTACGCCGAGGATGCCGCCTTCCTCTCCCCTACCGGCCTCACCCGCGGCCGGCAGCAGGTGCTCGCGCGCTACCGCAAGCGCTACCCCGACAGGAAGGCGATGGGAACCCTGAGCCTCGACGTCGTCGAGACGCGCCTCTTCCGAGCGAGCGACGGCCCGCCGTGCCAGGTTCCCGGCGCCTCGGTCGCCGCGCGCTGGAAGCTCGCCTATCCCGGCCAGCCGGACAAGAAGACGGCCGAGGGACTGACCCTCCTCGTCCTCCGGCACCGCGGGAAGACCTGGGAGATCGTCGAGGACGCTTCGATGTGAGCGCGGCCCCGAGCATGGAAGAGCAGCTGTTAGAGACCTGGCGGATTCGCAACCGCATTCATCACTAGACCGCCTTCGGGCTCTGGGAGTGGGGGGTGCGCTGACGGGTCAGCCCCGGCTCTCGTACCACAGCCGGCGGAGGCCCAGGGGGCAGGGCACGGTGCCGTCCTCCCGGCAGAGGGCGGCGAGGCGGGCCGAGACCTCGCGGTCGACCTCCCGCCACTCCTCCTCCGAGAGCAGGGACGACCAGTAGGTGGCGGTCAGGAACTGCTGGACCTGCTCCGCGGGGCCGTCCAGGTGGAGCACGACCTCGTCCACCTCGACCGCCCCGGCACGGCCGGCGATGCCGGGGATGCCGGCGGGCGGATCGAAGAGGGCGCGGAGACCCTCGGCAGATAGGGTGCGCGGGTCCCCCAGGGCGAGCGGCGCCTCCGGCCGCCGCTCGAGGGTCTCCCTGAGGACGGCGACGAAGTCGGCGTAGGCACCTCCCGGCGGATCGCCACCGCCGACCACCGCGCAGAACACCCCTCCAGGCTTCAAGACTCGCCGAATCTCCCGCACGACCTCCTCGACCGAATCCATCAGCATCAGAGCCATGTGACAGAGAAGATAGTCGACCGAGCCGCTGGGGAGCGGCAGGAGCTGCGCCCGTTCGAGGAGCAACTCAGCCCGATCCGGACCGAGGCGCTCGCGGGCTGCAGCGAGCTCCTCCCCGCTCATGTCGATGCCGACGAGCCGCGCCCCGGGGAGGCGGTCGGCCAGCAGCTCCAGCAGGTAGCCGTCGCCACAGGCGAGGTCGACGACGGTCACCGGATCGGGAGAGGGCGGTACGACCTGGGCCAGAATCTCGTACGAGGAGAGGCCCGCCTCGGTGCGTCCGGCACGCATGGTCCGCGCCGTGGCGCCCGGATAGCGGGCGTGGAAGGCGCGCAGGAAGACCTCCGAGTCTCTCTCCATGTCCATGGGACGGTCTCCATACTATGAGTTGCGCGCCGGACGGGCAAGGGGAACTTTCTATCCTCCTGCAAGCGCTAAGACATCTTCCGGACCGGTAAGATACCCGGATGTCCCGGAGCCGCGCTGTCGAGGTCGCACTGGTTGCCCTGGCGGCAGCTCTCGTTTTCGCCTTCCTCGTGGCCGGAGCGACCCGGCCGACGGCGATCTTCCCCAAGTACCTCGAAGCCGCCGCTGCCCCGCCCGCCGAGCAGTCCGAGCGGCTCCTCGACTACAGCCCTCTCTACCTGGCCCTGACCCGCGCCTTGGCCCCCGCGGGCTACCGCGCCATCCTCGTCTTCCAGTGCCTCCTCCACGGGGTCACCGCCGCCGCCGTGGCGCTCTCGGTCGCCCTCCTGGCGGGCGCCGGCTGGGGGCTCGCCGCCGGCCTGGGGGTCGCCTGCTATCGGCCGTTCCTCATCTACTGCGGCATTCACGAGCCGGAAAGTCTCGTGCTCGCGGCGCTCGCCGTCGCCGTGCTCCTCGGCCTCGCCGTCCGCGCGAGGCCGGAGGGGCGCTCGGCTCTCCTCGCCGCAGCGGGCGCTGCAGCCTGCCTGGCGGCGGCGGGGCTGGCGCGGCCGCAGCATCTTCTGCTGGTCCCGGTCTGGGCACTCTGGATGGGGGTCGGTGGGCCGCTCCGCCGGCGCGGGCTGGCCCTCACTGGAATCACCCTCCTCGTTCCGGCCGCCCTCGTGATCCCGCTCCTCGTCTCCCGCGCCCGGGCGACCGGGGTGCCGACGATCATGAACCCCGGGGCGGTCTTCTACGAGGGAAATGGCCCGGGGGCGACCGGGCTCACCCGTTTCGCACCGCAGGCGGTCGTCGCCCTGGAGCGGGCCCATGGCGAAGCTTACGACTACGGCCACGTCGCCTACCGCCGGATCGCGGCGAGCGCGATCGGCGGCAGCGGCCGTCCGGTCACACCCTCGATCTCCAACCGCTACTGGACGGAGCTCGCCTTCGAGTCGTTGCGCGCCTGGCCGGAGCGGGCCCTCGCCCGGTTCGGCCATAAGGCGGCACTCGCGCTCTCCCCCTACGAGGGGCAGGATCTGGAGATCGCCGAGCAGCTCGACCGCCGCCTCCGCCCCCGGCTCCCCTGGGGCTTCTTCCTCCCCCTCCTGGCCCTCCCCTGGCTCGCCCTCGCCAGCCCGGAACGCCGGCGCCAGCTCGCCGGCCCGCTGGTGATCGCGGCCCTCAGCTTCGCCGTCCAGGTAGCGCTCTACGCCTCGGCCCGCCAGCGGCTGCCCCTCGCCCTCGCCCTGTGGCTCGCCGGTCCGGTGCTCGCCGCCGATCTCGTCCGCGGCCGCCTGACCGCCGCCGTCCGCCCCGCTCTCGCCGTGCTGCTGGGGATCGCGGTCGCCCTCGGCCTCTCCGCCGCTACCGCCCGCTACGCTCTCCTCGACCAACTCGGCTGGGATGCTGTCCTCGGGCCCGAGCCGCCGTCGCTTGGCAGCCGGCTGGTGGCGATCGGGCAGGGGCGCGCCTTCCGCCCGGAGCTCCTGGAGGGTGCCAGGCGTTTCGCGGCCGGGGTCGATCTCGCCGAGCAGGGCCGGGCCGCGGACTCCCTGCGGACCCTCGACCCACTCCTCGGGTCGGACCGCGACTTCACGATCGACGACAAAGAGGTAGGGGTGCCGGAGTACTGGGCGGCCCGCGACCTCCTGGCTCTGGGAGACCGCGGGCACGCCCTCCTGGCGGCAGAGGCGGCGCAGGCGACCCGCCCGGACGACCCGCGCATCGCAGCCCTCGCCCGCCGCCTCAGCCGCCCACGCAGCGTCCCCGAGCCGGCCGCCTGGCGCCCGCCCGGAACCGACCCGGTGAGTGCCACCCTCGCCCGCGCCCAGGCCGCGGCGGCGGATGGGGACCAGGGAGCAGCGCTGGCGCTCCTGCGGCCGCTCGCCTCAGGGTTCCCGGAGTTGGTCGCTCACTGAGCGATCGAGGCTTTAGGGGGCCTCACCTCCAGAGGGGGCGAGGTGGGAGATCTAGAACTTCGGGACCGCCCCCAGCAGGTACTTGATGTTGTCGTCGTTCCAGCGGATGCCGCCGCCGATGAAGAGCGACTTACGCTCCAGCGGATCGTCGTAGCCGCCTAAGAGATAGAGATTCTGGTTGAACTGCCAGCGGGTCGTGAAGCGCAGGTGGGCCCGCTTGTTGTCCGGACGGTTGAAGTCGAAGGCGTCGAGCTTGAACTGGAGGTTGGTCCGCTTCCAGGGGTACTCGGCCGCGACCCCACCCGTGCCCTCGACCAAGCCCGCCCAGAGCCGCAGGTCGGAGGGTGCGCGGTAGCCGAAGAGCGCGGTGACCACCTTGGAGTCCTCGGTCGACACGTTCTGGATCGTCTCGGTCTGCTTGCTGCCGTCGGGGAGGGTCGTCGTAATGACCTGGGTCTTGGTCTTCGTCGACCCCTCCGGGGTGCTGCTGATCCCCGCCCGGTAGAGCCGCCTGCCGCTCTGCGGATCGATGTCGAGGAAGAAGTTGCTCTGCGAGTCCTTCTTCAAGGCATAGGAGTTCAGATCGAGGTCGAAGCGGAACTTCTGGAGCGCCCCTAAGGTGTTGCTCACCGTGTCGACACCGCCCTTGATGCTGTCCAGAGTCGAGACCACCTTGTTGTAGGCCTCGTCCTTGTTGACCAGCTTGCCCACCGTCCCCTCGCCCGAGGCGATCGTGCCGGTGATCCGGTTCAGGTTGTCGACCGAGGTCTGAAGGTGCGAGGTGAGCTCGCGGATGTTCGACAGGCTCCCCTTGACGTCGCCCCGATTGTCCTGCACCAGGAGCGAGATCTGGCCGACCGTGCGCTCCATCTCGCCGGCCAGGCGGGGCAGCTCGCGGGCGAGGCTCGCCGAAATCTGGTTGAAGTTGGCCGTCGTCGCGGCGACGTTGAGCCGATTTTCCTTGACCAGTGCACCGATCTCATTCGAGGTCGCCTCCAGGCTGTCGAGCAGGCGCTGGATGCTGCCGCCGCCCGGGCCGGCGTTCAGCTGCCCGGTGATGCCCTGGATCGAGTCGCCGATCTTGTCGATCTTGGCGATCGCCTGGTCGAAGGAGACCGGCGCCTCGCCGGGGAGGATCGCGTTGCTGGCGAGGAGCGGCGCCGACATCGGGCCGGGGACGAGCTCGACGTACTTGTCGCCCAGGAGACCGAGGTTCGAGATCCGCGCCCGGGTGCCCTGGGTCAGGCGGATGTCCTTCTGAAGCAGCATGCTGACCCGCGCCCGCTCGCCCCCCGCCAGGGTGATCCCGTCCACCTGCCCGATGCGGACGCCCGCGACGCGCACCGCGGCCTTATCGTCCAAGCCCGCCACGGTGTCGAAGATCGCATCGATCCGCCGCCCCTTCTTCTGGAACGGGTTGATATCGTCGATTTTCCAGATCAGGACCGCCAGGATGACCAGGCAGATCGTGGCGAAGATCCCGACCTTGACTGCTTGTGACATGTCCGCTCCTGCGCCGCTCGCGGGCGCCTATCGGTTCGCTTTTACCCTGCTCTTGGTTTCCTCGTCTCCGTCCGTCAGCGGCCCATGAGCCTGACCATGGAGGAACTGCTGGACCCGCGGGTCGGAGAGCTGCCGGAACTCGTCCGGCGGCGCGTCGGCGATAATCTTACCCTGGTACAGCATGGCGATCCGGTCGCCGACCGTGTAGGCCCCTTCCATGTCGTGCGTGATCGTCACCGTCGTCGTTTTAAGGTGGTCGTTGAGCTCCTTGATCACCTCGTTGATCTGCGCCGTGGTGATCGGATCGAGGCCCGTCGTCGGCTCGTCGAAGAGGAGGATCTCGGGCTGCTGGGCGATGGCGCGGGCGAAGCCCACCCGGCGCCGCATGCCGCCCGAGAGCTCCGAGGGGGCACGGTCCATCACCCCTTCGAGGCGCACCATGGCGAGGCACTCCTCGACCCGCTGCCGGATCTCCGCCGGGCTCTTCTCGGTGAGGCGCTTCAACGGGAAGCCGACGTTCTCCCCCACCGTCATCGAGTCGAAGAGGGCGCCCTCCTGGAAGGCCATGCCGAAGCGGCGCCGAAACTCGGTGATCTCCCGGTTGCCGAGGGTCTCGATCGCCACCCCGTCGACGACGACCGTCCCGGCGTCCGGCTTCAAGAGGCCGATGATGTGCTTTAAAAGCACGCTCTTGCCGGTCCCCGAGCCGCCGATGATGACCATCGACTCGCCCTCCTGGATGTCGAGGTCGAGACCGTCGAGGACCACCTTGGGGCCGAACGACTTCTTTAAGCCGCGCAGGCTGATCTTGGCTGTCGGTTCGGCCATAGTGGTCAGAAGAGCAGCTTGGAGAGGAAGAAGTCGGCGATCAGGATGGCGACCGAACCGAGCACCACGGCGCTGGTCGTCGCCTTGCCCACCCCCTCGGCGCCGCCGGTCGTGTAGAAGCCCTGCTGGCAGCCGACGGTCGAGAGGAGGAAGCCGAACACCGCCGCCTTGATGAGGCCGGCCGCCACGTCGTGCACTTCCATGAACCGGTAGGTGTTTTCCATGTAGGAGACCGGATTGGCTCCCATCAGCACCACCGACACGAGATAGCCGCCGAAGATGCCGACCCCGTCGGCCATGATGACGAGGAGGGGCATCATGATCGTCGTCGCCCACACCCGCGGCACCACCAGGTAGTGGATGGGGTCGGTCGCCATGACCTCCAGGGCGTCGATCTGCTCGGTCACCCGCATGGTGCCGAGCTCCGCCCCCATGGCCGAGCCGACGCGGCCGGCGACGATGAGCGCGGAGAGGACCGACGACAGCTCGCGCACCATGGAAAGGGCGACCAACGAACCGACGAAGTTCTCGGCGTTGAAGCGGCGCAGTGTAGTGAAGGTCTCGAGCGCCATGACCATGCCGGTGAACATGGCGGTCAGGAAGACGACCGGGATGGAGTCGAAGCCCACCCGCACCATCTGGCGCAGCAGCTCGCGGAAGTCGTAGGGGGGGCGGGGGGTCCAGGCGAAGAGCCTGCCGAGGAGGAGGAAGAAGCGGCCGAGCTGGTTGAAGAAACCGTCGACGGACCGCGGCAGGGCGCGCGGCGCCCGGGCCTGCGGCCGCGGTGGCAGGGTCCCGACCTCGGGGTTCGGTATCGAGCTCAAACGTTCCGCCCTCTCCTCGGATGCTCCTGGTGATGCTTCTCCCAGGAACAATACAGTTGTGAATCTTCTTCCCGGAAAGCGCACGGGAGGGGCTTGTCCCCTCCCTGTCGTAACGCCCGCGGTCGCGCCGCGATCCGAGCCTTCTACTTTATCGCGAAAACCGGGTCGTCATCTCTTCGACCCGCCCGGCGTGGAGATAACGGCGCGGCAGGCGGAGGCCGAGGTGGCAGAGGACCTCCCAGGAGATCGTCCCGGCGAGACGGGCGAGCTCGGCGGCGGGGATCTCGTCTGCCCCTTGCCGGCCGAGAAGGACGACCTCCTCCCCCACCTCGCCGCCGGTCTCGGTGACGTCCAGGAGAGTCATGTCCATGGTCACCGAGCCGGCGATCGGCACCCGGTGGCCGCGGAGCAGCGCCTCGGCCTTTCCGGTCAGCCGCCAGGCGTAGCCGTCGGCGTAGCCCACCGGGACGACGGCGATCCGGCTCCGCCGCCGGGTGACCGTCCGGCCGCCGTAGGAGAGCGGGGTGCCAGCCGGGACGTCCCGCACCTGGACGATCCGGGCCAGAACCGACATCACGGGCGTCAGCCCCTCCGCCGCCCGGCCTGCCGGGTCGATGCCGTAGAGGGCGATCCCCAGCCGGCCGAGGGTGAAGCGGCTTCCCGGGTGATGGAGGGAGGCGGCGCTGTTCGCCATGTGGATCTCGATGCCGTTGCGCTCCGTCTCGGTCAGCAGGTCGAGGACGGCGCGGAAGCGGGCCTCCTGGTCGGCGTTTCGCGGGCTCGCCAGGTCATCGGCCTCGGCGAAGTGGGAGAGGAGGCCGGCAAGGCGGAGCCGCGGGTGAGCGCGGAGCGCCGCCAGGGCCTCCGGCACCTCGTCGAGGGCAACCCCCAGCCGGCTCATCCCGGTGTCGACCTTGAGGTGGATGGGCTGCGGCTCGCCGAGGGAGGCCGCCCACTCGCGCCAGAGGCCGAGCTCCTCGAGCGAGGAGACCGTGGGGGTGAGCCGGTAGTGCCGGTAGAGGCTCATCTTCGCCGGCCGCGCCGTGCCGAGGACGAGGATGGGGAGCTGGAGGCCCGCCCGCCGCAGCTCCGCCCCCTCTTCGAGGAGCGCCACCCCCAGCCAGTCGACTCCCTCGGCCTCCAGGGCATGCGAGACCCCCACCGCGCCGTGCCCATAGCCGTCGGCCTTGACCACGGCGAGCACCCGCATCCCCGGCGCCCGCCGCCTGATGGCACGGAGATTTCCGGTCAGGGCGTCCAAGTCGACGTCAACCCAGGCCGGCCGCAGGGCAGCGGCGAGATCGTCGACCGCCGCGGCCGTTTCCCGCACCTCTCCAGGCTCTGGGCCGGGAGGAGCGAGGACCTCAGAAGGGCGGCGGTCCACTGGGCTCGTCATTGCGCGCGGCGCTTCTAAAGCGGGTGATCTCCCCCTGGAACACGAGGGGGATGGTGCCGGTCTCGCCATTGCGGTGCTTGGCGATGATCAGCTCGGCCATTCCCTTGTTGTCCTCCTGGTCGTGGTTGTACACCTCATCCCGGTAGATGAAGGCGACCATGTCGGCGTCCTGCTCGATGCTTCCGCTCTCTCTCAGGTCCGCCAGCTGTGGCCGATGGTCGCTCCCCCGCCGCTCCGGCTGGCGGGAGAGCTGGGAGAGGGCGATCACCGGGAGCTCGAGCTCCTTGGCGAGCTGTTTCAAGCCCCGGCTGATGGCGGCGATCTCCAGGTTGCGGTTCTCGTAGCGCCCGCCCGCCTGCATCAGCTGGAGATAGTCGAGAATGACCAGGGCGAGGCCGCGCTCGGCCTTGAGGCGCCGGCACTTGGAGGCGACCTCGAGGAGCGTGGGGTTGGGCGAGTCGTCGATGAAGAGCGGCGCGTCCGAGGTGTTGCGGACGGTCTGGACGACGCTGCTCCACTGCTTCTGCGACAGGGTCCCGGCCCGCAGGCGGTTGAACGGCACCTCGGCCTCCCCGCAGAGGACGCGGAGAGCGAGCTCCTGCTGGCTCATCTCCAGCGAGAAGATCCCCACCCCCTTCTTCTCGCGGATCGCCACGTTCTGGGCGATGTTCAAGGCGAGGCTGGTCTTCCCCATGCCGGGACGGCCGGCGATGATGATCAGGTTCCCGCGATTGAGGCCATGGGTGATGCGGTCGAGGTCCACGAAGCCGGAGGGCACCCCGATGAGGGTCGCCCCGGGGCGCTCCTCGAGCTCCTCCAGGGTGGTGTGGAGGACGGTCGCGAGTTGGACGAAGCCGCGCTGGATCGCCTCCTCGCCCAGCCCGAGGATCTCCCGCTCGGCATGGGCGAGGGCCTCCTGGGCCGCCAGGCCGCCGTCCAGGCATTCGCGGATGATCTGGCCCGAGGCGGTGATCAGCCGGCGCCGGATCGACCGTTCCTTGACGATCTCGACATAGGCGTCGACCCGCCCGAGGTCGGGCAGGTCGAGGTCGAGGCTCGCGAGGTACGCGATGCCGCCGATCCCCTCGAACCGGTTCTGCTGCTCGAGCTTCGCCTGGAGGGTCCGGATGTCGATCGGCTCCCGCGCCTCCTGGAGCTGGACCATGGCGCCATAGAGGGTCTGGTGGCGCTCCAGGTAGAAGTCCTCCGCCTTGAGCCGCCCGGTGATCGTGGGCAGGATCTGCGGATCGAGGAGCACCGCGCCGAGGACGGCGCGCTCCGACTCCTCGCTGTGCGGGAGGCTCTTCTGCTGGGGGAGGGTGTCGAGCATCGCTGGCGATCGGAGAGGCGACCGTCATTGTCCCCCATGGGGATGGGGAGGGCAAGCAGCGCTCGTCAAAGTGGCCGCCCTCCCTCCCAGGGCACCCACAGGGGGGTGCCCCTACGATAGGAGCCTTCGCGATTGGCTTGGAGCCCTCCCTCCCAGGGCACCCACAGGGGGTGCCCCTACGACAGGAGCCTTCGCGATGCCAGATTCGACTTTGACGGGGCCTTGCGTCAAAGTGGCTTCCAGACCTCCGCGGCTCGGAGCTGCCGTAAGATACCGGCCCGGCTCGGCAGCAGGAGCTGGGAGGAGACGCCGATGACCACCCTCTCGATACCCCACTTGATCGCCATCACCGACCACGGCACCGTCCGCGAGCTGCGGCTCGACCGGCCACCCGCCAACGCCCTCTCCCCGGACCTGATCGCCGCCCTCCGGGAGGCGGTGACGGCCGCCCCGGGCACTGGAGCCCGGGCACTGGTCCTCTCGGGGGCACCCGGCATGTTCTCGGCCGGCCTCGACGTACCCCACCTCCTCACCCTCGACCGGACGGTCATGGCCGCCGCCTGGCGTGATTTCTACGCCCTCCTCCATGCCCTCGGCGCGTCGCCGATCCCCATCGCCGTGGCGATCACCGGCCACGCCCCGGCGGGCGGCACCGTGCTGGCGCTCTACTGCGACTGGCGGGTGATGGCCGAGGGCGATTTCAAGGTCGGCCTCAACGAGGTCCGGGTCGGCCTGCAACTGCCGCCGGTGATCTTCGCCGCCCTGAAACGCCAGGTCGGCCCCCGCCAGGCGGAGCGTCTGGCCACGACCGGGCTTCTGCTCGCGCCCCGTGAGGCGGAGCGGGTCGGCCTCGTCGACGAGCTGGCCCCAGCCGAGCGGGCGGTGGAGCGGGCGGTCGAGTGGTGCCAGGCGCTCCTCGCCCTCCCGCCGGAAGCCATGGCCCTCACCCGGCAGGAGGCCCGCGCCGACCTGGTCGCCCTCTTCGACGAGGTCGAGGCGGAGCTCCAGAGCACCGCCCAGAGCTGGTGGCGGGCAGAAACCCAAACCGTGCTGCGGGAGCTGGTCGAGCGGTTGGCGAAGAAGAAAGGGTAGCCGCGGGCGAGGGCTCTCCCTCGCCCCGCGGCCATTCTCCCATGTCCGGCCGCCGCGGGAACTGGGATGTTTCGGCGGCCGGTCAGCCGCCCCGGCAGGAAGCTACTGCCGGGCCTCCACGCAGACCTCATAGTTGAATTGATCATGCGGATAGAGCTGCCGGCAGCGGAGAGCCCGTGACGCTTCCTCGAGCTGCTGGGTATCCCGGCCGGAGCTCTTCCCCGCGCCACCGCTCACCACCCCCCGGGGAGGGGCCTTGCCCACTCTGCAGAGCGCCTGGGCTCCCCAGTCGTCGGGGTACTTGTCCTGACAGTGCATATCCTTCCCGATCTCTCCGCCGACCCGCTCCGCGGCGTTGACGAAGTGGTTGAAGGCCCTCTCGCGTCCGTTCTCGTCCTTCGCCTCGCTGTATTCCCGGATCGCCGCGGCCAGCGCCGGATCGAAGTGACCCACCTGCTGGTCGTCGATCACGAAATGCTCCTCTCCGGGCGCCCGCTTCCTCCGGGCCGCGATGTTCGTCAGCTTCGTCGCGTTGATGTCCAGGTCGACGTCCCGGAAGCGGTGGATCTGACCGGCCAGGTCGAAGTACCCCACCTCGCCGTCCACGACGACGGCCTGGCCGCGGGTCTGGATCCGGCTGCCGTCCTTGAGGACGAGCCAATCCGCGCCCGCCGAGGAGCCGGCGAGAAGAACCAACAGAAATCCCCAAAGCGCTTTTTTCACGCGACTCCCTCCTGAGGCAGTGCCGGCAGAGCCTGCCGGTACGGCATGAAAGACACAACGGGTAGACAGGAACAGGGGGATTATACCGCGTGCGCGTCGGCGACGCTTACGGATCGAATCTTTCCGGCGGGTCCATGAGATCCTTCCAATACCGAGATCCGCCGGCTGTCTTCTTCTCGGCGACCCACGCCTTGACGCTCTTCTCCAGCAGGTCGAGGGGCAGCTGGCCATGGGCCAGGAGATGGTCGTGGAAGGCACGGATGTCGAATCTCGGCCCCAACTCCCGCTCGGCGAAGGTGCGCAGCTCCCGGAGCTTCAATTCGCCGAGCTTGTAGCAGGGCACCGTCCCCGGTTGGACGATGATGCGGTCGACCTCGACCTCGATGTCGTGCGCGGTCTTGGCGGAATTGGCCTCGTAGTAGTCGATCGCCTGCTGGCGCGTCCACCCCATGGCGTGGAGGCCGGTGTCGACCACCAGGCGGATCGCCCGGAAGACCTCATTGGTGAGCCGGCCGAATCGAGAGTAGGGGTCCCGGTAGAGGCCGATCTCGCTCCCCAGGCTTTCTGCGTAGAGCCCCCAGCCTTCGGAAAAGGCAGGGTAGACGTCCTGCCGGCGCCACTCGGGCAGCTCTCCCAGCTCCTCGGTGAGGGCGTACATCATGTGGTGCCCCGGCACCGACTCGTGGAGGGCGAGCGCCTCCATCTCCCACTTGGGACGGGACTTCAAATCGTACGTGTTGACGAGGAACCAGCCCGGCTGGCCGGCGGCGAGCGATCCGGCGTCGTAGTAGGCGGCGGGCGCCGATTTCGCGGCCCCCTCCTCCATGGCCTTGACGCCGTAGGGGAGCCGGGGCAGCCGGCCGAAGAGCTTGACGAGCTCGGGATCGATCCGCTTCGTGAGGTCGCGGTAGCTCGCGACCAGGTCCTCGGGGCGTTCGTAGAAGAAACGCGGGTCGGTGCGGAGGAACCGGCAGAAGTCCGCGAAGCTCCCCTCAAAGCCGGTGGCGACGATGAGCGCGTCCATCTCCTGGCGGATGCGGCGGACCTCGGCGAGGCCGAGCTGGTGGATCTGCCCAGGCGTCAGATCGGTGGTCGTATGGATCCGCAGCTGGTAGGCGTACCAGGCCCCGCCGTCCGGCAGGTCGCTCATGGCGATCGTCTCGCGGGCGCCGGGCAGGTAGGTGTGGACAAGGTAGTCGTGGAGCCGGCGGAGGGCCGGCGCCACCTGCTCCGTGAAGACCCGGAGAGCCTCCCGGTGGAGCCGTTCCCGCTCCGCCGCGGGGATCGTCTCGGGAAGCTTCTCGAAGTGTGCCAGGACGGGGCTCTTCCCGGGATCGCCAGCGCCGGGAAGCAGGCTTTCTACCCGGGCGGGCACGCCGCGGAGAGTCACCCGCGGCGGCGTGATCCCCGCCGCCAGCCCCTCTGCGAGCCGCGCCAGGACCTGGTCCACCGCCTGAGGAAACCCGCGCAGGCGCGCCAGCATGGTCTCGTAGTCCTCGGCGGTCCGGGCCGGCATGTAGGAGAGGAGATCCAGCAGATCCTGGTCGATGCCGCCGAGCGGGTCGATCAGCAGGAGCTCGTGACGGAACGGCTCCAGGGCGTGGAACCGCTCCCCTTCGACCTGCATCTCCAGCCGCCGGCGGGCGAGGTCGTAGTCGACCTCTGCTGACGCCGCCGCTGCCCCCGCTGCCGCCGCTGCCGCGGGGAGCCGCGAGCGGTCGATCGAGGAGAGCGCCGCCAGCTCCAGGCGGGCGATGCGGTGAATCAGGGCGAAGGTCTCGGGCGAGCGGTCGGGCCAGCGGTCGCCTAAACCCGGGTAGCCCACGTAGGTGGCAAGATCGGGGAACTCCCGCATCCGGGTGGCCCAATAGAGGTCGAAGAAACGCTTGAGCCGGGCGCTCTCGCTCTCCTCGCCCCGGGTGGACACGAAGCGCTCGATCTGCCGAGCCGATTCGGCGAGATCGGGCGGAACAGCGGCGGCGATCGGGACGGCAGCGGACGCCGAGAGGAGGGTGACGAGGAGGAGGGCCGGTGCTTTCATCTCTTTTCCGCGGCGAGGGGCTTTACCTCGCGTAGGACTCCAGATACCCGCACCCGGTGCATCGGTAGGTCGCGATCTGGATCTTCACCTTGCCTCGTACCGTGATCCCGCCCCAAAAGCTCTTTTTGGGCTCGCCCTGGACCCACTGGCCGGGGAGAAGTCCGCCATAGGTATTGTCCGCCAGGAAGCCCTCTTCCATGCCGCCGCTGCACTTCGGGCAGATCAGCCTTTGCATACCTCCAGTCTAGCCCAAGGCTTACCCTAAGCGCCCCGGCGCAGAGGGTGGGGCAGCAGGTCGGGTGTACAGGAGCTGCTGCGTCTGGCCGAGCCCAACGAGCCGATACCTACTGCTTCGGAGCCTGGTCGGCCCAGTTCTTGTCCGCCTTGGGGATGAACCCGGCGGTGTCCTTCTGCCACTGGCTCTGGACGTCCTTGTTGAAGTTCAGATAGAGCTTGCCGTCGACGACCTTCCAGGCCCTGGGGTCGCTGGGGGCGAGGTGGCCCAAGGCCATGCCGTAGGCGCAGTGGCCGCCGTACTGGGGGGCGTACTTCTCCGGCTCCTTGACGAACAGGTCGCGGTCCTCGGCGCTCGCGAAGCGCCACTCGGCGCCCTGCCACCTGGTGTGGAATTCGGTCTTCCCCGCGACCGGCTTGCCGGCGGTGAAGTAGGCCACGGCGTCGTAGCCGTGGATGGCGACCCCCTGGGCGTCCTTGTCAATCGGCAGGTTGGCGGCATCGGCGGCATTGGCGGCGGCGGGGAGGGCGAAGGCGGCGGCGAGCAGCAGGGCCGCTGCGAGGGTCAGCTTGTAGATTCTCTGCATTCGAGGTCTCTCCTTGAACGATCGGGCCTTTATTCTCCCATATCCGGTCGCGCGACGGGCTGACGCCGGTCGGCCCTCGGCTGCACGGTCGTCGCGAGCGCCGCCTGAACGTGCGCCGCCGGGAGGCGAGTTCCGGTGGCTCCACTCTGCGGTTTTGCCTGGACCGAGCCCGGTTGAGAACGGTTGCCGCTCCCCGACGGCACAGCCGGCCGTCCCAGGACCTGGGCGACGTGAGGCGCGAGCGTCCGCGCGGGAGCGGGGATCTGAGGAATCGGCGGCTTCGTCGGCACGATCAGACTGCATTCTAAGACAGATAAAGCCGGCCGAGATCCGGCTCGGGACCCGATCGTAGACAGGGCAGGCGTTTTCCTGAAACCGGCAGTTTCCTATAAGCTTTCACGCAACATGGAGGATCGCATGTCCCGGCTCTGCTTCGGCGTCTGCCTCGCCCTCTCCCTCGCCTCTCCCTGCCTCGCCGCCCCCATCCCCATCACCGGCTGGGTGGGCGACGCGCACGGCATGCCGCTCGCCGGAGCGCGGGTCACGCTTTCCCCCCTGGCTTCCGCTTTCGAGGGACAGCGGCTGGGGATCGCCGGTGGGGGTGGGCCGGCCCCGGAGCCGACCCAGAAGGCGGCGAGCGACGCCGCCGGCGCCTTCACCTTCGCGGTGCCCGACGCCGGCATGTGGACGGTGCGGGTCGAGGCGGCCGGCGCCGTGCCGTTCGAGCTCGACCTCGTCCCCTTGGTCGAGACCGAGGACCTGCCCCCCTTCACCACCGCGATCGCTGAGGACGCCGGGGTGGAGATCCGAGTGGTCGACGGCCAGGGGCGACCCGTCCCCGCGGCCCGGGTCGTGGCGCAGTCGTCGACCTCCCCAGAGTCGACCGATTCCTGGCACCGGGCGATCCGGCGCGGGGAGACCGGGCCGGAGGGCAGGCTGCGGCTCCCGCGGGTGCGGGGCGAGCGGCTGAAGATCCGCGCCAGCGCCCCGGGCTACCCGGTGACCGAGATCGAGTCGGGCGAGGAGAAGGTCCTCCTGAGGCTCTCTCCGGCCCTACCGCGGACCGTCCTCGTCCGTGGAGCGGACGGCAGCCCGGTGGCCGGAGCCCTCGTGGCTGCCGGGCAGGATCTCCCCGCCGCCGCCCAGACCGACGAAGGCGGCCGGGCCACGATCTTCGCCACTGCCAAGAAGGTCCGGCCGGTCGCCTGGACCGCCGACGGCCGCCGCGCCACCGCCGCAATACTCCCGCCGGAGGCCCCGCCCGGGGCGGACCCCGCGGCTCCCCTCGCCATCCTGCTGCCCCGGCTGCCCGAGCGGATGTCCGGGCAGGTCGTCGACCGTCTCGACCGTCAGCCCCTGGCCGGAGCGCTGGTCTGGTCCCCGCGGGACCGGACCACCTGGGTGCGCACCGACGCCCGGGGCGGCTATGCGATCCTCCCGGCGGGCGAAGGGAAGACCGCGCTGGCCGCGGCGGCGCCCGGGCACCTGCCGGCAGAGCTCACCGCCCTCCCCCCGGCCCGCGGCGAACGGGCTCTCCACGGTCCGACCTTCGCCCTGGAACCGGCCGCGGTGGCCGAGGGGGTGGTGGTCGACGCGGCGGGAAAGCCGCTCTCGGGCGCCTTAGTCAACGCCGCTGTGCCGGGCCCTCTCTTCGACTTGACGGCGCCGAAGGCCCGGGCGCGGAGCGGATTGGAGGGCCGTTTCACCCTGCGACCGCTCGCCCCGGCCCAGCCCTACGAGGTCACCGCCACCCTCCGCGGTTTCGCCCCTACCAAGATAACTCTCGCCGAGCTGAGGCCCCGGGCCGTGCGCTCCGGCCTGCGGCTCACCCTTAGGCGGGGGCGAACCGTCCGCGGCCGGGTGGTCGACGGGGCCGGGCAGCCGGTCGCCGCCGCGGTGTTCCAGATCGCCGCGGCCGGCGCCGACCCGTTGCGCGGCCCGGGCGCGGATCGCTATTTCACGCGGTCCGATGCCGCCGGACAGTTCGCCGTCGAGGGCCTCCTGCCAGGGAAGTTCGACCTCGCCGTGCAGGCCCCCGGCTTCGCCCTCGCCTCGCGGCGCCAGGTCGCGATCCCGGCCGGCGAAAAAGACTTCGACCTCGGCGCCATCGCCCTCGGGCGTGGCATCTCTATCGCCGGCATCGTCCTCGACCGCGAGGGCCGCCCGGTCGCCGAGGCGGCCGTCCACGTCCAGACCCAGGAGACCCTCCTCGAGCGCGGCGGCATCCGCCAGGAGCGCGGCGAGGCGAGCACGGGGGCGGACGGCCGCTTCGTCGTGACCGGCCTGTCCCGTGGCCCGACTTTCGTGCTCCGAGTCGAGCGGGACGGCTTCGCCTCCCGCACCGTGACCGAGGTGAAACCGCCCCTCGCCGAGCCCCTGCGGATCGCTCTCTCCCCCGCCTCGCGGCTCGCCGGCTTCGTCGTCGACGACGCTGGCGCCCCCGTCCCCGCGGCGCGGATCGGCACCCGGGGGGAGATCACCCTCACCCTGCTGATGACCTCGCCGTCGACGGCGTTTCCGTCGGTGACGGCGGATGACGACGGCCATTTTGAGCTGCGCGACGCCCCCACCGGCAAGCTCACCGTCTCCGTTCGGGCGGCGGGCTTCCTGCCCGCCAGCCTCCCCATCGAGATCGCGCCCGGCCAGAGCCGGGACGACCTCCGGGTCGTCCTCCGCCGCGGCTCGACCGTGGCCGGCCGGGTCCTCGGACCGGACGGCACCCCCGCCGCCGACGCCCAGGTGAGCCTCGCCGCACACGGCCGCAGCTTCGTCAGCTCCTCGGGTGTCTCGACGCGCACCGACGGCGACGGCGCCTATACCCTCGACGCGGTTCCTCCGGGTCCCCAGTCGTTCACCGCCGAACTCCCGGGCGCGGTACCCACGGTCCGCGACCTCGCCGTGCGTCCGGGGGAAAACCGGCTCGACTTCAAGCTCGGTCCCGGACTCGAGATCGCCGGCCGGGTGGTGGACGCCGCCGGAGCGCCCCTGGGCGGGGCCCGCGTCGCCCTCTCGGCCGGCGACTCCCTGCCTCACGAGACGGCGAGCGGCGACGACGGCTCCTTCCACTTTCCCGGCCTCCGCGGCGGCGCCTATCGGCTCTCCGCCCAGCTCCAGGGTTTCGCCACGGTCTCCCAGGAGGTGCGGCTCGCCGACGCTCCGCTCCGCGACGTCGAGTTGCGGCTGGGGAGCGGCGGCGCCGTGGCTGGCCGCATTCTCGGCCTCTCCCCGGAGCAGCTCGCCCAGGTGAGGGTGCTCGCCTACCGGGCCGACGAGAGGCCGGCGAGCAGCCTGGGGATCGAGGCCGACCCCAGGGGAGAGTACCGGATCGGCGATCTCTCGCCCGGCGAATGGACGGTTACCGCCATGGTGGGGCTGCTCGGACGCGCGGCGCGCGGCCAGGTTCAGCTCCCGCCGGGCGTCCCCGAGGTGCGGCTCGACCTCGAGTTCCCCTCGGGCTTCACGCTTTCCGGGCGCCTCCTCCGCGCCGGTCAACCGCTCCCCGGCGCCTTCGTCGGCGCTCAGGGGACCGACGTCGAGACGCACGGGTCGGGGCGCAGCGATACCCAGGGCGCCTTCCGGATCGACGGGCTGCAGCCGGGGACCTACGAGCTCACGGTGAGGAGCTTCACGGCCGGCCAGCTGCACAAGGAGTCCCTGGAAATCACCGCCAACCGCGAGGTGGAGATCGACCTCCCCGCCGCGGAGGTGCGCGGCAAGGTCGTCGACGCGGACGACTTAAGCCCCATCGCCGAGGCCACGATCGCCCTGGAGCCGGTCCAGCCGGACGGATCGGGCATTGCCGGGCTGCTGGGCGGGGTGCAGACCGGCTCCGACGGCGGCTTCGTCGTGGAGGGTGGGGCCGAGGGGGACTACCGGGTCGTGGCGAGGAAGGACGGCTACGCGCCGGCCGAGGCGCCGGTCCACCTCGCTGCCGGCGGCGGGGTGGAGGACGTCAAGCTCTCCATGACTCCCGCCATGGGGCTCCGTTTCACCGTCCGCGACGCGACCGGGAACCCGCCGCCCACGGTCTCCGCGGCCCTCCTCGATCCGGCCGGCCGGGTCCTCCTCGCCGGCAACTACCCGGTGAGCGACGGCGGCCGGGTGCGGATCTCCGAGGCTCCCACCGGTCATTGGCTCCTCCTGGTCGCCGCCGGCAACACCGCCACCGCCACGGTGGCGGTCGACGTCCCCGGCCCGCGGCCGGCGGTCGACCTCCCCGACCGCACCCGGCTCACGATCCTCGTCCCCGAGCTGGTGGGCAAGCCCGGGAGAGCCGGCCTCCAGATCACCGGCGCCGACGGCCTCCCCTACCGTTCGCTCCGCTTCGGCTTCCTCATGCAGAACCTGGAGATCGGCGACGGCCGGCTCGAGCTCGACGACCTGCCCCCCGGAGCCTGGCAGGTGCGGGTCGAGGTGCCCGGCGGCAAGGTCCGCCAGGGGATTGCCCTCACCTCCCCGAGCGCCCCGGCGCAGGTGGCGTGGCAGTAGGTCGGGGATGGCCGAGCCGGAATTGCCGGAGCTGAGGCGCCTGACCGACCTCGACGGCTCGGGATTCGGCACCAGGCCGATCGGGCCGGGCATACACTCTCCCCCATGCCCGCCCGCCGCCTCCGCCTCTCCCGCCGCCTGCCCTGGGAGGCAGCGCAGAACCGCTGGACTCTCGCCATCGAGAAGCGGGCGAGCGACGAGCGCTCGGGCGGCAAGCTCGAAACGATCGACCTCACGGAGACAAACCCGACCCGGGTAGGACTCCCCTATCCGGAAGCCGAGCTGGCAGAGCTCCTCTGCCGCGGCGCGACCTCCGACTATCAGCCGCACCCGCGCGGCCTCCTCGAAGCGCGAGAGGCGCTCGCCGCCGCCCTCTCGACCTCTGGGGACCCGGTGAGCCCGGACGATCTCGTCCTCACCGCCTCGACCAGCGAGTCCTACTCCTACCTCTTCAAGCTCTTCGCCGACCCCGGCGACGAGCTCCTGACCGCCGCCCCCTCCTACCCGCTCCTCGACAGCCTGGCGGCCCTGGATTCGCTCGTCCTCCGCCACTTCCCCCTCTCGCCCGAGCGGCGCTTCGGGCTCGACCCGGAGCTGGTCGAATTCAACCTCTCCCCGCGCACCCGGCTCCTCGCCGTCATCCATCCGGGAAACCCGCTCGGACGGTTTCAGAGCGTCGAGGAGCAGGACGCCCTGGCGACGCTCTGTGCCGCCCGCGACCTGCCCCTGGTCTCGGACGAGGTCTTCGCCGACTACGCGCTCGCCGATCCCGAGCCCGGAACCCGCCGCGCCGGCCCGGCCGCGGCGGGTGACGAGGCCCTCGCCTTCTCCCTGGGTGGGCTGTCGAAGAGCGCCGGCCTGCCCTCCTTAAAACTGGGCTGGATCCGGGTCGGCGGCCCGGCCGCTCTGCGCCGGCGGGCGGTCGATACCCTGGAGCTGGTGGCCGACAGCTATCTCTCGCTCGCGACCCCGGTCCAGCGCGCCCTCCCCGGGATCCTGGAGCTGATGCCGCGCCTCCAGGCCGTCCTCCGCGGCCGGCTCCGCGCCAACCTCGATGCCCTCCGAACGGCCCTGGCCGGGAGCGGGAACGTCGAGCTCCTGGCTCCCGAAGGGGGATGGTCGGCCGTCCTCCGCGTCTCCCACCCCCTGCCCGACGAGGAGCTCGCCCTCCTCCTCCTCGAACGCGCCGGGGTTCTCGTCCACCCCGGCTACTTCTTCGACTTCCCAAGCGAGGACTTCCTCGTCCTCTCGCTCCTCCCCGAGCCCGGCCGTTTCGCGGAAGGGGTGAAGCGTCTCGTTGGCTTCCTAGGAGATTCGACGCAGGCGCCCTACCGCGCACCGCGGTAAGGGTGACGCCCCCATTTTCGCCGCTGTCGGTCTTCCCTGCGGACGCCTCCGGCTTTCGGCTCGTGCTAGAGCCGCCCGGCGAGCTTGCCAGGAAGACCGTCCCCCGCGCGAGCGGCATGGTCGCCTGGCGCCGGATCATCCCCTGCCGCTTCTCGCGACGCTCACCAGGGGCTGGCGGCGAGGGCCGCAAGGCTCCCGGCTCCGTTCCCCCCTCGGCCAGCCGCACGCGCGCAGGCAGTTGACATCCGAGACCCGGCTCCCTAGAATTGGTTTGCGATGCAAACTAGTCTTCTATCAGCCACCCGGAACGATCCAGAAAAAGATCTCGAGCGGATCCGCTTCGTCACGCGCAATTTCAACGACCTCAGGGGTTTTCGGACCTTGTGGACGGGGTTGGCGGTCTTGATGTACGGGCTTTCGAACGGCGACGCCAGATATGGGGACTACCTGCATGACCTCAGCCTAAAGTCACACGGCGTGATGAGACATTCCGGGCTCATCCCACCTAACTGGCTCCTCGACTGGGTTTTCTACATCTCTGCTCTGGCGGATCTCGTCTTGGTATACGGGTTCATTCCTGTGATGTTCATCATGAAAAATTACTATCGCGAAAGGTTCGGTATAGTCACGCAGAAACGCGCTCATGTCACGTTCTTGCCGCTACTCCTGCTGACTGCTGTGATCAGCGATCTCCTGCGCTTCCAGCAGGGGGCGAATAACTATGCCCAGTTCGGGCTGGCTTGGATCGTAATGGGGCTCTACAGGCCGCAGTTGGATCGTTTGGCCTTAGGCGTCAGCCTTCTGGCGATTGCGACATTCCAACCCTTCCTTCCACCACTGGTGGGGAACCGGGACATAAGTTTGATCGTCTGTGGCACTGCCTGCGCTATCGTCGGCCTGCTCGATCACCGGCAGCTCGTCGCGGTCCTGGGCCACGCTGAGGTCCCGTCGGCCGAGCTCGAGAGCGCGGAGACGGTGGAGGGAGGGCAATGAGCTCCACACCTTTCGAGCAGCTCGCGAACCTGGACCGCTTGATCCACGAGCCGACCCGGCTCGCTATCCTCTCGGCCCTCTTGGCCTGCCAGAGCGCCGACTTCCTCTTTCTGCAGCGGATTACCGGCCTTACCAAGGGGAACCTCTCGTCCCATCTCGCCAAGCTGGAGGGTGCGGGGTTGGTCGGGATCGAGAAGCGGTTCATCGCCAAGAAGCCCTACACCATGATTCGCTTGACCAACACAGGCCGGGAGGCGCTCGAAGGCTACTGGAAGGAGATTGCCGAGTTGCGCAAGGCCTCCTCCCGGTGGCGGCCGAAGATCGCCGAGCCGGGGACCGCGTAGCGCGTAGCTCGGCCCCCGAGCACCGACGCTCCCCTCTCACTCGGGTTCGCAGAAAGCGCGATTCCAGAATCGGTAAAGAGCACCCCCTGCGGCGACTCCGCCTACCCCTCCGCCTCCAGGAACACCTCGTCCACATAGCACCACGCCCAGTCGTCGCCCGGCTCGATCGACTGGATGATCGGATGGCGGCTCTGGTGGAAGTGCTTGGTTGCGTGCTTGTTCTTCGACGAGTCGCAGCAGCCGACGTGGCCGCAGGTGAGGCAGAGCCGCAGGTGGACCCAGGTGTCCCCCATCTTCAGGCACTCCTCGCAACCGTCGCTGTTCGGGCTCACGTCGTGGATCTGATCCAGGTGCGTACAGTCGGCCATGGCTCCCTCCTTTTCGACTTTCAGGATACTCCGTCGCCGGTTGGATTCCTGCGGGCGGGCGCCTTCGGGCGCTCCGCGCAGCCAGTCGCCCGTCCTCGGATCCAACCTGGCCTTCCCGGAGCTCCCGGCTCAGAACTCCGGATAATAGCCGCTGATCGTCCGCGCCTTGAGGCCGCTCTTCTTGACGTCGACCTTGACCTCGCGGAAAGCGTCGCCGCCGCCCTGGCGCGGGTAGTAGGTGAGCACGTACTGGCTGCGCAGCTCGGCGAGGATCTCGTTGTAGACGAGGGCCAGGTCCTGGTCGGGCTCGACGAAGTAGAGCTTGCCGCCGGCCGCGGCGGCCAGGCGCTCCAGGCGGCCGGTGTAGAGCCGGCCGAGGAGCCGCCCCTCGTGCGCCGCCGCGGCGTTGGTGAAGATGAGGTAGACCGGGATGCCGCTGTCGCGGGCCCGGCGCAGGCAGGTCGAGAAAGAGACATCCTCCTCCTCCTCGATGCCGTCCGAGTAGACGATCAGGGCCCGGCGGCCGGAGACCGCCTGGAGCTGGGAGATCGAGAAATCGACCGCCCCCCAAAGACCGGTGCCGCCGTCGGGCCGCAGGGTGTCCATGGCGGCGGCGACGGCTGAGCGGTCGCGGGTCGGTTGCATCACCAGCCGTGGGTGCTCGTCGAAACCGACCAGGAGGGCGCTGTCGCGCCGGGTGAGGCCGCTCTTGACCAGCGACTGCGCCGCCTTGACCACCCCGGGGAGCTTGACGAACATGCTCGCCGAGGTGTCGACGGCGAGCCCGACGGTGATCGGGAACTCGCTCGCGTCGTCGAAGCTCGAGAGGGTCTGCTCGCGGCCGTCCTCGCGGACCCGGAAGTCCTCGCGGGCGAGCCCCTTGACCGGTTTGCCCGCGCGGTCGGTGACGACGACGAAGAGCTGCACCAGCTGGACGTCCACCCGCTCGCTGGGACCGGCGGTGTTCATCGGCACCGCGTCCTCGGCGGTGGTGCCGTCGTCGAGGCGCGCCGCCACCCGCAGGTAGCCGGGCCGGCCCGGCGGCACGAGGACCCGCCGGCGGTAGGGGGGTTGATAGAGGGTCGCCGCCAGCTCCTCGTTCCAGAAGAACTCCACCCGCTCGATCCGCCGCTCGGCGGGGGCCCGCACCTCGGCCTCGACGTCCACCCAGCCCCCGGCCTTCCCCGAGGCCGGCTGCACGATGCGGACGTGGGCGCCGCCCGGCCGCTCGCCGGGCCGGTTGAGGCGGAGCGAGTCGTGGCCGAGCTCGGCCCCGGCGGCGGAGTAGGCGAGCACCTCCAGCGTGTGCGGCCTTGCGGCGCGGCCGAGGTTGATCTCCACCTCCCAGGGGGCGGTCTTGCGGGTCGCCACCTCGCGGCCGTCGAGCCGGAAGAGCAGGCGCGTTACCTCGGCGCCGGTCACCCGCGCCGCCACCTTCACCCGGCCGAGGAGCGGCTCGCGGCCGGGCTGGAGGAAACGCACCACCTCCGGGGCCGGGATGGCGGGCGATGTCGCCGATGCCGCCGATCCCGCCGATGTCGACGATCCCGCCGATGCCCCGGGCGCTTCCTCGGCCCCCGCTTCGCCGGTGACCACCGCCGCCAGCTCGGCCCCCCAGAGGCCGGAGGCCGGCAGGTCGACCACCACCGCCACCCGGTCGGCGCCCTCCGGCAGCGGCAGGGTGACCCGGTAGGTCCACGGCTCGCTCCCGATCGCCTCGCCGGCGCCCAGCGACCGCTGGACGAGCCGCTCGCCGATCGTCCCCTCGGGCGCCGCGGCGGTCAGGCGGAGGACGGCGCCGGGCGGCAGCGAGCCCGCGGGCAGGGCCGAGGGGGCCAGGCGGACCTCCAGCTCGGCCTGCCGTCCGGTCGGACCGCCGTCCATCATCCGCAGGTCGGCGCTCAAGGGAAGGTCGCCCCGTCCCTCCTCTCCGGCCAGGAGCCGCCGGGCGCGGAGTGCGGCCACCTCGGCCGGGAGGCCGGCCGCCGCCAGGGTCCGGGTGTGGAGGGAGAGACCGGGCGCGGCCGAACGGACGACGACCGTCCGCGCCTGGCCGTCGGTCGCCGGCGGCGCCTCGTAGCGCAGGAGGAAGCGGCCGCGCAGGCGGGCGATGGCGTCGGAGAGCGCGAGCGGGGTCTCCAGGAGCTCCCCGCCGCTCGCCTGGGCGATCTCCTTGAGCGGATCGAGAGGGTGGAGCAGGAGGCCGCTCTCCCTCTCCCGCTCCTTCTGTTCGAGCGCCTTTTCGAGCTCGCGGTCGCGGTCGTGCTCGGGGAGGGTGACGGCGGCCCCCCCATGCGGCCCGGTCTGGAGAGGACGCCGCAGGTTGGGCAGCGCAGCGTCGCCGACGGCGAGCGGCAGGACGGTCCAGCCGAGCGCCGCCGCCGTCCGCGCCAGGGCCGGGGTGTCGGCCTCCAGGGTGAAGGGGGCGAGCGGATCGGCCGCACTACCGGCCGCACTACCCGCAATACCAGGGGGGTTGGCGGCGCTCGCCTTGGGGTGCGAACGGTAGTACTCGCGCGGATCGCGGTCCCAGCCGTCCGCCACGTAGAGGAGAGCGCGCGGGCGGTCCGCCTCGGGGGTGACGGCGAGCCAGGAGGCGAGGTTGTCCGTCTGCCGGCGGACGAGCCGGACCTCCTCCTCCGCCGCCTCTTCGGCCACCCCGGCCGGGGTGCCGCCCGCGGCGGGAGCGGCCGCCCCTTCCGCCCCTCCAGCCGCCTCGTCGCGGAAGCGCCGGCGCACCGCCCGCAGGCCGTCCAGCCCCTGGCCGGCGTAGGCGAGCCGGGCCAGGGTCTCCTCGATGGCGTAGGGATCGCGGGTGGCGGGGAGGATCGTCGACGGCTCCGGCTCGGCGACCACCACCTCGACCGTGCCCAGGGCGGCGAGCTCGGCGCTGTGGGCGGAGAGGGCACCCATGGAGCTCCGCAGCGTACGGGAGCTGGCGAGCACCCGGTCGACGTAGACGACGAAGCGCCAGGGGGTCTGGCCGAGCCGCTCGATCGACACCACCCGGCGCGGCTCGCCGTTTTCGAGCACCGTCAGATCGGCGGCGGCCGGCGGCTGGCTCGGCACCCCGCCTTTGGAGTCGTGGATCTCGATCGCCAGATCCACCTGGCGCGGGCCCGGAACCGGGGCGACCGGAGCGGTGACGGCGGGAGAAAAGAGCGGGACGGGAGCGACGCTCGAAGGAGCGGGAGGGGCGGCGAGGAAGGGCAGGAGAAGGTACAGGAGAGCCGGCAACATGGCGGCCATTGTACGTCCCCGCCTCTCGTAGGATGATGAAGATCCGATAAAGACGACTGAAAAGGGGAGGAGACCGGATGAGCGGCGAGCAGGAAACCCAGGGGCCGGATCTGAAGGCGGGCGTCGGCGCGGCAGAGCTTCCCGAGGGCGGCCAGGTCGCGGGGCAGGTGGACGGCGAGGCGGTGCTCCTCGTCCGCCGCGGCGGGGAGGATTTCGCCATCGGCGCCACCTGCACTCACTACGGCGGGCCGCTCGCGCTCGGGCTGGTGGTCGGCGACACCGTGCGCTGCCCCTGGCACCACGCCTGCTTCAGCCTGCGGACCGGCGAGGCGCTCGGCGCACCGGCCCTGAACCCGGTCGCCTGCTACCGGGTCGAGCGCCAGGGGGACCGCATCTTCGTCCGCGGCAAGCTCCCGGCTCCCGCCCCGCTTCCCCCTCCGCTCCCCGCGGGGAGCACGATGCCGGGGAGCACGGGCCCCTCCTCGGTCGTCATCGTCGGCGCCGGGGCGGCGGGCAACGCCGCCGCCGAGCGGCTGCGGCACCTCGGCTACGGCGGTCCCATCACCCTCCTCGGCCGCGACCGTTCGCTCCCCTACGACCGCCCCAACATCTCCAAGGACTACCTGGCGGGCAGCGCGCCCGAGGAGTGGATACCGCTGCGTTCGCAGGAGTTCTACGCCGAGCAGCGGATCGAGCTGCGCCTGGGCACCCGGGTGACGGCGATCGACCCCCAAGGCCGGACGGTCACCCTGGAGGACGGCACCGCGCTCCCCTACGGCGCCCTCCTCCTGGCCACCGGCACGAGCCCCGTCCGCCTCGACATCCCCGGCGCCGACCGGCCGCACGTCCACTACCTGGCAACCCTCTCCGACAGCCGCTCGATCATCGCCGCGGCTTCGGAAGCCGGAGAGGCCGGAGAGGGCCGGCGGGCGGTGGTCCTCGGGGCGAGCTTCGTCGGCCTCGAGGTCGCGGCCGCCCTCCGCGCCCGGAAGATCGAGGTGACCGTCGTCGCCCCCGACGAGCGGCCGCTCGGCAAGGTCCTCGGGCCGGACCTCGGCGACTTCATCCGTTCTCTCCACGAGGAGCACGGGGTCACCTTCAAGCTGCAGCAAAAGGCGGTTGCCATCGGCGAGCACGCGGTGACCCTCGACAGCGGCGAGACCCTCCCCGCCGACCTCGTGGTGGCGGGGATCGGGGTGCGGCCGAACCTCGACCTCGCCCGGGCGGCGGGGCTCCGGGTCGAGGATGGGGTGATCGTGGACGAATACCTGGAGACGAGCGTCCGGGGGATCTTCGCCGCCGGCGACATCGCGCGCTGGCCGGACGCCTACCTGGGCGAGCCAGTGCGGATCGAGCACTGGGAGCTCGCCGAGCGCCACGGCCAGACCGCCGCCGCCAACCTCCTCGGCCGCCGCCAGCGCTTCGCCGACGTCCCCTTCTTCTGGAGCCAGCACTACGACGTGCAGATCTCTCACGTCGGTCCGGGCAAGGACTGGGACGAGGCCCGGCTCTCGGGCTCGCTCGCGAAGCACGACGCCACGGTCACCTACCGGAGGAAGGGGAAGATCGTCGCCGTGGCGACGATCTACCGCGACCGCCAGAGCCTGGAGGCGGAGCTCGCGATGGAGCGCGGGGATACCGGCAAGCTGGAGGAGCTGGTGGGGAGGGATGCGGGCTAGGGGGCTTGCCCCTATAGGTTGTACAACCTCCCTGCCTATACTCTGGGCTTGGGAACGGTGGCCCGTTGGGCCTGCACGCTGCCGCAAAGACCCTGAACGTCTCCAGACACCGCTCGGGACCTCCCGGACGCGGTTGGGAAGCTCCCGGACGCTGCGGAAAGTCCTCCGGACGGTGTTCGAGACCTTCCAGACGGCGTTTGGAGATGGCTGGATGCCGTTTGAGACCTCCCGGACACCGTTTGGGCCCTTCCGGACAGCTCCTGGAAGCTTCCGGACGGCTTTTGGAAGCTTCCGGAGCTCGTGGAAAGTCCTCCGGAGCTCGTGGAAAGTCCTCAGGAACCCATGGAAAGTCTTCGGGAACCCGTGGAAAGTGGTACTGGCCTAAGAGTCTGTTGGTGGTACAGGAGCGTAAGTTGAGGGGCGGGGGCGACGAGCGGATTGTACCGCGTCCTGGGGGCAGTATCATCCCCTCACCATGCTTGCACCGATACGGCGACGCATACCAACCTGGGGGCGGGTGCGCCCCGCCCTCCAATCTCTCGCCCTGCCTCGCTCCTTCGGAGGGTGGCTGCTCTTCCTTGTGGATTGGGCGCAGCGATTCCAGTTCACGAAGAACGTCATGGGACGCGAGGTGCTAGCCCTAGTTCATCAATGGGGATGGCTCGCCGGTCTCATCTGGCTTGCTGGAGTTGTGCTCTGGGCGGCAGCTCGACCTAGCGACGCGGAGAGGATGCGCTCCATTGATCGCTTGCGCCAGCCAATCGCCAACGCCATCCGCCGCTTTGAAGATCTATCCGCAGCCTACGAAAGAAAACTCAGCGAGGAGGGTGCCAAGGGCGTGGGCGACGCGCGCTGGGAGTACCTGAATGCCCTTGGTGATCTCTTGCGGATGATGATCAACACTAGCCCTAGCGGGCAGCGCGCTGATTACGAGTCCATGTTGCTTTCCGCTCTTGCGGACTACAGGCAGTATCACGAGCGACCCGGCGCAACCATCTTCTCGCAGGTCGCCCCAGCCACTCTCCCCCTAGAGATCGCCCTTGGGATGAAGAATCGGTCGGAGTCGGAAACCCGAGCAGAGACAACCGACTAGAACCTCGGTTCCACTTTGGCCCCATACCAGGGCCGCCGGGGGTCTATCCCATCCCCGACGCCTGTCCCGATGGTGCGCTGTTCGCACGGGATGAGCGGGTTCGTGCACATAATGCTCAAAATTTGACCCCGCTGCTCGAAATCACCACATGTGGTGACAAACACCAAATTTGGTGTAGTGGGCGCGCGATAGAAATCCTGATTGACAGAACGAAAGAAGAAGGGGAAGCTTTAGCTTGTGGAGGTTAGACGCGCATTGGAGCGGGGGCGTACCTCGCCGTTGACCAGATAAACCGAGAGCCCCAAACCCGGGAACGCTTGTCAAGGGCAGACCGGGAGAGGGGCTCACTTGCCGCGCGGTAGAACCACGCTGACACTCCGTAGTGTAAGCGTACAGGGCTACTGCGTCAAGGAGTTACCTCCAAATGAGGTATCTACTTGGCCGGAGGTGTGCGGGGATCGGGCACCGTAGGGAGCTGTTGCGGCCCTGCTGGCCCCGGTCCCTGATACTCCTCGGGGCAGTCAAGGGGAAGGGCGCTTGCCCTTCCCCTTGGCGGTCCCTTTCTCGCCCAGCTCCGCCCGCGCCGCGCGTAGCAGCCGGTCCCTGATCCAATTGGACATAGTGCGGCCGTCCTGGTCGGCCGCCAGTTGAAACAGATCCTTGTCTTCCTGGGAGATCCGCATGTCGAGGCGAACCGACTTTATGTTTTCAGGCATACCGACAGTGTACAGCGAACGTCTGCACATTTCAACCGAGATTCCCGTTGACAAGTACAGCCACTGTCTGTACAATGGCTGTCAGTTAGAGCACACGCCATGGAAACCCCGACCGCAACCCCCACCCCGACCGTCTGCCGCTCCTGCGGCGGGCGGCTCATCCGTTGGGGCAAGGATCGCGGCTTCCAGCGCTGGCGCTGCAAGGGGTGCGGCGCCTCCCAGACGGACCTCCCCGTCCGCCCCATGGGCTCCCTCCGGATCGATCCCGAGCGCGCCGCCCTGGTGCTCGGCATGCTCACGGAGGGAAGCTCGATCCGCTCCGCCCAGCGCTTGACCGGTGTCCACCGCGACACCATTTGCAGCCTCCTCCGGTTTGCGGGCGAGAAGGCCGAGCGGCTCATGGCCACGATCATCCGCAAGGTAGAAGTGAAGGACGTACAAGCGGACGAAATTTGGGGCTACGTGGGCATGAAGGAGAAGACCAAAGTCGAGCAGGGGATCACGAACCCCCAGGTCGGCGATGCCTACACCTTCGTGGGTTTCGAGCGCCATTCGAAACTCGTCCTCTCCTGGCATCTGGGGCGCCGTACCGCCGAGGATACCGGACTCTTCATGGGCAAGCTCGCGGGTGCCACGGCGGGCCGGTTCGGCCTGACGGTCGACGGGTTCGGACCCTACCCGCAGGCCACGGAAGAGCACCTTGGCGGGCGGGTTGACTTCGCGGTCTTAAAGAAGACGTACGGCGCGGATTCAAGCGAGGATAACCGGCGGTACTCTCCCGCCAAGATAATAGGCGCCGAGAAGATTCTCGTATCGGGAACACCCGACCCGGCCATGGTCTGCACTTCCCACGTCGAACGGCAGAACCTGCACATGCGGATGTCCATCCGCCGGCTCACCCGGTTGACGAATGCTTTTTCCAAGAAGTGGGAGAACTTGAAAGCCGCGCTCGCCCTGCACTTCTGGGCGTTCAACTTCGCTTGGATGCACTCCTCGATCAGGATGACTCCCGCCATGAAGGCCGGAATCTGCCGGAAGCCGTTACGGGTTGGGGATCTGCTGGCGGCGTAAGACGCTATGCTAGGAGGAAGAAAAGGAGGGAACCGTCAATGAAGCCAACCGATCCCGCTAAGTTAAGGGCCCGCACGGTCAACTTCAAGCGAGGAGAAATGGCCCGCGAAACCATCCAACTGCACTATCCTGGGATGCCACTAGTGGATTTCCTGACCGACTTTATGCACGCCGATCGTAATTTGCGCCAAGAAATTGCGAAAATCTGCGAGCAGGCATGCGCTAACTATGATCGGGAACACGAAGCCGAGATTGAGGAAGATTGATGATCCCTCATTTCTTTTAGCTTAAGTTTTACGAGCAACTCAAGCAAGTAAGTCATTCGTTCGGCGAGGGTACAAAGCTTAGCGAGATTTTCTTCCATGAGTAGAACGGTAACACATGGGTAGATCGGTAGCAAGATGCTACTAAAAGTAACGGGCCGGTCCCTTTTCGGAACCGGCCCCTGGGCTTCTACAACATCCCTCCCGCCCCTACATCGCCTCCCTCATATGCCGCTCGGCGATCCCGAGCGCGGTAGCCTCATCCCGGACGTAGACAGGTGCCAGCTCGGCCGCCAGCTCCTTCGCCTGCTTTGAAGTCCGGACGCTGGCGATGATCCGGCCGGTTGGCAGGTAGAGGAGCGTCCACCCCGCGATGCGGCAGGGGCCGGCCCCCGAGCCCCGGAAGTGCCCGAAGGGTGGAGAGATCATCCCCCGGACGTTGCGCAGCTCCCCGCCGGTCGAGAGGACTACCAGCGGGAGCACCCCGTGATGCCAGGCGAGCGGCAGCGGACGGCCCGCCCGGGCCCGCACCTTCATGTAGGTATCGACCGCCTCTGCAAGCCAGGTCCCGACCGCCCTATGCCCATCAGCGGTAGATTGCCGGTTCCAGCGAGTCGCCTGCTCCATCGTGGCGCGGACGGTGTACGAGGCTACGGTTACCCTCTCCATCGCTTGAGCGCCTCCCGCCGCTCTCTCTTGTCTTCCAACTGCCGGCGCCGCTTCTCGCGACGCATCGCGGCTTCCTTCAGGCGGATGGTTCGGCGGACCTCCTTCAACTCCCGGCGATGCCGGATCACGTACTCGGTACAGAAGATGAAGAAGTCGGGGACCTGCATGCCGAAGCCGGACGCGGCGAGACGGTACCGCCAGCGGGCATGGTCGTCGTCTACGCGGAGGGTGTAGCGGTGGGGGCTGTAGTTGCCTTTGCAGGCCGCCATCCGGGCGTTCAATCGGTCGTGAGCGTTCCATGAGCCGCTCATACTTCGTAGAACTCGACCCCGAAGGGTGCGGAGGGTTGCGCTTCGACGCGGAGAATCTCCCATTCCTGATCCTCGGGGCAGTTGTCCTCGGCGTCCCAGAGTCGCCAGTAGACGAACCACCGGCCGGCGAGGTATCCGACCGTGACACGGGCTTCGTCGGGATCGTAGCGCTGGAACCACTCTTCTTTCCGGCGGGCTTCGGCGACCTCCTCCGGGGTCGGGTTGAAGTGGATCGAGACCACCGCGTCGTAGAGGCTCGGCGCGTGGTCTCTGTGACCTGGGAGAGGTCGATGGGGGGCGGGGGCGGGATAGACTGCGGCAAGCTGGGCATAGGGCAAGCTCCTGTGCTCGGTCAGGCTCGGCGAGGCGTGTCTAGCACTTCGTCGGGCCGTCTCTCTTCGGCGGAGGGGAACGCTTCCCCCCTTACAGGGGGAGGAAGCTACCGCAGGGCAGGGGCGTCAGTTAGGCGGGAGTAGCGCCAACAGACTCTTAGGCCAGTACCTGGAAAGTCCTCAGGAACCCGTGGAAAGTCCTCGGGAACCCGAGGAAAGTCTTCGGGAACCCGCGGAAAGTCCTCAGGAACTCGTGGAAAGTCTTCAGGAACTCGTGGAAAGTCCTCAGGAACTCGTGGAAAGTCTTCGGGAACTCGTGGAAAGTCCTCGGAAACTCGTGGAAAGTCTTTCAGGAATCCGTCGATTCAGCCGTGACCCTAGGCCGGGGGCTCGGCGTCGCCGGCCGGGGCGGGCGGCTTCGTCGGCAGGGCGGGCAGCGGGGCGCGGAGGTCCGCTACCAGGGCGAGCGCCGGGCGGAGGAACAGCCGGGCGACGGGGAACCGGGCGAGGGCGACCAGCCGGCTGACCAGCGGCACCGACTTGTCGATCAGGCGGTAGGTGCGGGCACAGCCGGCCGAGGCGTCGTGGAGCCAGAAGAGGATGATCCCCATCTCGTAGAGCCAGAGGAGGTAGGGCAGCTCGGCGCGGACCTCCTTCGGGAGCTTGAGCTTCGCCCCGGCGACGACCTGCTCGAAGAGATCGATCCCCTGCCGGCGGGTGGGCTCGGAGTCGAGACTGAAGGGGTTGAGCGGGCTCGCCGGGTCGGCGGCGGTCTTGAAGAGGACGGCCGAGAAGCGGTGGTACGGCATGGCGGTCTCGATCTTCGTCCGGAGGACGGCGAGGAGACGGGCCTTGAAGCCGTGCTCGCGGGCGAGGAGCGGTCACGCAGGCGGCTAAGTGATCCTCGTGGAGCCGGCCGTAGAAGGCCTGGATCAGGTGCTCCTTGGAACGGAAGTAGTAGTAGGCGTTGCCCACCGCCACCCCTGCCGCCTGCGCGATGGCGCGCATGGTCGTCTGCTCGTACCCCTGCTGGCGGAAGAGGTCGAGCGCGGTCTCCAGGATCTGCTCCCGGGTCTGCTCCCCCTTCCGCGTCTTCGCCGGTGCCGGTGCTGCCGCTGCTGCCGATCCTTCCATCCGCTCCAATGTAACCCAGGAACGGCCTTACCGAGCGTGCATCGTCATCCCCGCGCCCCCACCGCGAGGCCGCTGCTCGACTCCTCGATGGCCCGCCGCCGCACCCGGTTGAAGACGTAGAGATTGGCGAAGTGCATGAGGCCGAGGACGAGGAGCACGCCGCCCACCTTTCCCGACAGCGCCTCGATCGAGCCCCGCAGGTCGAGGAGGTCGCGGCCGAGGGTGAGGGCGAAGGCCACGTAGCCGAGGTTGACGAGATAGAAGCCGACGACCAGGAGATGGTTGGTCGAGTCTGCCAGCGGCTCGTTGCCGGCGAAGACGTCGACCAAGAAGACGCGGCCGTTCTTGAACAGGGTCCGCCCCACCCAGACGGTCAGGGCAATGCTGATCACCAGGTATGCGAAGTAGGTCGCGACGGTGAAGTTCATGCTCTCCCCTTTCTGTTTTGAACACGTTCAACAGAGAGAGCATAGGCCCCCTGCCGGAGGCCTGTCAAGGAGAATTTTGAACGAGTTCAACTAGAGCTGGAAGACCAGCCGTCGGCGACCAGGGAGCGGAGGATCGTCGCTCCCCGGTGTCCCCAGAGAGGATGGATCTCGCGCGAGCGCTCCTCCGCCAGGCGGAGGGCCACCCGGGCGGGCGGCTCGCCCGTCGTCCGCGCCTCCTTGAGGACCGCGAGCGACAGGTTGTAGATGCTGTTCTCCCAGGCGTCGCCCAGGTGGGCCTCGATCTTCGGGTCTGCGGCGAGCGAGCCGTACTGCTCGTCGGCGCAGTGGACGATCCCCATCCGGTTGACGAGGAAGTCCGGCAGGTAGAGGATGCCGCGCGCGGCGAGGAGGAGGTCGTCGCGCTCGGGGTCCAAGAGCTGGTTGTTGGCAGCGCCGCAGACGATCGGCGCCTGGATCTTAGGGATGGTCGCCGGCGACAGGACCCCACCCGTGGCGCAGGGGGCCACGATGTCGGCCGGCTCGGCGAGGATCGAGTTGTCGCCCCGGTCGGTCGCCCGGACGTCCAGGGTGAAGCCGTCCCCCGAAGGGAAGCGGTCGCGGAGCGCCGCACAGCGCGCCGGATCGACGTCCGAGCCCACCACCCGCGCCACCCCACGCTCGCGGAGGAACCCGACGAGCGGCTCGCCGACGTGCCCCAGTCCCTGAACCGCCACGGTCTTGCCGGCGAGACTCCCCCGCCCGAGGTGGGCGAGGGCCGCCTCCATGCCGCGCACGACCCCGCGGGCGGTGGGCGTCGAGGGGTTGCCGCTGCCGCCGAGCGCCGGGGGGATGCAGGTGGTGAAACGGGTCCGCGAGTAGACCGCGGCCATGTCCTCGACCGAGGTGCCGACGTCCTCCGCCGACACGTAGGCGCCGCGGAGAGAGGTGAGAAAGCTGCCGTACTCCTCGTAGATCCGGCGCCGCGCCGCCGGCTCCTCCGCCTGCCCGGTCCCCCGCGCGATCACCCCCTTGCCGCCCCCCCACCAGAGGCCGGCGAGGGCGTTCTTGAGAGTCATTCCCTTCGCCAGGCGCAGGCCGTCCCAGAGGTACTCCCCGACCGTGCCATAGGTCCAGAAGCGGACCCCGCCCGCCCCCTGGCCGCGGCAGGTGCGGTGGACGAAGGCCCCCTGGAGCACCCCGGTCTCGGGAGCCACCTGGACGAACACCCCTTCGTGACGATCGAAGTCCCGGCGGTCCCCTTCGAGGAGCCGGGCGAGCGGCTCGACCAGGGGGTGCGAGGCGACGACGCGCTCGCTCTCCGGGTCCCAGACGAGAGAGAAGCGTCGGACCCCCTCGCGGGCGAGGAGGTCACAGAGGGCGGCCGGGGAGAGGTCCTGGATTTCCATAGGGCGCGGAGCATAGCGCAAGCCGCTTTGCCGGCAGCAGCGGCCGCAACGGATGCTGCCAGACCGACGGGGACGGCTTTCAGGTACTGGGTCATTTTGAACCTGCGGGCGGCCTCCTTCGGGCGCTTCGCGCAGCCAGTCGTCCGTCCTCGGATTTCAAACTGACCCAGTACCCCGGCTTTCACCCTCCTGCATCCGCGACTCCACCGCGACTCCCTACCCCTGTCCCACTCCCCCCTTCCTCTGCTATCATTCGCCTAGTTGCATCCAACTAGCTCTCGTAATAGCTGAGCGGGCTCGGTTCCCCTCTCCGGGGAGATCTGTAGAGCCCGCTCTCTTGAAGGAAGGGATATGCGCAGAACCTGGATTCTCGCCGTGCTGTCGTTCGTCCTCTGCCTGGCGTCGGCCGGGCTCACCGCCCAGGAGACCCCGGCCGCGGGGGCCGAGGGCGTCGTCCTCATCGGCCGGATCATGGCGAAGGAGGACAGCAAGCCCCTTCCCGGGGCCCGGGTCGCCGTCGAGTCGCTCGGGGCCAGCGCCCTGACCGGCCCGGACGGCCGTTACATGCTGACCCTCCCCGCTTCGGCGGCCGGGCAGTCGGTCGAGCTCCGGGTGACGGCCTCCGGCCTCACTCCCCAGACCCGGACGGTGGCGCTCGCCCCCGGCACCGCCACTCAGGACTTCGCCCTCGGCTATACCTTCACCGAGGAGATCACGGTCGGCTCGCGCGCCGCGGGCACCGAGTCGGAGAAGGCGGTGCCGGTCGACACCCTGACCGCCAAGCAGATCGAGAACATGGGGTTCAAGGAGACGAGCCAGATCATCGAGGCTCTCGCCCCCTCGTTCAATTATCCGCGGACGACGACCGCCGACGCCTCGGCCGTCGTCCGGCCGGTCACCCTCCGCGGCCTGGGCTCGGACCAGATCCTCGTCCTCATCAACGGCAAGCGCCGGCACTCGACCGCCCTCGTCCACATCAACCCCACGATCGGCCACGGCTCGACGGGGGTCGACCTGAACGCCATCCCGGTCTCCGCCATCCAGGAGATCACCATCCTCCGCGACGGCGCCGCCGCCCAGTACGGCTCGGACGCCATCGCCGGGGTGATCAACATCGCCCTGAAGGCCGGCCCGGCGCCGCTCATCGCCTCCGCCCAGTACGGCGGCACCGAGACCGACCAGGGGATCGGCGAGCACCGGACCGACGGCGGGGTGAACGACGACAGCCTGAGCTACGGCTGGGAGATGGGCCGCGGCTGGGCCTTCGCCGACGTCGAGTGGCGCGACCGGAACCGCACCAACCGGGCCGGGATCGACACCCGCGACCAGATCGTCAAGGGGGACGGCGGGCACAACGCCCTCGCCCAGCCCAGCCACTGGGTGGGCGACTCGTCGACCCACGACCTCCTCGGCTTCTTCAACTCGCAGGTGCCGGTGACGGCGAACGACTCGACCTTCTTCTATGCCTTCGGCGGCCTCTCCCGGCGTTACGGCGTCACCCCCGGCCTCTACCGGCGGGCGCTCGACGACCGCAACTTCCCGCAGATCTACCCGGAGGGCTTCCTCCCCCTGATCGACACCCGGACCGACGACGTCTCGGGGACCTTCGGGCTCCGCGGCGACCGGTTCGGCTGGTCGTGGGACCTCTCGGGCCAGTACGGCCAGAACTCGATGGACTTCAACATCTCGCACAGCCTGAACGCCTCGCTCGGACCCAACATCCCGCCCAACAAGACGAGCTTCTACGCCGGCAACTACACCTTCGGCCAGGCGATCGGCAACTTCGACATCACCCGCGAGTTCAGCGTCGGCCTCGCCGGGCCGCTCAACGTCGCGCTCGGCGCCGAGGTGCGCAACGAGCGCTACAAGCTGGGGGCCGGCGAGCCCGACTCCTACATCTACGGCGGCCAGCCCACCCAGTTCGGCACTCTCGCCGCGCCGGGCGACCAGGTCTTCCCCGGCGTGCGGCCGGACAACGCCACCGACTCCACCCGCACCAACACCGCCCTCTACGCCGACTTCGAAGGGGACGTCACCCACCGGCTGCGGCTGGGGCTCGCCGGACGCTACGAGCACTACAGCGACTTCGGCGGCACGACGACCGGCAAGCTGACGGCGCGCTACCAGCTCTTCGACCGCCTGGCCCTCCGCGGCGCCGCCTCGACCGGCTTCCGCGCCCCGTCGCTCGTCCAGTCCCACTACTCGGCGACCTCGACCACCTTCGCCAACCTCGGCAACGGCTTGGTGGCGCTCGACGTCGGCACCTTCCCGGTCGACAGCCCGCAGGCCCGCACCCTGGGCGCCCGGCCGCTCAGGGCCGAGGGCTCGAAGAACTACAGCGCCGGCTTCGCCTGGAACCCGATCAATCCGCTCTCGGTGACCCTCGACTTCTACCGCATCGACATCGACCACCGGGTCGTTCTGACCGGCAACCTGACCGGTCCCAAGATCGTCGCCCTCCTCGCCCCTTTCGGAGCGTCGGCGGCGCGCTTCTTCACCAATGCCATCAGCACCAAGACGCAGGGCTACGACCTGGTCGCCAACTACCTGACGCCGCTCCCCCCTACGGCCGGCAGCCTGCGCCTGGAGGCGGCCTACAACAACACCAGCACCAAGGTGGGCAACGAGGTGGCGACCCCGACCCAGCTCCTCGGCTTCCAGAACGTCATCTTCGACCGCTCGGAGCGGCGGCGCCTGGAGTGCTCGCAGCCGAACAGCAACCTCCGCCTCTCTGGCGACTGGTCGCTCGGCGCGGTGGGGAGCGTCCTCCGGCTGGCGCGCTACGGCCAGTACTGCTCGCCGCAGGTCGATCCCAACAACGAGCAGTATTTCAGCCCCAAGTGGATCACCGATCTCGAAGCCTCCTACCGGTTCAGCCGGTTCACCTTCGCGGCCGGAATCTTGAACCTCTTCGACGTCTACCCCGAGAAGCAGTTCGCGCAGAACTCGCTGGGCGGCATTCTGCGCTACTCGCAGTTCACGCCCTACGGCATCAACGGACGGACGCTCTACGGGAGGATCGTCTACAGCCACTAGGCTGCGTCGTAGATTCCGATGAGCCGACGTTTCGCCGACGATCTCCTGGCCGACTTTGCGGCCGAGGCCGAGGAGCGCCTCGACCACCTGGAGGAGCTGTTGCTGGCGCTCCCCAGGACGGCGGCGGCGGAGCGCCCGGCGCTCCTCTCGGGGGTGCGGCTCGAGCTCCACACGCTCAAGGGGAACGCCGGGATGATGGGCCTCTCCGAGCAGCAGGTCCTCGCCCACGAGCTCGAGGATCTGGCCGATACGGTCGACGGCGACGAGCCGGACGTGCAGCCGCTCCTCGCCGGGGTCGACCGCTTCCGGGTCCTCCTCGCGGCGACCGCGAGCCAGCTGGGAGCGCCGACCCGGAGCGAGGCCGGCCGCGGCGACGGGAGGGGCGTTCCCGGTCGCCGGCGGCGAGGCGTCGTCCTCGGTCCGCATCCCCTTCGCCACCTTAGACGGCCTGGTCGATCAGCTCGCCGAGGTGGTGATCGTCCGTAACCGGCTGGCCGACGCGGTCGCCGGGGTACGCCCGCACCTCCCCCGCCGGACGGGCTCGACCGAGCTCACCCCCTTGAATGCCGCCTGGGAGCAGCTCACCCAGACCCACGACCGGCTGGGGACGATCCTCGATCAGCTCCAGGGGAGCGTTTTGAACCTGCGGATGGTGCCGCTCTCGACCCTCTTTAGGCACCTGTCGCGGATCGTGCACGACACCTCGGCCGAGGAGGGCAAGGAGGTCCGCTTCGAGACCGCCGGCGCCGACACCCCGCTCGACAAGGCGTTGATCGAGCTCGCCAGCGAAGCTCTGGGCCACCTGGTCCGAAACGCCATCATCCACGGGATCGAGGCGCCGGAGGACCGGCTGCGGGCGGGCAAACCGCCGGCCGGAACCCTGCGGCTCGACGCCGTGGCCTCGCCGCGGGAGGTGCGGATCGACGTTCTGGACGACGGCGGCGGGGTCGACCGGCAGGCGGTGCTCGACGCCGCCGAGCGCCGCGGGCACTCGTTGGGCGAGGGCGAGGACCCTCTGGAGCTCCTCTTCCTCCCCGGCCTCTCGACCCGCGAGGAGGCCGACCTCGCCTCCGGCCGCGGGATCGGTCTGGCGGCGGTGCGCGACGCGGTCGTCCGCCACGGCGGGCGAGTGGAGGTGGCCTCGCGCGAAGGATCGGGGACGCTCTTTCGCCTCCATCTCCCGCTCTCCGCCTCGATCACCCGGGCGCTCCTTCTCCGCTGCGACGGCGAGGAGTACGCCCTGCCGCTCCGCTCGGTGGTCGAGAGCGTGCGCATGGCCCCCGAGCTGCTCCACGAGATGAACGGCGCCGGGGTCCTCACCTGGCGGGGCGGGGTCCTCCCCGGGCTCGACCTCGGGGTCACCTTCGGCACCGCCCCGGCCCGGCGGCGCGAGGGCTACGCCGTGGTGATCGAGGACGGCGGCCGCCAGCGCGCCCTCTTCGCCGACCAGATCCTGGGTATCCGGGAGATCGTCGTCAAAGGGCTCGACTCGGTGCTCGGCACGCCGCCGGGGATCGCCGGTTCGACGGTCCTCGGGGATGGCCGGGCAGTCCTCATCCTCGATCCGGCGGGTCTCCTCGCCCTCTCCCCCGCCCGCGGGGTGGCGGCATGAGCGAGAAGACGAATCCTCCGGAGAAGGTTCCCGCGCGCATCTCGCTGCCGGCCTCGGGGCTCGCCTCCGAGATCCTCGCCAGCTTTGGCGGGGGTGGCGGGGGTGGCGGGAGTGCCGGGACCGCCGGGGACGTCGCCGCTCCGGCCGTGCCGCCGGCCGCCGCGTTCGCCGGGCGAGAGAGCATCTATGCCTTCGTCGACAGCCTGGACAGCCGGGCGGCCCGGGAGGCCAAGCCCGAGGAGCGGCCGGAGAGCTGGGTGACCTTCTCGCTCTCCGGCGAGATCTACGCCCTGCCGGTCACCCACGTGCAGGAGATCCTCCGCATCGCCAACATCACCCGGGTGCCGCACGCCCCCGGGCCGGTGCGCGGCATCACCAATCTCCGCGGCCGGGTCCTCGCCGTCGTCGACCTGCGGGTCCGCCTCGGGCTCGCCGCCGGGGAGATCGGCCCCGACAGCCGTATCCTGGTCGCCGACGCCCGCGGGCGCTCGATCGGCCTGCTCGTCGACGCCGCCCGGCAGGTGCTCAAAATCCTCCCGAGCGCCATCCAACCGCCGCCAGCGGATGTCCTCACCGAGCGCTCGGATTTCATCCGCGGCGTTCATCATCTCGACCGCGATCTCGTCATCCTTCTGGACGTCGAACGGGTGCTCCTCGTCGAGGACGGCCGGGCGCCCGCATCCCTCTAGGGGTCTTTTGCCATGCACCGTCATTCCGCAGCCATTGCTCCGTTTTCCGCTCCGCTCCCGGAAGGAACCCGGCGCCAGCGCCGCCGGGCCCTCCCCCTGCTGCTCGCCGCCCTCTTCGCCCTCTTCTCGGCCTGGGCGGGCGGGCGGCACGCCGCCGCCGAGGCGGTGGTGGTCGTCGTCAACGCCGCCAATCCGACGGCCGAGCTGTCGAGCGACGAGGTCTCCAAGATGTTCTTGAAGAAGACCTCCCGCTGGGCGAGCAACGAGAAGGTGCTGCCGGTCGACCTCGTCGACTCGTCGGCCCTCCGCGAGGCCTTCTCGAAGCAGATCCACGGCAAGGGGACGGCGGCGATCAAGGCCTACTGGCAGAAGATGATCTTCTCCGGCCACGACGTGCCGCCGCCCGAGAAGCCGTCGATCGGCGAGGCCCTCTCCTACGTGCGCGGCAACGCCGGAGCGATCGGCTACGCCCCCGCCGGCGCCGACCTGGGGCCGGGGGTCAAGGTCTTGAAGGTGACGCAATGAGACGGGAAGGCTGCGGGACCGTATTCCGGACCTCCATAGTTCCGGGCGGGCGGGTCCCTCCCCCCTGGGAGGGGGCGGGTTGGGACAGGGGGGAGGCTAGGAGGGGGGCGCCTCGCGGTGCGAAACCTCAAAACAGTCCGCGCAGGGAGGGAGCCCCGTGCTCAAACGCCTGAAGTTCGCCCACAAGGTGGCCCTGATGCCGGGGCTCGCCGCCCTGGGCTTCCTCGTCGTCCTCGCCGTCTCGGCCTGGGTGGGAGCGGGGAACGGCCGGATCTTGCGGAGCATCGAGCAGGGATCGTTCCCGGCGGTCGACGCCAGCCGCGAGTTGGAGGAGACCCTGGCGCGGGTGCAGCGCGGCCTCCAGGACGCCGTGGCCGCCGCCGACAAGGGGATGCTCGCCGAGACCGACGGCCTGCGCGACCACTTCCTCGTCGTCTTGAAGCGGCTGGAGGAGAACAAGGAGCTGTCCAAGGAGACCAAGGATGCGGTCCCGGCGATCGGCAAGAGCTTCAGCTCCTACTACGCCCTGGCGCGGGAGAACTCGCTCCGCCTGATCGGCGGGGGCGGTGTCTCAGAGAGCCTGGCAACGGCCCTCAAGGCGCAGACCCAGCAGTACAACGACGTCCACCATACGCTCGAGGGCTTCACGGCGCGCAACCGCAAGGAGATGGAGCAGGCGTTCGCCACGGCGCGGGCGAACCAGAGCTTCTCGCTCGCGGCGATCGTCGTCGTGACCGTGCTCTCGATTCTCACCCTGGCCGCCCTCTCCTTTTTCGTCATCCGCTCGCTCACCGTGCCGCTCGGCGCGGCGGTCGAGGTCGCCGGCCGGCTCGCCCGGGGCGACATGTCGGGCCGGATCGCCGGGGCGCTCTCGGACGACGAGGTCGGCGATCTCGGCAAGGCCATGGAACGGATGGTCACCTACTTGAAGGAGATGGCCGCGGTGGCCGACTCGATCGCCGCCGGCAATCTCCAGGTGCAGGTCGTCCCGCGCTCCGAGGCCGACGTCTTCGGCAACGCCTTCATGCGGATGACCGGCAATCTCCGGCGGATGATCGGCGACGTCAAGAGCTCGGCGGCCCAGGTCACCGGGGCGGTCGACCGGATCTCCGGCTCCGCTTCCGAGATCCGGCGGGGGGCCGAGAGCCAGTCGACCTCGACCGAGGAGACCTCGGCCACGATGGTCGAGATGGCGAGCCAGATCGACAGCATCAACCGCTCGACCCAGGCGCTCGCCGCCAACGTCGAAGAGACCTCCTCCTCCATCCAGGAGATGGGGGCCTCGATCGAGCAGGTGGCGAAGAGCTCCGAGGATCTCTTGGCCTCGGTCGAGCAGACCTCGGCGACGATCGAGGAGATGACCGCCTCGATCCAGTCGATCGCCGGGAGGGTGCAGGTGGTCGACGACGTCTCCCGTGAGGCGGCCAAGGCGGCCTCCGAGGGGGGCGAGCGGCTGTCGCACGTCATTCAAGGGATCGGCACGTCGAGCAAGGACATCGGGAAGATCGTCCGCCTGATCAACGAGATCGCCGACCAGACCAACCTCCTTGCGCTCAATGCCGCGATCGAGGCGGCGCGGGCGGGCGACGCCGGCCGCGGCTTCGCCGTCGTCGCCGAGGAGATCAAGCGCTTGGCCGAGCGCTCGATGACCTCGACCCGGGAGATCGACGCCTTCGTCGAGGCCGTGCAGAGAGACACCACGGAGGCGGTCCAGCTCTCCGGCCAGGTGCTCGATCAGATCGTCTCCTCGGTCAAGCGGACGACCGACCTCATCCGCGACGTCCACGCCGCCACCCAGGAGCAGAACGCCGGGGCGACCCAGATCCTGCGCACCGCGAGCACCATGCAGAACGTCACCCAGCAGCTCGCCACCGCCGCCCGCGAGCAGGCACACGGGGCGCGCCAGATCATGACCTCGGTCAGCATGATGAACCGCATGACCCAGCAGGTGGCCGACGCCACCAACGAGCAGATGAAGGGCGGCGACCAGGTGGTCAAGGCGGTCGACCAGATCGCCCACGTGGCGCAGCAGTACCTGGCGACGACCGAGCAGCTCTCGAACGCCACCCTGAGCCTGGCCACCGAGGCCGATCGGCTGAAGGGGATGTCCGAGGTCTTCCAGGTCTAGGCGAAATGAGGTACAAGGGTCGCGATAATTTCAACAGCCGGGCTTTTGGTGAGAGTGCCGGTTCCGGGCGGTCGGTTGCGCGGCCGCGGAGCCGCGCCTGCCACTCCCCAGCGAGGTAGGAGCCGCATGACGACTTTAGAGCCGGTCCCCTCCCCTCCCCCGTCGTGGGAGGAGTGCATGGAGCTCCTGGAGCAGCTCCCGTCCCTGCCGCTCGACGAGCGCGCCGCCGCCATCGAGCGGCTGACCCGCAATTCGAGCCCGGGCATCCGCGAGCGCGCGCTCCGCGCCGGCGCCGCGGTGTTCAGCGACGAGCAGCTGACCGTCTATCTGCGGAACGACTCCGACGCCGTCCTCAGAAACCTCGGCTTGGAGGTCTTCAAGCTCCGCGGCGGGCGGAGCTTCGGGGTCGCCCTCCGGCTCTTGAAGGACGACGATCCGGACGTCGTGCTGCAGGCGGTCCTGATCCTCGACCACCTGCGCGATCCGCGCGCCTTGGAGCCGCTCAGGGGCGCCCTCACCCACCCGGACCCCAACGTTGTCCAGGCGGCGATCCTCGCCATCGGCCGGCTGGGCAACGCGCGCTCGATCCCCGACCTCCTCCCCTTCCTCGCCGGCGATCCGTGGCTGCAGATGGCCTCGGTCCAGGCCCTGGGCGACCTGCGGTCGCCGGTCGCCATCAAACCGCTGACCGAGCTGTTGACCGACCTCCTCGCCGGCTCGATGGCGGCCGAGGCGATCGCCCGGATCGGCGGCGCCTCGGCCTTCCGGGTGCTCGCCGCGCACTGGATGCTCTACGGCGAGCAACTCGAAGCCGAGGAGGTGCTCGGTCTCCTCGCCCACGTGCTCGAAGGGCTGTCGGGGCTGCCGGCGCCCTTCCCCGGGCTCGCGGAGGCGCTCGCCACCCGCCTCGCCGATCCGGCGCTCGAGGTCCGCACCTCCGCCGCCCGCTGCCTGCTGACCGTGGGGCCCGGACCGTGGGACGACGCGGCGATCGCCGTCCTCGCCGGGGCCGGCCTCGGCACCACCCTGCCGCCGGCCCTCGCCCGGCGCCGCGACCTGATCCCGCATCTCCTGGACAACCCCGGCGATCCGCGGGCCTGGGGCTTCCACCTCGCCGCCCGCTACCCGCGCTCGGCACCGGCCGAATCGGTCTACCCGGCGCTCGCCGGCAGCGACGCGGCCGAGCTCCTCCCCGCCGCCGTCCCGGCCCTGACCCGCCTGCGCCACCCGGAGATCGGCCGCGAGCTCCTCGCCCTTCACCTGCGCCTGTCGCCGGAGGGCCGCACCGCCCTCGAACCGGCGCTCTCCCACCACCGGAGCGACGTCCAGGCGGCGCTCGCTGCGATGTCGACCGGGGTCGACCCCATCGAGCGGCTGGTGCTCGGGGCCCGGCTCGGCGCCTCCGAGCGGGAGGTGGCGGACGGCATTCTGGCTCTCGCCCCCGACGAGCGGCGGGCGGCCATCGCCCAACTCGCCGACGTCGCCGCGGCCATGCGCCTGCTGCCCTGGGAGACCTGGCTCGGGGAGGAGCCCGAACGCTACTCCGACCTCGCCGCCGAGGTGGCGAACGCCGCCGGCCTCCGCGAGCTCCTCCCGACCCTCCGGGCGCGGACCGCGGAGCACCCCACTCCGGCCCTGGTGCGGGCCCTGGGCGAGCTCCGCGACCGCGACAGCGTCCCCCTCCTCTTGAACCTCCTCTCCGCACGGCGCGAGCTCTATCCGCTCGTTCTCGAAAGCCTGGGGAGAATCGGCGGCCCGGAGGCGCGGTCGGCCCTGGCCGACGCCGCCCGCCGGGCGCCGGCGGGCGAGGCCCGCCTGGCCTACCGGGCGCTCTCGCTCTGCGCCACGGAGGACGACAGCGCCCTCTTCCGCGATGCCGCCACCCATCCCGACTGGTACGTGCGGCTCGCCTGCGCCGACGTGCTGACCCGTTTCGCCCGGCCCGAGAACATGGCGCCCCTCGCCCTCCTGGCCGGCGACCCGGTGCCCGCCGTCGCCCACCGCGCCCTCTCCTCGCTGTCTGGATAAGGGGCGGATCCCAGGCGGATGACAACGGGGATGGGGATGACGACCGGATCCTGGATGGCGCGGCCCGGCGCCATGACGGAAGAGGAATACCTGCTGCTCAACGAGCTCATCTCGGGGCGGTTCGGGATCACCTTTCCCGAGCACAAGCGGGATCTCCTCGAATCGCGCCTGCGCCCCCGCCTCCAGGCACTCCATCTCCAACGCTATCTCGATTACTATCTACAGCTGGTCTGCGACGGCGAGGGCGAGCGGGAGTACCTGGCGCAGCTGGTGACCAACAATGAGACCTTCTTCTTCCGCGAGACCCACCAGTTCGAGGCTCTCCTGGACTCCGCCTTGGACGAGCTCAAGGCAGGCGCGGCGGTACCGGGAACGCTCCGCCTGCTCTCCGCCGGCTGCTCGTCGGGCGAGGAGCCTTACACCCTGGGGATCTTCGCCCGCCAGAGCTTCGTCCGCCTGGCCGGCACGACGGTCGTGATCGACGCCTTCGACGTCGATTCGAGCCGCATCGAAATGGCGAAGCGGGCCGAGTACGGCCGGACGTCGCTCCGCGCCCTCGCTCCCGAGCAGATCGAGCGCTACTTCAACTCCGTCGCCACCCCACGAGCCGCCGACCCCGAGCGCTGGGTGTTGAAGCCTGGCTACCGGGGGGGCGTCCACTTCGCGGGCGGCAACATCCTGGACCTCCCGAGCTTCGGCCACCCGCCGCCCTACGACGCGGTCTTCTGCCGGAACGTCCTCATCTACTTCACCGAGCCCGCCCTGCACGCGGCCGTCGCCCACTTCGGCCGCGTTCTCCGCCCCGGCGGCATCCTCTTCCTCGGCGCCTCCGAGTCGATCATCGGCCTCTCCGATCAGTTCGAGACCGTCCGCCTGCGCGACACGATCGCCTACCGGAAGGCCGACCGGAAGGTGGGACGTTGATCCGGGTCGCGGTCGCCGACGACTCGTCGTTCATCCGCCGCGCCCTGGCCCGCATCCTCTCCGAGGAGAACGGCATCCAGCTGGTCGGCACCGCCGTCTCCGGCGAGGAGCTGCTCGACAACTTCGACCGCTGGCGGCCGGACGCCATCATCCTCGACCTCTCGATGCCCGGCATGGGGGGCCTCCCCACCCTCGACCGGATCATGGCGACCCGGCCGACCCCGGTGATCATCCTCTCCACCCATTCGAAGCGCGACGCGCCGCAGACCATTGAGGCTCTCCACCGGGGCGCCATGGACTTCGTCGACAAGCAGGAGTACTCGCTGGTCGACTTCGACGCTCTGCGCAGCGTCCTCCTGGAGAAGCTCCGCCAGGTGACCGGGATGGTAGGCGACGAGCCGGACGAGGAGCCGGTCCCCGGCGGCCCCTACCCCGAGGCCGGCCGGATGTCTGGAGGTGCTGGAGGACCGGGGTCGGCGACGCCGACCGGGAAGGGAGAAATCCAGGTCGTCGTCCTCGGCGCCTCGACCGGCGGTCCGCCCGCCATCGAGAGGATCTTGAGAGACTTAGGCTCCTCGATCACCGTCCCGGTCGCCGTCGTCCAGCACATGCCTGCCGGCTTCACCCGCGCCTTCGCCGAGCGCCTGAACGCCTACCTCCCCCTTCAGGTCCGCGAGGCCATGGACAGAGAGCCGCTCCTCCCCGGCACGGTCTACATCGCCCCCGGCGGGATGCACCTGACCGTGGTCTGGGACGGCGGCGGTCTCAAGGCCGTCCTCGCCACCGAGCCCGCGGCCACCCACCGCCCCTCGGTCGACGTCCTCTTCGCCTCCGCCGCCGTGGCGGTCGGCCGGCGGTCCATCGCCGTCCTCTTGACCGGCATGGGGCACGACGGAGCACGCGGCATGGCCGAGCTCGCCCGCGCCGGGGCCCGCACCTTCGCCCAGGACGAGGCAACCTCGGTGATCTACGGCATGCCGAAGGCCGCGGTGCTGGCCGGCGCCGTGGGCGAAAGCCTGCCTCTCGGGGCGATCGGCGGGCGGCTGCAGTCGCTCGTGGGGGGGCGGGGGTAGGACGGCGGCTTCGGGCCTCTCCTCGCTCTATCTCCAGCGTCGCCTACGACCCAAGTCGGAGCGGTCTAGCGCGGAGGGGGCGGTTTCAACCCGGCCGGCAGGAGCGCCTCGGAGGACTGGGTGGCGGGCCCTGACGTCGCTGGAGCCATCCCGGGAGCCGGCGCCGGGGTGGTGGCCGGCAGGGTCTCCCCCAGCTCGGCGGCGAGAGTGCGGACCCGGTCGTTGGCGGCGTTTAAGGCCACGGCTTTTTTCAGCCACTTTCTGGCCTCGCGCGGGTTGCCGGAGGCTTTGGCCCAGATCCCCATGGCGGCGTAGGGCTCGGCGTTCTGCGCGTAGAGATGAAGGGCCTTCTTGTAGAAGCGGTGCGCCTCGTCCAGCCGGCCGTGGGCGAGCGCCAGGTCGCCCAGGTTGAGAAAGTTGTAGGGGTTGCGGCTCCCCACCCTCTCGGTCAGGGCGAGCAGCTGATCCGCCTCCTCGTTGGCGGCATTGGCGGCAGTGCCGCCGCGCAGACGGAGGAGCGAGGCCAGATTCTGGTAGGCGGAGACGGCTTCGGGGTCGAGCTCCAGGGCTTTCCGGTAGGCGGCCTCGGCGCCGGGCAGGTCGCCGTTCCGGCGCCGGGCGACCCCGAGGTTGATCCAGGCGCGAGCGAGGTCCGGATCGAGGACCACCGCGGTCCGCAGCCAGCCCAGGGCCTCCTCGTGCTGCCCGAGGCGCAGCAGCTCGCCGCCGCGGTTCGAATAGTAGAGGGCGACCGCGGTCTGGTCGGAGATCTGCCGGATCCCCCGGTAGGCAACGATGGGGGCCGCCGAGAAATCGAGGATCCGGGTCTCCCGGCCGGCACCGTAGCCGGCGCTGATGTGCCCCGAGACCACCACCAGGTCCCCTTCCTTCTCGAACTTCTGGATGTCGTCGACGTCCAAATAGAAGACCGCTACCCCGATCTCGCGCGCCATGCCCACGAAGAGGTTGGTGAAGGCCAGGCAGTTGGCATGATGACGGGCGAACGCCTCGGCCGCGGTGCCCGTGAAGTGCGCCTCGTAGGTGAGGTTCAACCGCTTGGGATCGAGGAGCGCATTCAAGAGGAGCCGCAGGCGGTCCTCGGCCGGCGGTCCCTCGGGTACGTTCTGATGCACCCAGACCTTCATCTCGGGAGTCAGCTCGTAGGGGAGGACGACGGTCGCCGGCTCGATCCCCCGCGCGCGGAGCAGCCGCGCCAGGTCCGCGCGGTCGAGCGAGTGGAGCCCCGCGCCGGCGCAGCCGACGAGGGTGAGGAGAAGGACGGCGAGCGCCCGACGGCTGAAGGCGGCGAGGGCGATGCTGACCGAGCGGGCGGAGGGGGCGTCCATGATCGATGCCCGGCCCGTCAGGTCGCTCGCGCCGCCGGTCGGCGGAAGAGGAGCTTCTTGACGCCGAAGTAGAGGAGGAGGAGAAGGGCGAGCACCGAGAGAACGGGCACGGTGATCGCGAGCACCGAGAGGAGGGCCGAGCCCCCCGCCTCGACGGTCGACACGATCGGATTGCCGAGGCCGCCGGTGGTCAGGGTCGAGACCCCCCGCGCAGCCGCGGTCAGCCCCTGGAACACGGCCGCCGTACCGCCGCCGGCGAGGAGCGCCAGGCTCCACTGCAGGAACGGGCTGGTGTGGCCGAGCGAGGAGGCGGTGACGAGGATGCCGGCGACGATCGCCGTGGGGGTCGCGACGGTGTCCAGCAGGTGGTCGACCCAGGGGATGTAGTAGCCGGCGATCTCGATCACGGTGGCGACCGCAAAGGCGATCAGGGCGGGCTTCGAGCCGATCCAGGCGAAGCCGTGGGCGAGGGTCATCTCCCCCGAATGGGCGGCGAGCGAGAGCACGAGGAGCGGCACGAAGACCCGGAACCCGCAGGCCGCCGCGAGCCCGATACCGACCATGACGCTGAGCAGCGTGTCCATGAGAGAAGTTTACACCCGTAGGGCAACCCCCCGTGGTTGCCGTGGGATCGGAATCGTGGGCGGGTCATGCAGGGCAGGCACGGGGGCCTGCCCCTACCGCGGGTCAGGAATCCAGATTCCGGTTGATGAAGCTCTCGAACGCCGACTTCGGCATCGCTCCCAGCATGCGGTCCGCCATCTGGCCGCCCTTGAAGAGGATGAAGGTCGGGATGCTCGACACCTGGAACTTGTACGCGGTCTGCTGGTTCTCGTCGACGTTCAGCTTGGCGATCCGGACCTTGCCGTCCATCTCGTCGGCGATCTCGTCGAGCACCGGCGCCACCATCCTGCAGGGGCCGCACCAGACCGCCCAGAAGTCCACGAGGACCGGAACGTCGGACTTCAAGACCTCGTCCTCGAAGTTCGAGTCGCTGATCGTCACGATCTTATCGCTTGCCATAGGATCTCCATCTCCCTAGAAATTTGAAGAAAAGCGGGGTCTCTCTAAGAGCCCCGCCGTCACCGGCCACAACAGACATCCCCGGGCCAAAATTGCGCCCACGGTTCAGGAATCGGCAGGGTGCTCCTGGCGCTGGCGGACGAAGAACTCCCGGGTGCTCTCGACGTCCCGGCGGATCTGGGCCGAGAGGTCCATCACGGTCTGGAAGATCCGCTCCTCGCGCAGGCGCTTGTGAAACGACAGCTCCACCCGCTGCTTGTAGACGTCGGCCTTGAAGTCGAGGATGTGGCTCTCGACCACCCGCTGGTAGTTCTCGTAGACCGTCGGCCGGGTGCCGATGTTGGTCACCGAGTCGAAGGTCGCCGGATAGCTCGGGAAGAAGACCCGGGTGGCGTAGACGCCGTCGGCCGGCACCAGCTTGTTCTCCGAAGCCAGGTTGATGGTCGGCCAGCCCAGCTTCTGCCCCATGCGGTCGCCGCGCACGATGACGCCGCCGATCGAGTAGGGGCGGCCGAGCATCTCCCGCGCGTCCTCCACCCGGCCCTCGCCGATCGCCTGGCGGATGCGGCTGGTCGAGATCCGCTCGCCGCGGTAGAGCACCTCCGGGAAGCCCTCGGCGGTGAAGCCCAGCTCGCGGCCCATCTCCTCGAGCAGGGCGAGGTTCCCCTGCCGGCCATGGCCGAAGCGGAAGCCGGAACCGACGTAGATCCCCTGGAGCTGCAGGCGGGTGCCGAGGAAGTCGCGGACGAACTGCGCCGCCGAAGTGCGCGCGAGCTCCGGGGTGAAGCGGACGACGAGGAGCACCGCGATCCCTAAATCGCCGAGCAGCTTCTCCTTCTGCTCCGGCGTCGTCAAGCGGACCGGCGTCGGCATCTCCGGCCGGAGGATCGCGGCGGGATGGGGATCGAAGGTGATGACGACCGGCGGCACCGAGAGCTCGGCCGCCCGCGCCACGATCTGCTCCAGGATGGCCCGGTGGCCGAGGTGGATGGCGTCGAAGTTGCCGACCGCGGCCACCCCGCCCTTGGGCAGGTCGCTCGTCGCGTAGGCGTCCTGGATGACCACCATGCCGTAAGCGGGCCGCGGGAAGCTCTAGGCGTTGACGGGAGCGAAGGCGTCGGCGGTATCGGTGAGAGAGAAATCGGCGGCGAGCGCCACCTCGACCCCGGGAGCGCCGACGGGGCCCACGATGTGCCCCACGATGTCGTCGGCATAGACCTCGGTGATCAGGACCTCGGCGAAGGTCGCCGCCGGAGCCCGACCGTCGTTGATCAGCACCCGGCCGTCGATGTCCGGGGCCATGCCGTGGTGCCGGCCCTCGAGGAGGTGCTCGGTCTCGGCGCAGGCCCCCGAAACGAGGACCTTGAGCCGCTCCCCCACCAGGCGCTGCCGCTGGGCGAGGGCGATGGGCTTCTGAGCCTCCAGGAGCTGGCGCAGGCGGCGGCGCGCCACCTGCTTGGGCACCCGCCCGGGCAGCTCGGCCGACGGCGTGCCCTCCTCGGGGCTGTAGGCGAAGGCGCCCAGGTGATCCAGCCGGGCCTCTTTGACGAAGCCGAGGAGATCCTGGAAGTGCGCCTCGGTCTCGCCCGGGAAGCCGACGATGAAGGTCGAGCGCAGGAAGACGTCCGGCGCCAGCTCGCGGGCGCGCTCCAGGAGCCGCAGGTAGCGCCTGGCGTCGCCGCCCCGGCGCATGCGGGCGAGCACCTCCCCGTGGCTGTGCTGGAGGGGCATGTCAACATAGGAGCAGAAGCGCTCTTCAGTCCCCATGAGCCGCAGGAGGTCCTCGTCGAGCGTCGTCGGATAGGCGTAGAGGAAGCGGATCCAGGGGATGTCGGTCGCCCTGAGGAGAGCCTCGACGAGGCGCACGAGGCCGTGCCGGCCGAGCTCTATGTCCTCGCCGTAGCGGGTGGTGTCCTGGGCGATCAGGCAGAGCTCCTGGATCCCCTGGGCCGCGAGCTCCCGGGCCTCGGCCACGAGGCTCTCGATCGTCCGGCTTCTGAAGCGGCCGCGCCAGATCGGAATGGCGCAGAAGGTACAGGGATTGTTGCAGCCCTCGGCGACCTTCAGGTAGGCGTAGCCGCGGGTGGTGACGAGACGGGGGGCGGTGTGGTCGAACACCATGTGCGAGGGCGCCGGGAGCGGCGGGCCGCCCCCGAGCTGGACGAGCTGCCCCACCTCGCGCAGCTGGTCGAGCCCGACGAAGCCGTCGATCTCGGGGATCTCCCGGGCGAGGTCCTTGCCGAAGCGGTTGACCATGCAGCCGGCGACCAGGACCTTCTCGACCCCGTGCCCTTTCCTCCCCACCACTTCGAGGATGGTGTCGATCGACTCCTGCTGGGCCTCCTCGATGAAGGCGCAGGTGTTGACGATGACGGTCTCCGCCTGCTCCAGGTCGGAGACCACCTCGTACCCCCGGCGGGCGAGCTCCCCCAGCATCACCTCGCTGTCGACGAGGTTCTTGGGACAGCCCAGGCTGATCATCCCCACGCGGGGTCGGTTGGCGGCTTCAGGGTTTCGAGGCATGAGCGCGCAAGTCTAACAGATGGAGGGGGAAGGTCATTCCCAGAGGTCCGCGACGGGGGCCGAGGCGTCGTAAGTCGAGTTTATCGGGCCGTCCGGTGAGTTTATCGGGTGGTTGTGGAGGGTCTGCAACGAGTTGATGCGGTCTGCGTCGATCATGACCTCTCCCCAGGGGACTCTGATACTCCACAGCCGGGAAGTTTGTAGAAAACTATACTTCGATGAACTTGTTGCAACTTTGTGCACATGCTCTTGACACACGCATACGCCCGTTTACACAATCCCTCCACTTTTGCTGTAGATGCTTTCCTGAAGAGAGAGAGAAAGGGGCGGGAGATGTCGATGCCGGAGGAATTCACTCGGGCTGTGGGGCACCGGATTCGCCGGCTCCGGGAGGAGCGCGGCTGGTCCCAGGAGCAACTCGCGAAGAGGGCCGCCATTGACCGCTCGCAGATCTGCCGCTATGAAAACGGCCGCTACCTCCCCAACGCCATCACCCTCGTGCGCCTGGCGGACGAGCTCGGAGTGACGACCGACGAGTTGCTCGGCCTGACCCCGGGCGACGTCTCTCAGCAGTTCGAGGACTGGCTCCTGCGGTTCCCGTCGCTCCACCATGTGCCGATGCGGAACCTCATGGATTCTTATCTGAAGACCAACCGGCTGGGCAGCTTGACGGGCCCCGCGAGCGAGCCGACCCCACACTAGCCCTGCCGCTACTCGGGCCGGGGGGTGAAGCTGAGGCTGGGGTCGTGCTGGAAGCGACCGAGGAAACGGCAGACCTCGCGGACGAGGTCGAGGGTCAGCCGCTCGTGCTCGCAGGCCCCTTCGAGAAGGAGCAGGGCGGCCAGCGCCTCGCGGCCGATGCCCAGGGCGCGGAAGGTGCCGACCAGCTCCCCCACCAGGGACCGCACCTCGGCCGTCCGGCCGGCGCGGAGCCAGAGGGCCGCGAGATCGAGGGCGACCAGGCCGGCGTTGTAAGCCTGCCCGGCCGCCAGGAAGCCCGCGCGGACGGTGTGGAAGGCCGCCTCGGCCGCCGCGGGATCGCCCAGCCCCTGAGCGATCCGCCCCTCCAGCCAGTCGATCTTGGCGAGGCTCAGAGGCTCCTCGGCCACGGCGCGGCGGAGGTCGCTCCGGGCGAGCCGCTCCCGCGCCTCGGCGAAGCGCTCGACATCGGTCAGGAACCAGGCGATGCCCTGCTCGGCGGCGGCGGCGAGCTGGGGATCGCGCCCGGGATCGAGCAGGGCGATCCCGTCGAGGAGGAAACCGAGGGCCGCCTCGGGGTCGCCGCCGTAGCCGGTATAGATGCCGCGGCTCACCAGGGCCCGGCCGGCCAGATGGGGCTCGCCGAGCTCCAGGTAGAGGGCGTGGGCCCGCCGTAGGAGGCCCAGAGCCTCGGCGAAGCGGCGCTGGGTATTGCGGAGCGACGCGGTGAGATCGAGGATGCGGGCGGCCAGGAGGAGGTCTCCGGTCCCCTCCCGCCGCCGGGTCTCGGCGAGCGCCATCGCCCGCTCGGCCTCGCCGAGATCGTCGGCCACCCGGTAGGCGTTGGCGAGCTCGGCGTAGACCCGGGCTTCGAGGTCGGCGACCGGCCCGGCGCCGTACTGCGCGGGATCGAGGGTCGAGACGACGAGCCGTGCCAGCCCGGCGCAACGGACCATGGCGGCCGGGTCGCGGTAGCGCAACTCGCGGGAGAGGGCGAGCAGCTCCTCGGTCAGGGCCCAGCCGCCGGGCCGGCCGGCGGAGCCCTCCAGCACCCCATGGGCATCTGCGGCATCGGCGGCATCGGCGGCGAGGACGGCCGCCAGGTCCCGCGCCAGGTCCCGCCGCTCGCCGGCAACCCTTTGCGCCTGCCGCCGGGCGACGGCAAAGGCGCGCTCCAGGGCGGCGTCGTAGAGATCGGCCGAAGGCGGTGCCGGCGAGGGCAGCAGGCCGAGCGTCCGGGCGGCGAGGTGCGCCAGGCGCCGGCGACACTCGGGGCAGCGCCGGCTCAGGTGGACGACCAGGGCACCGCCCTCGCTCCGCGGCAGGTCACCCGCCAGGAAGGCTTTCAGCTGCTCGTACGTCGGATGGTCGCCCATGCTCCTCCTCACGCGGGGCAAAGCGCTTGCGCGGATTGTGGCACAAAACCGGGGCGGCGAGAGCCGCCCCGGGGGGATTTCCGTCCGCCATCGTCGAACGATGGGCCTACGGGTGGGTGGGGGACGGCTTGGGCTTGCCGTTGGGATCGATTGTCCCGCCGTTGTCGTCGGTGGGGAGCGCGCCGCCGGACCCGGCCGTGACGTCGGCCGCCGTCACCCGCTGCCAGAGCTGAGTCAGCCAGCGCCAGGGTGAGGCCGGAGCCGCCACGGACGTTGCAGCCAGGTGATGGGGACGGGCCCGGGCTGCCGCCGCGCCAGCCGCGCCAGAGTTGCCGGCAAGGCCGAGCGAGAGGAGTCCCGCCAAGGCGAGGGCGGCCACGGGGCGACGGTGGATGGGAGAGTGGTGAAAAGACATCTTGTCCTCCTTCCCGCAGGGCGGGCCGGCGGCCGGAATGGTCGCCGGGGCCCGCGGGGGCAACGATCGCGCGTTGCCTTAAGCTAGTTACCGCTGGGTGGGAAGGAGAGACGGCGGGCTATACTTCGCCCGAGATCAAGAGGAGCCCGCGATGCCACTCCCCCTCTACCAGGTCGATGCCTTTACCGACCGCGCCTTCGCCGGCAATCCGGCCGCGGTCTGCCTCCTGCTGGCGCCCCGCGACCCCGCCTTTCTCCAGGCCGTGGCGCGGGAGATGAACCTCGCCGAGACCGCCTTCCTCGTCCGCCGTGCCGCGGCGCCTGACGGCACCCACGACAGCAAAGACACCAACGGCGGCGATCCGGGTTGGGACCTGCGCTGGTTCACCCCGTCCGTCGAGGTCCAGCTCTGCGGCCACGCCACCCTGGCGAGCGCCCATGTCCTCTGGCAGACGGGCGAGCTCGCGGCCGGCGAGACGGCCCGCTTCCATACCCTCTCGGGCCTCTTGACCGCCGAGCAGCGGGGGGACTGGATCGTCCTCGACTTCCCCGCCGAGCCGCCGGTCGAAGTGCCCGACCCGCCGCCGGTCCTCGCCCAGGCCCTCGGCGCCGCGCCGCTCTGGGTGGGCCGCAACCGCTTCGACTACCTGGTCGAGCTCCCCTCGGCCGCCGCGGTCCAGGGCCTCGCCCCCGACTTCCGGGCGCTCGCCACCCTGCCGGTGCGCGGGGTGATCGCCACCGCCCGGGCCGCCGAGCCGCCCTTCGACTTCGTCTCCCGCTTCTTCGCCCCCGCGGTCGGGGTCGACGAGGACCCGGTCACCGGCTCGTCGCACTGCTGCCTCGGCCCCTTCTGGCGCGACCGGCTGGGCAAGGACGACCTCCTCGCCCGCCAGATCTCGGCGCGCGGCGGGACCGTCCGGGTGCGGGTGGCCGGCAGCCGGGTCGAGCTCGGTGGCCAGGCGGTGACCGTGCTCTCGGGCGAGCTCGCCGACCATTCTCAATAGATTGAGTGCTGAAAGTCGCCGCGCCGCGCACCCCTGGTCTGCCCAGGGTCCTCACTCCGTTTGCTCCGAGGACGGGCGACTGGCTGCGCGAAGCGCCCGAAGGAGTCCGCCCGCAGGACCAAACGGAGCCAGTATCCAGGGCCGGCTTTGCAATGCAAAGTGCTCTCCTCTATACTCTTCGCCGGCGGGCCAGCGGGCCTTTTCCGCTAGACTTGCATCCACTGTTTCCAAGGGAGCCTGAGAAGGACGTGACGGGAACGATCGAGATCCAGACGGCCGCGAGATCGCCAGCGGCCAATGCCTCCGATGCCTTCAATACCTCCGGGGCGCCCGGAGGGGCGTTCGATGCGCTCCTCGAGGGCTTCCGCGCCAAGCTCGGCAGCCGGCTCGAAGCGTGGCTCGCCGCCAAGCGGGAGGCGGCGGCGGCCTCGACCGTACCGTCGGATCTGGATCTCATCGACGGCGTCGCCCAGCTGATGACCCACGGCGGCAAGCGCCTGCGCCCCGCCCTCGTCTACTACAGCTACCGCGCCCTGGGCGGCGAGTCGGACGCGGCGGTCCTCCCGCTCGCTTTAGCCACCGAGTTCCTCCACACCTATCTGCTCATCCACGACGACATCATGGATCACGCCGAGACCCGGCGCGGTCTGGCCTCGGCGCACGCCCGCTTCCGCGAGCTTCACAGAGAGCGTGGTTGGCGCGGCGACGCGACGGAGTTCGGCGCGGCGGTCGCCATCCTCCTGGGCGACCTCGCCCACACCTGGGCGGTCGAGCTGTTCTCCGGGGTCCCGGTCGAGGGGCCGGGGGCGGCGGAGCTCACCCGCTGCTTTTCCGCCATGTGCCAGGAGGTGATCGGCGGCCAGTATCTGGAGCTGCTGGTCGCCTCGCGCCGCGAGAGCGAGCAGGCGGACGAGGAGGAGCTCCTCTCCGTCCTCCGCCTGAAGTCGGGCCGCTACACGGCGGAGCGGCCGCTCCAGCTCGGCGGCATCCTCGCCGGGGCGGAGCCGGGGCCGCTCGCCGCCCTCGCCCGCTTCGGCGGCGCGGTGGGCGAGGCCTTCCAGCTCCAGGACGACCTGCTCGGCATGTTCGGCGACCCCAAGAAGGTCGGCAAGCCGGTCGGCGCCGATTTGACCGAGGGGAAGTTCACCTTCCTCATCTTCCATGCCCTGAAGACCGCCTCCCCGGAGGAGCGCCAGGCGCTCACCGCCGCCCTCGGCCGGCCGGACCTGCCCGCGGGCGAGGTCTTACGGGTGCAGCGGATTCTCGAAGCGACCGGGGCGCGGGCCCGGGTCGAAGGGATGGTGGACGAGCGGCTCCAGGTAGCGCGCGCCGCCCTCGCCGGGCTCGATCTCCGGGAGCCAGGGCGGACTTTCCTCTCCGGCGTCGTCGACTTCCTCAAGGAGCGCCCGGCGTGAGCGCGGCCGGGGTGAGCCACGAGCGCGCGGAGACGGGCGAGATCCCCGGGCGCGACCGTAAGGCCGAGCATATCGAGCTGGCGCTCGACCGCCGCATGCAGCTCGGCGCCGACTTCTTCGCCGAGTACAGCTTCCCGCACCAGGCGCTCCCCGAGATCGACTTCGAGGAGATCGACACCGCGGTCGAGTTCCTCGGCCGGCGCCTGGCCTCCCCCCTCCTCGTCTCCTGCATGACCGGCGGCACCGCGCGGGCTGGGGACATCAACCGGAATCTCGCCGCCGGGGCCGAGGCGTGCGGGGTGGCGGTGGGGGTTGGCTCGCAGCGCAAGGCTTTGGAAGATCCAGCGAAAACTGCTACCTTTCGGGTACGGGAGGTGGCGCCGACCGTGCCTCTCCTCGCTAACTTGGGTGCCGTGCAGCTCAACTACGGGATCGGCCTCGACGAGTGCCGGCAGGCGGTCGAGATGATCGGGGCCGACGCCCTGGTCTTTCATCTCAACCCGCTCCAGGAGGCGATCCAGCCCGAGGGGCAGCGCAACTTCAAGGGGCTGCTCGCCAAAATGGGGGCCGTCGCCCGCGACCTCTCGGTGCCGGTGATCGCCAAGGAGGTCGGGAGCGGTCTCTCCGCCGCCACCGGCCGGGCGCTCCTCGCCCACGGGATCGGCATCGTCGACACCGCCGGGGTCGGGGGCACGAGCTGGGCGCGGATCGAGGGCGCGCGCGCCACCCGCCCTACCGACGCCTCGCTCGGCGAGGTCTTCGCCGGCTGGGGCCTGCCGACACCGCAGTCGATCCGCGAGCTCGCCGCGGTCGGCGGCCTCTCGGTGATCGGCAGCGGCGGTTTGAAGAACGGGGTCGACGTGGCCAAGGCCCTGGCGCTCGGCGCCGATCTGGCGGGCCTCGCCTACCAGTTCCTCGAAGCGGCGACCGAGTCGCCGGAGAAGGTGGTCGAGCGCATCGAGCGCATCGTCCAGGAGCTCAAGATCACCATGTTCTGCATCGGGGCGAAGACGATCACGGAGCTCAAACAGACGGAGCTCCAGAGAAGGCCGAGGACATGAGCACGAAGACCATGAGACCGTTACCCTCCACCCCCCGTACCTCGACTCCCATGGGTCTCCGCGAGGAGCTGGTCCGCTCCCTGGTCGCCGGCGAGCGCCACTTCCACCAGCTGCCCAAGGACCTCTCGGCCGAAGAGGCGGCGGGGATCCGCCGCCAGGCGCTGGAGGAGATGACCCGGGCCGAGCTCCACCACATCTCCCAGCACTCGCTCGACGTCAACCTCGCCTCGCGGCGCAACTGCGAGAACTTCATCGGCGTCGCTCAGGTGCCGATGGGGATCGCCGGTCCGCTCGCCCTCCACGGCAACTACACCGAGGGCGACGTCTACCTGCCGCTCGCCACCACCGAGGCCGCCCTCGTCGCCTCGGTCAACCGCGGCTGCACGGCGATCCGCGACGCCGGCGGCGCCACGGTCCGGGTCGAGGACGTGGGGATGACCCGGGCGCCGGTCTTCCGCACCTCCGGGATCGTCCAGACTCAAGCTTTCCTGCGCTGGATCGAGGAGCACGCCGAGGAGATCAAGCGGGTCACCGAGGGGACGAGCAACCACCTGCGGCTCCTGGAGATCCGCCCCTTCGCCTTCGGCACGACGGTCTTCCTGCGCTTCCGCTTCGATGCCGGCGACGCCATGGGCATGAACATGGCGACCATCGCCTGCGACCGGGCGGTGCGGATCATCGAGCCGGCGACCGGGGTCGTCTGTATCTCGCTCTCCGGCAACTACTGCGCCGACAAGAAGCCGGCGGCCGTCAACTTCCACGAGGGGCGCGGCAAGCGGATCTACGCCGAGGTCATCCTGGAGGCGCCGGTCCTCGAAAACGCCCTGAAGACGAACGCCAAGGATCTGGTCGAGGTGCAGTACCGGAAGAACCTCCTGGGCTCGATCGCCGCCGGCTCGCTCGGCTTCAACGCCCACTACGCGAACGTCTTAGCCGCCCTCTTCATCGCCACCGGGCAGGATCCGGCCCAGGTCGTCGAAGGCTCCCTCGGCATCACTTGCATCGAGCTTCGCGACCACGGGGCGGTCTTCGCCTCGGTCTTCCTCCCCGACTGCCCGCTGGGGGCGATCGGCGGCGGCACGGCGCTCGACACCCAGCGCGAGGCGCTCGCCGTGCTCGGGGTCTCCCCCGACCCGGCGCGGCGCGGCGAGGCGGTGATGCGCCTGGCCGAGATCGTCGGCGGGGCGGTGCTCGCCGGCGAGCTCTCCCTCCTCTCCGCCCTCACCTCCTGGGACCTGGCGCGGGCGCACGAGAAGCTCGGGCGCGGTGGGGTCTCCCCCGCCGCCTCTCCCACCTCGCCGATCCTCAGCTGAATCCGCGCTTGCCGGGAACGCCGATCGCCGTCTCTGCTCCCGGCAAGCTCATCCTGATGGGCGAGCACGCGGTGGTCTACGGCCGGCCCGCCCTGGTGGCGGCGGTCGACCTCCGCCTCTACGCCCGCTTCTCCCTCGGTCCTTCAAGCAACTCCGGCCGGCGCCGCGCGGCTGCGGATCTCCCTCCCCGGCCTCGGAGCGGGCTGCGACGCCGGCTGGCCGGAGGTCCTCGGCTACGCCCGGGAGGCCCGCGAGCGCTGGGAGGGCTACGCCGCCCAGCCCGGGCCGGAGACCTTCCGGGCGCTCCGCGGGGCCGACCCGGTCCACCTCGTCAAGGTCGCCCTCGGCGAGGCGGCGGCGGCGCTCCCGGCTCTTCGGGCGGGAGACGAGGAGCCGCTCGACCTCCACATCGAGTCCCACCTCCCCGTCGGCTCGGGGATGGGCAGCTCCGCCGCCGCCGCCGTGGCGGTGGTGGCCGGCTATCTCCTCTGGCGGGGGGTGGAGGTCGATCTCGCGGTGATCGAGCGCCTGGCGCATGAGGTCGAGCGCCGGCAGCACGGCACCCCCTCCGGGGTCGACGCCGCCACGGTCGCCCGCGGCGGTCTCCTCTGGGCCCGGCGGCGAGCGGAGCGGCTTGGAGGGCCTCGCGGTCGAGCCGCTCGCCGCCCGCTCGGGTCTCCTCCGGCGGATCGCGGTCTACGACACCGGCACCCCGGCCGAGCCGACCGGGGCGGTGGTGGCGGCGGTCCGCGAGCGCGCCGCGAGAGACCCCCGGCGCCACGAGCGCCTCCTCGACCGGATTGCGGCGGCCACCCTCGGGCTCCGCGCCGAGCTCACCGCCGAGGCGGAGGACCCAGAACGGGTGGTCGAGCTGATCCGCGCCTGCGAGTCCGGGCTCGAAGAGCTGGGAGTGGTGCCCGAAGCCGCCCGCGAACGGGTGCGCGCGGTCGAGGCGGCGGGGGGGGCGGCGAAGATTTCTGGCGCCGGAGCCCTGACTGGACCCGCGGCGGGCACTCTTCTCGCATATCATCCGCAGCCGGACCACCTGGTCCATCTGCCTGCCCTCGCGCTGCCCCAGTACCCTGTCCACCTCGGAGCCGCCGGATTGCGGCGGGAGGAGACCTGAATCGAATGAGTAAAACGACCGTCGACGCACCGGCCAACATCGCTTTCATCAAGTACTGGGGAGCGAAAGACCTGGAACGCGCCCTCCCTTTGAACACCTCGATCTCGATGACCTTGGAGAACTGCGCCACCCGCTGCACGGCGGAGCTCCTGGAGGCCGGGCATGCCGACGAGGTCTGGATCTCCGAGCCGGACGGCGGCTTCAGGAAGCCACCGCACGAGTTCGAGTCCAGAGTCCGCGCCCACTTGGACCGGATGCGCAAGTGGGCGGGGCGGCAGGAGACCTTCCGCATCGCCACCCGCAACAGCTTCCCGAGCGCCGCCGGGCTCGCCTCCTCGGCCTCCGGCTTCGCCGCCCTGACCCTCGCCACCGCCGGAGCGCTCGGCAAAGACAAGGTCTCGACGACCGAGCTGTCGCGGCTGGCCCGCGAGAGCGGCTCGGGGTCGGCCTCGCGCTCGGTCCTCGGCGGATTCGTCGAGTGGCCCGGCGGCGAGGAGGATGGAGGGCCGGCGAGGCAGTCGCACGCGGTAGAGATCGCCGATGCCGACCATTGGGATCTCCGTGACGTCATCGCCGTGGTCGAGATCGGCGCCAAGACGGTGTCGTCGCTCGAAGGGCACCGCCGGGCCCATACCAGCCCCTATCTCGGGAAGCGCCTGGAGGTTCTGCCGGAGCGGATCGAGCGGGTGCGCCGGGCGATCGCCGAGCGCGACCTCGCCCTTCTCGGCCCGGCCCTCGAGGAAGAGGCGGTCGACCTCCACCTGATCGCCATGTCCTCGCAGCCGCCGATCTTCTACTGGAGCCCGGGGACGATCGGCGTCCTGCGGGCGGTCCGCGAGCTGCGCCAGGAGGGGCTGGGCGCCTATGCCACGATGGACGCTGGCGCCAACGTGCACGTGATCTGCGAGGCGGACGCGGAGGACCAGGTCGCCTCCCGGCTCGACAGCCTCTCCGTCGTCGGCTTCGTCATCCGCGACGGCGTCGGCCCCGGCCCGGAGCGGACCCCCCAGCATCTGTTCTGAGCCGGAAGGCCCGAACGCCATGCGGGAAGCCATCCTGGTCAAGCTGGGCGGCAGCCTGCTCACCGACAAGGCGCGCGCGGAGACGCCGCGCCTGCCGGTGATCCGGCGCCTGGGCCAGGAGATCGCCCGCGCCGCCGCGGCCTTCACAGCTCTGCCGCTTCGCGCGGGGGGCGCGCACCTGATCGTCGGCCACGGCAGCGGCTCCTTCGGCCATGTCGCGGCCGCTCGCTACCGGCTCGCCGGGGGGATCACCTCCGCCGACCAGCGGCCGGGCATCTCCCTCACCCAGGAGCGGGCGGCGGCCCTCCACTGGCAGGTGGTGAGCGAGCTCCTCGCCGCCGGCGCCCTCCCCTTCTCGATCGCCCCCTCCTCCGCCCTCGTCACCGCCGCTGGCGAGCCGGCGACGTTCGGCGACGAGCCGCTCCTCCTCGCCCTCGAACGCGGGCTCCTCCCCGTCCTCTACGGCGACGTCGTCCTCGACCGCGAGCAGGGGGTCGCCATCTGCTCGACCGAGCGCCTCTTCACCCTCCTCGCCCACCGCCTCCCCGAGCGCGGGATCGCCGTCCGCCGCGCCCTCTGGCTCGGCGAGACCGCCGGGGTGTGGGACGCCGAAGGCAAGACGATCCCGCGGCTCACCCGAGCCGATTTCGCCCGCATGGGTGGAGCGATCGGGGCCGCCTCTGGGGACGGACGTGACCGGCGGCATGCACCACCGGGTGGAGACCGCCCTGGCCTTAGCCGACCTCGGGATCACCTCGCAGATCCTCGACGGCCGGGAGCCCGGGCTCCTTGAACGCGCCCTGGCCGGAGAGGCGGTTCCGGGGACGGTCATAGGGTGATAACGGTGTTGTAGGATCTCCCGACCATGGCCGACCTGGAAGACCTGCTGCTCCGGACGAGCCGCACCTTCGCGCTCTCGATCCCCCATCTCCCGGAGCCCACCCGGCGCGAGGTCACCCTCGCCTACCTGCTCTTCCGGATCGCCGATACCTTCGAGGACGCCCCGGACTGGCCCCGGAAGGAGAAGATCGCAGCCCTCCAACAGTTCTCCCGGCTCCTGGACGGTCCGGAGGGGTCGCCTGAGATCGCGGAGGCCGCGCGGCGCTGGCAGGACGAGGTGCCCTGCACCCAGCCGGGTTACCGCGAGCTGCTGGCCGAGATCCCCGTACGTGCTGGAAAGCTTCTTCGCCCTCGCCCCCGAGGCGGTGCGGCTGATCCGCCATCACACCCGGCGCACCATCACCGGCATGGCGGCCTACGTGGCTCGCGGGACCGACCGCGGCGAGCTCACCCTGATCGACCTGGACGATCTGCGCGGCTACTGCTACGTGGTGGCCGGCATCGTCGGCGAGCTCCTGACCGAGCTCTTCCTCCTCGGCCAGCCGGTGCTGGCGGGCGTCGCCCCCGCGCTCCGCGAGCGTTCCCCGTTCTTCGGCGAGGGGCTGCAGCTCGTCAACATCCTCAAGGACTCGGCCTCCGACGCCCTGGAGGGGCGGCGCTACATTCCCACCGTGCCCGACATCTCGGAGGAAGAGGTCCGCCGGGTGGTCATGGCCCAGGCCCGGCGCGATCTCGACTACGCGATCGAGTACGTCCTCGACCTCCAGCGGGCCGGCGCCGACCGCGGCCTCGTGACCTTCAACGCCCTCCCCGTCCACCTCGCCCACGCGACCCTCGACCGGGTCGAGCAGGCCGGCCCCGGGAGCAAGCTCACCCGGCCCGAGGTCTTCGCGATCGTGAAGCGCCTGAACGGGGTGCTCGATCGCGGCGAGCCGGCGATGTGGAGCGCTGTGGCGGTTTCAGGTACTTAGCAGCATTCCCAATCTAAACAGCGGCCCCCACTGAATTGAGCGCAGGCGCAGCAACCTCCGCATGCCTGCGCGCATTCCCGCGCTGTCATGCCAAGGTCAGGAAGTGGAGTGGAGCTTGTGCACTGGAGTGGTGCGGCTGGAACTGCTGGGTTAAGGAGGAAGGGAAGTGTGATGCTTGCCGTCGCGGGACCTTCGGCCTTTGGAGAGGCAGGGTTTTCTGAGCCCATGAGGGGAGAGCCGAGCGATAGCAGGACCAGGCTGGCAACTAGAGCGACGATGTGCTTCATTGGAGTCTCCTTAGATCATTCGCTGTGGGAGATGAGCCCCTCACAGCATCGGCACAGGTGGCCAGATGCTTTACCGCAGGTATTCTACAATAATTAAGAAAGAGCGTCGACTTTGGATTCTTGAGTCCGTAATGCGGAGAGTGCGGCGGTTCGAGGCCTCGCTAAGCCTCGCCGCTCTCGTCCTCCGGCTCGGCAAAGAGAGTCTTGAAAGTGGCGGTGCGGAGCAAGCAGCGGGAGCTTTGGCTGGCGGAGAACCAGGAAGCCATTGCAGCCTACAATGAGCACGTTGCCCAAAACAGCGGCTGGAGCGACGGTCTGCGGGGCTTCTAAAGGCCCAGTTCCCCCTTTGACCTCTTCTGCAGAGCTTCGCCACCGCCGGTTGGGATAGCGGGCCCAGTGCGGCGACCGCCCGCGCGGAGCCGCTGCTGTTCGGCGGCTTCCCGCGAGGCCTCCGCGTCCTCTCGCGAGTCGACGCAACCCTCCGCGCGGCTCGACCGGTGAAGCCGTCGATCGTTCGAGTCCAAGGGGCAGTCGCTGCCCCTTCGCCGCAGGTCATCGGCTTCCGAGGGGCAGCCACTGCCCCTTCGCCGCCGGTCGTTCGCGTCCGAGGGGCAGCCATTGCCCCTTCGTCGCCGGTCGTCGGCGTCCGAGGGGCAGCCACTGCCCCTTCGCCGCCGGTCATCGGCGTCCGAGGGGCAGCCATTGCCCCTTCGTCGTCGGTCGTCGGCGTCCGAGGGGCAGCCGTTGCCCCTCCGCCGTCGGTTGTCGGCGTCCGAGGGGCAGCCGCTGCCCCTCCGTCGTCGGTCGTCCGCGTCCGAGGGGCAGTCGCTGCCCTTCATCGCCTGTCGTCGGCGTTTTACCGGATAGCGCTGTTCCGCAGTCGTTCCGCCAGCGCATCGCGAAACTTCGCCAACTGCTCGATGGTAAGAGGCACGAGCATCGCGGGCAAGGGGCGCGTCGGGAACTGCGCGAGGAGCCAAGCCATCACGCCTGGATCGATCCCGGCGTCCTTGCGCCTGGCGATTTCGAGATCTTGCTCGGGCGGAAATCCGGCCTGGTCGAGGAAATAGAGGTCGACGAGATCGCGAGGCTCCGACCGCGAGAGGATGCAGGTGAGCTTGCTCGCCCGCAGGTCGGTGAGCGACTCGACGAAGATCCCCTCGATCGGTGGCGGGGGAGCTGCGAGGTCGACGATGGGCTCGTGGACGATATCGACCTCGACGCTCGTTCCATCCCGATCTGTGAGCTCCGCGCGTACGAGGTGACCCGCGTCGCGCAGCAGGGTGACACGGAGACCGGCATCCACCGCGGCGGCGGGGAGCTGCCCGACGAGGACCCGCATCTGCTCGGCGTCATGAACGAAAAGGTCGATGTCTCCGGTCGTGCGGTGGCCGAGATACACCCCGGCAAGGGCCGCACCCCCTCCCAGGTGGCAGGGGACGCGGACTTGGCAGGCACGGATGAAGTCAAGGCCGAAATCCGGCACGACCCGGCGATCGAAATTCTTACGCATCCTGGGCACGGATCTGGCGCAGCGGCGGCCACTCCGGCGGTGGGAGCTGAAGCAGCCAGGCCCACATCTGCCGCGAGCGCCCCAGGTACCGAACCAGGCGCGGCCAGAGCGCGCTGATCTCGGCGGAATCGACGAAGAGCCAGACGTCCCGGGTGTTGGCCTCCCTCAGCAGGGCACCCATCCAGTAGGCGCGCTCTTCCGGATCAGACGAGAGGAGGTACTGCTTCAACTGGCCGACCGTGGCGTCCGTCCACCACAGGAAGTAGGGACGCGCGGTGTCGTCTAAGAGTGCCGCCGTGGTAGATGGCAGGCGGCCCGCAGGCAGGGTCGGAGAGATGCTGTCGCTCATCGCCGAGGAGGGTCCCTTCGGGAGGCAACCCTACCACGGACACCCGGGAGGTTCCAGGCGGCGTCCGGAGACGGTTCGCGTCTCTGCGGGCCGCCGTCAGGCGTTCTCTCCTCGCCCATGGTTGAGCCTATAATCTGCCGTACATGAAACTGTTCGACTTACCGACGCTCAACGCGCTGCTCCTTGCCGCTCTCCCCCTGCTCCTCGCCTGTGCCAGCTCGGCCGGCACCCCGCGGCCCACCAAGTCCACCCAGACTCCGCGCACGGGAGCGCCGGGAGCGCCGGGAGCGCCCGCGGCAGCCCCGGTCCACGTCGTCCAGCGCGACGAGCACTCCTTCGCCCATCCGGACGAGGTGGCGGTCGAGCACCTGAAGCTCGATCTGACGGTCGACTTCAACGCCCAGAAGCTCTCCGGCCGCGCCAGCCTCCGCCTGGCCAACAGGAGCGGCGCCACCCGGCTCCACCTGGACACCCGCGATCTCGACATCCAGGGCGTCACTCTCGACGACGGCCGCAGCCCGGCGAAGTACACCCTCGGCGAGCCGGTGCGCTTCCTCGGCCGCGAGCTGACGATCGAGATCACCCCCAAGACCCAGTGGGTGAGCATCGACTACTCGACCCGGCCGGAGGCCGCCGCCCTCCAGTGGCTCACCCCAGTCCAGGCCGGCGGGGGTGTCGGAGGCAAGCCGCTCCTCTTCAGCCAGTCCGAGGCGATCCTGGCGCGCACCTGGGTCCCCTGCCAGGACTCCCCGGGCGTGCGGATGACCTACGAGGCGACCCTCCGGGTCCCGCCCGACCTCCTGGCGCTGATGAGCGCCGAGAACCCGACCGCCAAGAGCGCCGACGGGGTCTACCACTTCCGGATGCCGCAGGCGATCCCCTCCTACCTGCTGGCGATCGCCGTCGGCGACCTCGAATTCCGACCTCTCGGCGGCTCCCCGAATTCGCGGAGCGGCGTCTACGCCCTCCCCTCGGTCGTCGAACGGGCCGCCGCGGAGCTCGTCGACACCCCGCGGATGATCGACGCCGCCGAAAAGCTCTACGGCCCCTACCGCTGGGGGCGCTACGACGTACTCGTCCTCCCCGCGAGCTACCCCTACGGCGGCATGGAGAACCCGCGGCTCACCTTCGCCACCCCGACCATCCTGGCCGGCGACCGCTCGCTCGTCTCGCTCATCGCCCACGAGCTCGCCCACTCCTGGTCGGGCAACCTGGTGACCAACGCCACCTGGAACGACTTCTGGCTGAACGAGGGCTTCACCGTCTACTTCGAGCGCCGGATCATGGAGGCCGTTTACGGCAAGGACTACGCCGACATGCTCTGGGTGCTCGGCCGCCAGGACCTCGACGACACCATCCAGGAGATCGGGCCGGAGAGCGCCGACACCCATCTCTTCCTCCACCTCGCCGGGCGCGACCCGGACGAGGGGACGAGCCAGATCGCCTATGAGAAGGGGGCGCTCTTCCTCTACACGATCGCCGAGGCGGTGGGGCGCGAGCGCTGGGACCGTTTCCTCCACGGCTACTTCGAGGAGAACGCCTTCCACTCGATGGACACCGAGCGCTTCCGCGCCTACCTTGGGGCGCACCTCCTGGCCGAGACTCCGGGGCTCGCCGAGCGGCTTCAGGTCGACCGCTGGATCGACGGTCCGGGCCTGCCGGCGAACGCGCCGAAGATCACCGCCGGGGCCTTCGGCAAGGTCGATGTCCAGGTCGCGGCCCTGTCCAAGGGTGCCGCCCCGGCGAGCCTCGCCACCGCCGGCTGGTCGACCCAGGAATGGCTGCGCTTCCTGCACGACCTGAATCGCCCCCTGCCGCCCGAGAGGATGGCGGCTTTGGACGCCGCCTTCCACTTCACCGAGAGCGGCAACTCGGAGATCCTCGCTGCATGGCTGGAGCGCTCGATCGAGAGCCGCTACGAGCCCGCCTACCCGCGGCTCGAAAGCTTCCTCACCACCGTCGGCCGGCGGAAGTTTTTAAAACCGCTCTATATGGAGCTGGCCAAATCCCCGGCGGGGACGGAGAGGGCCCTCCGGATCTACGGCGCGGCGCGGCCCGGCTATCACTCGGTGACCCGGCAGACGATCGACAAAATCCTCGACTGGCGCGGCTGAAGCGGAAGACTCCCCGCCGTCCTCTCCTGGGGAGACCGTCGACACCTCGGGAGGACAGGCGAGCGGCCTCTGCCCCGGGATTTCCGTGGCTCATGCCTTGCTAGGCATCCGAGATACACGCTCTTTTGAAGGGGGGAATTCGGATGAGGCGCACTTCCGCTGCTCTGGTCCTTCTGCTCGTCCCAACGCTCGCCGCGGCACCCGCCCATGGCCAGATTCAGGCCGGCTCGACTCCGTTGGTGGAGCAGGTGGAGGTCGACGTCGTCAACGTCGACGTCCACGTGACCGATGCCGCCGGCAAGCCGGTCCAGGGGCTCGGCAAGCGGGACTTCGAGCTGCTGGAGGACGGCAAGCCGATCGCGCTCACCAACTTCGAGGCGGTGACCGGCGACCGCGTCCCGGCTCGGGAGGCCCCGGTCGTCGCCGTCCCCGTACCCCCGGCAGATTTCGCGCCAGAGACAGCCGCCGCCGCTCATCCCCCCGCCGCTCCCACGCTCGCCGAGGACCAGCGGCTCCACCTCGTCATCTACGTCGACAACTTCAACCTCAACCCGCTCAACCGGGCCCGGGTCCTCGGGCCGCTCCGCAAGTTCATCGCCGAGCGGCTCGCCCCCACCGATCGGGTGATGCTGGTGAGCTATGACCAGGGGGTCCATGTCCGCCAGCCGTTCACCAGCGACCGGGCTGCCCTCGCCGCCGCCCTCGACCGCATCGCCAGCCTGGCGCCGGCCAACGACCTCGGGGCCCAGCGCCGGGTCGCCTTTAACACCTTCCTGGAGATCCAGAAGCTCGAGCCCTGCGACATCCGGGGCGCACAGCCGATCGAGAGCTACGCCGCGATCACCCGCCAGGAGGTGCTGCGCTCGATCCGCGGTCTCACCCTCCTCGTCAACTCCCTTGCCGGAGTGCCGGGGCGCAAGGCGATCCTCCACGTCAGCGACGGCATCCAGCTCACCCCCGGTCAGGACCTCTATGAGATTCTCTACCAGCTCTGCGCCGGGGTCTCGAACGGCCTGAGCAATACCGCGGCCGGCGTCGACCCCAAGGCCCACATCGACGCGGGGGCCCATTACGACGGCAACCATGCCCTGCTCGACGCCCAGCACTACAGCACGGCCAAGGACTTCCTCAAGCTGACGCAGCACGCCAACGCCCAGGGAGTCCCCTTCTACACCCTGCAGGCGAGCGGGCTCGCCGGGGCGGCCACCGCTGCGGCCGAGTTCGACGCCGAGGAGCGCGCCCTCCAGCTCCCGGCCGTCGACCGTTCCTTGAGCGACAACCTGCAGGACTCCTTGACCACCATGGCGACCGAGACCGGCGGCCGGGCGATCCTCAACGCCAACGATCCCTCCGCGGCCCTGGGCCAGCTCCGCGCCGACTTCGAGTCCTACTACTCCCTCGGCTACAGTCCGCAGCACCACGGGGACGGCAAGGAGCACCGGATCGAGGTGCGGGTGAAGAACCGCGGGCTCCATCTGCGCTATCGAAAGAGCTATCGCGACGAGCCGAGCCTCGAACGCGCCGTCAACCGTACCCTCGCCACCCTCCTCCACGGCTTCGAGGACAACCCGATCGAGATCACCCTCACGACCGGCCCCACGACCTCGGCGAGCCTGGCGACGCCCGGCTCCTGGCAGGTGCCGGTCCGCCTGCGCATCCCCCTCTTCAAGCTGGCGATCTTGAACCGCGACGAGGCCTTCGACGGCCGTCTCCGGCTCCTCGTCATGACCCAGGGATGGGAACGAGAACCTCTCGCCGGTGCGCCAGGTGGAGGTCCCGATCCACATCCCCAAGGACCAGGTGCTGACCGCCCTCGGCCAGTACTACGCCTACGACCTCACCTTAGAGCTACCCCCCGGGCCCCACCGCCTGGCGGTCGCGGTGCGCGACGAGTACGGCGGCACCACCTCCTACCTCGGCAAGGACCTCCAGGTCGGCGGACCGGCGACGGCGGCGGCCCGGCATTAGTGGCTACCCTTGGCTCCGTTTGGCTCCGAGGACCTGCGCCTGGCTGCGCGGAGCGCCCGAAGGAGCAGGCCCGCAGGACCAAACGGAGCTAACCACATCCCCGAAATCAGAAGTAGGACCGGAGCTCTCCCCGCCGCCTTACGTCCAGGGTGGCGCAGTGGAAGGAGCCGCCGAAGCGGTTGAAGTTGCGGAACGGGCAGGGGATCGTCTCGAAGCCCCACTGCTTGAAGCAGCGGAGAAGCTCCTTTTCGTTCGGCTCGACGACGACCCGGGTCTCGTCGAGCATGAGGACGTTCATGCTGATCCAGCTGCTGCTGAGGGGAAAGTCGGCGGCCGAGGAGGGGACCGGGGCTTCGAGGACTTCCCAGGAGCGGAAGAGCTCGGGGATCTTCCGCAGCCGCTCCGGGTTGACCAGGACCTTCCCCGGGGCGAGCGGCATCAGGGTGGCGTCGATGTGCATGGGGTGCTTGTCGTGGACCTCGACCTCGTGGATGCGGTAGGCGCTCCCCAGGTGCCGGCGCAGCCAGGTGATCCCCAGCTCGTTGGTGACGTGACTCCTCTGCACGAAGAGGTCGCGGCCGCAGCGGACGAAGTCGGCGGCGTCGAAGGTCGGCTCGACCTCGTTGACGACGTAGAGCGGCTCGTCCGGCTCCTCCCCCAGCGGCTCCGCGTAGTCCATTTTGTAGAGCTCGTCCTGGAGCAGCGGCTTGGGGGCGGCCGTCCAGCGGGCGCCCTGGGCGAAGTATTCGCGCAGCAGCGGGCGGTAGGCGTCGACCTCGTGGTAGCGCGAGCGCCAGCAGGTCGGCGCCTCGATGATCTCCTCGCCGACGACGAGGAGGATGTCGCGCGGCATGGCGGAGTAGAGGCCCGTCTCGCACTGCCAGTCCGGGGTCCCATACGGCCGCGAGTAGTCGACGACCTCCGGCCGCCGAACCGTCACCCCCTCCGCTTCCAGGAGGCGCACGAACCCTTCGAGGTCCCGGCGGGCGGCCGCGATCATGTCCTCAGGGAACGGCTGGCCCCCGTTGTCGATGAAGAACTGCCACTGGCTCTGCGGCATGGTGGCCTTGAGCGCCACGTCCCAGGCCGGGATGCAGGCGTGATCCACGATGCCCACGACGACCTCTTCGAGCGGATCCCACTCGTTGTAGGAGCTGACGACTGGCTGGGGCTGCTCGACTGGATGCAACACTTTGAGTACCTCCTGAGGTGATCTCCGGCCCAGGCGCCGGCGGCGGTCTCCCTAAGAGTGCCTCGACCGGGCCCGGACTGATCCTCTCCAGCCAAAAAGCGGGGCTGGCTCCTCAGAATTCCTGGAGCTCGAGCTGCGGCAGGGTGATCTGCTGGATCTGGGTGCTCCCCTCGATGATCTCCATGACCCGCGAGTCGCGCAGGTAGCGCCCCACGGGATAATCGGCGCTGATGCCGTTCGCCCCGTGGATCTGCACCGCGTCGGCCGCCGCCCGGGTCGCCATGGTCGAGGCGAAGTACTTGGCGGCCATGATCTCCATGAAGGCGCCGGGATCGCCGATCTCTTTCAGGTACCCGGCCCGGCAGCAGAGGAGCCGCGCGGCGCGGACGTTGACGATCATCTCGGTCAGCATGGCCCGGATCAGCTGGTGGTCCGCAAGGGGTTTGCCGAACTGCTGCCGGCTGGCGGCATAGCTCTGCGCCGCGTCCAGGCAGGCCTGGCCGATCCCCACCGAGCCCCAGGCGACGCTGTAGCGCCCGAGCTCCAGGGCCGCCCCCGCGACGTGGGAGACGCCGAAGCCGATCCGGCCGACGAGGTTCGCCCGCGGAACGCGGCAGCCGGTGAATGAAAGCTCGGCGAGCATCGAGGCGCGGGTGCCGAGGAGGCCTTTGATGGGGGCGATCGAGAGCCCCGGGGTGCCGCGCTCGACGAGAAACGCCGTCGGTTTTTCTTCGCAGCGGGCGATGAGCAGAAAGAGATCGGCGATCTGGCCGAAGGAGATCCACTTTTTCTGCCCGGAGAGGACGAACGACTCCCCCGCCCCCCCCGCGTCTTCCAGAATCGCCGCGGTCCGCACCCCGGAGGCGTCGCTCCCCGCCTCGGGCTCGGAGAGGGCGAGGGCGCCGATCGCTTCCCCGCGCGCCATGGGCGCCAGCCAGCGCTCGCGCTGCTCCCGGCTCCCCCAGCGCAGGATGGCATGGGCCACCATGTCGTGGACGGTCAGGAGCGAGCGCACCGACGAGCAGGCCCGCCCCAGCTCCTCGGTCAAGAGGCCGTAGGTGATCATGTCGCGCCCTCCGCTCCTCCTCCGCCGTGCTCGGCCGGCAGGAGGGAGCCCAGGTAGCCGCGGGCGGCGAGCTGGCGGATGAGCTCCGCCGGGATCGCCTCCTCGCGATCGAAGCGGTCGGCGTGCGGGGCGACCTCGGCGGCCGCGAAGGCGCGGAACTCGGCGCGGGCGGCGCGCTGCTCGGGGGAGAGCTCGATCTTCACGGGATCCCCTGCCTATCCGGCGGAACCGGCCGGCACGGCGCCGCGCTTCTTCGCCACCAGGCGCGAGATCGCGGCGATCGAACGGAAGTTGTCGAGGTCCAGGTCCTCGTCCTCGACCTTGATCCCGAACTCCTTCTCGACGAAGGCGACGAGCTGCATGGCGAGGAGTGAGTTGACGAAGCCGAGGGCGAAGATGTCCTCCTCCGGCTTGAGATCGTGGTTCTTGAAGAACCGCGACAGAAACTCCTTGACCTTGCTCTCGGTCAGGTCCAGCGGGGACGAAGCCATGCCGGGGGGCCCTCCTTCAGGCGGTGACGCTGTAGTCGTAGAAACCTTTGCCGCTCTTGCGGCCATGGAGGCCGGCGTGCACCATCTTCTTGAGCAGCGGGCAGGCGCGGAACTTGGTGTCCTCGAATTCCTGGTAGAGGACTTCGAGGGAGTAGAGAATGGTGTCCAGGCCGATCAGATCGGCGGTTTCGAGCGGCCCCATCTTATGTCCGAAGCAGCTCTTGAACAGGTGATCGATCTGCTCGGCGGTCGAGACCCCCTCGTGGACGAGGAAGATCGCCTCGTTGACGGTCAGCATCAGCACCCGGTTGGAGACGAAGCCGGGCGAGTCGTTGACGACGATACCCTCCTTGCCCATCCGGGCGAGGAGGGCGCTGGCGGTCGCGAGCGTCTCGTCGCTCGTATGATAGCCGCGGATCACCTCGACCGCCGTTTTCAAGGGGACGGGGTTCATGAAGTGCATGCCGAGGACCCGGGGAGCCCGCCTGGTGAGCCCGGCGATCCTGGTGATCGGGATGGCCGAGGTGTTGGCGGCGAACACCGCCCGCTCCGGGCAGATCGGATCGATCCGCTCGTAGATCGCCTTCTTGACCTCCCACTTCTCGGTGGCGTTCTCGATCAGGAAGTCGACCCCGGAGAGCGCCTCGGGGTCCATCGACAGGCGAATCCGGCCGAGCACGGCGTCGGCGCTCTCCGCGGGGGGTGCCCCCTCGCCCTTCTTGCGGAAGAAGCCCTGAAAGCGGAGGCTCTTCTTGATCTCCTCTCTGGCGTGGTCGAGGACCGCCTCGGCGACGTCCAGGAGGACCACCGAGTGACCGGTCTCGGCAAGGCTCTGGGCGAGGCCCGTCCCCATCACCCCCGCCCCCACGACCCCGACTGTCTGGATCTCCATCGTTCTCTCTCCGTCCGGTCCGTCCGTCCAAATTAGCGTTCCAGCCCTGGCACTGCCGACCCGCGGCTCACGGCCTACGGACGGCGTACAGATTGTACCGGTCCGAGCCCCGGTAGAGCTCCTCCTGCTCGACCGTCACCGTAAAGCCACGGCCGCGGAGAAGCGCCGACATCTCCGCCAGCCGGTCGCCCAGGTCGTGCACCTCGAGTACCGCCTGCCGGATCTTCGGCCAGTCCCCCTCGGAGATCCCGGCGAGGACCTCCGCCTCGCTCTTCTCGACGTCGACCTTCAGGAGGTCGATGCGGTCGACCCCATACTCGGCGACGATCTCGCCGACTGTCCGGAGCGGGCAGATCCAGGTCTCGCTTGAAAGCCGCCGGTCGAGCAGCTCCTCCTCGTGGCGGAGGACCTCCTCTCTTTCCAGGTGTCCTGGCTGCCCCGGAGCGAGCACGTTGTGCATCACGGTGCGAAGCGCCGCCCGCTCCTCTTTAGCATCCGGGTGGAAGGAGGACATCCCCGAGCTCCAAGGATAGAACGTCAGCTCCGCCTCCCCCGCCCGGGCGGCCAGGCCGCACGGGAAGAGCAGCACCTCGCCGGCGCACCACTCGGTGTTCGCCTCAAGGATCGAGAAGAGCGGCGGCGCCGGCTCGAAGGCGAAGACGCGGCTCCCCGGGAATCGGTGGTCGACGAAGACCGTGAAGAGCCCGATGTTGGCGCCGACGTCGAAGACCGTCGCCCCCGGGCCGAGGGTGATCCCGTGCTGGAGGTAAGTCTGTTTCTCGAAAATGTCCTCGTAGAACTGCGACAGCTCCGCCTTCGACTGATAGGCGACGTTCATGCCGTTGGGCAGGGTGGTGCGGCGGAGGGGAGCGAGGTCGGAGGTCATGGTGGCCAGCCCGATTCTAAGCCGGATTTGGCCGGCATAGCTCGTAGCACCGCCTTAAGAGGACGGCCGAGCCGGGAGTCCCTCCCGGCTCGGAGTCGAGGCTCTTCAGAACGGGCTAGACCTTCGCGAGCTCGGGCTGCTTCGACTTTTCAGACGCCGCGCCCTCACCCTCGATCCGTCCGCTCTCTCCGGCCTTGTAGAGCGCTCCGTCCGGATCGCGCGGCGGTTCGTGGCGCTGCTGGCGGTCGACCTGCTTGGCGGACATCTTGTCGCCGAGCGACGGCGCGACCTTGGAGATCGTCGTGTTGAGCTTGGCCATCGCGCCCACCTTGATGTCGCGCTCGGGCTTGACCGCGGCCTTGAGGATCGCCTCGGCCACCTTCTGCGGCTCGATCATGCGGCGTGGGGAGCTTCGGCTCCTGCGTCCATGTAGTTCTTGGCGTGCTGCGGGTAGGGCGTGTTGACGGCGGTCGGCTGGATCAGGGTGATCGAGACCGGCGCCTTGTCCACCTCCTCGATCTCGACCCGCAGGGCATCGGTGAACCCCTTGACCGCGTGCTTGGACGCCGAGTACATCCCCTGGAGGGGCACCACCGCGTCCGACACTTCGCTGCCGACGTTGATCAGCGCCCCGCCCTGCTTCAGGAGGTGCGGCAGGGCGACGAGCGAGCCGTTGACGACGCCCCAGAAGTTGGTGTCGAAGAGCCGCCGGCTGTCCTCTTCGCTGACCTCGTCGAGCCGTCCGTAGATCGACACGCCGGCATCGTTGATCCAGGTGTCGATGCGGCCGAACTTCTGGAGGGCGGCCTGGGCGATCGTGCTCGACCTGCGCGCGGTCGCCGACGTCGGCGACGACGTGGATCGCCTGGCCGCCGTTCGACGTTGATCCGCTGCACGATCTCGCTCGAAGCGTCTGCGCGCTGCGCGCCGCGAGAACGAGCTTGGCGCCCTGCTGGGCAGCGGCCTCGGCCGTGGCGAGGCCGATGCCGCTCGAAGCGCCGGTGATGACGATGACCTGCTGGTCTAGAGGTTTGAGGGATACAGCCATGATGAATCCTCCTAGTTGATCCGCCGACGGAAACGGACGCCGAGAACGCTTCGGCGGCCCGTACTCGTCCACGCCCCAGGAAGATTGCAACGGCTGTGCCTGGAGAAAACGGCTCAGAGAGGGCTCGCGGCAGGGCCCTTGTAGTCCTCGAGCTCCACCCAGCCGGCGCCGTCCTGAGTGCAGTTGTCCCCGTTGCCGCAGACCTCGAACCGGGTCACCGGGTGGAGTTCCCAGACGCTCCCCCGCCAGCAGGTGTCCGGGTTCGCCCCATGGATGGCGCAGTCGTCCTTTGCATCATAGTGCTCGTTGTCGACGAGGAGTTGGCCGACGACGCGCACCTGGTGGCCGATGGCGGGCTTCAAGAGAGCGAGCGACCAATCCGGCTTGAACTGGGCGCGCCAGTGCGGGGTCATCTCGACGATGACGCTCTCCTTCGTCAGGGCGCCTTTCTCCTCGTCCGTCAGTTTTTCCTTCCTCGCCAACTTGCCGGCGAGGGCGGCGTCGAAGCCGAGGCCGATATGGAAATCGATCTCATCCGAACCTCCGAGCTGGCAATTAGAGCTCTCGCTCGTTCCGCCTTTCTGGGCGTAATAGAGGTAGCCGATCGCCCCGGCCATGCCACCCTCGCCCGCGTTCTTCTTCAAGTCGTCGCCGAATTGCGCGTGGTTGTTTCGCGCCAGGTCGTGCGGCAGCTTCTGGTCGAGGTCGGTAAAATCTTTGAGCTGCGAAAGCCAGCTCGCCGGCGGCTTGGCGGGAGTGATGACAAGGTTCTTGAGCTCGTTCAAGTAGCCGTCATACTGGGCGGCCTTCGAGCAGCCGGTGGGGTACTCGCCGTGACACTCCTCATAACCGGAAATGTTCGCTCCGCAGACTGCGGCCATAAAATCGGTGGGCTTCGTGGCCTGAGGTGTTGCGGTGCTCTGCGCGAGGAGCCCGAGGACCACCGGCGCGAAAGGCATGACACGTCGAGCGACGGCACCAGGCTTGCGCCGTGGACCGCCAGCCGCGGGCGGCGGGTTACCAGGGGATGGGACAACCTTCCGTGATCGCGATCTCGTCCTTGAGCTGTCCGATCCTGCCGCTCTAGTAGGTGGCATGAGTCCCCTCCTTTCCCTGACGATCGCGCTCTTCAGACGGTTGGCTTAGGGGAAACTGTGGTCGTCGTCGTTACCGTCGTCGGGTTGTGAACCGTCGTCGTCATCTGTCCGGTGGCGGGATCATGCACCGTGGTCGTGGACTTCCCGGTGGAATGGTCGTGCACCGTGGTCGTCGTCTTTCCGGTCTGTGGGTCCGTCATCGTCGAAGTGGTCTGATCTGTCGCGGGATCTGTCCCTCCTGGGGAGCTCGCGTTGATCCCCTTGCTCACCGCATAGGTGCTCGCGCTGATGCCGAGGAGCAGCAGGACCCCGGATGGGATGTCCGGGAACTTCAGCGGATTGCTCGAGAGGATAATCAGGACCAAGCTAAACGCGATCACGAAGGTGAAGATCAGGAGCTGGAACCGCGACATGCTCGCCTTGTTTTCGATCGGCTCGCACAGCAGCCCCGAGATATCGATTTTGTTCGTCGCCATGGCGATCAGCACCATGAGGCCAAAGAAGAAAACGAGGATCACGATGACGTACGCGACGACGATGGTCAGCCGTTCAAGCGCTGTGCCCTCCTGGTGGAGGTAATAGACGATCGCCACGGTCGCCAGGGCGAGGACGAGACAGATCGCCGGAATGATCCAGTCGACAAGGTTTTTCCTCGTATTCTCTTCCATCGCAGTAAACTCCTTATTCGAGATTCTTTAGCAACGGTTGAATAAATGCGGAGAACGCTTTGCTTCCGAGGTATGCGACATGGCTACCGCCGAGTGCGGCGACAACGCTCATCGGGAGGTCCGGCAGCGAGTCTCCGTGGGGGCTGACCATCACCGAGCGAAGATAGTTCGCGGCCACGCCGACGGTGAAGATGAGGAGCTGCAGGCGGGCCGGCGAGTACGACCAGCAGCCGCTGGCGTCCTTCACGGAGAGCAGGTAGGCGAGGGAGATCTCTCCGGTCGTGATCTTCAGCAGCACCACGCCGAAGAAACCACAGACCAGGATACCGCCTGCGATAGTCGCCAGCTTGGCCAGGAAAGTTATCTCGAGCATCGCTCAGAACCAAGATCTATCTACACGATAGGACCTGGCGTCTCAAATTGTCAATAAATTCGGATCCTCGACAAATTCGCATATGGCCATCTTGGCCGGCCCGCGGCCTCAGCCTCGCGTTCGCGATTCGGTTACGGACTATGCGCCAGGCGAGTTCGAAAGGGAGGCGCCGTTTACTCGCGCCGCGGAGCCTTCGGTCCGCCTATCCCCCGACCGCCAGCACGATCTTCCCCGCGGCCCCACCCTGGGCCAGAGCGGCATAGGCCTCGGCCACATCCGCGAAGGGGAAGACCCGGTCGAGCACCGGCTTGAGCCGGCCGTCGGCGAGGCGAGGCAGGGCGAAGTCGGCGAAGCCCGCGACCAGGCGAGCTTTCTCCTCGCGCGAGCGGTGCCGGAGGACCGAGCCCTGGAGGCGGAGGCGCCGGGAGAGGATGTCGCCCAGGTCGACCTCCACCTTGCGGCCGCCGAGGAGGCCGACGAGCACCAGCCGCCCGCGATCGCGGAGGCAGGCGAGATGGGAGCTGATTCCGGCGCCGCCCACCAGGTCGATCACCAGATCGATCCCCTTCCCCTCAGTCTGCTCGCGCACCCGCTGCGGCAGGTCCTCGCCCAGGAGGCAGAGGCCGTCCGCTCCCAGAGCCCGGAGCGGTTCCAGGCGCTCCCGGCTCCGCCCGGCCGCGATCACCCGGGCGCCCAGCTCGTGCGCCAGCTGCACGAACATCGTCCCCATGCCGCCGCTCGCCCCGGTGATGAGGACGGTCTCCCCCTCCCGAAGTTCGCCCTCGGCGACGAGGTTGGTCCAGGCGGTGAGGCCGGCCTCCGGCAGGGCGGCGCCCTCGATGAACGAGAGCGAGTCGGGGAGAGGCAGGAGCTGACCGGTAGGGATGGTGGCCCGCTCGGCGTGGCCGCCGCCGCCCAGAAGCGCCATGCAGCGGGCGCCCGGGTGCCAGGGGCCGGCCGGATCGACCCCCTCCCCCAGCGCCAGGATGCGCCCGGCGCATTCGAGCCCCGGCACCGTGCTCTCCCCTGGAGGCGGCGGGTAGAAGCCCCGCAGCTGCATGACATCGGCATGGTTCAAGCCCGCCGCCTCGACGGCGACGAGGACCTCGCCGGGCCCGGGGACCGGATCCGGCAGGTCCCCGAGCCGTGGCGCGGGATCGTGATCGGCAGGCGGGAGGAGGGCGCGCACGCGGTTAGTTGGCGCCCACCGGCCGGGAGAGGGGCACCGGTTTCGGATCGGCCTCGCCGAAATGCGGCTGCGGCTTCAAGACCTTGGCCGGGCGGGTGTGGACGATCCCCTTCTCCAGCCAGGCGTGCGAGCCGTCGAGCACCCTTAAACCCACCTTGTACTTCTTGACGTCGTCGTTCGACCAGAGGGCGCGGAAGAGCCGGCCGACCGTGCGCCGGGAGTTGCGGCAGAAGAGGTCGGCGAGCTCGGTCGCCTTGGCGGCGTCGGGGTGCCCCTGCTCCGCCAGGCTCTGGGCGCGGGAGACCGAGGCGGCCATGGCGAACAGCTCGTTGGCGATGTCGACGACCCGGAAGAGGAACCCCTGCTTATTCTGGAGCGCCCCCTGGTAGACGACCATGCCGTGAAAGATCTGGCGCGCCAGCCGGCGGGTGCTGCGGTCGGCGAAACGCAGATAGGGCGCCAGCTCCCCGAACTCCGAGAAGCTCGGCCAGTGGCCCCAGCCGACGTAGCGGGTGGGATACCAGGAGGCGTAAAAAGCGGCCATGTTCGGCAGGTCGCCGAGCTTCTCCGCCAGCGGCTTCTCGGGATCGATGAGCGAGCCCGCCACCTGCAGGTGCTTGTCGACCGCCTCTCGGGCCATGAAGAGGTGCATGATCTCCGAGGAGCCCTCGAAGATCTTGTTGATCCGGTAGTCGCGCATCATCCGCTCGACGCCGATCGGCTCCTCGCCGCGCGCCATGAGCGAGACCTCGGTCTCATAGCCGCGACCGCCGCGGATCTGCATCGTCTCGTCGACGATCTCCCAGGTGCGGGCGGAGTTCCACTCCTTGCAGGCCGCCGCTTCGAGCCGGATGTCGAAGCCGCCGCGATCGGACATCTCGGTCGCCAGAAGGGCGATCGATTCCATGGCGAAGGTGGTGGCGGCCATGTCGGCGAGCTTGTGGGTGATCGCCTCGTGCTTGCCGACTGGCTTGCCCCACTGCACCCGCTCGCTCGCCCACTTGCGGCAGATCTCGATGCACACCTTGGCGCTGCCGACCGAGCCGTTGGGGATCGACAGCCGGCCGTCGTTGAGCGTGGTGAGAGCGATCTTCAGACCCTTGCCCTCGGCGCCGATGAGGTTCTCTGCCGGCACTCGCACGTCCGTGAAGCTGATGACGGCGTTGGCCAGCGCGCGGAGGCCCATGAAGTGGCAGCGGTGCTCGATCTTGACCCCCGGCCAGGCGGTCTCGACGACGAAGGCGCTGATCTTTTTGCTCTTGGGGTCCCGGGCCATGACGACTAAGAGCTTGGCGAGGGTGCCGTTGGTGCACCAGAGCTTCTCGCCGTTCAGGAGATAGTCCCCTTCGGGGGTCTTGACGGCGTCGGTCGTCAGCCGCGCCGGGTCGGAGCCGACCTGGGGCTCGGTCAGGGCGAAGGCCGAGATGTCGCCCGCGGCGCAGAGCGGCAGGTACTTCTGCTTCAGGGCCTCGGAACCGAAGAGCTTCAAGGGTTGCGGCACGCCGATCGACTGGTGGGCGGAGAGGAGAGCCGAGAGGTTGCCGTCGACGCTGCCGAAGAGGTGCATCACCTTCTGGTACTCGACGTTGGTGAAGCCCAGGCCGCCATACTTCTTGGGGATCTTCATGCCGAAGGCGCCAAGCTTGCGCAGGCCGTCGACCACGTGCTCGGGATACTCCCCGGTGGCGTCGATCTGGATCGGATCGACCTCGTTCTCCACGAACTCCTTGAGCGCCCGGTAGAAGGCGGCGAACTCCGGCCGCTCCTCCTCGTTCAAGGGATAGGGGTAGATCAGATCGAGCCGAAAGTTGCCGAGGAACATCTCGCGCAGGAAGCTCGGCTGCTTCCACTCGGACTCGCGCGAGGCCTCGGCCACCTTGCGCGATTCCAGCTCGCTCACATGCTGCAGATCCTTGGTCGCCATTGGTTCGTCTCCCTTGGGATGGCTGGGGGTACTTCTAGCGGCAGTCTCAGGCTGGGTATGCCGCAGTGCGACGTAATTCTAGCATAAGACCCGCAAGATAGACCCGCACAACCGATGCCAGGCGGGAGCCGCGGTATTGGGGTGCCGCAGCGCGGCGAAGGTGTCGGCTGGCGGCACTCGCGGACGTCATGGCCCTCGGCCGGCCTATCCCGCTATCAGAAGGCGTGGAACGAGAGGACCGCGTCGACGACCCGCATCTGGTCGTCCTCGGAGAGATTGAAGTAGAGCGGCAGGCGGAGCAGCCGGTCGCTGACGTCGACCGCCACCGGGCAGTCGCCCCGGCTCCCCGCCTTCCGGGCATAGTCCGAGAGGTGGAGCGGCACATAGTGGAAGACGGCGAGGATGCCCCGCGCCTTCAGGTGCTCGATGAGCGCCTGGCGGACGGCGAGCGAGGGCATCAGGAGGTAGAAGATGTGCGCCGGCTGCTCGCAGCCGGGCGGCACGATCGGCAGCCGCACCCCGTGCTCCGCCGCCCACGGGGTCAGCCGCTCGCGGTAGCGCTCCCAGAGCGCCATGCGGGTGGCCTGGATGCGCTCGCGCTCTTCGAGCTGGGCGTAGAGGAAGGCGGCGAGGAGGTCCGAGAGGACGTAGCTCGAACCCAGGTCGACCCAGCTGTAGCGGTCGATCTCGCCGCGGAAGAACTTGGTCCGGTTGGTCCCCTTCTCGCGGACGATCTCGGCCCGCTCGACATAGCGCGGATCGTTGACGACGATCGCCCCGCCCTCGCCGGCGGTGAAGTTCTTGGTCTCGTGGAAGGAAAGGGTCGAGAGCGCTCCCAGGCTCCCCAGCATGCGGCCGTTCCACTTGCCGAGGAAGCCGTGCGCGTTGTCCTCGACGACCGCCGCCCCCACCCGCGCCGCGGCGGCGAGGATCGTCTCCATCTCGCAGGCGACGCCGGCATAGTGGACCGGCATGATCGCCCGGGTGCGCTCGGTGACCAGGCTTTCGAGCTGCCGCTCGTCCAAGTTCAGGGTATCGGGGCGGATGTCGGCGAAGACCGGCCGGGCACCGCGGAGGACATAGGCGTTGACCGAGGAGACGAAGGTGAACGACGGCAGGATGACCTCGTCCCCCGGCTGGATGTCCAAGAGGAGGGCGGTCATCTCCAGAGCGTGGGTGCAGGAGGTGGTGAGGAGGACCCTGGCTGCCCCCAGCTCGCGCTCGAGGATCGCCTGGCAGCGGCGGGAGAACTCGCCGTCGCCGGAGATCTTCCCCTTGGCGACCGCCTCCTCCATGTAGCGGAACTCGGTGCCGACCGCGGCCGGACGATTGAATGGAATGCTGTACTGGGCCATGGGTCGCTCTCCCCGGATCTTTCCGACGCGTTCTTTCGGCGGCGGATCGTAGCAGAAAGCCCTGCCTTGGCAGGTACCCGCTTTTCTGGCAGGATGCCTCGGCCCCACGAGACGAGACGGTATGAGAGACGATCAGGACCAGCCCGCGCGGATCGACCGGCGCCAGCTCTTGAAAGGGGCGGCGGCGGCGGGTGTCGTCTCCGTCTTCGGGGGTCTCGGGACCGCCAGCTGCCGCAGCCGGAAGGTCCGGGCCGCCCATGGCAACGACCTCATCCGGGCGGAGAACGCCAAGCCCGGCACCACCGACTGGCTCCTCACCCAAACCCCGATCGACCCAGCCACCAAGTACCGCTCCCCGGCGATCGAGGGCTACTGCTCGCGGACGAGCCTCCGTGCCGGCGAGCGGCTGAGCTTCATGGTCAGCACCAACCCGCCCTCCCCCTTCACCCTCGACCTCTACCGGATGGGCTGGTACGGCGGCAAGGGGGGGAGGTTCCTAGAGCGCCTCGGCCCGTTCGCGGGCCACGTCCAGCCCGACCCCGAGACCGGCCCCGAGCGCCTCCGCGACTGCCGCTGGGAGCCGGCGGCCGAGATCGTCATCCCCGACACCTGGCTGAGCGGGGTCTACCTGGGGAAGCTCACGGCGCAGAACGGCGGTGTCCAGAGCTATGTCGTCTTCCTCGTCCGCGACGACCGGCCGTGCGACGTCCTCTTCCAGTCGAGCGACACCACCTGGGCGGCCTACAACCGCTGGCCGAGCCAGTTTTCGCTCTACGACGACGGCAAAAAGGTCTGGTACTGGGGCCCGGGGGTGCGGGTGAGCTGGAACCGGCCCTACGGCAAGTACTGCCAGATCACCAACACTCCCCTCTCCCTCGGCTCGGGGGAGTTCCTCCTCTGGGAGTTCCCCCTGGCCTTCTGGCTGGAGCAGAACGGCTACGACGTCTCCTACATCGGCAACCTCGACACCCACGGCGATCCCCATGGGCTCCTCCGTGCCGGGACCTGGCTGTCGGTAGGGCACGACGAGTACTGGACGACCGAGATGCACGACAACGTGCAGGCCGCCCGGGACGCCGGGGTGAACCTCGCCTTCCTCTCCGGCAACAGCTGCTACGGGGTGATCGACCTCGGCCCCGACGCCGCCGGGGTCCCCCACCGGACCCTCTCCCGGGTGGGGCAGTACGGGCCGATCGAGGCCCAGAACGTCGTCGACTTCCCCGAGCTCGCGGCCTTGACCCGCAACGGCCCCGACGAGTCGCTCTTAGTCGGCGCCCGCACCAACTACCCCCTGACCGGCGGCGCCGACTGGACCTGCGCCGACGAGAAGCACTGGCTCTTTGCGGGGACGGGGATGAAGAACGGCGACGCCATCCCGCAGCTCGTGGGCTGGGAGTGGCACGGCCACCCGGCGGCGATCCCGGGGCTCGAAATCGTCGCCGCGGGCGAGGTCCGGCCGCGCGGCCGCGACGGCCTCCGCGGGCACTACACGGCGACGATCTATCCCGGCCCCAAGGGGAACTTCGTGTTCAACGGCGCCACCATCTGGTGGTCGACCGGCCTCTCCTCCCCGCCCGGCTTCCAGCTCCCCCGCTTCGGCCGTCACCAGCCCGCGGGGCCCGACCCGCGGGTCCAGCGCATCACGGCGAATCTGCTGGCCCGGGGGCGGCGGGCTTGAGTGTAGACTCTCCGGCCGTGCAACCCCGTACGGCCACCGCTCACCCCTGGCAGACCCGGCTGCTCCTAGCGGCCCTGGCGGCGCTCGCCGTCGCCGCCTTCGTCACCGTCGTCCACGCCTACGATCTCGTCGCCCTGCCGGCCGAAGCGCTCCTGGCGGTCCGCTGGGCGGCGATCGCCGTCCTCGTCGCCTATGCCGTAGTGCGGCGCTCGCTCACCACCTGGATTCTGACGAGCATGGTGATCGGGGCGGAGATCGGCCACGACTTCCCCGCCTTCGCGGTCAACCTGCGGGTCCTCTCCCTGGTCTTCCTGCGGATGATCAAGACGATCATCGCGCCGCTCCTCTTCGGCACCCTGGTGGTGGGGATCGCCGGGCACACCGACTTGAAGAAGGTCGGGCGGATGGGGATCAAAGCCCTCGTCTACTTCGAGATCGTGACGACTTTGGCCCTCTTCATCGGTTTGGCGGCGATCAACCTGAGCCGCGCCGGGGTGGGCGTCCACCTCCCTCCCGCGGAGCACAAAGAGGAGCTCGCGGCGGTCAAACAGACCCCGACCGACATCATCCTCCACATCTTCCCGGAGAACGTCGCGAAGTCGGTGGCCGACGGCCAGGTGCTGCAGATCGTCGTCTTCAGCATCCTCTTCGCCATCGCCCTGGGGCTCCTCTCCGAGGACCGGAGGCGGCCCATGCTCGCCTTTGCCGAGAGCCTCTCTGAGACGATGTTCAAGTTCACCAACATCGTCATGCTCTTCGCCCCCGTGGGGGTGGGCGCGGCGATCGCCTTCACCGTCGGGCACATGGGCCTGGGGGTCCTCGTCAACCTCTTCAAGCTCTTGGCGACCCTCTACGTCGCGCTCGTCGCCTTCCTCCTTCTGGTGCTCTTCCCCGTGGCCCTCCTCGCCCGGGTGCCGATCCGGCGCTTCGTCCGCGCCATCGCCGAGCCGGTCTCGATCGCCTTCGCCACCACCAGCTCCGAGGCCGCCCTCCCCCGCGCCATGGAGGCGATGATCGCCTTGGGCGTACCGCGCCAGATCGTCGCCTTCGTCATCCCCACGGGCTACAGCTTCAACCTCGACGGCACCACCCTCTATCTCTCCCTCGCCTCGGTCTTCGTCGCCCAGGCGGCGGGCATCCCGATGAGCTTCGGTCAGCAGCTCCTGATGGTCTTCACCCTCATGCTGACGAGCAAAGGGGTAGCCGGGGTCCCCCGCGCCTCGCTCGTCATCCTCCTCGGCACCGCGGCCTCCTTCAACCTCCCCGTCGAGCCCATCTTCATCATCCTGGGGATCGACGAGCTGATGGACATGGCCCGCACCTCGGTCAACGTCATCGGCAACTGCCTGGCGACGGTCGTCATCGCGCGCTGGGAAGGGGAGTTCGGAACGGAGACACCGTCGCCGGTGGTCGAGGCGGCGTTGGCGGAGTGAGAGGGGAAGAAGTTAACCAAGCGGAGCGCATCCGGCGGCGATCCCGGGCTTGCGGATCGTCGCCGAGGAGGAGTCGGTGCCCTGGCGGGTGCGGCTCCACGAACGGAGCGCGGTCGAGTACCGGATGCATCTCCTGGTGGTCGAACACGGAACGGGACGAAGCAGTACGGGAGGAGACTGCCCCGCTCTTTGCTCAGTTCGACAACACCGGTACGACGGGCTCTGGTTGCGGCAGCGGCAGCGGCAGCGTCCGGGCGGTGCAGGCGGCGTTGGTGTTCGCCAACACCTGGAACGGGGAGGAAAGCGCGAAGCCATCCCCACCCGGCGTGAGGTCGACGACGCGCCGCTTCACCTGGCACTGGGCCTGCCACTGACTCCCCGAGGCGCTGGCGCTCGCGGTAGCGGTATCGGCTGTCTCGGCACCATGGCCAGAGCCCTGCCCCGATGACCAGCCCCAGGCAGTCGCCGTCTCGCAGAGCAGCGCTTTGACTGGCCGACGCGTGCTGCACACGGCCTCCCGCACCTGCGCCTGGTGGCTCGACTCACAGGCGTCCGCCGCCTCGACCACCTGGCCGCTGCAACTCGCGCCCGAGCCGCAGGAGAAACCGAAGGGCCCGTCCCACTGGTCGCTGCTGTAGTTGTAAGTGACGTTGCCGCTCGGCCCAAGGACGGTGTAGTGGCCGTGGCCATGCAGGTGACCGCCACCGGCGTACTCCACCGTAGGCGCCCCCTGGCCGAAGATAATCGTCCGATGGTCGCCGTAGGTAATCCCGTTGAGCACCGGATGGGTCTCTCCGCAGCCGCAGTCGGTCGAGAGGACGAAGTCGAGCATGCAGTTCGGGTTTCCGGCGCTTCCAGCCCCACCGCCCAGCCCGCCCGCTCCAACCGCCGCGGTACCCCCGGTCTGCGAGCAGACCTGCATCCCCTGGAAGCTATCCGAGGAGTCGAGCCAGGGGCAGGCGGCCATCGAGACGATCCCGCCGTCGCACTTCGCACCCTGGCTGGGAGGGATGCAGTTGAAATCGCCAGACATTGTGCGGATGTCCGCCGCGGCGATCACCGCGGCTGCCCGGTCGAGGAGCGTGGACGAGCACCCGGCCAGGCACCTCGCCCGATCGTTCTCGTCGTTGCCATCGTTGCAATGGTCGGGATGGACCACGCAGTTACCCATGCTGGGGCCTCCGTTGGGATCGGTGCAAAGAGTACAAGTCCCATAGTTGCCGACGCTGCAGTCGTGGGACTTGCCGTTCTTGTCGATCCAGGAAAGGCCATCGGTCCGCACCGGCTGCGATTGACAGCTGGGGGGCAGGGCGCCGCAAGCCGTGCCCTGCGTCTTCTTGGTGCAGATGCAGTCGCAGCCGACACTCGACGGCGGTGCCTGCGAGCAAGAGATATCGTACTGGCTCGATGGGCAGACGACCGAGGCCTCGGCCTTGCAGCCGATCGGAGGGAGCGGGTAGTGCGTGGGATCCTGGCAGCCCGCGCAGACCTTGCATGCCTCGGCGTTGAACTCGTCAAGGGTCAAATTGCCGGTCGGCGGCACACAGACCTCGCCACACTGATACGTCGACATCAGCTCGACCACCGTGATCACATCGCAGTCGGCGCCGGACACCTCGGCGGCACGTCCCTGGAGCTGATCGCAGCGGGAGACCTTGAGGCCGTTGCTCGAATTGATGTTGCCGACGTTCATCTGACAGATCGTGCCGGGGAGGGCCTTGGCAACGATCCCGCCTGAGGCTGAGCCGCTCCCCCAATCGCCGATGTCGCCCAGGTCGCCGCTGCTATTGGCACAGCCGCAGCCGACCGCCGAGGTCCCGCCAGGGACGTCGGCAACGGGAAGGCAGGCAAGCGATGCCCCTACCGCCCGGGCGGGGAGCACATCCCAACCGACAAGGATCAGCAGGGAGAACAGAAGCTGACGCCAGACTCCTAACGGAGAGACACGGGAGATCGCCATGAAGTCCTCCTTCGCCGCAATAGGTCGAGGTGAACAAGGGAGGACTATAGCCCCATGGTGTTTGCCATGGCTAGGCGAAAACGCCGGTGGTCGAAGCGGCGTTGACGGAGTAGGTGCCATACTTGTCGGCATGATCCCCGTGCCGAGAAGACGGCCGCGCGGCCCCGTGCTCGCGGCGACCTGCCTGCTCCTCCTCGCTTTCAACGGTCTTCTCTCTGCTGGCACCCCGGCGGCCGACCCTCCGGCTCCTGACCCCGGCAGGGTGCGCTGGCTGGCGGAGCACGCCCTGCCGGTGCGTTCGATCGCTCCGGAGGACGAGGACTTCTCGGACCTGATGCCCCTCGTGGGATGGATCGGCAGCTCCCGGGTCGTGGCGCTGGGAGAGGTGACGCACGGCGATGGGGCCATGTTCCTCGCCAAGGCGCGTCTGGTGCGGTTCCTCCATCAGGTGATGGGATTCGACGTGCTGGCCTGGGAGGCCGGCTTCTTCGACGTCCCGCTGGTCGACGCCGCCCTCCGCTCCGACGTCCCGCTGCCGGAGGCGGCCGCACGGGGGCTCTACCGGATCTGGTGGAAGAGCCTAGAAACGCAGCCGACCCTCTCCTACGTGCGTTCGACGCAGGCGACCCCGCATCCGATCCTGACCGTGGGGTTCGACTGCCGGGTCTCCACCGAGAAGTCGCGGTCCGAGCTGTTCCCCGCCTCGATTTTCGCTTTCTTCGACCGGCTCGATCCCGCCCTGATCTCGAAGCAGGAGCGGGCGGACCTCACCGCGATGTCGATCGGTCTCCTGCCGGCCGATGTCTACAACCACCCCGGGGAGCGCCGTTACAACCGCGACCTGCCGCGCCGGCTTATCCAGGTGATCGATCAGCGCCGGCGGGATCTCCTGGTGCGTTCGAGCTCCCGCGAGATCGATTTCGTCCGCCAGTCGCTGGTCAGCCTGATGAACATGGACCGTGCCCTGGGCGGCCAGGCCGGCACCGCCCGGAGCGCCGACGGCTACACCCGGGACACCGCCATGGCCGAGAACCTCCTCTGGCTCCTGGAAGGACCTCTCGCGGGACGAAAAGTGATCGTCTGGGCACACAACTACCACGTTCTCCGGGATGCGATTCCTCCGGGCAGCGGCGCGTCGGCGCTCAAGGACTATCCATTGGAGGGACCCATGGGGCTGCATCTCGCGAGAGCCTTGGGTCGGGACCTCTATGTGATCGGTGCCCTCGCCCATCACGGCCAGAACGGCGAAGCGGGAGAGAAGGTCGAGGAGCTGCCGGTCCCTGCCCCCCAGTCCCTCGAAGGGCTGCTGCACGCGGTGGGCAAGCCCCGCCTCCTCTTGAACCTCCGCGACCTCCCAGCGGACCACTGGCTGCGCTCTCCGATCCCCGCCGGCATCTACCTCTACGAGCCGCAGGTCACCGACGTGCCCCGCCTCTACGACGCGGTCTTCTTTCTCGACGAGATGACCCCGAGCCACGCCGATCCCCCGAAGAAGGTGCCGGGGGGAAAGGAATGAGCGGTCCGAGACCCGTATCTCTGACTTTGAGCCGCCTCGCTCACGCTTGGAGAGCCGTCTCTCGGATCTGGATCTACCGTAACCGTCCGGCCAACCCCATCTTCCCCTGCCGAGCCCCAACCGGGAAAATGCGCCAGGAGGTAAACCATGGCGCAGAAGGCGAGCCGAGAGTTGACGAAGCGGGAGCAGCAGTGGCGGGAGCGGATCGAAGCGTGGCGTAGCAGCGGTCAGCGGCAGAGCGAGTTTTGCCGCGTCCACGGGTTCCCGGCCAGGTCGTTCAGCTACTGGAAGATTGAGTTGGTCCGGCGCGCGCATCTCCGCGTGGGTGAAGCGGCGCCGGGAAAGTCCCCGCAGCCCGAGGAGGCCGAGGGACCTGGAGGGCAAGCGCTTTGTTGGCGGCAGGTTGCCTGGCCTGCCCCGCCGCCGACTGGAGTTCCGTCGCGCGCTGCGGAGGACGGTCTGGAGGTGGTGTTACCGGGCGGCTGGTCGATTCGTCTAGGTCCGCGGTTTGAAGCGGAGTCCTTGAAGCGGTTGCTCGGCGTGCTGGAGGTCGTGTCGTGCTGATGCCGCCGTCTTCAGTGCGCGTGTTCGTGGCGTCTGGGGCGGTGGACCTGCGTCGATCGTTCGACAGCCTGGCCTACTGCACCCAGGAGTTGCTACGGCAAGACCCTCTGTCGGGCCACCTGTTCGTATTCCGCAACCGGCGAGGAGACCGGGTCAAGATTCTTTACTGGGACCGCACGGGCTACTGCCTCTGGTACAAGCGACTGGAGAAGGGGACCTTTCGTCTGCCAAGCGGTCCCGACGGAGGTGTGGAGATCAACGCCGCCGAGTTGGTGCTGTTGCTGGAAGGCATCGATCTGTCGGGTGCGCGTCGGCAGGTGCGCTATCTTCGGCGGAGTGCCTAAAGGGTATTCCTTTCCTGGAATCGATCATTTATAGTTGGGCTCCGCAATGGAACCGGAGCCCCAGCTTCCCACCGATCCCCAAGTTCTGCGGCAAATAGTCCTGGAGTTGCTGAGCACTCTGCAAGAGAGAGATCGCCGGATCGGCCAGCTGTCCTCGCAGCTGGAGGCGCTGAAACGGCGTCTGTTCGGAAAGCACTCCGAGAAGCTCGATCCAGATCAGTTGCTCCTCGAGCTGGGAGCATGGTTGACCTCGCAGCTGGGCGAGGAAAGCTCCGAGGGCCAGGCTCCCCAGCCTGTGGTCCCAGAAGAGGAAGGCTCCGCACCGCCAAAGAAAGGTCATGGCCGAAGCCGCTTGCCCGAGCGCTTGGCGCGGCAGCGCACGGAATACCATCCGGCTCCGGCGGACCGTGTCTGCCCGGAGTGCAAAGTGGATCTGCGCCGGATCGGTGAGGAGGTCAGCGAGCAGCTCGAGTACGTGCCGGCGAGCCTCTTCGTTCGCGAGCACGCGCGGATCAAGTATGCCTGTCCGCAATGTCAGGGCCCTGTGGTGATCGGGAGCTTACCGCTCCAGCCGATCGCCAAAGGGCTGCCTGGGCCTGGCCTTTTAGCCCATGTCCTGACCAGCAAGTATGCGGATCACCTACCGTTGCATCGCCAGGAGGGGATCTTCCAGCGCCATGGCGTGGAGCTGAGCCGGAAGACGCTATGCGATTGGGTCGCGGCGGGTGCGGCGCAGCTCAAGCCGTTGGTCCTGGTGATGAAGGACGAGGTGCTCGGCTCCCGCAAGATCCACACCGATGACACGACGGTGCCGGTGCGCGACAAAGATCGCGCTTCGATGCGGCAAGGTCGATTGTGGATTTACATTGGGGACGCTGAGCATGAGCATCTCGTCTTCGACTACACGCCGGATCGAAAACGCGACGGCCCGCAGCGCTTTCTGGCCGGCTACAAGGGCTATCTCCAAGCCGATGCCTATGGCGGCTACAACTGTGTGTATGCGCCGCAGGGGGAATCGCGTGAACCTGGCGCTATCGAGGTCGCCTGCTGGGCGCATGCCCGGCGAAAATTCTTCGACTCGATGTCGAGCGACGGCCGGCGCTCGTCGGTCGCCTTGGCCTATATCCGCGAGCTGTATGCGATCGAGAAACGGGCACGCGACCTGAGCCCCGAGCAGCGCCATGCCCTGCGCGGCCAGGAAGCTCCGCGAATTCTCAAGGCAATGAAGGCCTGGCTCGAAGAGGAGGCGCCGAAGGTCTTGCCCAAGAGCCCGATGGGCGACGCCATCACCTACTCCCGTGGGCAGTGGGTAGCCCTCACGCGCTACCTCGAAGACGGCATTCTAGAGATCGACAACAACCGCGCCGAGAGAGCTTTGCGGCGGGTCGCCATCGGCCGGAAGAACTGGATGTTTGCGGGCAGCGATGAGGGTGGACATCGCGCGGCGATCATTTACAGCGTGGTGGCCAGCTGCGCCGTCCTCAAGATCGATCCATTCGCCTACCTACGCGACGTACTGCAACGCCTCCCATCGTGCCCTCCCGCCGACCTGAAGAACCTGACGCCGAAGGCCTGGAAGGCAGCCTCGCTCGCCGCCCAGGCCAACTGAGCGGCGGCCGCCGCCTCCCGCCATCCAAGCGTGGCATCTTCGCCCGGTCCTCCGGGCAAGACCTGGCACTGAGGGAGGCCTGCCGGCTTGGCCGAAGTACAGCTCTGGGTAAAGGGGGGGAGGCAGGCCCACGCTGGGAGGCGGGCCGCTCGGGAGGGCCGACCTGGGGTTCGCCGGACGGTTACGATCTACCTGCTCATGGCTGGGAGCCTGGTGGTGGTCGAAAGGAGCGCTCAGGAGCTTGGCAGGTAATCCTCAAGGCGGAGAATCTGTAAGCCCGGAACGTTTGGGATCCGGTCGTCGTTGGTCAGGAAGACAGGGCAACCCGCCGCCATGGCGGCAGCCAACTGCATCGCATCCGGGGCCTTGGCCCGTGTGGCAGCCCGGACTTGCGCTACGGAGCGGAGAAAATCCCGGTCGAGATCGACGAGCCGTAGTCCTTGGCTCTTCGTCAAAAGAGTTTCATAGCGGTCGATGAGGGCCATGTTCGCAAACCGGAACGGGATCACCAGTACCTCGAGAAGCGTAAGGCTTGAGGTCACCGCTTCGAACTCGCCTCTGTCCATCGCTTCGAAGATAGGTTCGACCAGGGGCAGGTAGACGGGGTGCTCTTCGATGAAGTAGATGAAAATCGAGGTGTCGAGAGCGATGGGACCGCTTCCGAGATCGCTCAGGAGTCCCAAGAGTCGCGTTCCGCCCGCACGTGCTCGACGGGATCGATATCTCTCCAGAGCTCCTTACCCAGGCCACGGAGCTCGAGGATGGAGTGAAGCTTGGGTCTGGCCGCCAACTCTTCCAGGAGATGAATGACCTGCTGAGCGAGAGAGCGGTGCTCACGCTCGGCGCGCTCCTGAAGCTGCTCGTAGAGATCGTCCGGGAAGTTCTTGATGTTGAGCGTGGCCATGGCGTGATCCTCCATATCGCCTCCATTCTGGAGGATAGTAAGAGCGGAGTCAACGTCGTCCTGCGCAGCTTCCGGGAGCCGGCCGCCGCGTGGCTGGACCGCTGGGCCATCGCCGGAACACGGTGCTGCACGTCCTCGCGACCTTGCTCTGGATCTATCTGACCGGCGTCTTCGGGTGGGGGTGGTGGCGGCAGCTTGGGTGAGGCCCTCCTTCACTGGACGATGCAATTATGCCGCGTTCCTGTTCCAAGATTAGCGTTCCTGATGTTGCTGGGGACCTTGGCATTGGGTATCGCACGGATACCCTCTTGGGTAGCCGTTCAGCAGTTCTGCTCGGTGAGGGAATAGTCCTCCTTTGGGAAGCTTCCAATCTTTGACTTGAGCTTTTCCCAGTCCTCCGGGGTCCCTTCCATGACGAGCTCACAGTGGCCTGTCAGCGAGACCTCCTTATACGGTCCGGCGTCCTGGAAATAAGAATAGGAGTCCAAATCCTGGGACCCGTCGGAGTTAGTCATCTTCGCATAACAATGAGTCGGACCACCCAGCGTGGAAGAATGAGTACTGTTCTCCGCGTCCTTACCACTCACTGGACGCGTGCAAGCCCAGATCTTGATTCTCTCAGATGAGTTCGTGGCTTCGGGTGGTTTCTCGGACGGTTGAATGACTCTCGCGGCTCGGGGAGGAACCGGAGAAGGCACCGGCACCACCGGCTTCGCCTGGACCGCCGAGGTTTTCCCGGCCCCACCTTTTGCCACGTTCGGCGCATGGCGCGCCAGGCTGGCCGCTACGTGGGGGGCCACGGGGCGTGGAGCCGGCATGGCCATGGAGGCCTGGACCGCCGAGGCGACGTGCGGCGATGCCTGCCGTGCCGGCCCCCCGGGAGGGTGAGTAGGAGGTGGCGCTACAATTCTGGGCGTGCGGATGGTCATGATGCTCCTCCTGAAATAGAAAGCGTACCGATCGGCGCGGATCAGCTCCCGTGTTCGAACCAGTAGTTGACCTTGTCCTCTTTCATCTCTACGCAGCCGAAATCATTTTCGTCCTGGGAGAGCGGAGAGAGGATATCGATGACGTTCAATGCCTCATAACCAGCCCTGGACCTGGGCGGATGGGGGCGCTGGGGATCGGCCGGGAAGGCTGTGTCATGTTGAGGGCCCGTCGGCGCGCAGCCGCGCCACTCCTCCCGCGCTAGAGCTGGCGGTAGATGTCGCGCGGGCGCTTGACGCGGGCGCCGGGGAAGGGGTCGACCCGGGCGGCGCGCGCCACATCGAGGGCGAAGGTGGCGCACTGCCGGCATTCGAGGTTGAAGCTGTAGTTGCTCGACTTGTACTCGGAGATCTTCGCCATGGCGGCCTGCGCCTGGTCGCGGCTGACCTCGTAGGTGCGGAGCTTGAGACCTGGTTTGGCGAAGGCGCTCTCGTCGCGGTGCACCCGCCCGGGGACCCCGGCGTGCATCCGGCCGAGATCCTTGGACGGCTGGAAGGAGCCGAAGTTGGCCGGCGAGAAGCCCCAGGTCTCGTTCTTGCCCGAGGGCGACTCCACAGAGACGAAGGTGTGGCCGGCGACCTCCTCGGGGAGCTTCGCCGACTCTCCACCCTGGTGCATGTAGGAGCCGAGGACGATCTTGTAGCCCTCGGAGCGCGGCTGCACCGCGGTCCGGCCCGGGCCACCCGCAGGAGCCGCGGCGGGCCGCATCTGGGCGGCCTGGACGTGGGCGGCGGGACCGTGGGCGACCGGCTTGGGGGATGCGGCCTTGGGTTGGACGGGAACGCCGAGCGCCGACTGGACGTGCGGCGCAACCGGGCGCACCGGGCCGTTCGCCATCTTGGGCTGGGCCGCCGCCATCATCCCCATCCGCTCCGCCTCGGCCTCCAGATTGGGGTCCTGGACGACCGCCACACCGCTGCCGAAGGGGTTCCTCACCCGCCCGGCGCGCTGCTGCACGACGTGGGTCAGCTCGTGGCCGAGGAGGCGCTGGCCGTGGGTGGTGTGGGGGTTGTACTGGCCGGAGGCGAAGTAGATGTCGGTGCCATGGGCGAAGGCGAGAGCGCCGATCGCCGAGGCCTCGGGACCGACGTGGATGCGCACGTCCGAGAAGTCGGCGCCGAGCGCCTTCTCCATCTTCTCGCGGACCGGCCCGGGGATCGTCTGTCCGGGACCGCGACGCGAGCGCAGGAGGTTCTCCGGGAGCTGCATCGAGAAGCCGTCGGGAGAGCGCTGCACGGAACCTCGGGTCTGGAGCACGGCGCTCTGCGGCCGGCCCCCGATGAAGGCTCCTTGAAGGACGTTGGCGGTCATAGCGTCGTCTCCTCGTCCCCGCTTGCAGCGGTTCTCCGGTGAGTACGGCCATCTTAGCAACGGAGCAACCTGTTGCTCCGGCGTCGGCGAGATTTAGATCCTTTTTGATCCTCTGAAGCGCCCTGGCGGCCCGCCGCCCCACCTATAATTTTGCAGGAACCTTGGAACCGATGCCTGGCCCCCAACCTCCCCTCGCCCCCCACGTGCAAGCCGCCATTGCCCGCGGTGGCGCCGCCCGCGGTGCGGGGACACCCGCGGCCGCCCAGCCGCGGGCGATCCTCCCGGTCCGGCCGCTCGCCCCGCACGTCCAGGCCGCCGTCGGCCGCGCCGCGCTGCCGCCGGCCGTCCAACCTAAGGCCGCGATGAATCCGGGGCCGACGAGCGCTGTGCCGGCTCCGGCGACATCGACGGCAGCGGCGACCGGCGGCCGTGACGCCTCCGGCTTCGTCACCTATACCGACCAGAAGTCGCCGACCTCCCCACCGCCGCCGCCGCGCTGGCCGGTCTACTCCCTCCACTGCGGGGAGGGCGGCTGCCGCATTCAGGACGTGCGCACCGGCCGCTGGCGGGAGCCGGGGTCGATGTACGCCGGCTTCGTTCGCATGGGCTCGGGCGGTACGGTCTACATCTCCCCCCGCCCCGACCCCAAGGTCCCCGGCGACAGTCATCCCACGATCGCCTCCGGCACCCCCGAAGGCCAGGCCGGCCGCCGCGCCCTGGTCGCCGCCGGCGAGGTGGGGATCGTCGACAACCGGATCATCGGTCACAACGACAAGACGGGGCATTACAGGACGCGCAAGAACTACTGGCAGTCGGGGATGCCGCCGGACCTGTACCACCCGTTCACGGAAGACCCGCTCAACTGGTACAAGACGAAGGAGCGGATGAGCGGGCGGCAGGAGCCGGCGGCGGAGTAGCAGCCGGCGTCACTGCCTCACCGCCCCACCCCCCGCACCACCACCTGCGAATCGTCCGCCTCGAAGTGCTTCGTCTTCAACCAGGAAGACCACCCCAGCCGCGGCCCCCAGCCCAGCCGGCAGGGGGGCACCTCGCCCGCTCTCAAAGTCAGACGGACGGTGAAGTCGAGGCTGTCCCCGGCGTAGAAGCGGACGAGGTCGGCGAGGGCTCTGAAGGCTTTGCCGATGGGGAGAAAGGCCAGGAATTGGTGGAGGTGGAGCGGCCCCAGGAGGAGCTCGAAGCCGGATTCCTGATCCCAGATACGGGCGCCCAGGACGGCGCCGCCGCCCAGGATCTGATGACGGCCGGTGGGGCCGAGCGCCGTCTGCTCCTCGGGATCGAGGGCCAGCCAACGGCCGACGAAGGGGCGGACGGCGACCGGCACCTCGAAGTAGTGAGCGAGGAGGATTTCGAGCCCGACCTGCGAGCGCGGCTGCTGGGCGAGGAGGCCGGTGTAGGCGAGGAGGGCGCGGTCGGGAACCGCCATGCGGCCCGCGAGGCCTGGGGTGCCGAGACCCAGGAGGGCGGCTCCGGTACGCGCGAAGGGTCCCTCGGCGGGCGGCTTCACGGCGATCGCCGGCCGGTAGCGCTTTCTGGCCCGGGCCAGGATCGACACCAGCCGGTGATTGAAGAGGTCGAGGAAGTCGCGGAGCGCCGTGTCCTTGTGCCAGACCCTTTCGACGACCAGCTCGGTGACCGGCAGGGGGAGAGGTCCGAGAACCCCGGCGAGCCCCAGGAAGTTGACCCGCATCTCGGGCGGCAGGTCGGCCGTGGCGGCGCGCGCCAGGAGGTCGATCTCGGAGGCCGGAAAGTCGAGCCCCACCCGCGAGCGGAAGCGGACCGGCTCGGCCTCCGGCTCCGAGCCCTCGGCGACCGGCGTCGCATCGGGCGAGAGCATCTCCAGGAGCTTCACCGCCTGATAGAAGTCGAAGCGGAAACCCTCGGCGAAGAGGAGCTGCTCTAGAGGAGTATCTGTTCCCCAACCATGGGCGGCCATCGTTTCCAGACTCCGTGCCGCTGGCGGCTTTCGATCACCAGCTGCGTGAACGAGTTCATCGAGGCGTAGAGGGCGAGGAAGCGGTCGAGCACCGAGGCGAGCAGGAAGGCCGAGGAGCCGACGTAGGCGTCCTCGTCGAAGGTCAGGGTCACCTCGTTGCCGCGGCAGAAGCCGCGCCAGGCCTCCCTGCCCACCCGGCGGACCACCTTCCGGGAGGACATCCCGACGAGCCCCCCGACCTGGCGCTCGGCAGCGGCGTCCCCCGTCGCGCTATAGAGCCGGAGGATCTCGCGGAGGGCCTCGAGGCTCTCTTTTCCTCCCGCGAGGGAGAGGTGGTTGAGCGAGAGGTGGGAGACCAGCCGCCAGAGGTTGGCGCCGCCCGAGGGCGGGACGATCTCCTGAGTGGGCTTGCCGAGGCACGAGATGCGGGCGAGGGGCGCCGCCACGTCGGTCTGCAGGAGGGCCCCGGCGGGGAGCTGCTCGGCGAAGTCCCGGTTGGTGCAGAGCGCCTGGGCGTAGAGGGTGTCGACCGCGGGCAGACTCGGATGCCAGTCGAGGTCGAGGAGCGAGAGGACCATCCGGGTTCCCGGCAGGTCGGCGCGGCCGGTCGGCATTCGCCGGGCGTGCCAGAAGGTGCGCTGCCGCTCGTCCCCCATCCGGTGGGAGTAGGAGTAGAAGGGGGCGAAGATCCGGCTGGTGTCGCGCGGGTCGGCGGCGGCGGAGACCTGGAGGATCGAGTGGATCTCGGTCTCCCGCTCGCGCCGGGCATCGGCGACCAGGGGGTACTCGCTCCGCTGCTGGTCGAGGCGGATGGGCTCGGTCATCCGCTGAAAGAGATTGACCACCGGCGTGCAGCCGAGGAGGAAGGTGTCGCCGCCGATGTAGAGCCGGTCCCGGGGGCTCTGGTCGAGGAGGAAGAGAAGGTCGAAGCTCTTCGTCGAGCGATGGCCGCCCAAGGCTTCCAGATCGAAGAAGAGGAACTTCTCGGGGAAGGTGAAGTACTCCTGGAGCAGCCGGTAGCCGGGGTGAGAGGGGGCCGGGTAGGGCAGCACCTCCTCGTCCGCCGCGAAACCCACCGGCTTGAGGGCTCCCTTCGGCAGGAAGATCGGAGCCCCGCTCCCCTCGGGGAGGATGGCGATCCGCAGCACGTGGCAGAAGAGGAGCTCGTAGAGGGTGTCGACGAGCATCCGGTCGCCGTGGAGGTGGAAGCGCAGGCGGTCGAGCGCCAGCTCGGCGAGCGAGCCTGCCTTCCCTTCGATCCGCAGACGGAGCACGGTGGCGACCGTGGCGTCGCGGTCGAGGAAGTCGAACTGGGCGGTCGACTCGAAGCCGGCGTAGGGGACGGCGAGCGGCCAGAGGGTGACCGGATAGGCGGTGCGGAAGCGGCAGACCCGGCCCTCGGCGGACTGGGCGAAGAGCGGCGTGTGCCGGGGGAGAAGGTGCCCGGTGGTGAGTTTGCCGCGCTCGGGATCGACCTCGAAGCGGGCGACCGCCATCGACGGCACGGGGTTCAAATAGTGCGGATAGAGAAGGTTCAAAAGCTCGGAGGCGACCTCGGGAAAGTCGGCGTCGAGGTTGTGCTGGATGCGCCCGGTGAGGAAGGCGAAGGCCTCGATCAGGCGCTCGACGTGGGGGTCCGAGCTCTCGCCCCCGGCGCCGAGCTCCAACCCCGCCGCCACCTGCGGATACTTGGCGGCGAAGGCCGCTCCCGACTTCCGGAGATAGGTCAGCTCGCGCCAGTAGTAACGGAGTAGCTCTTCCTGGTGGTCCCCCCTCATTCCCTGCCGGCCCTCACGGACCTCTCCCCCATCCCCTGGGTCCCCATCACTTGGGTCGCCAGCACTTGAGTCCCCATCACCTGAGCTCCGGAATTGCGGACCCCGAGAATGGTGGGGAAAGAGACCGGCTCGCGCCAGGTGTCGACGACGAGGGTCGCCGAGACGGTGAGGGCGAGCGACCGCTCGCTCTCCTCGTAGCCGTCGACCGAGACCTTGACCGCCGTCAGACGCGGCTCGAAGGCGGCGACCGCCCGCGCCAGGAGCGTCGCCAAAAGCGCGTGATGCTCGACGTTGGTCGCCGAGAAATCCGCGAGGTCGGGGATGCCGTAGTCGATCACCGTCAGCTCGCGGGTCAGGTGGAGCGACGCCGGGAGGGCGGAGCGGGTGTTAAAGAGCGTCTCCAGCTCTTTGCGCACCGATTCCTGCAAACCCTCCCGGGTCAGGGTGTGGGAGGGGCGCCGCCCGCCGAGCGACCGGGGGTCTCGGCCCACCAGTCGATCGAGGAGCGGCGCCCTGATATTTCCCGCCATCGGTTACTCGACTTTGCGCGTTTCTAGATCGTGCTTGATCGGCTGCGCCGCGCCGCCGGTGCCGTCGGCGTCCTTCCTCGGGGTATAGGTGTACTTGACGATCCCGTAGTCGAGCGAGACGTTCTCGACCGGCAGGTCGCCGGCGCCGCCCGAGATGCTCAGGTTCGAGATGATGACGTGCTCCATCTCGATCATCAGGTACTGCACCGGCTTGTTGTCGGCGGCACCGTCCGCCCGGTAGCACTTGACGGTCGCTTTCGCGAACTGCTTGCCCGTCCAGCACTGCTTGAGAAGATCGTCGGTCGCCGAGTCGAGATACTTGGTGAAGGTGAAGTTCGAGTGGTTGGCCTGCTCGACGCCGCCGCCGCCCACCGTGCTGCGGACCGGCGAGGTCGCCTGGCTGAAGCCGTGACTCCAGGACATGATCTCGATCTCGCCGGCGTGCTCCTGGGAGGTGCTGTCGCCCGTCACCGCCGGAGTTTCGAACTTGATGTACATGTTGGTCGCCATCGTTTTTCCTTTCTATCGGTCAGGTTTCGGTTGGTGTCGGTCAGGCCGCGGCCGGCGGCGGCAGCTCGGCGACCAGGCGGATCGAGGTCGTCAGCTCTTCGAGCTGGAAGTGGGGTTTCAAGAAGACGACGGCCTTGTAGACACCCGGTTTGCCGGGCACCTCGGTGACGTCCACCCGGGAATCGCGGAGCGGGTACTGGGCTTTGAGCGACTGGCCGGCGTCGTCTCTCCCCAGCACGTAGTTGCCGATCCAGCGGTTCAGGAAAACCGAGACGTTGTCGGCGGTCATGAAGCTGCCGATCTTGTCGCGCATGATCGACTTCAAATAGTGCGCGAAGCGCGAGGAGGCGAGCATGTAGGGGAGCATGGCCGAGATCCGCGCGTTGGCGTTGGCCTCGTTGGTGTCGTAGACCTTGGGCTTCTGGGTCGTGGCGCCACCGAAGAAGGCCGCGTAGTCGGTACCCTTGCAGTGGCAGAGCGACATGAAGCCGAGATCCGAGAGCTCCTTCTCGCGCCGGTCGGTGATGGCGATCTCGGTCGGGCACTTCAAGGCGACGTCGCCCTCGTCGGTCTTGAAAGTGTGGGTCGGCAGCCCCTCGACGAGGCCGCCCCCCTCGACGCCGCGGATCGCCGCGCACCAGCTGTAGAGGGCGAAGGCGTTGGTGATCCGCTGGCCGAGCGCCCAGGCGGCGTTCCCCCAGAGGTACTTCTTGTGATCGCGGCCGTCGACGTCCTCGCGGAAGTTGAAGCCTTCGACGGGAACGGTGTCGGGGCCGTAGGGGAGACGGAGCAGGATGTGCGGCAGGACGAGCGAGACGTAGCGCGAGTCCTCGCTGTCTCTAAACGAACGCCACTTGATGAGCTCGGTCGACTCGAAGAGCTTGGCGAGATCGCGCGGGTTGCCGAGCTCGGTGAAGCCGTCCCAGTCGAAGAGCCGCGGCGAGGCGGCGGCGATGAACGGCGCGTGGGCGGCAGCCGCCACGTTCGAAAGCTTTTCCAAGAGCGCCATGTCCTGCGGGTGACGGCCGAACTCGAAGTCGCCCACCATCAAGGTGAAGGGGTGGCCGCCGAAAGTGCCGTACTCCTCTTCGTAAATCTTTTTGAACAGGGTGCTCTGGTCGAACTCGGTGGCCTTTTCGAGGTCCGAGAGGAGCTCTTTCTGGGTGACGTTCAGGATACGGAGCTTCAGGCGCGTGCCGGTCTCGGTGTTGAAGACCAGATAGCGCAGCCCGCGCCAGGTGGCTTCGAGCTTCTGGAGCTCGGGGGCGTGCAGGACCTCGTTCAGCTGCGCCGAGAGGAGCTCGTCGATCTGGGCGATCCGCGACTCGATCATGGCGACCGTGTCCTTGGAGACGGTCGTCCCCGAGTCGATCACCTGGGTGACGAACTCGCCGATCAGGTCTCTGGCGTAGGACTTCTGGGAGTCGTCGCGGGCCATCCGGCCCTCGTCGACGATCTTGTCGAGGAGCGATGCCGGGGGGGATGCCTCGGTCGTGGTAGCGGCGGTCGTCGTGGTCGCAGCGGCGGCGGGAGCGGCCTCGGGGGCCTTGCCATCTTCCGGTTTCTTCTTGTCGTCGGCCATCGTAGGTGCCTCCGGTCAGGCGGCGGGAGTGTTGCCGCTCTTGAGAGCTTTCTGGCTCTCGGGGTTGTTGATGACGTCCTGGAGGAGGGCGTCGAGCTTGTCGTTGCCGTCCAGCTTGGCGAGGAGGTCGACGAGGCGCGTTCTGGCCTCGAAAAGCTTGGCGAGCGGCTCGATCTGCTTGACCAGGTTGACCGGGTCGAAGTCGTCCATGCTCTTGAAGTGGAGCTCGGCGGCGAGCAGGGTGTCGTCCTTCGCGAGCTGGTTGGGGATGCGCAGCGCAAGCCTGGGGGCGGCCGAGGCCAGAACTTCGTTGAAGTTGTCGCGGTCGATCTCGACGAACTTCCGGTGCTTCATCGGCGGCAGCGGCTCGGCGGGCTTGCCCGACAGGTCGGCCAGGATGCCGGCGACGAAGGGCAGCTCCTTCATCTGGATGGCGCCGCCGACCTCGACGTCGTAGGTGATCTGGACCCGCGGCGGGCGGACACGGGAAAGCTTCTTCTGGGTGCTCTCTGGCATGGTGTCGATCCTTTCTAGGGATTCAGGGGATCCGAGTCTCGATTCCTCTCAAGTAAAAGCGATGGATCAAACATTCAGCTCATGGCGGCTCTCCTCGCCTGGGCGGCTACGGTTCACTGGCCGTCCCGTATCCCGAGCAGGTTGTAGATCGTCTTCACGTCGTTGTTGCCGGCCAGGAGCTCCACCAAGAGCTCGGCCAGGCTCATGCCCCCCCACGCCACCGCCCGCTTGACCAGGTAGGGGGCGGGGCTGTGGGGCTCGGTCCGCAACAGGTAGTCGGCAGACTCCGAGAGGCGGCGGTAGGCCTCGGCGCGGCTCCTGATCGGGCTCTCCGCGTAGAGCGGCATGGGTTCCACATCCGCTCCATGGGCGTCGTAGCCGGCCGGCAGCTCGGCCGCCGGGAAGACCTCCTCGCCGCGGTCGGCGCGCTCGGTCAGGATGCGGGCCGCGATTTGCTCGATCGCCTCCAGGTTCCCCGAGAAGCGGTGGAGGGTGAGGGTGTCCCGGCCGCAGCGGCGGTCGAGGACGGCCTCGATCTCCCGGAGCTGCTCCACGGCGTAGCGCACGTCGTCCAATATCGCGGCGTAGAAGGCGCTCCCGGTGATCGCGACCGAGGCCATCACGCGCGGCAGGGTGACGGTGTCGGCCGAAGCCGTGCCGCCGGCGCGCTGGAGGTTTTCCAACCGGAGCGCGTTCTCCCAGTCGAGCAGGCTGTAGGAGGGTGTCTCCGGCCCCTCCGGGCGGGTGATGGGGAGCTGCTTCAACACCAGGGAGAGCTTCTCGTTCATCCAGTAGAGGGGGGAGAGGCGATATTCGAGGTCGCCCCCTTCCGGCAGCGGATGGATCTCGTCCCAGTAGAGCTCGCAGAGGCCGCGCAGGAGCTCCAGGCCGCGCACCACCCCGGCCACCCCGTGGAGGTGAATCCAGGCCTCGAGCAGCCAGACGGCGAGCTGGAGATCTTTCGAGCGGGTCTCCAGGGCGTCCATGGCCGCCACCATCACCCCGCTCCAGTCGGCCCGCTTCAAGCTGCTCTTCCAGATCCCCCGCGGCAGGGTGACATCGTCCTCCCGCCGGGCCTCCTGGATGTAGTCGTAGACCCCGGCATAGCGCAGCGGCTCGCCGGCCGGGCGCTCCGGCGAGATCGGCGCCAGCAGGCGGTCGAGGTCGTCCGGCAGGGGCAGGACGCGGGCGGAGGGCAGGGTCTCAGGGGGCACAGAGGGCCTCCTCTCTCATCCCGGCGAGCGTTCCCGGCAGGGGCGGCGAGTCGACCCGCGGCGCGCGGGTGGGGAACCTCGGCAGCAGCAGGTCCTGCGGCATGTCCTTGTCCTTATCCTTGTCCTTGGCCGCCCCCTCCGCCTGCGGCGGGTGGAAGGAGAGGCGGAGGAAGACCCGGGTCTTCCCCTTGGCCCCGCTCGCCGGGTTTTTGGTCGGCAGGTTGAATTCGAGGGTGCGGGTGGCGCTCTCCCCCGGCTCGCCCGAGGTCAGGGCGTGATCCCGGGTGAGGGCGAGGAGCGACCAGCGGTTGGCGTAGTCGAAGACGGCGGCCTTGTCGGGCAGCTCCTGGCCCGCGGCGTCGACCGGCACGAAGGGCGAGTCCTTGGCCCAGCCGAGGGTGACTTCGAGCGGAGTGCCGAGGGTCCAGCGCAGGCGGCGGTCGGTCTCTCTGTCCTTCTCCGCCGCCCGCCGGTCCCCCGCCGCCAGCTGCCAGCGGATCACCTGGTTGCCGTCCTGCTCGTCGCTCCGGTCGACCCGGAAGTCGACGGCAACGTCGAAGGCCGGCGGTCTGTTCTTCCCCTCGCCGTCGAGGAACGGGGCGAAGAAGGCGCGCACCGCCTGCATCTCGACGACCCACTCACGCACCCGGCCGCCGCCCAGCTCGCCCTCCCGCGGGGCGGCGAGGAGCATCGGGGCGTAGCGGTCGAAGAGGGCGTAGAAATCGCGGATCGCCTCCGGGTCGGCCTCGTCGTCGGCGCGGCCGGGGAGAGCCTGAGAGAAGGGGAAGCGGCCGGCCAGGCGCGAATCGAAGAGCTGGGCGATCCGCCCGTAGCCGTCGACCGAGAGGTCGTAGCAGCGCCTGAGGAGATCGCGGCGCAGCCGGCTCGCCGTACAGCTGAAATAGTCGGGGCCCGCGGGGTTAGAAGTATTGACGGCATTCGCCAGATCGCGGGCCGGGACCTTCTTCGCACAGTTGGCGAGTTCGACCTCCTCCAAGTCCTGGAGGACGAGCCCTTCGAGGCCAGCGAGCGAGTTGCCCGCCTTCTTGCTCTCATAATCTTTGAGACCGGTGGCGATCGCGCTCCAGCGGTCGTAGAGGCGCAGGAAGCCCTGGTCCCGGCGGGCGTCGCTCCGGACGACGGCGCGGAGCACCGGCCCGGCGTACTCGCCGGCCAGGTAGGCGATCCGCTCGCGCTGCTTGTCGAGATAGCCGGGAAGCTCGGCGGGGTCGCCGGCGGTGAAGGCGCGGGCGGCGAGCGGCCGGCTGCCGTCCCAGGTGGTGAAGCTCCCCTGCCGGGGGACGTAGAGGTGCTCCTGCTGGAACAGGTGGTCGAGCCCGCGGAGGATGGCATAGCCTTCCTGGCTCAAGAGGACGCCGAGCGTCTGGTCGTTCCGGTTCTCGCCCAGGCGCCGGTAGACGTCGCGGAGATTGCCGATCGGCTTGACCGCGGCGTTCAGGCGGTCCACCTGGTCCCGGAGGTCCCCTTCGAGCGGCGCGCCGGTGGCCTCGGGGACCCGCTCGAAGCGCTCGGCGCGGACCGCCAGATCGTCGACGTTCGCCGCCACCCGCGCCGAAGCCACCGCCCGGAGGGGATCGCGGAGCCGGGCGGGAAAAGCGTTCACCCCGTGCTCGGAGAAAGTCCGGTAGGGCTCGTAGACGGCGGCGGCCTGTTCGAGGAGCGGGACGTCCCAGACCAGCCGCTGGCCGGCGGGCAGGCGGTCGTCCAGCCCCTTCCCAGCGCCCTCGGGCAGGCTGCTCTGGCGGAGGAAGTCGGCGAGCGCCTGCTCCAGGACCTTGACGTCGGGGCTGAGCGCGAGGCCGGTCGGCTTCTGCACCAGATAGGGCTGGAGGTAGGGCTCCCAGCCGTAGCTCGCGAGGGTGTCCCGGTAGGCCTGGTGCTCGCGCCGGCCCTCGTCCCGCACCTCCCGCGCCGTGGTCTCCCCGAGCAGGGCCGAGGTGCTCATCTGGCCGAGCACCTGATCGTAGGCCGGTCCGAGGTTGAAGACCGGGGCCGAGAGCGGCGCCAGGTCCGGCCGGGCGACCTCGGCCTCCAGCTTGTGGAGCCGGTCGAGGAGGCCGGTCATCTCCTCGCTCTCCGTCGCCTCCCCGCTCCCCCGCTGCCCGAGCTGCCCGAGCTGATTGAACGCCTGGGTGAGCTCGCCCAAGCTCCGGATCTGCGAGGTCTCGGCGTAGAGCGAGCGGTCGAGCCGCGAGCCCAGCTCCCTCGCCACCTGGCGCGCGCCCTCTCGGTTGGGCTCGAAGTAGACGAAGGGCTGAGCCTGGACGAAGGAGAGGGCGCCGCGGTAGAGGTCCGACTCCTCGTAAAAGCTCGCCGGCAGCGACCGGCCGTAGAGGTACTGGACGAGGGTGCCCATGTCCTCCAGGCGCTGGGTCTGTTTGAGGCCGTTGTAGATGTCGCACTGCTTTTCGAGCTCGACAGAGCGGCCCACGAAGTCGCGCAGCTCGCGGAAGCGGGCGTTGGTCTCCAGGGGGAGCGGAGCTTCACCCCCGAGCTCGGCCGCGGGCCGCCAGGCGACCAGCGCTTCCACCCGGCCGGCCAGCCCGTATTTGAAGCCCCGGTAGATGATCCGGTCGTAGGCGATCCCGATCGCCTGCTTGAGCTCGTGGTTGAAAGGGGTGAACCAGGAGCTGGGGATGAACACCGAGCCGAAGCGGTTGGTGTCGATCTCCCCCATGTCGGCGAAGAGCTCGAAGGTATCCTTTTCGAGGAGCTTGGGGCTGGGCTTCTGCTGGTTGACCTTGATCGCCTTGAGCTCGTTCAGGCTGTAGACCGTCTTGTCGAGGAAGTCGGCCAGGGCCCGCTCGGTCGTCGTCAGCCGCCGGTAGGCGTAGGAGAGGCCGAGGCCGAGAACCAGCGCGCCGACGGCGATCCCCACCTGGAGGAGGCGCACCGCCCGGCCCTGGCTGCCGAAGGTCCGCGCCGTGGGGCGCGCCAGGGTGTACTCCGGGAAGACCTTGCGCTCGAAGAGATCGCGCAGGAAGAGGCTCCTCCCGGTCGCCTCGTCGGCGCCGCAGAAGTAGATCCCGCGCGGGAAGATCGACTCGTGGTAGGCGCTCGACCGGAAGAGGCGGTCGGCGTAGATGCGGAGCGGCTCCTTAAAGGCCTCGACCTCGTCCGGGAAGGTGAAGATGGCGTCTGTAGTGTCCACCTCTCCTGGATTCCCAGCCGCTCCCGCCGTCCCCGCCGTCCCTGGCTGCCCGGGCTGCCCCGGCTGCCGCCGCTCGGCGAAGACCTCCAGCTGGGCGGCGAGGAGGTCGCGGCGGACGACGTTGACCGCCTCGTCCACCCACTCGCTCTTGTAGGCGGTCTCCACCCCGTAGGGGGAGGACCAGCCGAACATCTCGTCCTTCAAGCGCTCCGGCAGCTCGGCGAAGAAGTCGTGGAAGCCGGGCAGCCGCTCGCAGCCGGTGACCAGGAGATAGACCGGCAGGCGCAGGCCGAGCCGGGTCTGGGCCTGGCGCAGCTTGCCGGCGAGGATCGTCGCCTTGCGCTCCGCCCGCGCCGTGCGTTCCGCCGGCCGCTCGCCGGGCCGCGCCAGGTCGGGGCCGGAGAGGGCGAGGACGATGCCGTCGATCGGCCGCTCCGGGCGGTGCCGCTTGAGGAGCCGGAGGAGCTGCTGGAAGCGCCCATCGTCCGAGCCTCTGCCCGAGCCGTCGAGCACATAGTCGGGGGCGATGTCCAGGACGACCCCGCGGTCGAAGAGCCACCAGGCGCACCCCTGGCCGGCCTCGGGGGCCCCGAGGGGGAGATCGAGGTTGGCGCCGGCGAGGAGCTGATGCTTCTGCGCCGCCTCCTCGCCGAGGAGGAGAAACCAGGGGATCTGGGCCCGGTAGCCCGCCCCCGAGACGTGGCGCTTCAGGAGCCGCAGGCCGCGGGCGAAGGAGGCGCTGAGGCCGAGCGCCGCGTCGCGGCCGGTGAAGTCAACTGGGACCACCTCCGGTCCCGCTCCCGCCGGGGCTGGGGCGGGGGCCATCCCTTCCTCCTCCTCCTGCCGCCCGCGCCGGCTGCGCACGAGAAGGTAGAGGAAAATCAGGAGGAAGAGAAGGACCAGCCCGAGGACCAGGAGGACCAGCGGCAGCGAGCGGGAGAGCCGGGCGAGGAGATCCATGCCGGTTACCAGTCCCCGGCGAGGATCTGGTGGACGAGCGGCTCCAGGTGTCCCATCAGGCCGTGCCAGATCTGGTAGGAGACCAAAAGCCAGGAGAGGACGAGGGCCGCCGCCATCCCCACCCAGAAGCGCAGCCGCGGCAGGTGGGTCGGCACCCCCTCGTCGAGCGTGCTTGAGTAGGCCTCCGGAAAGAGGTGGGCCGGCCCGGTCAGGAGCTCGGGATCGCGGTTGGCGAGGAAGTTGAAGAGGTCGCGCCGGTAGGTGGCGAGGCGCGGCGCCCCCTCCGGCCCGCGGTAGCGGCCGGCGAAGCCGAGCCCGAGGGCGAAGAGGTAGACCTTGGCGAGGTCCAGATAGATCGGGTCGCGGCTGGTGAGGATGGCGTCGAGACGCTCGAAGACCACCTCGCCGGCCCGGTGGGTGCCGAAGAGCTTGGACTCCAGGAGGTTCGACTTCCACAGCTCGCGCCCCGGCCAGGGCAGGTTCAAGAAGACCTCGTCGCCGAGCGCCGCCATCAGGTACTGAGCCTCGCGGTAGACCTCCCCCCCGTAGCCGCCGCCGCGCATCGCCGCCGCCGCTTGCCGTTCGAGGAGCGCGGTGAGCTCCGCCCGCACGGCGTGAACCCGCGCCTCCGGCCGCGACTCCGGGGTGTCCGTGCCTGGAGCCGTTCCCCCGGCGGTCACCACGGCCTTCAGGCGGATGACGTCCTGGTAGAACTCGCGGAAGGCCGCGAGCAGGAACGACTCGCCGGTCGAGAGGGCACCGTTCACGGCCGACTCTTGACGTAGAGGACGATCTCGATCGGCCGCTGGGCGGTGCCCGAGGCCCCGACGTCGACGATCTGGAGGAGCTGGTTGGGCTCGACGAACTCGGGCGGCGCGTCGAGGGCGAAGAGGACGACTCCGGTCGCCGGGACGAGGTCGCCCTCGCCGTCGATCCGCTTCCGGGGGGCCCCCAGGATGCGGCGGTCGCGGAGCGACGGGATGCGCTCCTTGGAGCCGATCAGGCACTCCTCCATCCAGGCCACGAGATCGCGCTCGCGCGCCCCCGAGTTGCCGCGCACCCCGAGCACCAGGGGTCGGTTGCGCCAGACCTGGTCGAAGGCGAGGCTGAAGACCCCGGCTTCGAGGTAGAAGGGGAAGCCGGTGTAGGACTCGATGATCCCCTCGTCGATCACCCGGGAGATGAAATCCCGCGCCGCGACGAAGCGCGGCCAGGGGTCCGCATGGTCGTAGGGATCGAGGGCCGGGGGGACGAGGGCGCGGCCCACCCCCGCCACATGGCCGACGACCGAGCAGAGGGCGAGATAGAGCGCGAACGGGTGGGCGAGGCCGGTGCCGAGCACCGCTTCGAGCTGGGGCAGGGCGGAGACCAGGCTCTGGATCATCGCCTTGGTGTCCAGGAGCTGCGGCGCCCGTCCGGCGACCGAGGGGTTCCGCACCCGCTCGGAGAGGAAGACCGCCTTCTCCCGCAGCCGCCGGGCGATCCCCTGGCCTAGCAGGCCGAGCGGCGAGTCCAGCGGCACGCGGAGGGACGGCGGAACGAACTCCTCGGCCAGGGTGAAGGTCTCGTTGCTGTAGCTCACCCGGGCCAGCGGCAGGCCGACATACTTGCGGGGCGGCGGGTCGGCCGAGAGGAGGAGGGCGAGGCGCGGGCGCAGCCGAGGGACGGCGACGTCCCCGTCGCCGGTGTTCTCGTCGGCCACCCCGTCGGTCTCGAAGGACTCGTAGCGCGGCAGCTCGCCGCGCACCGGCGAGCCCCCGGAGCGCCGCGCCGGCACCACCAGCCAGACGGTGAGCACCCGCTCCTGCTTCATCTCCTCGGCGTGAGCGGCGAGATCGATCTCCAGCCCGTCGGCCGTGTCGCCCGACTGCCAGGCGACGATCAGGCCGTCCGGCAGCACCGCCTCGACCGCGGTCAACCGGAAGGTGCCGGCGACCAGGAGAGGGGCGTCGTGCTCCAGCCGTAGCACTCCCCAGTGGTAGGGGGAGAGCGCCGTGGCGTGATAGGCGAGGAGGTCCTCCTGGCGGAGCGCCATCTGCTGGAAGTGCTGGGGCGCCAGAAGCATCCCCTCGTGCCACTGGACGGCGGCGGGCAGCTCGCGGGCGCTCATCGGGCGAGGGGCTCCGCGGTGAACTCCTTCTCTCCCAGGCGGAGGCGAAGGCCCTGGTGGGGATCGAAGCGCAGCCGGTGGTTGCCGGCCGAGAGGTAGTCCGCGAAGAGGAGCCCGGCCCGCGCCCCGGTGCCGAAGGAGAGCTTCTGCGGCGGCACCTCCTGCCCCGGCACCCACTCCCAGGACCAGGAGAGATAGCCCTTCGGGTGATCGCGCTTGAACTCCTCGCGCTTCAAGAACCAGTCGTGGGCGGAGAGCTTCATGACATCGCCCAGCACCTCCTCGTTCGACACCACGAGGAGCTCGACCGCCACGGCGCTGTTCTGGTTGGCCTCCGGGGCGACGTCGACCTGGAGCTTCAGGTCGCCGCCAAAAAAAGAGCGGGGATTGGCGGAGCAGGAGAGAGAGAGAACCGCGAGCAGACCGAGCAGCCCGATGCCCACCCGCCGCAGCGGGAGCCGCCGCCCTACGTACAACGAGAATTCCACGCCCAGAAAGCCTTTTCCTCTTCCGCCCGTCCGACCCGGAGCACGCACGCGTGCCAGCGGTAGGGACAACTGCAAAAGCATTAAGCTCAATCGCTTTGGCCAAAATCTACCCCAGATCCCAGCGCCGGCAAGGACTAAAAGAGATCCATTGACGGGCCCTCTCGCCGGGGGTTAGCTTGACCTCCTCGGCCGGTCGTACATGAAGAAGAATCGTTTCATCCTGGGAGCCCTGGCACTCTTCGCCGCGGCCTGCAACTCGACCAACCCGGTCGCGCCCCCGCAGCAGACGCCCGGCGGCGGCACCGGGGGAACGGGCGGTACCGGCGGCACCGGGAGCTACAGCGTCATCCTCCAGCCGAGCGCGCTCGAAGCGACGGTCGGCGCCACCACCCCGGTCAACGTCGCCATCTCCGTCAAGCGCGCCGACAACGCCCAGCCGCCGCCCACCGGCACCAAGGTCGCCCTCTCGACCGACCTCGGCAGCTTCGGCACGGACGGCGCCGGCAAACCGCTCCAGCTCCAGACCCTGGCGCTCGACGCCACCGGCCAGGCCCAGACCAGCTTCTTCCCCGGATCGACGATGGGCACGGCGCACATCCTCGCCCAGGTCGACACCTCGACGGGCAAGCTCAACCTGGCGGTCAAGGATCCTGTCGTCGTCCCCTTCTTCGTCACCGCCGTCACCCCGAACTTCGGCGACGCCAACGGCGGCACCCCGGTGACCATCACCGGCTCGGGCTTCCTCGCCCCGGTGCGGGTGACCTTCGGCGCTGTCGTCGCGACGGTCTTAGACGTCCAGGACAAGGCGATCAAGCTCATCTCGCCGCGCCCGGCGACCCCGGTCGACGTCGGTACTACCGCGGTGGTCGACCTGACGGTGACCAACAACCTGGGGAAGACCCCGGCCATGGACACCCTGACCGGGGCCTACACCTACGTCAACGGCCCGTCCCTCGACCGGCCGCTCATCCTCGCCGTGGTCCCCCCCACCGGCCCCAATTCCGGCGGCACCACGGTCGACATCCGCGGCAGCGGCTTCGCCAACGACAAGAACAACCTCCAGGTCTTCTTCGGACTGACGAGCGCCACCGGCTTCAACGGCCTGCAGGCGACGATCCTCTCCGCCAGCAAGACCGACATCCAGGTCTCCTCCCCCACCGCCACCACCCTCGGCCAGTCGCTCTTGAACCAGCAGGTCGACATCCTGGTGCGCAATCTGGCGACCGGCTTCGAGACCACCGCGGTCGCGGCCTTCAAGTACGTGGGGCAGCAGATCGCGGCGACCTCGCTCGATCCCGCCTCGGGCCCCTACACCGGAGGGACGCGGGTCACGATCGGGGGGCAGGGCTTCGCCAAGCCGGTCGAGGTGCAGTTCGGCGGCACCACCCAGACGGTCGACCAGTCGACGGTGACCGTCCGGCGGATCCTGGCGACGACGGTGCCGGTGGCGGTGACCGACTGCAAGCCGCCCTCGGGACCGCTCTCGATCAAGAACCTCAACACCGGCGAGATGGCGACGACCGGCCTCCTCTTCACCTACACCGTGCCGCAGCCGACCATCCTCCAGGTATCGCCCGTTGCCGGCCGGCAGGCGGGCGGCGACACGGTGACGATCACGGGGAAGGACTTCGAATCGAACGTGCGGGTGGAGATCGGCGGCATCGCGGCGGTCAACCCACAGGTCGCCCCGAGCGGGGCGAGCCTCACCGCCCAGACCCCGGCCTACACCGGTGCCTTGGACAGCGTCCCCTGCGACGACAACGGCGACGGCCAGATCGGGATGAAGTACCGCCCCAAGGCGGTGGACGTCAAGGTGACGAGCCTCGCGACCGGTTGCACCGACACCTTCGCCCTGGCTTTCAGCTACAACCCCACCGATCCCTCCTGCCGTGGCGACGTCCTGGCCAAGACACCGCCGGTGGCCGATTTCGTCTTCGCCGCCAACTTCTTGACCGTCGCCTTCTCCGACCGTTCGACGGGCGGCGCGCCGACCAGTTGGAAGTGGGACTTCGGGGACGGCACGATGTCGACCGTGGCCAACCCGACGCACACCTACGCCCAGGCCGGCAGCTACCTGGTGCAACTCACCGTCACCAACTCGGCGGGGTCGAGCAGTCTCGCCAAGCAGGTCAAGGTAGTGGCCTTGAAGGCCGACTTCAACTTCAGCGCCAATACCCCCGCCACTCCGCGGGTGATCACCTTCACCGATGCGTCGACCGGCCCGCCCGTCTCCTGGTCGTGGAGCTTCGGGGACGGCGCCACGAGCACGGCGCAGAACCCGACCCACACCTACACCAGCCCGGGCACCTACTTCGTCTTCCTGACGGTGAGGAGCGGCAGCATGTCGGACACCACCAACAAGCAGGTATCGGTGCCGTAGGGGCGGCCGCCATAGGCGCTAACTTAGCTTTTCTCAGGGCGGGCGGCGGACGATCGCCGTCTCGCCGGCGGCTCGCTGTCGACGAGTTCGCGCGTCGATGCGAAGGCTCTCTCCATCCGGGCCGACCGAGGGTACAGCTCGGGCCAGCTGCCATTGGCTGATCTCATATCCTCACATTTGGCCAGCGCTATGGACCATGGGTTAGCCAAGTAAGGGTCCACCCCTCTGGGCAGGCCGCCTCGCGAGATCCGGGGGGACCTCTCGATCGGCACTTCCCTCACCCGTGCCAGGCATTTCTGAGCCCTGCACCTATTCTGCACCTCTTGACGGAGCCCAGCCCGAAGGGCTACGCCGTCCAGCCACCCCCAAGGAACGCCTCGCGAACAGCTCTGGCTGTGGCCGGTCGACGGTGCGCGTTCAGGTGGAGAGCGCGTACCAGCAGGCTGGAAATCTCAGCCGGGCAGTCGGGCCGGACCGTGCGGATATCCGGTATCTCTTCTCTAGCCATCCTGCGCACCGCCGCCTCTAAGGACATCCCGGCGAAGGGGTGCCGGCCCGCGAGGGCTTCCCAGAGGACGAGGTGGAGACTCCAGAGGTCATGCGCCGGGGATGGCAAGGCGCCCGCGAACGCCTCGGGCGCCATGTAGAGGGGCGTGCCCACGACGTGCCCAGTGAGCGTCAGGCGGAGCTTGTCGTCAGCGATCGCAGAAAGGCCCGAGTCCAGTACAGGCACCTCGAAATGGGTTTCCTCGTGCAGGCGGGCGAGGCCGAAGTCGAGCAGCTTCGGGACACCTCCCCCGGTAAACCCGATATTGCTAGGCTTTACGTCCCGGTGCAGGAGGCCCTTGTCGTGCATCGCCTCAAGCGCCCCCGCGAGATCCATCCCCAGCCGGAGCACTTCCTGGGGTGCCATGGGCTCGCCCAGCCGGCTGGCCAGGCTCCCACCGGCGAGATATTCCACCACCAGGATCGGCACTCCCCTCCAGGTCTCCGCTCCAAAGATTAGCGCCAGGTTGGGATGGAGAAAGCCCGCCATCGAGCGCGCCTCGCGCCGGAGTCGCTGCAGGGCCTCGGAGCCCAGGCGCGGCAGCGTCTTGAGCGCCACCTGCCGACCTAGGGCGAGGTCGGTCGCCCGGTAGACGACTCCCATCCCGCCCTCGCCGAGGACCCTGTCCAGGCGAAACTTGCCGGCGAACTCGTACGGGATGGCGGCCGGGGCGAGCGGCCGCCTGCAGGCGCAAAGGCCCTCGGCTCGCAGCGCGACGTGGCCGCATCGGCGGCACTCCCCCGCCGGCTCCTCCGCTGCGTCCAGCCCCCAGGCCCGGTCTCCGAGGGCGGCCACATTCTCCAGTGCCAGCGCTGCTGCGGCAGCGAATGCAGTGACGGCCTGCTGCTCGTCGCGCGTGTAGGTCAGCCCGGCGCGCTTCGGCCCCAGGACGAGCAGCGCGACGGTCTCTCCCCGCGACGAAGAGAGGGGCACGATCAGCTCGGGATCGGCTTCCGTGATCCAACTGTGATCCTCCGCGGTCAGCAAGCCCAGAAGGTACCCGCGGTCCTCCACAGAGAGCGAGAACGGCTCCGGCGAGACCTCCTCCGCAAGGCGTACCAGGCTCGAGGAAGCCGCGAGCGGGCGCGGACCGCTCGCGATGGCCGCGTAGCTGCTCCGCGCAGGGTCGCGCAGCAGTAGCACCGAGATGCGCGGCGAGACAAGGTCGTCGAGCCGCTCCTGGACCAGCCGCTCCAACTCACCGATCGTGCGGGCGTTTTGGGCGTCACGGCTGAACGAGGCCAGTGCTAGAGCGGGGTCCTTGCGCCGGCCGACGGGCACCTTCTCCGCCTTCCCGTGCAGCAGATAGTAGGCCCAGAAAAGGACCGCGTAGAAGAACAGCAGCGGAACGCGGTCGTCGGCCGCGACCTCGAGGATTGGGCGGTGGCGCTGCTCGAACAGGCGCAGCAGGAGCAGGCCGGTCGGGAGCATCGCCAAGCCGAGGGCGCCGCCTCGCGACAGTGCCAGGCGTGCCGCATTGCGCAGGATCAGGCGCACATCGGGCAAGCGGCGCGCAATCACAGCGTAGGTCATCAGCGGTAACATGAAGAGCTGGAGATACTCCCCCGACGTTGTGAACCAGGAAGACTCCCCCATCGGCGTGAGCCAGCGCGCCCCCCACGGCATCAACCAGAACGCCAGGCCTGAGAGGAACCAGCGCGCGCGGCGCCGCTCGTCGTTGCTTGCCTGCCGGCTGCGCCTCCAGGCGACGAAGGGTACGGGCAGGGAGAGCAGGAAAAGTCCCAGACTGCAGTACCTCAACGCGGTGTACACACTTAGCTTGCTCAGGTCCTCTGGGTCCACCAGCCGCGCGAACACGTTGACCGAGAAGAGCACCAGCCCCAGGGCGCCGCTCGTCCGGACGGCCGCTTGGACCAGGGGCGCCCAGCGGTCCAACCGCAGGACGCGCGGGAACTCGCTGGTGAACCTCCACAGCAGGAAGGGGAGAAAGGCCTCGGGCAGGAAGAGGTTCAGGGAGAGCACGGCGGGCCACCACGCCGAAAAGATCGCCCCCAAGGCGGACGCGAAAGACGACGATGCAGAGGACGCTGTGCAGAGGAAGAAGCCTGCCAGTGAGAGCGCCCGGGAGTCCCGGCGGGCGGCGCACGCCAGGACCACGCCGGCGCCTACGTAGACCAGCGAGTAAAGCAGCGTGGGCAAAAGCCACGTCCGCGCGGCAGCCGGTTCCGACAAGCTCCAGACGAAACCGAAGAGCCCACAGACCACCACCCGCAAGCTGGCGAAGGCGAGCACCAGGGGGAGCCCGATCGTCGACCTTCCCCAGGCCCTCGCCTCGTCGACTACGCCAGCGCCCGCTCCACTCGCCAGCGACACCCGCCGGTTCTCGGCGAGCGCCTGGATCAGCCGGAGCCCGGCCGCCTGCTCGGCTTCAGGCAGCCGCGCGAGCCGCCGCTCGACCCCTCCCCAGTCCACCGCCTCGCCGTCGGCCACGGCCGTCGCGACCTGCCGCAGAAGCCGGGCTGCCCTAGGCAGGATGGATCTCCTGAGCCAAGCGCAGCAGCGCCCGCCGGACTGCGACCCGCGCCGCGGCGGGCGAGGCGCGCTCCGTGGCGAGCGCGAGCTGCTCGTAGCTGAGGCCCAGCTCGATGCGTCCCACAATCAGCTCCTTGTCGCCAGGATCCAGCCGCGCCAGGGCCTCGCGGTAGCGCTCGGCGTTCTCGCTCGCCATGGCGCAATCGAGCGGCGAAGTCCCCGTGTCCGCGAAACCGGAGCCAGCCTCTTGTGAGGTCTCCACGAGCCCGGCCCTGCGGACCTCGTCACGGATGCGGTTACGGATCGACTCCCGGAGATAGGCGCGCAGCGCCCCCTGGCGCCTCGGCTCGACCTGGCCCATCCGCTGGAAGAGGTTGAGGAAGGCGTCCTGGACGAGGTCTCCGGTGTCCATGCGCCGTCGGGCCCAGGGAGGAAGCCGCCGTCGGGTCCAACGCTGCAGGCTGGGCAGGAGCCGGGCGAACAGCCGGCTGAGCGCAATCGTATCGCCCACCCTGGCACGGACGAAGAGGCGCAGGGAGGTGGAAAAGCGAGAGCTTGCGGGGGCTTGATCCCCCGGGTGCCGGCTGGTAGGCAGGGAAACCCTCCCCCGCGGGGTCATCGGCCGCGAGGCGTGCGTGGCGTTGCAGGCCGCCGGGAAGATGGAACAGGCGGCCGTTGCACGCCCTTGTCGTCCGACGAACTTTCTGATTCCAAGTTCACTCGCTGTCTGCTGAAGCACTGATGTTAGTGGAACCGAGCTTTCAGAGTCAAAGAAAGCCGGCGTCCGGGCGTGGAGCGAGGCGAGCGGCTTCAGCACGAAATCACCCCTTCTCCCTCTAGAGTGGCCCGTAGCCTGGCGAGACACTGCTCCAACCTCCTGTAGAGCCGGCGGTCATCGATCTCCAGCACCGAGGCGATCTTGCGCACCGTCAACCCGTCCTGGTATCGCATCTTGAGGATCAGTCGGTCCCGGCCCGGCAGCTTCCGCAGGGCCCTTGCCAGTGATCCCGTCGCCTTGCGCAGCTCCGCCGTTCGCTCCCGTTCCAGGATTGGCTCGTCCGCGCTCGTTGCCGACGGCAGGACATGGGGCGCCTCCCCCCCTTCCTGGCGCGGACGCCGCCGTGCTCGAATCCTGCCGGCAAACGCGAGCAACTCGGCGTGCGAGGCGATGCCCCGCCGGCGCTGCAAGACCTCCAGGGCGCTCTCCAGGGAGTGGCCGTCCCGCGATATCAGACGGTCCAGCTCCACGGCATCCTCGCCGAGTCGACGGGCTTCGGCGCAGGGACGCCACTTCCCCCACGCCTGGGTGCGGAAGTCGAGGAACAGCCGGTGGACGACCGTGGTGAGGAATGTCCGCAGGCTGCTCCTGCCCCGGAAGCCGCGGAAGATCCGATGATCGCCCTCCACCATCTTCAGCCAGACATAGGAGGAAAACTCCTCCGCCTCCTCGGCTCGAAGACGATGGCGGCGGGCAACGTGTCGGATCAGGTCTTGGATCAGGTCAAGGTTGGACTCGAGCATCTGCCGCGCGGAAGGTTGCGATTCGGACATGTCATCCCTCCTTCACACCTGGAACGAACGGAGGGCCGGATCGGAACAGGTCACCCGAGCCGCCACCGTTACGAGCCGGGCACCGGACCTTCGCCCCGGCGCCTATCTGGTCATCAGCGTGCCGGAACAGATCGACTCCGGGCTCGTCCAGGTCTAGGCCACGACCGCGAGCTGCCTCGATAGTCCATGACAGAAGCGGAATTCGGGGGAGTCCATGACAGCCTGCCGCATAGTGGCCTGCTGCGGATCGGTTCCAGACTACGATCGCCGCCCAGCGAGGGGGTCGAGCAGGGACTCGCCAGGCGCTTCACGGCTCGCGCAAGGTCGCCGCTCTGGGATTGAAGGACGTCGCCAGACCCGCACAATGACTGCGCGAGAAGCCAGCCACGGCGCCCGCGGAGCGCCAGGCAGCATCGACACCCCATGGACAGAGCGGAATCCGGCAGACCCCATGGAGACTGCCGCATGGATGGCCCGCTGCGGGTCGGTTCCGGGCTCTGATCGCCGCCCAGGGTTGGCGGCCTGCCATCCTCGGCCATCGGACCTACGCCAGCTTCGCCAGCATCGGCTGCTCTCGACTTGCAACGGAGGGCAGGCAGGGTGCAAGCCTTCCCCCCTCCATCTTCTCCCACCGATAGGCAGTATCATGCCGCGGCGTGCTTCCAACCTTGAGCCCAGGGATGATCTCCCAGTCGCGAGTCATCGCGAAGGGCCGCCGCATTCGAGATGTCGAGCGACTGGTGGCATACTACGGTGGAAGGGCGGCTCGGTGGGTCAAGAAGAGCAGCCCACGACTGGAGGACGACGAAGGAGCCTTCGAGCTTCACTGGTACGAGCACCCCGGCATCGGCCAAGTGGAGCTGAAGCGCAAACAGGTTACCGAACGATGATCGTGAAGCTACGCGACCGGGATGCAAGCTCCCCGGACTTGACGCCGGACCAACCCTACGTGGTCCTCGGCATCGAGGCCGATGATCTCCGAATCTTGAACGACCAGGGGCGACCCTACCTCTATCCGGCCGACCTCTTCCACTTGGTCGATGCCCGCGAACCCGCCGATTGGGTGAGCACCATCGGCGCAGACAACGAGCGCTACGCCTATCCTCCACCCTGGAACGATCTTGGCTTTTTCGAGGACTACTTCGACGGGGTCCCCGAGGCAGTGGCCACGTTCTGGCGGGTGATGAACCGGCGCCTCTCGGCCGCAGCCTAAGGAGCGAGGGCGGGTAAGGCGGCCGGAGTGGCGGGGCGGCCGCCTAGGCGCTAACTTAGCTTTTCAGGGCGGGCGGGTCCCTACCCCCTGGGGCGGGCGGCATGGGTAAGGGAAGTTCGTCTTGGGCTGGCCGGGCAGCTGATTGAAAATCACGGTGTCACTGGTTCGATTCGGGCGTTTTGGGCGGTTCATTGTGCATTGTGATGGATAGGCCAGATGCAGACGACTTCCTCGGTCGTATCGGGTTACGGCCTTGCTGATCAACTCTCGGGTCATACTGGAATTCGCGGAGTTCCTGCGAACAACGGCAGGCTTGAGCGATTTTCGCCGCCCATTGAATTGCGGCTTCGCGAGACGGAAGTTCCAAAACGCAGAAGCCGCCGTCGAACTCTTTGGTCTGCGTGTAGGTTTCGTTCGTGACTGTGCCATCTGCGGCGACCATTTGCGGTGCGACTTCTTCGTTGATGCCACCACCGAACACGTAGACGCCTGCATCCTTCGCTTCGCGGATGACGGCGTGCGCCGCTTCGCTGACAGCAACCATGTCTTCGTCAGGGACGTCCATCGCTGGCCCAGGGAAGGAAACAAGATACTTCGTCATCGTTTGGTTCTCCGTGTGCGCATTGGTGTTGGGTGTGAGGCCTAACCTAGCTTTCGACGCCTCAGCCGCCTCACCGCCAGCCCGCGATGCCTCCCCCTTGGGAGTAGCAGCGGCGAACGTGGAGCCCCTAAAGCGTCATAGGGCTTCAACTTACGGCTTTTCAGAATCCGTGTCAATCATGTCGGCCACACGAGCTCCGGAGAGGTTGGGATTGAATCCCTTCGGCGGTCGCCTGTAGGCTCTAGGGGCACGATCTTCAGAGGGTGCGCGGAGAACCGATAGGTGCCACCCAGTTGGAGGATTGGAGGCCGCCAACTCGCAGGCAATGCCCCTGAGTCTCCGATCAGCTGGTTTTCTCCTGCTGTTCTAAGCAGTGAGATCGCTCAGAAGGCTCGGAGCGGGCCGCAGGGGATTCTTATGCAACTCGTGGGGTTACCGAAGCAAGAGCGATCTGGCCGGGGTGGAACGTCAGCCGGCTTTCTTGCCGAATCGCTCGCGGATGATGTCCAGGGGAGCTTGGCCTTCCCGAGCGGCACGGTCCTCCAGCAAGACAACGCGACGGTCGAGCTGTCGGAAATAGGGCTCGATCGATTTCCGGACCTCCTCGAACTGGCTGGTCGCTTCGTTGCGGAAAGACTGCGCCTTCTCCTCCATGCCAATGATCCCTTCGGCAAGGAGTTGGATGTCTCCGCGCAGGCCCTCGACCGCCACGTGAGTCTCTCGGATCGCACCTTCCACCACCTCGAAACGCTCGGCCGTCTCCTGGCGGAGGCCGGAGACCTCCTGTCGGAGGCCGGAGACCTCCTGTCGGAGAGTGTCGATATGCTTCGAGTTCTCGCCAAAACGTTCGTCGAGATAGGCGATCAGGTCTTGATCCATGGGGGCAGCCTCCCCTGGAGGCTACCATACGTTCTCGGTGACCGCGACGGTCTATCTTTGCCTCACGACCCTGGCCGCGGGGCGGCGGTTCGGTGCGCCGATAGGTGCCGATAGGTGACGGGCGCCGGTTCCCGACAGGTGCTGCGCCCGGCAGGTGCCAACCGCTCGGCAGGGGCCTAGCAGCGAGGCACGCTAGGCAGCCGCAGAACAAACCCGTCCAGGAACCGTACCCTAGAGCCATGGATCTCCCCTCCCCGGCCCTCGTCCGCTTCCACCTCCAGGTCGGCGCCCGGCTGGCGCTGCGCGTCCTGGCTCCGGTCGTCGCCTTCGCCTGCGGCGCGGCGGGGTTCTTCGAGAAGGATTTCCTGCGCAACCTCGCCGCCACCCTCTTCACCGGCGGCAGCTCGGGTCTCCTGGTGGCGGCGGCCGCCCTCGGCGTAGCAGGCACCGCCGCCCCCCGGGTCTGCCGGGGCTTGAGCGGCTGGGTGCGCCACCTGCCCGCCTCGGGGGTGGCCCACCGGCGGGCGGCGACCCTCGCCGTGGCGGTGGCCCAGCTCCCCCTCTGGGCCGGACTCGCTGGGCTCGCCAGCCTCGCGGTCGTGGGCCGCGCGGCGCTGGCGACAGTGATCCTCGGCCTCGCCGGGACGACCCTCGCCGCGGCGGTCGCCACCGTCCCCGCCCGGCGCTCTCTCGTCACCCGCGCTCTCGCCCTCCCCGCCGCCGCCCTGACCGCGAGTGGCCACCTGCTGCCGATCGCCGCGGGCTTGGTCCTCCTCGTCGCCGCGGACGCCCTCGCCGGCTCGATCGGCAGAGTTGGCGGCAGCGCCGGCGCCCGCCCGCCTCGCCGGCGGGAAGGGAGCGCGCGGCTCTTCGAGGCGCGGATCGCCTGGCGCGCCCTGGGCTGGAAGCTCGGCAAGGCCTACGTCGTCGCCCTCCTCCCGGTGGGCGCCGCCGCTCTCTTCGTCGCCAACAATCGGGCGGAGCTGCCACCCCGCTATGTTCTCCTCGCGGCCATCCTGGGCGGCGGGGTCTCTCTCGTCCTCTTCCTCGCCGAGATCGGGGAGGCGCTCGCCGCCCGCCGTCCCGCCTGGCCCTGGCTTCGCTCCCTCCCCAGCTCGGCCGCCGAGCGGGTCCGCAGGGACGCCCTCTTCCTCACCGCCCACGCCCTCCCCCTCCTCGCCGGCGCCACCTGGATCTCCCCCAGGGCCCTACTGCCGCTCGCCGGGGCGCTCCCCTTCCTCGCTGCCCTCACCGCCGGCGCTCTCCGCCGGGCCCCCGAGCGCCGCACCGGCGCGGCGGGCGAGATCCTTCTTCAAGGGGGGCTCGCCGCGGCCCTCCTCGCCCTCCTCCCCTGGCTGGCGCTCCTCCTCCTCCCCCTGACTCTCCCCATCCTGGCCGCAGCGGCGACCCGCGAGCGCCGGCAGAAGGTCAGCCGCTGGCTGGAGCTCCACCACCTGGCGGTGGGCGATCCGCAGTCCTGGAGCGCCTCGTGATCCGGCTCTCCGGCATCTCCTTCTCCTACGGTCCGGGCGAGGCGGTCCTCGCCGGTCTCGACCTGGACTTAGGACCCGGCTTGACCCTCCTCCTCGGCCAGAACGGCTGTGGCAAGAGCACTCTTTTGAAGATCGCCGCCGGAGTGGAGATGCCCGACCGCGGCCGGGTGGAGATCGACGGCCACGACCTCTGGACCGCCGAGGTGGCGGCGCGGCGGAGCCTCGCCTATGTCCCCGAGCAGCCGGACCTCACCCCCTACGCCACCGTCCGCGAGATCCTCGGCCTCGTCTGCCGGCTGCGCGGCGAGCCGCGGACGGCGGCGGCCGAGGCCCTGGAACGGGTCGGGCCTCGCCGCGCTCTCCCACCGCTCGGTGCGCGAGCTCTCCATGGGCCAGCGCCGGCGGGCGGTCCTCGCCGCCGCCTTCATCGGCCAGCCGGCCCACGTCCTCCTCGACGAACCGCTGGAAGCCATGGACCGTGGCGCCAGAGACGACATCCTCGCCTGGATCGACCGCCTGATCGCCGCCGGCGCCACGGTCGTCGCCGTCTCCCACGACCTCGAACCGTTCGTCCCCCGGGCCACCCGGGCGATCACCGTGCGCGAGGGGAGGTGCCAGGGGATCGATCCCCTGCCCGGCGACCCCGCGGAGCGCCGGGCGCTCCTCGAGCGGCTGGCGCGGGGGGAAGAGACGTCCGAGCGAATCAGGCACGATCCGCCACTACGGTAGCTCCCAGCTTCTTCGCCCGGGGCCGCTCAGAGTTCCCCTTTCTGCTTGGAGCCCCCGCGCAGGTGCGAGAGCATCTGCGCCAGGGCGGCGACGCCGCCGCCGACGGTGGCGATCGTGCCGACGGCGCTGTTGAGCAGGTCACGCTGGGTGAGGGCGAGGAAGGCGAGCACCAGCCCGATGCCGATGGCGAGCGGTCCCCGCAGGCGATGCCACTGGCTCTGCTCGTCGAGGAGCCGCAGGGCGTCGGCCCCCTCGGCGGCGATGCGGTTGCGGAGGAAGATGCCCTGGCTGCTGGGGACGATGCGCGGCCGCGGATCGAGGGTCACCATCCCCCAGGCGGCGAGCCGGTCGAGGTGCCGGTTGGCCTTGCTGGTCAGCCACTTCCGCCGGACCAGGGCGCGGAGCATCAGCTTGTGCTCCTGGACCGCCTTGCTCTCCCCCGCGCCCCGCTGGAGCGCCTCCCAGCGCGCCTCGTAGACCGGGCGGAGAGCGGCCCCCACGAGATCCAGGGCGCGGCGCCGGTTCGCACCCTCCTGGCGCGCCAGCCAGCGTTCGAGCCGCTCGCCGTCGTGGGAGAGGCGGGCGTCGCGGGCGAGCCGCTCCGCGAGCTCGGCCCGGGAAGCGAAACGCAGCCGGTCGCCGTCGCTGAAGACGGCCGGCGCCGCACTCTCCGTCCCCTCCGGCGGCCCGGCGAGGAACGGGTTGGGCAGGGCGTCGCAGAGGAGGACGAGCCGCCGGTCGCCAGCGATCTGGAGAAGGGAGCGCCGCGCCCTCTCCGCCGCCTCCCCCGGCTGGTCGAAGGGGTCGACCACGATCACCCCGGCCTCCTCGCCCAGGCCGAGCCAGGCGTCGGGCTCTGCCCGGAGATCGACGAGCGCCCAACCCCAGCTCCGAGGGGGGACCCCAAGGTGCTGCAGCTCCTTTCTCACCAGGGCGAGGTGGATCGGCTCTCCCCTCTCCCCGCTCGCGACGGGCCCCGGCCGCGCCCCCGGCGAGAAGAAGAGGAGGCCGGTGACGGCGCGGAGGACCAATGCCAGGCCGGCCACGGCGGCGGCGGCGGCCAGCCCGAAGAGCAGACGCCCGGGAAGAGTCGAGGGCACCAGCCGGTCCTGCGGGACCCGGGTGACGACCGCCACCCGATCCCCCTTGGCACCCTCCAGGCTCCCCTCGCGCTCGAAGCAGATCGCACCGGGATCGTTCGACCCCCACTCCCGCCAGCCGGAGAGCGGCACGGCCTGGCGGCGGGCTCTTCCGCTCCCCGGGCAGTCCCAGTTGCGCCGCGGCGCGCCGGGCGCAACGGGTTCCCGGCAGAAGCAGTCCTGGCGCAGGCTGGCGGGCGTCGCCGGGCCGGCACCGGGTACCGGATGGCAGACGCAGGTGTCGAAGTAGAAAGAGCCGTACTGGTAGGGGCGTTCGAACGCCAGCCGGTCCTCCAGCATCGCCGCCGCCGGCACCGCGAGACCGGCCGCGGGCGGAGGTGGAAAGGCGACCCCGACGCCGCTGCAGCTCCCTTCCGCGCGCCGGAGGTGCCGCGGCGCGGCCGCTCGCCGCCGCGTCCGTGTCATCTGCCGCGCGCGCCGCGTTCGCCCCCGGGAGCGCCTCGCTCAGCTCGCGGCCGAGCCGCGCCCGGCGATCCCCGAGCTGCCCGGCGATGTCGCCCTGGTCGCTCCGCACCAGCCGCTGGAGCTGGCCGGTAAAGGCGACGTCGAAGAAGGTGGCGGCGGGCAGGGCTCCGACGAGGAACGAGATGAGGGTGAGGCAGAGCACCTGCCAGCCGCGCGCGATCTTCTCGGCCGGCAGGGGCCCGGCGCTCCCCCGGGGCGGCCGGGTGAGCCCGGGGGCGAGAGCGGCGAGCAGGCCGGCCGCGGCCGCGGCGAGGAGCCAGAAGGAGAACGGTACCGCGCCTTCGAAGGCGCGGAGGCCGGCGATCCCGGTGCCGGCCAGGAGGAGGACCGCGGCCACGCCGCGCAGGCGCCAGCTCGGCAGGCGGCCCGGCCGGCCGAGCCCCTCGTGCACGGCGAGGAGGACCACCGCCGGCACCAGGGCGAGGAAGAGCGGCAGCCCGGCGGGGTCCGCCGCCCGGAGATGGAGACCGAGGAGGGCGAGAGAGAGGAGGAGCAGGGCGAGGACCGGGTAGACCCGGAGCTTGCCTCCCTGCGGCCAGAGCCAGTTGCTGCCGCGTCCGCCGAAGGCCCGCGAGTAGAGGAGGATGAGGAGCCCCAGAGCGAGGCCGTAGAGGAGCACCGAGAAGGTGGCGTCGGCGACGACCTGAAGCGAGAAGTCGGTCAGCAGGCTGGAGTCGGCGAAGACGACGACCGACCAGGGCCTTCCCCCGGCCGCCAGCGGGCGGGTGTAGACCCGCCGGAACTGGCCCTGGTAGACGACGGTGGCGACCGCGGTCTCCCGAGCGGCCAGGGTGGCGCCCAGCCAGAGGTCGTCCGGCGTCTCCTGGAGAAAGTTCTCGCGCAGGTTGCGCCGCTTGTCGGAGTGCAGGAGGACATCGCCGAGCTCGGTCCCCTGCGAGCCCGCCAGCCGCCCCTGGGCGAGCGTCCGGCTGGCGACGACGGCGTAGCCGAAGCCGCGCGGGAGGACGGGGTCGATCAGCGAGACCAGGGGGGTCGCCACCGCGAGGACCGGGAGCTCCGGGTTCCCCCGGCCGACCGCCACGACCAGCTCCGGCTCTCCCGTCGACCAGGAGTGGACGGACTCGACGGCGACGGCGTTCGGCTCCAGACGGGTCCCCCGAGCCACGGCGCGGAAGTACTCCCGGTCGCGGACGTCGACCAGGTTGCTCGGCGGCCCGAAGTCGAGCTTGTAGAACTGGCAGCCGTCCCGCCGCACCCAGTAGACGTTGGCGAAGGGGAGGCGGCTCAAGGTGGGCGCCAGGCGCCGCGGCAGTTCCTCCGGCTCGGCTCTGGCTGTGCTCGGGGCCGGGCTCCGCGCCAGGCGATCCACCGCCGGTCCGGCCGAGCGGTCGACCTCGGCGAGCAGGCCCTCGTAGGCCGCGATCTCGCGGCCGAGGTTGTCGTCGATGCGGGCGGCGAGCCCGCGCAGGTCGTCGTCGACCAGACGATGGAGACCGTAGAGGTGCCAGCCGCCCCACAGCCCGAGGGCGAGGAGCGCGGGGAGGCAGTAGAGGGAGGTCCCGAGCCAGACGAGATCGAGCCGGGAGAGATGCTCCCAGGGGTCCATCGAGCCGAGCTTCAAGAGGGGCCAGCCGAGCAGGAGGAGACCGACCAGGGCGACGAAGGCGACGAGCGGCATCCGCGGCAGGGCCAGGCTCTCGGTGCGGAAGCGGCTCGATCGCACCAGCCCGCAGACCAGCCAGGGGCTCAAGCCCTCGTCCGGCTTGGCGCGCGCCACCGGGAGCCGCAGGGGATCGACGAAGAGATCGTAGCGGGTGCCGGAGATGTCGATCCCCTGGACCCGGGCGGTGGTCTGCCGTCCGAGGAGGGTGCCGGCCGCGCTCCCGCCACTGCCGCCACTGCCGCTACCGCCGCCACTCCCGAGCCCGGCGAGGCTCGCCAGGCGGATCTCGCGGTTCTCCTTTTCGAACAGGACGTTGCCGCGCCCGTCCGCCACGATCACATAGTCGAAGGCGTCGCGCGCCAGGATGGGCGCGATGAGCGCCCCTAAAGCCAGCCGCCGCGACGAGCCGGCGCCCGGACTCTCGAGGTAGGCCCCCTCCGGGTAGGCCTCGAACCCCAGCACCGGCTCGATCGGCCCGCCAGAGCCGGCGGGGCCGGCGACCGACAGAGGAACGCGGACCGGCTTCGGTCGCTGGCCACGGTGGGCCACTTCGACCGGTTCCGTCTCGACTCGCTTGCCCAGCTCGCCGTGCCGCAGAGCCTCGCCCTGGACGGCGATGATCGACTCGATCTGCTTGCCGATCCCGGCGAGGCTGCGGAAGTTGCGGGCCGTGAAGTAGGCCTCGCGGCTCGCCACCCAGGTGATCAGGTAGACCGCGAAGACCGCCCCCACCACCAGTGCGAGGGCGAGCACCCGCAGGAGGGCCGGCGCGGTGAGAGTCCGCTTCCACTGACCCTCCTGGGGGGCCGCTCCCTGCCGTCCCCGTCCCTCTGCCGCTGCCGGGCTCACACGACCTCGCCACTTCAGTAGTAAGAGTTGGACGCATCATAGTGCCCTGGGAGCTGGCGAGAGCCGGGCCGCGAGAACTAAAAAGGGTTCACCCGAGCACCGTAATGCGGAGCGTAATCTTAGGGGTCCAGAATGCCTCCAGGGTCAAGGGATCTGCCGGACCCCCAAGAACCAACGCCCCACCCCGGCCGATCCCTCCATACCCCTCCACGCGGCACCATCGGTGTAGATGGAGCCGCCTTTTTTTTTGTCTCCTCGTCTCCCCAAAGTCGGTACACTGGGTCCGTTTGAACCTGCGGGCGGGCTCCTTCGGGCGCTTCGCGCAGCCAGTCGCCCGTCCTCGGATTCAAACCGGCCAGTCCCCCCCAGATCCCCCGGTTTCTCCCCGGCTCCATCCCGGAGGTAGACTCTCCCTCGTGATCGAGGCCGAACCCCGAGCCGCGCCCCCGCTCGACGTATCGGTCGCGCTGACGCCGGAGCCCCCCGCGCCGAACGATGCCGGGATTGCCGGGATTGCCGGCAATCCCGGCAACCCCGCCGGCATCGCGCCTCCTCCCCCGCCGAGCTACCAGGGGTTCGAGCTGATGCCGGACACCCCGCCCGCCGGGCAGGTGCGGCGCTTCTTCACCATCCAGCGGCATCTCTTCGGCCTGCTCTTCACCGGGCTCGTGGCCCATGCCCGGGAGGGGGCCGCCCTCGGCAAGGGGCGCGGTTTTCGCCTCCTCTGGAACCTCGAACGGCTGCTCGCCGCCCTCGTCCGGCCGTTCCTCGACAAGAGCCTCGTCGACCGCCCCTTCCCCGTCCAGCTGAGAAGGCGGCTCGAGATCCTCGGGCCGACCTACATCAAGCTCGGCCAG
>CAVWRJ010000024.1:0-787922 GCA_963757335.1 uncultured Acidobacteriota bacterium | reverse complement strand
ATGGGTATTATCAGTAAACGCCGGCTGCTCTCTCCCTAGCGGCACCAGGAAGTCTCATGGTGCCGCTTCTTGTCTCTGTCGGTGGGTCACCTAAGAGGGGCCTGGCAATCCCCGGATTCGGAGGAACCTGCGCCTATGCTCACCGACCGCCAGATCAAGAGCCTGAAGACAGACCCAGGTGGATATCTTCGACGGCGATGTCGCTGGCTTTGGAGTCCGCGTCACCAACAGATCGTCGTCCATGGCAGACCCTCGACCAGGGGTCCGATCCGATGGCCGGCGCCTACAAGACCATCCTGTTGACGGGATGCCGTCCGGGGGAGGTGTTGGGGCTGCGATGGGAGGAAATCTCCGAGGACGGCCTGTGGTGGGTGATCCCGGAGGAACGTTCGAAGAACGGCCTCGCTCACCGCATCTTCCTGACGCTGCCCATGCGGGAAATCCTCGAAGCTCGGCGCGCTCTGGCGGAAGCAAGCCCCTTGGTCTTCCCGGCCACCCGTGGTGGTTCCGCCCCTCGCACGCTTCCCGGCCCCAGAGAAGCTTCGCGACGCCGTCGGTTCGAGTTCAATCTGCATGACCTGCGGCGTACTGCCTCGACACATCTAGCTCGGCTGGGCGTGAGGGACGAGATCCGGGAGGCCCTCCTGAACCACAAGAAGAAGGGCCTCCGTAGCGTCTACAACTTGTACGAATACGAGAGGAAGAAGCAGGAAGCTTTGGTGCAGCACGGGCGCAGAAGGCGTGGGCGCGGCGCTGATGGTCGGTCTCCGGGGAAAAGAAGAGCGGTTTAGCCCCATCAGCCAATGAAGTTGGATTGCTTAGATCCCCGAGCGCCCCCCCCGGTCTTGGCTCGGCGGTCTGCTGAACAGTCAAAACGCTGTTCATTTTACTGGTCATTTTACGGCCCCCTACGGGCATGAGTGAGCTTTACCGGGCCGGTATCGGAAACGATCGCCCAAGATTGAGAACGATCGATAATGGGATCAAAGTGTCAGGGTCGGGAGGCGAGAGTCTGTCAGATTGTACGGCCTCCCATTTCAAGCCTCCGGCTCTGCCGGAGTTCTCCGGCTTGGAAGGTTTTCCCTGCTCTGGATGTCATCGAGCCTTTCGAGAACCTTCTCAACAGCGGGAACTGGTTCGTTGAGCGTGGGCCCAGCGCAACTACCTGCCTTCGGAGATCATCGATCGATGTTACGAGGCGCCGGAGCGCTTCCGGTAGCTCGGCGCGGGCTGCCAGCTTAGGTAACAGCATCCCGTTGCCCCCGCCCCTCCCCCGTCATACACTCCCCATCGCCATGTCCCGAGAGCTCAACCCCCTCCGCGAGGTCCTGAAGCGCGCTGTCGGCGCGGCGCGGCTGCCGGTGCGGACGGTCGAGGAGGCGCTGGGGGTGCGGGCCGGGGGGTGGGACCTGATCCTCTCGGGCCAACGGGTGCTCCGCGTCCGCCACCTCCTGGCGCTCGCCGGGCTGCTCCGGGTGCCGCCTGCCGATTTCCTGGAAATTGGGCTGCCGGAGGCGAGCCGGGCCGCGGAGCTGCGGCTCCCCTGGTGGATCGATCCCGCACGGCCTCTCTCGACTGTGGCGGCGGGAGACTGGCAGACCCACATCGCGGACGCCGTCCGCCGCGAGCTGGACGCCGCCCCCGAAGGCGGCGAGAGCTCCTGCGGCTGACGGTCGGCCCGCGGGTCCCGTTTGAGGGTGCCTCGTCCCTCGGCAGCGAAGCCAGTCCCGGAATAGGCTATACCGTCCCCGAATAGTGAACTCTGTCCCGGAATGGGCTATCCTGTCCCCAAATCTGACACTCTGTCCCGAAATAGTCTCGAATGTCCCCGAAGAGGGCGGCAGGTCCCGGAATAGGATGGCGACGGGGTGAGAAGCGGTAGATCCGCCGCGGCAAGGCTGCGGGTGGGGAGACGATGATCGACGAAGATTTGGCGCAGGTGAGACAGGTTTTCTCCCGCGCGGTGCAGGCGTCAGGGATGGTCCGCCGCGATCTCGAACGGGCGCTCCGGCTGCGCAACGGGAGCCTCGCGCGGCTCTTGGACGGCCGCCTCGATCTCAAGGTCGAGCACCTGACGGCGCTCGCCAGGCTGCTGCGCATCCCCCCCGGCGATCTCCTCGCCGCCGGCGCTCCCGCCGCCAACGCCGCCGCCGAGCACCGCCTGGCGGACTGGCTCGGCCTCGCCGGGCCCGCAGCTCCCACCCCACCCGCTCCCCCGTCCCCCGACGAGCTGACGGTGATGGTCCGCTCCGCCGTGCGACAGGCGCTCGCGGCTCGCAAGCCGCCGTAGGCGCCGCCTCTCCGGCAGGCTTCCGGGACCCGTCCGGGGAGAGCGTTTCAGCTGACCGTGCCCCGCCGGCCGTCGAAGCGCTCGACGCTCCAGCCCTGGGTTGAGTGAATACAGCTTGATCGTAACCCGGGTGTCCGGGGCCGCGTCGCGTGAGCCCTGGCCTGCCCCGCCGTCATCACGGCAAGTCCCAGGGAGGGGCACGGTGACGGTGTGCGGCGCCTTGATCTTCCAAGGCGTAAAATTCGATCTCGATGCCGTCGCTCCCGGCGTCCCGCATGGTCTTGATCACCAAGGGGCTGCGATCGACGCTCTTCCCGAGTTTCAAATCACGCCCCAGGATCTTCGCTGCCCGGGGGCCCTTGGCGAGCTCCGCGAGCATGAGCCGCCGCCCTTCCGACCCCTCGACGAGGAACGCCAGATCGCGGCTACCGTGGAGCCACAGCAGCCCAGGGCTGCGGCTGATCGTTTCCTCGACGGCATGCTCGGGCGCTTGACCGGGCTTCGGCTTCGCCTCCTTTCCTCGGAAAATCCGCACCTGGCGGTTTTTCCCCTCGTCTGCGGTCGCGGCCGGAGCGGGGTCGAGAACGCCCGTGATGTAGACGAAGAGCTCGTCCGGGCGCCCGCTCTCCTCACCATGGGTCGGCTTCAGCCCGATGTAGGCGACGTACCGACCGTCGGGCGAGATCGTAGCTCTGTAGCCGTACAAGGAGTCTCGCTCCCGCCGCGCGCCGAGATCGAGGATCGCGATCGTACCGGTCAGCTCGCCGACGTTCCCCAGCAGGATGGCGCGGTCGCCGAAAACCCGTGCCTCGCGCCAACTGTCGCTCGGATCTTCGAAAGACCACTCGGAGGTCTTGCCCCCCCGCTTGTCGACGATGCTCACTTTCCAGGGCGACTCGTCAACGTCCGGATGACGCGTGAGCGTGATTTTGTAACCCGGAGTGTCGAACACTCGCTTTCCCTCGGCGTGGAGCGGTTGATGGGCCGCGACGGCGAGAGCCAGACAAAGCCAGACTCGTGATGGCATAGGAATAAGCTCCCTATTCTAGGTTGGGTGAATACAGCTTGATCGTAACCCGGTTGTCCGGGGCCGCGTCTTGGTATGAGCGCGCCTCCGCCTTGGCCTGGTAGACCCGGTCTGGGCGTAGGTGTGGAGGGTGGTGATGCCGCTCCCCATCTCGCCGTCGCCGAAGGTCCATTTTACTTCCAGGGGACCGGGACAGGTGGGCTCCGCGGCGACCTCGAAGGTGACCTGGGCCTGGGCTCGCCGCCGGCGCTCCCGCCGTCGAGCACCGCTTGGCGGACTGGCTCGGCCGTGCGGCAGGCGATAGCGGCTCGCCAGCCCCGATAGCCGGGATTCGCCAGGAGGCCGCACCTCCCGGCGGAGCGCGCCGACTCAACAAAGCTCGCGAGCAGGTGTCTCAGGGGCTAATGCACTTCGACGACTTCGTGCTCCAGTTCGACACCAGCTCGCGCGGCGAGCTTCGCGCCCGGGTGCTCAAGTCCCCCTTTGGGGAGGGGATGGTCGGGTTTTCCCTCCCTCCGCTCGGCGGCCTGGAATCGGGAGCCGGCACCGAGTCCCGGCATCTCAGCCCAGCCGTCGCCCCTCCGGACCTCGCAGCGCGGCCGCCGACAGAGATCGGGGCCGAGCTCTACCGCTCGGTTTTTCAGGGTCAGGTCCGCACCCTCCTGGACAAGAGCCGGGGCCAGCTCGAACGATCGACGGATCTCGGGCTGCGCCTGAAGATCAAGATCGATCCCAACGACCGGGAGACGGGAGCCCTCGCCGACCTGCCCTGGGAGCTCCTCTGCGACGAGACCGAGGACTTCCTCGCGCTCTCCCGCCAGACCTCGCTCGTCCGCTATCTCGACGTGCCGCGCTCCTCGCAGCCGATCCTCTTCGCGCCGCCGCTCAAGATCCTCGCCGTCGGCGCCAGCCCGCGGGGCCTGCCGGCGCTCGCTCTCGACGAAGAGATGCGAGGTCTCGAGGAGCTCGACCGAAGCGCCTCCGGCATCGCGGTGCGGCTCCTCTCTCATGCCTCGGCCGGTGCCGTCCGCGAAGCGCTGTCGGAAGACAGCTACAACGTCCTTCATTTTATGGGCCACGGTACTTTCGATGCCGCGACCGGCGAAGGGATGCTCGCCTTCGAAGCCGCGGACGGCTCGCTCGAGCTGGTGAGCGGCAGAGCCTTCGCCACCAAGCTCCGGGACGTGCGCTCGCTCGGGGTCGTGATGCTCAACGCCTGCGATACGGCGCGGGCCCGTCATCAGGGAGGAGCGAACCCCTTCCGGGGGGTCGCCACCGCGCTCGTCCTCGGCGGCGTGCCCGGGGTGGTCGCGATGCAGCGACCGATCTCCGATCGTGCCGCCATCGGCTTCAGCGCCGCGTTCTATCGACATCTTTCGCGCGGCGACTCGATCGACGAGGCGCTCACCGAGGGCCGGCAGGCCATCCACTCCGCCCTGCCCGAAACCTTCGAGTGGGCGACGCCCGTGCTCTTCCTCCGCATGCCCGAGGGCAACGTCTTCGTGGCGAAACCGGCGGGACGAACGGAGGAAATGGCCCCTCCGGCGCCGGCGACCCCGGCGCTCCCAGCGACCCCGGCGATCGCGGCCACCCCGAGCGTCCCCAGGGCGCCCGGCCCGGGTCGATCGCGGCGGGGGCTGGCGATCCAGCTCGCCTCGGGCGCGGCCGGGGTCGTCCTGGTGAGCTCCATTCTCTACACCAAGGTCCTGGCCCGTTCGACCGACCCGATCCAGACGCCGGTCGAAAGGTCAGGGGTCCAGGAGGAGCCCTCGGCGCGGCGCGCGGCTGGGCTCCAGCCGCCCTCCGGCGATTCCGGGGCGAAGCCCGCAGGCGCCCGCGCCGAGCCCCTCCTCAACTCCGGCAAGGGGCGAAAGGCGACGACGGCGACGGCGGCGAAGCCGCCGGATTCTGCCGCACCGAGTGTCGGGCCGAGCACGGAGCCGAGCACCGCGCCGTCTCCGGTTCCGCCGCCGGTCGTCCCGGGGAGCTCCGGCATCGGCGGCACCGGCGGCACCGGCGAGACCGTCGCTGCGGTCGCCGACCTCTCCCGGCTCTCGGCGCAGGTGCTGGGGATCGTTCGGCGGGAGGGAGACGGTCTCCGGGTCACGGTAACCTTCAAAAATGCCGGCGATCAGCCGCTGTCGGCGGTCCTCGATGCGGAGAGCTCGATCTTGAGCGACACCCAGGGGCAGCGCTACTCGGTCCTCGACTCCGACCTGCCCGCGGTGGGCGCCAACCCAAGGCTCGATCTCGCCGCCGGCGCCTCGGCCCAGCACACCTTCGATTTCCCGGCGCCGAAGGTGGGGAGCAAACAGTTCCATCTCGCCCTGGCGACGCCGGACGGACGTCGCATCAAGGTCACCGGGCCTCCTGTAACGCTCGAAGGCTCGCCCTAGGGCGAGCCTTCTTCTCCAGTCGAGAGGGAAGAACCTTCAGCGGGCTTGGCTCGCGACGTCCAACGCCGCGCATTCCGGGCTCGTCGGCGGCGGCACCGGGTTGGTCGCCAGCTCGACGCGATCGCCGTTCTTGACCCCTTTGCACCCCTCGACGATCCGCGCCACCGAAAAACCGTTCTGTACCGCGATGACCTCCAGAGTGCCGATGCCGCGGAGGTCCTCGCCCAGGACCGTGCCGCTCTCGCGATCCCTGACGATCCCCTTGACTGACTGCACCGAAAGCTTGGTTTGGAGCGCCATTCCCTGCTGGCTGCCGGCGTTGATATAGAGGTCGGCGCCCTTGATGTCGACGACGGAGCCCTTCCACTTGCGATCTCTGAGGAAGGTGGCGATCTTGAAGGCCGCTTTGTTGGCGCAGGCGTTGATGGCGTAGCCGACGGGAGTCTTCTGGGCCGTCCCCCCGGCGCCGCCGGGAGGCCCGAAGGAAAAGTTCCACTCGCCCATCCGGGCCCGCTCCGAGGTGGTAAAGAGGATCTGCCCGTTGGCGATGTCCGCCAGAGTGAAGGTGATGGCGAGCTCGGCCTCTTTCTTGCCGGCGCTGAAGAGCGCTCCCGGGCCCATGTTGCGGTTCGCCCGGTCCGGGCTCCACTCGTTGACCGTACCGTAGACCAGGTATTGCGCCCCGAGCACCTTGCCGACGTTGACGATCGTCGCCGGGCTCGGATCGAGAAGGTCGTGGCGCTTCTGCTGAGCCTCGATCTCCTGGACGCGCTTCTGCTCGATGACGTCGAAGCGCTTGGTATTGTAGAGCGCGACCGTCAACAGCTCCTGAATGCCAGCGATCGGCACCTCGATTTTCTCCACCAGATTCTTCTCTTCCGATTCGGCGGACTTGTTGATCACCTTGAGGACGCCCAGGCGGATGCGCGGGCCGTCGTAATCGGAAAACCGTAGGCCGATCCAGTCCTGGTCGTTCTCGGTGTTGAGCGTATCGCGGACCGGCGAGAGCCCCCCGTTGTCGTCCTGAAAGTAGGCCATCCAGGCGTGCTGCCGGACGCAGAGACCGACCTGCTCCTGATCCTTCTTTTTCTTCTCGCCGTGATGAAACAGGTCCTTGATCCCCGCATGGGAAGGCGGGGCCAGCCCGAGAACGGCGGCCAGGCTGAGGGCTGCGATCCACCTACGATGTCTCATCCGATGTCTCCTCCTCCCCCTCTCCTCGTCTCCTCGAGGGCTACCGGCAGAGCGCTCGCCGCCAGCCTCCCGCCGGAGACGGCGCGCCACTACCAGGCTCTCGTGTTCTCTCTGGAGAGACACCAGGAAAGGAGCATTGTTGAGCCTGACGGGCCGGCGCCCGATCTCCTCACGCCCTGCGCTCTAGCAGGAGCTGCTCGGCCGGGGAGAAGATCCGTCCCCGGATAAGGAGCGTGCTGACCAGCGAAGTCAGCCCCGAGGCGGCGAAGATCATGGCGAGCACGACGAACTGATAGATCGCCGCGTACACCGGGGCCGCGCCGGAGAGGAGCATCCCCGCCATCAACCCCGGAATCCACACGATGCCCAGCGAACGCAGGGAGTCGATGGCGGGGATGAGGCTCGCCTCGAACGAGGCCTGGACGTAGGGCGAGACGCTGTTTCTGGCGCTCGCCCCGAGCGCCAGGGCGGTCTCGACCTCCCCCACGTGGGCCAGCACGTCCGAACGGAAGCGGTTGAGCGCCAGGCCGTTGGTGTTCATCGAGTTCGCGATCAGCATGCTGCCCACCGGCACCAGGGTCGTGATCGCGGTGTCGATGACCCCCAGCCAGGTCATGAGAGCGATGACCGATCCGGCGCCGGACGCGATCGCCCAGGTGGAGACCGCGAAGGCACCGGGGAGATCCTTCGCCCGCCGCGCCGAGGTGGCGCCGGCGGCGACGATCATGGCGGCGAGGAGGAACCCGCTCGTCCACCGGGGACCGCGGAGGAGAAAGAGCAGGATGGAGCCGACCGCGACGATCTGGACCAGCCCGCGCACCATGGCGATCGCGGCTTCGCTCTCGAGATGAATGCCGCGCCGCCGCGCCAGGAGCACGACGACCCCAGCCGCGAGCGCCGCCACCAGGGCCTGGGCGATCCCGAGCGCTAGCGGGGTGTGAAAGAAGAGCTTAAGCATGGAGAACCTCGTCGACCGATCCGGCCCGCACGATGCGGCCGGCGTCGAGAACCAGGGCGCGATCCGCCAGGCGTGCCGCCTGCGCCATGTCGTGGGTGACCATGACACAGGTGAGGCGCTCCTCGCGGACGATGGTGCGGATCGTCGCTTCGACCCCGCGCTTGGCAGCGTCGTCCAAAGCCGAGGTCGGCTCGTCGAGCAGAAGAACGAGGGGAGCGTTGGCGAGCGTCCGGGCCACCGAGACCCGCTGCATCTCGCCGCCGGAGAGATTCGCCACGCTCCGGCTGGCGTAGCCTTGAAGGCCCACCCGGGTGAGGAGCTCTTCGATCGCGCTGTCCGGCAGACGCTCGCCGCGCTGCACCGGACCGAATTGCAGATTGGAAGCCACCGAGCCGGGAAAGAGTAGGGCCGCTGGGTCACCATCCCCACTTTACGGCGCAGCTCCCGGGGCTCGATGCCGCGATAGTCGATCCCCTGGAGATAAACGGTGCCGCCGGTCGGCTCGTCCAGCCGGTTGAGCAGCCGGAGCAGCGAGCTCTTGCCGGCGCCGCTCGGGCCGAAGATGGCGAGCACCTCTCCCGTTGCGGCCTCGAAGGTCGCATCTTCGACGAGCGTCTTGCCGGCGACGACGCGGCCGAGGTGCTCGGTGCGGAAAATCGAGGTTCGGAGCGTCTCGTCGCTCACGTCGTCGCTCACGCCCGCCCCTGGCCGGTCAGGAGCCGGGGATCCTCGTTGCGCTTGACGCGGGAGCCTGGAGGGCGGAGGGCATGATTCAGGCTTGATGGGTGGGCCATGGCACCGGAGACGCCATGGCCGGAAATTTACCACGGGAACGGGGGGGCTCCTCAGTAATCGAGCCTCCAGCCGTAGATGCCGGTCGGAGCGTTCCGGCAGGTCGGAGCGGTGCAGTTGAAGCTCTCGTAGACGACCAGGAAGCCGTTTCGTCCCGCCGCGATTCCGGAACGGAAGAAAATCTGCTGGCTGGGGAGCGACGCGACGTGCTCCGCCCGGACGTTCGCGGCGTCGTAGAGGAGGACCGAGATCGTGCACGGGCCGTCCGTGCTGGAACAGCTCCGCCAGGCGACGGCGAAGTTCCCCCGGGAATCCGCGGCAACGGCCGGGGGGGAAAGGAAGCGACCCGCTTGCGGCTGAGGACGAGCTCGGGCGTCAACGGCTTGCCCCGATCGTCATAGCGGCGGGCCTGGACCTGGCAGTGCTTCAGATCGTTTTCGCAGATGTTCCAGGCGAGAACGAAGCCGCCATCCGCCGTCGCGGCCCCCTCTACGGAGCTCACCGCGAAGCGGGCGTGATGCACCACGATCGGCCGGCCCGCCGGGTTCCCGGAGCGATCGAAGCGCTGCGCGACGATCCCTACCTTGTCGTCCCGCGAAGCGTCCAAGGTATGCCAGGCGAGAGTGAAGCTGCCGTCGGGCTCGACGACGACCGTCGGGTCCGAGGGTTGGGGTTCCGGGCTCTCGACGAGCCGCGGTGGTCCCAGGAGCTGCCCAGCGCGATCGAAGCGCTCGACGAACACCCCGGACTTGTTTGACCAGGAGACGACGAAAGCGCCGGCGTCATCCAGGCCGATCGACGGCAGGTCCACGCTGTCCGCGTTCACGATGTCGATCGCGCCGCCGATCGGCGTTCCCCCGAGCCCGAAGATCTTGGCCTGATAGGGGATTTTCGCCTCTGCCGGCGCGGTGTAGAGCACGACGAACTCGCCGTGCCGGTTCATGGCCACCCGCCAGGCTTGGCCGCTATGGAAGGGTGCGGTGGTCACCTGGAGGTCGTGGCGCCGGCCATCGATGCCGAGCACCTCGGCCACCACGTTTTCCGCCGTGCCCAAGACATCCTGCCGCCAGGCCACGACGAAATCGCCCCGCCCGTCGGAGGCAATCTGGGGCGCGATGCCCCCCCCCTGGGCAGTGTTCAGATTGATCGGAAAAACGACGGGAGCTCGGCTGACGAAGTCGAGTGCCTGCACGGCTGGCGCGAACGCCACGAGAAAAACGGCCCACAGCCCGATTCGGGATCGACGCATTACAGCTCCTTTCTCTGGCTGGGGTTTTCACCCCGAGCAGACTGATTTTACTATGGAGAGGGGAAAGCGGGGAAAGCGACGACGGAGGGCTGGCGGGGAAGCTTGCCGCCCCCCGCCAGCCGGCTGGCTTACTTCGCCCCTTCCTGGAGTCCTCCGGCCTGCTCCTTGGCGACCTCGCCCGAGCTGCCGGCCGGCGCACTCTGCTGCGGGCCCTGGGCCGCTCCCTCGTGCCCCTTGCCGTGGCAGCAGGCGCGGAACTGGCGTTCGCAGCGCTCCAGATCTCCGTGGCTCGGCGGCTTCTGACAGGGATTCGGCATGCAGCAGACGTCGGGCGGGCAGATGCAGCCGCGCTGTAAGGTGTTGATGATCTCCCGTGCCACGCAACGTCCGAGCCGCTGGCCCTGCTCGTGATCCGAGCGCCAGTGGATTCCCGCCCACAGGCGCGCCATGCCCGTGTTGTCGGCCATCTGATCGAATTCCGCCGTGAAGTCCGGGAAGAAGAACGACAGCATTTCGCTCGCGGCCCCCGAGTAGGTGCTGTGGCCCGACGGGTAGGACGGATGCCGCGGCGTGCCCGGCGAGGGATCCGGCATCAGCCGGCGATCGCCATCGCCGCTGCCGGTGGCGTTCACCTTGCGATTGAACAGCACGCTGACCCGATAGTCGTACTCGATCGGACGCGGACGATAGCGCACGTCGGCCCGGCCGGTGTACCACTTATAGTGCCAGGCCGCGAGGAGGGCGCTGTAGATGGCAACGTCCAACGCCATCCACACCATGGCTTGCCGGGGGGGCGACCAGTTGGTGGTCCCGATCAGGTAGTTCAAGGCGTGCCGGTACCCCAGGCCAGGGGTCTCGTTCTCGAAGAATCGCGCCAGCTCGCGCCCAGTGCGGATCACGGGTTCCTCCCCGCTCCGCTCCTGGTTGTACACCGCGCCCAGGGGCAAAGGCCGCATCTGCAGGAAGGGACTGATGGCGAGCCGCCGCCGGCTGCCGCCCGGAAGGTTCAAGGGAAACACGTTCTCGACGCTCGAGCTCGTCTGGGGATTCGCCGGCACCGGATTGGCCAGAGCCTCCGGATCGTCGCGCCACGAAGCCAGCTCGATCAACTCGGAGATCTCCTCGGCGAGGACGTTCGGGTTGGTGGGGTACGGGGGGAAATAGCAGTCGCTCTGCGGGTCGTCCGTCTTCTTGATAAGGTCTTCGATCCGCACCACGCAAGGCACCGGGCAAGGGGACACCGTCCAGAAGCTCGCCTCGGGCTCGACCTGCGGCCCCCGGAGGTTGTACTGCTGCGTGCCTGGAGGTGCTGGCGGCACCGGGAGAGGCCACTTTCTCTCCGAAGGACCGGTGGGGCTGCCGCAGCAGGGTTGGCAGGGTTTCTGTTCGCCATTGCTCATCGCGAGGTCTCCTTGTGAGTGTGAGCGATGTTTCAAGAGAGGGAACGACAACTCCCCCGCTGGGAGTCACGGCTCCTCGTATGGGACGGACCGGCGGCGAAATTTCCTCTTCGAGCGGCAGGTCCACCTCACAGAGGTGGGGCGTCAGGACAGGTTGGATTGTTACGGTGGCGCGAAAAGATTCGGAAGATGTTTGGGTTGACAAGAACGCTTATCTCAAAACGCGAATTCGGTGACAGAGCGGCGCCTCGTCGCCACTTCACGGCTTCTTTTTAGGCGTTTTCCCGCTTGGCGATGCGGCGAGCGACTTCCCTGGGGCCCTCACGGCGAACTATCCGGAATTTCCGGATAGTTACCTCAGGGTCGAGTTCTTCCTCCTCGAACCGGTTCTGAAGGTGCCCGTTGATTGTGCGGACGTCCTTCTGGTAGAGCTCCGCCACCCCAGTTAGGCTACGCGCGTTATACATCATGCTACTTGAGGTACCAATCATATAGAACGGCATGCCATCATCTTCTGGCATCTAGCGCTCGCCGGCCAAACCCATTGAGTTCGCCATCATTGATCTCATCGGTCTCCCAGGCCGGGTTCGTGTCATCCTCTCCCTCGCCCTTCCCCTCCTCGGGCGCGAGCCGCGCAGAGACGGTGGGCTGCCCGCCGCGCTGGTCCGCTGGAACGTGGCAACGTCTCTCGGTACGGGTACAACGCTTCGTTGGAGCGTGGCAGCGAGACGTTGGACAGGGACAATGACTCGTTGGAGCGTGGCAACGAGACGTTGGACAGGGACAACGACCGGTTGGAGGGTGGCAGCGAGACGTTGGACAGGGACAACGACTCGTTGGAACGCGGCGATTACCGTGTCGACAAGAACGGCCAGACCCAGAATTTGGTCCTCGATCTGCTGACGCCGACGGGAGTGAGCGCCGCCACGCCGCTGGTGATCTGGATTCACGGCGGCGGCGGCGGCTGGGCGACCGGCAGCCGGCTGCCGGCTGCCGATCCCCTCCTATGCCTCGGGGCTCTGCTCTCGGGGGTATGCGGTGGCGAAAGGTCTGCCGCCCCCGCCAGCCGGCTGGCTTACTTCGTCCCTTCCTGGGGTCCTCCGGCTTACTCCTTGGCGACCTCGCCCGAGCTGCCGGCCGGCGCACTCTGTTGCGGGCCCTGGGCCGCTCCCTCTCCGCGGCGTCCGAGAAACCGGAGGCCGGGGCGCCCTCCTGCGGTCCATGGGCCTGATCGCGGATCGCCGCGGACGAAGCTCCCCCTCCCCCCTTCTGCTTCCCCTGCATGCTCTCCCGATCCGCCTCGCCGGAGACCCGATCGGCGTGCTCTCCCCCCCGCCCCTTGCCTTGGTAACAGGCACGGAACTCGCGTTCGCAACGCTCCAGATCCCCGCGGCTCGGCGGCTTCTAGACAGGGATTCGGCCCAGGGGCAAAGGCCGCGTCCTCAAGAAGGGACTGATGGCGAGCCGTCACCGGCTCCCGCCCGGAAGGTTCAAGGGGAACACGTTCTCGACGGTCGAGCTCGGCTGCTGATTGGCTGGCACCGAATTGGCCAGGGCTCCGGGTCGTCGCGCCCCGCCAACCCACCTCAGAGCCTTGAGGCAGCTGACTCTTCCCAACCATCCGGAAATCCCGGATAGTTCGCTGCCGGCCGGCAGTAGAGACCCAGAGCCCTACAAGGTTTACTGCGCCTCCGACGCCCCACCGAGGACTGCGACAAATTCGGCGATAACCTGGAGCTCACCTTCTTCCGCATTGTCGATCTCGATTGGCGTGAACGCTGGATTGTTTCGGCCGGAGCGTAATCTTGCCGTGCTTCCACAACCCTTCGATTTCCACTTCTCGCTCTCATAGCGCTTCACAGTGTAACGTCCACCCGTTTCGGGGTCGGCACTATCACGAAGCTGCACCAGTACGACCTTCCCCTGCCGCGTGCCCACAACCGGCGCGGCAACAGGCAATACGAACCACCTGGCATCGCTCGTCGAGGTGGCCTGGAGGTCTCGAGGATCAGATCGATAATTTACTGGTCTCCCGTGCCGTATGGAACACAACTACAGTTAAGTGTGGAAGTGTCGTCTGAGCATGATTGGCTGGTGACGGCCCGGCATATACCTGCTTCGCCAAAACCAAAACGACCGTGATAGGTGCAGGTTTGATCTGATATCTTCCACAGGCAATCGCTATCGCTGCAAGTCCCGCATTGGTAGCCACCGACAGGGATGGTTCGCGCCCAAGGAGTGGGATTGAGGATGGGAGCCCTCGAATCCGAGCGGTTTACGGAGCAGGAGAACGACGAGTTTGCAGGATGATCTGCGGCTGCCGAGGAGCTCGCCAGGGGCGGCGACGCGCCGTCCTGGGTCGCTTGCAGGGCGCTCGCGAGGGATGCTCCGTTCGGCACAAGCAGGGCAAAAGCTAGCAGAATGAATCGAGTCTTCACACTATCTCCTTTTTCTGACGCGAAAAGGTGAGGGACCGGCTTAAACTCTCCGGCTTCACAAGATTAGCATAGCACGAATTACTGGCTTGGAATGCGCATTCATAAAAAGCTGGGATAGCTCGATCTGGGGACGCCCTCCGAGCGCATCGGATCCCGGCGGCAAACGTTGTGTTCGCCCTGGGCCACGGCGCCGCATCCCGCGCCGCGGCCTGGAAGTCTCCGGCGGGGCGCTGCGCTCCTCAGGTCTTTCCCGCCGGCCTCTCTCTCGCCAGAGCCGGTACTCGGCGAGCCCCACCGCTCCGCCCGCCCCAGAGGACCATCTGCCGTCGCTTCCGAGGCCTGGAACTCAATTTTACCGGTCTTGAATCGTTGGAACGCGGCAGTTACCGCGGCCGCGGGGCAGCCGAATCGGGGTCGCGGAGCACGGCGCGCTTAGTTAGGCTCGGTTCCGGCGGATCTGGCGAGCCAGGGAGAGACCCGAGAGCAGGGTCAGGCCGCCGCAGAGCGCGATCTCCACCGCCCCTCCACCGCCAAAGCTGGCGGCGATCGTGGCGCCCCCGAAGAGGAGGAAAAAGACCGCGGTGCGGGACTGACCCTGCCACGCCTCTACCGCCCGCCGGGTCTCGGGATCGAGCGGCGTCCGGTAGAGGAACGCCAGCCAGAGGAACCCCACCGCCACCGGGGCGAAGCAGAGTTTCATCAGAAACTCCCGGCCGGGATGGACGCCTTCCGGCCCGAACAGCCCGGAGAGCCAGCCGTTGAGGAGCGGCGCGCCCCAATCCGGCCCGAGCCAGGTGCCGTCGCTCGACAGGTAGGCACCCAGGATCCCGATCGCGACGAGCACGAGAGGGACGACGAGGCGGCTCCCTTCGAGGGCGGGGCGGCGTAAGCTCGGCGGAGCGGACCCGAGGGGGACGGCCAGGGAAGGCTGGACCTGGAGACGCTGCCAGACGAGGCGGATCAGCCACACGGCGCCCAGCAGGCTCACGAGGGGGAAGATCCACGCTGCCAAGTGCCGGCCGGCAGGGACGCCTTCCGGCCCGAAGCGCCCGGAGAGCCAGGCGTAAAACGGCATGCTCCACTGCCTGCCGAAGTAGGAGTCCTCCCTGAAGGCGGAGGAACCCAGGGTTCCGATCATCAGGAGCCCGAGGGCCAGGAGCGGGCGGGTCGCTCCGCGGCCGGGCTCGCGCGGGGATTGCGGGTCGAGGGACATGGGAGGACCTGGAGCCAAGTCTATCCCGTTCCCCGGCGATTCGCTTTGCCCGGGCGCGCGATGAGCGGGCTCGGGTCGCCCTGCCGGACGCCGATGCCTCCGAGGCCTGGGCCAGGGAGAATCACGCGGCGGATCGAGTAGCCCGGTTCCCGGCCCGCCAAGCTGGCACCGAGCATGCAGCTCTCCGCAATGGAGGGATTCGTATGCTCATTTTCCGCCTGCGGGCCACGGCTGCCCTGGCGCTCCTCTTCTTTTTTGTTCACAGCGCCGCCCAAGCCCAGACCTGCCAGACCCTCTCCGGCCTCCCCTATGGCAGCTACGCGGACCGGAACGGGCAGACCCAGGTTCTCCTCCTCGACCTCCTTCTCCCCGAAGGCGCCGCCGGGCCGACGCCCCTGGTGCTCTGGATTCACGGTGGCGGGTGGTCGACGGGGAGCCGGCTGCCGGTGCCCTCCTATGTCGCCCGGCTCTGCACCCTGGGCTATGCGGTGGCGAGCGTCGACTACCGGCTGACGGGCGTGGCGCCCTGGCCGGCGCAGATCGAGGACGTCAAGGGGGCGGTGCGCTTCCTCCGGGCTCAGGCCACGGCCTACAACCTCGATCCCGATCGCTTCGCCGCCTGGGGTGAGTCGGCGGGCGGGCAGCTCGCGGCGATGCTGGGGACCTCCGGCGGGATCGGGACTTACAACCTGGGCGCCGTATCGGTCGACCTCGAGGGCTCGACGGGGGGGAACCGCGGCGTCTCCAGCCGGGTGCAGGCGGTGGTCGACTGGTACGGGGCGACCGACTTCCTGGCGATGCGCTTCTATCCCAGCAGCCGGAACCACGACGATTCGCGCTCGGACGAGAGCGTCTTCGTGGGCGGCCCCATCGAGGCCAATCCGGAGCGCACGGAGACCGCCAATCCCGGCACCTACGCCTCGCCGGACGACCCGCCCTTCCTCCTCATGCACGGCACGGCGGACCCGCTCATCCCCTTCAACCAGAGCGAGCTGCTGCGCGATGCCCTCGTCGCCCAGGGGGTCCGCACCCGCTTCGTGCCGGTGGCGAACGCCGGGCACGGCAACAGCCCGTGGACGAGCTCGGCCGCGATCTGGCAGGAGGTCTACGACTTCCTCGCCGGTACCCTCCTCGCGACGCCGCCGGTCCGGGTGAGCGTGCGGGCGAGCGCCGGCGGCTCGGAGGCCGGTCCGGCCCGGGTGTTCACGATCTCCCGCACCGGCAGCACCGCCGCCCCGCTCACGGTCCATTGGGCGCTCTCCGGCACCGCCATCCCCGGGACGGACTACACGGCGACCCCGAGCGCCGGGCCGCTGGGCGGGACCCTGACGATCCCGGCCCGCGCCGCTTTTGCCCGGGTGAGGATCGCCCCGGTCGCCGATACGCTGGTCGAGGGGAACGAGACGGTGACCCTCGCCCTGGCGAGCGATCCGGCCTACGGGATCGCCGCCGCCCGGGCCGCGGCGACCCTGGTCTTCACCGATGCGACGAGCCCCGGTACCGGCGGGGGTGCCGCGGGCCTGCCGGCGATCTTCGTGTCAGCTAGCACCTCCCCCGGGGTTCACCAGTTCACCGTCACTCGGACCGGCAGCACCAACCGCGGCCTGACCGTCGCCTACACCCTCGCCGGCACGGCGATCCCGGGGGTCGACTACGCGGCGCTCCCCGGCACGGTTCGCATCCGGCCGGGCGCGGCCTCGGCTACGGTCGACGTCACGCCCCTGCCGCGTGGGGAGCCGGAGGCGGCGAGGTTCGTCGTCCTCGCCCTCGCCGCCTCTCCCGTCTACCAGGCCGGTCTGCCGGTAGAGAACAGCGTGGTGCTCGCCGCCGACGCCCTCACCGAACCGGTGGTCTCCGTCTCGGCGACGGCCCCGGCCGCCGGGCCGGGGACCGCGGGCGCCTTCCAGCTGTCGCGGACCGGCGGCACGTCCGCGGCCCTCACGGTCCGGATCACCGCTGGCGGCACCGCCCGGAACGGGATCGACTACACCGCCGTCCCGGCGACAGTCACCTTCCCGGCCGGAGCGAGCCGGCTGACCGTGCCCATCCAGCCGCTCGCCGGCTCCCCTGCCGGGAGCACGGAGACGGTGACCTTGAGCGTCGAACCTGACCCTTCCTATCTCGTCGGCCCCTATCGCGGCAGCCGGGTGACGATCGTCACCCCGTAGGAGATCTCCATGCCCGCTCGCCTGCTCGCCTCGACCCGCCCCGCGCTCTTCACGTTCCTCCCGCTTTTCATGGTCCTCGGGCTGGCCGTCCACGGGACCGCCCGGGCCCAGAGCTGCCAGACCACCTCCGGCATCCCCTACGGCACCTATATCGACAAGAGCGGCCAGACCCAGAATCTGCTCCTCGATCTGCTGACGCCGACGGGGGTGAGCACCGCCACGCCGCTGGTGATCTGGATTCACGGCGGCGGCTGGGCGACCGGCAGCCGGCTGCCCATCCCCTCCTATGCCTCGGGGCTCTGCTCACGGGGCTATGCGGTGGCGAGCGTCGACTACCGGCTGACCAACGTGGCGCTCTGGCCGGCGCAGATTGCGGACGTCAAGGGGGCGGTGCGCTTCCTCCGCGCCCAGGCCGCGACCTACAACCTGGACCCCGACCGCTTCGCCGCCTGGGGAGAGTCGGCGGGCGGGCACCTGGCGGCGATGCTGGGGACGGCGGGCGGGATCGGGAGCTTCACCCTCGGCAACGTGACCGTGGACCTCGAGGGGACGACCGGCGGGAACCTCGGGGTCTCCAGCCGGGTGCAGGCGGTCGTCGACTGGTACGGGGCGACCGATTTCGTCCAGATGCACTTCTACCCCACGACCGCCGACCATGACGCCGCCACCTCGGACGAGAGCGTCTTCGTGGGCGGCCCCATCCAGACGAGGCCGGAGCGGGACGCCACGGCCGATCCTCGCACCTACGCCTCGGCCGACGACCCGCCGTTCCTCGTCATGCACGGCACGGCGGACACCCTGATCCCGTTCAACCAGAGCGAGCTGCTGGTCGACACCCTGGTCGCCAGAGGGGTGCGGGCCACCTTCTCGCCGGTCCAGAACGCCGGTCATGGGAACAGCCCCTGGACGAGTTTGTCCAGCCTCTGGCAGATCGTCTACAACTTCCTCGATCAGACTCTCCTCCAGGCGCCGGCGGTTACCTTAAGCGTCCAGGCGACCGCGAACGGCGCCGAGTCCGGGGCCACCCCCGGGAGCTTCACAATCACCCGCACCGGCAGCACCGCCGCCCCGCTCGCCGTGCACTGGGCGCTCGCCGGCACCGCGACCGCGGGCGCCGACTACACCTCGCCTGGGACCTCCGCCACGATCCCCGCCGGCGCCGCTTCGACGACGGTGATGATCGCGCCGCTCGACGATGCTTCAGTCGAGGGGGACGAGACGGTGGTGCTCTCCCTGGCGAGCGACCCGGCCTACCGGATCGACTCCACCCAGGCCGCGGCGACCCTGACGATCGCCGACGACGAGAACGGCACGGGGTTCCCGGCGATCTCGATCGTCGCCAGCGATCCCACGGCCGGCGGGGCGGACCACGGCCAATTCACGGTCACCCGGACGGGCAGCACCGCCGCCGATCTGGCGGTTGCCTACACGGTCTCCGGAACGGCAATCCCGGGGACGGACTACGCGGCGCTCTCCGGCACGGTCACCCTTCCGGCGGGCTCCGCTTCGGCGACGATCGACCTCGCCCCCCTGGCGCACACCCCCCTCCGACCGGCGACCTTCGCCGTCGTCACCCTGGCGAACTCGGCCGATTACACCGTGGGCTCTCCGGCGACCGCGAGCGTGGCCCTGGCCGCCGACGCCCTTCCCGGACCGGTGGTCTCGGTAGTGGCGTCGGACCCCACCGCCGCCGAGCCCGGAACCGACACCGGCGGTTTCGTCGTCTGGCGGACGGGCAGCACGACCTCCCCGCTCACCGTCCAGATCGCGATGGGCGGCACGGCCACTAACGGGGTCGACTACACGAGCGTGCCGGGGACGGTCACCTTCGCCGCCGGAGCGAGCCGGGTGACGGTGACGATTCAGCCGATCGACGACTACGTCACCGAGCCCACCGAGACGGTGACCCTCACGGTGCTCCCCGATCCGTCCTACCTCGTCGGCCCCTACACGGGGAGCGTGGTGACGATCGCCGACGACGACTTCCCCGGCCTGCCGACCCTGACGTCGCTCGCCGTGGCCCCAACCGCGGTCGCCGGCGGCAACGGGGCAACCGGGACGGTGACCCTCTCCGGCCCGGCTTTCTCGGGCGGCGCGGTCGTCGCGCTCACCAGCGGCGACACCAATTCGGCGACGGTGCCGGCGACGGTCACCGTCCCGGCCGGGGCGACGACCGCCACCTTCGCAGTCACCAGCAAGGCGGTGGCGACGACCGCGGCGGTCCAGATCTCTGCCTTTTACCGCGGAGTGACGCAGAACGCCTCGCTCACCGTCCAGGAGACGGCGCTCGCGTCGGTCTCGCTCAGCCCCAACAGCGTCGCCGGGGGCTGCAAGGTCCCCACCTCGAAGGTGATCCTGACCGGCAAGGCGCCGGCTGGGGGGATCGTCGTGAGCCTCGCGAGCACCGACCCTGCCGCCACGGTGCCGGCGAGCGTCACGGTGCCGGCCGGGGCGTCGAGCGCCGGCTTCACGGTCACCGTCTCGGCGGTGACGACGACCCAGAACGGATCGATCTCGGCGACCTACAAGGGGGTGACCCAGAGCGCCGGCCTCACCGTGCGGCCGATCACCTTGACCGGGCTCGCCCTCTCCCCCAACCCGGTGAGCGGGACGGGCACGGTCACCGGCACCGCGACCTTGGAGTGCGCCGCCGGACCCGGCGCCATCCAGGTGGCGCTCTCGTCGTCCAGCCCAGGGGTGGCCAACCCGACCGCGCCGACCCTCACCATTCCGGCTGGCGCCAGCACGGGCACTTTCACGGTGACGACGGCGGCGGTCGGGGCGACGAGCACGGCGTCCATCCGGGCCACCGCCACCGGGACGACCAAGACGGTGACTCTGACGGTCACGCCCTAGGCAGCCCCTAGGAGGTCCCTAGGCGGTAACATTGCGGGCGGAGCGCTCGGCGTGGCGCTCTGTGGCATAGCCGACGACGATCCCCAGGATGCCGCCGGGGAGCATGATCTCCCAGTAGTAGTGCCGGTGCTCGGGGTTGGGCATCGCCGCCACCCCGAAGGCGAGGAGAAGGCCGACGACGAGGCCGAAGGTGATCACCTTGGGCAGCGAGTGGACCTTCCGCGCGAAGTAGCCGATGAGCGCCCCGGCGATCAATCCCTTGAAGACCGAGCCGACGACGATGCCGACGATCTGGGGGCGGGTCTCGGGGGCCGAGACGAGCGCCGACAGGCCGTCGAAGATCCCCAGGAAGCCGCCCAGCAGAAGTCCGAATACCACTTTGTTCATCTATTCTCTCCTCTCGAAAAGTAACGCCGGTCCGCCCAGCACCCTTCTTTACGCCGCAGCTGGAGAATCCTTTAACGGTGGAAGAGGGCGAGCAGAAGGACGCGCATGACCAGGTAGGCGAGGATGAGGTAGATCGCCGCCCGATAGCGCCGCGCGAGGCGGCCGGTCCGTTCCAGCAGCCCCTCGCGATAGGCCCCCACCGGCAGCCCGGAGAGATAACGCCCGAGGTCGTCCGCCATCCCGGCGACGCTCGGGTAGCGCTCGGCCGGCACCGCGGCGGTGGCCCGGTCGCAAATCCCCGTCAACGGGCGCGGGGGCGCGCCGTCGAGCCCCGCGAGCAGAGTGCGGAGCATTCTCCCCAGGGCGTAGACGTCCGCCCGCTCGTCGGTCTGCTCGACCTCCCCAGATGGGCGAGAATGCGGGCCTCGCGGAGCATACGGGCGGTGAGGTCAGGGTCGCCAGGGTCGTGAAAGCGGAGCACCTTGAGGGCCACCTCCCGGTCGAGCTTGGCGTCATGCGCCAGGTGGACGGTCCCCATGCCACCGCGCCCGATCTCCGCAAGGATCTCGTAGCGGCCGCCGGGGATCTCCGGCCGCTCGTCCGGCTCCGGGAGATCCTTGGCACCCCGGAGCCGAGCGAGGGCGGTGTCGGAGAGCCACCTCACGGCAGCTCGATCCCGAGGACCGATCGCGCCTCGGCGCGGAGCTCGGCCTCGCTCGCGGTGAGCTCGGAGAGGCGGGCCAGGACGAGCCGGCGGAAGTCGCGCCGTGCCGCGGCAAGCTCGTTCGTCACCCGGACGGCGGACATCCCCACCGCCTCTCCCAGTTGGGCATAGGTCGGGCGCTCCCCCGCCGGAGACTCCTCGAGGTCGTAGCGTTCGAAAAGCGCGAAGCGGGCTCCCTTGCCGGCGGCGGCGCACTGGACCCGGAGGTCCTCGACCGCCAGGGCGAAGAGGCTTCGCACCCACTCGCGGTGGAAGTACTCCTCCATGTCGAGCTCCTGGACCGCTCCCTGGCGGGCGAGCTCCGTCTCGGCGCCCAGAAAATCGAAAGAGAGGGGCACGACTCCGCCGCCGCGCTTCTCGCGGCGGGCGGACTTCCTCTCGCTGGCGGCGAAGTGGTCCAGGCAGGTGCGGAGGAAGGTGCGAAAGCGGGCCCGCTCGGGGTCGTAGGCGCCGAAGGTCCCTTTTGCCAGGGCGTGGGCGAAGAACTCCTGGGTGAGGTCGGAGGCGTCCTCGCTCACGGCCCGCCACTTGACCCGCAGGTACTTGTAGATCGGTTTCCAGTAGCTCTCGGCGAGGGTGGCGAAGGCCTCTCGGCGCGCCTCGGGGTGGGCGTCGGCATCGCCGACGGCACGGACGACCGAGTGCCGGGTCGGGGGGAACGACCGGCCCGGCAGAGCCGGGCCGAGGTGGAAGCTCATGGGGGGTAGTGTAGCCGTCCGGCCCGCCAGGGATGCCCCGGCCCCGGCCGGCCGGGCCGAGATCAGGGCCAGCGAGTTGTTACTGAAGCCGCTGGTCGCCGAGAGTAGGAGCGTGCCGGATTGGCCACCCGGCCGGTCGCTGTTCGAGCCGGCCACGTTCACCCCCGGGCTGCCCTCGCCGACATGCCGACGCCGAACGCGTTATGTTGTTGGCGCCGACTCCCTGCTTGCGGAGGCCGTCGACTGGCCCTGGCGGACGCCGGACTGCTGCCGCCGCTGGTGTTGCCGGAGATATTGAGACAGCCACTGCTGTCGTTCACGGAAGCTGTTGTCGCCGGCATCCACCCGGATGCCGGGCCGCACACCGGCATAGGGCGCCGCAACCGTGTTGTTCTGAATTTTCACCTTCAGGTTGCCCGAGGTCACCCTCGCGCGATCGCTACCCGGATACCGTTGCCGTCGGTGGCGCTGATGTTGTTGTTGGTGATCGTCCAGGTCATATCCGGGGTATCGGTGCTCCCGAAGGTCACTCCGGTCCCGCTCGACCCGATGCCGTTTGAGGACCGACCGTATTGTTGGCGACGATGACGTTCCCGTCGACGTTGAAGGTCGAGGTCGTGTCACCGTTGGCGCCGCAGAGAATGGCGGTTCCGGCGATATTCGTCAGCGGGTTCGTCGAGGTGCCGTTGCTCGACACGTCGAAGTTCCCCTGTCCCTTACCGAAGACGGTGGCGATGATGGCGCTCGTTCCCATCTTGTTCGCGTTGCTCTGGCCCGCGATCTGGTTCCCGGTGATCGAGATGACGTTCGTGCCACTACCCGCGATGCCGAAGGTTGCCGCCGGGCCGGCGGCATTGGCGTTCCCGCCCTGCGCCAGGATACCGGCGCCGCTCGGGAAGTTGGTGATGACGTTGCTCGCGATCGTCGCCTTGGTGACGCTCGCGGTCGTGCTGGCGGAGCCGAGCGCCTGCAGGCGAATGCCGCTCCCTTTCGAGGCCGTGGTCGTCGTTGCACTGGTGATCGTGTTGCCGGAAATATTGGCGTTGTCCAGCGTCCCGCTGAAGTTCTGGATGTCGACGCCGTGCCAGAGAGCATTCGTGAGCGAGTTCCCGGTGATCGTCAACGTGCCGGAGACGTTATTCTCCGTTCCACTCACCGCGGTGTTGAAAGCGATGCTCGACTCGTCGGCCCCACCGCCCGTCCCCGTGTTGTCGATCGACCCGTTGACGAAGCTGAAGCTAGTGACCTGCGTTCCCTTGACACCGCTGCCGGCTGTGTTCTTGACGATGAGCCCGATAAATGAGGGGCTGAACGTGCTGGTCAGCGACACACCGTGACTGGTCGTGTTCTGAATCGTGCCACCGTTCACCGTCAGGCCGCCACTCGATCCGGTATTGGCGAGAACGATGCCGCTCGCCGGCCCGGAGACCGAAGTGCCGGCAGAGATGCTCTGGAAGGTGAGGCCGGAGGCCCCGATCGTCGTATTGGCGACGTTCAAGGCCGTGGCCGTCGTCGTCGTCAAGGTGCTGCCGGCGCCGGTCGCGTTGACCGTGCCGCCGCCGGTCGCCGCGAAGGCGGGATTGGCGCCGGTGCTCGCCGTTATCGCACCGGAGAAGGTGATCGTCGAGCCGGTGTTGGCGTTGAGGTAGATGCCGGTGCCGGTCTCTGAGATGGCGCCGGAGAGGGTCGCCGTGCCGCCGGTCCGGTTGGTGATCGAGACGGTTCGGACGCCGCTCGTGATCGAGCCGGCGTAGGTGATGTTCGCCGTGCCCTGGTCGACGTTGAACGCCGTCCCGGTGCTACCGGAGAGAGCGCCGCCATTCGCGGTCAGGGTCCCGGCGAGATTGCTCAGGTTGACGTTGTGGGTGCCACCGGAGGAGGACACGGCGTTGAAGGCCGCATTGGCGGTCCCGTTCCCGAGGTCGAGCGCGGTGCCGGTGGTGTTGATCGTCACATCGGCGACGGTCAGCGTCCCGAAGCCGGTGCCGGCGATCGCCGTACCGCCCGTGTTGCCCACCGTCAGGCCGCGAATCGTGTCGTTCTGTCCGAGGTTGATGCCGTTGCCGCTGCTCGTGATCCGGACGATCACAGAGTTGGCGCTGTTGGTCGCCGGCAGGGGGAAGCTGCTCGTCCCCGGGTTCACGCCGGCGATCGCCGCGAGGCTCGACGTGGCATCCTGACCGATCAGTTTCTGACCGACGAGGAGCGTGATCGGTCCCACGTAGTCGGTGCCGCTCTCATACAGGAAGATGTTTTGATTGGGGCCCGGGTTGTTGCCCGCACCGTTGTTGACCGACTGGAAGGCCACCAGGCTGTTGAACGGCGTCGTCAGGCGGCCATCGCCGGCGACGGCGTTGTTGTTGATGAACCAGATGATCCCCAGGACGTTCAAGTTCACCGTCGCGGTGGCGCTGCTCGCCCCGCTGGTGAGCGTGTAGTGGAAGCTGTCCGCCCCCTGGTAGCCGGCCGGCGGGATGTAGGTGAAGCGGCCGATCCCGGGACCCGAGGTGGTCATCACGACGGTGCCGCCGTGGGCGGTCGTCGAGTCGTAGGCGGTGATCGTGGCGCCGCTCGGAGCCGAGTCGTTGGCCGTGACGCTATAGGGAATCAAGCTCGAGTCGACCCCGACGTTGCCGATCACCGTCTCCGGGTAGAGGTCGTCGTTGGCGGTGAGCGCCACCGAGAAGCTGAAGACGTAGTCGGCCGCCGGGTGCTGGCTGGCGTCGACATCGGTGACCTGGGCCGCGACGACGGTCACCGTGCAGGTCGTGCCGCCCGGTAGCGGCGCGGTGGGGTGGAGGACGAAGGAGCTGGCCGGGGAGGCCGGGGTGACGGTGAAGGCGACCGGGGTGCCGCTCGGGCACTCCAGCCGGAAGGCCGAGGAGGTCACGTTGACCGGCTCGCTGAAGTTGATCGTGATGGTGGTCGCTGCGGAGACGTTGCCGGCCCCGTTCGCCGGCACCGTGCTCTGGACCGTCGGCTTGGCATTGGCAGTGACCGTGATCCGCACCGTCGCCGAGGCGCTGCCGCCGCCGTTGGTCACGGTGTAGGTGAAGCTGTCGTCCGGCGGGCTGCCGAAACCGGCCGGCGGGGTATAGGTGAAGCTGCCGTCGGCGTTCAAGGTGACGGTGCCGCCCTGGGCGGTCGGTGCCGCGTTCTGCGGGGTGACCGTCAGACCGGTCCCCATGTCGTTGGCGAGGACGCCGGGCGCCGGGACCGTCAGGGTCTTGCCCTGGTCTGTCGTGTAGGCGTCGTCGACGGCGGTCGGCGGGGTGGTGTTGCCGCAGTTCGGGAGAGCGGGCTCACCGGCCGGGAGGGTCGGGGCCGCGTCGGCGCAGGTCTGGGTCTCGACAGGCCAGGGCTGGACCGGGTTGCCCACGGTCGGGAACTGGGTGCCGGTCAAGGCGTCGCTCGTGCAGTAGGTCACGTTGATCGTACCCCGGGCCGCGGCGGGGACTCCCGCCCCCACCGGCCGGACGTCACCGATCCCGTTCGTCCAGCTCACCTCCTGAGCGTAGGAGCGCACGTTGATCGTGCCGCCGTGCATGAACTGGCTCATGGTCCGGTAGTCGCCCACCGCCTTCAAAATGGCGCTGTCCAGGAGAAGGTTCCCCTCGGCGCGGAGGTCGATCGTGCCGCCCTGGTTGTAGTTGCTCAGGATGCCGGCCTCGAAGGCATTGCCGGTGGCGGTGATCGCGCCGGCGAGCGAGATGGCGGTGATCGTGCCCCCCTTCACGTTGGTCCAGAGGGAGCTGGGATCGGCGCTGACCGCGGGGAGGGTCGACGGCCCCGAAGCGGGGCCGAGGACCTGGATGTCGCCATGGGCGTAGAGGGCGGCCCGGTAGCTGGTGCCGCCCTGGGAGGAGTCGGCCCGGACCCGCCCGAGCCGGCTGCCGGAGGGGGTCGAGGAGACGAGGTCCTCGCCGTCGACGAGGATGTCCTTGCCGGAGCGGAGCACCACCTGCGCGGCGCCGTTCGACCGGCCGAGCGAGACGACGAGGCCGCGCACCGCGAGTCCGCAGGCTTCGAGTTGCACCTTGCCTGCCCCCTCGCCCTGGGAGACGACGACGCCGTCGGCGGTGACCGCGATCCCCGGCCCGGTGCCGCTCGCCGAGGTGATCGTGATCGGCCCGCCGAATTCGGTGTTGACGCCGCCGGAGAGCACGGCCCCGGAGAAGCGGCTGGAGAGGAGGGTGCGGCTGGGACCGGAGGCGACTAAGCCGCCGACCGTCACCGGGCCCTGCCCGGCGATCTGAATGCTGCCGGCGGGGGCCGACTGCGCGCTCGCGGCGAGGATCGAGCCCGCTTCCAAGGTAGTCGAGCCGGCGACCGTGATCTGGAGGTTACCGGCGTGCTGGACCGGGTTCTGAGGGCCGGGGCTGGACGTCCGGCTGCTCGAGACGATCGCCCCCGGCAGGCTGCCGTCGGGGCCATGGAGGGTGAGGTTGCCCCCGACGTTAAGGGTGATGTTGCCGCCGTTGCCCGTGCCCAGCCGGTTCTCGGCGTAGATCGCGCTGCCGGCGTCCATTGTCAGGTCGCCAGTGGTTCGGATCGAGATCGGGCAGGCGGACTCCGCAGAGGCGCGCGGTGGATCGTCGTTGCAGGTGATCGTACCGTCGACCACCAGGGTGCCGTTGTAGGCGAAGACCCCCGGCGTGGGGTCGCTGTCGTCGGCAGAGCCGTCGAGCGAGCTGAACTGCACGGTGCCGGTCACGGTCAGGGTCGTCGCCGAGGCCGCGAAGGCGGCCATCAGCAAGAGCAGGAAGAGCACGGCGGACTGTAAAGATTTCATCCACTTCTCCTAATGGATTCCAGCGAACTTTGCCGATCCCCTCTGTACAGGCCTACGGGGCGAGATTTACACAAGGGGTTCGGAGCTTCCACATCGATCGAGGGCGAAATTCATGCAGATTTCGTGCCCTTTGAGAACACAAATCATAGAAAGAAAGGGATGCCTATTTGTCTATTCCACTCCGCCAGGGGGAACTCCCCCACGGGCCGGAGCACCGGAGGAGCCAGCCCGGGTGCCGGCGGGTTGCCCGGCGGCCTCCCGGGGCGAGCGGCCTGTATCGGGGTGTCGGCGCATGTCGAAACTATGTCGAACTACGTCGAACTACGTCGAACTATGTCGGACTATGTCGGACAGAAAGAGGGCGGCCATCGGCCGAGCCCCGACCTCCCGCGATACCGGCATTTCTATGTCGCTTAATGTCGGAGCGGATGTCGGCGGATGTCGGTCAGCGCCGAATCGCCGGTCGACATAGCATACCCGTGCCATTCTCCCTCGTAAAACCTTGCTTTTCGACCTTGGCACAACGCTTGCGGAAGGGGCGGAAGCGACTGCCCGGACAACCGACAAATTCAAGGAGACGAAATGATCAACATTCAGAACACCCAGACCATTTTCTACGATCACGACAAGAGCCAGGTGACCGTTTACGGGGACTTTGACGATCCCGGCAAATGGTACATCGTGCCGGCGATCTACTTCGCCCGCGAGACGGGCACCGGCCTCCAGTTGCCCGAGTTTTCGCTCCTCGAGTTCGACACCAACCAGGGCGTCACGGGCACCTGCAGCTTCACCGCCGAGCTCGTCGTCACTCCCGAGGCCCTGCAAGCGGTCAAGGCCGCCCTCGGACAGGGCATCACGATCGGCCAGTTCGATTGGGTTTCGGCACAGGCCTTTTTCACCTTCCAGGTCGGCGGCGAGGACTACACGGTAAACGCCGTCCCCTCGCGCTACGCCAACAACCGCGCCGCGTTCGTCATCCACCTTCCCGACCAGACCTGGGTCAACACTTTCAAGACGGCGTTCGGCCCCGGCCAGGGGAGCACGACCCCCTTCAAGGTGAGCTACGACCTCCTCGCGCTCTCGAAGCTCCCGGCCGTCAACGTCAAGGTGACCTACGACTCGAAAATCGCGTTCGATTACGAGAAGACCTTGACGGTCGACAAGAACATCTGGGGCAAAGAGACGAGCCGCCGCGAGACGGTCAAGGAACAGCTGAGGAACTCCGACGCCGGCGACACGAAAATCGACTGGAACGTCAGCAAGCCTTCAGAAGAGCTGCAGCAGCGCGTCTACGACTGGTCCTGGGTGACCCTCGAGGGGCTCGTCTTGAAGGCGGTGGACGACGCCATCCGCTTCGTCGGCGAGAAGAATGCGGACCAGATCAGCATGTCCGCCACGCAGTCGTTCGTCCGCACCTACAGCGAGAACCAGGTGATCGAGTGGTCGATCCTGCCCTTCGCCCAGCTGCCGTCCTTCACCGAGGAGGAATGGACGAAGCTCTACAAGAAGGGCGACACCCGGAGCCTCGCGGTCTCTTTCACCATCCGCGACAGCCTGGCGACCGCGAAGATCAAGTCGGTCCAGGTGAACGTCAAGTATCCGACGAAGCCCACCGGCAACTCCTTCCTCTTCACGCCCACGACTCCGGCCTCCTGGACCTTTACGGCGGACGGCACGGCGCCCTTCTCGTCGGCCTACGAGTACCAGTACATCGTGACCTACGAGGAGGCGGGGAAAACCTATACCTCGCCCTGGATCCCGAGCTCCGACACCATGGTGGTGCTGCCGCTCGCCGCTCTCGGCATTCAGACCGCCGTCTTCATCGGCAGCAACATCGATTTCGCCCTGGTCGACTTCGTGCTCGTCGACTTCTTCTTCAACCAGCCCACCGGCGTCAACAAGCACGAGCAGGTGAAGATGGTCGACAACACGACGGCGCTCTCCATCCCCAGCCGGACCTACCTGCCGAGCACCAACGAGTACACCTACCAGCTCACCTACGTGATGAAGGACAAGAGCGTCATCCAGGTCGGACCGCGGAAGGTCTTCCCGCCGCAGAACAGCAACCTGATCACGATCTTCTCCCCCTTCCAGGATACGACCTTCACCCTCGGCGTGATCAACCCCGCGGTGGGAGTCACGCCACGCATCAAGCAGGTTCTGGTCACCGCCGTCTACACCGACTACCAGAACAACAACTCACAAAAAAAGCAGTGGAACTTCGCGGTCCCGGCAGCCGACGAATTCTTCCTGGCGGAGCCCTGGGACCTCTCGATCGTGCAGAACCCCGCCGGGGCCTCGATCGAGTACAACGGCGTGCTCGTCATGAGCGACGGCAAGCAGCGCCCGGTGAGCAAGATTCGCGATCAGGTCGGTTTCATGAACCTGAGCTACCAGGAGACGCCGTTCTCGGCCGAGTTCGATCCTTTCCAGATCGACTGGGAGAAGGTGGCCAAGGTGCAGGTCGACCTGTTCACTCTGGAGGGCAGCCCCACGTCAGAGGCGGAGATCAAGGGCTTGGCCGAGAAGCGGACCAACATCGGTTCCCTGCAGTTCATGAAGCCTGAAGCGGGCGCGACGCCCAAGCAGTACTACACCTTCCTCTATCCCTTCGCCGGCTCGCCCGTCTACTACTACCAGGCGACCTACTACCACAAGACGGGCCCCGACACCTACGTCGACGAGACCGAGACCCAGAACAAGACCATCGTTCTGCCCAAGGACCCGGCGGCCAAGACGCCGAAGATCCTGCGGGTCATGCCGAAGGTCGAAGCCGAGCTCGTCCAGGCCAAGGCATAAGCGGGTTCCAGGCCTTCCACGATTTTTACGCGGGACGACAGGAGACAAAGCGATGACGACGCTCAGCTACGACATCCGATGGTCACCAGAAGCCCCGGCCGCGGCCGGCTGGCAGGCTCGGCTCCGCCTCGCCTACGAGGACCGGGAGACCGGCCATCGCCAGTACCGGGCGGTGACCCTGGATGCGGCCCACCCTGCTTATCGCTGGACTCTCGAAGTCCCCAACGGTGCCACGGGGGCCGCTTTCTTTTCCGGCGTGCTGTTCTGCGCCGCGAAGGGAGCGGTCCCCCTCCCCCTTCAACCTCTCGTGCCGAGCACGACCCTCCATCCCGGCGCCCTCGCCGCCCTCGTCCCAAAAGATGGCGACGATGTCGAGCTCGGCGTCCGGGTCTTCGCCGCGTCGGTCAGCGACTTCGAGACCGTCTCGACGATCGAGATCTCCTATCTGTTCGCGGGCGAGCCGCGCTCCTTCCGGCTCACCCGCGAGCAGTCTTTCTGGGTGCTCTTCGCCGGCCTCGACTACCCGCCCGACGAGCCCCTGATCTACGACCTCCGCTACAGCGTGGCCGAGGGGAGCTACCTGCAGGCCGGCCTCGCCACCTCGGCGATGCTCAACCCCCTGCCCTACCCGTTCGCCCCCTGCCCGGCCGCCTTCGTGTCGGTCGGTCTCACCGGTCCGGCCCCCACGGTCCACACCATCCAGCTCCAGTACGAGAACGTCGAGGACGGGGCGGGCTGGAAGATGGCGAGCCCACAGTACCGGGCCATCCTCGACGCCGCCAGTCCCACCCTGGAATGGACTTTCCTCGCCGTCGACCCCACCCTCGCCCGGGTGCGCTACAGCGGCACGGTGGTGATGCTGAGCGGCAAACAGGTGCCCATTCCGCTCACCGAGACGACGATCAAGCAGATTCCGGTCGGCGACACCCCCGGCGTGCAATCGGTCGAGGTGACCGCCGGCATGGTCCACTGGGACCTCTACGCCACCGTGCTCGCCTCGCTCTGGACCGCGGGCGCCAAGGGGAAGAGGACGAACCTGGGCGAGCACGTCTTCGAGAAGGGTACCCCGCCCTGGTACTGGAGCTACGTCGGCCCCCAGACCGACTACCGCTGGCAGGCGGTCTACTACCCGCGCGCCGGAGGGTCGATCGAGACCCCCCAGCGGACCGGCTACGCCCCCGTCCTGACCCTCCCCTCCGAGGTCTGACCATGGCGACCCTCACGGCATCGCGGTTCCACCCCGCCCTCGACCGGGCTCTCGGGCTCGCCGCCGAGCTCGGCATCATCCAGGGGGTAGAGGAATCTCTGGACCGGATTCTCCGCGGCCTCGCCGCGAATCCGGCAGGCGACGCCGCCTGGAGCGGCAGCACCCTCGCCCGCACCGGCTTCCCCGTCGAGATCGCCTTCGCCGCCGGAGCCGCCGGAGCCGCGGGAGATCCCTCCTTTCGCTACACCGCCGAGGTGGCCGGCCCCGAGGTCCCCCGGCGGGACCGGCTGAGCCTCGCCCAGGGGCTCTACCGGCAACTCGCCTCCCCGGAAGCGGGGCTCGACCCGGAGCTCGAACGCCTCCTCCGCGCGGTCCAGGCGGAGGGCACGCTCAAGTATGGCGCCTGGCTGGCCGGCCGGCATCGGCTCGCGGCGGCGTCCTACAAGCTCTACGCCGAGGTTCCCCCCGCGGCCTGTCACCTGGCGGACGCCTGGGAGAGCCGGCAGGTCGGGGCTCCCCCCGTCCTCCCCCACCGCACGGTGCAGCTCTCCATGGTCGGCCACCAGGCCGGCCGGCTGGAGCTCTACTACAGCTCTTCCGGGCTGAAGCCCGGGGAGATCGCCACGGCGATGTCCCGGGTCGGCCTGGCGGCGCGCGCGCCGGAGGTGCTCGAGCCTCCTCCAGGAGGCTTACGGCCGCACTCTCCACCGGGACCTCCCCTGCCAGGACTTCGGCTGGAGCTATGCCCTGCCGAAGGCCGGAACGGCGAGGCCGAGGCGTTCACCCTCTACACCTTCGCCAACTCGCTCTTCGGCGGCGACGGACGGATCCGCGCCGCCATTCTCCGCCTCGCCACCGCTCACGGCTGGGAGCTGCCGCTCTACGAGCGGATCAGCCGCCCGCTCGCCGAGCGCCGCGGCGCCAAGACCCACCACGGGATGTTCGGTATCGTGGCGCCCGCCCAGGGGCCGCTCGCCCTGAGCTTCGGCCTGACGCCGCCCCTCCCATCGGAGCCTCACGAGGGGGTGGCATGAACGCCGTCGAGACGCCTGCGCTCACCCTCCCCGCCCAGGCGACGAGCGGCGCCTTCCTCTCGACCGTCCACCACCACGGCGAGGTCATCGAAGGCGACGAGAACGGCTTCGTCACCGCCCTCGTCCTCCACGAGTTGGCGGGGATGTCCGCGGCGGCCGGGCCGGAGATCGAGCGCGGCCTCGACTTTCTGGAGAGCTGCCGCGGGACTTCGGGAGGCTTCCACTTCTATCCCCCCGGCCGGGAGCCGGCCTGGATGGGCGTCAGGCTCGCCGCCGATGCCGACGACACCGCCCTCTATGCCGCGCTCCTCCTCGCGCACAGCCGGATGGACCGCGCCTCTGCCTCCCAGCTGGTAGCGGTGCTGGAGCCTTTCCGGGTCCACTACCGGCCGGAGTCCGAGCCGGTCTGGGTACGGCCGGGGTGCTACCGCACCTGGCTCGACCGCAAGGCTCGCCCCAACCCCGTGGACGCCTGCGTCAACACCAACGTCGCCACCTTCCTCAAGGCCGCGGGGTACGACGACCACCCGGGCTATGCCGCCGCCTGCCGGACGGTCGCGGCCGGCGTGCGCTGGGCGGGAGCGATCGATTGGCAGTCGCGAGCGCTCATCCCCTGGTACCCACACCCGCAGGAATTCGTCCGCGCTCTCGACCGCGCGGTCGTGGCCGGCGTCGCCGAGCTGGCCGAAACCCGTGCCCTGGCCGCTTCCCAGCCCTGGGCTCAAAACGAATTCGCCGCCGGCGCCCTGGACCGGACGTTCGCCTGGCGCCCGATCTGCGGCTCGCTCCGCGGCAAAACCTACTGGACCTGCCCCGCCCTGCAGGCCCTCCGCTCCACCCACCAACTCCCCTAAACCGGAAGCCATAAACAAGGAGACCCTCTATGGTCACGACGACCGCCACAGCGCAGAACGACGACCCGATCTGGAAGACCGCCCTGGTCCAGGACTTCGGGCCGGCCAACCTGATCGTCAGCACCAAGTTCATGGAGTCCTTCGAGATCATCCGCTCGGTCTCGGGCGGCGCCGACATCTCGACCTTCCTCAACAAGGAGGGGAACCTCGACCTCTACTCGGTCGGCACCGCGAACAAGGTCGCCCGTATCCGCCAGCAGACGAAATCCGAGCACGGCTGGATCGAGGAGCCGCTGCGGATCACCGCACGCCAGCTCTCCCCCTACGTCCCCGCCGGCGGCGACTCCAACAACCCGAGCCTGATGGGCCTCGACGACGGCAACCGGCTCACCCTTTCGAAGTACGACCCGGTGACTGCCAAGTACACCCAGAAGGTCGACCAGCCGCCCAAGGCGACGAAGACGATCAAGCAGTTCCTCGCCACCAAGAACTTCGACAACGTCTACGCCAACGTCATCCTGGAAGACGACGTGGTGGGCAACAACTTCCTGAAGCCGAACGGCGCCTGGGCGGGCCAGGACTGGGTACCGATCAAGAAAGAGAAGGGGAGCACGGAAAACGCCAAGGCGAAGCACCTCGCCATGTGCGCCAACAACCCGGTGCAGACGGCGCTCTACGCCATCGGCTTCGACGACTACGTGCACTTCGCCGAGAGCAGCAGCCAGTTCAGCTACTTCGTCAACCTGGGCTTCATCAAGGTGATCGACATCGCCGTCGTCCAGGACGCCGAAAACCTGCTCAACATCTTCGCCATCGACACCGCGAAGAACCTCTGGGTGAAGCGGCAGAAGAAATATTCGAGCGGACAGGGGATCGAGTGGGACGACTGGAAGTCGATCGACAAGACGACCGAGCTCGTCGAGCTCCACGCCGTGATCGACGCCAAGGGGCACCTGGAGGTCTTCGCCATCGGCGCCGACGACCTGCTCTACCACACCCGCCAGATGGGAACCGGCACGTCCACCACCTGGGCGAGCGTCTTCCCGCTCGGCAACCCGGTCCCCAACTCGATCTTCACCGTCGGCAGAAACGCCGCCGGCTACTCCGAGGCCTACAGCGTCACCCACGACAACCGCCTCTACCGCTTCTGGCAGGACCCCAACACCACCCAGTGGTACAACGCCGAGATCCTCCTCCAGCAGGCGGCCGAGATGACGCCGGTCCCCGCCCACAGCGTCGAGATCCTGGTGATCGATTATCAGGGCTTGGCGCAGCCCAACGCCGAGGTCAAGATCAAGGCCTCGAACTTGGTGTCGCTCAACATCAACGGCAGCTATTACATCGCGAGCGAGTTCCGGACCATCACCCTCCTCTCGAACCCCGCCGGCATGGTGACGGTGAACGTCGCCACCCAGAGCCTCTCCTCCCCCACCCTCTTCATCTACACCAATTTCACGACCGAGGGCAAAGGGGTCGAGGTGCAGCCCAACGCGGTGCTCCAGAAGCAGCTCTACGGAGTGAAACAGGAGCAGGTCTGGGAGGCCAAGGACTTGGCCGGCAACTATCTCCTCTCCGGGAGCGACCGCACCCAGGAGAACGCCCAGAGCCTCGCGGGCATCGCCAACAGCGCGATGTCGCTCGGCGGCCCGCCGCCCCCCTCGGCGGCCTTCCGGACCCGCCTGACCGGCGATAAAAGGCGGCTCCAGGTGCTCCGCGGCGGTCTCGCCGACCGGCCTGGCCCCGGCTATCGGATCGATCCCACCAGGGTCCAGGAGCAGCACTGGGCGGTCGACTTCAGAGACGGCTTCCCGCGCCACAAGGTGATGACCCGCGAGGAGGCGGCGGAGCACGTCGCCCGGCTCGACAGCGTCGCCGCGGCCCAGGGGTTCCTCGGCGTCGACTGGGGCGACATCTGGAACTCGATCAAGACCGGGGTTTCCAAGATCCTCGGCGCGATCCAGCAGTTCGTCGTGACGACGATCATCAACCCGATCACCAAGCTGGTAGAGAAGATCCGGGTGGTCTTCGAATTTCTCGTCGACGGCGTCCTCCAGCTCGTCGACAAGGTGGTCGAGTTCTTCCAGCAGGCCTTCGACATCGTCGAGGGGATCTGGAACAAGATCAAGGTCTTCTTCAAGCAGCTCTGGGAGTGGCTCGCCTTTCTCTTCCACTGGAAGGACATCCAGCGCACGGCCGACGCCGTCGAGCACACTCTGACCCAGTCGCTCGAATATCTGATCCTCGGCGTCAAGTCGGTCCGCAACATGGTGGACGCGGGTTTCGACAGCATGACCGATCGGATCAAGACCTCGGTCGACGAATATCTGAAGACGATCAACGGTCAGAGCGATCTGCAGCAGGTCAACCAGGAGAACGATGTCCCCCAGCCGGCCCTCGACTCGAGCGCCGGCCACAACGTCCTCCAGAACGCCTTCGAGGACAACTACCAGAAGGGGGACGTCAGCTCGCCGGCGCTGGCGCGGGTGGACTCCTCGCTCGACAAAATCATCGCGGAGCTGACCGCGCTCGCCAACAACTTCCAGTTCGGGGACGGCGTCACCGCCTTCAACGAGGCGATGGGCTACTTCAACCAGATCGGGAGCGAGCCCAACAACGCCCTCACCCTCGTCTACTCGGGCACGATCAAGATCATGGAGGGCATCGCGCTCTTCGGCATCGCGGCGGCCAAGGGGGTGGTGCTCACCATTTTGGACCTGGTGATCGACATCATCGGCGCGGTCAAGGATCTGCTCACCGAGGAGTGGGAGATCCCCTTCGTCTCGCAGCTCTACAAGCTGATCACGGGGAAAACCCTCTCCTTCCGGCCGATGCAGCTCTTCTCGCTGATCGTCGCCATTCCGGCGACCATCCTCTACAAGATCGTCACCGGCGTGGCGCCCTTCCCGGACAGCGGAGCCTTGAGCCTTTTCACCGACCAGTTCACCGCCCAGTGGCTCGCCGAGCAGAGCGGTATCGCACCCGCCCGGCGCACTCTCTCCGCTCAGGAGGCGGCGGCGGCCGAGGAGTGGCGCAAATGGGTGGCGGGCATCTTCGGCTGCCTGTCCGCGGTGATCTGGCTCCTCCGGATCTGGTTCGATACCGCCGCCATCCTCATCGGCTTGATCGCCAAGGTCCCCGCGAAGCTCGGCATCCTGCTCGTGGCGAGCGGCTTCTTGAACGTCTTTTTCTCTACCCCGTGGATCATCCGGGCCGACGCCGGCGGCTTCTCCTGCACCGACGCGCAGGGGCTCGGCAACCTCACCTGGCTCTTGAACGGCTGCCTCGGACCGGGCCTGGGAGCGGTCTTCGCCCTGGCGAGCGTACCGTCGCCCGTACCGGACATCATCAACTCCCTCTGGGGTGCCGGCCGGCTCGCCCTGGTGATCACGGTCGCCGTGATGGGTGGTCCCAGCGCGGTCCAGACCACCCTCAACATTTTCACCTGTCTCGCCCCCCAGCTCTTCCGCTTCCTGAGGCCGCTCGAGATCTGGGGTGAGCTGGTCATCTTCACCGCCGGAGGATTGATCGTAACGGTCGTCCTCACCTATCCCACGATCGCCGCCCTGCAGCTCGCAGCGACCTTCGGCGCGAAGCTCGACGCGGCCAATGCCCGCCTCCTGGGCAGCGCCGAAACCCTCCCACAGCCGGCCCTCGCCGCCTGATCTTCGCTTCCCGGGTCCGGAGGGCGCTCGCCCTCCGGACCCGCGTTTCTAACTACTCGCTCCTCAATACGAAGTGACATGATGGCAGGATGAGAGTTCTCGTCACCGGCGCCACGGGCTATGTCGGCGGCCGGCTGGTGCCGCGCCTTTTGGAGCGCGGCCATGCGGTGCGGGTTCTGGTGCGGGACGGGCGGCGGATCGAGGGGCGGGCCTGGGCGGCGCGGGTGGAGGTGGCGGAGGACGACCTGCTGGCGCCCCGCTCGCTGGGCGCCGCTCTCGCCGGCATGGACGCCGCCTATTATCTGGTGCACTCGATGGGCGGTGGCGCCGACTTCGAGGAACGCGTGTAGAGCGCCACGCCAGACTTGAGCTAAGGCGACACCAAGTCTTACGACCTGGTGAGCCATGGGCGATGCTTCCGGTAGGGAGGGTCGTGCATGGCGCCCAAGCTAAGTCTGGAGGCACGCATGACGATCATCGAGTTGCTGCGGCGGGGCTGGTCGCGAGTGGCGATCGCCAAGTCGCTGGGAGTCACGGAGGGTTCGGTCCGCTATCACGATCGCCGTCGCCAAGAAGGCAAGAGCGACGGTCGGGTGGGCCGGCAGCAGCACCGTTTAGCGGCGTTGTCGACGGAAGTAGAAGCATGGCTGTCGGCGGAGGCGAGCCGGCGAGAGCGATTGAATCTTGGGGCGTTGCACGAATACCTGGTGGTCGAGCACGGCTATACAGGAAGTTTGCGATCGGTGCAGCGTTACTTCCGAGCTCACCATGCGCCGCCGCGCTTACGAGCTCGGCGGCGGGTGGAGACACCGGCAGGCGCCCAGGGCCAGGCGGACTGGGCTTTCTTTTCGGAGGTCGTGGTAGCTCGGCGAGCCGTGGATTTGCTGGGCTTCCATCTTCAGCTGTCCTGGTCACGCTTCGCTGCTCTGGTATGGGCTCTGCGCAAAGATCAGTTGTCCTGGCAGGAAGCGCACATCGCGGCGTTGACGCGGCTGGGCGGCGTTCCCGCCTGCATCCGGGTGGACAACGAGAAGACGGCGGTAGTGCGGGGAGCCGGTGCCTGGGGTGAGCACAATCCGGCGTACGAGCGGTTCGCCCAACGGGCTCGTTTCCACATCGACCTCTGCCCGCCGCGGGCCCCAGAGGCCAAGGGCAAGATCGAACGGCGGATTCGCGACCATCGGCACTGGCTCGATCCGCGATGCCGCGAGTGGGACAGCCTGGAGGAGCTCCAGGTTTGGACGGATGGACAGGTGCGATGTCGCGCCGAGCGTCGCCAGTGCCCGTCTACCGGCGGCTCCGTGCTCGAGGCGTGGGAGCAGGAGCGGCCGCTCCTGGGCGAGCTCGTGGCCCTACCTCGCCCCTTCGACGTGGTGGTCCGCCGCCGAGTGGCCCACGACTGTACGGTTCATTTCGAGGGGCGTGCCTACTCGGTTCCCTTCGCACTGCTGGAGAGGGAGGTGGAGATCTACGGCTGCTCCGGCGAAGTGGAGATCCGCCACGAGGGAGATTTGGTGGCGACCCACCCCCGTGGTACGCCGGAGCTCCTCGTCCTCAACCCGGCTCATTTCGAGGGCGAGCCGACCGACCGGGTGCTGCCGCCAACTCCCTTGGGGCGGATGGGCCAGCGGTTGGCGGAAATCGCCGCGATGGAGCCAGAGAAACGGCCCCTCGACCTCTACGCGGCGTGTGCGGAGGTGGCACGATGAGCGCTGCGAAGCCTCGCGTCGACCTCGACATCACCCGGGAACGGCTGCAGCGACTGGGCCTGGTCCATGCCGCCGAACAACTCGGCGAGCGGGTTACCGCCGCCGTCAAGGAGACTTTTTCCCCTCATCGTTTCCTCGACGAGCTGCTCGACGCCGAGCTTTGCGCCCGCGAAGAACGACGCGTGCGAACCGCCTTGCGCCTCTCGGGGCTACCGCTCGGCCAGACTCTCGCCAACTTTGACTTCAGTTTCCAGCCGTCGGTGGATAGGAGCCGTATCGAGACCCTGGCCACCTGCGCCTGGATCCGCGAGGGCTTCACGCTTCTGCTCCAGGGACCGCCCGGTGTCGGCAAGACCCACCTCGCCGTCGCTTTGGGGGTCAAGGCCGTGGAGAACGGCTTCTCGGTGGCCTTCTTTCGCCTCGAAGAGCTGCTGCTGGCCCTCAAACGGGACGGCGACCTACCAGCGTCTCGGCTGCGCCGACGCAAGCACAACAACGTCTCTCTGGTCATCGTCGACGAGGTGGGGTTCGAGGTGATGAGCCGGCAAGAAGCCAGTCTCTTCTTCCGTCTGGTGAGCTACCGCTACGGTCGGGGCAGCCTCCTGATCACCACCAATAAGGGGATTCGGGATTGGCCCGAGGTACTCGCTGGAGACGAGATCCTGGCGACCGCGATCCTCGATCGGCTGCTCCACCACAGCCATGTCCTCAACATCAAAGGCCGGAGTTACCGGCTGCGCGATCTCGAGCGGGCAGTGGAGCGGGCGGAGTGATCGAGCAGCTCGCCCATCTGGCGATTCGGCCGCCCTGGGAGGGGCTCCGGCCTGCCCCCACCCCAACCCCCGGCCTCCGCCCCTCCCAGGGCCGAGGAGCCTCTATGCCTCCCCCTACGGTCTTCCCCCGGGGACCGCCGGCCACCCCCTAATACCCCCGACACCCTCGGAACAGTAGGTGTCGCCTTAGCTCGTAAAGGTAGGTGTCGCTTGACAACGCGACCGGCGGGCGGCGAGCACCTTCGTCAGCGCCGGTTGCGAGGCGGGGCTCCGGCGCCTCGTCTACCTCGGCGGTCTGGTGCCCGCGGGCGAGCTCTCCGACCATCTGCGGAGCCGGGCGGAGGTGGGAGAGATCCTGCGCCGGGGCCTGCCGACGATCGAGCTGCGGGCCGGCCCGATCATCGGCTCGGGATCGGCCTCGTTCGAGATGGTGCGCTATCTGACCGAGCGGCTGCCGGCAATGATCGCCCCGCGCTGGGTGGAGAACACGGTACAGCCGATCGCCGTCGGCGACGTTCTCGCCTACCTCCTCCTCGCCCTCACGAGCGACGCCACCGGCCCGGTGGACGTAGGCACCGATCCCTTGACCTTCCGGCAGATGATGCAGGTCTACGCCGAGGTCCGCGGCTTGAAGCGCCTGATCGTGCCGGTTCCGGTCCTCACCCCGCGCCTGGCGGGGCACTGGGTGGGGCTGGTGACCCCCATCCCCAACACTCTCGCGAGACCGCTCATCCAGGGGGTCCTCCACTCGGTGCTGGCCGACACGGCGCGGGCGCGCGAGCTCTTCCCGGAGGTGACCCCCCTCTCCTACAAGCGAGCCGTCGAGCTGGCGCTGGAAAAACTTCGCGGCCACCAGGTCGAGACCCGCTGGAGCGGCGCCCTGGGCCGCGGCGCCACCTACCAGCTCGACGACCGGGAGGGGCTCATCCGCGAGGTCCGGACGCTTCACGTCGCCGCCTCGCCGGAGCAGGTCTTCCGCACCTTCAGCGCCCTCGGCGGCGATCGTGGCTGGCTGGTCTGGGACTGGGCCTGGCAGCTCCGCGGCCTTCTGGATCGCCTGGTCGGCGGACCCGGCCTCCGGCGCGGGCGGCGCGACCCCCAGGAGCTTCGGGCCGGCGAGGCCCTCGACTTCTGGCGGGTCGAGGAGGTCCGCCCCCCGAACCGCCTGCGCCTGCGCGCCGAGATGAAGGTCCCCGGCCGTGCCTGGCTGGAGTTCGAGGCACAACCCGACGGCGAGGGCACCCGCCTCGTCCAGTCCGCCCTCTTCGCCCCGCGCGGCCTGGCCGGCACCCTCTACTGGTATCTCCTCTATCCCATCCACCGCCTGATCTTCAGCGGCATGGCCCGGGCGGTGGGGCGGGCGGCGAGCGCTGGCGAGGGCGTTCCTACCGCCGCCCCGCCTCGTTCCTGACCACCCGCCCCCCCTTCATCACAAACACCACCCGCTTCAACGCCGTGATGTCCTTCGTGGGGTCGCCGTCGACGGCGATGAGGTCGGCGTCGAGGCCGGGGGCGATGGCGCCGACCCGGTCTTTGAGCCCCAGGGACTCGGCGGCGAGGGAGGTCGCCGAGACGATCGCGGCCATGGGGTCCTGGCCGCCTTTCTCCACCCGGTAGATGAGCTCCTCGAAGTTGCGGCCGTCGGCGCCGGCCACGGCGTCGGTGCCGAAGACCACTTTCAGGGCGGGGATGGCGATCGCCTCCTTGAACACCGCCAGGGCCTTGGGGACGGCCTGCTGCATCTGCGCGAAGCCCTCCTCGGTGTAGCTGCCGATCCCGATGTAGTGCGCCCGGTTCTCGAAGTAGTTGCGGAAGACGAGGTCGATGTTGGGGTCGAAGTAGGTGCCGTGCTCGGCCATCAGGCGCAGCGTCGCGGCGTCCAAAAGCGCCCCGTGCTCGATCGAGGTGCAGCCGGCCTGGACGGCGCGGCGGGTGCTCTCGATGCCGTGCGAGTGGACCGCCGAGCGCAGGTGGTGAGCCCGGGCCTCGCCGCAGGCGGCGTCCAGCTGCTCCTGGCTCATGGTGGGGGCGCCGCCCTCGCGAATGCTCTTCGAGGCGAAGATCTTGATGACGTCCGCCCCTTCCGCCACCCGCTTCTTGACCGTCTCCCGAATCTGCTCCGGGGTCCCGGTCTCCGCCGAGAGCGGCTCCAACGACGTGAGAATGCGCGGCCCGGGAAGGATGCCGCGCGCCACGGCCTCCCGCAGGTCCCGGTCCTCCGGGGCGCCGAGGCTCTGGACGGTGGTGATCCCGCTCATCAGGGTGAGGTAGGCGTTCTCGGCGGCATGGAGGGCGATCTCCCCCGGGGTCTCGGTCTTCTTCTCCTCGTCGTAGAACCTGCCGTCCTTGCCGAAGTGCCAGCCGATATGGACGTGGGTGTCGATGCCACCGGGGAGGAGAGTCAGCCCCGGGAAGTCGTAGGTCGCCGGCGCCTTCGAATGGGGGTCGACGGAAGTGATCCGCCCGGCCGTGACGGTGACGGTGGCGCCGGAGAGCACCCCGCCCCGGCCGTCCAGGACCTTGCCGGCGCGGAGGGTGATGCTGGCGGGACCGGCAGATTCGGCAGGCTTGGGAGCCCGCGCCGCCGCGGCGAGCAGGAAGGGCAGCAGGGGAAGCAGTAGGCGGAGGCGTCTCATGAATGCCATCTTATCGAAAGCGGGCAGCTCGCCCGCTCCCGTCCCTTGCGACTCCATGGCGACCCTGGTACGCTTTTGTTGAAGAATTCAACAAGGAGAAATGGCCATGCCCATCAGCACCGTCAACTTCAGCGTCCCGGAGGAGATCAAGCTGGCGTTCAACGAAGCCTTCGCGAGCGAAAACAAGAGCGCCATCATCGCCCGCTTGATGCAGCAGGCTGTCGACGACCGACAGCGGCAGAGGCAACGGGCCGTCGCGATCGACGCCCTCCTCGAAATGCGTCGCACCCAGCGCCCGGCCTCCGAGGCCGAGGTGGCCGAAGCCCGACACGTGGGGCGTCCTTGAGGGTCGTCATCGATGCCAGCGTGATCGTGAAGTGGGCCCTGCCCGATTCTGAACGCGAAGCGGATGTCCCCCAGGCGTTGAAGCTCCTCGCGGCGATCCGATCCGGGAGGATCGAGCCCCTCCAGCCACCGCATTGGCTGGCGGAAGTCGCCGCGGTCGTGACCCGGCTCCGCCCGGAGATCGCCGAGTCCACTCTCAATTTCCTTGATGCCATGGAGCTACCCGTTGTAGCCGACCTCGTGATCTATCAGCGGGCCAGCCGCCTGGCCAACGACCTAAACCATCACCTCTTCGATACCTTCTACCATGCGGTGGCTCTGGAGCGCGACGCAACTCTCGTTAGCGCCGACGACCGTTACTTCCGCAAGGCTGTAATCCCGCGCCATCTTAGCCCTCAGCTGCCCGATAGGCGGCGAAGGCGGCTTCCTTCGCCTCCTCATCGACCCCGGGGAGCGTCGTGAGGACATGGGCGAGCTCCTCCTCCGTCAGACCGTAGAGATGGGCCACCCGGCCGTCGATCTCGGCCGAGAGGCGCTGCCGCTCGGCCGGATCGACGGCGGCCTCCTCCGGGAACCAGAAGGTGCCGATCGCGCCCTGCCAGAGGCCGGCAAAGTCGGGGGTGGTGCAGGTGAGACGGGCGGCGATCTCGACCAGAGGAGGAGAACGCGCTCGTCCCCGGCTCCGGGCGCGGTACCGGGAGCTGGGAGAGGATGGAAAACGTCACGCTCGCCGCGGCGCGCTGCCGGAGCAGGTAGCCGACGATGGAGCTGTTGAGGACCGCGCAGAGAAACAGCGAGGATGATAGATCGAAGCCGCCGGCCGAGCGGAGCAGCGCGGTGGGCAGCTTGTCGTTCGAGAACACTCCGGGCGGCAGCATGGCGAGCACCAGGGGACCCTCGCCGCTACCGCGCACCCCATCGCGAAAGCCGAGCCGGTAGCCCTGGTATTCGAGGTGCTGCCCGGTGTCGGCTTTCCGTCCCAGGAGAGCGCGCCGAGCCTCCTCTTCCTCCAGCCAGTAGCGGGGAGCGCCGGCGCCGGTGGTGAACGGACCGATCATCCTCCCCTCGTAGAGCGGCAGCCGGTGGGGAGCGGGGGCGGTCCGGAAGAGGTAGCTGTCGTTCGTCGAGTCGAACTCCTTCGCCAGCCGGAGGGTCCAGGACTCCGCCACCTCGCTCCCCAGGGCGGGGAAGCGGAAAGCCCTGGCGAGGAGATCGAGGTCGATCTGCCGCTTGTCCTCCGGGACGACGAGCGATCCCGGCGCCAGCCGCTCCACGAGGTCCCGGCTCCACCGCAGGTGCTCGCCCTCGTCGCCGAGAAACGTTTCCAGCCGGTCGGGTGGGAGGGCGTCTTTCGGCTCGATCCGGAAGGCGGCGGTGAACGACTCCGTCGCGCCGCCGCGCGCGAAGACGAGGAGGCAGAGGCGGAAGTCGGGATTCGACCCCCGGGAAGAGGGACCTCTCGTTGGAGAGCCCGAGGAGGGCCTCCACCCGGGCGTGGGAGAAGAGCGTCTCCCGGAGGGCCTTCGCCGCCGGATCGTCATAGAGGCTCGTGGGGAGCACCATCCCACAGCGCCCTCCCGGCCGCAGCAGACGGAAAGAGCGAGCGAGAAAGAGCTCATGGAGAGAAACGTCCGCCCCCCCCTTCCGGCCCTCGGTGGCCGCGATCGGATGGTTGTACTGGGGGCTCGTCCGGTAGTACTGATAGAGGTGCGCGAGATCCTTCTGCGCCGGCTTCACGGCTTCCCAGGGGGGATGAGTGAGGACGACGTCGAAGCCCCCTCTCTCCCCCAGCACCGGATCGAGCTCGTAGGCCCAGTGGAACGGCCGCAGGGCCGCCACATCCTCCAGGGAGACCGGCCGCTTCACGAGCTTGTTGGGGATGTCCTTCCACTCGTCGAGCAGGATTAAATCGAGCATCGAGAGGGTGTCCTGCCTCTCCCGCTCGGACGCCCGGTTTTTCTCGGCGAGCACCTCCCGGAAGGTGCGGCGGAAGAGGCCGTCCCCGCGGCGTTCGAAGTCCGCATCGTCGACGTGCAGCAGACCGAGGAGCGAGTTGCCGCAGAAAATGTTGAGGTCGGGAGGGGCTGGCGGCGCGAGCTCCTCGGAGCCCGATGCGGTGAGGGCCAGGAGCAAGCGGAGCCGCGCGGCTTCCGCCGCCTCTTCGGGAGAGGTCGACCCCGAAGAGGTTGTGCCGGAGGATTCGCCGCCGAATCTCACCTCGGGACAAGACGGGCTCGACCAGGGCAGCCACCGCCCTGTAGATCTCCGCAAGCGTCTCCAGGGCCGCCACCAGCAACACCCCCGAGCCGCAGGCCGGGTCGAGAATCGTGAAGCTCGGCAGGAGCTCCGCCAAAAGCTTGCGGGAGAGCCGGGCGTCGAGGCGCAGGAGCAGCTCCGCGACGGACTCGAAGCGCTGGCCGTCCTCCCCCATCCCCTCGTTCACCCGGTCCAGGAGGGCCGGGTGGATCGTCTTCTCACAGAGATAGCGGGCGATCTTCGGCCCCGTGGCCGGGATTTCGAGGATACGCGGCATGCGCCTCCATCCTATACACTCCACCCCCGAATCATGGCCGCCCCGCCGCTCACCCCCCCCTCGCGATCCGCCCTGGTCGTCGCCCATCCCGGGCACGAGCTGCGGGTTCATGGCTGGCTGGAGCGGGCGCGGCCCACGGTCTTCGTGCTCACCGACGGCTCCGGCCATGGCCGGGGCTCGCGGCTCGCCTCGACCGAGCGGCTCCTCCGCGGCGCCGGGGCGGTGCCCGGGACGATCTTCGGCCGCTTCGCGGACCGCGAGCTCTACCGGTTCCTCCTGGAGGGCGACACCGCCCCCCTCAAGGACCTCGTACGGGAGCTGGCGGCGGCCTTCGTGGCGACCGGGGTCGATGTCGTGGCCGCCGATGCCCTGGAGGGGTACAACCCCGGCCATGACCTCTGCCGAGTGCTGACCGATGCCGCCGTCGCCCTCGCCTCCCGGCAGACCGGCCGGGGCCTCGCGAGCTACGGGTTCCCGCTCTCCGGCCCCCCCGACGCCTGCCCGGCGGCTCTCCAGCTTCTCCTCCCTCCGCCTCACCCTCGACGATGCGGCCCTGGCGCGCAAGCTCGCCGCCGCTCGCGCCTATCCAGAGATGGCGGAGGAGGTCGAGCGGGCTCTCGCCGTGCATGGCGAGGAGTCCTTCCGAGTGGAGCGCCTGTGCCCCGTCGATCCGGGAAGCGGGGAGGCAGAGATCGTCGAGCGGGCCGGCTCCCCGCCGTATTACGAGACGTACGGCGAGCGGCAGGTCGCCGCAGGGCACTACCGGCAGGTGCTTCGCCTGAAGGCCCACTTCCTCCCTGCCGCTCAAGCCCTGGCAGAGGTGGCGCGTACCGCCGGGTCGCTCGCTTAGATCCGCGTCATCCGCTGGCAGCGCTGGCAGCGCTCGCCGCGCTCGCCGTGGCTGCCGACGCCTCCGGTACCCCGTCGCCCTCCCCATCCCCCACCACCCCCTCGACATAGAGCATCCGGATGCCGACGAGGAGCGCGGCTAAGAAGGGCACGGCCACGACGAGGCCGAGGAAGCCGAAGACGTAGGCCAAGAGGGCCTGGCCGAGGAGGGTGAGGACGGGGGGGATGTCCACCCCCTCCTTCATCAGTATAGGGATGAGCAGGTGCCCCTCGATCATCTGGATCGCCGTGTAGACGAAGACCACGAGGAGCGCCTTCTGGGGCGAGTCGAGGAAGCCCATCGCTACCGCCGGGACGGCCGAGAGGATGGGGCCGACGGTGGGGATGAACTCGAGCAGGCCGGCGATCACCGCGAGCGACAGGGCGGCCTTGACCCCGATGATCGCGAGGGCGATCCACCAGATCACCCCGATCGAGACCATGGCGATGAGCTGGGTCAGGAGCCACTTGCGGAGAGCCGCGGCCACCGCCGCCAGCACCTCCTCCGCGCGCGACCGCTGCTCGTGCGGGACGAGGGCCAAAAGCCCCCCGTGGTAGACATGGGGCTCGGCGCCGATGTAGATGGCCATGAAAGTGATGAGGAGGAGCCCCGCCAGGACCTCCAGGGTCGAGGAGAGGAAGGGGAAGAGGTAGTGGCCGATCGTCCCCAGCTGATGAGCGAGGGCGGTGCGCAGCTGCGACACCCCCGCCGGCCGGGGCTTTCCTCCCGGCGTCACCGGGGCCGCCGCGGCTGCCGGAGCCGGCGCTGCCAGCGGTGCCGCCCCCGGAGCCGGGGCCGGAGCCGCCGGGCGCGGGGCTGCGCTCCGGGCGGGGGCTGCCCCGGTGCCGGGAGCGGGGGCCGGGACCGCGGCCGGCGCTCCCCCGCCGGCACTGCTCAACACCTGCCCCAACATCCCGTCGCGGTGCTTCGCCAACCAGCCTTCGACCTTGTCCGTGGCCTCCGGCAGCCGGGTGCGGAGCTCGCCGAACTGCGCCGAGAGCTTGGGGGCCGAGAGGGCGAAGATGCCGTAGAGGAGACCGTAGGTACCGAAGACGAGGACCGCCGCGCCGAGGCCGCGCGGGATGTGAAGGCGCCGGAGATGGTCGGCACCGCGAGCGACGGCGAGCCCGAAGAGGAGACCTAGAAAGGCGGTCAGAAACAGAAGGTGCGCCAGCCAGAAGAGGCGCAGGGTGAAGTAGAACCCGAAAACCAGGGCTGTGGCCCGCAGGATGTCCCCGCTGCGCCATCCGGGCTGCCGGCGCGGAGTGGGCGGGGTCGCCGGCGGCGCGGCAGGCAGATCAGGGATGGGAAGGGCAGCTGCCGGGACGAATGGAGATTCCCCCTTCGTCTCGCCGGACGACCGCTTCGAGAAGATGCCCATCTAGCTACAAAGCAGCAAGAAAGATGCCTGGTCCGTATCCCTCAGAAGACCAGGCGCAGGAGGTAGTAGCAGACCGCCGACACCGCCGCGGCGATGGGGATGGTGAGGAGCCAGGCCCAGACGATGCGGCCGGCCACCCCCCATTTGACGGCCGACAGCCGGCGGCTCGCCCCCACTCCCACGATCGCCCCGGTGATCGTGTGGGTGGTCGAGACCGGGATGCCCGCGAGCGTCGCGCCGAGGAGGGTGATGGCCCCGGCGGTCTCGGCGCAGAAGCCGCCGAACGGCTGCAGCTTGGTGATCTTGGTCCCCATCGTCTTGACGATCCGCCAGCCACCGAACATCGTCCCCAGGGCGATGGCGGCATGGCTGATGAGGATGACCCAGAGCGGCACGTGAAAATCCTTGAGCTTCCCCGACGCCACGAGGAGACCGGTGATGATCCCCATCGTCTTCTGGGCGTCGTTGCCGCCGTGACCGAGGCTGTAGAGGCCGGCCGAGACCAGCTGCAGGCGGCGGAACAGGCGGTCGAGCTTCGACGGCCGCCAGCGGCGAAAGATCCAGGTGACGAGGATGGTCAGGGCGAGCCCGAGGACCATCCCGAGGAGCGGAGCGAGGACGATGAAGAGAAGAGTCTTGGACCAGCCGCCCAAGAGAATCGCCGAGAATCCCGCCTTGGCCACCGCCGCCCCGGCGTAGCCGCCGATCAGGGCGTGCGAGGAGGAGACCGGCAGGCCGTAGTACCAGGTGATGAGGTTCCAGACGATGGCCCCGAGGAGACCGGCGAGGATCACCTGGCTGGTGACGACCTTCAGGTCGATCATGCCGCTGCCGAGCGTCTTGGCGACCCCGGTGCCGAGCAGGAAGGCGGCCACGAAGTTGAAGAAGGCTGCCCAGAGGACCGCCTTCTGCGGCGCCAGGACGCGCGTCGAGACGACGGTCGCGATCGAGTTCGCGGCGTCGTGGAAGCCGTTCAGGAAGTCGAAGGCGAGCGCGACGACGATGATGAAGACGAGGATGCCGGAGCCGGGAGGCATGGCGACGATAGGGGCGGGTCAGGAGTTCTTGACCAGGACGTTGCCCACCGCGTGGGTGAAATCCTTGCACTCGTCGCAGGCGTCTTCGAGCCCCTCGTAGACCTCTTTCCATTTGAGGATCTCCAAGGGGTTCTTGCCGTTCCCCTTGAACAGGTCGGCGATCACGGTCGCGTAGAGGCGGTCGGCCTGGTTCTCGAGGTCGGAGATGCGGACGATGGCTTCCTGGATCTTGGGCTCGTTCGCCATGTCCCAGATGCAAGCGGTCATGCGGTCGATCTCCTGAACCATCTCGACCAGGATGTCGCCGAACCGGCGGAGGGCCTCCGGGGACTCTTCGAGCTCGAAGAGGACGAGGTTGTGCGCCACCGCCTCCAGGTAGTCGAGAATGTCGTCGAGGTCGGTCGCCAGCTCGCGGATGTCCTCGCGGTCGAAGGGGGTGATGAAGGTCGAGTTGAGAGCGTCGAAGATCTGCCGCGTGATCCCGTCGCCGTCGTGCTCGAGCGCCTTCAGTTCGACATGCTTGACCCGCCGCTGCTCCAAGTTGGCGGAGCCGGCGATGTCGACGAACAGCCGGGCCCCGCGGACGAGATTCGCGGTGTCCTTGGCGAGGAGCAGGTGGAACCGCTCCTCTTTCGGCATCAACCACTTGATGACGGCATCGGCCCCCATGGATCTCCTCCCCTCCGGCGTGTGACGTCCCCGAGACGCCAGTGTGACGATGCGGATCGTAGCAGATCCGGTGTAACTCTCTGCCCTCTTCGAGCGTTATGACAGGGAGAAGGCTCGACGATCCTTCCGACCCTCCGTATGCGGGACTACCAAAACACCACCGCCTACCAGCTCGCGCGCGGGCTCGTTGTCAGCGTTTATGGAATGACTGGAGCGAGCGTAACCGGAGCGGCGGCTGGAAGCAGCTCCGCCGCCGGAGCTCGCCCGGTGCCCATCGCCGCCCTCCGCCGGGCGGCGATCGCCGCGGCGGCGAACCTCGTCGAAGGGAGCACCCTCCCCAGCGCCGGGGAGTACCTGCGCTCCCTGGAGACCGCCCGCTCGGCGCTCGCCGAGTTCCCCCGCCAGGTCAACCTCTGTCAGCTGCGCGGCCATCTCACCCCCCAGGCGGCCCGCCTCCTCCTCGCCGAGCAGGCCGAGGCCAGCGCCGCCCTCGGCCGGCTCATCGCCGAGGCCGAGGCGTTGGCGAGCTAAAGGGGAAGTCGGGGGGAAGGGAGAGAGCTAGTGCCCGCCGGCGCTCGCCGTCATCCGGGCGACGGTGAGGCCGAGGGTGGTGTAGATGCGGCGAACGTAGTCCCGGGTCTCGCGGTACGGGGGGACCCCGTTATAGCGGTCGACCGTCCCCTCGCCGGCGTTGTAGGCGGCGAGGACCTTCTGGAGGTCGTTCGGGAAGCGGTCGATGAGCCACTTCAAATAGGTGATCCCCGCCTCCAGGTTGCGCTTGGGGTCGGAGAGCTGGTCCCGGTGCACCCCGAAGCGCTCGCCGGTCGCCGGCATCAGCTGCATCAGGCCCCGTGCCCCCTTGTTGGAGACCGCCCGCGCGTTCCCCGCCGACTCGGCGCGGATGAGGGCGGAGACGATCTGCGGATTGACCTGGTGGCGCCTGGCGGCCTCGTAGATCAGGCCGCCATAGGGACCCTCCGGCACCGGCTGCGACTCCTCGAAGCGGAGCGGCAGCACCGCCGGGACCTCCACCGCCTGGGCCACCTGGGGAGGCGGGTCGGGCTGCGGGATCACCTCGTCGTCGACCACCCGCTCGACGCGCTCGATGGGGAAGCTCATAACGCCGCCCTTGGCGAAGGTGAGATGGGCCTGGTCTTCGTCGGCCTCGTAGCTCGCCACCTTGAAGTACTGCCCGTCGGTCAAGATCACCAGCTCGGCGTGAGCCCGAGCGGACACCCCCAGGCCGGTGGCCAGGGCAAGAAGGAGGAACGAGGTGGAGTGTCGTATCGGCATCAATACATCTACGAAAGCGGTCGGGGCCGTCGTTCGGGTCCGGCTATTGTACGGATAGACCAGGCCTTTCGCCTAGTCCCACCCCGGCCGGGGCCGGAAGAGCGTATTTCGTCAAGGGCTTGCAACCAGATGGAGGGGCGGAGAATTCCGGGAACCTCATCCGATAGAATCGCGCCATGCCTCCCCTCCCTCCCACCCCCTTCCGCATCGAGACCGAACGCCTCCTGATCCGCCCCTGGGAGCCGGGGGACGAGCCCGCCTTCCGGGAGATGGCAGGGGACCCCGAGATGATGCGCTACATCAGCTCCGGAGTGCCGTGGAGCGAGGAGCGGATCGACGAGTTCTTCACCCGCCAGGAGCGCCACTTGAAGACCCGCGGCATCTGCCTGGGCGCCCTGGTCGAGCGGGCGACCGGCCGGACGATCGGCATCTCGGGGCTCCAGCCCATGCGCACCGGGGAGGATATCGAGATCGGCTGGTGGGTGGCGAAGGAGCTCTGGGGCCAGGGTCTCGGCACCGAGGCCGGCGCCGGCTGTCTGCGCTACGCCTGGGACGTCCTCGGGCTCCGGCGGGTCGTCGCCGTCGCCTATCCGGAGAACCGCCCCTCGACCCGGATCATGGAGAAGATCGGGATGCGCTTCGAGCGCCGCGTCACCGGCAAGGAGATCGGCTTCCCGGGGGCGGACATCGAGCTGGTGATCTACGGGATCGAGCGGTAGAGCGGTGCCGCGGTAACGGTGCGCCGGCAAACCATGACGGTGCGTCGTGCCGCAGTAACCGTGCGCCGGTAATCCGTGACGGTGCGCCGTGCCGCAGTAACGGTGCGCCGGGAATCCATGACGGTGCGCCGTGCCGCAGTAACGGTGCGCCGGCAATCCATGACGGTGCGCCGTGCCGCAGTAACCGTGCGCCGGCAATCCATGACGGTGCGCCGTGCCGCAGTAGCCGTGCGCCGGGAATCCATGTCGGTGCGCGGTGCCGCAGTAACGGTGCGCCGGGAATCCATGACGGTGAGCAGTGCCGCAGTCACGGTGCGCCGGCAATCCATGACGGTGAGCGGTGCCGCGGTAACGGTGCGCCGGCGCGCGATGACGGCGAACCGGCGCTTCCGGCCGCCTCGGCGACCCGCTTACGCCGGAGCTACGACCGCGGATGAAACTTGTCGTAGAGGCTCTTCAACCTCTCCTGGTGGATATGGGTGTAGATCTGGGTCGTCGAGATATCCGCGTGCCCGAGCATCATCTGGACCGAGCGGAGATCGGCGCCGTGCTCTAAGAGGTGGGTCGCGAAGCTGTGGCGGAGCACGTGCGGCGAGAGCTCCCGTATCCCGGTCGCCACCCCGTAGGCGGCGAGGTTCTTCCAGAACCCCACCCGGCTCATGGGCTCCCCCTGGTAGTTGACGAAGACCGTCTCGTGCCGGCTGGCGAGCCCCGGCCGTACCTCTTTCAAGTAGCGGTGGAGCCAGGCCTCCGCCTGCTCCCCCACCGGCACCACCCGCTCCTTCGAGCCCTTGCCGAAGGCGATCAGGAAGCCCACATCGAGGCGGAGCTGCGGCAGGGTCAAGCCCACGAGCTCGCTCACCCGTAGGCCCGTGGCGTAGAGCAGCTCGAGCATCGCCCGGTCGCGGAGCCCCAGGGGGGTCGCCGTGTCGGGGGCGGCGAGGAGCGATTCGACCTGGGCCTCCGAGAGCACCTTGGGAAGCGGTTCGCCAGAGCTTGGGAGGGAGGAGGTTGACCGCCGGGTTGTCGGCCCGCTCGCCGTTTTCGACCAGGTGCTCGTAGAAACCGCGGATCGCGGAGAGCGCCCGGGAGACCGAACGGGGGTTCAGGCCCTGGCGGCGGAGCTCCCGGAGATGCCCGGCGAGAGCCGCGGCATCGGCGGTCAGGAGGTCGGGACCGGCGTCGGCGGCTTCGGCGTCCTCCAGGGCAATTTTGGGCCGGTCGAGCGCCCGGGCCAGCCGTTCGAGGTCGCGGCGGTAGGCGTCGACGCTGTTCTGGGAGAGCCCGCGCTCGACCGCCAGCCCCTCCAGGTAGCGTTTGAGCACCCGCTTCCAGGGTGGCTCGGGCTTGGCGGGCTTCTCGGGTGGGGCGGGCATGACGATCGGGCGGGGCCGGCGCCCGAGAGGATACTGCGCTATGCCGCGGGGACGGCCGCGCCGCAGCTCCGGCAGATCTCCAGGATCTCGATCTCCTCCAGGATCTTCGCCGAGGCCTTGGCCTGCTTGAAGATCTCGCGCACCAGCTCCGTCGCCGGCTCGATGCCGCGCTCCTTCAACCAGTAGACGACGTTCGACTCGCCGCTCATCGGCCCCACCTCGATGATCTGGTGGCTGCCGATGAGGCTCGCCGGGATCGAGGAGTAGACCCGGTCGGCCAGCCAGTCGTCGCCCCGGGAGCGCGCCTTGATGATCGCCGCGGCATGCACCCCGGTGCCGGTGCGGAAGGCGTCGCGGCCGACGACCGGGTAGTTGTCGGGGAGCGGCACCCCGGTCTTCTCGGCGACGAAGACGCAGTACTCGCGGAGGCGCGAGAGGTCGCGGTCGATCCAGCCGAGGAGCTGCATGTTGACGAGCAGGAGGTCGATGGCGCAGTTGCCCACCCGCTCGCCGATCCCCACCGCCGTGCCGTGCAGCCGGTCGGCCCCGGCGGCGGCGGCGGCGAGGGCGTTGATCACCGCGAGACCCCGGTCGCGGTGGCCGTGCCAGTCGACCTTGACGTCCTCCCCGGTCGCGTCCACCACCCCGCGGACGAAGCGGATGACGTTCGCCGCCCCCTCGGGCGTCGCATGCCCCACGGTGTCGGCCACGCACACCCGGCGCGCCCCGGCCTCGACCGCCGTCGTGTAGAGCCGGCGCAGGTCCTCCGGATTGGCGCGGGTGGTGTCCTCGGTGACGAACATGACCGGCAGGCCGTTCGCCGTGGCGAAGGCGACCGCGTCCTCGGAGAAACGGAGCATCTTGTCGAGCGTCCAGCCCTCGGCATACTGGCGGATGGGCGAGGAGCCGATGAAACAGGAGACCTCGATGGGGATACCCACCTGCTGGGAGATCTCGATCACCGGCTGGACGTCGGCGCGGACCGTGCGGGCGGCGCAGTTGGGGGAGACCGGCAGGCGCTGCTCGGCGATCTCCCGCGCCAGGCGGAGCGACGTCGCGCACCACGTGCGGCCCCGCCCCGGGGAGACCGATGTCGGCCGACTCGATCCCCAGCTCGGCGATCAGGTGCAGGATGCGGAGCTTGTCCTCGATCCCCGGCGAGACCACGGAGGGGGACTGGAGGCCGTCGCGGAGGGTCTCGTCGTCGAGCTCCACCCGGCCGCGGGCGGGCGTCAGGTCCGGGCCGCTGGCGCGATTCCAGTCGTAGATGAGGTCGGTCTCGTTCGGTTGCTGCATAAAACCTCTCCGCGCTCTTTGGGGAGCCAGGTCCGATTATAGGCGTCCGGGTTCAACCGGTTACCAGAATGGTGCCGCGGCAGCAGCGTACCGGGGCGTTATCTCACCGGGACGGTACCGACGGCGGAGCGGGCGACGCCTCGGGTGAGGAGGTCGCCGAGCTCCCCGGTGGTGAGCGACCCGCCCACGTCGCGGGTCGACTGGCCGGAGCGGAGGCTCTCCGCCACCGTCTCCTCGACGACCGCAGCGGCCTCGGCGTGCCCGAGGGTCTCGAGCATCAGGGCCACCGAGAGCACGGCCCCCACCGGGTTGGCCTGGCCGGTGCCGGCGTACTTGGGGGCCGAGCCGTGGACCGGCTCGAACATCGACGTCCGGCCGGGGTGGAGGTTGGCCGAGCCGGCGACCCCCAGCCCGCCCTGGAGGGCGGCCCCGAGGTCGGTCACGATGTCGCCGAACATGTTGTTGGTGACGATGACCTCGAAGCTCTCCGGCTTCTTGACCATCTGCATGGTGAGGGCGTCGACGAACATGTGCCGGGCCGGATCCCCGGATACTCCTTGGCGACCTCCCAGAAGCAGCGCTGCCAGAGGTCGTGGGCGAAGCGCATGACGTTCGACTTGTCGCTCATGCAGACGTCTCTCTTGCCGTGCGCTACCGCCCACTCGAAGGCGGCGCGGATGATCCGCTCGACCCCCTTCCGGGTGTGAATCTCCTCCTGGACCGCGATCTCGTCCGGAGTGCCCTTCTTGAAGTTGCCGCCGCAGCCGACGTAGGCCCCCTCGGTGTTCTCGCGGAAGACGACGAAGTCGATGTCCTTCTCCGTCTTGCCCTTGAGCGGACAGAGGCTCGGGTGGTAGAGCTTGACCGGGCGGAAGTTGATGTAGAGGTCGAGGCCGAAGCGGATCCCCAGGAGGATGTCGGCGGCGTGCTTCATGTCCGGCACCCGAGGGTCGCCGAAGGCGCCGATGAAGATCGCCGAGTAGTTGTCGCGGAAGTCCTCCAGCGACCCGGCGGGCATGGTCTCGCCGGTCGACAGGTAGCGGTCGGCGTCCCAGGGGAAGTGGACGAGCTCCAGGGGAAGGTCGAAGCGCTCGGCGGCGGCTTCCAGGACCTTGACCGCCTCGACGGTCACGTCCTTGCCGATGCCGTCACCGGGGATGATCGCGATGCGCTGCGGACGTCGGTCGCGGGGGTCGGTCTCGTTCATGCGCGGAATGCTAGCACGGCCGACCGGGGCGCCGTCTCCCCGGGCAGGTCTCCGTTCAAGGCCTCGTCAAAGTCGAATCTGGCGTCGCGAAGGCTTCTGTCGTAGGGGCACCCCCCTGTGGGTGCCCTGGGAGGGCGGGCGGCCACGGGGGGCCGCCCCTACGCTCCAAGTCAAAATTTATCGACTTTGACGTGACCCTGGGTCTCCGTTGGGTCCCTGCCGGAGCCCCGAACCTAGCCGCCGAGGTAGGCGTCCACCTCGACCTCGATCAGCATGGCGGGATCGATGAGGGCCTTGACCTCGATCATGGAGGTCACCGGGGGATGGGCGGCGAAGGCCTCACCGTGGGCGCGGCCGTACTCCTGCCAGCGGGCGATGTCGGTGACGAACATGCGGGTGCGGACGACGCTGGCGGCGGTCCCCCCGAGCTGGGTCACCGCCGTCATGGCGATCTCGATGCACCGCCGCGCCTGGGCGTAGGCATCGCCCGGGGCGAACACTCCCCCATCTTCCGCCACCGGAGCGCAGCCGCTGACGTGGATGTGCCTCCCCGCCCGGAGGGCCCGGCAGTAGCCGACCCGCGGCTCCCAGGCGGTACCGGTGAAAACCCGTTCGAACGGCCGGTCGCTCTCCAGAGACTCCTCAGGCATGGCAGACCTCCTCCTCCCGTGCCGGGAGCGGTGGGGTACCGGGGGTATGAGCATCGCGGGCATCGCGAGCGAGGTTGTTGCTCTCCGGCAGGGCGATGCGGGCGGCGCTCCGAGCGGCGCTCCGTGAGGCCGCCGCCTGGGGAAGGCTGGGGGCCACCGTCATCTTGGGGACGAGCCCGAGATCGAAGACGAAGGGGATCTCCGGGCAGAGCCAGGAGGAGTGGAGCGGCGGCCAGACGGCGCCGTGGGTGAGCGGGAGGAGGCTCGTCAGCAGCCCGAGGGCGGAGATCTCGGCCCGCAGCGGCCAGACCGCGGCCCGCGGGTGCTGCGCCTTCACCCGGTGGAGCGCCCCGTCCTCGGCAGCGTAGCCGCGCGGCCGCTCCGAGATGTACTCGACCGTCTGCTCCCAGGAGCCGAGGCGCGGCCCGTGGCCGACGGTCGGGCTGTCCTGCCAGGCCCGGACCTCGAGCGCCTCCCCCTTCTCCACCCACCACCGCCACTCGCCGTCCCCGAGGTCGGAGGAGGGCCGCGGGAAGCGGAAGCGGGCGCTCGCCGCCGGCTGCGCGGAGACCAGCCGAACCCCGGGGACCACCCAGAGCGGCATCAGCATGGAGCGGAAGAGGACCGAAGGGACCCCGTCGCCGTCCAGCATGTAGAGCCGGAGGTTGCACTGCGGATAGGAGAGGCGCAGGCGCGGCAGGCTCTGCAGGTGGAGCCCCTCCTGGTGGAAGAGGACCGCCGAAGCGAAGACGTGGTCCTCCCCCTGGAAGGGGTGAAGCTGGTAGCGCAGCGGCGCCGGCGGTGGCGGCAGGGCCGCTGCCGGCAGGGCCCAGTTGAGATAGAGGCAGTCCCGCACCACGCTCTCTAGCATCATCGCTCGTCGCTTCCCCTAAGCCGCGGTCCCGGTCGGCCCAAGAGCCCGGACGGCAAGCCCGAGCGCCCGACTGAAGCAGGCAGGAGAACCATAGCGTGGGGGGGCCGGGGGTGCAAGGTCAGACCCACCCCTGGTCGCGGGCGAAGATCGTCAGCTCGACCCGGCCGGTGACCGCCAGCTTCTCGTAGATGTTGTGCAGGTGGACCTTGACCGTGCCCTCGGTGATCGAGAGCTCTGCCGCGATCTCGCGGTTGTGGAGGCCGGTGGCCGCCATGCGGACGATGCGGAGCTCGCGGACGGTCAGGGCGCGCCGCCCGCGCCCGGCGACCCCGTCGCGGCTCAGCATCCCTTCGACCGCCCGGCCGAGGAAATCGCTCTCGAACCAGAGCTCGCCGGACCGCACCTTGCGGATGCACCGCACCAGCATCTCCGGCGCCATCTCCTTGAGCACGACCCCGCGCGCCCCCAGGCGGAGGGCCTCCAGCAGCTCGTCCTCGGTGATCGCCCCGGTCAGGAGCACCGTCCGGGTGGGGAGCCCCTCGCGCTGGATCTCCTCCAGCACCTCCAGGCCGCGCCGGCCCGGCAGCCGGAGGTCGAGGATCAGGAGGTCGGGCTGGTGGACGCGGACGGCTTCCAGAGCCTCCTCGGCGTTGATGCACTTGGCCACCAGCTCGAGGTCGTCCTCCAGCCGGAAGAGCCGGTCGAGCCCCTCCAGGATCAGGGGGTGGTCGTCGACCACTACCAGCCGGGTCGGCGCGGCCATCAGCGGGCCCCCGCCGGCACCGGGAGGCTCATCTCGATCCGGGTCCGCCCGTCGCCGGAGTCGATGGCGAGTGAGCCGCCTAAAGCGGTGATCCGCTCTTTCAAGCTCACCGGCCCGAGCTTCTGGCGGCGGAGCTCCTCGTGCTCGTAGCGCCCCTTGAAGGGGAAACCCCGGCCGTTGTCGGTCACGGTCACCGCCAGGGCCTGCCCGGCGAGCGCGATCTCCACCCGGGCGGCGGAGGCCCCGGCGTGACGGGCGACGTTGAACAGGGCCTCGCGGAGGAGACGGTAGAGCTGGCGCGCCAGGTAGGTGGGGAGCCGCCCGTCGATCCCGGTCAGCCGCAGCTCGACGTCCAGCCCGCAGAGGCGGTGGAGCCGCTCCGCCAGCTCCTTGAAGCGGACGTCGAAGTCGGTCTCCTCGGCGAGCGCCTGGGGCGAAGCGGGTTTCAGCTCTTCGATGAAGAAGCGCAGGTCGCGCTGGTCGGCGGCGATCAGCCGCTGGATCTCGACGAGCTGCGCCCGCGCCGCCACCGGGTCCTCGTCGAGCAGCCGGGCGAGGGCCTGGAGCTGCAGGGCGGCGCCGGTCAGCGACTGGAGCATGCCGTCGTGGAGGTCCCAGGCCAGCCGGATCCGTTCCTCGGTCACCGCGCCGCTCCTGCAGCTGCTGGGTGATGTAGAACTGGTCGAGCTCGGCGGCGATGCGGCGGGCGACGATCTCGCCGAGCAGGAGGTGGTCCTTCTCGAAGTCCTTCTTGTCGAGGACGAAGAGCCGGCCCTCGACCCGCTCCGCCCGCAGCGGCCAGGAGGCCACGCGGTCGATGGCGAAGCGGCGGCAGAGCTCGGCGCCGACCGGCGCGCCGCGCCAGAGGCTCAACCCCTCCGCCGAGCGGTACCAGACGGCGGGCGGCTTCCGGCCGCGGGTGCCCGAGGTGAAGAAGCTGACCTCGCCGAGCGGTTCGGCGACGAGGAGCGGGAAGGCCGTCGGCGCCTCCCGCAGCCGTTCGAGGCTGCCGCCGGACCGCAGGGCGAGATGCAGCCAGGGCTCGTCCATCTCCTCCCAGACGAGGAGGAGGCGCGGCGCCTCCAGAATGCCGGCGGCGTGATCGAGCAGGTGCGACAGGAGCCCCTCGCGGTCCTTCTGGGAGAGCTGGGGCCACGATGCGATCCCCAGGATCTCCCGGCCGAGCCGCTGCTGGTGGGCCGAGACCGAGGCGAGCAGCAGGGCGAGCACGGCGAGGCCGGCGCTCCAGACCAGCATCCGGTCGAACGCCAGGGGCGAGCCCGGGCTCAAGAGCGAGGTCAGGAGGCCGGCTCCCAGCAGCATGCCGATCCCCGCCAGGGCCGTCCAGGCGATCCCGCGCCACCGCCAGCGCAGAGCGCCGGCGAGCAGGATGAAGGCGAAAAAGACCAGGGAGGCGCCGGCCGGAGCGCCGGCCAGGAAGCAGAGGGCGGTGAAGGTGACGAGGTCGAGGACCTGGACGGCCGCCCGCCAGCGCGGCCGGAGCGCCGCCGAGCCGCGGAAGAGGACCGCGAGGAGAAGAGAGAAGAGGAGATAGACGGCGAGGAGCGGCATGGCGCGCTCGGCGTTGCGCGCCGGGAGGGCCGACGGTTCGAGTTCGACGAAGAGCAGAAAGGCAAAGCCGGCCAGCAGGCGCAGACTGGCGATCAGGCGCTCGGCGCGATTCTGTGAAGAGTCCTCGAAGTCCATCTGCCCCCCGGCCCCTCCCTCCGCTTCGGAGCTTCCGGCTTTTCCCACCGCGGCGGTCCCGCGGTCTATGCCTCACGATATAGAAGAGATTATACCCATGGATGAATGGTGATGGCATGCTGCTTGTTGCTATGGTGGGCGCGTGAACGAGCGCGACTCCTGCCTCTTGTTGATCGACGACGACCTGGAAGACCGCGCCCTGGCCAAAGTTGTACTGAAATCTGACTTAAAATATATCGATATTCAAGAGATCTCCGATGCGCTGGGTTTCGCCCGCGCCTGCGCGAAAAAAGACTTCGACCTGATCGTCGTCGAGCAGAAGCTGCACTGGGCCGAGGGCCTGGCGGTCCTCGAATTCGTCAAGGCGGAGTGGCCCGAGATCCCGGTCATCCTCTTCACCCGTCACGGCAGCGAGGAGATCAGCGCCACGGCGGCCCGGCTGGGGGTGGACCACTATCTGGTCAAGCGGACGGGAAACTTCCTGCGGCTCCCGGAGGCCGTCGGGGCGGCGCTCGCCGAGAGCCGCCGGCGGCACCCCCGGCGCACCGCCCGCCTGGAGTCGCTGCTGACCGAGGCGCGGATCGGGGTTTTCAGTGCCACCACCGGCGGACGGCTGCTCAACGCCAACCCGGCCTTCCTGCAGATGTTCGGCCTCGAAGACTTAGAGGCGGCCGAGCCTCTCGACTTGACCCCGCTCGTCGCCTCCGAGGAGACCCGGAACCCCTCCCTGCCGAAGCCGGACCGCGGCGACCCGGGAGCGGCGCAGGAGGTCCGGCTCGAGCGCGCCGACGGGCGCCCGATCTGGGTGCAGGTGATCCGGACGGTGGTGCGGGACAAAAAGGCCCTGGTCCGGATCGACGGCCTGGTCGAGGACATCACCGCGCGCAAGCTGTCGGAGGAGAGCCTGGAGCGCCGCGCCACCCAGCTCCGGCGCTCCAACGACGACCTCCAGCAGTTCGCCTCGATGGCCTCCCACGAGCTGCAGGAGCCCGCCCGCACGATGGAACGCTACGCCCGCATCCTGCAGGAAGACTACGCGGGCAAGCTCGACGCCGAGGCCGACCGGCTCCTCGACCGCGTCGTCGGCGGCGCCCGCCGGCTCCAGAGCCTGATTGACGACCTGCTCTCGCTCGCCCGCATGGAGGGCCGCGAGCGGCCCTTCGAGACCGTCGACGTCGAGGAGCTCCTGGAGAGCGCCCTCGCCAACCTGGGGGCCGCCATCGAGGAGAGCGGAGCCGCCGTCACCCACTCCCCGCTGCCGCCGATCCATGCCGATCCGGTCCAGATCGTCTGGCTCTTGCAGAACCTGGTGAGCAACGCGATCAAATACCGTGGCGAGGCGGCACCGCGCGTCCTCCTCTCCGCCGCCCGGGCCGACGGCCACTGGGTCTTCTCCGTCCACGACAACGGCGTCGGCATCGATCCGGTGGCGGCGGAGTCGATCTTCCTCCCCTTCAAGCGCCTCCAGCCGGACGTCCCCGGCACCGGCCTGGGACTCGCCACCTGCCGCCGGATCGTCGAGCGCCACGGCGGCCGGATCTGGGCGAAATCCGAGCCGGGCCAGGGATCGACCTTCTACTTTACGATCCCTGCCCCCGAAGAGAGATAAAAGACGGCGAGGACAGAAATCCAGTACCCGGTCATTTTGAGTCCGCGGACGGGCGACTGGCTGCGCAGAGCGCCCGAAGGAGCCCGCCCGCAGGTTCAAAATGACCTCTTGCCGAAATCCAGGTCACGGGAAGCGCTTATGGTAGGATGCGACAGTTTTTGTAGTTATGCGTTTCGTATTCTGATTGGGCGCAGGTTGCACGGCCTGGGTCGGGCCGTACTCCAGGGAGGGCCGCCGTGACCCATCCACCGATCCGGATTCTACTGGTCGAGGACAGCCCGGCGGATGCCGACCTGGTACGCCGGCTCTTGGAGAGGGCGCCCTTCGGGCCCTTTCACCTGCGACGGTCGACCGCATCGCGAAGGCCGTGGAGCTCCTCCACAACTCCTCCGACGTCGACCTCATCCTGCTCGACGTTTCGCTGCCCGACAGCGTCCACGGCTCTCTCGATTCCCTCAACCGGATCAAGGCGAAGTCTCCGGAGCTCCCGATCGTGCTCCTCACCGGGGTCGAGGACGAGGAGCTGGCCACCGCGGCCGTCCGCCTCGGGAGCCCAGGACTACCTCCAGAAGCGCCAGATCGAAAGCTCGCTCCTCGGCCGCTCGATCCGCTACGCCCTGGAGCGCAAGCAGGCCGAGGTAGCGCTCCGGGAGAGCGAGGAGCGCTACGCCCTCGCCGTCCAGGGCGCCCACGACGGCCTCTGGGACTGGCACCTGAAGACCGACCGGATCTACTTTTCGCCGCGCTGGAAGTCGATGCTCGGCTTCGAGGACGGGGAGATCGGGGAGGAGCCCCGCGAGTGGTTCGACCGGGTGCATCCCGACGATCTCATGGTCCTGAAGGCCGAGATCTCCGCTCACCAGGGCGGCGGCACGCCGCACTTCAAGAGCGAGCACCGGATGCTCCACAAGGATGGGACCTACCGCTGGGTCCTCTCCCGCGGCATCGCGGTCCGCAACGGCGAGGCCTACCGGATGGCGGGCTCGCAATCGGACATCACCGCCCGCAAGCTGGCCGAGAAGCGGCTCCTGCACGACGCCTTCCACGACGCCCTGACCGGGCTGCCCAACCGCGCGCTCTTCCTCGACCGCCTGGGCATGGTGATCGCCCACGCCCGGCGCCGCGGCGGTCACCCCTACGCCGTGCTCTTCCTGGACCTCGACCGCTTCAAGAACGTCAACGACAGCCTGGGGCACCACGTGGGCGACGAGCTGCTCGTCGCCGTCGCCCGCCGCCTGGAGATCCTCCTGCGCCCCGGCGACACCGTCGCCCGGCTCGGGGGCGACGAGTTCGCCATCCTCCTCAACGACTTCAACGACGTCCCCCAGGCGACCCGGGTGGCGCAGCGGGTCAACCGCGAGCTGGCGAAGCCCTTCAACCTGCGCGGGCACGAGGTGTTCGTCACCATGAGCCTGGGGATCGCCTTGGGGTCGAGCTCCGATTACGAGCGCCCCGAGGACGTCCTGCGCGACGCCGACACGGCGATGTACCGCGCCAAGGCGGCAGGCAAGGACCGGCACGCCCTCTTCGACCGCAACATGCACGACCGGGCGGTCGCCCTCCTCCAGATCGAGAACGACCTGCGACGGGCGATCGAGCGCGAGGAGTTCGAGATCCACTACCAGCCCATCGTCTCGCTGGCGAGCGGCGAGCTCGACGCCTTCGAGGCCCTGCTGCGCTGGAATCACCCGATCCGCGGCCTGCTCCAGCCGGAGACGTTCATCTCGATCGCCGAGGATACGGGCCTCATCGTGCCCATCGGCTGGTGGGTGCTCCGCGAGGCCTGCCGCCAGCTCGCCGAGTGGCAGGCGCTCTACCCGACCGGCCGAGCCGTGCCGGTGAGCGTCAACCTCTCCGGCAAGCAGTTCATGCAGGTCGACCTGATCAAGCGGCTCAAGAGAATTCTCCGCGAGACCCAGGTGGAGATGGGCAGCCTGCGCCTGGAGATGACCGAGAGCACGATCATGGACCATGGCGACGCGGCGCTCGCCAAGCTCTCCCAGCTGCGCGACCTCGGGGTCAAGCTCTACATCGACGACTTCGGCACCGGCTACTCCTCCTTGAGCTACCTGCACCGCCTGCCCATGGACGCCCTCAAGATCGACCGTTCCTTCATCAGCTACACCGGCGACGGCGGCGGCCGCTCCGAGATCGTCCACACCATCGTCACCCTGGCGCGCACCCTCGGCATGGGGGTGGCGGCGGAGGGCCTGGAGACCGCCGAGCAGGTCTCGCGGCTCCGCGGCCTCTCCTGCCAATACGGCCAGGGCTACTTCTTCTCCAAGCCCATCGACAGCTCGGCCGCGAGCGGGCTGATCGCCGCCAACGTTAGGTGGTGAGCTCGCCAGGCCAGGACGGAGCGAGCCGCGGACGCCGTAGCGCCGCGGCTCGCCCCGGCGAGGACGAGCGCTAGGGGTTACAGGCGACGGCCCCGGCCCCGGCGATGGTGAGCGGCGGCGGCCCCCCAGCCGCCGCCGGCAGCGGTCCGGCGCAACCGCCGAGGCGGCAGACCGAGACCTTGAAGAAGAAGAAAGGCGGGCCTGGCGGCGGCGGCGGCGGCGGGAGGGGGGGCGGCGGATAGCCGGCGAACTGCCACTCCGTCCAGGAGCCGGTCATCATGGTCAGGTGGATGAAGTCGAGCTCGGCGGAGTCGCTGAAGGGCGCCCCCGGCTGCCAGTTGCCGAGCAGCCGGACCCGGTTGCCGAGGCCGGGAGCGCCGCCGGTCCCCTTCTGGAACCAGACCCCTGCCCAGCCCGGGAAGGTGGGGCTGAACCAGGTCCCGTTGGCCAGGAAGCAGATCCGCTGGGTGCCGACGATCGGCATCCCCGGATTGGTATCGTCATGGGCGGTGACGCTCCAGAGGCCGATCGGGTTGTTCGGTTGGGCCTGGGCGGTCCCCGCGCCAAGAGCGCAGGCAAGGACCACCGCAGCCGAGAGACAGGAGATGCTCGATCGCGTCATGAGACGAACCTCCATCTGGAGTCCCAGGTGGGACCCCGGTCTTCAATTGCGTCAGCATCCAGGCCTGGACCGAAGCTCTGTACTGAAGAAATTATAGATATTCGGATGAAACAGGTCAAGCCCGAGGTAAAGGGATCGAAGCGGCAGTTAAGCCAGTCCGTGAGCTCGCCGACCGCGCATCAGGTCTCGATCACGACCTGGTGCGCCTTCGCCTGAGGCTCGCTGAAGCGCAGGAGCCGCTCGCCCTCCTCCACCAGCGCCGCGCGCGCCGCTCGCTCCAGCCGCACGCAGGGCTCAAGCGTCAGCGTCGCCTCCTTTCGACGCACCTCGACCGCCCAGGTTCCCGCGACGAGGCCGTCGACTAGGAAGGTCGGAAGAATCCGCAGGTTGCCGCGGGCGTAGATCGGCTCGCGGCAGGCCTCCGGCACGAGACGCGCCCGCGCCCGGCCCTTCGAGGCGTAGGCCAGGAGGGTGCTGTCGAAGCTCGGCAGGAAGCGGACCGGCGCCGGGATCTCGGGGTCCGGCCGGGGCGCCTCGGGCAGGTCGTAGAGGGTCCGGCCCTCCTCGTCCGCGAAACGGACCAACTCCGGCGCCAGCCGTTCGAGCGCCGAGCGCACCGGCGGCGTCTTCCAGGCGATCCACCCCGCCACGTCGTCGGCGGTGGCCGGCCCGAAGGCCCGCAGGTGACGGCGGATCACCCGGACGAGCGCCTCCTCTGGAGCCGGTGCCGCGGCGGGACGAGGGGCGGCGAGGTAGGCCTCCGGCGTCTTCGCTCCCCATCGACCATCGGCCGGGACCCGCACCAGGGCGCTCCAGCGATAGAAGGGCCGCCACTTGAACGACCGCTGCTGCTCGACCTCCACCGGATCGATCGCCCCGGGATGGACGGCGAGATACTTCTCGATCCAGCCGGCGATCTCCTCCCCGGTGCGGGGCACGGACTCAAGGAGGGCCAGGAGCGCCGCCCGCAGCGCCACGGTCGCCGGAGGGACCGCCGCCGCCGTCCGCCGCCAGTCGTCCAACCCGCCCGCCGCCACGAGGGCCGCATACTCGGGGTGCTCCCGCGCGCTCACCATATGGATCGTGGCCCGCACGCACGTTCCCAAGACCACCTCCCGGCGCTCGCAGGCACCGTAGAGGTCCGCCGCGGCGAAGCCGCGCAGCCGCGACCACAGGGCGACCGGCAGCGCCGGCCAGTACTGCCCCTGGAGAGCGCCGATCGACTCGACCGCCTCGGCGAGGGGAAGCTCCAAGGGAGCGAGGAGGCCCTGCCGGGCGAGAAGAGCGCGGTTGAGGGCGGGCGGGGTGAGACGTTCGAAGGAGGTGGGCATGGGGGGAGGATATCTCCAAGGTTAGTAACCATGGATGGCGATCTGACGCTCCATAACCCGCGCCGCCACGACTTTCTCCTCCGCCAAGCGTCTCCCTAGCCGAGCAATCTTCTTCGCGTCCAGCCTCGGATCGTGATCCAGTGCGGTGAATGCCTGCACCCAGCGGTTCCAGTGCTCGACCCCCGCTCCACAGTAGGAAAAAGCGCCGCCGAAAGCGGCTTCGGCAACGGCCTCGATGTCGAAACCTGCTTCGAGAGCACAGAGAGCCAACTCCATCCAAGCCTCGTCCGGGACTCGCTCAAGAGGCTCCAAGTGGAGTGACCGTGAGAGATCCGAAGCGAGGAGTGCGCGATAGATCTCAGCGTCCTGACCTACAAGGAGAGGGAGGAGCTCGCGCGGGACCTCTCGTCCGACGAGCGCTTCCAGAACCTGGAGGCGCTGGCTATGATCGAGGGCTGACACCGCTCTTCCGAGCGGCCCATCTGCAGAGCTTGGGAAAGGTCTGTCTTCCACAAGCTGTCGAAACAGCCAGTCCAGTGCCAACACCGAATCTTCTGCTAGGATGACGCCCAACCAATACCGAAGGCTTTGATTTACCGGAACCGCTGTATTGTCCTCCGTCTGCGCTCGGAGTATCGCGGCTCGCCACTCGGTCTGGACCTCCTCTCTTATCTCCTCTCTTGGTGACGCGCACCACTCGCCGACCGCCACAGCGAGCGCCGTCTCCCAATGAGGGTGGTGGAGCAATTTACTCAAGGTCGGGATTGGAACCCTGCGCTGCAAGCAGAGAGTTTCGACGACCTGTGGAAGCTCTTCTGCTTGCTCAAGCGCCCGAGCAAGTAGATCATCCGAGGGCGCCTGCGATTCCAGGATGAGCTCGGTCGCGAGCCACCGATGTGCCTTGCTTTCCATGCAACGATCCATGAGGTTCTCCCAGTGTGCTGTCGCCTTGGCAAGGAAAGGACGCAGCACATCAGTCGGAGCACGCTCCTCCAAAAACGCGGCGGCCCAAGCCTCCGGGTCACCTGCGGTTTCTGCGATCTCTTCGCATACTACCGGAGCCAAACGTGGCCACCGTCGACCGATCTTCACAGCTTCCGCCTCGTATTGGGCCAGTTCCCTTGCAACCTCGCTAGGATTGCGGCTGGCCCACTCGCGGCCCAGCGACCTAGCGGCAGAATGTCGAGCCTCCTCCCAGGCTGAACGCTCCCCCAGACTTGAAGCCTCCTGTGGATACAAGATCTCGAATCTTGAATCGGATTCGAGGGGCAGATAAATCCCGAGCCGGTTAGCCAAATCCTTGAAGCCCGCGCTCAGCCCTAGACTCTGTTGTGCCAGCGGAGCGAGATCGCTAAGCATCTTCGCTGCGAACGCCCGCATGATCCCTTTCTCCTCCTCAGGAATATTAGGGTCGTGGCTTACCATCTCGGGGTGCATCCACTCCCATAACATGTGTTTGAAGTGAGGCCAGGCTTCCCGGTCGATCTCACGAATCGCTCCCCGGACTTCCTCCCATAGAGTGGCCATGCCAGAAAAGCAATCCGATGGAATTCGACCGAACGAGATTGTTAAGCTTAAGCCGGCTCCGGGATCGCTGCTGGTTCCCTCTAGGCCTGGAGAGAGGGCAAGACACAGGCCATGGATCCCGACGGAAGACTCGCCTCCCTCCACTAAGAATCGTTTCGCCGTTCGGGCCAAGAGGCGGCGGCGCCCGAGTATCCGATCAGGAGTACCAAACTCGCGAGTCCACCCAGAGAGAATGCGCATCGGATGCCTCGCCCACTCGTTTGTGGTTCTGGTTTCTCCAACCGCTCGCTGCAGCAGCCGTGGGATCGTCGCCTCGGGGCTAACTCGTAGCGCCGCCCCAGCGACGTCACAAAGGTCTCCTGGGTAGTCCTTCAGGGCCCATTCAGCGAACTCCGAGCTCACGGCCGCGACCTGTTCCCAAGTTCGTCGCGAGCCGCACTCTAGAACGAGTTCCCGGAGTTCCCGATCTGGGATCGCTGCTCCCCGATGCTTAGCTGCAACCAGTGCTTCAACGGCGCTAGCCCGGCTGGGCACACGGTCGAGGAGTTTGAGATATGGAAGGCTAGGTCCGTCGAAGAAAACCGAGCGGAGCAACGCCGAACGCAGTTGGCGAGGCAACACCGAAAGTCTATCCTTGTCCACCTGGGACAGCACTCCTCCCGCTGCAAGCCCGGATGTGACCCTATGGAACTCGGCCCGGTCCATGCCGATCCACTCGCGTACCTCTTCCATCCCCATGCCCCGGTCGCCGCCAAGGCTGAAGGCGCCGAGCACCACCGTAGCCTTCCCGCCCACGAGACTGTTAAAAGCGCCAAGGAGAGTCCGACTTAGAATGGACCCCTTGAGCACCTCCTGCCAGAGCCCCTGGAGCCACAAAGTTGCGATGGTCACAGCGAGCCCCGGCTTGTTTGCAGCTTGGTCAACCAACTCGCGCAGAATCTTATTCGAAGCCTGAATGCCAACCTGCAAGATTACTTTCAGGGTCTCGTCCCGGGTCAGCAGTTCCAGCTTGCGGACCTGCGGTTCAGCAGTCCCCGCCAGGGCCTCAATGACACTATCCTTCCCCCCTCCCAGGTAGCTGCCACGATTCGGAAGTCGGCATGGATCTCCCTGCGTAACTGCACAAGAGAGGTAAGGAGACCCGGGTTCTCATGGGCGTCGTCGACCACTACGATCGCAGGCTGCTGATCCCGGAGAGCGTTCGCGATCGCTCCGAGGTCGCTACTCGCCAGAAACAATGCGTCCCAACCGCGATGATGGATCAGATGGTAGAAGAGGAAGGTCTTGCCCGACCCGGGCTCGCCGGAGAGGACGCGATCACCCTGCGCCGTTTCGAGCCAGGCAATGTCCTCGTCGCGGCCCACTGGCTCGAGCTTCCAGCAGAGGCCGACGAGTACGCGGCACAACCGAGAGAGCCGACGGGTTGCCCGTGAGCCCCAGAAGTTCCTTCGTCCAGCGGCTATCCTGGTACAGAAGATTTGCCAGAGCTTGCTGCTCAATGAGCCGCTGGAGCTTGAACCCTTTCTCTTCCGCGCGTCTGCGCAGGGCCTGCCGCCGGCGCGGCGTCAGCGCCTGCGAGGTCGCCAGAGCGACTTTTCGTTTCGGGTAGCGCCCTCCTCGGTCGATAGCGTCCAAACTCTTGGAAAGGTTCCTCAGGACCTTGGCTCCCGTCGTGCAGATGAGGGGGAACGGTTCGCCATCGGTATCCGGAATCTCACCGTCCCAGCCCGAGTCGCTACCGCCCGGTACAGGAACGAGGCCGGGGAAATCATCCCCCAGGAGGTCCCCCATGCAGTGCTCGAACACCAACGGATCGATGTGACCCGCGAGACCTTCGAAGATATCGCCATAAAAGGGGTCCTTGAGTATGGCCTTACGCTTGCTCATTCAGGCCCTCGCTCGCAGGAGCGCCGAGAGCTCGCCGAGGAGATCCTTACCCCGGTGAAATCCCCGCCGATCGATCAGCCGCAGGGCTTCGCGAGTCCTCTCCAGGTCCGCCTGTCGGGCAAATCGAATCAGCGAATGAGCATCCATCCGATCCTTGTCCCGCCCTGCCAGCACCTTGAGGGCGAGGAGATGGCTCAGGCTGGCAACGGGCAGGAAGACCCCCGGCAGAACCTCCAGCACCTGCGCGGCCGCCACGATCTCGGGCTCGATCCCGGAGGAGGCAAAGAGGAGATCGACGCCGACCGCGAGCGGTTCGGCTCCGGGGGAGACGAGACGGAAGCCCGCAAGCCGACCGACGTCGATCTGTTCCAGGTGAGCCCCTACGGGGCGATCTCGATACCCCAGCCCTCGAACGGCCCTCACCACAGTCTCGGCTTCCGGATCGCCCGTCACGACCACGGCAACATCCACATCGTTCGTGTTCCGGGGTTCTGCACGCACCGAGATCGCCAGTCCGCCGACCAAGGCCCAGCGAAGTTCCAAGACCCGGGCATCCGTCTCGAAGCGGATGAGAGCCTCTTCGATGCCCGTCAATCGTGCCGCCGCGCCGTGTCGATCGCCCGCAACGGGGTCCCCGGCGGGTCCTCCGGCTGTTCGAGCATCCACTCCTGCATCCGCCGGGCGATCTCCGCCTCGGTCGCATCCGGATAACGGCGACGCAAGTTTTGCCGCATCATGTCCACGGACATCTGGTAGAGGTCGAAGGCGACTCGCATTCGGGCGAGGACCTCGGGATCGCGGATTGGTTCCATAGACCTATTTTACGCCTCAACACCGCGCCAGGCGAGAGACATGCCTCACATCTCGACCGCTAGCGGCCCAGCGGGATGAGACGCTAAGCTTGATCGGAAGAGGCTCAACGCGGCGCCCAGACCTCCGCGGCTCCCCGCAGGGCACCCTCTTTTTAAGCTTTCGCCTACCCCAGGACCTCTTCGGAAGCGCGGCTAATCCTTGGATCTGCAACGGCTTCACCGAAGGAGCACCGACATCTACGGCGTAACGCCCGCTGCTCGCTCCAGGACCCGACTGCGAGGCGCGGTGAGACGCTAAAGCCACTCTTGGGGGCGCTCCAGCTCCCTTTTGAGACGCTGCGGGTCACCCTTGAGATGCTACGCGACTCCCTGGAGACGCAAAATAGCTCCCTTGAGACGCTATGATCGACAACGGAGACGCTACGAAGCTGACCTGATCAGCTAAAAACGATGCCTGAGACGCTAAAAAACAGAGTTGAGACGCTAGAATCCAACCTTGAAACGCTAATAAGTCGGTCTGAGACGCTAGAAAGTCTCTTTGAGACGCTCAAGCTAATCGTAGACTCTCAATCTCTTTACAGCGTCTCAATCCGGTACTGGGTCATTTTGAAATCGTCCCCTTGAAGGGACGGCTCTTGTACGTGCCGCGCTCCTTCGGGGCTTCGACCGGGAGGAGCGCCACGATATCCGCGACAGACCAGAGGTGCGAAGTCACTCCGGCGGCCATGGCAGGCGAGCAGCGGATGGTCTGATGAAGCCGGGCGAAGTTGTAGTGCATGAAGAAAATGGCCAGCGCGGCGCAGTGGTTCTCCAGCTTCTTGCTGTGGCCGTTGGTGAGGCGGGTGTAGCGGCGGAGTCCCATCCGCATCGAGAGGTTCGCCCGCTCCACGTAGCTGGTAGAGATCCGCTTCGGGTCCGGGTTGCCGCAGATTGCGTGCTTCTGAGTCCCCTGTGCACTCCGCCGGACTGTAGCGCGACCTCGGAACCTTCCGGAGCGGCGCGCGTACACCTTCGACCAGCTGGGCATAGTCGAGGTCGCCGTTGAAGGCATCTTCTAGAGCGCCCACGTACGCTTTGAGCCCATCCGTTGTGATCTGGGGGCGGTAAGACAGGCGGCTTGCCAGATCCTGGCAGAACTCATGAGCGGTCCCGGCATCCCGCGAGCCCACCATGAAGGACGGGATGAGCTTCGTATCCGCGTCGATGGCGGTGAAGGTCCACACGTCGCCGTAGCCGAAGGTCCCCTTCTTGTCCTCGGGGACGTTCTTCGCCTTCGCGTAGCAGAAGGCCCAGATCTCGTCCAGCTCTAGGGTCTTGCACGGGAGGTCGTGGAAGGCTTTGTCCATGTACTTCGCACAGACCGGCCCAAGGTCGGCAATCAGCTTCGTGACCGCGCCCTTCGAGGCGCCCGTCATCCGGCAGGTCGAGCGGATGCCAACCCCTTCGACTAGGGCGGCTACGACGGCGGTCTGGCGCTTCGTGTCCATGCGGTTCATGATGACCTATTATGCGTGAGCTGTGCTCACCTGTCAAGCATCTCGACCCACATTATTACACTATGTGTGGGTCAGGGGGTTGACATACCAGGGACGCGCTGACTAAGATGAGAGTCGCGATGGAGATACGCTTCGCTACCGCCGACCTACAGCGCTGTACTGTGACCCTGCCTTTACGAGCGGGCATGCTCCCGCGATCGTGACTGCCTTCCGTAAGGTAGTGGGGCGCATCCCGGCGGCGGCCGACGAGCGCGACTTGCGCGCCCTGCGGTCACTCCGGTTCGAAAAACTCAAGGGTAAGAGAACCCACCAAAACTCAATGAGGCTGAACGATCAATGGAGGCTGGTCGTTGAAGTGGAAGGCAGGGGGCGGAGAAGGTTGTATCCATTGTTTCTATTGAAGACTATCACTAGGCACCGAAAGGGAGACCCCAAATGACACGCTTCACCGCCGTTGAGTATGCCACCCGGAGAGACCCTGAAGGACTAGCTCGAGGCAAGAGGCGGACGCAGACGGACCTGGGAGAGATCCTGGGTCGCCCCCCGCGGGTCGTCAACGAGATCATCACCGGGAAAAGAGGCATTACACCGGAAACAGCAAAGGGGCTTGCCGAAGCCCTCGGCACAACGGCGCAGTTCTGGATGAATCTTGAGAGCGCGTGGCGGCTTCAAAAGTGAGAGACGAGAACGGCGACGTAGCGCGCCGTTAGAGACTATATGCAAAGGCACCCATCAAGGAGATGGTACGCCGCAGCTGGATCGAGTCCTCCACCAATGTTGAGGTTCTGGAGTCGCGTGTTCTGAACTTCCTCTCTATCAAGTCGCTCGACCAGGAGGTCGAGCTCGCGCATGCCGCGCGTAAGGGTACCTCATACGAAGAAGTATCTCCCGCTCAGAAGGCCTGGCTGTGCCGGGCGCGGCAGTTAGCGAGGGCTACGACCGCAAGCCGGTTCTGAGCAGACCTAGAGGCTGGTGTTGCCCGCTTGCGGGAGCTACTACCCAACGCTGAGGATGTCCGCCACGTCCCCCGCATTCTCTCGGAGATGGGTATTCGGTTGGTCATCATCGAGCCGCTTGCGGGAACGCGAATTGACAGATATACTTGGCTGGACGAACATTCTCCCGTGATCGCTCTATCGCTTCGGTACGATCGGATTGACTGGTTCTGGTTTACGCTTATGCACGAACTGGAACGCGTCAAGGCAGGTGACGCTCTACATCTCGATACTGACCTTGTGGGGAGGCGTGCGAAGCCCGAAGACAAGCCGGAGAGTGAGCTGCGCGCGGATCGCTTCGCCACCGATAGTTTAATAACTCCTCGGGATCTTGATAGCTTTATAGCCCGCATCCGCCCCCTGTACTACAAGGAGAAAATCCAAGGCTTTGCCAACCGCGTCGGTGTCCATCCTGGCCTAGTGGTCGGGCAGCTTCAGTTCAGGGGAGAGATCAGCTACGCTCACAATCGCGAGATGCTAGCCAAAGGCGAAACACGATCACGCGCGCCGCGCTCACGGATGGCTGGGGATGCAGTCCCCCAGTCGTGCTTTAGGGAGGAGGAGAAATGGCAGAAAAGCCCGGGAAACCTATGGTGATCAGATGCGAGAGATCGCCAACAAGTATCGTGAGTCCGGGCGTTCGTGGCCCGCGACGGCGCGAACAATCGCAGCGTGGGCGATCCAGCAGAGCTTATGGCAACCTCAGCCGTCCGCCATCGTTGATCGCTGCGCCGATGAACTGGGCGGGCCATGCGTGAGGAATACATCACTGACCCTCAGAGCCGTGTTTCCGGCAAAGCATGCCGCCCGCCTTTCCGAAGATGGCGAGCAGACAACCCTGTGAGATGACATCCGCTCGGCAAGTCTTAGCATTGGCTGTGGCGTTCCAGCAGCGTCGACAGCAGGTTGTCGGCGACTGCTGGCAACTCAAGCAGGACGTGGACAGCTTCAATCAGAACAACAAGCCGAGCCAGCTAATCCAGATGATCTTCGATTTCACCGACGACTTGGCAGAGATGAAGATTTCCTGATCCAACCGTGCGCGGACTTTACCACGTGCGTTTTTTCAGAGGAGTAACAGAGAGTCATGGCAAAGATCAGAAGCTTCCCGAAGGTAGCATCCGTAGCGAGCAAGCTCTTGAGTAACCCGAAGACGCCGGCCAAGGTGAAGACCGTCGCAGCGTCGGCACTCACTCAGGCTGCAAACAAGAAGAAGCAGTAGCGGCGGAGTCCAGTAGGTCGACGGTTCGAATAATAGACCGGACCGAGATGGCCATGATCCCATTCCCCTGCGATGGCGCCTCGCCGTGGTCTTGTGACAGGTGAGGCGCCAGCACTTTGCAGGACTCGTTCTCTCTCACCAGCCACCCAACAGACCGACAGGTGAGGAGCTCGCCGCGTGGTCGGAGATCGACTGTAACCAGTCGCACTGGAATCCTGCACTCGATCAGCACAAGACGGGTGACATCACTGCCCCTTCCTTCCCAACGAGCAAGAGCGGCTTTTCTAGCGCTCTCGCTCCGTTCCTCCGGGTGAGCTTAGCGGCCCGAGCCTTGCCGCCTTTTAGGCCCCCCTTCCGCCCTGCGGCCGCCTGGGGGGAACGGTCCAGCTCTGGCGGGGAGCGCCAGGTGTGCTGCGTGCTGCATTACCCGAGGCTACTTGCGTAAAGTCTGGCTTGAGCTTCTGCTCATGGCAGTCTCCAGTATCGCATGGGAGCGGCCCCCGAGGGAGCCGCCCCATAGTTGCCTTACGCTGACTCTCTGCGGTGCCGCTCAGCGATCCCGAGCGCGTAGCCTCATCCCAGACGTAGACCCGCGCCAAGTCCGCCGCGAGCGCCTTGCACTGCCCCTGTGGCGCAGCGTAGCGAGAGCGAGCCGTGGGACGTAGACCAGGACGAAGAGTCCCCAGCGGGGCCGCTACCGTGCCCCTGTAGATCCCGAAGAGAGGCGAGACGGCCCCGCGAGGGTGGGGGTGCTCCGTCCTCCAAAGTCACCAGAACGCGCCACGGTGCCACGCCAGGGAGCGGGAGCTCCAGCCCTGGCGCTCCTGGGTAGGCGTCCGCGCTGCGGCGAGCCACGTACCGGCCGCCCGGTGTCCCTCAGCCTCTGCCGCCGCCCAGCGTGCTCCGTCGACCGTAGCGTGACGGTGAACGAGCGACCTTGAGCTAGGCATGCCGCTCCTCCTGCCTGCCGGTGATCAGCGAGCCGTAGGCGGCATTACGGCGTCGCGTAGAGCAGTCTGAGCTCTCCACATCTCGGACCAGTGACCTCCTCGGGACGGCTGTGTCCCAGTAACGCGTAGTTGCCAGCTCCCGCGCCAGTCACTGCAGCGCTTCCGAGGAAGCGTCACCATGGCGCCGTCGGACGTGTACCAGTGGAAGCGGTATCGAGCGCTCCCTCGGTCCTGTGATGCCGAAGGACCAGCAACGATGCCGGAGACTTCCCTGGTTGGAGCTCGCCCTAGCCCCCCGCCGCTCCATGACGTTGAAGCGACCACACACCAGCGGAGCGCGAGACGCGGCACGAACCTGCCGAGTAGCAGAGCCGCTCTCGCCAGGGTGGCGAGCCAGCGGCGACGCTGGGCGCCGTCGTACTGCGCCGCTCCTCCCAGCGCTGCGCCTGTGTCGAGAGCGTGACAGTGACAGTCGTCATCTTCCGCGAGGCCATGAGCTAGATCTCTTTTTTTTTTTTTTTCATCCGACTTTACAGCGTCTCCATCGGCCTTTATAGTCTCTCCACCGGACTTCACAGCGTCTCAACGGAGCTCTCCGCGTCCTCCAGGGCCGCCGTTCGTGTTGCCGACGACGTTCTTGCGTCTCCAAGGGACGCTCCCAGCGTCTCTAGATCGGTCGCCTTCCGCTCCGGCATCGCTGGGATCGCCTCCAATCCCCTCTTCCGCTCTCTCCTGGAGCCGCCGGCGCCAGTGCTAGAGTCTCTCGCGCAGATCGTAGACGACGATCCCTCGACAAGGAGAACCACCGATGCAGAGCTCCAGACTCCGGACGGCCGCCGCTCTCACTCTCATTCCGGCCGCCACCGTTCTGCTCCTCGCCGCCAGCCCGGTTGCCGCTCCGCGGCAGGCGCCGGCCGTGCATTCCGGGCTCCACGGGCTTCCCGGGCTTCCGATGCCCGCCGGCGCCGAGCGGGCGGCCCAGGCGATCCACCGGGGGAGCCTCGAAGCCCCTATCCGCTACCTGGCCGACGACCTGCTCGAGGGGCGCGGTCCTTCGAGCCGCGGCGACGAGCTCTCCCGGCTCTATCTCCAGACCTCTTTGGAGTCCTTGGGCTACGAGCCGGGCGGCCCGGGCGGCGCCTGGCAGCAGCCGTTCGAGATGGTGGGCATTGCCGCCACCATGCCCGACAGCTGGGACTTTCAGGCGGGCGGCGCGAGCGTCTCCTTGAAGCGCTCGGACGACTACATCGCCGCCTCGGGGGTCGAGAACGAGCGGTCGGTGCTCGCCAACGCTCCCCTGGTCTTCGTCGGCTACGGCATCCAGGCGCCGGAGTACCGGTGGGACGACTTCAAGGGGGCGGACCTCAAGGGCAAGGTCCTCGTCATGCTCAACAACGACCCCGACTGGGACCCCAAGCTCTTCGAGGGCAAGCGCCGGCTCTACTACGGCCGCTGGACCTACAAGTACGAGAGCGCGGCGCGCCAGGGCGCGGCGGGGGCCATCATCATCCACACCACCCCCTCGGCCGGCTACCCCTGGCAGGTGGTCCAGACCTCCTGGACCGGGAAAAAGTTCGACCTCCCCGCCCTCCCCGGCCAGCCACAGATCCAGGTCAAGGGCTGGACGACCGAGGACGCCATGCGGCGGCTCCTGAAGGCCGCCGGCCAGGACCTCGACAAGCTCGTCGCCCAGGCGCGGAGCCGCGATTTCAAGCCGGTGCCGCTCGGGATCACCACGTCGTTCACCCTCGCCAACCAGGTCGAGCGGGTGAAGACGGCGAACGTCGCCGGGCTCCTCCGGGGGAGCGATCCCAAGCTCAGGGACGAGGTGGTGATCTTCACCGCCCACCACGACCATCTGGGGATCGGCAAGCCCGACGCCACGGGCGACAAGATCTACAACGGGGCGATCGACAACGGGGCGGGCGACGCCCAGGTGCTCTCCATCGCCCGCGCCTTCGCGGCTCTCCCGGAGCGGCCGCGCCGCTCGGTGCTCATCCTCTTCGTGGCCGCCGAGGAGCAGGGCCTCCTCGGCTCCCAGTACTACGCCGAGCACCCCACCTTCCCGCCCGGGAAGATCGCGGTCGACATCAACTACGACGGCGGCAACGTCCTCGGGCGGACGACCGACATCACCTACATCGGGCTCGGCAAGTCCTCGCTCGACCGGATCGTGCAGACGATCGCGGCGGGCCAGGGGCGGACGGTCGAGGGCGACCAGTTCCCCGACCGCGGCTTCTTCTACCGCTCCGACCAGTTCAACTTCGCGAAGATCGGCGTCCCCGCCATCTACCTGAACGCCGGCACCAGCTTCCGCGGCCACGACAAGGAGTGGGGCAAGCAGAAGGTCGAGGACTACGAGGCCCACCGCTACCACCAGCCGAGCGATCAATTCGATCCGAAATGGACCTACGAAGGCATGATCGAGGACGCCCAGCTCGGCTTCTACGCCGGCCTGACGATCGCCCAGAACCCTGCTCTCCCCACCTGGAACCCGGGCGACGAGTTCGAGGCGGCACGGAAGAAGGCTTTGGCGGCGGTGGCTAATGGAACGGAGGGGCACGGCGGGCGATAGGGCGCGAGTGAGCCCTCCGGCCGGCGATGCTGAGGGCCCTTTTACTCCAGATTCTGCACCAGGCGAAATCCGACCGGTTCTCGCTTGAAATCCGAGGGGGCCCCTTTCCTGCTGCTGGATTGACAGTTGGCCGCACTCGCCTCGTAGCCGCCGCCTCGGCGAACCCGTAACCTGCCCGCCGGAGGTCCGGTGGGATCGACGACCGAAGCGGACGAGTAGGGACCGTACCAGTCCTCGACCCACTCCCAGACGTTGCCGTGCATATCGTAGAGCTGCCAGGGATTGGGCAGGAACTGGCCGACCGGTGCCCGCTTGTCATACCCGTCCTCGTGGCTTTGCGAGCTCTTGCAGTTGCCATAGCGGTAGAGATCGGCAGGATCGTCACCGAAGCTGTAGTGGAAATAGCTGCCGGCCCGGGCCGCGTACTCCCATTCGGCTTCGGTCGGCATCCGGTAGATCTTCCTGCCGGCGCGATCGTTCAATTTCTGCACGAAGATCTGGGCCTCGTCCCAGGAGAGGAGGGCGGGCAGGTTGTCGTCCTCGCTCGATGGGAGATCCGGGCGGTCGGTCAGGACCTCGCGCCACTGCCGTTCCGTGACCTCGAACTGACCCAGGCAAAAAGGTTTCGTCAGGGTAACCTTGTGAACCGGCTTCTCGCCCTTCCGACGGGAGCCCATCAGGAACGAGTCCGGCTCGATCCGCACGAAGCGGATATCCGTACCCGGCGGCGAGGGGCAGTCGGGTGGCGAGGCGAGGAGCGCCGACGGTGCGGATGTATCAGCCCTCCTCGTGTCGCTCGGCGTCCGCGCCTTCTGATCGTGCCTCCAGAAGAGACCTGCCATGGCCAGGACGACGAAGAGCAGACCCGAAACCCAGGCATACCACCAGGTACGAGTCTGCCGCGGTTCCTCGAAAAGCCGCCCGTCGGAGGCTCGCATGTAGAGCACGGGCGTCCCCCACTCGCCGTCGTGCTGAGCGGCGAACATGGCCAGCCGCGCTTCGGACACCGCCCGGTCCACGGGAGCGTACTCGGCCAGGAGACGATAGAAGCTCCGCGCAAAGAGGACGGCCGCCGGGTCGGTAATCCCGAACTGCATCGCCACCACGGCCGGAATCCCCTTGCGGAGCAGGTCCTGGGCCACCCCCGTGAACGCGTCGGCGGCGCTGTGCCGAGCCCCGTGACAAGCATTGAGGACCACCAGTCGGAGGCGGTTGTCAGTGCTCTTTAGGAGCGTGCTGAGGCGCTGTGCATCGACCCGCATTCCCAGCCCCTGCTCGTCCTCAAAGATCAGGGCCCCGCCCGGGGTCTCCCCTCCAAACGTGCCATGACCGATGAAGTGGAGGATCTGGCAGGGCTCCTTTCGCACCTTCTCGCGGAGCGCCGGAAGCGTAGGGGGATCCAGCAACTCGATCCTGGTCTGAATGGCTTCCGGAAGTCCACCCAGGGCCGCGAGGAGATCCTGCCACTCCTGCTCGCCCGCGAGCGGAGCGACGTCCTTCGGACGAGGATGGACGACGAGGACGCGCAGAGGTGGCGCGACGATCAGAGGTTGGACGGGTTCGGCCAGCTCGGGATAGCGCACGATCGATAAGATGTGGCATAGGAACGTGCCCTTGTCGGGATCGAACAGATACTCCCAGGGCAGGACGGAAAGCTCCGGCACCTCGCCGAGGCGCAGACGGAGCCGTATGTTTTCCCCCCGGGCAATGGCGCGTTCGAGGCCGGTCTGGAATGCGGTTTCAATTTTGCCGGTGAAGACCGCCCGGAACAGTGCCGCGCCGAACTCGGCCGGGTTTCCAGCGGTTATTGGATCCGCCCTGGGCTCGCCGCCACGCCAAGCGAGACCGGCCCAGAGGCCGATCTCCGGGGCCGGGAAAGGCAATCGAATTTCCGCCTTCTCCTCTCCCACAAGAGGCCCGAAGGCTCGCACCCGGTAACCCTCCCCCGATTTCTCGATTAAAAGGTCGAAATCGGCGTAGGACTGGCCCGGCATGACCGAACGCCTAGAGCGGCAGCATCCTCGGCCGGCGCCGAACCTTGCCGCCCCGCGCCAGGAGATCGGTCCGCGCCAGGGCCTCGCTGGCGGCGCGGAAGGTGACCGCGAGCGACGCCGCGGCTTCGAGCGTGGGACAGGCGAGGCCGCCCACCCGCTCGAGCTCGGCAGCGAGCGCCGCCCGCTGGCGGACGAGCTCGGCGCGAGAGGCGCGAAGGTGGGCCGGCACCCCGCGGTCGGCGGCGAGCCGGGCCCGGTGGTAGGCTTTGGCAGCCGCCTCGCTGTGCTGGCGCGCCAGATCGAGCTGGGAGCGCTCCCGCTCGACGCCGCCAACGCCGCTAATGCCGCCGACGCTCCCGCCGTTCATTGGATCTCGTCTCTCGCGAGCTCCGGCGCCTCCGCTGCCGGAGACTCCGGGCCGCGGAAGGTCAGAACCCGGGCTCGCCAGGGCATCGGCTCCTCGGCGAGGGCCCGCAGGAGATCGAGATCCGGAAACACCAGCTCCGCCGTGGACGCCTGCCGCTGCGCGCGCTCTCCTGGCTTCATCTGCTCTCCTCCTGGTCGTTGATCGGGACCGACACCGAGGCCGGTCCCTTTCCTAGACTCCACGCCGCTCGAATTGTTTAGACGGCCTAGCGCCAGGATCTCCCTCCGGCGGAGCTCTCCGGGGGGGCTGATGCGGCATCCCCCACCCCGGCCGGCTGACCGGAGCGCCGGATCCGCACCTCGACCTGCGCCGTCGTCCACTCCTCGCTCGGCAAGCCGCACCACTCCGGATGAACGTCGGCGGCTCTCGGCGGTGGCGATACCATCGTTCGCTGCACTCCGCCCCGCGGCGGCGGCTGGTCGAGCGGAGGAAGCTCCAACCAGCGGAAGTCGGCGGGGCCTTTCGTGGCGAAGACCTTGATCACGTCGAGCCCGGAGTCGATCTGTTCCGGCAACTGCGCCTGGAGGGGCAGGTCGAACGATCGGCCGGAGTCGAGAGGGAAGAGGTTCTCCTCACCCTTTCCGGGGTAGATCTGGCTGATCCCCCAGTCGGGCTGCAGGTCGAGCACGGCGATATTCAGATCCTGGGCGGAGAGATTGGTGATGCGCAGAAACGTCCACTGCTTCTCCCGCATCTCCAGGGTGGCCGTCCCTTCCCCCGGGCCGGGATCGGGGCGCTCGGTCGTGTCGTACCGGTCCTCGACCCCCATGAGCCCGGCGACGATCTTCCCGGCCAGCTCCGGCGGCGCCTTGGGGTTCGCGAGCTGTCGGACGCCCTGGTACTTGGCCAGGTGAACGAGGCGGTCCAAGACCGTTGCCGCGACCCCGGGCACCCCGGCCTTCTGGGCGGGCCGGAGATTCGGGAGCGGCGCTCCGGAGCCGTCCTGGATCTCGATTTCCTGCCATTGGCCACCGCCACCTGCGCCACCTGGAAATCCGCCGCCTCCCCCTCGCGCGCCGAGCGGAGATACGGTACTCCGGTGAGGAGGGCCGCCACGTCACCTAAGGCCGGGGCGAGGCGGATCGCGGTTTTCCGGTATTTGCCCCCGGATCGAGGAGCACGGCCCGGCTCCCCGGCGGGATCGCCGTGGCCGGCCCTCCGCTCACGATCCGGGCACGGGAGGCCGTCGCACCGTACTGGACAACCTCGACCACCGCTTCAGGCTCTCCCGGGCTCGCGAGATCGGCGTCCGGAGGGTGGATGGCGAAGCGCGCCTTGTCGACCACCCCCAGCGCCTCGCCGGTGTTCAAGCGCAAATAGCCGTCCTCTTCGACGGCGAGCACCACCACCCCGCGGGGTCCGCTCGGTCCCGGGCTGCGCTCGTCTTCCGATACGCCCGCGGAGCCGAGCACGGCGCGTTGAATCTCCCCGACGAGCATCGGCGTCTGGAGTGGAAACCGGGTCTCGACCCGGGCGCGGAGCCGGTTGAACAGCGTCTCGTAGGTGGCGCCGGGGCCGCGCTCGGCCAGGGCGGCGAGCAGGTTATGGGTGAGCGCGCCGCTGCTCCCGTCCCCCTCGAAGTCGTACTCGAAGGCCGACTGCCTGGACGTGCAGGCGGCGATCAGCACGTAACCCTTGGGGGCGGGGAGCCAGCCGGTGCTCGCCTGGAAATCGCGCTGCCGGACCGCGCTCGGCGCCGGTGTGTGCCACCGCCAGGAGTCGAGCAGCTCCTCGCGCGAGGCGACCCGGCTGGCGGTCGGCCGTGGCGAGAGATCGGGCTTGGAAATGCCGCGCGGCATGGCGAGCTTGCCGTCATAGAGGATTCCCGGCTTCTCGTCGCGCGTCGCGCTGCCGGAGTGGCAGCTGTCGAGAACGAGGGTGACGAGGAGCCCCTTGTCGACCATCACCCTCAGAAAGTGGGCGATCTCGATGTCCCGCAGGTAGCTGGCTTCCGAATACCCGATGTCGAGCGGGACCAGGACCTCGTCCAGGCCGCCTTCGCCCTTGATTTCGGGGTAGGCCGTCTTCGCCCGGTTGCCATGCCCGGAATAGTGGATGTAAACCGGGTCGCCCGGGTTCGCGGCCGCGGTCAGCCGCTCGAACGCGGCCACCATGTTTCCGTAGGTCGGCCAGAGCTCCTCTGGCTCGGCGGGCTTCCCGGAACCGGGCACGGCGGTCGCGGTCAGCTTGTCGATCCCGGCGAGCGGAATCGGGAGCCCCGTCCGGAGATAGGTCTCGACCCGCGCCACGTCGCGCACACAGCCCTGGAGGTACGGGTAGTAGCCGACCCCCTCGATCCGGTTCGGCAGATAGGCGTCGATTCCGATCAACAGCGCGTGAAGCTCGCTCATCGTAGGATCTCCTTTGGGGCCCGCAGGCGCACCGCGGGGTCGCCCAGGACCGTGTAGTTGCGGGCGTCGTTGCTCGCCGTCCAGAGACTCCCCAGGAGTTCGTCGTCCTGGGGATCGCCGCGCCAGAGGTCCTGGAGCAGGCCGTTGAGCTCGGTCGACAGCTCGGCGTAGCGCTCGGCGAAGCACTCCATGGCCGACCCCACCGGAGAGCCGGAGAGGAGCTTCTGGAGCACGGTCTCGAAGACCCGGATCTGGCGGCCCACCCCGGGCCAGTCGACCGAGCACTCCCAGGCTTTTTCGATGTGCCCGACGACCGCGAGCGCACCGGCGGCGAGCAGGCGCTGCGGCAGGCGGGCAACGAAGGGTTGAGGCGCGACCGGCACCCGCTCGTGGACGGTGGGCGCGAAATCATCCCAGGCCGGCGAACCGCCGCTGTAACAGGCGAAGTGGAAGGCGATCAGGCCGTCCAGCCGGCACCCGGGGTCCAGGTCCTCGGCGGCGAAGTAGTGGTCGGGGTTGAGCGGCTCGTGCCAGGCCCTGGCGCCCGGCCAACCCTGGCAGAGGAGGGCTCCCTGGCGCAGCGGCTGGCGGGGGCTGCCGTTTTTGAGCACGACGCCGCGCCCGGCGGTGAACAGCAGATCGACCGCCTCCGGCCCGCCGAGGTAGGAGGCGAGCTGGGTCTTCGTCGCCTGGTCGGCGAGCGCGCTCGTCACCTCGCAGCCCGGAAGTTTGCCGAGCAGCTCCGCGAGCGGCGCGACGAGCTCGGTCGAGGTCAGGGCCGTGCCGGGGTCGCCGGGGTGGTGCGGTCCGAAGAGGGCGACCCGGAGGGGTGCCGCTGGCGATCCGGACATCGCCGCGGTCTCGGCCTGGACGACGCTCCGGGCGTAGCGTGCGTAGTCGTCGAGATTGTCGAAGGAGAGCCGGCCCACCGCGTACGGCACGTCCAACTGGTACTGGAATTCATAGGGGATGGCGGCGGGATCGCCGACGATCAACAGGTAGTAGGGCATCCGCGCCGGCTCGGCGGGCCCGGGGCCGACGCCGTGACGGGCGAGGAACCGCCCCTTCGTCTCCCCCGCTAGATAACCCTGGTCGCCGGAGTACTCCTGGTAGTAGCGCGGATCGAGGGCGCTCGCCTGGGCGCGGCGATGATCGAGAAGCTCTTTAAGCGCCTCGCGGATCGCGGGCATCTGCGGGTCTCCGCTGGCGAAGACGACGCCCCATCCCGATTGGGCGAGATCCTTGGGATCGCCCTGGGCGAGCCCGCGCCGCCCGGAGCGCCGGGCTGCGAGCCAGGCGCCGAGGTCCGCCACGTCGGTTCCACCGTTCGACCCGCGGCGGGCGAAGGCCGCGAGATCGGTGGCGCTGACCGGGGGGAGGGAGTAGCCGCCGGTCTCGGCGTCGACGCCGTTGCAATAGAAGGTCGGTCCGGCCATGGCGAACCTCCGCGAGGAATCGATGGGGAAGGAAAGCGGACGGCGTCTCCGCGCCGCCCGCTCTATTGGGCTGCTTCGGGATCAACCCTCGTCTTCGACCGCCATGCCGGTCTTGCCGCAGCCGCTGCCGGTGTCGGCCCCCCGACCGGTCTTGGTGACCACACTCCCGGTGTCGGCCCCGCGCCCCACTTTCCCGGTATCGCTGCCAGTGTCGGCCCCGCGGCCCGCCTTACCCGTGCCGCTGCCGGTGTCTCCGCCGCGCTCCTGTGCGTCGTTCGCCTGCGCTTCCTTTTCCATCGCCTCTCCTTTCGGGGTTGAAGGATGTTCCGTCCAACCGCTATAGACACGGAGAAAACTGAATTGTTTGTAGGGATGGAGCGCGGCGAGAAGCGCGGCGCGGTTCAGTGCCACTCGCCCTGGAGGATGAACCCCGCCCAGTAGTAAGGGGCTTTCCAGGCGGCATCCTGGAGCATTTCGAGCTGAGCGGCGCGCAGCGCGGCGGCCGGCCGCATCCCCTGGTGCAAAAGGTTGCGATAGAAGCGCTCCATCAACCGGGCGGTGGCCTTGTCGCTGACGTTCCAGAGGCTGACCAGGACCCGCGGCGCGCCGGCATACATGAAACCGCGGGTCAGTCCGCTCGACCCCTCGCCGCGGATCTCCGGGCCGACCGCCGTTCGGCAGGCGGAGAGCACCACGAGGTCGACTGGGAGGTTCAAGTTGTAGATCTCGTAAGCGCGGAGAAAACCGTTCTGTGGCCGGCCCGCGGAGTCGAAAAGCGAAAGGACGATCCCGGAAAGCTCGGGGTGTTGCAGATCGGCGATGGCATGGGTCGCGAAATGGACCACCTGGTACTGCGCCAGCTCGCCGCTCGTCGCGAGCTGCAGATTGGCGTCAAAGCCCAGAGCCTTGAGTCCCTGGCCGGGAGGGACAAGCCGCAGGATCGCCTCTGCCTCCTCTCTAGAAGCTTTGAGGCGATCGAAGCCGGCGATCCCCAGGTCGCGAGCCGAGCGCTCGAGGTCGCTGAGCGGAGCGGCGGGCGCGATCCGGGGGGCCCGGCGCACGGCCTCCGGCAGCCGTTCGTCGTCCCTGTTGTACACCCCATCGCCCAAGACCGCCACCGTTTTCGGCGGTCGCGCCCGGTGCGCGGTCTCCTGGCGCAAAAGGGCGAGGACCGACGCCGAGGGCAGATTCACGATCTCGTGGTCGAAAAGAAGCGGCCGCTCTACCCCGCCGAGCGGAGAGGGGACAGGGAGAGCCGCGAAGGGAACCCTCTGGAGAGCCCCATCGGCGACGATCAGCAACCGGTCCTTCCCGAGCGCCCCAGCGACCGGCCCCAGCACCGCGCGGCCGAGCTGAGAAAAGGCGCGATCGAGAGCGGCGGCCTGCGCCCGTTGCGGGACCTGGGAGAAGGAATCGATGACCGCGTGAGCGAGCCTCTCGATCTCTTTTTGGGCCGGGAGCTCCCGGGTCTCGACCGAGCCGCGGCGGATGAGCCAGAGATAGCTCCGCTCCTCCCCAAGGGAATAGGCGAGGAGCGCCGTGTCCTTGTCCTTGTCCTTGTCCAGGATCTCTTTCTGAACCGCCGCGAGAGATTCGATCGGGGGTTCCGAGAGAGAGGCATACTTGGGGCTGCCCGTACGGATATTCGCCTCGATCATCGCGAGTTCTGCGTTGACGCTCTGGATTTCGCCGGCCAACGGAGCGGCTTCCGCCTGGGTCCGGTGCTGATCGAGCCAGGCCAGGCGGGTTTCGAGCGCCTCCTGTCGGCTGAGGAGAGAGGAGTCTACGCCGTTTCGGATCTTCGCGCGCGCCTCGGCCAGCTCGTCGAGGACGGCCCTGGCGCGGGCGCGCTCGCTCACCGCAAAGGCTCCGGCGACATCGTGAAGTTGCATCCGCAGGTCGATGTCAAGCTCGAAGATGTCATGGTGAGAGGCGAGGAAGGAGGCACGACTGGCGCTGCTCCCCGGTTGGAGACGGAGCGTTTCGAGGAGCGGCAGGGCGGTCTCCAGCACCGCCAGGGCCTCAGGAAGACGACGGGATCGGTAGAGGATCAGAGCGCGCTCGTAGCGCGACGCAGCGACCGACTCAGAGTCTCCCAGCCGCTGATAGAGGTCTTCCGCCTGGCCAAGGAGTGTGAGCCCGTCAGCCCCGTCACCCTCCAGGCCATGGACTTTGCCGAGCCGGTCTAGCGCTCCAGCGACCAGTTGGTCCTGGCGGCTCGCCTGAGCCGCTGTGAGGGCCTGGTCGAAGGTCTCATGGGCCTTTTTCAACTCTCCGGAGTCCAGCTCCTCGGTGCCGATCGCGAGCAGCGCGAAGACCTCCTCCGAGCGGTTCCCCGTCTGCCGGTCGAGCTGTAGAGCCGATTTCAAGGCCGTGAGGGCCTCCGCCCGGCGGCCGAGACGTGCGAAGGCACGGCCCTGCGCGCGGAGGCTCGGGGCCTCGGCGTCAGCATCGTGTCGACCGCTTTCGATCCTCACCGCCTCGTTCGCTGTGGCCAGAGCGTCTTCCGATTGGCCGACGAGTAGGTGTAACTCGGCTATATTGGCGAGCGACTTCGCGAGCTCGCGGGGATTGGGCTCGGCACGCCACTCCGCAATCGCGGAGGCGAAGGCGCCGAGTGCCTCTCGGAGCTCCCCGCGGAACTCGTAGACTACGCCGAGATTGTTGTAGATCCCCGCTTCGAGGTGGCGGTCGCCGAACCGTTGGGCGATCTCTTGTGCGCGGTGGGCCGCGGCGAACCCGCTCTTGCTGTCGCCCATTTCGGCAAAAGGGAAAGCCGAGGCGTTGAGGGCGATCGCCTCCTCTTCCTGTCGGACCAGGCCGTCGCGGCAGCGCCAAGGAACCGAAGCGCGGAGGGCGCCTCCCCAAGCGCGGAGTAGACGCGTCCCAGCCAATAGGACGCCGACGCCGCGCGGTCGCGAAGGCCGAGCTTCTGAAAATCGGTGAGGGCCTCTTGATAAGGAGCCACCGCGTCCCGGAGGGACGAGAAACGCTGCGCTTCAGCGCGAGAGAAGGCCTCCTCGCCCGCGGCCCGAAGGCGGTCCGCGGCCCCGGCCTGGCGGCCCGCGGCGAGCACCACCTGGAAAGATCCGGCGTCGGCATCCTCTCTCGCCTTCACGACCAGGCAATACCCACCCGACTTCGACGCCACCGCAAAGATCGTCTCGGGACCCTCTTTCCCCTTGAGACGGTCGTCGACCCGGAGCACCCGTTTTCGCAGCGGCGATAGCAGTTCGACGATCACGTCGACTCCCCGCTGGTCGACGACCGCGTCCAGAACCTGCCCCGGTTTCATTCGAACGCGAAAGGCTTGGATCTCTCCAGCGCTTAGGGGATAGAAAGGAGAGGCCCCGGGAGAGAGCAGCGGTGCCAGCGGGCAGAGATCGAGAGCTCGATTAGGAGGAAGATCCGCCAGCAACGTCCCCAGAGGCTTTCGGGGAGCGAGGAGGCCCAGCCCCACCGCCCCCGCCGCCAGGAGAGTGAGCGTGCCCCAGAGGCGAAACGACGGCCGTCGAGTCACATCGGTCTTCAAGGGCTCAGAGCGCGCTGATCCGGAGAGGGAAGTCGGCGAGCTTCTCTCGCCTTCCGGCGTCGACGCCGTAGAGGCGGATCCGGTAGTGCCCGGAGGAAAGAAATCCGGGGGGAAGATCGATTGTGAAGCTGTCGTCCGGGCTCTTCTGGAGGTCCTTGACCATCCAGAGGACCGTGCCCCCCGCGTCGTCCCCCACGAGATCCGCCGCATAGCCGACCCGCGACGGCAGGCCCGGGGCAGCGAGGATCAGAAGCAGCCTTCGGTCCGCGGGGAAGAGCTTCTCCGCTCCCCGCCACGCACCTGGTCCCCTTCCGGCGGTCAGCTCGGCGATGGCGACATTCACCGCTGGCTGCCCCAACCGAGCGTTCTCCTGCCGCAACTCGACCACCCAGAAGCCGAGCCCGGCGACCACCAGCCAGGAGGCCGCGAGGGCCCAGGCCCAGGTGGTCGCGCGGGAGCTCGGCGAGATGGGCGCTGGCGGCGATAGTGGCGCCACCGGCAGAGGCTGCGGCAACCGTCGCAGGGCCGGCGCCGCCGGCCGCTCCTCTCCCCCTCCCCCGCCGCCGAGGCGCGAGCGCATCGTTTGCCAGGCCGCGTCCACCTCGCCGTCGGTCGGAGCGCGGGCGCCCGCCGGCGGTTCGAGGCCGGGGAAGCCGGCGAGGTCTAAGAGCAGCTGGGCGCAGTCGGGGCAGAGGGCCAGGTGGTCGCGCAGGCGCTCCTCCTCCGCGGGCGGCAGAGTACCCTCGTGGTAGGCGGCGAGCCACTCGGGACTGGGGTGGTCGCCGAGATTGCGGCGGGACTCGCCGGCCAGGGCCTGGAGGGCCGGGCCCAGGGCAGGCAGGGGCGGCTGGCGGCTATCCACGAGGTCGCCTCGCCTCTTCGAAGTCGGTATCGGCGAAATAGGCGGAGAGCTTGCCCTTGAGCTGCTGGCGCGCCTGGTAGAGATGCGCCTTGACGGTGTCGATCGAGACCCTCATGAGCTCGGCGATCTCGCGGTACCGGAGGTCCTGGTCGACCCGCAGGAGGACGCAGCAACGCATCTGGGCCGGCAACCCCTCCAGGGCGCTCCGGAGGACCCGTTTCTGCTCGTCGCTCAAGAGCTCTTCGAGCTGCCCCTCTCCCGCCTCCCAGCCCGAGGCCGAGGTACCGAACGCGGGCTCCTGCTCGACTTCGTCGAGCGCCACCTCCTGCGCCTCGCGCTTCTGGGTCGATTGGCTGCGAAGCGTGTTCCGGAAGAGGTTGGCGGCGATCTGAAAGAGCCAGGTCTCGAACCGGGCCTCGCGCCTGAAGCTCGGGAGTCCCTTGTGGACCTTCAAGAACGTCTCCTGGGCCAGGTCCTGGCACTGGTCGGCAGGGAAGCCGCGACGGAGGAAAAACACGTGGACGGGTCGGTAGTAGGTCTGGAAGATCTGTCGGAAGATCTCCTCCCGGTTGCCGCCCGCCTGCCAGGCTTCCGCCAAGCGATTGCCCGGGCTGCAGGGAGGGGCAGGAACGCCGACCACAGCAGGGTCGTTTGCCTCGGATGGCTCGGGGGTGGGGTCGGGAGTGGAACGCAAGGTAATCCGAAACGGCTCCAGCACCGGTCAAGCTCGACGGGGAACTTTCGTATCCTATCCCAATCTTCACCCCTTGTGCAGTAGGTGGACGAGGATCTTCACCCGGGTGCCGTCCGGAGGCAGGGCGCCGGCCTTCGCCCGGAAGCGGGTGGTCTCGCGAACGTAGTCGCGCACCGTGTAGCGTGCGTTGCCGAGCTTGCTACCGGGGCAGGAGTAGAGGCAGGCGATACAGCCGGAGTGCCACTTGGGGATGTTGGCCCGGTGCCCGCCGAGACGCATGTCGAGCCCGCGGCCGCCCGGATCGTCGAGGAGCTCGGCGAGCGGAGTAGGCGCGCCGCGGCCGGGCAGTTGGACGAGGATCTCGACCGGGGGACCGGCGATCGGGTGGTCGGGGGCGGGGTTCTTCGGGTCCTTCCTCTCGTCCCAGCTGGCCATGCCGAGGGCGTTGCCGGGCTTCCCTCCCAAACTTTCGAGGGCATCCAAGACCTGGACATCGGTGACGTCGGCGCGGAAAAGGGCGGCTGAGGCAGCGCGGCCACCGCGCCAGACGATGGCATGGTAGCCGGGCATCCCCCAGCGGCGGTTGAACCCGGCCGCGGCGACCGTCGCCGGGAACTCGATAGTGTCTCCCGAGAGGCGGACGACATGGCTCGGCGGCGGATCGCCACCGGCGCAGGCGGTCGCGACGAGGATGGAGAGGGCGAGGAGGGCGGCGCGGCGAGCCTTCATGGTCCCATGATACGGGAAGGGCGGCCGTGCGGCCGCCCTTTGCCCCTGGCTCTGGTGCAAGCTCTACTTGCTCTTCTTCGGCTCCCCTGGCTTCGGCGTGTTGGCCTCGACCGAGACGACGATCTTGACGTCGTTGCCGAGGATCGAGCCGCCGGTGTCGAGGACCCGGTTCCACTCGATCCCATAGTCCTTGCGGTCGATCGTGAAGGCGCTCTCGAAGCCAGCCTTCTCGCCGCCCTTGGTGGGCAGGATACCGAGGACGCTCACCGGGATCGTCACCGTCTTGGTCTTGCCGTGGATGGTCAGGTCACCCGTCACGTCCAGGGTGTTGGCGTCCTTTGACTTGACGCTCGTGCTGGTGAAGGAGAGGGTGGGGAATTTGGCGACATCGAAGAAGTCCGGCGACTTCAAGTGGTTGTCGCGGTCCTTGTTGTCGGTGTCGATCGAGCCCGCCTGGGCGGTGAACTGGACCTTGGAGGCGGTGGGATTCTGCTTGTCGTAGGTGATCGTGCCGTCGAAGTCCTTGAAGCGACCGGGGACGTTCGAGACGAAGTGACGGATGTTGAAGCCTACCGAGCTGTGGTCCGGATCGACCTTGTAGACGACGGGGGCGGCGCTCGCCAGGGCCGGCAGGGCGAGCCCCAAAAGCAGCGCGACGACGAATTTCTTGCTCTTCATGACCGATCTCCTTCTGAGATGGTTGTCGAAATTCCGTAGATCTATTCCGAGTTGCGGAGCATAACTGCCGCACCTCTAGAGTTATTCCGCCCCCGGCCCCCGGCGGTTCAAGAGGTCAGGGGATCGAGCTTGTCCGGATCGATCCCCAGCTCGTGCACCGCCTGGGCCACCGTCGAGCGCTGGATGCCGCCCCGGGTGGCCAGCTGCCCCAAGGCGGCCAGGGCGATGCACTCGGCGTCGACCTCGAAGAAGCGGCGGAGCGCCTCCCGGGTCTCGCTGCGGCCGAAGCCGTCGGTCCCCAGGCTGTAGAAGCGGCCGGGGAGCCAGCGGGAGATCTGGTCGGGGACCAGCTTCATGAAGTCGGAGACCGCGATCACCGGCCCCTCCTCGCCCTCGAACAGCTGGGCCACATAGGGCTTGCGCGGCTCCTCGCCGGGATGGAGGAGATTCCAGCGTTCGACCTCCAGGGCCTCGCGGCGAAGCTCCTTGTAGGAGGTTGCGCTCCAGACGTCGGCGGCGACCCCGAACTGCTCGGCGAGGATGCCCTGGGCGCGCACCGCCTCGCGGAGCAGCGAGCCGCTCCCCAGGAGGTGGACCTTGCGCGCCGGATCGACCTCCGGGTGGGTGGCGGGCTTGAACTTGTAGAGCCCCTTCAAGATTCCAGAGTCGACGCCGGCGGGCTTCTCCGGCATCGGGTAGTTCTCGTTGCAGAGGGTGATGTAGTAGAAGATGTCCTCCCGGTCGCGGTACATCCGTTTGAGACCGTCCTCGATGATCACCGCGATCTCGTAGGCGAAGGCGGGATCGTAGGTCACGAGGTTGGGGACGGTGCTCGCGAGGACATGGCTGTGGCCGTCCTCGTGCTGGAGCCCCTCGCCGTTCAAGGTCGTCCGGCCGGAGGTGGCGCCCAAGAGGAAACCGCGGGTGCGCTGGTCGGCGGCGGCCCAGATGAGGTCGCCGATCCGCTGGAAGCCGAACATCGAGTAGAAGATGAAGAAGGGGATCATGTCGATCCCGTGGGTGGCGTAGGCGGAGCCGGCGGCGATGAAGGAGGCCATCGAGCCCGCCTCGGTGATCCCCTCTTCCAGGATCTGCCCGTCCTTGGCCTCGCGGTAGTAGAGGAGCATGGACCTGTCGACCGGCTCGTAGACCTGCCCGGCATGGGAGTAGATGCCGAACTGGCGGAAGAGCGACTCCATGCCGAAGGTGCGCGCCTCGTCCGGCACGATGGGGACGATCTGCTTGCCGATCTCGGGGTGCTTGAGGAGCTGGGTCAGCATGCGCACGAAGGCCATGGTGGTCGAGACCTCGCGGTCCGAGCCCTCGAAGAAATCCTTGAAGTAGGAGATCTCCGGGGTGGGGAGAGGCTCCTTGCGCACCCGCCGGCTGGGCACCGGGCCGCCGAGGGCGCGGCGGCGCTCCAAGAGATACTGGATCTCCTCGCTGTCCTCGGCCGGCCGGAAGAAGGGGGCCTCGTGGAGGTCCTGGTCGGAGATCGGGATGTCGAAGCGGTCGCGGAAGAAGCGCAGCTCGTCGTCGTTCAACTTCTTCTGCTGGTGGGTGACGTTCCGGCCCTCGCCGGCCTCCCCCATCCCGTAGCCCTTGATCGTCTGCGCCAGGATGACCGAGGGCATCCCCTTGCACTCGACCGCGGCCTTGAAGCCGGCGTAGACCTTGGCCGGATCGTGGCCGCCGCGGCGGAGCGAGCGGAGCTGGGAGTCGGTGTAGCTCTCGACCAGCTTCAGGGTCTCCGGGTACTTGCCGAAGAAGTCCCGGCGCACGTAGTTGCCCGGCTCGACCGTGTACTTCTGGAGCTGGCCGTCGACCACCTCGTTCATCCGCTGGATGAGGAGCCCGGTGTTGTCACGCTCGATGAGCGGATCCCAGTCGCTCCCCCAGAGCACCTTGATGACGTTCCAGCCGGCGCCCCGAAAGGCGGTCTCCAGCTCCTGGACGATCTTGCCGTTGCCGCGCACCGGCCCGTCCAGGCGCTGCAGGTTGCAGTTGATGACGAAGGTCAGGTTGTCGAGCCGCTCGCGGGAGGCCAGGGTGATCGCCCCCAGGGTCTCCGGCTCGTCGGTCTCGCCGTCCCCCAGGAAGGCCCAGACCCGCCGGCCGCTGGTGTCCAAAAGACCACGGTCCGCCAGATATCGGTTGAACTTGGCCTGGTAGATGGCGGTGATCGGGGAGAGTCCCATGGAGACCGAGGGGTACTCCCAGAAGTCGGGCATCAGCCAGGGGTGCGGGTAGGAGGCGAGGCCGCCGCCCCGTTCGAGCTCGCGCCGGAAGTTCTCCATCTGCTCGGCGCTGATCCGCCCTTCGAGGAAGGCATGGGCGTAGACGCCGGGCGAGCCGTGGCCCTGGAAAAAGACGGTGTCGCCGGAAAAACCGTCGGGCCCGCGGCCGCGGAAGAAGTGGTGGAAGCCGACCTGGTAGAGGGTCGCCGAGGAGGCGAAAGTCGAGATGTGGCCGCCCAGGCCGGGAAACTTCTTGTTCGCCCGCACCACCAGGGCCATGGCGTTCCAGCGCACGATGCTCTTGATCCGGCGCTCGATCGTCCGGTCGCCCGGGTAGGGGGGCTGCTTGGCGACCGCTAAGGTATTGATGTAGGGGGTGTTGCCGGTAAAGGGGAGGCTGACGTCTTTCTCGTAGCCCTTTTCGAGCAGCTTTCGCAGCAGATACTGGCCGCGCTCCCCGCCCTCCAGCTCGACCACCTCTTCCAGAGCGGAGAGCCACTCCTCGGTCTCGTCGACGTCCGTATCGACACCCTCGCCATACCAGTTGAGGGGGGTCTTGATATCCGTGCTCATCGTTTGTGGGTCCTCCTGATTTCTGGAGGGGCGAGCCCCTCGCCACCGCCCGATGGGCGGCAACTCGGTAGCATACGACATCTGGCAAAGCGCGGCGGGAGCCCTGGCGGTCGAGGGGTCTCGGTTCTGTGTCGGTCCATGGGTTTTGTGTTCGGTTCCCAGGGCTTTCGCGTTCGGACGCCCTGGTTCGTGTTCCGGGCGCCCTCGCGCCGGTGCGGCAAACGGGGATAGACTGGAGGGGAACCCTTACCGGCGAGCTAGACCCATGATCGGACCTATGGAGAGCGGTCTCCTCAAGCTGGCGCTCGCCAGGGGCCTCCTGCGTTGGGAAGACTTGGACGCCATCGCCGAGCGTCTGCCCACCCTCTCCGGCCATGGCGGCGACGGCGGCGACGGCCGCGATGGCGGCGACGCCTCCGCCCGGGAGAGGCTCTGGCTCCAGGCGCTCCTCGACGCTGAGCTGCTCAGTCCCGCCCAGGTGGCCGAGCTAACGGCCGACCTCGAAGGCTCGCGGGCCGACCTCTCGCTCTCCCCGGAGCTCCGCTTCCTCGCCGGCTGGACCCGCTACCGGGTCGAACGCCGGCTGGGCGCAGGGGGCATGGGGACGGTTTACAAGGCCTTCGATCCCACCCTCGGCCGCTACGTGGCCTTGAAGTTCCTGCACCGGAACGACGACCGCCAGACCGAGCGCTTCCTGCGCGAGGCCCGGGCCCAGGCGCGCATCGCCCACCCCAACGTCTGCCCGGTCCACGAGGTGGGCGAGGTGGAGGGCCGGCCGTTCATCGCCATGCAGTACATCGACGGGCCGAGCCTCGGCGAGCGCCGCACGGAGCTGCCGCTCGAAACCCGGCTGCGGCTCGTCCGCGACGTCGCCATGGCGGTCCATGCCGCCCACCGCACCGGCCTCATCCACCGCGACTTGAAACCGGCCAACATCCTCCTGGCGCGCGACGAGTCCGGCGCGCTCCACCCCTTCGTGGTGGACTTCGGCCTCGCCTTGGAGCAGGGCGAAACCGGGCTCTCGAAGACCGGGGTGATCAGCGGCACCCTCGCCTACCTCTCCCCCGAGCAGGCGCAGGGACGGAGCCTCGACCGGCGGACGGACGTCTACAGCCTGGGCGTCGTCCTCTACGAGCTGCTCGCCGGCTCGCCGCCGTTTGCCGGCGCCAAGGGCGCCCCTGGCGCCCCTGGCGCCGGTGGCGTCGGTGGCGTCGATATCGTCGGCGTCCTCGTCCGGATCGTCCAGGAGGAGCCGAGGCCCCTCCGCCGGATCGACCCCTCCCTGCCCGCGGACCTGGAGACCCTGGTCGCCAGGTGCCTGGAGAAAGATCCGGCCCGGCGCTACGGCTCGGCCCGCGAGCTCGCAGAGGACCTCGACCGGTTCTTGGACGGCGAGCCGATCCTCGCCCGGCCGGCCGGCTGGACCTACCGGCTGGGCAAGCGGCTGCGGAAGAACCGGGCCCTGGCCTGGGCGTCCATCGCCGCCGTCACCGCCGGCCTCGCCCTGGTGGCGCTCGGCACGGTGAGCCTCGTGGCAGAGCGGCGGGCCGGCGAGCGGGCCGAGCTCGCCCGGCGCTTCGGCGAGCGGATCGGCGAGCTTCAGAGCAGCATGAAATACGAGGCGTTTCTCCCCCTTCACGACATGACGCCCCACAAGCGGCGGCTCCGCCTAGGGATGGAGGCCATCCGCTCCGAGATGGAGCGGCTGGGGGAGGTGGCGGAGGGGCCGGGGAATTTCGCCCTCGGCCAGGGAGACCTCGCCCTCCATCAGTACGAGACGGCCCGGACCCACCTGGAGCGCGCCTGGCGGGCCGGCGAGCGCGGCCCCGAGATCGCCCTGGCCCTCGGGCGCACCCTGGCCGCTCTCTACGAGCGCACCCTGGCCGAGGTGAGCCGCGAGACCAGCCGGGATGAGGTCGAGCGCCACTACCGCCTGCCGGCCCTCGCCTACCTGCGCCAGAGCGGCGGCGATCCCGCGGGCTCGCCCTATGCCGCAGCCCTGATCGCCTTCTTCGAGCGGCGCTATCCCGCGGCCCTCGCCGCCGCCCGGGAGGCCCGGCGCGGGAAGCCCGGGCTCTCCGAGGCCGGCCAGCTCGAAGCCGAGATCGCCATGGCCCAGGGGAACGAGGCCACGAGCGTCGCCCGCTACACGGAGGCTCTCGCCTTCTACGACCAGGCGGGGGAGGTCTATCGCCAGCTCCTCGTCGAGGCGCCCAGCGAGGCCGGTCTCTACGGCGGCGACTGCGAGCGCCGGGCGCGCTCCGTCAACGCCGCCATTTCCCTCCGGCAGGTGGCGGAGGACCAGATGGCCCAGGCCCTGGCGGCTTGCGACCGGGCGCTCGCGGTCGATCCGGAACTGGCGGACCCGGTGGTCCAGAAGGCTTTCCTCTTTAGGCGCCAGGCGGACCAGAAGGCCAACCGCGGAGAGAACCCCCAGGCCGACTACGCAACCGCCATCGAGCTCGCCGAGCGAGCCCTGGCGGCCGATCCCAAAGACGCCAGGATCTACGGCCATCTGGCCTCCTCCTACCGAATTCTGGCCCAGTGGGAGCTCGGGCGCGGGATCGATCCCACCGCCCACGCCTGGCAGGGGATCGAAGCCGCTCGCCGGGCGGTGGCGCTCCAGCCCGCCCTGGCCTCGGCCCATGCCATTCTCGGCACCGCCTACCTGGCGCTCGTCCAGGTCCAGCAGCGCCGGGGCGCCGATCCCCGCCAGGCAGTCGAAGATGCAGCGGCGAGCTACCGTCGGGCGCTCGCCCTGGACCCCAGGCTCCTCGTGGCCCAGGTCAATCTCGGCAACGCCTGGAAGGCCCTGGCCGAGGTCGAGGTCGCCCATGGGGTGGACCCCGGGGTCACGGTGGGCAGGGCCGTGGCGGCCTTCGAGCGGGCGACGCGGATCAATCCCATCTTCGCTCCGGTCTACAACAACCTGGGCAACGTCCATCTCACTCTCGGCGAGTACCTGCTCGCCCGGGGGAGCGATCCCCGCCGGGCGCTGACCGACGCCGCCCGGAGCTACGAGCGGGCGGTCGCGCTCCAGCCCGACTACGCTCTCGCCCGCTTCAACCTCGGCTCCACCTACCGCAGCCTGGCGGAAGGGCTCCTCGCGCGGGAAATGGCTCCCGAGGCCGCCCTCGCCGCCGCCGACACGGCGCTCCGCGACTATCTCCGCGCCAACCCCACCGACCCGGACGCCTTCCTCGAGGAGGCCCGGGTCGAGCTCGTCCGCGCGCGCGCCGACCTGCGGCGCGGGACGAGCCCCGCCCTCGCCCTCGACCGCGCCGGCGCCGACCTGGCGCGGGCCGAGCAGGAAAATCCGCAATATCCCGAGGTCTTCTTCGCCCAGGCCCAGGTGGCCCGCTTCCGCGCCGAGGCAGCGATCGCGACGACGGCGGCGACGCCGGCGATGCCCGCGGCAGATCGCCGGCAGGCGGCGCGGGCGCTCTCCCTGGGGCTCGACCGGGTGGGCCGAGCCTTGGCCGTCACCCCCGGCGAGGGGCGCTTTCTCGCCCTCCGCGGCCTCTTGGAAGTCCGCGCCGCGGGCCTGGAGACCGACCCCGACCGGAAGCGGGCGGGAGCCCGGGCAGCCGTGGCCTCGCTCGCCGTGGCGCTAGAGGCCAATCCTCTCCTCGAACGGGAGTACGGGCCGGTGCTCGCCGAGGCCCGCCTGGAGGCCGGGGTGCCGGCGGCCCGGCTGTGAAGAGCAGCGCCGCCCGGCCGAGCCGTTCCTCCCCATCCCTTGGCATCCCATCTTTGGGACGCTAGACTTCCCATCATGCCTGCCGGAGAGTACGAACGCTACCGCCAGCGGCTCGACGCCCAACTCCGCAGCGACGTCGAGCTGATCTACGAAGCCTACCGGGCGAAGCTCCGGGCCTACGAGACGGTGGCCCGCGCCCGGGGGGAGGAGTTCGAGCCCCTCCCGGTGGCCGCCCTCCCCTTCGCCCTGCCGCCTACCCCGGAGCCCCGGCCGGAGCCGCTCCCGGGGGCGCCGCCGTCTGCGTCCTCCGTGCCGGAAGCCCGGCGGAGCCGGGCCTACGAGGTGGAAGAGGCCTTCCTGGAGGTGTACGACCGACTCCCCGAGGTTTTCGACCGGTCCGAGCTCGTGGAGCTCCTGGGCTTCCAGCCCCGGCGGTCCACTCTCCACCGTGTCCTTCGCCGTTGCGTGCTGGAGGGCACGCTCGGCGTCGAGGACGGGCCCGGCGGCAGGTACCTCAAGCGCTACCGCAAGCTCGATTCCCCTTCCTGAGCCGCCGTGCGAGCGTCCCGAGACGCGGAGAGCCGCAGAAGGGGACGCGAAATGGGATTCGGAGGGGGCTGGGACGGGTTGGGGGGACGCGAAAGCTCCATTGGAGACGCATCGAAGGTCCTTGGGGACGCTCGAAATTCGTGAAGAGAGTCTCCAAAGGTAACTTGAGACGCTCTTGCGGTCGCTTGGGACGCTCAAAACTGCCCTTGAGACGCTCGGAATCGAGTTAGGGACGCGGAAAACTCCATTGGAGACGCTCTTCGTGGGTTTGGAGCGTCTCCAATGGAGTTTTTCATGTCTCCAATGGAGGTTTCCGCGTCTCCTCGGGCTCCTCCAGCCTCTCCTCGGGGTTTTCGAGTGCCTCGAAGGAGGCTTCGAAGGTCGCCGCGGGGTTGCCTCGCGCCCCCAGGCCGGCTTCCCGGCTCTCCGTGGCTCGGCGGCAGGTCTCCAGAGCGGAACGGAGGGTCTCCAGAGCGGAAAGGAGGGTCTCCCATGCCGAGTCTCCCCCCTCTTCGGCGGGGTGAAGGGTCTCCGGGCAGCACGGCTGACTCGGCGCGAACGGCGGGATCCCGCCTTCTCGGTCTCCCTGCTAGGATTCAGTCTGACTAGCCAGGTGACTAGTCGCATTCTCTCTTCGGGAACCTGTGGAGGGTGGAGACGCCGGGGAGCATCCCCACCCTGGAACAGGGCCGGCTAGCAGCGGCAGGTGGGGGTCGTGCACCTCTCCGTGTAGCAGAGGTTGATCGAATCACAGGCGATCGCGGTCACGCCGCCCGCGGCCTGCTTCACCTGGCTGCCGTCGAGGTGGCGGAGCGTCTCGCGGGAGACTTGGAGCTTCTGGACCTTGCGGACTTTCTTCATGAGGTTCTCCTGTCAGTGCCAAAGAAAGAAGAATGGATGGGATCGAACGCGCCCACGCGCGCCTGACGGACGATAGAGAACGGTGGAGAGAGGGTCAATGGATGTAACCGGCGGTTGGCTATCAGCGCCGAAATCGGCTCGTCCGCATCGATCTCAGTTTGCCTGTCGGCGCGACGGGCAGAGGAAGTCGCAACGGCAGCCTGGCTCGCTGAACCGCCAGGCTGCGCGTTGGCTGGGTGGACGAATCTAGCAGGCGTAGTAGATGTTCGTGGCCTGGTCGCAGGCAGAACTGCATTCGTAGTGGGTATCGCAAATATCGGTGCAGTTTTCGTCACTCCAGCCACCGCGAACCCGACTGAGGGAACCCGCCTCCAGGAGCCTCAGGGTTTCGCGGCTCAATACCAACCTCAGGGGCTTGCGTTTCTTCATACGGATTCTCCTTTCGATCTCAAGAGATACCAGTGTTTCTAATTCTAGCTTACTTCTCGGAGTTCCCCGCTCGCGGTTTCGCCGCCGCCGCCGTGCTGCGCGGGGCCGAGGGCGACCGGCCGGCCGGGGAGGGTCCCCCTTAAAGCCGGGCTCGCCGGGCATTCACCAGGGCGCACCCTCTAAGAGGAAGCCGGCCCAGTGGAAGGGGGCTGCGAAGCGCTCCTGCCGCCACATCGCGACCTGCGCCTCGCGGAGCGCCGCGCCTGGCGGACGGCCGTCGTGGAGCAGGGCGCGGTAGAACCGCCCCATGAGGTCGGCGGTCGAACGGTCGGAGACCTGCCAGAGGCCGGCCAAGAGACGGCTGGCACCCGCAGCCAGGAAGCCTTGACCCAGCCCGAGCCCGGCAGGCCCTCCGCCTTCGGGTTCTCTGGCGGGTTCTCGGGCGGGCTCGTGGGCAGTATCGCAGGCCGCCAGGGTCACGAGGTCGGCGGGAAGGTGGAGGCCCCGAAGGTCGCTGGCGCGGAGGAGGCCCTTCCGGCGCTGCCCCGCTTCGTCCCAGCGGGAGAGCAGGAGAGCGGGGCCGCCCGGGCCGGCCGGAGCGAAGAGCCCGTGCGCGGAGAAATGGAGGAGGCCATAGCGCGCGAGCTCTCCCGAGAGCACCCGCTCGCGGCTCGCCGCGAAGCCGAGCGCCGCCAGGAGCCGGCCGGGGGGGACGAGGGCGGCGATCTCCGCGGCCTCGGGCCCGGAGTGGGCGAGGCGCGGGAAGGACAGGCCCCGCGCCGTTCCCGGAGGCCGGCCCGAGAGCGGCCTGGGCAGGCGTGGATCGGCCGGGTCGGTCACCGGGTCGGCGAGGAGGGCGAGTAGGCCGCTCGGGCGCCGCCGCCGCCGGGCGAAGCTCCGGGCGCAGAGCGCCGCCAGCACCGAAACCGAGGGGATGGAGGCGACCTCGTGGCGGAGGACGAGCGGCTCCGGCCAGGCTGCGGAAGAGTCTTCTTCCCAAGGGCCAGCGGGATCCGGCAGGGCGGCGAAGGGAACCTCGGCGAGCGCGCCGTCGGGGACGAAGAGGAGCCGCCGGCCGGCCAGACGATCGGCGACCGGCCCGAGCAGGAGGCGGCTGAGCTCGGCCGCCGACCGTCGCGCCGCCCGCCGGGTGTGGCGCCGATCGCTCTCCCGCAGGAGAGCGACGGCCCGCCGGGCCAGCCCCTCGATCCGTTCCCGGGGCGGCAGCTCGAAGCTCGCCGCGCCGCGCCGGGAAACCGCCCAGAGGACGCTGCGCTCCTTCCCCAGAGAGTATTCGAGGAGGAGGGTCCCTGCGGGGAGCTGGCGCTCGATCCCCGCGAGCGACAGAGTCGGGGCCTCCCGCCCCCCGGTAATGGCGTCGAGCAGGTTCCGGCTACGCGTCTCTTCGCTCGCCGCAAGGTCCCGTGGGGAAGCGAGGCCGAGCGCGCTCCCCGCGCAGCCGGCGAGAAGGCCCAGGCAGACGAGGAGCCGCCGTGGTAGTGGGGGCATGGACACATCCTCCGTAAAGGGAAGGTCCGCCTGCGGCACGACGACCCACGGCCGATCCTCAAGGTGGAGGCAGGCGCCTCCGGCCGACCGAACGATTCGAAGAAGAAGGAAGGCTCTATTGTATGCGCGATGGAGCGGGAACTGCCAACTCAGCGCAAGGCGAGCTGGAAACGGCGCACTTCGGGCGGCTCCGCGCTACCCTGGGGGCCGGCGAAACGGAGACGATACTCGCCGGGAGCGAGCAGGCCGGGCGGCACTTCTAAAAAGAAGGCAGAGGAGGGGGACTTCGGCCGCCAACGACCGGCCCAGAGCTCCTCCCCCCCGGGCCTCAGTAGCTGGACCTGATACTCCGCGGAAGACCACTTCCCCACCGGGTTCGCCACCAGGAGGAAACCGTGCGGGGAGGGACCCTGATCGATTGTTTCGACATCGTCGCCGCGGGCCGCCGGGGGCACTTCCCACTGCGGTAGCCCCGGCGACGGTTGCTCGACCCTCCGCAGCTGCCGATCGTTCCTCAGCAGGAAAAAGCCCAGGCAGGCGACGAGGACGATCGCCGCGGCGGCAAGGAGGTGGCGGGGGATCGGCGACGAGCGCCGGGAGGGGGCGACCTTCCCCTTCCCGCCCTGGAACCAACCCTCTCGCGCCAACTGCTGCCGCACCCCCTCCCAGGCGGAGTCCATGGCGGCGGGCGTCACCTCGGCGTCGCCGTCCGGGAGCTTGGCGAACCCGTCCAGTGCGAGGATGAGGTCCGGGCAATCTTTGCACAGCAAAAGGTGCTGCCGGAGCGCCCGGCCCTGCTCTTCCGAGAGCTCGCCCGCGTGGTAGGCGATGATCTCCTCGACTGAGGGGTGGGCGTCTGGATCCTGCCCCTGGCGTGCCGCTTCGGCCAGCTGGCGAAGCGCGTGGATCACGAGCTCTCGATCGTCTGCCATACCGCCTAGTCCTCCGACTCCTCGCCGAGATCGACCGCGAGCTCCCGCTTCAGCCGCTCCCTCGCCTGGTGAAGGTGAGCTCGCACGGTCTGGATGGAGACTCTCATCAGGACGGCGATCTCGCGATATTTATAGCCGTGGTTATGGCGTAATCCGAAACAGGTGCGCATCTGCTCGGGCATGGCCGCGACTACGGATTCGATCTGCGCCAAGCGCTCCCGATCGATCAACCGATCGAATTGGCCCGGAGGGCGGCCCAAGGTCTCCCCCAGACGCCCGGGATCGTTCTCCAAAAGGGACTCCAGAGATTCTTCTTTCCTGTTTCCACGTTTTTGGGCGCTCCGGCTGCGCAGGAAATTGGCGTGGGCGTGACGAGCGATCTGAAGCAGCCATGTCTCGCATTTCGAATCAAAGCGGAAAGCTTCGATACCCTTAAAGACACCAAGGAGCGACTCTTGGGTGAGATCCTCGCTGTCCTCTTGCGACCAGCCGAGCCGCCGGAAGCGGGAAAAAAGCCGCGGGTAGAAGAGACGCAAGAGACGGCGAGCGTTCTCCTCTCGCCGGTTTCCGTCCTGGATCGCTTCGATCAGGCGCCGAATCTCTTCCTCGTCCCAGGCCATGGTACGAGGATTACGCCGGTAGAGCGGGGGTTCCGAGGATGTCCTCTCCGAGGCTCGCGAAGCGGGCGCGGAACTCCGTCTCCAGGGCCGCTTTCCGCTCCGCCGGGAGGAAGGACTGGCGGAGAGCGGCGAGCGAGAGGCCGGCGAGCTCGGCGGGGCCGTAGCCGAAGGTCTCGTGGAGATGCAGGTACTCACGGGTCAGGTTGGTGCCGAAGAAGGCCGGATCGTCGGTGTTGACCGAAACCGGCACCCCGGCGCTCCGCAGGCGGTCGAAGGGATGGGCGGCGAGCGTGGGGTAGACCCCGAGGGCAACGTTCGAGGTCGGGCAGACCTCGAGCGGTATTTGCAGCCGGGCGAGCTCGGCGACCAGCCCGGGGTCCTCGACCGCCCGCACCCCGTGGCCGATCCGCTCCGGGTGGCAGAGGTCAAGCGCCGAGCGGATCGACTCCGGCCCGGCATGCTCGCCGGCGTGGGCCACCCGGTGGAGCCCCGCCGCTTCCGCCGCCTGGAAGTGCCGCTCGAAGGGCTCGTTCCCGAAGCGCGCCTCGCTGCCGGAGAGCCCCAGTGCCACCACCCCATTGTCCTTCCCGGCGTCCCGCCCGGCGAGGGCCCATTCGAGAGTGGTATCCGCCAGGGCGGGGCCGACGTTCCGCACGATGTCGGGGATGAGACGCATCACGACCCCGTAGCGACGCTCGCCTTCGGCAGCGGCGGCAGCGAGCGCCTGCCGGATGGCCTCCCCGTCCCGCCCGGCGGCGACATGGGTGCCGATCGTGAAGTGCACCTCGCAGTAGACGACCTTCTGATAGCCCTGCTCGGCGAGGAAGTCGAGGGCGAGGAGCTCGAAGTCCTCGGGATTCCGGAGCGCCGAGGAGCAGGTGAGATAGATCTTCACGAACTGCTCGAAGTCGCGGAAGCGAAACCAGCGCTTGAGGCCGGCCTCGTCCCGGGCCGGCAGGTCGATGCCGTTCCGCCGCGCCAGCTCGAGCAGGACGGCGGGGCGCATGGCGCCCTCCAGGTGGACGTGGAGCTCCACCTTGGGCATGCGGAGGACGAAGCGTTCGAGGCTCATCAGCAAGCCCCCTAGCCGGCGGCGCCGACCTCCGTCGGGCGGAGGCGCTGGCGCAGCCGCTCGAGGACCGGCCCGGGGACCAGGCCGGAGAGGTCGCCGCCCAGGCCGTAGACCTCCTTGACGAGCCGGCTCGACAGATAGCTGTAGTCCTCCTTGGGCATCATGAAGACGGTTTCGACCCGCGGATTCAAGCGCCGATTCATGAGCGCCATCTGGAACTCGTACTCGAAGTCCGAGACCGCGCGGAGCCCCCGCACCACCGCCCGCGCCCCCACCCGTTCCATGAAGTCGACGAGAAGGCCGGAGAAGCTCTCCACCCGGCAGCTCGGCTGCCCGGCCACCATCTCGCGGATGATCTCCACCCGCTCCTCGACGGTAAAGAGCGGCCGCTTCTCCTCGTTGCGCAGCACGGCCACCAGGACCTCGTCGAAGATCTTGCCGCACCTCTCGATGATGTCGAGGTGCCCATTGTGGATGGGGTCGAAGGAGCCGGGGTAGACGGCGATCCGCTTGGTCATTTTAGGCATGGCAGGGCGTCAGTGCCGGTTCGAGAGGTCGAAGGTGACGACATTGTATGCGGCGTCGGTCACCCGCAGAAGGAGGAGGCCCCCTTTGGGCGCCGGATCGAGGAGGAGGGTCTCGGTCTTGCTGTCCAAGAGGCCGTCCGCCACCTGGACCGGCTTCCACTCGGTGGCGTTGACGCTCGCCACCGCTTCACGGATAGGCGACAGGGCATCCTTGACGATGACGTGGAGCCGCTTGTCGTCGCCGACCTCGGCCTGGAGGAGGGCCGGCGGCGTCTGGTCGATCACCACCGGCTCGCTCGTCTGCTCGGCGGTCTTCGCGTCCTGCGGATCGTTCGACTTGCGATCCGAGGCGACGAGGCGGAAGCGGTAGATCCCGTCCGGCAGGACCGTGGCGTCGAAGTTGTAGTGGTCCTCGTCCAGATCCTCGACGACTTTCAGCCACTGCGCCGACTCCCCCGAACGCTCGGCGGGACGGAACCAGAGCGAGTAGACGAGCTTGTCCTCGTTGGGGTCGGAGGCGGACCAGCGGAGGGCCCGGTAGCCCCGTTTCCACAGCGGCTTGACCCGCCCTCCGTCGTCCGGGTTGGTGGACTCCAGGGTGGTGAAGATCCCCTCGCGATTGGGGTGCGACGGCTCGAAGACCTGGTTGCCGGGATTGAAGGCGGCCGGCACGAGGATCTGGCCGGGCTCCAAGACCGCGAGGCCGTCGACGTGCGGCGCCAGGTTCTCCTGGCGATAGGAGAGCTCGGTGTTGTAGAGGCGCGGCGAGCCCCCCGATCCCGAGCGCAGCTCGGCGCGCCACTGGACGTAGCGGCCGCGCGGCAGCTCGGCGAGCGACACCTCGTCCCCCTCTTTGGGGGCGGTCCAGGGCGACCAGGTCTTGTCGGGCTCGGCGCTCACCCCGCTCCGAAACGAGACGCGGACCGAGCTGCCGTCCGGAGCGTCGCCGCGCCAGCGGAAGGCGCCGAAGCGGGCCACCTGGCCGGTGTCCAGGGCGACGCTCGTGTAGGTGCCCTTCTCCTCACGGCCGGCGGTGATCCGATAGAGGGCGCCGCCATTGGTGGTGGCGAAGGCCGGGCCGGCCTCCCCGGGGAGGAGAGCGACGATCTGCCGCTCGTCAACGTCTTTTTCGAGCAGCATCTGGCTGTTCTCGTAGCGGTAGAGCTTGCCCTCGAGCCCGGTGCCCACCCAGAGCGAGCCCCCCTGCCAGAGGAGCGAGTAGACGGTGTCCTCGTTGAAGGTCCAGATCTTTTCGACCACCCCGGTTTGAGAGATGCGGAAAATCTCGCTCTTCGGCCCGCTCTCCTTGTGGCCGGCGGCCGGCGCCGCCTCGCCCCCCTCCCCTTCGACCGTCACCGTCACCGTGGGCTCGCCGCTCGCGCCCCCTTTCGCCCCCTTCTTGCCCCCGGCAGCGCCGGTGGCACCGGCGGCCGCCGGCTTCGCCATCTCGGTCAGGCTGGCCTCGGAGGCGACGACGGCGACGTAGGAGTTGCCGTCGGGAGCGGTGGTGATCGCCACCACCTCGGGCTCCTTGGCGTCGAAGAGGGTGCGCGCCTGGCCGTCCCTGCCGAGGCGGAGGACCAGGCCCTCGCCGGCGGTGCCGATCAGCACGTCGCCGCCTTCCAGGACGTCGAGCGAACGCAGGTGGGTGTCGTCGCTGTCGTAGATCACCTTCCCCTGACCCTTGCCGTCAACCCTAAAGAGCTTGCCCTGGGTACCGGTGGCGACGAGGAGCCCGCCGTCCTTGGCGCGCCGGAGGGCCCAGATGTAGGTCTCGCCGGGATCGTAGTAGACCTCGGCTTTGGCAGGGGCTTGGGCCGCGGCTTTGGTGCCAGTCCCGCCGGGCGGGATGCGGTAGACCTTGCCGTGCGGGGAGCTGCCGGCGAAGACCGTGCCGTCGGGGTCCACCCAGAGCGCGAAGATCTCGGGCTCGGGGGCGGCGAAGAGCTCGCTCACCTTGCCCCTGCCGTCGATCGCCAGCACCTTGCCGCCGTTCCCCGTCCCCACCACCCAATCCGCGCCGCGGGCGGCGGCCGAGAGCAGAAAGGGCTCGGTGATCGCGGCCAGCCGCTCCGCCCGCGGGGCGAGCTCGATCCTCCCCAGGGAGTCGAGGCTCACCCCGGAGAGGGTGCCGGCCGAGAAGGCGGCCTGGGTCTGGGTGCGGAAGATCCGCACCTGGGTGGCGGCAGCCGGCGTGGCAGAGGTCGCAAGAATGGCGAGCAGGGTAGACAGGGCGAGGCCGCCCCAGGTGAAAACGATTCGGGCCCGTCGTAGTCGACCGCTCACTCTACCCCCTCTTTGCCCGGGTGGTGGGTCCCCGGGCTCTCTGATGGATCGTTGGCCGCCGACTCGCGGCGCCGGACTTCGAGATCGACCCGCACCAGCCCCTCGACCGGGATCGGCATGGGCTCCCGCCAGGCCTTGGAGATGGCGAGGCGGAGCGGCACCGCGCCGCCCGAGGCGGCCGCGCTCCACAGGGAGCGGACCGAGGCGGGCAGGCGGGGCATGGCTTCGCCGACGACCGAGAGGCCGGCTCCCCCCTCCACCCCGAGCACGACGACCTCGCGGTGCGAGTGGAAGGAGCGCAGGAGCGTCAAAGCCTGGTCGAAGGTCACCGGATCGACCGGCTCGATCGACAGGCGTACGGCGTCCGCGCTCGCCCCATCGGCGATCAGGAGCGAATACTTGCCGGGCGCCAGGTCGGATGGCAGGTCGACCGAGAAGGAGTGGCGCGTCGGTTTGCCACGATAGGGCAAAAGCTCCAGATTCAAGTTCACCCGCTCGCCGGGGCGTACCTCGGTCCGGTCGGCGTGCGCGTCGACCAGGGTTGCCGCGCGCGGGTCCCGCGCCTGAGCGATGTCGACGTCGACCGCTTCGATCCGCACCCGTTCGAGCGGGTTCTGGGAGAGGTAGGCGGCCAGGGCGAGCATGTGCGCGGCGCTCGCCGAGCCCGCGTTGTCGCCGTCGAACGTCTGCTCGATGTTGAGATCGCCGTGGCCGGCGATCTTGAAATGCGCCTTCAAGTCGATCCCCTGCGGGCCGGCGGTGTAGCTCGCCGATTCGAGGCTCCCCAGGGTCGCGCTCCCCACCAGGAGCGGCATGATCTGGGGGAGGCTCGCGAGCCGCATGTGGAACTCGTGCGTCTGCAACCCCCGGACCCGCACGGTCATCGGGATCATGGGCGAATGCGCCCCGATCCGGCCGGCGATCCCGGCGTTTCTGTCCTGCTCGAAGGAACCCACCACGTCGCCGATGTTGGCGATCTTGAACGAAGAGTACTGGGAGGAGAGGACGGTCACGATGTCGGCGGTCGCCATCGGCACCCCGGTGGGACCGATGCCCAGGAAGGGGTGACCGAAGGCATACACCTGGTCGCCGATCCGATCGGTGACGGTCCCGGTCGCCGCCAGGCTGAGGTCCCCGTCGACGAGCACCGCGGCCACCGAGCCGCCGGGGATGATCTCGGCCCCCGCCCCGGGGTTCTCCCTGCTACTCCCCCCCGCTCCTCCGGTCATCGTCTGACCGGCCGGCACCACGGTGCCCAGGGCCTCGCGCAGCATCCCCACCGAGCGCTCGCCGAAACCGGCCGTCGACCACTGGATGCTGGACGTGGCGCCGCCCGCCGTCGGCGGGTGGAGGAGAGCGAGCTGCCGAGCGAGAAGATCCTGGGGGATGCGGCCGGCGAGGAGGTCCGACAGCCCGACCGGCGGCAGGGGGGGCGCCGAGGTGATCGGCTCCGCCCCGGAGTTGGAGAGCCGGTGCATGGTCTCGATCGGGGTGATGCCGGCGACCGCCTCCTGGGAGAACGGCCAGCTGAACGCCACAGCCCCGGCCAGGCGCCCGTCGAGGAAGACCGGGCTGCCGCTCATCCCCGCGATGACGCCGCTCTTCTCAAGCCCCTTACCGGTCAGGCGGGCGAGGATGTAGCTGTTGTCCGGGCTCGTATTGCGCATGATCCCGACCACCTCGACCTCGAAGCGCTCCGGCTGCCGGCCGGAGAAGACGGAGAGGCCGTAGCCGCGCTGGCCACGGCGCACCTCGCCGAGCGCGATGGTGGGGAGAGCGGCGGGGACCGCCGATGGGCCGGGGATCGGCGCCGGCTTGGGCGAATCTGGCGATTTCGGCAACTTTTGGGACGTGGGCGAAGTGGGAGAAGGAGGTGAATCTGGCGCATTGGGCGAGATGGGAGGTGCCGGAGGCGCGGCGTTCGCCCAGGCGGGAAGGACCGCCGCGAGCAGCAGGCCGGCCAGGATGGCGCTCCTCGAACGAGAGAGTCTCATGGGGGTTCCCCTACTTCCACGGAGCGGAAAGTGGCTCCGAGATCTGCGTATGCCTTTACAACAAGGAAAGATCGGCGCCGATTTCTTCACTCGCTCCCCCGTTCACCCAGCGGTCTCTCCCCAGCTGCCGAGGAGCGCGGCGAGACGCTCCCCGTCGAAGCTCCCCTGCCGGAGCACGCGCCATCCCGAAGCGGTCGACTCGACCAGGGTCGAGGGCGGTCCGCCCGGCAGGAGACCGTCGTCGACCACCATCGCGTCCTCCCCGGCGAGGAGCGCGGGGAGCTCGCCGGGGTCGACGATCGGCTCGCCGCCGCTCCGGTTGGCGCTCGTCGCCGTCAGGGGCAGCTCCAGGGCGGCCAGAAGGCCGCGGAGCTGCGGATGCCCGGGAATGCGGACGGCGAGCGATCCCGCGCCCGCCGCCGCCGGCAAGCCTGAAGCGGTGGGGAGCAGCACGGACAACGGACCTGGCCAGCCCTCTCGTAGCCACTTCAGTATAGGGAGGTCGGGATCGATCCCCAAGCCTGCGAGCTGCCCTGGACCGGAGACGACCACCGGCAGGGGCTTGGTCGCGGTACGCCCCTTCAAGCGATAAACGGCTGCGACCCCTTTAGGGTTCCCGGGATCGGCGCCCAGGCCGTAGCTCGACTCGGTAGGGATGGCGAGGAGGCCGCCGCGAGCGAGGCAGGCGCGGAGCGGTGCGACCGGCTCCCCCCAGTGCCAGACCGGGGCCGGCGACGGAGTCACTTCCGACCCCGGGCGGCGCCGGCGATGAGCTCCTCGGCATGCGACAGGGAGAGGGCGGTGATCTCCTTGCCGGCCAGCATGCGCGCCACCTCTTCCACCCGCGTGGCGGGCGAGAGCGGCTCGACCTCCACCTGGGTCCGCCCCTCCCTCACCTTCTTGCTGATCTTGAAGTGGACGTCGGCATGGCTCGCCACCTGCGGCAGGTGGGTGACGGCGAGGATCTGGCCGCCCTTGGCCAGGCGCTGCAGCTTCTTACCCAGGGCAGCCGCCTCGGCCCCACCCACCCCGGCGTCGACCTCGTCGAAGACCAGGGTGGCCGCCTCCCCCTCGCCACGGGCGGCGAGCTGAAGGGCCAGGTAGATGCGCGACAGCTCGCCGCCCGAGGCGATCTTCGCCAGGGGCCGCGGCTCTTCGCCGGGGTTGGGGGCGAAGAGGAAGACCACCTGGTCGATGCCGGCGGGACCGAAGTCGATCCGCTCGCCGGCGAGCTCCAGGGGGCTCTCGGCGCGGCGCCGGCGTTCGAGGCCGACCGCGAGCCGCGCCTTGCCGAGCCCCAGATCCTTGAGCTCGGCGCCGATCCGACCGACCAGCGCCTCCCCCCAGGCCGACCGGCGGGCGGAGAGCGCCAGGGCTGCCTCCCGGTAGCGGGCGAGCGACTCGGCCACCCGCGCTTCGAGCTCGCTCCGGTCCTCGCCGTCTCCCAAGAGCTCGTCGAGCTCGGCCGCCCTCTCCGCCCGCCTCGCCAGCACCTCGGTGGTCGTCGGATTCCCGCCCCCATATTTGCGGCAGAGCCGCTCGACTGAGGCGAGCCGCGCCTCGACGGCGTCCAACCGGGCGGGGTCGGCCTCCAGGGCGTCGAGCCGCCGCGACAGCCCCTGGGCGACCTCGGCAGCACGGATGCGCAGCTCCTCCACTTCGGTCCGCCACTCCGCCGCCTGCGGCTCCCACTCCTCGATCTCTTCGAGGAGCGAGCGGCTCTGCGCCAGCCGGTCGACCGCCGCCCCCTCCTCTTCGGAGAGGAGGGCGAAAGCGGTACCCAGGGCGTGGGTGATCGCCTCGGCGTGGCGGAGGACGTCGCGCTCGGCGCGGAGGGTGGCCTCCTCGCCCGCCACGAGACCCGCGGCGTCGATCTCGGCGAGCTCGAAGCGCAGGAGGTCCAGGCGCTCGCGCCGCATCCGCTCGCCGCCGGCCTGGAGCTCCAGCCGGGCCGCCAGGCGGGCGTGCTCGGCGAAGGCAGCGGCGACCTCGGCGGTCCGCCGCTCGGCCTCGGCGCCGCCGCTCTTGTCGAGCCAGATCCGCTGCAGCTCGGGGTCGACCAGACCCAACTCCTCGCGCTGACCGTGGATACGGAGAAGATGGGGGGCGAGCTCGGCCAAGAGTCGGAGGGTCGCCGGCTGATCGTTGACGAACACCCGGTTCCGGCCGCTCCGCGCGATCTCCCGCCGGACGAGGACCTCGGCTTCCCCTCCCGAGCCCCCGCCCATGGCGTCCAGCTCGATTCCGGCCGCTTCGAGCGCCCCGCGCACCCCCTGCGATTCCGGACCCCCGAGCGAGAAGACGCCGGAGACGGTCAGCACGTCGGCACCGGTGCGGATCAGGTCGGCCGTGGCGCGGACGCCGGAGAGGAGGGCGAGCGAGTCGACGACGATCGACTTGCCGGCCCCGGTCTCGCCGGAGAGGATGTTCAAGCCCGGACCGAGCTCGATCGCGGCGGCGGCCAGGACGGCGAGGTTCTTGACGTGGAGCTCGCGAAGCACGGCCCAGGATATCCTACGATCTCGATCCCGCGGAGCCGTCAAGGCCCGCGGCAAGCTCTCCGGAGACCCCATGAACCGAGGAATCGCCCTCTCGCTGCTCGTCGCGACCGCGCTGGCGGGCCCGCCGCATGCCGCCAATGCAGCCAATCCCGCCAATCCCCAGCCCCACCCGACCGCCCCCGGCACCGTCCCGGTGCCGGAGAGCGTGGTCGCCCAGAACGTCCCCCCGATCCATCCGATCGAGGACCTCCTGCCCTACGAGAACATCCGCACCGCCGCCTTCGCCGACTGGCACCCGACGGAGCGCCGGATGCTCATCCGCACCCGTTTCGCCAACACCGTCCAGCTGCACGAGGTGGCGCTCCCCTTAGGCGCGCGGACGCAGGTCACCTTCTTCCCGGAGCGGGTGGACGACGGCCGCTACCGCCCGGGCCGTCCCGACCAGGTGGTCTTCGGCTCGGATGTGGGGGGGAGCGAGAACTTCCAGCTCTATCTGCTGGACCGCAAGACCGGCCGCTCCCGCCGCTTGAGCGACGGTACCCACCGCTACCTGGAGCCCCGCTGGTCGCACTCCGGCAAGCTTCTCGTCTACACGAGCAACGTCCGGAACGGCCGCGACTCCGACATCTACATCGCCGAGCCTGATGCCACCGGTAGTGAGCGGCGCCTGCTGGAGGTCAAGGGCAACTGGTCGCCGCTCGACTGGAGCCCGGACGACCGCAAACTGCTCCTCGGCGAGTACGTCTCGGCCAACGAGGCCTACCTCCACTGGGTGGACGTGGCGACCGGCGAGGTCCATGCGATCACCCCGAAAGTCGGGAACGGCCCGACGGTGCTCTACTCCGGCGGTCGCTGGGCGAAGGACGGCAACTCGGTCTATACCGCCTCCGACCGGGACGGCGAGTTCCGCCGCCTCGTCCGCCTCGATCTCGGTGGTGGCGGTAAGGCGACGGTGCTCTCCGGCGACATCCCCTGGGATGTCGAGGACTTCGATCTCTCCCGGGACGGCAGCCTCCTCGCCTTCTTCACCAACGAGGACGGCTTCTCGAAGCTCCACGTCGTCCATACGGCGACCGCCAAGGCCGTGCGCGTCCCCGAGCTTCCGGCGGGGGTCGCCGGGGGCCTCACCTTCCGCCCGGGGAGCCACGAGATCGCCTTCCAGGTCTCCTGGGCACGCTCGCCCGCCGACGTCTACAGCTTCGATCCCGACAGCGGCCGGCTGGAGCGCTGGACGGCGAGCGAAGCGGGCGGCCTGCCGGTTGCCAGCCTGGCCCTGCCTCAGCTCGTCCGCTACCCCACCTTCGACCGCGGAGACAACGGCGCCCAGCGCACCATTCCGGCTTTCGTCTACCGGCCGCCGGGCGACCGCTTCCCCGGCAAGCGGCCGGTTTACATCGACATCCACGGCGGCCCGGAGGCCCAGGTCCGCCCGGGCTTCCTGGGCAGCAACAACTACATGGTGAGCGAGCTCGGAGTCGTTCTCATTCAACCCAACGTGCGCGGCTCGGAGGGGTACGGCAAGAGCTACCTGAAGCTCGACAACGGTGAGAAACGGGAGGACACGGTCAAGGACATCGGCGCCCTCTTGGACTGGATCGCCAGACAGCCCGACCTCGACGCCTCACGGGTGATGGTGGGCGGCGGCTCCTACGGCGGCTACATGTCGCTCGCCGTACTCGTCCACTACAGCGACCGCCTGCGCTGCGGCTACGAGGTGGTGGGGATCAGCAACTTCGTCACTTTCCTCAAGAATACCCAGGAGTACCGCCGCGACCTCCGCCGGGTCGAGTACGGCGACGAGCGCGACCCCAAGATGGCCGCCTTCCTGGAGGGGATCGCCCCGGCCCGTCACGCCGACCGGATCACCAAGCCGCTCCTCGTGGCCCAGGGGGCGAACGATCCTCGGGTGCCGCTCTCCGAGTCCGACAACATCGTCAAGGAGGTCTCGGCGAAGGGCGTTCCCACCTGGTATGTGGTGGCGAAGAACGAGGGGCACGGCTTCCAGAAGAAGGAGAACGTCGACTACCTGCGGGAGGTGCTCCTGGAGTTCATGCGGAGGTACCTCCTGGGGAACGGCACGGAGGCGGCCGGGCGGTAGACGGGCGGTAGAAGTGCTCTCGGGGCAGGCTCGGCCTGCCCCTACCCGCTGTTCTTCGTCGGCGTCGCCGGGGCTGGCGGCACTGGCGGCACTGGCGCTGGCGGCACTGGGACCGCGTTCAACGCGACGCGGTTCCGGCCGCCTCGCTTGCTCTGGAAGAGGGCGTGGTCGACCGCCTGGTAGAGATCCTGGGGAAGGGACATCTCGGGGCCGAGCTCGGCGACCCCGAACGAGCAGGTGATGGCGATGGGGATCTCGCCGTAGTGATAGTCGAGCGAGAGGATGCGCTCGCGGATCTTCTGCGCCAGGGACTCCGCCCCGGCGCCGTTGGTCTCCGGCGAGAGGATGACGAACTCGTCCCCCCCCACCCGTGCGAACACCTGCTCCGGGCGCAGCAGGTCGCGGGCCGCCGAGGCCACCTGCTTGAGGACGAAGTCGCCGCAGAGATGGCCATAGGTGTCGTTGATCCGCTTGAAGTCGTCCAGGTCGAACATGATGAGCGCGAGCGGCCGGTCGTGGCGGACGGCGCGCGAGAGCTCGCGCTGGAACTCTTCGTCGAACTTGCGCTTGTTGTAGATCTCGGTCAGCCCGTCCCGCGCCACCAGCTCGTAGATGGCGAGGTGATAGGCGCTCTCGACGTCCTGCTCGTGGAGAAACTTGAAGTGCACGGCGGCGGTCTGGAAGCGGTCGCCGCTCCGGAGTGTAGCCCGGCCCTTGACCGGCATCCCGTTGACGTAGGTACCATTGGTGCTTCCCAGGTCCTCCACCGTGACGTGACGCCCGACGTAGCGCAGGCGGGCGTGCTTGCGCGAGATCGACTTCACCTCCGGCAGACTGATGCCGACCGCGGCCGAGCGCCCGATCTCCAGGTTCGAGCCCGGGGAGAGGCGATAGCGCGAGCCCAGCCGCTGGCTGTCGGGGTGGGCGATGAGGATGATGTCGGCCTCGACCTCGGCCTCGGCCAGGTGGCCGCCGGCCTCCAGGTTGGCGCTCTCGAAAGTCTGGGTCAGACCGCTCTCGTGGAGCGCGGCCAGCTCGAGGCTGTCGGTGTCGGAGTCACGGGGGAACCGCTGGAACGGTTCGCGCTGCTTCGGATCGTCCATCGCGAGGTGTAGGCGGTCTGGGCTCAGCTACTTAGGATGTTGCACATTCTACCATAGAGAAGGAATGCTCCTGGCCGGAGCCTCTACTTCCCCGCCAGCGTGGCACGGAGGACATGGCGGGCGACCTCGGGGTTCTCGCGCAGGCGGCGGATCGAGTAGGGATACCAGTCGCGGCCGTAGGGGACGTAGACCCGCAGGCGGTGGCCGGCGGCGATCAGGATGCGGCGGAGCTCCTCGTCCACCCCGAGGAGCATCTGGAACTCGTACGCCTCACGCCGCAGGCCATACTTCTCGATCAGCCCCACCGCCCGGCAGACCAGGTACTCGTCGTGGGTGGCGATGGCCGGGTAGACCCCCTGGGTGATCATCTTCTCGAGCGCCTGAACGTAGCTCGCCCGCACCGTCTCGTAGCCCTTCCAGGCGATCTCCCGCGGCTCGACGTAGATCCCCTTGCAGATCCGCACGCTCGCCCGCTCCCGCGGCAGGGCCGCGATATCGGCCAGGGTCCGGCGCATGTAGGCCTGGAGGACGACACCGAGGTTGCCGTGGCGCGCTTGCAGCTCCTGGTAGATGCGGAGGGTGGGATCGGTCGCCGTGTGGTCCTCCATGTCGATGCGCACGAAATTGCCGTGCGCGGCGGCGGCGGCGGCGATCCGGTCGACGTTGTCGCGGCAGAAGCCCTCATCGATCTTCAACCCCAAGAGGGTGAGCTTGATCGAGACGTTGGAGTCGAGCTTCTCGCGGTCGATCACCGCGAACACCCGGAGGTACTCCTCGACCGCCGCCAGGGCCTTCTCGCGCTCGGCGACCTCCTCCCCCAGGAGGTCGATGGTGGCCATGGCGCCCTTGGCGTTCAACGACCGCACCGTGGTGAGCGCGTCTTCCAGGGTCTCCCCCGCCACGTAGCGGGACGCCACCCGGCCGACGAGGGCCCGGGGCACGAGCGGCAGGGTGGTCACCAGCAGGCGGTTGAACACACTCATCGCAGGCCCTCTCTGATCGGGGCGATCACGGTCGGATGGAAGCTTGAACTCTTGGTCCTGGTCCGTTCGCGGCTCAGGCCGCCGGCTGGCCGGCGGAGACCAGCACCTCGACCGGCTTCGGCGTCACCGTGCCAACAGCCGCCTCGTCATAGATCCAGCGAACCGACTTCGAGCAGGAGCACGCGCCCCCCACCTGGCGGAGCGCCGGCATCCGGCTGGTCGCGGCGGCGATGTCGATCTCGCCGCGCGTGACCTTCCCCAGGGACTCGGCATAGTCGCGGAAGTCCCGGTTCGCCAGGTAGGACTCGGGAAGGGTGGCGGCCAGGTGTTTCAGGTACAGGGAGTAGTCGGTGTAGATCTCGCCTCCCGTTCCCACCATGGTGAAGGCAGGGACGCCGCGGCGGCGGAAGAAGTCGGGGTGCGGCATGTGCAGGAGATCCTCGGAGCGGACGCCCTGGCGGGTGTCGCCGTCGGCCAGGATCTGGTCGAGGAGCGCCTCGGCCTGGGGGCGCCCGAGCTCGGGGAGGCGCGCCCTGAGGTAGCGCAGGTTCAGGTCGCGCACCACCTTCCCCACCTCCTCGTAGTAGAGGCGCTGCGCCTCGGCGTTCTTCAATGGTTTCAAACCGTAGCGGACGTTGGTGCCGCCGCCGCGCTCGTCGCCGAACATCTCGAGACCGCGCGGCAGCCACTTGTTGAGCGCCCGCTGCAGCATGTCGACGGTCACGTAGACCTCACCCTTCGCCGCCCCCTGAATCCAGCGCCGCATGGGGACCACCCCGGCGGCGAGGTGGAAAGCCTCTTCGCGGAGCATCTTCGGCATGCTCTCGGCCATCGGCTGGTAGGCGGAGATCTTCTGCATGCCGAGCTGGAACTTGCCCACCCGGTCGATCAGGGCGCAGAAGACGACGTTGTCGACGAAGGAGTCGAAGTCGATGTTGAAGGCGCCCAGAAGGTGGGAGCCGGTGTTCATCGAAAGGATGCCCTCGACGATGTCGGTCCCCGACTCCGGGCTGACCGAGCTCCAGTCGTCCTCCGCCAGGAGGTGGAGCATCTGGTAGCCGTGGCGCAGCTCCTCTGCCATCATGCGGAGGACCCAGAACTGCTCCTCCTCGTCCTGGGCGCGGGCGAGGGTCAGGCGGTGCTGCTGGATGGAGCCGAACTCGGTCGAGGCCTGGGCCTTGATGGCGGAGAAGACGTGATGCGCCTGCTCGGGTTGCATCTCGTGGGCGCGCTGGTACTTGGGCTTCCCCTTGAGCTCGCCGCACTCGATCTCGGTGCACATGCCGAGCTCGCGGAAGGCGCAGAGCTCGAACCGGGGCTCGTCGGGGAAGTGCTTCTCCCAGTTGTCCATCAGGAAGTCGTAGTCCTGAAGATATGTGTCGCGCCACCGCTCGACGGCGGCGTGGAACCTTTGCGGTAAGTGGGCCGTTCTGACGCTCATCTCTCCTCCTCGCTACGAATCACAGGGGCTTGGCGAACGGGCGCAGGGACGAGGGAGCGAACCCCAGGGAGACGAAGAAGCCGGCGATCTCCCCCATCTCCTCGTCCACCAGAGTACGGACCGAAGTCGCCCCCTGGCTCTTGAAATGCGCCAGCACCGCCTCCGCCATCCGCCGGCCGATCGCCTGGCCGCGCTCTCCCGGGTCGACCCCCAGCACCTCGATCCACCCGGTCGGCTCGTCGAGACCGAACTCGCCGGAGCGGACCTCGCCGAGCATGAAGCCGACGATCTTTCCCCCGCTCTCGGCGACGACCGAAGCCTCGGGGTCCCGCCTCAAGTGGTAACCGATCCGCCGCTCCCAAACTTCCGGCCGGTACCGGCCGCTGATCTTCTCGTCGATCGCGACGATCGAGTCGATGTCCAGCTCGTCGACGGGGCGGATCAAGAGGGCGGTGTCGGGAGGATGGGGAGGAGGTCGTCTCAGGCATGGGGGCCCCTGGCAGCTGTGCTTCCGTGGTTGGGAACCCCGAGGGCCGACCGGCCGTGGGGTCGCCCGATTCTATCGGTTCGGCCGCCTGGGCGCAAAGGATGTCGAATGAAAAAGGGCGATCCGCGGATCGCCCTTCTTCTCGAACGCTCGAATCGGAACCTAGAACGCCGGCTCGCCGGCCGCCTGGCGACGGGCCTTCTGCAGACAGCTCGTCACCTCCTGGATGAGGCTCAAGGTGACGGAGTTCTTCTCGGCCGCCTGCTGGAACATGATGAGGGCGGCGATGGCCTCGCGGTGCAGCTCGCGCGACTTGAAGATCGGGAGCATCTCCTGGGCCAGCCCCTGCATCTCGGCGGATCGCCCCTGACGAGCGTAGACCCCGGCCAGGTCGAGGGTGGCGAGTGCCGCGTCGAAGGCCATCTCCTTCTCGCCGAAGCTCCGGCGCACCTCACGGAAGATCCCCTCGGCCTGCTCCAAGCGTCCGAGCGCCATGGCGATCTGGCCTTCGAGGAACTCGAGCCGCAGGAGGTTCAGGCGATCCCCCACCTCCAGATAGAGCTGGCGGGTGCGGGAGACGATGGCCAGAGCCTCGCGGTGCTGGCCGAGCTCGTTCAAGACATAGGCCAGGTTGTGATGCGAGGTGACGAGGAGCTTCGCGTCGCGCTCGCCGTCCACCAGGGCCAGGCCCTGGCGCAGGAGGGCGATGGCGGTTTCGAGGTCGCCCGCCCACATGGTGACGTGCCCCTTGTTGAGGAGAGCGCGGCCGAGGAGGTGGCGCTGCCCGGAGCGCTGGTAGATGGCGATCGCCCGGTTGAGCAGGCTGGTCGCCTCTTCGCTCCGCCCCTGATAGTTGCGCAGCGAGGCCTTGAGATCCAGGAGGCGAGCCCGCTCCAGCCGGTCGCCGGTGCCGCGTGCGAGGTGGGACTCGGCAACCTGGAAGCACTGCTCGGCGGAACGGAAGTCCGAGAGCACCCGGTGGGCGTTGCCGAGATGGGCCCAGGCCCGAGCTTTCAGGTCCTGGACGAGGCCGGGGCTGTAGACCATCGGGCTCAGGCTCTCGGCCACGGTGACCGCCAGCTCGGCCAGCTCTCGAGACTCGCGCGGCTCCCAACGGGCGGCCTCGCCGGGGCTCTGGAGGATCAGCTCGCAGAGACCCCAATTCTTGAATCGCGCGCTGTTCTGCACCATCATCAGGCGCCGCTCCGCCGGGTGGCGGAGGAGGTCGGCGAACAGCGCCTGGGCCTCCGCCCGCTCCGCCTGGAGAGAGGTGTTGACCTGCCGCACGCGATTGAAGACCCGTTCCAAGGCCCAGTCGTAGTCGAAACGGCCCACCGCCTCGGCGAGCTCGTTAGCGACAGTGGCTGAGGCTGGAGCCGAGAACGGCTGCTCGGGAGTCGAGCTCGCGCCGACGTCCCACATCAGGGCCGTCGATTCCTGGCAGCGCTCGCAATCCGCAAGGAGGTGACGGAGAACGCGTTTCGTCGACTCGGGCGGCAGGTCGCCCAGCATGAAGCCTTCGAGCTCTTCGCGGTTGGGATGAGCCTCAAACATCGTCACACCTCCATGACCGAAGCGGAGCGTCCAGCACCCCGCCGGGCGAGCGAAACCGGTCCATCCCCTCTGAGAACGGGGGCTCCGTGCACCGAATTCCTCGGCTCACGGCGGACCTCCAACCTACACTTTTACTCAAACAGTTGATCTAAGTCTAGCAGCGTATACCATCCCTGTCCAGCCCGGAGTCAGGAGATGCCGTTCGGGTCCACGGTCGGGCCCTGGGTCGGCCTGGGGCCGTAAGGGTTGTTGCCCACAATGTAGCTCCACAGGGCGGACAGCAGACTCGGATGGCTCTCCGCCCGAGCCGTGTGGCGATGCGTCGCCGCCTGGGCGGCCGGAGTCGTGAACAGCGCGAGGCAGAGGACGAGGCCAACCCCTGCTGCGGTCCGCCGGATTCGATTCGACATGTTCTCTCCTTTGGCGAGTTTGGCGCTACCCCTCAAAAGGGCAGCGTGCTACCACGGTATCTAAGGAATCTTCAAAGTGTACGCGAAAAGTCTGCTCATGCCCAGCCTAGCTCCTCGGTGGTCCCGGCGGGCGAGCGGAGCGGGGCGGGCGGGGAGGCCGCTTGAGCTCCAGGGTGCGCAGCTTCTTGCTCAATCCCACCCGGCTGATCCCCAGCTCGCGGGCGGTCGCCGCGACATTCCAGCGGTGGCGAGCGAGGGTTTCGGCCAGCATCTTCTTCTCCAGCGCCCGCGAGCGCTGCTTCAAGCTGGAGGTGATCTGCCCGGCGCTCGGCGTCCCGCTCGGCAGGAGATCCGGGGAGAGCACCCGGGGCTCGATGGCGACACCGTCGGGGGTGAGGATCACCGCCCTCTCGACTTCGCCATGCAACTCGCGGACGTTGCCCTCCCAGGAATGGGCGAGAAGCAGATCGAGGGTCTCCGGGCAGAGGCCAGCGGGCCGCTTGCCATGAACCCGGGAGAGCTCGGCGAGGAAGTGATTCAAGAGGAGCGGCAGGTCCTCCCGCCGCTCGCGCAGGCTGGGTACCGGCAGGACGAAGCCGCGGAGCCGCGAGTGGAGGTCCTCGCGCAGGTTGCCGCGATCGACCTCGGAGCGCAGATCGCGGCTCGTCGAGCAGACGATCCGCATCGTCGAGCGCGGCGAGAGGGCGAGAGGCCGGCGCCGCGCCGCTTCGAGCAGGCGCCAGAGCTCGCGCTGGGTCTCGGCCGGCAGATCGGAGACCTCGTCGATGAACAGGGTTCCGCCGCGCTCGTGCCCCTCGGACAGGAGGGTCGTGAGAACGCTGTGCCGTCCTTCGAGGCTCGCCGCGTCGATGGCGACGAACGGCCCGGCGGCACCGGAGCCGAGGGCGTGGAGGGTGCAGGCGGTGAGCCGCTTGCCCGCCCCGGTCTCACCCTCGATCAGCACCGGGCTCAGGCTGTGGCTGGCCTTCTCCAGGCGGCGAAAGAGCTCCTGCATGGCCGGCGCGCGGCCCAGCATCCCCCCGAATCCGGAGGTTTCCCAGCGCCCTCCCTCGCCGCGCAGAGGCGCGGCCGAGATCGCGGGGCCGCCCCTCGGGAAGTTCCCCGCGGCACGGCTCCGGTCGATCTCCAGGACCTCGTACATGGTGCTCGGTAGCGCGGTTTCAGCCATCGATTCCGCCCAGGAGAGCGGCGCTGCGGAGGAGCGGGCCATCCCTCCGCCGAGTGTGATGACGCCAAGACCTGGGAAGGGTCTAAGCGGCACCGCGCGTGCTGGGCTTCACCGCCTTTCATGGAGCAATGTGCGGTGGGGGAAAGGAAACGGGACAGGAGGGCCTGCCCGACCCCTCACCTTAGGTGCTGGGTCCGTTTGAATCAGGACGGGCGACTGGCTGCGCGAAGCGCCCGAAGGAGCCCGCCCGTAGGTTCAAACGGACCCTGTACCCTCACCGGACGTGCTCGTGGGCGTGGTAGCTGCTCCGCACGAGAGGGCCCGACTCACAGTGGGCAAACCCCAGCGAGAGGGCGTAGTCGCGATAGTCCCGGAACTCGTCGGGGTGGACGAAGCGGTCGACCGGCAGGTGCCTGGGGGTGGGCTGGAGATACTGCCCGAGGGTCATGATCTCGACCCCGGCGGCGCGGATCTCCGCCATCGTCTGCCGGACCTCGTCCGGGGTTTCGCCCAGGCCGAGCATGATCCCGGTCTTCACCCGGCCGGCGTAGGACTCCGCTTCGCGCCGCGCCGCTGCCGCGGCGAGGAGACCGAGACTGCGGTCGTAGCGGCTCCCGGGCCGCGCCTGGCGGTAGAGCCGGGGGACGGTCTCGACGTTGTGCGAGAAGACCTCCGGACCCGCCGCGAGCACAACGTCTAGGGCCTCGGGGACGCCGCGGAAGTCGGGGGTGAGCACCTCGACCGCCGTCCCCGGGCTCTGCCGGTGGACCGCCTCGATCACCCGCGCCCAGTGACGGGCCCCGCCGTCCGGGAGATCGTCGCGGTCGACCGAGGTGATCACCGCGTGCTTCAGACCCATGGTGGCGACCGCCTCGGCCAGGTGGGCGGGCTCGTCGGCGTCGACCCCCGCTTGCGGCCGGCCGGAGGTGACGGCGCAGAAGCCGCAGCGCCGGGTGCAGACGTCGCCCAGGATCATGAAAGTGGCGGTGCCGTGCTCGCCCCAGCATTCATAAATATTGGGGCACCTCGCCTCCTGGCACACTGTATGCAGATTCAGGTTTTCGACGAGGCCGCGGACCTTGTGGTACTGAGCCGGGGTGGCGAGTTTGATCCGCAGCCACTCTGGACGGGGTTCTCGACGTTTTAGGTGGTCTGTAGCCTCGGACCGATTACCACGCCCGAGCTGAATCAGAGTCTCGCTCATGCTCCTAGTGTAGCGGAGTCGGCTCGCGGTGTGTCTGACAGGAGGCAAGCCATGGAGCCTAGCCGTAGGTCGTATACGAGCTTCAAGTGGACCGGAGTAGCCCTGATGACGGCGGCCCTCGCCACCCCGGCCGTCCCGGTGACGGCAGGGGTCATGTCCGGCAACTGCCGTTTGGGCAACCAGCCGGCCGCCACTCTCCTCCTCCCCTACTTTCGGGCCGATCTCAACAACCCCGCTGGCGAGACTACCTTGGTCGCGATCAACAACGCCTCGGCCAAACCGGCCCTGGCGCGGGTGGTGCTGTGGACCGATTGGGGGGTTCCGACCCTCGCCTTCGACATCTACCTGACCGGCTACGACGTGCAGACGCTCAACGTGCGGAATCTCTTGACCGGCTCCCTGCCCTCGACCGGCTCCGACCAGAGTCATCAGGGGCAGTTCTCGACGGCGGTGCCGGAGGCCGCCTGCGCCAGCCCCCGCTCGACGCTGCGGGCGGCCGAACGCACCTACCTGCGCGCCGCCCACACCGGCCAGCCGCTGCCGGGCGGCGGCAAGGGTGCCGGCGCCAGTTGCGCCGGGAGCGCCGAGGGCGGGCCGGGGATCGCCACCGGCTACATCACCGTCGACGAGGTCAACCACTGCACGGCGACGACCGTCGGCCGGACCGAGAACACCCCGGCCGACCCCACCTACTTCGCCCACGGCGGGACCGGGCTCGCGAGCGACGACAACGTCCTCTGGGGCGACTACTACTACATGGACCCGAAGACCGGCCGCTCGGACAGCCAGACCGCGGTCGCCATCGTCGCCGACCCCGACTTCTTCACTGACGGCTCCTACACCTTCTATGGCCGCTACGTCGGTTTCACCGGGCGCGACGACCGCATGCCGCTCTCGAGTCTCTATTACACCCGTTACAGCGACGGCGGCAGCTTGAAGAGCAGCACCGACTTAGTCGTCTGGCGCGACAACCGCGACGGCGCCGTGGCCCCCTCCTCCTGCGCCAAGGGACCCGGCTGGGCGCCCCTGGGCGAGTATCAGCTCGTCGCCTTCGACGAAGAGGAGAACGCTACCCAGGTCGGCAACAGCAACGCTTTTCCTCTCGCCACCCAGCGGGTCCACGTGGGGAGCCCCGCCGTCCCCGCCCCGACGAGCCAGGGCTGGCTGATGCTCGATCTCTGGCACAAGGACGGTACTCACGCCCAGGCCTGGGTCTCGGTGATGCTCTCCTCCGGCGGGAGGTTCAACGCCGGGCATGGGGCGCTGCGGGTGGACGACCTGTGCAACTTCGGGCCTTAGAGCGGGGCCCTAGGCCTTTAAGGTTTCGACGTCGAGCGCCACGTCCAACGCCGGGGCGCTGTGCGTGATCCAACCCACCGAGAGGAGGTCCACCCCCGTCGCCGCGATGGCCGGCGCGGTCTTCGGGGTGATCCCCCCCGAAGCCTCGGTGATCGCCCGGCCGCGAGCCATCCCCACCGCCTGCTTGAGGGTCTCGATCGACATGTTGTCGAGCAGCACGGCGTCCACTCCCATCTCCAGGGCCTCCTCCAACTCCTCCAGGGTGTCCACCTCGACCTCGATCTTCACCAGGTGCCCCACCCCGGCCCGCGCTCTTGAGACGGCGGTCCTCAATCCCCCCGCGAGGGCCCGGTGGTTGTCCTTGATGAGGACGGCGTCGTCCAGGCCGAAACGGTGATTGCTGCCGCCGCCAGCGCGGACCGCGTATTTCTCCAGGGCCCGCAGACCGGGGGTGGTCTTCCGGGTGCAGACGATCTTCGCGCCGTAGGGAGAGACGGCGGCGACCAGATCGCGGGTGGTAGTGGCGATGCCGCAGAGGCGGCCCAAGAGGTTGAGCGCCGTGCGCTCGGCCGAGAGGAGCGAGCGGGCGGGGCCGGAGATCGTGGCGAGAGTCTCCCCGGCCGCGGCGTCGGCGCCGTCCCGGGTAGTTCAGGGTGACCGCGAGGCGCGAGTCGAGGAGTCCGAAGGCGGCGGTCGCCGCGGTGAGCCCCGCCACCCGGCCGGGGGCGCGGGCGACGATCCGGGCCGTGGCGATGAGGTCGTCGGGCAGGATGGCGTCGCTCGTCAGGTCGCCCGCCCGGCCCAGGTCCTCGGCCAAGGCCTGGCGGAGGAGCGGCTCGTAGAGCAGAGGATAGAGCGCGGGCAGGCGCACTGCCGGCAAATCCCCGCTCATCGCGAGGTGCCCGCCGCGGCGGCCAGGAGAGCCGGCGCCTGAGAGGGGAGGGGGCGCGACTGGATGCGGATCTCCCCGTCGGGAGCCGCGGAGAGGGCCAGGTGCCGCTGCCAGACCGGATTGGCCTCCGGATAGTCCGATCGGTAGTGGCCGCCCCGGCTCTCCCGCCGGGCGAGGGCCGCCGTGGCCACCAGGCGCCCGGCCCAGAGGAGGTTCCGCGCCTCGCCCGTCACTTCGGGATGCGTTTCGGCCAGCCGGTCGAGCGTCGCCACGGCCTCGGTCAGCCCCTGGCCGTCGCGCACCACCCCGACCCTCTCCCACATCAGGGTTCGCACGGCCGTGGCGAGCGCCGCCTCGGTCGCCTGGGAATGGGTGTCCGCCGCGAGAGCTGCCTGTCCCAGATTCTCCGGCAGCCGAGCCGGCCGTCGCCGCGGCAGGGGCGCGGTGCCGGCCAGATCCTCCGCCACCCGGCCGCCGAAGACCAGGGCTTCGAGGAGCGAGTTGCTGGCCAGCCGGTTGGCCCCGTGCGCTCCGGTCGCCGCCGCTTCGCCGCAGGCCCAGAGGCCGGGGAGGGTCGTTCGGCCGCTGCCGTCGACCGCGATCCCCCCCATATGGTAGTGGGCGGCGGGCGAGACCGGGATGGGCTCGGTCCGCGGATCGAAGCCGTGCTCCTGGCAGAGCCTAAAGACGGTCGGGAATCTCTCCGGGAAGCGCTCCCCCACCGCCCGGCTGGCGTCGAGGAAAACTCGCCCACCGAGAGCCAGCCGGCGCCAGATGGCCCGCGCCACGACGTCCCGCGGGGCGAGCTCGGCGTCGGGGTGCTCTCCGGGCATGAAGCGCACGCCGGCCTGATCGACGAGGATCGCCCCCTCGCCGCGCAGGGCCTCGGTCAAGAGAGGCATGGGGTCGGCCCCGCCGGCGAGCGCGGTGGGGTGGAACTGGACGAACTCGACGTCCACCACCTCCGCTCCCGCCCGCACCGCCATGGCCAGGCCGTCGCCGGTCGCCTCGGGGGGATTGGTGGTGTGCAGGTAGAGCCGCCCGAGGCCGCCGGTCGCCAAGACCACCGCCGGGGCGAGGAAGAGTTGCCGGCGGCCGTCCGGCCCCACGGCGACGAGGCCGGCGACCGCGCCGTCCTCGATCCACAGGTCGAGGGCGAAGGTCTCCTCGAAGACCGTGACCGCGGGCTCCCGGCGCACCGCCTCTGCCAGGGTGCGGACGAGCTCGGCGCCGGTCGCGTCGCCCCCGGCGTGGAGGATCCGCCGCCGGCTGTGCGCCGCCTCCCGGCCGAGGCTCAAAGCGCCGCCCGGGGCGAGATCGAAGTGGGCGCCGAGCTCCAGGAGGCGGGCGATCCGCCGCGGCCCGTCCGCGGTCAGGAGGGCCACCACCTCCGGGTCGTTGAGGCCGGCGCCGGCCGCCAGGGTGTCGGCGGCATGGAGGGCCGGGGCGTCGTCGGTGCCGACGGCGGCGGCGATCCCCCCCTGGGCCCAGTTGGAGGAGCCGCCGGTGGCGAAGCGGCTCTTGGTCAGGAGCGCCACCCGACGGGGCGCCAGGGCCGCCGCGGCGGCGAGGCCGGCCACTCCGGTACCGACGATGATCGCGTCGAAGCGGGCGTCGAAGCGGGCGTCGAAGCGGCGGTCGAAGCGGTGCGCGTTCACTTCCCCTCCCTTCTACCCACCGAGAGCATCCGCTCGACGGCACGGCGGGCCCGCTCCCCCACCTCCGGGTCGACCTCCACCCGATGCTCCAGGGTCTCCAGAGAGCGCAGGATCTTGGGCAGAGTGATCCGCTTCATGTGCGGGCAAAGATTACACGGCCGGATGAACTCGACGTTCGGATGCTCGGCCGCCACGTTGTCGCTCATCGAGCACTCGGTGACCAGCACGACGCGCCGCGGCCGGACCTCGCCCACATGGCGAACCATCGCCGCGGTAGAGCCGACGAAATCGGCCTCGGCGAGGACCTCGGGCGGGCACTCCGGGTGGGCGAGGATCTCGACGTCCGGGTGCTGCTGCCGGTAGGCGCGGAGCTCGCCCCCGGTGAAGCGCTCGTGCACCTCGCAGTGCCCCTTCCAGAGGATGATCTCGACTTTCGTCTGCGCGGCGACGTAGCGGCCGAGGTACTCGTCGGGGAGGAAGATCACCCGCTCGACGCCGAGCGACTCGACGACCGCGACCGCGTTGGCCGAGGTGCAGCAGATATCCGACTCGGCCTTGACCGCCGCCGAGGTGTTGACGTAGGTGACGACCGGCACCCCGGGGTAGCGGGCGCGCAGGAGGCGGATGTCCTCGGCCGTGATCGAGGCGGCGAGCGAGCAGCCGGCCTCCGGGTCGGGGATCAGGATCGTCTTCTCGGGCGAGAGGATCTTCGCCGTCTCCGCCATGAAGTGGACGCCGGCGAGGACGATGACGTCCGCCTCGGTTCTGGCCCCCTCCTGGGCGAGGGCGAGCGAGTCGCCCACGAAGTCGGCGACGCCGTGGAAGATCTCCGGCGTCTGGTAGTTGTGGGCGAGGACGACGGCGTTCCGGCGCCGCTTCCACTCCTCGATCGCGGCAATGTAGGGCGCGTGGACCGCCCATTCGAGCTCCGGGATCACCGTCCGCACCCGCTCGTAGAGCGGCGCGGTCGCGAGGGCTACTTCGGGCGTGTAGAGAAGAGGGCTGCTGACTGGCGTAAGGTCCATCCCGTTCTCCTCGCTATGCTCAATGTGAGTATATTAGGTCCGCAAAAAACGGCCGGCCTGCGCCGACCTACCGCCTTATACTACAAATGAGCATTTGGGTTGTCAAGTGTCGTGGACGAACGCCTCGATCCTCTTGCGGAGACCGAGGAGCAGGCCCCGGAGATCCCGGATCTCCGCCGTCCGGCTGTCGCTCCAGGGAGTGGTGCCCGCGAACTCTAGATTGAGCCGGGCCGTATGCGCGGCGGCCTCGCCATTCGCAATGGCGCTCAACACCGCCGTGGCTGCCTCCCCGCGAGCGTTCCTGTGCCCTCTCTCGTACAGCTCGAGCCCGATCTCCGCGAGGCCGACGCACTGCCGCCCGATCTCGATGGGGATATCGGTCGCCTGCCGCAGGGCCTCTGAGGCGCGAGCTTGGAGATCGGCTCTCTCCACGTCGCTCAGAGGAGCAGCTCGAAGCTCCGTCAGGAGCTGCCAATAGCGATCGAAGGCGGCAGCATCCTCCTCCACGGCCTTTCCCAACCGGCCGGACCTCTCGCGGGCCGCTGCGAGAAGGACCCCGGCCCGCTCGCGGAAAGGAGCTTCGGCCTCTCTCTTCCTGGCCTTGATCGCATACTGCGCCGCCGCCTGGATCAGGCTACCGGCCACGGCTCCCATGAGGGCCGCGGCACTCCCGGCTCCGGGAGTCAGCTTCCCGGCGGCGAACCGCTCCAGGAGCTCAGCGGCCGGTAGATCGAGCAAGGGGGGATTCGAGATCTCTGTCATGCCGGAAGTATGACTCGTGCGAGTGGGGCTACCGCCGAACTCCCGGCAACCCCACCCCCGGGGCCGGCCGTTCGCGGAGCACCTCGCGCCGGAAAACGAAGAGCTCCGCCGGCCGGCCGCCGGTCTCGGCGTGCTGCTGGCCGGTGCCTTCGACCAGGCCGCCGGTCTCGACCAGGCGGCGGAAGTTCTGCTTGTGGAGGCGGACGCCGGAGAGGGCCTCGACCACCCGCTGGAGCTGGAGGAGGGTGAAGGTGGGGGGCAGGAGCTCGAAGACGACCGGGCGGTACTTGAGCTTGCCGCGCAGCCGTCCGAGGGCGGTGGCGAGGATGCGCCGGTGATCGAAGGCCATGGGCCGGCCGGCGAGGAGGGTCTCCGCCGCGGGCGATGTCGCCGGTATCGCCGGTATCGCCGGTATCGCCGGCTCGGCGCCGGCCAGGGCGGCGCGGTCGCGGGGGGTCTCGGGGACGAGCGACGCCTCGTAGAGCAGCTCGTAGCGCTCGAGGACCCGCTCGCCGTCCCAACGGGCGCCGCCGAGGCCGAAGGCGATGTCGGCGCGCTGGCGCCGCTCGCCGCGGAGCGCCGGCTCGGAGGGGTCCGGCGGCAGGGCCGCCCAACGGTCGAGGGCGGGCGCGATCCGCTCGTCGATCACCGCCGGGCGACCCTGGCGCCAATCCTCCCAGGGGAAGAACTCGTACCAGCCCCGCCAGCGCGCCTGCTGCTCCCCGGAGACCTCGCGCTCGTGAACCAGCGCCAGGTAGGCGACCGAGACCACCCGCGGGCCGCCGTGCGCCTCGCGGGGATCGCGATGGCGGTCGCCGAAGGTGTAGAGCTGCTCGACGTAGCCCACCTCCAGGCCGGTCTGCTCGCGCACCCAGCGCCGCAGGCCGCGGTCCAGGGTGCGGTCGGTCTCGGGTTCGAGCGGACCGAAGGGGAGAGCCTCCTCCACTCCCGGGCCCATCCGCCGCATCACCGTCAAGAGGCGCGGCACCTCCTGGGTGACGGCCACGATGACGGCGTTCAAGCCGATGGCGACCTTCATGCCGCGGGCCCCCTCACCCCTTGATCACCCCGATCGGCTTCAGCTGCGCCACCTTCTTCGAGAGGCCCGCCCTGGCCACCACGTCGACGACGTCCGCCACGTCCTTGTAGGCCTCCGGCATCTCCTCGGCGACGGTCGCCATCCCGGCCGCCATCACCGTCACCCCGCGATCCTCCATCTCCTTCAGGAGCGAGCGGCCGCGGGAGGCCTTCTTGGCCTGGGTACGGCTCATCTTCCGGCCGGCGCCGTGGCAGGTCGAGCCGAAGGTGTCGGCATAGGCCCGCTCGGTGCCGGCGAGGACGTAGGAGTAGCGCCCCATGTCGCCGGGGATCATCACCGGCTGCCCCACGGCGCGATAGCGCTCCGGCACCTCCCGGTGCCCCGGCGGATAGGAGCGGGTCGCCCCTTTCCGGTGGACGCAGGCGCGGACCTTCCTGCCCTCTCGCTCGAAGGTCTCGAACTTCGCGATGTTGTGGCAGACGTCGTAGACCGTATCCATCCCCAGGCGGTCGACGGGCATCCCCAAAGCCTGCGCGAAGCTCTCCCTCGCCCAGTGGCTCATCACCTGGCGGTTGGCGAAGGCGAAATTGGCGGCGGCGGCCATCGCCCCGAGATAGCGCTTCCCCTCGGGCGAGCGGAGCGGCGCGCAGGCCAGCTGGCGGTCGGGCAGCTCGAAGCCGTAGCGCGCGGCGACCGCCACCATCTGCTTGACGTGATCGGTGCAGACCTGGTGACCCAGGCCGCGCGAGCCGCTGTGGATCATCACCGTCACCTGGCCGGGGAAGAGGCCGAAGGCGGTGGCCGCCACCTCGTCGTAGATCTGGGAGACCACCTGGATCTCCGCGAAGTGGTTGCCCGAGCCCAGGCTCCCGAGCTGTCCCGCCCCGCGCTCGAAGGCGCGGCCGGTCACCTGGTCGACCTCGGCCCCGGCGATCACCCCGCCCTCCTCGATCGTCTCCAAGTCGCGCGCCACCCCGAGGCCGCGCTCGACCGCCCAGCGCGCCCCCTTCGTGAGCACCCCCTCCAGCTCCTTTTTCCCCAGCTTCAAATCGCGGCGGCCGGTGCCGACCCCGGTCGGCACGTTCCTGTAGAGCGCCGAGACCAGCTCGTGGATGCGCGGCTTGACCTCCTCGGCGGTGAGGGAGGAGCGCAGGAGGCGGACGCCGCAGTTGATGTCGTAGCCGACGCCGCCCGGCGACACCACCCCCTCCTCGGCGTCCATCGCCGCCACCCCGCCGATAGGGAACCCGTAGCCCCAATGGATGTCGGGCATGGCGAGCGAGGCGCCGAGGATGCCCGGCAGGTGGGCGACGTTCGCCACCTGCTCCAGGCTCTCGTCCCCGCGCAGATCCTCCATCAAGGCCGGGCTCGCGTAGACGATGCCGTCCACCCGCATGCCGCCCTGCCGGGGAATGCGCCACTTGGTGTCGTCGATCGGCTCGATCCTGACCATACCCCACCTCCGCCTCACCCTGGCTGCACGCCCCGTACCCGCGGACTAGATGTCGAAGACGAGCCGCGCCCGCCAGCCCCCATCGCCACCGCCGATCTCGCCGACCTCCAGCCCGTGGTAGGTCACCGCCTTCACCGAGCACCTTGATGGGATGACGGGCGTCGTCCCGCGGCTCCCCCCAGGCGGTGGCCCGGAGCCGCACGCCGCCCGCGCAGTCCTCGACCGTCGTCTCGGCCCGGCGGAAAAGGAGCCCCTCGACCTCGAACAGGTAGAGGAGCTCGGTCAGCCAGTCGACGAGGAGGAGCGCCGGCTCGGTCGCTTCGAGCTCGAAGCGGCGCTCTCGGCGCGCCTCGATCCGTTCGACGTCCACCATCAGGTCGGCGAAGGCGGGGACCGCCTCGGCAAAGAGATCGCTCCGGCTTAAGGCGGTGACCTCGACCGAGAGGTCGGCGGTGTGATCGAGCGGCCGGAAGCTCATGGGGCGAGCACCATCTCGCGGCCGAAGACCTCGCCGAAGTGGACCGCCGCCCGCGCCGCCACCTCGGCGAGCGCGGGAGTCCGGCCGGTCTCGGCGGCGATCGAGGTCATCCGCACCTGGGAGAGGCCGCAGGGGATGATCCCTGCGAAGAGCCCGAGGTCGGTCGTGACGTTGAGCGCGAAGCCGTGGGTGGTGATCCAGCGCGAGAGGTGGACGCCGAGCGAGGCGATCTTCGCCTCCCCCACCCAGATCCCCACGTACTCCTGCCCTTCCCGCCGCGCCGCCGCGACCCCGTACTCGGCGAGGGTGCGGATCAGCACCTCTTCCAAGTCTCCTACGTAGCGCCGGATGTCCCGCCGGTCGGGGGAGAGATTGACCACCGGGTAGCCCACGAGCTGCCCCGGCCCGTGGTAGGTGACCTGGCCGCCGCGGTCGCACTCGACCACCTCGAAGCCGTGCGCCGCCAGCCAGTCGGGGCTCGCGAGGACATCCGCCGCGGTGGCGTTCCGGCCCAGGGTGTAGACGTTCGGGTGCTCCAGGAGGTAGAAGCGCTCCCCACCCTCCCCGCCCTTGATCGCCTCGCGGGCAGCCCGCTGCAGCGCCTCCCCCTCGGCATAGGAGACGCGGCCGAGGAAAGACCAGAGGATGACGGGAGGGATGGGCGGGCTCATCGCCCGCATTCTACGTGAGGGCGGCGAGGGGCTACGGCCTTCCGGGCGTTCTCCAGCCGTTCGGACTCCAGGCGGAGGGCGACCAGGAGCTGCTGGGCGGCGACGTAGAGGGGATGGAGGCCGGCGGGATCGGACTCCAGATCGCGCCGGGCCGCTTCGCGGGCGTGGACGCCGCCCGGGGTGAGGAGGGGCCGCCTCGATCCACCCTTCCCCCAAAGAAAATGGGCCCGGCACCAGGCCGGGCCCATCTTGGGGAACGAGTTGGGAAACGCTGGGAACGCGGTACTAGGTGCCGATCCGCGTGTGGTTCGCGGTGCAGGCGCTGTCGAGCTTGATGGCGTCGAAGCCCACGCTGTAACGGCCCAGCGCGCTCATCACCGCCTCCACCCAAGCCTGCGCCGCCGCCGGATCCTCGGGCGGAACGCTGCCCGCCGCGGCCACCGTCGTGTTCAGGTTGAGGAACAACCAACCGAACTTGTACGGCACCGGGAAGGCGGCGCCACCGACCGCCGTCGACTGCGTCTCCGCCGGGAACGGGATGATCCCGCTCTGCGGCGGCTGCGGCGACACCGGAATCGTCGTCGGGACGCTCGGGTGCTCCTGCTCGTCGAAGATCACGATCTGTTCCTGGCCGAGGGGATACCAGGCCGGGGTCGTGCCGCACTTGAAGGCGCCCTGACGGACCTTCGAGTCGCGCCAGGCGATCAGGTTCGTGCCGCCGCTGAACGGTCCACCGTTCAGGAACCGCACCGCGAAGTTGGTCGCCAGAGGCTCGCGGTTGTCGACTGCCGTCCAGTTCACGTAACGGCCATAGAAGGTGTACTGCCCGGAGACCGAGGTCTCGGGGTTCGTGGCGCTCGCCTCGATGTGCACGAGGGTCTCGCCGTCCGCCCGGTTGGTCGCCGAATTGACGAAGAAGTAGTCGCCCCAGAGGACGTTCTGGTTCGTCGCGTCACCCGAGCCGCCGGCCCCGAAGTAGCCGAGGTCGCCCGGGAAGCGCAGGGTGCAGTTGTTGACCGTATCGACGGTCACGTAGCCGCGGGCGATGTTGTCGCCGTAGGCGAGACCCGCGCAGCCGCCGAGCAGGTTCGAGAACTGGCCGGTGAGAGCGGTCTGCAGGTGGGAGACGAAGGTCGCCGGCAGCGCCCCGGTGGGCAGCTGACCCGTGCAGCTCGCGAAGTTGATGTCCTGCGAGAAGTTGCCCTTCGGGCTGATGGTGTCGTTCGGGTCCTGCCCGGCCGAGGCGGTCTGCGGCAGGTTGCCGGCCAGGATGTCGCGCATGTTGATCGACTGCACGTCATAGCCGGTGAGGTACACGTTGAAGTCGAGGACCGGGACCGAGAGGTCGGACCAGACCACGACGTGGGCGAGCACCGCGGTCGCCGAGGCGTTGTTGATCGAGAACAGGGTGGTGACCCCGTTCGTGTTCGCCAGATCGACCTCGAAGTACGGGAGCAACAGCGTTGCGCCCGGCACGTCGTCGACCGTGCAGATGACGGCGCTCGCCTGGCCGGCCAGCGTCAGCAGGCAGGCTAGAGCGAGCAGAAATGCAGCTCTCTTCATGGTGACTCCTTTTGGGTTGTCGACCAGTCCTGATCGACGTGGCCGTTAAAGCACATCTGTCCCGACCTCACCTTATGTTAGGCCGGAGTCTCGATTTCTAGTAATCGGGCGGCATCATAGTGCGAAACGCCGGGTAGAGCAAGCGCCCGCCTCCATCCACCACCTGCAGTGTGTCTGAAGATTATCAGCCTATCGACAGAGAAGCAATAGCACGACTTACGGCTCTTACGGCCATGCCGGCGCTCCCGCGCCACCTATAGCGCCCCCGGAGGCAGGTGGTTCGCCTGGCAGGCGCTGTCGAGCTGGATGGCATCGAAGCCGACGCTGTACCGGCCCGACGCCTGGAGGAGGGTGCTGACCCAGGCCTGCGCCGCCGCCGGATCCTCCGGCGGGACGCTGCCGGCCGGGGCCACCGTGGTATTGAGGTCCAGGAAGAGCCAGCCGAACTTGTAGGGCACCGGGAAGCTCGTGCCGCCCACCGAGACCCGCTGCGACTCGGCCGGGAAGGGGAGAATCCCCTGCTGCGGCGGCTGCGGCGAGACCGGGACGGTCTGCGGCACCTGCGGGTGCTCCTGCTCGTCGAAGATGACGATCGCCTCCTGGCTCAGGGGGTACCAGGAGGGCAGGGTGCCACACTTGAACGCCCCCTGACGGACCTTGGAGTCCCGCCAGACCGCGAGGTCGGTGCCGCCGGTGAAGGCCCCGCCGACCAGGAACCGGGTGGCGAAGTTGGTGGCGAGCGGCTCGCGGTTGTCGACCGCCGTGAAGCCCACGTAGCGGCCGTAGAAGGTGTACTGGCCGGCGGCGCTCGTCTGCGGGTCGGTGGCCGAGGCCTCGACGTGCACCAGGGGATTGCCGGAGGCGTAGTTCAGAAGCTCCTGGATGTAGAAGTAGTCCCCCCAGAGGACGTTCTGGTCCGTGGCGTCGCCCGTTCCGCCGGCCGCGAAGTAGCCGAGGTCGCCCGGGAAGCGCAGGGTGCAGTTGCTGACCGTATCGACGGTGACGTAGCCGCGCGCGATCCGGTCGCCGTGGTCGAGGCCCGCGCAGCCCCCGAGGAGGTTCGAGAACTGCCCCGTGAGCGCCGCCTGGAGGTGGGCGGTGAAGGTGGACGGCAGCTGCGGGATCGGCAGGTTCCCCTGGCAGCTGGCGAAATTGATGTCCTGCGAGAACTGCCCCTTGGGGCTGATGGTGTCGGTCGGGTCCTGCCCGGCCGAGGCGGTCTGCGGCAGGTTGCCCAGGACCAGGATGTCGCGCAGGTTGATCGACTGCACGTCGTAGCCGGTCAAGTAGACGTTGAAGTCGAGCACCGGCACCGAGAGGTCCGACCAGATGACGACGTGGGCGAGGACCGCCGTCGCCGAGGCGTTGTTGATCGAGAACAGGGTCTTGGCACCCCAGAGATTGTCGAGGTCGACCTCGAAGTAGGGCAGGAGCAGAGTCGCCGCCGGCACCTGATCGACGGTACAGATCAGGGCCGCGGCAGGTCTCGCCTGGGCGAGCGGCAGGAGCAGCAGGAGCGCAAAGAACAGGGACCGGACGACTCTCCTCATCGAAAACACCCTCCCTCGTGCAGTCTCATGGATTAGCAGGTGAACAGACTCCCGACTTAAAGCCTCAATGATTATAAGCGAGAAGGACCGTGCAACGGGAATAAGGTGGCGCCGACCGCAACCGGCGCCACCTCGAAGACCCGAGCTCGCTGGCGGCAGGGATCAGAAGCGATAGACGACGCCGACGTTGGCGCCAAGACCGCCGAGCTGGACGTTGACCCGGTCGCTGACCCCATTCGTCAGGCTACCGTTGCCGTTCTTCACGGTGCCCCGGATGTGGCGGTAGAGGACCTCCCCCACCAGCCCCCAGCCGTTGGTGAGGGCGAGGTCGGTGCCGAGCACACCGTAGTAGCCGACCTCGTTGTTGACCTTGAAGTTGCCGCGGGTCGAGGTACCGAGGACGGTGAAGTCAGGGCTGTTGTTGCCGCGCAGGAGGTAGTAGCCGCCACCCGCCCCGATATAGGGGCTCCACTTGTCGCCCACGGCGAAGGGGATGGCGATGCCGGCCTCGAGCGGGATCACCCGCAGCTTGAAGTCGCCCGTGAAGCAGTTGGGCGACGAGCAGAAGGCGCCGATCCGGTTGGTGTTGACGTTGCTGAAATAGCTCGCCCGAAGATCGAGCCAGCCGAACCGCGCCTTGACGCCGCCGCCCCAGTTGTCCTTGCTGCTGCTGGCCCCGGGAATGCTGAAGTTGCTGTTGTTCGCCTGGTTGGAGTTCAAGTAAGCCACGAAGACGCCGAAGTCGCTCTTGCCCGCTCCCGCCCACTGCGCCCGAGCCGGTGTGGCCGAAAGGGCGAGGAGCCCCAAAACCGCCGCTGCACTCCATATCCTACGCATGCTGTTTCCTCCGTTTCTGTTGTCTTGCCCTGTCGTTGTGCTCACACGGAGCCGCGCGCCGGTTCAACCGGCCTTTCAAGAAACGCTGCAACAAGCGTTCCAGAACGCGGGCTGGCGGCGCCGGGAAGGGCCGCCGCCGCCCTCGCCGGATGCACAATGCAATGTGCATTCCAGCCGAGGCGGCCGGTCCGTGCCGGTCAGAGCCGATCAGAGGATGTCGCGGAGGGTGAGGCGGGGCTCTGCGATGCGCTCGCTCTTGCAGCGCGGGCAGCGGCTGGGGCTGGTGAAACGGGTGGGGGCGCGCTCCCGGAAAACGAAGCCGCATTCGAGGCAGCGGGCGGGGTCGACGGCGAGCTTCCTGGGCTCCCCCCGGGTCCGCCGGACGCTCCGCGCCACGTGCTGCAGCTCGTCCTCCACCCGGCGGGCGGGGAGCCCGAGCTCGCGCCGCAGCTCCTCGAAGCTCCGCTCCGTCCCGGTGAGGAGCTGGACGATGCGCTGCCGCACCGTCTCGTCGGCGCTCTCTGCCGCCGGCCGGCCGTCGTCGTCCTGCCCCCTGCCGCGCCGCACGGGAACCTACTTCCGCCGGTTGCCGGCGAGGATGCGCTTCCGGAGGCGGAAGCTCTTGGGGGTGACCTCGACCAGCTCGTCCTCCTTGATGAACTCCAGGGCCTGCTCCAGGTTCATGATCCGCGGCGGGACCAGGTGGACGGTGTCGTCGGAGCCCGAGGCCCGCATGTTGGTGAGCTTCTTCTCGCGCACGATGTTGACGTCCAGGTCGCTCTCCCGGGCGTGCTCCCCCACCACCATCCCCTCGTAGACCTCCTCGCCGGGGGCGACGAAGAGGACGCCGCGCGGCTGCAGGTTCTCGATGGCGTAGGCGGTGGTCCGCCCCGTGCGATCGGCGATCAGGGCGCCGGTCGCCCGGTGCTCGATCTCCCCCTGCCAGGGCTCCCAGCCGTCGAACAGATGGTTCATGATGCCGGAGCCCTTGGTGTCGGTCAGAAACTCACCGCGAAAGCCGATCAGGCCGCGCGACGGCACCCGGAAATCCATCCGCACCCGCCCCGAGCCGTGGTTGATCATCCGCATCATCCGCCCCTTCCGGGTCCCCATCTTCTGGGTGACGGGGCCGATGAAGCCCTCTGGGCAGTCGACCTGCAGCATCTCCATCGGCTCGTGGATCTGCCCGTCGACCGTCCGCGTCACCACCTCGGGCTTGCCGACCGAGAGCTCGTAGCCCTCCCGCCGCATCATCTCGATGAGGATGGCGAGCTGGAGCTCGCCGCGCCCCGAGACCTTGGTGGCCTCCGGGGTGTCGGTCGGCTCGACCCGGATGGAGACGTTGGTGAGGATCTCTCGGTCGAGCCGCTCCTTGAGCTTCCGCGAGGTGACGTGCTTGCCGTCGCGGCCGGAGAAGGGCGAGTCGTTGATCGAGAAGACCATGGAGATGGTCGGCTCGTCGACGGTGACCAGGGGCAGCGCCTGCGGGTTGTCCCGCGCGGTCACGGTCTCCCCGATGTTGACGTCGGAGATCCCGGCGAGCGCCACGATGTCCCCCGGCCCGGCGCGGTCGATCTCCACCCGCTTCAAGCCGTCGTAGCCGTAGAGGAGGGTGACCTTGGTGTTGACGATCGAGCCGTCGCGCTTGCAGAGAGCGACCTCCTGGGCCTTCTTGACCTCGCCGTTGAACAGCCGGCCGATGGCGAGCCGGCCCACGTAGTCGTCGTAGCCCAGGGTGGTGATGAGGAGCTGGAGGGGCATCTCCTCGTCGTAGACCGGGGCGGGCACGGTCTTCAGGATCTCGTCGAAAAGGAGGACGAGCATCTCGTCCGGCCCGTCCGCCGTCCTCCGGCAGAGGCCCTTCCTGGCGTTGCAGTAGAGGACCGGGAAGTCGAGCTGGTCCTCGTTCGCCTCCAAGTCGATGAAGAGGTCGAAGACCTCGTCCAGGACCGCCGCCGGCCGGGCGTCCGCACGGTCGATCTTGTTGACGACGACGATCGGGGTCAGGTTCGCCTCGAGCGCCTTCTTGAGGACGAAGCGGGTCTGCGGCAGGGGGCCCTCGGAGGCATCGACCAGAAGGAGAACGCCGTCGACCATTTTGAGCGTCCGCTCGACCTCGCCGCCGAAGTCGGCGTGGCCGGGGGTGTCGACGATGTTGATCCGGGTTCCCCGATAGAGGATGGCCGTGTTCTTGGCCATGATGGTGATGCCCTTCTCGCGCTCCAGGTCGATCGAGTCCATGACCCGCTCGTTCACATGCTCGTGGGCGCCGAAGATGCCGCTCTGCCAGAGCATGGCGTCGACCAGAGTGGTCTTTCCATGGTCGACGTGGGCGATGATGGCGAGGTTGCGTACGTCTTCTCTTGTCTTGGTAGCGCTCACAGGTGCTGTCCTCTTCTGAGAATGGGGAAGGCGATGCTCTGCCGCGATGCGGCGAGCGCGAGAGGATAGCACGGTTCGGGCTGGCCCTTACTGCCGGTCGGTGATCGGAGGGGCAGAGGCTCGGGAAAGGCACGCCGCCGGGCGGGGCCTCGGCCACGAGACGCCCGATGAAGAGCCTTCTTCAGACCTCCACGTACGCGGCGACGGACGTTGGCCGAGGGATCTCTTCTCCAGCTTCTCGCATCCCTTCCAGGTGAAAGTCGATGCTATCCCGGATCAACTCCAAGACCTCCTGCTCCGTCTCGGCAGCGGCCACACACCCCGGGAGGTCAGGGACATAGGCGCTGAAGTTGGCTTCGGCCTTTTCGACGACGACGGCATACCGCATAGGAACTCTCCTGCTACTTGAGACCAGCCTGCTTCAAAACGCTGTTCAGTGTACCTGGCGGAAGATCCAAGCTCGGCTTGCCGGACACCGTCTTAGAAGAGCAGAGACTCAGGTCCTGGAAGACAAGCACTCACCCAGGAAGGGCCGGAGAGGTAGTAGAATGCATGCATGAGCGATGACCTACCGTGGGACAGGTGGCACGACTTCGCTGATCCTGATCACCCCAACCCTGAAATCGGCGACAAAGTGAAGGTGCTTTATGAGAGCACGCTCCCGCCGATTGGGCGGGAGTGGGAGGGGGCCTGGCCAGGGAGGCTGCCGGAAATAGTGGTGGCTACGCTTTTGCGCTGGAGACACCTCGATATCGACACGGCGTCAAGGTGGCTGGCAAATCGAAAAGCGACTGAGGCCGCCTAGGGCTTCGTCAGTCTTGGAATGATAGGTAGAGGCTTCGCGTCGCTTGGTCCCGCAGGGCTTCCGCAAGCAAACGCTCTCGTAAAGAGCCGGCTTGAGAAGAGTCCTCGCCGAAGCGTCCCTCCCCCCTGGGCGGGCGGGTGGAAGGGGATGGGGGGAGGACAGGAGGGGGGTGGCATTGCGCCAGTCGCCCCAGTGTCCTGGGTGATTTCTACGGCGACGCGGGGCACCGAAGCCGCTGCACCGCGGCCGAAATAGCCGCGAGAACGGCCTCAACGTCGTTCAGCACCTCAGGGTTCCAGAAGCGCAATACCCGGAAGCCCTCGGCCTCCAGCCAGGGGTCGCGGATCTTATCGCCTACGTTCTCCAGGTGCTGACCACCGTCGACTTCAAGGACCAGCTTTCGCTCGAAGCACACAAATCGACGATGTAGGGGCCGAGGGGTGCCTGGCGTCGGAACGCACAGCCGAGGGATTGCTGGCGCAGCTTGCGCCACAGGAGTCTCTCCGCAGCCGTCATCCGGGTTCGCAGAGCGCGGGCGTTCGCGGTCAGGTCAGGAGAGGGCATGCAGGGGATGACTCTATCGCGTCCTCGCCGAAGAGTGAGAGAGCGCGGGTTCGGGTCGCCGACGCCTGAAACGCTTGGCGGGAAGGTCTGGCGCAATGCCACCCCCCTCCTGTCCTCCCCCCATCCCCTTCCACCCGCCCGCCCAGGGGGGAGGGACCCTTCGGCGAGGATTCTTCTCCAGCCGAGCCCTTTCTGTACGAGTCTTTCTGCCGAAGCCCTGCGGGACCAAGCGGCGCGAAAGACCCTGCCTATCATTCCAAGGCTGACGAACCACTATCGGTCCCTATCCACTCCAACCATTCGCTCAAGATCGGGCTCCTTCGCCTCCTCAAGCAAGCGGGCACCTCCGAACAGGATTACTGAACGGCGATGAGGCTCGGAACGCCATGGTTCCCTGCTCTCCCCCGCCAGCCAGAAGAGGAGAATGGCGCAGCCGCAGGTCTTAGAAGAGCAAGACTCAGGTCTGGAAGACTTTAGATGGGTTCTGGAAACGACTGGAAACCTACTGGGGGTCTCCAGAGCGGTGGAAAAGTCCCCAGAAATGTCTCCGAGACGACTTCTGATGCCTGGAAGTCGACTTCCAGTGTCTCTAAGCCGACTTCCAGTGTCTCTACGTCGACTTCCAATGTCTCTAAGCCGACTTCCGGTGTCTCTACATCGACTTCTAGTGTCTCTACGTCGACTTCTCGTGTCTCTAAGTCGAGTTCCAGTGTCTCTAAGTCGAGTTCCAGTGTCTCTAAGTCGAGTTCCAGTGTCTCTAAGTCGAGTTCCAGTGTCTCTAAGTCGAGTTCCAGTGTCTCTAAGTCGAGTTCCAGTGTCTCTAAGTCGACTTCCAGCGTCTCGAAGTCGACTTCTGGCGCTTCCAGGTCGACTTTAAGCCGTCCGGGTCGACTTTCCGTGCCTCGAACCGAACGTGCAGGCCCAACCGGGCGTGGCAGCCTCTAGACGGCGGGAGTCCGGGACCGGCCCGAGGGCGGCTTCATGAGAGACAGGGTGCTCTGGACGAGGAGAACCTCCTTCTCCTCGAAGTAGGGAGTCTCGCAGCGGCTGCAGACCCAGGCGGGGAGCGCGTCCCAGGATGCCCGGTAGCCCTCCTTCTGGATGTGGACCGGGGCCGTCCCCCGCTCCATCCGCCCTTCACAACGGATGCAGCGGACCTGGGGATCGTTCGACCGCTCGGCGCGCACCCGGCGGAGCGGAACCCAGGGCAGGGTCTCGTTCAAGTCGGCTGGCCCTTCCGGGCGGAGCTGCGAGGACCTGGGCAGAGGCGCGGGTTCGAGCTGCAGTCGGACGCGGACGCTCATCGGAAGTTCCCTCTCTGGATGGTCGAGCACAGGCTTCACTCGGTCTTTCGGGAAATGCAAATCTCTTGCCCGCTGCCGACTTCAAGGGTCCGGTAGTACCATGGCGCCGCTCGGAGAGTCGCCCATGCGCCCGAAAGCCCAGCTCGCCGCTGCCCTCGTCCTGCTCGCCGCCTCAGGCCGCGCCCAGGCGCCGGCGGCCACTCCCGTGCCGCCTGCCCAGGCCGCGCCGGCCTTCCCCAAGGGCCAGCTCATCCCGCAGGTCGACTGCGCGGCGGAGAAAGGGGAGAGCTATGCCCTCTACATTCCCACCAGCTACCAGCCGGGCCGCCGCACTCCCATCCTCTATATCCTCGATGCCCGGGGCCGGGCCGAGCTCCCAGCCAGGCTCTTCCTGGCCGGGGCCGAGAGGTACGGCTACCTGGTCGCCAGCTCCTACCAGTCGGCGAGCGACGGCCCGGTCGGCCCCACCTTGAACGCCATGCAGGCGATGTGGAACGACACTCACCGGCGCTTCGCGGTCGACGACCGGCGGCTCTACGTTGCCGGCTTCTCGGGCACCGTCCGGGCCGCCTGCTTCATGGGCCTCTCGGTCCCCGGCAGCCTCACCGGGGTGATCGGCGCCGGCGCCGGCTTCCCCTACGACCGCCAGCCGACCGCGGCCACCCCCTTCCTCTTCTTCGGCACCGTGGGCGACCGCGACTTCAACTACGACGAGATGCAGGCCCTGGAGACCCGGCTCTCCGACCTCCACCTCCCCCACCGGATCGAGGGCTTCGCCGGCGGTCACGGGTGGATGCCGGAGGAGCTGGCGACCGCGGCTCTCGCCTGGCTCGATCTGCGGGCGATGAAGGCTCTGACCCGGACCAAAGACCCGGCGGAGGTCGAGGCCCTCTGGCGGGCAGACCTCGCCCGCGCCCGGGCCTTCGAGGCCGCGGGCCAGCCGATCCCCGCCTTCCGGCTCTACTCGGCCCTGGCGGACGATTTCGCCGGCCTCTTGGACCCGGCGGACGTGGCGACCGCGGTCAAGAAGGCGGCGGAGATCGGCGCCTCGGCCTCCTACCAGAAGGCGATCAAGGCCCGGGAGACCCGGCAGAAGAGCGACCAGCGCGCCCTCGAAGCGGCGGGCCGGATCTTGGCGACGATCTCTCCCGAGAACGGCCCCTGGAGCCTCGGAAAGGTGGCGGGCGACCTCCATCTGGCCGAGCTGGCGGGCCGGGCGGCACGGGACAAGGGGGAGAGCGACGACGCGCTCGCCGCCCGGCGGCTCTTGAACGCCCTCTATGTCCAGACCAGCTTCTATCTCCCGGAGAGCGCCCTCAAGCGCCGGCAGTACGCCCTGGCCGGCTTCCTGGTCGAGATCGCGCGCGAGATCCGCCCGGAGGAACCCGGCGTCTGGTACACCCTGGCGAGCGTGCACGCCCGGGCCGGTCAGCGGCAGAAGGCGATCGAGGAGCTTCGGAAAGCGGTCGATCTCGGCTGGAGCGACCCCGAGGGGCTCGCCGGCGACGCGGACTTCGAGTCGCTCCACGCCGATCCCGCCTGGCCGGGGATCGTCGGGACGGTGCGGCAGAAAGCGGGGAGGAAGGGATGAGCGATTCTCAGCTGCAGGACGCGAGGGGGACGATCGGGACGATCCTCCCGGAGGCGCTCTTCGAGCGCAGTCTCGCCTTCCTCGCAGCGTTCGCGGCGATCTCCTCGCCGAGCGGCGACCGCCCCGGCCTCGCCGCCGCCGCCGGCCACCTGGGCGGCGCCCTGGCGGCCCGCGGCTTCACGGCCGCGGTGCGGGAGGAGGACGGCCTCCCGCTCCTCGTCGCCCGCCGGCCCGCGGCGGGCGAGGAGGGCTATCTCCTCCTCCTCGGGCACTTCGACACCGTCCTCCCCGCCACCCCGCCGCGGCGCGCCGGCGACCGCCTGTTCGCCACCGGCGCCATCGACATGAAGGGAGGCTTCGCCGCCCTCGTCGGTGCCCTGGACCTCCTCGCCCACCACGGCGTCGCGCCCGCCGCCGACCTCCTCCTCGTCGCCGTCCCCGACGAGGAGGTCGGCGGCGAGCTGTCGCGCCGTGCCACCGCCCGGTGGGGCGGGGCCGCCCGCGCGGTCTGGGTGCTGGAGCCGGGGGAGCCCGGGGAGCCGGGAGAGCCGGGAGAAAATACGGGAGAGACTCTCGTCGCCGGCCGGCGGGGGATGTTCGACTGGCGGGCGGCGGTCGCCGGCCGGGCGGCCCATTCCGGACTCCACTACTGGCAGGGGCGCTCGGCCCTGGACGCCGCCGCCCGGCTCGCCGTGGCGGCCCAGGGGCTCGCCCGGCGCGGCGGGGGGCCGACGGTCAACTGCGGCCGACTGGTGGCCGGAGATGCGAGCTTCGTCGAGAATCTGGGCGCCGCCCACGGCCTCCTCGGCACCGACCGCCAGCTGAACGTCGTTCCCGACCGGGCGCTCCTGGAAGGGGAGGCGCGCTTCCTCACCCTCGTCGAGGGTCAGGAGATCGCCGCCCGGCTGGCGGCCCTGGCGGTCGAGATCGGCGACGCGACCGGGACCGAGATCGGCTTCCACCGGGGCCTGGCGATCCCCCCGGTCGACCCGCGCGGACCCCAGCGCGCCTGGTGCGAGCGGGCCGTGACCGCGGCCGCCCGCCGCGGCTGGCGGCTGGACCTGGAAGAGGAGCGGGGCGGCATCTCCTTCCCCAACTTCCTCCCCGACCCCGGCCGCATCCCGGTGCTGGACGGTCTGGGGCCGGTCGGCGGAGGCATGCACACCCGGGAGGAGTTCGTGGACCTGAATTCGCTGCGACGGAGGATCGTGCTCCTCGCCGATCTGCTGGCGGCAGATGCGGGAGCCGAGTGGCGGTAGACGTGGCCGGGAGCTCCGGCTTGATCTAACGGCTTTGATCTAGAGGTTCTGCGCGATCACCATCACCGCGAAGAGGGCCCAGAAGGCGAGGCCCGTATACCAGAACCGCTTCAGCCAGGTATCCCACATCGGATCGAGCGGTGGCATCTCCATGGCCCCATTCTGACGCCCGAGGATTACAACTCAGATTACGGCGCCAGCCTTCTGGAAACAACGGTTTACGACTCGCGCGAGATCTCTTTCGCGCTGTCTCTACCGCGCTCTTCCGCACTCGGCGCCAGCGGCCCGATGCGCAGGCGGTTGTGGATGTCCTTGACGCCTGAGAGGCCCTCCACCGCATCCTCGGCCAGCCGCTTGTCGCGCCGGCTCTCGACCGTGCCCTCCAGGGTGACCTCGCCGTCCTCCACGGAGATGCGGATCGCGGAGGCGTCCAGATGGCCGTGGTGGGTCAGCCGCTCGCAGACGTCCTCCCGGATCCGGTCGTCCGAACGCCGGTACCCCTTGGGTCCGCGCCCGGTGTGCGGCCCCGGAGTCCGCCAGGGCTCCCCTTTCGCGTAGTTGCCGAAGCCGCCGCCCTGGTAGCCCTCGCTCCGGACCGGGGTCCCCGGCCTGCCGAAGCCCCGGCCGGGCTCCCCACCCCGCCACTTCCGAGTCCATCCGTCGTCGTTGCCCCGCTGCCCCCGATCCGCCATCGCCGCCTCCTTTCCTCCGAGAACGGAGAGCAGCAAGACCGGTGCCGGCTTCTCCGGCCTCTAGAGGGCCAAGCGGGGGAGGGTGACGGCGAAAGTCGTGCCGCCCCGCTTGCCGCACTCGACGCGGAGGTCGCCGCGATGCCCGGCGACGATCCGCTGCACGATGGCGAGGCCGAGCCCGGTCCTTTTGTCGGGGCCGCCGGCCGGGTGGCCGGGTGGACGATCGGGGGCCAGGGGGAGGAAGAGCCGGGCGCGCTCGGCCTCGGGGATCCCCGGCCCCTGGTCGGCGACGGTGAGCTCGGCCCCCAGGTCGGCGCCGGTGCCGTTGCCGGCATCGGAGACGAGGGTGAGGCGCACCTGGACGGTCGAGCCCGGGGGCGAAAACTTGACGGCGTTGCCGATCAGGTTGTTCAACACCTGCTCGATCTTGGCGGCGTCCAGGAGGAGCGGCGCGCCCTTGCCCTCGGAGGTGAGAGCGATGGCGACCCGCCGCTTCGTCGCCAGGACGCGGTTCAACTGGACGTTCCGGGCGACGAGCGCCGGGAGGTCGACCGGCGCCAGGTCGAGGACCAGCCGGCCGGACTCGATCTGCGACAGGTCGAGGAGGTCGTCCACCAGCTTCGCCATGAACTCGGAGGAGCGCTCGATGGTACGGATGAACTCCGTCGGCTCGCGCCCCAGGCGGCCCTCGGCCTCCTCGCGGAGGAACCGGCTGTAGACCTGGATCACCTCGAGCGGGTTCCGCAGGTCGTGGGCAGCGATCCCCAGGAGCTGGCTCTTCTCCTCGTTGGCCCGTTCGAGGAGGGCGTTCTGCTTCGCCAGCTCGCGCTGCACCGTGATGAGCTCGTTGTTGAGGCGCGACATCTCCTCGTAGTGAAAGGCGTCGGTCCCCGCTGGCGGCTCGCGCTCCCCGCGCTCCCCACGTTCCCCACGTTCCCCACGTTCCCGATACTGGGCGGCGGGGGGCAGGTCCGCCGTGGGGGCCGCGAACGCAATCGATGCCTTAAGGCCCTCGCCGCCAAAGAGGCGCTCGGCTTCCTCGACGGCGGACCGGGCGTTCCCGGCGCAGCCGTCGGCCCCCACCTGCCGCCAGAGGTCCGGGGCGACGAGGAAGGGGTGGCCGCCGACGAGAATCTTCACCCGCTCCCCCACCTCCGAGCCGCGGACCGCGGCGATCAGCCGGACGACCGCGCCGAGGTGGGCGGTGAGCGAAGCCGAGACGGCGAGAACGTCCGCCTTGCGCTCGGCGAGGACCTTGACCAGGCTCGCCGTGGGGGTCGAGGCGCCGAGGTAGACGGTGTTCCAACCCGAGAGCTCGAAGAAATCGGCGACCATCCGCACCCCGATCTCGTGGAGGTCGCCCTCGACGCAGGCGGCGACCAGGGTGCGGCCGTTCTTCTCCTCCGAGAAAATGTAGGAGTAGAGCTGCGACATGACGAGCTGGGTCGCCGCGGTGCAGAAATGCTCCTGGGCGACGCTGATCCGGTTGATCTGCCAGAGCCGGCCGATCTCGTGCTGGCAGGGCTCGAAGACCTCTAAATAGAGATCCCGGACGGCGGTGCCCGCCTCCGCCGCCTCCAGAATCAGTCGGCTCGCCTCCTGGCGGTTGCCGGCGAGGAGGAGGTAGAGGTAGCGCCGGGCGAGGCCGGCGAGCGGCCCCTCCCCGAGCTCCGCGGGGGGCACCGCCGGCACCCCCGGCAGCGCCGCGAGCCCGGCCGCGACCACCCCGGAGACGACCGCCGCCATTCCCTCCGGCAGCTCGCGGGAGAGCACGTCGGTCAAGGCCCGGAGGTTCTCCACCAGGTCGTCCGCCGGGATGCCGCGCCCGGCGAGCATCACCTTGGCCCAGGCCAGATAGTCGGCGAAGAGGGCCGGCTGGCCGACCGCCACGGCCTCCGCGAGGTAGGAGAGATGGAAGGCCGCATCCTCCCGGCAGCGCTGCCGGCCGAGGGGGCCGAAACGCCCGGCGAGATCGGGATGAAGAGCGTACTGGCGGTCGGTCACCGCCTCGGCCAGGGCCTCCCGCCGCGCGGCGATCTCCCTTCCGATGTCGGCCGGGTCGGCTGCGAGCTCGGTCGGCATGGCGCTAGGAGCTGACGTGGGCGAAGCAGCGCACCGAGGCGCTCCCCGGAACGAGCTTCAGGCCGCGGGGGATGCCGCGGTGAGCGTCTCGGTAGGAATGGCCATGGTGCCAGGTCCGGTAGCTCGCCTCGTCCGTCCACCAGGTGAAGAGCCAGACCTCCGCCGGGGTATCGACGGGGGCGAGCACCTCCATCCGCACGAAGCCGGCCGCCCCGTCCACCTGATGCGGCCGCCCCTTGAAGGCCTGCCACACCTCGGCCTCCATGCCGTTGGCGATGGTGAAACGGGAGAGGGCGACAAAGCCGTCGGCCGGCGGCCCTATCGCCACTTCAACGGTTTCTGCGACGACGGATTGCATCGAAACCTCCTTGGGGCCGCCCGAGAAGCCGGCTGCAACATCTGTACCGGAGGCGGGGCCCGAAGGAGGTTCCAGGGAGGTCTCTACGGCCGGACATCGGCCTCCGCGAGCGTCACCTTGCCGCTCGGCGAGTCGTAGATCGCCACCACCAGGTGCTGGGGGACGGCGCGGAGCTTGAGCTTCACGTCGTAACGGACGTGGCCGTTGGCCGCCGGCGGCTTGGCCGAGGAGAGGTTCAAGGGGATGACGGGGATGTCCGAGCGCTCCCCGGTCTCGTTGAGCGCGGCGGCGCGGAGCTCGAGCTGGGCGGCGTACTTGCCGCCCACCGGCAGCACCGTGATGCGATCGACCGGTAGGGCGAGGGTGAGGGGGACCTCCATGGTGCCGCGGCCGGCCGCAACGGACTTGCCCACCCGCATCGGCATGCCGCTCGAGCCCGCCGGGTTGCCGAAGAGGATGGCGCTCTCGACCTGCATCGAGACCTCCGACGAGCGCGAGAGGTCGAAGAAGTTGTCGCGGGTGCGGACGGAGAGCCCCGCGCGGCGGACCTCGACCTTGACGTCGTGGCGCTTGTCGTCGCGCTTGCGGTCGGGGGTGAAGCCCAGCCAGTAGTAGGAGGTGGTGTCGCTGGCCGCGGTGTTGAAGACGTCGGTCCGCCGGGAGTTGAGGAGCGCCCGGCCACCGGTCTCCTTGGCCACGAACTCGAGCGACTGCTGGATCTGGAACTTGCGCTCGTGAAGCGGGGTGGCCGGCGCCTCGCTAGCGGCGTCGGCCGGGCTGGGCTCGATCCCGGGGACGTCGACGGGATAGAGGGTGTAGCCCAGGAGATTCGCCGTGCTCACCAGGGGGCGCAGGAGCTTGTCCCCCTCCGGCAGATCGCGGGAGAGGACGACCCGGTCGGCGTTCAGCATGTAGTCCTGCACCGAGTAGGGCCAGCCGCCGGAGAGGAGCAGCATCACCTTGCGGCCCGGCGGCTGGGCGAAAGCGCGGAGAGCCGAGGCCGCCGCCGTCGCCGCCCGCTCGACCTGCTGCCCGAGCACCCGGGCGTAGCCGATCTCGTCGAAGTGGAGCGCCGTCGTCGCCGAGACCTGGACCGGGTTGGCGGCGCCCAGGACCGGCGCGTCGTGGCGGCCCTGCTCGAAGGTGCGCAGCTCGGCGGCGCGCTGGGCGCCATAGGCCGGCCGGTCCATGGCCTGGGCGATCGAGTGGCCGAGCTCGCGGGGCGAATTCGACCACGAGCTGATCATGGTGAGCTTGCGCCCGTCGTAGGCGACGATCGCCATCCGGTCGTCGGGACCGAGCCGCGCCAGCTGCTCCCGGATGGAAGCGAGGACCGGGTTACGCTGGGCGGCGACGGTGAAGAAGTCGTCGACGAAGACGAGGTAGCTGGTGCCGACCGCCTTGCCGGCGGTCAAGCTGGGCGGCTCGGCCGGCTGCACGGCCGTGGCGGTCTCGGCGGCGGACGCCGGGGGGACGGCCAGGCCCTCATGGACCTCGCTGAAATACTGGATAGGCAGATCCCTGCCGTCGACCCGCAGGCGGAAGTCCTGGGGGGAGAGGCCGGTCACCCGGTTGCCCTGCTTGTCGGTGACCACCACCTCGACGTTGACCACCCGGACGTCGATCTCCTCGCCGAAGATGGGCGTGCTCTCCGGCGCTCGAGCGGCGGCCGGCTGGGCGTCGGCGGTAGCGACGATCCCGGCGCTCCAGGGAAGGAGCGGGAAGGCGACGGTCGCTAGGGTAAGGAGGCTGAGGAGGGTAACGAGGGCGCGACGGATCTCAGGCATGGTGTCTTCTCCGTTCCAAGGAGGGAAAACACCCCGGAGGAGAAATTTCTTTCCACCGCCTCAGAACCCAGGCTCTCAATTGTTGATTACGATCACCTGCAACGCCCCGTCGCGGTCGCCGATCCAGGCCTCGCCGTGCTCGCCCAGCCGGACCCCGGCGTCTCGGGCCGGCATGTCGTGGGGTACGGCGCTCGCCAGGGCCTGGCGATAGGCGGGCGTAAAGATCGAGTCGAAGCGCGCGAGGAGAACCTCCTTGTGCCGGATCCGGATCGGCCAGCCGCCGACCCGGACGACGATCGGCAGGTGGATCGCCGCGGCGACCCGGGCGCGGTCCCCGGCGAGGAGGGCGGCCACGAAGCGCTGGGCGAAGCGCTCGACCGCCCCGTCGTCGCGGAGGCCGGCCACGGCGTAGCGGTTCTCCCCCCGCCGGCGGAGCCGGTCGCTCGACTGGGCGAGCCGGAAGAGCCGCGGACCGGAGCCGTCGGGCTTCGACCAGCACCCCACGATCTGGTCGTAGGCGAGCCGCTGCCCGGCCTCCTCCCGGCCCTCGAATTTGCCGCGGAAGACGCCGGTCACCCGCCCCGGCTCGCCGTACTCGCGGAGGACGACCGTCAGGTCCGCGGCGATCTCGCCCGCGATCGGGATGTCCTTCAAGTGCTTGACGTAGAAGTAGGAGCCGGCGATGTGCCGATCCGGCTGGATCGACAGGGTCATGCGGATGGGGATGGGACCGTCCAACTGTCCTGCATAGTCCCGCCACTCCTCCATGGCGGGAGAAGCCGCGGCGGCACCGGTGGTGAGGGCGGCGACGAGGACGACGGTCCACGGGACGCGCATACGAAAAAGCCCTCCTGGATCGGGAGTCGGACGCGGCCGATCCTACGGCATGACCGTGCAAGAGGCAAGCCGGGGCCTTGGAGGTACCAGGATCTCGTCAAAGTCGAGATTTTGGCTTGGAGCGTAGGGGCGGGCCCCCCGTGGCCGCCCTCCCTCCCAGGGCACCCACAGGGGGGTGCCCCTACGACAGAGCCTTACAGAAGCCTTAGAGACGCCAGATTCGACTTTGACGGGCCTTGTTGGGAGTATGGGCTCAGCCCTTGAAATGCGGGTTCTCGATCAACCCGAAGACGTTGCCGAAGGGATCGAGCACGGTCGCCACCCGGATGCCGCCCCCGACCTCGGCGACCGGGGAGTACGGGGTGGCACCGGCCGCCAGGAGTTGGGCGTGCGCCGCGTCGGCGTCCTCGACCCCCCAGTAGGCGGTGACCCCGGCCGCCCCCGGCTGATTCCGGCCGGTGTCGGGATCGAGCCCCAGCTCGAAACCGCCGACCTCGAAGCCGACGTAGAACGGTTCGTCGAAGTAGGGCTCGATCCCGAGGGCTTTCGCGTACCACGCCTTGGCGCGGTCGAGATCGGGCACGGGGTAGATCGCGGTGCGCAGTCCGAGGAACATCGGGGTTCTCCTCCTTCAGGGTCAAAGGTGCTTCGGCGGAAGATTTTTATCACGCCAGCCTCCCCGCGAGGCTCCGCCCGTAGACGACTTTCCCGGGCGCGCCCGCCTGGCCCGGCCGGCGGAGGGCCAAACCGTGGGCGAGAGGACGAAAGCCCAGGTGCTCGAAAAAGCGGCCGGCCGGAGCGTTCTCCGCCAGGACCACGGCGTGCACCCCCGGCACCCCCGCCGCAGAGAGCTGGGCGAGGAAGGCTTCGACCAGGCGGCGGCCGAGATGCCTGCCGCGAAACGCGGCGTCGAGGCCGATGTGGAGATGGGCCGGATAGCGGTCGTGATCGAAGCCGGCGCTCCGGGTGGTGCTCCGGATGGCGCTCCAAGTGGGAAGACGGCCGAGGTTGGCGGCCAGCAGGCGCCAGGTGGCCCCGTTCCAGAGCCCGCCCCGGCGGACGAAGCCGACGAGCGCCGCCGGCACTACCCGGGTGAGCTGTACCCGGCGCTGCCGCCGGGTGTCGCCGCAGCCGAGGAGGTACCCCACCAACCGGCCGTCCGCCTCCGCCACCCAGGAGGAACCGGGCTCCCACTCCAGGTAGTAGCGGGTCATCAGATCGGCGAAGAGAACGCGGTCGGGGTAGAACGACTCCAGGGGGATGTCGCCGTAAGCCGCCGCGCAGCACAGCTCGCGCACCGCTGCCCGGTCGGCCGGGAGGTACGAGCGGAGGGTCACCCCAGGCCTTCGAAGCGCTCGATCGCCGCCCGGAGCTCCGCCGGCAGGGGTACCGGACGGCCGCTCTCGTAGTCGACCCAGACGATCACCCCGAAGCCGTCGGCCACCGGCCGACCGCCGGCCTGGGGGAGGATCTCGTACTCCATGCGGAAGCTGGTGCGGCCGATCTCGGAGACCCGGGTGGCGACGGCGAGCTCGGCCGGGTAGCGCACCTGCTGGCGGAAGTTGAGCTGCGCCGAGGCGAGCGCCGGCCCGAAGCGGCCGCCCTCCCGGTGCTCGTCCATGCCCACTGCGCGGAAGTAGCTCATCCGGGCGGACTCGCAGTAGGTGAAGTACTGGGCGTTGTTGACGTGCCCCATGACGTCCATGTCTCCCCAACGGACGGAGATCGGCTCGACATGACGGGTCTTCCGCGGTTCGCTCATCGGCGGGGTCATTCTATGGCCATTGCGAGCGCGCCCAATCGCCGGGTCCCGTCCGGGACCCGCTCAAGGCACTACCAGAAGTGGAGGCCGCCCTCCCGCGACCTCAATCTAAGAAGGAGACAGGCCATGTCCAAGCCCTGCGCCAGAACGATCCTCTTCGCCTGCATCGCCGCTGCCCTGCTCGCCGTCCTACCGGCCGCGGCGTCTCCGGTACCGGCGCAGCCCGCGATCACCAGCCCCGCCGCGTCGCCGCTCACCCCGGCCTGCAATCTGGAAGCCCCCGCCACCTTCGCCTCGCCCGCTCCCGCGATCTCCACTCCAGCCCTCCCCGAGTGGCTGGCGATCGATGGTAGCTCCTCGATCAAGTACCACGGCTATTGCCCGTGCGGCTGCTCGTCCGTCAAGAACTGCAACACGAACGCCGATTGCGGCGGCGGGACCTGTAGCCAGTTCATCTCCTGCTGCTAAAAATACTCCGCCGGGGCGGCCCGGGCGGGCCGCCCCGGCGACCGCCACCCGCCGCTGCGTGCCGAGTCGCTCCTCACCTCTGCCATACTTCTCCCCAGCTCGTCCCCTCCACCCCGTCATGAGAAGCCTGCGCCGACGGCGCTTCCGCATGTTCCGCCCGATCCCGCGGCCGCTCGCGGGGCGGCGGCTGCCTGCTGAGCTGCGGGTGGGGAAGGTGGGGCGGATCGCGGCGGAGCTCGACGGCCTCTCGGACCCGCGGTTCGAGGTCCTCCTGCGGCGGATCGACAGCGCTCCCATCTTCGGCGGCAACGAGGTTCAGGTGTTCTTCTCCGGCGAGGAGGCGTTCGCCTCCATGCGGGAGGCGGCGGCCACGGCCGAGCGCGAGATCCTCGTCGAGTCCTATATCTTCCGCGACGACGGCACCGGCCGGCTGTTCGCCGAGTACCTGGCCGCCGCCGCCAAGCGCGGGGTCCAGGTCCGGGTGCTGACCGACGCCGTGGGCTCGTTCGGCACCAAGCGCCTGTTCTGGGCCGAGCTCGAGGGCGGCGGAGTGCAGGTCAAGGTCTTCCATCCGCTCTTGACCGACCTCTTCCATCATCTCGTCCGCGATCACCGGAAGATCTTCGTCGTCGACCGGAAGATCGCCTTCTCCGGCGGGATGAACATCGGCGAGGAGTACGGTTCCCTCGTCCGCCGCCATCGCCATCGTCACCACCACGTCAGCCGGCCGCTCGACACCTGGCGCGACACCCACGTGCGGGTGGAAGGCCCCGCCGCCTGGGACCTGGCGACCGTCTTCTGCGAGGGGTGGGCGCGCTCGAGCGGCGATCTGCTCGCGCTCGATCCCCTGCCGGCGAGCGCCGCCGAGGCGCCGGGAGCGCGCATCCTCGTCCTCGACACCCGCCCCGGCCGTGGCCAGGGGGAGGCCGCGGCGGTCTTCGCCGCCATCGTCGGCTCGGCGCGGCGCTCGGTCTATCTCACCAACGCCTATTTTGCCCCCGGGCACACGGCGGTTGAGATCCTCGGCGAGGCGGTGGCGCGGGGGGTGGACGTGCGCCTCCTCCTGCCGGGGAAGACCGACGTCCCCTTAGTCCGCCACGCCGGGCACGGCTACTTCGGGGACCTCCTCGACCGCGGGGTCCGGGTTTACGAGTACGAGCGCGCCATCCTCCACGCCAAGACCCTCGTCGCCGACGGGCAGGTCTCGGTCGTCGGCTCGACCAACCTCGACTTCCGCTCCTTCGTCTTCAACGCCGAGTGCAATCTGGTGATCCTCGACCAGGAGACCGGCGAGGTCATGGAGGAGGCCTTCCTCCGCGACCTCCACCATGCCACGGAGGTCAAATCCGGCCCCTGGCGCGCCCGTTCCCTCCCCCACCGAGCCGGCGACCGCCTCGCCCGCCTCCTCTCCCCCCTTCTCTAAGAGTCCGCGAGAATCGCTCTAACCTGTTGATAGCAAAGGTAGAGCTTCCACCGGGCCGAGCGCGGCCAAAAATTCCTCAAAATTTCTTTCGGCTTTTTTGTCACGTTGACCGGGGGAGGAACACCACACTAGATAGAAGGCAACGGACGCTTAACGGTTTCCGTGGCCATGACTCTCTCTAGGCTTGGGTACCACTCCCCCCCGGTGCTCAAGCCCTTTTTCTTTTCCGGCTCCTTCCGCGCTTCTCTCCCCCTCCCACAACTCTGGAAGACGTCCTCTCCGGAGTACGTTCCGGTACTTCGTGCTACGCTTTTTCCATGAATCCCTGGCGGCGGCTCCGCGCGCAGAAGTCCGAGGGGCGGTCGCTCGATCTCGACTATCCGGTGCGGCCCCGGCCGCGCTACGGCTACGGGGAGCCGGCCCACCCGGGGTTGTGGGAGCGGATCGACGCCGGCCGCTCCGCCTACGCCGCCCGGCTGGAGGCGATCGCCGCCCTCGCCCCCTTCCTCGCCGCCATCCCGGCGAGCACCGCCGATCCGACGAAGCCGCGTTGGGAGAACCCCTTCTTCCCGCCGCTCGACGGCATCACCCTCTATGGCCTCTTGGCACTCCGGAAGCCGCGCCTCTACGTCGAAGTGGGCTCGGGCGACTCGACCCGCTTCGCCCGTCAGGCAGTGCGCGACTTCGGCCTCCCGACGCGGATCGTCTCGATCGACCCGGCGCCGCGGGCCGAGATCGACGCCCTCTGCGACGAGGTCGTGCGCACCCCTTTAGAGGATGCCGACTTGGGCCTCTTCGCCGATCTCCAGGCAGGGGACGTCGTCTTCCACGACGGCTCTCACCGGGTGTTCCAGAACTCGGACACCGCGGTGACCTTTCTGGAGGTCCTGCCGGCGCTCGCGCCGGGGGTGGCGCTCGGGGTGCACGACATCTATCTCCCCTGGGACTATCCGCCGGAGTGGGGGGGGCGCTACTACTCGGAGCAGTACCTGCTCGCCGCCTATCTGCTCGCCGACTGCCCGTGGCTCACGGTGCTCCTCCCCAACCACTTCCTCACCCACGACGAGGAGCTGGTAGGGAAGCTCGCGGGGATCGGCCGCTCCGCCGGCCTCGCCGGCCAGCCGCTCCACGGCGAGGCCTTCTGGCTGGAAACCCGCCGGCCTTAAGGGAGCGCCATGGAACCGCTCGCACTGCTCTCCTCCGCCCGCCGGGTGGGGTTCGTCCTCTCCGGCGGCTCGGCCCGCTGCGCCTTTCAGGTCGGCGCCATCGAGACCCTCCTGGAGCTGGGCGTCCGACCGAGCCTCTTAGTCGCCGTCTCGGCGGGGAGCTGGACCGCCGCCGCGGTCGCGGTCGGCAACGCCCACCGTCTGCGCTACTACTGGCGGGCCTTCGGGCGGATGCCGCACGTCCACCTCGGCAACCTGCTGACCCACCACTCCCCCTACATCTACTCCGAGGTCCACCGGCGCTGCTTTGCGCGCTATGTGGGAGGCGAGCGGTTGCGCTCGGGCGAGGCACTGCCGCTCTACGTCGGGGTCACCCGCCTCGCCGACCGCCAACCGGCCTGGTTCGACGCCCGCGCCATGGCCGATCCCCTGGAGCTCCTCCTCGCCTCGAACTACCTGCCGCCGTTCTACACCCACGCCCCGCGCCTCGGCGGCGAGCGCTACGGGGACGGCGCGATGACCGACAATCTTCCTTATGAGAAGGCGTTCGGGGAGGGGTGCGACGCCGTCGTCCTCCTCACCATGAAGGGGGAGAGCGAAGGGGGGCTGTTCAAAAGCCCGCGCGATCCCGACCATGCCCTCCCCACCGCCCTCGCCGAACGCGCCGTCGTCATCCGGCCGCGCCACCGGATGCCGGTCCGCTTCGTCGAGCACCGCTGGGACCCCATCCGGAGCCTCATCGACCTGGGACGACTCCGCGCCCGCGAGGTGCTCCTCGGGGAAAGACACCCGGAGACCGAGCTCCGCGCCCGCGGCGCGGCGCCCTCGGCGATCCTCGCCCGGGTTCTCCGACGGGGCGGCCGCACGCCCTCTCCGACCGGCCCCGTCTGACGTTCTTTCGATAGCCTCTCTTCGATATGCCGTGATAGAATATGATGCGACGGCATTGACGGACGTTGGTTCGTCGTCAAGGAGGGCCCGAAATGCTTCAGAGAGTGACCATCCAGTGTCTCGCGTTCCTCACTCTCGCCGGTGCGGCGACCGCTCGGCAGACCCCGGACTTGAACCCCCCGATCGAGCCCGGAGGCGCCTTCCTCCTCGTCCTGATCCTCGCCGGTGCCGGCCTCCTCGCCGTGCGCAAAGAACGGCGATAAGCCCAGAAGGCTACGGCTTCTTCGGCGGGACGCTGCCGAGCGGCGGCCGCGGCGCCGGAACGGCGGGAACGGCCAGGCTGCGGCGGCCGTTCTTGCCGAGGGCCCGAACGGCAAAGAACTCATTGTCGGTGCTGGTGTTCTCAAGGACGACCTCGCCCGGCCCAGCGACCAGGCGCAGCGGCGACCAGCGGGTGTCGGTCGTCTCCCGGTGGAGGATCTCGAAGCCCTGCCGCTCGCCATCCTCCCCAGCCGTGACGTTCAGCTTGGCCGAGGGGGTGACGGCGCCGGTCAAGACGAGGGCCTTGGGGGCCGCCGGGGCGGCGGCGAGCTCGGCCAGGAGGGCGCGGTTGATCGCCGCCACCTCGGCGATGAACGGGTAGTCGAGATACTGCGGCAGGTCGCCGTACTGGACGCCGTTCTCGACCCGTGGGGTCTGGTGCTGGTGGTGGTAGTCCTCGAGCGGCTCGGTGAAGCGGATCGCCGGCAGGCCGGCCTCGACGAACGGCAGGTGGTCGCCGCCGCGGCCGAAGCGGTCGCGGCGGAAGATCAGCCGCACCCGGTCGCGCCCCACGATCTCCTCGGCCAGCCGCGCCATCTCCCGGCCGGGCGACTCGACGCCGTCCGGCCCCCCCTCGCTGAAGATCCGCGGCCGCCGGTCGGCCGAGCCGTTGGTCGCCCCCACGATGTCGTCGGTGATCATGCCGCCCACCTGGTAGCCCTGGGTCGCCAGCCACTCCTTCATCCGTTTGGAGCCGAGGAGCCCCTGCTCTTCGCCTGAAACCGCGGCGAAGATCAGGGTAGAGCGAAACCGGTGGGGCTCCGGCGCCAGCCCGGCGGCGGCGAGGATCGAGACCGTCACCCCCGAGGCGTCGTCGTCGGCCCCCGGGGCGTCCGTCTTGGGGTCCATGATGTCCGACGGCATGGAGTCGAAGTGGCCGGAGACGACGAAAGCGGTCTTTTTGAGGACCGGGTCGGAACCTTCGAGGACGGCGTAGACGTTTTCCATGTGGACCGGAACGTTCCCCGTCCGCGGTGCGCTGGTCTCGAAGCTGTCGACCACCACCTTGAGCCGTCCGCCGGTCCGCGCCGCGATCGCCTGGAACCGCCTGACGACGGCGTCGCGCCCGCAGCCGGCGCCCCGCTTGGGATCGGTCCACGACGACAGCGAGTGCCGGGTGCCGCAGGCCACGAGCTCCGCATCGATGGCCCTGGCCTCCGTGATCTCCGCCGGAGTGGCGAGGGGACCGGTGTGGACGACCGATGGAGGAGCTGCGGCGACAGCGAGAGCCGGAGCGGCGGCGAGGAGGGCGGTCAGCAGGAAGGCGTGGGGACGGAGCGTTGGCATGCGAGGCTCTCCTAGAGGGAAATCCTACTTCCGCAGCAGCTTGAAGGCATGGTCCCAGGTGTTGGTCCGGAAGCCATAGCCGACCCACAGGATGCAGAGCGGCTCGATCACCCGGGCACCCTCGATGCCACCGACGTCGATCGGGTCCCAGCCGAAAGCGGTGCAGATCTGGGCGACGGTCTTCTTGGCCGCCTCGTCGTCGCCGCAGTAGAACATGTCCGGCGGGCCGCCGGGGAACTGCGGATGGACCATGTGCGGGGCGCCGACCGAGTTGAACGCTTTGACGACCCGAGCGCCGGGGAGCCAGCGCTGCACCTGTTCGCCGCCCGAATCGGTGTTGCCGAGGGCCAGGCGGGGCGGCTTTCCCGGCTCGACGAAGTCGAGCGGATTGGTCACGTCGATCACCACCTTGCCGGCAAAGTTCGCCGGATCGGCCAGGCGGAGAGCGTGCTCGGTGCCGCTCCACAGGGTAGCGACGACGACGATCTCGCCGAACGCCGCGGCCTCGGCGAAAGTCCCCGCCGACGCGCCGACGCCCTGCTGGGAGACCCAGCCGGCGAGTTTCTCCGGCTCGCGCGAGCCGATCTTGACCTCAGCGCCCAACTCGACGAATCCCGCCCCGAGCGTCTGGCCCACATTGCCCGACCCTAGGATGCCGACTCTCTTGATGTCCATACTCTGCTCCTCAGTAGAGATCGCTCTTTCGTCGAAGCGGACGATAGCAGATCCGACTCACCGGGCCGGGCTCTCCGCGCCCGGCCTTGATCTACAATCTTCTCGCATCCGCCGTATTCTGCGTGCAGCCTGGAGGGGAAAACAGTGCCCGATCCGACGTACCGTCTCCGCGGTCTCCGCGCTCGCCTCCGGGCCGCCGTCCCGCTCGTCCTGCTCCTCGCCGTTCCGGCTGCCGGCGCCCACAAGTCGTTCGCCGGCACGCCGTCGCCGGTGACCGACCAGTCCGATCCGCGGGTGCTCTCGATCACCTCGCAGCGCCGGGGGAGCCCCGGTCAGGCCGGCTTGAACGACCGCATCACCCTGACCGTGCGGCATCTCCCGGACCTCCTCGCGGACATCGACGACAACTGTGACGGCCTCGTTCTCTTCCTGGGCGGCATGCCCTTGAAGGACCTCCCCCCGGAGTCGTGCAACCCGCACGACGGCCAGGTGCGTTTCCTCCTCGTCCGCACCGACGCGGCGGACGAGGCCTGGCATGCCCTCCTCGGCAGCCCGGGCGACTTCTACCGGCCGGTCACAGTGAGCCTCGGCACCTCCGACAGCCTGTCGATCCCCACCGACGTCGGCAGCTTCCCGTTGGTCATCCTTCCCCGCTTCGAGCTCTACTTCTTCTTCACCAGCCTGGTCGTCGGTACGATCCTCTTCTTGAGTCTCGCCCGGCGGAGCGATCTGCTGCGGAGCCCGAGCGGCCTGCCGGGCCCGGACGGCCGGCGCCCCTACAGCCTGGCCCGCTTCCAGCTCGGCTTCTGGTTCTTCCTCGTCGTTGCCGCCTACCTCTTCCTCTGGCTGATCACCGGCGAGCTCAACACCATCACCGAATCGATCCTCGCCTTGATCGGCATCGGTTCCGGCACCGCCCTGGGAGCGACCCTGATCGATACCAGCCGGCAGCCGTCCGCGGCCGGCGGCCTCCTGGCTCCTGGACGTCCCGTAAAGCGGGTGGGGAGCGGCCGCTTCCTTGGCGACGTGCTCTCGGACGGCACTGGGGTGAGCCTCCACCGCTTCCAGATGTTCGTCTGGACCCTCGTTCTGGGGATCATCTTCTGTTCGTCGGTCTACCGCCGGCTCGCCATGCCCGAGTTCAGCGCCACCCTCCTCGGCCTCATGGGCATCAGCTCCGGCACCTACCTGGGCTTCAAGTTCCCCGAGAGAGATCAGCCGAAACCGCCAGTGCCCCCCAGCGAGGGCGCCACGCCCTAGCTCAATCCCCGGCGGGAAGCAGCCTGTGCAATAGCCGGCGCTACGGCACTCTAAGGAGATTCTCATGGCCGAGTTCGATCAGGTCCCGTTCTTTCCGGCTGAGTTCGCGGAGAATCCCGAGCCGCGCTGCCCCTGCCTTCTGCTCCTCGACTCTTCGGGCTCGATGCAAGGCGTCCCCATCCGCGAGCTCAACGACGGCCTCGTCACATTCAAGAACGAGCTGATGACCGATGGGATGGCAGTGAAGCGGGTCGAGGTCGCCGTCCTCACTTTCGGTCCGGTCCGGGTCCTTGCCGACTTCCAGACGGCCGACCTCTTCCAGCCGCCTCCGATCGTAGCTAGCGGCGACACGCCCATGGGGAGCGCCATCGGCCAGGGCCTCGAAATTCTGCGCCAGCGCAAGGAGATTTATAGGCAGAACGGCATCTCCTACTACCGGCCGTGGGTGTTCCTCCTCACCGACGGGGCGCCCACCGACGCCTGGACCGATGCCGCGAGCCAGGTGCATGCGGGCGAGGCCGCCAAGGCCTTCGCGTTTTACGCTGTCGGCGTCGAGGATGCAAACATGGATGTCCTGAGGAAGATCTCGGTGCGCGATCCACTGAAGCTTAAGGGCCTTCGCTTCGCAGAGCTCTTCTCCTGGCTCTCGAACTCTTTGAGCTCCGTCTCGCGTTCGACCCCGGGCGACGCGGTGCCGCTCCAGAACCCCGTGGCCCCCGAGGGATGGGCGACGGCCGGATGAGCGGCGAGCCCTGGCGCTACGCCTTCGCTTCAGCTGTCGGAACCTCCCACACCAAGCTCGGCCTGCCCTGCCAGGATGCGAGCGTCTGCCGACTCGTCTCCGCTGCCGAGGGACCACCCGTCCTCGTCGCCCTCGTGGCAGACGGGGCCGGGAGCGCGATCCGGGCGGAGGTCGGCGCACAGCTCGCATGCACTTTCCTCCTCGGCGAGATCACGGCATGGATCGCAGAGGGCGCCGCGCCTTCCGTCCTCACTCGCGATGTCGTAGCCGACCTTCTGCGGGAGTTCCAGACCCGGATCACCCTTGAGGCGGAAGCCGAAGGGCTCAAAGCCCGCGACTTCGCCGCAACGCTCGTCGCCGCCGTTGTGGGCGCCCAGGAGGCCGTCTTCTTCCAGGTGGGCGACGGCGCCATCGTCGTCTCGACGCCCGAAGATGGAGATGCGTACAGCTGGATCTTCTGGCCGGGGAGTGGCGAGTATGAGAACACCACGTTCTTCCTGACCGACATAGACGTCGAGCGCCACCTCGAATGGGACCGGAGCGAACGACTCGTCGATCAGATTGCCCTCTTCTCCGACGGCCTGCAGCGCCTCGCCCTCCATTACCAGAGCCGCACGGCGCACGCCCCATTCTTCCACGGCAAGATGCAGGTGCTGGAGACTGCGGCGGACGCGGCACCGGCCACGCTCTCGGAACAACTCGCCCGCTTCCTCTCCTCGCCAGAGGTCGACGCGCGGACCGACGACGACAAGACTCTCATCCTGGCGACACGGCGGAGACCCACTTCGCACGCTGAGCCAGCCGGGCCGCCCGCGACTGCCGATGCCGGAGCTGACGGTCTACGATAGCCAGGGCCGGCCTCTGCGCCTTGGGGCGGAGATCGGTAAGGGGGGAGAGGGGAGCGTGTGGGAGGTCACCGGTCTCCCAGGTCGGGTCGCCAAGCTTTACCATGCACCGACCGCGGAGCAGAGCGCCAAGCTGGGCGCCATGCTGGGCCTCCAGTCAGAGCGCCTTCTCAAGGTCGCCGCCTGGCCGGTGGAGACCCTCCACGGCCCGCGCGGGGCTTTCCGCGGGTTCCTCATGCCGCGGGCCGCGGGACGGCAGATCCATGTTCTCTACGGCCCCAAGAGCCGTATCACTACTTTCCCCCAGGCGACCTGGCCCTTCCTCCTCCAGGCGGCCGCCAACCTGGCGCGCGCCTTCGCCATCGTGCACGAGCACCGCCTGGTCGTAGGCGACGTCAATCACGGCAACAGCCTCGTCTCCGAGCAGGCGACAGTCGCCCTCATCGACTGCGATAGCTTCCAGGTCCCGAACGGCGTACAGCCCTTTTACTGCGGGGTCGGGGTCGAGACTCACGTCCCCCCCGAACTCCAGGGTCTCAACCTGGGGCGCGCTCTCCGCACGCCGAACCATGATGCCTTCGGACTCGCGGTCTTGATCTTCCAGACCCTATTCATGGGCCGCCATCCGTTCTCCGGGCGTTTTCTCGCTGCCGGGGATATGCCGATCCCGAGGGCCATCCAAGAGTTCCGTTTCGCCTACGGGCCGGGGGCAGCGGCGCGCCAGATGCAGCCGCCCCCGAACACCCTGCCGCTCAGCGCCCTCTCCAGCGAGGTTGCGGTGCTCTTCGAGCGCGCCTTTTCTCCCCGAGGCGCACAGGGAGGACGTCCAGGGGACCACGAGTGGGCCGCTGGCCTCGAGAACCTCGGCCGCCAGCTCCGGGTCTGCGAGCGTAGCCCAGCCCATCATTACTTCCGCAACCTGCCCGCCTGCCCATGGTGCGAGATCGAAGTCCGATCCGGGGTGCTCCTCTTCGCTCTCTGGTGGACTCCGCCCACTCGCGGCTCGGAGACTCCCGGGGCCTTCCAACTCAATCTGGTCTGGGCGCAGATCGTGGCCGTGCCCCGGCCCGACCAGGCTCCTCTCCTACCCGATCCCGGGTCGTTGCGCCCGCCAGCGTCCGCGGCCGCCGTAGAGGAGGGGCGAAAGCGCCGCTGGCGGATTGTCGCGGGAATCTTAGTCGGCCTCGCGGGATCAGGTTTCAGCCTTCTCGCGGGAAATGCGGGGATCATCCTCGTCTTTATCTTTATAGGAGGCGCCTGGAGCATCGCCGTAGGGGGGACGCGGCCTCTCCACAAAGTGGCCCTCGGAGAGCTGCGGGCAGCACAGGCTGAACTCTCCAGGCTGAAGAAAGCCTGGAACGCCGAAGCCAGCTCAGACCCATTCCAGGCCAAGCTTCGCGAGCTGGAGCAGAAACGGGCCGCCCACCTGGACCTGCCCATCGCCCGGCAACGCGGCATGGCGCAGTTCCAGACAAGCGTGCGGCAGAGGCAGCTCGAACGATTCCTCGACCAGCACCGGATCGAACGGGCGAAAATCAAGCACATCGGCCCGGCCCGGCGAGCGGCCTTGCAGTCTTATGGCATCGAGACCGCGGCGGACATCAACCCGTCTACCATCACCCGGATTCCCGGCTTCGGCCAGGCTATGGCGCAGAGTCTTCTCGCGTGGCGGCTGGGAATCGAACGCGCCTTCGTCTTCGACCCTGGCCGGGGGATCGATCCGGCCGATGTCCGGGCCCTGGACGGTAGCCTCGCTACCCAGAAGGCGCAACTCGAGCGCGAGCTCTCGGCGGGTCCGATCCAGCTCGAGCAGATCCGGCACGCGATCGGGATACGGCGGCAGATGCTGCTCCCCCAGCTCACTGTCGCGGCTGGCAGAGTCGCCCAGATAGAAGCCGATCTCAAGGTGCTATAGGGTTTTCTCAGGATAGATCACCCGGCTCAGCCGAGCCGGGGACCGGGTGCCGTGGCCAGGGCGGCCTCGGCCCTCTGGACGATAAGCTTGAAGCCGCGTTGCGCCGCCTCGCGGCGGAGGTCCTCCAGGAGCCGGCGCCCGGCGTCCCGATCGTTGGCGGAGGCGGAGGCGATCTGGACCGCTCCCAGGGCCAGCCGGGCCTCGAAGCCGGCAGGGAGGAGGCCGAGCTTCGCCGCCTGCTCGACGGCCCAGCGCAGGTGCGCTTTCGGTCCGCTTCCCCCACCGGCCGCCGCATCGACCCGCGCCACGCCGGTGGTGACCGCCACCTGCACGTCGCCATCTTCGCTGCGCTCGGCAAGCGTCCGCGCCAGCTCCGCCGGCTCGCGGGCCTCGGAGAGCTTGCCCTCGCGGGCGAGCCCCTCGGCGAGGAGGGCGAGCGCCCGCGCCTGGCCGCTCACCATCCCCTGCCGGCCGTACCAATCCGCCGCTTCATGGGCCAGGCGGACCGACTCGGTGACCCGGCCGCCGCCGGCGAGCTCCAGGCGGGCGAGGTCGAGGCGGATCCCCACCGCGGAGAGCTGTCCCCCTAAGCTCACCGCCGTCTGTAGCGCCTTTTCGAGGTGCTGCCGGGCATCCCCCCGATCATCCTGGGCGAGCTCGGTCCGGCCGAGGTTCTGGAGCGCCTCGGCGGCGAGGAGCTGGGCTCCCGTCTCGCGGGCCATCCGGAGCTGCTCCAAGCTCATCTCGCGCGACTTGGCGAGGTCCCCTCGCCGGTAGGCGAGATCGGCGAGCGAGCCCAGGATCTGGGCGGCGCCCAAGCGCCCGCCGATCCGCCGCCGGCTCTCCAGGGCCTGCTCGAACAGCCGCTGCGCCCCGTCTAAGTCGCCGAGGCCGGCCATCACCTCGGCCATCGAGGCGACCATCCCGGCCGTCCGGTAGGGATCTTTGAGCTTCTCGGCGATGGCGAGCGCCTGCTCGTGGGTGCGCCGGGCGTCGCTCAGCTGCCCCTGCCGGGAGAGGATCTGCCCGATCCCCTCCAGGGCCACCGCCTCGTCGATGCGGCTGTGGGTATCGCGGCTCGCCGAGAGCACCCGTTCGTACCGCTGGCGCGCCCCCTCCAGGTCGCCGCTCTGCCAGAGCACCTGGCCGATGAAGTAGGTGGTCCGCACCTCGAGGCGCCGATCCTCGGTTTTCAGATAGAGGGCATCGGCCCGGGTGAGCAGGGAGCGCGCCTCGGCGAGCTCCCCCGCCTCGGCGTGCAGGAGCCCGAGGTTGGCGAGTTGCGTGGCAACCAGATTGTCGCTCCCCAGCCGCTCGGCGATGGCGAGCGCCGATTCGAACTGCTTTCTGGCGTCGGCGAGCTTACCCTGGTCGTCGAGCGTGATCCCGGTCACGGATAGCATCTCGGCGACCTGCGCCTGGTTGCCCGACTTGGCGAAGAGGGCGCTCGCCTGCCGGAAGAGGGCGATCGCGTCGTCGAGCCGGCCCATGATCTGGGAGGACTCGCCCTCCAGGGCCAGCGCCTGGGCCACCACCTGGTCCTCCCCCAGTTTCCAGCCCTTGAGCTCGGCGTCCTTGGCAGCGCGGAGAGAGCGGTCCGGATCCCAGTCACGCCGGGAGACCTTCGCCTCGGTGAGATCGATCCGCGGGTCGTCCCGCTTGGGGGAGGGCAGCTGGCGGAGATCGGCCACCGCCTTTAAAGCCTCGGGTCCGCGGCCGTCCGCGGCGAGGACGTTGGCCAGCCGGAGGCCATACTCCAAGTCGTCCGGGAAGAAGGTCCAGAGCGAGCGGTAGAGCTCGCTCGCCCCCTTCCAGTCCCGCTTCGACTCGCGGAAACGAGCCTGGATCGCGAGTTGCTCCTGCTTGGAGAGCGAGCCGGCGAGCTCGACCGCCTTCTCCGCCTCGCTCGCCGCCCGCAGATCGTAGCCGAGGTCCGCCCAGCTCTGCGCCAGGGCGGAGCGGATGACCGCCGACCTGGGGTCGGCGTCGACGGCCCGACTGAGGAGGTTGCGCGCTCCCTGGGGATCGAACGCACGGAGATGCGCCAGGCCCTCGGTATAGAGACGGGTGGCCTCGGGGCTCGCCGGCCGGAGGGCCTGAGCCTCCTTCTCCTGGGCAGGCGAGGGCGGCGCCCATCCCAGGTCGTGACGAAGGTCGGCGCCGGTGCGCGAGACGAGGTCGAAGAGGTCGGACTCGGTCCCGATCTCCGGCCGGCTCGCCACCACTTCGCCGCTCGGCACCTTCATTACCTGGAGGTCGAGACGGACCCGGCCGTGCCCCGATCCGCCGAGCGAGAGGTAGGAGCCGAAGACGATCAGGTCGGCGCCCAGGCCGGAGTGGAGCCGGGTCAGCTCTTCGGAGCGGAGATGAGCGGCCTCGGGAAGGGAGAGAGCGGCCCGCGCCTGGGTGACGTTCTCCCCCGAGATCAGCCGCACCCTCCCCCCGGTCTGGAGCTCGGTCGTCAGCATCTCGGTCAGGGCGGCGGAGAGCCAGGCCGCCTGGGGGTTGCCCGAAAGGTTAGTGAGGCCGAGGACGGCGACCGAGGCGCGATCGGGGCGGAGGGGAGGGTTGGCGGCCTGGCTCGCGGAGACCGCGAGACCGGCTCGATACCGATTGAGAACGAGGTAGGAACCGGAAATCGCCAGGACGGCCAGGAAAGCCACGCCGAGGACAGTCGATCGGCGCCAGCGACCGCCCGCGGGCACGACGGCAGGTACCGCCGGCGCTGCTACGGGCATCAGGTTCAGCGTCGCCGTGTCATCCAGAAGGGATGGAGCGGCGACCTCCACCTCCGGCGGCGAAGCCGGGGCCGGGGCCAGGAGAGACGAGGAAAGCCGGAACACGGCGGAGTCGTCCAGGGAGAGCGCGGGGGGATCGGTCACGGCGGGAGCCGATTCCACCGGTGCCCATACCGCAGGCGGCACCAACGCCTCCGATCCCAACGATCCTGCCGGGGCCACCGGAGCCGATAATCCCGGCTCGAGGAGGATCGGCAGCACGTAGGCCGGCATCTCGCCGGTCCCGTCTCGGGGCACTTCGAGCACGTCGCCGACGAACGAGTACCCCTGCCCGGGGACGGTGACGACATAGCGCGGGTCGTTGGCGCGCTCCCCCAGCGCTTTGCGCAGGGAGGAGATGTTCTGCGTCAGGTTGGCCTCGGTGACGAAGGTGTCGGGCCAGATCTGCTGGATGAGGTCCTCTTTCGGGATCACCTGGCCGCGCTTTTCGAGCAGGGCGAGGAGGATCGAGAACGCCTTGGGCGTCAGCGACACCGCCTCGCCACCGCGCGACAGCCGGCGCCGGACGGGATCCGCGCGGAAGCCGTCGAACTCGTAGAGGTGCCTGCTATCGTTCCTGGACCCGTTCATGCATCGGGGTTCCGCGAGCGGGCGAAGAGGGGGCCTCTGCCAGCTCACCTTTGGAAGACCGGGAAGAGACCTCCACACCTGGAGGGGGAAACCGCTGGCGATTGTACCTCAGGCCGGGCCTCCCGCTTTGAGCTTTTTTGAGGAATCTTGAGCCCGTCCCTGAGGACTCTTCACCGCCTTCCCCCCTACACTGCGCTCGATCGATGGGGACCTCGCACCCGGGGGGGGAAGCGGGGAGGAGAGCCTGGAAGGAATCGAAGGCCAGCCCCGACGATCTGAAGCTTTGAATCTTATGGAGTTCTGCGACGGGAGGGGAGGGAGAGATTTCTCTTACCTTGAAGTTCTGTTTTGATTTTCTCTCTGTAAGCAAGAGGTGGTGGAGAAACCCGGGGAGCCCCCCGGGTTTCGTTTTTAGGGGGCGTTTTTGGAGCGGTGACGGTGGTGGCGGCTCTGAGATTACATTTTTGAAATCTTGAGCCCATCTTTGAGGACTCTTGACCGCCTGCCCCCTTACACTGCCGTCAGTCGAAGGGACCCCGCACCCGGGGGGGAAAGCGGGGAGGAAGCCTGGAGGGATGGAAGGCCGGCCCCAACGACTTTGCAGGTCTGCTGTCTTGGAGTTCTGTTGATGGGAGGGGGAGGGAGAGGGTTGGTGATTGAAGTTCTCTGTTGATCTGTTCTTCTGTAGCAAGAGGTGGTGGAAAACCCGGGGGATTCCCCGGGTTTCGTTTTTCTGGCCAGAACGTTCCCGATCCCTCTCGCGGGCTCGCTTCAGTCGTCCTCGCCCACGCTCCCGGGTAGGCCGGCTGCCGGTTCCTGCCAGGGCCGGGTCTCCGGGGAGAAGACCGGCGCTCCCGACGGCGGGGTGGCCTTGACGGCCCCCCCGGCCGGGCTGCCGAAGGAGACGATCTGCTCCCAGTCGCGGGGCAGGTCGTCGCCGAAGATGACCAGGAGGTCGCCGGGACGGGCGGTCTCCAGGCCCCGGCGGACGGCCTCCTCCTCGTCGAGCACCCCGGGGGCGATGCGCTCGGCCGGGAAGCCGGCCTCGAGGAGCCCCTCGCGCAAGAGCTCCCCCACCACCCCCGTCTCCCGGCCGCGGCGGTTGTCGTCCTCGCGGAGGAGGACGAGGTCGAAGGCGGGCGCCGACGCACGCCCCAGGGCACGGATGTCGTCGTCCCGGCGGTCGCCCGGGGCGGAGACGATGCCGATCCGGCGGCCGTTGACGGTCAGGCCGCGGACGGTCTTCGCCATCGCCTCCATGCCGTGGGCGTTGTGGGCGTAGTCGAGGAGCACCCGGAAGGGGTGCTCGTTGTAGAAGTTCATCCGCCCCGGGGTCTGGAAGAAATCGGTAGTGAAGGTGCGGAGGCCCTGCCGGATGTTCTCCAGGCTCACCCCCAGCCCCAAGGCGATGGCGGCGGCGAACATGGCGTTCTGGATGTTGTGGAGCGCGTGGCCCTCGACCGTCGCCGGGATCTGGCGGGCGAGGAGGAGCGGGATCGGGTCCTCCCCCTCGTAGAGGACGAGCTGGCGGCCGTTCAAGGTCTCCTCCAGAACCATAGCCCGGCCGCGGGCCCTGATGTGCTCGCGCACCCGCTCGTTGGCGCGGTCCAGGGTGATGTAGAAGGGTTGGCCCGGGCTGTGCTCGGCCATCGCCGCCACCCGCGGGTCGTCGGCGTTCAAGACGACCCAGTCCCGCGCCACCTCGGCGATCACCTGCTTGACCCCCGCCAGATCGTCGAGATCGTCGATCCCCCCCATCCCCAGGTGGTCGGAGGCGACGTTCAGAATCGCTCCCACGTTGCACTTGCGCCAGCCCAGCCCGGAGCGGACGATGCCGCCGCGGGCGGTTTCGAGCACCGCGGCGTCGACCGTCGGGTCGCGGAGCACCAGGTGCGAGGCCCAGGGCCCGGTCATGTCGCCGGCGACGGTCAGAACGCCGTCGATGTAGACCCCGTCCGAGGTCGCCATCCCCACCGTGTGGCCGGAGAGCTTGAGGATGTGGCCGACCATGCGGGTGGTCGTCGTCTTGCCGTTGGTGCCGGTGATGGCGGCGATGGGGATGCGGGCGGGGGTGCCGTGCGGGAAGAGCATCTCGATCACCGGCCCGGCGACATCGCGCGCGGTGCCCTCGGTGGGGGCGGTGTGCATCCGGAAGCCGGGGGCGGCGTTGATCTCGACGATCGCCCCCCCCACCTCCTTGTGGCTGCGGCTGATGTCCGGGCAGATGAAGTCGACCCCGCCGACGTCCAGGCCGATCGCCCGCACCCCGCGCTCGGCCATGATCCGGTTGTCGTAGTGGAGGACGGAGGTCTTGTCGATCGAGGTGCCGCCGGTCGACAGGTTCCCGGTCGAACGGAGATAGAAGACCTCCCCCTCCGGAAGGACCGAGTCGCGCGTGCTGCCGGCCGCCTCCAGCAGGCGGAGGGCCTGGTGGTCGAGCTCCAGCCGGGTGAGCACCTTCTCGTGCCCGACGCCGCGCCGGGGGTCGGCGTTGACCGCTTCGACGAGCTCGGCCACGGTCCGCCGGCCGTCGCCCACGACCCGTCCTGGCACCCGCTCGGCGACCGCCACCACCCGGCCGTTGACGACCAGGATGCGGTAATCGTTCCCGGTGTGGAAGGTCTCGACGATCACCGTCCGCGCCTCGTCGCGCGCCTTCTCGTAGGCGGTCCGCACCTGCTCCTCGGTGATCAGATGGATCGCGACCCCCCGGCCGTGGTTGCCGTCGAGCGGCTTGACGACGACGGGATAGCCCAGCCGGCGCGCCGCCTCCGCCGCCTCGTCCGCGTCGTAGACCAGCTCCTGGCGCGGCACCGGGAGCCCGAGATCCTGGAGGATCTGGTTGGTCAGCCGCTTGTCCGAGGCGATCTCGACCGCCGTGTGCCGGGTCTCGCTGGTCACCGTGGCCTGGATGCGCCGCTGGTATTTGCCGTGGCCGAGCTGGACGAGCGAGCGGTCGTTCAGGCGGATCCAGGGGATATCGCGCTCCTCGGCGGCGCGCACCAGGGCGGCGGTCGAGGGGCCGAAGGCGCGGCGCTGGGCGAGCCTGACGAGCGCTTCGAGCTCGGCCTGGTAGTCGAACGGCGCCGGGTCGTAGGCTTCCCGCTCGGGGGGCAGCAGATGAAGGAGAAGGCGGAGCGCGAGCTCCCCCGCCGCGATTCCGACGCTCTCCTCCAGAAAGCTGTAGATGACGTGGTACTGGCCGCGCGGCAGGGCATGGCTCCGCGTCTTGCCGTAGGCGACCCGGGTGCCGGCCAGGCATTGCAGCTCGATCGCCACATGTTCGAGGACGTGCCCGAGCCAGGTCCCCTCGTCTTCCCGCAGCCGGCGGACGAAGCCGCCAGGCTCCTTGTACGAGCAGCCGTGCTCGGCGAGCGTGGGGATGAGGGCGAGGAGACGCTCGTTGAACCCCGGCAGCCTGGCGGTGGGGAACTCCTCCAGCTCTCCCAGGTCGACCTTGAGGCGGATGACGGGCCGGAGCGCGTAGAGGTTCGGGCCGCGGTAGACACGGGTCTCTAGGATCTTCATGGCGCCACTCCCAGGGAGGTCACGGGGCGCTTCATAGCACGCTGGCGCGTCGGGCGGCAACGGGGAAGGGGGAAGAAGAAGGGGGAAAGAGGTGAAATGGCGCTCCGGGAGGGTCTGGCCCGGAGCGCCGGCCTGCGACGGCTTGTGAGGAGCCGGCGCAGCAGGGAGATCGGAGACTACCTCAAATGTGTCGCAGGACGATACAAGCGGGACAAGTCAGGATCAACCGGCGGGCATGGCGAGCTCGACCACTGAGCGGACGGCGGGCTCGGGGGGGAGACCGATCCGCCGCGTCAGGTCGTAGCGGCAGCCGGCGGTGAGGAAATCGACCTGGAGCCCGAGCATGGCGAGCGGCTGGCCGCGGTTGACCGCATGGCTGTTGGTGAAGCGCATGCGGGAAGCGTCGACGACGGTCACCCCGGCAACCCCGAGGACCCTGAGCGTGCCGTCGGGGTCGATCACCACCGCCGTGTCCTCGTCGACCCCCAGGCCGAGCGGCCCCGGGTTGTAGGAGAGGGCGGTGAGCAGGCGCCCCAGCCGGTCCCGGCGCCTGAAGTGCTGGTCGATGATGAGATCGGGGGCGAGCCCCAGCCCCTTGGCCAGATGGACGAGCCGCCGGCGCGGGGTGCCGCCGCTGTCGCCCAGGGCGATCATGTGCTCGGAGAGGAGGGAGGCCCCGGCGCTCGTGCCGGCCACCACCATGCCCTCGGCGTGGCGGCGGCGGATGGCGGCGGCGAGGGCGGTGCCGCCGAGCGCCGAGGAGACGCGGATCTGGCTGCCACCGGTAAGGAAGAGACCGCTCGCCCGCTCGACCGGATCGAGCACCTCACGCCCGGCGGCCAGGGCGTCCTCGCGGTCGACGATCCGCAGCACCTCGACCGACCGCGCCCCGAGATCCAGGAAGAGCCCGGCATAGCGCGCCCCGGTCTCCGGCACCTCCGACGCCGTCGCCAGGACGACCAGGTCGGCCGCACCCGCACCGCCGGCAGACTCCACGAAGCAGCGCAGGATGACCCGCTCGCGGGTCTTGTCCTCGGCGCCGCCGATGGCGATCAGCCGCCCGGGGCCGGGCCGTGTGGGTGCTCCCTCCATCCAGATCTCCTCCCACGCTCTCGCCGAGGCGATGCCGACTTGCGGCCCATGGCCACCGACCGGGACGAGGCGGAGTGCGGGGCGGGATGGTAGCACAGGGGGGACCATGGTGTAGGCTCCTCCGGCGCAGATGAATCTCCTCGAATCCAGGCGGCTCACCGGCCGCGGGCTGATCCTCGACCGGGCGGGCGCCGTGCTCGACGTCGCGCTCGGGGAGGAGGAGGCCGGCCGCGCCATCGGGCTCTGGCGGGAGAACGCGCGCCGGCTGCTCGACGCTCTCGGCTGGAGCGGTGAGGAGCTCGCCGTCCGCCGCTTTCCCGGCGGCGCGAGCCTCGCCTTCTCCGCTCCCTTCGATTCCCTCTATGCCGCGACCGAGGTCAACGAGACGGCCTGGGCGAGGACCGTCGCCAATGTCGTAGAGGCGAGCGCCGGCGCGTCCCCGTCCACCCCTTCCTCTATAGATGTAGAAGCGGACGTGGCGCGCCTCGCAGAGCGGATCCGCGCCGAGGCCAACCCCCGGCTCTCAGCCCTCCGCGCCGCGGCGACGGCGCACGGGGTCGCTTTCCTGTGGGACGACGAGGAGGCCACGGTCGGCCTCGGCTCCGGCTCGCGCACCTTCCCGGTCTCCGCGCTGCCCGGGCCGGAGGCGGTCGACTGGAACGCGGTCCACGACGTCCCCGTCGCCCTGGTGACCGGCACCAACGGCAAGACGACGACCGTCCGCCTGATCGCCGCCATGGCGGCGAGAGCCGGCCGCACCGCCGGCTCGACCTCGACCGACCGCGTCCAGGTGGGAGACGAGGTGCTCGAAGAGGGCGACTTCTCCGGGCCGGGCGGGGCCCGCACCCTGCTGCGCGACCGGCGGGTGGAGCTGGCCATTTTAGAAACCGCCCGTGGCGGGCTGCTCCGCCGCGGCCTCGCCGTCGAGCGCGCCAGCGCCGCCCTGGTGACCAACATCGCCGCCGATCACCTGGGCGAGTACGGGATCTACGACCTCCCCTCCCTCGCCGAGGCCAAGCTGGTGGTGGCCCACGCCGTCCCCCCGGGAGGCCGGGTGGTCTTGAACGCCGACGACCCAGAGCTGGTCCGCGCTCCCAGGACCTGGCCGGCCCGGACCACCTGGTTCTCCCTGGAGCCGGACCGGCCGGAGGTGCTCGCCCACCTGGCGGCCGGAGGGGAGGCCGCGCTCCTGGTCGGCGATTCGCTGATCCTCGCCCGCGGCGGCGAGCGGCAGGAGGTGGCGCGGCTCGCCGAGGTGCCGATCGCTCGCGGCGGCGCCGCCCGGCACAATGTCGCCAACGCGCTCGCCGCGATCGGTCTCGCCGCGGCCCTCGGGCTGCCGCCGGCCGCCATGGCAGCCGGGCTCGCCCGCTTCGGCATGGCTCCCGAGGACAACCCCGGCCGCGCCAGCCTCTTCGAGATCGGCGGCGTTCAAGTCCTCCTCGACTACGCCCACAATCCGCACGGTCTCCGGGCGCTCCTGGAGCTCGCCCGGACCCTGCCGGCGAACCGCCGCCTGCTCCTCCTCGGCCAGGCCGGCGACCGCGACGACGAGGCCATCCGCGAGCTCGCCAGGACCGCCTGGAGCTTCCGTCCGGATCGCATCCTGCTCAAAGAGCTCCCCGCCATGCTCCGTGGCCGCACCCCCGGCGAGGTGCCGGCCCTCCTCGAAGCCGAGCTGCTGCGCCTGGGAGCCCCCGCGGAGAGCCTGGAGCGCGCCGGCCCGGAGATCGAGGCGGTCGAGAGCGCCCTCGCCTGGGCTCGGCCGGGGGACCTCCTGGTCCTCCTCGTCCACACCGACCGGGACGCGGTGCTCGCCCGGCTGACCTAGTTGCCGCTCGCCCCCAGCCGCTGCACGAACCCGAGGGAGAACCCGAAGTCCGGGGTGTCGTCGAAGTTGAAGAGATTTTCGTTGAAGGAGAAGTAGACGTTTCGGGTGGGCGACAGGGCCTGTTTCCAGGCGAGGGTCGCGATGTAGGTCTTCTCTGCGAGTTGGGCGCTGTGGAAGCCCTTCAAGGGGCTGTCCGAGACCGCCATCTCGATCAGGATCGCCGAGCGGTGGAAGAAGCGGTGCTCGTAGGCGGCGCTCGCCGTGAAGACGGTCGCGGCCGCCGCCCCCAGCTCCTGCCAGCTCCCCTCGCGCACCCCGGAGAGGGTGAAGTAGAGCCGGGCGCGGGTGAAGGGCCGCGAGCCGAGGAGTTGCACGCCGACGTCGGCGCTCCCGGAGCTGAACAGGCGGCCGCGGTCGCCGGTGGGGAGCTTCAGGAGGCCCTCGGCGGCGAGATCGAAGCCCGCCGGCCGCGCCGGCAGCGTCAGCTTTCCCCCCAGCACGAGGTCGCCGAGCGCCCAGCCGGGATCGACAGTGCGCACCACCGTCCGGTCCCCGGAGTGCAGGTAGACCAGGTAGCCGCCGCGCTCGGCCGAGAAGCGGTCGCTCCGCTTGATCGAGAAGGCCTTGTGAAAGCCCTCGATGAAGCCGTCCAGGAAGCCCCCTCCCACGTGGAGGACCGGGAGGTCCAGGGAGAGCTCGATCCCGTGCCCGATCCCGCGGCGCACCGAGAGGTCGGTCCGCGCCACCTCGCCGTCCACCAGATAGTCGAGCCCCCGAGCGCTCCGGGGAGCCCCGGCGACGATCTCCGCCGGGGTGATGCGGCGGCCCCGCTTCGGGTTGTCGACCAGGGGGAGGAACGAGTCGGAGAGCGAGAAAGTATTGGTGAACGACTGCTGGACCTCGATCGCGGTGCCGTCCGCCGGCAGCACGGCCGGCCCGGTGGGGACGACCACCAGGTAGCCCTCGGCGAGCAGGAAGTGGCCGCTCGTCCCGATCGGCCCCGCCTGCGGCGAGCCGGGGATCTCGAGCGCGGTGTTGTCGACGCCGATGTTCGCGGTATTGGCAGTATTGGAGGTCTCAGCGGCATGGGCCGCCGGCGCCGCCGTGAGGAGCGCCGTCAATGCCGCCCATCCCGCCCAGCCGGCGAGCGCCAGGGCGCTGCCACGAATCCCGCGCCTCTGTCCAAACCGGCACTCTCCCCTGCTCCGCGCCATACCGCACCTCCCTCCCCCCCGCCCGTGCTGGGGAGTCGGCGAATTGTAGTACGCGGCAGGGCTGAGGCGTTAAGCTCTCGCCATGAAGGCGATGGTTCTCGAACGGCCGGGCGAGCCCCTCCGCCAACGCGAGCTGCCCGATCCCCTCCCCGGGCCGGGGCAGATCCTGCTCGACGTGCACGCCTGCGGCGTCTGCCGCACCGACCTGCACATCCTGGACGGCGAGCTCGACCGGCCCAAGCTCCCTCTCATCCCCGGACATCAGATCGTCGGCACGGTGACCGCCCTGGGCGCCGGGGTCGAGCGCTTCCAGGTCGGCGAGCGGGCCGGGGTGCCCTGGCTCGGCTGGACCTGCGGCGTCTGCCGCTACTGCCGGGACGGCCGCGAGAACCTCTGCGACCGCGCCCTCTTCACCGGCTATCAGATCGACGGCGGCTTCGCCGAGGCCGCGGTGGCGGAGGCCCGCTTCGCTTTTCCCATCCCTGAGGGCTACCCGGACCTTCAGGCCGCCCCCCTCCTCTGCGCCGGCCTGATCGGCTACCGTACCCTGCGCCTCGCCACCCAGGCGGTCGCCGACACCGAGCGCCTCGGCTTCTACGGCTTCGGCGCCGCCGCCCACATCCTGATCCAGATCGCCCGCCACGAGGGACGGAAGGTCTACGCCTTCACCCGGCCCGGCGACACCGCGGCCCAGCGTTTCGCCCTCGAGCTGGGGGCGGAGTGGAGCGGCGGCTCCGACGAGCCTCCCCCCGAGCCGCTCGACGCCGCCCTCCTCTTCGCCCCGGTGGGCGATCTCGTCCCCACCGCGCTCCGCGCCGTGGTCAAGGGGGGGACTGTCGTCTGCGGCGGCATCCACATGAGCGCCATCCCCTCCTTCCCCTACGAGCTGCTCTGGGGCGAACGCACCCTCCGCTCGGTGGCCAACCTCACCCGCAAGGACGCCCTGGAGTTCCTCACTCTCGCCCCCCAGGTCCCCATAAAGACTCAGGTCGACCCCTTCCCCCTGGCCCAGGCCAACGAGGCCCTGGCCGCTCTGCGCGGCGGCCGGGTGCGGGGTGCCGCCGTGCTGGTCGTGGAGTAGCTGGCGCCATGGGCCTGCGTTCCCGTTTCGGCATCCGCGGCCGCCGCGTCGTCTTCCCGCCCCCCACCGCGGCCAACGAGGAGGGGGTCTTGGCGATCGGCGGCCAGCCCGACGCCGAGACCCTGCTGACCGCCTACAGCCAGGGGATCTTCCCCTGGCCGCACGAGGGCTATCCCCTCCTCTGGTTCTGCCCCGACCCGCGCTTCGTGCTCGTCCCCGGAGAGGCGCAGCTCCACCGCTCTCTCCTCAAAACGATGCGCCGGAAGACCTTCGAGGTGCGGGCCGACACCGCTTTCCGGCAGGTGATGGAAGGCTGCGCCACCGCCTACCGTCCGGGCCAGGACGGCACCTGGATCACCCCCGCCATGCTCGCCGGCTACACCGAGCTCCATCGCCAGGGCCTCGCCCACTCGATCGAGGCCTGGCAGGACGGCCGGCTGGTGGGCGGGCTCTACGGCATCTCGCTGGGGGCGGTCTTCTTCGGCGAGTCGATGTACGCCGACGTCCCCGACGCCTCGAAGGTCGCCTTCGCCACCCTCCTCGGGAACCTGAAGCGGTGGGATTTCGCGCTCGTCGACTGCCAGAGCTACACCGACCACCTCGCCCGCTTCGGCGCCGTCGACTGGCCGCGAGCCCGGTTCCTCCGGGTGTTGAAAAAGGCGCTCGCGGCACCCACCCGGCCGGGGCCGTGGGTGCTGGAAGTGGGGCCGGCGGAGGCGGCGGGGGCTGCTAAGGTGCTCCACGTTTGAGGATGAGGGAAAATTACCGCTCGGTCCGTCTTTAGCTCAGGGAGATGTCTGCTGCCCGGCAGCTCCTGACTGGAGATGCCGATGGAAGAGCCTGCCGTTCCCGCCGACGCCCCCGCCAACGCCCCCGTCCCACCCCCGAGCCGTCGAGCCCGGGCCTTCGCCTTCGCCGGCGGCGGCTTCGATACCGCCATGCAGCTCGGCGTCGCCCATGCGCTCCTGGTCTCCCGCTCTGCCGCCCCCGACTACGTGGCCGGCATCTCCGCCGGAGCGATCAACGCCGCGGCGCTCGCCGAGATCCTCCAGGCCGGTCAGGAGCTCCCCGCGGGGGCACGGCGGGACGTCCAGGTCGACACCTTCCGCAAGTTCCTCACCTCCTTCGAGGAGGTGCCCGGCGAGCTGCTGCGCTCGATCCTCCCCGATACCTTCGAGATCAACGCCACCCGGCCGCTCGATCCTGTCCAGCTCCCCATCCACTTCGACCGCGAGCGCCAGGGGAGGAACGACGCCAACCAGGCCCGTGCCGGCCTCATCCGGCTGATGAATCAGGTGTTCGAGGTCCGGCTCCCGGTCAAGGCGATCACCCTCCTCGTCAACCGGGTCCTGCACCTGATGGCCGCTCCCGAGCGGGTCTCCCGGGCGTCGCGCCTGTGGGCGAAGCTCTGGCCCCTCGTCTCCATCTGGTTCACCGGTCTGCGCTACCTCGCCTCCCTGGGCGCCACCGTCGGCGTTCTCGTCTGGGCGGCCCTCGTCGGGGCACCGAAGGGAAACGGCGCCGGAGGCCGGGCGGCGAACCTGATCGGTGGCATGCGGACGCTCCGGCTCTTCCTGCGCCGGCTCCGGGACCTCTTCTACATCCTCGTCTTCGCCGTGGTGTGGATCGGGTTCGTCCCCCCCGTGGCGGGGCTCGCCCTGCTCTGGACTCTCCTCAAGCCTCCGACCGTCAAGCGCAGTCAGCTCGGCCGCAAGATGCTCGGCCGTATCCTCGATCACTACGGGATCTCCGACGGGGTCGGCAACTCCTACATCATCAAAGAGCAGCTCATCCGCTGCTTCGACGTCCATTACTACGGCGAGACCGACATCGCCCGGGTTCTGGAGCAGGCCCTCGCCCAGGCGCACGAGGCGGCCACGGCCGAAAACCCCACGAAGACCCTCGCCTGGTACCAGGGCCGGGAGCCCCGGATCACGGTCGCTCCGATCGCCGCCGACATCGCTTCCGGAGAGCTCATGGTCCTGCCCTCGGACGTCGCCGTGGTGGACGCGCTCCTCGCCGCCACCGCCATCGTCCCGGTCTTCCCGGCGGTCAAGATCGCTTCGCGGGAGTTCCGGCCCGACGAGAAGACCGAGAAGATCTTCATCGACGGGTTGAACGTCTCGAACGAGCCGATCGGAGCCCTGATCGGTCTCCTCCGGGACGATCCGGACCCACACGGCGTCCTCGCCGGGTCCTCGATCGTCGACATCTACACCGTCTCGGACCTGGCGAATACTGGCGAGAAGGCCCGCTACACGGGCATCCTGGAGGTCGCCAAGCGTGCCTTCGAGCTCCAGCGTTTCCGCGACGCCACCATGGAGCAACGCTACACCGACCTCTACTCCCGGGCCCTGCCGGAGGACCCAGAGCAGGCGCGGGTGACGATCGGCGACCGCACCTACGTGCGGGCCCGGGTCCTCCCGATCGGCGTCGAGCGGCCGGTCGACATCAACCGCCAGGCGCTCTCCGGGCAGAAACAGGTCGACCTGCACGGACTGATCGAGGAAGCGGTCGCCGACGGCTGCCGGGCGGCGCTCGAGGCGATGATCCCGCATGCGATCGCCAGCACTGCCGCCAGCATTTCCGCCAGCACTGCCGCCAGCACTGCCGCAATCACCGCCAGGCCGGAGATCGGGGAGGAATCCGTCCCCTGCTGGACGGCCCTCCAGCTCCAACTGGGAGAAGCGCAGGCGGGGCTCCTCGCCGGCTCCGGAGAGGACGCCCCGGGCCTCCCCGAGATCTGCGCCCGCTGCACCCTCCATCGGGTCCCGGGTGGAGACGATCCGGCCGCCGCCCGGCGGCTCGTCGTCCGCCCCGAGCGGCAGGACTGGCCCGAGTGGCCGCGCCAGGGGGGACCCACCCTGCCGGTGCCCTCGTCTCCCTCCAAGTCTCTGCCGCCGATCGAGCTCACCGGCTGGCCCGTCTACCGCGCTCCCCTCGCGGGCCGGGAGCGCCCGCTGGTCAACTTCCTCTTCGGCGGCGGGGTGTTCCGCGGCGTCTTCCACATGGGGGTGATGAACGGCCTCAACGAGCTCGGCCTGATGCCCGACCTGGTGGCCGGCTCGTCGGTGGGGTCGATCCTCGCCGCCATGATCGCTCAGGTGTTCACCGAGGAGACGAAGAAGCGGCAGATCCCCATCGCCGATCTGTCGGCGACCTTCCTCGGCATCGATCAGCTGGTGATGACCGACCGGCTGGCGGATTTCGTCCGCGGCCTGACCCTCCGCGCCGCCGATGCGAACTTCTCGGCCCGCGACCTCGATCTCGTCCTGCGGCGCTACGACCTCGATGCCGGGGTGCGGTTCGGGGCGCGCGGCCGGCGGGTGGTCGCCGGCCTCGAACGGCTCTTCTACCTGAGCCCCATGCAGCTGTCCGAGCTGGTCAAGGCGGCCCGGGCGCAGGACTTCGGCGAGCTCAAAGGCCTTCTCCAGGCGGCGCTCCAGGAATTCTTCGACCGCGGCGGCGTCGGCCAGGAGGTCCTGGGCGCCGAGCCGCTCGCCCTCCTCATCCGGGAGGAGGTCATCCGCGGCCTCCACCGAGAGCCCGGCAACGCCCTCTTCTCGGCCTTCGCCGAGCACGGCATCCAGTTCCTCGCCACCGCCACCAACCTGACCCGCGGCGAGCTCGAGATCCTGGGCGAGCCGAAGACCCGGGACCAGGCGTCTCTCCTCTACGGCCTGCTCGCGAGCAGCGCCTTCCCCGCCGTCTTCAGGCCCCGGCAGCAGTGGGAGATGCTCCGCCACGCCACCGAGACCGACCAGTACGTCGACGGCGGCATCATCGACAACCTGCCGCTCGACGCCGTGGCGCGGTTCCTGGACCAGGCCTCGCGGGGCGACCGCCCCGCCGTCGCCCGGCGGCCCCAGGTCGCCGGCAGGGAGGTCCCTCACCTGCTCTTCACCGCCTCTCTGGAAGTGGACAAGACCTGCCTGGACGACGACAAGGCGGAAAAGTTCAGCCGCAACTTTCTCCGTCTCCAGAAGCGTGCCAGGACCTTCGGCTACAACCGGAAGATCGACGCCTACGCGGGATTGCAGCGGGATCTGCGGGAGATCTACCTCAGCCAGGGGAGGACGAGAGCGCCCACGGCCTGGACGCCGCTCGATCTCCATGTCATCGCCGTCCGGCCGCGCTGGCTGTGCAACACCTTCGGTTTCCATCCCATGCTGGGCTTCAGGCGCCGGAAGCAGGCCCAGAGCATCGCCCACGGCTGTGCGTCGACGATCGCGACCTTCTACCACGACGCTTTGGAGAAGGGTCACGGGGAGTGGCAGGCCGCCTGGGGGGTACAGGGTTTAGACGCCGTCGAGCCCTCGACCGTCACCTCGCCGCGAGATCCGGCCCAGATGGAGTTGCACCCACGCCGTCCAGGCAAGACTCCCGGGCAGTGCTGGTTCAGGAACGCACCCTGCCCGTTCAGCCAGGAGTCGCTCGCCGGCGTCGCCGGCCTCGGGGAAAGGAAGTTCCTCCTCGCCGAGCTGGCCAAGGTCCACGAGGAATGCGGCAAGCTCGAGACCCACCGGTCGCCAGCCGACCTGGCACGGTCGGGAGCGCCGCCGCTCGCCTGAGGAGACCACCCGGCTAGAGTTCGACGAGGGTCAAGCCCCCCGGACCCCGGAGGTTTGTGTCTCCCCGACGGCCGCGCCAGCATGCGTCTTGCACTCCAGGGGGAGGATGCCCGACGACGCCACCCCCTCCCCTGCCGCCTCGGCCTCCGGGCCGGCCTTCCTCGTGCGGGCGCTGCGCCACCGCAACTATCGGCTGTTCTTCAGCGGCCAGAGCGTCTCCTTGGTCGGCACCTGGATGACCCGGATCGCCACCTCCTGGCTGATCTACCGGCTGACCGGCTCGGCGCTCCTCCTCGGGCTCGTGGGCTTCGCCGGGCAGATCCCCTCCTTCCTCCTGGCGCCGGTCGCCGGGGTGCTGGTCGACCGCTGGGATCGCCACCGCCTGCTGATCGCCACCCAGGTGCTCGCCATGGTGCAGTCGGCGGCCCTCGCCGCCCTCGCCCTCACCGGCGTCATCAACATCTGGCACATCCTCGCCCTCTCGCTCTTCCAGGGGGTGATCAACGCCTTCGACATGCCGGCGCGGCAGGCCTTCGTCGTCGAGATGGTCGAGTCGCGGGCCGACCTCCCCAACGCCATCGCCCTCAACTCCTCGATGGTCAACGCCGCCCGGCTCCTCGGGCCGTCGATCGGCGGCGTCTTGATCGCGGCGGTCGGCGAGGGCTGGTGCTTCCTCTTCGACGCCGTCAGCTATCTCGCGGTCATCGCCTCGCTCCTCTTGATGCGGCTCCCGCGCCGCGAGCGCCAGGCCCCGGCCGGGGCACCGATCCTCCCCGAGCTCCAGGCGGGGTGGTCCTACGTCGCCTCCTCGGCGCCCATCGCGAGCATCCTCGTCCTCCTCGCCCTGGTCTCCCTCGTGGGGATGCCCTACACGGTCCTCATGCCGATCGTCGCCTCGACGGTGCTGCACGGCGGCCCCCACACCCTGGGCTTCCTCATGGCGGCGACGGGGGTGGGAGCGCTCCTGGGCGCGGTCTACCTCGCCTCCCGCTCGTCGGTCCTCGGCCTCGGCCGGATCATCCCCATCGCCACCCTCCTCTTCGGGGCCGGGCTCATCGGCTTCGGCCTCTCGCGCCATCTCTGGCTCTCGCTCCTCCTGCTCCTCGTCGCCGGCTTGGGGTTCATGGTGCAGATGGCGGCCAGCAACACCCTCCTCCAGACCCTGGTCGACGACGATAAGCGCGGCCGGGTGATGAGCTTCTACACCATGGCGTTCATGGGCACCGCCCCTTTCGGCAGCCTCCTGGCCGGAGCGCTGGCGCACCGTGTCGGGGCGCCGGTGACGATCGTGGCGAGCGGCATCGGCTGCCTCCTCGGGGCCCTCTGGTTCGCGCGGCGGCTGCCCGGCCTCCGCGCGGAGGTGCGGCCGATCTACACCCAGCTCGGCATCCTGCCCTCCATCCCGGCCATCCCGTCCATCCCGGCCATCCCTCCCATCCCTCCAATGACCGCGGGCATCCAGAGCGCGACCGAGCTGTCGGTGCCGCCGCAGCGGTAAGCCTCGGCGACAACCGAACCGTCTGCGTGGCCCGACCGACCCTGCTAGAGTTCGAGGATGGTCAAGAAGCTCTCCATTCCCGCCAGCGGCCAGGGGCTCCACGACATCACCCGCGAGGTGGCGGCGGTGGTCGCCCAGAGCGGGATGTCCGAGGGGCTCTGCACGCTCTTCATCCGCCACACCTCGGCCAGCCTGACGATCCAGGAGAACGCCGATCCCTCGGCCCGGCGCGATCTCGAAGCCTGGCTCGACCGCCTGGTGCCGGAGGGCGACCCCCTCTACACCCACACCAGCGAGGGGCCGGACGACATGCCGGCCCACATCAAGTCCTTCTTGACCGCCACCTCGCTCGCCATCCCGATCCTCGACGGCGAGCTCGGGCTCGGCACCTGGCAGGGGATCTTCGTCTGGGAGCACCGGCGGCGCCACGGCCCGCGCGAGGTGCTGGTCCACATCGGGTAAGGGAAGAAGGGGATGGGGGTAGAGCGCGGGCGGCGAAACGTCTGTTCTATACTGGCCCTCCATTCTAGCGAGCCCGGGCCTCCCGCGCCCGGAGCTGGCAGCTGCCACCCCTACGAACCCGGAGCCCGAACCTCGCCAGCATGGCCCTTAGCCGCCCCTCTCTCCGCAAGCTGACGCCCCTCCTGAGCGTCCTCTTCTTCGGCGTGGCCCTCTGGCTCATGCGGGGGGAGCTCCAGGAGTTCCGCTACCGGGACGTCGTCCGCTTCCTCGACTCGCTCCCCCGGGTGCGCTTCTTCGAGGCCCTCGCCTTGACCGCCCTCGGCTACCTCGCCTTGACCGGCTATGACGCCCTGGCTCTGCGCTACAGCGGCATCAAGCTCCCCTACCCGAAGGTCGCCTTCGCCTCCTTCACGGCGTCGTCGTTCAGCAACACCCTGGGCTATCCGCTCTTCACCGGCACCCCGCTCCGGGTGCGGCTCTACTCGGCCTGGGGGCTCTCGGCGCTCGACGTCACCCGGGTCGTCACCTTCAGCTTTCTCACCTTCTGGCTCGGCGTCCTCACCCTCGCCGGGGTCACCTTCGTCGTCGAGCCCCATGCGGTCGAGCAGGTCCTCCACCTCCAGGTGTGGGCGGCCCGCGCCGTGGGCGGCGGCATCCTCGGCCTCCTCATCGCCTATGTGATCGTCAACGCCCAGCTCAAGCGGCCGCTCAGCTTCCGCGGTATCGAGCTGGTGCTCCCCGGCACCCGGCTCGCCCTCGGGCAGATCGGCATCGCGTCGCTCGACTGGGCGCTCGCCGGCGCCGCCCTCTACGCCCTGGTGCCCGACGCCTGGGGGATCAACTTCCCGAGCTTCCTCGCCATCTTCCTCCTCGCCCAGGTCGCCGGCCTCGTCAGCCAGGTGCCGGGCGGGCTCGGGGTGTTCGAGAGCCTCATGATCCTCCTCCTGCCGCGCGAGCTGCCGCGGCATCAGATCCTCGGCTGCCTGGTGGCCTTCCGGGCCATCTACTACTTCTGCCCCCTGATCGCCTCGACGGTGCTGCTCGCCGGCCACGAGGTGATCGGCCGGCGCGAGCAGCTCGGGAAGGTCGCCCGCTTCTTCGGCAAGCGGGCCCCCTCGGTCGTCCCGCAGGTGCTCGCGGCGACCACCTTTTTGGGCGGGGCGATCCTCCTCGTCTCCGGCGCCACCCCGGCGGTGGGCTCGCGGCTCTCCTGGCTGAACGCCCTCCTGCCGCTGCCGGTCATCGAGGTCTCGCACTTCGTGGGGAGCCTGGCGGGGGTGGGCCTTCTCTTCCTCGCCGCCGGCCTCCAGCGCCGGCTGGACGCCGCCTACCAGCTCGCCGTCATCCTCCTCGGCACCGGCATCGTCGTCTCGATCCTCAAAGGGCTCGACTACGAGGAGGCGGTCATCCTGTCGCTGATGCTCGCCTCGCTCCTCCCCTGCCGGCGGCACTTCTACCGCAAGGCCTCGCTCACCAGCGAGTCGTTCACCCCGAGCTGGATCACCGCCATCAGCGTCGTCATCTTCGGCTCCCTCTGGCTCGGCTTCTTCGCCTATAAGCGGGTCGACTACTCGAACGACCTCTGGTGGCAGTTCACCCTCCGGCATGGCGGCAACGCCTCGCGCTTCCTCCGCGCCGGGGTGGCGGTCCTCGGGGTGGCGCTCGCCATCGCCCTCGAACGGCTGATGCGGCCGGCGGCCCCCGAGCCATCGCTCCCCAATCCGGTGGATCTCGATCAGGCGGCGGCGATCGCCGCGAGCTCGCGGCGCACCTACGCCTACCTCGCCCTCCTCGGCGACAAGGAGGTGCTGTTCAATCAGGCCGGCACGGCGTTCGTCATGTACGGCATCATGCGGCGGAGCTGGGTAGCGATGGGCGACCCGGTGGGCCCCGAGGCCGACCGCATCGACCTCGCCTGGCGCTTCCGCGAGCTCTCCGACCAGCACGGCGGCTGGCCGGTCTTCTACCAGGTGGGCGAGCGCGACCTCTATCTCTACGCCGACCTCGGGCTGACGCTTCTGAAGCTCGGCCAGGAGGGGCGGGTCCCCCTCCCCGACTTCAGCCTCGAAGGCCGGGACAGAAAGACGCTCCGCTGGGCGCACCGAAAGAGCGTCAACGAGGGCTACCGCTTCGAAGTGGTGCCGGAGGCCGGGGTGCCGGAGATCCTCCCCGAGATCAAGGCGATCTCGGACTCCTGGCTGGGAGAGAAGAGCGTGCGGGAGAAGGGCTTCTCCCTGGGCTACTACGACGAGGAGTATCTCAAGCGTTTCCCCCTCGCCCTGGTCAAGAAGGAGGACAAGATCGTCGCCTTCGCCAACCTCTGGCGCGGCGCCGAGCAGGAGGAGATCTCGATCGACCTGATGCGCCACCTGCCGGACATCGGGAGCATCGTCATGGACTACCTCTTCATCGAGCTGATGCTCCTGGGGAAAGCCGAGGGCTTCCGCTGGTTCAACCTCGGCATGGCCCCGCTCGCCGGCCTCGAAAACCGCGCCCTCGCCCCCCTCTGGAGCCGGCTGGGCTCGATGGTCTTCCGGCACGGCGAGCACTTCTACAACTTCCAGGGTCTCCGCCAGTACAAAGAGAAGTTCGACCCCGTCTGGAGCTCCCGCTATCTCGCCACCCCCGCCGGCCTTGTCATGCCACGCGTTCTCGCCGACGTCGCCGCCCTCATCGCCGGGGGGCTGGGCGGGGTGGTGCGGCGCTGACCGACCCCGATTCGAGCCTTCCCCGCTTCGGAGCCGGATTCATCCGGCGTAGCTCCTAGCCCGGAGATTGATCTCCGGGCGGGGGCACGGCGGGAGGCGGAGGAGGAGCTGGCGGCGCGGCCACGGGCGGCGCTGGGGATGCCGGCGGCACCTCGGGGCGCAGGACGTGCGCTCCGGCCGGCTCGGGAGCGAGGGTCGCAGCAAGCGGACTGCTCTTCCCCACCGTCTTGCCCGGCGGTTTGCCAGGCGGCTGCTTTCCCGGCCAGGGGCGGTCGCAGCCGCGGGGGCCGGAGCCGCCGGGGCGGGGTGGCGGGCGGCGAGCTCGCGGTAGAGATTGGCGGCGAAGGCGGCCACCGCGGCCCGCTCCGCCGCCGAGGGGGCGGCTTTCCCCCGGCCGGCGAAGATCAGCCGCACCGGCGCCGACCCCGGCTGATCTTCCTCGGTACCGCCCTGGAAGGGCGCCCAGGCGTCGCACCAGAGATAGAGCCGGCGGAGCTGGTCGTCGGCCAGCCGGCCCTGCCAGTCTCCGCCGGGACTACCACGCGGGGGTACCGGGGCGGCCGCAGGGGCCGGCGCGCACCTCGCCTGTCAGGTCCACCCTCACCTCGTCGCACTCCCCGCCGGCATCGGCGCTCCGGTGCCAGGAGAGGACGGTCGCATAGGCGCTGCCCCCCCGCCCCGCCACCGCCTCGGCCACCACCAGATGGGCCCAGGTGGCGATCATCCGCCGCTCGGCGGGGCTGGCCGGGGCCGGACCGGCGCCATGGAAGGCGAGCTCCTCGCCCTTCGCCTGGAGGGTGAAAGGGACCAAAGCTGCGGACGAAGCCGCGGAGGTCCTCGGACCGCCCGCGGCGGTTGAAGAGATAGCGGGTGAGCGGTCCATCGGCCGCCCCCAGCTCCAGGCCGCCCGGCCCGATGAGGATGTGCTCCCGCGGCCGGTCCCCCCGCTTCCAGTCGATCGCCACCCGTCCCACCCACGGCAGGGTCCCCGCCGGCAGGGGGTGCAGCGGATGGCGCTTCGCCGCGGGCAAAGCCGGCGAATGGCCGCAGGCGGTGAGGGCTATGGCGACGGTGATGCCCGCGAGAGCGGCACCTGCCGCGCGGCCTCCCCTCACTTCTTCTCCGGCGTCACATACGCCGCCGTGATCCCGCCGTCCACCCGGAAATCGGCACCGGTGACGTAGGAGGACTCGTCCGAGGCGAGGAAGAGGGCGGCGGCGGCGATCTCCCGCGGCTCCCCGAAGCGCCCCATGGGGACGTGCACCAGCCGGCGCTGGCGCTTCTCCTCGGTCGAGAGGAACTTTTCGAGCAGCGGAGTGCGCACCGGCCCCGGCGAGAGGGCGTTGGCGCGGATGCCGTCGCGAGCGTGGATGACCGCGATCTCCCGGGTCATGGCGAGGACGGCGCCCTTGGAGGCGGTGTAGGCGATCTGCGGCGTGGCCGCCCCGAGGGTGGCGACGAAGCTCGCCACGTTGATGATCGAGCCGCCGCCGGCCGCCAGCAGGTGGGGAATGCCGGCCCGGCAGCAGCGGGCCACCCCCTTGACGTTGACGTCGAGCACCAGGTCCCAGGTCGCGTCCGAGGTCTCGACCACCCCGTCGTCCTCGGCCGGCGAGATGCCGGCGTTGTTATAGAGGACGTTGACGAGCCCGAACGCCTCCCGCGCCCCGGCGTAGAGCGCCTCGACGCTCGCCGTCTCCCGCACGTCGGCACGGATGAACTCCGCCCGCCCCCCGGCGGCACGGATCTCCGCGACCACCTTCCGTCCCCCCTCCTCCGCAAGGTCGGAGACCACCACCGCCGCCCCTTCGGCAGCGAAGAGGCGCGCCGCCTCCGCCCCCAGCCCCGAGCCGGAGCCGGTAATCACCGCGACTTTCCCCTCCAGACGTCCCATGGCGCTCCTTTCCCCGGGCCGCCGGTAACCGGGGCGCCGGACCGAAGAGCCGCATCTTATCGAGTCGACCGAGTCGAGGAGGAAACACCCGGTCGAGCTTGGAAATGCACATTTCCAGTCTGGAAATGTGCATTTCCAAGTTGGAAAAGAGCTTTTCGAGGACGGAAAAGATCTTTTCTGAATTGGAAAAGAGCTTTTCGCGACCAGAAATGAGCTTTTCTGCCACGGAAATGAGCTTTTCTAAACCGGAAAAGCTCTTTCCGGGTCCAGAAAAGAGCTTTTCCGATCTGGAAAAGGGCTTTTCCGGTTTGGAAATGAGCTTTTCCAGGGCAGAAATGAGCTTTCCGTCCGCGGGTTCAAGGCGCTCCAGGACGACCGAGAGCGCCGTCGCGTCGTCCTGGGGAGCGGCACGGTTCACGATCCTCGACGTGAGTGGGTTCGAATAAAGGCATCGTGAAATAATGAGGGCTCCGACGACACTCCACTCGGGGGAGCCTGACGGTTCGGTACGGGTCCGTTTGAAATCGAGGACGGCCGCCGCGGCGCAAAGCGCCCGAAGGAGGCCGCCCGCAGATTCAAAAGGACCCGGTACCGACGGTTCCCTCGCCTGGACACCGGGACTTCTTTCTACACGAGAGGACACGATGAACGGATTGCTGCGGCGCGCCACCTTCTTCTTCGTATTTCTCCCTGGCTTGGCGGGGGCCGCCCAGGCCCAAACGGCCTCTCTCGTTCGGGACCTCAACACCTCCACCCCGTAGCGGGAGCCCGCTGCCGGCCCACGACGCCGCCATGGTCGGCTTCTCCGACAAGGTCTTTTTCTCCTCGAACGAGCCGGCGATCGCCGATGGCCGTGGCCTGAGCAGCGAGATCCTCGCCGATCTCTGCCCCGGAGACTGCGCCTCCGTCTACAAGGTCCTCGGCCGCCTGGGTGGCGCCGGCACTGCCGGTAGTGCCGGGAAAGTCGCCCTGTTCATCGCCGAGCCCGATCCTCGGGAGCTCCGGCTCTACCGGACGGATGGCACCCGCGCCGGCACCTACGCCGTGGGCGCGATCGGCGCACCCTCCTTCGTGCAGGACCGCGAGATCGTCCTCGCCAACGACCGGGTCTTCTTCGTCCGCCGGGAGCCCAGCAGCGTTCCCGAGCTCTGGGTGAGCGACGGCACCCCGGCCGGGACCCGGCAGGTTCCCTTCCCGATTCCCGCGGATCGGCCGGTGTCGTTCGAGATGGCGGCGGTCGGCAGCCGCATCCTCCTTCTCACCCACCAGTACGAGCTGTGGACGAGCGATGGCACGGCCGCGGGAACCGCCCTCCTCCACCGCTTCTCCGCGGACGACTCGCCGGGGGGCATCGTCTCGGGGCCGACCCGGATCTACTTCTCGGTCCGGGTGAACGCGGCCGGCGACCGTGCTCTGTGGACGAGCGACGGCACTTCCGGCGGGACCCTGCCGGTCGCCGGCTTCCCCGCGGCGTCCTCGAACCCCTACCCCCTGCCCGTCACCGTGGGGAACCACCTGTATCAATCCTTGGACGACCTCGTCCATGGCCGGGAGCTGTGGACGACCGACGGCACCGCCGCGGGCTCCCACCGGGTGAGCGAGCTCGCCGATCCCGACCCTTTCGGAGTGGACCACGGCTTCCCTCAACCGTTCGTCGCCGAGCTCGGCGGACGCGTCCTCTTCGCCACCCGGCAGGGCCTCTTCTCGAGCAATGGGACGCCCGCCTCCACCACCCTCCTCACCGCCGACCCCGAGGAGGTGCAATGGCCCCTGGTCGAGGTGGGATCGCGGGTGCTCTACCTGGGCAGGGGGCCGAACGGTTCCGAGCTCTGGAGCACGGACGGCACGGCCGCCGGCACGGCGCGGCTGGCGAGCAACGTCGACGGGCCCGTGGGGGTCGGGGGCGCCGCTTACTTCCTGGTGTTCGACTCCCAGAGCCAGGTGCTGTGGAAGAGCGACGGCACTCCGGCGGGGACCCGCCGCTACTCCGATCCGCTGCCTCTCCGGGTCGGGATCTCTCACCTGGAGGTTCTCGGCCGCCAGGTTTTCTTCGTCGCCACGGCCGCCCCGCTCGGCGGGATTTTCGAGCTCTGGACGAGCGACGGGGTGCCCGGCGGGACCCATGAGGTGCCCGGTTCCACCACCGCCGGGGCCGGCTCCTTTCCCCTGGATCTCGTCGCGACCGGCGACCGGCTCCTCTTCGCCGCCTGCGACGGCTCTCGCCGGCTAGCCTGGCGGAGCGATGGGACCGCCGCCGGCACGGTTCCGCTCGCCACCCTGCCGGCAGGGTGGGCCGACTGCTCGAAGGAGAGCGTGGACTCCCGTCCGGGCGTCGTGGGCCTGACGCCGGTCGGCGGGCAGGTCCTTTTCTGGACCCCCGACGCCGATCCTTCGCTTTCCCTCTGGCACCTGTTCCGGACGGACGGGGCGGGCAACGCCCAGGAGCTCGCGACGGCCCGCTCCCCCCTGCCGCTCGCGCCGCTCGGCGGCGAGGTCTTCTTCGCCGACTCGGTGACCCCCACCTCGACGCCGGCCGGCAGCGGGCTCTTCCGGAGCGACGGCACGGCCGCCGGCACCCGGCTCGCGACCGAGGTCCCCGTGGGCCCGCAGGTGCTCGCGGTCCACCCGGCCGCCGGCCTGCTCTTCCTGATCGTCCAGAACGGCGCGGCGACGGAGATCTGGGCGAGCGACGGCACGGCCGCCGGCTCGAGGCGGCTCCTCTCCGGCCCCTACTCGCTCGCCTCGGGCGAACCCGATCTCGCCGCGGCCTTCTTTCCGGCCGGCCCGTGGACCTACGTCTTTCTCTCCGAGCCGGGGGTGCGAAGCGAGCTCTGGCGCACGGACGGCACGGCCGCCGGCACGACCCAGGTGGCGGCTGTGGCGCTTCCGGCCGCGGCGCCCGTGGCCTTCTCCGGCGCTCTCTACTTTTTCGCCGACGAGGACGCCGGCCGGGGGCTCTACCGCGTCGATGCCGCAACCCCGGCGAGCGTCACGCTCGTCCGGCGATTCGCGGCCGAGTCGGTCCGGGCGCTCGACTTGAGGCCGTCCGCGGCCGTCTTCGCCGGGCGGCTTTTCTTCGCCGCGGACGACGGGGTCCACGGCCGTGCTCTCTGGGCGACCGACGGTACCCCGGCCGGGACCGTCCAGGTCGCCACCGTGGGCGCGGGCCCGGAGACCTCCGGAATTTCCCGGCTCACGGCGGCCGGCGACCGGCTCTTCTTCACCGCCTGGGACCTGCCGCACGGGATCGAGCTCTGGGAGAGCGACGGCACGGCGGCCGGCACCCGCCTCGCGGCCGACATCGCCCCCGAGGGGAATTCCTCCTCGCCCGATCAGCTGACCGTCTCCGGCGGCCGCCTCTTCTTCACCGCCGACGACGGGGTGACCGGCCGGGAGCTCTGGAGCCTCCCGCTCGGAAGTCCGGTGGGCTGCCAGCCCGGGGACACCCGGCTCTGCCTCGCCGCCAGCCGTTTCCAGGTGGAGATCGCCTGGAAGGACTTCCAGGGCCACACCGGAGTCGGGCACGCCGTGGCTCTGACCGCGGACACCGGCTATTTCTGGTTCTTCGCTCCGACGAACGTCGAGGCCGTGGTCAAAGTCCTGGACGCCCGGTCGCTCAACAACGCTTTCTGGGTCTTCTACGGAGCGCTGTCGAACGTCGAGTACGAGATCACCGTCACCGACACCCAGACCGGCCTCTCCCGCCGCTACCTGAACCCCTCGGGGCGCCTCGCGAGCGTGGGAGACACCGCGGGCTTCGGTCCCCTGGGTGCGTACGATGCCAAGCGCGAGACGCCGACCCCGAGCCCGCAGCTCGTGTCGGCCCGCACCGACGCCCGGGCCGCCACCGGCACCTGCACGCCCGGCCAAGGCCAGCTCTGCCTCCAGGGCGGCCGCTTCGCCGTCACCTCTGCCTGGAAGGATTTTCAGGGGAGGACCGGCACCGGCACCGCCGTTACCCTCTCCGGCGACACCGGCTACTTCTGGTTCTTCGCCCCCACGAACGTCGAGGTCATGACCAAGGTTCTGGACGGCACGGCCTTGAACGGCAAATTCTGGTTCTTCTACGGGGCGCTCTCGAACGTCGAGTACACCTTGACCGTCACCGACACCCACACCGGGGCGGTCAGGGTGTACAAGAACCCCTCCGGGCAATTCGGGAGCCAGGCGGATACCGGGGCGTTTTAAGGGCCCTCAGAAACTGCACATACCGCCGCCTACGCAGGCGGCGAAGGTGCCGTCGTTGCACCGGCAATTCGAGGGTGGTGCAGAAGCCGTGAAGGCAGCCATGCGGGTTGCTGCCACCCCGCCGAGCGGCGGGGCTCCCCATCGGCGTGCCGCCAGGGCTTCTCCAGGCGGAGGAGTGTACCTTCGAGTCACAGCCGTGGAAGGACGACCGAGAGCGCCGTCGCGACCAGGACTCCCAGACCCGCCCCCGCCAGCACCTCCGGCAGAGTATGCCGGCCGAGGACGACCCGCGACCAGCCGATGGCGACCGCGAGGACCAGGACGAGGCCGGCGGCCCAGAGGCTGACGTTCCAGAGGGAGACCAGCGTGAAGGCCGCGAACGCCTCGTGCAGAGAGACCTTGAGCCACCGGTTGCAGAAGGCAGCGGCGACGAGGAGGACGAGGAGGCGGCGGTCCCGATGACGATCGAGCGCGGCGCCCCGGCGAGGAGGAGGACCCCGATGACCAGGCTGACGAGGAGGAAGGCGAAGCGGAACATCGGGCCGCGGTCCCGCCGCACCGACACATCGAAGTTGGACCGCCCCGCCCGCACCTCGCGCCGTAGATAGAGGAGCATGGGCACGATCGAGCCCACCGCGACGAGGGTGACGACCAGCGCCGCCTCCCCGGGCGGGAGGACGAGGGCGGCGGCGATCCCGGCGAGGAGGAGGGAGAGGACGAACGGGTGGCCGACGATCGAGATCCAGCGGGCGATGCGGAGCTTGGGTGGGAGGGCGGGGGGCATGAGGGGCTCAAGCCTATGCCGCCGGCAGCCCGGAAAGGTAGCCCGCTCCCTCGACCTCTTCTGGTCGCTTCGCCCGATCCCTACGCGGCGCTATTCGCTCTTCCCCGCGCTCAGCGCGCCTCGCCTTGTTTGACACCGCTGCCCTCTATAAGTCCGATTAAAGACGTTATCGGACGGAAAAACGGGGCGGCACCGCCTCGGCAGACTTGGCGTATACTCCCGCCTGCTGAACCTCCGGGGCGGCCGGAGGGGTCCAACCGAAAACCGACCTTCCCCAAGGGAGACCCCCGTGAAGAAGGATCAGCCAAGAAACTTCTCTCTCCGCCGCGAAACGTTGCGGCAGCTCGATGACCGAGAGACGGCCCAAGCGGCCGGTGGCATTTCCGCCCTGGTCAGCTCTCATGCTCCTTTCACACATTGGAGCTACGTGTACTGGCAGCCTGCTTCTGGATCCCACCGGCACCTGCTGGCCCGGAGTGCTTCGGCTAGCCGGCCCGATGAGACCATGCTCGCTCGCCGCGAACCTCGCCGGGGGATCGTGGTTGGCACCGGAGAAGTTCACCTCCCCGCCGTCATCGAGCAGGCTGGGGAACGGGCAATGCGGCGGTTCGTCGAGTTCTTCACCGCCGAGATCCGCAACCCCCACCCGCAAAGCCTACGGCTCCGGCCGCAGGTCGCTTCCTCACCTGGTGCGCCTACCGGGGCCTCGCGCTCGAGCAGCTCGATCCCATCCTCGTCGCCTCCTACATCGAGGAAGCTCGCGGCGACGCTCGCCGTTGCCTCGGTCAAGCAGCACCTGGCCGCTCTGCGCATGCTCTTCGACTACCTGGTCCGCGCGCAGCGCTCGCCGGCCACGCTTCGACCCGCACCACCCAGCTCTACGACCGCCGGCGCGAACTCGTCGAGCCGGACGAGATCCAGCGGGTGAAGTTCTAGCTCAAGCCGGTCGCTCATGTCAGACCGCATTAGTACGGGCGCTGACCCGTCGCCAGAGTTAAAGCAGAATCTCAAGATAGGCTATAATTCGCAGGCCGGGGGCGTGTCCCTGGCACCTACCAGGGAGATGCCATGAAGAAGACCTTGCGCTTTGCCGCTCTCGCCGCAGTCCTAAGCCTGACGTCCTGGCTGCCGATGGGAGGCCAAGCCCGCGCGGAGCAGGATGGGGTACCCGCCTACCATACGACGTTTTACAGTGACGCCACTTATCAAACGGCGGTGGGGTCTTTAGAACCCGATTGCAGGGTATACCCCTATATTTACGTCCAGTATTATCTGACGGGAACTCATACCAATTACGCCATAGATGACTACATTGTCGGCTATTGCGGCCCCAACGGTTGGGAGCCGATTACCTAAGAGAATGGAAAGGGCCGTACGGCTCCTCGGCGGGCTCGTTACCCCGGTCTTCCAGGACGGGGGCCGCCCTCCGGGCGGTCTTCGGGTAGCTCCTGCCGAGTTCTCGGGGAATCCTGGTTTCGCATAATTCTCCTTATGCGAATCGCTTACGGCGGCCCCGGCGTGGCCGTTGAGGAAACGACTCGCCCAGCTGTTGCTCGAGCTTCTGGACGTATTCGCGGATCGCGGTCTCGACGACGAGGCCGGCGGCCCAGAGGCTGACGTTCCAGAGGGAGAACGCCCGCGACAAGAGCGGAGCCCTTGTTCCTCATACTGCGCCGTCTATAGACTGTTCGAAGGAGAAGATGAGATGCCCACCCCTCTCGCTCTCGACGATTCTCTCATCGAAGGGGCGGTAAAAGTCGGGAACCACCTGACGAAGGAGGAAGCGGCGACCGCTGCCTTATCCGAGTACGTGCAGGCCCACAAACGGCTGGAGATCCTCGATTGGGTCGGCAAGGTCGACTACTACGACGACTACGAGCCCAAGCAGCTCCGTGCCCGTAAGCCCCAGTGACGGTTCCTATCGACACTCCGACACTGTGACATAGCTGCTAACAGGCAATTGCTACTCAAGAGTAGCTGGCAGATCTCTTTATGGGGCGGAGTACCCGATTATGAACGAGCTGAATGTCTTTGTTAGCGTTGGAGGTACGGCAACGGACCAACAGGAGCTGTTCGTTCGTGCTGTCGAAGACAGACTCCGAAGTGAAGGACTCATTCCTCACACCGTTGGAAGAAACACCTTCAATTCTGATGCACCCTTAAAAGCTGTCACCGAATGCATGGACGAGTGTTCTGGCACCGTTGTCATTGCACTTGAACGCACGTACTTCCCATCTGGCATCGAAAAGCGTGGCCCGAAAGAATCGCCTCTATCGGATGTCAGGCTACCCACGCCTTGGAACCAGATTGAGGCCGCCATGGCCTACGGCCGAGGGCATCCGTTGATGGTCATCATGGAAAGTGGCCTCAAGAGCGAGGGTCTACTTGACCGCGGATACGACTGGTATGTGCAATCGATTAAGCCGGAGTCTGCTGCATTGACCACGATGGAATTCAACGGCGTTCTTGCAAGTTGGAAGCAAAAAATGCTCCAGACGCCCAAGCGTTCCGCTCCAAGCAGGGTGATGTCAGAGCTCACGATTGCAGAGCTAGTTGGCGGCCTAAAGCCTGCCCAATTATGGAGCCTTCTAGGAGCATTGGCCGTGCTCATCGGCGGCGCCTTCGCTCTGGGTGGAAGACTGTTTGGTGGATAAGTGAGACTTGACGACCATGGGACCGAAGACGCAGTCTTTGATCGAAACGCTGGAGGAGCTGACGTCCCTCCTGCACCGTCATGGTGAGGCGCACTGGGCTGCTTGGCTGGAGTCAGATCTTCGCAGCATTCGCGCGGGGGACCTTTCGGGCATCTCTCACCTTCTGTCTGCGTACGGCGGCATGGGCAGCTTGAATGATCTCGTGCTCGATCCTGTCAACGGCCATTCCGTGGAGAGCGCTGTCGTCGATCAAGTGAACGAGTCTCTGTCCCATCTTAGATCGCAGGCATGGAGTCTTGCGGACCAGATATCTCGCGAGGCGGTCTCGAGTACCGCGGAGGAGACCGGCAGTCCATACCTGAAGAATGATCCGATGAACGTCCTCCTCTTCGGAGCCACCGGCATGGTCGGTCAGGGGGTCCTGCGGGAATGCCTCCTCGACCCCGCCGTGCGCCAGGTCCTCGTCGTCGGGCGCCGCGCGACCGGGCAGCGGCATGAGAAGCTGCGGGAGCTCGTGCTGCCCAATGTAGCGGACCTCGCCGGCGTCGAGTCGGACCTCGCGGGCTTTGACGCCTGCCTGTTCTGTCTCGGCGTCTCCGCGGCGGGGATGATGGAGGCGCGCTATACGAGCCTGACCTACGACCTCACCCTCGCCATCGCCCAGACCCTCGCGCGGCTCAACCCGGGTATGACCTTCGTCTACGTGTCCGGCATGGGGACGGACAGCAGCGAGCGCGGCCGGACGATGTGGGCGCGAGTGAAAGGGAGGACCGAGAACGCGCTCCTTCAGCTGCCCTTCAAGGCAGCGTACATGTTCCGCCCGGCGGCCATCGTGCCGCTCCACGGAATCCAGTCGAGCACGAAGTGGACCCGGATCCTCTACGCGGTGATGAAGCCGCTCTTTCCCGTCCTCCGAGCGCTCTTCCCCAACTATGTTACGACCACCGAGCAGCTGGGACGGGCCATGATCGCCGTCGCTCGGAACGGCTTCCAGAAGAAGGTGCTGGAGCCGCCGGACATACGGCGGGTCCCATTAGGCCCACGTCTTGTGAAGCGCATCATCGAATTCGACACTGTTCGCGTCATCGCCATGATGGAGTCGCCGGAATCCCACCTGAGAACCTCGGGTGCTGTTCGGGCACCAGCAGTCGGTGATCTCGGAATGGTCGTCGACCTCACACCAACCAGCGACCCGGACAACCCAGCAACTCGTTTCCTTGTCGAAAAGACCGACGGTGAATCCGGGTGTATATGGCTTGCCGAATTCTCACGTGAGGAGCTCGAGATCGTCGCCGAAACCGCCGGGCCAACCACCTCGAAAAGAGACGGTGGAACGACCTAGCTCTCGCAGCGGAGCCAGCAGGCGCGGTGCATCTGGACAAAAGACCAAGTTTAAAACCGTCATCCTGAAAGCGAGCTCCGCGAGCGAGAAGGATCTGGGGGGGCGGACAGAAGGACCCCCCGCCCAGATCCTTTGGGTCGCTCAAGGCTCCCCGCAGGATGACGGTATTGGGAGAGCCGCAGCCTTATTCGAAGATCTCGCTGACGCGGATCGAAAAGCCGGGTACCACGAACGAGAGGTCGACGGTCTCCCCTTCGCTGAAGAGCCGGAAATCGTCCTTGCCGCGATAGAGGGAGACGTTGCGTCGGCTGGGATGGAGGACCAGAACCACGGTGGCACCCGCGCCGAGCCACTGGAAGACCTTGTCCTCGACTTCAGTGAACGTATCTGAAGGGGAGATACGCCAGCCGGCAGTGAGGCGCCTCCTCTACGCCCGCTCGAAATTCCGCTTCAAATCGAGCTCCGTCACCCGCTGGTCGTAAACCGCCTGCTCGTGCCGCGCGGTATTCAAGTAGTGATCGACGACGACATCCCCGAAAGTCGCCCGCGCCTCGCGTGAGCCGTCCAGGAGGCGGATCGCCTCGTAGAGGGTTTTCGGGACCTGGCGGACCTTCGGGTCCTCGTAGGCGTTGCCGGTGTAGAGCCCCTCGAAGGGGAGCTCGTTCTCGATCCCATGGAGCCCGGCGGCCAGGGTGGCGGCGAAGGCGAGGTAGGGATTGGCGTCGGCTCCCGGGCAGCGGTTCTCGACCCGGATCGCTCGCGGGGTGTGGCCGAGGACGCGGAGGCCGCAGGTGCGGTTGTCGACCCCTGCCACCAGCCGGGTGGGTGCGAAGGTTCCAGATTGATAGCGCCGGTAGCTGTTGACGTAGGGGGCGTAGAAGAGGGAGAGCGCCGGGCCGAGGGCGAGTTGCCCCGCCACCCATTGGGTGAGCCGTTTCGACATGTGCGCCGGCCCGGACTCGTCCCAGCCTAGCGGCTCGCCGGTGTGGAGGTCCCAGAGCGAGGCGTGGATGTGGCAGGAGCTGCCGGCGAGGTCGGTCCGCCACTTGGCCATGAAGGTCACCGACTTGCCCTGTTGGGCCGCGACCTCTTTGACCCCGTGCTTGAAGACCGAGTGGCGGTCGGCCATCTCGACCGGCGGGGCGTGGCCGAGGTTGAGCTCCTCCTGCCCCGGCCCCCACTCCCCCTTCGAGTTTTCGACCTCCAGGCCCATGGCGTCCAGATAGCGGCGGAGCGCCTGGAGGAGCCCCTCCTCCTTACTGGTTTGGAGGAGATGGTAGTCCTCGATGTAGCGCCCGACCGGCTGGAGCCCCCGGTAGCCCTTATCCCAGGCCTGCTCGTAGGTGTCGTCGAAAACATAGAATTCGAGCTCCGAGGCGAAGCTCAGGCCGATCCCCAGAGCCGCCGCGCGCTCCACCTGGGCTTTCAAGACCTGGCGGGGGGCGATCGGCAGCGGCTCTCCGTCATGGCCGAAGACATCCCCCAGGACCAGGGCGGTCTTGTCGAGCCAGGGGACGATGACGAGAGTCGCGAGATCGGGCCGGACGACGAAGTCGCCGTAGCCCCTGCCCCAGGAGAAGGAGGCGTAGCCGGTCAGGGGCTCGTTCTCGATGTCGCAGCCCAGGAGATAGTCGCAGCCCTCCCAGCCGTGCATCGCCTGGAGGAGGAAGGTGCGGGCGGTGTAGCGCTTGCCGGCGAGCCGCCCCTGCTGATCGGGGAAGGCGGCGAGGACGGTGTCGATCGCCCCCTCGTCGATCTTCCGTTTGAGGATGTCGAGCGGAATGGTGTTCACGGCCGTCCTCCCAACGCTCCACTACTGGGTTTCGAAATAGAGGTTGCGCACCTCGGTGTACCCCTCCATGGCATGCATCCCAAGCTCGCGTCCCAGCCCCGACTGCTTGCAGCCACCGAACGGCGCCTGCAGGTGGACGGAGGAGGAGGAGTTGACCGAGAGCACCCCGGTGCGGATCGCCCGCGCCACCCGCAGGCCGCGCTTCAGGTCGTTCGTCCACAGCGACCCGGAGAGGCCGTAGAGAGTGCCGTTGGCAAGCGAGATCGCCTCCTCTTCGGTGTCGAAAGGGAGGACCACGACGAGCGGGCCGAAGACCTCCTCCTCGACGACGCTCATCCCGGGCCGGCCGTCGGCGAGGATCGCCGGGGTGAGGAAGTAGCCGGGGCGGTCGAGGCGCTCGCCGCCGCAGACGAAACGCGCCCCCTCGGCCCGGCCGGCGGCGAGATACTTCTCGGTGCGCTCGCGCTGGCCGGCGGAGACCAGGGGGCCCATCTCGGTCGCCGGATCGAGCGGCTCGCCGATCTTCCGCGCCCGGGCAGCCTCGGCCATCGCGTCGAGGAACCGGCGATAGATGGAGCGCTCGACGATCACCCGGGTCCGGGCGCAGCAGTCCTGGCCGGTGTTGGAGAAGGCCGAGGCGACCGCCTCCCGGGCCACCGCCTCCACGTCGATGCTGGCACATCCGCAAAGATCACATTGGGCGACTTGCCGCCCAGTTCCAGCGACACCCGCTGGATGGTCCGGGCGGCGCGGACGAGGATCTCCCGGCCGGTCGCCGTCTCTCCGGTGAAGCCGATCTTCGCCACGTCGGGATGGCCGGCGAGGAGAGCGCCGACCTCGGCCCCCGGTCCGGGGATGACGTTCAAAACCCCGGGCGGCACCCCGGCTTCGAGGGCCAGCTCGCCGAGCCGGAGGGCGGAGAGCGGGGTGAGGCTCGCGGGTTTGAGCACCGCGGTGTTGCCACAGGCGAGCGCCGGGGCCACCTTCCAGGTGGCGATCATCAGGGGGAAGTTCCAGGGGACGATGAGGCCCACGACCCCGAGCGGCTCGCGGAGAGTGAAGTCGAGCCCGGGCTTCCCGACGCCGATCGTCTCGCCGAAGAATTTGTCGGCAGCACCGGCGTAGTAGCGGAGGGTATCGGCCGCGTGGTTCGCCTCCCAAAGGGCGTCGCCGATCGGCTTCCCGACATTCTGCACGTCGATCGCCGCCAGCTCCTCGGCGTGGGAGCGGACGAGATCGGCGAAGCGATAGAGGATCTCCCCGCGGGCCGGAGCCGGCAGCCCCGACCACCCCGGGAACGCCGCCTTGGCCGCCGCGATCGCCGCCTCCACCTCCCCCGGCCCCGCCGCCGACACCTCGGCGAACGGCTCCCCCCGGCTGGGATCGATCAGCTGGAGGACCCCGGGGCCCTTGGGGCGGCGGTCGGCGATGAGGAGGTGGTGCATGGTTACCTCAGGAGCAAGAGGCCGTGCTCTTCACTCGCCGCCAACTCCTCGACGAGATCCCGGCTTTCCCGCAAAAGAGTCTCGATTTCATGCGACGAACAGTTTCCACGGCGGATCCACAGAACCTTCGGCGGGAAACCCAGGAGCAGGCTCATCTCGCTGAAGTTGGCATCCTTGCTGACGATCACGTAACCATCCCTCTGAGCCCGATCCCACACCGCGCGATCCTCCTCGCGATCCAGTCCCAGAAGGGAGACGTGCATCGAATGGGGATAGAGGTCCGCCAAGCGATCGACCAGGCGGGGGGAGAGATTCTGATCCAGGAGCAGCCTCATGCAGAAGCTGCAAGGGTGTAATGCTCACGTTCAGCGGCATACTCAAGGCATGCCAGGATGTCTTCTCGAGTCAGGTAAGGGAAATCGCTCAGGATCTCGTCATAGGTCATCCCCGAAGCGAGATAGCCGAGCACGTCGTAGACGGTAATGCGCATTCCGCGGATGCAGGGCTTTCCTCCGCGCTTGCCGGCTTCGATGGTGATCCTGTCCCTGAAGCTCATACCGAGACCCTATACCTCCCCCTCAATCGAGGTCAATGCAGCCAGCCGCACCTTGACACCCCCCTGTTGTCGTGGGAACATTTGAACCATGGTTCAAACACCGAAGCCCATCCGGGCCCAGGAGAGCGGGGCCAAGGTGCTCGAACGCAAGCGGGCGATCCTCGAAGCCGCGGCGCGGGTCTTCCTGCGTAAAGGGGTCTATGCGACGGGGATGCGCGACATCGCCGCCGAGCTGGGGATGGCGGTGGGGAGCCTCTACTACTACTTCGAGGACAAGGAGCACCTCCTCGCCTTCGTCCAGGAGGATGCGCTCGCCGGGCTTCTGGATCTCGCAGAGCGGGTGCGCGGCAAGGATTTGACCGCCGACTCCCGGCTCTATCTGCTGATCACCGGGCACGTGGTACGCCTGAACGACGCCGCCCAGGGGACCCCGGGCTCCCTCGCCCATCTCGAAGTCGAGATGCTCGGCGAAGAGCGGCGGCCGGCCCTCCTCGCCCAGCGCGACCGTTACGAGCAGCACCTCCGGGAGCTGATCGAAGAGGGGATCGTGGGCGGCCGCTTCCGTCCCGGCGACCCCAAGGTGGCGGCGCTCACCATCCTCGGGGCGATCAACTGGACCGTCCGCTGGTTCCGCCCGGAGGGGGGCAAGAGCGCCCAGGAGATCGGCGAGGAGGCGGCGGAGCTCCTCGTCCGTGGGCTCCTCGCCCGCGGGGTCGAGCTCTCGGTACCCAAGGCCGACCGGCCCGCGGCATAGGGCCGGCGTGAGAGGTGAGAAGATGACGGTGAACGACGGCTGGACGACCCTGCGGCTGCGGATCAACGGCGAGGACCGGCCGGTGGTCTTCCCCACCCATCACACCCTCCTCGAAGTGCTCCGCGAGGAGTGCGGCCTGACCGGCACCAAGCACGGCTGCGAGCTCGGCGAGTGCGGCACCTGCGCCGTCCTCGTCGACGGCCGGCCGGTGCTCTCCTGCCTGGTCCTGACCGCCGAGATGGCGGGGCGCTCGATCGAGACCGTCGAGGGGCTGCAGCGCGGCAACGACCTCCACCCCCTCCAGGCCGCCTTCGCCGACCTCGGCGCCGCCCAGTGCGGCTACTGCACCCCCGGCATCCTGATGACCGCCAAGGCTCTCCTCGCCGAGAACCCGCGGCCGGAAACCCGCGAGGTCCAGGAGGCGCTGGCGGGCAACCTCTGCCGCTGCACCGGCTACCACAAGATCCTCCAGGCGGTGGAGATCGCCGCCGCCCGGATGCGCGGCGAGGAGCCGGTCGTGCCCCGCGAAGTCCTCTACGGCAACGAGATCCCCGGTCCTGGCTCCGTTTGATCCCTGCGGGCGGGCTCCTTCGGGCGCTTCGCGCAGCCAGTCGCCCGTCCTCGGAATCAAACGAAGCCAGTATCACCCGATCCCTTGACAGCGTTCCCCGCGGAGCGCAGAATTTGAACTGCGGTTCAAATCTCCGAGGGGAACCATGGCCGAACCGATCCACAAGAGCCCAGAAGAGCTGGAAGAACAGCCCGCCGAGCGCCCACTCCAGCTGATCGGCACCCCGTTCCGCCGGGTGGACGGCCGCGCCAAGGTGACCGGCGGCACCCGCTTCGCCGACGACCTGACCTTCCCGCGGATGTGCTACATCAAGCTCGTCCGCTCGACCGTCCCCCATGCGAAGGTGCTCGGGGTCGACTTCACTTCGGCCGCTGAGGTCCCCGGCTTCCTGGGCTCGCTCGTCGGCGCCGAGATGCCGATCCCCTTCGGCATCCTCCCGGTATCGCAGGACGAGCACGCCCTCTGCCTCGACAAGGTCCGCTTCGTGGGCGATCCGGTGGCGGCGGTCGCCGCGACGACCGAGGACGGGGCGCATGAGGCTGCCCTCAAGGTCCGGGTCGACTACGAGCCGCTGACGACGATCGGGAGCGTCGAGGAGGCGCTCAAGACCCCCGAGCCGCGCATCCACGACTACGGCGACGGCGGCAACGTCCATAAGGTGGTCGCCATGACCTTCGGGGATGTCGACGGCGGCTTCGCCGCGGCCGACGAGATCTTCGAGGACACCCTCTTCTACGAGGGCAACACCCACCTCCCCATGGAGCAGCACTCCGCGGTGGCGGTCCCCGAGGACGACGACCGGGTGACCCTCTACTCCTCGACCCAGACGCCGCACTACGTCCACCGCGCTCTCGCCAAGGTGCTCGGGCTCCCGGCCTCCCGCATCCGGGTGATCGCCTGCTCGAACGGCGGCGGCTTCGGCGGCAAGAGCGATCCCTTCAACCACGAGATCGTCGCCGCCAAGCTGGCGCTCAAGCTCGGCCGGCCGGCCAAGGTCACGTTGACCCGGGAGGAGGTCTTCTACTGCCACCGCGGCCGCCATCCCGTCCTCATGCAGGTGAAAACCGGGATCAAGCGCGACGGCGACCGGGTGCGGATCACCGCCCAGAGCTTGAAGACGGCGCTCGACGGCGGCGCCTACGGGAGCTATGGGGTCGCCTCGACCTACTACACCGGAGCGCTCCAGACGGTGACCTACAAGCTCCCGGCCTACCGCTTCGAGGGCGTCCGCGCCTTCACCAACAAGCCCCCCTGCGGCCCCAAGCGCGGCCACGGCACGCCGCAGCCGCGCTTCGGCTTCGAGGTCCATTTAGACAAGATCGCAGTAAAACTCGGGATGAACCCGGCCGACCTCCGGCTCCAGATGCTCGCCGAGCCGGGGATCACCGCCAACTGGCTGAAGATCGGCTCGACGGGGCTCCAGGCCTGCATCGACGCGGTGGTCAGAGGCAGCGGCTTTCGCGAGCGCTGGGGGAAGCTCCCCCCGGCCGCGGCCTGGGGCTCGCCTGCGGCTCCTATCTCTGTGGCGCCGGCCTCCCTATCTACTGGAACCACATGCCGCAGTCCGGGGTGCAGCTCAAGCTCGACCGCTCCGGCGGGGTCGCGGTCTTCTGCGGCGAATCGGAGATCGGCCAGGGGTCGGACTCGGTGCTCGCCGCGGTGGTCGCCGAGGTGCTGGGAGTAGGGCTCGGGGATATCCGCCTCTGCGTCGCCGATACGGATTTGACCCCGGTCGACCTGGGGAGCTACTCCTCGCGGGTCACCCTGATGGTGGGGAACGCCGCCCGGGAGGCGGCCGAACGCGCCCGCGACCTCCTCGCCCGGGCGGTCGCCGACCAGTTGGAGATCCCGCTCGCCCGGCTGGTCTTCGCAGAGGGCCGGGTGCTCGACGCCGAGGAGCCGGAGAAGGGGCTCGCCTTCGCCGAGGCAGTGATCGCCGCCGAGGCCCGCTTCGGGACCCTGGGGACCACCGGCTCCTACACCCCGCCGCGCTCGCCCGGCCGCTACCGGGGCGCCGGGGTCGGCCCCTCCCCCACCTACTCCTACTCGGCGTCGGTGATCGAGGTCGAGGTCGATCCGGAGACCGGCCTGTGGAGCCCCGTCCATGTCTGGATCGCCCACGACATCGGCCGGGCGCTCAACCCGGTGCTCGTTCTGGGGCAGGTCGAGGGGAGCGTCTACATGGGCCTGGGCGAGGTGATGATGGAGGAGCAGGCGTTCCGGCGGCTGCCCAAACGGCTGTCTTCCGCCCTCGTCCACAAGTTCCCCTCGATGCTCGAATACAAGAGCCCGACCTTCCTGGAGATGCCGCCGGTCACCACCTACCTGATCGAGGACCCCGATCCGGCGGGGCCGTTCGGGGCCAAGGAGGTCGGCCAGGGGCCGCTCCTGCCAATCATGCCGGCGGTGGCGAACGCCATCTACGACGCGGTGGGAGCCCGGGTCGACCAGGTGCCGATCCATCCCCACATGATCTTGAAAGCCCTGAAGGCCGGGGCCATGGGTAACGCCGAAGCCCGCTACGGTCCCCGCGCCTTTCCGGCGGTCGACTTCGGGGAGAACCTGGAGGTGCCGACCCCGGAGCAGGGGGGGACGGGCGGGCGATCAACGACTACCGGGAGAACCTGCGCTCCCACCTGCGCTCCTCGGCGGGGACGATGACGACCCGCGAGGAAGCCCTGCGGCAGAAGAAGCTGCGGGTGCTGACGACGTAAGAAAGAACTCGGATGCTACGACTACCGCCGTTCCGCTTCCTCCAGGCCCGGAGCCTCGCCGAGGCCGCCTCCGTTCTCGCTAATGAGGGTACGGGTGAAGACGCCGTGCGCCTCGTCGCCGGGGGGACCGACCTCTGGCCGAACATGAAGCGCCGGCACCAGAAAGCGGGCACGGTGGTGAGCCTCATGGGCATCCCCGGCCTCGCCGGGGTGCATGCCAACGGAGAGATCCGGATCGGCGCCACCACCCTCCTGGCCGACGTCGCCGCCGATCCCGCGATCATCGCCCTCTATCCCGCCTTCGCCCGGGCGGTCGAGTCGATCTCCTCGCCACCGCTGCGCCAGATGGGGACCCTCGGCGGCAATCTCTGCCTCGACACCCGCTGCACCTACTACAATCAGACGGAGGAGTGGCGGCGTTCGATCGACTACTGTCTGAAGGCAGAAGGGACGGTCTGCTGGGTGGCGCCGGGCTCCCCGCGCTGCCTCGCCCATACCGCCTCGGACTCCGCCCCCATGCTCTCCGCCCTCGGGGCACGGGTGATGCTCGTCTCGGCTGAAGGCGAGCGGGAGATCCCGGTCGAGGCGCTCTTCCGGGACGACGGCATCCACTATCTCGGCAAGCGGCCGGACGAGATCCTCACCGGCGTCCTCCTCCCCGCCGGGAGCGACGCCGCCGCCTGCCGCTCCGCCTTCTGGAAGCTCCGCCGCCGCGGCTCGATCGACTTCGCCGTCCTCTCCGCCGCCGCCGCGGTCTGGACCGCTCCCGCCGCGGAGGTCCTCCAGGCGCGGATCTACCTCGGCGCCGTGGCCTCCGCCCCCGTCGCGGCGACCGCCGCCGCCGAGTCTCTCCTGGGCAAACCGCTGACCGAAGAGAGCATCGCCACCGCCGCCCGGCTCGCCCGAGAGGTCGCGACGCCGTTCGACAACACCGACTTTCAGGCCCAGTGGCGCGGGGTCATGGTCGAGAAGTACACGGCCGGCGCGCTCCGCGAGATCGCCGGACTGGGATCAGGGGTCGGAGCGCCGAAGCGCGGGTTCTAACTCCGGACAGATTTGCAGGAGGGAACTGCCGGGGGGCTGCTGCGCCACCCCCCGGGAGGGAGCGGGGTGTCTACTCGGCCGGTTGCCGCAGCTCTGCACGGTGTACTGGATGTAGGCCCAGTTGGCGCCCGGGAAGCCGGTAAAAGGCGACAAACTCACATCCACTTTTCCTGGCCTTAGGTCGCCACGACGCGGTTGCGCGGCCGCCAACCCGGCGGCAGATGCCCGGGCGGCGGGCGGCGAGCCCGTATCCGGCGGTGTGGCCCGCTTGGAGCGCTCCGGCCGGCGATCTGGCTCGCGCCCTGGAAGAGGAGGTAATCCCGGCTGTCGAGGAAGATCCCGGAGCCGAGCGGCGCCTGGGGGCGGGGCGCGCGAGCCGCCTTGGCGATCAGCACCGAGAACGGCGAGAGAGAATCCGCCGCCGCCGCCCGCGGCGTCTTCTGTGCCTCGACCTCCCGCACCTCGAAGCCGTCCATCGCTTCCAGAATGAAGCGCTCCGAGTGCCGGAGCGGGCTCGTCCGGATTTCCGGCCCGATCTCCAGTCGATGCCCCTTGAGGCGAGCGAGAAAGCGCTGCGGCTCCGGCATCCGCTCCGCCACCAGCACCCGGTAGAGGACGCGGATCTCGCAGAGAGCGAGGGGGAGGAGGACGCAGGCGACGAGCGCCGCCGACCGTCGCTCAGGACGGACCCGACGGACGAGGTCGAAGACTGCCATGGCGGCGAGGAGCGCCCAGGCGGGATAGCTCGGGTCGAGATACCAGTGGTGCTGGGTGCGTGAGAGCGAGAAGAGGACGAGCGGCACGAGGGCCCAGAGGAGAATGAGGAGCTGGAACCGGTCGCGCAGCAGCCGGCGTGCCAGGATGCGTGCGCTCCAAGCTTCCCGCGCCCTCCCGGCGACGATCGCGGCGAAGGTGGGCATGGCGGCAATAGCGGCGACGGCGGCGATGATGATCAGCAGCGGCCAGGGAGCGAAGCGGTCGAAGAGCGCCGAAACGTAGCCGAAGGGCGAGTAGGTGACCTTGTCGATGACCTGGGTCGAGCGGTCGAGGAGGTCTTCGCGGACCATGCGCAGCAGAAAGTAGGCCGAGCCGTCGGCGTGCCAACGGGCGGCGGCCCAGGCGCCGATCGGCAGGACGAAGGCGAGGAGAGCGAGGAGGCAGGGCAGGAGCCGCTGCCGCCGCCAGGTGCCCGTGGCGAGAACGAAGAGGCCCGCGACGACGAGCGTCGGGAGGATGGCGAAGCTCTTGAGCAGGAACCCCACCGAGAGGAGCGCCCCCAGCCCGACCACCCGCCACGGCGATTCGCCGAGGCGCGACACCTGGTAGGTCGCGCCGAGCAGGAGGAGGGTCAGGGCGGCGTCCAGATCGCCGCTCCGCGCCCCGTGGTTCGAGAGAAAACCGAAGCCGGTGGCGAGGATCAGCGCCGCGAGCAGGCTCTCCCGCCGGCCGAGCCAGCGACGGCCCAGCCACAGGGTGCCGGCGACCGCTCCCAGGGCGCAGAGAGCGGAGGGGAAACGAAGCGCGAACGGGGTGGGGCCGAAGAGGCGGAAGGAGAGCGCCATCAGCCAGTAGCCCAGGGGCGGCTTCAGGTTCCAGTACTCCCGCTCCCCGGCGTAGGTGGTGACGACGAAGGAGCGGTTCTGGAGCATCTCCCAGGCCGAGACGCCGTAGCGCGCCTCGTCGGAGTCGTTTAAGGCCACTGCGCCCAGGCCGGCGAAGACGTTCCAGGCCATCAGCGCCAGGACGAGGAGAGCACAGAGGGCGTAGCGCCGGAGGGCGAAGAGGCCGAGCGCCCGCAGCCGGGAGGAGCCAGGCTGGCGGTGGAGCGCATCAGAGCCTTGGAGCACCCACTCGCGGGGCGCCAGAGTAGTCGTGGTCATAGCCCTTGCCGAGACGCGAGCCGTACGGCCGCGAGAAAGGTTAAGAAATTGTAAGGACGGTGTAAATCTTAGCACAGCCGCGGTGCGGCGGGAAGTTACATCTCGGGGAGGGAGAGGCAGCTGGTGAAGCTCACGGCGTAGGCGCGCGCCCCCGGGTGTGGGAAGCGGAGGAGGAGATGCCGGCGGGCGAAGTCCGGGGCCTCTAAGAGGCGCACCATCCGCGGCCGTTCCCAGACGGCGAAGGTGCGGCCCAGGCGCTCGACGACGTCCGCCCCGCGGAGCGGCCGGGGGACGGGCCCGCCGTCGAGCTCGATCTCGAGCTCCCCCTCGGGAGCGACGACGAGGTGGACCCCGGCGGCGTCGCAGACCAGCTCCAGCTCTCCCCTCGGCTCGCGCGATTCCAGGTATTCCGCGGCGTGGTACCAGAGGCCGCGCGCCGCGAACATGCCGGGCGGGATGGCCTCCTGACCGCGGTGGCGAACCTCCTCGTCCGGCCGGAAGCCCTCGATGCTGGCGAGCCGGCCGCGGTGCCAGCCGAGATAGAGCTCGGGCGTCGAGGGGAAGCAGACCGCCCCCGGACCGTCCTCGGGGCGGAGGGGGGCGAGGAGCTCCGGCATCGGCTCTCGGTCCCCGGCCTCGCGCAGGAGGCGCTGAATCCACGCCTCGGTGTCGCCGTAGGCCCCCTCGCCGAAGTGCTCATAGCGCAGATAGCCCCGGGCGTCGACCAGGTACTTGGCGGGCCAGTAGTGATTGGCGAAGAGCTGCCAGTTGGCGCGCTCGGGGTCGAGGAGCACCGGGTAGGGGATGCCCTCGGCCGCCACCGTCTGGGCGACGATCTCCGGCGCGCCGGTGAGCTCGAACTCCGGGGTGTGGATGCCGACCAGGACGAGACCCCGGCTGGCATAACGGCGGTGCCACTCCTTGAGGTACGGCAGGGTCCGCAGGCAATTGACGCAGGTCGACTCCCAGAAATCGACCAGGACCACCGCCCCGCGGACGAAGACCATGCTCACCGGCGGTCCCTGGACCCAGATGCCGGCGGCGAGCTCGGGCGCACGGAGGGGGACGGTGATCGGCGGCATGGGAAAAGTATAACTTCCGGCGGAGCCGGCCTCGGCTTATGCTACAGCCTCCCGATGATCGCCCGAGAGATCCACGACGCGCGCGAGCTACCCCCGCCGGGCTCGTCGCCCCGAGCGGTTCCCGTCCGGGGCCGCCGGGCTCGCCGCCTGGGGCTCGCCCTGGCCGTCGTGGCTGGAGCCTGGCTCGCCTGGAAGGCGGTCACCTGGCCCGATGTCGCCGCCCTCGCCCGGCACAACCCGAAGACCACCGCCTTCATCGAGGAGTACCGCCTGGGGCTTCTCGGCCGGCTGGGCTTGAGGGCGCCCCAACCGGTCGATTGCAGGTGGGTCCCCTACGGGCGGATCTCCGCCAACCTCAAGGTGGCGGTCCTGATTGGCGAGGACGCCGACTTCTTCGCCCATCACGGCTTCGACCGCGAGGAGATGAAGGACGCCCTCCGTGAGGCGTGGGAGGAGAAGCACCTGCCGCGCGGCGCCTCGACCTTGACCCAGCAGCTGGCGAAGAACCTCTGGCTCTCGCGCTCCAGAAACCCGCTCCGCAAGATCGAGGAAGCGGCTCTCACCCGCGAGCTCGAAAAGGACCTCGCCAAGCGGCGGATCTTCGAGATTTACTTAAACGTCGTCGAATTTGGCGACGGGATTTACGGCGCCGAGGCCGCCGCCCGCCACTATTTCGGCAAGTCCGCCGCCGGCCTCTCGCAGAACGAGGCCGCCCAACTCGCCGCGAGCCTCCCCTACCCCCACGGCTGGCACCCCGGCAGCCGCAGCCGCGGCTACCTCTGGCGGGTCCGCATGATCGCCCGGCGGATGGAGCGAGCACGGTGGTTGTGGGGCGAGGTGTGAGCCCGGACGAAGCCGCCGCCCTCGCCCGGACAGCGCTCGGGCGGGAGCTGGGGATCGACGATCCCGGACGCATCGAGCTGATCCGCGCCGAGCCCGTCGACTGGCCGGACGCGAGTCTCGGCTGCCCGAAGAAGGGGATGGCCTACGCCCAGGTCGTCACCCCTGGCTGGCGGGTGACCCTCAGCGCCCGGGGCCGGGACTGGCGGGTGCACACCGGCGGCCGCCGGGCCGTGGTCTGCCGGACCGGCCCCTGAAAGTGAAATAGCCCGGGGAGCGCGAACGCCCCCCGGGCTGAGAACTACAGGTACAGCAGGCCTTCTATTCTACGGCACGCGCGGGACCGGCTGGCCGTCGGCACGCACGTGAAGAGTCCAGAGGTCCTGGCCGTTGACGATCCCCTGGTTGATCTGGAAGCCCTGGATGCGCGCCGTCCAGATACCCGGGGCCGGGTTCGGCACCGCCACCCGCTCCGGGCTGTTGAGGGTCGCGCCGGTCAGGATCGTGTTGCCGCTGGGGTCCATCACGATGAGGTCGAGGTCGTTGGTCGGGTAGAAGCCCCAGTCGTGGAGCCAGGAGAGCTGGAAGGTCAACTGGCTCTTGCCCGCCGGGACGTTCAGGTGGACGACGTCCTCCTGCCCCTGCTTGACGGTGCCGGCGGAGGTCGGCAGGCCGAGGTTGGCCTGGTGGGTCGAGATGACGACATCGGCCGAGACCGGGCCGGCGTTGTTCGAGCTGCCCTGGAGGGCTACGCGGAGAATGCCCGACTGCGGGTTGATGGCCGTCACCGTGGTGTCGCCGTCGACGAACTGGCCGCCGGGCGAGGCGGTGAGGTCGAAGGCCACCGAGGTCGGAGCGTCGAGGACGGCGAGGAAAATGTCATCGCCGAAGAACTGGTTCTGCTGGGCCGGCGGCAGCGCCGGGGTCAGGTTGTTGACCTGGACCGTGAACTTGTCGGTGGTGTCGAAGCTGCGGACGTAGAACTGCTTGACCTGCCCGGGCAGCAGGTTCGAGACATGGGCCGAGAACGTCCCACCCGAGAGATTCACGGTCTGGATGCCCAGGGGGAGGAGGTTCAAGTCGAGGATCGGGCTCGAGAGCCCGGGGGTCGGGAGAGCGCCGCTGACCGTGCCCGAGGCGAGCTTGGCCGCCGCGGCCGGAATGTCGAGGAAGCCCGAGCCCTGGTCGATCTTGGTCGGGTTGTCGGCGAGGACGTTCGGGTTGGCGCCGGCGATCAGGGCGTTACGGATCTTGGTCGCCGAGGCGGTGGGGAACTTCTGCCGCAGGAGGGCGGCGGCGCCGGCCGCGGTCGGGGCCGCGAAGGAGGTGCCGGAGACCAGACTGAAAGAACCGTCCGGCGACTGGACGAAGTTGGCGAAGCCGTTGGTGGTGACGTTGACGCCGTAGCGGCCGTCGGCGGTCGGGCCACGCGAGCTGAAGCTCGCCGTCTGGATGCCGTTGAAGGGGAAGAGCAGGTCGCCGAAGCCGAGGCCGAACTGCAGGTCGCCGAGGATCCGCTCGTGGGGTGGGGTGGCCGCTGCGGCCGCGACCAGGGAGCCGGGGCCGGTGCCCGGGCTCTCGGCGGTGAGCGCGCCGGGGCCGGAGTTGCCGGCCGCGACGGCTAAGGTGATGCCGGCCTTCAGCATCTCGGTGGTGATCTTGTCCTCCAGGTCACGAGCGGCGAACAGAGTGAGACCGCCGAGGCTCATGTTGACCACCTGGATGTTGAGCGAGTCGTAGACGCAGGGGTTGTTCTCCGCGCCGCAACCCGGGTTGGTGGGCACCGACGGCACCCCGTTGTCGAAGTTCTTCTTCAAGGTGATGGCGCGGTCCATGGCCGCTGCGATACGAGCGTTCGAGGCACCGCCGCCGCCCGAGTTGAAGACCTTGAGCGCGTAGAGCTTGGCCGACGGCGCGACGCCGATGACCGGCACCCCGGCGAGGGTCGAGGGACAGCCGAGCACGGCGCAGGAGATGACGCTGTCGGGAGCGTGCGCCTGGATCGACTTGACGAGGGTCGAGTTGGCGCTGAAGAGGAAAATCGCATGGCCCGCGATGACGGTGCCCACCCAGGTGCCATGGGGGCCGTTGAGCGTGCTGGTCGCCGAGGTCACCGGGTCCTCGGCGGCCGGCACGAACGACTCGCCGCCGATCACCGAGCCGGCGATGTCCGCCACCTGGGTCGGGTTGTTGGCGGTGCCGCTGTCGATGATGCCGACGATGACACCACTGCCCGTGATCCCCTGGGCGTGGAGAGTCGAGGCGCCGATCAGCTCGTTATTGAACAGGTAGTCCGCCGGGCGGCTGGCGGCGAAGCCGGGCAGGGTGGAGGTCGTGAGGACCTGCGAGCCCTGGGCGGCGTCGAGCTTCTTGTCGGCCGGGTGGGGCGCCGCCACGGTCACGTCCTTGGCGATGTTGACGACGTCCGGCCGGCTCTGGATCGTCGGCACGGCCGACAGCGGCAGGTTGGCGACGACGCCGCTGACATTCTTGAACTGGTACTCGACGCTGGCGCCGGGGATCTGGCCGACGGCGCTCGTGATCGCCGCGCAGCTCGCGCTGCACTCGATGATGTACCGGTGGGTCGGTTCGGCGGCCAGGGCTCCAGCGCTCACCAGCACGGTCATGGCGACGGCGGCGAGGCACGAAGGGAGGCGGAAGCTTCTCTGCATGAGATCTCCTTTCAGAGACGGGGGGGAGGAAAGGCGGCCGGCTGGGATGGGGATGGAGATGGAGGGACCTCCATGCCGGAACGATCCGGCCGCGGAATTGCTGTCCACATACGAAGTTGCACGAGCGGGGTCAAACCGGGACACTCAACACCGATAGATCACAGTTCAGGTTCAACAAAAGGTTTGTCGGCTTCGATTTAGATTCAATTGTCTTCGCTTCCATCGCGGTTCAAAGGCCGTACAGCTCCCCGTACTTTTCGCGCAGGCCGTTGAGGAGCGGTTCGGGCGCCGGCGGCGCGCCGGTCGCCTGGGAGAGGAGGTCGGCCGACCGGTAGCGCCGGCCGTGGCGGTGGACCTGCTCGCGGAGCCAACCGAGGAGCGGCGCGAAACGCCCCTGCCGGAAGTCTTCCGGCAGCGCCGGTAGCGCTGCCTCGGCGGCGGCGAAGAGCTGGGCGGCGCAGACGTTGCCCAGGGTGTAGGTCGGGAAGTAGCCGAAGAGGCCGGCGCTCCAGTGGACGTCCTGGAGGCAGCCCTCGGCGTCGTTCCCGGGAGTGACCCCGAGGACCTCGGTATAGGCACGGTTCCAGGCCGCTGGCAGCTCGGCCGTGGGGAGGTCGCCCGAGAGCAGGGCCCGTTCGAGCTCGAAGCGGACGAGGATGTGGAGGTTGTAGGTCACCTCGTCGGCCTGCACCCGGTTGAGCGAGGGGGCGACCTGGTTGACGGCGAAGAGGAAGTCGTCGAGCCCCACATCCGCCAGCTCGGGGAATGCCGCCTGGGCGGCCGGGAAGAAGTGCTCCCAGAAAGGGCGCGAGCGGCCCACCAGGTTCTCCCACAGCCGCGACTGCGACTCGTGGATCCCGAGCGAAGTGGCCTCCCCCATGGGTGTCCCGTAGTGCTCGGGGTCGAGCCCCTGCTCGTAGAGGCCGTGCCCGGTCTCGTGGAGGACGCCGAAGACGCCGTCTGGAAAGTAGTGATCCTGGTAGCGGGCGGTCAGCCGGCAGTCGCCGGGGGCCATCCCCATACAGAAGGGGTGGACGCTGTCGTCCAGCCGGCCGCGGTCGAAGTCGAAGCCCAAGGCGGTGGCGACCTCCCTGCCCCAGGCGCGCTGCCGGTCGACCGGGCAGTGCCGCTGGAGGAGGCTCGGGTCGGGCTTCCTGGGACCCTCGGCGAGCGCCGCGGCGAACGGCACGAGCTCCCGGCGGAGGACAGAGAAGAGGGCGGCGAGCTCCCGAGAGGTTGCCCCCGCCTCCCATTCGTCGAGGAGGGCGTCGTAGGGATCGTCCGCATAGCCGATCGCCTCGGCCGCGGCCCGCTTCAAGGCCACCATCTTGCCGAGCCAGGGTTCGAAACGGGAGTAGTCGGAGACCCGGCGCGCCGCCGCCCATTCCTGCTGGGCGAGGGCGGAGATCCGCGCCGTCTCCTCGACCAGAGTGCGCGGCAGACAGGTGGCGCGCGCGAAGTCACGGGAGAGCTCGCGCACGTTGACCGCCGCTGGCGAGACCGGATCGGCCACCAGGGGGGATCCCGCGAGCTCGTCCAGGAGGCCGCCGAACCGCGGGCTGGTCGTCCGCTCGTGCACGAGACCGGCGAGGAGCGCCCGCTGCTGGCTGCGGACTTCGACCGCGCCCGGGGGCATGTAGGTCTCTTCGTCCCACTCGAGCAGATTGGCGCACGAAAGAAGGAGAGCCCGCTCGCGGGCCAGACTTAGGAGCTCTGAGTAGGCGGCTTCCGGCTGCATGAACGACGGAACTGCTAGAAGGTCTGCTCTGGATACGTCGGTGCGCTTTGGGGCGCGGGACGTGGATGATACAACGAAAAGCGCGAAAGCGCGAAGATAAATTCCTGGGAACTCCGGCTCTCAGCCCATCTGCTGGGAGAGATCGATTGCCGCGAGCACGAGGTCGGCCCAGGGGATTTCGGGTCCCCATTGCGCCTCGAGTTTAACGCGAGCCGCCTGGAACTCCGGCAGGGCGGCGAGCACATCCTGGGGGGTCGGCGCGCGTACCGTGTCCGGACGCGTCGCGAGCCAGGCGACCACCCGAGGTACCACGGACTCGACCTTGCCGTCGTGCGACTTCGGGTCCCAGGCCGCGAGATCTGAAAGAAATCTCAAATAGACATGCCCGTCCGGGACGAGGAGGAGCCAATCGTGCCGGTCGTTCTTCTTCTTCGCGGACATGTACCGCCGGGCCATCGCGATCCCGAGCTCCAGGGGCATGTTGAACCGAGCCAGCTGCTCGCTACCTTCACCCCTGCACCGTGAGAGGTCGTGAATCGAATACTTGGAGGAGAAGATCGCCTGGACGATACGGTCCATGCGCGACTCGGCTACGCTGCCCGACTCCAAGGCGCTCCTCGGAATGAAGCCGCAGCAGGCGACGGAGAAAACGATGGCATCGAACAGCGGAGCGAAAAGGTCGTCGAAGGGGCAATTGATGAAGATCGCACGGGTCGGTTCAAACGCGAGCCTACCTTGGCCGAAATGCTCTCGCACCCCCATCGCCCGCTCCCGAACAGCTCAGCCGCGCGCCTTGAGAGACTCGGCATACCGGCGGACCTCCGACAGGCGCTCGGTACGTTCGGACTCGACCTCATGCGGGATCGGGCCTCTCCCTGCCTTGGAGACCACGGGACCGATATCCGTACCGCGGCTGGAGTCCGCATCCCGCCAGCTCACGGTTTTCCGTCCCCGCGAGAGGAGGCCGGCGATACTCTGGGCCGCGGCCTTGAGATCCCGGGCGTCGTCGATTCTCACTGCCTGGAAGGGGATGCCGCTGCTGTAGATGAAGGTCGGAACCTTGGCGTCCCCGATAAGGATGGGGACGATCCTCTTGTCAGCATCCTGCCAGACTGCCGTAAGGGCCTCCTGCCAGGTGAACCGTTGCGCCTCGTCGGCCTCGCCTTTGGGTCTCGCGAGCACGAGGATGGCGTCGGCGGAACGAATGGCCCCTTCGATCTCCTTGACCCACTCCGAACCTGGAGTGAGAGCAGACTCGGCCGTCCGCACGGAGACCCCATGGACCTGGAGCTCCTCGCGTAGCCTCTCTGCGAGCTTTTTGTCGGCCGAGGAGTAGGAGAGGAATACAGTCATCGCGCTGCCTCCGTGTAAAGCCAAGTCTACCACGCCGCTTCCAGCCGCGGAGAAGCGGGTCCCAGATACAATAGCCGGACTTTGAGAGGAGGGGTGCCATGCGTCTCTACGCGTTCGAGGGGTTGCGCTATCAGGGGAAGGCGGAGGATACGGGGAGACTCGCGGCGCCGCCGTACGATCAGATCGACGACCGGGCTCGCGACCGGTTCCAGGCCCAGTCGCCACACCAGTTCGCCCACCTAATCAAGCCGGTGCCCGCCCCCCCCGGTGAGGAAGCCGGGCTCGATCCGTACCAGCACGCGGCGGCGCTCCATGCCCGCTGGCTGGCGGAGGGGGTGATCGCGCGCGATCCCCGGCCGGCCCTCTACCCCTATGTCATCGACCTCGCGGGAGGGGGGCGGCGGCTGGGGGTCTGCGGCCTGGTCGAGCTCGCCGACGCTAAGGAGATCCGCCCCCACGAGCAGACCCTGGACAAGCCGCTCGCCGACCGCCTCGCCCTCCTCCGCGCCACCCGGGTCGACCTGGAGCCGGTCTTCCTCCTCTCCGAGGACGGCGGCCGCCTGAACCGGCTGATCGAGGAGGACGTCGCCGGCCGCTCGCCCGTCGTCGATCACGAGGACGCCGACGGCCACCATCACCGGCTCTTCCGGGTCGACGACCCGGAGCGGATCGCGCGCTACCGCGAGGTCCTCGCCGTCCCCTCGGCGATCGCCGACGGCCACCACCGGTACAAGGTGGCCCAGCGCTTCGCCGCCGAGACCGGCGCCCGGCCCGGGACTCCGGCGGCGGCCAAGCTCGCCGTGGTCACCAGCCTCGACTCCCCGGCGCTCACCATCGACCCCATCCACCGCGCCCTGACCGGCCCCGTCGACATGGACCCCCTGGCGGCGGCGGCTGGTGCGACCCGCCAGGCCTGGAATGGCGACATCCGGGATGAGGGTGCCGGTGCTGACTTCGCGGCGGCGGTCGCGAGCGCCCCCCAGCCCGCCCTCGGGGTGTGGACGATCGGCCACCGCCCGGAGATCTGGCGGCTCGATTCCGCCAAGGGACCGGCCTCGATGCCGGCCGGCGGCCGCGGCCTCGCCGTCCTCCTCCTCCACGAGGTGGTCCTCCCCGCCCTCGGCCTCTCCCCCGAGGCGGCGACCGACGGCACGGTGCTCTACCGCTCCGACCCCGACGTCCTCTGGAAGATGATCGCCGCCGGCGAAGCCGGCACCGGCCTCTGGCTCCCCCCCATGCAGCCGGCCGCCTTTTCCGCCGCCATCGCCCAGGGCGACATGCTGCCCCCCAAGTCGACCCGCTTCCTGCCCAAGGTGATGTCCGGCCTGGTCTGGGGCGACCACGGGACGAAGCTGCTCTAGGCCATGCCCACCCGCTTCCTGGAGGACGGCGCGACCCCGGTGGTCCAGTTCGACCCGCAGCTCGAGGTCTCGCCGTTCGCCGTCTTCCGGAGCCTCCGCGAGGAGCGGGGACCGCTTCTCCTGGATGTCCGCCCGATGCCGGGAGCGCTCACCCTGGCGGGCGCCGTCCCCTACCCCGGCCCCGACTGGACACCGCCCGCGGACCAGGACGTCGTGCTCTTCGACGAGGACGGATCGATCGCTATCGAGGGCGCCCGCCACATGCAGGCGGCGGGCTACCCCCGGGTCAAAGCCCTCTTCGGCGGCCTCGATCTCTGGGAGTTCTCGCTCGACCCCGAGGTGGTCGGCGCCGACACCTACCTCCTACGGCGCTGATCCCTACTTCCCGCAGGGCTGCTCGGCGACCGGCGAAAAACCGCCGGCGCCCAGCCGATCGCGCGCCTTGAAGGAGATCCGCTGGCCGGGAGCGCAGGTGACGGTCTGGTTCCACGGCCCCTTCTGGGTCGCCGCGGGGGGATTGACGTAGTTGGCGTCGTCGATCCCGAAGAGGGGGACGTAGCCCCAATCGCCGCCGGCGGCGTTGCCGCTGCAGGTGCCGGTGCAGTGCCCGTCCTTGCAGCTCCAGCCGGCACAGTCGAGGCTCGACGTCATCGCCTGGCAGGGGAGCTGGAAAAACGCCTTGACCGTCTTCCCCAACGGCAGGCAGTAGGTCGTCCGGCCGTCCTCGACGACGCTCGGAAAGGCGACGATCTCGAGCACGTGGTAGCCGCAGTCCTTGTATTTTTCGGAATACTTCCACTGGCCCGAGGTCCCGGTCTGGGTCTCCGCCTGATAGCGGTCGCTGTCCAGCCGGTACTCGAGGAGCACCCCCTTGGCCGGCCCGCCGGGCGCCGTCCACGAGCCGGTCGCCGAGACGATGCCGTTCTCGTACTTGAGACCGGCGTTGACGACATCGATCCCCACCTGGGTGCAGAGGCCGGAGGCGGGCAGGTTGGGCCGGTCGTTGCTCTCCGCCCGGAGCGGTCCGGCGAGCCCGGCCAGGCCGGTGAAAAGGAAGGGGACGAGCAGCAAAAAACTCGGTTTATGAATAGGGTTCATCGATTTTCCTCATGTCTGCGAGCGCCCTTTACCCTACCCGATTTTCCATGCTCAACGCGAGATCCAGGCCGGCCCAACCCTTGCATACGGGTGCTGCATGACCTACGCAGTCGCACCCATCGAGCTTATGATCCAGGGCTCGCGCCGCGGACCCCTGGTTGAAGGATACGAACCCGTTACCGTCGAGACCGACCATGGCAGCATCGATCTGCGCCTTTATGGCGTTGCGGAGGCGCGCGTCGCGGCCGTCTTCGTGGGCGATGCCGGTGGCGGCTGGGATTCGCCGGGCCGCGGCCGGCTCTTCCCCGATCTCTGCACCGACTTCCAGAACATGGGCATGGCCGCCCTCCGCGTCCGCTACCGCCACCCCAACGACCTCGTCGAGTGCGCTCTCGATCTCCTGACCGGAGTGCGCTTCCTGGCCAACGACGGAGTCGAGATCGCGGCCCTCGTCGGCCACTCCTTCGGTGGAGCCGTCGTCGCCCAGGCCGCCGCCAACGCGGATGGCGTACGCACGATCGTCCTCCTCTCGACCCAGTCCCAGGGCATCGAGGGCATCGGCCAGGTGTCGGCCGGCTGTTCGAGCCTCCTCGTCCACGGCACGGCGGACGAGATCCTGCCGCCCTCCTGCTCGCGCTACGCCTACGACCTCGCCCCCGAGCCCAAGCGCCTCTCGCTCTACGAGGGCGCCCGGCACGGGCTCGACGAGGAGGGCGAGCGGCTGCGCCGCGAGGTGCGCGACTGGATCGCGGGTGAGCTCGGGGTGAAGTCCCAGCCCTACGGCTAGGATGGCCCCGAGGAAGTCTGCCGATCCCACTCCGCCACGAGCCGCTTGGAGGCGTGGTTTCGCCACGCCTCCGTGAGAACCTCGCGCAACCGCTCGGGGTCGACTTTCGCGAGCCGCACGAGGATCGACGGATAGCCGCGGTAGTGGTCGGTGATAAAGAACGTCGCGGGATCGGCCTGCATCAAGACTTCCCGTTCGTCGAAGCCGATCTTCACCACCAGCGTCTCGCCATCCTCCCGCAGTCGGGCGAGGAACTTCTTCCCCACCCGGAACGCCGGGGTGCCGTAGGAGAGCCCCTCCTCCACTCCCGGTAAGCGCGAGAGCGATCTCGCGCACGGTCTCGAAGCTGACTCCAGATTTCAAGCGTCGACCTCCCTCAGTTCCCCGCAGGCGGTTCCCAGAGCTCGATGCGGTTGCCTTCCGGGTCGACGATCCAGGCGAACTTGCCGTAGTCGTGCTCCTCGCGCTTGGGATCGATCTCGACCCCCTCCGCCGCGAGCCGTACGAGGAGCGCGTCCAGATCGTCCACTCGGTAGTTCACCATGAAGTTGCTCTTCCCCGGCCCGAAGTAGGGAGTCTGCCGCGGGAAGATCGACCAGACGGTCATCCCCTTCTGCTCCGGGTCCTCGGCCTGCCGCCAGTGGAAGATCGCCCCCGAGCCGTCCGGCTCGCGCGCGATCCCCAAATGCTTCTCGTACCATTCGTACTGCCTGCCGGGGTCCTCCGCCTTGAAGAAGACCCCTCCGAGACCGGTTACTTTCGCCATGATTTGTCTCTCCTCCAGATATGCCAACGATCTTATAACTCCGCCCAGAATCGTTCAGGTACGGAGCCGGAGAGCCGATGGTACGATAGAGTTGCTGGAGAGGTGCTCTATGCCGGAAAATCGCCCACTCACCCTCGCCGACGGCAGCGTCTGACGGCGCGCGTGGCGTGAGGCGCGTCCTCCTCGACGAAAACCTGCCTCGGCTGCTCAAGCGCGAACTCTTCGGCGAGGTGCGAACGGTCGTCGAGGTCGGAATCCCCAAACCCTCACAGGGAATGCTGAATCCCCTGGAGGGATAGCCCGATCCCCCGGAGGGTAAAGCGAGACCCTCCAGGGGCAAATCGAATCCCTCGCAGGGCATGCCCAAACCCTCCAAGGGAATAGCCGCTCCCTCCGGGGGAAATACAAATCCCTCACAGGGATTCCTTAAGTTAAACGAGGGAAAAGCAGTTCCCTCCGAGGGATAGGTCATTCCCTGGGAGGGTTTAGCCGTTCCCTCCGAGGGAAACCCCTCCCAACGCCTTCTGCCTGGATTCCGAACCCTTCCACCCGCCCCTTGCAACGGTCCACGCCCCCTCGAAGAACCTCCACGCCTTCACGGAAGGCCTCGGGATCGAGCTCCGACGGGTCGAGGAGCTGGCTTCTCGGCTCCAAACCATCGCGGAGCCTGTAGACGCTGTTTTCGAACCTGTCCGGACCTTCTCTGAAGCTGTCGAAACGGTCTCCGAAGCTCTCGGCTGGCGTTCCGAGCGTCTCCATTCGGTTCTGGAGGCCGTCCCGGATCGTGCGGAGTAGAGTCAGGTCCTTCTATTGAGCTCTCCAGAGGCGTTCCATCCCCGATTTCGACGAGCCGAACCGGCGGATCGACGGATGGAGAGGGTTGGAGAGAGGTTCATGCCCCGAAAATCACTCCGCTCCCGCACCCCGGCAAAGCCCGACCATACCGCGTAGAATCCAGCCCGCATGTGGAAGCCTGGCGACCGCCTCACCCATCGTCTCAACCCCGGCCTTGGGCCCGGCCGCGTCACCGCGGTCTCCGGCCGGAGCCTGACCGTCCTCTTTCCGGATTCCGGGGAGACCCTGACCTTGGCCGCGGGCGACAGCGCGGTCGTCCCCCTGATCCTCGCGCCGGGGGCCCGGGCGCGGCTCGAAGGGACGGGCGAGACCGTCGTCGTGGCGGCCCTCCTGGGCGGACCCGCTCGCCTCGTCCGGCTCGACGACGGCCGGGAGGTGCCCGCCGAGCAGCTCTGGCCGCTCCCCGCCGAGCCCTCCCCCCTGGAGCGGCTGGAGCGCGGCAGCGTCGATTCGTTCGAGGACTTCGCCAACCGGCTGGACGGCCTCCGCCTCTCCCGGCTGCGGGAGGCCGAGGGGCTGGGCTCGTTTCTGGGCGGCCGTATCCGCCTCTTCCCCCACCAGCTCTATGCCGCCGAGCGGGCCTGCGCCTCGAACCCCGTGCGCTGGCTCCTCGCCGACGAGGTCGGCCTCGGCAAGACGGTCGAGGCCTGCCTGATCCTGAACCGCCTCGTCCACACCGGCCGCGCCGGGCGGGTCCTCGTCGTCGCCCCCGAGACCCTCACCGTGCAGTGGCTGGGCGAGCTGTGGCGCAAGCACCACCAGGTCTTCGTCCTCTTGGACGACAAACGCCTGGAGGACGTGGCGCGCGACCATGGGACGAACTTCAACCCCTTCGACGTCCACCGCCAGGTCATCCTCGGTCTCGAAACCCTCATCGCGCGCCGGCGGCTGACCGAGCAGGCGGTCGAGGCCGGGATCGATCTCCTGGTGGTCGACGAGGCGCACCACCTGAAGCGTCCGCCGGGGCACCCGGGGAACCCCGCCTACCGCGCGGTGGCGCCGATCGCCGGCCTCGCCCGCAACACCCTCCTCCTGACCGCAACCCCGCTGGAGGACGACGCCCACGGCTTCTTCCGGCTGGTCGAGCTGCTGCGCCCGGAGGAGTTCCTGGAAGAGAGCTTCGAGGAGCGCCTCGCCCGCCGGGTGCCGCTCCCCCCCTGCACCAGCGCCACCCGGCGCTCCGACATCGGCGGCCTGCCGCCGCGGGTCGGATTCCCGGTCGAGCTCGCTAGCGGCGAACACTCAGAAGGCTGGGATGCCCTCCTCCGCCTGGAGGAGCGGGTCCGCGCTCTTCCCATCGCCGACACCGAGCCCGCCCGGCAGCGGAAAGCCGAGATCGTCGAGCGCGCCCTCGCCTCCCCCGCCACCCTCATCGGCCTCCTCGACCGCAAGGACCCGGAGACCGCCGAGACCACGGCCCTGGCCGCCGCCGCGGACAGGGCCGACCCGCGCCTCGCCTGGCTCGCCGAGCAGGCGACGGCGTGGGCCAAGTTGAAAGAGAAGACTCTCGTCTTCGTCGCCCACCGAGAGAGCCTGGAGCGGATCAAGGACGAGCTCGAACGCCGGGCGCTGTCGCGGGTCGCCCTCTTCCACGAGGGGCTCTCCCCCGAGCGCCGGGACATCGAGGTGGCGCAGTTCCGCGCTCCCGACGGGCCGTCGCTCCTACTCTCGACCGAGGCCGGCGGCGAGGGGCGCAACTTCGAGTTCTGCCGCCGGTTGATCCTCTTCGACCTGCCGTGGAGCCCGGGGGTCGTCGAGCAGCGGATCGGCCGGCTCGACCGCATCGGCCGCACCCGGCCGACCGAGATCGTCTACTTCCGCCCGCCGCGGGGGCTGGGGCGGGCGATCGTCGGCCTCTACGAGGAGATCGGCCTCTTCCGCGAGCCCATGGGCGGGCTCGAAAGAGAGCTCCGGCACGTGGCGCGGGCGATCTCGGAGGCGGCGCTCGCCGGACCCGGCGAGGTCGACCCCGAGGTCTTCGCCGGCGTCCTCGCCGAGGCGGAGGAGGCACGGAGCCGGGTGCAGCAGGCGGCCTACCACGAGCTCCACCGCGATCCCTACCGTCCGGAGATGGCGCCCTCCATCCTCGCCCGGGTGCCGCCCGACTTAGAAATCCTCACCGAGTCGGTCGTCCTCCGCGCCGCCGCCCGCTTCGGCTTCGAGATCGAGCCCCAGATCGGCGGGCGGACCTGGATCATCGAGCTCGGCGCGGAGTCGCTCGTCGACCACCTGCCGGGCGTCCCCATCGGCTCGCGCTTCCTCGGCACCTTCGACCGGGTGCAGGCGGTCGAGGACGAGGGGCGCGACTTCTTCGCCTCCGGCCACCCGCTCGTCGAAGGGATCCTGGCCGAGCTCGCCGACGGCCCCCGCGGCCGGGTCGCCCTCCTCCAGCTCACCGGCGACGAGGAGGTCTTCGGCCTCCTCGCCATCTACCGCCGCGGCCCTGGCTGGGAAGCGCTCGCCGTCGACGCCCAGGGCCGCCCCCGCCCCGACCTCGCCGCCCAGTTCGCCGCCGTCGGCCTGGCCCCGGAGTTCGTCGACGCCAAGAAATGGACCGGCCAGGGCGCCTGGAGAAAGACCATCCACCGGATGGCCGCGGCTCTCCCCCAGGGGGAGGAGCCCGAGGCCCTGGCGGCGTTCCGGGTGCGGCGGCGGCCGGTCTAGGCGTCACTCAGGCGTTACGCAGAGGTCACGAGCGCGGCCGGAACACGAGGAGCTCGCGGCTCAGGGTGACGGCGAGACCGCCCAACGCCACCGCCCGCTCCCGCTCGCGCTCCCGGGCGCCTCGGTAGGTGGCGGCGAGAGCGTCTTTGACGGCAGAGGCGTCGAGCTCCGCTCGCCAGCGCACGGTCTGGCGGCTGGCGAGCGTGAACTCCGCCGCCAGGGCCTCCGCCGTCGTCTCCCCCCGGTCCCGCAGCACGGTCTGGCCGAGCACCGCCGCCCGCAGCTCGGCGAGATCGTCCGGCCCCGGCACGGCGACGAGGAGGAAGCCTCTGTCGGCGAGCACCCGCCGGAGCTCCGGCCCAGGGCGCCGCGCGGTAAGCGACAGGGCGAGATCGAAGGAGCGCGGCGCATAGGGCAGGAAGCGGTCGGCGTTGGCGACGACGAACGCCGCCTCCGGATGCCCCTTCGCCGCCAGCTCGATCGCCGGCACCGAGAGGTCCACCCCGTGCGCCTCGGCCCCGAGAGCCGCCGCCACCGTCCCGAGGTGAAACCCCGTACCGCACCCGACGTCCAGAACCGCCGGACCTCCCGGGGATGCCGGCGATGCCGGCGATACCGGGGGTGCCGGCAAGCCGAGCCCGGCGATCGTCACCAGGAGAGCGCCAACGAACGGTGCCTCGTGCCCGGCGGCAAGGAATCGTCCCCGGGCGGCGACCGCCTCCCGAGCGTCCCCGGCATTGGGCGATTTCCGGTCCTGCGGCTGGAGAAGATTGAGATAGCCGCTCCGCGCCACGTCGAACGAGTGTCCCCGCGGGCAGGCGTACGACCGCTCGCGCGGCGATAGAGGCTCGCCGCAGCCGCGGACCGGGCAGAGGAGGGTGACCATGCCGGGAAGCCTACGGTAAAGAGCGGTGCGCGCGCTTGCGGGGGCGTTGCCGGTGGCATACCCTTGCATCATCATGAAAACCCTCGAGATCCAGGCCATCGTCGACCCGTGCGGCGAGTTGCGCGTCGTCGCCCAGGCGCCAGGCATCGCCCCCGGTGAGCACCGGGCGGTGCTGGTCCTCGACGAGGCCGTGCGGCCGACTGCACGCAGAGCCCCCAAGCCGCCTCTGCGATTGAAAATGTTGGACGGGCAGGGCTGGCCGGCCGATGCGACCTTCCGCCGTGAGGACATCTACGGTGACGACGGCCGCTGACCCGCTCTTTGTCGACACCAACATCCTCGTCTATGCCACGGATCCCCAGTCGCCCTGGCATGCGAAAGCCACGCAAGCGTTGAACGATGCCCGCCAGAAGGGCATCGAGCTCGTCATCAGCCCGCAGATTCTGCGGGAGTACCTCGCCATCGCCACGCGCCCTACAGGCGGCAAGCCCAGAACGGCAGATGCTCTTGAGAATGTCAGGACATTTCAAGAAGAGCTGGAAGTTGTGGAAACCAGCTCGGCAGAAACAGCGCAGCTCCTCGCTCTCGTTGAGAGGTACACCGTAGCAGGAAAGCAGGTACATGACGCTAACATCGTCAGCACCATGCTGCTCCATGGCATCCGGCACATCCTGACTCACAACGTCGGCGATTTCGCGCGCTTTTCCGACCTCGTCACCGTACTGCCGCTCGTTTCGTGAACACGTGCGGTACGAACCGCCCTGTGTTCCCGGTGACGAGCCCCCCTCCAGCGTCGCAACGCTCGGGAACTGTCCCCCCAAGCCGCACATAATCACCGCAAGAAACAATCCCAGGACACCGGAGGTGCGGGGCGAGACCCGATTCCACCCTGGCAGGCAACTTTCCTTGTAGGCGGGCCGCGCCTGGGCGTGGTGCCCGGTGGGGACCCGCTGCTTCGAAAGGATGTTCCTATGCCCTGCATCTCCTCGCGCCGTACCCCCCTCGCCCTCGCCCTCACCCTGGCCCTCGCCGGCCTCCCCTCCCTCGCCTTCGCCGCCCCCCGGGTGCACCGGGAGGCCGCCCGCGAGACCCACGCCGGCAGGGTCACCCAGGCCTGGAGCTTCCTCCAGCATCTCTGGGGGTCCGAAGGGATGTCGATCGACCCCGACGGTTCGCGTCGGACGGCGACCGCTGGCCTCACTCACGTCTCGGGCAATTCGGGAATGTCGATCGACCCCGACGGCGCGCGTAGGACGGCGCCCACTGGCCTCACCCACCTCTCTGGCGATTCGGGAATGTCGATCGACCCTGACGGCTCGCACTGAGCGCAACTCTCCTCTCGGGGCCGGGTTCTACCGGCCCCTTTTGTTCGCCTGTCACTAAACAGGCCCCTCCCGTGACTCTCTCTATGGAAGCATGAGCTTGATTTCTCTTTGCGAAGGAGGAGGATGTGGAGGATACCCACCTGTCCCTGGACGTATTGGCCCTGTGGCTCTCGAACCGGCTGGAGCATGAGGATGTCTTGACCAAGGTGGTCCCCCACCTCATGGATTCCTGTGGCACCTGCCGGGAGCGGTTCGCGGAGATCGGTCGGCTCCAGGAAGAGATCGGCCACTGGGACGAATCGGTCGCCGTCTTCGAGAGCCGGCAGGCGCCGGAGCTCCTGGCCGAGTTGACCGAACACCCGTTCGAGGAGCAGTTGCAGATTGTCGAGGAGCGAGAGGAGATGCACATCTGGGGGTTCTGCCGCCTCCTCCTCCGCCAGAGCCAGGAAGCTGTCTTTGACAACCCGATGAAGGCGGTCGACCTCGCCGATCTGGCGGTTCGCATCGCGGGGCACCTGGACGAGATCTACGACCCGAATTGGGTGCTCGATCTCCGCGCGCAGACCTGGGCCCACCTCGGCAACGCGCGGCGGGTGGTGGGCGAGTTGCGCAGCTCCGAGGACGCCTTCCGCAGAGCGGAGGTCTGCCTCGCACAGAGCACGAGCGGAGATACCCGAGCTCAAGCAGAGATCTTCAGGCTGAAGGGCTCGCTCCGCCATGATCAGCGCCGTTTCGGAGAAGCCTTGGCGCTGATCGACCTTGCGCTACCTCTCTATCGGGAGAACCGAGGACTCTCACGGGATCGGGAAGGCGATCCTCAAGAAGGCCAAGATCCTGGAGGAGCTCGGCGACCTGGACGAGGCGATCCTTCTTCTGGAGCAGAGCCCTGCGGAGATCGACGCCGAGGCCGACCCTCGCCTCTTTGCATACGTCCGCTACAACCTGATCTGCTGCCTGGTCGGGGCCGGCCGCCACGACGCGGCCGAACGCCTGCTTCCCGAGGTTCAGGGGCTCTTCCGCGAGTCGGCCCAGCCGCTCGACCGGATTCGCCTGCTCTGGGCCGAGGGCAGCATCGCTCTGGGGCGCGGTCGGATCGGGGATGCCGAGGTGCTCTTCCGGCAGGTGCAGGAGGCCTTTCTGGAGAAGGGGATGGGCTACGACGCCGCCCTGGTTTCGCTCGATCTCGCCGTCCTCTACGCCCAGGAGGGCCGGACGGCGGAGATCCGGCAGCTCGCGGGCGAGGTCATGCCGGCTTTCGAGTCGCGCGAGGTCCACCGCGAGGCCATGGCCGCCCTTCTCATGTTTCAGCAGGCCTGCGAGGAGGAGCGCCTGACCGTCCAGCTCGCCCGCCAGATCGCCGCCTTCCTGAAGCGCGAGAGGATCGGCCGGGGGGCCTGAGGGAGCCCTCGGGCAGGCCCGAGGAGCGGCGGACGCTTCTCCGGAGGGGCGCCGTCCGGTACCCTTCCCGGATGCGCCTCCGCCGAATCCTCCTCCTCGCCCTCCTCACCGCCTCTCTGGCGCCATGGGCCCCGCACCCCGCGGCGGCGGTCGCGAGCGCCTGGGCGGTCAACGGTCCCTCCCGGGTGCGGCTGATCAGCCCCTACCGGGTGGCGCCGGCGACGGGCGGAGCGGACCTCCGGCTCGGGCTCCACTTCCTCCTCGAGCCGGGCTGGCACGTCTACTGGAAAAACAGCGGCGACGCCGGCTATCCGCCGGCGATCGCCCTCTCCGGCTCGCCCGTCCCGGTTGCCGGGGAGCTCCTCTGGCCGGCTCCGCGGCGCTTCGAGCTGCGCGGCGGGCTCGTCGCCTTCGGCTATGAGGGCGAGGTGGTCTACCCCGTCCGGGTGTGCCTGGGACGCGCCGGCAGCGGCAGCCCCGAGCGGCTGCCCCCCGAACAGCTGACCGCCGAGCTCGACTATCTCGTCTGCCAGGTGGACTGCATCCCCTTCCACAGCCGGCTCACCCTCGCGGAGCCTCGGGGTGCCCAGCCGGTAGCGGACCCCGAGACCTCCCCCCTCGTGGAGCGGGGCTGGAGCCAGCTCCCTCTCGCCGCCGGCGCGCTGCCGGGGGTCTCGGCGGAAACCACCTTCGCGGGCGGGACGGGGGGAAAAGCGGCCCTCGCCATCCGCGTCCACGGGATGACCGCCGCCGGCACTGCCGGCATGGAGCCGCGGGGGACCGACCTCTTTATCGAGCCCCAGGATCTCTTCGAGACCGGCAGGCCGGAGGTGACCCGGGAGGCCGGCGGCATCCTCTTCCGGGTGCCGCTCACCCCCAAACAGGTCGGCAAGCCCCTCCCCGCCACCTTCCCCTTCGCCTGGACGGCGACCGGGCTCAAGCCTCTCCAGGGGGGAGGCCGAGCGGTCGCTCTCGCCGACCGGGCCACGGTCGCCCTCCAACCGGGGGCCGCGGCTCGGCCCGGCGGGATCGCCAAGGCCTCTAACACTTCCAATACCGTCTCCAATACCATCGGCCCGGTCGGGATCGCCGGCCTGGCCGTGCTCTCGACCCTCCTCGCCCTCGGCCTCTGGGGGCTGTTCAGCTCGGAGAGGGAGACGCCGCGGCCTCCCGGGCGGGTCGTGGCGGGTTTCCTCGCCGCCCTGGGCACCCTCGCCTCCCTCTATCTCCTCTCGCGCTCGGTGCGGACGGAGGGGCTCGCCGCGGTCGAGCTGTCGCTCCTCGGCATCGCCCTCTTCGCCTGGCTGCGCCGGATCGCCGCGGGAGGGAGTAAGCTCTCCTGGGCGCTCTGGATCGCCCTCGGGCTCGCCGCCGCCAGCGCCCTCTGGCTCGCCGCGGCGAGCCGCCTCGGATGAACCCGCGCTCCGCTTCCCTGGAAGCGGAGCCGTCAGACCCGAAGGAGGTCTTCTATGCGTAGATGGAACCGGATCTCGAAACCAGCCCTGATCCTGGCCGGGCTCGTCGGTATCGCCCTGCCGGCCCTGCCCGCCCTGGCGGCCGGGACGGTCGGCCAGACCGCTCCCGCCTTCAGCCTCAAGGGGCTCGACGGCAAAACCCACTCGCTCGCCGAGTACGCGGGGAAGGTCGTCGTCCTCGAATGGCTGAACCCCGACTGCCCCTTCTCCAACCGCCACGCCGAGGAGAAGACGATGACCACCCTGGCCGCCAGGTACGGCGAGGTGGTCTGGCTGGGGATCGACAGCTCCAGCCCCACCTCGAACGACTACCTGAAGCCCGCCGAGATGCGCCAGTGGACCGAGAAGAACGGTATCCACTACGCCGTCCTCTACGACGACTCGGGGAGCGTCGGCCACGCCTATGGCGCGAAGACCACTCCCCACATGTTCATCGTCGGCAAGGATGGCAAGATCGCCTACAACGGCGCCATCGACGACGATCCGAGCGGGCGCAAGGCGAAGACGGCGCGGGTCAACTTCGTCGACGCCGGCTTGACCGCCGAGCGCTCCGGCAAGACGCCGGACCCCGCGGCCACCAAGCCGTACGGCTGCAGCGTCAAGTACTGAGCGAAGAGGAGCGCGGGAAAGAAAAGAGGACGGCCCGGGTGCCGCGCAGGTGCCCGGGCCGTCTCACGTCTTGACGTAGAGATTTGGTTGATTTACGATGTTAACATTCGTAAACACATTTTGGATGTTGAAGTCAAACATCCAATCGGGAACGGCGGTTCCGAGTTCCCGGCTAATTCAACCGCGGTTGCATTTCTGATGAGGAGGGGGTTCCAATGCCGTATACGAGCGAGGGAATCATGGCGCAGGTGTGTGTGGCTTTCGGTCAGGGGACGGGCGAGATCCGGGTCTCCCAGGAGGCCTCTCTGGCGCTCTACGACCGCTATTCGCCGAGAATCACGGCGGAGGTGCTCGCCGACTGGGGGGAGCAGGCGGTCCAGGCCCTCGAAAGGATCCGGGTCCTCGGCCGCATGGTGGCCGCCCAGGCCTGTCTTGCCGGCATCAGCGTCATCTCCGCGGACCTGGTGACGGCGGCAGCCCCCCAGGTCGAGAGCAACTCCGACACCCCCCTCTGCAGCGGTCCGCCGCCGTCGGACACCTGAGTCCCGGCGACCCTCGCTGCCTGGAACGACAAGGTGCGAATCCCGCTCTTGGCGCGGCCCGTCCTCCTGCTGGCGACGGTGAAGCTCGTTGCCACGGTGGCGGTCCTCGGCCACCAGGGCAGGGTCCCCAACGGCCTTCACCTCGCCTACGTCCTCTGCTTCGGCGGCGCCGCGCTCCTGCTCTTCGCCACCGGCCCCGAGGACCTGCGAGCCACCTCGCTCGGCGGCTTCTTCCTGACCTTGGCGACCGCCTTCTGCCGCTCCGGGCTCAATGCCGCCTCCCAGACACACGGACCCTGGGCGGATCTCGCGAGCGCGGCCGGGGCTCTCCAGCTCGACTGCCTCATGCCCTGGTTTCTCTGGACCTTCGTCCGCATCTTCCCGGAGACGCCGGTGCCGCGCCGGCTGCGGCGCCTGCTGGGCCAGGGCGCCCGGATCTCGGCCTGGACCGGCGGTATCCTCTTCTTCGCCAACCTGCTGGCCGCAACCGTACGGGGGGAGCCGGGCACCTCCCGCCTGCTCGCCTTCTTCACTCCCAAGCCCGGGTTCTACGACGAGCTGGTCGTCCTCCTCCTCCTCCCGGTGCCGGCGCTCCTCTTCTACAAGCTGCGTCTCACCCGCCAGGACGAGGGGCGCCGCGCCCGCTTCTTCAGCGGGGCCCTGGTCCTCGCCCTCACCCCCGCCCTCCTCGAATTGACCGCCGAGATCGTTTCGAAGCGCTACAGCAGGGCCCAATTCAGGGATCCCACGCTCCATGGCTGGGTACAGGGGATCGTCGCCCTCTTCCTCCTGCCGCTCCCCTTCACCACCGCCTACGCGGTCCTCGCCAAGCGGGTCCTGCCGGTCCGGCTGATCGCCCGCCGGGCCCTCCAGTACGCCCTCGCCCGGTACCTGAGCTATCTGCTGGCGGCGGTACCCTTCGTGGCCCTCGGCTTCTACGTCTACAACAACCGGGACGAGACGATCGGGCGGCTCTTGACCGGCAACCGCATTCTCCTCCTGCTCGCGACCGGCCTCTTGGGCGTCGCCGCCCAGCGCTACCGCGGGCGCCTCCTGGAGTCGATCGACCGGCGCTTTTTTCGCGAGCAGTACGACGCCCGCCAGATCCTCACCCTGGTGGTGCAGCGCATCCGCGGCACCCACAATGTGCGCGACCTGGCCGAGCTCCTCTGCCGGGGTATCGACCAGGCCCTCCATCTCCAGACGATCGGCGTGCTTGTCCAGGACCCGCGTTCGGGCAACCTCGTCGATCCGCTGAGCCGGGCCCGCAAGCTCGACGCCTCCTCGGCCCTGGCGCAACGGATCGCCTCGGCCACCGATCCGCTCCCGGTCGACCTCGACCGGCCCGGCTTCGGCCTCGCCCGGCTCCCCGAGGGCGACCGCCACTGGCTCGAAGACGCCCGCTTCCGGCTGCTGGTCCCGATCGTCGCCCGCGACGGCTCGCTCCTCGGTCTCCTCGGCCTGGGGGAGAAGCGGAGCAGCCTCCCCTTTCTCAAGGAGGACCGGAAGCTCCTGGTCGACATCGCGAGCTCGGCGGCGCTGTGGATCGAGCTCGAGCTCAAGCAGACCTGGTCCTCCCAGGCGGACGTGGACTGGCCTTCGCACTCGCAGCAGGCGCCGGAAAATGCCAAGGAGTGCCTCTCCTGCGGCGCCCTCTACCTCCCTTACACGGTCTTCTGCGGCAACTGCAGCCGGCGCCTGGAGCCCTCGATCGTCCCCTACGTGCTGCCGGGCAAGTTCCGCTTCGAACGCCGGCTGGGGGCGGGCGGCATGGGGGTCGTCTACCGCGGGGTCGACCTCGGGCTCGGCCGCGCGGTGGCGGTCAAGACGCTGAAGCGGGTCTCCCCCGAGGATGCCATGCGCCTGAGAAGGGAGGCGCGCACCGCCGCCGCGGTCTCCCACCGGCACCTGGCCGGGGTCTACGGCCTGGAGACCTGGCAGGGGACGCCGCTCCTCATCATGGAGCTGATGGAGGGGGGGACGCTCACCCAGCGGATCGAGAAGGGGCCGCTCTCGGCTCGCGACACGGCGGAGCTGGGGATCGCCATGGCCGAGGCCCTGGAGCACCTCCACGAGGCGGAGATTCTCCACCGGGACATCAAGCCGAGCAACATCGGCTACACCAAGGCCGGCGTCCCCAAGCTCATGGATTTCGGCATCGCCCGGGTCCTCCTGGACCTCCGGCCGGAGCGGAGCGAGGCGATGGAGGGCCTGGACGAGGAGGACTCGACGATCCTCCCCCCGACCTCGATCTGGGACCACTCCCCCACCTCGGTCACCCTCTCGCGCCAGCTCGTGGGCACCCTCTCCTATCTCTCGCCGGAGGCTCTGAGCGGCGAGTCGCCGAACGCCTCGTTCGATCTCTGGGGGCTGGCGGTGGTGCTCTACGAGTGCGTCCTGGGACGCAAGCTCTTCGCCGGCATGGACATGAAGCAGACGATGGCGCGCATCCGCCAGGGCCGGGTGCCGGACTACGAGCAGAGCCGCCCCGACCTCGATCCCGCCCTCGGCCAGTTCTTCCGCTCGGCCCTCCACCGCACCCCCGCCCGCCGGCCGGGCAGCGCCCGCGACATGCGCCGCCGGCTGGAGGAGGTGCGGGGGAGGCTGACCGAGCCCCTGCCGCCCGGGGGAGACTCCTAAACCCCCTGCCACAAGAACCCAGGGCATTGGCGATCGTCTGGTCCCAGAGACTTTCTACGCGCGTTTCTGAAGACTTTCCATGAGTTCCTGAAGACTTTCCGCGGGTTCCTGAGGACTTTCCACGAGTTCCCGAGGACTTTCCACGGGTTCCTGAAGACTTTCCACGAGTTCCCGAAGACTTTCCATAGGTTCCCGAGGACTTTCCACGAGTCCCCGAGGACTTTCCATGGGTTCCCGAGGACTTCCCACGAGTTCCTGAAGACTTTCCACGGGTTCCTGAAGACTTTCCACGAGCTCCGGAAGCTTCCAAAAGCCGTCCGGAAGCTTCCAGGAGCTGTCCGGAAGGGCCCAAACGGGTGTCCGGGAGGTCTCAAACGGCATCCAGCCATCCCAACGCCGTCTACAGAAGGTCTCAAACACCGTCCAGAGGGCTTTCCGCGGCGTCCGGAAGGTTCCCAACCGTGTCCAGGAGGTTCCCAACCGTGTCTGGAGACGTTATCTAGGCGAATCTACCTTGATAGACCACTCTAGTGCTTCGTCAGTCTTGGAATGATAGGTAGAGGCTTCGCGTCGCTTGGTCCCGCAGAGCTTCCGCAAGCAAACGCTCTCGTGAAGAGCCGGCTTGAGAAGAGTCCTCGCCGAAGCGTCCCTCCCCCCTGGGCGGGCGGGTGGAAGGGGATGGGGGGAGGACAGGAGGGGGGTGGCATTGGGCAGTCGCCCCAGTGTCCTGGGTGATTTTCTACGGCGACGCGGGGCACCGAAGTCGCTGCACCGCGGCCGAAATAGCCGCGAGAACGGCCTCAACGTCGTTCAGCACCTCAGGGTTCCAGAAGCGCAATACTCGGAAGCCCTCGGCCTCCAGCCAGGGGTCGCGGAACTTATCGCCTACGCTCTCCAGGTGCTGACCACCGTCGACTTCAAGGACCAGCTTTCGCTCGAAGCACACGAAATCGACGATGTAGGGGCCGAGGGGTGCCTGGCGTCGCAACGCACAGCCGAGGGATTCCTCGCCGAAGAGCGAGAGAGCGCGGGTTCGGGTCGCCGACGCCTGAAACGCTTGGCGGGAAGGTCTGGCGCAATGCCACCCCCCTCCTTGTATCTTCTCTTTGGCTGGTAGGAACACCGTCTCCTCCTAGCCGTCGCCGGGACTGTGGGAGCTGTGGGAAACGCGGGTGGTGGGTGTAGGGGGGCGTTTTCCAAGGCCTGTGGGAAATGGGGCGGGTGGGTCGGGAGGTTTTCCACAGGCCGGCAACTTCCACAGTCCGCCGGTCGCGTTGAAGCAAAAACTTGTATCTTCTCTTTGGCTGGTAGGAACACCGTCTCCTCCTAGCCGTCGCCGGGACTGTGGGAGCTGTGGGAAACGCGGGTGGTGGGTGTAGGGGGGCGTTTTCCAAGGCCTGTGGGAAATGGGGCGGGTGGGTCGGGAGGTTTTCCACAGGCCGGCAACTTCCACAGTCCGCCGGTCGCTTTGAAGCAAAAACTATTACATCTTTCCGGGAAGGCCGTCCCCTCCTGAAGCCATAGAGCTTGTGGGACAGATGGGCCTCCCGCCCTCTTCGTGAAGACCGTGGAGTATCCGAGGCCCGAGAGCCTGCGTACAAGGGCGGTCCACGAGGGCTCAGGGTCGGGAGACCCGGAAGGAAGTGTAACGGAAGGAAACCGATGTCTGCCGTTCAACTCGTTGGAATCGATGTCAGTGCCAAAACTCTTCAAATCTGTCTAGAGACCCCGAAAGGATCCGTCGAGAGCCTGGAGTTGCCCAACTCCGCCGAAGGTCACCGTCAACTCTGTCGCAAGCTCACTCAGCGAGGACGGCGAGCCCGAATCGGCTTGGAAGCCACGGGCCTGTACAGCCTGGATGTGGCCCTCGCGCTGTCGCGTCAGCCCGGCTTGGAGGTCATGGTGATCAATCCCCGGGCCGTGCATGACTTCGCACGGGCTTGCCTGCAACGGTCTAAAACCGATGCTCTGGATGCACAGTCCCTGCTTGAGTTTGTCCGTCGTATGCCGTTTCAGCCCTGGCAGCCCCCCGCCACCGAGACGCTCGAGCTCCGGGCGCTGGCACGGCGGATCGCTGCCCTGACCGTGTTTTGTACCCAGGAGAAGAACCGGCTGCATGCAGCCGGCGCCACGGCGCAGCTCAGCCCGGCCCTGCGTCAGGATCTGGAGCTCAGCATCGAGCAGTTGGAGAAGCGCATTGACCGGCTGATCGAGCAGTCCTTAGCTGTGATCGACCGCTGCCCGCAGCTGAAAAAAAACTTCGAGCTGTTGACTTCGATCCCGGGCTTCGCCGAAAAGAGTGGCATTCAGGTGCTCTCGGAGTTGGCGATCCTGCCGCAGGACATGACCGCCCGGCAGTGGGTGGCCCATGCCGGGATCGACCCCCGGCACCAGGAGTCGGGAACCTCGCTGCGCAAACCGGCCCGCATCTCCCGGACCGGCAACCGCCACCTGCGGGCGGCACTCTACATGCCTGCCTTGGTCGCCATCCAGCGGGATCGACACGTCAAAGCCTTCTACAACCAGCTCTTGGTGCGAGGAAAGGCACCCATGCAGGCCAATGTCGCCGTGATGCGAAAGCTCCTTCATGCGCTGCACGCCATGCTCCGCACGGAGACGTCCTTCGAGAGTGAAAAATTTCGCCTTCTCGAGGCTGTTGGGACTTGACGGGGAAGAGAGTATCTGTCCTCCCCCCATCCCCTTCCACCCACCCGCCCAGGGGGGAGGGACCCTTCGGCGAGGATTCTTCTCAAGCCGAGGCCTTTCTGTACGACTCTTTCTGCCGAAGCCCTGCGGGACCAAGCGACGCGAAAGACCCTGCCTATCAGGCCAAGGCTGACGAACCACTAGTACGGCCCCCCCATCTCGGTCATCAGCGGTCTGGTCTTGGTGGCGAGCCCCACGCCGTCCCCCAGGGGCAGGAGGGAGGCCCGGAGCTGGGGGTGGATCAGGAGGTAGCCGTTGAAGGCGCGGAGGGCGTCGGCCTCCCGGTCGTCCTCCTCCGGGGGCTCGGCGACGCGCCCCTTCCAGAGCAGGTTGTCGAAGACGAGGAGCCCGCCGACCCGGACCCGGGGGAGGAGGAAGTCGAGGTAGCGCCGGTACTCCGTCTTGACGGCGTCGACGTAGGCGAGGTCGATGGGGCCGGGGAGCCGCTGGAGCACTTCGAGCGCCGGTCCCTCGATCAGCTCGACCCGGTCCATCACCCCCGCCCGTTCGAGGTAGCCGCGGGCCCGGGCGAGCCGCGCGGGATCGGTGTCGATCGAGAGCACCCGCGCTTCCGGGGCTCCGCGAGCCAGGCAGAGGGTACCGTAGCCGATGGCGGTGCCGACCTCGACCACGGTCCGCGCGCCGCTCGCCCGGGCGAGCACCTCGAGCAGGCGGCCGACCTCGGGGTCGGAGATCGGGATGTCCTCCGTCGCCGCCACCGCCTCCATCTCGGCGAGGATGGGATCGCGCGGCGGGAGGAGCCGCTCCAGGTAGAGCTCCTGCTCGGTCCGGATGATGAGCCCGATGCCGTCTTTCATGGGCCGATCTTACCAGGGCCGGTAGGCTAAGATCTCGGCGATGCTCAGGTACCGGAAGCTCTCCAACTTCGCTCTCTTCGCCCTCGCGCTCTCCCCCGCTCTCGCCGCAGGGCAGCCGGCACCGGCGACGCCCGCCAAGCCGCCCCTGGCGGTGGAATCGGTCGAGATCCTCCCGGCGAGCCCGGGGCCGGACACCCTCTGCCAGCTGCGGGTGAAGGTGAAAAATGGCGGCACCCACAAGGCCTCGGCCCTGGTCTTCGCGGTACGGATCAACGGCGAGCCCCTGGCGGTCTACAAGCACCAGATCTACCTGCAGCAGATCGACCCCGGCGCCACCGCCGAGGTTCGTCTGTTCAACTTCTGGACGACCGAGACCGGCCGACCGATCCCGAAAGACGGCAAGCTCCGGGTGGAGGTGGCCCTCGCCGAGGCGCGTTGGGTGGAGGTCAAGAGCGAAGGGGGCGCCGAGGTCGTCACCCCGGTTGGGACCGTCCCCGGGCTGCCGGTCTCGGCGAGCCTCACGGTCGCCTTGAAGATCGCCGCGAAGAAACCTTAGGTTGGGATGACTCCGTCCGCACTCAGTTCCGGGGAGCGGGAGCGGTCGGCGAGCCGGGGGTGCCCGCCGGCGGTGGGGTACCGGTGCCGGCCGGGGTCCAGGCGGCGTTTTCGAGAGCGACCGAACGCGGTCCGCCGCCCGGAAGGCTAGCCTTCAGCAGGTGGAAATTGGGTCGCAGACGGATCTCGCAGCTCCCGTCCGCGGCCGCCCCGTCGGTCGGGATGTCGATCTGGTGCTGGCCGGCGCCCGAGACGCCGGTCTCGACCCCACCGCTGCAGCTGCCGCTGACGACGACCGACGGAGAGTTCGAAGCGTCGTCGAAGACCAGTTTCTCCGCCGGCCCGGTGCCGGCCGGGATCTGGAGCTCCAGCCAGAGGCTGCCCGGGCCAGGGAGCCCCTCGACCCGGAGGGCGCCCGGCCCGTCGAGCCAGCGCAGGGCGACGACCTGCCGGCTGCCGCTGGGCTCGCTCGCCAGCCATTTTCCCGTAAACGAGAGATGCGGACCCTTCTCCGGCGCGAGCACCTCGACCTCCGCCACCTGGTACTCGTGCCGGCCGAGGTCGCGGCCTGCCACGTCGAGCGGCCAGCGTTTGCCGCTCCGGTTGCCGTAGAGGCCGAGGGTCAGCTGGTACCGCCCGGCCGGCAGGGCCGGCGCCAGGGCGGACTGGAAGATCTTGACCCCGCTCGTCACCGGCGTCCCCTCCTGCCAGGCCTGGCGGAAAGGATGGTCGTAGGTGCGGACGATCTTCCCGTGCCGATCGAGCAGGTGGATGAAGACCGTGGGCTGACCGGCCTCCGGATCGAGAGCGGCCGCGGGCTCCCAGGAGAGGTGCAGCTCTCGGAGCTCCGGGTAGCCCAGCTTGAAGCTCTGCGGCTGGACCTCCAGGTGCCCCACCGACGTCTCTCTGGCGCAGGCCCCGCAAACCATACCGACGACAGCGACAAGGCCGAGGGCGACAGTCGAGAGGCGCGCTCTGGATCTCATGAGTGAGGGAACGCTAGCCAGCTGGAATGCCCCTGTCAAGGAGAACCCTCAGGGGCGATAGGTCGCCGAGCAGTCCGGTCCTTCCCAGACCGTCACCTCGGCGAGCCGGGCCCCGGGCAGGCGGGCGGTGAGCTCCCCGTGGAACCAGGCGGCGAGGCGCTCGGTCGTGGGGCTCAGGGTGTCGAAAGGAGGGACGGTGTTGACGTCCCGATGATCAAGCTTCGCGGTGAGCTCCGCCAGGGCGCCCTTGACCGCCATGAAGTCGAAGCCCATCCCCTCGGCGTCGAGCGTTGCGGCGTCGAGGGCCACCTCGACCCGCCAGGTATGGCCGTGGACGGGCTCCGGGACGCCCCGGTAAGAGGTCAGGTGGTGGGCCGCCTCGAAGCGGGCGTGCACCCGCAGAATCCAGCTAGGCAAGGAGCTGCTCCACCCGCGCCACCACCATCTCCAGAGCCACCCGGTTCTCGCCCCCCTCGGGGATGATGACGTCGGCCCAGCGCTTGGAGGGCTCGACGAACTCGAGGTGCATGGGGCGGACGGTCTCCCGGTACTGGCGCAGGACGTCGTCGACCGAGCGGCCGCGCTCGGCCATGTCGCGCCCGAGCCGGCGGATGAGCCGGATGTCGGCGTCGGTGTCGACATAGACCTTGAAGTCGAGCAGGTCGCGGAGGCTCGGCTCGACGAAGATCAGGATGCCTTCAAGGAGCACGACCGGCCGCGGCTCGGCCCGCCGGGTCTTGTCGGTCCGGCGGTGGCGGACGAAGTCGTAGATCGGCACCTCGGCGGCCCGGCCGGCCCGGAGCGCCGTCACGTGCGCGACCAGGAGCTCGTTGTCGAGCGCCGACGGGTGGTCGAAGTTGTGGTGCAGGAGCTCGGCCTCGCTCCCCCACTCGATGTCGCGGTAGTAGTTGTCCTGCTCCAGAAAGGCGATCCGGTGCTGGCCCACGGCGTCGAGAATGGCCCGCGCGACGGTGGTCTTGCCCGAGCCGGTGCCGCCGGCCACCCCGAGGATACAGGGGCGCCGCCCGGTCGCGGTGTCGAAACGCCTGAGGCCGTCGAGCATCGGATTCGATTCTATGTCAGCGCTGGCAACGCGGGCAGTAGAAGGTGCTCCGCCCCGACTGGACGATGCGGCGGATGGGCCCGCCGCAGGCTCTGCAGGGCTCTCCGGCGCGGCCGTAGGCGGAGAGCGCGACCTGGAAGTAGCCGCTATTGCCCTCCCCGTCGGCGAAATCGTTGAGCGTCGTGCCGCCCTGGGAGATGGCCTGGGTGAGGACCTCGACCACCGCCCTCGCCAGGCGCTCCCAGCGGGCGGGAGAGAGCCGGGCGACCGAGCGGGTCGGATGGATGCCGGCGCGGAAGAGCGCCTCGGTGGCGTAGATGTTCCCCACTCCGACGACGACCCCGGCATCCATGAGGAAACTCTTGACCGGCCCCCGCCGCCCGGCCGCCGCCGCGGCCAGAAGAGCGCCGTCGAAACCGGGGCCGAGCGGCTCCACCCCCAGGCCGGCGAAGTGCCGGCTCTCGGCGAGGCTCAAGGTGGGGAGCGCGAGCACCATGCCGAAGCGGCGCGGATCGCGCAGACGCAGGCGTCTCCCCGAGCGGAGATAGAAGGCGACGTGCTCGTGCGGCTCCTCGGGCTCCGCCGCCGGGACGAGGGTGAGCCGGCCGCTCATCCCGAGGTGGACCACGAGGGTCGCCCCACCCTTGGGCCCGGCGAGGTCGATCAGGAGGTATTTGCTCCGCCGTCGCAGGGCGAGGATCGCCCGCCCGGTCACCCGCTTCGCCAGCTCACGCGGCTCGATCGGGACCCGCAGGCGCGGATCCCGGACGAGCGAGCGCTCGATCGTATCTCCTACCAGATGGGGCTCCAGGCTGCGACGGAGGACTTCGACCTCGGGAAGCTCAGGCATGGGAAGGATTCTACCCTCTCGCTTGACTTACGCCGGAATTTAGCGTAAATAGAGCGGCATGAACGCGCCAGTTTCTCTTTTCTTCTTTCCGGCCCTCCCCTTCGGTTCGGCCAAAACGGCGGGCAAACCAGGGGGCGATACCCACGATCTCGAAGTCGCCGCCCTGGAGCGGAAGCTGCGCCGGGCGGCCCTCCGGGGCCAGCCGATCGTCCTCGGCACCGTCGATATCCCCTATGAGCCGGTCCGGCGCCTCCGCCATCCGGGGTTCAACCGCTCCCCCTTGGCAGCCCTCGATCTCTCCGGGATGCCGGGGCTGGGCATGTCCGGACCATCGGGGAAACATCGGGAACATCGGAAATCGTCGAGGGGCTGGCGGTCTCGATCACCACCCGCTCCCCGCTCATCCTGCGCGACCTCGACCTCCTGGCCGAGCTCGACCGCCGCCACGCCGTCACCGTCCACGTCACCCTGCCGACCGTCGATCCGGTCCTCGCCGACCGCCTGGAGCCGGGCGCCCCCGACCCCCGGGCCCGCCTTCGCGCCGTGCGCCAACTGGCGGAGGAGGGCATCGACACGCGGGTCGTCTGCAGCCCCGTGCTTTCGGGGGAGAACGACGGCGAGGAGGTCTTACGGCAGCTCTTCGCGGAGGTCCGGGAGGCGGGAGCGAACGACATGACGGCGAGCGCCGCCCACCTCCGCCCGGCGGTCCGCGACCGCTTCCTCTCCACCTTCCGCCTCCTTCGCCTGGAGTACGGCTTCCCCCAGGGGTCGCCGGGGAGAGGATGAGGTTCGGGTACGGGCTCCGTTTGGTTCCGAGGACGGGCTCCTGGCCGCGCGAAGCGCCCGAGGGAGCCCGCCCACAGGATCAAACGGAGCCCGTGCCGGGGCTCGCGCTCAAAACGAAAGGGGCCCTCGCGGGCCCCTTTCCAGATTTCGGTGGGTTGGAGACGTTTCAGGCCTGCCGCTTGATCAGCGGACCGCTCTCGACCTTCACCAGGGCGTGCTGACGGTCGAGACCGAACTTGCGGTCGAGCATCTCCTGTTTGACGAAGCCGAGCAGCCGGTCGAGGTCGACCTGCATCCGGTCCATCTGCTCCTTCATGTTGAGGATCACCTCGACGCCGGCCAGGTTGACCCCCAGGTCGCGCGTCAGGGTGAGGATGATCTCCAGCCTGCGGATCGCCTCCTCGTCGTAGAGGCGGGTGTTGCCGGAGCTCCGGGCGGGCTTGATCAGGCCCTCACGCTCGTAGAGGCGGAGAGTCTGCGGGTGAATCCCGAACCGCTCGGCGATGACGCTGATCATGACGAACTTCTGCTCCGTTTTACGGCGTCTGACAGGCATTCAAGGTTCCTCCGTGACGGACACCGTCACCGCCGGGTTGGCCGGCCGCTTCGGGATGGCGACGCGCAGGATGCCGCGCTCGAAGCTGGCGGTGATGCTCTCGGCGTCGACGGGCACCCCGAGATCGAAGGTCCGGCGGAAGGGGCCATAGCTGCGCTCCATCCGCAGGAAGTTCCGGCTCTCGCCCAGCGACTGGCGGCTGCCGGAGAGCTCCAGCCGCTTCTCCCGCACCTGGAGCTGGATTTCCTCTCTGGTGACCCCCGGCAGCTCGGCGAACAGGAGATAGGAGTCCTCCGTCTCCAGCACGTCGACCGCCGGGGCCCAGGTACCGGGCAGGCCCAACCCCCCATCGCGTCCGTCGTAGTCCGCGGGGAGGAGGGCCTGCTCGAACAGGTTGTTGATCCGATCCTGGATGCGCGACAGCTCCTCCAGGTAGATCTTCTTCAGGGGTGCCATGGCGTGCGGCTCACTTCTTCTCGCCGACGTCGACGTACTCGGCGTCGATCACCTCGTCGCTCGTGCTCCCGGCGCCACCCGGGGACGGCTTTGCGCCGGCACCGGCAGGCCCAGCTCCCGGCCCCCCCTGAGACTGCTGCTGATACATCACCTCCGCCAGCTTGTGGGAGGCCTGGGTGAGGCGCTCTCCGGCCTTCTCCATCGCTTCCGTGTCCTCGCCTTCGAGCGCCTTCCGGGCCTCGGTCAGCGCCTCTTCCAGCTGGCCCTTCTCGGCGGCCCCGAGCTTCTCCTTGTGCTCGTCATAGGTCTTCTGGGTGTTGTAGACCAGGCTGTCGAGCTGGTTGCGCGCCTCGACCTGCCGGCGGCGCTGCTTGTCCTCCTCGCTGTGCGACTCGGCCTCCTTGACCATGCGGTCGATGTCGGTGTCGGTGAGGCCGGAGGAGGCGGTGATGGTGATCTTCTGCTCCTTGCCGGTCCCCAGGTCCTTGGCCGAGACGCCGACGATGCCGTTGGCGTCGATGTCGAAGGTCACCTCGACCTGCGGCACGCCGCGCGGCGCCGCCGGGATGCCGACCAGGTGGAACTTGCCGAGGGTGCGGTTGTCCCGCGCCATCTCGCGCTCGCCCTGGAGGACGTGGACCTCGACCGAGGTCTGGCTGTCCGCCGCGGTCGAGAAGATCTCGCTCTTGCGGGTCGGGATCGTCGTGTTGCGCTCGATGAGCTTGGTGAAGACGCCGCCCAGGGTCTCGATGCCGAGCGACAGCGGGGTCACGTCCAGGAGCAGCATGTCCTTGACGTCGCCGCGCAGCACGCCGCCCTGGATGGCCGCGCCGATCGCCACGACCTCGTCCGGGTTGACGCCCTTGTGCGGTTCCTTCCCGAAGAGGTCCTTGACCAGCTTCTGGATCGCCGGCATGCGGGTCTGGCCGCCGACCAAGACGACCTCGTCGATCTTGCTGGCGTCGAGCCCCGAGTCCTTGATCGCCTGGCGGCAGGGGGCGATCGAGCGCTGGATCAGGTCATCGACGATCTGCTCGAGCTTCGGCCGGCTGAGCCGCAGGTTGAGGTGCTTGGGGCCCGCGGCGTCGGCGGTGATGAACGGCAGGTTGATCTCGGTCTCCTGCGCGGAGGAGAGCTCGATCTTCGCCTTCTCCGCCGCCTCTTTCAAACGCTGCATCGCCATGGGGTCGTTCCCCAGGTCGATCCCCTGGTCCTTCTTGAACTCTTCGAGCAGCCACTCCATGATCCGCTGGTCGATGTTGTCGCCGCCGAGATGGGTGTCGCCATTGGTCGCCTTGACCTCGACGACGCCCTCGCCCACTTCGAGAATCGAGATGTCGAAAGTGCCACCGCCGAAATCGTAGACGGCGATCGTCTGGTCCTTCTTCTTGTCCAGGCCGTAGGCCAGGGCGGCCGCGGTCGGCTCGTTGACCAGCCGCTCGACGGTCAGACCGGCGATCCTGCCGGCGTCCTTCGTCGCCTGGCGCTGGGAGTCGTTGAAGTAGGCCGGCACCGTGATGACCGCGCGCTCGACCTTCTCCCCCAGGTAGTCCTCGGCCGCCTGCTTGAGCTTGCCCAAGATGCGGGCCGAGATCTCGGGCGGCGAGTATTTCTTGCCCTCGACCGAGACGCGGACGTCGCCGTTGTCGCCCCGCTCGACGGTATAGGGCACCATCTTCATCTCCTCGTTCACTTCACTGTACTTGCGCCCCATGAAGCGCTTGATCGAGAAGATGGTGTTCGTGGGATTGGTGACCGCCTGACGCTTGGCCACCTGGCCGACCAGGAGCTCCCCGGTCTTCGTGAAGGCGACGACCGACGGCGTGGTGCGGTTGCCCTCGGCGTTGGGGATCACCTTCGCCTCACTGCCTTCCATGACCGCAACCACGCTGTTGGTGGTTCCCAGGTCGATTCCGATGATCTTGCTCAAGGCTCTCCTCCTTGGTGGATTCATGCGGCAGGTCGAGACCCGCCGTGCACAAATCTTAAAATTTTAGTGGTGCGCTGTCAATCTTGCGTACCACCAGGATTGACAAGATTGGACTGAGATTTATTCCAGACGCGGAAAAATCCACGCAGATCCCTCGCCTCCCCTTCCCCTTCCCCTCCTAATCGAGGAGGACCAGCGGGGCCTGGGCGTCGGGAGAGACCGAGATGAACTCGGAATCGAGGAGAAAGTTGCCGGTCACCGCGTCGGTCGTCTCGGTGCCGGCGATCGGCGCTCCCTTGGAGTCGACCGGCTGCACCTTGTAGCTCTCTTCCCGGGCCGTGTAGCGCAGCTCGTGGCCCTGGGTGTCGCGCAGGTCGGCCCCCGAGAGGAGGTTGAGCTGCTGGAGTTGGGCGAGCCTCTCGGGGAACCGGGCTTCGAGAAGGAAGAAGGTTTTCGCCGCGCGGTCGATCTTGAGATAGAGGGTGGAGCGCTGTTCCTGGGCGAGATCCTGGCGCTGCGCCTCCTCCCAGGGGAGGGGGAGGAGGAGACGGCCGGGATCGGCGAGCAGGAAGAACACGAGGAGAATCGCCGCGACGAGGGCGGCGACCCGGGCGACCGCGCGGGAGGAGCGCGGGACCGCGAGCTCCTCGACCTTCATCTTGCGGAAAGCTGCCGGCTCGGCGGCCGGCGAGAGGACCGGCGGCGACGCCGGCGTGGACGGCACCAAGCTTGGGGAGATTGGGGAGAGCGGGCGGGCCGGAGCGCCCGCCGGGGTGCGGCCGGGCGCGGCGGGGGGAATCGCGGGGAGCGGCGCGGGCGGCGGCACGGCCCGGAGCGGCGCCGCCCGAGGGGAGCGGGCGACCGGAGCCGCCGGCGCGGCCGGGAGGTTCGGGACGGTCGGGAAATTCGAGGCGGTCGTGGATGCCGGGCGGCGCTCCTGAGCGGCCGCATCCCCGGCGTTCAAGAGGAGCTCCTCGACCGTGATGGGGACGAAGTCCTCCTCGTAGGAGACCTCCTCGCCGGTATAGAACTTGAAATCCCCCTGATCCCAGCGCAGGAGCTGCTCGATCAGGCTGTAGGTCTGCAGCCGGAGGCCGGCGAGGAGCCGCTGGCGGGTCACGTAGCGTCGCTCGACGAGGAAGTCGATCAACCTGCCGCCCGCCGACGGGTGCTCGGCCAGAGCCCGGGAGAGGTCCTGCTGGGCCAGCATCCCCTGGGCGACGAGCACCCGGGTCAACCCCTCCTCCATGGTCTGGTTCAGGGCATCGGCGGCCACGATGCGGCCGGCGAGGAAGGAGATGGCGACGATGTCGTTTTGACCCTGGACGGTCAGAATGCCGGTCTTCTTCTGCTGCGAGATGAGCTGCAGGATCTCCGGTAGTTGGAAGAGGTCTAGGGTACCTTCGACTGCCATGGCGGCCTCGCCGATTCTTTCCGCGATCGTTAGACCTGGTGGGTGAGCTCCCACCGGAGACGTGCCCCAAAGTAGAGGAGCAGTCCGAGGACGGCGAACGTCCACAGGATCGGGTTTCCCGGATCATACCCCCAAGGAATGCGATAACCCATAGCGCCGGAGAGCGGGAGCATCAGGAGACCGGCCGGCAGGAGGAGGGCGAGGAACGCCCGGCCGCCCTCTCCGGCCTCCGCCGCCGCCAGTCCGGGCAGCAGGACGCGGAGCCAGCGATCGAAGGTGGAGGAGCCCAGCCGGATGTCCAGGGGGGGTTCGGTGTAGCCGAAGCGCCGCCGGCCGAGGTGGAGGCCGATGGCGACCAAGATCAGGGCGAGAGCGAAAACCGCCGAGAGGCCGCGCCGCAGGAGCTCGATCGACGACCCGGAAGCCTCACGGCCGCGGAAGCTCTGCCGCAGCTGGGCACGGATCTCGGGGACGCGGGCGAGCCCGCCGTCCGAGGCCACGACATGCTGCTGCTCGGTCTGCTTGAGCCAGAGATTGACCTCTGAGGCGTCGAGAGCCCGCGCCTGCCCCAGTGCCTCCTTCTGCTTGTCGAAGATGTAGGACTCGGAGTACGCCTGGCTCAAGTTGAACTGGGCGGCGGCGCTCGTCGGATCGGCGGCGGCGGCCTTCTGGAAGTACCCGATGGCATTCCCGAAGTCGTTCCGGAAGTAGAAATAGTCGCCGAGGTCGAGGAGGACCGCGGTGTTGCTCGGCTCCTTCTCCAGGACCTGCCGGTAGAGCGAGCGGGCGAGGTCCCACTGGTTGAGCGAACGGTGGAAGTCGCCCAGGAGCTGCCGGACGGCGGTGCTCTCCGGCAGCAGCGAGCGGAGGACCCCGAGGTCGGTGAAGAGGCTGCCGTAGAGGCGCCTCTCGGCGAAGCTCTCCATCGCGACGACCGGCGGCGAGAGATCGAGCGCGAGCTGGCGCCGCTGTTCCGTGACGAGGACCGGGGCGACCCCGAGGAGCAGCCAGACGGCGACGACCACGGCCCGCTCGGAGGTCGCGGCGTACCCCCAGAGGAGCACCGACCAGTAGAGCAGCAGCCAGATGGGGCCGTAGGGCAGGGCGAGAGGCCAGACGAGGAGCGCCGCGGCGACGACCCGGCCAACGCTATCCGGCAGGCGGCGGCCGACCAGATGGCTCAGGTCGCGGTAGAGCGCGCCTCCCTTGGTCGCCATCTGCACGGCCGTGAACAGGCCGCCGGTAAAAAGCAGCACGGTCAAGGTCCAGAGGAGGAAGCTCTGCCACCAGAGGGAACGTTCGAGCGGCAGCCAGAGGAGCCGCTGGTATCCGGCCAGCTGGTTGAAGAGAGCGGCAAAATAGCTCCCTTCTAGAGCGTCCACCCGGGCGGCCGCGAAGGCGACCTCGGGGCGGCCGGGGTCGAGGCGCTCGGCGCCCTCCAGGGCCCAGTGGGCGCGGGGGAAGTCCTTCTGGCGGGCCGCCTTCTCCGCCTGCACGAGGGCGCCCAGGGAGAGATCGGGCAGGCGCCGCATCCCGATCTGGCGTACCGTGGTGAGCAGGTTGTCGACCACCTGCCCGGCGCGCTCCCGGTTGCCGGCGCCGACCCACTGCGGCCACTGATCCTCGATCTGCTGCAAAACCTGCTGCACCGAGACGGACAGCTCGACTCCGGTCAGGTGCGGCGACGAGACCGCCGCCTGCCCACCGCCCTGCCCCGCCGGGCCCCCTGCCTGCCCCGCTCCCTGGGCCGCTCCTTGAGACGCTCCTTGAGACGCTCCTTGAGAAAAGACGGGCGCGGCAGAGCAGCCGGCGAGAACCAGCCCGGCGAGAGCGAGCCTCACGGCTGCCCGAAAGTCCCGGTTACCCCCTCTTTTGCACATAGCGGACCCGCAGACGATACAGCAGGTCCTCCAGAAATGCAGACTCCTGAGCGTTTAAATTTCCTACCGTCTTCTGGCGCAGGACGTCCAGAAGGTCGAGATGCATGCGGGCCATCTCCAGATTCTCGGCCGATTGCCCGTCCTCGAGCTCTAAGTCCCCGAGGTAGAGGGCCACCGGCTCGGCGAGGATCGCGGCCAGATCGTAGAAGGTGGGCGCCCCGAGCTCCGGCGGCGTGCCGGGGACTTCGAGGTGGGCGGAGCCCGGAGGCTCGGGGACCGCCGTCCGCCGCGGATCGGAGAGCTCCGTACCCCTCGGCTGAAACTCCTGCCGCCGCTCGGAGGCCATCGGCGCCACCGGTTCTGCCCGCTCCGCGGGCGCGGGGCGGGACGGTGCAGCCGGAGCCTCCGGGGGCACCTCCGTCCCCTCCTCGGCGGCGGTCGATTTTTCGTCGAGGAAGCGGTACTCTTCCCGCAGCTGTCCCTCGGGGGTGAACATTCTCTTGTCGGTGACCTTGATTTCCTTGTCGCTCACCTCGTTACGTACTCCTTTCCGGTAGCGCGTCGTTGAAAAATAGCAAGCGGCCTTCCTTGAGAGCAAGCAAAACCTCTTCCGAGGTCCCTCCCGGCGCTCCGTCCACCCCACCCGACCTCCAGAAACTGGTCGACCTCGTGGCCCGTCTCCGCGCGCCGGACGGCTGCCCCTGGGATCGCGAGCAGAGCCTCCTGGACATCCGCGCCTACCTCCTCGAAGAGGCGCACGAGGTGGCGGGAGCGATCGACTCCGGCGACTGGGGCGAGCTCGCCGAGGAGCTGGGCGACCTCGCCTTCCAGGTCGCCTTCATCGGCAGACTGGCGGAGGAGGCCGGCGCCTTCCGGCTGGCCGAGGTGATCGACGGCGTCCACCGGAAGATGGTCGAGCGTCACCCCCACGTCTTTAAGCTGGAGACGCCATCGGCGGAGGACGCCGAGGTGCTCGCGGACGCCGAGTCGGTGCGCCAGGCCTGGGAGCGCCGGAAGCTCCGGCAGAACCCCGGGAAGAGCTCGCTCCTCGGCGGCGTCCAGGCCTCGCTCCCCGCCCTCCTCGCCGCCTACCGGCTGACCCAGAAGGCCTCGGGAGTGGGCTTCGACTGGCCCGACGCCGCCGCCGTCCTCGCCAAGGTCGACGAGGAGACGGCCGAGCTCAAGGCGGCGCTCGCCATCCCGGGCGCCGCGGCGAGCAAGGCCGCCGTCCGGGAGGAGCTGGGGGATCTCCTCTTCACCCTCGCCAACCTGGCCCGCAAGCTCGACCTCGATCCCGAGGCCGCCCTGGCCGCCGCCAACCTCAAGTTCCGCCGCCGCTTCGAGACCGTCGAGTCGGGCCTCGCCGCACGCGGCAAGAGTCCCGCCGAGGCCACCCTCGCGGAGATGGACGAGCTCTGGGAGAAGGCCAAGGCGGACGACCCGGGGTAAGCACCCCGTCTCATTCCACAATCGTAATCCCCGCCGCTTCGGCGGCCGCCTGGGCCCGCTCCAGCCCGACCCCCAGGAAGAGGGGGAGCGGGGCCTCGGCAACCTCCAGATCCCGCCGGTCGACCCGGTCGCCGAAGAGCACCACTGCGCGCGAGGTGTCGTGCTGCCGTGAAACCCAGATGAGGCCGTCGAGCCGCCGGTGGACGCGATGGAACGCCCGCGCCCAGAGCGCGGTGCTCTCATAAGCGTCCGCGTCGGAGTCGAGGAGGACGCTGCGGTCGACCCCCAGACGCCGCAGACCGTGCCCATGGAGCTGCACGAGGACGAGGGCGCGCCGGGGGCTCAGGGTGGAGACGACCAAGGGGCGCAGAGAAGAGTGGCGGACGACGCGGGAATGGCCTTCCATGCTGCCCCTGCCACCCACCCCAACCCCGTGAAAGACGGTCTCAGAGAGGACACCGTCGAAGGTATCCGCGCCATAGAGCACCGGGACCCGATAGCCGGTCCCGTCCTCGAACGGGTGAAACCTGCCGATCCCCAGGCCCGGGTTGAACTCGGTGGCGCCGAAACGCACGCTGTGGCACCGCAGCAGGAGCCGCCCGGACTCCCAGGTCTCGAAAAGTGGATCGAGGAAGTCCGGCGGTGCGGGAAAAGTGGACCGAGGAGCAGACAGGAAGGGGGCCGCCTCAGAAAACCAGCTCGGCGGCCTCGCTGCTCGCCGCCTCGGCGACCGCCCGCGGGTCGCGGTCGAGGAGATCGACCGGGCGCCGCCCGCCGAGCCAGCCGGTCTCGGCGACGAACCAGAGGGCGAGCTCCCACTCGCTGCTCAGGCTCCCCAACCGGTCCACGACCTCGGCGATCACCGGCCGGGGCTGCCCGGCGGCGTCGAACTGGTACCCCGGAAAGACCGTCGCGCCCTGGTGCTGGACCGAAAAGATCCGCCGCTCCTGCTTCCAACGGTTGGCGAGCGCCGCCCGGTTTTTGGCCTGCGAGCCCGCCAGCTCCGCGACCCCGGTGCTGCTCAGGGCTCCGAACTCCTGGAGAAGGGCCTCCCGGGCTTCGGCGTTGCGGCGCGCCTGGAGCACCGCCACCGGGCTGGGGACCTCGACGCGGGGGACCATGGCCTCGATCAGGGTCTCGACCCGCTGCTTGCGCGCCGCGGAGGCCTTGAGGAGGAGGAGGACGAGCGACCGGACGTCGGTCTCGGCCGGAGACTCCCAGCCGCCATAGGCGACCTGAGCTTCCCGGATCTCGCTCACTTCCGTGGGATCCCTGGGATGGCGTTCCAAGTTTTCACCTCCTCCTACCCAGAGGTTACCGTGATCGGGCGATAGAATCAAGCCGCGATCACTTCGATCACGCCATCTCAGCGGCCCGCGAGAGCCCGCGGCGCGGCGAGCAGCTTCCATAGCTTGGGATAGACGTTGTCCGCCACCTTCTCATGCCCGACCGCCGTCGGGTGGATGCCGTCCGCCTGGTTGAGCTCGGGGATGCCGCCGACCCCCTCGAGGAGGAAGGGCACCAGGGGAACCCCCATGTCGTTGGCGATCCGCGGGTAGAGGTCGCTGAAGCGGCGGGCGTAGTCGGGTCCGTAGTTGGGAGGGATCATCATCCCCAGCAGCAGGACCTGGGCGCCGGCGGCACGGGAACGGCTGAGGATCTCCCGCAGGTTGCGCTCGATCTCCTCGGGCGCGGCGCCGCGGAGGGCGTCGTTGGCGCCCAACCCCACGACGACGATGGCCGGCTTCTGGCGCAGCAGCCAGTCGAGACGGCGCAGGCCGCCGGCGGTGGTGTCGCCGCTCACCCCGGCGTTGATCACCCGGATCGGCTGGCCCTGGGCGGCGAGACGGGTGCCGAGGAGGGCCGGGTAGGCTTCCGCCTCCTCCAGCCCGAGCCCGGCGGTCAGGCTGTCGCCCAGGAAGACGACGACGGGCGGCCGGGCGACGGTCCCCGGCAAGGAAGCCGCCGGCGATGCCGTCTTGCGGGCAGGGAGCGAGCCGGAGAGGCTCGCCGAGGGGGCGAGAGCCTCGGAAGCGGGCGCCCGGCAGGCGAGAGCGGCCGGCAGGAGGAAGAGCAGCAGGGTCAGGTGGGATTTGGTGTACCGCATATCGATAGTAACCCTGTCTGCCGGGTCGTAACTTCCAGCCCGGACGACCGTAGGAAAGAGAAACCGGAAATGACGCCGGCTCCCGCATGGTTCTCGTTGGCGATGAGCTCTCCCCGAATCGAACTCCGACAGCTGACCCGGAAGCTCCCCTCCGGCGACCGGACCCTCACCATTCTCGACCGCGTCGACCTCTCGATCGCGCCGGGCGAGTTCACCGCCGTGCTCGGCCCCTCGGGCAGTGGAAAATCGACCCTCCTCGCCCTGATGGCCGGGCTCGACCGGCCGAGCGCGGGCGAGGTGCGGATCGACGGCGTTCCCATCCAGGGGATGTCGGAGGACCAGCTCGCCCTCCTGCGGCGGGAGAAGATCGGCTTCGTCTTCCAGACCTTCCAGCTGCTGCAGAACCTGACGGCAGAGGAGAACGTCCTCCTCCCCCTGGAGCTCGCCAACCTGCCCGACCCGCAAGAGCGGGCCGCCGCTCTCCTCGCCTCCGTGGGCCTCGCCGACCGCGGCCACCACTATCCCGACCCAGCTCTCGGGCGGCGAGCAGCAGCGGGTGGCGCTCGCCCGCGCCTTCGCCTCGCGGCCGTCCATCCTCCTCGCCGACGAGCCGACGGGGAACCTCGACAGCGCGACCGGCAAGCGGGTCCTCGAGATCCTCCTTGACCTGCGGCGGAGCCACGGCACCACTCTCGTCCTCGTCACCCACGACCCCGGCGTCGCCGCCCTGGCCGACCGCCTGGTCCACCTGCGCGACGGGCGCGTCGAGCGCCAGGAGACCCTGGCGGCAGCCCGGCAGGGAGTGCGGTGAGGCCCGCCGTCTACCTGCGGACCATGCTCCGCGAGTCGCGCGGCTCCGGCGGCCGGCTCGCCTTCTTCGTCGCCTGCCTGGCGGTGGGCGTGGCAGCGGTGGTGGCGGTCGCCGGGCTCTCCGCGAGCCTCGACGACGGCCTGCGCTCCGAGGCCCGCCAGCTCCTCGCCGCCGACCTCGTGATCGAGGGGAGCCGCCCGCTTCCGCCCGGCATCGATTTCGCGAAGGCCGGCCTCGTAGATGTCCGCCGCATCGACATCGTCGAGATGGTGACGGTCGTCCTGTCGCCGGCGGGCAAGAGCCAGCTCGTCGAGCTCAAGGTGATCGACGGCGACTACCCCTTCTACGGCAAGCTCGCCCTCGTCCCCCCCGGCCGCTCCAGTCGCTCCTGGGGACCGACGGCGCCGTCGTCGCCCCGGAGCTCCTCTCCCGGCTGGGCTTGAAGGTGGGCGATCGGCTGGAGATCGGCGGCCAGAGCTTCCGCATCGCCGGCCAGGTGCTCTCCGAGCCCGACCGCATCAGCATCTCGCTCACCCTCGGGCCGCGGGTCTTCCTCTCCGGGGCCGGCCTCGCGCGGACCGCCCTCGCCGGCAAGGGCAGCCGGGTCAACCACAAGACCCTGATCCGGCTCCCCCCTGGAGTCAAAACCTCGCAGCTCGAAGCCGCCGTCGAGAAGCTCCGGCACGCCCTCCCCAACCCCAGCTTCTATCGGATCTCGACCTACAAGGAGGGGCAGCCGGCCCTCCGCGAGAACTTCCAGCGGGTCGGCCGCTTCCTCGGCCTAGTCGCCCTGCTGTCGCTCTTCGTGGGCGGGATCGGGGTGGCCCAGAGCGTCCGCGCCTGGCTCGCCTCCCGGCTCGACGCGGTGGCGATCTTCAAATGCCTGGGCATCCGCCCGCGAGAGATCCTCACCCTCTACCTCGGCCAGACCGCCCTCCTGGGGCTGGTCGGCAGCCTCGTCGGAATGATCCTGGGCGTCGCCCTCCAGATGGTCCTCCCCCACCTCTTCTCCGACCTGATCCCCGGAGAGCTGATCCGCCCCTTCCAGCCCGGCGCCCTCGTGCGCGGCCTCCTCCTCGGGTTGGGGGTCGCGATCCTCTTCAGCCTGCCGCCGCTCGCCGGGGTGCTCCGGGTGCCGGCCGCGCGGGTGCTGCGGCGCGACGCCGAGCCGCTCCCCCTCCACCGTCTGGTGGGCTTCTCGACCGGGCTCGCTTTAGTCGGTGGGATCTTCGCCATGGCGAGCATCCAGGCGGACTCGCTTCTCCGCGGTCTCCAGTTCACCGGCGGAGTCCTGGCGGTGACCGCGGCCCTCGCCGGCGCCGCCTCGGGGATCACCTGGGCAGTGGCGCGGATGCCCCGCGGGTTGAGCCGCCTCTCCTGGGCTCGGCTGCCGCTCCGCCACGGCCTTGCCGCCCTCGGCCGGCCCGGCGCCGGCACGGTGGGCGCGATCGTCGCTCTCGGGCTGGGCGTCCTCACGGTGCTCGGCATGTCGCTCGTCGAGCGGCGGCTGTCGAGCGAGATGTCGACCGAGCTCCCGGCCGGCGCCCCCTCCGCCTTCCTGATCGACATCCAGCCCGACCAGTGGCCGGGGGTCGAGCAGCTCCTCCATCAGGCCGGGGCCACCCGGGTCGAATCGGTGCCGGTCGTCATGGCGCGGATCACGGCGATCGACGGCAAGGGGGTCGAGCAGATCGCCCAGGATGCCCAGGGAAAAGATGCCCAGGGCCAGGATGCCGAGGGAAAGCAGGGCGACTCAGGCGCCCGGAGCGGGGGCAGAGAGCGGCGCGGCGGGCGGGATGGCCGGCGCTGGGCCCTCACCCGCGAGCAGCGGCTCACCTACATGGAGCGCCTGCCCGAGGACAACGAGGTCGTCGCCGGCAAGCTGTGGAGCGATCCCGACAGGGCGGAGGTGAGCCTCGAGGAGGGCTTCGCCCGCGACCTCAACGTGGGGGTGGGCTCGGTCCTCTCCTTCGACCTCCAGGGGGTGCCGATCGACCTCAAGGTCACCAGCCTCCGCCGGGTCGACTGGAAGACCTTCGGGATCAACTTCTTCCTGGTCGTCGAGCCCGGCGTGCTGGAGGGCGCCCCCCAGCAGCGGCTCGCCGTCGCCCATCTGCCCAACGGGGGCGAGCAGCGGGTGCAGGACCTCCTCGCCGCCCGCTACCCCAACGTCACGGTGCTCAAGCTCCGGGAGATCCTGGAGAAGGTCGTCAAGGTGCTCCGCCGGATCAGCCTCGGCATCCGCTTCCTCGGCGGCTTCACCGTCGCCGCCGGAATCGCCATCCTCGCCGGGGCGATCTCCGCCAGCGCCGGCCGCCGCGGCCGCGAGGTGGCTCTCCTGAAGACCCTGGGGATGACCCGCAAGGGAGTGGCCGCGAGCTTCGCCGTCGAATACGGCCTGATCGGCCTCGTCGCCGGCGTCATCGGCACAGTGGGGGCGACCGTCCTCGCCTGGGTGGTCGTCACCCAGGGCTTCGAGATGCGCTGGGAGTTCCCCGTCCTGCCGCTCGCCATCGCCATCGTCGGAAGCATCGTCCTGACGATCGCCGCCGGCCTCGCCTCCTCCGCCAGCGCCCTCGAGCGCCGGCCGATCGAGGTGCTGCGGGGCGAGTGAGGTAGGAGCCTCCTCAGCGCGCCGGCTGCGACTCCGGCCGGCCGGGCCGGGAAAGCAGCCGGGAGACGGTCACGAACTCGTAGCCCTGGGCGCGGGCCTTCGGCACCTCGGCGGCGAGCATGGCGAGGGTCGACGGGTGGGGATGGCCGATGGCGACCGCCGAGCCCCTTTTCCTCGCCACCTCCAGGGTGCGGAGGAACTGCTCGCGGACCAGCTGCGGCCGCAGGTCGGAATCGAGGAAGACCTGACGCTCGGCCGCCGGGACCCCCATCTTCCCGGCCATCCGGTAGCCGACGCTCTCGGGGCTGGTCCGCGAGTCGAGAAAGAAGAGGCCGCGCTCGGCGAGCACCCCAAGCACCGCCCGCATCGACCGCTCGTCGGCCGACAGTCGCGATCCCATGTGGTTGTTGACCCCCACCGCCCCCGGCACCGCGGCGAGCGCCGCCGCCGTCGCCCGTTCGAGCGCCGCCCGGTCCATCCCGTAGAGGAGCGCTCCGGGGCCCGGGTTCTCGCCGTGGACCGGCTGCATCGGCAGGTGGCAGAGGACCTCGGCGCCCCGGCGGTGGAGGGCGGCCACCACCGCCCCGGTCTCCGACTCGAAGGGGAGGACGGCGTAGGTGATCGGGATTCCCAGCCGGCCCAGGGTCTCGATGTCCTCGACGCTTCGCCCCAGGTCGTCGATCACCAGGGCGATCCGCACCCCCTTCCCCCCAAGATCCGCACCTTCCTCTCCCCTGCCGCTCGTCTCGCTCGTGGACGACGGGGCGGCGGCCGGGGCCGGAGTTGGAGATTTTGGGTGCGCCGGCTCCGCCGGAGGCGTCAGCGCAGCCGAGGTCGCGGCGGCCGACGGCGGCTGTCCCTTGCCGGCCCGGCGGGTGGAGCGATGGGCCTTGGGAGGGGACGTTGGAACGGTCGAGCGGGCTTCCGAGGGGTGTTCGGAGGAGTCGCCCGACTCGCGGGAGACGTTCCGGCAGCCGAAGTAGAGCGACCCGGCGCCGGCGAGGAAACCGAAGAGAAAGAGAAAGAGACCCGAAAGCCGATACTGGCGCGGGCGCGGGCCCGTGGACGAGCGCCGGGCCATGGGAGGGCGCGGTCCGTTCGACGAACCCGGGGCGGGGGTCCGGCGGCGGACCGCCGGCTCAGGCCGCCTTTTTGGCAGAATCCGTATCCTCGCCGAGGAGCCGGCGGACCCCGCGCTTCAGGATCAGGTCGCCGATCGGCACGTCCTTCTCCAGATAGGTGCGCGACCGTTCGTCGACCACCAGGTCGGGCTTCAGGGCCTCCTTGAGCGGTTTCTTGTCCGGCCCGGTGTAGAAGGCATCGGTGAAGAGCAGCCGGCCACCCGAGGAGAGGTCCGCCACCCCCTGCCGGCCGGCATGGCCGAAGGTCCGCTCGCCCACCAGCTCGGCCTTGACCTTCTGCCTTAGAACCGAGGCGAAGACCTCCGAAGCCCCCAGGGTGCCGCGGTCGACCAGGATGACGATCCGGCCCTGGTAGAGCGGGGCCTCCTTGCCGGCGAAGCTCTGAATGGTGTTGCCGCGGCCGGAGAGGACCCCCAGATCACCGGTGGTGAAGAGCTCCGCCACCTCGTAGGCCACCCCGGGCTCCCCGGAGGCGACGCCCCGCAGGTCGACGAGGAGCTTCCCAGCGGCCCGCGGCCCGGCCTTCTCGAGCGCTTTCCGGACGTCCGCCGGGGTCCCCGGCGAGAAGCTCGGGATGCGCAGGAGGGTCGCCCCCTGGACCTCTTCGGAGGAGACCGGCGGCGGGTCGAAGGGCTTCAGATCGAACGCCGCCTGCACCGTCTCGCCCACCCGGATCAGCTCGAGCGGCACATGGGTGCCCGGCCGGCGCGCCAGAATCTCCTGCATCTCCCAGAGCGGCATCAGGCGGGTCGAGCGGTTGTCGATCTTGGAGACGATGTCCCCCACCCGCACGTTGGCCTGGGCGGCCGGGCTCCCCTTCTCCACCGCCACGACGTAGGCGACGCCGCGCTCCTTCAAGAGGGCGAGGCCGCTGTAGTGGCGGCCCACCGACTGCGCCTGCTGGTAGTTGGCGAGCTGATCGCCCGGCACGTAGAGGGAGAACGGATCGAGCGCGTCGGTCGTGCCGTCGAGCGCCCCGGACATCAGCGCCTGGGTGTCCGGCTCGTCGACGTAGGCCTGCCGCACCAGCCCGAGCACCTCGCTGAACACCGAGAGGTACTTGTAGAAGGAGTCCTCCTCGGGCGTCTTCTCCCCCGCTGCACGCAGCAGGGTCCCGGCCAGGATCGGCATGACCAGGCAGGCGGAAAGGACGAGGAATACGACACGGCTGCGATTCATAGGGATGCCTACCGTAACCAGTTGAGGGGGTTCTCGGGATGATTTTCCACGCGGATCTCGAAGTAGAGCTTGTCGGAGGCCGAGCCCACGACCTGTCCCAAGGTTACCATATCTTCCTTGTTCACCAGGCAGTTGGAGAGCCCGGCATAGAGGGTGAGGACGCGCCCGGCATGGGTGACGACGACGGTCGTGCCGTAGCCCTCGAAGGGGGCGGCGAAGAGGACCTTGCCGGGGAAGACGGCGTGCACCTCGGTCTTGGGCGCGGTCTGGATGTCGACCCCGTTGTGCGGCACCCGGGTGTGGTAGCGCGGGTCGAGGAGGGGGCCGAAGCCGGCCGTCACCCGGCCGTGCACCGGCCAGTCGAGGACGCCGCGGAAGTCCTGCATGGGCTTGCCCGCCAGCGCCTCGGGGCTCCTGCCGTAGAGGAGGTCTAAGAAGCCCGAGAGCTTGTGCTCCCGCTCCGCCAGCTCCCCGGCCCGCGCCGCCAAGTCCTGGCTCTCGCGCCGGACCTGGGCCAGGAGGTCGGCCTGGTGCCCACGCAGAAGGACGAGCTGCCGCCGCCGCGTCTCCTCCTGGCCGATCCAGCGCTCGATCTCGGCCCGCCGCGCCGCCAGGCGGTCGCGCTGCCCGGCGAGCTCGGCCCGGGCGGTGGTGAAACGGTCGATCGACTCGCGGTCGCGCCGGGCGAGGTAGCGCATGAGCCGGATCGAGGGGAGGAGCCGGGAGTCGGGTTTGAGCGACAGGAAGAGCCGGAGATAGCCCTGGCGGCCGAGGCTGTAGAGGCCGACCAGGCGCCGGCCGAGCTCGCGCCGGGCCGCCGCCAGCTCGGCCTCCAGGGTCGCCACCTGCCGCACCCCGGCCGCCTCCTGCTCCGCCGCCAGCCGGCGCGCCGCCGTCGCCTCGGCGAGGCGGTCCTCCTCGAGCTTGAGCTCCAGGTCGGTCTTCGCGATCTCGCCCTCCCGGCCGCTCTGCTCCTGCCTGGCGCGGACGAGGCGGGTCTCCAGGCGGGCGATCTCGGCCCGGAGCGCGGCCAGCTCGCGCTCGCGGGAAGCCGGTTCGGGCCGGAGCGGCAGGGCGGAGAGCGCGAGGAGCCCCAAGAGCCCTGCGCTCACGAAGCGGCGGGACATCTAGCGGATAGTATCCCGCCGGCGGGCCCCCTCGCTCTCCGACCTGAAGTCCCTGCATCCCCAGCTGCTTGACGAGGAAGGCGTAGCCGTCCGTCGCCTCCTCGATCTGCTTCGAGGTCGGCTTGCCGCTGCCGTGCCCGGCGCGGGTCTCGATGCGGAGCAGCACCGGCTGTGGGCCGGCCTGGGCCTTCTGGAGAGCGGCGGCGAACTTGAAGCTGTGGGCCGGGACCACCCGGTCGTCGTGGTCGGCGGTGGTGATGAGGGTCGCCGGGTAGCGGGTCCCGGGGTGGATGTTGTGGTACGGCGAGTAGGCGTAGAGCGCCTGCCACTCCAGGGGGTCGTCGGGCGAGCCGTAGTCCGACACCCAGCCCCAGCCGATCGTGAACTTCTGGAAGCGCAGCATGTCGAGGACGCCCACCCCTATCCAGACGGCGCCGAAGAGGTCCGGCCGCTGGGTCAGGGCCGCCCCGACGAGCAGGCCGCCGTTGCTCCGGCCGTTGATGGCGAGCCGGGCGCTCTCCGTGTAGCGGTGCTCGATCAGCCACTGGGCGGCGGCGATGAAGTCGTCGAAGACGTTCTGCTTCTTGCGCTTCGCCCCCGCCTGGTGCCACTCCTCGCCGTACTCCCCTCCCCCCGCAGGTTGGCGACGGCGTAGACCCCGCCCATCTCCATCCAGACCAGGTTGGCGACCGAGAAGCTGGGGGTGACCGAGACGTTGAAGCCGCCGTAGCCATAGAGGAGGGTGGGGTTCTTGCCGTCCAGGGCGAGCCCCTTCCGGGCGGTGATGAACATCGGCACCCGGGTGCCGTCCTTGCTGGCGTAGAAGACCTGCCGGGTCTCGTAGCGGGAGGGGTCGAAGGCGACCTTCGGTTGCCGGAAGAGCCGGCTCTCCCCGGTCACCAGGTCGTAGTGATAGACGGTCGCCGGGGTGTTGAAGCTGGTGAAGAGATAGAAGGTCTCCCGGTCGTGCCGCCTGCCGGTGAAGCCGGAGACCGAGCCCAAACCGGGAAAGGCGAGCTCGCGGACGGGCTTGCCGGCCAGATCGAAGACCCGGACGTGCGAGTGGGCGTCCTTTAGATAGGTGACGACGAAGCTGTCGTTGACGACGCTCACCTCTTCCAACGTCTCAGCCATCTCGGGGAGCACCTCCCGCCAGTGCTCGCGGGCGGGGTTCTGGGTGTCGACCGCGATCACCCGGCGCCGGGGGGCCTTCAAGTTGGTCTGGAACCAGAAGACCGGCCCGTCGTTGCCGAGAAACTCGTAGGAGCCGTCGAAGGCCCCGAGGAGCTCCCGCATCGAGCTCTTGGGATCGGTCAAGTCCTGGTAGAGGACCCCGTTCTCGATCTCCGTCCCCTTCCAGACCTGGACGACCAGGTAGCGGCCATCCTCGGTGACCTGGGCGAGGAAGCCCCAGTCCTTGTGATCGGGCCGCTGGTAGACCAGGCGGTCCGCCGACTGCGGGGTGCCGAGCCGGTGGTAGTAGAGCTTCTGGAAGTAGTTGGCGGTCTCCGTCTGCTCGCCGGCCCTGGGCTCGTCGTAGCGGCTGTAGAAGAAGCCGGCGTTGTCGTGGGTCCAGGCGGTGGTCGAGAACTTGACCCAACGGATGCGGTCGGGCAGGTCGCGGCCGGTCGCCACGTCGCGCACCCGGAGCTCCTCCCAGTCCGAGCCGCCTGAGGAGAGGGCGTAGGCCATCCGGTTGCCGTCGTGGCTCACCGAGAAGGCGGTGAGGGCGATGGTGCCGTCCCCCGAGAGGGTGTTGGGGTCGATCAGCTTGCGCGGCGTCCCGTCCAGGCGGTCGAGGGTGTAGATGACGCTCTGGTTCTGGAGGCCGTCGTTCTTGGCGAAGAAGTAGCGCGCCCCCTGCTTGGTGGGGACGTCGTACTTCTCGTAGTTCCAGAGCTCGGTCAGGCGGGCACGGATCTGCTCGCGCTGGGGGATGGCCGCGAGGTAGCTCGTCGTGACCCGGTTCTCGGCCGCCACCCAGGCCGCGGTCTCCGGCGAATCGAGGTCCTCGAGCCAGCGGTAGGGGTCGGCCACCTCCACGCCGTTAAACCGGTCGACCTGGTCGACCGTCCGCGCCGCCGGGTAGATCAGCCGGCCCGACGGATCGGTCCCGCCCGACGCCGCCGCCGCCGATGTCGCCGCCGACGCCACGGTAGCGAGGACCGGGGCCGGAGCGACCGTCGCGGTGGCCGTCGCGGGCGGCGGATCGGAGGGGCCTACAACCGCCACCGGCTTCCTCGACACCGGCGCGCAGGCCGTCGCCAGAGCGAGCAGCGCCAAGGCTCTCCGCATCCCCATGAGGTTGTCCTCTTGTGTGTCGTCCATGGAACAGAGTTCGGTCGACACCCGAAATTCCAGGCGCTGGAAACAACGGGACGGTCGAGCGGTGGCATTCCCTCCAACTCCAAGAGTGCTTCAAAGGTACCCGAGCGACCTCAAATTTTCGAGATATTCGTCACCGGCCTCCGATTCGCCCCTCCCCGACCCCGCGGAGACCGGCCGGCCGTAGCCCCGGAGGACGGCCGGCGGCGCCGGCCAGGGGCACCCTCCCGGGGGCTCCGGCAGCTCGGCGCTCTGCGGCAGACCGGCGGCACGGAGGAGCGCCGAGGCCACCGACTCGGGGGCGAGCCGCCCGGACCCGGAGCACCCCGCCCGCCGCCAGAGGATCACCCGCCCCTCCCCGCCCCGGGCCCGCCGCCCGGGGTCGAGCACCACCACGACGGTCCCCACCCCGCCGGCCCCGATCCCGGCGCGCCCCAGGAGCCCGTCGGCCTGGGCGAGCTCGGCGTGCAGCAGGTCGGCGAAGGCGAGGTCGCTGCCACGGAAGCCGGCGGCGGCGATGTCGAGCCCCGGCAGGTAGAGGGCGGCGACGCGGGGGCCGGCGGCCAGCCGCTCGGCGAAAACCTGGCGATAGAAGAGGTCGGGGAGGAGCGCGCGGTCGAGGAGGGCCTGGCGGTCGGCTGGTGGAGAGCGCGGCCCCCAGCCGCGGATCGACCGTCCCCGCCCGGCGGTCGACGGCAGACGCCAGGCCGGCGAGCGCCGCCCGCTCTCCGGACGGCTCTCCCGCCGACGCCACCGCCCCCGCCGCCCCCTCGCGGAGGAGCTGGTAGCCGCCGTGGGCGATCACCAGCCCGGGAAGAGGAGCGGCGGGGAAGGTCGCCCACCAGTTGACGGCGAGCACCGGCGACCCGCCGCGGGCGGCGAGCTCCCAGACCGTGAAGGCGCTCCGCCGGTTGGCGAGCACCGGCCGGTACTCGGCGAGGTGGAGGGGGACCTCGATCCGGCTCCAGTAGGCGCGGAGGGCCCCGGTGCGGGCGAGCGGGGTGCTGACCCAGAGCGGCCGGAAGCTGTCGAGGGCGGCGACCCCGTGCTCCGGCGTGGGAAGGCCGGTGGCGACCGAGGCCCAGAAGGAGGCCGGCGCCTCCGGGGTCCGGCTGTAGGCCCGGACTCCGCCCGACTCCCCCGCCAGCCGGGAGAGCACCGGCAGGTCGCCGGTCTTCAGCAGGTAGTCCACCTCGCCCGGCAGGACGCCGTCGATCCCCAGGAGGAGCACCCGTTCGCCGGGGGCCTCGGGGAGCGAGGGCGGCGCCTCGACCCGCTCCCCCCGGGCGGCGGCGAGGACCGCCGGCAGGGTGAGGAGAAAGGCCGCCGAGAGGATGCCGAATCCCAAACCCCGGCGCGAGAAGAGCCGCCGGTCGGGCGGCGCGTCGGTCAGCCGGATGGCGAGGGCGAGGAGCCCGTGGTAGACGAGCTTGATCATGACGTAGACGGCGAGGGGCGCGGCGACCGCGACCACCGCCAGCTGCCACCGGGGGCTCCCGGCCACCAGCTCGCGCCCCCGCCAGAGGGCGAGCCCGAGCCCGAAAGCTCCCGCCGCCACCGCCGCCGCCAGGGCCAGGGTCTCGATCCGCCGCACGTGGTAGAGCTTGAGGACGAGGATGACCACCCCGGAGAGACCGAGAAAGCCGGCCGCCGCGGCGAGGGCGATGGGCGGGAAGAGATGGAGGAAGAGGGCCAGGAGGTCGAGCGGAGTGGTGGTCAGGCTGCCGTTCGCGGCGCAGAGGGCGAAGGCGAGGACGAGAGCGATCCCTGCCCCGCCCAGGAGGGCGACCTTCGCCGTCAGGTCGAGGAGCGTCCGCCAGGGCCGCTCCGGGCGCAGAGCGTCCTGGAGCAGGTAGCGCTCGAAGCCATGGGAGAGATAGCCCAGCCGCTTGAGCTCCGAACGCACGCCGGCGAGATCGCTCGGTGCCGGGGGCGGGGGCGGGGATTCCATGGCCGACTAGTGTAGCGGACTCTCGGACCCACCCTTCCTAGCCCCCGGATCGCTTCGCCAAGCCCTGGGATAGCTTGCCGAGCCCCTGGATAGCTTCGCCAGGCCCTGGGATAGCTTTCCCAGCCCCTGGATAGCTTCGCCAGGCCTTGAGATAGCTTTCCCAGCCCCCGGATAGCTTCGCCAGGCCCTGAGATAGCTTTCCCAGCCCCGGGATAGCTTCGCCAAGCCCTGGGATGGCTTTCCGAGCCCTTGGATAGCTTCACCAGGCCCTGAGCTGGCTTCCCGAGGCGTCGATGGGTAGCGCGGTGAGGGAAAAGGGGCGGCCTGTCCGTCTTTAAGGGATACATGCAGGTCCCCAGAGACGGAGGAAGACGATGACCGAGCCTCGCCCCATCCCAGCCGACGGCACCCCCGCGGGCCTCGCCGCATCGCGGCTGTCGCCCAAGATCCACCGCGCTGAGCAGGAGGCGGAGACCGAACGGCTGGCGGAGGAGAAGGTCGTCCAGCCGGGGATCGGCTTCCCCTCCCCCGCCGCCCAGGAGCACCTGCTGATCGTCCGCCTGAATCTCGCTCCCCCGGAGGTCGGCAGCCCGGCCGGCGCCGAGGCCGTCCGCCGCGGGTTGAAGACCCTCTGCACTCTGTTCGACCGCATCGAGAGCGGCCAGAAGAGGATCGACGTGCTCGACAACGGCAGGCCGCGGCCCACCCCGCTCAGCCATTTCTCCTGGAGCGCCACGGTCGGCTTCGGCCAGGGGTTCTTCGACCGGCTCGGCATCCCGCCGGAGCGCCGCCCCGCCCGGCTCTCCGGGATGCCGGACCACGTGGGTCTCGGCGACACCATCCCCTACAGCCTGGGTCAGACCGACATGATCCTCCAACTCGGCTCCTCGAACAGCTTCGTCAACCGCTGGGTCCTGGAGAACACTCTGGAGCCGGCGGCGGGCGAGGACGTCAAGGACATCGTCTCCGCCGTCGCCGGCTGGGCGACGATCACCGACGTCCACTCCGGCTTCCAGCGCACCGACGGCCGCAACCTCCAGGGCTTCAACGACGGCGTCTCCAACCCGCGGGCCCTCTCCCCCCTCTTCGACGAGGTGGTCTGGTCGACCGACGAGCCCAACCCGGCGCTCCGCCGCGGCACCTACATGGTCTTCCAGAAGATCGTGCACGACCTCGATCAGTGGCGCGAGCTGGAGGTCGACGAGCAGCAGGAGTGGGTCGGCCGCAGCAAGGGGACCGGCCTCCTCCTCGGCACGCTAAGCGACCAGGCGGACGACGACCTGGCGGCGGGGCTCCGCGCCGGAGACGACGAGGCGTTCAAACAGTGGAAGAAGCTGTTCGACCTCGAATCCCACCCCGAGATCACCTTCTTCGATCCTGCCCAGCTGCCCAAGGAGACTAAAGACCTGCCGGAGGACGTGCGGAAGAACTTCACGATCGAGGAGGTGCGCGAGATCTGCGAGCGGACGGCCCAACGGGTGCCGGCTTGGTCGCATGTGCGCAAGGTCAACCCAAGGCGGACCGACGGCACCCCCCAGAAGATCATCTTCCGCCGCGGGTACCCGTTCATGGACCGCGGCATGGACAACAAGATCGTCGCCGGGCTCCTCTTCGTCAGCTTCCAGAAAGACATCCAGGGGACCTTCGAATTCATCAAGAAGCGCTGGGCCGGCAACCCGAACTTCCCGGTGGGTGCGCCGGGCACGACGCCCGCCGACGCCAACCTGCGCCCGTTCAACGACACCGAGAGCGCTCTGCGCCACCAGTCCGGGCGCTTCACGGTCGCCGAGCTCAACGCCCTCACCCCAGAAGAGAGGAAACTTCTCGGCCTCGCCTGCCCGATGAGCTTCAACCAGGCCTTGGCGTCGGCGGCCGAGGCGAACCGGCAGCAGACCGGCCGCGAGGGGCTGGCCGGCCCCTCCGAGAATGGGGTGACGCCGACGGGCGAGTTCCTGGCCATCGTACCGCTCGGCGGCGGGTACTACTTCGTACCGCCCATCCCGGGCAAGAAGACGGCGGAGATCGGCCAGCAGTTCTTCGGGGGCGGTGAACCCACCGGCTCCGCTTAGTCCGAGCAGGCCGCGGGCGCCGCCACCACCCGGGCTCCCACCACACAGGGGATCAGCTCGCGCGGCAGGTCGAGCAGGAGGGTGACCCGCTCGCGGGGCTGCGCTTCCGGGAAGAGGTGGATCACCACCTCCGGCGGGGTCCGGGGACCGACGAGGAAGGGGAGGGAGTCGGTGCCTTCGAACTTCCGGGAGTCGGCGAAGAGCCAGAAAAGTTTCCCGGAGACCGGCGCCCGGGGGCGGCAGGTGCCGAGCTGGAGCCGTACCGCGAGGTCCCGGGCCGCCGGGGCGAGGGGGGCGGCCGGAAGGACCACTTCGGTGACGGGGTCGCCCCCGGGATCGGGCCTGGCGGCGACCGGCCAGGCGGCGAGGCTCGCGGCGGGCGCCAGGAGGGCCCGAGCGCAGGCGGTGCGGTCTGCCATCTCGCCGCGCCGCCCCGGTCCGACCTCGAAGAGGCTCCGGCCGAGCCCGGGGCCCGGGTCCTCCACCACCGCGGCGGTCCCCACGGCCCAGGGGTGGCCACCGGGCAGGCCGTCGACCTCCGCGGCCGCGGGCAGGGCGTTCCTCCAGGCGAACGCCCCCTGCCAGGTGTCGTGCCCCGCGACCACCACCTGGCTGCCGGGCGGGAACCGCGGCGCCAGGGCCGCCAGGGCCGCCCGCGCCCCCCCGACCTCGGCGGCGGCCGCCGTCCAGGCACGGCCGTTCCAGAGGGTGGCGGCGCTCCAGTAGAGGAGGAGCCCGGCGAACGCCAAACCGCTCGCCCGCGGCAGGCGGCCCACCCCCAGACCGCAGCCGGCAAAAGCCACCGCAGCCGGGAAGTAGATCATCCGCGAGCCCTCCTGGTCGACGCCGAGCGAGAAGATCGGCAGCACCGGGAGGAGCGCCAGCCCCACCGCGGCGATGGCGGGGATGGCGGCGAGGGCGGCGAGGGGAGCGCGGAACGCCCGTCCCCGCAGCGACTCGATGCACCACGGCCCCAGGACCCCGCCCAGCAGGAGGGCCGAGAGGAGAGCGAAGAGCGGCGCCAGAGCGCCCGGCCGTTTCACCGGCACGAAGACCCGCAAGGGGGTGCGCAGGAAGACCGAGCGCAGGGTGGGAAGGAGCTTCAAGTCCCAGAGGAGAGAGGCGCCGTTGTCCCCCAGGTAGCCGCCCGGGCCACGGAAGAGGGCGAAGCGGAAGAGCAGGTAGGCCCCGGCCACCAGGGCCATGGCGAGCGCCGGCCGCCGGACCTGCCGCCAGGGCAGGAGCAGGGGCAGCAGGAACGGCAGCGGCAGCACCGACTCTTTACAAAGCAGGGCGAGGAGAAAGAGACCCGCGGCGACCGCCGCGCGCCCACGGCTCCCCTCACCCTCTGGAGAATTTCCCGCCTGCACCGGTCCTCTTCCGGCGGCGACGACCAGGGCCGCCAGGGCGAAGAAGCAGGCCCAGAGGTCGAAGGAGGCGCTCGCCCAGATCACCGGCTCGGGCAACAGCGGGAAGGCGACGAAGAGGGCGGCGACGGCGAGGGCCGCCCCCTCCCGGACTCCCCGGCGCCTCAGGAAAGCGGCGAGCAGCAGGCTGTTGCCGAGGTGGAGGAGGAGCGAGAGAGCATGGAGAGCGGCAGGGCCTGCCGGGCTCCGGGTGAGCTCCCAGAGGAGCCCGGGCAGGGGACGGATCATCTGCGGCGTGGAGCCCACGGTGACGTGCCGGAGCAGCACTCGGAAGCCCTGGCGCGCCCAGCGGGTATAGAGGAAGTCGTCGGCGAGCAGGCCCTCGCCCAGGTGCCGGCCGTAGAGGAGGACGACGAGCAGGGCAAGGAGGAGGGCCGTCCCCCACGGCCGGCCCCAGAGGCGCCGACTCCTATCTGCAAAGGTCATCTGCTGAAACGATATCCCATCCCGCCCATCCCGCCGGACCCCGCCCTTCCGGATGCTAGACTCCTCGACATGCTCGCCGATCCCGCCCTCGTGGAGGCTCTCCGCTCCGCCCTGGCCGGCCGCAAGGACGTCACGCTCGCCCTCCTTTTCGGCTCCCGGGCGCGCGGCCGGTTCCGACCGGATTCCGACGTGGACGTGGCGTACCTGGGAAGGGACGTCGATCCCCTGGAGTTGGCGTCCCATCTGAGCGAGGCCGTCCGCCGGGAGGTCCAGGCGGTGGGCATCGCCGATGCCAGCTATCCTCTGATGCAGGCCGTTCTGCGCGACGGAGTCCTTCTCCACCAGGGGGAGGCCGGAGCCGAGGCGCGCTGGCGCTCCCACACCATCGCGCAGCTGGAGACCGATCGTCCCTGGTTCGAGCGCATGCGGGATGCCTATTTGAAGCGGCTCGCGGAGGGCCGTCATGGTTGATCGAAACGTGATTTCGGCCAAGCTCAAGGAGCTGGCGCACCGCGTCACCAAGGTGCGAGACCACAATCCACCCGAGGCCGGGGAGTTGGACAGAGAGGGGGACAGGCTCGATCTCGTCTCGTTCAACCTGATGCTCGCCGTCCAGGCCTGCCTCGATATCGCAAGCCATCTCATCTCTGACGAGGGATGGCCGGTTGCCGTCACCCTCGGCGAGTCCTTCCGCCGCCTGGCCGAGCACGGGGTCCTCTCCCCGGCCACGGCGGCGGCTCTCCAGCGAGCGGTGGCTCTCCGCAACATCGTGGCGCACGGTTACAGTGACGTCGAGCCCCGCCTCATCCATGCCGCCGCGAAGACCGGCCCCGCCGACCTCGAACGCTTCGGCGAAGAGGTCTCGGCCTGGGTGCGCACCCAGTCGTGATCCCTCTCCAGCCATGAACGACATCGCCACCCCGACCGCCCAGCTCCGCTTCCGCTCCATCCAGCCGGACGACCAGGAGCTCCTTTTGGGCGTCTACGCCAGCACCCGCGAGGAGGAGCTCGCTGCGGTGGTGTGGGAGGCCGGGCAGAAGGAGGCCTTCCTCCGCCAGCAGTTCACCGCCCAGCACGCCTGGTACCAGGAGAACTACGCGGGGGCCGAGTTCCTCGTCATCCTGAGGGACGGGGTGCCGGCCGGCCGGCTCTATGTCGTACGCTGGGAAAAGGAGATCCGGCTGATCGACATCGCCCTCCTCCCCGAGCACCGGAACGCCGGGGTCGGCAGCGCCATCCTGGCCGAAATCCTCGCCGAGGGGAAAGCCGCGGCGAAGCCGGTCACCATCCACGTCGAGAAGTTCAACCCCGCCCTGCGGCTCTACTTACGGCTGGGGTTCACCCCGATCGAGGATCGCGGCGTCTATCTCCTCATGGAGCGGGCTCCTAGGTGAAGACGGCCTCGACGAGCACTCCCCCGCCATCGCCGTCCTCGTCTGGAGAGAGGCCGACGGGGACGAGGAAGAGGTCGTGGGCGCCGAGCTCGGCGTGCTCGACCTTGTAGATCCCCTGCGGGCGCAGAGCGGCCCGGGGGCCGCGAAAGACGAGGGCGAACTGAGGCCGCCCGGAAGGCGGTGCGGCGCCGGCCCGCACCTGGGCGAGCTTGAACGGCACCGGGTCCGCCCCCAGATAGAGGTGGAAGATCTCCCCCACCCGGCCGTCGAAATCCTCTCGGGTCCAGCTCTCGATCATCGCGCTCTCCTCCTGGCGGCGGAGTATAACGGCCCGGGCCGAGCCCGATCCCGGAGAGATCTCGTTTGACCATGTTCCATTGCGCTAAGATTCAGCGTGAACAGGCGGATCGAAAGGGAGCGGAAGAGATGAGACTGGTGATCCTGGCCGCGGGGCGCGGCCTGCGGTTGCGGGAGGAGAGCGGCGGCCGCGCGAAGATCCTCCTCGACCTCGCGGGGAAGACGATCCTCGACCGGGCGGTCGAGCTCGCCGGCTATCTCGGCCTCGACCCCCTGGTCGTCACCCGGCGGGAGTTCGCGGCCGAGATCGGCCGGAGCGCCGAGGTGCTGGTCGAGGACGAGCCGTCGGACCTCCTCCAAACCCTCTACTTCGCCCGCCTCGCCCTCGCGGAGACCTTCTGCTGGATGGGCGGCGACCTGGTGTTCGCGGACTGGCGGCCCCACCGGGAGCTGCTCGCGACCCACCGGGAGCGGGGCTTCGCCGGCTCGTTCTTCCACTGCCGGACGGACCGCTTCAAGGCCAAGCTCCGCCTCGCGCCCGCGATGGAGATCCGGGTGACCCGGAAGGGCGAGCACGCGCTCAGCATCCCGGCCTTCATGGTGCTGGAGCCGAGCCTCCTGGCCGATCTGGCGAACCCGCCTGTCGACGGCTTCCTCCAGCGGGCGATCGACCGCGGCGAGCCGATCCTCACCCACCCCTACGACGCCCCGATCTTCGAGATCGACACCCCGGCCGACCTCGCGGCGGCCCGGCGCTTCTTCGCGGCGGAGACGCCCGCCCGGCGCCGGGCCTGAGAGCCTGATCCGCAAGTACCTACCCCAATACCTACCCGATGCCGACCGTCGACCTCCTCACCGCCGTCTCGGTCAACGGCATCATCACCCTCGGCCGCGGCCTTCCCAGCACCGACCTCCTGGGACGGATGACCGTGCCGCCGCGGGTCCTCGAGATCAAGCGCGAGGTGCGCCGCCGCTATGGTGCCGTCCTCGTCGGCAGCGGGACGGTCCTCGTCAACGATCCGACGATGACCTCCCACCGGCTCTCCGGGGACCCCGGCTTCGCCTGCGTCCGGGCGACCCTCGACCCGGCCGGCCGCATCCCCCCCGGCGCCCGCTTTCTCGACGGCTCGGCCCGGACGCTCGTCGGAGTGACGGCGGCGACCCCGGGGAGCTACCTGGACCTCCTCGCCGCCCGCGGGGTCGAGCCGGTCCCCGCCGGCCCCGGTCCGCGGGCCGACCTCCCCGCGTTCCTCGCCGGGCTCGCCGCGCGCGGGATCGCCTCGGTGGTCTGCGAGGGGGGAGGCAGCCTCAACCGTGCCCTCCTGGCAGCCGGCCTGGTCGAACGCCTCCACCTCCTCCTCATCCCCGCCGTCCTCGCCGCGGGCTCGGTCAACCTGTTTTCGGGGGGTGTCGAGAACGAGCTGACCGAGCTCCGGCTCGAAGCGGCGGAGCCGGTCGACGACTTCCTCTATCTGCGGTATCGGGTGGCGAAGCCCTAATGCAACGCGTCCGAGGGACCTGGGGGAAGGGCCTTTCCCCCGCCCAGGAACGGTCGGCGCGAACGCACCGGGCACTACGCTAGGGGAACAGCACCGCGTCGGGATGCCGGACCAGCATCAGGTAGAAACCGACGACGATCATGTCGGCCACCACGTCCGGGCGGCCGATCTCGGGGAGGAGGAAGCGGTAGATCAGCTCCGAGGCGGGGAGGATCCCGGTCTCCAGGTTGTGGAGGAGGAAGCGGTAGACCCGCTGGCTGTAGGGGTAGCCCTGCACCGTCTCGCGCACGGCGTGGATGTGCTGATGGTCCTGCATGGCGTCCCAGACCGTGGCGTAGTGGCCGGCGAAGGCCGGTCGCGAGATCGGCTTGGCCTGCCCGAGGCGCTCGTGGTGGCGGGCCGAGAGCTGGTAGCCCAGGTGGATGAAGTCCTCCAGGCAGACGATGTCGCGCTCGGTCGTGTGGCGGAGAACGTCGCCGGTCCGCAAGAGGAGATCCTCGACGCTGTCGTTGGCGCCGGTCTCCAGGTACTGGAGCATCTGGGCCGTCACCACCGGGAGGAGGAGCGCGATCTGCCCGTAGTTGACCTTCCCTCCCATGCGGTTGCGCACGCTCGCCGCCTGCGCCTCGTAGGCGAGGTCGTAGATACAGTCGGGCTGCTTGCCGGCCTCTAGCACCCGGTCGGCGAGGTCGTAGAACGCCCAGGCGCTGTTGGCCCCGGAGAGGATGAAGTATTCGAGCTTGGTGCCGGGCGAGGAGTCCTGGAGGCGGGTGGTGCAGCCCGGCTTCTTGCCCAGGGGCTCCAGGGCCTGGGAGAGCAGCACGTTCCGGAGGACCTCGCGGCGGATGTCCATCAGGACGACAGATACTCGCGCCGGGCGGCCCCCAAAATCTCGGGGGAGCCCATCTGCTCGACCAGGGTCTCGAGCTTGGCCTCGACCTCGCCGCTCTCCAGGCGGCGGATGGCGAGCTCGATCCCGGCCTCGATCGACGGGGCGCGGTCGGTGAGATAGAAGACGACGCCGCAGTTGAGCGCCACCAGATCGCGCTTGGGCCCCCTCTCCCGGCCGCAGGCGATGCGGAGAAAATCGCCCAGGCTCTGGTGGGCGTCGGCCGGCTGCACGGCGCTCTGCGGGGCGGTTTTCAGGCCCACCTCTTCGGGTTCGAGGACGAAATCGATCTCGTCGCCCCGCTTGAAGCCCTTGATCCGGGTGGGGGCGGCGATCGAGACCTCGTCGAGGCCGTCCAGGCCGCGCACGGCCAGAGCCCCCTCATAGCCGAGGCCGCGGAAGACGTCGACGATCAGGTCGAACTGGTCGGGATGGTTGATCCCGAACATCCGGTGGGTGAGCTTCAGGGGGGTGAAGAGGGGGGCGATCAGGTGGAACGGGGTGCTGACCCGCACCTGCTTTTCCGCCAGGGAGAGGCCGAAGTGGACCAGGTTCGAGAGCTCGCGGCTGACGAAGACCGGCGAGTAGAAGGCGACCCCCACCTCTCTCAAGGCGCGCTCGATCATCGGCAGGGTGGCGGCGGGCGCCGGGAGGCCGACCGCCTGGAGAGCGTCGGCGCTGCCGGTGACGCTCGTGACCCGAAAGAAGGAGTGCTTGACGACCCCCACCTCGCGGTCGCCGGTGATGAGGGCGGTGAGAGTCGAGACGTTGATCTTCCGTACCCCGCTCCCCCCAGTGGACGAGACGTCCATCAGCCGCGCCGGCAGCGCGATGTCGTAGGAGCCGGTCAGCCGGAGCATGCCGTCGTACATCCCCAGGAGCTCCTCCGCGGTCTCCCCCTTGGTCTGGGAGGCGACGGAGAAGGCGAGGAGCCGCCAGCCCTCGCTATCGGTGCTCATCAGGTCCGCCATCAGGTCGGCGCTCTCCGCCCGGGTCAAGTCCTGGCGGGTCATCAGCTTGCGGATCAAGGGATCGTGCAGGGACATCCGGGGCTCCTCGGAGGAACAGGGTAGAAACGGGATTCTATATCGAACTTAAAAACGGCTGCCGGCGGCGGCAGGGAAACCCGGCCACGAGGCCAGGGGGTCGGTCGAGCGGACGACGTGCATCCCGGCGGCGGCGAAGCGGGCGAGCGCCGCCTCGGCGTCGGCGGTGAAGTCGAAGAGAAACTCGCCCGCCCCCCCGAGGCCGGCCGGATCGGGCACGGCGACCGCGGACATGCAGTCCTCGAGGAGATAGACCTTCCCCGCCAGGGCCGGATCGCGGGCCGCGATCTCGGCGAGGAGATCCTCGACCGTGTTCTTGACGCAGTGGCTCGCCGCCTGGCCGGCGACGATCAGGGCGTCGGCTGCGAGCAGGGTCTCGATCAGGACTTCGTTGCGCCGCCCGAGGGCGCTGCCGTCGTGGGCCAGGAGGACCTCGGGAGAGAGCGCCGAGTAGCTCTCGGTGAGCGGCTCTCCCCCCTTGATCTCGACCGCCGAGCGGGCGCCGCGGGCGAAGGCATGGAAGAGCCGGGCCTCCTCGATCACCCCGACCAGGGCATGACCGGCGCTCCCCAAGAGACAGTGAGGCGGCCAGAGGTAGAGCCGGTAGCGGCCCCCCCGTTCGAGCGCGGCGCAGTAGGCCTCGGCCTGCCGGGTGAGCCAGGCCGCGTCCCCTTGGCCGAGCCAGGAGAGATCGGGAGCGGGGCGGACGGCGCCTTCCCGGACCTGGGCGGCCAGGATCTCGCGATGAGCGGTGAGCGGTTGGCCTTCGGCGTCCACCCAGAAAGACGGGAAGAAGATCTGAAACGGGAAGTGGGTGTCGAGAGTCGCCGTGACCTCGGTCACCACCGCCAGGTTCTCGTAGAGGAAGCGGGCGATGCGGTCGCTGTCCTCGACTGCCCCGCGGCCGCTCCTCCCCCCCACGTAGAGGCTCCCCTCGGGGAGGCAGAAGTCCTTCTGGAGGTCGATCAAGAGGAGGTGGACCCGCGCCCGGTCGGCAGCGGCGGGGGGGATGCCATGCTCCCGCCGCCAGGCGCCGGCGCGGGCGAAGAGCGCCGCCGCGTCCGGCCGGTAGCTCCACTCTGCGGCGTGGCCGGGGGCGTAGAAGTCGGGGAGGGGCGTCATGCCGGCTCTTCGACCGGAGCGGCTGGAGCCGGCGCGCGGCCGCGGGCCGCGAGCACCAGGGCGGTCTTGCGTTCGAGGAGCCGGCGCTCCAGCCCCACCGGGTAGAGATGGGGGTAGACGAAACGCTTGATCCCCGGGTGAAAGCCGGCGAGCTGCTCCTGGACCCGCCGCCGGGCGGCGGCGAGCGGGAGCGGCTCGGCGACCCGCCGGCCGCGGCGGAAGACCGGCTGGAGCAGTTCGGTGTGCGGGGTGTCCGGCGCCATCGTCTTCCGGCGGGTGACGTCGGCGGGGTCGACGAGGACCGGCGGCCCCTCGATGCCCAGCTCGAAGTCGTAGACCAGGTCGCCCACGAACTCGTTTCCCACCTCGAAGCGGCGCACGGCGAGGAGGCCGGGGGTCGAGATCTTGATCGTCTGCTCGGAGAGCTTGATGGGATAGCGCCAGGGCTCCCCCGGCCGGCGGATGGCGGAGAGCTTGTAGACCCCGCCCAAAGCCGGATCGTCGTGCCCGGTGACCAGCCGCGTGCCCACCCCCCAGACGCCGATCTTCGCCCCCTGGAGCTTCAGGCTCTCGATCACCCGCTCGTCGAGGTCGTTGCTCGCCAGGATCTCCGCCTGGGAGAAACCGGCTTCGTCCAAGGTCTGGCGGGCCTGATTGGAAAGATAGGCGAGGTCGCCCGAGTCGAGCCGGATGCCCGCCAGGCGATGCCCCGCCGCTTCGAGCCGCCGCCCCACCTCGACGGCGTGCCGCACCCCGTCGGCGGTGTTGTAGGTGTCGACTAAGAAGACGCAGTTGTTGGGCATCGCCTCGGCGTAGGCCGCGAAGGCCTCCCGCTCGCTGTCGAAGGCCATCACCCAGCTGTGGGCGTGAGTGCCCTTGACCGGGATGCCGAAGAGCTTGCCGGCGAGAACGTTCGAGGTGCCGGCGACGCCGCCGATGTAGGCGGCGCGGCTGGCGGCTAGAGCGCCGTCCAGCCCCTGCGCCCGGCGGAGGCCGAATTCGAGCACCGGCTCCCCCCCGCCGCCAGGCAGACCCGGGCCGCCTTGGTGGCGATCAGGGTCTGGAAGTTGAGCAGGTTCAAGAGGGTCGACTCGACGATCTGGGCCTGGATGAGCGGCCCGCGGACCCGGAGCAGCGGCTCCTGGGGGAAGACGACCGTCCCCTCGGGGACCGCGTCGACGTCGCACTCGAAGCGGAGAGCACCCAGGTAGTCGAGGAACTCCGTCGGGAAGAGGGGACGGCCGTCGTTCCCGGTCAGGCCGGCGAGGAAGGCGAGGTCCTCGACCGGGAAGGCGAGTTCCTCCAGGTACTCGGCAGCGAGCTCCAACCCGCAGGCGACGCTGAAGCCGCCGCCGAACGGGTGGTGCCGGAAGGAGAGGGAGAAGACCGCCTCCTGGTCGCCGGCCCCGGACTGCCAGTAGCCGCAGGCCATGGTGAGCTCGTAGAGATCGGTCAGGAGGGCGAGCGACGGGCGGTAGAGGCTCCTTAAGGTGCTCACGACGGCCGTCCCCCGGGCGGCAGGACGTAGAAGAGGACGGCGAAGTAGTGGAAGACGCTGCCGGCGAGGACGAAAAGGTGCCAGACCGCATGGTGGTAGGGCAGCCGGCGCCAGAGATAGAAGACGATCCCGGCCGTATAGGTGAGGCCACCGGCGACCAGGAGGGCGACCCCGCCGCGCTCGACCGAGTGGACGAGCGGCTTGAGCGCCAGGAGGATCGACCAGCCCATGCCGAGGTAGAGGGCGATCGAGAAGGCCGGATAGCGGCCGGTGGCGAACGCCTTGAAGAGGATGCCGACGACCGCCAGGAACCAGACCAGGCCGAGGAGGGCGAAGCCCTGCGGCCCCCGCAGATTGACGAGGGTGAACGGGGTGTAGGTACCGGCGATCAGCAGGTAGATGGCGGAGTGGTCGAGCGCCCGCAGGATCGGCTTGGCGCGCGGCGACGGGATGCTGTGGTAGAGGGTCGAGGCGAGATAGAGGAGGACGAGGGTCACCCCGAAGACGGTATCCCCCACCAGGCACCAGAATCCCCGGCTCCGCCCGACGGCGACGAGCACGGCGAGGCCGGCCAGGGCGAGCGCGGTCCCCAGCCCATGGGTGACGCCGTGGGCGAGCTCCTCACGCGAGGAGTAGACCTGGGATGGGGAGGAGCCTCTGGGCATGGTCTAAAGGTGAGGTGACTGGCGAGCGCGCCGGTCCGGGCTGGCCCGGGATCGTAGCATGGGCTCCGCCGCCAGCCGGGTACTGGCTCCGTTGGGTTCCGAGGACGGGCGACTGGCGGCGCGAAGCGCCCGAAGGAGCCCGCCCGCAGGATCAAACGGAGCCAGTACGGCCAGCCGGGATAGCATGACCCCGCCATGGCCCTCTCCCCCCTGGACGACCCAGCCCTGACCGTGGCCCTCGCTCTGGCGGCGGGGATGCTCGGGCAGTCGCTCGCCCGTCATCTCCGCATCCCGGGGATCGTCGTCCTCCTCGCCGGCGGGGTCCTCCTCGGACCCGACGTCTCGGGGCTCGTGCGGCCGCGGACCCTCGGGCCGGCCCTCGCCTCCCTGGTCGGCTTCGCCGTCGCCGTCGTCCTCTTCGAGGGCGGCATGAACCTCGACTTCAAGCGGCTGCGGCGGGAGGCGCGGAGCATCCGCCAGATGGTCACCGTCGGCTCCGTGGTCACCGCTCTCGGCGGGGCCGCCGCGGCGCGTCTGCTGCTCGGCTGGAGCCCCACCCTCTCGCTCCTCTTCGGCACCCTCGTCATCGTCACCGGGCCGACCGTCATCACCCCGCTTCTGCGCCGCATCCGGGTGCAGCCGAACGTCTCGACCGTGCTCGAAGCGGAGGCGGTGTTCGGCGATGCCATCGGGGCGCTGATCGCGGTCGTCGCCCTCGAGGCCGCCCTCGCCCCGCCCGGCTCGCTCCTGGTCGCCGGCGCCTGGGGGCTCGCCTCCCGCCTCGGGGTGGGGCTCGCCGCCGGGGTCGCCGGCGGCTTCCTCATCGGTGCCCTCCTGCGCTCGGGCTGGGTGCCGGAGGGGCTGGAGAACGTCTTCACCCTCGCCCTCGTCCTCGCCCTCTACCAGACGAGCAACGCGCTGCGGCCGGAGAGCGGGATCGTCGCCGTCATCCTGGCCGGCCTCTGGGTCGGCAACCTCCATGCCCCGGCGCTCTCGGCGCTCAAGGAGTTCAAGGAGCAGTTGACTGTCCTCTTCATCGGCATGCTCTTCGTCCTCCTCGCCGCCGACGTCCGCCTCTCCGAGGTCGCCCATCTCGGCTGGCCGGGGGTGGCGACCGTCCTCGCTCTGATGTTCGTCGTCCGGCCGGCCAACGTCCTCGCCGGCACCTGGGGGGCCGGGCTCGGCTGGCGGGAGCGGGCCTTCATGACCTGGATGTCGCCCCGCGGCATCGTCGCCGCGGCGGTCTCCTCCCATTTCGCCACCGCGCTCACCGCGGCCGGCGTCCCCGGCGGGTCCGATCTCCGCGCCCTGGTCTTCCTCGTCATCGCCGTCACCGTCGTCGTCCAGGGGCTCTCGGGGGGTGCCGTGGCGCGCCTCCTCCGCCTCCGCCGGGAGATCTCGGGCTTCGCCATCCTGGGTGCCAACGGCCTCGGCCGGGCCTATGGCGAGCTGCTCCGGGAGGTCGGCCAGGAAGCGGTCTTCCTCGACTCCAACTTAGACGCCTGCCACGCCGCCCGGGCCGCCGGCTTCCGGGCCCTCCACGGGAGCGCCCTGGCCGAGGACCTCCTGGGGCGGGCCGGGCTCGACGGCCGGGCCGGCTGCCTCGCGCTCACCGCCAACGAGGAGGTCAACTACCTCTTCGCCCGCGCCGCCCACCGCGACTGGAAGGTCGAGAGGGTCTGGGCGGCGCTCCGCCGCGATCATGTGGGGGTGCACGACGAGATGGTCCAGGCGCTCGGCGCCCACGTCCTCTTCGGCGCCCCGCGGAGCCTCAACTTCTGGGCCCTGCGCCTCGAACGGCGGGTGGCGGCGGTCGAGCGCTGGCGCCGGCCGGCCCCCGAGGCGAATGCCGGCAATGCCGGCGATATCGGCAAGATCGGCAATAGCGGAGACGTCGCGCTGGAGAAGCCGAACGGCCTGCCGGAGAACGTCCTGAGGATCGGGGATGCTGGAGATGCCGGGGAGGACGAGGTGACGTTCCTCCCCCTCGCCCTCCGCCGCGGCCCCGAGCTCCTCCCCTGGGACGAGACGACCCGGCCGCTCCCCGGCGACGAGTTGGCGGTGGCGGTCGACGGCCGGCGGCGGGAGGAGGCCCACGCCCGGCTCTTCGCCGAGGGCTGGGAACCCGCCGCCGTCCTGGGAGGTTAATTCGAATCCGGTGATCGCGGTGAAACGCTTCGTCCAGCGCGCACCGAGAGGATGGGCGGCAGGCCCTGGGCGGCGGCGGTCCAGCTCTCGCCGCCGTCGGCCGAGGCGTAGAGGTCGCCCGATTCGGCCCCGAAGTAGAGCCCGAGCGGGATGGCGCCGTCGTGGCAGAAGGCCTGGCGGAGGATCGTCAGGTAGGCGCTCTCCTGCGGCAGGCCGGCCGAGAGCGGCAGCCAGTGGGCGCCGCGGTCGCGGGTCTCGTAGACCCGGAGGCGCCCCTCGGGCGTCACCCGGTCGACGTCGGCGACCAGGGGGATGACGAAGGCGCGCGCCGGGTCCGCCGGGTCGAGCACGAGGGGGAAGCCGAAGTCCGCCGGGAGGCCAGTGCCGGTGCCGATGTCGTTCCAGGTGAAGCCGGCGTCGTCCGAGCGGTAGACCCCGCCGTGGAACTGCATGTAGAGGGTTGTCGGCTCCAACTCGGCGCGGAGGATCTTGTGGATGCAGTGCGCGTAGGTCGCCGCCCGCGCCTCCTCGGGGACGTAGCGGGGGACGAGCCCGGAGACCCCCCGCCGCCAGCTCGCCCCGCCGTCCTCGGTCAACCAGACCCCCGCAGCGGAGATCCCCACCGCGAGCTTCTCCGGCTCTCCCGGCCAGGGGCAGATCGAATGCAGGCAGAGGCCGCCGGCGCCCGGACCCCACTCTTTCCGGCTGGGCTCCTCCCAGAGGCTCTCGACGAGCGCCCACGAGCGGCCGCCGTCCGCGCTGCGGAAAAGGGCGGCGGGCGCCACCCCGGCCCACAGCACCCCCTCCTCCACCCCCGGCTCGACGATCCAGATCCGTTCGACCGCGACGGCGATGTTGGCGATGTTGGCGCTTTCGGCAATGCCAGAGGGGAAAGCCGGTCCCGCGGCCTGCTCCCAGGCATCGTCCGCCGCCTCGGGGTCGGGGGAGAGGAAGAGCTTGGGGCCGAAGTGGGAATGGGTGACCGAGGCGAAGCAGCGGCCGCTCCGCGGATCGCGGACGGCGTACTCGACCGGCTGCCCGGCGAAGCGCCGAGCCACCACCGCGAGCCGGCCGCCGCGCGGCCCCCGCAGGACGAAGAGGCCCTTGCGGGTCCCGGTGAGAACCTCGACTTCCCCGGCCCCGCCGACTTCGCCGACCCCGCCCGCTCCACCGGAGATCGCCGGCACGATGTGGACCTGGTCCCCAGGCGCCACCGGGCTTTCCGGAGCCGCCCGCTCCTCGTTGACGAAGAGCGAGACGTGGCGGCGCAGCGCGCCGCCCTCGTCGAGCACCCAGCCGGCGAGCCGCGGGTGCGCCCGCTCGAGCTGCCGGAGCGCCTCGCCCACGGTCCCGCCCGGCACCTCGACTCGATCGAGACCGCCGGCCAGGGTACGGAGGGTGGAAGGCAGATGGAAGGTCGCCATAGGGATCTTTTCTCCTTTCACGAGATTTTACTACAAGCCGGAACGCGGCTGCGCCCGTCGATTCGTCCGCCGATCCAACCGACATCGGCCTGCCGGCAGTATCATGGACGACCATGAATGACGAGATCTGGCCGGCCTTGCCGTACGACGCCTGGAAGGACACCTACGCGACCCTCCACATGTGGACCCAGATCGTCGGGAAAGTCGCGCTCGCCCAGGCACCGCCGCTCCCTCACAGCTGGGCGATCGCGCTCCACCTGACCGCGCGCGGCTTGACGACGCGGCCCCTTCCGCACGGCGCCCGCTCGTTCACGATGGAGTTCGACTTCGTCGAGCACCAGCTCCTGATCCGGGCCACCGACGGCGAGCAGCGGGCGTTGAAGCTTGAACCGCGCTCGGTCGCCGATTTCTACCGCGAGGTCATGGCGACCCTCGCCGAGATGTCGCTGCCGGTTAAAATCTGGCCGGTTCCCGTCGAGATCCCGGCGCCGATTCCGTTCGCGGAGGACACCGAGCATCATTCCTACGATCCCGAGTCTGCGAACCGCTTCTGGCGGATTCTCGGCCAGGTCGAGCGGGTGTTCACCAGCGCCCGCTGCCGGTTCGTCGGCAAGTGCAGCCCGACCCATTTCTTCTGGGGCAGCTTCGATCTCGCCGTGACCCGCTTCTCGGGGCGGCCGGCGCCCCCCCGCGAAGGCCCCGAGTTCATGCGCGACGCCTATTCGCACGAGGTGATCAGCCACGGTTTCTGGCCCGGCGGCGGAGCCGTCCTCGAACCGGCGTTCTACATGTATGCCGTCCCCGAGCCGGCCGGCCTCAAAGAGGCGGGCATCGAGCCCGCCGCGGCCTACTATCATCAGGAGATGGGCGAGTTCGTTCTGCCGTACGAAGCGGTCCGCTCGACCTCCTCTCCGGACCAGGCGATCTCAGCCTTCGTCGACAGCACCTACGAGAAGGCCGCGACCCTGGCCGGGTGGGACCGCGCCGCGCTCGAGCGTGCCTAACAGGTCTGTCTGTTCGAGGATCGAGCTCGCCGGCGCTACTGCTTCGTCAGTCTTGGAATGATAAGTAGAGGCTTCGCGTCGCTTGGTCCCGCAGAGCTTCCGCAAGCAAACGCTCTCGTGAAGAGCCGGCTTGAGAAGAGTCCTCGCCGAAGCGTTCCTCCCCCGCGAGGAAGAAAGTCTACTCCATGGGCCTAGCCTGTGCCTAGAATAGCGCTAGGGTGGGCTAGGAGATCAGGTATCCTCTTGTGGTATGAAGAACGGGGAGAAGGGCAAGGAGGAGCGCAAGCGGTTTTCGGGGACGAACCTAGTCCGTGAGGTGAGCTATCTCCATGCCGATGAAGCGGCAGCGCTCGCCCTGCGGGCAGAGCAGAAGCGGGTAAGCAAGTCAGAGGTCATCCGGCAGGCGATCCGCGCTTACCTCGGGATCGAGGACTGACGCGAGATCTTGTTGGGCTGCGAGTTCCTACAATGCACAGCAACTGTCAGTCAGGAGTCGGCACTATGGGCGGATACCAACGCTGTCGGCGTATGTCTCTGCTAATCGCGTTTGTAGCAGTGTTCCCTGCCACCGTTGCCTTTGGAGATGCCGTTTGCAAGAAGGATGGGGTCCCGCTGGACTACGTCGCGACAGGAGAGCTGCACAGCCCCCAGTGTGAAAATGGCGAGAAGCCACTCGTGATGAACGCCTGGGAAGTGGATATCTCCCACGACGGTGTGGTGGCATGTGAGTTGCCGGACTTCAAGACCATGGGCGCGAAGATCGCGGCGCTGGTGCCGTGTGGCATGGTCAACTCCAGCAGCTGTATGCAGCGAATCGATGGCCTACCGAACGCCGTTGTTCTGCGATCACCCGAATCCTGCGCAAAAATAAGGCCTCTTCCTCAGGGGTTCTCGATACACTGCTTCCCAAATGAGCCAAAGCGCCCTGCGCCGCCGCCGCACCCCTATGGTCGTTGGGGCTACAGAGTGGGCGTGGTTGCAGTGCCGCAATGTCACGTGGTCGATGATTCAATAGGCACGCAACTGGTCGCCCATCCGACAGCGTGGCTCTTTCGCGACGAGGCCGACTCCCCGCAGGAGCGTCCAGACACAGCTTGCGCCGGTTGGGACTCGAACCTGATCTTGCGGAGGTTCTACAATCCGTTCTGCCCGGTCGTCGCAGGCGTTCCCGGCGCGCCTGATGGCCTCACGGGCTGGGTTGTCATGGGACGTTGGATCGCTGTCGAGAAGAATAAGGAGTTTACGTTCTGCCTGGGGCGCCGGGCTATGGCGCCAAGGGCAGGCATGCGTGGTGGAGATATTCAGCCTCTCGCTAGCGACGTGGCGACCTACTACGATGCTCTCTGCGGAGGTTCGAGTTCGGTCAAGAACGCCTACCATCTACGATGGGGAATGATCGGTTGGAGTGATCCCTACTAAGACCTTGGACACTCCCCCTGCTTCGTACGCTCGGCGGCAATTTTTCTTTCTTGCAGATACCGTCTCATCCTTGCGGTGCGCTGTGCTGGGCCTACCAAGGGACTAGAGATGAGGCTGTCATTAGAGCCAACGTAAGTGCAGCCGAGCGCTTCATTTCGCCCTCCTTTAGAATTAGCTATCGGCAAGTTGGAGATGATGCCTCATGATACAGCTTTCCGCGTATCCATTTTCCCATAAGATAGTGCTGGGCAGGGCACTGGCATAGAATCCATCCTGCAGGAATAGTATCTGCTTTTGCTGGGATAGCTGGCCGTTGAGGCTCAGCGATCTGGCGAGCAGCGCTTTCTGCCGCCGCTTTTCTCTGCTCCTCCAGCCTCGCTGCTTCCTCCTCAGCTTTTCGTTGCTGTTCTAGTGTCTCTGAGGCCGCTTTTTCGGCTGCAAGCCTCTTTGCTTCAGAAGCTCGCCGCTGGTCCTCTTGCGTAATCAAGGTGCGAAGCGCTAAAAGAAAGGCCGTCGGTGTCTGCAAGCTGCTTCGGGCCGGGACTGTGTAGCCTAGTCGAGTTACCACCGCGGCGATGAAGTCAATGCAATTTTGATCCTTCAGACGATACTCTTTGCCATTCCAGCTATACAACTCTTTGTATATCGCTCGTCTCTGCTCCGGGGTTATCGACAGCACTACAGAATCTTCTGTCTCTGAGAGCTTTCTCAATGTTCTCTCGCGTTGCGCTGGGCCGCAGTCATCAGAATCCCCACAGCGGTACTCAGACTTCAACATTCCTGGTCCTTTCCAAAGCCCATGCAGGCCGTCAGAGCTGGGATAAAAGCCGAAGATCTCCTCCTTGATACCCGACCTCGTTTCGACTCCGATTGTCATGTAAGCGTGACCCATCGTAATTCCGCTGAAATCACCGCTGGCGATTTCCTTGAGCGGTGCCCTCGCTCCTCTGGTAGCGAACGTAACCGTCAGCCCTGTGTGAGTCTCTGCGAACAGACAAAGCGGTTCGGCTAATAAAATTGTGCCGACAAGCAACGCTATGCCGCATTGGCGGTACCGCATTGGCAGCTCCTTATGTGCGCGCATAGTAACGCTTGCATTAGTTGCTATTGATTAGAGTATACCAAGAATAACTGGACGGAGGCCCTGCGCGTAGAGCGTAGAGGGCTTACAAGGAGCGGCGGCCGGAATCCGCGATCATGCGGAAGCGCTCCAGAAACTTCTGGGGCAGACTAATCCGGCGACTCTGGGGAGAATCGCCGACACTGTCGCCTCGCGGTTGCCCTGATCCTGGCGGTCGTTGCGATGCACTCCGAGGACGGGCTGTCGGCAGCACCCCAGAACTCGGCGCAGGGAGGACCCAGGAGGCGGAGACCAGGGCCTAAGAATCCGCTAGTGTAGTGGGTCCGATATTCCGGCGCCTATGTTACCTTCTCCTGGGATGTAGTAGCTCCAGGAGGGAAGAAGATGCGAGTGGCGGTCCAGGTTGTTCTCTCCGTAGAGGAGAGGGAGGAGTTGGAGAGATTGGCGGCCGGCCGCAGGCTCCCTGCGCGCGTTGTCGAGAGGGCAGGCATCATCCTGCTGGCCGGTAAGGGCAAGCAGGACCGGGAAATCGCAAGCGTCTTTGGTGTATCGCGAAAAACGGTAAGTCTTTGGCGTCGGCGGTTTGTGGAGAAGCGTATCTCCGGCATTTTGAAAGATGCTCCCCGTCTCGGGACAAAGCGCAGGATTAGCCCGGAGGTGGTTACCAAGATCATCCAGAAGACCACTCAAGAGAAGCCGGTGGGCCGGACTCATTGGAGCACCCGCAGCCTGGCCAAGGTCATGGGATTGAGCCCGAGCACGATTGGTCGAGTCTGGAGGCGTCACGGCCTCAAGCCTCACTTGTCCCGCACCTTCAAGGTGAGCCGGGATTCGAAGTTCCTGGAAAAGCTGAACGACATCATTGCTCTGTATGTGAACCCTCCGGAGCACGCGTTGGTCTTCTCGGTTGACGAGAAGAGCCAGATCCAAGCGCTGGACCGAACCCAGCCGGGACTTCCGCTTGTCCCAGGGCGTGCTGGCACCATGACCCACGACTACAAACGCAATGGGACGACGACTCTGTTCACGGCGCTCAATACGCTGGATGGAACGGTGATTGGGACCTGTATGCCGCAACACCGCCATCAGGAGTGGCTCAAGTTTCTCCGTCTCATCGACCGCAAGACTCCCAAGAGCCAGGACATCCACCTAATTGCGGATAACTACGCGACTCACAAGCACCCTAAGGTTCAGGCTTGGCTGGAGCGCCATCCTCGCTTCACCATGCACTTCACGCCAACCAGTGCCTCATGGCTCAACATGGTCGAGCGCTTCTTCCGTGACCTGACGCAAAACCGACTGCGCCGGGGAGTGTTTCGCAGCCTTGGGGATCTAGTCACCGCCATCGACGAGTATCTCGTGCACCACAACCAGGATCCCAAGCCCTACATTTGGACGAAGTCCGCCAGCGATATCCTGGAGAAGGTCACCCGTGCCCAGCAGGCCGTGCTTAAGGCCATATCTGTGTGACCCACTACACTAGGAGCCTGCGCGCCAGGAAATTTGGGGAGGGATCTCCTCCCCAGTGCTGCCTCGCGGGTGGAAGCTTCAAAAGCGGGCCGGACGGGGTACGAGCCCCGTTTCGGGCGGGTACGAGCTCTGTTGAAGGCCAATGGGCGGTACTCAGGCCGTGCCGCCCATCTACTTTCGCCTTATTTCCACTCCATCCGAGGGTTCAACTGCTTGAGATTGAGAGCCAGACACACTAACGTCCACTCTCCTGCCACTTTCGCCAAACCTCTGAGACTAAATTGGCGGAAGCCAAGGACCGATTTGATCCAACCGTTGACCGGCTCGACCAGTCCCTTGCGCAGGCTGTAGGTCTTACGACCTTTCTCTGTCGCGAGTTTCTCCTGCATCCGAGAGGTTGCCGGCTTCTCCGGGTTGTTGACCACTGAGGGTGATTTCCTCTCGCGCCCCAAGGAGATATAGCCGTCGATCTTCTTGCCTTCCAAGCCTTGCAGATTGTCTTCCGAGCGGTAACCAGCGTCCGCCAAGATCTCACTCGGTACCCCTTGGGTGACCGCGCACGTCTGCTCCACCATCGGCAGCAACTGTTCCACATCCGCCGCGCTTTGCGTCACCTCTGCGGCGACGATCAAACGACTCTCGGCGTCAACCGCAATCTGACCGTTGTAGCACTGCTCGTAGCCTGAAGACGTCTTCATGATCCGGCTCTCTGGATCCGTAAAATTATCCTGCTTCTTCTCCGGAGGTTCGCCAAAAGGGCGCTTGGAACGGCTCTTCGCTTCCGGGCTACGGCCCGCCGCTCGATCCTCCTCCGCCTGCCGGCTCTTCAGCCGCTCCATGGCCTCACCAATTTTCTTCAGCCGCTGCTCGCGATGCTGCAACTCGTTCGGAATCTCGTCACCAGAATTCTCTGCACCATGCAGAGCATCCTCCTCGGCATCCACTTGCGAGGCTCGGGTAGTGAGCTCCTCGATCTCTGCCCGCAGACGCTGCTCTTCTTGCTGCATCCGACCGTAGCTCATCGCTTTGTGCTTGCTCGCCGATGCCTTCACCTTGGTGCCATCGATCGCCACCGTCCCCAACTTCACCAACCCCAGTTCCTTGGCAATCCGAACCACCTGCACAAACAACTTCTGGAAGGCAGCCAAGTGCTGCTTGCGGAAGTCGGCTATCGTGCGGTGGGCCGGAAAATTCTCGCCGCTGAGGAACCGAAACGCCACATCCTCGTAAAGCTTCTCCGCCAACTTACGCGAAGAGAACGTACCCGTTGCATAGCCATAGAGAAGAACCTTGACCATCATCCGTGGCTCGAAGGGCATGTTGCGCCGGCCATCTCCCTCGTAGGGCTTGTAAAACGAGCTCAGATCCAAGCTATCCACCGTGTCCGAGATGAAGTAGGCCAAGTGGCCTTCGGGAAGCCAGTCGCGAGGAGAAGGAGGGAGCAGAATGCTCTGCCCTGGGGTGTAGCGGCGGAATGTCGTTGCCATGAAGGCATTCTACCGCAGGAGCGCTATCTTGATACTCCTGGACGGCACAAAGTGGGGCAGCAGCTCTGAAACTGCCCCTCATTTTCTGCCGCGCAGGCTCCTAGGTCCCGACATCGCTCGTTGAAGCCCTTGCATCCCGGTGCTTTAACTTCAGCGGCGGCGAGGATGCTCCTTCCCCCTACCCAGCTCGGGCGGTGAGGGGGAAAGACCAGCAGGCCGTGAAGATCTCCGACCCGACAGGGGAGCCAATGCCGATCCCACCACACCCGGGTTTTCTGCTAAGGCGTCTCACACACCTTTCGCCTTCAGGCCAGAGAGCTTCTCGTGCCACAAGGCAAGGGCCGCTTTCCTCTCCGCCCAATAGGTATAGAGGTTGTAGGTCGCCTCGATCTCGCTCTTGGCGTGGTTCAGGAGGGCCTCCGCCACGGGCTCGCTGACTCCGAGCGCCGAGAAGTGGGTCCGCGCCGTTCGGCGGAAGTCGTGCGGGCGGATATCCGCCAACCCACAGAGCGCCCGGAACTCGCGGTTTGCGGTTCGCATCGCATTCGGGTAAGCATCCGGGGGACTGGCGGGCCAGAAGAGCGGACCCTTCCCCCCGACCGCCAAGTACCGCCGATTGATGACCTCGGCCACCGGTACGACCAGAGGGATAAGGAAGTCCCGATCCATCTTCGTCCCCCGAAGCTGCCAGACTCTCTCACCCGCGATCGTGACGATATCCTCGGCCCGAACGCTCGACGCCTCGCAAGGCCGCACCGCGGCGCAGAGGATAAGCCTGTAGGCGTCGGCAGCCTTCTGGTCGGCGAGCCTGGGCAGGACTTCGAGAACGGTCGAGATTTCCTCGTCGTTGAGCCAGCGATCCCGGCGGCCTCGGGGAACCGTGATCTTGACCCCAAGACGCAGCCCGACGCACTTCTTCTGGGGCAGCTTCGATCTCGCCGTCACCCGCTTCTCGGGGCGGCCGGCGCCCCCGCGCGAAGGCCCCGAGTTCATGCGCGACGCCTACTCCCACGAGGTGATCAGCCACGGCTTCTGGCCCGGCGGCGGAGCCGTCCTCGAACCGGCGTTCTACATGTATGCCGTCCCCGAGCCGGCCGGCCTCAAAGAGGCGAGAGTCGAGCCCGCCGCGGCCTACTATCATCAGGAAATGGGCGAGTTCGTTCTGCCGTACGAAGCTGTCCGCACGGCCTCCTCTCCGGACCAGGCGATCTCAGCTTTCGTCGACAGCACCTACGAGAAGGCCGCGACCCTGGCCGGGTGGGACCGCGCCGCGCTCGAGCGTGCCGAGCCCGAACCGTCGCGAAGATGATCGGGCTCGCCGGCTGCCGTGCCCACCGATCAAGAGAAGAGGTTTACTACCGCGAGCCCTTCACGGTCGGCGGCCTCGGCCTGACGGCGATCCGCGGAGACGAACAGGTCCGGCTGATAGACGAGCGCGCTCCCGATGTGAAGGGCGTCGAGCGCCCGCAAGGGATGACGTTCCAGGCAGCGGAGGGCCTGCTCGAAGGCACCTTGGGAGAGGTCACAGAGATCGGCGTCGGAGAGGTCCGCCTGCACGGCGGATTTGAGGCTCCGATAGTCCACGGAGGAGAGTCGGCCCTCGCGCACCAGTCGACAGAGAGTCGAGATCAGCTCAGGCAAGACGAGGACACTGAGCCCGAGGGTATCCGCCTCGGCGCAGAGGACCCTCACCTGCTCCGACCCCTCCTCCTCGACATAACGCTTGGTTAGCGCGGAGGTGTCGAAAAAGACCCTCATCGCTGCTCGTCGCGGTCAGCCAGGACTTCGTCGCCGAGGCTCAGGCTGCCCAGAGAGAGCCGGATCTGGGGCGGCTTCTTCCAGGCCGGGGTCGCCGTCTTGACAGGAACGATGTCCGCGACCGGCCGACCGTTGCGGTAAACGCGGACGGTCTCGCCATCCTCGACGGCGTCGAAGAAGGTCTTGGCGTGGTTCCGGAGTTCTGTGAAGGTGGTTTCGCGCATGCCGCCATTCTCTCAGGTCCGGAAGGCGCCTGTCCATCGATCTGTACAGCGCCATTGCTTCCTGCGATTTCGAGAGCTACGAGAGCCGGCAGTGGCGAGAAGAGCTCGTGGCGAGTTGAGAGAAGGCTCCGCCAGCGAAATTCGAGTCACCCGCTCCGGGTAGCGAGTCACCCGCTCCGGGTAGCGAGTCATCCGCTCCGGGTAGCGAGTCACCCGCTCCGGGTAGCGAGTCATCCGCTCCGGGTGCGAGTCACCCGCTCCGGGCAGCGAGTCACCCGCTCCGGGCAGCGAGTCACCCGCTCCGGGCAGCGAGTCACCCGCTCCGGGTAGCGAGTCACCCGCTCCGGGCAGCGAGTCACCCGCTCCGGGCAGCGAGTCACCCGCTCCGGGCAGCGAGTCACCCGCTCCGGGTAGCGAGTCACCCGCTCCGGGTAGCGAGTCACCCGCTCCGGGCAGCGAGTCACCCGCTCCGGGCAGCGAGTCACTCGCTCCGGGCAGCGAATCGCCCGCTCCGGGGCTCCCCGCAGCCGGTGATCGCGCGCCACCTCTAGAGACCTCCATGGCGGCAAGTTTCGGGACATGCGGCCGCTCGGCGGGCCCAGCCCGTCTTCAGTACGAAGCATGCCGCGCGGACGTGACGGGTACAAGGGGGTAAGGCGGCCCCCCTTACGCTAGAATCCCCGCGCTGTGGAACCGGGACGTCAAAGAAACCTCGTCACCGCCGCCCTCATGCTCGGGATGGCCTTAGCCGCCCTCGAAGCGACGGCGATCGCCTCCGCCATGCCGACCGCGGTGGGCGAGATGGGCGGGGTCGAGCAGCTCTCCTGGGTGTTCTCGGCCTACCTGCTGACCTCGACCACCACCGTCCCTCTCTACGGCAAGCTCGCCGACCTCTACGGCCGGCGGCGGATCTACCATGTGGCGGTGGCCCTCTTCCTCCTCGGCTCGGCCCTCTCGGGGGCGGCGCACTCGATCGGCCAGCTCATCCTCTTTCGCGCCATCCAGGGCCTCGGGGCGGGCGGGGTGCAGCCGATCGCCCTCACCCTCATCGGCGACATCTTCACCCTCGAAGAACGGGGCAAGATGCAGGGGCTCTTCTCCGGGGTCTGGGCGGTTGCCAGCCTGCTCGGGCCCTATCTGGGCGGGGTGGTCACCGACGTCCTCTCCTGGCGCTGGACCTTCTATCTCAACGTCCCCCTGGGGATCGCCTCCGCCCTCATCCTCCAACGTTATTTGAAGGAGGAACCGGCGGAACGGCGGGAGCACCGGCTCGATCTCCTCGGCACGGTCTCCCTGACCGTCGCCGTCACCCTCCTCCTCCTCGGCCTGGTCGAGGGGCCGGGGGCCTGGGGGTGGAACGATCCGCGGACGATCGCCCTCCTCGCCGGGGCGCCGGTCGCCCTCGCCGTCTTCTTCTGGCAGGAGCGGCGCACCCCGGAGCCCATGCTGCCGCTCGACCTCTTCAAAGACCGGCTGATCGCCGTCGCCTCGGCCGGCAATGCGCTTTTGGGCGTCCTCCTCTTCGCGGTCACCGCCTACGTGCCGATGTTCGCCCAGGGGGTGCTCGGGGGGACGGCGGTCGACGCGGGGACGATCCTCACCCCCATCCTCGTCGGCTGGCCGATCGCGAGCACCCTCTCCGGCCGGCTGCTCAAGCGCGTGCGTTTCCGGCAGATGCTCTTCACCGGCGGGGTGCTCATGATCTTGGGCGGAGCGCTCCTCGCCCGCGTCGACGGGGCGACCGGCCGCAACCCGGTCCGGCTCTCCATGCTGATCCTCGGTCTGGGGATGGGCTTCACCTCCATGCCCTATCTCCTCGGGGTGCAGAACGCCGTGCCCTGGAACCTCCGCGGCGTGGCGACCAGCACGGTGCAGTTCTTCCGCACGATCGGCGGCGCGGTCGGCGTCGCGGTTTTGGGGGCGCTCTTCAATGCGCGCCTCCTCGCCGTTTCCGGCCCTGCCGTCAACGCCAACCAGGCGCTGGAGCCGGCGCTCCGCGCCCGCCTGGCGCCTGCCGACCTCGCCCACCTCTCCGCGGCCATGCTGCACGGTCTCCAGGGGGTCTACCTGGTGCTCGCGATCGTGTGCGCCGTCACTTTCGCCCTTGCTTTTCTGTTCCCGGAGGGGAGCGCCGAGTCGCTCGCCTTCCGGGAGCCCCAACCGGAGGCGGTGCCTTGACCGAATCACTCCCGAGCCCTGCACATGTCCGCACGGCCCTCTTCGTCGACTTCGACAACATCTATCTCCGGCTGCAGCAGGAGGACCCCCGGGCGGCCGAGCAGTTCGCCACCAACCCGGGCCGCTGGCTCGACTGGCTGCGCCTGAAGCTGCCCTACGATGCCGCCAATACCGCCAACGCTGCCAGTGCCGCCAATCCCGCCGACCGCCGCGACGCCGCCGGGCCGGTGTCGCCGGCATCGCGACCGCGGAAGATCCTCTTCCGCCGCTGCTATCTGAACCCGTCCCAGTTCGGCCGCTTCCGGCCGGACTTCTCGCGTGCCGCCTTCGAGGTGGTCGACTGCCCGGCGCTCACCAGCGGCGGCAAGACGAGCTCGGACATCCACATGGTGATCGACATTCTGGATGCCCTCCACCACGACACCCACTTCGACGAGTTCATCATCCTCTCGGGGGACGCCGACTTCACCCCGGTGCTCCTCCGGCTCTCGAAGCACGACCGGCGGAGCGCCGTTCTAGCGATCGGCCCCGCCTCGACCGCCTACAAGGCGGCCTCGGACCTGCTGATCGACGAGGACACCTTCCTGGAGGAGGCGATCGGGGTCGACCTCTCGGGGATCGTCCGCCCGACCCTCCCTAGCCTGCCGCGGCTGGGCCCGGGGATCCCGGCGATCACCGCCGGCCCCGACCTCCTGCGGCGGATCGCCGACCAGGTCTACGAGCGGGCGAGCGCCTCGGGCGAGCTGGTGGCGACCGATCTGCCCTCCATCTACCGCGAGTTTCCCGAGTTCACGGCGAGCACCAACTGGCTGGGCTTCAACAGCCTGCGCTCGATGACCTGGGGCGTGGTGCATGCCCGGCCGGACCTCTCGATGCTCGACGGCGACCCCTGGAAGGTACGGGTCCGCCCCGGTACCGAGCAGCCGGATTCGGCGGACGAGGCCGAGGAGATCGCCGGGCCGGCCCGGGAGACCGGTGGCGAGGCCGCCGGGGTGCCGGCGGAGCCGATCGACGTCACCGGGTTGACCGAGGAGATCCTCGACTTCGTCCGCGGGATCGTCGAGTCCTCCGATGCGGCGGTGCCCATGGCCCGGGTGGCGCAGACGGTGATCTCCCAGTTCGGCGATGCCGTCCTCCGCTCGCGCTGGGCCGGGGCGGGGACCTTCCGCGACCTCCTCGGCGGCCAGGAGGACCCCGGCTTCGCCGTCTCCTCGGTCAAGCCGGGCTACGTCTACGACCCGGACCGTCACCAGGTCCCCGCCGCCGGCCGGCCCGACGAGTTGGAGAGCGCCAACCCCGAGCTCGCCGGGCTCGCCTTCCGCATCCACCAGCTGACCGACGCCCCCTACCTGACGCCCCACGAGTACGGGCGGATCTTCCGCCGGGTCGCCGAGGAGGTCAACCAGCACGGCTACTTCCTCCACCGCACCTCGAAAGCCGTACGCGACCGCTGCATCGAGGAGGGCTCGCCGGTCGCCCGCTCCTCGGTCAACTTCATCCTCCGCGGCATCTCCTTCGCCGGCCACCGCTACTGCCAGGCCGGCCCCGAGGAGCCGCTCGCTCTGGCCGCCATCTTCGCCAGGAACGTCGCCGTCCTCTGCGAGAGCGCCGGCTTCTCCCTCTCGGCCGAGGAACGCGGCCGGCTCTTCGACTGGATCACCGGCGACCTGCGGCCGGAGGCGGGCGGGGAGTCTCCAGCGGCAGTGCCGGAAAAGCCGGAGGAGAAGACGGAGGAGAAGAGCAGACGGAGAGCGCACGGCCGCCGAGGGGTGATCAGGAAAGGGACCTTCAATCAGGTCCTGCGCAGGTCCTGCGCGTCCTCGGTTAAAAAGCGGCCCTCGGTGCAGGTCCCCACGCTGGGAACCCACCCCGAGGGCCGGTCATTGCCGCCAATTGCCGCCAAACCTGGTCCCGGGGAGGAGGACCCGGGACGACAGGAACCGCTTTCAACTCCCTAGCGCCAGCCCACCTCGCAGCTCAACCGGAAGGTCCGCGGTGCCAGGATCTCGTCGGCGGCCCCGGCGCGGGTCGTCCCGAGGTCGAGCTGGCGGCTGAGGACGGTGCCGGTGGAGAGCAGGTTCAGGGCCTCCAGCGCGACGGTCACGGAGAGATCGCGGCGGAGGGTGATCTCGCGGCCGAGCCGGGTGTCCAGGGTGACGAGGCTGCCGGAGCGCGCCGAGTCGACGCGGTCGGTCAGCTGGACGCTCGCGAGCCCCGCGTTCGGACGGGCGACCTGCCGGAACCAGGGGAGCGGGAAGCCCTGGTGGCCGTTCACCGCGCCCGCCAGCTCGAAGCCGCCAGGGAGCTGGAGGAGGCCGTCGGCGTGGAGGGCCCAGCGGCTGCTGAGATAGATCCCGGAGGGGCCGAAACGTCCGGAGGGGCCGGAGGGGCCGGAGGGATCGGCGGCCGGGGCGACCTGCTGGCCCGCGTCGTCGCCGCTCCCCAGAGTGTTGGTGGGATCGTCGTAGCGCCTGAAGCTCGGCCCCAGCTCCCAGCGCCAGTCCCGCCAGGTCAGGCTGCCGCGGCTCATCCAGCGGCTTGACAGGCGCTTGTTCCAGTCGACGGTCAGACCGCGGTACTCCTGCCGGCGGTCGCCGTTGACGAGGAGGGTCCCTCCCGTGGGCGTGAGGCCAGGCCGCAGGTCGTAGTAGGGGACCGAGTAGGCATGGCCGCCAGGGAGAGTGCCGGTCAGCACCCCGGCGGGCAGCCAATCCGGCGTCGTGGCGGCGAAGACCTCCCCCGTCGCCGCGTCGCGCACCAGGAGCCGGCTCTCGAAAAGGTGTTCCATGAGGCGCCAGGTGGCGTGGAGACCGATGACGAAATCGGGCCGGAGGGCGTGCTCGATCCCCGCGGTCAGCTCGTCGGTGGTCTCGGCGCGGAGGCCATGGGTGTGGGCCGGATCGAAGCCCTGGAGGAACCAGGGGCGGATCGACGCCGCCTCGCCGCCGTCCAGGGCGAGGTTGCCGTTCCGGTCGTCGAAGAAGGACCAGGCCACGGCCGGGATGCCGGGGCTCACCTGCCCGGCGACCTCCTCGCCGAGCCGGGAGGCGTACCGGCCGGCGCTCGCCCGGAGGAGGGTCTTGCGCTCCCTCCCCAGAGCCCAGGTGGCGCCGAGCCGCGGCACGAGGTCGCGGAAGCGGACGCTCGGGGCGACGAGCTCCTGGGACTCCCCGCGCAGGCCCACGTGCACCGTCGCCGGGCCGACCGTCAGGATGTCGTCGAGCCAGAGGCTGCCGGAATGGAAGGTCTCCGCCACGTCGCCGTCGCGGTAGGCTCCGAGGGCCGCCGTGCCGGCGGGGAGGCCGAGAGTCTGCCCGGAGAGGACCACCAGCCCCTGCCCCGGCGCGCTCTGCCGGACGCTCACCTCCTCGGTCCGCCAGATTCCTCCGAAGCGCACCTCGTGCGCGACCGGGCCGGTGTTCCTGTACCAGCTCGCGAGGCCGCCCGCGCTCCGGGTCCGCCGGTCGTCGGCGAAGCGGAAGGCACTGCCGCGGGTGACCCCGGCGGCGTCGACCGCGATGTCCGGGACCCCGATGTCCGGAATCGCAAGGTCGGGCCCCAGCCCGCTGCGCGGCCGATCGGTGGAAGCCGTGTCGACGCCGCCCAGAATGCCGGTCAGAAAGAGGCTCGAGCTTCTCGATCCAGGTGTCCTCGGCCTTCCACACCCGGCTCTCTCCGGCGTGCCTGGAGGTCGCCTCCGGTGCCCGCTCCGGCCCGGCGCCACGCGCCGATTCCCCATCGGTGGCGCGATGCCAGAAGAGGGTCGCCCCGTCGTTGTTGCCGATTTCGGCGTTGAGCTTGCCGGAGCCGCCGGTCCCATGGGTCTCGTCCCCCTGCCCGCCGAGGGCCGTGCGATCCTCCGCCCGGCTGCCGAGGGCGCCCCAGATCCAGGCGTGGTCCTTGGCGAGCGGCCCGCCCAACTCGGCGCCGAGGCGGGACGCCGAGCGCAGCCGGTCGGCCCGCACTCCGTCCAGCACTCCGCCCATACCCCCGGTGCCGCCGGTCTCCGCCCGGGCCCCGCCGCCGAGCCGGTCGGCGAAGGTCGAGCCACGCCACTCGTTGGTGCCGCGCCGGGTGACGAGGTTGAGCTGCAGCCCCGGGGTACCCGTGGCGGCCTCAAAACTGCCGGTGCCGAGCTGGATCTCCTCCGCCACGAACGAATCGAAGCCCGCCGGGCCCACCCCCGCTGCGGTCCCGGCGGCCAACTCGAAGCCGTCGATCTGGACGACGCTCTGGTCGCCGGCCGCCCCCGGTCCCAGGTAGGCCTGGACCTGGCCCACGGCACCTCCCACGTGGATCCGATCGGTCAAGACTCCGGGCGTCGACTGGAGGACCGCCCAGGGGTCGCGCGCGGACGGGAGCTTCTCGAGCTCGGTCTGGTAGACGGTCGAGCCGGTCGAGATCTTGCGCTCGTCGAGGAGCGGAGCCTCGGTGATGACGGTGATGGACTCCGCCACCCCTGACCCCTCTTCGTCCGCGCCCGCCGGTATCGCGACCGGCACCAACTTGCGAACCGGCGCGGTCCCGGCCGGCCCGCTCGCCGTCACGTCCACCGCCATCAGGCTGGTGTAGGCGGTGACGAGCCCGTGCCGGAGACCGAGATCGGTGACCGCGCAGCGCACCTCCTCGGTCGCCTGCTCGCGCCGCTCGGGGCTCACCCCCGAGGTCGTCTCGGCCAGGCTGTCGGTCAGGGCGTCGACCTTCTGCCGGGCCCAGAGCTTGTCGATCCCCTGGCCCGGCGCGGCGGCGCCGAGCGGCAGCTCCAGATGCCATTCCTCGCCGCCGGCCTGGCGGCCGGAGATCCTCACCCGGTCCGCGGCTCCGGTCAGGCGGGCGGCGACCACCAGCGGCTCGCCCATGTAGAGGTCGGGGATGCGCTGGGGCAGGGCCTCGGCCGTGGGGTCTCCCCAGTCGACGGAGAGGTCGGCCAGCATCGGGGCGTCGATCTGGGCGAGGAGGTGGCCGACCTTGCTCTCCAGCTCCTCGACGCGGTCGATGGTGGTGAAGGTGCCGCGGCCGTACTCCGCCGCCTTCTTCATGAAGTGGGTGTTGGGAGCCGAGCCGATCCCCACCGTGAACAGCCGGCTCCTCCCGAGGTGGGCGCGGATGTAGGCGAAGAGCTCGTCCTCGTTGCTCACTCCGCCGTCGGTGGCGAAGATCACCTGCCGCACCTCGCCGCCGGGATCTTGGGCGGGGTCGCTCTTTAAGGCCGCGGTCAGGGCGGGGAGCATCTCGGTGCCGCCGCCGGCCTTCAAGGCGCCGACGAACCGCTGGGCCGCCGCGAGGTGGTCCGGGTCGGCGGCAGCGCTCTTCTCGTAGAGCGCCTGGGTCTCACTGTTGAACTGGATGACGTTGAAGCGGTCGCCGGGCCGCAGGTTGGCGAGCCCCTCCAGGAGCGCCGCCTTCGCCTGCCCGATCGACGTCCCCTCCATCGAGCCCGAGGTGTCGACGACGAAGATCGTCTCGCGCGGCAGGCGGGACGCCTTCGCCGCGGCCGCCGAGGGGGGAACCACCAGGAGCAGGAGATAGCGCTCCCCCGCCACTTCCTGGGTATAGAGGGCCGCCTGCGGCGCCAGGCCAGCGGCCGGCTCCCAGGAGAGAACGAAATCGCGATCGGCCGAGGCCGCCCCCCGTGCCAGGTCGACCGTGTAGAGCGGCCCTCTCTTCTCCACCACCTGGACCGCATGGCTGGCGCTCTCGACTCGGGCCAAGGGGACGCCCGGATAGAGGTCGACGTGGAAGGCGAAGGGGTTGACGAGCCGCTTGCCGGCGGCGCGGACGGGAGCTTGGAGGAGGGCCCCATCCGTCGACCCCGCCGGTGTGTAGCGCGGCATGGCGACCATGGGGAAGCGGAGCGCGAAGCTGCCGTGGGAGACGGCCACCACCTGCTGGACATCGAGGACGATCTCGACCTCTTCGCCAGGGCCGATGTTGGCGACCATGGCGGTAAAGAGGTTCGGCCGCTGCTGCTCGACGAACGCCGCTTTCTTTCCTTCGTCTCTCGCCTGTTCATAAACCTTTTCCGCTTCCCCTCTCTCCGCGATCCTGCCCTCGACGACGCGCTCGCCGATCACCATGTGGAGGCCGTCGACAGCGGCGTTTTCGGCGAGGGGAAAGACGTAGACCGCTTCCATCTGCTGATCGGTCGGGTTCCTGAAGATCTGGGTGACGCGGCTCCTGGCGACGATACCGGCGATCTCGACATGAACGTCGCTCGCGAGGACCGGAGCGGGCTCGTAGATGCCGTCTTTCGCGGTGCGGAAGAGCATCTCACCCGACTTGACGTCGCCCAGACCGACGGTCGAAACAGCGCCGGCGGGGCCGGACAGCGCGAAGATAAAAACGCTTGCAATCGATAGAGCTGTCGCGGCGCGGCACGGTTTCATTTCGAACCTCCGCTTTTTCTCGCTCTCGCAGCGAGCTTGCGCGAGACCGGTTGAAGACCTGAAGAGCAAAGGGGGTGCCATACCTGGCGCGTGAGCGCCAGGCGTGACGAAACCCTTTGAATCGAGGATTTACTGCGGTTTTAGCCGGTCGGCATCGCGCCCGGCAGGAGATCTCTCCAAGGATTTGGATTCACATTTCTGTGCCCTGCGCGGCGGTCGCGTCACCGCTCGATCTGATCGATCTCCTTGGGGATGGCAGCGGTCAGGACCTCGGGGTCGCCGGCGGTCACGAGGACGTTGTCCTCGATCCGGATGCCGCCGAATTCGCCGCCGGCGAGCAGGCGGTCGACCTTCTCCCAGTCGACCTGCTGCCTGAAGCGCTCCCGCCGCTCGCGGCTGTTGAGGAGGACGGGGCTGAAGTAGAGGCCGGGCTCGATCGTCGTCACATAGCCGGGCTCGAGCGGCAGGTCGAGACGGAGGGTCTCGAGCTCCGGCCGGGTGTCGCGCTCGCGGCCGGGGTAGAGCCCGGAGGCGTCGCGCACTCCGAGGCCCAGCAGGTGGCCGAGACCGTGGGGGAAAAAGAGCGCGTAGGCGCCCTCGTCGACCAGCGTCTGCGGGTCGCCGCGCATCACCCCGAGATCGACCAGGCCCCGCACCATGTCGGCCGCGGTTTCGAGGTGGAGCTCCTTGAACTCCTTGCCCGCCCGGCACTTGTCGACCGCCCGCTTCTGGGCCGCCAGCACCACCGCGTAGACGTCGCGCTGCATGGGCGTGAAGGTGGGGTCGACGGGATAGGTCCGGGTGACGTCGGAGGCGTAGCGTTCCACCTCCGCCCCGGCGTCGATCAGGAGGAGCTCGCCGGCATTGAGCTGCCGCGACGAGGGGGAGACGTGGAAGATGGCCGAGTTCGGCCCGCTCCCCACGATGCTCTCGTAGGCCGTCCGGTCGGCCCCGGCGCGGAAGAAGGCGACCTCGAGCTCGATCTGCAGCTGGCGCTCGGTGACCCCGGGGCGGATCAGGGGGCGGACGGCGGCGAATCCCGCCGCCGAGGCGGCCGCCGCCCGGCGCATCCGGTCGAGCTCGTTGTCGTCCTTGGGCCGGCGGGCGTGCAGCAGCCGCTCGCGCAGGTGCTCGCTCTTCTCGGCATCCCCGAAGACCCCCGGGGGGAGGAGCACGGGGGTCCCGAGCTGGACGACCGGCCGCCCGCGGCGGGCTTCGAGCCAGGGTTCGAGCTCGGTCAGGGGCGTCCCCTCGCCCGGCTGGTCGCCTACCCAGACCTTCTCCTTTTCCGTCACCTCGGGGACGAAGTCGACCCAGCCCTCGCGCGGATCGAAGGCGGCGACGGCGCTGGGCCGGTCGCGGTCGGCCAGGTAGAAGTACTCGTTGTGGGCATGATAGGGGTAGGTCTGGTCGGCCCCCCCGGGGATCGACAGGTAGGGGCCCGCTCCGACGAGGACGATCTCGTCCGCCAGGTGGAGGGCCTGGGCGACTTTGTCACGGCGCTCTTCTAGGAAGGTCTTCATGGCGGGGGGATTGTATCTCCGGCGGCACTGCCAGCGCACCCATGCCCGGGATGGGGGCACTGGGTCCGGTTGAATCCGAGGACGGCCGATACCCATTCTGGGCACAGGCTGGCTGCGCGAAGCGCCCGAAGGAGACCGCCCGCAGGTTCGAGCGGACCCAGTGCAGGGGATGGATCTCTTTTGGTCCTCCGTCCGTCCCCTCTATCCGGCGGCCGAACCTATAATCCGAGGATCAACTCAACAGACCGCTGGATGTCCGGCGGGGGAGTGGGCTAGAGATTCATGGAAACGCCGAAGCCGTCACCGGTGCGCGGGCGAGGTACGCCCAAGGGCGCGGCCCGCGCGCACCAGCCCGGGAGCCTCGCCCGGAAGCTCCTGGTCCCCATCGCCGCCGTCTCCTTCGTCCTCCTCGCCGCCTTCAGCTACGTCACCTACGAGCGGCGCCTGGAAGCCGCCTATCACGAGGCGCGCCTGGTGGCGGAAGCCATCCAGCGCCAGGTGACCGCCGACCGGCGCTACTACACCCAGCGGGTCGTTCCGGTCGCCAACCAGGTGCACCTGGAGGTCACCAACCACTACCGGGAGCCGGGCCGGCTCGCCATCCCCCTGCCGACGACGTTCGTGCGCGAGGTCTCCGACGATCTGAGCGCGACCGCCACCAGCACGGAGTACAAGCTCGCCATGCTGAGCCTCTTTCCGGTCAATCCGCGAAAGGGGCCGCGCGACGATGCCGAGCGCGAGCTGATGAAGGTCAACTTCCGGGACGTCAAGCCGCAGGACCACAAGGTGGCTGCCGGCGGCGGTACCTACTACACCCTCTATGTGCCGGACATCGCCAACGCCCAGTCCTGCGTCACCTGCCACAACGCCCTGCCGGAGAGCCCGAAGCGCAACTATGTCCTCGGCGACGTCATGGGGAGCCTCGCCATCACCGTCCCGATGACCGACCGCCTGCGCCAGGTCGACGCCGGCTCGCTCCAGGAGGTGAGCGCCTTCGCCGCCATCCTTTTCGTCGCCGGGGGCCTCATCTACTATCGGGCCCAGCGCACGGTTCTGCGCCCGATCCGCAATCTCGCCTCGGCGGCGACCGAGATGGCCGCCGGCAATCTCTCGTCGCGGGTGAAGATCGAGAGCGACGACGAGGTCGGCCAGCTCGCCGAGTCCTTCGTGGGGATGTGCGCCACGGTCCGCCAGGTGGTCGACCGGGAGGTCGCCGGCCGCCAGGCCCTGGACCACCGGATCGCCGAGTACCTCCAGTTCCTGGAAGGGGTCGAGCGCGGCGACCTCGCCCACCGCCTCCGGCCGGCCGAGAGCGGCGACCCGGACCCTCAGCTGGCCGAGCTCGGCAAGCGCATCGACGGGCTCGTCGGCCAGCTCGGCCAGCTCGCCGCCTGCGTCAAGGTGGCCGGCGAGCGGCTCGACGCGATCCCCGCCCCCGCCGACGCCGACCTCAAGAGCCTCGCGGAGCGGCTCCGCCAGGCCGCCGCCCGCTATCACCTCTAGAGGATGCGATGGGGATCCCCGACTCCTACTACGGAGTGCTGATCGGCGGCACCTTCGGATTCCTCGGCGGCCTCCTCGGCATCCTGGGGAACTCCTTCCTCGACCGCCAGAAGGCCGGGCGGGAGCGCCTGCACCAGGTGCGCCTGCGGCTCGTCCACGAGCGCGTCCAGACCTCGGAGGTGATGCACTACGTCCGCTCCCAGCGCCAGCGGAGCTGGCCCCGCTTCTGGGCCCGGCAGAACCCCGACCTGTCGCGCGCCGACCTCCGCGAGGCGAGCCTCTTCAGCGTCGACCTCCGGCAGGTCCAGATGTTCAAGGCCCACCTCCAGAACGCCAGCCTCCAGGGGGCCAACCTGGAGCTCGCGAGCCTCCGCGAGGCCGACCTGCGAGGGGCGAAGCTCAACGGCGCCAATCTCCAGCACGCCGACCTCTACGAGGCGCTGCTCGAAGAGGGGGACCTGTCGCGGGCCGCGCTCCAGGGGGCCAACCTGGAGCTCGCCAACTTGAAGCGGGCGAACCTCAAAGACGCGCGCCTGGAGGGGGCGCGGCTGCTGAAGGCCGACCTCCGCGAGGCGAACCTGGGCGGCGCCGAGCTCCAGGGCGCCACGCTCAACGGTGCCGACCTGGGTGGCGCCTGCCTGGAGGGTGCGGCCCTCCAGGGGACCCAGCTGTTCCGGGCCAACCTGGAGCGGGCGGACCTCCGCTGGGTGAACGCGGAGGGCGCCGGCCTGAGCGAGGCCAAGCTCGACGGGGCGGTCCTCCGCTGGGCCCGCCTCACCCGCGCCAACCTGGTCGGCGCCCGGCTCCAGGGCGCCAACCTCCTGCGCGCCGACCTGACCGGAGCGAACCTCGTCCGCGCCGATCTCCGGGGAGCCTTCCTGGACGGCGCCAATCTCCACGACGCGATCTTGAACCTCGCCCTCTGGAGCCCGGAGACCGTCCTCCCCGACGGCAGCCGCTGGTCCCCGCAGTCCGACCTCACCCGCTTCACCGGCGTGCCGCTCGACCCCGGGCGGGCGGCGTAGCTTCGGACACAGGCTTTCTACGGGTTTTAGAAGCTCCCGGACGAGTTTCTGGGGACTTTCCACGAGTTTCTGACGACTTTCCACAAGTTCCCGAGGACTTTCCACGAGTTTCTGAGGACTTTCCACGAGTTCCCGAGGACTTTCCACGAGTGAAAAAAGACTTTTCACGGGTTTCTGAGGACTTTCCACGGGTTCCCAAAGACTTTCCACGAGATCCGGAGGACTTTTCACGGGCTCCGGGAAGCTCCAAAAGCGATCCGGAAGGGCCCAAATGGCGTCCGGGAGCTTCTCAAACGGGTCGGGGAGGTTCTGAACGGCGTCCGTGAGCTTCCGAACCACGCCCGGGAGCTTGCGAACCACGTCCGGGAGGTTCCGAACCGCGTCCGGGAGCTTCCCAGCGGCGTCCGGGAGGTTCTGAACGGCGTCCGGAGGGTTCCAAACGGCGTCCGGGAGCTTCCGAACGGCGTCCGGAGGCAGGAAGGTTGTACCCTTGGCGAGGCGCCCCCCTCCCCTCGACCCAATGATGCGGGCGTGTTATGTCACCGGTTAAGCGGCCCGAGACAACAACCGCCGCATTGTCTCCGGCTCGCGTTCGATGGCTCGCAGGAGAGCCCTGGCCGGAGCGTCCGGCGTGCTCCGACGCTGCTCCCAATCCCGGAGTGTGCTGACGGGCAACCCGAAGGCTTCGGCGAACTCCACCTGCGTCATGCCGAGCCGCTCTCGCAGTGCCTTCACCGGGGAGACCCGGCGCATCTTCGCGAGCTCCTCCGGGCCAAGGGGCTGGGCGTCGGGATCGGCCAGCGCCGCAGCGAGCACCTCGTCCTCCGTCATAGCGTCTACCCCAGCCCAATCGGTGTCGCCGCGAGGCGGCGTATCACCAGGTTTCACGGTCCTCCGTGTAGGATCTCGCTTGCTCATGTCGCGTGGCCCTCCGGGCGGAGATGATGCGGCACACGTCGTCGCCGCGTGTGGTCGTGATGACGAAAAGGATCTTGTGGATTGTCATGCCGATGACCCGCGTCCGTTCCTCGCCGTACTCGAAGCGGTCGTCGATTTCCTCGAGCCGGTTCGGATCTTCGACAGCAGCAATGGCGTCCCCAAAATCGATGCCGTGTCTTCGGCGATTCTCAATGGCCTTCGCGGTGTTCCACTCCTAGTTCACCGTCACCATACTACTGGTTACCCGTAGCCGCGTCAACGTCGGAGGACTAGGAGGGGGGTACCACGCGGGGTACAGACCTTGTCCTGGCCCCCGCACCTCCGACGGGAGCGCAGCCGTGCGAATCGCCTGGCACCTCGTACCTCGGGATTCGGGATCTCTGGAGCCACGGGCTGGGTGGTCAAGGCGCCGCTCTCGGCGGCGGGGCGGTCCCGGTACGTCGAGAGGACCGCCGGCCTCTCTCTCGGCGCGGGCGCGGGTCGAGAAGCTCCTCGCCCGCCATGGGTGGAGGTCCCGGATAAAAACGTTTCGAACCGGGGCGAAAGGGTGGTGCCGCTCCTCCTTCCCGGCACGGCGGGAGGAGGAGGAGCGGCCTGGCTGGAGATCGGCTCTCCGGGGTGAAGGGGATTACTTCGCCTGCATCTTGTGGGAGCCGACGACGATCGCCTTGACCGGACCGGCGGCGGCGAGCGCCTCGCCGCGGAGCCCGAGCCGATCGAGCGAAATCCCGTGAGCATAGGCCGGATGGGCCGGCGGCGCGAAGTAGAAGACGACCAGCGAGACTTCCCAGCCCGGCTTGGGAACGGTGCCGTTGCTCCAATACGAATAGGTGATGTTGGACTTGAAGCCGGCCGGGATCTTGGTCGGGAGACCGACCAGGAAATCCTTGCCTTCGGACCGGAAGCGGCCCATGTTGATCAGCGGGTCGGGCCCGGGAGTGGCGCACGAGAAGGCCACCTCGGCCCCGGCCGGGACGCCCTTGGCCCGGATGGCGACGAACATGTCAGCGTGCTCCGTGCCCTGCTCGTAACCGACCGACATGCTGAAGGTGGGGCTTCCGGCATCGACGACAGAGATGTTTCTCCAGCCCATGCCGCGGTTGTTCGCGATGTAGGCCGCGAAGTCGCTGATGCGGCCCGTCTGCGGGATCGGGTTGGGATGGTCCGCGGTCACCACCCGACCGATCAGGCAGTAGTGATCCCCGGAGATCAGCTCCGGCTTCCAGGTGAACGGGTCTTCCGTCACGGCGATGCCACCCAGGGCGGCAGCCGAGACCGGCACGGAGGACGCCCCGCTCGACGTCTGGATGGCGTTTTGCTGCCAGAGGCTGGGATAGAGAAGGAGTGAGGCCTTGGTGTAGTAGAGCTGGATCGTCCCCGTCTGCGCGCCGTTCTTGAGATTCTTCGCGCGCAGGTAGAGGTAGTTCGGCGCTCGCGCGATCAGGTCCTTGCCGACGTCCTTGCTGTAATTGTCGGTGAAGAACTTTTTCGGATTGGTCGTCGGCGCCGTGCCGAAGGGGATGATGTCCGGCGAGGAGCTGAGCGATCCCGTCGCCGGCACCGTGCCGGTATCGCCGAGGTTGGCGCGAAAGTACAGGTCATTGTACTGGACGGCATTTTCCCCCAGGCCCGTCGCCAACGCGCTGTCCGCGATACAGATTTCACTTAACGTCGCCATGATTCGTTTTCCTTTCGTGCAAGAGGTTGAGGTGGCGATCCTGAATGGACCCCGGACTCCTCCAAGCGGTACGCCCGCCCGGTCCGGAAGTGGCTGGTTGATCCAGCCGCAAGCCGCCCGATCTTGTTGCCGACATCAGCCTATAGAGCAACCTTCCTGCCAGGTGAGGGCTGACACAGAAAAGCCTTTATATTCCAAGCTTTGGAGCCACTTTCAGGCCGAGCACTGCCGCTCGACGAAGGCAGCGCGCCCACGGCGACCTGCCCACTGATTTCCCGATATCCTTGCCATTGCACCGACGAACGCAAGATCGGCGTCTCCCTCCCTTCTCCCGATCTCACGGGCGCGGTCCACCCCAAAAGACCAGCTTTCGCCTTCGCGCAAGACATCGGCCCACAAATCGGTTAAGCTCTGCCTGTTCCCGGAGGCAGGTGTCACCAATTGGAGGCAGGAGAGAGTGCTCTACGAGGATCTGTATGCGATCTCAAAGCTCCTGCTGGCCGAGGACGACGCGGCGCGGGCCCCCGAGGTCCTCCTGCGGCGCATCGTCCTCCAGTGCGGCGCCGAGACGGGCTTCGTCGTCGTCCGGGAAGACGGCTCCTACCAGCAGAAGTTCGAGGTCGGCTTGGAGCGCGGCCGGCAGAGTGACCTCGCCCGCCGGTTCAGCCGTACCCTCGTGCGCGAGGCGATCGCCACCGGCGCACTTCTCTATCTGCCCAATCTGATCGAGGACCCCCGCTTCGCTTCCGAGGAGAGCGGTCTGGTGATCGGCCGCTGCTCTGTGCTGGTGGCGCCGCTGCGCTATGACGGCGAGATCTACGGCGTCGTCTATCTCGAAAACCGCGAGCGCGTCGACAGCTTCACTCCCGAGAGCCGCGCCTTCCTCTCAGAGCTGGCGGAGATCGCCGGCCTGTTCTTGAAACGCGCGAGCGACCGGGAGGAGCTGCTGCGGAGGAATCGCAGCCTGGAGCGCGATCTCTTCGCCCAGCACGACTTCGCCGGGATCGTCAGCCGCGATCCTCGGATGATGGAGCTCCTGCGCGTCGTCGCCCAGGTCGCCGGGGCGGACGCCCCCATCCTCGTCCTCGGCGAGACCGGCACCGGCAAGGAGCTGATCGCCCGGGCGCTCCACGTCAACAGCCCGCGCCGGGGCCGGCCGTTCGTCACCGTCCACTGCTCGGCCCTGCCGGGAACGCTCCTCGAATCGGAGCTCTTCGGTCACGTCGCCGGAGCGTTCACCGACGCCAAGCGCGACCGTCCCGGCCGGCTCGCCTCGGCGCACGGCGGCACCCTGTTCCTCGACGAGGTGGGCGAGATCCCCATCGAGGCCCAGGCCAAGCTGCTGCGCTTCCTCCAGTTCGGCGAGATCCAGCGGCTGGGCTCCGACCGCACGGAGAAAGTCGACGTGCGGATCGTCGCCGCCACCCATCGCGACCTGCGACAGATGACGCGCGCCGGGAGCTTCCGGGAAGACCTCTACTTCCGGCTGAAGGTGCTGGATTTGACCTTGCCGCCGCTCCGGGAGCGCCGGGGGGACGTGCTGCTCCTCGCCGATCATTTCCTGCGCCTGGAATGGCGGCGACCCGGGGAGAGGCCGCGCTTCGCTCCACGGGTCGAGCGGGCGCTTCAGGCCTATTCGTACCCGGGCAATGTCCGCGAGCTGGCGCACGCGATCGAAAGGGTTTGCCTGCTCGCCCGCGGTCCGGAGCTGGACGTCGATCTGCTGCCGGCGGAGATCGCGGGCATGGCACCGGATGCCGCGAATGCCGGGGATGCCGGAGCCGAGCCGGTCTTCTCCGCGCTGACGGGCGAGACGTTGAACGCGGCGCGGGAGGCGAGCGTGGCAGCGGTCGAGCAGCGCTTCCTGGTCGAGCTGATGCGGCGCTCGGACGGCAACGTCTCGCGCGCCGCTCGCGAGGCGGGGCTCCACCGTACCTATCTGCAGAAGCTTCTCGCGCGCCACCGCCCGGTGCTGGGCACCCTGGGCGCCCCGGCCGAGGCCCGGGGGGAGGAGCCATAGATGGAGGTGCTCCTCTGCCTTTCCTGCGGCAGGACCTACTCGGAATTCGACAGCCACTGCCCGGCCTGCGGCGCCGACCTGTCCACCTCGTCGAACCCTACGCTGCCCGCAAGCCCGCCGCCGGCAGACGCCCCGGCGGGCCCTCGTGGCTCCCGATCGCCGCTGCTGGAGCCCGGCGCGATCCGGGAGCTCTCCCAGCTCTCCCAAATCTCCCACTACCGGCTGCTCCGCCCCCTCGGCCGCGGCGGCATGGGCGTCGTCTATCTCGCCCAGGACGTCGAGTTGGGCCGGGAGGTCGCCTTGAAGTTCCTCCGCGAGCGGAGCGATGCGCGCCCTACCGACGAGGCCCGCTTCCGCCGCGAGGCCCAGGCCGCGGCCTCCTTGGACCACCCGAACATCGGGACCATCTACGAGATCGGCGAGCACGAGGGCCAGCGTTTTCTCGCCATGGCCTACTACGACGGCACGACGCTCGCCCAGCTCCTCGCCGGGCGGCCGGACCGGCGCCTCGGAAGCGCCGAGGCGGCGGCGATCGCCGGCCAGCTCGCCTCGGCTCTCGCCGCCGCCCACTTATCTGGCATCGTCCACCGGGACCTCAAGCCGGAGAACGTCATGGTGCTCCCGGACGGCCGGGTGAAGCTCCTCGACTTCGGCCTCGCCCGCTGGGTCGACTCCGGCGCCCTCACCGAGGAGGGGATCGCGGTGGGCACTGCCGCCTACATGGCGCCCGAGCAGCTCAAGGGGCTGCGCGTCGGCACCGCCGCCGACCTCTGGGCGCTGGGCATGGTGCTTTACGAGATGCTCGCCGGCCGGCGAGCCTTCGGCGGCGAACGGCAGGGGATGGTCCACTCGATCCTCTACGAAAGCCCCCAGCCGCTCGTGGCGGGGAACGCGGAGGTGCCCGCCGTCCTCCAGGCGATCGTGGCGCGCTGTCTCGCCAAGGAGCCGCGGGAACGGCCTTCGGCCGCCGCGGTCGTCGCCGAGCTCCAGGCCTCCGGGCTCTGGGCCGGCTCGGGCTCTGGCGGGTCTGGCGGGTTGGCACCGTCTCCCCGCCGCCGGACGCGGGCCTGGGCGATCGGCGGCATCGGCGGCATCGCCGGCATCGCCAGCGTAGCCCTCCTGCTGGTCCTCGCCGTCACCTTCTGGCGGCTGACCCGCAAGCCGGTGCCTCCCCTCTACGTGGCGGTCTTGAAGCCGGAGATCGCCGGCTCGCTCTCCCCCGAGGACCAGGCGCGGGTCCTCGCCAACCTCCAGGCCTCCCTGCTCCGCACCGTCGCCGCTCTCGACGGCCTGGCCGGGCTGGACGTCAACAAGGTCAACGCCGTCCAAGGGTCGCCTTCGGCCGTGGCCCGGGCCGTGGCCGCCGGGGAGGTCATTACCTCGCGGGCCGACTGCGCCGGCGATCTCTGCCAGGTGAGCCTGCGGCGCCTGGGCGGGCAGGACGGCCGGGTCCTATGGACGGATGCTCTGCAGGCGCTCCCCTCTCACCCCCGGCTGTTCGCCGACGTCGTCGCCGCCGCGCTCCGGCAGGGCTACGGCGACCGGCGGCTGCGCATTCCCCGCCTGGAGCTCGCGATCGAGGAGAAGGACTACCGGACCTTTCTCGATCTCAAGCGGCGGCTCACCCGGGAAGGCGCGAGCGACGACGTCCTCGCCCGCCTGGACGAGCTGCGGACGAGAGCCCCGTCGTTCGTCGAGGCCTATACCCAGGAGGCGAAGGTCGCCCGCCGCCGGTACAACGAGACGGGCGACTCCCGTTACCTCGCGCGCGGCCTGGCCGCGGTCGAGGACGCGAGCCGGATCGCGCCGGGGGACCCGCGGCCCGTGGAAGGCCGCGTCGAGCTGGAAATGGCGGCGGGCCATTTAGACGCGGCCGAGGCCGCCCTCGCGAAGCTTCAGGAGATCGATCCGGCCGGCAGCCTGCTCGCGCGTGGCATGCTCGCGGAGAGCCGGGGCCGGCCGGCGGAGGGGCTGGAGCTGATGGCGTCCGCCGTCCACCTCCAGCCTTCCTGGATGAACCTGCTCTCGCTCGCCAACGCCGAGTATCGCCAGAGCCGCTTCGACGACGCCCGCCGGCACGCTGAGGAGCTCCTGGCCCGTTCGCCGGGGAACCCCGAAGGGCTCGCCATGCTCGTCCAGATCGAGCTGTTGCGCAACCCCGAGCGCGCAGTGGCGCTGCTGCGAGAGGCCGTGAAGAGGGACCCCGGGATCGGGTCTTTGACCAACCTCGGGGCCAACCTCCTGCTCCTGCGCCGGTACGGCGAGGCCGAGGCCGTCCTGAGGCGGGCTCTGGCCCTCCGGCCGGAGGACCCCTCGGCCGCTCTCAACCTCGCGGACTGCCTTTCTTTCCTCGGTCGGCCGGCGGAAGCCCGAAAGCTCTATGCCGGCATCGCGGAGGCCGCCGCTCGCCGTACCACTCCCGGCGACTGGAACCTGCTCGCCGTCGAGGCCCAGGCCTTCGCCCATGTAGGCGAAACCGAGAAGAGCCTGGCGGCCCTCCAGGAGGCCCTGCGGTTGACCCCCAACAACGGCTGGCTCTCTTATGAAGCCGCGGTCGTTTACGTCGTCATCGGCGACAACGGCTCCGCCCTCTACTATGCCCGCCAGGCCGCGGCGCAGAAGGTCGACGCCAACTGGTTCGCCCTCCCCTTCTTCGACCCGCTGCGCAAAGAGCCCGCCTTCAAGGCCTTGACCCGCACCCGCTAACCCATCGGTTCCATGGTTACGACGATCGTCGGGTCATGTTTCCTCGTGAGCAGCGATTTGGTGGGGCCGTTGGGCTGGCCGCATACGTGAACGAGATATGTGAATGAGGCCGCGGTTTGATTCAGGTTCCGAATCGTAACCGCAAACTGGTTCGAAGCTAATTCCGTTGTCGGAAGATCAATGGTGACGGAAGGAGGCTTGTTGTCCGGGGCAGGCACTTGCGCCTTCCCCTTACCGACATCGAAAAACGCCGAGCTGAGACCGCTTCCAGGCACAGCTTTCCAGAGCACCGTCCAAGGAGGAGAAGCCGGTGCCGATTGAGGGACAGCGATCATCGGAGCTTGGACGCAGAGCCCGCTCGGATCGGACGTGCAGGCAGAAACGATCAGGTATGCCGTGATCTGAAAATTCGTCGGATCGTAGGTTACGGCCGGCAGCGTGGTCTGGAGCATCGGTGGCACCAGTAGGTCGACAGTGGTTGGCTCGGTAAGAGTTGGCATGGTCTGATCTCCCTGAAAGAAACGTTTTTGGACAACGGCTGGAGCAGGGTAAGGCAAGGACCATACCACCCGCCGCGACCAGCGTTCTCCCCGGGGATGGCGAGGGATTTGTGGCAGGACTGCATCTCGGCGTTGGCAGGGCGTGGCAGCCCGCCCCGGGCGGACCGTGCCGCGCTTTGGAGGCAGGTGCCGTCGTGGAAGGGCAGTCGACGCCGTGGCCGGAGGAGGGAGGGATAACGCCGCGGGCTTGAGAGGGGAGGTTGGTGCCCGCGTGGCGCCTCCCTCCTGTCCTCCCCCTGACCCAACCACCGCCCGCCCAGGGGGGAGGAACCCTTCGCCGGAAAGATTTCGCTACCTAACCATCAATTCAGCCGTGACGGACGGCTAGGTTCCCGGCTCGGCGGACGGGATCGCCCGCAGGTACTCGTAGATCGCCTGGAGGTCGCGGTCGGTCATGCTCGACGGCGATGCGGGACAGCGCAGGCGATTCGTCAGGCGGGAGTGCTCCCAGCTCTAGAAAAGGTTCATTCGCCCCATAGCTACTCGTTCGATTTCTCAGCCTCGGTCGGCTCCTCTCCGGGCTTGTAGCGCGGCTTGGGCTGCGGCAGCAGGAAGAAGGCGACGCACAGCAGCGCGATGGCCACTCCGACGCGCGGCGCCGCGATGGCGACCGGCACTGCAGCGATCTGGATCAGTGTCGCAATGCCGTAGCGGCGCGTCATCTGCTGGAGGAAATCGGGTGCGAGCCGTTCGTCCATCACCCGGCGGCCCGACCTTCCGTAAAACCACTTGGCCATCCAGGTGCAGGCGGTCAGGGCGAGGCCGGCAACCAGGGTCACCGACGCGACCGGCTCGAAGCCCGTGCCGAGGTGGAAGCACCAGACGCGGATTGGATAGGGAATGACGACGATGGCCAGCAGGAACAACAGGTTGATCGCGCCGAACCAGTGATCGGTCTTCGCGTAGATGCGGCCCGAATAATGGTGCTGCAGCCAGTAGGCGCCGATCACGACATAGCAGAGAACCAGCGCGAGATATTCGCGCCACTGCTCGGCCATGGCCCTTGCCAGATCGCTGTAGCCATGCGGGCCATCGGGAGATCCAGGGACCTTGATCTCGACGATCAGCAAGGTCAGGGCGATTGCGAAAACCGCGTCGCTGAACCCCTCGAAGCGGTTGAGCCCGCGCTCGGCACCATGGGTTTCCGCGTGGGTGCGTTGGTTAGACCCTTTGCGTGGCATCAGGTGAGTCGTGTCGCCCATGCAGGAGCCGATCCTCGTCGGCTTGCAGGCACACTACGATACTTCAGGATCAGCGTCAACGTTGGAGAGTCTGTCGTATAAGCGGAACCGTCGAGGAAACTCGGCTCCTCCACTTATCCGTCACAGAAACTGCGTATCAAAAACGTCCTCCCCCACCTCTCCGGGACGGAAGGCCACCTTGAGCGCGGGGGACCGGCGCCGGTCCTCCAGCATGAAGCGGGCGAGCTCGCGGGCCAGCCGCGACGTCAGCTTGGCCGACTGGCAGGCGTCCTGGTAGAGGAGGAGGCAGGCGAAGGCCTCCTTCGAGAGATCCCTGGCGGCGAGGATGGGGAGGAGCTCGGCGGCGAGCCGGCGGAGCGGTTTGACCGCGCCGGTCTCCAGGTAGACCAGGCCGAGGTCGATGGCGACCAAGGCGGCGTCGTAGCCCATCTGCCGGCGGACGAACTCCTGCTCGACCGCGAGGAACGCCGCCTCGGCCTCGTCCAGCCGATGGAAGCCGCGGGCGATCAGCCCCGCGCTCCAGCGCAGCCGGAGGTGGTGGGTCGACTCGGCCGGCTCGCCCGCGAAGAGCGGGACGACGGCCGGGAAGAGCTCCGCCGCCGCCTCGTGCCGGCCCTGCCTCAAGAGGACCCCGAGGAGGTTGAAGCGGGCGATCCGGTAGAGCTCGGGCTCCGTCGACGGATCGATCGTCCCCGCCGCGGTGCCGAGAAGGTCGGCGGCCGCCGCCAGGTCCCCCTCCTCCTCGACGATCTTCGCCTCCTTCAACTGGAGCTTCCCGACCTGGTGGCGGTCGGCGGCAAACTCTGCGGCGAGGGCGAGCGCCCGGCGGATCTCCTCGCGCGCCTCCGGCAGCCGCCGCTGGGCGAGCCGGAGCGAGGCCAGGAGGCTCCGCACCTCGGCGCGGAGCCCCGGGGTCGCCACCGCCGGAAGGAGGAGCAGCTCCTCGACCGAGAGGAAGGACTCCTCCGCCGCCCGCAGCTCGCCGATCACCCGGTAGGCGTTGCCGAGGACCGCCAGGGCTTCGGCGCGCAGCTCCGGGGACGGCTCCAGATGCCCGGCGATCCGGACGGCGAGGCTCGCCCAGTCGAGGGCGAGCGAGCTGTCGAGGAAGTTGGCCCGGCGGCTCTCTTTAAGGAGCAGCCGGCAGAGGTCCGCGGAGTGGAAGAGGGCGTCGTGCTCGACGGCCCGCACCCGCTCGGGGTGGGAGAGCGCGGCGAGCCGCGCCAGGAGCTCCGCCGGCTCTGGGCGCTCCCCGGGATTTCGAGCGAGATCGGCGACGAAAAGCGGGTGATGGTCCTCGGCCAAGGGTCCCCTCCTTCCGGATGAAACTCCGGCATGGAGACCGGAGCTTCGGATGGCATGCTCTCCCGAACCGCCCGCGCGCACCTCTTTTTTTGCAGACAGGCTCGCCCGGCGATCTCCGCCAGGTCGAGCCCTGCCCTACAGGAGAGGGAGAGCCATGTTCCTCAATCGTACCTTCTTTGCCCTCGTCTTCGCTTCGGCGGCCTTCCTCTATATGGCGATCGGGGGACAGCAGGGGTTGACCATCGACCCGGACGGCGCCCCGCGGGCGGCCGCCACCTCTCACAGCCAGCAGGACACCCCGCGCTTCGACCAGGGCCTGACGATCGATCCCGACGGCGGGAGGTAGGGCCCTCAAGCGGTATCCGAGGAACCGACGGAGGCTCCTCCCCGACAGAGCGGAGCCTCCGTTTCGCTACTCCACCTTGAGCAGCAGCACCACCCCCCGGCCGGGCACGGCGACCTCCTCGCCTGCCCGCTTGACCTCGTCCCCCTCCGAGAAGCGCGGCTTCCCGGTGTCGAAAACCTCTCTCCAGCCACCCTCCCACACCCCGCCCGGAAGGCGGAAGACGAGGGGTTCCGGAGCGGCATTCCAGAGAAGGTAGAAGGTGTCGTCCTCGACCGGCTCGCCCCGCCGGTCGGTGCCGGGGATGGCGGCGCCGTTCAAGAACACCGCGAGCGAGCGGACGAAGCCCTGCTGCCAGTCCTCCGCCGACATCTCCTCGCCGTCGGGGCGGAACCAGCCGATGTCGCGCACCTCCGAGCCGTGGAGGGGGCGGTCGTAGAACCAGCGGCGGCGGCGGAAGACCGGATGCTCGCGGCGGAGGCGAACGAGACCGGCCGTGAACTCCAGGAGCTCCTCGTCGACCGCCCCCCAGTCGTACCAGGAGATCTCGTTGTCCTGGCAGTAGGCGTTGTTGTTGCCCCTCTGGGTGCGGCCGATCTCGTCCCCCCCCAGGAGCATGGGGATGCCCTGGGAGAGGAGGAGGGTGGCGAGGAAGTTTCTCTCCTGCCGGCCGCGGAGCGCCCGGATTTCCGGGTCGTCGGTCGGCCCCTCGACGCCGCAGTTAAAGGAGCGGTTGTGGCTCTCGCCGTCTCGGTTGTCCTCGCCGTTCGCCTCGTTGTGCTTCTCGTTGTAGGAGACGAGGTCTCTCAGGGTGAAGCCGTCGTGGCAGGTGACGAAGTTGATCGAGGCCGAAGGGCGCCGGCCGGTCAGGGCATAGAGGTCGGAGCTCCCGGTCACCCGGTTGGCGAAGTCGCCCACGGCCTGGGCCTCGCCCCGCCAGTAGTCGCGCACCGAGTCGCGGTACTTGCCGTTCCACTCCGACCACAGGGGCGGGAAGTTGCCCACCTGGTAGCCCCCCTCGCCGATGTCCCAGGGCTCGGCGATCAGCTTCACCTGGGAGACCACCGGGTCCTGCTGGATGAGGTCGAAGAAGGCCGAGAGCCGGTCGCACTCGTGGAGCCCGCGGGCGAGGGTCGACGCCAGGTCGAAGCGGAAGCCGTCGACGTGCATGTCGAGCACCCAGTAGCGCAGCGAGTCCATGATGAGCTGGAGGACGTGCGGGTGGCGCATGTTGAGGCTGTTGCCGGTCCCCGTGTAGTCCATGTAGTAGGCCGGCTGGTCGGCCATCAGCCGGTAGTAGGCGGCGTTGTCGATCCCCTTGAAGCAGAGGGTGGGGCCCTGATGGTTGCCCTCGGCGGTGTGGTTGTAGACGACGTCCAAAATCACCTCGAAACCCTCGGCGTGGAGGGTCTTCACAAGCTGCTTCATCTCCTGCACCTGCTGGCCGCGCTCCCCCGATGCGGAGTACTCGTTGTGCGGCGCCAGATAGGAGATCGAGTTGTAGCCCCAGTAGTTGCGGAGCCCGAGGTCCGAGAGCCGCCCGTCGTGGACGAACTGGTGGACGGGGAGGAGCTCGATCGCCGTCACCCCCAGCCGTTTCAGGTGGGAGAGGACGGCGGGCTCGCAGAGGCCGGCGTAGCGGCCGCGGAGCTCGGGCGGCACCCCGGGGTGGGTGGCGGTCAGGCCCTTGACGTGAGTCTCGTAGATCACCGTCTCGTGGCCCGGCGATGCGGAGCGGGTGGTCGGTCCCCCAGTCGAAGAACGGGTTGATGACGATCGAGCGGGGGACGAAAGCGGCGCTGTCGGCGTCGGAGGCCGCCTCGGGGTCGTCCAGGCGGTGGGAGAAGACCGCCGGGTCCCAGACGACCCCCCCTCGACCGCCTTGGCGTAGGGATCGAGGAGGAGCTTCGCGGGATTGCACCGTTTCCCCTCGGCAGGCGCCCACGGCCCGTGGACCCGGAAGCCGTAGCGCTGGCCGGGCCCCACCTGGGGGACGTAGCCGTGCCAGCAGAGGGCGGTCACCTCCGGGAGGTCGACCCGCTGCTCGGCGCCCCCCTCCGGACCGTCGTCGAAGAGGCAGAGCTCGACCCGCTCGGCCAGCTCGGAGAAAAGAGAGAAGTTTGTTCCCGTCCCGTCCCAGGTCGCGCCCAGGGGGTACGGCTCACCCGGCCAGATCCTCACCTCCACCTCCCGGTCCCCAGGGGGACCCTCGCTGAACGGCGCCGGAGTTTAGCAGGGAACGAGCAGGTCGCGGAGCATGCGCATGAAACCGCAGGCGGCAGAGTTTTTGCAATTTGCACAATGCCGAGGCCAAACGCTGGACGTTCCAAACGGAACCCCACATGGCCCTGGTAATCGCGATCCTGCTGTCGTCGGCGGTAACGATCCTCGTCAGCCTCCTCCTGCGCAACCTCGCCTCGGGGGAGGCCAAGATCGAGCACCGGATCGCCCCCCTCTTCGGGGTGGCGGACGGCCAGTTCACTCGCAGCATCGGCCATCTCCTCGGGCCGCCCATCGTCACCGGCAATCGGGTGACCGCCCTCCACAACGGCGACGAGATCTTCCCCGCCATGCTCGAAGCCATCCGCGGCGCCGAGCGGACGATCACCTTCGAGACCTACATCTACTGGGAGGGGAAGATCGCCAGCGAGTTCTCGGCGGCGCTCATCGAACGCGCCGAGGCCGGGGTCAGGGTGCACGTCCTCCTCGACTGGCTGGGGAGCAAGAAGGTGAACGGGGAGCTGATCGAGGAGATGCGGCGCTCGGGGGTCGAGGTCGAGCACTACCATCCGCTGCGCTGGTACAACCTGGACCGGGTCAACAACCGCACCCATAGGAAGCTCCTGGTCGTCGACGGCCGCCTCGGTTTCACCGGCGGGGTGGGCATCGCCGACGAGTGGAACGGCCAGGGCGATTCGCCGGACCACTGGCGCGACACCCACTACCAGATTGAGGGCCCGGTGGTGGCCGACGTGCAGGCTGCCTTCATGGACAACTGGCTGAAGACCCGCGCCGAGGTGCTCCACGGCGAGGACTATTTTCCCCCCTTGGAAGAGGCGGGGACGGTGGCCGCCCAGATGTTCAAGAGCTCGCCCCGCCAGGGGAGCGAGAGCGTCCGCCTGATGTTCCTCCTGGCGATCGCCTCGGCCCGGAAGTCGATCCGGATCGGCAACCCCTACTTCGTGCCCGACGACCTGGCGGTCGCCACCCTGATCGCGGCAAGGAAGCGGGGGGTCGAGATCGAGCTGGTGCTGATGGGGCGGGTGACCGACTCCGAGTTCACCCGGAAGGCGTCGCGCTCGCGCTGGGGTCCGCTCCTGGAGGCCGGGATCGCCATCTACGAGTTCCAGCCGACCCTCTACCACAACAAGCTGATGGTGGTGGACGACTGCCTGGTCTCGGTCGGCTCGACCAACATCGACAGCCGTTCCTTCCGCTTGAACGACGAGGCCAACCTGAACGTCCTGGACACCGCCTTCGCCCAGGAGCAGGTGCGGCAGTTCAAAAAGGACCGGGCGCGCTCGCGGCCCGTCACCCTCGCGGCCTGGAAAAGCCGGCCGCGGACCGAGCGGCTCCTCGAGCATGCGGCCGGCCTGCTGCGCTCGCAGCTCTAGCCGTATTTCTACAAATCGCACAAAGATCTCGTGAAGGGCGCAACCTTTGCTTCTCCCTCACGTTAGTAACCTGTAGCCGCTCCCTGCGGGGCGGCATGGTGCGCATCTGCCACCCATACCCTCAAGACGTCATACTCAGGAGGTAGACAATGCGTAGGATCTCAAGCAAGTCGAAAACGTTGGGCCTGATCGCGGGCCTGGCCCTGGCTGCGGCCACCATGGCCACCGCGGCCCGTGCGGCCGAAACGCCGAGCGGGACCGAGGCGGCCGGCTCGGGGGCGACCTTCATCAACAGCGGCAACCACCACGTTACCCTCTACACCCGCTTCGGGTCGGAAGGTGACTGTGAGGGGCAGCCCAAGGAGCAGACGGTGAACCTCGATCCCAAGCAGACGGTGAGCGTCGACTCCGGCGGCTCCAGCGTCTGCTTCTGCACCCGGGTGCCGGACGGCCGCACCTGCCCCAGCGGCTGGATCACCGTCAAGCCGGGCGGCACCAAGCACCTGATGTAGGAAAGTCTCCGCAGAGGACGGGGCGCCCCGCGACGGGGCGCCCTCGTCCGTTTCAGGGCCGCCCGCTCTCCGCGCTCCCCAGCAGCTCCTCGATCACATCGAATACCCCATGCGCCTCCCCGTCGGTGATGACGAGCGGCGGCAGGAGGTAGAGGATGTTGCCCAGCGGGCGGAGCAGCACCCCCCTCGCGAGGGCCCCCTCTGCCAGGCGCGGTCCCAAGGCATCCAGGTACCCCCCTTCCGAAGCCGGGCGAAGCTCGACCGCCGCCATGCTGCCGATCCCCCGCACCTGGGCGACCGCCGGGTGCTCGCGGAGCCGCGCGAGCCGGCCGGCGAAGAGCTGCTCCAGCTCCGCCACCCGCCCCAGCCGGTCCTCCTCCTCGAAGAGGGCGAGGCTTTCGAGCGCCAGGGCGCAGGCGAGGGCGTTCCCGGTATAGGAGTGGCCGTGGAAGAGGGTCCGGGTGCGGTCGTCGGAGAGGAAGCTGCGGTAGATCTCGTCGGAGGCGAGAGTCGCCGCGAAGGGGAGGTAGCCCGCGGTCAGCGCCTTCGACAGGCAGAGGATGTCGGGGACGATGGGACCGTGCTCGCAGGCGAAGAGCTTCCCGGTGCGGCCGAAGCCGGTCAGCACCTCGTCGGCGATCAGGGGGATGCCCTTTCGCGCCGTCTCCTCCCGCACCTCGCGGAGGAAGGCGGCGGGCTGGACGAGCATCCCCCCCGCTCCCTGGAGCATCGGTTCGAGGATCACCCCCGCCACCCGCTCCCCCTCCCGCTCCAGGATCTCTCCGAGCGACGGCGAGGCGCTGCCGCGGGCCGCCGAGACCGGGGTCCGGGCCCGGCGGACGGCGAAGAGGAGCTGCGAGAAGCGGTCGTGGAAGGTGCCCACCCCCGAAGCCGCCATGGCGCCGAAGGTGTCGCCGTGGTAGGCGTCGTCGAAGGCCACGAAGAGGTCGCGCCGTTCCTCGCCGCGGTTCTTCCACAGCTGCCAGGCCATCTTCAAGCCCACCTCGACCGCCGTCGAGCCGTCGTCCGAGTAGAAGACCCAGGGGAGCCGGCCGGGCGCCCGCTCGGCCAAGGCGGCGGCCAGACGCGCCCCCGGCTCGTGGGTGAAGCCGGCGAAGATCACCTGCGCCACCTCCTCCGCCTGGCGGGCGAGGGCGCGATTCAAGCGCGGGTGGTTGTGGCCGTGGAGGTTGACCCACCAGGAGGAGACGGCGTCGAGCAGGCGCCGGCCGTCCGCCAGGTAGAGGTAGACCCCAGAGGCGCGGACCACCGGCAGCGGCGGCGGCGCCGACTGCATCTGGGTGTAGGGGTGCCAGACGTGGCGGCGGTCGAGCTCGGTCCAGGGGGTCGTCGAATCGTTCATGACAGGAGTCTCCAGAGCCGCCCCTCGGGATCGAAGGCGCGGGCGGCGGCGGCGATCCCCTCGCGGTCGAGGGTGAGCGGCGGAACCTCGGCGATCACCGTGACCCTCCCCAGGCGCTCGATCGCCCGCCGGTTCTCGGGGTTGGGAGGGCCGTCGAGCACCACCCCGGCGACCTGCAAGCTCCGGGCGCGCAGGGCTTCGAGGCTCAAGAGGGTGTGGTTGATCGTCCCCAGGGTGCTCCGGGCGACGAGCAGGCAGGGCAGCCGGGCCGCGACCAGGAAGTCGGCGAGGAGATAGCCCTCGTCGGTGAACGGCACGAGCACCCCTCCCACCCCCTCGACGACGAGCGCTCGATCGTCGCGGCCAATACGATCCCTTCGCTCCGATGCCGGTCGAGATCGGCGAGCACCCGGGCCGGATCGATCGCCGCCCCGGCGAGCCGCGCCGCCAGGTGGGGCGAGAGAGGGTCGGGAAAGAGGTAGGTCTCGGGGAGGATCTCCACGCCGGGTCCGAGGAGCCGGGCGGCGGTCGCCGCGTCCCGGTCGGGATCGCCCGGGTAGCCGCCGGTCGCCACCGGCTTCCAGTAGGCGACCCGACCTCCCTCCGCCCAGGAGCTGGCCCAGGAGGCGGCGAGCACCGCGGAGACCACGGTCTTCCCCACCTCGGTGTCGGTGCCGACGACCGCCAGCTCGCGGCTCAAACGCCCCCCTCCTCGGAGAGCTCGGCCAGCACCGCGAGGAGCGCCGCGGCCAGGGCGTCGATCTCCCCCTCCGTCCGGTCGGCATGGACCGAGATCCGCAGCCGTGCCGTCCCCGGCGCCACGGTGGGCGGCCGGGCGGCGCGGACGTCGAAGCCGCGCTGGGCCAGCCCTTCCGCCACCGCCACCGCCCGCCGGTTGTCCCCCAGGATCACCGGCACCAGAGGACCCTGGGAGGCGAGGCAGTCGAGGCCGCTCGCCCGGAGCCGGGAGCGCAGGCGTTCGGCGAGAGCGAAGACCCGCTGCCGGCGCTCGGGCTCCGCCGCGAGCCGGTCGAGCGCCGCCTCGGTCGCGTGGACGAGGAGGGGCGAGAGGGCGGTCGTGAAGAGGAAGGAGCGGCAGCGGTTGACGAGATAGTCGATCAGGACCCGCGGCCCGGCGACGAAAGCGCCGGCGGCCCCGAGGGCCTTTCCGAGGGTGGAGACGAGGGCGAGGGCCCGGCGTTCGATCCCGAAGCTCTCCGCCAGCCCCGAGCCCCGCGCCTCGCCGTAGAGGCCGGTGGCGTGGGCGTCGTCGACGATGAGGGCCGCGCCGTGGCGCTCGGCCAAGATCCGCATAGCGGTCGAGGGGGGCGACGTCGCCGTCCATGCTGAAGAGCGACTCGGTGACGAGGAAGGTGCGGCCTCCCGGGTGCTCGGTCGCCAGCTCGCGCTCGATCGCTCCCGAGTCGAGATGAGGGACGATCCGGCGGGCACAGCCGGAGAGCCGGAGACCGTCGATCAGGCTGGCGTGGTTGGCGGCGTCGGAGATCGCCCGGTCGCCGGGGCCGAGGAGAGCGGAGAGCAGGCCGACGTTCGCCTGGTAGCCGCTGGGGAAGAGGAGCGCCGCCTCGGTCCCCTTGAAGCGCGCCAGCCGCTCCTCCAGGGCGAGGTGGGCGGGAAGGGTGCCGGCCAAGAGGCGCGAGGCCGGCGCGGCGAGCGGAACGGGCTCCGTTTGCTCCTGCGGGCCGGCGAGCCGGGCGAGGAGATCGGCACGGAGGGCCGGATCGCGCCCCAGCCCCAGGTAGTCGTTCGAGGCGAAGTCGAGGCCGGAGGCGGGGAGGAGCCGGCGGTAGAGCCCCGCCGCCGCGAGCCCGGCGAGGCGCTCGCCGAGCTCGTCGGCGAGCGGCTTCATAGAGCGAGCGGCTGGAGCCCGAGCTTCGCGAGGAGCGCCCGGTCGTGGTCCTCGCCCGGATTGGGAGTGGTCAGGAGCCGCTCGCCGGTGAAGATCGAGTTGGCCCCTGCGAGCAGGCAGAGGGCCTGGGTCTCGACCGACATCTCGGTGCGGCCGGCCGAGAGCCGCACCCGGGACCGGGGCAGCACGATCCGGGCGGTGGCGATCAGCCGCACCAGCTCGATCGGATCGACCGGCGGGACCCCCGAATCGGCGAGCGGCGTACCTTCGACCTGGACGAGGGCGTTGACCGGGACGCTCTCCGGGTGCGGGTCCATCCGGGCGAGGACGCCCAGGAGGGCGATGCGGTCCGCCAGGCTCTCCCCCATCCCGAGAATGCCGCCGCAGCAGACCGAGATCCCCGCCGTCCGCACGTGCTCCAGGGTGCGCAGGCGGTCGCCGTAGGTGCGGGTGGTGATGATCCGGTCGTAGTAGTCGGGGCCGGTGTCGAGGTTGTGGTTGTAGGCGGTGAGACCGGCCTCGGCGAGCCGCCGGGCCTGGTCCTGCTGAGAGCATCCCCAGGGTGCAGCAGGCCTCCATCCCCAGCTCGCGCACCCCGCGGACCATTTCGAGCACCTCCTCGAACTCGCGGCCGTCCTTGACCTGGCGCCAGGCCGCCCCCATGCAGAAGCGGGTCGAGCCGTTCTCCCGCGCCTCCCGGGCCGCGGCGAGGACGTCGTCCACATCGAGGAGGGAAGAAGCGTCCACCGGGGTGTCGTAGTGGGCGCTCTGCGGGCAGTAGGCGCAGTCCTCCGGGCAGCCGCCGGTCTTGATCGAGAGGAGGGTGCAGAGCTGGACCCTGCCGGCGTCGTGGTGCCGCCGGTGGGTCTCCTGGGCCGCGAAGAGGAGGTCCGGGAAGGGCTCCCCGTAGACCGCGCCGATCTCCTCGTCCGTCCAGTCGTGGCGCTCCTGGTGCTCGCGTCGTCATCGTCAAGCTCCGCCTACTTCCGCCGCGCGTAGTGGATCTTCCACATCGTGACCCAGGTCTTCCCGGCGTCGATCGAGCTCTCCCAGTCCCAGTCGAAGCTGTCGGGCTTGATGTCGTGGAAGACCATCCGCTTGGTGGCGTTCTTCTCGACCGGGGTCTGCAGCACCATCCGGCCGTTCTCGAAGGCGCCGGTCAGCAGGAGGTAGCCGTTGGCGTCGTCGACCCAGGTCTGCTGCCATTGGTGGAGCTGCGGGTTGTACATCGAGACGCTCTGGCCGCTGAAACCGCCGACCTTGTCCTCGAAGTGCTCCTCGACGACGCAGCCGCCGAGGATCTTGCGGACGCTGTTCGTCCCCGTACCGTCCGTCCACTCGTCCTTGTCGCGCGCCGTCCGCGCCCGGTGAGTGAGGTTCCAGTCGCCGACCCAGAAGTCGAGCTGACGGAACTCCGGCCCGGCGCAGGGCGGGGGTGCCGGAGCAGCAGCGGGGGCGGGGGCGGCGGCGGCGGGCGGGGTGGCGGGGGCGGAGCCCGCCGGTGGCGTCTGGGAGACCGCGGCGGCGCCGAGACCGGCGAAGGCCAGGCAGGTGAACCCGAGGATGGGGATCGCTCTCTTCATTCGGTTGCAGATCATGGGGTCGCAGAATAAGGGAAAGGCGAGTTGACGCGCAACCGTGGCCCAAAACAGGCAGAATAGCCGGCAGGAGGATTTCATCATGGCGAGCGACGGGCAGAACGGACGGATGGCGAACGAGGGCGAGGGGCAGGGGAAGAACTGGGGCGAGGATTCGCGAGAGGAGCGGCATCCGGATCGCGCCGATCGCGAAGCCGAGCGCGAGCCGGCCCCTCCGGCCAGAGGGGACCAAGACGATCTCGTGGACCAGGAGTCCGAGGAGTCTTTCCCGGCGAGCGATGCGCCTTCCTTCACTCCCGGGAAGCTCGGCTGAGGCGCGGTTTCGTAACTTTCGGTTTCTATTGACGCCTCCCGGGTGGCGGCGTAGTCTCCCACTCTCTCTTCAAGGTCTGATCTGATCGGCCGACCTCTGTCGTCGGTCTGCTTTTCATCGATCCCAGGCGACTGGGAGGAGGAGTGGATATGAAGCGGAAAGTGCTCGTGTTGTCCGTCGCAGTGCTCGGGGCAGCCCTCGCGGCCTCGGCCCAGGATTGGGGCCAGTGGGGCCGGAACCCGCAGCATACCGGGGCGGTCTCGACCCTCGGGCAGCCGGCCCGCCGCCTGCTCCAGGACATCGTCTACGACCCGTTCGTCCAGCAGGAGCAGGCGGACCCCCTGGCGTCGCCCGACCTCCTCGCTCACTTCCAGTCGCCTCTCCTGGACGGCGACGACGTCTTCATGGAGTTCAAGAGCGGCACCTACACCACTCTCGACCACTGGGAGACCCAGACCTGGAACGAGAAGCGCCTGCACTGGGAGCACGGCGCCCTGGCGACCGAATGGAGCTTCGCGAGCGATTGGAAGCCGGCGCCCTACAGCACCGAGGCGACCGGCCCGGCCTGGGAACCGGTCTTCCATGCCGTCCTCGCCGGCGACTTCATCTACGTGCCCGGGTTCGGCGGCTCGCTCTTCAAGCTCACCAAGCATGACGGCACGCTCGTCACCCGCTTCAACCCGTTCGGCTCGCAGCTCGATCCGAACATCTTCCTCTCCGGGCCGCCGGCGGTGGACGCCGCCGGGAACGTCTACTATCACGCCTCCAAGCTCGCCCACAACCACGCCTGGTCGGCCGACGCCTTGAATTCCTGGCTGGTCAAGGTGGCGACCGACGGCAGCGTCCGCAAGGTGACCTACGCGGCGCTCAACCCGGGGGCGCCCAAGGGCACCGACAAGTGTCTGGGGACCTTCGACACCGCCCTCCTCCCCTTCCCACCCTCGCCGAACGCGGTACCGCCCCAGGTGACCTGCGGCTCGCTCCGGCCGGGCCTCAACTCCGGGATCGGCATCGCGCCGAACGGCACCCTCTACACCGTGGCCTCCTCCCACTTCGTCGAGCGCAATGGCTACCTGATCGCCGTCAATCCCGACCTCACGACCCAGTGGGTGGCCTCGCTCCGCGACCGTCTGCACGACGGCTGCAACGTGCTGATCCCGCCCACCGGCACCCCCGGCGGCTGCCGCGCCGGGGCGCACGACGGCGTCGACCCGTCGCAGAACCGGCCGGGGGCGGGGCGGATCACCGACGATTCGAGCGCCACGCCGGCGGTGGCGCCCGACGGCAGCATCTTCTACGGCGCCTACTCGCGCTACAACTACTTCCAGGGACACCTGATGAAGTGGAGCTCCCAGGGAAACTTCGAGGGCGCCTGGCCCTTCGGCTGGGACATGACGCCGACGATCTGGCCGCACGACGGCACCTACTCGCTCCTCTTCAAGGAGAACCACTACGGCGACAGCGGCTCCTACTGTGACGACGAGACCTTCTGCCCGTCGGACCGGAACGCCAACAACCCCGCCTATCCGGTGGCGTTCTACATCACCCAGCTGTCGGCCAACCTGACTCCGGAGTGGCAGTTCCAGAGCACCAATACCGAGAGCTGCACCCGCAATCCGGACAACACGGTCAGTTGCGTCTCCGACCACCCGGACGGCTTCGAGTGGTGCATCAACGACGCGGCGGTGGACGGCAACGGCGTCGTCTACGTCAACAGCGAGGACGGCGGCCTCTACACCATCCGCCAGGGTGGGACGCAGAAAGACCACCTCTTCCTGAAGCTGGCGATCGGCGCCGCCTACACCCCGCTCTCGCTCGGAGCCGACGGCAAGATCTACACCCAGAACGCCGGGCATCTGTTCGTCGTGGGGAGATAGTTACGCTCTGATTACGCTATACTCGGGAGGTGACGCAAGGGCCGAACCTCCCGAGCCTTCCGCACCATCCCCTCTCTGCGGGGGCGCGCAAGGAGAAGCTGAAGCAGCGGACCTACGCGCCCCGGAAGAGCGGTCCTTCCGGGGGTGCTCCCCACCCCCCCTACCCCCCCTATATCGAGCTCCACACCGCCTCGGCCTTCTCCTTCCTCCGCGGCTCTTCCCTCCCCGAGGACCTCGTACAGCAGGCGGCGGCCCTGGAGCTGCCGGCGGTGGCCCTGGTCGACGTCAACGGGGTCTACGGAGCGCCCCGCTTCTACCAGGCCGCCAAGCAGGCGGGGATCAAGGCCCTGGTGGGAGCGGAGGTCGTTCTGGAGCCGCGGCCAGGACTCCCGGACCTCCGGCGCGGGCCGCTCGGGCTGGTACCCGAGGGGGAGGTCTCCCCGCCGGTGGGCGAGCTTGGAGAGTCGGGGGAAGCGGGCCAATCGGTCGAACGCCTCACCCTCCTGGTCGCCAGCCGCACGGGCTACAAGAACCTCTCCAAGCTCTTGACCGCCGCGGCGCAGGGCCGTCCCAAGGGCACGGCGCGGACCGACTGGGAGACGCTCTCGGCCCACGCCGAGGGGCTCTGGTGCCTGACCGGCGGCGACGAAGGACCGTTGGCGCGGATTCTGGCGGAAGAGGGGCCCGATCCCGCCCGGCGCTTCCTCGAACGGATGCGGGCGACCTTCGGCGGCCGGGTTCAGGTCGAGATCCAGCGCCACCGGCTGCGCGACGAGGAGCACCGGAACCAGGCTCTGATCGATCTCGCCCGGCGGCTCCGGCTTCCCTTGGTCGCGACCAACGGGGTGCGCTACGCCCGGAGCGCGGACAAGTCGCTCCACGATGTCTTGACCTGCATCCGCCACCATACCGACCTCGACCGCGCCGGCAGCCGCCTGGCCGCCCACCGCGAGCGGCACCTGAAGAGCGCTGCCGAAATGGCCCGGCTCTTCGCCGACCTCCCCCAGGCTCTGGCCGCCACCGGTGAGCTCGCCGCCCAGCTCGACTTCACTCTGGCCGATCTGGGCTACCGCTTCCCCGAGTACCCGCTCCCCCCCGGCGAGACCCCCAGCTCCTACCTCCGCCACCTCGCCTGGAACGGCGCCCGCGCCCGCTTCCGGCCGCTGACCGCCAGGGCCCAGGCGCAGATCCAGAAAGAGCTCGACCTGATCGAGAAGCTCAACCTCGCCGGCTACTTTTTGATCGTCTGGGACATCGTCCAGTTCTGCCAGCGGGAGAACATCCTCGCCCAGGGGAGAGGGTCGGCCGCCAACAGCGCCGTCTGCTACGCCCTCTCGATCACCGCCGTCGATCCGGTCAAGATGGAGCTCCTCTTCGAGCGCTTCCTCTCCGAAGAGCGCGGCGAGTGGCCGGACATCGATCTGGACCTCCCCTCGGGAGACCAGCGCGAGCGGGTGATCCAGCACGTCTACCGGCGCTACGGTCCGAGCGGCGCGGCGATGACCGCGAACGTCATCACCTACCGCGACCGCTCGGCCACCCGCGAGGTGGCGAAGGTCTTCGGCTACTCTCCCGAGCAGGTCGACCGGCTCGCCAAGCAGCTCGGCCATTTCAGCTACGACGCCTCGCGGGGCGACCCCAAGTTCTTCGACGCCGAGCTCAAGACCGCCGGCTTCGATCCCGACGAGCCGCGGATGCGCCATTTCTCGAAGCTCTGGGAGCGCATCCACAACCTCCCCCGGCACCTGGGGCAGCACTCGGGAGGCATGGTGATCGCCGCCGGCCGGCTCGACGAGGTGGTCCCCTTGGAGCCCGCCTCCATGCCCGGCCGGGTCGTCGTCCAGTGGGACAAGGAGGACTGCGCCGACTTAGGCATCATCAAGGTCGACCTCCTGGGGCTCGGGATGCTCTCCGCTTTAGAGGAGATGGTGCCCCTGATCCGCACCCGGGAGGGGGTGCACGTCGACCTCGCCCACCTGCCGCCGGACGATCCGACGGTCTACAAAATGCTCCAGGAGGCGGACACGGTGGGGGTCTTCCAGGTCGAGAGCCGGGCGCAGATGGCGTCGCTCCCCAGAAACCACCCCAGGCACTTCTACGACCTCGTCATCCAGGTGGCGATCATCCGGCCCGGGCCGATCGTCGGCAACCTCGCGACCCCCTACTTCGAACGCCGGGCCGGCCGCCAGCCGGTGACCTACCCCCACCCGAGCCTCGAACCCATCCTCGCCCGCACCCTGGGGATCCCCCTCTTCCAGGAGCAGCTCCTCCGCATCGCCATGGTGGCGGCGGGCTTCACCGGCGGCGAGGCCGAGGAGCTCCGCCGGGCGATGGGCAACAAGCGCTCGGTCGAGAAGATGCAGGCGATGGAGGCCCGCCTGCGCTCGGGGATGACCGAGCGCGGGATCTCCCCTAAGGCCCAGGAGGAGATCCTCCAGGCCGTCACCTCCTTCGCCCTCTACGGCTTCCCCGAGTCGCACGCGGCGAGCTTCGCCCTCATCTCCTACGCCAGCGCCTACCTGAAGGCCCACCACCCCACCGCCTTCCTCCAGGGGCTTTTAAACGCCTGGCCGATGGGCTTCTACCATCCGGCGACCCTGATCAAGGACGCCCAGCGCCACGGGGTGCTGATCCGCCCGGTGGACGTCGACCGCTCGGGCTGGCGCTGCCGCTGGGAGGAGCGCGACCCGCTGGAGGTGAAGGCGGGGAGGCCGAAGGGGGCGGTGCGGCTAGGGATGCGCTTCGTGCGCGGTCTCCGTAAGTCGGCCGGCCTCGCCATCGAAGAGGAGAGGAGCAGGGGCCCCTTCACGAGCGCCGAAGATCTCGTCCGGCGCTGCGAGCTGCGGGCCGGCGAGCTCGAGATCCTGGCGAACGTGGGGGCGCTCGCGAGCTTCGGCCTCACCCGCCGCGCCGCCCTCTGGCAGGTGGCCCGCCTCTCCCGTCCGGCCGGCCCGCTCTTCGACGACCACGCCGACCCCGAGCCCTCGCCGCTCCCCGAGATGACCGCGGTCGAGGAGACCCTCGCCGACTACGGCGGCGCCCAGCTCACCCTGGGGCCCCATCCGCTCGCCTACATGCGGGAGGGTCTGCGCAAAAATGGGGTGCTGACGGCCGCTGATCTCGACCGCTGCAGCAACGGCGACCGGGTGAGGACCGCCGGCTCGGTGATCGTCCGCCAGCGCCCCGGCACCGCCAAGGGGCTCCTCTTCCTGACCCTCGAAGACGAGACCGGAATGTCCCAGGCGATCGTCTCCCCCGATCTGTTGAAAGAGCACAGGAAGCTCATCGTCGGCTCCCCCGGCCTGGCGGTCGAAGGGGTGCTTCAGAAGCGGGACGGGACGCTCTCGGTCAAGGCGGAGAAGTTCTGGGCCTTGCAGGATCTGGCCCGGGTGCCGAGCCATGATTTCCGGTAGGGCTTACCGGTACTGGCTCAGTTTGGTTCGAGGGGACGGGGCAGAATCAAACTGAGCCAGTACCGGCTTACCCTATGCGTTCCCCCTCACCTTCCCGGAGTCCCCGGAGCCGCCGCCCGCACGTACTGGACGGGCCAGGGCACCTGGTGCCCGAGCGCCTGGGCGGCGTGGAGCGGCCAGTAGGGATCGCGCAGCATCTCCCGGGCCAAGAGCACGCAGTCGGCCTGACCGGAACGAACGATGGCATCCGCCTGCGCCGGATCGGTGATGAGCCCCACGGCTCCCGTCGCGATGCCCGCCTCCCACCGTATCCGCTCGGCGAACGGCACCTGGTATCCCGGACCGACCGCGATCTTCGCTTCGGGCACCGCGCCGCCCGAGGAACAGTCGACGAGGTCGACCCCGCGCTCGCGGAGCCGCCGGGCCAGCTCGACCGACTGCTCGAGGTCCCATCCGCCCTCTTTCCAGTCGGTAGCGGAGAGCCGTACGAAGACGGGTAGATTCTCCGGCCACACCTTGCGCACCGCCTCCACGACCTCCAGGCACAGCCGCACCCGGTTGTCGTAGGAGCCGCCGTACTCGTCGGTCCGGGTGTTGACGAGCGGCGAGAGGAACTCGTGAATCAGATACCCATGCGCCGCATGGATCTCGGCGACGTCGAACCCCGCCGCCCGGGCCCGCTCCGCGGCGGCCCGGAAGGCGGCGACGACGCCCCCGATCTCCGCCAGCGCCAATGCCCGGGGCACCGGGTAACCGGTAGCGAACGGCGCCGCGGTCGGCGCCACCGGTTCCCAGCCTCCCTCCGCCGGAGCGACGGCGCGACCGCTGTCCCACGGGCGCGGGGTGCTGCCCTTCCGGCCGGCATGGGCGAGCTGAATCCCGGCCGCCGCCCCCTGCTCCTTGACGAAACGAACGATCCGCCCCAGCCCCTCGACATGCCGATCGTCGTAGATCCCGAGATCCTGCGGGCTGATCCGCCCCTCGGCCGTCACCGCCGAGGCCTCGGTGAACACCAGGGCCGCCCCGCCGACGGCACGGCTCCCCAGATGCACGAGATGCCAGTCGGTCGAGAAGCCATCCACCGACGAGTACTGGCACATCGGCGACACGAGGACCCGGTTGGGAAGACGGAGAGAGCGCAGCTCGAGGGGCTCGAAGAGGTGGGGCATGGGGGCTACTTCGCCTTCCCCTCGCCCGAGGTGATCTTGGCGAAGCCGTCCTTGAACTCCCGCATCCAATGCTTGGGGACCGAGAAGCCGTGGCCCACCTTGTGGAGCCAGACGAGCTCGCCGTTGGGGACCTTCTTCACATAGGTGCGGGTGTCCTCCGGGGTGCAGATCTGGTCGATGTCCCCCTGGAAGGCGATCCAGGGCTCCTCCAGGTTCTTGGTGGGGAGGAAATCGACCCCCTTGTGGTGCGGGTCGTGCTCCCAGGTGAGGCCGGCGCCTTTGCAGATGGGGTGGTTGACGATGAGGTCGGGGCAGAAGCCGAGCGAGAGGGCGCCGGTGTAGGTCTTGGGCGGCGCCTGAACGAGAGCGGCATAGACCAGAGTGGCGCCCGAGGAGTAGCCGATGAGGACGGGGGGGACGTGCTTGCCATAGCCGAGCTTCTTCTCGACCACCCGGCCGAGCTCGGCGAAGTCGGTCCCCGGATCGAAGCACTTGTCGGGCGCGGCGGTCGCCGCCTTCATGTAGTGCCGGATGTCGACCCCGATCACCAGGGCGTCCATGCCCTCGATCTCACGGGCCATGTCGACCACCCCGAGGTTCCAGCCGCCATCCCCGGAGATGAAGATGGCGACATACTGCGGGTGAGGCGTCTGGTGGTAGACGGTGACGGTGCCGAAGGGCTCTTCCAAGCTCAGCTTCTGCTCGGTAGCGGAGGCCAGGCCGGTCGAGACGACAGCGGCGAGCAACAGGGACAAGAGGACGGCAGGGGTCTTCATGAACGGGGATTCTCCTGGAGATGAGCGCAGGTCCGAGGCCGTGCGGATCTGCATTCTGCAACAAGGGGCTACGGACGGGAAGCCCCCTTCCCCCGGCCCGGCATCGCCGGCACCGGCAGCCCGGTCAGCTGGAGGATCTCCTCGACGATCTTGCCGTAGTTCTTCCCGACGATATGGTTGCCCGGCCGGGGGTGGATGTGCGCCAGGCTCGGATCGAGCTCCCGGCAGAGGCTCTTCTCCTCCGCCTCGCCGTAGGAGCAGAGGATCGGCAGGCCGCGGAGGGTCTCGAGCTCGGGGCGGACGGGGAGGGTGTCCTTGGAGTCCTTCCCCAGCCACTCGGCGAGGTGGAAGCGGAACCCCGCCTTCTCGTCCGGCCCCAGGAGGGCGACGAGCGCGACCCGGGCGCGGAGATCGGGGGGCAGGCGGTGGACGAGGAAGGGCATGACGTCGGCCCCGAAGGAGTAGCCGATGAGCACCACCTTCTCCCGGTGCCAGACCGGCAGGTAGTGGCGGAGGATGCGCTCCAGGTCCCGGGTGGTGCCGTCGGGGTTTCGCGAGTGGAGAAAGTAGCGGAGCGAGTTCCAGCCGACGACCGGCATGCCGTGGGCCGCGAGCTCGGCCGAGAGACCCTTGTCGGTCACCGCCCAACCGCCGTCGCCGGTCAAGAGCACCGCCATCAGCGCCGTCTTCGGCCCCGCCGCGGGATGGACCTCGACGAGCGGCAGGTCGGCGAGGACCCGCCGGGGCCGGGGCCGCCGCTTCGGGGTCTCCTGGGAAGCCGGGGTCTCCTGGGAAGCCGGGGACGGCGGACCGGCGGGCGCCGGAGCCGGAGGGCCGACGATCGGCAGCGCCTGCCCGGCAGTCCCCACGGCTTGGAGAGCCCCGACCCCGGCGAGAGCGAGGAGCAGGGTCAGCAAGGTCCCCAGGGCGGCCCGCCGCCGGGCGCCTCTCACTGATGCCCCAGAACCGGATGCGGCCGGTAGGGCTCTTCGAGCGCCTTCTTCTCCTCGGCCGAGAGGTCTAAGGTGAGGGCAGTCAGGGCATCCTCCAGGTGCTCCCTCTTGGTGGCGCCGACGATCGGCGCCGTCACCCCGGGCTGGGCGAGGAGCCAGGCGAGGGCGACCTGGGCGGCTGGCACCCCGCGCTTGCCGGCGATCTCCAGCACCCGGTCGACCACCTGGAAGTCCTCCTCCGCGAAGTACATGTGGTGGGCGAACTCGTCGGTCTTCGCCCGCACGGTGTCGCCCTTGTCCTCGCGCTTGCGCTTCCCGGTCAGGAAGCCGCGGGCGAGCGGGCTCCAGGGGATGACCCCGATCCCCTCGGCCCGGCAGAGCGGCATCATCTCCCGCTCCTCCTCGCGGTAGACGAGGTTGTAGTGGTTCTGCATCGAGACGAAGCGGGTCCAGCCGTTCTTCTCGGCGAGATAGAGGGCGCGGGTGAACTGCCAGGCGAACATGCTCGAAGCGCCGATGTAGAGCGCCTTGCCGGCCTTGACGACGTCGTGGAGCGCCTCCAGGGTCTCGTCGAGCGGGGTTTCGGGGTCGTAGCGGTGGATCTGGTAGAGATCGACATAGTCTGTCCCCAGCCGCCGCAGCGAGGCGTCGATCGCCTCGAAGATGTGCTTCCGGGAGAGGCCGCGGTCGTTCGCCCCGGCGCCCATCGGCCAGAAGACCTTGGTCGCGATCACCACCTCCTCCCGCCGCGCGAAGTCGTGGATCGCCCGGCCGAGGACCTCCTCGGAAGCCCCCAGGGAGTACATGTCCGCGGTGTCGAAAAAGTTGATCCCCGCCTCCAGCGCCCGCTGGATGAACGGCCGGCTCGGCTCCTCGTCGAGCACCCACTCGCGCCACTTCGAACGGCCGTAGCTCATACAGCCCAAACAGATCCGGGAGACCTTGAGCCCGGTCTTCCCGAGGTTCGCGTAGTTCATTGGCACCCTCCTCTCAAAATTGCCGCCGCGAGACTTGTAGCCCAGGGCCTGTCCAGCCCCGAAGGGGCGGCGGTCTGTAGCCTGGGGCGCAAGCCCCAGGATTTTCCGTCTCCCTATCCCGAAAGCCCCGAAGGGGCGACGGTGGCGCTCTCCGTTCCGTCGCCCCTTCGGGGCTGGCTCGCGCTTCGCTTTCTACCTGGGGCTTGCGCCCCAGGCTACAGACCGCCGCCCCTTCGGGGCTACAACCCGGTCCACCGCTTGGGGCCTGAGAAGATCCTGCCTCCCAGAGAGACTCACCCGACCGTTCCCCATTCTCCCCCACGCCTTCTCCCCCCATGAAATAATCGCGCGCCATGTCCCCCGCCCAGCTCGTCGCCCTCCTCGCCGCTGGGATGGGGGCGGGGGTGATGAACGCCATGGCGGGGGGCGGCACCCTTCTCGTCTTCCCCACCTTGCTGCTTTTGGGCCAACCCTCGATCGTGGCCAATGCCACGGCGACCGTCGGGCTCTTCCCCGGGGTGGCGGCGAGCCTCTACGGCTACCGCCAGGAGGTGCGCACCCACCGCGCCTGGCTGAAGACCCTCTTCCTCCCCAGCCTCCTCGGCGGGACGATCGGCTCGATCCTCCTCCTCCGCACCCCGGAGAAGCTCTTCGCCCATCTCGCCCCGCTCCTCATCCTCTTCGCCACCGCCCTCTTCCTCCTCCAGGGCTTCCTGGCCCGCCGCCGCGACGCCCGGCCGGGGAGCTCCGCCTCTGAAACGCCGGGGAAGCCGGAACCGCCCGGCCTCGATCATCCCGGGCACCTCTCCTGGCAGCGCTTCACGGTCGCCTCCCTCTGCCAGCTCGGCATCTCGATCTACGGCGGCTACTTCGGCGCCGCCATCGGCATCCTGATGCTCGCCGTGCTCGGCTTTCTCGGTCTCCGGGACATTCACGCCATGAACGGTTTGAAGAACTTCTTCACCCTGGCGATCAACGGCGTGGCGGCGGGCTACTTCCTCTACCGCGGGGTGGTCTCCTGGCCGGCCGCCCTGGTGATCGTCCTCGGCTCGACGATCGGCGGCTACGCCGGGGCCCGCTTCGCCCGCCGGATCGGCCGCGAGAAGGCCCGCGCGGCGGTGGTGGTGATCGGCCTCCTGGTCACCGCGATTCTCTTCTGGCAGCAGTGGCGGGGATAGGGGCCGAGTAGGGGCCGAGTAGGGGCAACGCTGCGGGAATGAAAAAGGGGGGCCGAAGCCCCCCTGGCACTACCCTACTCTGGTAAAGACGGATCTCCCTCTCTCTACTTCGCCGTCATCGGAGAAGATGCCGGAGAAGATGCGGGAGAAGATGCCACTCCCGCCGGAGGAGCTGCCTGCGGCCCGGGCTGGGTCGCGACCTCCGGCTGCTGGGTGGGAGGGGGGGCCGGGGTGGGAGGAGGGCTCGCCTTCTTCTTGCGGCCGCCGGGCTTGCGCGGCCGGATGCCGAACTCGGTCAGGAGCACGCTGGTGGTGCCGTGCTCGAAGGCGAGGGCCGAGCCGAGCCGGCTTCTGATGTCGTCGCCCTGCTTCATCATCACCTTGCGGTCGGCGGCCCCCTGGCGGGAGGTGGCCCGCAGGCTCTTCAGCCCGAACTCGTGGGTCTTCGCTGTGGCGATGAGCTGAACGAGGTCGTCGTGCACGGGCTTGATGTACGGCATGGTGTCGAGGAGCGGCGCGAGCTTGGCCTCGAGCAGCTCCCAACGCAGGACCTTGTCGGAAAAGGAGTTGGCGTTGGTGTCGGTAAACGTCTTTTTCGGTGCTGCGGGTTTCGTGGTCATTGTCTTGTCTAGCCTCTTGGTAGCTTGTGAGTTAAGCTACGGAGCTGTCTCTCGTGGACGCGCACCCGACTCCCCGATGGAACAAGGTGCTCTCCGCAGCAGTGACGTCCGGAAGGGGGCCCTCCTGCCCGGGGGCTCTCTTCCGGGAACTTCTTCCACACGTCTCGGATCTTTCCGTACCGCGCTCTTGGCGGCGCTCTGGCCGACTTCATCTCGTCCTCCTTCGGGCCCACCGGCCCAGCTGTTTGCTACGACGGGTGAATGGTAACCTACGGAAATAGGAAGTCAACGCGCTGTGACATAAGTTGCAACACTTTGTGATTTCAGACAGTCCCGCCCCTGCCGGCGAGTCTTCCCACCCGGTCCTTTCCGCGAGAACCCCGAAAGCCTCCATGCTCTCGGGACAGCACCTCGACTTGTTGGGCAGATCATAATCGCTGGATGCAGGTTGTCAAGTCCCTCCCTTACAGATTTGTCCTGGAACTACACTCCACGACCGATTTAGCAGCGCCCTGACCTGGAACCTGGTTCTACCTGCCGCTATCTGGCCCTGCCTTGCCGCGACCAGGATTCCAGGCAGGAGGATGCAGGAACGCTCTGGCGAAAAAATTCGCCGGCCTGCATTTCGTTGTGGATCTGGGGGAGGGGATTCTGCGAGAGACTGCGGCTCGCCGGCTGCGGAAAGCTCATTTCTGCCCCGGAAAAGCTCTTTTCTACTTCAGAAATGCTCTTTTCCGGTTTGGGAAAGACCTTTCCGGTTCCAGAAAAGCTCATTCCCAGGTCAGAAAAGCTCTTTTCCGACCGCGGAAAGCTCTTTTCCAACTCAGAAATGAGCTTTTCCAATTTGGAAAAGCTCTTTTCCGGTTCAGAAAAGATCATTCCCGTCTTGGAAATGCACATTTCCAAACCAGAACTGCACATTCCCAGAGCCGCTCCGCCTCAACCGCCGCCCGCCGCGCTCCTCTCCAGAGCCGGAGAGAGCTCGTTCCGGCGCTCTCCTGGCATAAGGTTCCTCGCATGGAGAGAGCGAACGGTCCAGAGCCTCCCGTCGTCGTCGTCGGAGCTGGAGCGGCGGGTACCGTGGCGGCGATCTTCGCCGCCAAAGCGGGCCGCCGGGTCCTCCTCCTGGAGCGGACGCCGGACGGCGGCCGAAAGATCCTCGTCTCCGGCGGCGGCAGGTGCAACATCCTCCCCTCCCACCTGGACCCCACCCGTTTCGTCACCGACTCCTCCCCCAACACCCTAAAGAAGATCCTCCTCTCCTGGCCCCTCCCCGAGCAGCGCCGCTTCTTCGAGGAGGAGGTGGGAATCCCCCTGGCCCTGGAGCCCGAGACCGGCAAGCTCTTCCCCGCCTCCAACCGAGCGAGGGACGTGCGGGACGGTCTCTACGCCCTGGCGAGAAGGAAAGGGGTGGAGCTCCGCTACGACACCCAGGTCGTCGACCTCGAACCGCCGAAGACCCCAGAAGGCGGCTGGACGGTGCGGATCGCCGGGCAGGAGCCGCTGGTGGCGGGAGCGGTGGTGCTGGCGACCGGGGGGCTCTCGCTCCCCGGAACCGGAAGCGACGGCATCGGGATCGAGATCGCCCGCCGGCTCGGGCACGAGATTCATCCGACCTATCCAGCGCTCACTCCACTGACGGCGAACCCTCACCCCCACGTCGGCCTGGCCGGGCTGTCACCCGTCGTGACCCTGCGGGCGCCTGGGGTGGGAAGGGGGTTGGAGGTGCGGGGCGGGTTTCTGTTCACTCACCGGGGGTACAGCGGGCCGACGGTGCTCGACGTCTCGCACCTGGCGGTGCGGTCGCGGAGGGCGGGGGGTGGGCGGCAGCCGATCTACGTCCAGTGGACAGAGATGGATGCGGGTGAGTGGGAGGCGGGGTTGCGGGAAACGCAGGGGACGGTACTCGGGTACCTCCGGCGGCAGCTCCCGGCGCGGCTCGCGGAGATGCTGTTCGCGGAGGCAGGGATTCCGGCGGATCGGCGACCGCCGCAGTTACGCCGGGAGGAGCGGCTCCGGTTGGTGGAGCTGCTGACTCGGTACCCGCTGCCATGGACTGGGGACGAGGGGTATGGGAAGGCCGAGGTGACGGGCGGGGGGGTGGCGCTCTCGGAGGTGGACCCTCGGACGATGGAGAGTAAGAGGTGGCCGGGGCTGTTTCTTTGCGGGGAGATTCTGGATGCGTTTGGGCCTATTGGGGGGTACAACTTTGCTTGGGCTTGGGCGGGGGGGCGGGGGGTGAGGTTCAGCTACCGACATTCATTAACTGTGAGGTTGTCATAAGGGCAGCTCGCCAATCTCTCTCGAGTTCTGGTGTCCACCTACCACCCAGCAGCTCCTCAAGTGTCCTGATAAGCGCTTCGGAGACCGAACCATAATCACGATCCTTGACTCCATAGGAAACGTGCCGTGTGCCCAACTCCCGAAGAACGGGAGCCAATCGATCCAGATCACGAAGGCCCGCGACCATCACAGCTAGCGCTTGAAAAAGCTTAGCTCTCTGTCCTCGCATATCCTGCGGAAAAAGCACTCTAAGATCCGGTCTTGCCAAGAACAGCCGCACATAGAATCCCTCGACAAGCTCTTCACCTCTACCATGGAGGTTCTCGAAACTATTTTCTACCCTCTCGCATAGATTCTTATCCATTCTATGTCGCTCCTTACTTACGCACTGAGTCGCCATACCTCTTCCTGTCTCGATGCGCTTAGACCTCGCCACAACATTGCGCACGCTTTCCGCAGCAAAGGCAAGAAACGCTGAATCCTTTCTATATTATCTTTGTCCGACCAGGAAGGCAAAGAAGGTCCGAGAACAATCAGAGTTGGCACCGCGCTACAAACCTCCAGTAACGTCCGCATAAACTCATCAAATCTCCACTCTCCTGAATCCGGAGCACCAGAGATTACCATACCTGGCTCGAGCCGAATGGTACCTTCGTCTGACATGCCTCTTGCTAAGCCGATCGGAGTCTGCGCGACAGTTACCTGCTCGCCGATAAATTCCGCTATGCCTTTAGGAGTGAACGGATTAATAGCAACGTTCACATACCTCCATCGCTCACCGAGTTCTCTCCGGACGCCATTCCATAGATCAACGGGCCCATCGGATTGAAAAAGCGGCCACCAGGGCGGCATCTCCGCATTTTGCTCAGCCTTATCTACCAACCTAGTCACCAAAGACGCCGCCGACTTAGCAGAATGATTCGACTTCAAGACAATTCGGACGAGTACGGTCTCACCAGGCACCACGGGCGGCCGGCTAGAAACAATTCTGTCTATAAGAGCAAAGTCATCCCTCGCATCCAACCCCGTAATAACTACAGGCACACGCCCCGATCCAAGAAGAGGTCTCATCCCGGCTTCCATAAAGCCCTCAGGACTTTCACCAGTTCTGTATCCCCAATACAATTCATGGCTTTGCGACCACGGTGCATTGATCTCGGACAAACACCTTGCGACCTTCATCGAGTGGTCACTTGGACTCCCAGAATAGTTAAACAAGGCTTGACAATACCCCAAAGCTGCCCCCGGCACTCCCAACGCGAGTTCGCTGGAGCGCCGGCTTAACCCTTTAAAGCACTTCACTCGTATGCTGTGGCACTGGTGCGCCAACCCCAAGTCATCCCTCAATCGGCTCAACGGCTCATTAGCGGCTATTTCGCATGCCATAACTTCCTCCCAACTAGCTTGTCGTTATCATGATCATGCTCGACTGGTACTACTCACGCGCTTCCATCGGTTAGCCCAAATCTCTACCGGAACAGAAAAAGTGCTGAAAACCATAGCAATAAAAACAATCCCGCTTACACCTACCCAAATTTGATTTACATTATATAAACCTTCGCCCACAATTATCAAGTGCCCAAGACCAGATTTCGAAGCCAGAAATTCACCCACAAAGGCGCCGAGAAGAGCCATCCCAATGTTAAGACGGATACCGGCAAGAACCCAAATTAGAGAGGTCGGCGCCACTACATTTAAGAGCTGAGCCAAACGTCCGCCGCCAAACGCCCATGTCAAGCGCAACAGATTTGCATTGGCGTCGGACGCACCAGAGTATGCCTGAACGACTGCCACTACGAATGTCGACAGAAAACCAATAACTATCTTTGACCAGATACCTGTACCGAACCAAAATATCAAGATTGGGCCGAGAGCAAAAGCCGGGACCGAACCTAGAACCATAAGATATGGTCGCGCCGCCAGATAAGTCCAACGAGAGAGCCAAAGCGTCAGGCCGACCAACGTACCGACACAGGTCCCCGAAATGAAACCGATCAATGCCTCAAGGGCCGTGATGCCAATATCGCGAATGAGAGCACCATCTTCAGCAAGAATAGGAACTTCCCGGACTATTCCAAGAGGTGAGCCCACAAAAAATTCTAACTTAGGATAGAGATTTACTGTGCATTGCCACAGCAAAATCACCGCGAGCCCAGGAACGATACTTATCATACTACGCTTCATATTACGCTTCATCCGAGGTTCCAGAGAAACCGTCGCAGGGCATGGCTCTAAGTATTTCTTGCAAGTAAGCAGCCGAACCATGACTTAGGGCCACTCTCTTTGTCCGTTCCAGCGGGATCTCCACCAAGGCATTTATTCGTCCGGGCCTCCTAGTCATCACATATACCCTGTCGGCGATCTGAGCCGCCTCGTACACATCGTGGGTAACTACAACTGCGATCAGATCGTCTCTTTCTACCATTTCACTAAGCAATCTCTGTAGCTGTAGTTTAATACAGAAGTCAGAACTCGAGAATGGCTCATCCAGTAGAAGCAGCTTAGCCCCTGATAGCAACGCACGAATTATTGAAACTCGCTGCTGCATACCACCACTAAGCGCTGAAGGAAATCTATCCTCGAACCCGCCCAAACCAAAAGTCAAAAGTAGCTCATTGCAACGCGCTGTAACTGACGCAGAGAGAATTCCGGAAATCTTTGCCCCAAACAGCGCATTACCTCGTATGCTGAGCCATGGGAAGAGTGAAGCCTCTTGAAAAACATACCCCGCGTAGCGCCCCATAGTTGGCGAGCGTCTCACCGAGCCAATGTTAGGACTAATAATTCCTGCCATTACATTTAGGAGAGTTGTCTTACCACAACCACTTGGACCGACAATTGCAGTTATCTCGCTTGACCGGAAATCGGCGCTGACGTCCTTCAACACTTCTAGCGGTAGCCCGCCTTGATCGAATGAAACTGACACTCCCTCGAGAGTCATTTTCATCTGATTACTGCCATGGCGGCCATCCATAGAATACTTTAGTCCGAGCAGACTCGGTCCACCAGCTTCTTGAGAAGTTTGTTTCCAGACTCTATTAACTCGTAGGTGGTAACAAGCAATTCCTTCAACACCAACAAAACTGTTCCGACTGCTTCACTCATGCCCACATTACTGACCCGCAAGAAAAATAAAATTATAATTGCTACGAACCAAGCAACAACCACGACCAACTGTGGTGAATCGCAGCGAATAAGAAATCTTCCTATCCTCAGTGGCACATTGCGATAGACCCAACTGAGTACTATATGGAAGATCTCGATGACAGCAACATATATAAGTACTGCTCCTCCCACAGCAGGAACAGCAACTAGGTAGCTGAGCCAGCCGCGAACAGTAAATAGAGGTCGTAACGTAAATCTCCTCACCACAGATTACCCTCAGCCCCCTGCCACGTATCGGTACATATTTGGTTGAATTCCTTCTCTACACTATCTTCCCTACCGCGAGCGCTGACCTGCATTAGGTCTGAGCGGAGCCACATTCTTAGCAGCTTATCTGTATTGGACCGGGCAGATTCAGAAGCCAAGAGGTTTTCCGAATTTCTATAAACCCCCTTTAGCTCGCGAAGCACGAGGTCGATATATGCATTACCGTCATTGGGGTCCGTAGGACTTCCAAAGGTAGCTCTGTGTTCTAGATAGAAATTAACTAATTCCTGACCGAACGCGTGAGGATCTTGCCGCAGAGTTGCCAGCGAATTCAAGATGTTCTCGACCAAAAGTTCGGATGCACGCCTGATCTTGCTTTCCTCGTCAGCATTTTTGTTGTTAACCCTGGCGATCAACGCTGTCATTATAAAATCATCGTTTTGTATCTTGCCCTCGAACAATTCGGACACTCTTCCGTGCTTAAAAACTCGCTCTTTGCTCAGCCTTTGAACATTATGAATTAGTTCGCCAACCTCGGTGGTGATTGCGGCAAAGTGAATCGGGTCCTCACCGTCATCCCCAGCGGATTTCTTCCGCTGCCAGTCGATCTCTACCATCTTGAAATAGTGTCTCACTTCTGTTCCGGGCATTGCAGGAGCTAAGGGACTATACGAATTACTTACATTGAATATTCGTTCAGCTAAGTAGTAACCCGTCATTCCGCGCATGTGACAACTGACATAGTTGTATCGTCCCTGATCACGACCGAAAGAACGTTTTTCTCCAACAACCCAAAAGGCGAGTTGATCCACGAGGGTGCCCAAGAATCGATATGACAAATTATTCGCCCTCTCGTTCTCAGCTAACCTCCGAACTCGAAGGGGATCACCAACTGCAAACCAACATCGCGGGTTATTCTCAAAATACTCCGTATCTATAACAGGAGAAAATACTGGATCGATATAGCTGGGCGCGAAAGCCCTTCTTTTTGTTTGGTGCTTGGCAACCAGGATCGGGCCGCGTTGGCACTTCACCCAAAATTTGTAATTGTGATTACTGCGGTTGATCCTATCGATTGCCACATATAATGGCGCATAAACAATGCTCGGCAACGGCAAAGCGATGATGACAATGTTCCTCGCCATAGATTTTTACCTTACCTAGGGATGACTGACCTGCTGCATGATGTCAAGGGCACAATTATCCGAAAGCGTCGATGGTGCGGCTAGATCTCCTCCGGCCAACCTAACCGCCATCGCCCGATTCCAAGAATCCTCGGAGATCTGGATTGTCTGCGGAAATACCTCGTCATCGAGCATGCGCCCAATAGCCGCTTTGAGTACTGCTTCGTCAACTTGTGGAAAATATTTTTTCGCGGATGCAAGAGCCTTTGCCGGGTTGGCACGAAGGTCGACGAGCGCCTGCTGGTAGGCAGTGACTACTTTTACTACTATCAGATGGTGACTGTGAAGATAAGATTCGGTAGTCATTAGACCTGTAAAGACTTGGTCACCGAGAAGTCGGGGGAAGGATAAGACAATCCGAGCCCTCGGGCTACAGCCTTTGAGGCATTCGGTTCGAGCGTAAAGGCAAAGTCTGAGTCGCCCTTGAGTAAGGGTATTATCTCAGTCCCCGGCTGGCTCTCGATGACTTCGACATCTTTCTCTGGATTCAGACCGAGGTCTCTCACAGCCTTAAGGGCATACACATAAGCTGTCATTGGCCTAACTTGTGTCGATATCCTTTTGCCTTTAACTACAGCTGCGCTCCATTCGGCTGGAGCAGATCCTTTCGCAAGACCCCAAACAGCGATCCGTCCTACCACTTGGGCTACAACAGTAGTCGCTGCGCCTTTCGCGCGCGAGATCGGTACATACATTGGATCTGCCTGTGAGAACTGGGCGTCTCCCTTCAGCATTGCTGCAAACGAATTCGTAGCGGTCCCGCCAGTGACAATTTCAACGTCAATGCCGTTATCTCGAAAGAAACCCCCTTCACGAGCATGGTAAAGGGGCAGATAAAGGAGCGTACGCACGGCTTCGTTAATAACAACTTTTTCTCTTTTGGATGTGTTTCGCTCTGCTGGATCAAAGCGCCAAATAAGACCGGCAATTAGTGCAAGAGTAAGAGCTGCGAGAAATACTAACCATCGATTCCGGTTCATCATGGCTATCGGTCTCCGTCGAGGGCAAGAGTACCTCGCTGCAACCTGCAGGAACGATTCAGCTATCATTGACTCCGCGCAGAAAATTGTCAAGCGTTGAATTGCGCAAAGAAGACTCGGCATCTATCTATATCAACATAAGTGAGATCTCTAGCTAGGAGCTCCGCTCCTGCACTACAATCCCCAACAACCATGCCCCTACCCCCCGCCCGCTTCCACGAAGTGTTCCCCCTTCTCAAGGAGAGAGTCGAGGGCCACTAACGCATCCCCGTCCTCATCATGGACGTCCCCGATCCTCTCGCCGGCGACCTCGATGGGGCGGAGATCCACCTGGACTACCTCTCGGCGGACGATCTCCAGATCTTCACCCTGGTCCACCTGTTCGGTCACACCATCCAGTGGAGCCTGTCGAGCCACTTCTGGACGCTCGGGGGTAGGCGCCGGGGACGTGCTCCGAGGCGGACCTGGTGGAGGTGGATGCGTACGAGCGGGACGCCTCGCGCTACGGGCTCTCCCTCCTTCACGAGGTGGGCGTGCACGATCTCGACGGGTGGCTGTCGGACTTCTCGGCCTGTGACCGAACCTACCTGGAGCACTTCTACCGCACGGGCGAGAAGCGCCACCCCGAGACGTTCTGGCAGGAGGGGACGCCCGTTCTCACCCCGCTCCCCATCCCGGAGTTCACGCCTCACCGGGCCAAGTTCCGGTAGGATGGAGTGGTGATCTGAGGGTAGGAGAGGATGGCGAGCGCCCCCGTCCAGATCCTTCGGTCGCTAGGGCTCTCTCAGGATGACGGTTCAGGCGTATGGATCGGAGGGACCCACGAGTAGCGACGAAAACCCCGACCAGGATCTCCAGGAAACCCTCTACCCTGCTGTCCGTGCCCGGGATGCGCGAGTAGGAGGCAGAGGAAACGGAAGGGCTCGCCGCCATGCTCGCAACCCCGCGTTCTCGGAACTCGCCGCTTCGAGGAGGACATCGACTCGCCGAAGATGCCGAGCCCTTCCACCTAGCCAACGCCTCAGCCGACTGGGTTGCCAGCGGCCAGACCACGGGTTACTCTAGCTGCATGACCCAGCGGACGTTCAGCGCGATCCTCCATAAAGAGAGGAGCTTGTATGTCGCCGAGTGCCCGGAGGTGGGGACGGTCAGCCAGGGACCGTCCATCGAGGAGGCCCTCGCCAACCTGAAGGAAGCCACCGAGCTCTACCTCGAAGAGTTCCCGCTCCCGGAAGGCGAGAGGCCGCTCTTGACCACCTTCGAGGTCGCGATTGGCTCGGCTGCCTAGACTCTCTGGGAGCGAGGCCATCCGTGCCCTCGAACGTTTAGGCTTCAAAATCGTCCGACAGCGCGGGAGCCACGTGATCCTCCGCAAGGAGACCTCAACGGGCGCCATGGGGTGCGCCGTTCCACTTCATAAGGAGCTCGCCGTCGGGACTCTGCACGGCATCCTCAAGCAGGCAGGAGTGGCCCCCGAAGAGTTTCTCGAGATCGTCTGAGCGAGCCCTCGCCGGAAGTACAATCTCGCCGCCATGCCCCCCACCCCCGCCCGCCTCCACGAAGTCTTCCCTCTTCTCCGTAGCCAAGTCGAGGGCCGCTACCGCATCCCCGTCCTCATCATGGACGTCCCCGATCCCTTCGCCGGGGACCTCGACGGGGCGGAGATCCACCTGGACTACCTCTCGGCGGACGATCTCCAGATCTTCACCCTGGTCCACCTGTTCGGTCACACCGTCCAGTGGAGCCTGTCGAGCCACTTCTGGACGCTCGGGGGGCAGGCGCCGGGGACGTACTCAGAGGCGGACCTGGTGGAGGTGGATGCGTACGAGCGGGACGCTTCGCGCTACGGGCTCTCCCTCCTCCACGAGGTGGGCGTACACGATCTCGACGGCTGGCTCTCGGACTTCTCGGCCTGCGACCGGACCTACCTGGAGCACTTCTACCGCACGGGCGAGAAGCGCCCCCCCGAGACGTTCTGGCAGGAGGGGACGCCCGTTCTCACCCCGCTCCCCATCCCGGAGTTCACGCCTCACCGGGCCAAGTTCCGGTGGGATGGGGTAGTGATCTGAGGGTAGGAGAGGATGGATGGGAGGGACCCTACGATGAGTCAAGAAAACCCCGACAAGGATCTCCAGGAGAGCCTCTACCCGCTGTCCGTGCCTGGAATGCGCGAGGGTCTCGAGACCCCGATTGAGGAGTGCTCCGAGGATCCGGGATGGCCAGACGACCGTACCGCGGAGGCAGAGGAAAAGGAATCGCTGTCCGCCATGGCTTGCAATCCCGCTTTCGCGGACCTCGCCGCTCCGGAGGAGGACATCTACTCGCCGGAAGACGGTGAGCCCTTCCCGCTAGCTAGGGCTCTCTCAGGATGACGGTTCGGGGGATGGAATGACCTACCGTTTCGAAGCCGGATTGATCCGGCGCAGCTCCTAGCCCGGAGATTTATCTCCGGGCCTGTCCTCGCCATCCATCGAACGCTACTCCCCCCGGAGCGCCACCATCGGGTCCACCCGGGTCGCCCGCATCCCCGGCAGGCAGGCGGCGGCTAAGGCGATCAGGAGGAGCCCCAGGGCGACGACGGCGAAGGTCGGGGGATCGGTGGTGGCGACTCCGTAGAGGAGGGTGGACATCACTCTCGTGAGGGCGAAGGCGGCGAGGAGCCCGAGGAGAACTCCCATCCCGGCGAGGAGGCCGGCCTCCCCCACCACCAGCCGGAGCACCTGGCCGGGCTGGGAGCCCAAGGCCATGCGGAGGCCCATCTCCCGAGTTCTTTGGACGACGGAGTAGGCGGTGACGCCGTAGATGCCGACTCCCGAGAGGGTCAGGGCGAGGGCGGCGAAGAGGCCAAGGAGGAGGAGGTTGAAGCGGCGGCCGGCCACCGAGTCGGCCACCAACTGGTCGAGGGTGCGGAAGTTCGAGACCGGCTGGTCGCGGTCGACCTCGTGGACGGCCGCGCGGGCGGCGGTGGCTAAGCTCTCGGGGTTCCCCGGGGTGCGGAGCACGACCGCCATGCTCGCAGAGGGGGCCTGCTCCTCGGGCCGGTACATCTGGGGGCGCGGCTCGACGTGGAGACCCGAGTTGCGGACGCTCCCCACCACCCCGATCACCGTGATCCAGGGCTCTTTGCCTTTCGGCCCGCCGGACTGGAAACGCTTGCCGAGCGCGTCCTCCCCCGGCCAGAAGCTCCGCGCCAGGACCTCGTCGACGACCGCGACCGGCGGTTTGTCCGCGGTGTCGGTGGCGGCGAAGAGGCGGCCCCGGCGCAGCGGAATGCCCATGGCGTTGAAGTAGCCGGGGGTGGCCTGGCGGTCGTCGGCGAGGTAGGGCTTGTCCGGCGTCGGCGCGGGGCGGCCCTCCAGGGTGAGGCCGTTGATGTCCTCGCCCCCCATCGGCAGGCCGGAGACGGCGCCGGTCGCGGTCACCCCCGGCAGCCCGGAGAGCCGGTCGAGGAGGCGGGCGAAGAAGGCGGCCCGCTGCGGCTTGGTGTAGCGGTCGGCCGGCAGGTCGATCTCGAAGGAGAGGGCGTGGGCGGCTTCGAAGCCGGGATGGACCGCGAGGAGGTGGCTGAAGCTCCGCAGGAGGAGCCCGGCGCCGACTAAGAGGAGGACGGCGAGCGCCACCTCGGCGACCACCAGGCCGCGCTGGGTGCGCCGGCTGCGGCCGGCCCCGGCGCTCCCCCGGCTCCCCTCGCGGAGCGAGGAGGCGAGGTCGGGGCGGGTCAGCTGGAGGGCCGGGGCGAGACCGGCGAGGAGGCAGGTGGCGAGGCAGAGGAGGGCGGTCCAGCCGAGCACCCGGCCGGAGAGGGAGAGGTCGCCGGCCCCGGCGAGCTCCGCCGGGAGGAAGGCGGCGAAGGCGCGGAGCCCCAGGGCGGCCAGGGCCACTCCCAGGCCGCCGCCGAGAACGGCGAGGAGGCCGCTCTCGGTCAGCAGCTGGGCGATCAGCCGGCCGCGGCCGGCGCCGATCGCGGTACGGAGCGCGATCTCCCGCTGCCGGGAGGCGGCGCGGGCGAGCAGCAGGCTCGCCACGTTGGCGCAGGCGATCAAGAGGACGAAGCCGACCGCTCCCCAGAGCACGAGGAGGGCGGGGCGGAGGTCGCCCACCAGCTGCTCGGACATCGGGATCACCTTCGCGCTCCAGCCCTTGTTGGTGTCGGAATGGGCCTGGGCGAGACGCGCCGCGACGGTCTTCAATTCCGCATCGGCTCCGGCGATCGTCGCCCCGGGCTTCAAACGTCCGATGGCGATGGCGCTGTGGCTCCCCCGGCTCTGCCGCTGCTCCGCGGTGAGCGCCTGGGGGAGCCAGATGTCGGGGGACGCCGTGAAGCCGAACCCGGCGGGCATCTCGCCGCCCCGCGGGAAGGTGAAGCCGGGAGGCATGACGCCGACGACCGTCACCGGGCTGCCGGAGAGCGAAACCTTCCGTCCCACCACCCGCGGATCGGCGCCGAACTTGCGCTGCCACAAGGAGTGGGAGAGGACGACCGCCGTCGCTTTGCCGATCAGGTCGTCGGCCGGTTGGAGAGTGCGGCCGAGCACCGCTGGGGTCCCGAGGACGGTGAAGAAGTCGCCCGAGACGCGGACCGTGGCGAGCTGCTCGGGCTCGCCCTGCCCGGTCAGGTTGACCCGGTCGGCCCGCAGCATGGCGAGGTGCCGGAAGGCGGGGACCCCGCTCTGCCAGTCGTAGAAATCGGCGTTCGAGAGCGGGATCTTGTCGGGCAGACCCACCGCCCGCGCCAGCTCCGGGTTCGAACCCCAGGCGACGACCAGCCGGCCCGGCTCGCTAAAGGGCGGCGGGGTGAGGAGAACGCTGTCGATGACGCTGAAGAGCGCCGTGTTGGCGCCGATCCCCAAGGCCAGGGTGAGAATGGCGACGGCCGCGAGACCGGGCTGTTTGGCGAGGTTGCGGGCGGCGAAGCGGAGGTCCCCGAGGAGAGGATTCAGGTGGCGCATGGCGTTCTCCTTCCCATTGCACCTGGGACTACGCCTCGGGGCGGGGAAGAGTTTCAGCTCGGGGCAAGCCCGGGGGTGGCCCTACTTGATCGGCGGGCCGTGCTTCCAGGAGTCGAGCGGGGGCAGGATGGTGAGGAGCTCGCCGTTCGAATCGAGGCCGCGGGCGTCGGTGACCCAGATCAGCGCCTCTCCGGTCGGGAGGTCTCTGGGGAGCTGGAGCTCGATCTGCTCCGGCGACTCGCGCCAGCCGGGCGATCCTAGGTGAAGGGTGAAGTGGCGGGGCCCCTGGAGGATCTGGACGGTGTTGCCGGAGGCCGAGAAACCCGTGCCGGTGAGGAGGAGGGGCTCCCCGGGCACGATGCGGTGCGGCGCCTCCCAGGGCGTGCCGAGGGACGCCACCCCGCAGCTGTTGCCGGGGTTGTCCGCGCAGTCGGCGAAGCGCGGGCAGCTCGCCGGGAGAGTGCGGCGGGTGGAGGCGAGGAGCGCACGGAAGGTGACCCCGGGGACGGTGAAGCCGCCGTCGCTCGCCCGGTAGAGGCCGAAGGACTGCGGCGCTCCGCCGGACCCCGGAGGGTTGTCGAGCACCTGCCAGACGATGGCGTAGGAGACCCCGAACGCCGGCTCCTCCGGGGTGCCCTCGACCGCTTGGACGAGCTCCCGGAGGTCGGCGGCGGCCCGGCACTCGCCGATCCGCGGGGCGGTGCGGGCGAAGCCGGCCTCGCCCAGGAGGAAGCGGGCGGGTGTGACCTCCGGCCGGGCCTTCTGCACGAAAGCCAGGGCGTGCCCGAGGTCGGCGCGGATCTCCTTCGCCAGCGAGACCCCGGGGTCCCGCTGCTTGGCGGTCAGGGTCTCCCAGGAGGAGTAGGAGTAGTAGTCGACGTCCGCCCCCGGGGCCACGAAGTCGACGACGCAGCGTTGGGCGAGATTGGGGGCGAGCCCCCCATCGCTCCCACACCAGGCACCGTTCCGGCGCAGGCGGTTGAATTCGAGCCCCGAGAAGAGCCGGGCGGTGCCGGGGGCCGCGGCATTCCGCCCCTGAGCGTCGCGCACCCCGGCGGCCCGGGCGGCGGTCCAGGCGGCGAAACCATCCCAGGCGACCGGGTCGTCGAGATGGCCGGCGAGGGCGTTGTCCCCCTCCCAGTTGAGGAGGATGAAGGTCTTCCCCGGGTAGCGCGCGAGGAGGAGGTCGCCCAGCCGGCCGATCTGGTCCCGCTCGAGGGCCGCCTCCTCGGCGGAGAAGCCGTCGATCCAGTTGCCCTGGTCGTCGCCGGGCGAGTAGACGGTCAAGAGATAGGTGTCGAACCGGGGGTCCGCGAAGAGCCGACCGTAGGCGGTCGCGGCGATCGCCGGGGTCTGCTGAGGATAGCCGGGGCCGGCCACCAGCCGGGCGAGGTAGAGGCCGTCGTCCGCGAGGCCGGCGGGGTTGACCTGGTAGTCGTCGCGCGCCCCGAGATAAACCCGGATCGTCCGGCTGCCGGTCTGCGCCACCTTGTCGGCGGCCCAGTTGAGCCGGTCCGGGGAGACCGGGCCCGCCGGATAGGCCGCGGTGTCGAACCCCCAGGCATAGACCCCGAAGCGATGGGCCCGGTCGGCCGGCGGGTCGGGGATGGAGGTCGCGACGGCCGGCAGGGTGCCGGCGAGCAAGAGGAGGACGGCGAGGAAGGCGGGTAGATGGCCCCCAAAGCGCTGCCGGTCAGATGGATACATCCGGCATGCTATGCTCCTGGAGCGGAAAAAAGGCAGCATCGAGTGTCCTTGTTCGCCCTTAGCCAAGACTATGGAAGGCGCCTCGCCAGGGGAACTGTTCTTTGAAGTCTCGACTCCCTTGGGTTGGAGCGTCCGGACGACCCGCTCCCACTGGGACCTGATCACGACCTTCAAGCATCCCGTCATGACCGGTCAGGAAGAGAAGGTCCAGGGGGTGCTCAGGAGTCCTGACGAGATCAGGATCAGCCGAGGCGACCCGAGTGTACATCTATTCTACAAGCTGGAACGTCCTGGCCGCTGGCTCTGTGCGGTCGCCAAGCGATTGAACGGCGAAGGATTCCTGATCACGGCCTATCCGACCGATGCCATCAAGGAAGGAGATCGCGTATGGCCCAGGTAAAAGTCTTCTTCGACCAGGAGGGCAACACGCTCACGGTCTGGTTCGACGAACCGGGCAAGGAGTACGTCTGCGAGGAGACGGGGGACGAAGTGATCCTCATGAAGGACAGCTCCGGTCGAGTTATCGGGTTCGAGAAGCTGAACTTCGCCGCGCTTCGCTCCGAGCACGAACCGCTGAAGGTCGCTTTCGAGACCCTTACCGCCTGAGGGGCGGGAAGATCTCATCTGAGCATCGAGAATCCTGGATGGTTGCGGAGCCCTCGATCGAAGGTCCAGGTCGTCCTGGCGCCGCGCGCCTGGGCCTTGGCGCCGATCAGATAGTCCGAGAAGTCGGCGCGACCCCCTTGGTAGGCTTCGAACGCCTGCAGCAGGGCTGTGCGGTCCTCGAAGATGAACAGGGCCTGGGCCAGAAGGCTCTGGATCGCCGCCACGATCTCGGCTCGGCCGGCGCGGAACTGCGAAGAGAGGACCCAGGCGATCTCGCATAAGACCGGGTCGCTCACCAGGCAGGACTCCCCCGCCTCGGCCGTCGCTTCGAGGAGCCGCTGGGCGCGGGCCTTTTGCTCGGGATCATCGTTCACCATCAGGCGAATGAGAACGTTGGTATCGACCGCGATCATTTCTCTTTAGGTCCGAACTTTTCCCGCATCCGCTCCCGGATCGACTCGTTCATCTCCTCGACACTGACCGGGCGCTCGCCCGCCAGATGATGCAGCAATCCAGGGAGGTTGCCCAGCGGACCGCTTTCGTCCGGTTCCAGGATCAGCCGCCCCTGCTCGTCGAAGCGAAAGACGACGGGATCGCCCTCCTTGAGCGCCAGCCGCTCCCGCACCTCCTTGGGGATCGTGATCTGTCCTTTAGACGTCAGCGTGCTTCTCGGCATGCTCGGCTCCTTACTCTTGGCATTATAACTCCCCTTGGGTAAGGAGCAACCGGAGGAGCCTCAGGAATCTGCTACCCTTCTCCCCTTGTTGTGCAACCTGGAGGCTTCGCGGCCTCCACGACTCCCACTCGCATCTCCCCCAAGATCCGACGGTGCACTGGCGCCGGGTGGAGCGGAGCCCGGGCTCGACGACCATGGACAACGGACACGACCACCCTAGCGATTCCATCGCCGCCATCCAAAGCCGGCGGACCTTCGCCATCATCTCCCACCCGGACGCCGGGAAGACGACGCTCACCGAGAAGCTGCTGCTCTTCGGCGGCGCCATCCAGCTCGCCGGGGCGGTCAAGGCGCGCGGGGACGCCCGGCGGGCACGCTCGGACTGGATGAAGGTCGAGCGCGAGCGCGGCATCTCGGTCACCGCCTCGGTGATGACCTTCGACTACGCCGGCTGCACCTTCAACCTCCTCGACACCCCCGGTCACGAGGACTTCAGCGAGGACACCTACCGGACGCTCACCGCCGTCGACTCGGCGGTGATGGTGATCGACGCCGCCAAGGGCATCGAGGAGCAGACGAAGAAGCTCTTCGAGGTCTGCCGGCTGCGCGACGTCCCCATCATCACCTTCATCAACAAGCTCGACCGCGAGGGGCGAGACCCCTTCGAGCTTCTGGGCGAGATCGAGACCACCCTCCAGTTCGACGTCACCCCCGCCACCTGGCCGATCGGCATGGGCCGGAGCTTCTTAGGCTGCTACGACGTCCTCCACGAGCGGCTCCTCCTCCTCGACCGGACCCGCCGGAACGTCATCCAGGAAGGGGAGGTCTTCGGCGGCCTGACCGACCCCAGGCTCGCCGCGGCCCTCCCGGCCGACGCCCTGGTCCGGCTCCGCGAGGAGGTCGAGATGGCGCAGGCCCTCTGCCCCCCCTTCGACCTCACCGCCTACCGCGAGGGGCACCGGACGCCGGTCTTCTTCGGCAGCGCGATCAACAACTTCGGGGTCAAGGACCTGCTCGACGGCCTGGTCTCCCTCGCTCCCCCGCCGCGGCCGCAGCCGGCCCTCGAGCGGACGGTCGATCCCCAGGAGGAGGCGGTCACCGGCTTCGTCTTCAAGATCCAGGCGAACATGGACCCCAAGCACCGCGACCGGGTGGCCTTCGTCCGCCTCTGCTCCGGCCGCTTCCGCCGCGGCATGAAGCTCTTCCACGTGCGGACGGGCAAGACGATGACGGTCCACAACCCGCTCCTCTTCCTCGCCCAGGAGCGTGAGCTCGCCGAGGAGGCCTGGGCCGGGGACATCCTGGGGCTCCCCAACCACGGCAACCTGCGGATCGGCGACGCTCTGACCGAAGGCGAGGAGCTCCGCTTCACCGGCATCCCGAGCTTCGCCCCCGAGCTTCTAAGGAAGGTCCGCCCCGAGGACCCCATGCGCGCCAAGCACCTGGGCCGCGCCCTCCTCCAACTCGCCGAAGAGGGGGCGGCGCAGGTCTTCAAGCCTCTCCTGGGGACCGACTGGATCGTGGGGGTCGCCGGCGCCCTCCAGTTCGACGTCCTGGCCGACCGCATCCGCACCGAGTACGACGTCCCCGTCCACTTCGAAGGCACCTCGATCCACGCCGCCCGCTGGGTCGACTCCGAGGACCACCGGCTCTTGAAGAAGTTCGGCAACGCCAACCAGGGCAGCATGGCCGAGGACCACAACGGCTCGCCGGTGTTCCTGGCCCGCAACTCGTGGCATCTCAAAACCACGGGGGAGGAGTGGCCGGATTTGAAGTTTTTGAAGACCAAGGAGCAGGTGCAGTAGGGGTGTCTGACGAAGAACAGGAATGGCCAGACGATTTCTGGCTGGCGTTCGAAGGTATCCCGGACGATTTCGAGCGCCCGGCTCCGGTGCCCCAGAGCAGGAATCTCGATTGGTGAGAGTCGGCGAGCCCGCGGACAGAGGTTTTCTTGAGGTCTGGTATTCTTCTCAGGGCGTTGGTATTCGGTGGAAACAGCGATGCATCCAATCCTCAAGGCAAAGCAGAAGGAGCTCGAAGCGCTCTGCGCCCAGTATGGTGTGCGGAGTCTGGAGGTCTTTGGCTCGGTCATGACGGATCGCTTCGATCCGGAGTCGAGCGACCTCGACTTCCTCGTCGACATGGAGATCGATCCCCGCGCCACCCTGGCCCATCGCTACTTCGGGCTCCTCGAGGATCTGGAGACTCTCTTCGGAAGACATGTCGACCTCGTCATGACCGGGGCGATCCGCAACCCCTACTTCCTCGAAGCCATCGAGCGTTCCCGCACCCTGCTCTATGCGGCTTGAGGTCAAGAAACTGCTGTACGACGTGCGAGAGGCCGCAGGTCTGATCGCGTCCTTCTCGGCAGAGCGCTCTTTCGAGGACTACACCGCGGACCCGATGCTGCGTTCAGCGATCGAGCGCCAGTTCGAGATCATGGGCGAGGCCCTGAACCGGCTCGTGAAGGTCGATCCCGACGTTGTTGCAGAGATCCAGGATTACCGAAAGATCATCGGTTTCCGTAACGTCTTGATCCACGGCTACGACTTGGTCTTGAACGAGGTGGTCTGGACCATTCTCGTGGAACCTCTCCCGACTCTGGCAGAAACCGTCGAGCGATTGCTGGCCTCTTAACGAGGGCTCCGGCCGCCACCGGAGCGGGTTCGTCGCAGCGTTAGGCCCTCTTCGCAGCCACGGTTGCCCACTTACCCTTGTTGCGGCCGCCGTCCGGTGGATCGCACATCTCCGCTACGAGAATATCGAAGCCTGACTCCTCGATCACGGCGACCATTCGTTGGGGAGACAGGCTGTCATAGAAGAACTCATGGCCGAACATGGTGTCGGTAAAGCCTTCTCCCTGATCGTCCACCACTCCGCCGCTGCTGACCATCAGCCGTCCACCGGGCATCAGCCAGCGATGAATCTTGCGAATCATCGACTCATGGTGATGGCGAGGCAGGTGGAAGAGCGAGTCCCAACACACCACCGCGGCGAAAGTCTCGGCGAATTCCACCTGCTCGATCCGCTCATGAATCCAGCGGTGCGCCGGGAGCTGTTGGCGGGCGATGGCCAGCATCGCTTCCGAACCATCTACGCCCACCACCTGGTGGCCCCGAGAGGCAAGATAGGTGGCAATAGGCTGCCCCGTGCCGCACCCGAGATCGAGAATGGTGCCGCCCTGGGCAAGCGGGTCGAGAAGCAACGAGAGATACTCTACCTCTTTGGGTTGAAGCCTGGTGCGGGCCGCGTGGAAGCGGTTGGCAATCTGATCGTAGGGGGTCGAAATCATGCTGAGACTACGTCGAACACCAGAAAGTAGGGGACTCGATAGGCGTCCTCAAGATCGGGCCGCAACCGTACCTGCTCCTCGGTCGGCCGAGGCTCGTGGAGGCAGCGGATGAGAAAGCCGGCATCGGCGATCCGGGCGCTCCATTCCGCGAGGGTGCGGCGCTGCCAGGGGGTGTCCCAAGAGTATTGGAGACGGGCCATCGTCCAGTGGCAGACCGCCGGCCCGGTATCGAAGTAGCGATCGATCTTGAGCGCCCCTTTCCGGCCCTTCCAGTCCCGTTCCCACTGGCGAAAGGGCGTGTCCGTTCCGGGGTGCGGGATCGAGAAGAGGAAGCGGCCTCCCGGACGGAGCACGGCGGCGACGCTCTCGAAGACCACTTCGACGTTCGCCATGTCCTGGAGCGACATGCAGGCGGTGACCCGATCGAAGGGCCTCTCGGGCCAGGGTTCGCGCACCGCCGAAGCGCTCATCGCGCGGTACTCGATCCCGCAAGGTTCCCGCTCCTCGTGCTTCCGGGCCCGCGCGATCAGGGCCTCGGACAGATCGACTCCGGTCACCCGCGCTCCCTGCCGGGCGAGCTCTCGCGAGAAGTATCCCTGGCCACAGCCGAGATCGAGGACCCGGCAGCCCGCGACCGGCCCACAGGCGGCGAGCAGGGCCGGGCCATGCACCTCCAGCCGGTAGGTATCCATCCCGGACTCGATGAAGTCCGAGTAGGCTTCGGCGCCCGAGTTCCAGGCCGCCTGGGCTTCGCGGTCGGTGAATGCCATCGTGCGCTCCTCCCTTACAGGCCCTACCTGCCAGCAGGTTTTCGGTCCACTCCGGCAACGGTCCGAAGCCGTTCCTCTCCCCGGCCGCCGAGGGCGGCCGGGGGTCTCCTCGCCGCCTCCTCCTTCTCTATGCCAGAATAGCAAGCCGAGAAGGAGGAGACGAAGTATGAAGACGAAATCCGCGCTTTTGGTCCTCGCCTGCATCCTTACCCTGCCCGCCCTTGCCGGCGCCGCCGTCAAAAAACCGGGGTTCAGCAGCCGGGACGTGGCCCGTGGGTGCTCGGCGGCTCGCTTTGCCGGCGTCGCTCCGGAGACCTGCGTCGCCTCGGCGGTGACCCGCCGGGTGATCACCGGGAACGTCGTCGAGTACAGCGTCCAGGTGAAGATCGGCACCGGCGAGCACGACCGGATCGGCCTTCACCGGGTGGTCCAGGAGTCGGCGCCCTCGGTTCCGGTGCGGGCCCGGCAGGCGGCCCTCTTCGTCCATGGCGATGCCTGGGGCTTCGACGCCGCCTTCCTCGCCAATCTGGCGACCCCCGGCGCCTCGCCGGAGCACGCCGCCCCGGTCTTCCTCGCCGAGCATGGGATCGACGTCTGGGGGATCGATCTCGGCTGGACCCTGGTGCCGGCGGCGACGACCGACTTCTCCTTCTTTAAGGACTGGGGGATCGAGCGCGACGCGCGGGACGTTGGGATCGCCCTCTTCCTCGCCCGCGCCGTGCGCCTGGCCGAGGGGGACGGGATCGGCAAGCTGGACCTCGTGGGCTGGAGCCGCGGCGGCCAGATCGGCTACACCTATGTGAACGCCGAGACCGAGGTGCCGAGCTTCCTCCGCCAGGTGAAGGGCTTCGTCCCGGTCGACATCTTCGTCAAGAGCGACGACGCGGGCGTCCGGCAGGCCGCCTGCAAGCGGGCCGCCGCCGAGCAGGCGCTCCTCGCCGCCGGCACCTACCAGAGCACCTCGGGCGGCCTCTTCACGACCCTCGGCAACCTTGCCCTGACCGCGCCCACCGGGGCCTCCCCCATCCTCCCCGGCTTCAACAACCGCCAGGCCGCTCTCCTCCTCGGCTCGGCGACCTACGCCCTGCTCCCGCCGGGGCAGTCGTTCGTGCCCAACTACCACTTCACCGGCGGCACCTTCGACGCCTCGGGCCTCCCCACCGGTCTCACCTACACCCCCGAGAACACCTGGTTCCACTTCGAGGAGGGGGCCTCCCCCTACGAGCCGGAAAAGCTCCTGGCAGACGGCGACGCGCTCGTCTGCGATACCCAGGACGTCCCCTGGGACGACCACCTGGCGCAGATCACCGTCCCCGTCCTCTACCTGGGGGCGGCCGGCGGGGTCGGCGACTATGGGATCTACTCGACGACCCTCCTGGGGAGCCACGATGTGACCACCCACGTCGTCCGCCTCAAGCCCGCCGCCCAGCAGCCGTTCGACATCGGCCACGTCGACATCTGGACCGCGACCAACGCCCAGAGCCTCTACTGGCAGCCGCTCCTGGACTGGATCGCCGGGCACTGAGGCCGTCAGCTCGCTCGGGCAGCCTTCCGGTTGGCGGAACGGGCCTCGGACTCGAGGCCCGTCACCTGCCCCAGAAGGAAACTCACCAGGGCGTTCAAGCTCACACCCTGGATCTCGGCCCGGCGCACGAGCTCGCGATGCAGGGCCCGGGGGATCCGCACATTGAACTGACCGCTATAGGAGACCAACGGGCTCGGGACCGGGAGCCCTCGGTCCTGGAGCTCCTCGAGCATCAGCTCGATGGCCTCGAGAGCGTTCTTCATCGCCTCGTCCGGCGTCCGGCCGCCGGTGAAAATCGTGGGAAAGTCGGGGACGCGAGCATAGTAGCCGCCGTGCTCGTTGGGAACCAGATCGATCTCGTACTGGCCGACAACCCGGGTCTGCTGAACGTCACTCATGATCATCCTCCTGCTCTTCTAGAAGCGAGAGCACCCTCTTGACGTCAACCTCGGAGCAGAAAACCCGGCCGGAGTGCGGCTTCACGACCAGAATGGAGGGCCCGAGGCCGGCGGGTCTAAAGACGTGATGGCTCCCGCGCGAGCGCGCCTCCACGTAGCCCAGCGACTGGAGCACCCGAACCAGATCGGCGAACCGAATCCCGCGCGGGTTTTCTGCCAGCTTGCGCTTGAGCTTGTCGAGGGCGGACACACGGGTAAGTGTAACTACCTCCAGTTACACGAGCAAGCTTCCGGGCATTCCGATCGAGCTGCCCCTTGCCTCCCCCCCATCCCTCGGCATACCTTGAAATCATGACCCGCTTCGACCTCGACACCGATCGCGACGACGAGCTCTCCTTGGAAGAGCGGAAGAAAAGCCGCCGTCCGCGGCGTTTCAAGGTATTGCTCCACAACGACGACTACACGAGCATGGAGTTCGTCATCCACGTCCTGATGGAGCACTTCGCCAAGCCGCCCGCCGAGGCTACCGCCGTCATGCTCCAGGTGCACCAGAAGGGGGTCGGGGTGGCCGGCATCTACCCGCGGGAGGTGGCCGAGACCAAGGTGGCCGAGGTGACCGAGGAGGCGCGGGAGAACGGCATGCCGCTGAAGCTCACCGCCGAGCCCGAACAGGAAGGAAGAGACGAAGAAGAATGAACCTCTCCCAGGATCTCCAGATCTCGCTCACCGTCGCGGTCTCCGAGGCCGGCCGGCTAGGCCATGAATATACGGGGCTGGAGCACGTGCTCTACGCCCTCACCTTCGACGAGGAGACCGCCAAGGTCTTGGAGCACGCCGGCGCCGACGTCAAGGCGGTGCGCGACCAGCTCGCCCACTACCTAGAAGACGAGCTCGAACCGGCGAGCAAGAGGAAGCGCAACCGTGAGCCGCGGCTCACCCTCGGGGTCCAGCGCGCCCTCGGGCTCGCCGCCGCCAAGGTCGAGTCCTCGGGGAAGGACGAGATCCTGGGCTCGGATGTCCTAGTCGCCATGTTCGACGAGCCGGACTGCTACGCCGTCGAGATCCTCGAAGCGCAGGGGGTGACCCGGCTCGACGTGGTGAGCTATCTCGCCCACGGCGTGTCGCACATCCACCCCTCCGGCTTTCCGGGAGGAGCGCCAGGGGGGGCGCTCCCGGCCGGGAGCGCCGGGGAGAGCGGTGACGACGACGAGGAGCATGGCGGCGAGCGCGCCGGGGCACCTTCCGATGCGCTCAAGAGCTTCACCCAGGATCTCACCCTCCTCGCCCGGCGCGGCGGCATCGACCCGCTCATCGGCCGCGAGAAGGAGATCCTCCGCACCCTCCACATCCTCCAGCGGCGGCGGAAGAACAACCCCATCTACGTCGGCGACCCCGGGGTGGGAAAGACCGCCCTGGTCGAGGGGCTCGCGTTGAGGATCGCCAAGGGCGAGGTGCCGGAGGCGTTCAAGACCACCAAGGTCTTCCGCCTCGACCTGGGGTCGCTCTTCGCCGGCACCCGCTATCGCGGCGACTTCGAGAACCGCCTGAAGGCGGTGCTCACGGCGCTCGCCGCCGAGAAGAGCCCCATCCTCTTCATCGACGAGATCCACACCGTCGTCGGCGCCGGGAGCGCCGGCCGTGGCACCATGGACGCCTCGAACCTCTTGAAACCCGCCCTCCAGTCGGGGACGCTGCGCTGCATCGGCGCCACTACCTGGGAGGAGTTCCGGCAGACCTTCCAGAGCGACCAGGCGCTCGCCCGCCGTTTCCAGAAGGTCGAGATCACCGAGCCCTCGGCGGAGGAGACGGTGAAGATCTTCGAGGGCTTGAAGGAGCGCTACGAGAAGCACCACGGGGTGACCTACACCGGCGAGGCGATCGCCGCTGCCGCCGAGCTCGCCGAGCGCTACATCAGAGACCGCCGGCTGCCGGACAAGGCCATCGATCTCCTCGACGAGGCCGGGGCCGCGGTGGCCCTCACCAACGCCCCCGGCGAAGCCGAGACTCCCGGAGCCAAAATCGTCGACGTGGCGCACCTGGAGGAGGTGCTCGCCACCATGGCGCAGATCCCGGCGCGCCGGGTGAAGGGGGGCGAGAAGGAGCAGCTGAAGCGCCTCGAAGAGGAGCTCAAAGCGGTGGTCTACGGCCAGGACGAGGCGATCGAGCGCCTGGGCTCGGCCATCAAGGTGGCGCGGGCGGGCCTCCGCGATCCGCAGAAGCCCATGGGCTCCTTCCTCCTGACCGGTCCCACCGGGGTCGGCAAGACCGAGGTGGCAAAGCAGCTCGCGGCGGTCCTCGGGGTCGCCTTCCTGCGCTTCGACATGAGCGAGTACATGGAGCGGCACACCGTCTCCCGGCTGGTCGGCGCCCCCCCGGGCTATGTCGGCTACGACCGCGGCGGCCTCCTGACCGAGGCGGTGGCGAAGAACCCGCACGCGGTGCTCCTCTTGGACGAGATCGAGAAGGCGCACGAGGACGTCTTCAACATCCTCCTCCAGGTGATGGACCACGGCACCTTGACCGACACCAACGGCAAGCCGACCGATTTCCGACACGTCATCCTGCTGATGACCTCGAACGTCGGCGCCCGGGAGATGGCGCAGCGCTCTCTCGGCTTCGGCCGGGGCGGCCACCCGCCGATCGATCTCGGCCTCGAAGGGCTCCCGCTCGCCCTGCACGTCCCCCTGGACGAGAAGAAGAGCGAGGGGGACCGGGCCGTCGAACGGCTCTTCTCCCCCGAGTTCCGGAACCGGCTGGACGCCCGGCTCCAGTTCCGCCCGCTCTCCCCCCGGGTGATGGGGAAGATCGTCGAGAAGTTCGTCCATGAGCTTTCCGTCCAGCTCGACGCCAAGGGGATCACGATCGAGCTCACCGACGCCGCCCGCGACCTCCTGGCGAAGAAGGGCTACGACCCCGCCTTCGGCGCCCGCCCCCTGGCCCGGGTCATGGAGGACACCGTCAAGCGGCCGCTCACCGAGGAGATCCTCTTCGGCAAGCTCGAAAACGGCGGCACCGCGGTGGTCGATGCGGAGGCGGAGACTATCGTGCTCCGCACGACAGCCAGGCCCGAGGCGGAGGAGAGCGGCGAGGTTCTGAGGCCGGCGGACCCGGCGAAAGCGACGGCAGCGGCGGACACGGCGGAAACCGCCTCCTGAACGGGACTGCCCCCCTCCGCTTGGATTCCACCATCCGTACCCTTGACGCGGTGCTCGCCCACCGGGCTGCCGAGGGTCCGGACGCCCTGGCCTTCGCCGCCGGCGGCGAGCAGCTCACCTACGGTGGGCTCCGCGCCGGCGTGGAGGCCCTGGCCGGCGGGCTGGCCCGTCTCGGAGTGGGCCGTGGTGAGCGGGTGGCGCTCCTCCTGCCTGCCGGGCTGAGCTTCGTCCGCACCTTCTTTGCCCTCCAGCGCTTGGCGGCGATCCCCTGCGCCTTCGACCCCAAGGCCCCACCGGCGACCGCCGCCCGCCGGGCGGCCCGGGTGCGGCCGAGCCTGGTGCTGTTCGATGGGGCGGAGGCGGAGGGGCTATCGCTGGCCTGCATGGAGTCGGGACTGCGCTCGGTCCCGCTCGCCGAGGTGCCGCGCGGAGGGGAGCTGCCCCCCTCGGAATCGACCGCGGAGGACATCGCCTTTCTCCAGCCCACCTCGGGGACCTCCGGCGAGCCGCGGGCCGCCGTCATCACCCAGAGGAACGTACTCTCTTCGCTCCGCATCGCCCGCGATCGGCTCGACTTCGGCCCCACGGACCTCCTCGTGAGCTGGGTGCCGCCCTGGCACGACCTCGGCCTCGTCCGCTTCGTCCTCGGCCCGGTCTACTTCGGCGCTCCCTGCCACCTGGTCGAGCCGGCGATCCGCACCCTCCCCCTCTGGCTCGGAACGGCTTCCAAGGTCGGCGCCACGGTGACCGGCGCGCCGGACTTCGCCTACCGCCTGGCCACCCGGCTCGCCGATCCGCGCGGGCTCGACCTCTCGGCCCTCCGCTACGCGACCGACGGCGGCGAGCCGGTCCGCAGGAGCACCCTTCTCGCCTTCGAGGAGCGCTTCGGAGTACCGGGGATCATCCGGCCCGGCTACGGTCTGGCGGAGGCGACCCTCGGGGTGACCGGCCTGTTGCCGGGAGAGCCGCTCGCGATCGACGCCCACGGCAACGTCTCGTGCGGCCGGCCCTTCCCCGGGGTCGAGGTGCGGATCGCCAGCGAACCCGAGACAGACCTGGGTGAGATCCTCGTGCGCGGGCCAGCGGTCTTCGCCGGCTACTTCGAGGCGGCGGAGGCGAGCCGCGAGGCGCTCCAAGACGGCTGGCTCCAGACCGGCGACATCGGCACCCTGGATGCCGGCGGGAACCTCTACGTTCTCGGCCGGAAGCGGGCCCTCCTCAAGCGCGGCGGCGCACCGCTCGCCCCGCGCGAGTTGGAAGAGGCGGCGGAGCGGGTGCCCGGCATCCGGCTCGCCGCCGCCGTGGGTCTCCCGCCGGCATCTGGCGTCTCGACGGAGGAGATCGTCGTCGCCGTCGAGGCCGATCCGGCGACCGCGGGCGCTCCCTTGAAGCTCGCCGCGGCAGCGACTCTGGCGACCCGGGCGATCGAGGCGATCGAGGCGGCGGTCGGCTTCGCGCCGGACGCGGTGCTCGTCCTCGCCCCGCGGACGATCCCGCGCACCCCGAACGGCAAGACCCGCCACCAGCTGCTCCGCCAGCAGCTCGCCTCAGGCGAGATCGAGCGCGGCGGCGGCGTTCTCTTCAGCAGCCGCCAGCCGGCGTAGCCGGCAGGGCCGGCGGGGTGATCCCGGCGCCCAGCAGGTTACGGAGCAGGCCCAGGCCGAGCTCGGCGGGCGCGGCTCGCAGGTAGCGCTCCAGCCAGCCCGCGGCGGCAGCGGCGAGGGCGCTCTCCCACTCCGCCGCTCCGCTCGCCGGCGGCAGCGGCAGCGGATCGCCGAGGACGATCTCGACCCCTCCCGCCCGAAAGCGCCCCACGATCGGCACGAGCGGCACCCCGGCGAGCCGCGCCAGGCCGAAAGGGCCGCGCGCCAGCGTCATCCGGTGCCCCAGGCAGGGGGCCGAAATGCCGACCCCCGGAACGACGTCGAGCGCCGTGGCGACGAAGCCCCCATCCCCGAGGTGGCCGAGGAGGCGTTGGAACAGGGCCCCCCGCTGCTGCGAGCCGCCCTCCGTCGACGCCACGGTGAGCGGCGGCCGGACCCGGTAGAAGGCGCCATGGCGCAGAGCGATCGCCGGGCCGGGCAGCTGCTCGAAAGCCGAGCTCAGCGAGTGCACGGCGCCGACGTGGAAGGTCCCCAGGAGGAGCGGCGGCCGGAGCCGGGCGAGGGTTGGCGGCATCCGCACCAGCGGCCGGAGCGGGTCGAGCCCCCCCTGCCGGAGGCCCTCGACCCAGGCCCGGTTGCGGGCCTCGAGGCCGCCGATCCGCCAGGCGACCGCCGCCGCTCCATGGACCCTAAGCTCGGGGAAGAGGGCCAGAACCTGCTCCGGGCTCGGCCAGCGCCGGGAGAGCCGGTTGCGCCACCGGCCGAGACCGTCGGCGAGAGGGAGGGCCAGCCGCGGATGTCCCGGGACCAGCGCCGCCAACCGGCGCTCCAGAGCGTCGAAGGCGACGCTCCCGGTCGCCGCCCGGCTCACCGAGCGACCGCGGCGCGGATGTGGGCCACGAGGCGGTCGACGGTGAGCGGCGGGCCGGCGAGCAGCTCGGCCGTGCCGGCGATGCCGGCGATGCCCCCGATGCCGAACCGATATTCGCAGTCGAGGAGCAGCTCGACCAGGGCGATCGAGTCGAGCCCCAGGCCGCCCGGGCCAAGCGGCAGATTGTCGGGAAGGTCGGCGGGCAGTTCGGCGAAACTCCGCGCCAGGGGCGCTCGCGAAGAGAGGAGCTCGCGCACCGATTCTTCGACTTCCGAGGCCGCCTTCATCGCGCGGAGTCTATCGTAGGGGCGGCCCCCCGTGGCCGCCCTTCCTCCCAGGGCACCCGCAGGGGGGTACCCCGACAACGGAGCGTTCTCGACACTCGTTCCGACTTGGATGTGATCCTGGGGGCCCCGGAACGTCCAGGGCCCCTTTGAGACCGCCTACCGCCGCTCCCCCGCGATCTCCCGCCCCAGCCGCCGCACCGCGAAGAGCCCGAGGAGCCCGGCCAGCAGCAGCAGCCCCCAGCCGCCAAGGGTCGGGATCTGGATGACCGAGACCGGCAGCTCGATGATCGTCGGGACGCTGTTGTCGTTCGGGTTGCCGTTGCCGTCCGGGTCCGGGTTGTCGCCGTCCTGGGAGACGTCGGTGACCGGCTGGCCGGCCGGGCTGGTACCGCGCGCCGTGCTGGAGCAGGTGTAGGGACCCGGCTTGCCCCCCGAGGTGACGTGGAGGACGACCTGAATGACGCCGGTCTGGTTGATCGCCAGGGTGTTGCCGGCGGCCAGGAGGTCGGAATTGCCGTTGCCGTTGAACGACGGGTTGACGGCGAAGTCGCCGCTGGTGACCGAGGTCACCGTGAAGCCCGCGGGGGGGATGAACACCGCGGCGAAGTTGGCCACGGCGTTGACGTTCGAGAGCGGCACGTTGCCGTAGTTGGTGAGCCGGATGTCGAGGGTCACGACGAAGGCCAGCGCATCGGCGGGGTCCTTGTCGACCGAGACCAGGCGCTTGGCGATACCGATCCGTGGCGCCTCGACCCCGATGGGGGCCAGGTTGTCCTCCACCTCGCCGTCGATGGCGAGACCGGTCACCCCAAGACCGCCGACGGAGCTGATCCGGCAGCGCGACACGGTGTTGCCCTGCGGCGAGCCGACCGGCACTGGGAAAGTCGGGCTGACCGTCGTCCCGGCGGCGATCGCGAGATCGGTCACCACCTGGTCGCCGGCATCCGCCCAGCTGCCGTTGCGATTCCAGTCGATCCAGCAGCTGACGATGCCGCCCGTGGCACCGGTTCGGAGCTGGATCTTCCCCGGGGCCCCCGGGATGAGGGTCGCCGGGAAGGTCACGCCGTCCTCGTCGTCCACCCCGTGGGTGTCGTCGCCGGACGCCGTGGCGTTCGGCTGGCCGTCGGCCTCGGTGTCGACCAACGAACCGAGGGTCGGGTTGCCGACCGGGAGGACGGCGTGACGGGCGCCGTTCGAGGCCAGGAGGGTGGGATAGGTCGGCTCGGGGGCGTCGCCGAAGTCGAGCCCCTTGACCGTCACCTGGTAGTCCTCCACCTCGCCGTCCAGGGCCGCCCCACCGGGGGTGGCGACACCGGCCGAGGAGAGCCGGAAGCGGGCGTAGGTGAGCGCCGACTTGGCGTCGCAGGGCACGTTCACGTTCACCGTGTTGCTGCCCGAGACGAGCGCCAGGCCGGTCGCGATCCGGTCGCGCGGGGAGTTGAAGACCCCGTCGCCGTCGAAGTCGATCCAGGCGTCGAGCTTGGGGGTGGCGATGCCGGCGGTGTTGGTGAGGTTGACGGTGACGCTCGCCGTCCCGCAGGCGGTGAAGCCGCCGGCCGGGAAGGTCACGCCGTCCTCGTCCGCGCCGTCGCCCGTGGCCCCCACCGAGGGCTGGCCGTCGGGCTCGCTGTCCTCCGTGGCGCCCAAAGAGAAGCCGGCCGTCACCTTGTGGTACGGGCCGCCCTGGGCGAGGGTCGTGCCGTAGCTGTCCGGCGCGTCGCCGAAGTCGACCGTGCCGAGGATCAGAGCGTAGTCCTCCACTTCGCCGTCCGGCGCCGCGCCGGCCGAGCCGAGGCCGCCGGCCGAGGAGAGCCGGAAGCGGGCGTAGGAGACTCCCGCCGACGCCGTGCAGGGCACCGGGAAGGTCAGAGTGTTGTTGCCGGCGACGACTGCTCGGCTGGTGAAGATCTGATCGGTCGCGTCGAAGGTGCCGTTGCGGGCGAAGTCGAGCCAGGCGTCGAGCTCAGCTCCCGTGGCGCCGGTGGGGAGGGTGACGAAGACGTTCACCGAGGCCGTCGTGCAGGCGGTGATCGGGGACGTGAAGGTGACCCCGTCCTCGTCGTTGAAGCAGTTGCCGATCCGGCTCGTGCCGAGGGTAGTGTCGTCACCCGACGCCGTGGCGTTCGGCTGGCCGTCGGTCTCGGTGTCGACGCAGCGGCCGAGCATCAGCGGGTTCGTGAAGTCGACCCGGTGGCTCGCCGCCCCCGACCCTTGAGTGCCGTAGGAGGCCGGGGCGTCGCCGAAGTCGCTCCCCACGACCCCCAGCACGTAGTCCTCCACCTCGCCGTCCGGCGCCGGGCCGGTGGGGCCGAGGCCGGTCGCCGACGAGCAGCGGAAGCGGGCGTAGGTGAGGCCCGGCACGGCCCCGGCGGGCACGGTCGGCGAGAGCACGGTCGGCGGACCGAGCGGTACGGAAAGGTCGGTCGCGATCTGCTCGCCCGGCGAGTTGCCGAAGATGCCGTCCCGGTTCCAGTCGACCCAGGCATTCAGGATGCAGGCCGAGCCGCCGCCCGCGGTGACCGTGAAGCTCCCGGCCGAACCGGGCACGAAGGGACCGGTGAAGGTGACCCCGTCCTCGTCGTCGCCGGGGACGGCGCAGGTACCGAAGGTGGTCGCCGAGGTGGTGAGGTCGTCGCCCGTCGCCTGCGGGTTCTGGTTGAAGCCGTTGTCGGCGTCGACGCAGGCGCCGAGCCAGGGGGCGTTCTTGACCCCCAGGAGGTGGTAGGGGCCGTTGTCGAGCACCGTCGTGTTGTAGTCGCCGGTGGTGGTGCCGGCCGCCACGTCCGGGGCGTCGCCGTAATCGTAGAGCGGCGGCGCCGGGGCGGTGGCGGAGGGGGTGAAGCCGAAGTCCACGGTCAGGTTGGTGTTGGCGTCGCCATCTTCGGAGGTCGGCTCACCGCCGGTCGAGAGGGTGACGGGCAGGCTCCCGATCAACGCCCCCCTCGGGGTGCCGTTGTCGTCGCCGTCCACATCGTTGTCGGGATCGGGCGCCGGGTCGTTGCCGGTCGAGGAGACGAGGCCGGCGAGCGGGCCGCCGCCGTTGAAGCTCGACGGGTCGACGACGACGATGAAGTTGCCCGGCGCCAGGTTCGAGAAGCGGTAGCGCCCGGCGAAGCCACCCGTCGTGGCGGTGAAGGTCGTCCCCTGGTACTCGTCCAAGGTCGGCTGGCCGTCGTTGTTGGCGTCTAAGTAGAGGTCGAGGCGGACGCCGTCGATCCCCACCTCGCCGCTCTGCGGCTCGAAGATCCCGTTGTTGTTGCCGTCGAGCCAGACCTGGTTGCCGAGGGCGAGGGTGACCCGCCGCCGCGACGAGGCCGGCGTCGATCGTCCGGTTGTACTCGCCCGGAGCGAGGGTGACGAGGTTCGATATCGCGCCGTCGGAGTCCATCGTCACGTCGCCCGCCTGGCGGGTCGTGAAGCCGGTCGCCGAGGCCGGAAGGACGAACTGGACGAAGTACTGGAGCCCCGGGATGAGCCCGTCGAAGCGGTAGTGCCCGGGCTGGCCGTAGACGTCGTCCGCCGTCACCGTCGTGGCGACCAGGGCGTCGACCCCCGGCTCGGCCGTGCCGTTGCCGTTGTCGACATAGAGCTTGACGTTGACCCCGTTGGCACCGTCCCAGGGCGACTCGGTCTGCAGACCGTCGCCGTTGCGATCGAACCAGACGTAGTCGCCCAGCGAGGCGAGCTGGGTCGCGACCAAGCCGAAGTCGATGTCCGGGTTGTTCTGGCCGGCGGCCAAGGTCACCACCTGCGAGCAGCCGGTGGCGGGATTGGCGTCGGAGTCGAGGTTCCCCGCCCCCACGTGCGGGGTGGTGAAGACGAAGGTCGCCGGGGGGGTGACACAGACGTAGTAGCTCCCCGGCGCCAGACCCGGGAAGTCGTACCAGCCCGGCGCCCCGCCGGGGCCGTTGGCGGTGACGCTCGACGCCAAGGGCAGGTCGTCGGCGGTCCCGGGCACGCCGTCGGCGCCCGGGGTGAAGAGCCGGACGTAGACGTTGTTCAAGCCGGTCGGCCCGTCGTTCTGGACCCCGTCCTTGTTGACGTCGGCCCACACGAAGTCGCCGAGCGAGGCGGCGGTGCAGGTGCCGGTCGTCACCCCGACCTTCTGCGGCTCGGCGGCGAGCGAGCCCAGGCCGTCGGCCCGGTCGGCCTGGTAGGCGAAGGAGTTGAAGGCCATGGTGCCGGCCGGGATGTTGCCCGGGGCGGTCAGGTGGAAGGTGAACTCGACGATGTCGAACGCCCCCACCACCCGGCTGCCGAACTCGACCTTAAACGAGCGCACCGAGGTGATCGGGTCGGGCGGCACGGTCGTCCAGTTGGGCGGATCGCAGCTCGTCGTGGGGCCGCCGACCTCGCCGCGGCAGGGGTTGCCGGAGGTCGAGTAGTAGAGGGTCGTCCCGGCCGGCGGCGAGATCGGCGCCGCGAGGAGCGGCGTCCACTGCGAGCCGCGGGGCGTCGTGTCGCGCACCCCGGTGTCGCCAACGAAGGGCAGGATGTCGATCAAGACGAAGTTCTGCATCGGCACCGTGCCGACGTTCTGGACGTGCAGGCGGTAGAAGAGGTCGCCGCCGATCAAGGTGCCGGCGGAGGTCGAGGTGAAGCCGGGGTCACAGACCGCCTTCACCTGCTTGTTGGAGATCAGCTGGGCGATGGGCGCCACGGTGATCGTGCCGGTCGAGGTGCAGAGGGTGTCCGCCGTGCTGCCGTCGTTGTCCAGGTCCTGGGCGTCGGCCTGCGAGCTGCCGGAGCAGCGCTGCATCAGACCGGGGTTGTTCGAGGTGAGGTCGAAAGTGTTCGAAAGCGAGCCGAAGGTGGCGCCGTTCCGGATCGTCGTCGAGACGTTGATCCACACCTGCTGGTTGACCCCCAGGTTGCCGCTCCCGGCGTTCCAGTGCCAGCGCAGGAGGGTGCGGCCGCTGCCGGCGAAGTTCGGGATCTGCTCGAAGACCTGGGGTGCGGGGAGGCCGGTCCCCTGGTCGTCGAAGCTCCAGCTGGCGAAGACGAGGTCGACCGGCAGGAGGTCGATCGCCACCAGGCCGTCGAGCGGCGCGGGGTCGGAGGACTGCGACGCGCTCCGCACCCGGAGGCGCCAGGCGACCGTCTGCCCGGGGTTGAAGGGGCCGCCGCCCGAGAGGTTGTCCTTCGCCGGGTTCAGCTGGACGAACGGGCCGGAGAGGGTGAAGGTATTGCAGGAATTCCGGCTGACGTTGGTAGGGCCGGCGGTGTAGACGGCGGAAGGGCGGCGCAGTTCTGGATGCTGTTGCCGAATGGCGACCGGGTTGCCCGCGTTGTCCGGGTTGACGATCTTGCCGGTGATCTGCGGGCGGGCCGAGGGTCCGGCGCCGGGCTGCGCCTGGCCGTACTCCCAGCGCACCTTGGTGACGTACTCCCCCGCCCCGAGCCCCGGCGGTGGGCTGGTGAGGGTAGCGTTGGTCGCCACGTTGGCCGAGCTCCCCCAGAGGGTGAAGACGCCGGGGGCGGTGTTCTTCTCATAGCTCACCCGGACGCCGACCCCGGCCGCGAAGTCGGCGAAGCCGTTGTAGGTGCCGGTGGTGACGCTCGCCAGCTGGAACTGGAGGGGAAGGGTGTCGACGACCACCATCGTGTCGAGCGCCACGTTGCCGTTGTTGCCCGGCACCAGCTCGTAGTTGAAGGTCTGGTTGAGCGTCGGCGGATTGGGGCTGCCGCCGTTGATGTTCTTCGAGAAGCTGGCGCCGGGGGCGGGCACGAAGGTGGTGACCGGGTGGGTGATCGTCCCGACGCCGAGCCCCTGCGACGGCTGGCCGAGCGGCGTGCCGGTAGCGGTGAAGCTGTTGGTGACGTTCGTGCCGCTCGGGAAGGTGGCGCTGGGGAAGGTGACGTTCACCTGGATGTCGCAGTTGCCCCCCGGCGCGAGCGGGACGGTGCAGGGGCTCGTCCAGGTGACGGTCGCCGGGGTGGTGCCGTCGCAGCCCGGCTCGCAGTCGGCCGCCGGACTGGCGCTGTTGAACACCGCGCCGGGGGGCAGAGTGTCGGTTACCGGGCCGATCGCCGTCAGGTCGAGAGCGCCGGGGTTGTTGGGCACCGAGATCCGCAGCCGGTAGCTCTCCGGCATGTCGAGGTTGGCCGGGCCCGTCAGGAGCGTTTTCTGGAGCGACACCTGGACCGTCGCCACCGCGGTGACGTTGACCGGCGGGGTGGTGAAAGTGCCCGGGGAGGTGCCCAGGTTGACGCCGTCGGCGGTGTTCGTCGCCACCGTGCCGTCGGGAGTCGAGCCGTTGGGGAAGCGGACGTTGACGAGGAGATCGCCGCTGTTGCCCGCCGGCAGAGGGTTCACAAGGACGAACTGCACCCGGGTGCGGCCGGAGGCCATGTAGTTGGGGGTCACGTTGATCGCCGCCACGTCGCCCGTGGGGGAGGCCGGCACGGTCGAGACGAACTGCACGACGGCCGGCAGCAGGTCGTCGACCTCGGCATTGAGGCAGGGGCCCGAGGTGTTGCTGCAGTTGTAGGTCAGCCGATAACCGAAGGTCTGTCCGGTCTGCTTCTTGCTCCCGGGGTCGACCGAGACCGCGGATTTGAGAAGCGGCTGGGCACCCGCCGGCATGGCAGGCGTGGCAAGCGCGACACTAGCGAGGACTGCGACGGCGGCGGCGATGCGCTCGAACCTACGGACGAACTCCCTCGACATGGCTCTTCTCCATCCACAAAAAACACAAATTTTTCTAGCTCCCAGACGGGGAGCGGCCCTCAACCGGCACTAGATGATGCAGCACACGCTATCTCACTCTCATTAAGAAGTCCATTACGGCGAGGGGACGGTACTGCTCCGTTTGGTTTCGAGGACGGCGAGGATCAGACGGAGCCCGTAGCGAGGTGACCGCAGGCCGGTTTGATAGGATCGCCCTCCCCGGTCCCCGGACTCCGCATGAACAGCATCTTCAAAAAGGGCCTCCTGCTGATCGCGGTGCCCCTCGTCTTCCAGGGGATCTTCCTGGGCGTCCTGCTCCAGAACGAACGCGACAGCAGGGCGGCCGAGATCTGGGCCCTCCACACTCGGGACGTCATCGGCCAGGCGCAGGCCACCCTGCGGGTGCTGGTCGAGGAGAGCAACCGGATGCGCGGCTTCGTCATCACCGGCAACCCGCTCTTCGCGACCGCCGCCAACCGGGCGGTGGCCGCCGAGGTCGCGAAGCTCAAGGGGTTGGTCCGCGACAACCCGCCCCAGCAGCGGAAGGTCGACGAGATCGGGGCGGCCGCCACCCGGCTGGAGGGTTGGTTCGCCGACGTCGACCGGCTGGTGCTCGCCGGGAGGACGGGGGAGGCGGTGGCGCGCATCCAGGCCCTGGAAGGCGAGCGGCGGCTGAACGATGCCCAGCTCCACCTCGCCACCTTCCTCGCCGAGGAGCAGCGGCTCGACCGCCAGCGCCTGGACCACCTCGCCCTCACCCGCAGCCGCCAGCGCCGGCTCCTCCTCGGCGCCGCGAGCGCGGCGGTGGCGACCGCCCTGGGGATGGCCTGGCTGTTCAGCCAGAGCATCAGCTCGCGGCTCGACATCGTCACCGCCAACGCCCGGCGGCTGGCGGAGAACGCCCCTCTCGCTCCCCCCTTGCGCGGCGGCGACGAGATCGCCGAGCTCGACGCCACCTTCCACCAGACCGCCGTGAGGCTCGCCGAGGCGGCGGCGGCCGAGCGGCTCTACCAGGCGGAGATCGAGCGCCGCGCCGCCGAGCTCGCCCACGCCAACGAGGAGCTGCGCGGCAAGACCCGGGAGATCGAGACTTTCGTCTACAGCGTCTCCCACGACCTCCGCTCGCCGCTCGTCAACCTCCAGGGATTCAGCCGCGAGCTCGAACGGTCGTGCCGGGAGCTGCAGAAGGCCCTCGGCGCGGCCGAGCTCCCGCCGCAGCTCCGCCGCCAGCTCGACCTCCTCGACGGCGACATGGCGGAGTCGGTCCGCTACATCCAGACCGCGGTCTCCCGCTCGGCCAACATCATCGACGCCCTCCTCCGCCTGTCGCGGGCCGGCCGGGTGGAGTACCAGTGGCAGGAGGTGGACGTCGATGCCGTCGTCCACCGGGTCGCCGACGCCATGCGGAGGACGAGCGCCGAGAAAGGCGCGCGGGTCACCGTCGCCGCGCTGCCCCCGGCCTGGGGGGACCCCACCGCCGTCGAGCAGATCTTCGGCAACCTGCTCGGGAACGCCCTCAACTACCTGGACCCCGCCCGCCCCGGCGAGATCGAGATCGGGGCGCGCCCGGACGCAGATACCGGCGCCACCACCTACTGGGTGAAGGACAACGGTCTCGGCATTCCCGAGGCCTATCTGTCCAAGCTGTTCGTCGCCTTCCAGCGCCTGCATGGCGACGTCGCCCCAGGCGAGGGCATCGGTCTGGCGCTCGTCCGCCGGGTCGTCGAGCGCCACGCCGGAAGGATCTGGGCCGAATCCCAAGAGGGCCTCGGCACGACCTTCTTCCTCACTCTCCCCGGCAGCGAGCCGGAGAAGGGTTAAAATGACGCCCGAACGGCCGCGGAGCGGGTACCGGGTCCGCTTGAACCTGCGGGCGGTCTCCTTCGGGCGCTCCGCGCAGCCAGTCGCCCGTCCTCGGATTCAAGCGGGGATTCAAACGGTCCCAGTACCACGGGAAGTACCTCGCAAGGAGATACCATGAATAATGACGGGGTGACGATCATCCTGGCCGAGGACGACGACGGGCACGCGACGCTCGTCGAGCGCAACCTGCGGCGGGCCGGCCTCGACAACGGGTTCGTCCGGGTCAAGGACGGGCAGGAGGCCCTGGACTACTTCCTCGGCCCGGACTGCGACGCCGCCTGCGACTCCTGCATCCTCCTCCTGGACATCAAGATGCCGCGGGTGGACGGCGTCGAGGTGCTCCGCCGGTTGAAGGGGGACGCCCGGACGGCGACGCTGCCGGTCGTCATGCTGACGACGACCGACGACCCGCGGGAGATCGAGCGCTGCTACCAGCTGGGCTGCAACGTCTACGTCACCAAGCCGGTCGAGTACGAGCAGTTCATCGAGGCGGTCAAGCGGTTGGGATTCTTCCTGCAGGTGGTCAAGGTGCCTCCCCGGGCCCCGGCGACCCCCGCGGCGTAGCCGATTGGACGTGCCATTGGACGTACGATTGGACGCACGATTGGACGCACGATTGGACGCAATGACCAGCGCGGACCCCACACGCATCCTGATCGTCGAGGACGACCCCGGCATCGCGCTCCTCGAACGCCGGGCGCTGGAGCGCGCCGGCCATTTCGCGGAGGCGGTGTCGACCCCGGCCGAGGCGCTCGCCCGGGTGGGCGACGGCCGCTTCGACCTCGTCATCCTCGACTACCGGTTGGCCGAGACGAGCACCGGGATCGACCTCTACCGCCAGCTGCAGGGCGACTGGCCCGACCTCCCCGCCATCCTGGTCACCGGCCACTCCGACGAATCCAAGGTCATCGAGGCGCTCCGCACCGGTATCCGTGACGTCGTGCCCAAGGTCGGGGACTACCTCGACTACCTGCCGCTCGCCGTCGGCCGGGTGCTGAAGCTGGTCGAGGCCGAGCGGCAGCTCGCGGTCTCCGAGGAGGCGCTCCGCAAGGCCAACGAGGAGTTGGAGGGCCGGGTGGACGAGCGGACCGCCGAGCTTACGGCGAGCGAGCGCCGGTTCCGCGAGCTGGCCGAGAAGCTCGAAGCCGCCAATCAGGCGAAGGACCACTTCCTGGCGGTCCTCTCCCACGAGCTGCGGACCCCTCTGACCCCCGTCTTGACCACCGTGCAGATCCTCGAGCGCCGGCCCGACCTCCCCCAGGAGTTCCGCGATCCCCTGGCCATGATCCGGAGAAACGTCGAGCTCGAGGCGCGCCTGATCGACGACCTCCTCGATCTCACCCGGATCGCCCGCGGCAAGCTCGATCTGCACTTCGCACCGGTCGACGTCCACGAGAGCCTGGAGCAGGTGCTCGACATCTGCGGCCGGGACCTCCTCGCCAAGAAGATCCGGGTGATGACCGAGCTCACCGCCCGCCGCCACCTCGTCCTCGCCGATCCGGCCCGCCTGCAACAGGTGCTCTGGAACGTGATGAAGAACGCCGTCAAGTTCAACACCGAAGGCGGGCGGATCGTCGTCCGCACCGAGGACGGCCCCGACGCCACGGTACGAATCCGGGTGACCGACAGCGGGGCCGGCATCGAGCCCGCCGTCCTGCCGCAGATCTTCAACGCTTTCGAGCAGGGGGGAAAAGACGTCACCCGGCTCTTCGGCGGCCTCGGGCTGGGGCTCGCCATCAGCAAAGCCTTGGTCGACCTCCACGGCGGCACGATCACCGCCGAGAGCGCCGGCCGGGACCAGGGGGCGACCTTCACCCTCTCGCTCGACGCGGCGCCCCAGGGAGTCCGCCCGGTCCGCGCTCCGGACGCCCCCCCCGACGCGGCCGAGACCGGGCTCCGCATCCTCCTGGTCGAGGATCACACCGACACCCGGGAAGCGATCGCCGAGCTCCTCCGGCTCTACGGCCACCAGATCGAGAGCGCCGGCTCGGTCGCCGCCGCCCTGGCGGCGGTCGGCAAGGGGGGCGGCGAGAGCGCCTGCCCGTTCGACCTCGTGATCAGCGACATCGGCCTCCCCGATGGCAGCGGGCTCGACCTCCTGCGCGAGATCCGCGCCCGCTGCGGCCCGGAGGTGAAGGCCATCTGCCTCTCCGGCTACGGCATGGAGGAGGACATGCGGCAGAGCCGGGAGGCCGGCTTCCTCGCCCACCTCACCAAGCCGGTGAGCTTGGAAGAGCTGGAGACGGTGCTGCAGCGGGTGACGGGTGAGATGGTGCCGAAGCCGGCCTGAGGTGTCCTCACTCACTCCCGCGCCAGCACCTCCCCGAGAGCATTGACGAGCGCCTTCTTCGGCTTCTTCGGGAGGTGGAGCTTGACGTCGACGGGCCTGGTCGTCTCGCCCATGATGGGGAGCATGGCGACCCGGGCCCGCTCGCCCTTGTCGAATTCGACATAGAGGGGGACCAGGGCGCGGAAGGCCGGCGAGACCCCCTGCTGGGTGATTTTGCCCGTGATGTGCCAGCTCTCCCCCTCGGGGGCGACCGCCAGGTCGGCGGTGAGGCGCGGGATCTCAGTGCCGTAGACCCACTGGTCGAAGAACCAGTCCAGCTTGCCGTCGCCGGTGGCGTCGAGCGCCGGCACGATGTGCTTCTCGACGATTTGCTGGAAGTCGGCGGTGGTGGCGAACCGGCCGCCGTAGGTGGCGGTGAAGTCCTTCATCATGGCGATGAAGCGGGCGTCGGCGGCGGGCGAATTGCCCTCCCGCATGAGCATGCGCAGCATGTGGAGGACGTACGCCCCCTTGGAATAGATCATCGCCTGCGACGCCCCCGGCGTCCGCTCGGTGGAGAGCCGGTAGCCCTGGGTGATCGGTCCCGCCTGATAATTCGGCATGGAGTTGCCGGGGTACTTGTCGACGATCCGCCGGCGGGCCACGCTCCAGAAACGCCCGTACTCCCCCCACCCTGCTGTGTGCTGCACGGCCAGGGCGGCCGAGAACTCGGCGAACCCCTCCTCCAGCCAGACGTCTCTGTAGCTCGCGGCGCCCACCAGGTGACCCCACCACTGGTGCGCGAACTCGTGGTAGCCCACCTGGTCGACGAAGTCCTTGGCCCGGCTGAGCCCCAGCCGCTGGCGCTGGGTGCCGTCCAGAAAGGCGAGATAGGGGAGGAAGATGAGGGACGGCCAGGACTGCCCGAAGAACCAGTCGGACTGCTGGGTGATGGCGACCCTCGTCTCCGGCAGGGGGCCGAACCAGGCGGTGAAGAGGCGGGCCGAGTTCAAGCCGTCGGCCATCGCGCTCTCGGCGAGGCGCTCCGTGTTGACCCGGCCGATGCCGGCGCCCCCGCCGCTGTCGCCGCCCAGGCTGGAGTTGATGTCGCGCACGATGTCCGGCGTCCCGGGGTTGGTGAAGACGGCGATCTCGAGCTTGCTCGTGGGGTCCTGCTGCTCGGTTTTCTTGAACTTGCCATAGTTGAAGCCGGCCACCTGCACCGGGCTCTCGGTCTTCCAGGTCGAGACCACCCGGTTCCCTTCCGTCTTCTCGCCGATCTTCCGGCCCACCGAGATCACCTCGTTGCCGGCGGGCACCCGGTAGACGAGCTCGAAGGTCGCCGGATCGGAGAAGACCCCGAGGTTGGGGTACCAGCTCTCGCGCGCCCCGACGACGAAGTTCTTGTCCCCCACGTCCTTCAGCACCTTGTCGCCGCGGTAGGCGAGGCGGAGGCGGACCTCGCTGCCACCGGCGAGCGGCTGGGGGAAGACGACCGCCGCGTCGCCGTCCTCGTCGCGGTCCTCCTGCACCCAGGCCGCCGGCTGCCAGGCCGGCTCGGCCGCTCCCACCGATCCCACCGATCCCACAGATCCCGCCGACGGCTCGGCCGCGCCGAGGACGGCATAGGAGGCCTCGCCGATGCGGAGCCGTGGGAGCAGGTGGACGGGGAGGACCCTGAGACCCTGGGCCAGGGTCTTGAAATGGACGACGGTCGTGCCGGCCAGGGCGTCCCCCTTCTCGACGCTCGTCTCGATGTGGTAGTCGAGGGCATCGGCCAGGCGCTTCTCCGGATGGGCGCGGCGGCTCGCCACCTCCGCCGGCCGGTCGCAGAGGTACCAGATCCCGCCCCGGTTGGGGTCGGCGACGAAGAGGAGGGTGTCCTCCCCGCCCATCCGCCCCCCGAGCCGGAGCGCCTCGGCGCCGCTGGGATCGACCGCCGCCAGCGCCGGCGGCACCTTCTGCCCCGCGATCAGGGCCAGGAAGAGCCCGGTCGAGACCCCGGGCGAGTTCTCGATGTCCTGGAGGACCCGGAGATGGAAGTTGGTCTGGAAGTCCTTCCTCTGCCGCTTGAGCCAGCCCTCGAAGATCTTGACCGCCTGGGGGTCCGGGGCACCCGGGGTGACGGGGCTCTTGAGCGCGAGCTCGGCGTCGGTGTCGTCGAGGAAGTAGAGGACGAGGCTGTCGAAGCTGTCGGAGAGCACCTCGAAGCCCTCCCCCGCCCCGGACGAGACGGCGAGCTGGCGCCGCTCGGCGGGGGTCGCCGGGATCAGCCGGTAGCTCCCATGCCCCACGAAGACGGCGCCGACCGTGCGCCCGTCGACCGGCGCCAGGAGATGGATGGTGCCGCTGTCGAGCTGGAAGCGGAAGGGAGGACGCTCCAGGGTGACGTTCTGGATCGCGATCTTCCGCCCATCCGGCCGCGCGGCGCGGAGCGCGGCATAGGTCGGGTCGGAAGCGGCGGCCAGAGGCGTGGCCAGGGCCGGGGCGCAGAGGAGGAGGACGAGCAGCCAGGGGTGGAGAGACGGTCGGCGTCCGGGCATGCGAAGCTCCAGAGGAGTGGAGAGGATCCTCCAAGGAGTGTATGTCAGCCCGGAAGCATTGCAGGCCCTCCCTCTCGGCCTGGGGGGGAGACGGTGGGGCGCGTGGGGTGATCGCCTGATCTGCACGAACCTTGCAAAGCGGCTTCCCGAGAGGCTTTACGAGAGGCTTCTTGAGAGGTGCCGCCATGTCGTTCGACCTGTCCCAGCAGATCCACGAGTTCCACCGGATGGTGAGCGCCTTTCTCCAGCGGCTGCCCCACCTGCTGATCGCCCTGGTCGTCTTCTTCGCCTTCTACCTGGCGGGCAAGGGGATCCGCTCGGTGGTGGCGAAGGTCTCCCACCGGCAGTCCAAGCACGCTTACTTGAGCACCCTCCTCGGCCGGCTGACCGAGGGGCTCGTCATCCTGATGGGCTTCCTGGTGGCCCTGGTCATCGCCCTGCCGTCGTTCCAGCCCGGCCAGCTCGTGCAGCTCCTGGGGATCAGCAGCGTCGCCGTGGGCTTCGCCTTCAGAGACATCCTGCAGAACTTCCTCGCCGGCATCCTCCTCCTCCTCACCCGGCCCTTCCGCATCGGCGACCAGATCCGCTTCGGCGAGTACGAGGGGCTGGTCGAGGACATCCAGACCCGCGCCACGATGCTCCGCACCTACGACAGCCGGCGGATCGTCATCCCCAACTCGGAGCTTTTCACCAAGTCGGTGACGGTCAACACCGCCTATGACCAGCGCCGCCTGGAGTACGAGGTGGGGATCGGCTACGGCGACGACGTGGAGGCGGCCCGGAAGCTCATCCTCGAGGCCCTCCGCAGCATCGAGGAGGTGCTCGACAAGCCGGCGCCGGAGGTCCTCCTTCTCGGGCTCGGAGCGAGCTCGGTCAACCTCAAGGTGCGCTGGTGGATTCACCCCCCGCTCCGCTCGGAGGCCGTGGTCTCGCAGGACAAGGTGCTGACCGCGATCAAGAACTCCTTCGCCACCCACGGCATCGACCTCCCCTACGACACGAGGGTGGTCCTCTTCCACGACCAGACCGAGGAGACCGACGGCGACCGCCACCGCCAGCGCGAGGGCTGGCCGGCCGGCAAGGGCGAGGTGCCGAAGCCGAAGCCGCGCCCCGTCCGGGAGGCCGGGGACGGCGGGGACGGCGCGGGAAAGTCGCCCGCCCCTGCCGAGCGGTGAGGCCCCGCGCTAGACGTCGAGCGCCTTCCCCTTCTCCCCGAACACCCCGTCCCGGTTGACCGTCACCCGCTTGCCGTCGAAGCTGCGGAGGGTGAACGACCAGTCGCGCTCGTGGTAGTCCCGGCGCTGCTTCTTGAGGATGCTGAGCGCCACCCGCTCGCCCAGGCGGAGCGATTCGTAGTAGTCGCTCCGCCAGTGGACCCCGGCCATGTTGCGGGCGGTGGCGATGTTGGCCGCGATCTTGTCGAGCTCGCCGCCGACGGTGAGGCTGCCGGCGTCCGGCCCGCTGTAGGGGACGAGCGCCGTACCATCTTCGTTCGGCACCACGGGCGCGAAGGGGAGCGGCGCGTCCTCGTCGAACCAGGCTTTCAAGATCGTGACGCAGGCCCCCGCCACCGTCGCGTGCCCAGCGCCGTAGGAGGGGTGGGTCGGGCTCCCCTCCGGGAACGCCTGCGGCAGCAGATAGGAGCCGAACTTCTCATGCACCCGCGCCAGCGCCTGGGAGCTCAGGAACTGCTTGTGGAGATGGTTGTCGCGCTTCACCCCGCCCACTCCCGCGAGCTGGGTCTCGGCCAGCCCGCCGAACTCCTCGGGCCGCAGCCGGCGGTGGACGAACCACTTCTGGTACCACACCGCCTTCAATGCCCGGGTCGCCACCTCGGTGACCAGCGAGAGGATGTGGGGGCCGCCGAAGGTGCCGAAGCCGATCTGGGTCTTCGCATCCAGGTGCGGCGGCAGGTAGGGGTTGCCGGGATCGAACGGCGCATTGTGATCGAGGAGGATCAGGCAGGCGTTCAAGTACGCCTCGTAGAGGGCGTCGACATGGACCCACTGGCCGAAATCGCGGGCGTTCCGAATATACCGGGGGGTGTCGTCGAAGGCGTCGCCGGTCGCCGGGTTGCCGCCGTTCTGGATCGGCAGCCACTCGGCGAAGCTCGTCAGGTAGTCCTTCCCCGGCAGGACGGTGTGCAGGCGCTGGACGATGTCGAGCGCGCCGTAGCCGATGTCCACATAGAGGTACTGGGAGACGAGGGGGCCCGCCGTGTCGCCCGCCTCACAGCCGCGAAAGAGGGTCTGGGGGGTGATCTTGCCGCCGATCTTGGGGCCGGTGAACGCTTCGAGCTTCGAGAGCTCCGCCGCCGCCGCCGCGACGTCGGGATCGGAGGCATAGGCGGTGAAGGGCACGTCGCGGAGGAGGGCCATCCAGTAGAGCTCGACCGCTTCCGCGGCCTCCTCGGCGCTGTCCAGCCGGGGCGCGGCGAGGATCTCGAGCGACCGCGGGTTGGGTCCCTCTAGATCGGTCGCGAGGCCCGACTGCGGATTGGTCACCTTCCGGCCGAGGTCCAAGGGGATCTGATCGAAGCCCCGCCCCCGGTCGAGGATCTTGACCATGGTCTCGAAGGCCGCGCGGTCGACCTCGCCGAATTCGTTGTGATGGAGCCCCTTATGGAAGCTGCCGATGAAGTTTTTGTAGCGCTTCTCGTCGCCATTGCTGCCGGTCCGCCGGATGCGGGTGCGGGTGCACTCGTGCGATGTCGCCGATGCCGCCGATGTCGCCGGAGCCGCCGATCCCGAGCCTGGAGATCCCGGCGATCCCGCCGCGCGGCTCGGCCGCGGATGGGTGTCGAGAGGCACCCCGCTCGCAGGCCGGGAGGTGTCTTCGGAACCCGCGGTGGGTCCCTGGCTAGTGCTGGCGGGCACGGCGGGCACGGCGGGCAGGATCTTCTTGGCCATGGTGATCTCCTTTAGGCGACGGATCTCACTTGCGACTTTGCAAAAAAGATGCCTTGCTGCTGATCAAGGAACAGGATTCCTCGACACCGCACCGCGAAGTAGCGGGACCGCTTTTTCCGCGGATGACTACGGCGACGGCACCTGGGTCGCAATGGCCCAGCTGTCACCCCCCAGTGAGACGGGCCTCTCGTTCGCAGGCAGTTCCTTCTGCAAACGATCGTTGGTCTCCAATGTACCCACATTCTTCCCCTGTCTGAGCCGCCGCGCCCCTGGAGCGATCCGGAACAGCTCGTCTCCGAGTCGAGAATAGATGTAGGTATCCCCGCCCTGGCGAAAGGCGAGACAGGGCCGGGTGAAGGCGCAAGCGACCGTTCCGAAGGCCATCACGTACTCGGGTGAGTCGCCAGTGACCTTGAAGCGGGCCGTGATTTCCTGGAGCGCCTCGGAAGCTTCCGGGAGGAGGAACTTGCGGCGTGCGGCTTTATCCATCGCCCGCGGTGGAGTGGAATTCTCCATCACGACCATGAGTCCGCTATCGTCGAGCACTGCGCGCGCCAACTCGGTACCGCTCCCGGTCTCGAGGATCCGCACCATGTAGTAGAAATTTTGCTTCCTCTTCGCGCTACAACGCAGGGTCGTCCAATTTTCGAGCCGTAGGACCGAGAACGATACCCGGTGGCCGAAGACCTCCTCGCGTACCAGCTTATCGTCCACCCCCTGGCTATAGACCTCTTTATAATGGTAGAGGAAGTCTTCAATAACCTCGCCGTCCGATCTTGGATAGGGCTTCGGGACATAGATCGTCGATCCGGGAGCGGCGGCGCGGACGGCCTTCTCGAATTGACTCCACCCCCGTCCACCCTCGGGGCCACAATCGGCGAGAGACCAGGGCTGAGCCAACGCACAGACGGGCCCCAGGAAGCCGGCGAGGAGCAAGGCTCCGAGCTTCATGTCACCTCTCCTCCTTCAGAATCGGGCCACTGATGCTGCCGTCCGAACCGCGGAGCCGAACCGATGGACCGTAGGTCGCGAGCCCTTCCTGTCCGGTTGCAGCGGCAGAGGCTGAGACCACGTGGTAGTTGACGAGCCCCGTCCAGATCGCAGCGTCGAACTTCTGGTCGGGCCCTACCTGGGGATCGTGGAAATAGACATAGGCCCAAACGTTCAGGCCGGAATCGGTCGAGTGCCAGTGCCCACCGTCCAGGATCCCGGTGTGCGTGCCTGCGTTCACGACGCAGAGAGCAGGGTCGTGGGCGGCGATTGAGGCGATCTGCCTGGCGTAAAATATAGAGGATGATCCCGCCTGTTCAAGGACGGCATCCGTGGCGTCCGTGAAGGCCTGCACACCCGGCACGAGTCGGCTGAGCAGCGTGCCGCTAGTGGTAGAACAGCCCACGTACTGCGCGATCTGAGCTTGCGTGACGTTCGTCCTCCCATCGTATAGCGCCCACATGAGAATTGAGGCTGGGCCACAGGCATAGTTGTTTTGCTGGGTGACGTAAGGCACTCCGAGCTTAACCTCACCCGGGCTATCCGGTGTCCCGCCGCCCAATCCCACGGTACACGTCCGCGGAAAGAGAAGTACAGGCACCAGCAGGATCGCTCCAAGTCTTCCCATTCATGAGCTCCGTTCTCGGTTCGGCGAGAGATCCAGGAATAGTATTGACCTCTTTGTCGTGTATGTCAATATTCTGCAGCACTGCAGAGTCCGCGGTCTCGGGCCCTTCCGATTGGGCAGCCAGCTTCGAAAAGTGCCTTCCACGGTCCGCTCTGTGAATCGCGATAACCTTTCCTACCGTCATCCTGAGCGTAGCGAAGGACCTGGGCGGGGGCGATGCGTCCATCCCCCAGGTCCTTCGCTGCGCTCAGGATGACCCGTTGGGAGGGTGGGTCCGGCGGGTCTTTTTTGTCCGCTTTGAAATACCGCGTTTAAGACGCACTCCACCTGCAAGCATCGCCGCTTCACCAGTCCGGAAACTCCCCCTCCCCCATTGCCTGCGACTGGATGTGCGCCCCTTCGAACTTCGCTCCGGTGAGGTCGGCGCCGGAAAAGCTCGTCGCGTCGAGAGCCGCGTACGAAAAGTCGGCATTCCGCAGGTCGGCCCCATCAAACCGGCAGGTCTTGACGTTGGCCTGCCGGAAGCTCGCCGCGCGGAGCACGGCACCCCTAAAATCCGCCACGATCGTCGAGTGGGAGAAGTCCACCTCAGCGAGGCTCGCGTTGCGGAAGGAAGGGCTCTCTACCTGTGATGGATCTTCGATGTCACAGCCGCGAAACGAACGTTCCCCGGCCGCGTACCCGCGGATCACGTCGGCGGGAGCGATCCTTCGCTCCACCTGGGAAGACTGGGAGACCCACCCGACCGCAATCTCCGCCTGGAAGTAGTTTTCTCGCTCGACCGGCGCTCCAGCCAGGCGGCGCAGCAAGCTCAGCTGTCCGACGTGGGTCAGGGCATCGGCAATGGGCCCCTGGAAGAGCCTGGCCGCAAAACCCAGCCCCTCACCGGCCGCCAGGGCCTCGTCGAACCGCGAGAGCGCCGTCCAAAACCGTTCGACCTCCTCGTCCCAGGACCCGGGCGCGGCCTCGCGCCACGCGTGCTGACCCCGCGTCAGGGCGAGCGCCCAGTCGAACAGGTCGCCCATGTGGGCGAGGATCTCGATCGGCGTGCGCGAGCCCGCCTCGCCCACCTGGAAGGTGGCGAAGCTCTCGGGGGCACCGAGGACAGCCTTCCTGGCTCGGTAGGCCAGGGTGGCGAGGGTGTGGCGAAGGAAATCGCGCGTGGTATCGGGCGCTGGGGTCATAGGAAGGCTCCAAGGGGATTCATGAGCTATTGCGGTTACAATGTCGCATGCCCTCGCCCCTACCGCAAGCCGGCCGGCCGGCGGCCCCGCATGTGCAGGCGGCCCTGGCGCGCTCCGCACAGCCGAGAATGCCGGAGCGGATGGCGGCGCCCCGGGTGCTGCCCCCTCCCCCGCCCGTGGTCTTCCGGGCCGCGAAGCCGATGCCGGCGCCGCCTCAAAAAGCGCCTCACGTCGCCGCCTTGCAGCCGAAGGGGGTGCCGCCGCCCGTCCGTCCGCTGGCGCCGCATGTCCAGGCGGCGCTCGGCCGGAACGTCCAGGCGAAGCTCGCTCCCGGGGGGACGACGGCTCGGCGTGCCCCGGCTCCGCCTCCCGTCTTCGCGCCCCACGCCGCGCCGCGGGTGGTCCAACGGTCGACCCAAGTGGCGGCGTCGAGCGTGCAGGTGCTGCCCGATGTCGTCCGCGGCATGAACCGCGATGGCGACACCGTGAAGACGGCGGGCGGCACCTGGACGGCGGCCCGCTACGTGGCGCTCACCCGGTTGGGGGGCGGACCGTGCCATGGGGCTTTCATGAACCTGCAGTTCACCCCGGAGGATCCGGTCAACGCCACCAAGATCTCCCTCGTCCAGACCGTCACCGTCGCCAAGAACGAACGGATGTACTACGGCAACGACACCATCCGGGCCCGGTCGGTCGTCGGCACGAGCATCGATCAGGTCGAGGAGAGCCGCAGCCCTCTCTATGCCGACGAATCGGGGACCGGGAATGGGGACCTCGGCAGCTCCTCCACGCAGCAGGGCGCGGGAGAGCACGGATATCGCTATTTTGAGGCCGACACCTGGAAGGTCAAGGCTGCCTCGCTGCGGGATACGCCGCACCTCCGGGATGTCGACACCTTCTCGTTCCAGGTCTTCGAGACCACGGCCCTCGCCGTCGCCGGGGTGGACGCCGGCACCTACTACGGCTCGGTCAAGTGGGGCTGGTGGCAGAAGTCGGACGGCGACGTCCTCCTCGTCCCCCTGCGGGTTCTCTCCTTCGGCAGCGTGACCGACGAGTTCAAGACCAGCCTCGCGAAGTGGAACGAGACCCCGACGAGCAACGGCGAGATTCCCCAGCAGCTCCCCGCGGCGCTCTGACGCTTCCGGCGACGACCGGAGCGTCTCCGCGGCCGACCGGAGCGTCTCCGCCGAGTCCCCGAAACCGTCCGGGAGGTTCCAAAACCTCTCCGGACGGCTTCCGAAGCTCTCGAATCCCTGCCGGAGACATGAGAAATCCCCCCGGAAACATAAGAAAGACCGGTAGAGACACCAGAAGCCTCCGTTGGAACACAAGAAGTCGAGCTGGAAACACCACGGTTCCCAGTTGGAACACCAGAAGCTCTCCCGGAAACACGAGAATTCTACCTGGAAACACGAGAAAGCCTCGTAGAGACGCTGGGCGGTCGGTTGGAACACCAAGAGACCCTGGTAGAGACGCTGGAGCGGTCGGTGGAGACACGAAGAGACCGTGCGGAGCCTCCACAGCCGTGTCTCCAGGGCGTGGGGGCGACCGTAGAGAGGCTACGGAGGAAGCCCGAGGGCGTCAGCCGGGAGTGGAAGAGGGAGAAGAGAGCCTGCGGTAGCGGATGGGCCAGCGGCCGCCGCGGGGATCTTCGATATCGAGCCTGCCGTTCTTCACGAGATCCCGAAAGAGGCGGTGCAGGCTGGCGCGATGCGGCGAGTAGCCGAGGATGCGGCAGAGATCGTTCTTGTCGAAGACCTCGGGGAGCTGGTCGAGGATCTTGAGGCTCGCTGAGTAGAGCTCGTTCGCCCCGCTCCGCGGCCGTGGCACCGCCGCCGAAGTCGCCGAAGTCGCGTCGCCGACCGGCTGGACTGACGGGACCGCCGGGACCGCCGGCAGGCTCACGGCCGGGCCGGCCTCGGGCAGGAGAAGGGAGAGGCTGCCCTCCGGCGGGAGGCCGTGGATCGCCTCGTAGGCCCGGAGCCTGGCCCGGTAGCCCTCGAAGAGCAGCTCGACATCGGCGCGGAGCTGCTCCTCCAGGTGCTGGCGGTACCGCTCGTGGTCGCTGGCGGACATCGGGGTGAAAGCTTAGCGTCTCCCCTGAGGGACGGCAACTCTCACCGCGCGCTTTCTGACAATCAATGTTGTCAGACTGCAAGCTCGAAATTTAGATTGACATCCATATTGGGACGGAGTACCGTCCTTCTCAAGATCTTCATCGGGTGACTTCTCGGGCTGGCGCGACTCGCAATTCAGGTGAGCTCTGCTCACTGTTTGTCTGACAGGAGGGCTCGATGAAACTCAGCCGCCGTGACCTCTTGAGGCTTGGGGCGTTGGCAGGGGCAGGATCTCTCTTTCTGCCGAAGAAGTTCGCCTTCGCCCAATCCTCGCCCACTCTCACCCCCTTCGTGGACGCCCTACCGATCCCGCCGGTGATCACTCCCGGCGCGGCGACGGTCGACATCCACATGCGGCAGTTCCACCAGAAGCTGCACCGGGATCTGCCGCCGACGAAGCTCTGGGGCTACAACGGCACCTTCGTCGGCCCGACGATCGAGACCCGCAGCGGCTCGCCGATCTCCATTCAATGGCTGAACGATCTGCCGGACCGCCATTTCCTCCCCATCGATCACAGCATTCATGGGGCGGAGGCGAACGTGCCCGACGTGCGCACCGTCGTCCACCTGCACGGCGCCAAGGTGCTGCCCGACAGCGACGGGTTCCCCGAGGCCTGGTTCACCAACGGTTTCGCCCAGACCGGCCCGGATTTCAACAACCGGGTCTATCACTATCCGAACGATCAGGCGGCGATGATGCTCTGGTACCACGACCACGGCCTCGGCATCACGCGCTTGAACGTCTATGCCGGCCTCGCCGGGATGTACTTCATCCGCGACGCCCAGGAGGACGCCCTCCAGATCCCCAAGGGGAAATACGAGGTGCCGCTCTTCTTCCAGGACCGCTTCTTCAACCCGGACGGCTCGCTCTCCTATCCGATCCAGGACCCGACGGTCGCTCCGCCGATCCCGCCGATCTGGATTCCGGAGTTCTTCGGCGACGCGGCGCTCGTCAATGGCAAGGTTTTTCCCTACCTTGAAGTCGAGCCGCGCAAGTACCGCTTCCGGATGTTGAACGCCTGCAACGCGCGCTTCCTGCACATGACGCTGGTCAACAGCCGGGACGCAGAGAGGCGCTGCACTTCTTCCAGATCGGCGCCGACCAGGGCTTCCTGCCGCGGCCGGTCGAGCAGGCGGATCTTTTGATGGCGCCGGCGGAACGCTACGACATCGTGATCGATTTCAGCGGCAAGGCCGGCAAATCGTTCACCTTGAAAAACGACGGCGCCGCGCCCTACCCGGGCGGCGGCGGGACGGACCTGCCGCAGATCATGCAGTTCCGCGTCAACCGGCCGCTCTCCACTCCCGATCACCCGCTGCCGGCGCAGCTCGGGTCGGTGCCGCTCCTGGATCCGGCCCACGCCGCCAACACCCGGCAGCTGCTGCTCGCGGAGTTCGACGATCCGACGACCGGCGATCCCATCGAGGGCATGCTCGGCACCATGTCTCTGGGCGGCCTGCACTGGAGCTCGGCGGTCAGCGAGGACCCGCACGTCGGCGACACCGAGATCTGGGAGCTCTACAACGTGACGACGGACGGTCATCCGATCCACGTCCACCTGGTCCGTTTCCAGGTTTTGAACCGGCAGAAGTTCGACCTCAATCTCTACCAGTCGACCGGCGAGATCAAGTTCCTGGCGCCGCCCGAGGCGCCGGCCGCCAACGAGCGCCCGGCGTGGAAGGACGTCGTCAAGGCCTATCCGGGCGATCCCAGCGCCGGGATCGGAGTGGTGACCCGGATCATCCAGAAATTCGACCTGCCGCACGGGACCTCGATCCCCCACGGCAAGACCTTCCCGTACGTCTGGCACTGCCATATCCTGGAGCACGAGGACAACGACATGATGCGGCCCTTCAACCTCTTGCCCTGAGGTGGAGGGAAGGTCCTCGACCCGCCGAGGGCGCAGGTCGCCCTCGGCGGGTGTTCCCATGAACTTCTTGGAGGAGCCAATTCCCTATGTCTCGCCTCACCCTCTGGGCCACCTGGGCCATCGCGCCGATCCTGCTCGTCCTGTCGCTCTCGCCGGTCCGCGCGCAGAAGCCCGACGCTCCCGCCAAGTCGTCGATGCCCTCGATGCCGTCGATGCCGGACGCCATGCACGGCGGCCCGTCCATCCCGGCGGGCGGCCACATGGCCGGCATGGCCAAGGCGGCGCCGGCGGACGTCGCGACGCCCGAAGCCGTCGTCGCCGCGTACTACGGGGCGCTCTCCGGCCCTGCCGGCAAGAAGCGGGACTGGAACCGCTTCCTCTCTCTCTTCTACCACGACGCCCGGCTGCTCCCGGCCGAGGGCAAGGGCCACGCCGGCATCATGCCGATGGAGTTCACCCCCCAGACCTATCTCTACGGGGTCGAGCCGAACATGCTGGAGGAGGGCTACATCGTCAAGGAGGTGGCCCAGAAGAGCGAGAGCTTCGGCAAGATCCGCCACGTCTGGAGCACCTACGAGGGGCGCCACGCCGCCGCCGACGGCAAGCCCTTCGTCCGCGGCATCAACAGCTTCCAGCTGTTCTCAGACGGCAAGCGCTGGTGGATCGTCGACGTCGTCTGGCAGCCGGAGACGGCCAAGGTGGCGCTGCCGGCCGAGTACCTGCGTTAAAACGCCGGCCGCGAGGGGGCCTGGTCGCGCGAAGAGAAGGGCCAGAAGGGGGTGATACGCTTGAGCTAAAGCAGAGGAGGCTCAAGCGATGGGGCGAGATCCGGCGCGGAGAGCAGCGGCGTGGCCGGCGGTGGTGCTCGCATTGGCGGCATTGGCGTGCGCTGGCCGGCCGGCAGATGGCCGTGCGGTGGTTCCCCCGGGGCCGCTCCGGTCCGACCCGGTCACCTTCGAGCTCGCGGTCTACTATCTGCCGGTGCCGGCGAGCGATCCCCTGGCCCACCTCGGCGCCCTTCTTGCCCACGACTTTCCGGGGTTCCGCCCGGTGCCGCAGCTTTCCGTGACCCGGGGTCGGTCCGTGGCGGCGCGGCTGGAGCGCGACGTCCAGGGCTCCTATGCACCGCCGGACGCCGAGGGGTTGCGCCTCTTCGGCCGCGGCCTGACTCCCGAGCAGGCGACCGCCCTGCGGTCGTCTCGAGAGGCCCTGGTTCTGGACTTCCGGATCTCGGGGGAGCTCCCCTTCAAGGGCCTGCGCGCCGCCTGCGAGCTGGCGGGACGGATCGCACGCGAGACCGGCGGGCTGGTCTGGGATGAGACGACACGGGAGGTCTTCACCCCGGAGGCCTGGGATGACCGGCGGCTCTCCACCTGGACCGAGGAGATTCCCGAGGTCTCCCAGCAAACCGCCCTTCATCTCTACCGGAAGGATGATGGCATGCGGGCCATCTCCCTCGGGATGGCCAAGCTGGGGCTCCCCGATGTCGTCGTCGAGGGCTTCGGCGCAGCGAAGAATCACTCCATGGAGAACCTCGTCAACCTGCTCGAACAGGCGTTCGCCGAGGGGGCCGTGGTCGGACCGGGCGGGAAGCTCACCCTGCGCCTGCGGGACCTCAAGAACGCCGCCGCCCGCGAGCCGCAGGTCCAGGGTCAGAAGCCCAACGCCAGAGGCGAGGCGCGGCTGCGGCTGCGGAGCGGCGTCAAGGAGGAGGGGGATCCTCCCAACCGGTTGATCGCGATCGCCTTCGATCGTTATCCCGGCCCCGACCTGCCTGCCCGCCAGGAGAGCCTCCTCGACGCCCTCTTCGGCAGCGAGGAGTCGGCCGTCGTCTACACCCAGCACGACGAGGAGCTCCTGGCGGCGAGCCGCGCCGCCCGCGCCGAGCTACCGGCCCTGCACCGGGCGTTCGATGCCGGCCTCCAGGCGGACGAGTACATCCTGGTCAAGGCGCCCTTCGTGTATCCCGGGGGAAACGAGTGGATGTGGGTCGAAGTGCTCGCCTGGAAGGACGGCACGATCACCGGGCTGCTCAAGAACGTCCCCATCTCGGCCAAAGGCCTCAAGGTCGGACAGACGGTCACGGTGAGCGAAGCCGATCTCTTCGACTTCATTCACCACCGGCCGGACGGCACGGACGAGGGCAACCGCACGGGCGCGATTCTCGAAACGCGAGAACGCCGGCCCTAACGGCCGGCGGCGACCTCCAGGGCGGCGGCGACCGACGCCAGCACCAGCGGCCGGGAGCTGTTGACGTAGAAGTGACCGCCGGGGTAGATCTGCACCGTCACCGGCTGCCGGCTGTGCGCCTTCCAGGCTTCGATCTGCTCCGGGCTCGCCTCGGGGTCGCCGACGCCGCCCATGGCGAGGAGCGGGAAGTCGAAGGGCGGCTCCTCGCGGTAGACGTAGGTCTCGACGATCTCCAGGTCGGCGCGGAGCGCCGGGTAGGCGAGCTCCCGGAAGATCGGCTCGGCGGCGATCTCGGGGGTGACGTCGTAGTGGGCCTGCACCTGGCGCCAGAAGTCGTCGGGGCCCAGGTGGCTGACCCGCGGGCGGTCGCGTAAGAGCTGCGGGGCACCGAAGCCGGAGACGACGAGGAGCAGGGGGGCCGGCCGGCCCCGCCGGCGCAGCTCGCGCGCCAGCTCGAAGGCGACGAGGCCGCCCAGGCTGTGGCCGAAGAGCGCGAACGGCCCGCGCTCGGCCTCGACCTTCTCCACCATTTCGGCCACCAGCGGTGCGAGCCGGGTGTAGGGCGCCTCGCGAAACCGCGTCTCCCGCCCGGGAGGCTGCATGGGCCGCACCTCGATCCACTCCGGCAGCCCCCCCCGCGACCAGTCCCGGTAGGCCGACGCCCCGGCCCCGCCATAGGGGAAGCAGTAGAGGGGCAGGCGGCTCGGCGAAGGGTCGGTCATGCGGGATCTCCTCGGCGAGGCCGCCGGTACTGGGTCCGTGGGTCCGTTTGAATCCGAGGACGGGCGACTGGCTGCGCGGAGCGCCCGAAGGAGACCGCCCGCAGGTTCAAACGACCCGGTACCGGCCGCCGGCCAGGGAGGGATTGTACATGGGGTCGGAATAAATCCCCCATGCCCTCAGTTGCATACCCAAATAGCGATAGCTTTTCGATCACTGTCCACCACGGAGGACGTCATGTCGAAGCCCTGCCATGAACGCCAAGGGATTTCCCTTTCCCCTTCCACCTCGCCGCGGGGGCATTTCGCCGCGGTCCTCCTGTTTCTCGTCCTCCTCCCCCTCGCCGCTCTTCGGCGCCGCGGCCCAGGAGTCCCTCGGGAGCGTTCGGGGGGCCGGGCCGGGCGAGCGGATCGTCGCGCCGGACCTCAAAAGCTCGGCCGAGCTGCTGACCTTGGACGGCAGCCTCACCCCGCGGCTCCTCGCCCTGGCCCCTGAGGCGAGCCTCCAGGTGACCGACTGGCCGGTGGCCCCGGAGACCCGGCGGGACGTGATCCTCACCCGGCACGAGATCTACGCTCCGGACGCCAAGATCTTCCGGGTGGACGGCAAGGGGCTGACCGAGGTCCCGCGCTCGAACCTCGCCCTCTACTGGGGGACGGCGGCGGACGACGACCAGGTGCGGGTCTTCCTCGCCCTCGACCCGGCGACCGGGGCGATCCAGAGCTTCACCCAGATGCGGGACGGCCTCTACGAGCTGCGCCCCGCGCCGGGGAAGGCCGGGCAGCAGATCGTCGCCGCCCCGGAGGCCCTGGGGGTCGGCAACGGGAGCCTCGGGGTGCCAGCGGTATCAGAGGGAGCCCCGCACTGGAGCTGTGGCGAAGAGGAGGGGCTGCAAGACCCCACCCACACCTCGAAGGCCCTGCGCTCGATCCTCGGCACCGCCGCCAACACCCTGCCGCCGTTCACCGACCTGCACACGGCGATCGTGGGGGTCGATACCGACCACGAGCTGCTGGTCAACAAGTTCGGCAACAGCACCACCGCCGCCACGGCCTACATCGCGAGCCTGGTGGGTGCGATGACCGTGATGTACGAGCGCGACCTCCACGTCCGCCTCCTCCAGGGGACGACCTTCCTGCGCGTCTCGGCCGCCACGGACCCCTACACCCAGCCGAGCACCGGCGGCGCCGGCGGCGCCCAGCTCTCCGAGTTCTCGGACTACTGGAGGATCACCTATCCCAACGTCAGCCGCGCCGTCGCCGTGATGCTCTCGGGCAAGGGCGCGGCGAACTCGGCCTCCGGCATCGCCTGGGTCTCCGGCCTCTGCAACACCTCCTATGGCTACAGCTTCAGCCAGGTCTTCCTGCAGAGCTATCTGACCGGCGACGCCTCGGTGGTCGGGCACGAGATCGGCCACAACTTCGGTTCGCCCCACACCCACTGCTACACCCCGCCGGTCGACAACTGCTTCAACCAGGAGTCGGGCTGCTACTCGGGGGCCACGAGCTGCCCGGCGCCACAGACGATCGACGGCGTCGCCGGGGTCGACCGGCACGATCATGAGCTACTGCCAGCTCTTCGGCGGCTGCGGCAGCTCGCTGGTCTTCCACCCGCGCTCGCTCACCGAGTACATCAACGCGGCGATGACGTCCGCCAACAACGTCTGCCTCCTCCCCGTGAGCACGGCGCCGACGGTCGCCGGGATCACCCCGAAGAGCGGGACGACCGCGGGCGGCACACCGGTCGTCCTCACCGGGAGCAACTTCAAGAGCGGGGCGAGCGTCACGATCGGCGGCGCGGCGGCGACCAACGTCGCCGTCCTCGGGAGCGGCACGATCACGGCGACGACCGGGGCGCACGGGACGGGGACAGTCGCCGTCTCGGTGACCAACCCGGGCAATTCGAGCGGTGCTCTCAGCAACGCCTACTTCTACGATCCGCCGTCGGGGGCACTCGGCTACTACACGGTCCCCCCCTGCCGGCTGGTCGACACCCGCAATCCGAACGGTCCTCTCGGTGGTCCCGCCCTCCCCGCCGGCACACGGCGCCTGTTCACCGCCCTCGGCAGCTGCGGCATCCCGGCGGGCACGAAGTCGCTCTCGGTCAACATTACGGTGACCACCCCGGCGGGCGGCGGCTATCTCGGCTTCTATGCCGGCAACGCCATCCCCCTGGGGACGAGCACCATCAACTTCACGGCTGGCCAGACCCGCACCAACAACTCCATCCTGGAGCTGTCGACGGATGGCAGCGGGACGCTCGGGGTGGAGAGTGGGGCGGTGGGGAGCGTCGAGGTGATCGTCGATGTGACGGGGTACTTCAAGTAGGGCTGGGCAGGGAGCACCCTGGGGGGCCTGGAGAGGGCGGCCCCTTCAGGGTGCCAGGTGTTCGGCGGTCGGCGATGGTACTACGGCTTGAGCCGAGCTACCCCATAGCGATCAGCGGCTTCCAGCAAGTCGCCATCGAGACTCGCTAACGGCAGGCCGGTACGAACAGCCAAGTCGAGGTAGCTGGCATCGTACGAGGACAATCCCTGCTCGCGAGCGAGCCCGAGAAGCTCGCCGAGCGGGCGAACGTCTGCGTCGAGCGTGATCGGAAGGCTCTGGAGCAGCTCGACGAAGCGAAGAGACTGCGCCGGAACCAGTCGCTTTTTCCTCTCTCCCACAATCAGGACATTGGCAACTTCCAAAGACCAGATGGGAGGCACGATTGCCGCGCCCTCCACCAGAGCCGCGAGGACGCTATCGGAGTAAGGAGTCGACTCGTCTTCGAAGCACCACGACATCGTCATGGAGCAATCCAGGGCGAACCTCTTCAACCGCGACGCCCCTCCTCGATCATCGCCCGGAGGGAGAGGCTGCCGAGAGTGATCCCGTGGCGCAGCTCCTTCATCTGGCGGATGACTTCCCGGATGTCCGACCTCTGCGTGGCGGGGGCGGGGACAGGGACCAGCAGAGCAACCGGCGTCCCATTCTTGGTGATCGCCACTTGTTGTCCCCGAGTGACCTCGTCGATCAGTCGAGATAGGTGAGTCTTGGCTTCAGCGGCACCAACGGTTCGCATGGTTCAAGTCTACCATCTTGGCGGAGCAGTGCCCCGACAGGTGCCACACGTCGCTCGGCGCCGGGGCGTCGCCTTCGAACGCCTGGACTTCGCGACTGCCTACACGGTAAGCAGCGCGCGCCCCAACCGCGTCGATCCAGTAGCTGCCACCGCGTAACACACGCCAGCCGCCGCTTGGAGGACCCCAGGGGGCGCGCTGGTCCTCCTTACCGTAGGCGCCGTACCAGTCGGCCACCCACTCCCAGACGTTGCCGTACATGTCGTAGAGACCCCACAGGTTCGGCTCCAGTTGGCCGACCGGGTGGAGTTCCCCGCCGGAGTTGCCGCTGTACCACCAAACTCGGTCCAGGCTCGTGGGAGACCCCTCGCTCTCGGTCAACATTACGGTGACCACCCCGGCGGGCGGCGGCTACCTCGGCTTCTATGCCGGCAACGCCATCCCCCTGGGGACGAGCACCATCAATTTCACCGCCGGCCAGACCCGCACCAACAACTCCATCCTGGAGCTGTCGACGGATGGCAGCGGGACGCTCGGGGTGGAGAGTGGGGCGGTGGGGAGCGTCGAGGTGATCGTCGATGTGACCGGGTACTTCAAGTAGGGAGCCTGTAGGGCACCCTGGGCGGAGGGCGGCTCTAGCCTTTCCCCTTGATCTCCAGCTCGACTCTCACCTGGGCCGGCGGCAGGGCGCCGGAGAGGAGGAGGAGCTTGCCGGTCTCCGGAATGTCGACGGGGAGCGGCTTGACCCCGCCTACCAGCCCCTGCTTGAGCTGCTTGGCCTGCTCCTGGAAGGCATCGAAATCGGTGGTCGCCGCTCCGTCCTTCTTGCTCTCCTTCCCAGACTGCTGGGGCCGATCCTGGCTCCGGATCATCCGCTCGTCGAGGAGCGGGGCCTCTGCCGTGACCGTGATCGTCTCCTCGATCGCGGCCGGGAGAGTCAGCGCCACGTCGGCGAACTTGCCGGGCGGGATCGCGGTCGAGATCTCGGCACTCGAGAATCCTTCGAGCTCCGCCTTCACGGTGTAGTCGCCGGGAGGCAGGTCGCTCAGCCGGAAGGTGCCGTCGGCTCCGGTCATGGCGTAGAGAGGCCGGGTGAAACCCGCCCCGCTCACCGCCACCGTGACCCCGGGGAGGGCCGCCCCGTTGTCGTCCACCACCTTCCCACGCAGGCCGGAGTCACCCCCCGGACCTCGGGTCGAGTAGGTCACTGTGGAGAGGTGGGTCCTCTCCGCTGCCCGCGGCACCTCGTGCGCCGGTTTGAGGTCGCCGCTCTTGAAGCGGTAGCGCGCCCCCTCGGGGAGGAGCAGTCGCCACTGGTGCTCGACGACCGGGGCGGCGACCTGCGGGAGAGTGAGGGCGAGCGCCGAGCGGCCCTTGGGGATCATGTGCTCGAGCACCGACACCACCTCGACGACGGGCGGCATGCCCGATGCCCCAGCATTGGCCCCAGCATTGGCCCCAGAATTGGCGAAGCCGAGCGGCACCGAGAGCCCGCCGCTCCCCGCCTTGCGGGCCACCGGCCGCACCGGCTGGTCGCCCACCTTGGCCGACCAGAGGACCGCCCCGGCCGGGAGAGTGAGATCGAGCGCCGAGCCGGCCTGGTCGAGGGTGAAGCGGTCGCGGTGGACGACGGTGCCGTCGACGGTCAAGAGAGTCGTCGTCTCCCGCCGGCGGACGAGCGTCGGCAGGCGCGGCGAGGGGGGCAGGAGGGTGACGGCGAGGGCGGTCCCCGGGAGCGCCGGGAGCGCGGGGCCCGCCGGAACCGCTGCCGAAAGGCGCCAGGCAGCGGTCAGGTCGAGGGTCTGGAGCGCCTCGCCCAGGGCTGGGGGCAGGTCCGAGAGGTCGACCCGCGACCAGCTGGCGGTAGGCGTCGGCTGGACCTCGGCGGCCACCGAGGAGGCGACCGCCAGATAGCGCGCCCGCACCTCGATTCCGGGCAAGACGGCGCTCGCCGGCAAGCTCGCCCCGGGGCTGGGGGTGGAGCTCAGCACGAGGTAGCCGATCCCCTGGAGCTGCCGCCGCCGGTGGACCGTCAGGTGATGGGCCTCGACCACCGGCACGACGTCCCCCTCGTCGGTCGCCACCTGCTCGACCGCGAGATCGGCCGGCAGATCGACCGCCAGGCTCCCCAGGCTGCCGCGGGATACCTCGTAGAGCACCACGTCGTGGCGGCGCAAGCCGTCCGGGCGGAGCTGGAAGAGGGTGAGGACGACGCTCTGGGCGAGGAGCCTGTCGGCCTCCGTGCCGTTCAGGCGGCGCTGGAGGTCGAAGACCGGCGACTGGCCGCGGTGAACCGCCAGGCGTACCGCGCGGCGCCCCCCGGCCACCTTCTCCTCGACCACGACGGCCCCCGGGGATTCCCAGGCGAGATCGGCCGGCAGCTCGACCGTGACCTCGGCCACGGCGGCCACCACCGTGGCGAGGGCGAGCCGGCGGACGCCGCCCTGCTCCGCCAGCGCGGCCCGGCCGTGGACCTCGACCGCGTAGCGCCCCGGAGCCGGGGCCACGAGGAGGAGCCCCTCCCCGCCGCTCGCCGCCGAGATCGCTGCCCCCGCTGCCGGTTGGACCTCGGCCCGGGCGGCGAAACCGCGGAAGGGCAGGAGGAGCGGCTCCTTGGGATGGCCCTGGATCAGCGCCTCGTAGTGGGCGGTGAGCTCGGCCTCCATGCCGCCGGTGCCGCCTGCCGCCCCGGCTCTCCCCGGGTCGCCGATCACCACCGCCAGGCGCTCGACGACCACCTCGGCGAGCGGCGCCTCCCGCTGGGCGCTCTCCCGGGCCCGCGCCCGATCGAGCGTCTCGACCTTCTCGACGAGGGCGAGATAGTCGCGGAGCGCCAGGGTCACCTTGCCGGGGCCCGGGGCCGGGGCGTCGTCGTCCGCCGCCAGCGCCGGCGGGACGCTGCCGGCAAGGGCGAGAAGTTGCAGGAGCAGGACCGTACAGGCCAGCGGGACTTCTCGGCGCATTCGCTCTCTCATCGCTTCCCCTTGACTTCGATCTCGACCCCGATCTTCGCCGGCGGCAGGGCGCCGGTCAGGAGCAGAACCTTCCCGGTCTCCGGGATGGTGACCGGGAGCGGCTTGACCCCACCCACCATGCCCTGCTGGAGCTCCTTGGAGAGCTCGCGCGCGGTGAGGACCTTCGCGAGCTCCCCCTCGGTCACCGTGGCCCCGGTGCTGATCCTGTCGGTGAGGCCCCTCGGAGTCGCCTGGAGCGCCGACCCTCCCGGCGCGACCTCGTGCACCGGCCGCAGATCGCCACGCTTGAAGCGGTAGCGCGCCCCCTCGGGGAGGAGCAGGCGCCACTGGTGCTCGACGACCGGCGAGGCCACCTGCGGCAGGGTGAGGGCGAGATCCGAGCGGCCCTTGGGGATCGTCCGTTCGAGCACCGACACCACCTCGACGACCGTCGGCGCGCCCGGCCCCCCGGCGGTGACGAAGCCGAGCGGCACCGAGAAGCCGCCAACGTTCCCGACCTGGCGCTCGACCGGCCGCACCGTCTGCTCGCCCACCTTGGCCGACCAGAGGACCGCCCCGGCCGGCAGAACGAGATCGAGCGCCGCCCCCGCCTGGTCGAGGGTGAAGCGGTCGCGGTGGAGGACCGTGCCGTCGACGGTGATCAGAGTCGTCGTCTCCCGCCGGCGGACGAGCGTCGGGAGGAGCGGCGAGGGCGGCAGGAGGGTGACCGCCAGGCCCGGGGCCGCTGAAGTCGGGCGGGGCTTCGCCCGCGAGACGCCAGGCGGCGGTCAGGTCGAGGCTCTGGAGCGCCTGCCCGAGCGCCGGTGGCAGGTCCGAGAGGTCGACCCGCGACCAGCTCGCGGCCGGCGTCGGCTGGACGTCGGCGGCCACCGAGGAGGCGACCGTGAGATAGCGCGCCCGCACTTCGATCCCCGGCACCACGGCGCTCGCCGGAATCGTCCCCCCGGAGCGGGGGGTGGAGGTGAGCACGAGGTAGCCGACCCCCTGGAGCTGCTGGCGCCGGTGCACTGTCAGGTGGTGGGCGTCGACCACCGGCACGACGTCCCCCTCGTCGGTCGCCACCTGCTCGACCGTGAGGTCGGCCGGCAGATCGACCGAGAGGCTCGGGAGGCTGCCGCGCGACACCTCGTAGAGCACCACGTCGTGACGCCTCAGGCCGTCCGGCCGGAGCTGGAAGAGGGTGAGGACGACGCTCTGGGCGAGGAGCTTCTCGGCCTCGGTGCCGGCCAGCCGGCGCTGGATCTCCAGGGCCGGCACCGCGCCGCGATGGACGGCCAGGCGCACCGCGCGGCGACCGCCGGTGACCCGGTCCTCCACCACCACCGACCCCGGCGCGCTCCAGGCGAGATCGGCCGGCAGGTCGACCGCGACCTCGGCGACCGCCGCCGCCACCGGCGCCAGCACCAGCCGGCGGACGCCCTCACGATCCTCCAACGCCGCCCGGCCGCGGACCTCGACCGTGTAACGGCCGGGAGCCGGGGCCACGAGGAACATCCCGCGCTCCGGGCTGGCGCTGATGGCGGCGATTACCGGGAGGGTTCCCTGCGGCCGGGCTGCCGCCTGGACCTGGGTCTCTACGGCCAGCCCGCGAAACGGCAGGAGGAGAGGTTCCTTGGGATACCCCTGGACGAGAGCCTCGAAATGGGCGGTGAGCTCGGCTTCCGCCTCCCCGATCACGACCGTCGTCCGCTGGGTCACGACCTCGGCCACCGGCACCTCGCGCCGGGCGGCCTCGCGCGACCGTTGGCGCTCGACCGTCTCCCCCTTCTCGACCAGGGCCAGGTAGTCGGCGAGCGGCAGGATCACCTCGTTCGGGGCCGGCTTGTCGTCCGCCGGTGCGGCCGTCACGACCGTGGCGAGGAGAGCGCAGAGAGCCACGAGGATGAGGACGGCCCGCTTCAGAACCATGGATCCTTCTCCTTGGCGCCCTTGACGTGAAGGACGAGGGGCGCCGGGGACGCCGAGAGGGCACTCCAGGCCGCCTGCACCTCGACGAAGCCGGCGGGCCGCTCGAGCGGCGGCGCTCCCGCCACCCGCCGGGCGGCGACTGAAACCTGCTGCCCGAGGTTGTTGGCGGCGGGGCTCGCATTCTGCGGCACCGCGGGGCTTGACGGTGTCGGGGGGGGCCCACGCTGCCGGCCCGGCCGGGGTCCGCCAGGGTGTAGGTGCGGCCGCCCGGAAGAAGGGCGCGCACCTCGACCCGAGCGGCGGGCGCCGAGAGCCCGGGGAGGGGCAGCGCGAGGTCGCCCCCCTCCGGCAGGGGGAGCGGCAGAACCCCCCGCAGGTGGACGACCTGCGCCCCCTCCCCCGCCGCCAGAGGGACGGCGAGCGACTGCGGCGAGCCGGTCACTCCGGTCGCGATCTCCGCCCCGTCTCGCGAGCCCGCCGCCAGCTCGAAGCCGGCGGGGAGGGTGAAAGTGAGCTGCTGGGCGCCCCGGTTGCGCACCTCGGCCCAGAGATCGTAGGTGGCGCGCCCCGACTCGCCTAAGAGCACGTCCACTCGCAGGCGGTCGATCTGGGCCGCCAGCACCTCGGTTTTCTCCGCCCAGGAGACCGCCCAGCGCGGCGGCTTCTGGGGATCGGGGAGGACCAGGAGCCGGCCCTGGGCGCTCCTGAAGGCGGCCGGCAGGCGAGCTGCCTCGGCCTCGTCCGCGGTGCGCGCCGCGCCGGGGTTTTCGAGATCCAGAATCCCGTCCCCGGTCAAGGAGGCGCGGCTGAAGAGGAGGGTGCGCGCGCTCCCCTCGGGGACGAGGGTGGGGCTTGAGAAGGCGTCGTGCGGCGGGCCGGTCAAATCGAGCTCGATCGCGAGGGAGGTCTCGGCCGGGACGAGCGGGGTGATGACGAGCTTCCCGCCCTCCACGTTCCAGCCCGCGAGCGGGCCGGTCACCGCGACCGGTTTCAAGCCCTCCGGGAGCGGGATCACCAGGCGTTCCAGGCGCCCCTGGGCAACCCGGGCCTCGATCCACCCATGCACCTTCTGCGCCGTACGCGAGAGGACCGTGGTGGTCGCCGAGGTGGCCTCGAAGCGGAGCGGCAGGGTGGCCCGCTCGGGCAGCACCTGCCGGCCCTCCAGAGTCAGCCCGAGGACGGCGCCGGGGGCCCCGACGAGCTCCCAGGAGCCGTCCGCAAGGCGCCGGGCGAGCCCGGCGCCTTCGACCGCCACCGCCTCGATCTCCGGCGGCGCGGTCAGCCGGCCGCGGACGACCGCGGTGGCGGGCGCCTCCAGGGCGAGCTTCCAGGTGGGCCGGGTGGCGGTCTCGTCGCGGCTCACCGGGAGCACCGATTCGAGCTCCACCCGGTGCCGGCCGCCGCCGCGGACGACGAGCGAGCTGCCTTCTGAGGCCGCCACCACCCGGCCCTCCAGATCGCCCAGCCGGGCGGCGACGAACGACCCCGCCTTCCCCAGGGGCACCGTCTGCCAGCCCGGAGCGTAGAGGGAGAGGGTGAGGCTCATGACGACCCGCGCCGAGGTCGGCCCGGCGGTGATCGTCAAGTCCGCCGATTCGAGAGCGAAGGGGGCGGGCGGCGCCGGCGCCGGCAGGGCGTCGGGGTTGGCCCGGGCGCGGAGCTCCTCATAGCGAGCGAGCGGCAGGGTCACCTGTTGCGCCGCCCCGAGCGCCGCAAAGGCGAGGAACGCCAATCCCATTGAAAAGGTTTTCATCTTCGCCAAAGGTTCCATCGACACCTCTCCTGCCTTCTCCCCCTGCGAGGGAAAACCCTGCTGATTGCCGGTGCTCGCTCAAGTTGGTTCCGAGGACAGGCGACTGGCTGCGCGAAACGCCCGAAGGAGCCTGCCCGCAGGATCAAACTGAGCGAGTACCGATCGCCGACTGTAACTGCTTCCAGATCGGGCAGAGAGCAACCGCCGTGCCAGCACGAAATACCGCTTCTCCCGGGGGAATCCCCGGGGACTGCCGGCCGGCAGTCCAGGAATCTGGACGGCGCGATCCACAACCGTGGACGTTCGGACGGAAACTTAAGTGTCGGCGGCGCCGGCCGCCTGGTCGCGGAGGAGAAGAGCGCGCTCGCTCGCCAGATCGACTTTCACGATGTCGGGCCGGAAGACCAGGGCCGACGTCCAGTCGATGACGATCCGCAGCCGCCGGCTGAAGCGGGGCATCTGGACGAGATAGTAGGTCCGCCGCGCCCACCAGGCGAGGAAGCCGTAGAGCGGAACCTTGAGCACCTTGCCGAGCCCCCGGGCGTGGCCGAGCGACGCCATGATCCCCAGGGTCTCGTAGACGAACGGCTGGAGCGGCCGGCCCTCCATCGCGGCCGCGATGTTCCGGGCGAGCACCCGGCCCTCGCGGAGGGCGTGCTGGGCGAGCCAGGGGTAGGGTTTCCCCTCGGGATCGGGGATACGCGCGCAGTCGCCGAGCGCCCAGACCTCCGGCCGCCCCGGAACCCGCATCGTGGCGTCCACGACGACGTTCCCCCGCCGGTCCTTCTCGAGCGCGAGACCGGCCAGGGTGGGGCTGGCGACGATCCCGGCCGAGAGCACGATGGTGTCGGCCTCGATCGTCTCGTCTTCCCCGGCTGCCCCGGCTGCCAGAATCACCCGGCCGGGCGCGATCGAGCGGACGACGGCGCCGGGGCGGAGGGTCGCGCCCCGCCGTCCCCCGAGAACCTTGGTCGCATAGGCCGCCAGCTTTTCCTCGATCTCCGGCAGGATGCGCGGGCCGCGCTCGAAAAGAAAGAAGCGGACCTCGTCTCGGTCCACCCGCCGGTAGAAGCGGACGATCTCGTCGGCAAAGGCGGTCAGCTCGCCGAACAGCTCGACCCCCACGAGCCCGCCGCCGATGACGACGAAGGTGAGGAGTCGCCGTTTGCGCTCGGGGTCGGTCTCGGTGTCGGCCCGCTCGAAGCGCTCGATGAAATGGTTGCGCAGCACCATGGCGTCGGCCAGGGTCTTGAAGGTGAAGGCGTGCTCGGAGCCGGCGATCAGGCTCTGGTTGGTGACCCCACCGAGGGCGAGCACCAGCTGGTCGTAGGGGACCTCGTACGTCCCGCCCTCCGCCGCGGCGGCGTGGACGACCCGGCGCTCCAGATCGACCCCGGAGACCGTCGCCTCGACGAAGCGGACCCGGCGCAGGAACTCGCGAACGGGGAGCGAGCAGTGCCGGACATCGAGCACCCCGGAGCAGGCCTCGAAGAGGAGCGGGGTCATGAGGAAGTAGTTGTCGCGGCAGATGACGACGATCTCGACATCCGCCCGCCGCCCGAGGAGCCGCTCCAGATGGCTCGCCGTCCACAGGCCGCCGAACCCACCTCCGGCGATGACGATCCGGGTAGTGGGCTTCGGCTCGCCGGCTGGATGAGTTTGCAACATTCGTGGCGGGTTCGGGCAGCCGGGGCCGGGGCGCGTGCCCCGACCCTTCGGTAGACAGGCCGCGTTTACTTGTCGACGTCCCGGCGGGGCGCCGGCTGATTGACCGCACGGTCGGTCTCTACCGCCGCGTCCTGCTCGCCGCGGCCGAACTTCGCCTGGACCTTGCCGACGTTCTTCTCGACCTTGCCCGCGAGCTCCTGGCCGAGGTCGCCCTTGACGGCGCCGGCCACCTCGTTGACCTTGCCCTCGACCTGCTTCGCCGTTCCCTTGACCTCGTTCTTCGCACCGTGCTCTGCGACTCCCATGGTCGATCTCCTTGCGGCTTGAGCCGCCGATTGCCCGGTGAAGGCATTGTGACTGCCACCTGGAATCTAGCTTTTGCAAGGCTCGGGCCAGGAGGGCTGGCGAGGGAGGTTCAGACGGCGTTGGCGGCGTTGGCGGCAATGACAATGGCGTCTTCCGTCACTCCATACCCGGCGGCGATCCAGCCGTCGAGACCGCCTTCCAGGGGGCGGACCTTCTTGAAACCCTTTTCGATCAGAGCGCGAGCCACACGGGCCGCGGAGGCTTCGTTCGGTCACGTACAGTAGAGGATGATGTCGCGGTCCCGCGGCAGGCCGTCGAGCTTGGGGCCGATCTCGTCGAGCGTCATGCGGATAGCGCCGGGGATGCGGCGGGGATCGATCCGAAGCGCGGTCTCGGTGCGGACGTCGACGATGAGCGGCGGCCGGGCGGAGCCGACGAGCCCCGAGAGCTCGGCCGCCGCGATGCGGGCGAGCGCCAGAGAGTGGAAGAACCGCCGCCGCTCCCACCACTTCCAGAGGATGAAGAGGCCGAGGGCGAGGCCGAGGACGGCGAGGGCCCAGAGACCGAGGGTCGAGAGGAGCCCCAGGATGCGGTCGACGGCGTTGTGGAAGAGGAGGCCGGTCCCCACCCCGAGCCCGGCCCAGAGGAGATTGCCGGCGCCGTCCCAGAGGAGGAAGGAGGTGACGGAGGCGCCCATGGCGCCGGCGAGCGGCGGCGCCACCATCGAGTAGCCGGGAATGAACTTGGCGAAGAGCAGCGAGCGCATCCCGGAGCGCTCGAAGAGGAGCTCGGTCTGGCGGACGCAGGAGTCGGGAGAGAGGGAGACCCTGCACACCGTCTTCAAGATCCGCCCCCCCGGGTCCGGCCGAGGAGAAACCAGCCGAGATCGGCGACGAGCGCCGCCCCGGCACCGAAAAAGAGGATGCCGAGGCCCGACAGCCGCCCCTGGGCGGCCAGAGCGCCGGCCGCGATCAGGGTGGGGAGCGCCGGAATGGGGAGGCCGAGGCGCTCCAGGAGAATGTTACCGAGGACGATGGCGAACCCGTGTTGGGCGAGCTCCTGAAGGAGGGGGTGCATGGTCCGGCATTGTGGCACGATCTCGACCGGCATAGAGAGCGCGACCGAGCTGTCGGTGCCGCCGGAGCGGTAGGCGAAAGGGAGAGTCGCCGGAAGACGGCACCCCGGACCCTGGAATCTCTTCCTGGAATCCCGTTATAGTCTCCCGGCATGACAGGATTCCGGCCGGACAACCCCCTGATCGTCCAGGGCGACCACACCCTCCTCGTCGAGGTCGACTCCCCCCGCTATGCCGAGGCGCGCGATCGCCTGGCCCCGTTCGCGGAGCTCGTCAAGTCGCCCGAGCACGTCCACACCTACCGCATTACCCCGCTCTCGATCTGGAACGCCTGCGCCGCCGGCCTCTCCCCCGAGGAGATCGAGGCGACCCTCCACGATCTCGCCAAGTACCCCGTCCCGGCGAACGTCACGACAGGGGTCCGAAGCCACGCCTCGCGCTACGGCCGGCTCCGCCTCGTCCGGCCGAGCCCTCAGGGGCTTCCCGCCGATCCCGAGGGGCTGACCCTCACCGCCGCCGATCTGCCGCTCGCCGAGGAGATCGCCCGGCAGAAGGGGGTGGCGCCGCACCTCGGCGAACGGCTCTCGCCGCTCACCTTCCGGATCGACCCGGGGTCCCGCGGGCGGTTGAAGCAGGCCCTCGTCAAGGCCGGCTTCCCGGCCGAGGACCTGGCGGGCTACAAGGCCGGGGAGCGGCTCGCCCTCGCCTTTCGCGACACCACCCTGGGGGGCCGCCCTTTCGCGCTCCGCGACTACCAGAGGGAGGCCGCGGCCACCTTTCACGCCGCCGGCACGGCGCGGGGCGGCAGCGGGGTCCTCGTCCTCCCCTGCGGGGCGGGCAAGACGGTCATCGGCATGGCCTGCATGGCGGAGCTCCAGTGCTCGACCCTCGTCTTGACCACCAGCGTCACCGCCGTAAAGCAGTGGATCGCGGAGCTTCTCGACAAGACCGATCTTAAGGAACACCAGATCGGCGCCTACCACTCGGGCGCCAAGGAGATCCGGCCGGTCACCGTCGCCACCTACCAGATCCTCACCCACCGCGCCAAGAAAAACGGCGGTTTCACCCACCTGGCGCTCTTCGACGAGCGCGACTGGGGCCTGATCGTCTACGACGAGGTCCACCTCCTGCCGGCCCCCATCTTCCAGGTGACCGCCGGCCTCCAGGCCCGCCGGCGGCTGGGGCTGACCGCCACCCTGGTCCGCGAGGACGGCCACGAGGACGACGTCTTCGCGCTCATCGGCCCGAAGCGGGCGGAGGTGCCGTGGAAGGTGCTCGAGCGCCAGGGCTGGATCGCCGAGGCGGCGTGCACCGAGGTGCGGGTGGCGATGCCGGAGGAGATGCTCCTGCCCTACGCCCTGGCCGATCCGCGCCAGCAGTTCCGCCTCGCCTCCGAGAATCCGCGGAAGGCCGGCCTGGTGCGCGAGATCCTCGGCCGCCATCCGGGGGAGCCGGCGATCGTCATCGGCATGTATCTCCACCAGATCGAGGCGATCGCCCGGGATCTGGGCATCCCGGTGCTCACCGGCGAAACCCCGCAGCGGCGGCGGGACGAGCTCTTCGCCGACTTCCGGGAGGGCCGCATCGGGGTGCTCGCGGTCTCCAAGGTCGCCAACTTCGCCGTCGACCTGCCGGACGCCGCCCTGGCCGTCCAGGTCTCCGGCAGCTTCGGCTCGCGCCAGGAGGAGGCGCAGCGCCTCGGCCGCATCCTCCGCCCCAAGGGGGGGAGCAACCAGGCGCACTTCTACACCCTGGTGAGCCGCGACACGGTGGAGCAGGAGTTCGCGCTCCAACGCCAGCTCTTCCTTTGCGAGCAGGGCTATGAGTACCGGATACGGGACGCCGAGGAGCTCTTGAGGGAGGGCTGCCGGTGAAGCACTTCGGGCTCGACTGGGGAGCCTTCTTGACCGGCCTCGCCCCCTGGGAGCGGCTGTCGCCGGCCGCCCGCGCCGTCTTCCTCGACCGCTTCGCACCCAACCTCGCCGTCAAGCGAAACGCGCTCGGCGGCACCGTCCCCGCGCTCACCGGCTCCGGCCTGGCGATCCCGGCTGGCGGCGCCCAGGGCGATCGCCTGAAGCTCGCCGAGCCCTATCTCCCCTTCCTGAAGGGTCTGCGCGCCCTCGGTCGGCTGCCGCTCTTCGAGGACCCCAGCGAGGCCCGGCTGGAGAAATATCTCGCGCTCCACTTCTCTCGGGCGGAGTGCGCGGCGCTGACCTCCCAATGGCTGCCCTACGGAACCCCCCGGCAGGTCGCCGAACGGGTGTCGGCGCCGGACTGGCTGGAAGATTTCCGCCGGGCGCCCAACCCCCTCGTCTGGGAGAGCCAGCGCGCCGGGGCGTTCGAAAACCGCTTCTTCGCCGAGGACGGCGTCGCCGCGGCGCTCCGCGCCGTGATCGATGGGTTCCTTGATGTCGGCGGCCCGTGCACCCTGGCGGATCTCGTGCGCGATCTGCCCGACCTGCCCCGGCCCGTCCTCGGGGAGGCGCTCTACGCCGGTATCCGCTACCTGCTCCTCTTCCCCTCCCTCCGGCCGGCGGACTTGACGCCCGTCGTCGGCCTCTGGCCGCCCCTCGTCCGGCGCCTCGCCCAACCGGGGGCGCTCTCCCCGGCGCCGATCGAGCCGGAGGAGACCTGCCCACCCGGCTTCGCGCTCGGGGACTTAGTCGCCATCCTCGCCGCCTGCACGGTCGAGGCGCCCCGGCTGCGGAGCAGCGACATGACGATCTTCGCCCGCGCCCGGGATACCCTGACGGCCCTCCTCACTCCCCTTCCCGAGTGGGTCGAGGAGGCGTTCGCGGCCTCCCGTTTCCAACGCGTCGAGCAGGCCGCCTGGGTGCTCTCGCAGCTCGGCTTCCTGGAGGTCGTGCGAGACGAGGAGCGGCGCCCCCATCTCACCGCCACCGGCGCGGGGAGGAAGTGGCTCGCGCTCCCCGGCAAGGCGCGGTTGAAGAGCTTGCTCGACGACATCAAGAAGCCCTCCTCGCGGCCGAACCGCGGCTCCCGGTTCAACTTCCTCCCCGAGGACTGGAGCCTCCCCTCCACCCCGGACTTCGACGAAGCCGCCGCGACGGTCGCCGCCTTCACCGAGCTTCCCTTAAGCACCTTCTTCGGCCTCGAAGCGTTCTTGAGCCACCGCTCGCGGGCCCGCAACCCGCTCGCCGAGCTCAGCCGCTCGGGCCGGCGCTACTACTGGCTGCCGTCCCACCCCGAGCAGCTCGAACGGATCTGGACCCGGCGGCTCCTGACCTTCCTCCACGAGCGCCTCCTCCTGGTCGGCGGCGTCCAGCTCGGCCGGTCCGGAGGAGCACCCTGCTTCGCGCTCACCGAAGTCGGTCTCTATCTCCTCGGTGCCGTGACCGACTTCGCCTACGCCGAAGACCTCGCCGCCGACCTCGTCGTGCAACCCAACTTCGAGGTCGTCTTTCTCTCCCCCTCGATCCTCGCCGAGGCCGCCCTCTCCCGCTTCGCCGAACGCCTCGGTACCGGCGTCGGCACCCTCTTCCGGATCACCCGCCGTTCGGTCCTCGCGGCGGCGGCGACCGGCCTCACCGCCGACGAGGCCCTCGCGACCTTACGCCAGGCGGCCTCCAAAGGAGTGCCGGACAACGTGGCGAGGGAGATCGCCGGCTGGTTCGGCCAGACCCGCCGGATCACCGTACGCCCGGCCGTCCTCGTCCACTGCCCGGACGTCGAAGCGGCCAGGCGGGTGCTCGCGGCCGGAGGCAAGAGCGTGGCGCCGTTGACCGAGACGGTCGTCGAACTCATGGAGCCGAAGGGAAAGGCGGCGTTGTTGCGGAAGTTGCGGGAGGTGGGGGTGTTTGTTGGGGAGTAGTGATGAGGCCTCGTCGGTCTGACTTTGCGTGAAACCCTGGAGCGGGAACCGAGCGGGGCTTGCACCAGTGACTTCAGGGACTGGATCGGCATCGGGTGCAAGAGAAAATCCGGAGCCGCGCTTCCAGGACCCGAAAGGAGATCTCCTGCGCTATACCGTGATCGTCGAGAAGGGCCGCGAGTCAGGATTCGTCGCCATCTGCCCCGCTCTGCCAGGCTGCGTCTCTCAGGGACGCCCCCAGCACGATGCCCTGCGAAACATTCGCCAAGCCATCGAGGTCTACATCAAGGCGCTCCTGGAGGACGGGCTTCCAGTCCCGGTCGAACAGGGACGCGAGATGATCGGGATCGAGGCGGAGGGCAAAGCCGTCCGAATCCCCCGAGGGGAGGAACCTGGGAGGAATGGACAACGGTTGGTGGAGCGGATGCGGAAACGGGCGACGGCGGGGTTGAGCACCGAAGAGATCATGGCTCCTACTCGTCAGGAAGGCTGATCGGCCAGGCCGAAGGAGGTCAGTCGATCCCGCCTATCGTGCGTTAACCTTCTTCAGTGGCTGATCCAGAAACCTGATCTTGGGAATACACTAAAAACGTCATCCTGAGAGAGCCCGAGGCGACCGAAGGACCTGGGCGGGGGAAGGTTCGCCCGCGGCACCACCGTTCCCCCTCCCAGATCCTTCTGGCTCGCTCGGGCTCGCCCTCAGGATGACGGTAGTAGGGGACGCGGTTGACCAGCCGGCTCTCCTGCCTCCGAGCTGATCGGGGCGGCGTCTCCACCTAGTCCACGTAGCAGAAGCTCACGGCATCCTTGAGGTCGATCTTCGGAGGGTATGCTACGATTTTATGATGAGCAACTTGAGCCAGCGGATCACCGTCGATCCCGAGCAGTGTGGAGGGCGGCCCTGCGTTCGGGGGATGCGCATCCGAGTTACGGATGTGCTGGATCTGCTCGCCTCGGGCTTGACCGCACCCCAGGTTCTAGAGGAGCTGCCTGACCTCGAGCCGGAGGACATCGCCGCCTGCCTTCGATTCGCCAGTCGCCGGCTCGATCATCCGATCCTCGCCGCATGAAGCTCTGGGTGGACGCCCAGCTTTCGCCCTCCCTTGCACGTTGGTTCCGCGATGTTTTCGAAATCGAGGCGGTCGCCGTCCGGGACCTCGGACTCCGGGATGCAAAGGACCGGTAGATCTTCATGGCCGCAAGACAGGCAAGCGCCATCGTCGTGACCAAGGACATCGATTTCCTCCATCTGCTCGAAAGGCTCGGTCCGCCGCCGCAAGTCGTCTGGATCACCTGTGGCAATACTTCAAATGCACGCCTGCGGCAGATCCTGACGACCGCCTGGCCGGCAGCAAAGCTACTGCTCGCGCGTGGTGAGCCGCTGGTGGAGATCAGCGAACAAGACACCTAAACATCCCCTACTGCGCCTTGACCTCCGTCCAAAGCTGATCCAGAAGCTGCGTCGTCTGCCCCAGATCCTCGATCAACTCACACCGATCGAGAATCACCTTCGACGGATAGATCGCCGGATCCCCCGAAATCTTCGGATCGATCTTTCCCAGCGCCTCCCGGTTCGCGCTCGCGTAGTGGACACCGTTGACGATCGCGGCGGCGACCTCGGGCTCCGAGATGTAATCGAGGAAGGCGTAGGCCTCGTCAACATGCCGAGCGGACTTGGGGACGGCTAAGTTGTCGATCCAGAGAGTGCCACCCTCTTTCGGAACCACATACCCCAAACGCCCCGGCTCCTTGGCCACCACCTTCGCGAGCTCGCCGTTGAAGCCCTGGGCGAGATCGACATCGCCGGTCGCTAAGAGGTTGGCGAAATCGGCGCTGTTGTAGGTCCGCACCAGGCGCTTCTGCGCCTTCAGCATGTCGGCGGCTTTTTTCAAGATGGCTGGGTCGCGCTCGTTGATCGAATGTCCCATCAGGCGGAGGGCGGCGCCGAAGACTTCCCGCATGTCGTCGAGCATGAGGATGCGGCCGCCGTTCTTCGGCTCGAAGACCGCCTGCCAGCTGTCGATCGCCCCCAGCTTCTTCGCGAACCCCAGGCCCGTCGTTCCCCAGAGGTAGGGGATGGAGTAGCCGTTCCCCGGATCGTACTTCTGGTTCAGGAACCGTGGATCGAAGTTCTTGAGGTGCGGCAGCCGGGCGTGGTCGAGCGGGTGGAGCAGCTTCTGGGGAATCAGGATCTTCATCATGTAGTCCGAGGGGACGACGACATCGTAGTCGGAGACCCCGGACTGCACCTTGTCGAGGAGCGCCTCGTTCGAGGCGTAGGTGTCGACATTGACGTGGATGCCCGTCCGCTTCTCGAACCCCGCCACCACCTCGTCGGGGAGGTAGTTGGTCCAGATGTAGAGGTTGACCTGGCGCTTCTCCCCTTGGGATGGCCCCTTGCCGCCGCAGGCGAGGAACACCAGGAGAGCCACCGCCAGGACACTCAGGGCTCGGGTCGCGGCTCTTACGAGGCTTACGCCTCTCTCTCGGCGAGCCGCACGGCTCATCGGGCGACGAGTCTTGCCATAGGAGGTGACTAGCCCGCCTTCGCGAGATGACGAACGGAGAGCACTTCGTCCGCCTGCATGGATTCGACATCGGACGAACGGACCGCGACGACGGAGAGGGACTCGCCGAGAGCGTTGAAGACTTCCAGCAGACATCCGTCCTCTCTCCCCAGAGGATGAGGAACGTAGTCCACCAGAACCGCGACATCCCCCTTCATCAGCCCATGCTCCTCGAGGTCCCGGGTCAAAGCCACTCGCTCGTAGAGGGGAAGTCTCATACTCGTCTCTGCTTTCTAGGCTTCAAGGTCACGAATCGCACCCGCCCATCCAAGTGCTGACGGAGCCAAATCGCGCTCACCGCCAACCGGCGGCCGTTCGGCCCCACGAGGTCGCCGTCGATGCGAAGGAACTCGCCATACTCGTTGACTCCATCCTGGATCGCCTCGGCTTCAGCCGCCAGCGCTCGCAGCGCTTCTAGCAGGGCCTCCGGATTAGTCCGGTCGAATCCGGCCTGGGCCAGAAACTTCGACTTGTCATCCCAGGGCCGTTGCAACAGCAGGTAGCCGGTGAGCTTTTCGGCCGCGATCCAGGCATCGGCCGGAATTCTCATCCGGACGAGAGTCTACCATCCGCCTCCCCCAGAGCTCCGCTCCGGACGTCCCGCGACCCGTCCTGGAGCAGCCGGTGGGCGAGGAGGATGGGGACGACGGTGACGGCCAGGAGGAGGGTCGACACGGCGTTGACCTCGGGCGTGACGCCCACCTTGAGCATCGAGTAGATGTGGAGCGGCAGCGTCGTCGCTCCCACTCCGGCGACGAAGGAGGTGATGACGTAGTCGTCGATCGAGAGGGTGAAGACGAGGAGGGCGGCGGCGGCGATTCCGGGGAGGGCGAGCGGGAGGGTGACCCGGCTAAAGGTCTCCCAGGGGCCGGCCCCGAGGTCGCGCGCCGCCTCGGCGAGCGCCGGGTCGAGCCCGGCCAGGCGGGCGCGGACGACGATCGCCACGTAGGAGAGGCTGAAGACGACGTGGGCGACGATCACCGTGCCGAGCGAGAGGCGCAGGCGTGCGATCCCGAAGAAGGTGAGGAGGGCGGCGCCCAGGACCACCTCGGGGAGGATCACCGGCAGGTAGAGGAGAGCCTGGGTGGCGCGGCGGCCGCGGAACCTCGCCCCCTGCCGGGCCAGGGCGAGGGCCGCGGCGGTGCCGAGAAGCGTGGCGGCGACGGTCGCTACAGCGGCCACGAGCAGGCTGTTGCCGGCGGCGGCGAGCAGGCGGTCGTCCGCCAGCAGCCGGCGGTACCAGTCGAGAGTGAAGCCCTCCCAGATCGCGGTCTGCCGGCCGGCGTTGAAGGAGAAGACCGCGAGGACGGCGATCGGCCCGTAGAGGAAGAGGTAGACGAGGAGCGTGTGCGCCGCGAGGAGCGCCCGGCCGGCTCCGCCTGATCGCCGCGATCGCCCCGAGCTCACAGGAGCGCCTCCTCTCCCCCGCTCCGCCGGGCGTAGAGGGCGTAGGCGCCGAGGAGGAGGAGGACCGCGGCGGTCAGCTCGAAGGCGAGGGCGGCGCCGAAGGGCTGGTTGCGGGCCACCGCGAACTGGTTCTGGACGAGATTGCCGACGAGGACGCTCTTCGCTCCCCCCAGGAGGTCCGAAACGACGAACTGGCCGAGGCTGGGGATGAAGACGAGCACCACCCCGGCGGCCATGCCGGGGAGGGTGAGCGGGAGGGTGACGCGGAGAAACGACCCGGCCCGCCCCGCCCCGAGGTCGGCAGCGGCCTCCAGGAGCGAGCGGTCGAGCTTTTCGAGCGAGGCGTAGAGCGGCAGGATCATGAACGGCAGCTCGCCGTAGACGAGCCCGAGCATCACCGCGAGCTGGGTGTAGAGGAGCGGCAGGGGGTGGTCGATCACCCCGGTGCCCAAGAGCAGCCGGTTGAGGAGCCCCTCGCTCCGCAGGATGAACATCCAGGCATAGGTGCGGATCAAAAAGCTGGTCCAGAACGGCACGACGACGAGCCCGAGGAGGAGGCTCTTCCACCGCCTGGACGCGACGAGCGCCAGGCAGTAGGCCGCGGGATAGCTGAGGACGAGGCAGAGGACGGTGGTCAAAACCGCCATCCACAACGAGCGCCAGCCGATCTTCAGATAGATGCCGGCGAGCGAGCGGGCGTAGTTGCCGAGGAACGCCCCCGAGCGCAGATAAGCGCCCCAGTCGGCAACCGGCTGCACGCCGCCGTAGAGCCCCCGCTGGCCGAAGGAGAGCACCAGCATGCCGCCGAGCGGGAGGAGAAAGAAGATCCCCAGGACCAGCCAGGTGGGGAGAAGAAGAGCGTGGCTGGCGCGGTCGGAGGGACGGGAGGCGGGCATGGCGAGGGGGAATGATAGCGTGGGAGTCGACGGCTCCCAGTACCCCCACGATCGGAGTAGGTCTTTCCGAACCGCCTACTCTCCCCCTAGCACGACCGTAAACCGCGGGTCCCAGGAGAGAAACCCGGGGCTCCCCGGCTCCAACCCCTCCCCCAGGCCGCCGGCGTTCTGCGCGTAGACGAGGAACCGCTCGCCCCGGGCATCCGCCACCCTCCAGGTCGTGCTCGCCCCCTGGTAGACCCGATCTCCCACCGTCACCGGCAGCGACGGACCGCGCTCCTCAGGGGTGGCGGTCAGGGTGAGCTTCTCGGGGCGGACGAGGAGGCGCACGGTCTCACCCGAAGTGAACGTCCGGCCGGGGGGAACCGGCACCGTGAGGCGGCCCCCCCCGGGGAGCACGAGTTCCAAGCCCTCCCCGGAGACCGCTTCCACCTCGGCGGTCCAGAAGTTCGAGGCGCCGAGGAAGGAGGCCACGAAGGGGGTGGCCGGCGACTCGTAGACCTCGGCCGGGGACCCCACCTGCTCGACCCGGCCGGCGTGCATCACCGCCACCCGGTCGCTCATCGCCAGGGCCTCCTCCTGGTCGTGGGTGACGAGGAGAAAGGTGATCCCCACCCGGCGCTGGAGGCTCTTGAGCTCGAACTGCATCTCCTCCCGGAGCTTCCGGTCGAGGGCGGAGAGCGGCTCGTCGAGGAGGAGGACCTGGGGAGCGAGGGCCAAGGCGCGGGCGAGGGCCACCCGCTGGCGCTGACCGCCCGAGAGCTGGTCGGGGCGGCGGCGTTCGAGCCCGGCGAGGCGGACGAGGGCGAGGGCCTCGCTCACCCGGGCAGCCTCTGCAGCCCGCCGGAGCCCCTGGTAGCGGAGCCCGAAACCGACGTTCTCGGCGACCGTCAGGTGGGGGAAAAGGGCGTACTGCTGGAAGACCAGGTTGACCGGCCGGCGGTGGGCCGGCACCCCGGTCATGTCGGCGCCGCCGATCTCGATCGTCCCCGCGGTCGGCATCTCCAGGCCGCCGATCAGCCGCAGGAGAGTGGTCTTGCCGCAGCCGCTCGGACCCAGGAGCGAGAAGAACTCGCCGCGCTCGACGCGCAACGAGACGTCGTCGACCGCCGTGACGTCGTCGAAACGCTTGGTCACCCCGTGGGCGAGGACGCTCGGGGCGTCCGGCGGGAGCCGGGGGAGCGAGGGGAGGGGAGGGCTGCTCACGCCGGCTGGTAGTGGCGGTAGAACCAGCTCTTGGCGAGCTGGACGACGAGGAGGTAGAGGGCCACCATGCCGGCGAGCACGAGGAAGAAGGCGCCGGGGAGCGGCACGAAGCCGATGCGGGCGCCCAGGCGGGTCCAGGGGAGGAGGACGGCGACCGCCACCACGGCGAGCGAGGTGAGGATGAGGAGCCGGCTCGGCCGGCTGGCGAACGGTCCGCGGCGGGTGCGGATGACGAAGATCACCAGCACCTGGGTGGCGAGCGACTCGACGAACCAGCCGGTGTGGAAGAGCGCCTCGCCGGCATGGAAGACCTTGAGGAGGACGAAGAAGGTGAGGAAGTCGAAGGCCGAGCTGACCGGCCCGATCACCAGCATGAAGCGGCGGATGGTGTCCATGTCCCAGCGGTGGGGGGTGAGGACGTAGTCGGGGTCCACCGTGTCCATGGGGATCGGCATCTCGGAGAGGTCGTAGAGGAAGTTGTTGAGCAGGATCTGGACCGGCAGCATGGGGAGGAAAGGGAGCACCAGCGCCGCCCCGGCCATGCTGAACATGTTGCCGAAGTTCGAGCTCGTCGCCATCAGAATGTACTTCATGATGTTGCCGAAGGTACGCCGGCCTTCGAGCACCCCGTTCTTCAGGACCGCCAGGTCCTGTTCGAGGAGGATGAGGTCGGCGGCGGCCTTGGCCACGTCCACCCCGCCCTCGACCGAGATGCCGACGTCGGCCGAGTGGAGCGACGGGGCGTCGTTGATCCCGTCCCCCAGATAGCCCACGACATGCCCGCGGTGCTTCAAAGCAAGGATCACCCGGTTCTTGAGCGCCGGGGTCACCCGGCAGAAGAGGTTGACCTCGGCCGCCCGGGCGGCGAGGGCCGGGTCGTCCATCTGCTGGATCTCGGCGCCGGTCAGCACTCCTTTTACGGCCAGGCCGAGCTCGGCGCAGACGTGCTGGGTGACGAGCTCGTTGTCCCCGGTCACCACCTTGACCGTCACGCCGGCCCGGGCGAGGTCCCGGAGGGCCTGGGCGGCGCTCGCCTTGGGCGGGTCCTCGAAGGCGGCGAAGCCGGCGAAGACGAGGTCCGCCTCGTCCCCCACCGCCACGTGCCGGCAGCTCGCGGCCTCTGCCTTCCAGGCGATCCCCAGGACCCGGAACCCCTCGCCGCAGAGGGCGGCAAAGCGCGCCGAAAGATCGGCGCGGACGGCGTCGTCGAGCGGCCGGAGATCCGCCGGGCCCTCCCCCTCGTAGCGCGAGGAGAGGCGGAGCACATCTTCCAGAGCCCCCTTGACGACCAGGGTGCACTCCCCTGCTTTCGCCAGGAGGACCGAGACCCGGCGGCGCTCGAAGTCGAAGGGGACCTCGTCGAGCTTCTCCCAGCCGGTGACGTCGAGCTCACCGTGAGCCAGGATGGCCTCGTCGAGCGGGCTTTTGAGGCCGGTCTCGAAGCGGCTGTTGAGATAGGCGAGGAGGAGCACCCGGTCGCTCGTCTTCCCGCTCGCGTCCAGGTGCTTCTCCAGCCGGATCTTCGCCGCGGTGAGGGTCCCGGTCTTGTCGGTGCAGAGGACGTCCATGCTCCCGAGGTCGAGGATCGCGGCCAGGCGCTTGACGATGACGTGCTGGTCCGCCATGCGGAGCGCCCCGCGCGCCAGGGTCACCGAGACGATCATCGGCAGCAGCTCGGGGGTGAGCCCCACGGCCAAGGCGACGGCGAAGAGGAAGGATTCGAGGAGCGGCCGGTGGCGCCAGGTGTTGACGAGGATGACGAAGAGCACCATCAGCATCGCCAGGCGCAGGATGAGAAGGCCGAAGCTCCGGGTGCCGCTCTCGAACGAGGTGGCCGGAGGGCGGGCGGCGAGCGACTCGCCGATCCCCCCGAGGGCCGTCCGCGAGCCGGTGCGGCAGAGGAGGACCCGGGCGGTGCCGCTGATCACCGAGGTGCCCATGAAGACGGCGTTCGCCGCCTCGGCCAGGGCGTCGTCGGCCGCCGTCGAGACCCCGGGGTGCTTCTCGACCGGGTAGGGCTCGCCGGTCAAGAGCGACTGGTTGACGAAGCAGTCGCGCCCGTCGAGCACCAACCCGTCGGCCGGCACGAGAGCGCCGGCCGAGAGCAGCACGACATCGCCGGGCACCAGGTCGGCCACCGGCACCTCGGTCTCCGCCCCGCCGCGGAGAGCCGTGGCGCGGACGGCGACCGACTGCCGCAGCCGCTCCGCCGCCTGCCCCGCCCGGTGCTCCTGGAAGAAGTCGAGGGCGACCGAGAGAACGACGACGACGAGGATGATGACGAAGCTCGCCACATCCCCGGTCGCCGCCGAGACCGCGCTGGCGGCGAGGAGCAGGAGGACGAGCGGGTTCTTGAAGCGGCCGAGGAACTGGAGAAGGAGGGCGCGCTCGTGCTGGGGGCGCAGAGAGTTGGGCCCGACGACGCCCAGCCGCGAAGCGGCCTCGGCCGCGGTCAGGCCCTCCGCGGACGACCCGAGGGCGGCGAGGAGATCGGCGGCGGCTTGGCGCCAGAAGCCCTCGGCGCTGCCTCCGATGTTGCCGATGCCGCCGATGCCGCCGATGCCGGAAGACGGGCTCTGGGGGGTGGCCTTGGCGCTGCCCATGGTGACCGGGAGACGTTATCACGCGCCTGTTGGGCCTCCGCAGAGACGCGAAGAGGTCCCGGACACCGTCCGGAACCTCCCGGAGGGCGGGGAGACTCGTCCGGACGCCGTTTGGAAGGGTCCGGACGCCGATTGGAAGCATCGACGCCGTTTTGAGGGGCCCGGAAGCCGATTCGAAGCATCCGGACGCCGTCCGGGACCCCCTGAACGGCTTTGGAGGTGTCTGGAGGCGGTTTGGAAGCGCCCGGAGGCCGTGGAAAGTCTTCTGGAACCGGTCCGGGAGCTTCAGAACCCGTAGAAAGTCCGCGGGAACGCCTCGAAAGTCTTCGGGAACGCCTTGAAAGTCCTGGGGATCTCGCGGAATGCCAGCCGCTCGCCGTCACCCCAAACGCCCCGCGAGCCACGCCACCTCCCGCTCCCGCCGTTGGTACCCGGTCGCCGCCACCAGCTCCCGCGCCTGGGCCACGTGCAAGCGGGCCGCTTCGGGGTCGCCCTGCCGGAGGGCGAGGCGCGCCCCCTCCAGGTGAGCGTCGCAGAGGTGGAGGCGCATCCCGCCGCGCTCGGCGATCTCCACCGCCTCGGCGAGATCCGCCGCGGCCCCGGCCAGGTCTCCCCGCAGACGGCGGAAGGCGGCACGGGCCAGGAGGCCACGGGGGAGGTAGTCTTCCTGCCCTGCCTGCCGCAGCTCCTCCACGGCACGGTTCAGGTGCTCCCCAGCCTTGGCGAAGGCCGCCTCGGCCTCCTCGCCGGGAGTCGCCGGTCCGGTAGCCGTGAGGGCCAGGCCGAGATGCGACAGGCCCAGGCTCAAGTGGTCGAGGGCGATGTCGAGGAGTCCAAGATGCTGAACCGCCCACTCCAGCGTCTGCCCCGCCCGCTCCTGCACCTCCCGGCACGCCTGGCGGAACCGCCGCGCCTCCTCCGGAACCGCGGCGAGGCCCTCCAACCCGGACCCTCCCTCCGGCTCCCCGTGGCTCAGCAGCAGGTCGCAGTATTGATAGCCCTGTAGCGAATACAGCCGAGGGTACTCGTGCTGCCGCTCTGCCTGCAACGCCTCGGCCTCGTGGAAGGACTCCGCGCTCTCCTCCCACCGGCCCGCCTGGTGCAGGGCAGCGGCCAGCGTCGCGCGTTTACTTGTCCGCTGGAAGGCGTCGCCGCTCCGGTCGGCCAGGGCGACGCTCTGCTCCCCGAAGGCTACGGCCCGCCCCACCTCTCCCAGGGTCAGGGTCAGCTCGCTCAGATTGCTGGCGCCGACAGCGGCGTGCTCCCAGTCTTCTACAGCAATGGCCCTCTCCAGCGCAGCCTGCATCGCCGGAACCGCCTCCGCCAGTCGGCCCAGCGCGCGCAGGCAGAAGGCGGCCGAGTGGAGGACGAACGCCTGATATGCCGCGGTGATGCGGGCCGAGGGCTGGTCCCAGAGGCGATCGAAGAAGCTCGCCAGCGCAGCCAGGTCCGAGCCGAAGGCCCCGAGCTTCTTGATGCTGTAGAAAGCGTCTCCCCGCTGGATGCGCCGCCTGTAGACCTCGTCCAACGTCTCCTGCTGCCGCCCCGCCCTGCAGCCGTGGATCACCGCTGCGTAGAGCGGCTCCATCGCCTCCAACGTCTCAGGAAGGTCCGGCGCCACCCCCTGGAGGTGCTCGTAGATCCGGAGGTTCCCCTCCTGCCAGGCCCGGGGTCGCTCCCTCTCCAGCTCCTCCTTAAAATAGACCCGCACGAGGGGATGGGCGTCGAGAACCCCCGGCTGCCGGGGATCGGCCCGCAGGAGGAGGCCGTGCTCTCGTAGGCTCGACACCGCCCACTGCCACTCCTCAGCCGAGAGACCCACCAGCGGCTCGGTCAAACCCGGGATCTCCGGCTTGGCCCGCAGGGCCGCCAGAGCGTCCTTCCCCGCCGGCCGGTCGAACAGCCCCAGGAGGCGCAGCACCGCCACCTCCAGCCCCTCCCCCAGCCAGTGGGCGTAGGCTCGGATGAGCTTTAAGGCTTTTCCCCCCAGCCGCTCGTCCGCCTGCCCGAGGTCCACTTCTTTGCGCCGCCGCACGTCGCCGCCACAGGCTCGCCGCAGGTAGTTGCCCATGAGGGTCAGCGCCAACGCATGGTTCCCCAGCTCCGCCGAAGCGGCCCGCAGCTCGGAAGCCTTCCCCTCCACCCCCAGCTCCTTCAGCAGCTCGGCTCCCGCCTCGCGAGTCAGAGCCTCCAGGTCCACCTGGGGTGCGGTCTGCGGGAACCCCTCCAGATCCGCGATCCGCTCCCGAGTGGTGACGATGCAGAGTCCAGGGTTCGCCCCGGCCAGGCTCTTGAGCAGGGCGGCGAGCCCAGGGTCCTTGAGCCGCCCGGCCTGCGGCCCCGGTGGGTACTGGAGGGGTTCCACGCCGTCGAGGACGAGAAGGGTCTTCTCCCGCCGCACCAGCTCGGCGAGGCGAAGTCCGCGGTCCCGCGCCGCTCCAGCCTGAGGACTGGGATCGCCGAAGAAACCGAGGGCGTGGTCGAGGAAGCGGTCGGCGGAGGTGACGCGCTCTTCCGTGCCTTGGCTGTAGAAGGACCAGCCGAACACCCGCCGGGCACCCTTCCACCCGGCGTGGGACAACCTGTCGATCCACCGACTCACGAGAGTCGACTTGCCCACTCCGCCGAAGGCTACGAAGGTCAGGACGTGGACGCCGGGGTCCTCCCAGGCTGCAGCGAGCCGGGCGAGCTCTACGTCGCGGCCCACGAAGTGGGGGCCGGGGGTGGGGAGGCGGCCGAGGTCGAGACGGGGTTGGGCGGACGGAGAGGACTCGCGATGATTCGGAACGGTCGCACCCCTCACGGCCTCCGCGATGCCCTGGCAGATCGACTTCAAAGCTTTCGTTCGCGCGGGCTTGCGCAGGGAATCGAGCGGCCGTGCGGGGTCATGGAGCGCCTGGAAACCCTGGAGCGGAGTCTGTTCGTAAAGGCACGGTGCGAGGAGAGCCCAAAGGATCTTTACTCGGCGTTGCCGCGCCGCTTCGAGGAGGTACGTCAGCTCCTCGTCGACGATGAAGTCCGAGGCCAGGAAGTGCGGACTGACCAGGAGGACCGCGACGCGAGCGGAGGCCAGCGCCGCTTCGATCTCTTCCCGCCATCGCTGGCTCGGCTTGATCGCACCATCCCACCAGACATCCACCGTCCCATCCCGCATCAGAGGAGCGAGCATGGTGCGGAGATCCTGGAGCCACTGCTTATCCTTATGGCTGTAGCTGATGAAGACTGGCCCACTGGGGGCGCTCGGGGGCATTGGAGGAGAATTGTAGCGGAGGTTGTCGCGCAGGGGGGAGGGACCCGCCCGCCCAAGAAGACCTCGCGACTGGATCTGACCTACTCCATGAGCGGCCGTCGCGCGGTGTAGAGGACGTGGGCGTGCGGGTACCAGCGGCCGATGTCCCGCGCCGCGAAAGCTTCGAAACCGAGCCGGGTCAGCCGGTCGCGGATCTGGTCCCGGGTCTCGTAGGTGAAGGCGTCGCCCAAGGTCATGCCGAGGAGGGTCGCCAGCCTCTCCTGGGTGCGGTTCCACAGCGCCTTACCGCGATGCTCGGGATCGATCTCCTTGAGCAGCAGGACGCCTCCCGGCGCGAGTTGCAGGAAGGCCTGCCGGAGGAGCGGATCCCAGCCGGCCAGGGGGAGGCGGTAGAGGACGTCGAGCAGGCTCACCGCACCGAAGGTGCCGGTAGCGGGTCCGGTCTCGACGAGCGTCTCGGCGTAGCCGGCGACGAAACCGACCCGGGGGTGCCGGTAGGTCGCCAGAACCTTCCGCAGATCGGGCTCGACCGCCGTCGCGCTCGCCGCGCCCCACTCCACGGCGAGGCGGGCGAAGGTGCCGTGGCCGGCGCCTAAGTCGAGCAGCCGCGCTCCGGGAGGCACGGCGGCGAGCACGGGGAGGAACGGGCAGGTGAGGAACCTCCCGAGGGCGTGGGCGCGGACGGAGGGCGCTGAAGCGGCGTAGGTCCGCCGGAGCAGAGAGAGAGCGGCGGAAAAGCTCGCTTGCGGCACGGGGAATGAAGTATAGTTGTAAACCTCTTGTAAAATTGCATGCTCGCTCCGCAGGTCATCTCCACGTGGCAGGCCGCCCGTTCGCGGCGGCTCTCCCTCCCTCTCCTCCTCGGGTTCGGGGCGGTCGCCGCGGCACGCCTGCTGGCACTGCCGCACAGCCTCTGGGAGGGGGACGAGGTCCTCTTCGTCAAGGGGATCGAGCTCTTCGACCCGCTCCATCACCAGCCGCACCCGCCGGGCTATCCGCTCCTCATCGGTCTCGGCAAGGGGCTCAACCTCCTGCTGCACGATCCGTTCGCCAGCCTCGTGACGCTCGCCGTCCTCTCCTCGCTGATCGGCTATCTTGCCCTGGTCGATGCCTTCCGCCGGATCGTGCCGGCGGGAGCGGAAGCGGGAACGGCGGAGCGGGTGGCGGTCGCCGGGGCCGTGCTCTTTCATCTCTCGCCCGCCATGCTCGTCTACGGCCCCCTCGCCCTCTCGGACCCCCCGGCGCTGATGTTTCTCTCTCTCGCCCTCGCCGCCGCGGCGCGGCTTCAGGCAAGCGGAGAGAGCGGGGAGAGCGGCTCGCTCCGCCCGGCCCTCGCCCTCGGCGCCGCCGCCTCGGCGGCCATCGGCTGCCGGCCGCAGCTCGCCCTCGCCGTCCTCCCCATGCTGGCGGTGGCGCTGTGGACGGCCCGCAAACGGACGCCGACCGGTACCGGCGTCGCGGCGCTGGGCACCTTCGCGGCATTCGCTGCCTTCGCGGCGATCTCGCTCCTCTGGTTCGTCCCGCTCGTCAACGCCGTCGGCGGGCCGGCGGCGCTCCTGCCGTTTCTTTCCAAGCAGGCCGGCCTCGTGGCGAGGTATGACGCGAGCGCCCCGCGGGCGGGCGGCAGGGCCGCCTGGGTGCTGCTGCGCTTCCTCGCCCACCCCTGGGGTCCGCGCTTCCTGTCGGTGCCGGTGCTCGGCCTCGCCGCGGCCGGGATGATCTCGCTCGCTTTCGCGAAGCGGATCGCCGCCCTGCCGCTCGCCGTTCTCTCTGGGGTTGACCTCGCCTTCGCTCTCGCGGTGATGAACCCGTGGGACGCCGTCCGCTACGCCCTGCCGTCGCTCCTCGGCATCGCCTTCGCCGCCGCGGTGGGGGGTGAGCTGCTGGCCCGCCGGGCCCGGGTGCCGGCCGCCGTCTGGCCGGCCGTCGGCCTCCTCGCCGCCGGTTTCGTCGTCTACACCCAGCCCTTTCTTGCCACCCGGACCACCGCCCTCTCCCCACCGGTCCAGGCGGCGGGCTGGGTCGAGCGGTCGGTTCCGAAGGGCTCGGTCCTCCTGGTCGACAAGGAGATGGCGCCCTACACCTCCTATCTGCTGCGAGATTGGGTCCTGCAGCCGGCCGATCCGGGGCTCGCGGCCGCCGGTGAATGGCGGTCCGGCACGCCGGTCTTCCTCCTCGCCGCCGCGGAGAGCGGCTGGCCGGGGGCGGTGGTCTTCCGCTGGCCGGAGAGCGACGCCGCGGCCAAGCTCACCCGCGAGCCCTGCCGGATCGTCTCGGTGAGCCCGATCCCCCCGGAGCGGCGGTACACGGCGGTGCGCGGGGTCGGGCCGTACGAGCCGGGGATCGCGCAGCCGGGCTGGCGCTGGCTCGGGCCGGCGGCCGCGATTCATCTCAACGCCGGCGGCAAGTCCGGCCAGTCCGGCGGGGTCGGCGGCGGCGGCGGTGGCGGCAAGCCCGCCTATCCCCCCGATACCGTGGCCCTCACTTTCGGCCTGCCGACGTTTGCGCCCCGGCCGTCGGTGCTGGAGATGGTGTCCGTGGACGGTGCCGCGCCCCGTGCCGTCGCCGTGCCGCGGGGGGGAGGCGGACCCTCGTCCTGGCGCTGCCGGCGGGCGCCGGGCCGGCCGAGGTCACCTTCGGTTCGGCGGTCTCCTTCGTGCCGGCCGAGGTGGGCCTGGGGGGCGACCGCCGGCAGCTGGCGGTCCAGCTCCTGGATGTTTCGAGGCAGGCCCCCTGACGATCATGCCGGCGCCGCAAGCCCTTTCCGTCTCGCTCGTCATTCCGATGTTCAACGAGCAGGAGAGCATCGAGCACGCGATCGCCTGCGCCGTCTCGGCGCTCGAGCTCCATGGCGGCGAGTACGAGGTGATCGTCGTCGACGACGCCTCGACCGACCGCTCGCCCGAGATCGTCGACCGCCTGGCGGCGGCCAACCCCCGCATCCGGCGGCTCCGCCACGCGGTCAACCGCAAGCTCGGCGGGTCCTTGAAGACCGGCTTCGCGGCGGCCGCCAAGGAGCTCGTCATCTACATGGACGCCGACCTGCCGTTCGACCCCAACGTCATCGGCCCGGCGATCCGCGCCCTCGAAGTCACCCGCGCCGACGTCATCGCCGGCTACCGGCTGGACCGCACGGCCGAGGGGCTCCGCCGGACGATCTACTCCTATCTCTACAACTCGCTAGTCGGCCTCCTCTTCGGCTGGCCGCACCGGGACATCAACTTCTCCTTCAAGCTCCTCCGCCGCCAGGTGCTGGAGGCGATCGAGCTGCGCTCGGAGGGCTCGCTCATCGACGCCGAGCTGATCGTCAAGGCGAAGAACCTCGGCTTCGTCATCCAGCAGCTCGGCCTCGACTACTTCCCGCGCAGCCGGGGCCTCTCGACCCTCTCCTCGCCCGCCGTGATCTGGAAGATTCTCCGCGAGCTGATCGCGCTCTACCCGGAGATGCGCCACCCCCGCCGCCGGCAGCACCCGCCGGCCGCCCAAGCGGGCTCGGCACCGGCGGCCGATGCCTCCGATGCCTCCAATGCCCCTGACGCCTCCGATGCCTCCGAGGTCTCCGAGGTCTCCGATGCCTACCCCGAGCCGTCACGGGCGTCAGCGGCCTCTTGAAACGGCTCGTCGTCACTGCCGACGACGTCGGCCTCCACCCCGGCATGACCGCCGGAGCGCTCGCGGCCTGTGAAGCGGGCATCGTCACCGCCCTGAGCCTCGCCGCGGTGGGCCGCGATTTCGCGTCCGCCGCCGAGCGGCTGCCGGACTTCTCCCCCGGCGGACCGGACGTCGGGGTCCATCTCACCCTCGTGGGCGAGCGGCCGCTGTCGAAACCGGATCGCATCCCGAGCCTCGTCGGCCGGGACGGCGCCTTTCTCCCCGGCTATCCCGCCCTGGCCTGGCGGTCCCTTCTCGGCCGCCTCGCGGCGGCCGAGGTGGAGGCCGAGCTGCGCCTCCAGATCGAGCGGCTGCTCGCCACCGGGCTCCCCGTCGTGCACCTCAACTCGCACCAGCACGTCCACCTGCTGCCAGGGCTCTTCCCGATCGTCCTCCGTCTCGCCGAGGAGTACGCGATCCCCTTCGTCCGCATCCCGGCAGAGCCGGCGCTCGGCCCCTGGCACCTGTCACCGCGAAAAGCCCAGCTCGCCGTGCTCAACCACCTCGGCCGGCGGGCCCGTCGGCAGCTCCCGGCGAGCGGCCGAGTCGCGGCGCCCTACGCGACCCTCGGCCTGGTGGACGCCGGGCAGCTGACCGCCGAGCGTCTCAGCCGGGCCCTGACTTTCGTCGCCGACCGGGCCGCGGGCGCCACGGAGCTCGTCTGCCACCCCGGTCTCGGCGACGTCGAGCTCGCCGCCGGCTACGACTGGGGCTACAGCTGGGATGCCGAAACCGCGGCCCTATGCGATCCCGGCCTGCCGAGGAGGCTCGCGGAGGCCGGCATCGAGCTGACCTCTTTTTCCGCGCTGACCGCGCTGACCGCGTTGACCCCGCCCGGCCGCCGCGGCTAGGCTTCGGCGATTCGCTGGAAAACCTTCGAGATGCGCCCCCCCCTCTCCATCCTGGTCGCGGAGGACAATCCGGTCAACCGGCGGGTGATCCTCCTCCTGCTCGAACGGCTGGGGTATGGAGCGGACCTCGTGGCGACCGGGAGCGCGGCCCTCCTCGCTCTGCGCGAAAAGCGCTACGACCTCGTCCTCATGGACGTCCAGATGCCGGAGATGGACGGCCTGGAGGCCGCCCGCCGGATCGTGGCGGGGGCGGCCACCGGCGGTCACCGGCCGCGAATCGTCGCGATGATCGCCTCCACCGAACGGGTCGATCGCGACGCCTGTCTCGCCGCCGGGATGGACGACTGCCTGGGGAAACCCATTCTGCTGGATGATTTGCAGCGGGCCCTGCTGTGGGCGTCCGGTTCGCCGGCGGAGCCGCTCTTCGATCCCGCCTGCATCGACCGCCTGCGCCAGCTGGAGGCGGCGACCGGCCAGGCGATCGTCGCCGAGGTCGTCGGCCACTTCCTCCAGTCGGCACCGGGCCAGGTGGAGGCGATCCGCGAGGCCCTGGCGAGCGGCGACGCCGGGGCGCTCGGCTTCGCCGCCCATGCGCTCAAGGGAAGCAGCGCCCAACTGGGAGCCCGCCGCCTCGCCGCCCTCGCCGAGGAGCTCGAAGCGCTGGCGAGAGACGGTGCCATCCCGACAGGGGTGGCGGCTAAGACGCCGGAGATCCTCGCCGAGCTAGCTGCCGAGCTCGACCGGCTGGCTCCCCTCCTCGCGGTCTGGCAGTAGAGCCGCAGCTCCTGTAATACGCCCCGTAATCTCTCTGGCGCAGGCTGGTCTCCACGGGCACGGTAGGGGACGCCGGCACCGCCGGCCATCCCCTCCGCGTCCCGCCGGCTCCATCCGGATCGATCGCGGCAATTTGTCCGGATGGAGCCGCTCTCGCCTTCCCGCCTACTCTTCGCCACCGGGGTGCAGGGCGTACCCGATGCCGGAGGCCGTCACCAGGTAGCGCGGGGCGCTGGCGTCGGCCTCGATCTTCTGGCGCAGGCGGTGGACGAGCTGCTTCAAGAGCTGGCGGTCGCCCGAGCCGCGGTGGCCCCAGACGTGGGAGAGGAGCCGCTCGGCCGGGAGGGTGTGGCCGGCGTTGGCGACCAGCAGGTGGAGGAGCCGGAACTCTAAGTTGGTGAGGCGCACCGGCAGCGCGCCGCGGACGGCGACCGCCTGGGTTTCGAGGTCGAGCGCCAGATCCCCCGCCAACAGGGGGGCCGGCTTCTCCACCCCGGCGCGGCGGAGGAGCGCCCGCACCCGGGCGAGGAGAGTGCGCGGGGAGAACGGCTTGGTCAGGTAGTCGTCCGCCCCGAGGTCCAGCCCCTGGACGAGGTCCTCCTCGCTGCTCCGTACCGTCAGCATCATGACCGGCGTCGCCGCACCCTCCGGCGCCTCGCGGATCTTCTTGCAGACCTCGAAACCGGAGAGCCGCGGCAGATTGACGTCCAAGACGACCAGGGCCGGCTGCTCGCTGGCGAAGGCGGTGAGGGCGGCCGGACCGTCGGCGGCCTCGACGACCAGGTAGCCCGCATGGCGGAGAGCGAAGGCGATCAGGCTCCGCAGGTCGGAATCGTCGTCGACGACGAGGATCTTCATGCTACCTCCCTGGCGCCAGCGGCGTCGGGGCGGGGAAGGACGATCCGCACCCGGGCGCCGACGGCTTCGCTGCCGTTCGGACCCTGCCGCCGCGACTCGGCCTCGACTCTCCCGCCGTGCCGCTCGACGATCGATTTGACGATCCACAGCCCGAGCCCCATGCCGCTCTGCTCCGGCTCCTCGCCGGCCGAGCGGACGAAACGCTCGAAGAGCGACCCGGCGGGCATCCCCGGCCCCTCGTCCTCCACCCAGAGGGCGACCCCCGCCGGCTCGACGGCGCCGCGGAGCGCGATCGTCGTCCCCTCGGGGGCGAACTTGTTGGCGTTGGCCAGGAGGTTGACGAAGACCTGGGTGAGCCGCGGGGCGTCGCCGACGATCGGCGGCAGGGGGTAGGGCAGGTCGACCTCCAGCCGCTGCCGGCGCTGGCCGAGGAGCGGCCGCATGAGCTCGGCCGCCGCCTCTACGACCTCGTCGAGCGCCACCGGCCGGCGCCGGATCCCGGCCTCCCCGGACTCGATGCGGACGCTCTCCAAGAGGTTGTCGATGAGCTGGGTCAGCCGGAGGGTGCCGCGCTCCAGCGAGCCGACGAGCCCCGCGGCCTCACTCTCCTCAGCCTCGCCGGCATGAATCCCGGCAGAGCTCCCGGCAGGGCTGTCCAGCTCGGCCAGGCGGTCGCGGAGGAGCTCGATCGAGGCGAGCTGGGCGGCGAGAGGGGTCTTGAACTCGTGCGAGATGTTGGCGAGGACGGTGTCGCGGAGCCGGCGGGTGGCCTCGACTTCGGTCTCGTCGCGCATCACCTGGAACTGCCGCTCCGCGGCCGGCTGGGAGCTGGTGATGATCACCGTCCGCCGGCCGCCGCCGGGGAGGATGAGATTCTCGGTGGCCCGGGCGGTGCCGCGGAAGCGGGCGTGGACGATGGGGCAGCGATCCTCGCAGGGGCGGACCCCGTCGACCCCCTCGGGACGCAGGACGTCGCCACAGAAGCGGCCGACCGCCTCCTCCACCTTCACCCCGAGGAGGGCCGCGGCCTGGGGGTTCAAGTAGCGCACCCGGCGGTCGCGGTCGACCTCGAAGACCCCCACGGCGATGCCGGTCAAGATGGTCTCCGCCTCGGCCTGCCGCCTTCGGAGCTCGGCGGTGAGCCCGAGCAGCCGGCGGCGCATCTCCTCCATGGTGGCGGCGAGCGTCCCCACCTCCAAGCCCGCCCCGCCCTGCACCTGCGGCATGGGGGTTTCGAGGTCGCCCCGGCCGATCCGCGCCGCCGCCCGGGTCAGAGCCTGGACCGGCCGCGCCAGGTGCCGGCCGACGGCGAGCCCGGAGAGGGTGGCGAGGAGCGCCACGACGAGGGCGAGAAGGAGAAGCCCGCGGACGACCGGCCGCAGCTCGGCGCCGATCGCCGACATCGGGAGGAGGGTCGTCACCAGCGCCGCCACCCGGCCGGAGGGGGCGCGGAGGGGCAGCGCGGCGACGTAGCGGCCGGCGCCGGGGACCCGCGCCGAGACCGGCCGGCCGGAGTCGAGCGCCCGCTCGTAGAGCGGCTGGGCCGGGTCGCCCTCCCGGGCGAGCGCGGCGCCGATATCCACCACCTCGACCGGCAGGCCGATCTGCCCCGAAACCTCGGCGGTGTAGGCGGGATCCAGGCTGAGCGCGGTGACGACGATCGCCCCGGGGAAGGCGGCGACCGGCGCCGCGGCGGCTAAAAGGAGCGGCTCGCCCGGACGCCTCAGGAGGACACCCCCTTCCCGCCCCAACGGACCGCCGGCGTGGGCGAGGATCTCGCCCCAGGGGAGCGCCGCGCCGCTCGCCGCCTTCACCTGGAGATGCGAAAAGACCGCGCAGCCCGAGAGGTGGCTGGTGGCGCGGAAACGCTCCAGGAAGGAGGCGAGGCCGGCGGCGTCACCGTTCCCCAGGAGGCGGGCGAGAGTGGCGCGCTCGGAGAGGAGGTGGGCGGAGGTCCGCACGTCGCCCTCCGAACGGGCCACGGCCTGGAGCGCCGCGGCCCCGGCGAGGCTCACCCGCCGCTCCCCCTGCTCGTCGGCGAAGCGGCCGAGAAGCCGGGCGGCGACAGCGGCCATGGCGACGACAGCGAGGAGCACCAGGGCGGCGTTCAAACCCAGGAGGAGGGTGCTGAGCGAGAGCCGGCGCATACCTTCTAGTGCGCCGACCGCCACTCGATGAGGGTTTTCAAGAGCAGGGTGACGAGGGCGAGGAGAGTGAGGAGCGAGGCGACCGCGAAGGCGGCGGTGAACTGGTACTCGTTGTAGAGGATCTCGACATGGAGCGGCAGGGTGTTGGTCAAACCTCGGATGTGGCCGGAGACGACCGACACCGCGCCGAACTCCCCCATCGCCCGGGCGTTGCAGAGGACGATCCCGTAGAGGAGCCCCCACTTGATCTTCGGCAGGCTGATGAGGCGAAAGGTCTGCCACCCGCTGGCGCCCAAGGTCACCGCCGCCGCCTCCTCTTCGTTGCCCTGCGCCTGCATGAGCGGGATGAGCTCGCGGGCGATGAGCGGCGAGGTGACGAAGATCGTCGCCAGGACGATCCCGGGGAGGGCGAAGATGACCTTCCACTCGTGGGCCTGGAAGAGTGGCCCGAGGAGGCCGTGAGCGCCGAAGAGGAGGACGAAGACCATCCCGGCGATGACCGGGGAGACGGCGAACGGCAGGTCGATCAGGGTGATGAGGATGTTCTTTCCCCGGAAGCTGAACTTGGCGATCGCCCACGCCGCAGCGAGGCCGAAGAGGAGGTTGACCGGCACCGCGCAGGCGGCAGCGAGAAGAGTGAGCCGAACCGCCGAGAGGGCTACCGGATCGCACACCGCGGCGAGATAGACCTTCCAGCCGTCGGCGAAGCCCTTGACGAAGACGAGGGCCAGGGGCACGACGAGAAAGAAGCCGAGGAAGGCGAGCGCCAGGCCGATCAGCAGGTAGCGCACGAGGCGCGGCTCGGTGAGCGGCCCGCTGCGCGCCGCTCCCGCCGCCGCTGCGGTCAGGCGATTGCCCCCGGCGTGCATGTTAGTCGCTCTCCAGCGGACGCAGGAAGCGGCTGCGACGCCAGGCGAGGAAGTTGATGAGGAGGAGGAGCCCGAAGGAGACGGTCAAGAAGACCAGGGCGATCGCCGTGGCGCCGGGATAGTCGTACTGCTCGAGCTTGATCATGATGAGGAGCGGGGTGATCTCCGAGCGCATCGGCATGTTGCCGGCGATGAAGATGACCGAGCCGTACTCGCCCAGGCCGCGGGCGAAGGCGAGGACGAAGCCGGTCGCCGCGGCGGGGAGGAGCTCGGGAAAAATGATCCGCCGGAAGGTCGTGCCGCGGGTCGCCCCGAGGCTCGCGGCGGCCTCCTCGACCTCGGGATCGAGATCGCGGAGCACCGGCTGCACGGTGCGGACGACGAACGGCAGACCGATGAAGGTGAGCGCCACCACCACCCCGAGCGGCGTGTAGGCGACCTTGATCCCCAGCGGCTCCAGCCACTGCCCCAGCCAGCCGTTCCCCGAGTAGATCGAGGCGAGAGCGATGCCGGCGACCGCCGTGGGAAGGGCGAAGGGGAGGTCGACGAGGGCGTCGACGAGCCGCCGGCCGGGAAAGGTGTAGCGTTCGAGCACCCAGGCGACGAGGACCCCGAAGACGACGTTGATCACCGCCGCCGCCAGGGCGGCGAGCAGGCTCAAGCGGTAGGCCGCGAGAGTGCGCGGCGCGGCGACGGTCCCCCAGAAGGCGCTCCAGGTGAGGGTGGCGCTTTTGAGCAGCACCGTCGAGAGCGGAATGAGGACGATGAGCGACAGGTAGAGGAGGGTGAAGCCCATGGCGAGGCCGAAGCCGGGGAGGATGTTCTCCCCTTTCCGGCGCGACGAGCGGCGCGGCGGCCGCCCCCCCGTCCCGTCGACGACGGCAACGGGGAGCAGCGCCTCGCCCGCGATCGGGTCTTCGATCGGGCTCTCGCTCGGCCTCGCCTTCACACTCTCCATCCTACCTGCCCTGGTAGATCTGATCGAACAGGCCGTTGTCGGCGAAGTGGGTCTTCTGGGCCTTGGCCCAGCCGCCGAACACCTCGTCGATCGTGAACAGCTTCACCTGCGGGAACTTCGCCCCGTACTTGGCGACCACTACCTGGTTTCGGGGGCGATAGTAGTTCTGGGCGGCGATCTCCTGCCCCTCCGGGGTGTAGAGGAACTCCAGGTATGCCTTGGCCAGGACCTGGTTGCCGTGCTTCTTCGCCACCTTGTCGACCACCGCGACCGGCGGCTCGGCGAGGATGCTGACCGAGGGGGCGACGATCTCGAACTTCCCCTTGCCCAGCTTCTCGACCGAGTAGAGGGCCTCGTTCTCCCAGGCGACGAGGACGTCGCCGATGCCGCGCTCGACGAAGGTGACCGTCGAGCCGCGGGCGCCGGTGTCGAGCACCGGCACGTTCTTGTAGAGCTTGCCGACGAACTCCCTGGCCTTGGCCTCACCGGCGCCAGTGCCGCCGTTGGCCCGCAAGGCGTAGCCCCAGGCGGCGAGATAGTTCCAGCGCGCCCCGCCCGAGGTCTTGGGGTTGGGGGTGACGACCGCGATCCCCGGCCGGACGAGGTCGGGCCAGTCCTTGATCTTCTTGGGATTGCCCTTCCTGACGAGGAAGACGATCGTCGAGGTGTAGGGGGTGCTGTTGTTGGGGAGCAGAGTCTGCCAGTTGTGCGGCAGGAGCCCGGAGGCGGCGACCGCGTCGATGTCGTAGGCGAGCGCCAAGGTGACGACGTCGGCTTCCAAGCCTTCGATCACCCCCCGCGCCTGCTTGCCCGAGCCGCCGTGGGACTGCTGGATGGTGACCTCCTGGCCGGCTCTCGCCTTCCACGACCTGGCGAACGCCGCGTTCTCCGCCTGGTAGAGCTCGCGGGTCGGATCGTAGGAGACGTTTAAAAGCGTCGCCGGTTTGGGTGCGGGGGCGGCCTCGGCGGTCCCGGCCGTTCCCGCCAGAGTGAGGCCGGCGGCGAGCAGGCCGGTGGCACTGAAGACGGCAGCGGAGATTTGAAGAGCGCGTTTCATTGGCAGGATCCTCTTAGAAGGAGATCTGGATGCGGTCGAGAACGACCTTTTCGTCCGGACGGTCGCCGGTAGCGGCGCCGCCCTTGAAGCGGGTCTGCTCGTAGTCGAGCAGGAAGCGCACGCCCCGGGTCAGGTACCAGTTGAGCCCCACCGCCCAGGCGGTGGCCCGCGAGGCGGCCGACGCCGGGTTGGCGAAGAGGGGGAACGCCTTGTCGTCGACGTCCAGCACGTTGTAGCGGGCGGCGAGCTCCAGAGCCCCCCAGTGGTGCTGGGAGGCGTCGAACGGTTGCTTGGGATCGACCCCGCGGAAGGAGGGCTCGCCGCCGAAGAGGACGAACGAGGCCGCCGCCTGCCAGGCGTCGTTCTCGATCTTCGCCGCGGCCGCCCCGCGGCTCACCTCCTGGGAGGAACGGACGTACTCGGCGAGAACGCCGAACGGCCCGGCGTACCAGTAGGCCTGGGGCGACAGGCGCTGACGCCGGCCGGCGGCGAGCGTGGTGCCGGCGGCGGTGCCGTCCGAGCGGTAGGAGAAGAAGGTCAGCTGGCCGCCGGTCTTGTAGGAGGCGAGGCCGGTCGTCGCCGAGGAGGTGGCCGTGCCGTTCTGGTTGCCGGTCGAGGCCGAGACCCCGAAACCCAGCCCCTTGCCCGGCCCGGCGGTGGCCGCGAAGGGGGTGAAGAAGATCCGCCCCGCGGTGTCCTTGCCGTTGTTGGTATCGAGGTCGCCGTTGCCGGCGTCGACGACGCCGTTGAAAACTCCTAAGGCGTAGGAGACACGGTTCCCCGCGAGGTCCCCCTGGAGTTGGACCCCGAGGTCGCGGTTGGGTACCAGGTTGGTCGGCAGGGCGCGCTCGACGAAGAGGAAATCGGTCGCCGACTGCAGGCGTTCGAGGCCCACCGGCGGTTTGAACTTGCCGGCGCGGACCTGGAAACCGGGGAGGAAGCGGGCGTTGACGTAGGCATCCTGGAGGACGGTCGTGCCGCCGCCGAAGTCGGGCATCAACCGGAAGTCGAAGATTTTAAAGACCGTCCCTTCGAGGATCGGCCGGGCGCGGCGGACGATGAAGGTGTCCACCCCGCGCTTCAAGTGGTCGTCGTTGTAGAAGCGGCCGTCGAGCTGGACATAGCCGCGAAGCCGGAGCTGAAAGGCGTTGTCCGCCGAGCGGATCGAGAAGCCCTCGGGGCCGGCGGTGACCGAGGCCGCGGACTTGGCTTTCTCCGCCGCCTGCTCGGCGTCGACCTCGTCGCGGCGCTCTAAGACGCGCACCTTCTGGTCGAGCTCCTCGATCCGCTCCTCCGGGGTCTTCGCCGCTTCCGTTCCCTCGGCGGGAGCGGTGGCGGCAGCCGCCGCGGCTGGGTTCTCCTGAGACGGCTGGGGTTGCGCCAGGATCGGCGCCGCCAGCAGCCATGCGTATCCAAATCCGAAAAGCAGGGTATTCCTCATGACGAGATCTCCACGAATCCTCCGGGTCATCCGGCAGGTCACGACGTCAACTTGAATCAGGCCGCCGCCCCGTGGGCGCGGACGATGAGGACCGGTTGATGGGCCTCTTCGAGCACTCGGCGGAGGACGCCCGCGAGCGGCAGCCCGCGGCGGCCCCGGCGGTCGCCGAGCGGCGCCCCGAGGACCAGCAGGTCGTGGCCGCCCTCTTTCATCTCGGCGAGGATCTCGGTCGCCACGGCGCCACGGCGGATGCGGGTCTCGGCGGGGACGCCGAGCCGGCCCAGGGTGCGGACCGAGGCGGCGAGGAAACGGTCGACCAGAGCCCGGGCCTCCTCCCCGCCCTCCTCCTCGGGGAGGACCTTGAGCACCGTCGCCTGGGCGCCCAGGTGGCGGACGAGACGGCCGGCGAAGAGGACGTCCTCCTTGCCCGGCTCGCCCACGGCGACGCAGATGAGGACGCGCGAGGGGGTGGCCGCCCGCTCGGTGGGGACGAGGAGGAGATGGTGGTCGCCCGCCTGGAGCATCCGCTCGGCGAGCTCGATCCCGGTTTTGGGCGGGACGCCGAGCACCACCAGGTCGTGCTCGCGGCGCACCGCCTCCTCCGCCACCGCCGTCTCGGCCGAGCCGGCCGCCGCCCGGGCGTCGAGCGCGGCGAGACCGCTCCCCAGCTTCTCCTTGGCGTCCTGGATCGAGCTCTCGACCCGCTCCGCCGACTCGCCGGCGCGGCCCGGCCCACCGGGCCCGATCCCGAGGACGGTCACCCGGGCGTGCGCCAGCCGAGCGATCTGCCCGGCCAGGGCGACCGCCGCCTTGGCATGCGGCGAGCCGTCTGTCGGCAGGAGGAGCGAGAGGCCGGGGTGGACGAGGGCGTGGACCCGGCTCACCCCCACCCAGACGCTGTCCCCCGCCGCCAGCGGGTAGCGCCGCGACTGGTGCTGCGAGCGGCTCGCCTCGACGAGCAGGAAGTCGCCGCCGAAAGGGGCGGCGGGGGCGATCGTGCGGGTGCCGGGGAGGGCCGGCAGGCGGAGGCGGAGGCGTTCGACCGATCCCAGGAAGCTGCTCTGCTCGACCACCCCTTGACCGAGCACCGGGTCGGCGATCTCGGCGGCGACGCCGCGGAGGGTCACGTCCTCGGGACGGAAGAGGACCTGCACCCGGCGCGGGTCGGCGGGCGCCTCGGCCTTCTCGTCCTCCGGGCTCATGGGGAATTCGAGCGGCCCGACCTTGACCCCCCGCGCCGTGCACTCCCCCACCACCAGGTTGGCGGTCCCCAGGAACGTCGCCGCGAACTCGGTCTGCGGGCGGAGATAGAGCTCCTCGGGCGGCCCGTACTCCAGCAGGCGCCCGAAGTTGAGCACCGCCAGGCGATCGGCGAGCTCGAAGGCCTCTTCCTGGTCGTGGGTGACGAAGATGGTCGTCACCGAGAGCTCGCGCTGGATCTCCCGGATGGTACGCCTGAGCTCCATCCGGATGCGGGCGTCGAGAGCGCCGAACGGCTCGTCCAGGAGGAGCACCTGCGGCCGGTGGGCGAGGGCGCGGGCGAGGGCCACCCGCTGCTGCTGGCCGCCGGAGAGCTGGCGCGGCATCCGGTTGCCGAGGCCGGCCAAACCCACCAGCTCGAGAAGCTCGTCCCGCCGATGGCGCCGCTCGGCCCGGGAGACCCGGCGGATGGAGAGCCCGAACTCGACGTTCTCGGCCACCGTCATGCTGCGGAAGAGGGCGTAGTGCTGGAAGACGAAGCCGACCTCGCGCCGCCGCGGCGGCAGGTTCGTGACGTCCTGGCCGTGGAGCAGCACCCGCCCGCCGTCGATCCCGGTCAGGCCGGCGATCATCCGGAGCACGGTGCTCTTGCCGCTCCCCGAGGGGCCGAGAAGGACGAAGAACTCCCCGTCCGCGATCTCCAGGGAGATGTTGTTGACCACCGGGTGGTCCTGGTAGCGCTTGGTGAGCTGATCGAGGACGATCGACATGGTCTCCCTCGCCGCCGCCCTCAATAGGGTGGTGACTGACGGTGAGGTTAGAACCGGGCGGTGATGCTGTCAGTCGAAAGGCGGTGACAAAGAGCGGCGGTTTTGTCACCGGCTTTGTACACTACCCCCCGATGCGCCCGCCCCTGACCCCCTATCGAGAGATCCGCCGCGCCCTCCCCGACGGACGCTTCGTCGAGATCGGCGGCCGGCAGGTGCACGTCCTCCAGGCGGGCCGGGGCGAGCCGGTCGTCCTCCTCCACGGCTTCGGGGCGTCGACCTACTGCTGGCGAAACGTCCTCCCCACCCTCGCCCGTTCCTACCGGGTGATCGCCCCCGACCTCTATGGCTTCGGCGCCACCGAGCGGCCGCGCGACTTCGCGAGCTACACGAGAGACGGCCAGGCGGCGCTCGTCCTCGCCCTCTTAGACGAGCTGGGGATCGAGCGCGCCCATCTCGTGGGACACTCCTACGGCGGCGCGATCTCCCTCTGGCTCGCCGACCGGCACCCGGAGCGCCTCCGCTCGCTGATCCTGGTCGACAGCGCCGCCCCCACCTACCCCAACGACCGGCGGAGCCGCATCGCGCGGCTCAAGCCCCTCGCCTGGCTCTTCCTCCACGGCATGGCCCTCACCCCCTGGTCGGTCAAGAAGGCCCTCGAACAGTCGATCGCCGACCGCCGCCTGGTCACCCCGGAGCTCGTCCGCGCCTACCTGGAACCGCTCCGCGTCGAGGGGGTGGACGCCGCCTTTAACGGCCTGACGACGCCGCTTCGGGCCGCGGATGGACCGGAGGTCGACCTCGGCCGGTTGCGGCTCCCCACCCTCGCCGTCTGGGGCTCCGAGGACCGCCTGATCGCGGTCGCGGACGGCAAGCGGGAGGTGCTCCGGATGCCGCGCGGCGCCTTCGTCGAGCTCTCGGGGATCGGCCACATGCCCATGGAGGAGTGTCCGCAGGAGCTGACGCGGATCCTGCTGTCCTTTCTCGCTCTACAAACGACTCCCCTGGCGGGGCTGTAGACTTCCCCCATGCCGCCAACGCCGCCACCGCCCCTCCACTTAGTCGCCACCTGCGCCCTCGGCCTCGAAGAGTTCCTGGACGCCGAGCTGGCGGAGTTGGGCGTCGGCGGACGCGAGCGCCAGCGGGGGGCAGTCACCTTCGCGGGGAGCTGGGAGGACTGCTGGCGGGCCAACTGGCGGTTGCGGACCGCCAACCGGGTGCTGGTCGAGCTCGGCCGGTTCACGGCGGTCGACGGACCCGGGCTGGCGGCCGGGGCGCTGGCGCTCGTCAAGGGCAGGCCGGGGGCGGCTCTGGGAAGGGAGCCGGGCGCGGCTCCGGGGAGGGAGCCGGGGGCGGCTCCGGGGATCGACCCCGGCGCCCTCCTCCATCCCGACCGCAGCTTCGAGATCCACGCCACCGTCGCTGACTCCGCCATCCGCGACTCGCGCTGGGCGGCGCTCTCGGTCAAGGACGGCCTCGTCGACGGGCAGCGCGAGCGCTACGGCCGGCGGGCGGACGTCGACCGCCAGGACCCCGACCTCCACCTGCGGCTGCGGCTCCACGGCACCGAGGCCATCCTCCTCCTCGACACCTCGGGCGAGCCGCTCGACCGCCGCGGCTACCGCGAGGTGAGCGCCGCCGCCCCGGTCCGCGAGCAGCTCGCCGCGGCCTGCGTCCTCGCTTCGGGTTGGGACGGCACGGGGCCGGTCGTCGACCCCATGTGCGGCTCGGGGACCCTGCTCGTCGAGGCCGCCTGGTTCGCCCTCGGCGTGGCGCCCGGGGCGCTCCGCGAGCGCTGGGCCTTCGAGCGGCTGCCCGGCTTCGACGCCGCCGCCTTCTCCCGCCTGCAGAGCGAGCCGCTGCCGGCACCCGGACCGAACGTGCACCTCTACGGGAACGACCTGGCGCCGGCAGCGCTCCGCGCTGCCCGGGTCAACCTGGACGGTGCCGGGCTCGCCGGGCGGGCGACCCTCCTCAAGGGAGATTTTCGAGAGCTGTCGCCGCCGGCCGAGGGGCCGGGGCTGGTGGTGATCAACCCGCCCTATGGCGAGCGGGTGCAGGAGGACGAGGACCAGTGGCGGGCCCTGGGGGACCTCCTGAAGCGCCGGTTCAAGGGCTGGCGCGCAGTGGTCCTCGCGGGTGGGCAGAGCCGCGGCAAAGGGATCGGCCTACGGCCGCGGCGGCGCATCCCGGTCTGGAACGGGCCCTTGGAGGCCCGCATCCTCCTCTTCGACCTCTTCTAGAGAAGCCTCAGAGGCTGCGCTTCTTGGCGCGCAACCCACGCCGGCTGCCGCCGTCCTTACGCGGCTTGGGGGGCGGGCTGCCGAAACCGCCGCCGCCACCACCACCGCCGTAGCCGCCGCCACCACCGCCGCCGTAGCCGCCACCGCCGCCGCCGCCGAAGCCACCACCGCCGCCGCCGCCGAAGTCACCGCCGCCGCCGCCGCCGTAGCCGCCACCGCCATAGCCGCCGCCCCGCGGCCCGCCGCCACCCCCACCGCCACCCGGGGTCCGCTCGCGCGCCTCGTTGACGTTCAGGTTGCGGCCGCCGAAATCGCGGCCGTTGAACTCCGAGACGGCTTTCTGGGCCTCCTCTTCGGTCGACATCTCCACGAAGCCGAAGCCCCGCGAGCGCCCGGTCGCACGGTCGGTCATGACCGTGGCGGACTTGCAGGTCCCCGCTTGCGAGAACAGCTCGTTGAGCTCCTCGCTCGTGGTGTTGAAAGACAGATTCCCGACGAACAACCTAGTCCCCATCGTTTCTCCTCGGCCTACCGGCCGGTCACTCTTGCCGACATGAGGTCGCCGGCACAAACATGGATCGAGCATACAACCCCGCCAGAGGCAGAGCTGGCGGAAGGTCGGACGCTATAACGCATTTTTCTGGAATATAGCAGCGAATCCATGTCTCGCGCAATCAGAGCCCAGAAGCGGTACTGGTTCCGTCGGGTCTTGCGGGCGGGGCTCCTTCGGACCGCCGAACGAGGGAGAAGCTCCGCCTTTGGTCCGCTTGACTTACGCTTTCATTACGCCTAGGATTCTCCTATGCAAGCGGTGGGCGCCCCGAAACACACCTCTATGTAGGAGGGTGGCGCAAACGCGACCCCGCAGCCGCGGACTTTGGGGCCACGGCAAGGAGACAACGTGCAAACATCGATCTTGAAAGGTCTCGGACCGGCGCTCCGCTGGCTCCGCGACCGGCGCGGTAGAAAGCAGTACCAGGTGGCGAATTCGGCGGGGATCACCAAGGGCATGCTCTCGGCGTACGAGACGGGGCGGCAGCGCCCCTCCCTCGACACTCTGGACAAGGTCCTGGACACCCTGGGGTGCAACCTCAACGACCTCCACAACGCTCTCCGGATCGTCAATGGCGAGCCCGGAGGCTTCGTTCGCCCCGAGTCCCGGCGTGATCGCCTGGCGGTTTCGGCCGACGGGGAGGTGGACGTCTACGAGGCTCTCGGCATCGTCGAGCCTCTGCCGGAGCAGGAGGAGAGGGCCTTGGCGGAGATGCTCCAGGGCTTCCACCGCCTCCTCCGCTTCCTCCATGCCGGCCCTGCCGGCCATACCGGCGAAACCGGCGGGCAGGGCGACACCTCGGTCGCCGCCGACCCGGGTGGCGAGGCGCCCGAGGAGGAGACGCCGGAGGCGGGCGGGGAGTAGACGGGGATGAGCCGAGCCGATAGGCTCTCTCTATCGCTATGGCTCCCTCCCCCTCCCCCATCGTCATCCGCCCCGAGGAGCACGCCGTCTATACACCCGGCGGCATGGGGAAGAGCACCCTCTTCCAATCGGAGCGGCTGCTGGTGGGCCTCAACGCCTTCGAGCCCGGGCAGGAGCACCGCCTCCATGCCCACTCCGGGATGGACAAGCTCTACCACGTGCTCGCCGGGAGCGGCGTCTTCCTTCTCGCCGGACGCGAGGAGCCCATGCAGGCGGGGATGATGTTGATCGCCCCGGAGGGAGTGCCGCACGGCGTGCGCAACACCGGCAGCGAGCGGCTCCTCGTCCTCGCGGTGCTCGCTCCCTCGCCGTAGAGTGCCGCCCTGCGGTAGGGTGCCGTCATGCGCAAGAAGCTCGGCACGATCCTCCGGCTCCTCGTGACCTGCGGGCTCGTCGGGCTGCTCCTCCACGGGGTCGGGGTGCGCGCCGTGGCGCAGTCGCTCCGCGCCGCCGATCCGGCGCTCCTCGCTCTCGCGCTCGTCCTCTGCTTTGCCGATCGGGCGGTGATGATCGGCAAGTGGTACCCGCTGCTCACTGCGCAGGTGCCGGGGGTGCCGCTCGGGCGGGCGGCGCGGGCCTATCTCGCCGCCGGCTTCGCCTCCTACTTCCTCCCCACCTCCTTGGGCGCCGACGCTCTCCGCAGCTTCGCCCTCGGGCGGGGGCGGCGGGCGGTGGCGGAGGTCGGCGCCTCGGTGGTGCTCGAACGGCTGCTGGGGCTCCTGGGCTCGGTGGTACTGGTGCTCGCCGCCCTTCTCGTCGCTCTCCGCGGCTCCGCCCGCCTGGCGCCGCTCCTCCCCTGGGCCGCCGGCACCCTCGCCCTCTGTATCGGCGTGCTCCTCGTCGCCTTCAGCCGGCGGACGACGGCGAGCCTCCTGGCACGGCTCCCGGCCGCCTCCTCGCACCGGATCTGGCGGCTCCTCCACCGCCTCGCCGCCGCCGGGGAGCGCTACCGCCGCTCGCCCCGCATGGTCGCCGCCGTGGCCGCGGCCTCGGCCGTCGAGCAGCTCTTCCCGGTCCTCGTTCTCTGGGTGCTCGCCCGCGCCCTCGCCCTGCCGATCTCGTTTACCAGCCTCTTCATCGCCGTCCCCCTGGCGCTCTTTCTGGGTCGGCTGCCGATCACCTTCGCCGGGCTGGGCGTCTTCGAGGGGGCGCTCCTCGCCCTGCTCGGGATTTACGGCGTGACCCGCGCCGACGCCCTCGCCTTGGGCGTCGCCGCGCGGATCTTCGAGGTGGCGACCCAGCTCCCCGGGGCGCTCTTCTGGGGCGATCTCGCCGGTGCCGGAGAGGCCGGAGGGGGCGGGGACGGTCTCAACGAATCCGCCAGAGCTTGTGCTGCTGCACCGACAGCCTCCAGGGAGGGTTCTCCCTGACCAGTCGGATGCACCAGTCGAGGGTGCGGGGGTCGACCTCGGGGCCGTCGAAGGCCGGCGAGATGAGGTAGTGCTCGGCCTCGACGACCGTCCGCGGGATCGCCTGGCCGTAGCCGCGGACGTACTTGACCTCCTGCGCCGTAAGCTGGCGCAGGGCGTGCTCGGCGACCTTGGGGGAGACCGTCACCCAGTCGATCCCCGGGGGTAGGAGGACGCTGCCGTTGGTCTCGATGGCGAGCTGGTAGCCCGCCTCGTGGAGGGCGTCGATCAGCTCGCGGTCGACCTGGAGGGCCGGCTCGCCGCCGGTCAGCACCACCCAGCGGCAGGTGGAGGACAGGACCGTCATCTCCTCCCGGATCTCGGCGATCGTCATCCGCCGGCCGGACTCGAACTCGGTGTCGCAGTCGAAGCCGTGGGTCTCCACCCGGCAGGCGAGGTTGCAGCGGGCGAAACGCAGGAAAAGATTGGGCGTCCCGGCGCGCACCCCCTCCCCTTGCAGGCTGTAGAAGATCTCGTTGACGACGTAGTGCTCCACGGACTGGAACTCTAGCAGGCCCTGGCCCGGCCCTCGCATACCAGGCGTCCAGCCGCCCCATCGAGGGGCCACCGAAATCGGGCTCAGTTTGGCACCGAGGACCTGCGACCGGCCGCGTGGAGCGCCGGCAGGAGCAGGCCCGCAGGAGCCAACTGAGCCCCGACACCCGCACGCCTGGAGGACTTAACCTTGAGCTTCAAATCCGGTTCGACGACCGCCGCCATCATCACTCTCCTCTCCGCCACCACCCTCGCGACCGCCGCCAGCGCCCAGGTCACCCGCCAGCTCACCCCCGCCGAGGTGAACTGCAACGCCACCCAGCTCTCCGGCCTGACGGCCCGCACCGGCATCCTCGTCGGCCCCAACTTCGCCGACAAGCCGCTCACCTCGGTCCAGACCTTCGGCTCGAAGACCGGCGGCTTCGCCGGGCTCGCCTACTCCGATCAGCTGACCAGCCGGGGCGCTCGGGCGGCCACCCCGGAGCACCAGCTCTGGTATTCGACCAACCCCGACGAAACCAAGCTCCTGAGGAATCCGACGCGGCCGCAGCTCGACTCGATCAGCATGACCAGGAACGACTTGAACTCCGACCTCGTGACTTTCAACGATGCCGACTCGATCGCCGTCCAGATCGATCCCACCCTGAACCCCAACAACAACAACGACGACTCGACCAAGCTCCTGATCGACAACGTCCTCCTCACCGACGGCGGCCTCCCGGCCGACGCCCGGCCCGGCCGCGGCCTCGCCGGGATCGTCCAGTCCTGCCACGGCAACTTCACGGCGACCGACCTGCACGTTCTGGACGTCCTCGCGAAGACCCTCCGGGTGATCGCCTACGACACCAACTCGGCGACCTCGGGCGCGCAGCTCGTCACCCAGTTCCTCGACCTCTACCGCGGCACCGGCGCTCTCCCGATCTCCGGCGGCGTGCGCACCACCTATCTGGGGGACGTCTTCCTCGGCGGGAGCGTCTTCCAACGGGTCTCCTTTCAGCTGACGATCGATCTCGGCAACGACGGGACCTTGGGCAACGCCACCCTCCAGCTCCTCCCCGCCTGTGCCAACCCCAGCCAGACCGGCTGCACCCTGGCGACGAGCGAGGTGCGAATCTTCATCGTCAAGCCGGTCTTCGCCGGGCAGTTCTGGAACACCTCGGGGAACCCGATCGTCTGCGTCGGAGCCGCCGGCTGCGCCTCGCAGGTCGCCTTCTCGTGGGGCGAGCGCCTCGCCGGCACGACCTGGTTGAAGCCGCTGTCGCTCTAGGGGTCTGTCACGGCTGAATCGACGGGAAGCGAGAGCTTTCCCATGAGTTTCTGAAGACTTTCCACGGGTTCCCGAGGACTTTCCACGGGTTCCCGAAGACTTTCCATGGGTTCCCGAAGACTTTCCATGGGTTCCCGAAGACTTTCCATGGGTTCCCGAAGACTTTCCACGGGTTTCCGAGGACTTTCCACGGGTTCCTGAGGACTTTCCTCGAGTTTCCGAAGACTTTCTACGAGTTCCTGAGGACTTTCCACGAGGTCCGGAAGCTTCCAAAAGCCGTCCGGAAGCTTCCAGGAGCTGTCCGGAAGGGCCTCAACGTTGTCCGGGAGGTCTCAAACGGCATCCAGCCATCCCCAAACGCCGTCTGGCAGGTCTCAAACACCGTCCAGAGGGCTTTCCGCGGCGTCCGGGAGCTTCCCCACCGCGTCCGGGAGGTTCCGAGCGGTGTCTGGAGACGTTCCGGGTCTTTGCGGCGCGTGCTGGGGATCCGGCACGGCTCGATCGAGAGGCTGGGAGCGACTTTACAGGTCTTCTCCGAGCCGCGGCGCGGCAGCGAGGAGGAGCCGGAGGGCCTCCAGGTCGACGGGCTTGACCATGTGGTGGTCGCAGCCCGCCTCGCGGGAGCGCTGGCGGTCGCTCTCCTGGCCGTAGCCGGTGACCGCGACGATCAGGAGCCCGGCGAGATCGGCCCGGCGGCGCAGGCGGCGGGCCACCTCGTAGCCGTCGATCCCCGGCAGGCCGATGTCGAGAAGGACCACGTCCGGGTGGAGCTCCGGCGCCACCTCCACCGCGGCGAGCCCGTCGTGGACGGCGCGCACCTCGTAGCCCCAGATACTCAGGAGGTCGACGAGGGTGAGGGCGGCGTCCAGGTTGTCCTCGACGACGAAGACGCGGGTCGGGCGGGAGGCGGCAGGGCTCTGCATGTGTCGTAAGTACCGTTTGAGCCTATCGAGGTTCGAATTCTAACCCCGGGCGGTCACCCGCACGGCGTCGACCGCCACCGCCGATCGCGCCAGGTGGAGGCCGGGACGGGCGGGCTCGGGGCTCACTTCGATCTCCCCCAAAGAGTGGCCTTCCCAGGCGATTGCGAGACACCCGCCCGATTTTTTGAGCCGCATCTGCTGGCAGACCGCCGGATCGAAGCCGGCTGGGAACGGCAGGAGCCGCTCCGGCCTCTCGTTATCTGGATCGCGGACGGCCAGGGCCCAGCCCGGGCCGGCGGGAACGAGGGCGAGGAGCGGACCGGGGCCGGTGGCGGTCCGGGCGGGGTGGAGGCCCCAGCCGCCGGCCGAACCGGGGAGGAGCCGCAGGTTGACCACCAGCTCGTAGTCGGCGAAGAGCGGCCCCTTGAAGATCACCGCCGTCGCTGTCTCCCCCGGTCCCGAGTCCCCCACCAGCTCGCGGCCGGAGAGCCGCCAGCTGCCGCTCTCGATCTCCCAGCCGAGCCCTCTCGGGTCCCCGGTTTCGGGATAGAAGAGATCCTCCCAGCCGAGGGTGAGGGAGAAGCCAGAGAACGCCGCCCGGCTCCCGGCGGCGAGCAGGCCGATCTCAGCTCCTTCCAGAGACGCCGCGATCCTGCCGCTCCAGAGGGGGAGATCGTCGAGGGTCAGCCGCACCCGGGGGCCGTCGACCTCCATCGAGAGCCGATGGAACGCTCCCGGCGAGAGGCCGCCCCGGAAATCCCGGAGATCCCGGAGATCGAGGAGATCGAGCCGCTCCTCCCCCTCCGCCGCTCCCGACGCCTTCCGGACGACCACCGCCCGGCCCTCGGCGGTGAGGAGGAGCTGGAGCTCCGGCACGTCCTCTCCTCCCCCGTAGAGCCCGATCCCACAGGCGCCCTTCGCCTCCAGAAAGCGGGCGCTCACCACGGCGAGAAAAGAAGCCGCTCCGGGAACCCGGCGCGCCACCGCCGTCTCTCCCCGCCCGTCGGCCCGCCCGTCGGCCAGCGCCTCTCCCTCCTCTCACCTGAAATCGCCCGTGCACCCGCCACCCCTCCCCGAGCCCCTCCTGGCACTCCTCGGAGAAGCGATCGGCGAAAGTGGGCGGCTCCGGGGCGGGGCGCGGGCCGGTCGAGGGGCCGAGGACGAGCAGCCGGTCGCCCGCCCAGTCGAGGGGGTCGATCGCCATCACCCGCTCCCCCCGTTCGGTGTCCCAGCGGTGGTAGACGCACCAGAGTTGGCGCTGGTCGGGGCCGCGGACGACCGAGTTGTGCCCCGGCCCGATCACCTGACCGGGCAGCGTCCGGAGGACAGGGAGGACCCGCTCCCCGTCCGCCGCCTGCGCCCACTCCCCCGGCGCCTCCAGGGTGGCGGAGACGGCGTAGCTCACCCCGTAGGTGGGGTTCTGCCAGTTGCCGCCGCTGTACATCTGGTAGTAGAGGCCCTTTCTGAAAAGCACGAACGGCCCCTCCACGGTGTGCCAGCGCACCCCGCCCTTCTCCGGCCGGTTGGGGTGGTAGACCTGCCAGTCGTAGAGCGCCCGGGTGATCGGCCGGGGTGCCCCGGCCAGGGTTTCCGGGTCGAGCAGGCGGTCGGCCACGGTGCCGGTGCCGATGTGGCTGTGGGTGAGGAAGTCGGTGGCGTAGAAGAGCCAGCGCGAACCGTCCGGTGCGGTGAAGGGATGGGCGTCGATGGCGAAGGGCTCGGCGGTGAGGCGCTTTCCGGCGTCGGCGAACGGCCCCTCCGGCCGCTCCGCCATCGCCACCCGGATCTCCATCCGCGCCTCGTCACCAACGCTGTAGTAGAGATAGAAGCGGCCCTCCCAGGAGGCGACCTCGGGGGCCCAGTAGCAGGGCCAATCGGCATCTTCCGGCCCTTCCGGTCGGAGCGGCGCCAGCGCCCCGGCGAGCGGCTGCCAGTTGACGAGGTCTGTCGAGTGGAGGACGCCGAAGCGGCGGCCGTCCGGCCAACTCCCGGTGCAGTAGGCCCAGTACTCGCCGCGATGGGCGAGGACGAAGGGGTCGGGGAACGACCGCGGCCAGACCGGGTTCTCGTAGGTCGCCATCAACCGGCCGCGGACTCCCCCGCTGTCTCCGCTGCCGGCGACTCGCCGGAGTGCGATCCGCCGTGGGGCGCCGGGTCGTCGAAGGTCGGCCGGAGGGTCCCGATCGCCGCCGCCGGGTCGGCGACGTAGCTCCTGAACTGCTCGACGAGCGGCGTCGGCCGCCAGCGCCGGCCATTGGCGGGGGTTGCGAGCTTGTAGAGCCCGAGCTCCAGGTGGTAGCTCGACAGCGGCCGCTTCCCGTGCCGGTACTTCCAGTCGATCATGGTGAAGAGGGGGAACCAGGTGTAGCCGAGGACCGGCACCCCCTCCCCGCGCAGGTGCTTGATGGCGGCGACCGAGGCGTCGAGCCAGCGCGAGCGCACCGGGAGCGCCCCCTTGGCGCTGGTCTCGGTGATGAGGATGGGCGCCTCGTAGCGCCGGTAGTAGTCCTCGATCAGGGTGACGAAGCCGGCGCCGTCCTGCTCGGTGGGCTTGTAGGCGACCCGGCCGTGGCGGTTGACGGAGATCTGCTGGGTCGACCACTGGGGGTAAAAGTTCATCCCCAGGACGTCTAAGGTGATCCGGTCGCGGGCGATGGCGGCGAGCTCGTCGGGGCCGGCGCCGCTCCGGACCAGCCAGGGGAAGAGCGGATGGTCGGGGGTCACCCGGCCGGTGATCAGGTCGTAGGCGAGGAAGCCGCGCCGCTGGTCCTCGACCGCCAGGGCCTGGAGGTCGGCGCGCGCCGCCCGCGAGAGGCCGGTGGCCTCGACGTGCACCATGACCGCGTCGGGGTCGACCTCCTTGAGCGCCGGCACCGTCCGCTGGATGCCGCGGACGAGCTGCAGCAGGATGCGGAGGTAGCCCGAGTCCCCCTTCAGGTAGGGCGGCCAGAGGCCGCGGGCGCCGCAGAAGAGGGCGTTGACGATCGGCTCGTTGAGCGGCGTGTACCAGCGCACCCGGCCGCGGTAGCGGCGGGCGAAGGCGGCGGCGTAGGACGCCACGGCGCGCGGGTAGTCGGAGCTCGCGAACTCCCGGCGGAGCCAGAACGGACAGCCGTAGTGCATGAGGTCGAGGATGGGGGTGATCCCCAGCTCCTCGGTCATATAGGGGATCACCTCGTCGGTGAAGCTCCAGTCGAACTCCCCCGGCAGCGGCTCGACCCGGTACCAGGGGACCCCCCAGCGGAGGGCCCGGAGCCCGAGGTCCCGGCCGAGCGCGAGGTCCTCGCGCCAGTGCTCGTAGTGGCCGATCAGCCGGTACTCGTCGAGCGCCCGGTGGCCGGGGCGGGTCTGCGGCACGAAGGTGTTCTCGATGCCGCTCGCCCACAGGAAATCTTCGGGCTGCGGCCCAGGCAGAAGATGTTTGAAACTCAAGACGGCGAACCTCGCTTTGCGGGAAGGTGGGAAGGGTAGCACAGGGGTGCTAGGATCTTCGCCACCAGGTTGCCCGGAGTCACCGCAGACAATCGCAGGAAATCGAAAGCGCCGTCCCGTCACCTAGATGCGGGAGCGGGAGCGCCGCGCCCGGCCCTGACGCCCGACCCGAGGAGAGAAACGATGATCCGCCCCCACCGGCTCGCCCTGCTTTTTCTCCTCGCGCTTCCGGCGGCCCTCGCCGGAGCGGCGGAGCCGCGGCCCTGGGAGGGGACGCCGCTCGCCGCCGAGCCCCGGGCGGTCCTCGCCGCGGCCGAGCGCGACTCGGCGGGGTTCAAGGACCCCGTCGTCATCCTCCTCGCCGACGACCGCTACACCTTCGACGGGGCGGGGCGGACGACCCACATCTCCCATCTCGTCTACCGGATCGCCGGGCCCGGAGCTGGGGCGAGCTGGTCGGCGATCGAGGAGCGCTGGTCCCCCTGGCACCAGGAGCGCCCGCGGGTGCGCGCCCGGGTGCTGACCCCGGACGGCGCCGCCCACCTCCTCGACCCCGCCACCCTCTCGGAGAGCGGCGAGACCCCCGAGTCGGAGGATGTCTTCGAGGACGGCCGGGTGCTGCGCGGGCCGCTGCCGGCGGCCGGTCCCGGGGCGGTGGTCGAACAGGAGGTGACGACCGTCGACACGGCGCCGCTCTTCGACCGCGGCGTCGTCCGCACGGTGGGCCTCCGCGGTCCGGTGCCCGTCCGCCACGCGGTCCTGCGGCTCGATGCGCCGGAGGCCCTGCCGCTGCGCTGGGTCGCCCGCCTCCTCCCTCCCGGAGCGCCACGGGAGGTCCGGACGGCCGGCCGCCACCAGCTGACCTTCGACTACCTGGACCTGCCGGCGCCGCCGGCCTTCGAACCCGGCATGCCCGCCGACCTGCCGCGCCAGCCGGGCGTCGCCTTCTCGACCGGCACCTCCTGGCAGGAGGTCGCCGCCCGCTACGCCGCGATCGTCGACGGCAGCATCCGGGGCGCCGACTTAGCCGTCCTGCGCTCCGCGATCGGCCCCACCGGCTCGCAGCTCGAACGGATCGACCGCCTGCTCGCCGCCCTCCACCGCGAGGTGCGCTACACCGGGGTCGAGCTGGGGGACGCGAGCATCGTGCCCCGCACCCCGGCCGAGACGCTCAAACGCCACTACGGCGACTGCAAGGACAAGGCGGCCCTCCTGACCGCCCTCCTCCGCGCCGAGGACATCCCCGCCTTCGTGGCGCTCCTCCGCGCCGGGCCCGGCCACGACGTCGAGCCGGCGCTCCCCGGCCTCGGCGGCTTCGACCACGCCATCGTCTTCGTCCCCGGGGCACCGGCGGTGTGGATCGACCCCACCGCCCCCTCCGCCCGCGCCGGCGAGCTGCCGGCGGGCGACCAGGGGCGCCTGGCGCTCGTCGCCGCCGGCGACTCGACGGGCCTCCTCCACACCCCCGAGGCGACCGCGGCGGAGAACCGGGAGGTCGAGACCCGCGAGGTCTTCCTCGCCGACGACGGTCTCGCCCGACAGGTACTGGTCAGCGAGACGAGCGGCGAGCCGGGGCGCAACCTCCGCCAGCTCTTCGCGGACACCGACCGCGCGGCGATCCGCAAACAGATGGAGGAGTACTTCACCACCTCGGAGCTCTCGCTCGCCAAGAGCCTCGACGGCTTCGAGAGCTCCGACCCCGCCGATCTCGCCCACCCCTTCCGCCTCCGCCTGGAGACCGCCCGCTCCACCCGCGGCTTCACCGATCGGCGACAGGCGGCGGTCGGCATCCCCTTAGCGGCGCTCTGCGGCCGCCTGCCGGAGGAGCTCAAGGATCAGAAAGAGGGAAAGGACGAGACCCCGCGCCACGCCGACTATGTGCTCGCCGAGCCGTTCGTCCTCGAAGTCCACTATCGCATCGTCCCCCCCGCCGGCTATGCCGTTCGCGAGCTGCCCAAGGCGCGCACCCGGACCCTCGGCACGGCGACCCTGGGGGAGGCCTATGCCGCCGGCCCGGACGGCACCGTCACCGCCACGCTCCGCTTCGATTCCGGCCAGCGCCGCCTCACCCCCAAGGAGTTCGCGGCGCTCCGGGCGGCCTACCGCGAGCTCCTCAAGGAGAAGACGGTCGTCCTCGCCTTCGACCAGACCGGCGAGGCCCACCTGGCGGCCGGCCGGGTGCGCGAGGCGCTCCAGGAGTTCCGCCGGCTGGCCGCCGCCGCTCCGGCGAAGGCCCAGCCGCACACCCGGCTCGCCCGCGCTCTCCTCGAAGGGGGGATGGGCACGGCGGCGCGCCAGGAGGCCCGCCGGGCGGTGGCCCTGGAACCCCGCTCGGCCGCGGCGGAGGTGACCCTCGCCTGGGTCCTGGAGCACGACGAGATCGGCCGCCGCTTCGGTCCCGGCTTCGACCGCACGGGCGCCCTCGCCGCCTGGCGGGCGGCCCGGCAGCTCGACCCTGCCGACGCCGAAACCCGCACCGAGCTCGCCTTCCTCCTCGAGCACGACGCCCTCGGCCGGCACTTCGGTCCCGGCGCCGACCTGGCAGGTGCCCTCGCCGAGCGCCGGGCGCTCCGCGACGAGCTCAAGGCCGACGGGGCGACCGACGGCATCGCCCTCGACCTGCTCTGGCTCGGCAGGGCGGCCGAGGCCCGCCAGGTCCTCCAGGGCTCCCAGCGCCTGGCGCTCAACCTGGTCGCCACGGCGCTGACCGACGGCCCGGAGACGGCGGCGCTCGAAGCCGAGCGGCGGGACGGCAACGCCCAGACGCGCCTGGAGGCGCTGACCGGCGCGGCCGGGGTTCTCCTCCTCCTCCGCCACTACGGCGAGGCGGCGGCCCTCCTCGCCACCGCCAGCCGGTCCTCGCCGCAGGCCGCCACTCTCCTCACCCAGGCCGACCTGCTCAAGAAGACCCGGCGGCACGAGGATCTGAAGATCCCGCTCGACCAGCCCGCCGGGCTCGCCAGGCGGCTGCTCGTCTTCTTCCTCGCCGACACCCCAGCCGACGCCGGCCGCGACTTAGAGGCGCTCCTCTCGCGCCAGTTCCGCGAGTGGGTCCGGGCCGACCCCGAGGCCTGGAGCGAGGTGCCGGCGCGGGCACGGAGCTCCGCCCAGGAGGCCAACCTGCCGCCGGAGGTCGCTCTCGACCTGGCGCTCGCGCAGGCCGAAGCCGTGACCGAGGGGGACGATGCCCGAGGGTATCGGGTCGAGCTCCAGGTGGGGAGCGGCGAGGCCAGGAAAAGCTGGCTGCTCTATGTCGTCCGCGAGGGGGGCGAGTATCGCCTCGCCGCCTTCGAGGGCTTCACCGTGGGTCTCGCCGCCGAGGCCTTCCGCCGGGTGCAGGAGAAGGATTGGACCGGTTCCCGGCAGTGGCTCGACTGGGCTCTCCCCGCCTCCCCCCCGGCCGCCGGCGACGATCCCTTCTCGGTTCCTCTCGCCACCCTCCTCTGGCGCCAGGGGCGCAAGGAGGAGGCCGCCAGTGAGGAGGAGACCCGCTGCACTGCCGCCGCTCTCCTCGCCGGGAGCAAGCACGACGACATGGAGCCGGTCCTCACCCGCTGCCGCGAAGCGGCCACCGACCGCCTGCGACAGGGGGCCTTCGATATCGCGCTGATGGTGGCCCACCGCGCCCACCAGCACCCGGCCGAGGCGCTCGCGGTGGCCCGCCGGCTGGTCGCCGCCTGGCCGTCCTCGGGAGCGGTCTTTTCCCTGGAGAGCGGCCTCCTCGCCCAGGAGGGACGTTGGGACGAGATGCACGCTGCCGCCGAGGAGCGGCTGGCGGCGCACCCCGACGACCGGTCGGCCCTCCGCGCCCTCGCCACCGTGGCGATGCGGAAAGGGGATTTCGACCAGCTCTTCCGCCTGCGGGAACGGCTGACCCGTGCCGGCGGCGCGGAGGCCGGAGATCTCAACAACTTCGCCTGGGCGGCCCTGGTGAGCGGGCGCGTGGAGGACGCCGATCTCGAATCCGCCCGCCGCGGGGCGACCCTCTCTGGGTACAAGAGCTATCCCGGCCTTCACACGCTCGCCGCGCTCTACGCCGAGACCGGCAGGACGGCGGAGGCCTACCGGGTGATCCTCCAGGCGATCAAGCTCCGCGGCGACGTACCGCAGTCGAGCGACTGGTTCGTCTTCGGCCGGCTCGCCGAGCAGTACGGCCTGGCGGCGGAGGCGCGGGGCTACTACGAGCGGGTGACGCCCGGTCCGAGAGAGACCGAGAACCCGGACGCCACCTCCACCTATCGTCTCGCCCGGCGGCGGCTCGCCGCACTGCCGGGCCCGGGCAAGGCCAGCCGGTAGGTCGATTCCAGTGGAGCGAAAAAGTATTTGAGATCTATCAAAAAGCGGATAACTTTCGTTCATCCCGCCTGAAATATCTAATTCCGCTGACGCCAGAGCCTCGTAATGGCACACTCTTAGCCAGAGGCGGCCGCGGCCTCGCCTGTCCGGCCGTGCCTATCCCGCCTCCAAAGGAGACTGTCATGTCCTGTTCCCCGCTGCGCCGTGTCCTCTCCGTGTCTCTACTCCTCGCCGGCCTCGCGCTCCTGCCCGCGGCCGTCGAGGCCCGAGCTGTCAGAAACGGGCCGAACGACAGCTCCGCCGCCGTCACCTTCGAGCACCAGGGGTTGCTGGAGCGGCTTTGGAGCGCCTTCAGCCGGATCTGGGGCGCGGACGGCTCGCGAATCGACCCGAACGGCGCCTTCTCCAATCATTAGAGACCTCTCCGGCGCCGGTCCCGAATGGCGGGCCGGCGCCCGTCCTTTCCTACCTTTCGGGAATCGTCATATGCATGCAATGCAATGAATGACCACTTCTTCCCCTCCTCTAGCTTCCTGTACACAAAATAGTGCGATAATCAGTGTGTACCCCATGGGTCTCAATCGACCCTGGCTTCGAGGCGACCCGATTTCTCGACCTGTCCGGAAGGCGACGCGAGAGGAGAGCCGATGCCCGCGACCCACCTGAACCTGGAAATCCTCGAACGCTTCGCCGCATCCGACCTCGATCCCGAGGGGATGATCGAAGCGGGCCGGCATCTCTCGGCCTGCGCTCCCTGCCGGTCCCGGTTGCGCGGCGAGGTGGCAGGGGGAGTGGCGGTCCTCGAGCGGTTGGCGCGCAAAGGCTGGCCCGAAGAAGAGCCCACGGACTACGAGGGGGTCTTCGAACGCCTCCAGGCCAAGGCTCTCGAACGGATCCAGAAAGTCGAGGCGGAGCGCCAGCTCGCTCCCCAACTCGCCGCGGAGCTCGCGAGCCGGCCGTTCGCCGAGCAGCGGCAGAGGATCGCTCGAGACCGGCGCTTCCATAGTGCGGCCTTAGTCGACCTGCTCCTCGAGCAGTGCGCCGTTCTCAACCGCGAGGAGCCGGTCCGGGCGGAGGAGACCGCTCGGCTCGCTCTCGAGGTCGCCGATCGGATCCTGCCGGAAGAGAGGAACCACGCTCTCGCGAACGACCTCCGGGCTCGGGCCTGGGCCTATATCGGCAACACCCGCCGGATCCTCTCCGATTTCAAGGCCGCCGAGGCCGCCATGGCGAAAGCCGAGTCCCTTTTAGAACAGGGGAGCGGCGACCCGTTGGAGCGGGCCCGGGTCCTCGATCTCAAGGCTTCGCTCCTGCGCTCGCAGCGCCGCTTCGACTTTGCTTTAGCGACGATCGACCAGGTCATCTCGATCTACCGCCGAATCCACGAGAACCACCGGCAGGGCCGGGCGCTCGTCAGCAAGGCGATGATCCTCGGCCATGCCGGCGAGCAGGAGAAAGGGATCTCCCTCTTCTTCGAGGCCCTCGATCTGATCGATACGAGGAAGGAGCCCCGCCTCGCCCTGGCGGCGCTCAACAACCTCCTAGTCGACCTGACCGAGCTCGGTCGCTACGACGAGGCCAAGGCTCTCCTCCCCGAGATCCACAAGTTCCTGCCGATGGGGACCCGGGCGGATCGCCTGAACGTCCTCTGGGCCGAAGCTCAGCTCGAGTCGGGCCTCGGACAGACGGATACCGCGGAGGCCAAGCTCCATCTCGTCCGCGACGAGTTCGTGGCCGAGGGGATCGGCTACGACGCCGCGCTCGCCTGCCTGGACCTCGCAAAGATTTATCTGGGACAGGGCCGAACAACGGAGACCCGGCAGCTCGCCGCCGAGATGCACACGATCTTCATCTCCCGGGAGATCCACCGGGAGGCGCTGGTCGCCCTGGTCTTCTTCCAGCGGGCTGCCGAGCAGGAGCGGGCGACCGTGCAGCTGGTGGAAGAGGTCACGAGCTACCTCCGGCGAGCGCAGAGCAACCCGGGCCTCCGCTTCGAAACGGCGTCCTAGGATCCGGAAGACCCTCCCCTACCGGTAGATCCCCGCCCCCGCCTGGCGGAACTCTGCCGCCTTTTCCCGCATCCCCGCTTCCACGGCTTCCGCTTCGGCCACCTTCTGCTGGGCGGCGTACTCGCGCACCTCCTCGGTGATCTTCATCGAGCAGAAGTGCGGCCCGCACATGGAGCAGAAGTGGGCGAGCTTGGCGCCCTCCTGGGGGAGGGTCTCGTCGTGGTAGGCGCGCGCCGTGTCGGGGTCGAGCGCCAGGTTGAACTGGTCCTCCCAGCGGAACTCGAAGCGCGCCTTCGAAAGCGCGTTGTCGCGCGCCTGGGCGCCGGGGTGCCCCTTGGCGAGGTCGGCGGCGTGGGCGGCGATCTTGTAGGCGATGACGCCGTCTTTCACGTCGTCCTTGTCGGGGAGCCCGAGGTGCTCCTTGGGGGTGACGTAGCAGAGCATGGCACAGCCGTACCAGCCGATCATGGCGGCGCCGATCGCCGAGGTGATGTGGTCGTAGCCGGGGGCGATGTCGGTGGTGAGCGGCCCCAGGGTGTAGAAGGGGGCCTCGTCGCAGACCGCGAGCTGCTTTTCCATGTTGACCTGAATGAGGTGCATGGGGACGTGCCCGGGCCCCTCGATCATCACCTGCACGTCGTGGCTCCAGGCGACCTTGGTGAGCTCGCCTAAGGTATCGAGCTCGGCGAACTGGGCGGCGTCGTTGGCGTCGGCGATCGAGCCCGGACGGAGGCCGTCGCCGAGGCTGAAGGAGACGTCGTAGGCCCGCATGATCTCGCAGATTTCCGAGAAATGCTCGTAGACGAAGTTCTCCCGGTGGTGGGCGAGACACCACTTGGCGTGGATCGAGCCGCCGCGGGAGACGATCCCGGTCATCCGGCCGGCGGTCAGGGGCACGTAGCGGAGCAGCACCCCGGCGTGGATGGTGAAGTAGTCCACCCCCTGCTCGGCCTGCTCGATCAGGGTGTCTCTGTAGATCTCCCAGGTGAGATCCTCCGGGCGGCCCCCCACCTTCTCCAGCGCCTGGTAGATCGGCACGGTGCCGATCGGCACCGGCGAGTTGCGGAGAATCCACTCGCGGGTCTCGTGGATGTTCTTCCCCGTCGACAGGTCCATCACCGTGTCGGCGCCCCAGCGGATGGCCCAGGTCATCTTCTCCACCTCCTCCTCGATCGAGGAGGTGACGGCGGAGTTGCCCAGGTTGGCGTTGATCTTGACCAGGAAGTTGCGGCCGATCGCCATCGGCTCGCTCTCCGGGTGGTTGATGTTGGCGGGGAGGATGGCGCGCCCCCGGGCCACCTCGTCGCGGACGAACTCGGGGGTGATGCGAGACGGGATCTTCGCCCCCCAGGCCTGGCCGGGGTGCTGGACGACGCCGCTCCCCTGCCCCGCCGCCGGCATGATCTTGAGCGCGTTGAGCGGGTTGAGCGGGTTGAGCCCGCGCTCGCGGGCGCTCTCCCGCGCCTGGTTCTCGCGGATGGCGACGAACTCCATCTCCGGGGTGACGATCCCCTGCCGCGCATAGTGCATCTGGGTGACGTTCGCCCCGGCCCGGGCGCGGAGCGGGCGCCGCAGGTGAGCGAAGCGGAGATGGGCGAGGCGCGGGTCGGCGAGACGCTCCCTGCCGTACTCCGAGGTCGGCGCGGAGAGTGGGGAGACGTCGCCGCGGCCGAGAATCCAGGCGCTCCGGAGCGGCGGCAGGCCGGCCCGGAGGTCGATCGCGGTCGCCGAGTCGGGATCGGTGTAGGGGCCGGAGGTGTCGTAGAGGGTGACCGGAGGGTTGGGGACCGCCGGGCCGCCGTTGGCTGGCTGGGTGGGCGAGAGCTCGACCTCCCGCATCGGCACCCGCACCCCCGGGAAGCTCCCCTCGACATAGACCTTCCGCGAGGCGGGGAACGGCTCCAGGGCACCCTGCCCGGAACCCGCCACCCGGGAGCCGAGCTCCGCACTACCCGCAAGATCGATGGCAGGATCAGAAAGGACGAGCGGCTCGCTGTCGATCACCTTGAAGTCTCCTCTCGAACGTCCCAGAAACGGAAAAGCCGCACCGGGTAGAAGGTGCGGCTCCGGGGCGATCCGGCCCTCGGCGTCGCTTCCCTTCGCTGGCATTACCCAGATCAGGTCCTAAGGGTCGTCCGGCAGCTCCGGACTCTCAGCCTCGCGGCTCCCCCAGCTGTCCCGATCATCCTATACCGCCTGGCACGACACCTGCTATATCTATAGGAGGAAGAACCATGCCCGAACCTCGCATTCTGAGGCTGCCCCTCACCCGCACCGCCCCACCGGCCTCGCCTCCCCTCCCTCCCCCCGCCCCCCTGCGGCGGGTGTCGGTGGTCATCCCGGCGCGGAACGCCGCGGATTCGATCGGCCGGACGGTGGGGATCGTCTTCGACCAGGCGCCGCGCGGGGTCGAGTTGGAAGTCCTGGTGGTGGACGACGGTTCGACCGACGAGACGGCGGCCCTCGCCTGCGCCGCCGGGGCACGGGCCCTCCTCCTCGGCTCCCGGGTCCCCGGCGGCTCCCCCGGGGCGGCGCGCAACCGCGGCTTCGCCGCCTCGACCGGCGACCCGGTGATCTTCCTGGACGTCGAGTGCACCCCCTCGCCGGGCTGGCTGAAGGCGCTTTTGGCCGCCCACGACGCTGGCGAGGCGGTGGTCGGCGGCTCGCTCGCCCTCCCCGCCGGGCTCCCCTGGACCGGCCGCTGCGAGTACTACGCGAACGCCGGCGACATCCATCCGGGGTGCCCGGCCGCCCACGTCCCCCACCATCCGCCCGCCAACCTCTCCGTCCGCCGCGGCGCCTTTCTCACCACTCACGGTTTCAGCGAGGAGCTGCCGGATGGCGACGGGAGAGAGGAGCGCTCCTGGCAGGCCGAGCTCGCCCGCCGGGGGGTGCCGGTCTGGTTCGAGCCCCGCGCCGTCGCCCAGCACCACGGCCGCCCCGGCTTGGGCGAGCTCCTCTCCCGGAGCTACCGCCAGGCCTACGGCACGGCGAGAGAGGACGAGACGGGAACCTGGCGGCTCCTCTTGGCGAGCCCCGTCCGGGCTGTCGTCCAGACCGGCCGGACCCTCGCCGGCTGGGCCCGGGCCGGCGTCCGCGAGCCGCTCCTCCTCCTCCCCGCCCTCGCCGCCACCGTCCTCGCCCAGGCCGCGGGCACGATGGCCGGGGCGCTGCACCGCGGCCGCGCTCCCCGCTCTCCCCGCTCTCCTCGCTGACACTCGGGAACTCTCCTCTCCCACCAGGCGTTTCTTCCTCAGATTCAAGGCGCCGGTTCCAGCGCTTCGCCGGGCGGATGGCGGCCGCGAGAGCCTCCCGGTCTGTCGATTCCACCTCACTCACGCTCGACAGACCCCTGAAGCGAACCCGCTGGAACCGGCGCTCCCTTTCTTCCTGAGACTGCCCTGTGACGAAGTCCCGGTCTTATACGTAAGTATCTATGGAGCCCGAGGGGCTCCCACTTTGAACCGATCTCACCGCGATGGCAGGCGACGCCTCCGGGCGCCACCGACCGTCCATTGCGTCGGCGCCCTGTAAAAGGGGTGCCTTTCCCCAACGCGGGTGTCCCGGCCCTCCCCGGGAAATAACCCGCCCCGCCACCCAATCCCCTTTGCCGGCCTCCCGATCGCGGGAGGCCGGCCCCTCCCTCTTAGAGGATGTTACGATCGGGCGCCAAACCAGGAGGTTCCCGATGCGCCTGCCCTCTCTCTCCCTCTCGGGAGCTCTCGCCTCCCTGCTCCTCGCCCTCCCCGCCATCGCTGCATCCAGAGCGGTTCCCGCCCCCGCCGAGCCGCCCATCCCACGCGAGTGGCTGACCCCGGCGGAGGTCGCGGACTTCCGGGCCACCCCGAGCTACGAGGAGACCCTCGCCTTTCTCCGCAAGATCCAGGAGCGCCTGCCGGAGATGAGCCTCCGTTTCTACGGCACCTCGGCCGAGGGGCGGCCGATGCCGCTCGTCATCCTCTCCAAGGAGAAGGTCTTCTCCCCAGAGGGGGACGAGTCCAGGGAGCGGGAGCGGGGTAAGAAGAAAGACCAGGACCGGGATGAGGAGAAGGAGAAGAAGCCGGTCGTCCTCCTCCAGAACAGCATCCATGCCGGGGAGATCGACGGCAACGACGCCTGCCTTCTGCTCCTCCGCGACCTCGCCCTCGGCCGGCGCCGGGAGCTCCTGGACGCGGCGACGATCCTCATCCTGCCGATCTACAACGTCGACGGGCACGAGCGGGTGTCGCCCTGGAACCGGCCGAACCAGAACGGCCCGGTCTCTGGGATGGGCTTTCGCACCACGGCGGACGGGCTCGACTTGAACCGCGACCACATGAAGCTGGAGAGCCCCGAGGCGCGGGCGCTCGTCGCCCTGGTCAACGCCTGGCACCCCGACCTCCACGTCGACGACCACGTGACGGACGGGGTCGACCACGACTGGGTGCTCACCTACTCCTGGGCCGAGTCGCCCCAGGCGCCGGCCCCGGTGGGCGCCTGGCTCGCCGCCCACATGCCGTCGGTCCTCGCCGCGACCGAGAAGGCCGGTCACCGGGTCGGCCCCTATGTCGACTTGAAAGACCACGACGATCCGTCCAAGGGGTTCAGCTCCTGGGTGGGCGGACCGCGCTTCTCGACCGCCTACTTCCCGCTCCGCAACATCCCCTCGATCCTCGTCGAGACCCACTCCTACAAGCCCTACAAGGCCCGGGTGCTCGCCAACCGCGACTTCCTCGCCGCTCTCCTTCTGGAGATCCGCAAGGACCCCGGGGCGCTCCACGAGGCGGTCGAGGCGGCGGCGGCGCACGAGGTGGCCCTCGGCAAGCCCGACGCGGCCCCCTCGGAGGTCGTCGTCGCCTGGGAGGAGAGCGGCGAGGCCGACCCCATCCGCCTGCCGCTCTACGAGACTGGGAGAAAGACCTCGGTCGTCACCGGCCAGCCGCTCCTCACCTACGTGCGCGGCAAGGTGCACGAGATCGAGGTCCCCTGGTATCACCGCTCGCGGCCGACGGCGAAGCTCGCCCGGCCGCGCGGCTACCTGGTCCTCCCCGGCTGGCCGCGGATCGAGGCCGTCCTCCGCGGCCAGGGCCTCGAGGTCTTGAGGCTAGCGACCCCGGTCGAGATCGAGGTGGAGACGATGCGGCTCTCCTCCCCCGACTTCGCCAAGGCGTCCTACCAGGGGCTCACCCAGGTCCAGGCCAAGGTGGCGCGGAGCAACGAGCGCCGGCAGATCCCCGCCGGCGCCCTCTGGATTCCCGCCACACAGCCCAACTTCGAGCTCGCCGTGGAGCTCCTGGAGCCCGAGTCCCCCGACTCCCTCCTCGCCTGGGGACTCCTCTCGACTCTCTTCGAGCAGAAGGAGTACATCGCCCCGCAGGTACTGGAGGGGCTCGTGGAGGAAAAGCTCAAGGACCCGAAGATCGCGGCCGAGTGGCAGGAGGCCTTGAAAGACGAGGCCTTCGCCAAGGATCCCGCGGCAAGAAGCCGCTGGTGGTACCGCCGCACCCCCTACTACGACGAGCGGGTGGGACTACTGCCGGTGTTCCGGGTGATGCAGGCGCCGAAGTTGGTGACGCGGCCTTGGCGGTAGCTACCGCGAGCCTCCCGGCGCTGCGTCGTCGTCACTGGACTCGTCCCCTTGCTCGGCGTCGACGTGGCCGGGGTGGCCGGTCGGCTTGACCTGGTGATTGAGGCGCCCGATCACGAGGTGGCGCTCGCTCGGCGCGTAGAACTCCGAAGCCTTGGTGACGCTCCAGGAATAGCCGGCGAGGGCACCGTCCGAGTCGGCGTAGAGACGGAAGAGCCCCTCCCCCACGCCGGTGTGGAACTTCCCCTTGGCGTAGTGGCGGGTGTCGGTCGGGCCGTGGCCGGTGTGGGAGGAGTCGATCACCGACAGCTCGTACTGCGTGGTGCCGGAGACGTTCGGCTCCGTCGCGCGACGCAGGGCAGGCCGCGAGGCGGCGAGCAGAACATGGCCAGTCGGGTGGCTCCCCGGCGGGTACTTGATCGCCAGCACGTCCCCCGGGCGGATGTCCGCGACCCGGAGGACGGGGTCGAAGCCGTGGCCGGCGGCGATGGCGTCGTGGAAACCGGCCGCGCGCGGGAAGCGGCCGCCGAGCCAGGAGGCGAAGTCGGCGGACCGGTAGCCGTAGGCCTGGATCATTACGTGAGCGACCAAAGCGCTGCAGACGCTCCGGTTCCGCGTCTCCGTGGCGCCGCTCACTCCGGTCCAGGTGACGACCGTCGGCCGCGAGGCATAGACGTTGGTCTCCGGAGAGACCCCGGCGACCAGCCGCCGGGCCCATTCGAGGTGGTCGGCATCGGTGGAAGCGGCCTGTCCCACACGACCGGAAAGCGGCAGGACGAGGAGCGAGAAAAGCGCGGTCGTCAAGAGGCGGCGCGCCGAGGCGTGGTGGTGGGGCATGGCTTTCTCCCAGAAGAACGAAATCGGGTACGGTCAGTGCCAGTCTATGCCGACTCGGCCCTCGCGGCTGATCTCTGAGCCTGTCGGCGCGATCACGGGGTCTCCCCCCCCATCCATCAGTACACCCCCGGCACAAACCGCTTCACCCGCCGTCCGTACTCCCGGTAGCGGTCGCCGAAGACCACCAGCAGCACCTTCTCCTCCGCCCGCGCCCGCAGGTCTCCCCCGAGAGCCACAAGGACCGTTCCGAGCGCGACTAAGGGGTCGGGCAGCCAGAGCAGAGTGCCTGCGGCGAGGAGGTCCATCGAGAGATAGATAGGGTGGCGGACGAAGCGGAACGGGCCGTCGGTCGAGAGCTCGTGCCCGGCTTCGAGGCTCGCCCGCAGGCGCCAGGAGCGGAAGACGGCGAGGGTCCAGGCGACGAGGGCGATGGCGGCGAGGAGGGCGACCGCTCCCGCCAGGCGCTGGGGCGGGAAGAGGCGCCGCGGCAGGTGGCCGAAGGCGGCGCGGCCGACCCCGAAGTAGAGGACGCCCAGGCCGAGCATGTGGAAGAACACCAGGCCGCGCGAGAAGCGGGCGGCGGCGGCCGGTTTCTCCTCGCCGCGCCGGAGCGTCCGGGCGGAACGGACGAGGAAACGCGGCAGGAACGCCGCGTAGAAGGCGAAGTGGAAGAGGTAGATCCAGGGGTCCACGGGAGTCTCCTGTCGGTACGATTCTACGGCGGGAAGGGGCAGGCGACGCGATAGGATGCCGGCCGAACGCCGCCGAGGCGTACCGGGCGGATTCCCTGTTCAGCGAGAACCTGGAGGAGAAGAGAATGGCGATCGGCGTCGGCGACAAGATTCCTGAGGTGACCGTGCAGACCATGGGGCCGGAGGGCCCGCGCCCGATTTCGACCCGCGAGGTGTTCGCCGGCAAACGGGTGGTGCTCTTCGGCGTCCCCGGCGCCTTCACCCCGACCTGCTCCGACCACCATCTGCCCGGCTTCGTCCTGCGTTCCGAGGAGATCCTGAAGAAGGGGGTCGACCAGATCGTCTGCACGGCGGTCAACGACGTCTTCGTCATGGACGCCTGGGGCAAGGTCCGCGAGGTCGGCGACAAGCTCCTCCTCCTGGCGGACGGCAACGGCGACCTCGCCCGCGCCCTCGGGCTCGAACAGGACTCCAGCCGCTGGGGCATGGGCCGGCGCTCCCGGCGCTACGCCGCGCTCGTCGAGGACGGCGTCGTCAAGACCCTCCATCTGGAGGAGCCGGGCAAGCTCGAGGTCTCGACCGCCGAGGTGATCCTCAAGGACCTCTAGGCCGGACCTCTCCGGGAGCTTCCGAAATCCGTCCAGGAGCTGCCGGAACCCGTGGAAAGCCACTTGTCATCCGTTCAGGCGGACTTCCCATGCCTCAAAAGTCGGGCTCCACGCGTAGAAAGTCCTCAGGAACCCACCGGAAGTGACTTTCCTCGGATGAGAAGTCGACCCGAACGGATCGGAAGTCGACTTCTACGCATTGGAAGTCGACCCGGACGGGTTGGAAGTCCACTTCTAGGCATCGGAAGTCGACCCGGACGGGTCGGAAGTCGACTTCTACGCATTGGAAGTCGACCCGGACGGGTTGGAAGTCGACTTCTACGCATTGGAAGTCGACTTCGAGACCTGTAACACCGACTTCTTCCTGAACCCCCTTGACATCCTGAACGTAGCGCCGTAACTTAACGTCGTTAAGTTAAGGAGCTGCGTTCATGGGAACCAAGGAGAGACGCGAACGGGAGCGGGCGGAGGTTCGGGAGAAGATTCTGGAGGCCGCCCGGGAGCTCTTCGTCTCCGAGGGGTACGAGGCGGTCACCATGCGGAAGATCGCCAACCGCATCGAGTACTCCCCCACTGCCATCTACCTCCACTTCAAGGACAAGGAGTCGGTCCTCCGCGAGCTGTGCGACGCCGACTTCATCGCCCTGGCGCGGCAGTTCGCCAAGATCGGCCGCATCGCCGACCCCGTCGAGCGTCTCCGGAAGGCCGCCCACGCCTATACGGAGTTCGGCCTCGAGCACCCCAACCACTACCAGCTCATGTTCATGACCCCACACCCGCCGATCGACAAGGCGGAGAGCGCGGTCGAGAAGGGCAACCCCGAGGAGGACGCCTACGCCTTCTTGAAGGCCGCCGTGGAGGAGGCGCTCGCCACCGGCCGTTTCCGCTCCGGGCTCGACGACCCCGACCTCCTCGCCCAGACCCTCTGGGCGGGCCTCCACGGGGTCGTCGCGCTCCAGATCGCCAAGGCGAACGATCCCTGGTGCGACTGGCGCTCGACGACCGCCCGCTCGGGGCTCATGACCGACGTTCTAGTCCGCGGCCTGATCCGCGGGGAAGAGTGAGCCATGGTCGACCTCGCCCGGAAGAACCTGCTCCACGACAAGCTGCGCTTCTTGATCACCGTCTCGGGGGTCGCCTTCGCGGTCACCCTGGTCTTCGTCCAGGTCGGCCTCTTCCTCGGTCTCCTCGACAACGCCTCGATCACCATCGAGCACCTGGACGCCGATCTCTGGGTGACCTCCAGGAACACCGCGAACGTCGACTTCGCCCAGACCTTCCCGGAGACCTACGTCGAGCGCCTGCGCTCGATCCCCGGGGTGGCGCGGGCCGACAACCTCATCGTCTGGTTCATGAATGTCGCCCTCCCCTCGGGAGCGCGCGAGGGGACCCTCACCTACGCCCTCGCCGACTTCAGGCGCTGGAAGATGCCGTGGAACGTCACCGAGGGGAACCTCGACGACCTGAAGCGCGGCCGCTATCTCTTCCTCGACAGCTCGGCGACCAAACGCTACGGCGCCTTCGCGCCGGGCGACTACCGGGAGGTGCTCGGCCACCGGATGAAGATCATCGGCCGGACGAGAGACGCCCTCTCCTTCAGCACCACCCCGATCTCCTTCGTCGACTTCCGGCGGGCGCAGGAGCTGTCGCCGCAGGAGCTGTCGGGGAACACCACCTACATCCTCTTGAAGCTCGCCCCCGGGCTCGACCCGGCGGCCCGCGCCGCCATCGTCCAGGAGGTCCGCCGGCGGGTTCCCTACAACGACGTCTGGACGAAGGAGGAGTGGGCCAGCCGCTCGCGCCGCTACTGGGTGGAGAGCACGGGGCTCGGGCTCAACATGGGGATGACGGTCTTCCTCGGCTGTCTGGTGGGGCTGGTCGTCGTCGCCCAGACCCTCTACACCTCGACCATGGAGCACATCAAGGAGTTCGGCACGGTCAAAGCGATCGGCGGCAGCAACCGGGACATCTACAAGATCCTGGGCGAGCAGGCGACGATCTCGGCGGTCGTCGGCTTCCTCCTCGGGAGCGCCCAGGCGTTCCTCCTCCGGCCGCTGATGGCGAAGATCGACCTGAAGCTCATCATCCCGCCGAGCTTCGCCGCCGTCGTCTTCGTCGGCACCCTCCTCCTCTGCCTCGCCGCCGCCATGATCTCGTTCCGCAAGGTGGCGGGGATCGACCCGGCTCTGGTCTTCCGCGGTTAACGGGCTCAAGAAGCTCAGGAGATCGCCATGAACGTGCTCGAAGCTGCCGACGTCACCAAGTCGTTCCGCGAGGGGCGGGGAGAGGAGGTCCGGGTCCTCTCCGGCGCCTCGCTGGCGCTCGCCCGCGGCGAGATCGTCGCCCTGGAGGGGCCCTCGGGATCGGGGAAGACGACCTTCCTCTCGATCCTCGGCTGTATTTTGACCCCCAGCTCCGGACGGCTGGTGATCGACGGCGAGGCGATCGACCCGCGAACCCCGCAGCGGCTGCCGGCGGTCCGCCGGCGGTCGATCGGCTTCGTCTTCCAGCAGTTCAACCTCTTCCCGGCGTTGACCGCGGTCGAGAACGTCGAGTACGCCTTGAACGTCAAGGGGGTCCGCGGCCGCGCCGCGCGGCAGGAGGCGGAGCGGGTGATCGCGGCGGTGGGCCTCGGCGACCGCCGGGGCTTCCTGCCGCGCGATCTTTCGGGCGGCCAGAAGCAGCGGGTCGCCATCGCCCGGGCGCTCGCCGGCGGCCCCCCCATCCTCCTCGCCGACGAGCCGACGGCCAACCTCGACGCCCAGGTCGGCCAGCAGGTGCTGGAGATGTTCCAGGCCCTGGCCAAAGAGGAGAACCGGGGGCTCCTCATCGTCACCCACGACCCCAAAGTCCGCACCATCGCCGATCGCGTGGTGCAGATCGCAGACGGCCGCATCGCGGCGTAGAGGTGCCCCATGGAAAGCACAAACGGCTGGCTCCGGAAGTCGATCGTCCCCCTCCTCGGTCTCGCGCTCACCGCGGCGCTCTTCGGCCAGGTGAGGGCTCTACGGGGACGATCCGGTGAATCGACGACCGGTCCAGCAGCGCCGGAGCGAGCGCCCGTTTCACCCCCACCGCCATCTCCGCCACTGCACCCGCCGCTGCCTCTGGCGCCAATCGGGTGACCGCCGAGGGGAGGCTCGTCACCTATCCGGGCGCCCAGGTGGTGGTGGCGACCGACGTGGCCGGCACCCTGACCCGGCTCCTCGTCGGGGAGCGGGATCACGTGCGGAAGGGGCAGCTCCTGGCCGAGCTCAAGGCCGACGACATCCGGGCCGAGATCGCCGAGCAGCGGGCGAAGGTGGCGGAGGCGGAGGCCGACATCCGCTTCGCCGATGCCGACGTCGATCGCGCCGACCGCCTGCTGGCAGCCAAGGTCGGCACCCAGGCGACGGCGGACCGCAGCCGCAGCAACCGCGACGCCGCCCACGCCCGGCGGGAGACGGCGGTGGCGGCGCTCCACCGGCTGGAGGCGGTGCTCGCCAAGTCGCGGTTGACGGCGCCGATCGACGGGGTGGTGCTGGAGAGAAACGTCCAGGCCGGGGAGCACCTGGAGGCCGGAGCTCAGCTCGTCACCCTCGCCGACCTGAAGCGGACCCGAGTGGAGGCGGAGGTCGACGAGTTCGACTCCGGCCGCGTCGCCCTCGGCGCTCCCGTCCAGGTGACGGCGGAGGGCTACGACGGCCGCTCCTGGCGGGGCCGGATCGAGGAGATCCCGGATGCGGTGGTGAACCGGCGCTTGAAGCCCCAGGATCCCGGCCGCCCCTCGGACACCCGGGTCCTCCTGGTCAAGATCGCTCTCCTGGAGCCGAGCCCCTTGAAGCTCGGTCAGCGGGTGGAGGTCGAGATCGGTCGGCGGCCCTAGGCCCGAACGTCCAAGAAGCGCCGGAGGGCCCGGTAGATGATCGCCTCCTCGCCGGGCCGCAGGGCGTCGAAGGCGACCCCCGCCGCGTCGCCCTCGCGCCAGGTGACGGTGCCGGCGATGTCCAGGATCGGGGGCTGGCCGCGGGGGGCGAGGGCGAACTGGGTGCGCTGCCCTTTCGGCAGGCCGCTCGCGAGACCGGAGACGGCGACCCCGCCGAGCGAGAGGTTTTCGAGCATCAGCTCGACCCGGGTGCCGTCGCCGAAGCTGGCCTCGGCCGGCACCCCCAGGCGGATGCGGACGTCGCGCTGCCCGGCCAACCCCAAGAGAGACGAGACGTTCACACCGTGCCGGCGGATGATCTCGGCGCGGAACTTGAGCTCCAGGCCGGGATTGTCGGCGAGCACCTGGAGGAGATCGGTCTTGTCGATCCGCAGGAGCCGGGTGGGCCCGGAGGTGCGGGCCGAAGCCAGCCGGCGGGCCCGGTTCAGGAGCCCCATCTCGCCGAAGTAGCCCCCCTCCTCCAGCCGCGCCAGGAGCTGGATGGGCTTACCCTTGGCGTCGCGGAAGACGGTGACGCCCCCCTCGCGGACGAGGTAGAACGAATCCACCGGATCGCCCTCGCGGAAGAGGATGTGGTTCGCCGGGTAGCTCACCTCGCTGGCGAACCCTGCCAGACGGGTGAGCTGGCCGTCGTCCAGATCCGTGAAGAGGGAAACCTGGCGCAGAAACTCTTTGAGCAAGAACAGACCTCCGTTCCGCGGCCGCCCCCAGCCTGGGTGCACGGGCGAGGGACGATCCGGGAGAACGACCCTGTCTTTTAAGAAGCGGCTCTATTGTGCCCCGTAACGGGGAATCCGGCAAGGGCCGCCGTGAGAAAATAGGGTCCACAGCCGTCCTCTCTTCCAGGAGGTCCAGAAATGGCGCGAAAGCCCGTCGTCTTCGTACCCGGTTTCCCGGCGAGCGAGCTCCACCAGCGCTCGACCGGCCGGACCCTCTTCCCACCCGCTCTCTCGGACCTGCTGGACTCGGCGCGGAAGGCTGAGCTCCTGCGGCTCCTGATCGGCCCCGACGATCCGCCCGGCGACATCGTGGCGGGCGAGCCGATCCGCGACATCCTGGGGATCGCCAAGCAGGCGCAGTCGCTCTACGACCGGCTGCGCGACTTCGGCTATACCCCCATGGGAGACGACCTCTTCCGGCCCGTGGGCTGGGACTGGCGCAAGGCAGTCGACGATCCCGTCGTCCAGGCCGACCTGGCCGGCGCCATCGACGACCTCTCGAACCGCGCCGGCGCGCCGGTCGTCGCCATCGTCCACTCGACCGGCGGGCTGGTGTTCAGGCGGCTGCTGGAGACCCGGCCGGAGCTCGCGGCGAAGATCGAGCAGGTGCTCTCCTTCGGCGTCCCCTGGGCGGGCAACCTCGCCGCGGTCGAGAACGTGGCGCGCGGGATGGCCATCCGCTTCCTCGTCACCTTTCTCTCCACCGAAGAGGTGCAGGCGGTGATGAGCCATGCCCAGGCCGCCTACGACCTCTTCCCCCCCGACCCCGCGCGGACCGATCTCCGCGACCCCTTCGGCAAGCCGCTCAACCTCTTCCTGACCGCCGCGGGGCCCACCGTGGGGCCGCTCGTCGACACCGCCTGGATTCCCGCCGGCCGCGACGACATGAAGGAGCGGGCGCGTTCCGCCGACGCCCGGCTGGGGGCACGGACGAGCGAGATCCGCCTCCCCGGCGGCGTTCCCATGCCGCCGATCACCAACGTCGTCGGCTGGGGGGTGCCGGTGGGGACCCGCTGCGTCCTCGCGGCCGACGGCGGCCTCCAGTTCACGGAGACCGACCAGGGGGACGGCACGGTGGCGATCGCCTCGGCCTCCTGGCTGCGCGGTCCGACTGTCCGCACCTTCTATCTGCCGATCGGCGTCTATCCGGTCTCCGGCATCCCCTTTCCGCACTCCCGCATCTGGGACTCGCCGCCGGTGAGCCAGCTCCTCTCCCAGGTGCTCAAGGGGGAGGCGCCGGCGCCCTATGTCTGTGGCGCGGCGGACGGCGATCAGGCGATCGACCCAGAGAGCGACGTCGTCACCCTGCGCCTGGTCGCCGAGGACGGCCAGGGCCGGCCCCTCCCCAACGCCAAGGCGACTCTCCACAGAGTTGCCGAGGGGACGACGACCGCCTTCGGCGCCGCCGGCCGCGCCGAGGTCAGGCTGAAGCGCCAGAACCTCATGCCCAACGTCGGGTCGGACCTCCTCCGCTTCGTCGTCCAGGTCACCTGGGACGGCGGTGGCAGCGGCCGGGAGGTGCCGATGCTCATCCGGGTCTGACCGCCTTCGGCCGGGGGACGGTCGAGGGAAAGCAACTTCGGGCTGCCGGTACGGGCTCGGTTCGATTCCGAGGACGGGCGACTGGCTGCGCGGAGCGCCCGAAGGAGCCCGCCCGCAGGATCGAACCGAGCCTGTACCGCCCTACCCTTCGAGCTCGCGGACCAGCGCTTCGAGCTTGCCCTTCTCGACCGCGTCCCGTTCGAGGAGGAGCGCCTGCCGGAAGGCGTGGAGAGCCTCTTTCTTCTCCCCGAGCTCGTAGTAGTAGATCGCCCCCAGGGTCTTCCAGAGGTCGAGCCGGCCGGGCGCGAGACGGAGGAGCTCCTCGTAGAGCTGGGCCGAGACGCGCACCTGGTGGAGCTGGTAGGCGGCCCGGGCGGCGTTTTCGAGCGGCACGGGGTTTCGCGGATCGCGGTGGGCGGCCTCCCGGAAGTCGGCGAGGGCGCCCGAGAGGTTCCCCGACTCGGCCCGCGCCAGGCCGCGCTCGAGGAAGACGTCGAAGGAGTGGGCGCCGCCCTTCAAGGCGATGTCGAGGACCGCCGCCGCCCCCGCCTTGTCGCCGCGTTCGCGGAGCAGCTTGGCGAGGTTGGCCGCCGCCTCGGGCTGGGTGGGATCGAGGGTCAGGGCGTGGCGGTACTCGCGCTCGGCCTCCTGCTTGCGGCCGAGAGCCAAGAGGGCGCCAGCGGCATTGGCGACCGGCACCGGGGAGAGCTCGTTCTCCCTCGCCGCCCGCTCAAAGAGGTTCAGGGCCGACTCGGTCCGCCCGGTCTCCTTCAGGCAGAACCCGGCGAGGTCCAAGGCCGGGAAGTTGTGGGCATCCTTCTGGACGATCTTCTGCAGCTCCGGCAGGATCGTCGCGCAGTGCCCCTGCTGCACCTCCGCCGCCGCCTTGTGGAGGGCCTGGGCGATGTCGGTCATCTGCCGCGGGTCGGGGAGGCTCCCGGTCACCTTCCCGCCCCCGCCGCCGCCCGCGTAGCCGAGGCTAGCGAGCTGGCGCCGCTGCTCCTCTGTGAGCAGGTTCTCCGGCCGCACGTCGGCCTCCAGGGTCTCGCCCTCGGCGCGGAGGAAGCTCTTCATGTCGCTCTCCCAGTGGCGGGCCGGCGCCGGCTGGCCGGGGGCGAGGTCGACCCCCTCCCCACCCTTGCTCGCGAGGTCGTAGAGGCTCCCCTTCGGCCCCTGCATATAGAGGAAGCGCTCGGTGGAGAGCGAGCGGAGCGGATACCACTTGTAGGCGAAGAAGGGGAGGAAGCTCTCGCTGTAGCTCTGGCGCAGGTCCGCCGGGCCGGGGAGGGGCAGCAGGCTCTTCCCGTCGAGCCCCTTGGGCACCGCGAGACCGGCGAGGGTGAGGAGGGTCGGGGTGACGTCGGCGGTCCGCACGAGCGAGCTCTGCACTTTCCCGGCGGGGATCCCCGGACCGGCGAGGATCAAGGGCACCCGCCGCACGCCCTGGTAGAGGAGGAGGCCGTGGGTGAGCTCGCCGTGCTCGCCGAGCATCTCGCCGTGGTCGCCCACCGCCAGGACGTCGGTCCCCGCCGGGAGCTTCTTCAGGAGCTCGCCGATCTGCTCGTCCATGTAGGCAATCTCGCCGTCGTAGAGCCGGTTGGGGCCGGTCGCCGCATCGGCGAACCGGGTCGGCGGCCGGTACTCCTCGTGTGGATCGAAGTAGTGGACCCAGAGGAAGAACGGCGGTTTGAGGTTGCCCAGGGCGGCCAAGGCCGCCGCGGTCGTCTTCTCGGCCTGCCGCTCGGAGACCATGGTCCCCTCCGCGTACCCCGAGCCCATGTCGTCGTCGTAGATGCGGAATCCCTGGTCCAACCCCTGGCGGCGGGCGAGGACCACCGCCGAGACCACCGCCGCCGTGTCGTAGCCCCCGGCCGCCAGCCGCTCGGCCACGGTCTCGATCTTGGCCGGAAGGACGAAGGTGCCGTTGTCGCGCACCCCGTGCCGGGGCGGGAAGAGGCCGGTCATCAAGGTGGAATGGGAGACCAGGGTGATCGGGGCCGCCGTGTCGCAGCGCGCGAAGCGGGTGCCGCGGGCAGCCAGGGCGTCGAGGTTGGGGGTGTGCGCGTGGGGCCAGCCCCAGGCCCCGAGATGGTCGGCGCGGGTGGTGTCCAGGGTGATGAGGACGAGGTTGGGAGCGGCGGTCCCTTTCGCTCTGGCCGTCCGCGGATGTCCGTCGGTGGCCGGGGCAGGGCGGGGCGGAGTGTTGCTCGCAGGCATCGCTACGAGGACGGCGGAGAGGAGGAGCGGAGCACAAATCCACAGTGCCGCACGAGAGACGGCGCGTTTCTGGCTCCGGTGCGCACCATTGATAGGCATACGAGTCATCCATGAGCTCCAGCAAAGTTGGCAACAAAGCGTTACGGACAGCATAGCAGGACCAGCCACAGCGAATTGATCTCTTTCTCGGCATTTCCGGTAGCGCGGTTCCTTAACCGCCTCCGCATAGGGTGTCGTAGCTGCAGTAAACCTTTTTTGCTGGGTCCCCGAGGAGGGGGACAATCCATGATGGCTAAGTCCCGTTTAAACCTGTTCCTCTGTAGCCTGGCGCTCGCCACATTTTTTACCGGCGCGGCGCAAGCCCAAATCATGAAGAAGGGAAATGACACGCTCACCTCCCTTCAATTCCGCAGTGATCGCCTGCAGCCCGGCGAGGCTGTCGAGCCGCTCGACGACGTGCAGAGCGCGGTCGCCCAGGCCACCCAGAGCGCCTGGTCCACGTTCCGCCTCTCCGCCCCGGTCGAGTGGCGCGCCACCGTCGACAAGCGCCACGGCATGGTCTCCTTCGCCGAAGGCGGCAACATCGCCTGGATCCCGGGCAAGGGCAACTCTCTGACCATCGAGAGCCTGGGTCCCGTCCTCAAGCCGGGCTCCAAGAAGGTCGATCTCGCCGCCATGGAGTCGATCGCCCGCACCTTCCTCCCCAAGGTCTCCGGCATGCTGGGCGTCGACGCCAAGTCGCTCGTCCTCAACCTCGGCCGCTCCGGCCAGCCGGCCGGCCACGTCTGGTTCGTCGATTTCGACGTCGTCCAGGGTGGCATGAAGGTGGAGGGCGCGCGCGTCGTCTTCCGCGTCAACAACGGCAACCTGATCCAGTTCGGCACCGAGAACCTGCCAGCCCCGGGCTCGCTCGTTCCGACGGTCAAGGTGACCGCCGCCCAGGCCCTGGCCGCGGTCTCCAAGTACATCGGCGGCTTCGGTTCCGCCGACAGCTTCGCCGACAACGGCAGCCTCCACCTGCTGCCCAGCAACATCCCGAGCACCCGCTCGGCCGACGGCTTCGATTTCGGCGCCGGCCGTGGGCTCACCAAGGTCTACCAGTTCGTCTTCCATCGTGACGGCGCCCAGGGCAACTGGCAGGCGCGCGTCGACGCCACCACCGGCGAGGTCTTAGAGCTCGTCGACATCAACGAGTACGTCACGGCCCAGGCCAGCGGCGGCACCTACTTGAACTCGCCGACGACCGGCAGCGAGGTCGTCCGCCCGGCTCCCTACGCCAACGTCTCCTCCGGCGGCTTCACCAACGCGGCCGGCCTCTACAACTTCACCAGCGGCACGGTCACCTCGACCCTCGCCGGCCAGTTCGTCAAGATCACCGATTCCTGCGGCGCCATCTCGCAGGCCTCGGACGCCTCCGGCAACATCGCCTTCGGCACCTCGACGGGCACCGACTGCACCACCCCGGGCCACGGCGGCGCGGGCAACACCCACGCCTCCCGCGAGCAGTTCTACCAGGTCAACCGCATCAAGGATGTGGTCAAGGGCTGGCTGCCGAGCAACAGCTGGCTCGGCACGCAGCTGACCGTCAACGTCAACTTGAACCAGACCTGCAACGCCTATTGGAACGGCTCGACCCTCAACTTCTTCAAGTCGGGCGGCGGCTGCAACAACACCGGTGAGATCGCCGGCGTCTCGCTCCACGAGTTCGGCCACGGCATCGACCAGAACGACGGCACCGGCACCGCGCCCGATGGCGCCACCGGCGAGTCCTACGGCGACACCACGGCGCTCATCGCCCTCCATGCCTCCTGCCTCGGCGCCGGCTTCCTGGGCAGCAACTGCGCCGGCTACGGCGACGCCTGCACCTCCTGCACGGGCGTCCGCGACGCCGACTTCGCCAAGCACTCCTCGAACACCCCGGCGACGGGTGCCAACTTCATCTCCCCGCACTGCCCCGCGGCCTCCGGCGGCGCCGGCCCGTGCGGCAAGGAAGTCCACTGCGAGTCGTATGTCCCCACGGAGACGATCTGGGACTTCGCCAACCGCGATCTGCCCCTCCCGGGCACCGGCACGGCCTGGACGACCCTCGATCGCCTCTGGTACCTCTCCCGTAACACCGCCACCAGCGCTTTCAGCTGCACCGCCGGCTCCTTCGCCACCAACGGTTGCGGCGCGGGCTCGCTGTGGAAGACCATGCGCGCCGTGGACGATGATGACGGCAACCTGTCGAACGGCACGCCGCACGGCGGTGCCCTCTTCGCCGCCTTCAACCGCCACCTGATCGCCTGCACCTCGGACACCGGCGCCAGCACGACGTTCTCCGGCTGCACCCCGCCCGCCACCCCGACTCTCTCGGCGACCGCCGGCAGCAACTCGGCCGCGATCTCCTGGACCGCCTCGGGCTCCTCGAGCTACGACCTGTTCCGCAACGAGCAGGGCTGCAATGCCGGCTTCACCAAGATCGTCAGCGCCGGCACCGGCACGTCGCTCGCCGACAGCAACGTTGCCAACGGCCTCACCTACTTCTACCAGGTGACCGCCTTCCCGACCGGCAACGAGGCCTGCGCCTCGGCGCCCTCCGCCTGCATCTCGGTCACCCCGACCGTGAGCAGCCACCCCCGCCTTCACGCTCGCCGCGGCGCCGACCGCGGTCTCGATCGCGCAGGGCGCAGCGGGCAGCTCGACGATCTCGACCACGGTCTCCGGAGGCTTCAACTCCGCGATCGCGCTCTCGGCGGCCGGCCAGCCGGCCGGCGTCACCGTCTCCTTCAGCCCCACCTCGATCGCCGCGCCGGGATCCGGCAGCTCGACCATGAACATCACCGTCGCCTCCACCACGGCGACCGGGACCTCGACGATCACCGTCACCGGTACCGGCGGCGGCATCACCCACACCGCCACCGTCACTCTCACGGTGACCGCCCCCGGCTCCCCGGCCTTCACCCTCTCGGCGGCGCCGACCGCCGTCTCGATCGCCAAGGGTAGCGCTGGTACCTCGACGATCTCGACCACGGTCTCCGGAGGCTTCAACTCCGCGATCGCGCTCTCGGCGGCCGGTCAGCCGACCGGCGTCACCGTCGCCTTCAGCCCCACCTCGATCGCCGCACCGGGAGCGGGCAGCTCGACGATGAACATCACCGTCGCTTCCACCGCGACCACCGGGACCTCGACGATCACCGTCACCGGCACCGGCGGCGGCATCACCCACACCGCCACGGTCACCCTGACCGTGACCGGCGGCGGCACCACGCAGCTGCTCGGCAACCCCGGCTTCGAGAACGGTTCGAGCGCCCCGGCGCCCTGGACCGTCACCGCGGGCGTCATCGACAGCTCCACCGGTGAGCCGGCCCATTCCGGCAGCTGGAAGGCCTGGATGGACGGTTACGGCACCACCCACACCGACAGCATCCTGCAGACGGTTACGATCCCGTCTACCGCGGTCTCCGCGACTCTCGCCTTCTGGCTCCACATCGACACGGCCGAGACCACCTCCACGACCGCGTTCGACACCCTGAAGGTGCAGATCCGCAACACCTCGGGCACGGTGCTCTCGACCCTCGCCACCTACTCCAACCTGAACGCCAACACGGGTTTCGCGCAGAAGAGCTTCGACGTCACTTCCTTCAAGGGGCAGACCATCCAGGTCTTCCTCGTCGGCACCGAGGACACCTCGCTGCAGACGTCGTTTGTCGTCGACGACTTCACCCTGAACGTCAACTAAAGCTGTTGCTTTGACTAAAAGAGCCCCGGCGCTTTCGCGCCGGGGCTCTTTTCATTACGAGGGAAGGGGGGCCGCGAGGTCCCCCTTTCATTTTTCCCGCGACCGGCGCAGACTTCCTTCACTCCCCCTTTTGTCCCCCTAAGAGCAGGCTAACGCACGAGGCTTTATGAAGCGCTCGTCAACCGGTGGCATCCATCCCAGCCCGGGAGATGCTCACGGGCTCTCGTCCACGTTCTTCTGGAGGCACTCGCCATGCGTAAGTTGTCCCTCACCCTGCTCTCTCTTCTCGGGCTCTCGGCGTTGTCGATCGGTGGCCTGAAAGCGGTGGGCGGCACCACCCCCATCTGGCCGGCGGTCGAAAATCAGCTCGTCCGCGATCACGTCCAACCCGGGACCGCTCTCGAAAAATTGGTCCGGGCCAACCAGGACTTCTCGATCCTCCGCGCGGAAGAGGCCAACGACAAGCTCCTCATCCCGCTCTGGCTGCGTGTCCAGTGGCGGAAAAATCACCCGGAGGGCAATTTCGCCGGCGACGATCCGACCGGCGGCTATCCGCTCGTCCTCCGCGAAGTCGCCGAATGGATGGTGAGCCACCAGAACCTCCAGGCGCCGCCGGAGGCCTTCGAGATCCCGGCCGGCCGGGCGGCGACCGCCGGCGCCAACCTCCGCATCTCGGGCGCCCAGACGAGCCCGCGGAGCGAGTCGGCGATCACCATCAACCCCAACGCCCCCACCCAGATCCTCGCCGCCTCGAACTCGATCAGCTCGGCCGGCACGCAGGCGATGTTCTACTCCTCGAACAGCGGGGCGACCTGGGGCCAGACGGCCCTCAGCCTGACGACCGGCGACTCGTTCCATTCCGACCCGACCGCCGACTGGACCTCGAACGGCAACGCCTGGTCGCTGACGATCGGCATCAACAGCTCCGGCACGACCCTCAAGATGCGCTCCTACAAATCGACGACCGCCGGCTCCACCTGGGCGTTCGACGCTACCTTCTCCGGCACCCAGAAGGCGACCGACAAGGAGATGCTGTGGGTCGATCACAGCGCGACCTCGTCCTTCAAGGACAACCTCTACGCCTGTTGGCACAACAACAACGTGGGCTACGTCAACCGCCGCACCTCGACCGGCTGGGGCACTCCGATCAAGGTGACCGGCACCGAGTCGACCGGCACTCCGATCGGCTGTGACATCCGCACCAACAGCGCCGGCGACGTCTTCGCCTTCTGGCCGACGACCGGCAACTCGAAGATCGTCGTCGCCAAGTCGACCAACGGCGGCGCCTCCTGGGGCGCCGGCAAAGTCGCCGCCACGACCTTCGATTCGTACGACATCGGCATCCCGTCGATGGACAGCCGGCGCGCCCTGATCTACACCTCGGGCGCGGCCTACAAGAGCGGCACGACCAACAACGTCTACGTCTCCTGGGTCGACCAGACCGGCGTCTCGGGCTGCAACTCGCCGGCCAACGAGCCGGGCAGCAACGCCGCCTCGACCTGCAAGAGCCGGGTCTGGTTCGTCCGCTCGACCGACGGCGGCACCACCTGGGGCACGCCGATCATGATCAACAACCAGGCGTCGAAGAACGATCAGTTCAACCAGTGGCTGGCGGTCGACCCGAACAACGGCAAAATCGGCGTCATGTACTACGACACGGTCAACTCCACCACCCGCTTGAAGACCGACGTCTACTACCAGTCCTCTTCCGACGGCGGCGTCACCTGGAGCACCCCGCTCAAGGTCACCACGGCGCAGACCGACGAGACCGTCGCCGGCGCCGACTCCGGCAACCAGTATGGCGACTACAACGGTCTCTCCGGCTATCTCGGAAAGTTCCTCCCCTCCTGGACGGACCGCCGCAACAACGCCAGCGAAGAGATCTGGACCGCTCCGATCACCGATCCGTAGTCCCCGGCTTACAGCTTGAGCCCAAGAAAGGCGGCGTCTCCGGGCGCCGCCTTTTTTCTTGGCCGCTCCGGCTGTACGCTATGCAAGACTAGGGGCTGCTGCACGGCTCCCACGAAAGAGGCCCCCCCATGTTCGATCGTATCGTCTCCGACCCACAGATCCTGAATGGCAAACCCTGCATCAAAGGCACGCGGATCAGCGTGGAGTTCCTCCTCGAGCTGGCAGCCCAAGGCGCCAGCCGGGGAGAGATTCTCGGGGCTTATCCCCACCTGAAAGCCGAGGACGTCGAGCAGGCCTTGCGCTACGCTGCTCGGTTTCTCGAAAACGAGGTTCTCATCACGGCAGAGATCCGGCATTGAAGCTCGAGGTCTCGGGTTGCTTGCCGACGAGAACATCCACCCTCAGGTGGTGGACGCGCTCCGCCGGCGCGGTGCGGATGTCCTGGACGTCAAGGAATCTGGATGGATCGGCTCGACCGACCTTGAGATCCTCCGCAAGGCCTCGACCGAGAATCGAGTCGTGCTCACGCACGACAGCGATTTCGGTAAGCTGGCGATCACAACCGGCGAGCCCATGTTCGGGATCATCTATCTGAGACCGGGTCACATCAAGCCAACCTTCACCCTGGAGACTCTGGAAGTGCTCTTCGCAGAGCTTACCGAAGTGACTCCGCCCTTCATCGCCGTTGCGGAAAGATTGGAACAGCGCGTTCGGATACGCTACCGGTCTCTTTGAGCCTTAGCAGCCGCGTGTCTCCGGCGGCGGGCGCGGGTGGGATAGTCCCCGATCGACTCCTGGCCCGACCCGACAAGAGCGCCCCAGAAAAACTTCAGCCCGGCCGGGAAGCTCCATCCATGAGGGAAGGCGGCCACCCGAACCGGGCTTTCAATCGACGTAGCGAACCCGGGTTCCTAGCGTTTGGCGAACTCGGGCTCCCGCACCTCGGGCTTGGCGGTCTCGGGCTGCTTGACCTCCGGCGACTTCCCCTGCTGCTGCTGCTGGGGCTGCCCTGGCTTGGCCTCCGCGGGCTTCGCCGACTGCGGCTGCCCCGGCTTCGCCTGGCCACCCTGGCCACCCTGGCCAGCCGCCGCGTTCTGCGCCGGCTGCCCCTGCGGTCCCTGTCCCTGGCCGCCGAGCGCTTCGGGAGTCAGGTTCTGGTTCTTGGCCTCGGTCTTGACCGCTTCCTTGGCCTGGTTGGCGACGGTCTTCACCTTGTCGGCCAGGCTGTCGACGGTCAGGTTCTGCTCCTCGGCCGCGTGCTTGACCGCGTCGACCGCGGCGTCCGCCACATGCTTGCTCTTGTCCAGCATCTCGCGGCCGGTCTCCTTCGCCGAGTCGAGGAGCTGATCGCGGGTCTCCCCCATGAACTCGTCCTCGACGTCCGTCGACGGGATCGACAGGCCGGCGAGAAGGCCGACGGCCAGGGTGGCCGCGCCGACGACCAGGGGACGCTCCTCCAAGAGCTGCCAGAAGCCGAGCTTGGCCTTCCGGGTCCCTTCGTGCATCCGGTCGCCGAGATCCGATGCCTGCTCCTTCACCTTATCGGTGAGACCGGAAGCCTGCTCTTTCACCTTGTCGGTCAGGTCGCCGAACTTGTCCCCGGCCTGGCTGGCGAAATCGCTCACCTTCTCCTTGGCGTTCGAAGCGAGGTCCGCGGCGCTCCCCGCCGCGCTCTTGACCGCGTCCTTCGCCGCGCCGAGCTTGCTCTCCCCCTCGCTCTGCCAGTCCTCGCGGTAGGCGTCGCGGGTGCCGGGATAGTCCATATCCCCGGCATAGCTCTGCCGGGAACGACCGATAGCGGTCATAGCGGTCCCCCCGATCCTCCGCAAAGCGGCGATCGCTCCGCGTGTTGCGCGAGCTATCGAGAAGGAGCCAGCCGATTCCCAACCCGATCACCGCCGCGGGCAGCGGATGCTGCTTGGCGATCTGCATGGCCTTGCTGGCGCCCGCCCCGGAACCGCCCTTGAAGATACCCCAGGCCTCCTGCAGGAGCTGGCTCGGGGTGAGCTTGGACTCGATGGCATCGAACGTCTGGTCCATGTTGGAGCGCGTACGATCGATGTCGGCTTGGATCTGCCGCGAGGACGGCTCGGCGCCCTCATGGCCCAGATCCCCCGCCGTATGGGAACGGTTCGTCACATCTTCGATTTGAGCCATTCTTTATTCTCCTGCAAGCTTTGGGTGGTTCTCCTGGGGGTGACGCTCTCCTGCTTGAGGGTGGCTAGCGCCTTCTTGACGAAGCTGTATCCGACCAGTGCGAGGCCGACGCCCAGAAGGAGCGGCGACAGCCAGGGTGAGACCGTGCCGGGAACCCCGAGACGGTCGAGGATTTCGGCCAGGGCGTTGACGGCCGCGAAGAGGAGCGCCAGGGCCCCCGCGAAGAGGATGGCGCCTCCGACGGCCACGGACCCGACGTTCGTACCGACCCGCGAAGCCTTTTCGCCCATCTCGGTCTTGGCGAGATCGACCTCCTGCTTGAGCAGGGTGGTCGTCTCCGCCGTCAGATCCTTGAGGAGCTGGCCGAGCGACTTTTCCTCTTTCATCGTCGTTGCCATTACAGACCTCCTGTCGTCCTCTGGTAGCTCTCACTCCGGTAGGGACGAGCCTGGGTGGAGGGGAGGCCGCTGCCGAAACGCTGGCCGGCGCCGTACTGGCCGGAGCCGTACTGGCCGGAGCCGTAGCGGTCGGCCATCCGGCCGCCCTGCCGCGATTCCTGCTCGCGATCGGCCGAGCTCTTCAAGAAACGCGCGAGGAGCACGCCGGCGAGGAGGCTGCCGCCCAGGAAGAGATCCGGGTGACGGCGGGCGAAGCCCTCGGTGTCGCGGACGAACGACTGGAGGTCCTTCTCGCGCAGGTAGCGCGAGGCCCGATCCACCTGATCCGCGGCGCGGTGGGCGTACTGGCCGAAGCCCTCCTTGTCCTTTTCTTCGAGATTCTTCGCCGCCTCGTGGAGAGCGCCGGCGAGACCGCCCAGCCGCTCCGCCGCCTGCTGCTTCTGCTGATCGACGATCTGGGTCACATGGTCGGTCGCCTGGTGCGCCAGCTCGACCGTCTGGTCCTTGGCCTGGGAGGCCAGATCCTTTACCTGGTCTTTCGCCTGCCCTGCCGCGTCCTTGGCCTGTTGCGCAAGATCTTTTGCCTGATCCTTGACCTGATCTGCTGTCGTCTGGGCTCCCTGGGTCGTAGGGGCACCCGGTCGGCTCGCGCCGGCATCCTCTGGTCTCGCCATTTCAACCTCCTGTATCGATGGTTGTTGCGGCGTGCCCAACTCCATCTTGAAGAAAGCACCGGACCCCGTTCGGGTCACCGCATCTGAAGCATCAGCTCTTCGCAAGAGGCGTGCCACCCGGCGTCAGGAGGGTGAAGCTCGGCTCGTGACATAATCCCACCGCAGATACGAAGGAGATCGCAGATGAGAAGGCGGTGGAACCTCCTGAAGGTCCCAATGGTCCAAGCTGTCCCGAGCCTCGGCCTGCTGCTCCTCCTGCTCGCGTTATCGCCGGCATTGCCGGCATAGCCGGCATGGCGGGCTGCCAGCCCCATTCCCCGGACCCGGCGCCCGCGGCCGCCGCCGGGAGCTCGACGACGAGCGAGGCCGAGCGCACCCACGAGATGGAACGGAAGGCGGCCGACCTCGATAAGCGGGCGGAAGAGATCAAGACGATGAACGGCACCGATCAGGAGAAGATCGACGCCACCAATCAGCTGGACAAGGAACGTCGCGAGCTGGCCGATCAGGCCGAGGGTACGAAGCACTGAAGGAGCGCCGGCCGCTTCACGGTCGGGAGCGAAAGGGGAGCGATTGAGCAGCTGGAAGATTCTCGGAAACGTCGATGCGCAGCACCTGGTCAACGCCCGGCTCCAGCTGCACTGGGCGGCGCAGGCCGCGGCCGCGGTCGGCAAGCAGTTGCTGCCGCCGCAGCCGGACCAGAGCCAGCAGAGCTTCGAGTGGGCCGAGCGCGCCGGTGCTCTCGCCCAGGCCGCCGTGGCGGGAGTCCGCCCCTTCCGGGCCGGGCTCCGGCTGGCCGACTTAACCCTCCTCCTGCTCGACGGCGAAGAGGCCTCGCTCCGCGAGCTGCCGCTCTCCGGCCATACCCTCGAAGAGGCCTACGCCTGGCTTACCGCCGAGATCGAGCCGCTCCTCGGCCGCCCCTTGGAGCAGCCGCTCGAACCGCCGGGGGAGCTCCCCGCCCATCCGGTGGGGACCGGGCGGCGCTTCACCCTCGCCGATCCCGCCCCCTTCGTCGAGGTCGCCCGCTGGTTCGCCAACGCCGACGGGCTCCTCCGCGAGATTCAGGCGAAGAACCCCGGCGCCTCCCCCGTCCGCTGCTGGCCGCACCACTTCGACCTCGCCACCCTGATCACCCTCGATGCCCATGGCGCCGACATCGCCGGCGCCAACCCGGAGTCCGCGCGCACGGTGGGAGCCGGTCTCTCGCCGGGAGACGGCGGCCGGGCCGAGCCCTACTTCTACGTCACCCCCTGGCCCGCCCCGAAGTCGACGAAAGCCTCCGCCCTCCCGGCGCTCGCCGGCAGCGGCACCTGGAACACCGAGGGCTGGCTGGGCGCCGTCCTGGGGGCAGGGGCGATCTCCAGCGCCGGCAGCGGCGAGGGGCAGGAGGGCCAGGTCCGGCAGTTCCTCGATTCCGCCGTGGCCGCCTGCCGGCAGCTGGCGGGCGCCTAGGGAGACCCGAGCGGATGGCCGATCCGCTAGTATGACCTGAGGCCCGTCGCAGACGATCAAGAACCTGTCTTTCCCCCCGTCACCCCTGAGCCCGCCTTGTCCCCCAGGTACTTCTTCACGATCCCATCCAGCTTCCCGTTCTTCCTGATCTTCGCGATGTAGGCGTCGAGCGCCTCGCGAAGGTCGCTCTTCGGGGTCACCGCGAAGCCGTAGAGGTCCTTCGCGACTTGACGTCGGCGAGGGAACTCGCCCGGGCAGTCCTCACAGTGAGGAGCAGCAGAGCCACGGACGCCACGAATGAGCGTGTTCGCGAACTCATCACGACCGTCACCCTCCAACTTTGTTACCGGTTCCGAGGAAACCTAGCACAGGCGGATCGTTCCGGCCCTACCCGCCCACCCGATCCGCACCGCCTCTGCCGGGCAGGCGAAATCTTCCGCTCGTCTCCAGTTGGGGACCGGACTCGCCGAGGCGGGACATTGGACCCTACTCAGGGACAAGCCACAATATTCGGGGACGGAAATTCCTATTCGGGGACAAAATCAGCAATTACGGGACAGGGAAGCCTGGAAGGGGACCGGCGGCCCTGCTCCGGGACAGGCGGCCCTCTGCGGGGACCAAAGAGATCTATCCAGGGTCAGGGACCGTGCAGCACCCGCGGCGCCTGGTTCCTGACGCTTCGGCTGGCGGGGGCGCTACCGAGAACCCTAAACTCCGGTCGGCCCGGGGATCTCCGGCCGCGGTTCCATCTTCCCCGCCGCTTTCCCGTCGATCACCTGGGCCCGCACCTGGTCGAAAAGGTCGGAGAGCTTCATCCCGGTCAGCGACTCGATGATCGGCGGCACCTGGGCGATCACCTTGGCGACCTCGCCGGTGATCCGGGAGAGCCCGTCGCCACTGCCATTGCCGCCACCGCCCCCGGTATTCACCAGGGTGATGCGGTCGATCTTCGAGAGCGGCTCGGCCACGGCGCGGGCGATCTCGGGGAGGATGGGGGCGAGAATCTGGACGATGGCGGCCTCGCCGTACTTCTTCCAGGCCTCGGCCTTCTGCTCCATGGCGAGCGCCTCCGCCAACCCTTGCGCCTTCCGCGCCGAGGCCTCGGCCAACCCCTGCGCCTCTAAAACCTGCGCGTCGGCGAGGCCGCGGGCCCGCTGCGCGTCGGCCTGGGCGATCCCCGTCGCCCTCGCCACCTCGGCGGCGGCCAGGCCGCGCGCCTTCTCGCCCTCGGCGACGGTCGTCAGGCGCGACTTCTCGGCCTCGCCTGCCGTCTCCACCCGCTGCCGCTCGGCGGAGGCCAGGGTCTCGATCTCGTAGCGCTTGGCGTCGGCCTGGCGGCGGATGGTGGCGTCGAGCTCCTTTTCCTTGCGCTTGATCTCCTGCTCCTGGACCTGGATCTCGACCGTCTTTTTCTGCAGCTCGTAGGCCATCTCGGCTTCGGCCCGCTTGCGGTTGGCGATCGCCTGCTGGTCGGCGATGGCCTGCGCGGCCTGCGAGTTGGCGATCTCGGCCGCCCGGTGCGCGCCGGCGTCGGCCTCCTGCTGGCGGCGCGACTTCTCGGCGTGGGCCTCGGCGACCGCAGCGTCGCGCTTGGCCTCGGCCTCCTGGGCCAGGCGCTGGGACTGCGCCTGCTGCTCGCGGGTCTCGCGCTCGGCGTCGGCCTGGGCGACCGCCGCCTCCTTGTTGGCCACCGCCTCGGCGATCGCGGCATCGCGCTTGATCGCCGCGATCCGCGGCTTGCCGAGAGCTTCCAGATAACCGTGCTTGTCGCGGATGTCGCGGATGGTGAAGGAGTCGATCCCGAGCCCCATGTTGGCGAGGTCGCCGGCCGAGATCTCCTGCACCTTCTGGGCGAACTGGTCACGGCTCTTGTAGATGTCCTCGACCGTGAGAGTCCCCAGGATGCCGCGGAGGTGCCCCTGGACGGTTTCGAGCGCGATCTTGGCGATCTCCTGCGGCTGCTTGCCGAGGAAGCGCTCGGCCGCCGCGTGGAGCGAGGCCTCGTCCTTCTTGATCTTGATCTGGGCGACGCCGTCGACGGCGACCGGCACCCCCTCGGCGGTGTAGACCTCGGGGGTGGTGACGTCGAGCGTCATCACCTCCAGCGAGAGGACGTTCCAGGTGTGGAAGAGGGGGATCACCATGTCGGCGCCGCCGGTGATGAACTTCACCGCGCCGCGCCCGGAGACGACGATGACCTCGTTGGGCCCCGCCTTTTTGAGGAACGCGAGGTAGGCGACGATGTAGCCCAGGGCGACCAGGATGAGGACGCCGACCGACGCCAGGACGAGGACCAGACCGCTGTTATGAGGCATTGCGAGCATCTCCTTGTTGCCGATGGTCAGGACTTCCGAGACCGCCGGGATTGGCCCGGACCAGGAAGGTCGGCCCGACCATCCCCACGACGGTGACCGCGGTGCCGCGCGGCACCGCCTTCCCATCCGCCTCGCGCGCCGAGGCGGCGTAGCGCTGCCCGGCGACCATCGCCACCGCCTCCCCCACCCCTCCCGCCGGGATCGGTGCCGTCACCTCGGCCGTGGAGCCGGCGAGCTGATCCATCCGGATGACCGAGGAGGCGCGAGCGCCGGCGACCAGCCGGAAGGCGGCGTAGGTGACGCCGTAGGCGGTGGCGAAGGCGGCTGGGACGGCGAGGAGCAGGCTGCCGCCGTCCGAGAGCCCGAAACCGTACTTGCCGATGAGCCCGAAACCGCCGATCGCCGCGATGAGGGTCGCGATCGCCAGGGGGGAGAAGAAGGGGAAGTGGAAGTGGACGACCGGATGGCCGACCGTTCCGGTCGAGGCGGTGCCCTGGCCGGTCCCCGCCACCCCGTACCGGTCGCCGCCGTGCCCATGGCCGGGGCCACCGGGGCCGGCGTGGCCGCCCGCATCGTGGCCGGCATGGACGTGGCCGAAGTCGGTAAAGTCGGAGGCGTGGCCGAGGAAAGCCGCGACGAGGACGTACAGGCACCCGGCGGCGGCGAACAGGATGTAGGTCAGCGTCAGCATGCCCATGTGCCTGGCTCCTCGCTCCCTGACTTCGAGACTGCCGTTCGGTGGATCGTTTTCTGATCGTATGCTCGAACGGCAGGAGGGGGCAAACGGGGACTCTCTCTGTTAGATTATGCACAGCTCGTAATAGAACCTGGGATCCGACCTCAAGGAGGGACGATGGCGCTCCGCGGCACGGCAGTGAAGCTCACGTATCCCTACGCCCTGCGCTACCTGGGCCTCTGGCTGGTGGTGACGATCCTCGCCATCCTGGTCTTCAGCGCCACCTCTTACTTCCTCCTTGCCGACCGGCTGGAGGGCGCGGCGCTCCACCGCCTCGCCACCCTCCTCTTCGCCGAGACGGTCGTCGTCATCCTGGCGCTCGTCGCCCTCGCCCTCTTCACCACCCACCGGCTGGCCGGCCCCTTCATCGCCTTCAAGCGGGCCTTCGACGACGTCAAGGCTGGCGACCTGGGGCGCCGCATCCGCCTCCGCCGCGCCGACGGCCCCCTGGTGGAGGTCGAAGCGGCGTTCAACGAGATGATGGAGAGCCTGGAGGCGAGGAAGAGCCCTTCAACAGCTCCCTTGCCCTGAGCACGAAGCGGCCGGCGGTCGACTCTGAAACTCCCGGCATCGCCTGTTTGAGGGCGATCGGGCTCGCCGCCGCGAGGTGCGCGAGCGAGCCGATGCCGATCGTCCGCAGCTGGCGCGCCCGGGCCTTGCCGATGCCGGAGAGCAGAGTGACGTCCCGGACCGGGGCGGCAGCGACCGGCGCCGGCAGGAACGCCGTGGTGGGAGCCGATGCCGCCGATGTCGACGATATCGCCGACGCCACGGGCGCCGCCGGTGGCAGAGGGACGGGCGGCGCGCCGGGGACCGCCGGACCGCCGAAGGTGACCCGGGTGGCGCCGCAGGTGGCGCAGAGGCCGGTCTGGACCGGCCGGCCGGCCGAAGTCCTGGCTGGGCTCGGGCCGGCGGGAGGGCGGTCGTCCCCGCAGCAGGGGCAGGGGGAGGCGCCGGGGACACCTCCGGCCGCTGGGGCGGGCGGGGTCGGCGCCGGGAGTCCACCGGCCGGGACCGGCGGGGGCGGCGCCGGCACCCGGTCGTAGGTCAACTGCCAGTCGAGGAGCGCCAGCTCGCCCGGCGATTCGGCGACGAAGGTGACCGGCAGCTCCACGGGCGTGGGGAATCGCAGGTCGACCGACCGCACTTCGAGCGCCGCCCCGGACGGGACCACCAGCCGCACCTCGGCCTGCTGGGTTCCCGCCGGCACCGTGCCCGCTGCCGCCCGGGCGTCGAACTGCCCGGCGGTGATCGGGAGGAGCGTGGCGGGCCCGGTCTCGCTCCCATCCGCAGCCAGCCAGTGGAGCTCGACTCCCGGGACCGCCGCCGAGCTCGGGCTCCCCGGCACCGCCCGGCCGCGCAGCTCCAGCCCGAACGGGGCTCCGGCGGTCGCCGGCACTCGCTGGGAGAGGGTGACCGCCCGCGGGCTCACGTTGCGCAGGCGGGTGCCGTCCACGGACTCGGCGAGAGCGAAGCCGACCGGGAGGTCGGCGGGGGTCCGGCGCCAGGCGGCGGCACCGCCGGCGAGGTCGCCACCGGCCAGCGCGCCGCCATCCGCCCGCAGCGAAGCCTGGGCGATCCCGGCCACCCCGGCGGGGGCGGTGAAACGCACCTCGACCGCCGTGGCCCCGGCAGGCGCGGCGAAGCTCGCCCGGTGAAAGACCGCTGCGGGGGCGGTGCGACTCGCGGTCGCCACCGCGATAGGCACCGAGTCGGTCCTCAGCACTCCCCCGTCCGCCCCCCGCCAGAGCAGCTCGGCGACCGCGTCGGCCACGGTCGCGAGCCCCAGGAAGCGCAGCTCGTAGGTGCAGCCGGCAAGGTTGGCGGCATTGGTGACGTTGGCGGCATTGGCGCATTGCGGCGATCGGCACGACCTGGGAGATGGCGTTCGGTCCCGGTGCGGCGCGTCTTTGTGATCCGGATCGGGCGCCCTACCGAGGACCGCGAACGACGGGCTGGCGTCCAGGGCGGACCGTTGCACCTGACCGGCGGTAAACGCCCACTCGGCGAGAAGGGGTTGGCCGAGCGGGAGGACCTGAACCCTCGCGCCGCCTACAACCAGCGGGTCCGCGGGACCCTCCGGATGGGCGGCGACCACCGCGAGGATGCGGTCGTCCTGCGGGGTGACGGCGAGGCTGGTGATCGGGCCCGCCGGCACGGGGGCGTCCAGGGTACGGCGCGCCAGGTCGTACGACACCACTCCCTTGGTACCGGCGAAGAAGGCCCGGGCGCCCCCCGGCTCGACGGCCACTGCCGCAGACCCCGGATCGAGATCGAAGGAGGCGGTGACCGCGAGCTGCTGCAGGTCGACGAGGCTCCCGCGACCGGCCTGCACCACCACGGCCGTGTCGCCGTCCGGGGTGAGGGCCAGGGCTCTCGGCGCGAGCAGGGGGGAGGACGGCGGCGCGGTTGGGGTCGAAGACCAGTCCCGTGGTCATCGAGCGCCAGGAGCTCGGCCTGGCCGGTGCTGTCACCGGTCCCCTGGACCAGGACGTAGACCCGGCTGCCGATCGGGGGAGACGGCGAGGTCGACCGGGTTCCAGAAGGCGAGATTGGCCGGAGCGATGATGGTGGGCGCTGGACTGCCCGCCGCAGCGGCCTCCAGCTGCGCCGTGTCGCAGGCGACGACCTGACCCACCGGAGCACCGGCGCCCGGAGTGTTGGAGGCCTGGAGCGCCAGATAGATTCGGCCGCCATCGGGAGAGACGACGAAGGCCGTCGGAACCGGAAACGGGAGCAGGTCGGAGGCGAGCGACACGGGATTGCCCAGGGGGCGTCGACCGGCGAGGTCGATCCCCCAAACGGCGCCCCCGGCGAGGGCGGCATAGGCCCGGGTGCCGTCGGAGCTTACGGCCAGGGCGACCGGCCCACCGTCCGTGGCCGCGCCGCCCGCGGCCTGCCAGGCCACCGTCTCGGTGTCGAGGTCGATCGCCTGGAAGAGGAGCGGCTGGGGGGCATGAAGGGAGCTCACCACGTAGGCCTGGCGGCCGTCCGGGCCGGCCGCGATCCGGGGACGCCTCGAAAGCGCGTCGCGCCCTGGGCAAGAGGGAGCGGATGCGGCTGGCCGAGCTGGTCGCCGGTCCGGTTCCAGTCCGCGAAGGCGCCGTCGGCGAGGAGCTCGCCCACCGGGCAGGCGGCGGCGGCCGCCGGCGCCAGGGCCTGGTTGAAGCCCTGGGCGACCTCCGGCAGATCGAGGGAAAGGTCGATCCGGGCGAGCGGCGCGAAGCGCGCCAGGGAGACCTGCTGGGCCGCCGCCCCGCTCCCCACCTGGAGTGCGATCGGCATGCTGAAGGTGGCCGGACGCGAGCGCAGCCGGAAGAGCCCGGCGAGCGCCGGGCCTGGCGCCGGAGACATCGCCGGGAGCGCGGCCTGGCGCCAGGAAAAGCCGCCGTCGGTCGTCCGCTGGAGCCCCCGGGCGCCGGCCTGGGCGGGAACGACGCTCCACACCGCCTCGCCGTCCAGAGCCTGGAGAACCACCCAGCCGGTGCGCTCCCGCGGCCCCGTGAACTGGAACGGAGCGGGGAGGGCGACGCTGGTCCAGGGGGTGGTGCCGCCGGCGTCGCGATCGAGGGTGAAGGGGACCGGCGCCGGGAGGAGCGAGGTGGCGCCGGGCTTGCCGTCGGCGTCCTCGCGGAGGTCGAGCTGCAGCTTGGCGCTCCGGGTGGTGGCGGCGAGCCGCAGGTCCAGGGCGACCACCTCCAGAGCCCCCGGAGCCCCCAGATCCCCGGCGTTGGCGGCAAAAGCGAGCGGCTGGGCCGGCGAGGAACCGGGGGCGACATCGACAGTGCCCGCGGGGGTCACGTCGCCGGTCGGTCCCAGGGCGACCCGGGTGCCTTCGAAATTCCCCTTCGCCCGACTGGCCGTATTGCCAGGTACCACCCGGGCGTCGGCGGGGAGGCGGACGGCGAGCCCCATGGTCCCGGCGCGGGGGAGCCCGTCGTAAGCGAACGGCAGCATCGCCTCGCGCAGGCCCGCGGGGAGGACGCTGGCGCGGAGCAGGTACTCGACCTCGAGCTCCACCCGGAGCCGCGCGAGCGAGCCCGAACGGAGGAGGAAGGGCAGCACGTAGAAACCGTTCTCGACCGTCGCCTTCTGATCGAGGAAAGCCTGGAGGACGGGAGTGAAATCCGGGGTCGTCTCCGGCCGGGCCAGCTCGCCGGCGTGAAACCAGAGCGCCGGCCGGCCGGGAAGAGAGAGGGTGAGGTCGGACGGGACGCTCTTCACCCGTACCGCCGCGACCTCTGGCGCCCCGGCGTTGCCGGCCGCGGTCAGCCGCAGGCGGACGACGGCGAGGCCGGGCAGGGCGGGCGAGTCGCCCTGGAAGAGGAAGGGCGGCTGGCCCGCTCCCACCAGGGTGCCACTGGCGCCGACCGGCATGAAACCGCCACCCAGGTCGACCGCGAGGAGGGTGCCGGCAAAGCCGCTCCCCGCGAGGCCGGCCAGGGTGCGGCGGGCGTGAAAGTCGATCTCGACCGCGCACCGCCCGCCGTCGACCGGGTGGCCCCCCAGTCGCCGGCTCCGGCCCCGGTCGAGCCGGGGAAGCGGAGGGTCTCGACGAACGGGTCCTCGCCCGAGGGTAGGATCGTCCATCGGCACGACCGTGGCCCGGGCGCGCTGCACCAGCGCTCCGGCCGGCAGATGCCGGAGCTCGAGCTCGCGGTCGCCTTCGAAGGGATCGTCGGCACCGTTCCAGCGGTCGTTGAGGATCATCGCTTCAAGCCTCGCCTTTCTGCCTAGACCTTGAGGAGGACCATGATCTTGAGCTCGTTCTGGAGATCCTTGAACGATTCGACGAGCGGATCGACCAGGGCCGGCGGCAAAGGCGTGTTCGAGTAGTCCGCGGGGGTCAGCAGCCGGAGCCCCACGGTGTCGAAGTCGAAGTGGGTCACCTGCACCTGGGTCTGCCAGTCCACCGGGGCGTTGGTCCCGGTAGTCGGCCGATCCGTCGGGAGGCCCTGGGGGTTCGCCGGGGAGATCGCCGGGGCCGCCGGCGCCAACGGCGCCGGAAAGAAGGCGATCTTCTCCGGCACCATCTTGAGCCAGAGGTCGTCCCACTCGCCGCTGCGCTTCAGATCCTTCACCGTCCGCTCGTCGCTGCAGCACCTCTCGAACCAGGGCGAGTGGCCGTACTGGGTCTCGTCGAAGCCGTCGTTGGGGCTGGCGAGGAAAGCCGTCCAGAAGTCGGTCAGGAGATCGTCCAGGCTGGTGTCGTCGTCGTACTGGACCTTGTAGCGGTCGAGCAGGATCTTCCAGGCGATCTTATAGGCCGGGCCGTTCGTCGGCTGGATCTCGATCGAGGTCGTCGTCTTGCCGTCCGGCCCGGTGAAGCGGATCTTCTTCTCGCTGGTGTGGAAGAGGTAGAAGGTCGCCCAGCCGGTGAAGGTCTGCTGGTCGCGGCGGTAGACGACCGGGAAGTAGTTCAGCCGGTAGACGTCGACCAGCGGCTCAAGGCCCAGCTTGTGGGCGATCACCCGTGTACCTGCTGGTCCTGCCCCTTCTTGCCCAGTTCGTAGTGGAGGACGGTGAAGATCTGCTGGTAGCCGCTCTGGGTGCGGATCTCCTGCACCGCGCGCTGGACGATCTCATTGGCGAGCTGGTCGGCGGTCTTACCTTCGAGATGGTCGGAGTCCTTGGCGTGGTTGACGTCGGTGACCCCCGAGACCGCCTTCTCTGTGGTGTCGACGATGTCCTTCTGAACCCGGCGCTGCAGCTCGTTCCAGTTGTCGGCGGTGATGAGGTCGCCGGGCTTCGCTTCGAGGTAGAGGGGGGTGGTGTCGGGCATGGCTCTTCTCCTTAGGGTTGTGAGGTCGGAATGGGAAGCTCGGCCTGATCGCGGGTGACCCGGGCCAGGACGCCGGCGGCCTTAGCCTCCAGGATGCCGACGGGGCCGGCAGCGAGGAGGTCGCTGGCGAGAGCGGGGAGCGGCCGGCCGAGCACCGCCTGGCGGGCGTTCTCGAAACGGGCGCCGGGGAAGTGGACGGCGACCTCCCAGGAACCGGGTCCCGCCGGCCGGACGGAGACGGCGATCTCGTTGCCCCAGGCCCCTTTCTCGCGCGCCTGGATTTGGACGACGTCGGACATCCCCGGCTCCTTGAGGTAGAGGCTGGCGGCCTGGCCGTCGTCCCCCAGGGTCAAGGGGCGCGGGGTGCGGAAGGGGGGCGCCGCGGGTTCGAAGCCGATCGGCGGCCGCCCGACCCGGGTGACCTGGACCAGCGCGGAGGGCAGCGGCCGCCTTCTCCAGGCCGCGCGGATCGCCGGCCGGCCCGAGGACCACGTTCGGGAAGGTCTCCGGGATCGCGGCGCCGAAGCGCGCCGTGCCGAAGCGGCCGCCGAAGCGGGCCGGCAGGTCGGCCGGCAGATTGACGACGAACGCCCCCGGCCGGTGGCTCTGCCAGCCGACGGTGACCTCGGCGGCCGGCGCGGCGGGATCTCCGGCCCCCGCGAACACCGCCTGGAGGGGCCCTGGCGCGGGGTGGAAGCGGGAGACGTCGAACACCCCCGGCGCCTCGCTCGGCGGGCCGGCGAAACGGGCGGCGTTGAAGCGGGCCGCGTCGAAGCGGCTACCGCCGCCGTCCAGGTAGAGCCACTGCGAGCGGCCGCGGGGCAGGGAGAGCGGGGGAAGAGCGAGGCCGGCTGCGAGCGGCCGGACCAGGACCGCGGCGTCCGGCAGCGCGGTCAGGGTGCCGTCCGCGGCGACCCGCGCCGCCCGCAGCTTGCCACCGTACAGCTTCGACCCAGAGCCTCGCCGCCTCGCCCGGGGCGAGGGCGACCCCAGACCCGCACCTCCCAGCCGCCGGCGAGGCTCGCGAGCCCCGGCGCGAAGGCGCCGTGCGGCGGCCGGATCTCGACCGTTGCCGAGGCGTCGGCGGCGCCGCGCTCGAGGATCGTCAGCCGGCCGCCGTGGAGCGCCGTGAAGCGGGCCGAGGCGGGCTCCGGCGGATACTCCTGGACCTCCAGGTAGCGCAGCGGCAGGACCTCGATCCGGCTCGCCTCCCCGGCGGTCGGGGAGGTGAGGCGCAGCCGGTCGTCGGCAGTGGCGGTGGCGACGCCCGGCAGCCTGGGCGTTGAGGGCCGCCACCACCTCGTCGAGGAAGGTCTTACCCGGGGCGGCGCCGGCAACCTGGACGGCGAACGGCGCACCGCCGTCGACCGCCAGCCGGAGCCACGGCCGATCGGCGAGGTCGACCGGGCTCAGCAGGTCGGCCTCGCCGGTGATCGCGGCCGGCGCGGCGGCGCTGCCGGTGGCGACGTCCGGGGCGGCGCCGAAGAGGGTGCGGCGGATGTCGGTCTCCCCCACCGCGGGGGGGACGAGGACGATCCGGCTCGCCGGCCCAGCGGTCGGCGAGACGAGGGCGAGAAAGCCGCCGGCGTCGAAGGCCACGTCGGGAAGGCCCGGGGTGGCCGCCTGGAGGGCCAGGTTGATCGCCTTCGTCACCTCGCCGAGGAGGGTCGTCCGCGGCCGTGCCCCGGCGCCATCGGCCACCACCACCGGCCCGCCGTCGACCGTCAACCGCAGCCGGCTGCCGGCGGAGAGATCGACGCCGCGGGAGAGATCGCGCCGGCCGGCGAGTCGGGCATGGGTGGCCGCGGTGCCCTGGGCGGCCCGGGAGACGAAGCCGAGGAGGGTGCGCGCCGCCTCGTCGGCGAAGGTCGCCCGGGTGACGAAGCGCCGCGAGATCGTCTGGCCGGCCCCACCCGGCGCGGCATCGATCTGCACCTCGTTGCCCGGCAGCCACCAGCCGTCCAAAGGCGCGTCGTCGAGGATCAGCCCGAGCACCTCGGCGGTCACCCGCAGGATCCCCTCGACCGTCGCCGTGCCGTCGAGAAAGGTGCGGACGTAGCGCTTCAGGTGCTCGCGGAAGGCCTCGACCCCCTCGGCTTCCCCGTTGGCGCGCCGCGGCGCCAGGCCGTAGAGGGCGGCGATCCGGGCGAGGTCGTCGATTTGATGGGCGCCGCGGTCGGCGTGATCCACCCAGTGGGCGCGCATCACCGCCGCCAGGCTGTTCTCGGCGGCCTGCAGCTCGTTGCCGGCGGCGCCGGCCACCGAGCGGAGCGCCGAGGGGTCGGCCGCGGCGAGGAAGGTGCCGGGGAGATAGCCGAGGATGCGATCGGTCTTGGTCGCCACGCTCAACCCTCCTCCAGAAGGACGTCGTTGGGGCTCATGTCGAGCACCACCCACCAGGCGTCGCCGTCGACCACCGCCGAGACCTGGAACTGGCCGGCCTCGATCTCGGCATCGCTCGCCCGGGCCCCTCCGGCGCCGGCCAGCGACTGCACCCGGTCGCGGTCGGGGATGCGGGCGCCGGTGGGAGCGGCCGAGGCGGTATTGGCGAGGACCAAGGCGAGCGCGTCGCGGAGCGCCGCCGAGCCGCCAGCCGGGGCCGCCGCGGCGGCGCCGACCAGAGCGTCGAGCAGGGTGTTGCTCTTCGGCTGGCCGATGTCGCTCTTCGCGGCGAGGACGTCCTTGAAGACCGGATGGGTGACCTACACCGTCTCAGGGCGGCGAGGAGCTTCGACCCCAGGGCCGGCTCGCCGCTCCCCAGGCCATCGACATAGCCCTGGAAGGCGGCGATCACCTCCGCCTTGACCTTCTCCTTGCCGGCGGCGGTGAGGCCGGGATCGACCTGGGCCGCCAGGCGCGGCCGGAGGTAGACGTAGCGCGCCACCAGGGTGGTGACGACGCCCGCTGCGCGGGTCTCTTCGACCGCGGCGCGCAGGCTAGTGAAGCGCTCGGGGGTCGCCTCGACGAGGATCGCCACCGTCCCCGGATCGCTCGCCTGCGCCGGCGGGCTGTTGGGGTCCCAGAACTCGACCGGTGTCCCGCGCCCCTCGCGGATCACCCGGTCGAGGGCGGCGAGCGTCGCCTTGCCGAGGGCGCGCAGAGCAGCCCGGGCGCGGGCGCGGAGCTCGGGGTCGGTCTCGTCGTCGGCGGCCCGGAGGGTGGGGTCGAAGTTGGTCACCCGGGTGATCCCGGCGAGCGGCAGCACCATCGCCGAGATCGCTCCGGCGGGGACGATCCCGGGGTCTCCGGCAAAGCCGTCGGCGGCGCGCACCGGGGCGTCGATGCGCGCCTGGCCGGCCTGGAGGACCCGCTGCTCGGTGGTCTCGAAGCGCACCTCGCCCTTGGCGGTCGCGAGGAGAGTCCCCTCGGGGATGGCGATTGCCCCGGCGATGCCGCCGACATTCGTGTCGCGGAAGAAGGTGACGAGGCCGACGGCGAACTCCTTGGTCTTGCGGGTCACCCCGAGGATAGCGACGACTAAGTCGAGCGAGCGGCCGGTCGCGGTCTCTAAAAAACCCGAGAGGTAGGCGAGGTCGATCTGCTTGTAGACGGTCGCGATCTCTCTGGAGATCGCCTCGCCGAGGGTGCGGCTGACGCTCCCGACGTTGATGTCTGTAAGCGGCGAGCGGCCGTTCTTTCGCGCGTAGTCGACATAGAAAGTGCTGTCGTCGTTCGGCCGGTCGCCGGCGCCCCAGATCACCGCGTTGTCGGCCTCGCTGAAGGCGAAGTCGACGTCTTTCAAAAAGGAGTGGCGGTCCTCCCCGAAAAGGCCGGTGACAGAGCGCACGTCGCTCGCCGGCTCGGCCAGGTGGTAGAGGTCGGCCTTGACGTCGTAGTGGATGGGCTCGTTGACGACGCCGCCGATGAGCCCGGTCAACAGGTCGTCGACCACTTCCTGGTAGGGACGGCCGAGGAGATAGGTAGTGTCTTCGTTCATGGCGCGGTCACCCCGCGAGAGAGAATGGAAAGACCAGGTTGAGCGGCGTGTCGCCCGAGATGGCGACGAGCCGGACGGCGATGTCGACGGTCGTGGGAGCGCTCCGCTGGGTGGTGACGTCGACCGCCAGCACCTTGGCGACCCGCGGCTCGGCGGCGAGCGCCTGGAGGACGAACAGCTTGGCGCGGTTGCGGTTGGTCTCGGTGTTGCGCTCGCCGATCAGCTCGGAGAGCCGCGAGCCGTAGTCGGAATGGCCGAGCGGCGCCATCTCGCCCAAGGGGGTGAGGAAGCGCAGGAGGAGCGCCTGCTTCAGGTTGTCGACGCCAGAGAGCCGCGCCAGGTCGACCTCGCCGCTCTCGGGCCGCCGGGCGGTCGCGAGATCGCTGCCGCGCTCCCGGCTGTTCTGCCGGTCGAGGTTGCCGAGGAGGCGCAGGTCGGCGCCGAAAAGGGCGGTCTCCGGGATCGACGGGATGCTCGTGGGATTCGTGGCCATGGTCTTCTTCTCCTCCTCTAGGGTCCCCACAGGTCGTTGACGAACGGCGCCGCCGGCGGCCCGAGGATCAACAGAATCCCGGGCGGCGAGGGGATGCGGTCGCCGAGCCGCACCAGGGCCTGGCCGGAGACCCTGACGCCGAGGCTCGCCAGGGGTCCGATGACCAGTGGGTAGGGGACGCCGGTCAGCGAGTTGACCATCTGGCAGATCGAGCCCGCGGTGGCGAGCGGCATGCCGCCAGCGGTGACGAACGGCGGCGGGATAAAGATGATGACGCCGCTGTCCGGCGCCCCCGTGGCCCCGGGGGTGACGACGACCGCTGCTCCGATGCTGACCGGTGGTCCTGGCATGCTCGTTTCCTCTCGGCTCCTTAGGGGGAGAACGACGTGTTCCCCTGGATCTGCACCATGGCGCCCGAGACCGTCGCGGCGGCGCCGCCGTCGACCGTGGCCCCGGTGCTGCCGCGGAGGGTGACGTCGGTTCCGGCCTCGACCTCGGCGGTCGTCTGCCCTTTGATCTTGACGCTCCGGCCTTCGAGCGAGAGGGCGCCGGTCGCCTTGAAGCTCATGTCCCCGGCGGCCTCGACGGTGACGTCGCCGTCCTGGTCCATGGTGATCTTGGTGCGGCCGGCGAAGACGGTGACCGTGCCGCCGCTCCCGTCCGGCTGGTCCAACCGCATCTCGGTCTTGCCGGCGGTGGCGCGGACGGTGCCGTCGGTGATCCGAACGGTGATCTTGGGCGGCATCTCGACGACGATCTCGCGCGGCGGATCGGCGTCGGCGTGGTTCTTGATTGCCGCCTTGATCGTCTTCTCGTCGGCCGCCGCGAGCGGCAGCCGGAAGATCACCTCGTCCGGGCGGTTCTCGGGCGGCCGCTCCTTTTCGTTGTAGAGCCGGCCGGCGACGATCGGCTGGTTGATGTCGCCCTTGTCGAACACCAGGAGCACGAGGTCGCCGACGTTGGGCACGGAGGCGGTACCGATGTGACCGGTCGCGATCGGCACCTTTCTTGAGCAGCAGGCCGCTGTTCTTGAGCTTGACGTCGCAGCCGTAGTTGTCGCGGTCGTCCGCCGCCGCGTGCGGATAGACGGCCTCGACGATCCCGAGCTCGGCGACGCGCAGCCGGCGCATCTCCTGGCGGACGATCTCCTGGAGGGTGGCGACGATGCTCATGCGCCCGCTCCCCCACTCCCCGGCACGGCGATCGAGCGAAAGCCGATCGTCGTCGTGAAGCCGGCGGCCTTGGTCAGCCGATGGGTGACGCTCCGCACCTGGAAGAGGGTGTTGAGCGAGGCGTCGGCATGGCCGCGCAGGTGGATGGCGTCGCCCAGGTGGACCTGGGGCCGGCCGAGGACGGTGAGCCGGCCGCGGAGAGTCCGGCGCTCGACGGTGGTGAGCGCAGCGAGAGCGGCGGTCGCCGCCGCGGTCCGGGTGCGGAGCGCCGGCCGTTCGAGGAGGAGGAGCGAGCCGCCCTGCCCGCTCGCCCCGCGCGAGCCGCTGAAATCGGTGGTGAGCCAGGACGCGGCGTCGTCGCCGGCGCTCGCGGTCGGGCTCTCGCCCCAGGCCTCGACCCGGGAGGCGAGCTGTGGGGTGCGCAGGACGTCGAGGGCCAGGACGTGCTTGCCGACCTCGAAGACATGGGCGACCGGACCGCCGGCGAAGCGCTCGAAGACCAGCTTGCCGTCGGCGCCGACATAGAGGTCGAAGCCAGAGAGGTCGGCGAGGTCGCCCAGGTGGTGCCAGGCGCTCCGCCGGCCGTCGACGACGTAGAGAGGGAAGAGGATGCCGGCCTCGGCCCGCGCCACGCCGATCGCCGCTGGGACGGCCCGGCCGGCGAGGTCGCGGACGATGGCGCCCGCGGTCTTCGCCTCGAAGGTCTGCTCGACGAAGAGGGCGAGGAGGGCGGCGGCGCGGAGACCCCGGTCACCCGGGTCGTCGTCAGGTTGGCGTCGACCGCCGTCACCGTGCCGACCATCACCCGCTCGAAACCGCCGCCGTCGGCATAGCCCAGATCGATCGCCACGGCGTCGCCGCGGGCCGCGGCGAGGCTCCCGACGTTCCCCAGCACCAGGGTGAAGCCGTCGGCCGGGGTGTCGAGATCGAGCTCCACCCGCAAGTCGATGAGGGTGCTCGCGCGCGGCTGGCTCGTCGAGTCGACGACCTGGCGGCCGAGGGTGAGCTTGTAGGCGGGGGTCAGCATGGCTTCCTGTCCTCAGGGCTGAAGCAGCCGCTGCAGCCCTTCCCGCCGATCGTTCAGACGCAAGAGGAAATCGGCCGAGGCACTGGGCAGCATTCGATCGAGCATCGATTTGTCCGCGATCTGATCGAAGACGACGAGCACTGCGTCGTACTGCTTCAGCAGGTGCTCGACCAGGCTGCGCACCCGCTCTGGGGCGAGGTCCCGCAGGTACTTGAGGAACCCTGCCAGGTAGAGGCTCGACTGGGCCTGCGGGTCGAAGCGGACGCCCGAGAACATCTCCTCGAAGGCATCCAGGTACTCGTCTGGCCGGGAGCGCACCCTGGCGAGGGTCGCCTCGTAGGCCTCGGGGCCGAGGGCGGCCGGATTGAAATGCCCCCCTACGATCGTCAGGATGTCCGTTTTCACCGTCTCAGGTTCGTCCATGTCTCTTGGCCTCTTCTAGAAGTCGCCGGTGAACCGGTTGCCGGTCGTCGCCGTCGCCGCGGGGTTGAAGTTGCCGGCGACCGGGAAGCGCAGGCCCGCCGTGCGCTGCCGGCGCTGCCAGTTGAACGTGTTGTCGTCGTTCGGGTCGTTGTTCGGATCGGCGGTGTGCAGGGTCTGGATGCGCCGGTATACCCGCACGTCCGGCAGCGCAAGCCCGAAATTGTTGGGCGCCGTCGTGTTGAAGGTGAAGAACCTCCTGTCCGCAGGGCCGTCGAAGCGGTTGAACAGTACGTGATGCAGCTCATGAGCGAGGGTCTCGAAATTGGGGTCGAGACGGCTGTTGACGAAGATGAAGAAGCGGTCGTCCATGGCCGCGGTACCGCCGGCGGGCACAGGGGCGGGGAGAGTCTGCAGGATCGCGGCGTAAGCGTTCACGCCGTCCGCTGGGTCGAGGTGGACGAAGACCACCGTCAGGGTGTTGTCCGGCGTGATCGGCACGAGGTCGCCGAAGACCGCCTGCTCCTGGGCGCCATTCGGATGGACGAAGGGGAAGCGTTGGACGGCGTTGAGCGCTCCGGCCGGGATCTGCCGATCCTGGGTCGCCAGGCGATCGACCTGCAGGCCCGTCTGGCGCCAGCGCCGATTGGCATGCTCGAACTGGTCCTTGATATTGGCATCCGTGGCCGAGAGGTAGGTCGCATCGGCGGGGTTGTTGTATCGCACCACCCGCACACTCACCCGCCGCCGCTCGCTCCTGCCGGCGATCGGGAAGGGCGCGGCAGCGCCGTTGTGGGCATTGGCGAAGGCGGCGGTAAAGGTCGTCCCCGTGACCGCCGTGACCCGTACCTGCTCCAGGTTGGCGCCGCTGTCGATGAGGAGTGTCGAGCCCACCTTGATCGCGAAGGGCGAGCCGTTCGGAGCCGTCCCCGACATCGCGGCTGGCGTTACCACCTGGGAACCGACGGCGACGTTGGTCGTCGAAGTCGTGGTGAACGCCGGGGTGCGATCGAAGACCGGGACCGTGATCTGGTGGAACTGGCCCGGGGAGGGTTGGAAGCGGGCGCGGACGAAGCCGTCGATCGCCGCCAGGCGCAGGCGATGGTCGTTCGTGCCGCGAGCCTGCGGGGTCGGCTGCGCCGCGTCGGTGACGTCGCCGACCAGGTCGCCGCTGACCAGCATGACGCCCGGCGATACGAACCGGCCTGGGCTCCCGGCTACCGCTGGCAGGGTGAGCAGCTGCTGAGCGGGCGCGTCGTCGTCCGTCAGGTCGGCTTTGAGCGTCTTCCATGCCAGCTGGATGGGAGCTCCGGCGGCAGGGTCGGCGATCCGGAAATGGATGCGCCGCCGGTCGTTGTCGATGAAGTCGGCGCGCACGTTGCCCGCGGCGTCGTAGGCGTTGTCCCAGAGGCCGAAGCGGACGGCGGCGAGGGCCGGGGTCGCCGCGAGGTTGTCTCCGGCGACGTCGAGCTGCACCGCCGTCATCGGCACCCGATCGCCGTCGTTCTCGAGGCCGGCGATGCCGAGCTGGAAGCCGGTGTCGCGGGCCGCGGCGCTGGCGGCGTTCGCCTCGACGAAGAACGGTGCGCCGCCGGGACCCACCGTCGTGAGGACGCTCGGGAAGGTATGAGGTGAAACGAGGGGGGCCTGGCCGTCGGCCGGGATCTCGCTGGCGAACAGCTGTACCGCCGGGGTGAGCGCGGTCAAGACCAGGTTGGCGGAGAACCCGGCGGGGACCGGCGGGAGGACGGTCAGGATCGCCCGCTCGTGGCTCGAATTCAAGTCCGCCACCTGAACGAAACGTCCGATCGCCAGCTTGTCGGCGGCGGTCATCACGGTCGGGTTAATACCCGGAGCGGTGCGGCTCAGGGCCACGTTCAGGGTGAGTTCGACCGCGGTGAGCTTGGCGGTCGTCGGCACTCCGGCGGGCGGATTGCCGGAACCTAGGGTCAGGGTGAGCTGGTAGTCGTCCACTGTAGCGCTCGCCGCCACCCCCGCAGCGAAGAGCTGCACCCCGGCTGCCAGGCCGTTGCCCGGGATCGTCGCCTGGTTCGCCCCGTCGAAGACGATCGGATTGCCGTTGACGAGGGCGTCGAAGAGCTGGATGGCACCGGTGTTGCCCGAGCGGGTAAGGGTCGCCGCACGGTTGACAGCGCTGGTCGTCCGCAGGGTGAGGAGCTGGCGCGCTGGGCTGGTGTTCGGTTTCTTGACCACTACCGCGCGGAGCGCCGCTGCGATCGTGATCGTCGCTCCCACGCCGACCGTGAGCGCCACCCTGTCGCCATCCGCCTCGCCGCCGTCGATGCCGAGCTCGAAGCCGGTGTCGCGGGGCGAGCCGCTGAGGGTCGTGCCCTCGACGAAGAAGGTCTGGCCCAGGATGCCGGGGGCGGCGAATGAGAACGGGTTGTTGTGCGCCGTCTCGCCCGCGGTCGGAATGGCGTTGTCGAACAGCCGCAGCCGGTTCGCCGGCTTGCCGAGGGTGGTGCCGGTGACCTGCACCTGGCGCAGGACGAGGTTCCCGGCAAAGTCGAACGGCTCCGCCCGGGCGACGACGAGCTTCGCCCGCTCCTGGCTCCCCCCGGCATCCTGCTGGCTCACCGCCCGGCCGCCGAACCACTTGTCGGTGGCGGTCCCCGCGGCCGGGGCTGGATTGGGCGGTTGCGGCAGGGCCACGGGCGCGGTGTTGGGGGAGGCGGGGCTCGCGAAGAGGTCGAGAGTCAACCGCACCGCGGTGAGAGCGAGGGTCGCCGGCGGCCCCACCGGGGTCGAGCCGGCGGCGAGGGTGAGGGTGAGGACGTACTCGCCGGCCGTGTTGCTCGGCGTAGCGCTCTCGGCGAAGAGCTGCACCCCGCCCGTGGCGGAGAGACGGCCGCCGGAGAAGACGTTGTCGGTACCGTTGAACTGCAGCTCGCTGCCGCCGGTCCGCGCGGTGAACAGCTTAATGGTGGTGGTATCGGAGCGGCTGAGCGTCCCGTCGCGCCGGAAGTGGTGGCTGGTGTGGAGGGTGATCGGCAGGCGGCCGGGGTTCGTGTAGCTCCGCTTCACCATTACCGTGGTCGCGGGCGCCGTGAGCTGCGGGTCGACCGGAGTCTGCGGCGCCGGGGCGGACTGCACGATGCCGCCCTTCCCCGCCGGAGCGGCCGGGCCGGGGGCCGTGACCAGGCCCTCCTGGACCGGGGCCGAGGTCGGGGCCGGCGGGGCGGCGTCGAGCCGGAAGCAGACGACGTTGCCGATCGCATCGTCGGCCGCCTCGTCGGTGGAGCGCGCCACCTGGGGCGCCGTCAACCCGAGGATCTCCAGGATGTAGACCCCTTCCAGGGTCTCCTTGGGATAGCTGAAGCCACCGTCGGCGCCGGCCCGATTGGGGATCCCCCGGCCGCGTTTTTCGCCTTTCGGGCGCTCGCCGAGGTCGGCCTTGCCAGCTGGCATCGGTGTGCAGGAACTCGCCGTCCGGCGCCAGGAGGGTATAGCGGGCATTGGCGACCGGCGTGCCATCGTCGAAGGTGATCGTCCCCTGGGCGTGGACCTTCCCCGGCTCGGCCGGGGTCACCAGCCACTTGTCCTGCTGCTGCGGATCGCGGGTGGCGAAGCAGTAGCGCTGGTTAGGGTTAGGGCCAGGGTTGCCCAGCCCCAGGCACCAGGTCGCGGGTCCGGCGCCTCCCCCGGCGACGGCCGGGAGGTCGAGAGTCACCGGCGGCGCCACCGGGCAGGGAAAGTGATCGGTCGCGACGAAGAGGAGCTCCGTCCGCCGGTTGGGGCGCCAGGCGTCCTGGGTGTTCTTGACCGGCGCCTGCTCGCCGGCGCCCAGCCACTTGACGATGCCGCCGTCGCAGCCTTTGGCGGGGTTGGCGTTCTTGAGGAAGCGGGCCTCGGGAAGAGCCAGGGAGTCCTGCTCCATGTAGGCCGCGACCATCTTCTGCCAGGTCGCCTCGTCGAGCGTGCCGTTCGGCGGCAGGCCGCTGTCGGTCTGGAAGGCGCGGATGGCGGCGTCCGTCGCCGGACCGTGGACCTCGTCGATGTTGCCGGTGTAGTGGCCGAGGTCCTGGAGGAGGTACTGCACCTCGCGGGTGCCCCAGGAGTCCTGGACGCTCGGCAGGGCGTGATTCCAGGTCTTGCGCAGCTCGTTCCACTCGGCGGTCGCCGCCGTCCGATCCCGGCCGAAGGTCAGATAGGCGAAGCAGCCCCGCGCCCGGCGCTCGGAGAGCGACTGGTTGTACTCGTCGCTCCCCACGAGGTCGGTATGGCCGACGATCACCAACTTCTCGTCCGGGTGGGCGTCCGAGTAGGCCGCCACCCGCCGCAGCACCTCGCGCAGGCAGGGCTCGACGAACGCCTTGTCGAACCAGTAGTGGACGACGAAGGCATGGGCGATCAGGGCGCCGGGGGCGAGGGTGATCGTCACCTGGGTGGTCTGGCCGGGCCGGACCGCCGCCGCGGCCGAGCCGGACATCGCCGGAGGCGCCGCCACCACCGCCTTGGCGGTGTAGGTGCCGGGCGGGAAACCGGCCTCGGTCCAGAGATTGGCAGCGCGGTTCGTAAGGGTGCGCGACACCGGGTTGCCCTTGGCGTCGGTGCCGTCGACCGTCACCGCGACGAGGCTGAAGTCGAAGTCCGGCCGGCCGGTGACGATCACCTCGACGATCAGAGTGCCGACCTCGTCGAGCACCGGCGGCGGCGGAATCACCGGCGGCACCTCGGTCGTCACCGCGGGCGGCGGGGTGAACTCGCGGAGAGCGAGCGCGTACTCGAAGCGCGCCGGCCGGCCGGCCAGCTCGCGCACCCCGAGCTCCTCGATCAGCACCTGGTCGACGCTCGTGGCGGTCCCGATGTCGGAGACGAAGGGGACCGGCTGGGCGGCGCGGAACTTCTCGCGGAGCCCCTTCAAATCGCCGGCCGCCGCTGGCCCGGTCATCACCCCGGCGAGCGCGACGCGGGTCGCGCGCCGCCCCAGGTCCTGGAGGAAGTCGCCCTCCAGGGCCGGCACGGCGTGCTGCGCGAGGACCTCCTGGTCCTCGGCAGCGATCCGCTGCGCCTGGGGGAGCTCGACGCCGTCGAGCATGGGTTTGACCGGTGCCATGAGTCTTCGTTCCTCGAAACCGCGCGTCTCTTGATCCTAGGAATTGAGCGTCGTCAGGTCGGTCTTGATGGCGTCGATCAGGCCGAGGATCTCGGCCTTGACCGCGTCGAGCGAGGGGAGCGAGCTGACGACGTTGACCACGGCGAGGATCTGATCGATCGTCGCCGCGTCGTTGGGCAACAGGCTCTTCGCCGCGTCGAGAAGCGACTTGGCGGCGTTGGTGAACTGGGTGGCCGTCGCTAAACCGGCGCCCACGGCGCCCGCGTTCAGGCTGTTGATCTCGGTTTTGAGCTGGTCCATGAGCGCGATCAGCTTGGTGAGCAGGTCGCCGATCTGCGGCACGACCGACTTCAAGGCGGCGATCGCCGGTTTCAGGGTGGCGGTGTTGGTGTCCAAGAACTGCTTGAACGTAGTGAGCGCCTGTTTCAAGTCGTCGAACAGGCTCGATGGGGTGGTGGCCATGGTCGTCTCCTGGGAAGGTTCTGAGGTCAGTTGGGTTGGCCGAGCTGGCGCAGCCGCGCCAGCAGGTCGGTGAACTGGGGGACGAAGCGGGCGAGAGCGTCGACGAGCTCGCGGCCGGCGACGAGCCCGGCCACGAGGTCGCCGGTCAGCTTCGCGGCCTCGGCGAGGAGGTCGGAGTCGAGCGCCGCCAGAGCCGCGAGACTGCCGGCGGTACCAGCCCCGGCTCCGACCGAGCTGGGCGCCACCGGCTCGATCAGCTCGCGGAGGGTGAGAACGTAAGTGAAGCGCTCTGGCCGGCCGGCGATCTCGTCGAGCTTCAGGTCCTCGACCAGCACCTTCTCGATCGTCGAGTCGGTCACGATGTCGGCGGTGAACGGCAGCGGCTTGCCGGCGCGGAACTTGGTCTCCAGCTTGGCGAGGAAGGCGCGGGCATCGGCGCCGCTCGCCACCCCCCAGAGGAGCAGCAGGGTCGGCCGCCGGCCGAGGTTCTGGAGGAAGCTCCCCGCCATCCCCGGCGGCTTGTGCTCGGCGAGCGAGCGCAGCTCGTGGGTGCGGATCTCCTGCACCTGCGGCAGCTCCAGATCGTCGAGCATGGGTCGCATCGTCGTCGCTCGCTTCCTGCTAAACGTCGATCCCGTGCCGCCGGGCCTCTTCAGCCAGGATGCGGTCGATACGGGCGGCCAGCTCGTCCTCCGGCAGCAGGGCCGGGGCGCGCGGCGGGATTCCGGGACCGGAGGGACCCTCGGCCGCCGGCCGCCGCAGGGCGACCTCGGTGGCGGCGTGGACCTGGAGGAACGGCGGCAGGGACGGCGGCGGCACGAGGAGCGGGCCGGCGGCGAGATCCGGGCCGGCGGTGGAGACGCCGGGGGCCGCGGTGGCGGGCGCCGGCCAGGCCCCCGAGCTCCCGGCAGGCGCCGAAGCTCGATCGGCGCCGGTATCGCTCGCCGGCAGCGCCGGCAACGTGGACCGCGCCGACCGGTCCGGCCGAGCTGGGGAAGCCGGGGCGCCCGAGCGGTCCCGGCCCGCTGCACGGAGGCGGTCGAGGATCTCTCGCGGCGCTCGCTCGCCGGCCAGGGGGAGCTGCCAGGGGTCCGCCGCCAGCGGACGCTCTCCGGACCCTGCTTCCAGAGACGAGGCCGGGCCTGATCGTCCTCCGGAGACCTCTCCCCTCGCCGGCCTCCCGCTCCGCGCTGGCGCCGCCGACGTACGTTCCGGGCCACCCGCTCGGCCGGAGCGTTGGGCCCGCTCAGCTCGCCGGGACATCTCCCGCCGCCAGAGCGCTTCGGCGGCGGCGTTCCGGGCGAGTCGCGAGGTGCCGCCGGGAACCGGCACCGGGAAGGAGGCCGAGCGCGGTGCCGCCGCTCTCCCGGGGTCGACGGCGGGGAGCGCTCCGGCCGGGGTGGACAGCCGCTCCAGCAGGTCCCGGTCCGCCCGCTCGGCAAAAGCCAGGGGCGCTGCGGGATCGCGCCGCGTTGCCCCTGGAGGGGCGGGGCGGACCGAGCGCACCGGAGCCGCCGCCCGGGGAGGCGCGCTCCCCCACTCCCGCGAGGTCGGAGAGGAACGCCGCGTGGGGGGAACGGAGAGGGCAGGCCGCCCCTGCCGGTCCGCGGCCGTGCTCTCCGCGGCCCTGGCCGCCCCACGCCGGGCGCCGGGTGAAGCCGCGGCGTCCGCTCCCGGCTCGCCGCCGGTCAGCTCGGCGAGAGCGCCGCCGAGGAGCGGCCCGCTCCGCAGGCTGGGCCGGATCGCGGCCAGCTCGCGGAGCCAGGCCGTCCCCCGCCGCAGGCCGGAGGCGGCCCCCACCTGACCCTCGAAGCCACGCCGGAAGACGCGCGGCGCCCGGCCGCCCGCGAGCGCCGCGAGAGCGCCCCGCGCGGCCCGGAACGCCTGGAGCGTCTGGAGCCAGCGGTTCACGGCCGTCCCCCCTCACGGTGGGCCATCTCCAGATAGAGCAGGATCTGACCGATCGTCATCCCGCTCACCTCCTCCGGCGTCCACCCGAACTCCCGCGCCAGCACAAAGCAGGCGCGGGCGAGCGGGGCCTGAACCAGCTCCTCCAGGGCGTTTCGCGGCGTGCTGATGCCGCTGATCTCGTTGATCCGGTCGACGAGGAAACGGGCGATGCCGGCCGGCAGGCTCGACACCTGCTCGAGCTTGAGCGCCGGCTCGACCAACGCCTGCTGCAGCATGAGGGCGGCCGACAACGCCTCGTCGTCCGGCGCCGCCCGGGCGATGCGCTGGAGGTCGCGCACCGTGAGCGGCCGGAGGACGACAGACGGGTCCGCGGGTCCGCCGCCATCGCCTAGGAGGCCGGCGGGGAGCTCGACCTTGTGGGTCAGAGCGCCGCCGGCCAGGAGATCTTCCGCGCTAAGTGCCATACCGTACGTCCTCCGTCGGGCCTAGGCCGGGAAGGCGGGGATCCGGATGTCGGTCCCCTCCTGGTCGCGCACGTCGATCCGCAGGGCCCGGAAGCGCACCTTCTCCATCACGAAGTCGTCCTGCGGGAGCCCGAGGGCCCAGTTCTCGACCTTGACGCCGGTGATGTCGATCACGTTGCGGTGCCCGGGGGCGGCCGGGTTCTGGAACACCAGGTTCATGGCGAAGGACGGCTGCACGTAGGGCTCGGCGACCGCGTTGGGAGAGGCGCCGCGCCCGAGGAGCAGATAGAGCAGGGCGCCGTTCACATAAGCGCGGTCGATCGTGCCGTAAATGTGGATGTTGCCGGGATGGAGCGAGCTCGCGTGCCGCTGGCCGATCTCGTGGAACTCCTCTAGATCGGTGTCGACCTTGAGCTCGACACCGGTGACGCGGCCGACCTCGGTCAACGAGAAGGCGGCGAGGCTCAGGATGGCGTTGGCGTCGGCGCCCTCGGGATCGGTGCCGGCGACGAAGAGGAGCGCGCCGTTCGCTCCGGTGTAGACGTCGGTGAGTGCCATACGGATCTCCTTATTGGAGGAAGATGACGACCTTGATGAAGTCGATGCTGAACACCGGCCGGAGGACCATCGTCACCATGACGATGCCGCGGATCTCCTGGTCCCGGGTGGCGGAGACGTTGAGCTCGTAACTGATCAGCATCTCGTCGTCCACCATGCCGACGAGAAAACCGTTGATCGAAGTGCGCAGAGCGCCGCGCACCCGCTCGTTGTTCAAGCGGCCGATGAACGGCCGGGCGGCGGAACGCACGCCGTAGGAGGCGTAGTCGACGATCCGCCGGGTGGTGATCTGCGCCCAGGCGGTGTTGGTCGAGGTGGTGATCGCCTTGACCACGTGGACGCCCTGGCCGCGCGGCTCCTCGAGCGCCAGGACCCGCGCCTCGACGAGCTGCGCCAGCTGCGGCAGATTGAACCGCGCCTCCAGGCCGGCGACCGACGGCACCTTGTTGGTCAGGCTCACCTGCGGGTCGACGACGGAGAGCATGCCGGCGATGGCGGCCGCTGCGTAGGCGCCGGGCAGCACGACCGGCTGGCCGGAGGCGGCGTCGGTGGTGCTGATGCCCGGGGCCACGAAGACGATCCGCGGGCTGTCCAAGTGGTGACCGCGGATCTGATCGAAGGTGGCGTTCAAGCGGCTCCCGAGGATCCCGATCCGCTCGTGCTGGAAAGTGTCGGAGGAGGCCGACTCGCAATGCCCCTTGAGCTGGGCGCCGTAACTCACGTCGTCCTGGCCCGCCGCCACCATCAGGTGTACCTCTTCGTTGAGCAGCAGGTCGAAGCCGGCGTCGTAGCGCGTCGTGTCGGCGTCCTCGCCGTTGCTGCCGGGGGTGTCGGTGCCGTGGCCGAACTGGTGGAACTCGTCGGTCGCGGCGTAGCTCTCGGGGAGCTTGGTGAGGTCGATGCCGCCGCCGCCCGCGCCGGTCGCCAAAACCGAGGGCGAGGCTGGGGCGGCGAGCAGGTCGAGCAGATGCTGGCCGTCGGCCACGGTATAGACCTCGCTCGTGTTGTTGTAGAGGAGCGTCACCTTGCGGCTGTCCGCCGTCGGCACGACGTAGGAGACGAGGACGCTGTCCCCCGCCTTCGGCTCCTCGCCGGCGAAAAAGGAGAGCGTCTTGCCCGGACCGAAGGCGACCTGGCCCGCCGCGGGCGCCCCGGAGACGACGGGGAGGACCCGGGTCTGCCCGGTCGCCCCGAGGTGGACCCGCACCCGGTTGCGCGAGCTGGCCGGGTCGGGGGTGCGGGCGAGGTTGATCGGCGCCGGGCCGGCGATCGTCTCGCTGACAAAGGCACCTTCGGCGGCCGGCGAGACGTTGACCCCGATGTCGTTGCCCCAGGTCCCCGCGGAGAGGGCCTCGAGCTTGACCGCGGTGACGCCGCCGCCGGCGCTGACCGCGAACGTCGCCTGGTGGGCGTTGGCGGAAGCCACCCGCACGGCGAAGACCGTCGAGGCCCCGTGCCGGTAGGCGAGCTCGAGCGCCCGGACGAGGGTGAGCTCGTTCTGGGTGCCGCCCTGCCATGCGTCGTAGTCTCCGAACATGTCGCGCGCCTCGCCGTAGCTGCCGACGAGCGTGGGGACGCCGAGCGGCCCCTTGCTCGCCGTGCCCACCACCCCGAGGTTGCCCACCGTGACTCCCAGCGGGATGATGAGCCCCTCGTCGCGCACCTCGATGGAAACGCCTGGTAACACTGTTTCGGCCATGCTTGCTGGTCTCCTTTAGCCCAGTAGTAAAGGTTTCGTTCCTTCGGTCCTTCAGGCTCCCGTGGCGCGCAGATAGAGCACCGCGGCGGCGCCGCTCCAGCCGCTGGCCGGCGAAGCGGAGATCTCTAGACGGTCGATGGAGCGGGCGAGCGCGATCTCCGGGGAGAAGGCACGGGTGCGGATCGCATACGGGTCGGGAAGGTGCAGGGGGTCGACGTCGCCGAGCTCGATGGCGTCGCCGGTATCGGGGAGCGCGGCGAGGAAGCCGCCGAGGGTCGCGAAGCTCACCGCGGCATGCGGCGCGGCGGCAAGCGCTTGCAGGTCGGCGGCCGCGGCCGGCGCCCCGGTCGCCCCGGTGAAGGTGCGCAAGACGGTGACGGTGACCGGGAGGTCCGGCGCGCCGACGGGGAGGTAGGCGAACGCCGACAGCCGGCCGACGCCCCCCGGGCCGCGGACGACGAGCGCCGGCTGCTCCACGGCCGCCCAGCGGACCGTCGAGCCCACGACGGTCTTGATCTCGGCGTCGGGCGAGCCCAGGGTCTCGGGATCGGCCTCGACCGGGATGCGGGTGATGATGCCGTTGGCGCCGTCGGTATCGAGATAGCTGTACTCGAAAAGCGCCTGGTAGGAAGCGGTCCGCCGCCAGTCGGTCCCCGGCGATATCGGCTCGGGAGGGGTGAGCTCGCCGGCGTCCAGACGGAGGAAGCCCTTGGCGAGCAGGGGGTCGCGGGCCCCGAGGAGCCGGCCATGGAGGCCGAAGACCGCGGCGTCGGCATGGGCCGGATCGCTCCCCTGGACCGCGATCCGCAGGGAGGTGGCGAGGCGCCCGCCCTTGACCGCGACCGGCGGCAGGAGCCCCTCCGGATCCGTGTAGCCCACGAGTCCCGAGAGGCCGACCGGCTGCTCCACGGCGCCGAGGACGGTGATCGCCGGCGCCGGCGGGGGGAGCCCGGCGAGCTCGTCCGTCAGCCCCTGCACCAGGGCCGCTAAAACGTCCGCCAGGGACGGCCTACCTTCGCTCGGGATGAGCACTGGGCGCACCTCCTCTTACCGATTCGTCGATGCGTCTTCGCGAGCAGCAGTTCCGCGGCACGAGCCGCGGCATTTGCGAGACGACTGTTGCTAGTGGGCGCGGGGAATCCGGAAACGTTACAGGGCGGTCCGCGCGGCGGGGGAAAACAGGGGGGCCGGACGGCCCCCCTGTCTGCGGCTACTTAAGCTACTTAGCGGGAATCGCCGGGTTCACCGGGCTCGCGGGGGGAGCCGGAGTCGTGGTGACCTCGGTCGTCGGCGGGGGCACCGGGGTCGGGGTCGGCGTCTTGCGCGGCCGGCCGGGCGCCACTCGCCGCGGCTTCAGGCCGAACTCGCGCAGGCGGGGGCTCCGCGCCCCATGGAGGAACTGCAGGCCGAGGCTCAGGTCGGGAGTACAGATTCCCGCCGTCCACGAGCATCTGCTGGCGCTCGGCGACGGCCATGTCGGTGTTCGCCCGCAACGTGTTGATCTGATTGCGGACCGCCTTCGCCGTCGCCAGCACGCTCTGGAACTGCGCGAACGCATCCTTGAGCGCCGGCATCTGCTCGACCTGCGGAGCCAGGTTGTCGGCCAGCGCCTGCCAGCGGTCGATCTCCGCGGCCAGGGTCGTCTGGCCGCGCTTGTTGCCCTTGGCAGGATTGACGGGCGGGGTCACGGGGGTCACGGACGGGGTGGTTTCCTTGCTGCTCATTTTGCTTCTCCTCTGGTTTGGAGTAAGCTACGGAGCTGTCTCTCGTAGACGCGCACGGTCCTCGGGATTGAGATGCCGCGCGCTCGCCGTAGCCGGGTTAAGGGGTACAACCTTTTTCCGGTGCACTTCGGAGGGGGGCTCTCCTGATCCGAGAGCTCTCCTCCAACCTTCCACTTCTGTCGTCGCCCTGTTCAAATCGCTGTTCAAATCGCTGTTCGGTCGTCTCCTGTGTGCGATCCGTCATCGCCCTCCTTGGGAGCGGTGCGTTCCCGGGCTCCCTTGCCCGGAAAGCGTGGGCCGATCGGCCCGGCTGTTCCCTTCGAACGAGGTGCATAGTACCTCTTCCAAGGTATAAGTCAATCCCTTTCGTCCAAAATTTTGCCGTCTGGTCTTCCTGAACGACGAATTTTACTCCTAACCCCTTGACACGTGTGCCTTTATCCCCGCGCCCGGAAGGACGGAGAGTTGACGGCCCGATGGAGGGTGCGGAGGAGGTCTCTTCGGCTCACGAGTGGAGTGTCTCAGGTGAGGGGCCGAGAAAGCGACAAATTCGCGGGAGGAAAATTTTTTTCTTTGGTGAGGCGGGTTGGGGAGCCGCCGCCCGACACCCGATTGACGCGTTCGGCGGTCAAACGTACGATATGGCGAAATCGATGCTGGTGAAGAACTTACGCGCAACGCTCCGGCATTTCCTCCAGTTGCCGTAGCAGGAGCGCTGATCCACGGAAACCCTCTACACGGGATGGCACGGCAGAGGAGACAGCCCATGAACGACCCTCGTACACCTCCCCACCTCGGTTTCACCGCTTAAGATGGCTCTCAAGAAATCCGAGCTCTACAGCTCCCTCTGGCAAAGTTGCGACGAGCTGCGCGGCGGTATGGACGCCAGCCAGTACAAGGACTATGTCCTCGTCCTGCTCTTCCTTAAGTACGTCAGCGACAAATATGCCGGTCGGCCCTACGCCCCGATTAAGATCCCGCCCGGCGCCGGCTTCAAGGATATGGTCGCCCTCAAAGGCAAGAGCGACATCGGCGACCAGATCAACAAGAAGATCCTCGGCCCGCTGGCCAAGGCCAACCAACTCTCCGACTTCCCGGACTTCAACGACGCCGCCAAGCTCGGCAGCGGTAAGGAGATGGTGGACCGGCTCAGCCACTTGATCGCCATCTTCGAGAACCCGGCCCTCGATTTCTCCCGGAACCGCGCCGATGGCGACGACATCCTGGGCGACGCCTACGAGTACCTGATGCGGCACTTCGCCACCGAGAGTGGCAAGAGCAAGGGCCAGTTCTACACCCCCGCCGAGGTCAGCCGGATCATGGCGAAGATCCTCGGCATCCGGAACGCGAGGACCAGCGCCGCCACCACCGTCTACGACCCCACCTGCGGCTCGGGCTCCCTGCTCTTGAAGGTGGCCGACGAGGCCGGCACCGCCGTCACGCTCTACGGGCAGGAGAAGGACGCCGCCACCAGCGGCCTCGCCCGGATGAATATGATCCTCCATAACAATCCCGGCGCCATCATCCTGCAGGGCAACACGCTGGCCAATCCCAGGTTCAGGAGCGGCGACCTCAAGATCTTCGATTACGTCGTCGCCAATCCGCCGTTTTCCGACAAGCGCTGGAGCAACGGCCTCGATCCGCTGAACGACCCCTTCGAGCGCTTCAAGCCCTTCGGCGTGCCGCCCGCCAAGCAGGGCGACTACGCCTACCTGCTGCACATCGTCCGCTCCTTGAAAAACACCGGCAAAGGAGCCTGCATCCTGCCGCACGGCGTGCTGTTCCGCGGCAACGCCGAAGCCGATATCCGTCGCGCCCTCGTGCGCAAGGGCTACATCAAAGGCATCATCGGACTCCCCCCCAACCTCTTCTACGGCACCGGCATCCCCGCCTGCATCGTGGTCATCGACAAAGAGGACGCCCAGGCTCGCAAAGGCATTTTCATGATCGACGCGAGCGGCGGCTTCCTGAAGGACGGCCCCAAGAACCGCCTGCGCGACATGGACATCCACAAGATCGTGGACGTCTTCAACAAGCGGCTCGACGTCCCGAAGTACGCGCGCATGGTTCCCTTTGACAGAGATCGAAAAGAACGAGTTCAACCTCAACCTGCCGCGCTACATCGACAGCCAGACGCCCGAGGATATGCAAGACATTGAGGGCCACCTGCGGGGCGGCATCCCCGCCGCCGATGTCGATGCGCTCGAGCGCTACTGGGACGTCTGCCCCGAGCTCCGGCACAGCCTGTTCAAGAAACGCCGCCAAGGCTACCTCAGCCTCACCGTGGAGAAGTCAGCCCTCAAATCCGCCATCTACGAGCATCCCGAGTTCGCCTCCTTCATCGCCGGGATGAACGGCCATTTCGCCGCCTGGCGGAAGAAGCGTGGCGCGACCCTCAAGGGTTTACAGGCCGGCTGCCATCCCAAGGAGGTCATCACGGAGTTGGCTGAGGGCCTGCTCGCCCACTACGCCGGCAAGCCGCTCATCGACTCGTATGACGTCTATCAAAACCTGATGGACTACTGGACCGAGACTATGCAGGATGACTGCTACCTGATCGCCGCCGACGGCTGGAAGGCGAAGACCTGCCGCATCATTGAGAAGGACAAGAAGGGCAAGGAGAAGGACAAGGGCTGGACCTGCGACCTCATCCCAAAGGCCCTGATGGTCGCTCGCTACTTCTCCAAGGAGCAGGCGGTCATCGATCAGCTAGCCATCGAGTTGGATGGCCTCACCGCCCGCCTCACAGAGATGGAGGAAGAACACAGCGGTGAGGACGGGGCATTTGCCGAACTTCGACAAGGTGAACAAGGCCAACGTCGCTGGCCGGTTAAAAGAGATCCAAGACGACAAGGACGCGACAGACGAAGCCGCCGTGCTGAACGAATGGCTGAAGCTCAACGGAGAAGAGGCCGGCCTCAAGAGGCGCCTCAAGGAGGCCGAGACCGCGCTCGACACCCAGGCCTACACCAAGTATCCGAAGCTCACCGAGTCCGAGATTAAGACACTGGTTGTGGACGACAAGTGGCTTGCCGCGCTCGATGACGCCATCCATGGCGAGGTGAACCGCGTGAGCCAGCAGCTCACCCAGCGCGTGAAGGAGCTGGCCGAGCGCTACGAAACTCCGCTGCCGCAGATGGCCAGCCATATGGCCGAACTGGAGGCCAAGGTGAACCGCCACCTCGAAAGGATGGGGTTCGCATGGAAGTGAAGCCCGGCTATAAGCAGACCGAGGTGGGGGTAATTCCAGAGGATTGGGAGGCGAAGCGCGTAGGGGAAGCAGGGGACGTGCTTGGAGGACGCCAACGGTCGCCTCACTATAGGGGAAAACTGAGCAAGTACCTAAGGGTTGCTAATGTGTTCGACGGCTTTATCGACACAGAAGATGTTCTCGAGATGCCGTTCTCGCCGGCCGAAAAGCAGCGCTTTCGGCTCAAGGATGATGACATCCTGCTTAACGAAGGTCAAAGTATCGAACTTGTAGGTCGGAGTGCAATCTATAGAGGCAAACCTGAGGACTGTTGCTTCAAAATACGTTAGTCCGGTTCCGCGCGGGACACTTCATTTGTCCAAAATTCGCTCAGCTCGTCTTCCAGCAGTATCTGAGAACTGGGATCTTTGCATCAATCGCACTGCAGACAACCTCCATTGCTCATCTAGGCTCGGGGCGCTTGGCAGCGCTCAAAATACCTCTTCCCTCCAAAGTCGAACAAGAAGCCATCGCCGCGGCGTTGAGCGATGCGGATGCACTCATCGAATCACTGGAGCAATTCTTCACCAAGAAGCACCGGCTCAAACAAGGCACCATGCAGGAATTGCTCACCGGCAAGAAGCGCCTGCCGGGCTTTGAGATCAAGCATGGATACAAGCAGACCGAGGTGGGAGTGATTCCGGAGGAGTGGGAAGTGAAGTCGATTCACGAATTCGCCGCGATCAAGACTGGACCTTTCGGCACATTACTTAAGGCTCACGAATACTCAGGGGGCGATGGGGTTCCACTGATTTCTGTTGGCGAGATTCGTGAAGGATTTCTGCGAATCACAGAGCACACGCCGCGTGTGTCGGTAGCCGTAACACGGAGACTTCCTCAATATGTCCTCCGGAGAGGTGATGTCGTATTTGGCCGGAAGGGCGGAGTAGAGAGGTCTGCTCTGATCCGGCAGCAGCAGGACGGCTGGTTTCTTGGTTCGGATGGAATCAGCATTCGCCCATCGCTAGATAGTCACGCCGAGTATCTTGCGCTCCAGTTTCGTAGTTCACGCGTTCAAAACTGGCTGCTCCAAAATGCAATCGGAACGACCATGCCGTCCCTCAATCAGAATATTCTTCGCAACGTTGCCATACCCCTCCCGCCTACCAAAGCCGAACAAGCCGCCATCGCCGCCATCCTCTCCGACATGGACACCGAGATCAGCGCGCTGGAGGCGAAGCTCGCCAAGGCCCGCCAGATCAAGCAATGCATGATGCAGGAGCTGCTGACCGGGAGAATTCGGCTGGTATGAAGGAAAGCCAGCAGGTCGAATGGAAGAGCTCCTGGCGGGATGACTACCTCCGGTGGATCTGTGGCTTCGCCAATGCAGAGGGAGGCCATCTGGTCATCGGACGGGATGACCGAGGTGTTGCCGTCGGCGTCAAAGACGCCACGAAGCTCATGGAGGAGATTCCCAACAAGGTGCGGGACATCCTCGGCATCATGGTGGACGTGAACCTGCGGAGAGCAGGAGGCAAGGAACTGGTCGAGATTCGGGTCGAGCCCTATCCCTACCCGGTGAGCTACAAAGGCGAGTACCACTACAGGAGCGGCAGCACCAAACAGGAACTGAAGGGCGCCGCCTTGGACCGCTTCCTCCTCGGCAAGCAGGGGCAGCATTGGGACGGGGTGCCAGTACCGAGCTTCAGCATGGCAGATCTGGACCCCCAGGCTCTGGCCCATTTCCGCAAGCTGGCCGAGCGCAGCGGGCGGGTGGCCGACGACCTCTTGACGGAATCCGACGCCGCTCTGATCGACAAGCTACGCCTGGACGGCGGTGAGCTGCTCCGACGGGCGGCCCTGCTGCTCTTCGGCAAGGATCCTGGGGCCGTGGAATCGACATGATCCGCCAAGCCTGCCAGGAACACGGCTGCCCGGAACGCCTGGTCACCGGCCTTCCTCAAGTTCCGCTTCTCGGGCACCGACCAAGCGACCTGCAAGTCACCGACCAAGTCACATGGGAATCACCGCAAGTCACCGCGCAGGTCACCGCGCAAGTTGAGGGCTGGTGCTGGAGTTCGATGGGCGGATGAGTCGCGCGCAGGCCCAGCAGGCACTAGGCCTTCTACACAGGGAGAACTTCAGAAAGCATTACCTGGTTCCTGCGTTGAGGGCTGGCATCTTGGAAATGACCCTCTTAGACAATCCCAAAGCAGCCGGCAGCAATACCGGCTCACGGCCAAAGGCGAGTTGCTGAAGGCAAAGCTGCTGAAGGAGAAGGTGCATGAGTAGCGTCGGCCAGTCCGAACGCGCCACCCAGAACCGCGTCCTCGCCCTCTTCCGCGACGAGCTGGGCTACCGCTACCTCGGCGACTGGACCGACCGCGACGGCAACAGCAACATCGAGGAGGGTCTACTCTCGGCACTGGCTGACCCGGGGCGGCTACACGCCGGCCAGATCGGCGTCGCACTCCACAAGCTCCGCACCGAGGCGGACAATCACGGCCGCACGCTCTACGGCAACAACCAGGCCGTCTACAGCCTGCTGCGCTACGGCGTGCCGGTGAAGATCGAGGCGGGTAAGGTCACGGAGACCGTCCACCTCATCAACTGGCAGGAGCCGGAGAAGAACGACTTCGCCATCGCCGAGGAGGTGACGCTCAAGGGCAACCACGAGCGGCGGCCAGACATCGTGCTGTATGTGAATGGCATCGCCGTCGGCGTGCTGGAGCTGAAGAACAGCCGCGCGAGCATCGGCGACGGCATCCGCCAGAGCCTCTCGAACCAGCAGCCGGAGTTCAACGCCTGGTTCTTCAGCACGGTGCAGTTCCTCTTCGCCGGCAACGACTCCGAGGGGCTGCAATACGGCGCCATCGGCACGCCGGAGAAGTACTTCCTCAAGTGGAAGGAAGACGAAGCAGGACAACAGCCGCTTCAAGCTGGACAAGTACCTGCTCAAGATGTGCCGCAAGGACCGGCTGATCGAGCTGATGCACGACTTCGTGCTCTTCGACGGCGGCGTAAAGAAGCTGCCGCGGGCGCACCAGTACTTCGGCGTCAAGGCCGCGCAGGCACATGTGCGCGAGAAGAAGGGCGGCATCATCTGGCACACGCAGGGGAGCGGCAAGAGCATCGTGATGGTGCTGCTCGCGAAGTGGATCCTGGAGAACAATCCCAACGCCCGCGTCGCCATCATCACCGACCGCGACGAGCTGGATAAGCAGATCGAGCGTGTCTTCACAGAGGCAGGTGAGCCGATCAAGCGCACCAGCAGCGGCCGTGAGTTGATGAGACAGCTCGGCCAGGCCAAGCCGCGCCTGCTCTGCTCGCTGGTCCACAAGTTCGGGCGCAAGGACGTGGACGACTTCGACGCCTTCATCAAAGAGCTGGAAGCCCAGCCCGAGCCCGACCGTGGGCGAGGTGTTCGTCTTCGTGGACGAGTGCCACCGCACCCAGAGCGGCAAGCTGCACCGGGTGATGAAGGCCATGATGCCGAACGCGGTCTTCATCGGCTTCACCGGCACGCCGCTGCTGGCGAAAGACCGAGCGACGAGCCTGGAGGTCTTCGGCGGCTACATCCACACCTACAAGTTCAGCGAGGGCGTCGAGGACGAGGTCGTGCTCGATCTCATCTACGAGGCGCGGGACATCGATCAGCGCCTTGGCTCCGCAGGAGAAGATCGATGCCTGGTTCGAGGCCAAGACCAAGGGCTGAACGACTGGCAGAAGGACGAGCTGAAGAAGAAGTGGGGCACGATGCAGCAGGTGCTCAGCTCCCAGCTCGCGGATGGATCGCGTGGTGAGCGACATCATCTTCGACTTCAGCGTCAAGCCGCGCCTGTCGAGCGAACGGGGCAACGCCATCCTGGTGGCCTCCAGCATCTACGAGGCGTGCAAGTATTTCACCCTGTTCCAGAAGACGCCGTTCAAGGGCAAGTGCGCGGTGGTGACCTCCTACAATCCGCTGACGCAAGGATGTGACGCATGGAGGAAACCGGCGCCAACACCGAGACCGACAAGCAGTTCATCTATAACACCTACACCGAGCTGCTGAAGGACGTCGACGCCAAGCCGGGAATGACCAAGACGGAGACCTACGAGGAGCGAGGCCAAGGAGCTGTTCATCCAGGAGCCGGCGAACATGAAGCTGCTCGTCGTGGTGGACAAGCTGCTCACCGGCTTCGACGCGCCGCCCTGCACCTATCTCTACATCGACAAGTCCATGCAGGACCACGGCCTGTTCCAGGCGATCTGCCGCACCAATCGGCTGGACGGCGAAGACAAGGACTTCGGCTACATCGTGGACTACAAGGACCTGTTCAAGAAGGTCGAGAACGCCATCGCCGTCTACACCTCGGAGCTCGATCACAGCGCGGGCGGGTCAGATCCGGAGGTGCTGCTGCAGGACCGCCTGAAGAAGGGAAAGGAACGGCTCGACGCGCGCTCGAGGCGCTCGCCCTGCTGTGCGAGCCGGTGGAACCGCCGAAGGGTGAGCTGGAGCACATCCACTACTTCTGCGGCAACACGGAGATCCCGGCGGATCTGGAAGAGCGGGAGCCGCAGCGGGCCGCGCTCTACAAGGCGACCGTGGCCCTGGTGCGCGCCTACGCCAACATCGCCGACGAGCTGGAACCCGCCGGATACAGCGATGCCGACATCGCGCCGCATCAAGGAGCAGCTCGACCATTACCTGAACCTCCGCGAGATCATCCGCAAGGCGAGCGGCGAGACGCTCGACCTCAAAGCCTACGAGGCCGACATGCGGCACCTGATCGACACCTACATCGAGGCGGACGAGCCGCGGAAGATCTCGCCCTTCGACAACATGGGCCTGCTGGAGCTGATCGTGAAGACCGGCATCGTCGACGCCATCGCGGCACAGCTCGGCGGCTTGAAGGGCAACAAGGACGCCATCGCCGAGACTATCGAGAACAACGTCCGCAGCAAGATCATCAAGGAGCACCTGAGCGACCCGGCCTACTACGAGAAGATGTCGGCGCTTGCTGGACGAGATCATCGCCGTCCGGAAGGCCAAGGCCATCGAGTACGAGGAGTACCTGAAGCGCGTCGCAGATCTGGCGAGGAGGGTGGAGGCAGGGCAGGCGGAGGATACGCCCGAGCCGTTGAAGCACAGCCCGGCGCTCCGGGCTCTCTACAACAACCTGAAGAAGCCTGGAGCGAGCCGGCGCTGGTCCTCAATACCCGAGTGCTGGAGCTGGCGACCAAGATCGACTCCGAGGTCAAGCGGGTCCGACCGGACGGATGGCGGGGAGTCCAGACCCGCGAGCAGACCATCAAGGCGGCGCTGTATGAGATCCTGGAAGAGGAGGCCGAGGTAGAGCGGATCTTCCTCGATCATCGAGGCGCAGAGCGAGTACTGATGGGGACACAGATCGAGTTGGGGGACATCACGGTGGACGTGGTCCTGAAGGACATCAAGAACGTCCATCTGAGCGTCTACCCGCCGACGGGCCGGGTGCGCATCTCGGCCCCGAAGCGCATGAGCCTCGACATCCTCCGCGTCTTCGCCATTTCGAAGCTGGATTGGATCAAACAGCAGCAGGCGAAGCTACGGGAACAGGAGCGCGAAACCCCGCGCGACTACGTGGACCGGGAGAGCCACTACGTCTGGGGGAAGCGCTATTTGCTCACGGTAACGGAGAGCGAGGAGCCTCCCGCGATCGAGCTCAAGCACAGCCGAATGCTTCTGCGGGTGCGACCGGGAACTGATGAAGGCGAAGAGGCAGGCGATCGTCGAGGAATGGTATCGAGAGCAGCTGAAAGAGGCGGTGCCGACCTTGCTGGCGAAGTGGGAACCGCTGTTGGGCGTGAGTGCGGAGCGGTGCTTCGTGCAACGGATGAAGACCAGATGGGGGAGCTGCAACCACCAGGCACGCACGATTCGCCTCAACACCGAGTTGGCCAAGAAGCCAGCGGAGTGCCTGGAGTACATCGTCGTGCACGAGCTGGTCCACCTGCTGGAGCCTACCCACAATGCCCGCTTCATCGCGCTAATGGACCGCTTCATGCCCAAGTGGCACTTCCATCGCCAGGCACTCAATCGTCTGCCCGTACGCCAAGAGAAGTGGAGCTATTGACGAGTGAGCCCGCCGGCAGGGTGCCCGGGGATCGGGCGTAGGCACCTAGCCGGGCTCCTCTCTTACCTCTCCCGATCCCCGGAGTAAATGGGGCCGGACCGCCCCCCCTTTTTACGGGGCATCACCCTCCTCACCAGCGAGGTATAGACCACAAGGCGACGGCGAGGCCGAGGGCTCTCTTTTCTCGCGCTAATGCACCTTAATCTATATAACAGCCATAGCGGAGCTGCTCAGGATGCACCCGGAGCGGCACGCTAGAAAGGAAGGCCACCATGAACCGTCTTCGCCTCTCCCTCCTCCTCCTTGCCGTCATGGCGCTTCTGCTCTCCGGGACGTCCGTCTTCGCCGGTACCGGCGACTCGGGTCTCCCGTCGTGGACCGCCGCGCCGGCCGCCAGCCCCGGGCCCGAGGCCGGCCGCTGCCCGGCCCCGAAACTCTCGTTCGCCGCCAGCACGCCAACCCTGCCGACCCAGCTGGACTTCATCCTCTGCTCCTGTGACTACTGCCAGCACCATCCGAACGCCATCTGCCGGATCAGCCCTACGGGCTTTTCGATCGTCTGCTCGAACTACTCCCAGACCAACTGCCCGTAGGGGCGGAGGGCCGGAGAAGTAGCGACGGAAAGGATCTGGGTGTGGGAGCTTCCGCTGGGCCGGTCCCTCCCCCGCCCAGATCCTTCGACTCGGCACTACCCACTCCTGCTCTGGGCGGCCCCACGACGCGGCAGAAGGGCCGGCTCGACCGTCAGGCGTCGGCTGTAACGACCCGTAGCTCTTCGATATGTAAAAAGTGTTTGGCGTTATGGGTCAGCAAAGGGGCATGGTAGCGAATGGCGGTCGCCGCGATCCAGGCATCGGCCGGATCCATCGGTCGTCCTTTTATCGACATGAGTCGCGCCCACTCCCAGCTCATGGCGTCATCGTACGGAAGCACCACATAGCTCCTGAGGTGATCCTTGAGAGCAGCGATCTTGCTTGCTCCCCAACCGCGCAAAAGGGGCCAGCGGTACAACTCTGCAACGGACATGAAGGAGAGGCCGGCAAGCCGACCTTCGAGGTGTTTCCGATAATGAACGGCCAGGGTGTGCTGCTTGAGAATGTAGGACACCACAGAAGTGTCGACGATGACCCTGTTCATTCACTCCCTGTCCCGATGCGGGAGCGCTGCTGGCGCCAGCCCGCCAGCTCCGCCTCGAAAGAATCCTCCACCTCCTCGGCAGGCCAGCCGCCGAGCAGGGATTCGAGCCGGTCCACGGGCTTGACCCCTTGCAACCGCGCCAGCTCTTCGAAGGAGAGCCCTTGCCAGAAGTCGCCGGATGCCTCGGTTCGAGGACGCTGCTTTTCGTGAACGGCCATGCTTGCCTCCCGCCCGTAGTTTACCCGATCACCCGCTGGGCGGGGCTGGCCGCCGCAAGCCGGGCGGGCTGCGCCTCGAAAGATCTCGGAGATGGATTGAGGAAGATGAGGCCGAGCCCGAAGCCAGCTCGGCACTCGCCCTCCCTACTTCTCCCCATCCCCAGAGTCCTTTTCCCCTTTCCGCTCGACCGCGATGTAGGTCACCGTATCCCACGAGTTGTGGATCCCGACGAAGAGGAGGAGGAGAGCGGTCGCGCCGATCACGAAGAGCGCCGCCGGGGGATCTCGCTGGAGGACGACCGCCGACACCAGGAGGGCCGCGTAGGCGAGGAAGGGAAAGATGAAGTGCCAGAGCCAGTCCTCGAGCACCGGGGTATAGCCCGTCTGGCCGCGGGCGCGCCGAAAGACGATCCACACGTAGACCACCCCGGCCGCCCCGCAGGCGCCCAGGGCGAAATCGGGATTCGAGAGCGTACGCCAGGGGGCACTCGAGATCGCCGCCAGGAGCAGCACGGCGCAGAAGTGCAGGATCGTCGGCGTGCCGAAGGCCGCTATCTCGCGGTGAGTGCTCCGGGTCCGGAGCTCGGCGACCAGGGCGATGACGACGAACTGCAGCCCGATGAGGGCCGCCGCCGAGGAGCCGACGATGACGTAGAAGTTCTCCCAGGCGGCAAAGGGGGACGTCGCGGCTGCTTGCACGGTAGAGTCTCCTCCCGGGAATGCCCTTCGCGGCCGCGCAGAACGTCTCCGGCTCGACTTCCGATCCGTCCGGCCCGACTTCCGATCCATGGAAGTCGACTTCCAACCCGTCCGGCCCGACTTCCGACCCGTTGAAGTCGACTTCCAACCCGTCCGGCCCGACTTCCAACCCGTCCGGCTCGACTTCCGACGCGTTGAAGTCGACTTCCGACCCGTCGAAGTCGACTTATCTTCCATAGAAAGTGACTTCCGACGGGTTCCGGGCGACTTTCGAGGCTTGGGAAGTCGACTTCCAGGGGTCGGAAGTCGAGCCGGACGGGTTCCGGGAACCCGGCGCTTGACCTTCCCCGTACGTCGAGTAAGCTCCCCTCGGAGGCATTACATCATGGCGAGCCGGGTGAGAGCGATCTTCTGGAGTCTCGTGGTGACGAGTGCGGCCGCGGCGCCCGTGGCGATGGCGCCCATGGCGATGGCAGCGACCGCGCCGCCGCCGATCGAGCAGGTGATCGACACGGTTACGGCCGCCGAGACCTTCCGCGCCGTGGCCCTCTCGCCCGATGGCGGCCGGGTGGCCTGGGTGGAGGCGATCCGCGACAAGGACGGCCGGCCCACCCAGCGCGGCGCCGTCTTCGTCGCGGAGCTGCTGCCGGCGGGGCCCTCCACCCCGCGCCAGGTCACCGCTCGGGCCGCTGTCCAGGCGGCCCCGGGAAACGCGGAAACCCCAGGAAATCCGGAGATCGCCGAGAGCGAGATCGCCTGGTCCCCCGACGGCCGGCGGCTCGCTTTCGTCTCCGATGCGGCAGGGGGCGAGGAGCAGCTCTTCGTCGCCGATTTGCCCGGTTCCGGCCCGCCGGGCAGGGCGCGGCAGGTCACCCGGCTCCACGGCCACCTCTCCGGCCCGCAATTTTCGCCCGACGGCCGCTCCGTCGCCTTCCTCTATATAGAAGGAAGGAAGGGTCTGGCCGGCCCCCTCCAGGCCACGGCGCGGGACGCCGGGGTGGTCGGCGAGCATGTCGTCGAGCAGCGGCTGGCGGTCGTCGATCTCGGCGGGTCTGGCAATGCCAAGGTCCGTACCCTCTCTCCCGACGATCTCTATGTCTACGAGTACGACTGGGCTCCCGACGGCCGGAGCTTCGCGGCCACCGCCGCCCACGGCTCGGGGGACGACAACTGGTACGTCGCGGAGCTCTACAGCCTGAACGCCGAGACCGGGGCGCTCCGCTCGCTCTTCAAACCTTCGATCGACCTCCAGATCGCCAACCCCCGGGTGTCGCCGGACGGCCGCTCGGTCGCTCTCATCGCCGGCATCATGAGCGACGAGGGGTCGACCGGCGGCGACGTCTATCTCATCCCGACTCAGGGTGGCGAGGCGCGGAACCTGACCCCTGGCCGGCCGGCCTCCGCCGCCTGGCTCGCCTGGACCTCCCCCAGCCGGCTCCTCGTCGTCGAGCTCGCCGACCAGGACACCGCCCTGACCGCCCTCGATCTGGGGAGCGGTGCCGCCAAGGCCTCGACCCTCTGGCACGGCCCCGAGTCGCTGACCCTGGACGGCCGCGACCTCGGCCTGGCGCTCGCCCGGGACGGCCGGACCTCGGCGACCGTCCGGCACGACTTCGGCCATCCGCCCGAGGTGTGGGCGGGGCCGATCGGCGCCTGGAAACAGGTGTCGCGGTCGAACTCCCGCTTCGCCCCGGCCTGGGGCGAGGCGCGGAGCCTCCACTGGAAGACCGACGCCCCGGGCACCGGGAACGTCCAGGGTTGGCTCCTCGCCCCGCCGCGGGTCGAGCCCGGGAAGCGCTATCCGTTGGCGGTCGTCGTCCACGGCGGGCCGGCGTCCGCCCACCGCTCCGGCTGGCCGGTCTCCTCCGGGGTGCTGGCGAGCCAGGGCTATTACATCTTCCTCCCCAACCCCCGCGGCAGCTATGGCCAGGGCGAGGCGTTCACCCGGGGGAACGTCAAGGACTTCGGCTATGGCGATCTGCGCGACATCCTCGCCGGGGTGGAGGCCGCCGTCCACTCGGGGGCGCCGATCGACCCCGGCCGGGTGGGGCTCTTCGGCTGGAGCTACGGCGGCTACATGGCGATGTGGGCGGTCACCCAGACCACCCGCTTCCGCGCCGTCGTGGCCGGGGCCGGGATCGTCAACTGGCAGAGCTACTACGGGCAGAACCGCATCGACCAGTGGATGATCCCCTACTTCGGGGCTTCGGTGTACGCCGACCCGCAGGTCTACGCCAAAAGCTCCCCCATCACCTTCATCAACCAGGTGAAGACCCCCACCCTCGTCCTCCAGGGCGAGACGGGACGCCGAGGTCCCCGCCCCCCAGGCCTACGAGTTTTGGCATGCCTTGAAAACCCTCGGGGTGCCGACCGAGCTCGTCGTCTACCCCGACGAGGGGCATCGCTTCGTCAAGCCCGAGGACGATCGCGACCGCTACCGGCGGACCTTCGAGTGGTTCGAGCGCTACCTCAAATAGAAGTCGATCGATCTCATAAATCTTGCGCAGGAAAACGGCGGCCCGCGGGTTTCTCGCGGCAGACGTCGCTTGCTTGCCCTCCGTCCCGCTGGGACGGACTGGCTCCATGGATCGACCGCAGAAGGAGGTACTGGCTTTAAGTTTGATCCTGCGGGCGGGCTCCTTCGGGCGCTTCGCGCGGCCAGCCTGTGCCCAGAATGGGTATCGCCCGTCCTCGGAATCAAACTTAAAGCCAGTACCCGGAAGGAGGATGCCCTTGGAAACCGTTGTCTCTGGGTTCACCCGCCGACAGCTCCTCAACACCGCCGCCGTGGCCGGCGCTGGCACGGCTCTGGCGTTTCTCGACACCGCGGCAGGCTGGGCGGCGCCCCCCCGGCCGGCCCTCGCCGGGACGTGGGAGGCCGCCAGGAGCGCTGCCGCGATCCCCGCCCCCAGCCCCGAGCTCCATGTCCTCAACCGGCTGACCTTCGGGGTCCGCCCGGAGGACCTCGCCCACGTCCAGGCGGTGGGGGTGAACGCCTTCATCGAGGAGCAGCTCCAGCCGGAGAGCTTGGACGACTCCGCGGTCGACGACGCGCTCGCCGCCGCCTTCCCCTCGCTCGCCCTGGCGCCGCCCGAGATCGGCGCCGTGGCCCACGACCAGGTCGCCCGCCGGCCGGTGGCCCTCGATCTCAAGCAGGCGACGATCTACCGGGCGGTGGCCGGCAACCGGCAGCTGTTCGAGCTGCTCGTCGACTTCTGGAGCAACCACTTCAACATCTACCATTTCGACAGCCTCTGCGCGGCGCTCAAAACCGCCGACGACCGAGACGTCGTCCGCCCCCACGTCCTCGGCAACTTCGGGGCCTTCCTCCGCGCCTCGGCGGCCAGCCCGGCGATGCTCATCATGCTCAACAACGCCGAGAACAAGAAGAGCGGCCCGAACGAGAACTACGCCCGGGAGGTGATGGAGCTCCACACGATCTCGGTCAACGGCCCCTACACCCAGACCGACGTCCAGGAGATCGCCCGCTGCTTCACCGGCTGGACCTTGGATCAGGGCGGCGCCTTCCAGTTCGTCCTCCGGAACCACGACACCGGGGCGAAGACCGTCCTCGGCCAGCCGATCCGGGCGGGCGGCGGCATGGGGGACGGCGAGCAGGTCCTCTCCATTCTCGCCGGGCAGCCGTCGACCGCCAACTTCATCGCCACCAAGCTCTGCCGGCGGTTCGTCAACGACATCCCCCCGGCGACTCTGGTTGCTGCCGCGGCGGCCACCTTCACCACCACCGGCGGCGACCTCCGGGAGGTGATGCGGACGATCCTCACCTCGGCCGAGTTCGCCGCCTCGGCGGACGCCAAGGCCAAGCGGCCGTTCGAGTTCCTCGCCGCCGCGGTGCGCGCCGTGGGGGCCACGGTGTCGCTCGGGGGGACGACCGCGGGGACCAAGAGCCTCTACTCCCAGCTGCACAATCTCGCCCAGAGCCCCTTCGACTGGCAGGCTCCCAACGGCTATCCCGACGCGACCGGCGCCTGGATCAACACCAACGGCCTCCTCGGCCGCTGGAACACCGCGGTGGCCCTGGTCAACAACGCCCTCCCGGGGGTGCACGTCGACCTCGCCCACCTGGCCGGCGGGGTGCCCGGGTCGGTGACCCCGAGGCAGCTCGTCGACCGGCTGACCGACCGCATCCTCCACCGCCAGCTGACCGCCGCCGATCGCTCGCAGCTCCTCGTCTACGCCGCGACGGGGGTCCCCACCGGCCAGCCGATCAGCCCGGCGACCTTCCTCGCCAAGACCGCCGACATCGCCGCCCTCCTCCTCGACTCCCCCTACTTCCAGTTGCGCTGAGAACCAGGAGAACCAACGCCATGCCCTTTTCACGCCGCAACTTTCTGACCTCGTTGGGGGCCCTCTCGCTGCCGGCCTGGTTCCCGCGCCTCGCCTTCGCCGCCCAGCCGGGGCACTCATCGGGGCACTCATCGGGAGGCACTTCGGGAGGCAAAACCGCCGCGCACGACGTCCTGGTCTGCGTCTTCCAGCGCGGCGGCGCCGACGGCCTGAACATCGTCGTCCCCTACGGCGAGAGCGCCTACCACGACGCCCGCCCGACTCTCGGCATCGCCGATCCCAGTGGCACCAACGGCGCCATCGACTTAGACGGCTTTTTCGGCTTGAACCCGGCGCTCGCCCCGTTCAAGGAGCTCTACGACGAGCAGGCGCTCGCCGTCGTCCACGCCGCCGGCTCGCCGGACGCCAACCACTCCCACTTCTCCTCGATGGACGTCGTCGAGCGCGGCACCCCCTCGAACCAGGTGACGACCGGCTGGATCGGCCGCCATCTCCAGAGTCTCGCCGACGGCAACAGCTCCCCCTTTCGCGCCGTCGGCTTCGGCTCCCTCCTCCAGGCCTCGCTCCGCGGCCCGGTGTCGGCGACCGCCTTGAGCTCGATCGTCGACTTCCACCTGAAGGGGAGGAAGGGGATGACCGCCGCCCAGCTCACCCAGTTCCAGTCGACCCTGTCCTCGCTCTACAACGGCGGCACCTTCACCGATCTTCAAGGGACTCAGACCTTCAAGGCCGTGGCCCAGCTCGCCCAGGCCAATCCCGGCCAGTACCAGCCGGAGAACGGCGCCCAGTATCCGACCTCCGACTTCGGCAAGGGGCTCCTCCAGGTGGCGCAGATCATCAAGGCCGGCCTCGGCCTGGAGGTCGCCTGCGTCGACATCGGCGGCTGGGACACCCACAACGCCGAGGGGGCGACGAGCGGCCAGCTGCCCGGTCTCCTCGCCGACCTCTCGGCGAGCCTGCACGCCTTCTACACCGACATGGGGAGCCGGATGAACGGCATCACGGTCGTCACCATGAGCGAGTTCGGGCGGCGGTTGAAGGAGAACGCCTCGGGCGGCACCGATCACGGGAGCGGCAGCTGCATGTTCGTTCTGGGTGGCGGGGTGAACGGCGGCAAGGTCTACGCCCAGTGGCCCGGCCTCGCCCCGGAGCAGCTCTACGGCCCCGGCGACCTCGCCCCCACGACCGACTTCCGGACCGTGCTCGGCGAGGTGGTCACGAAAAGGCTCGGCAACAGCGCGCTCGACAGCGTCTTCCCCGGCTTCACGGAGCCGGCCTTCCTCGGCCTCTGCAAGTAGCGGCTCGAACCGGGGGACCCCTGGGTCCCCCGGTTTTTCGCCGTAATACCCGCCTTAAGCCCACCTGAGATAACCTTCCGGCTCAGCATTTCGAGGAGGGAGATCTCATGCTTGCCCGGAGAACCTGGTGGTTGGCGACGCTCGCCCTGACTCTTCTGCCCGCGGTACCGTCGGCGGTCGGCGCCGCGGAGCCCCCGGCCGACCCCCAGGGCGGGGTCCACATCGTGCGTCCCGGCGACACCCTGGAGCAGCTCGCCGCGATCTATCTGGGCGACGCCCGGCGCTGGCCGGAGATCGCCCGGCTGAACCCCGGGATCGGCGATCCGAAGCGGCTGCCGCCGGGGCGGCGCCTGCGCATCCTCCCCCAAACCGGCAACCCCTTCGCTGCCGCCCAGATCGCCAGCCTGTCGAATCAGGTCGAAGAGCGGCCGTCGCCCATCGACTGGGCCCAGGCGCAGCGGAACGACTTCCTGGTCGAAGAGGACGGGGTCCGCACCCACCCCAAGTCGTCGGCCGAGATGCGCTTCGGCGACGGCACCCGGCTGGTCGTCACCGAGGACTCTCTCGTCTTCCTCCGCCGTTCGGGGAACCGCTTGAAGGGGGTGCCGAGGAAGTCGATCGAGATCGTGACCGGCCAGGCGGAAGTGGCGGCGGAGCGGGCAGAGCCGGCCCCCGGCCATGCCCCCGGCCGATCGCCGGACATCGAGATCGTGCTCGGCACCACCCGGGCGACCTCGCGCCCGAACGCCGCCGGCGCCTCCCAGGCCCGCGCCCGCCGCCCCGGCGAAGGGGGGGCCAAGGTGATGGTCTACGGCGGGGAGGGAGAGGTCGAGGCCGCCGGCGCCAAAGTTGCCGTGGCGGAGGGGATGGGGACCTCGGTGGGCAAAGAGGGGCCGCCGTCGCCGCCCGAGAAGCTCCTCCCCGCACCGCAGATCGCGAGCCCCCTGCCGGGGATCCGGATGAGCTTCGCCAACCCGGTCTTCACCTGGGCCCCGGTGCCGGAGGCCGCCGCCTACATCGTCGAGACCTGCCGTGACGCCAGCTGCGGGGCCCTCCTCGACCGCGTCGTCCGCGAAAGCCCGGGCAACCCCGGGGACCTGCCGGAGTGGCGCCCCCAGGCGCTCCCCGTCGGCAGCCTCTACTGGCGGGTGACCGCCCGCAGCCGCTCCGGGCTCGACGGCTATCCGTCGCCGGCCGCCAGCCTGGAGATCCTCTCCGACCGGCTCGACCACGAGCCGCCGGTAGCCAAGCTGACCTTCTCCGGACCCCAGATCGTCGTCGACCGCCGGCTCTTCCTCGCCGCCGGGTTCGGCCTCGAGCTCACGGCGGACGACAGCGGCTGCGGCCTGCTCCGCGCCTCGCCGGAGGTCGACGGCTCGCCGGCGGAACCCGGGGAGCACCGGGCGAGCGGCTACGCCCTCGACCGCTGCGGCAATCGCCTCGACCTCCCCCCCGTCGCCTTCACCGTCGACACCGAGCCGCCGGCGGTGCGCAATAGCCTCGTCGAGCGCTCGATCCTGGAGAGCGAGGGGGAGCCCAAGGCCGTCCGCCGCTCCCGCCGGCAGGGCGGGGAGCCCAGCGGGACGAGCCTCTTCTGGTCCTCCGACGGCCGCCGCTGGCTGCCGCTCTGGCGCCCCGGCCAGGCGAAGGCGGCCACCCACGAAACCGCCGACCGCCGAAACCGCCGAGAACGAGATCGCGAGCGACCGGCCGCGGCTCTTCCTCAAGGCGCGGGGAGTGAAGCTCTCGATCGACGGCCAGACCGTCGCCCCGGGCGAGGATCAGCTCCTCGCCATCACCGCCGAGGACGCCGGGGCCGGGGTCGAGCGGCTCCGCTTCCACGTTACCGGCGGCGGCGGCGGCGGCAAGGCGCCGGCCCTGGAGCTCGAAGCCATCGACCTCGTGGGCAACCGCCGCCAGCTCTCCTGGCCGCTAGTGCTGCCTTAGTTGGCCGGCGAGGCTCAATGCCGGCAGCCCGCCGCTCTGGAGCTGCCGGTTGAGGGCCGCGACCCCGGCAGTCGCGATCTCGTTCCAGCGGCCGAGGAGGGCGGCGAGCCGGCGATCCAGGTCGGTGGCGGCTTTCCGGAGCTGGGTGGTGGGCGCCTGGTCGGCCCCCTCGACCCCTTCGTAGACCCGGGCGAGGGCGCCGTTCAGGCTGGTCAAACTGTCCTCGCCCTTCTTGGCGCCGTTGACGAGCGCCGCGAGCCGGCTGTCGAAGGCTTTCACCGCTTCCCCGAGGGTCCCCGCTCTCGCCGGAGCCGGTAGGGCCTGGAGCTCGGCCTGCAGGGCCCGGGCCTGCTTCAAGGTGGCCCCATCCCGGTCGAGGGCGGCGGCCAAGGTCGTCGCCAGGGCGAGCTGGCGCCCCAGTACCTCGGGGGTGGTCTTCACCCGCGGGTCCATCTTGACCGTCAGCGGCTGGGTGTAGGTCTTCCCCCCCGCCGTCAACCGGACCTGGTACTGCCCGGGGAGGACGAAGGGGCCGAGCGGCTCGCGCGGGGTGTCGCGGTAGATGGCGGAGATCGGGTAGTCGCGCTCGAGGACGCCGGGGGTGGGATATCGGAGGTCCCAGACGAAGCGGTGCATCCCCGCTCCGGCGGGGAGGACCCGCGCCGGACGAACCCAGTAGGTGGGGACCGCCAGCTCCCTGGCGTCGACCGGCTCCGGCCGGTCGGTGCTCGCGTAGCGCCTCACGAGCTGACCCCGGGCGTCGAGGATCTCCAGGGTGACCGGGAGAGCGGCGGTGCCGGTGTTGGCAGGATGGTCGGGATTGGCGGCATTGGCGGCATTGGCATCTGCGGCATCGTCGACATCGTCGGCATCCGCCGCACCGGTGCGCAGGTAGTAGTCGAGGATCGCCCCGTCCGGCGGGTTCTGGCCGGCCGGCTCCTCGGGGGGGAGCGGGGTGTCGGTGTTGAGGTTGCGCCGCAGCCGGTAGGCGAGGGCCGGACGGAAGAGGTGGGCGTCGGCGGCGGTCACCGCCGGCTCCAGCTGGCGGAGGGGGGCGATGTCGTCGAGAATCCAGAAGGCGCGGCCGTGGGTGCCGACGACCAGGTCGTCGCCGTGCACCACGAGGTCGCGCACGGCGGAGGACGGCAGGTTGCCCTGGAGCGACTGCCAGTCCTCGCCGTCGTTGAAGGAGACGTAGACCCCCTTCTCGGTCCCGGCGTAGAGGAGCCCGCGCCGCACCGGGTCCTCGCGCACGGCGTTGACCACGTTGTCCGCCGGGATGCCGCGGGTGATCTCCTGCCAGGTGGCGCCGAAGTCGTGGGTGCGGAGGATGTGGGGGGCGAGGTCGTCCAGGCGGAAGCGGTTGATCGCCGCGTAGGCGGTACCGAGGTCGAAGTGGGAGGCTTCGAGAAGCGACACCTTGCTCCACGGGGTCAGCGCCTGCGGGGTGACGTTTCGCCAGTGCTTGCCGCCGTCCCGGGTGAGCTGGAGGAGGCCGTCGTCCGTCCCCGCCCAGATCAGGTTGACGCTCTTGAACGACGGGCCGATCGTGTAGATCACCCCCCGGTGGCTGCCCTTCTCGGGGTCCAGGGCGCTGAAGACGCCGAGGTTCGCCGGGATCTCGTATTTCTCGCGGGTCAGGTCGGGGCTGATCGTCTGCCAGCTGTTGCCGCCGTCGACGGTCTTAAAGAGCACGTTGGCGCCGAAGTAGAGGATGTGCGGGTCGACCGGCGAGAAGATCACCGGCAGGGTGCGGACGTAGCGGAACTTCCCCGAGCGCACCGGCTCCGGGGAGACGTCCTGCACCTGCCCCGTCGACCAGTCGAAGCGCGAGATCTTGCCGCCATAGACGAGGTTCGGATGGAGCGGGTCGGGGGCGACGTAGCCGTACTCCTCGGCCCCCACCGGGTGCCAGTCGCGGAAGGTGATCTGGCCGTCGTCGCCCCGGCTCGCCACCCCGGCCGAGCCGCTCTCCTGCTGGCCGCCGTAGACCCAGTAGGGGAAACGGTTGTCGGTGATCACATGGTAGAACTGGGCGGTCGGCTGGTTGTACCAGGAGCTCCAGGTGCGGCCGCCGTTGCGGCTGATCGTCGCCCCCTGGTCGCTGCCGAGGAGGAGGATGTCGGGGTTCGTGGGGTTGATCCAGATGCGATGGTAGTCGTCGCCCCCCGGCGCCCCCTTGATGGCGGTCCAGGTCTGCCCGCCGTCGGTCGAGCGATAGGTCGAGGTGTTGCAGACGTAGACCATGTCCGGGTTTTTGGGATCGACCTTGATCTCCGCGAAGTCGCCGCCCCGGCCCCAGATCCGCTCCTCGTCGTTGACCCGCTGCCAGCTGTCGCCCGCGTCGTCCGAACGGTAGGTGCCGGCGTGCTGGGCGTCGGCCTCGACCTGGGCGTACATCCGGGCCGGCAGGCGCGGCGAGATGGCGATGCCGATCCGCCCCAGCCCCTGGGCCACCGTCGGCAGGCCGCTGCCGATCGGCTTCCAGGTGGTGCCGCCGTCGGTCGATTTGAAGAGCCCGCTCCCCTGTGCGTTCCACGAGCCGCCGACCTCCCAGGGCGCCTGGCGCGCCGCCCAGAGGACGGCGTAGACCGTCTGCGGGTCCCTGGGGTCGAAGGCGAGATCCACGGCGCCGGTGTTCTCGTCTTTATAGAGCACCTTCTCCCAGGTCCGGCCGCCGTCGGTCGAGCGGAAGACCCCGCGCTCCGGGTTGGGGCCGTAGGGATGGCCGAGAACCGCCGCGAAGACCCGGTCGGGGTTTTTGGGGTCGACTAGACAGGGCGGGGATCTGCTGGCCGCCGGCGAGCCCCAGGTGCCGCCAGGTGAGGCCGGCGTCGGTCGACTTGTAGATCCCGTCGCCCACCGAGAGGTCGGGGCGCTGCAGGCCCTCGCCGCTCCCCACGTAGAGGATCTTGGGATCGGAGGGGGCGACGGCGATGGCGCCGATCGACTGGGTGGGCTGGCCGTCGAAGATCGGCACCCAGGTCCGGCCGGAGTCGGTCGTCTTCCAGACCCCGCCGTTGGTGGCCCCGATGTAGAAGACGTCGGGCTCCCCCGGCACCCCCACCGCCGCCACCGTCCGGCCGCCGCGGAAGGGGCCGATCAGCCGCCAGTGCAGATGCGAGAGGAGACCGGGAGCGAAGGGCTGGGCAGCGGCCGGCAGGGCGAGAACCGGGGAGAGCAACAGGGCCAGGCAGCAGAGGGCGCGCGCGGCGGGGCGGAGTCGGCTCAAGGGATCTACCTCCAGAATAGAAGCCGTAGTCTAGCGGATCGGCTGGGGCTCAGTTGACCGGCTCGTCAGGATCGACGATCCCGAGTACCGCTCCAGGAGAGGGGGGGACCGGCGGGGGCAGCAGGGTGAGATCGGTCGGCAGGGCCTGGCGACGCGCCTCCTCCTCGTCCCACTGCCGGTGGAGGGCGGCGGTCCTGGCGCGGCGGTGGCCGCCGGCCCAGAGGGCCAGGAGGGTGACGCCGATCCACAGGGTGACGGAGCTGGTGAGGAGCGGCAGCCAGCGGTACCAGAAGGTCTCCCGGCGGGTGAAGTCCGCCGCGGCGACGGCGAGCGGGGTTCCCGTGGCCTGCCGGAAGGCGTCCTCGAAGGAGAGGCCGCGGGAGACCCCGGCGAGAATGGCGGCCGGCGCTCCCCGCCCGTGCTCCGTAAGGACGTTTTCGACGAAGGCGAAGGAGAGGGCGTAGGCGCCGGCGACCTCCCCGGGGCCGCCGGCGAACAGCCGGTCCAGGTCCTCGACCGCGAGGTCCCGCCCGCGGAGCGAGGCGAGGGCGACCCGCGAGCGGTCTTCCAGGCTCCAGTCGCCAGCGGCGGCCATGGCGAGCCCCTCGTTCCAGAAGCGCGGCAGCGGCCGCCCCCCCGCGGCCCGGGCGATCAGCACATGCGCCACCTCGTGGTCCAGAAGCTCGGCGAGCGACGACTCGGGGTAGGAGGGCTCCCGGCCGGGGAGCAGCACGACGACCCCGAGATCGCCCAGGGCGTAGCCCGCGATCCAGGGCGGGACGTTCCGCGCCAGGTCGGAGTCCTCGCGCGCCAGGACCACCCGGACCGGCGGCCCCGGCTCGGCGAGACCGACCAGGCGCATGGCGGCGGCGAGGTTTCCAGGCCCGAGGGCGCGCAGGCGGCCGGCGACGGGCTCGAGCGCCGGGGGAGCCTGGAAGACGAGTTGCGGCGGCGGCGGTCCCGGAGCTGGGACGGCGGCCGTCCCGGGGAGCGCGGCGACGAGGAGGAGAACGAGGCCGGCCAGGAGGGCGGCGGGAGTGGAGCGGTCGGCCATGGCAGGGTCATCTTACGGCACTGTGGAATCTCTCTATAAAATAGAGGTTGTATGCGCTGCGGCTCCCCCCTCACCCCTACCCTCGCCTGCCTCCTCCTGGGCGCTGCCATTGGATTCGCCGGCTGCAGCAGCGGCGGCACCGGCGGAGCCCCTCCCTCGGGGGGAACCCGGTACGAGGCGCTGCTCCACACCGAGCTGCCGCGGCTGCTGGCGGTCCCCGTCGAGGGCGTCTCCGCGGCGAAGCTGGTCGACAGCTGGGGGGACGGGCGGGACGGCGGCCGCGGGCATCAGGGGATCGACATCTTCGCCCGCCGCGGCACCCCGGTGCACAGCGTGACCGAGGGGGTGATCGACGCCAGGGCCCTCCGCGGCCTCGGCGGCAGGGTCGTCGACGTCGTCGGCCCCGGCGGCTACCGGCACTACTACGCCCACCTGGAAGACTGGGCCGGCCAGAAGGAGGGCGACTGGGTGGCGCCGGGAGAGGTGATCGGCTACGTGGGCGACTCCGGCAACGCCGCCTGGAAGGGCACCCACCTCCACTACTGCATCTACACCCCCGGGGGGCAGGCGATCGACCCCTATCCGTACCTGACCGGGAAGCGGGGGCGGTAGGGGCACGCCCATGGCTGTACATTCATAAGCTTCCCACCTTTTCGCGCCCGTGCTATAAAGGTTGTATCACTCAATTTAAGTCTGCAGACAGCAGACACGGGGTCGAGTCGCGAGACCGGTCGGCCCTTCAGTGGAGCTACGCCTACATGGAGGTGGGAGATGAAGAAGCGGAATCTCGCCCTGATTTCTGGGCTCGCCTTCTGCGCGGTCCTCCTCGCGTTGCCTGCCCTCGCGCAGCCGAGCCCGCCCTGGTGCAGCGCCGACCCCCTCACCTCCGGGTCGTTCCCAGCACCGAAATGGTCCCAGCTCGACCCGAAAGCCATACCTGACTATAGAAACGTTTCGAACATCTTCCACGTCAAGCAGTCCCTCCGGCTCCTGATCTCCGGCCTGGAGAAGGCGCTGCAGCAGCTGAAGGACGGCAAGAGCCTGGCCGGCGTGCCGGACGTCGACGGCATCTGTCTCTGCAATTGCGGCCGCGACGCCGCCTCCTGGATCGATTTCATCGGCACCACCGTCAAGACCGAGACCGTCGAGGCGCTGCAGAAGACTGAGGACCGCTACCTGGCGGACCTCGACGCGCAGCTCGGCAAAACCCTGAGCACGATCGATACGACCGTGCCGGCTTTCCGCCAGGACCTGGAGAAAATTCTCCGCGACACCTGTCAGAGCAACCCCAGCCTCTGTACCCCAGAGGTCCCGAGTACCGATCCGGAGACCCTGTTCCAGCACGCCTCGGGGGCGGCCAACGACAAGGTGGAGATGATCTTCAAGACCGAGCTCGCCACCGTCCGCCCCCTGGTGGTCGGTCCGAACAACCTGCGCCAGAGGCTGGAAAACCTGCGGGCGGAGGTCCGCGGCCTCCTCACCGCCCTCCCCGATGCCGACAGCGCTACGATCGCCGGCGAAAAAGCCGAGGTCCAGCAGGTCCTGGACGACGCCAAGAGCATCCTCGACGACGTCAGGGCGGGCAGCCAGGCGCTCGCCGCCGCCTATCAGGCGGCCGACCTCGCGAGTTGGACGTCCCAGATCGGCCAGGCGGTCAAGGACCGTCTCGCCCAGGACTTTCAGGGCAGCCTCGGCAGCAATCTCGGAGAGAAGGTCCTCGCCCAGATCCAGCAGGCGGCCCAGGATCGCGTGCAGGCGATCAAGACTTCCGCCCAGGACCTTTACAACACGGCCCTCCAGCACCGCTCCTCGATCGACCAGTTCAGCGCCACTTTTACCGATGGGGTGCTCCACGACTTGCAACAGGTGGCGGGCTGCTACGGTACGACCAAGCGCAGCGAGTGCACCGACACGAACGGCGGCTTCTGCCAGGCGAGCCAGGGGCCCCCGGTCCGGCTCTTTGGCCAGGAGGACCTCACTCTTCCCCTCTGGTATCCCACCGAGGTCTTCAAGGACGGCAAGACCGCCCTGCGCTATGCCCTGGCGACGGTCGACTGGTTGGCGAAGGTCCGGGAGTTCATCGAAAAAGGTCCGTCACCCAAGCTCCTCGCAGGCGGGCAAAGGCTGATCGATGTCTTGAAAAACGGACAGAAGCTCCTCGACGAGCTCAACCAATACGTCGACACCTACACCGACGGCTTCAACCTCGGTACCTACTCTGAGATCCGGTCAGACCTCCACGCCTGCGTCGGCTATGCCGGCAGCGGCACGCTCGCCGAGCTCTTCGAATTCGCGGTGGGAGACAAGCACGTCCGCGGCGGGGCGAGCTACCTGTCGACCAACCTCTCGGAGAAGCACCGTTTCCAGCTCCGGAGCGGCGGCTTCGACCTGAACGTCAACGGCAGGTCGCTCCCCCTCGCCCCCGGCCTGTCGCTCAACTCCCAGATCGACGGCTTCCGGCTCTGGGACAGGTATCACCCGTTCGGGATCCAGGGATTTCCGACGATCAGCACCCAGGACGTCGGCGGGTACGACATCTTCAACCTGGCGAGCGAAAAGGAGCTCGAGAACAACTTCTGCGGCGACGGCAAGCCCTGCAACCTGCTGGTGAAAGCTCTCTACCAGCCGTACTTCCCGATCGAGTGGCCCCGGGCCGGCGTCGACTTCGATCCGAACGCGCGTCTCTCTTCGGTCTTCGGAGCGGGCTTGAACCTCGATCTGGACATGAAGACCTACACCTGGAACATCGCTCCCATCATGGTCTTCCCGGGCGCCACCGTCACCCCCTGGCTGTCGCTCGACGCGGGGATCGACTGGCACTACGGGGCCAACCGCCTGCGCGATACGCTGGTCGCGAGCATCAACAAGAACCTCCCCACGGGGACGCAGTTCGATCTCAAGGGTTTCAACCGCGACGATCAGGCGCTCCAGGCGCCGGACGTCACCGAGGACGTCGAAGCCGGCGCCCACGTCAACCCGAAGCTCGGAGCCGACCTGACCGTCGGCCTCGACCTCGCGAGCTGGCTCAAGGTGGGGATCACCGCCGACCTCTTCGTCGGCGTCGACGTCAATGCCTCCGGCGCCGGCGGCGTGCTCGACCTCAACCGGGCGCTCGTCGAGACCCTCTCTGTCAGCAACCCTCCCGGCGATGACTGCAAGCCGGTGATCGAGGACAACGTCACCACGATCTGCTCCAACACCAGCTTCCAGAAGCCCGACCGCTGCGCCGGCAAGGGGGACTGCGTCGACCTCTCGCAGCCGGCCCCGGCCGGCCAGCTGTACTCGACGGGCACCTACGTCTGCTCGGGGGAGGGCACGCCGTGCGGCGACCGCGGCTACTGCGCCGACGGGAGCGGACGGATCCTCGCCCAGGACGTGACCCGCGAGCAATGCGCTCCACCCCGAGTTGGGAGTCTGGCGGCCAGAGTCGCGGCGACCGCCGACGGCCTTCTTCCCTTACGAGTGCGTGAGCACCGCCCGACCCCAAGTCACCGGCTACAAGGGGGCCGACTGCAATCCGATCGAGTACGGCTATCCCTCCGCCTGTGGAGCGGACGGCGGCGCCTGCGCCTGCGAGCCCGGCCCGTCCGCCACCTGTGACGCGGGGCGGAGCTGCGTCGACGGCGCCTGTCTCAAGAGCTGCGGCTCCGACGCGGACTGCGCCAGCGGCCAGGGCTGCCAGGCGAACCGGTGCGTTCTCTCCAACGGCGTCCCCTTCGCCGAGCAGATCGTCTGGCGGATGAAGAACGCCGGCCGGCCGCGGTACTCGATCGCGAGCTATGCCCTCAACCGGCTCATCACCAGCGCGGTCCTCGGCGTGGGCGTGAAGGTCGGCATGGATTATCGTATTTTCAGCAAGTGGAGATCGAGGAACCTGCTCGACTTCCACAAGAGCATCCCTCTGCTCACCCTGCCCTTCGTCAAGCATCAGCTCGGCCTCGAGGCCCGCTATCAGGACGACTGCGACCCGAACCTGGGGATGGTGATCAATCACCAGACCGACCTCGTAAAGCGCTACGCTGGCGGCGGCACCCCAGCTCAGCTGGTCGCCTGGTGCAAGCCGCAAGCGGCGAGCGACGCGCAGAATCCGGTCCCTCCCCAGGAGGTCCAGAAGGTGATCGATCAGGGGCTCGACGACACCTTCCAGTTCGCCGTCGACTTGAGTGCTGACTCTTGGCAACGGGCCCAGGTCTGCGTCGGCGGAATCCAGTGGGACGCCTACTTGAACGGCCTCAAGGCGAACCCTGCCGGGCTCTGGCCGCTCCTGCGCTGCTCGTATCTCCCCTGGGGAGACCGGGCGGAGACCCTGGACTGCGCGGGGCCGGCGGCGTTGCAGAGCTCGCTGGCGGCCGCCCTGGGCTGCCTCGACACCCTGGGCCCCGCCGCCCTGCCCTACAACCGCCAGCTGCGCAACATCCTGGCGCAGGACAAGCAGCTTCCCAACTGGCTGACCACCTACCAGCCGCGGAGCGGCGGCCTGCCGGTCGGCCCCTCGCGGGAGATCCTCGACCTGTCGAAGATCCTCCGCAGCTCTCAGGAGGCGCTGTTCTTCAGGTACAACGTCCAGAGCTACTTCCTCACCCTGGACAGCCGGCAGCCCGACGGCGCCCTCCTCCCCTTCTCGGTCGACCTCTGGCTCGCGGCGCTCAGGGCCTGCCTCGACGACAGGCCGGCCGGCCGTTTCGATGACACCGCTTTGAACCTGACCCTCCAGCTCTCGGCCGACGACTTCAAGCCCTGCGGCGGCGCCTGCTGCTCGGGCGGCGCCTGCACCGACGTCGCCAGCCAGGCGGACTGCGCCGGCGGCTTCCAGGCGGCCCGGACCTGCGCCCAGGTGGCGGCGGGCGGCGGCTGCTCGGCGAAGCCCGACGGCGGCACCGGCGACGGCGGCGCCTGCATCGCGCCCGGCGGCTGCCAGAACGTCCTCTCCGCGGCGCAGTGCCCGGGCTCCCTCTTCCTGCAGGGTGTGAAGTGCGGCGCGCCCGAGACCAAAGGCCTCTGCGCGAACGACGAAGACTGCGGGCCCGGCAACTGGTGCCGATCGAGCCAGAGCGGCGGCCTACAATGCGTCCCCCGGGTGGGCGAGGGCGCGGGGTGCGAGGGCAACGTCGTACCTTGGGCGCGGCAGCGTTGCGCCACCGACCTTACCTGCATCGCCGTCGAGGGGACGTTCGACGTCCCCGGCATCTGCGAGCGGACCTGCGCCCCGCAGCCCCTGTCGCTCGCCGCCTGGTGGTCCTTCGACGAGACCGCCGGGCCGACCGCCGCGGATCACCTGGCCAGGAACGACGGCCAGTACGGAGGGAGCCCGACTCCCGGCTCCGGGAGGGTCGGCGGGGCGCTCGAGTTCGACGGGATCAAGGACTTCCTGACGGTGGCGGACGGCCCTGACCTCGACTTCGGCACCGGCGACTTCTCGATCGTCACCTGGCTCCGGACGACCCAGCACACGGGGGCCCAGTCGATCCTCGACAAGCGCGCGGGCGGGATCGGCTATCACCTCTATCTCTTCCGGGGGCGGCTGGGCCTCCAGCTCGCCGACGGCGGCTACTCGAACTACACCTCGAACGTCCTCGTGGCCGACGGTCTCTGGCACCTGGTGGCGGTGACCGTCGAGCGCGGCCGTCCGGACGGCATCCGCTGGTACCTCGACGGCCAGGAGGTCGGTCCGCGCGCCGATCCCACGGCTCATCCGGGGACGCTCGACAGCCCGGCGCCGCTCGTCCTCGCTGTCCGCACGACCCTAAAGGACGGCTGGTGGCAGGGCGCCCTGGACGAGCTCGCCCTCGTCAGCCGTGCCCTCACCCCGGCGGAGATCCAGCGCCTCAACGCCGCTGCTCAGGTCGGCCTCTGCAGGTGCGCCGTGGCGCCGCGCGGGCTCGCGGCCTGGTGGCCCCTCGAAGACGACGCGGTCTTCACCTTCGACCCGACCGTTTCCGAGGCGACGGGAACCAGCCCCGGCAGGCGGGTGGGCGATCCCCAGGCCGTCCCCGGCAAGGTGAACGTCGCCCTCGCCTTCGACGGCGTCCAGAGCTACGTCGAGGTCGACTCGACGCCGGCGCTCCGCTTCGGCACCGGCAACTTTTCGATCGAGGGCTGGCTCCAGACCTCCCAGACCACGGGCGCCCAGTCGATTCTCGACAAGCGCGGCGGTGGAGTGGGATATCACCTCTTCCTCTACCGCGGCCGGCTGGGCCTCCAACTTGGGGACCTCTACGGATATGACAATTTCGGCTCGGGGGCCTACGTTGCGGACGGCGCCTGGCACCATTTCGCGGTGACGGTCGAGCGCCGTAGCAAGAAGGGTATCCGCTGGTACCTCGACGGCCAGGAGGTCGCGCCGCGCGCCGACCCCACCCTCCATCCCGGTTCCCTCGACAGCAGCGCCCCGCTCCGCTTCGCCGTCCGCTCCAGCTCCCTGGATGGCTATTGGAAGGGCGCCCTCGACGAGCTTGCCCTCTACGGCCGTGCCCTGCAGCCAGAGGAGGTGCGCTCGATCTACCGGGCCCAGACCTTCGGTAAGTGCCCGGTGACGCCGACTCTCCTACCCTTCCCGCCTACCGCAACGCCTTGACCATCGCCACGATCCCGGCCCGGATCATGGCGACCGAAATCGCGGCAAGGAAGAGGCTCGCCACCTTGGCCACGGCGCGGTTGACCGAGGGGCCGATGATGCGCGCCAGGAAGGGCCCGAAGGCGAGGGCGAGGTAGACCAGGGCCATGTTGGCGACCAGGGCGACCAGAGTGGGGAGATAGCCGTAGCCCTGCTGCGCCACCAAGACCGCCGTGATCGCCGCCGGCCCCATGATCAAGGGGATGCCGAGCGGCACCACTCCCACCGTCGAGCCCGGCTCGGCGTTCCTCTTGGGGTCGCGCCGCCGGTAGTCGTCGAAGATCAGGTTGGAGATCGAGAGGACGAGGAGGATGAGGCCGCCGCCCACCCGCAGGTCGTTCACCGTGATCCCCAGGAGCTTGAAGATCAGCTGGCCGGCGAAGAGGACGAGGACGGCGAGGATGAAGGCCGTGCCCACCGCCTGGAAGGTCAACCGCCGCCGGCCCGCCGCGGTGAGCTGCTCGGTCAGCCCCAGGTACATGGGCAGAATGCCGAGGACGTTGATCGCCACGAAGAGCGGCAGGAAGCTCTGAATGTAGTCTTGCACGGGGAAGAAAGGATAACACCCGCCTCCCTACCTACCCGTCCTCGGCCTCGTCCTCGTCGCCCTCTGGCTCCCCCTTCTTCTGGTTGCGCTGCCGCAGGCGCGCCCGGTCGCCGGCCTCCTTCGCCTGGAGCTGGGCGAGGAGCGGGGCATATCCGGGCAGGCGCCGTACCGCCGCCAGGTCCGGGTCGGCCGCGAGCAGCTCCAGGCGAACGAAGGTCTTGCCGCGGAGGGTTTGGAGGAGATCCAGGGCGCCGGCCGGGTCGCCGGAAACCGCCGTCAGGCAGGCCTGGTTGTAGACCGGAATCCAGGAATCCGGGCGCAGGCGGACGGCACGGGTGAAGAGGTCGGCAGCGGCCCGGGGGTCGCCGGCCCGGCGCGCCGAGTTGCCGGCCTGGACGAGCGCCGTGAAATCGTCCGGCTGGGCCGCCAGGGTCTGGCGGTAACTCGCGAGCGCCTTGCCGAATTCGCCGCGCTCGTAGTAGCTGTCGGCCAGACGCCGGTAGACGCGCGGGAAATGGGGGTCCTCGGCGATCGCCTTCTGGTACCAGACCCGGGCCCCTGCGTCGTCGTTTCTGAGCGCGGCGATCATCCCCAGGTTGCTCATCGCCTCGACGAAGCCGGGGGTGATGGCGAGCGCCTGCCGGTAGGAGCGCTCGGCACCGGGGAGGTCATCCTCGATCAGGCTGACCGTCCCCAGCATGGCGTGCACCCGCGACTGCTTGGGGTCGAGGCCCAGCGAGCGCAGGTACACCTCCCGCGCTCCCGGCCAGTCGCCCTGGCGGAGGCGGCAGAGGGCGAGGATGTTGAGCGCCGAGACGTTCCCGGGGGTCGCCTGGAGGAGCTCGCGGAGGAGCCGCTCGCTCTCCGGCCAGCGTTTCTCCTGCGCGAAGTGGCGGGCGTTTTCGAGCTTCTCGTAGAGGACCATGCCGTCCTTGGGATCGATCCCCTGCATGGCCTCCCGGGTATTCCGCGGGGCGAGGTACCCCAGGGCCTGGAGGCTCTCCAGGGTCTCCTTGTCCATCGGGCTCTTCTGCGGCGCCAGCGCCCGGCGGCGGCTGTCGTCGAGGATGGCCTGGAGCTCGCGGTCGAGCCGGGCCCCCCGCCGGGCGGCCACGCTGTCGGTCGGGAAGAGGTTGCGCAGCTCCCGCGGATCGGCCTTGAGATCGTAGACCTCGGGCCGGGGGGCGCGGATCCACTTGAAGCCGCCGTGGCGGACGGCGTAGAGAGGCGCCATGCCGAAACCCACCTCGGAGAGGAGCGATTCGGAGTACTGGGGCAAGTCGGGCGGCGGCACCTCGCCGAGGAAGGCGGGCAGGAGGTCCGTCCCCTGGGTCTCCCCCCCGCCGGGGAGGCCGAGGGCGGCGAGCACGGTGGGCACCAGGTCGACCGAGCGCACCGGCCCCGAGTACACCTTGCCGCGCGGCAGGAGCCGCGGGCAGCGCAGGAGGAGCGGCACGCGGACGGTGGCGTCGTAGACGAAGACCGCATGGCTCTTCTCGCCGTGCTCGCCCAGGCTCTCGCCGTGATCGGCGGTGACGATGACCAGGGTATCGTCCAAGACCTTGAGTTTCTGAAGCTCGTCTAAGACCTGCCCCACCGCGCGGTCGAGCACCGCGATCTCGGCGTCGTAGGGGCTGGGCGAGAGCACGCGATCCGCCCCCCGCACGCGGTAGGGCTGGTGGGCGTCGAAGAGGTGCATCCAGAGGAAGAAGGGGCGCCGGGAGGACGGGGGGGCCTCCTTGGCCCAGGAGTCGAGCCAGGCGGCGGTCCGGGCGGCGGTCTTCTCCCCCGGGCGGGAACGGATCATGAAGAGCTTCGGGTCGTCCTCCGACCACAGGTCGTCGTCGTAGCCGTCGAATCCCTGGACGAGGTTGTAGCGCCGGTTGAGCACCAGGGCGGAGACCAGGGCCTCGGTACGGTAGCCCGCCCGCTTCAGACGCTCGGCGAGAGTGACCGCGTCGTTCCCCAGGGCATAGGAGCCGTTGTCGCGCACCCCGTGGGCCGGCGGGTAGAGCCCGGTCAGGATCGTCGAATGAGAGGGGAGGGTGATGGGAGCCGCCGAGATCGCGTCGGCGCAGCGCACCCCCTCCCGCGCCAGGCGGTCGAGACGCGGCGTGCGGGCGAGCGGGAAGCCGTAGCAGCCGAGGCGGTCGGCGCGGGTGGTGTCCAGGGTGACGAGAAGGACGTTGAGCCGCGGCCGCGAGCAGCCCGCGGCAAGAAAGCAGAGGAGGCCGAGGAGGAGCTGTGATCGACGGAGCACCCGCATTGTGATATGAACTCTCCCGTCCACGCTCATGTTCTGTTGATCTTTTGAACCGCGGCCACGATTGTACGTCGGACCGCCTGTCTGCGGAGGAAAGCGTCACCCATGCTGAAGAGAGTGTTGGCTTGCCAGCTGCTCGTCCTGTCCATCGCCGCCGTCGCCATGGGGGACGTCTCCATGGTGGAGCACCGGGCTCTGCGCAAGAACCTTGGAACCCCGAAGATCAAGCACGGTCACCCCGTCAAGGCCACGGGCTCGCAGGCCTTGATCGACGCCTCCGGTCTCAAGTTCTTCATCAACACGAACATCACTTTCAGCACCTCGAGCTCGGCCTCGGGCGCCGCGTCGGAGGCGAGCTACACCCACGCGGTGGCCGCCACGACCCTCAACGGCGGCACCACGAGCAGCACCTTGAACGACGCCTACGACGGCTACAACACGCTGTGCCTCAGCTTCGACAATACGGTCGCCTCGTGCACCACGGGCAGCGGGAACTTCGGCATCTACAACCAGAACGGACCGGCGACGACGGAGTGCAAGGGTGCGGTCTCGGGCGTCAACCGGCAGGTGGTCTTCCCCGTCGAGACGATCGGCCCAGGTGCCATCCATAACCGGCAGACGGGCGGCATCCAGGTCCAGCGCAAGGTGTTCGTGCCCGACAACGACTCCTTCGCCCGTTGGCTCAACTACTTCACCAACACCGGCGCGACCGCCCAGACGGTCACCGCGGTGATCGCGAACAACCTGGGCTCGGATAGCAACACGAAGATCGTCACCTCGTCGAACGGCAACAACGTGGCCGAGGTCACCGACAGCTGGATCACCAGCTTCCAGAATTACTCGGGCACCACCTCCTCGGACGTGCGCCTCGGCCACGTCCTCCAGAACCCGGGCGCCGCGGTGCCGCTCGCTGGCATCTTCTTCCAGGACGGCAACGACAATCCCTATTGGGGCTATACCTTCACTCTCGCCCCGGGGGAGACCAAGATCATCGTCAACTTCGGCGTCGGCCAGCCGAGCAATGCCGCCTCGGCGGCCAAGTCTGCGGAGCTCTCCGGCCTGCCGCCCAACGCGGTCCAGTGCCTGACGTCGGTCGAGCTGGCCCAGATCGTCAACTTCCAGCCCCCGGCGCCCATCATCCAGATCCCCGCCCTCGATGGGCTCGGCCTGTTCCTCCTGGCCGCCGGCCTCGCCCTGGCGGCGGTGACCGTGCTCGCCAAGCGGCGGTCGGCCCAGGCGTAGATCTTCCTCCCAAGAACGTGAAAAGGGCGGCCGCCCCCGCGGGGATGGCCGCCCTTTTTATCTCCGGCTGGCCGCGCGAAGCGCCCGAAGGAGCCCGCCCGCAGGATAAAACGGAAGACCGCGCCTAGCCTCCAACCTGGAGGTTGTTGATCACCCGCCGCACCCCGTCGGTCTGGAGGGCGATCTTTTCGGCCGCGGCCTTCTGCTCGGGGGTCGCCACCTTGCCGGAGAGGGTCACCTCGCCGGCGGTGGTGTCGACGCCGATCTGGATGCCGTTCAACTGCGAGTTTGCGATGAGCTTGGCCTTGACGCTGGCGGTGAGGGCGGCGTCTGAGAGGGCGGGCCCCATCCGCTGGCCCACCTCGTGCCCCGCCTGTTGGAGCTGCTGGCCGGCCTCCCGGGCCGCCGGACCGAGCTTCTGGCCCGCCTCGCGGGCGCCCTGGGCGAGCTGCCGCCCGGCGTCCCTGGCGACCGGAGCGACCTCCTTGCCGACCTCCTGCGCGCCGTGGGCGAGCGCCCGTCCGAGCTCGCTCGCTCCCCGGCCGAGGTCGTGGCCCGCCTGATCGAGGTTGCGCCGGGCCTCCTCCTGGTGGAACTCGACCTCCGTCCCCTGGGTGCCGCGCTCGACGACCGGGGGCCGATCCGCTCCCCGGTCCGCTGCGGCCTCCGGCCGCTGGCCGCAGGCGACGACGATCCCGGCCAGGCCGGCGAAAGCGAAAAGCGTCGAGGTCCGTCTGTGGAACGCGATCTTTCTCATCCTCAAACCCCCGAAGAGCTGCGAAAAAGAGGGGAGACGCTCTGGATCGGGTGATTCAGGACGTCTCCCGCTTAGGGAGGGGCCGCCAAAAGGCCCTGGATCCGTTCTCAGTGTCTCGGATATCCAACAGCGCCCCCTTCTCCCCCACCCAGCAGAAGTTGCAGATCCCATGCCATCCATCCCTGCCAGGAAGCGGGTTGGGGGCTGCCGATCTCAGGCGCTTGTAAGGATTACAGGCAGGCCCTGGCGCTCTCTGGGGGCCCCGGCGATACGCTCGACGCCGTGGTAGACGTTGAAGCGGTCGCCGCGCAGGAAGCCGATCAGGGTGACCCCGAAACGGCGGGCGAGATCGACCGCCAGGCTGCTCGGCGCCGACACCGAGCAGACGACCGGCACCCCGGCGACGAGGCACTTCTGGAGGATCTCGTAGCTCGACCGGCCGGAGACCATCACCACGTGCTCGTGGAGGGGGAGGCGGCCGGAGAGGAGGGCCCAGCCGACGAGCTTGTCGACGGCGTTGTGGCGGCCCACGTCCTCGCGGAGGGCGAGGAGCTGGCCGGCGGCATCGAAGAGGGCGGCGGCGTGGAGGCCGCCGGTGGCGTCGAAGAGCCCCTGGGCGCGGCGCAGCTCGCCGGGCAGACGGGTCACCATCTCGGGGGTGATGCTGGGCCCCTCGGGCAGGGCCGCCGGGGCCCGGAATGCCAGGTTCTCCAACCCCGCCTTGCCGCAGACGCCGCAGGCGCTGGTGGTGAAGAAGTGCCGTTCGAGGGTCTTCCAGTCGGGCGCCGGCCCTCCCGCGAGCTCCACCTCGACGATGTTGGCGCATTCGGCGGCGCTCTTTCCCGCCTTCGCCTGGCAGGGGCCGACCCGCAGGACCTGCTCGGCGCCGGAGAGAATCCCCTCGCCGTAGAGGAAGCCCAGGGCGAGCTCCGGGTCGGCGCCGGGGGTGCGCATGGTGACCGCCACGGTGCGGCTCGTCCCCTCCCAGAGGAGGTGGATCTCGAGCGGCTCCTCGGTCGCGAGCTGATCCGGGCGCGCCTCGAAGGTCCCCGCCTCGACCCGCCAGAGCCGGGCGCCCGTCTTGCTGCCCTTGCCGTGCGTCGCCATCGTCCTCTAGCTTCTCACACCCTGGAAGGTTTTCGCCCTCGACGGAAGACGCGCGGGCATGTCTTTTGCGCGGGCATGTCTTTTGCGATAACCGCCCGAGAGGAGGTCGTATGCCACGTTCGATCTGGAAGGGGAGCATCAGCTTCGGCCTGGTCAACATCCCGGTGGGTCTCTATTCGGCGGAGAAGCGGCAGGAGGTTCAGTTCCATCTCCTCGATAAAAGGGACCAGTCGCCCATCCACTACCAGCGGGTCTCCGAGAAAACCGGCAAGGAGGTCCCCTGGGACGACATCGTCCGCGGCTACGAGTACGAGGAGGGACACTACGTCATCCTCTCCGACGAGGACCTGAAGCGGGCCAACCCCGAGGCCACCCAGACGGTCGACATCCTCGACTTCGTGGATGCCGTGGACATCCCCACGGTCTTCTTCGACAAGCCCTACTATCTCGGCCCCGACAAGAAGGGGGCCAAGAGCTACGCCCTCCTCCGGGAGACCCTGGTCAAAACCGGCAAGGTGGGGATCGCCAAGGTGGTGATCCGCACCCGGCAGTACCTGTCGGCGGTCGTCCCCCAGGGGGACGTGCTGATCTTGAACCTCCTGCGCTTCGCCCATGAGCTGCGCGACGCCGACGACGTCGAGGTCCCCCACGGCCGGGCGGGAGTGACCGACCGCGAGCTCGAAATGGCCGAGCGGCTGGTCGAAGGCATGGTCTCCGATTGGGACCCCGAGAAGTACCGGGACAATTACGAGAATGACCTGATGACGCTGATCGAGAAGCGGGTCAAGTCGGGGGACACCGCCGAGGTCGAGACCCCGGTGCCCCGCAAGCAGACGGGCAACGTGGTCGACCTGATGGCGCTCCTGAAGAGGAGCGTCGAGGTTTCGGCTAAGCCCGGGAAAAAAGAGAAGGAGAAGCCGGCTGCCCCCGCAGCCAAATCCGCAGCCAAATCCAAAGCCAAGCCCAAAACGGCGGCAGCGAAGCCCAAGTCGAAGCCCAAGCCGGCCGCCAAGCGGCCGGCCGCCAAGGCCGCTCACGGCAGCCCCAAGACCGCGGCGCGCAAGAGTGCCTGAGGAACGGCCATGGCCTTAGAAGAGTACAAGCGCAAGCGGAACTTCAAGCAGACCCCCGAGCCGGCGGGCAAGAAGGCGCCCGTCAAGGGGCGCTCCTATGTCATCCAGAAGCATGCCGCGACCCGCCTCCACTACGACTTCCGGCTGGAGCTCGACGGCGTTCTCCTGAGCTGGGCGGTGCCCAAGGGGCCGAGCCTCGACCCCGGCGAGAAGCGCCTGGCGGTCCACGTCGAGGACCACCCGGTCGACTACGGCGACTTCGAGGGGATCATCCCCAAGGGGCAGTACGGCGGCGGCACGGTGCTCCTCTGGGACCGCGGCAGCTGGGAGCCGGTGAGCGACGATCCGGCCGCGGCCTACAAGAAGGGCCATCTCAAGTTCATCCTCCACGGCGAAAAGCTTCAGGGCGGCTTCAACTTGGTGCGGATGCACGGCGACAGGGCGGGGGAGGACAAGGAGAACTGGCTCCTGATCAAGGAGAACGACGAGACCGCGGTGTCGGGGAGCGGCGAGGCGATCGTCGACGACCGCCCCTTAAGCGTCTCCTCCGGCCACAGCCTGGAAGAGATCGCCGCCGACCCCGACCGGGTCTGGGAGTCGAACCGCAAGGGGAGCGGCGAGACCGACTCCTTCAAGGAGAAGGTGCGCCAGGCGGCGGCCAAGAAGGTGGCGACGAAGGCCGCGCCCGCCGCCAAAGCCACGAAGAAGACAACGAAAGAGCCCCCGAAAAAGCCTGCGAAAGAAAAGGTTGAGGAAGCCACGGACGCCTTCGACCCCGCCGGCATCCCCGGGGCGAAAAAGGCCGCGCTCCCCAAAGGGGGGATCGAGCCCGAACTCGCGACGCTGGTGGACGCGGCCCCGCCGGGAGACGAGTGGCTGCACGAGATCAAATTCGACGGCTACCGGGTGCTCTGCGAGGTGGACGATGGCAACGTCCACCTCTGGACCCGCCGCGGCAAGGACTGGAGCGATCGTTTCCGGCCGGTCGTCGAGGCCGCCGCGCGGCTCCCCGTCCGTCAGGCCCTCCTGGACGGCGAGGTGGTGGTGCTCGAGGCTGACGGCCGGACGAGCTTCCAGGCCCTCCAGAACGCTTTGACGGGAGGCCGTGACAAGGACCTCGTCTACTTCGCCTTCGACCTCCTCTATCTCGACGGCTACGACCTGCGCAAGGCCACTCTCCTGGACCGCAAAGAGGCCCTCGCCCAGGTGCTCGCCGCCGCTCCAGGAGGTATCCGGCTCTCTGAGCACGTGCGGGGGCAGGGGGACGACTTCTACCGCCAGGCCTGCTCTCTCTCTCTGGAGGGCATCGTCACCAAGCGCGCCGGCGAGCCCTACCGGAGCGGCCGGGGCAAGGACTGGCTGAAGGTCAAGTGCATCAAGCGCCAGGAGTTCGTGATCGTCGGCTACACCGACCCCGAGGGCTCGCGCACCGGCTTCGGCGCCCTCCTCCTCGCCGTCCACGACGGGGCGGAGCTCGTCTTCGCCGGCAAGGTGGGAACGGGTTTCAACGAGCAGCTCTTAACCGACCTCAAGAAGCGTCTCTCCCGCCTGGAGCGGAAAACCCCCGCCTTCGCCAACCCGCCGCGCGGCGCAGAGGCGCGCCGCTCGCACTGGGTGGAGCCCGAGCTGGTAGGCGAGGTGGCCTTCACCGAGTGGACCGAGGACGGCATCCTCCGCCACCCCTCCTTCCAGGGCCTCCGGGAGGACAAGACCCCCGCCGAGGTAGTCCGCGAGCGCCCACAACCAGCGGCGAAGACGACCGAATCCACCCCGAAAGCCAAGGCGGCGCCAGCCCAGCGGAAGTCCGCGGCGGCCGATCGCGACAAGAGAAAAACCGCCACCGCTCCCACCCGCACCGCGGCGAGCCGGGCGGCAGCGCCGAAGCCGGCGACGCCGGAGAAAGCGGCAGCTCCCCCGGCGCCCGGCAAGAGCAAGACCAGCAGCAAAGGGAAGGATGTCGAGGTCGCCGGGGTCCGGCTCTCCAATCCCGGCAAGGTCCTCTACCCCGGTCAGGGGCTGACCAAGCTCGACCTCGCCCGCTACTACGAGGCGGTCGCCGACTGGATTCTCCCCCACGTCAAGGATCGCCCTCTCACTCTCGTCCGCTGCCCGGAGGGGCAGGCCAAACAGTGCTTCTACCAGAAGCACGTGAGCGAGCAGTTCGCCGCGACGATCCACCGGGTCGACATCGGCGACGACCAGCCCTACGGCGCCCTCGATTCACTCGCGGGGCTCCTGGCGCTCGTCCAGATGGGGGTTTTGGAGCTTCACATCTGGGGCGCCCACCGCGACAAGATCGAGCTTCCCGACTACATCGTCTTCGATCTCGATCCGGACGAGGGGCTCGGCTGGGAGCGGGTGGTAGAGGGGGCGCACACCGTCCGCGACCGGCTGACCGACCTCGGCCTCCAGACTTTCCTGAAGACCACCGGCGGCAAGGGACTCCACGTCGTCGCCCCGCTCACCCGGAAGCTCTCCTGGGACGAGGTCAAGGCGTTCACCAAAGCGGTCTCGGAAGCCATCGTCGCCGACGAGCCCACCCTCTACACCTCGAAGCTCCCCAAGGTCCGCCGGCAGGGAAAGATCTTTATCGACTACCTGAGGAACGGCCGCGGCGCGACCTCGATCGGCGCCTACTCGACCCGCGCCCGCCCCGGCGCCCCGGTCTCCGCCCCGCTCTTCTGGGAGGAGCTGGATGACCCGGAGTTGCGCGGCAACACCTACACCGTGGAGAACCTCCCCGCCCGCCTGGCGGCCTTACCGTCCGACCCCTGGGAAGGCTTCAACAAGGTCCGCCAGTCGATCACTGCCGCCATGCGCAAGAAGCTCGGGGTGGCCTGACGGGAGCTCGAGCGCCCGCTCCGGCAGAGCCCTATCCCGATGCATAGAGGAATATCAATATGGATGCTCGGCACTCCCGGTCCTGCCCAACCTTCGCGATTCTCTTCCCTCTCCTCCTCCTCCTCGCCGGCTGCTCCCGGGGAGGCCGGGAGGCGAGGCTCCAGGGGCAAGGCCAGCTGGATCGCCAGGGCATTCCCCCGGGCGTCTCAGCGCTGCTGCAGAGCGCCGTCGAGTCGGGAGTCCTGCCGGCCGACGCTCGCCACCAAAAAGAGCGGGTGCGGGCCTTCGAGGAGACCCGCGATTTTTACCGCAAGCGCCACTACCAGCCGGCCTGGAGCGACTTTCGCGGACCGCTCCCCCGCGCTCAGGAGCTGGTCGCTGCGATCGGTGGCCTGGGAGCCGATGCTCTCGACCCCGCTCAATACGACCGGGAAGGGCTCGCCCGACTGGTACGCGAGGCGAAGTGGGAGGGGAGGCTCGACGATCCCGCGGTAGAGCGCCGCCTCGCCGACCTCGACCTCACCCTGACCTACAACTTCCTCGTCATGGCGGCGCACACGGCGACCGGCCGGCTTCAGCCCGACACCCTCCAGACCGACTGGTACACCAAGCCCAGGAACGTCGATCTCGACATCGTCCTCACCCGCGCCCTGGGACCGGACGGCATCCAGAGAGCGCTCGCCTCGGTGGCCCCGCCGGGCCCGGGCTATACCCGCCTGCGGCAGGCATTCGCCCATTACGGGGAGATCGTGAAGCGGGGCGGCTGGCCGCAGCTCCCGGCCGGCCCGCGGCTCGCCCTCGGTACCACGGACGAGCGGGTCCGGCTTCTCCGCGCCCGCCTCGCCGCCGAGGGAGATCTTCTGGCTCCGAGGGCCGCCTCGGCGGCGGGAGATACCACCTACGACGAGGCGCTCGCCAGCGTCGTCGCTCGCTTCCAGGGCCGGCACGGCCTCAAAGTCACCGGCGCGGTCGAAACCGAGACCCTGGAAGCCCTGAACGTGCCGGCCGAGGCGCGGTGGCGCCAGATCGCCGTCAACATGGAGCGCTGGCGCTGGCTCCCTACCGACTTCGGGAGCCGCTACATCTGGGTCAACGTCCCGGAGTTCGAGCTGACGATCGTCGACGGTGGCAAGAAGGCGATGCGGATGCGGGTGATCGTGGGGAAGACCCAGAGCAAGACCCCGGCCTTCTCCAACCGCATCACCCGGATCGACTTAAACCCCGTCTGGCACCTGCCGAGCTCCATCGTAGAGAACGAGATCGCCCCGGCCATGCTCCGCGACCCGGGGTATCTCTCGCGTAAGCACCTGGAGGTGGTCAAGAGCTCGGGAGACGGCACCGTGACGGTCGATCCCGGCGAGGTCGACTGGGCGCGGATGGGGAAAGGCGACTACCCCTATCGCCTGCGCCAGCCCTCCGGGCCCGACAACGCCCTCGGGCGGATCAAGTTCGTCATCCCCGACCAGTTCGACGTCTATCTCCACGACACCCCCTCGGCGCGCCTCTTCAACTCCACCGAGCGCGACCTGAGCCACGGCTGCGTCCGCCTGGAGCACCCGGTCGAGCTCGCCGCCTATCTCCTCAAAAACGATCCGAAATGGTCGCAGGAAGCGATCCAGGAAGCGCTCGACTCCGGGGAGACGAAGTCCGTGCCCCTCCCCGCGCCCCTCCCCGTCCACATCCTCTACTGGACCGCCTGGGTCGACGACGACGGCACGGTGCAGTTCCGGAAGGACATTTATGGGCACGACGGGGAGCTCGACCGGGCGCTGGCGGCGGAGCCCAAGGTAACGCTCGATCCAGCGGCGCTCCGGGGGGAAGGAAGGACGGAAGCGCGGGACGCTGGATCGCCCCGATCCTGAAAAAGCGGGCGACAGGTATACTACGGTCTGGAGACGGGCCGAGATCTCATGCCTACCGAGCGCCTACTCCCGGACCCTCCCCTCGACTTCATCCGACGATGCGTGAGGCAACGCAAGCTCCTTTGGACATATCACGCCAACATGCGCCTCCGCAAAAGGTTCATCGAGCGAACGTCGATCCTGAACGCAGTCGATGTCTTCGAGATCATCGAGAGCTACCCAAATGACAAGTACCTTCCCAGCTATCTCGTATATGGGCGGGCAGACGGTATGGTCTTCCACGTGCTCTTCGCTGTCGATGTCGAAGACGACAACCTGCGCGTCGTCACTGCCTATCAGCCTGATCCGAAAGATTGGGAGCAAGACTTGAAAACGAGGAGGATGCCTTGAAGTGCCATGTCTGCGGCTCGATCTTGGTCCCTGTGGTCACAGATCTACCCTTCAAGCTCAGCGAGACGACCATCGTCATTGTGAAAGCTCTCCCCGTCCTTCAGTGTGAGAGCTGCAGCGAGTACGCTCTGGAGGACGCGGTCGTGCAACGGGTTGACGCGATCTTAGAGCGGGCAGATCCGAGCGCGGAACTGGAAATCATCCGTTACGCGGCATGATTCGTCACCATCCAAGAGCGGCGGTTGGAGACGGAGCCGCCTCGTCGGTTGCCCCTCCTACGCCGGACCGACCGCCCCCCGCCCCCGCACATCCACCCAGCTCTTGATCACCGTCGCCGCCAGGATCACCCCGCCCCCGGCGAACGACCAGGCGCTCGGCCGCTCGCCGTGGACGAGCCAGGACCAGATGGGGTTGAGCACCGGTTCGAGCAAGAGGAGGAGGGCGGCCTCGAAGGCCGGAACCTTTTCGAGCGCCCGGGTCAAGAAGACGTAGGCGAGGCCGATCTGGAAGACCCCCAGGTAACCGAGGATCGCCCAGTCCACCGGCCGCGCCGCGGCGATCGTCGAGATCGGCAGGGCGGCGGGCAGGCAGAAGAGGCAGGCGAGGACGTTGCCGAGGACCGCTGCCGTCGCCCCTCCTCCACCCTCCTCTCCATCCCCAACACCGCCCTCCCCCCTGCCGAGAAAGCGGAAGCCGACGACGGTCAAGGCCCAGAAGAGCCCGGAGAGGATGGCGAGGAGGTCGCCGCGGAAGGGGTCGGGGGCGGTCGCCGAGGCGGGGTCCACGCCGACGAAGAAGAGGCAGAGGCCGGCGGCGAGCGCCACCATGAAGGCGAGGTCGCGACGGCGGATCGGCTCGTGGAGCAGCCAGGGGCCGAGGAGGAGGACGTAGAGGGGCGAGGCATCCTGGAGAAAGATCGTCGCGGCCGAGGTGGTGAGCTTGTTGGCGAGGACGAAGAGGACCATGGTGAGGGCGTAGGCGACGCTCACCGCGAACCCCTTGGCCGTGGGCCGCCGCCGCGCCGCCGGCAGGAGTAGAAGTAAGGTGACCGCCGCGATCCCGGAGCGCAGGCAGGCCACCTGCACCCCGGTCAGATGGACCGCCTTGATCGCCGCCCCGCCGGTCGAGAAGAGCGCCGCGGCGCCCAGCACCTGGAGCCGGGGGACGAGCCCCGTACCCTTCGCCGTCTCTTCGCTCACGCTCTAGCCCGGAATGAAGAAGAAGACGATGGCGAGAATGACGTAGACGGCGAGGAGCTGCACCCCTTCGAGCCAGTTGGACTCGCCGTCCCCCGCAATCTGCGCGGCGAGGACGACCGAGAGGCCCACCGAGAGGACCTCCGCCGGGGTGAAGACGAGATCCATCGGCGCCGGGCCCAGGAAGTAGGAGGCGATCACCAGCACCGGGGCGACGAGGAGAGCGATCTGCACGCTGCTCCCCACCGCGATCCCCAGGGCGATCTCCATCTTGTTGGCCCGCGCCATCAAAACCGCGGTCGAGTGCTCGGCGGCGTTGCCGACGATCGCCACCACGAAAACGCCGATGAAGAGCTCGGTCATCCCGAGCTCCTTGGCGGTCTCCCCCACCGCCCCGACCAGGATCTCCGACATCCAGGCGACGAGGGCGGTCGAGCCGGCGAGGACCCCGAGCGCGCGGCCGAGGCTCCACGCGGGCTCCACCGGCCCATGGGCCTTCCTGGCATTCCTCCTCGTCCCCTCCCTCCGCCGGACCCGCGCCGCCGTCGAAGAGCTGCTTGTGGGTGCGGAGCGAGAACACCAGGCTGCAGGCGTAGACGACGAGGAGGACGATCGAGATGGCGAGCGACATCCGCCCTTCGAGCGGCCTTCCCCGCAAGCCGTTCAGGTGGTGGTAGGCGGCGGGCATGATGAGGGCGATGGCGGCGAGGATCAGCATCGTCGCCTGGCTCCGCGCCCCCGAGCGGTTGAAGCGCTGATGATGGAAGCGCAGCCCCCCGGCGAGCGCCGCGGCGCCGAGGACCAGAAGGACGTTGCCGATGATCGAGCCGGTGAGCGACGCCTTGACCACCCCGCGGAGGCCCTTGTGCAGGGCGAGGAGACCGATGATGAGCTCCGCCGCATTGCCGAAGGTGGCGTTCAAAAGCGCCCCCACTCCCGCCCCGGCGCGCTCCGCCAGATGCTCGGTCGCCCGCCCCAGCCAGCCGGCGAGCGGGACGATCGCGGCCGCCGCCGAGAAGAAGAGGAGGATGTGCTGGCGCGGCGCCAGGACCTCGACCGCCAGGGTGACCGGCAGGAAGACCAGCAGCCAGTCGAGGGAGGGCTTCAAGAGGCGCCGCATCGCGGGATCTTATCCGTTTGCCTCCCCCCGCCGCTTCGGCTACCCTCTCTTTGGACACCCGGGAGTGACCCGCCAGGAGCCTATGCCCGAAGAGACCGCCAAGCAGAAGAAGATCTTCGTCCTCGATACCTCCGTCATCCTCTACGACTGGAACGCCCTCCAGAGCTTCCAGGAGCATGACGTGGCGATCCCCATCACGGTGCTCGAGGAGCTCGACAGCTTCAAGAAGGGCAACTCGGTCTTAAACCTCCAGGCCCGCGAGTTCATCCGCCAGCTCGACAAGCTCTCCGACCACAACATGCTCCAGGACTGGATCCCCCTGGACGGAGCGGCGCGCGGCCGGTTCCGCGTCGTCACCGAGGGGGAGGGCGCCGGAAGGGCAGGGGGAGCAGGGGGGAACGGGCACCAGGACGGCTATCAGGACGCATCGGCCATCTTCGGCTCGAAGAAGGCCGACCACCGGATCTTGAACACCGCCCTGGGGCTCACCCGGTCGATGCCGGACCGCAAGGTCATCCTGGTCAGCAAGGACATCAACCTGCGCCTGAAGGCGCGGGCGCTCAACCTGCCGGCCGAGGACTACGAGACGGTCAAGATCAAGGACGTCGACCACCTCTACAAGGGCAAGAGCGACGTCGAGGTCGAGGACCCAGGCGCCATCGACCGCCTCTATCGCGAGGAGCAGATCCCCTGGTCCCTGGTGCTCCCCGCCCAGCCGCTCGCCAACCACTACTACGTCCTCAAAAGCAGCACCAACTCGGCGCTCGCCGTCTACAGCCCGACGACCGACCGCCTGGAGCGGGTGGTCAAGCCCCTGGCCTACGGGATCAGCCCGCGAAACGCCGAGCAGACCTTCGCCCTCCACGCGGTGATGAACCCGGAGTCGCTCTTGGTCACCATCTCCGGCGCGGCGGGCACCGGGAAGACCCTCCTGGCGCTCGCCGGCGCCATCGAGCAGCGCCGGCTCTTCCGCCAGATCTATCTGGCCCGCCCCATCGTCCCCCTGTCGAACCGGGATATCGGCTTCCTCCCCGGCGACATCCACTCGAAGATCAACCCCTACATGCAGCCGCTGTGGGACAACCTGGGGATCATCAAGAACCAGTACACCGAAAAAGACCGCGAGTATAAAAAAGTCGAGGAGTTAGTCGACACCGAGAAGCTCCACATCGTGCCGCTCGCCTACATCCGCGGCCGGAGCCTCTCGAACGTCATCTTCATCGTCGACGAGGCGCAGAACCTGACCCCGCACGAGGTGAAGACGATCATCACCCGGGCCGGCGAGCACACGAAGATCGTTCTGACCGGCGACATCTTCCAGATCGACACCCCCTATCTGGACGCCACGAGCAACGGCCTCTCCTACCTGATCGACCGCCTGAAGGGCAATCCGCTCTACTCCCACGTCAACCTCGACAAGGGGGAGCGCTCGGAGCTCGCCAACCTGGCGAGCATGCTGCTGTAAAGGCGTCCGCGGCGCGCGAACGATCTTCCATGTTGCGGCTCACCGAGGTAAGGCTCCCTTTAGATCATTCGGAAGCAGAGCTGCGGACCGCTGTTCTCAAAGAGCTGGGGATTGAGCAGCAGGATCTCTCCAGCTATTCGATCTTTCGCCGCAGCTTCGATGCCCGAAAGAGGGGGGCGATCGCCCTCATCTATCACCTGGACGTCGAGACGCCCCGGGAAGCCGAGATCCTAGGGCGCCGGAATCCCCACGTCGCCCCGACCCCCGACACGACCTATCGCCTCCCGACCCGGGCGCCGGAAAACCTGACCTTGCGGCCCCTCGTCGTCGGCGTCGGGCCCTGCGGCCTCTTCGCCGGCCTGGTCCTCGCGGAGATGGGATTTCGACCGATCATTTTGGAGCGCGGGAAAGAGGTGCGCCAGCGGACGGTCGACACCTTCGGCTTCTGGCGCCAGGGGTTCCTCGATCCGGAATCGAACGTCCAGTTCGGCGAAGGCGGCGCCGGCACCTTTTCGGACGGCAAGCTCTACAGCCAGATCAAGGACCCCGGGCACCTCGGGCGCAAGGTGCTGACCGAGTTCGTCGCGGCCGGCGCCCCGCCTGAAATCCTCTACGTCAACAAGCCCCACATCGGCACCTTCCGGCTGGTGAAGATGGTCGAGACCATGCGGGCGAAGATCGAATCCCTGGGCGGCGAGATCCGTTTCCGCGCCCGGGTCGAGGATCTGGTTCTGGAGGATGGAAAGATCCGGGGAGTGGTCCTCGCCGATGGACAGCATCTGGCGGCCGATCATGTGATCCTGGCGGTCGGCCACAGCGCCCGGGATACCTTTGAGCGGCTCCACCGCCAGGGCATCTACATCGAGGCCAAGCCCTTTTCGATCGGGTTTCGGATCGAACATCCGCAATCGCTCATCGATCGCTGCCGCTTCGGGGATCAGGCCGGGAACCCGCTCTTGGGCGCCGCCGATTACAAGCTCGTTCACCACTGCGCCAACGGCCGCTCGGTCTACAGCTTCTGCATGTGTCCGGGCGGCACCGTGGTGGCCGCGGCTTCCGAGCCCGGGCGGGTGGTCACCAACGGGATGAGCCAATATTCACGGGATGAGAGAAACGCCAACAGCGGGATCGTCGTCGGCATCACCCCCGAGGACTATCCCGGCGGCCCGCTCGCCGGCATCGACTTTCAACGCCGCTTGGAGGAGCGCGCCTTCGCGCTCGGCGGCGGCACCTACGAGGCGCCCGCCCAACTCGTCGGCGACTTTCTCGCCGGCCGGCCCTCGACGAAACTCGGTTCGGTCCTGCCGTCCTACAAGCCCGGTGTACGCCTGGGAGATTTGAGCACCAGCCTGCCGGACTACGCGATCGCGGCGATCCGTGAGGCCCTGCCGGTCTTCGACAAAAAGATCCGCGGCTTCGCGATGAACGATGCATTGCTCACCGGCGTCGAAACGCGGACCTCCTCGCCCATCCGGATCCGGCGCAACGCCGGCTTCGAGAGCCTCCACACGGAAGGCCTCTATCCCGCCGGCGAGGGAGCCGGCTATGCCGGGGGCATCCTCTCCGCCGCCGTCGACGGCATCCGGGTGGCGGAAGCGGTCGCCTTGAGCATGGTAAAAAACGGCGGCGGCTCCTCCGGTCGCCCCCCCGGGCTTCCTTCGGAACCGCCGCCGCTCGACTCTCCCTCTCGCATTCCTACCTAGCTACACGAAATGGCCTGGGACAACATCTTCGCGAACTGACCGCGAGTGGTGTTGTTGTTGGGATAGAAGTAGCTGCCGTAGCCGCTCACGATCTGGCGGTTGAAGGCGGTCTCCACGTAGACGTAGAACGTCGAGCCCACTGGAACGTCGACGAAGTGCGGGCCGCCGGCCGTGTTGATCGGCCAGCCGTACTTCACCATCCCGGCGACGACGATCACTTTGCACATCTGGCCCCGGGTGAGGGGGTTGTCGGGTCGGAAGGTGTGGTCCCCGTAACCGCTGATGATCCCGTAGGCAACGGCGGTCTCGATGTAGCGGAAGTAGGGGCTGCTCCGCGGCACGTCGGTGAAGGTGGCGCTGGCGGGGAACTGGAGCGGGAAGCCCATGGCCCGCACGATCGCCTTGACCGCGTCGGCCCGGGTCACCGTGGCGCCGGGCTGGAACTGGTCGTTGGCGCTGTCGTTCACCCAGTTGAAGAGACCGTTGACCGCCCGGTGGTTCGACAGGCACTCGATGTAGGTGTAAAAGGTGTCGCCGGCCGGCACGTCCGAGTAACGGGGGGAGACCCGCGCCCAGTCGGCCGTCTCGCGCCAGAGCTGGAGGTAGTCGTTCGAGAGGTTCTGCTCCCAGGGGCCGAAGTTCCGATCGCCGCTGCCGTGATCCCAACCGAAGTCGACGCCCCAGATCATCACCGCGTCCGCCTGCTTGTAGGGCTCTGTGGCGTAGGCCCAGTCGAAGAAATCGGAGACGGTCGGCATGATGCGGTTGTGATCCGTGTTGTACGGCGCCACGTTCTGGTTGACGCCGTACTCTTCGATCACCAGCGGCTTGTTGAGCGTGGCGGCGAGCTGGTTGTCCGAGAGGTCCCCCGGGTTCGGCGAGTTGGGATCGTAGTGATGCTCCACCAGGTAATCCATGTACTGATAGAGGCGCAACTTCTGATCCTGGGTGGTGAGCGGCAGCCACTGGGTGCAGATGATGCCGGTGGTGACCATGTGGCCGGGATCGATCCCCTTGATCGTCAGCGCCATGTCCCGATAGAAGGCGATGGCGGCCTCGACGTCTCCATTGGGAGCTCCGATCTCGTTGCCGATCTCCCAGGCGAAGATGCGGGGGTCGCCGGCGAAGCGGCCGACCACGGCCCGGACGAAAGGCTTGTAATTGTCGTTGTAGCCGCCCGCGAGCCAGGCGTGGTTGAGCAGTTGGACGCCGCCACAGCAGGTATCGGTGTAGTAATGCGCGTCCCCCGCCACCGCCGTGTGCCCGCCGTTGGCGTTGTGGCCGTAATGGGTGCCGTAGTAGAAGTTGGTGAGCGCGACGGTGACCCGGATGCCGCGGCTCCAGGCCACGCCCAGGGCGTCCTCCAGATCGGCCATGATGGTGTCGTTCGACAGTGCGTCGTTGGCCAGGATGACGCGGATCTGCTTGACCCCGCCCTGCCTCAGGGTATAGGTGTCGTTCCACAGGTCGGTGTTCTGACCGCCCTCGTAGACGTAGTCCACCTCGTTGATGCCGACATGGCGGAAGGGGTGGCCGTCGACCGAGAAGTGTCCACCGCTCGTCGTGACGAGGGAGCCGGCCGGCGGGAGAGGGGACGGTTTATCGGTGGACGGGATCGGGGTGCCCGCGGGGTCGGCCGGATTGTCGGTGTCGGGGAGGACGGCGCCTCCCCCCACGTCCGGCACCGGGTCGCCGTAGGGATCGAACTTCTGCGCCGACGCGCCGCGTGCAGCCAGCAGCAGGAGGATGCAACAGAGGACCAGCGGTACGATCCCACGGCATACGGCAAGGATTCCTTGGGCGTTCTTCAAACCTCTCGTCATCGTCTTCATCTTTCATGACTCCCGGGATGGACGGCGGGCGTCTTGCACCGCCGTGACTGCTTCCAATCCAGTGGGAGTCACCGGGAACGACGATTGCCCCCCGGGACGAGCGACTGGCTGCGCGAAGCGCCCGAAGGAGCCCGCTCGCAGGTTCAAACGGACCCCGTACCCCCGGCCGGCAGGGCGGGAAGCCGGCTTCCGCTCTCTGATCGCTTCGGCTACGATCACGCCGTGCGCGACATCGCTGGCGCTGACGATCCCGAGGCCCACGAGATCGCCGAGCGCCTGGCCGCCGGCGATCCCGATGCCGCCGCCTGGCTCTACGACACCGTCGCTCCCGACCTCTATCGGCGCCTCGGCCGGCGCTACGGCTATCCCGGCGGTCCCGACGCCGCCGATGTTCTCCAGGAGACCTTTCTCCTCTGCCTCCGCGACGGAGCGCGCCTGCTCCGCGGCGTCCTCGCCGACCAGCCCGCCGGTGCCCCGGCTCTCCCTGAGCTCAAGCGATATCTCTGGGACCTCGCCTGCGGCGTCGCCGCCAACCTGCGCCGCTCGGTCTGGTCGCGGCGGGTGCTGCCCCTGCCGGAGGCGCCGCTCGCCGCCGGCGAGCCGCCGGCCGAGCGCTCTGCCATCGCCCGCGACGCCCTGGCGCGGCTCGACGGCTGCCTCGCCGCGAAAGGGACCCGGCTCTACCTCTACTTCAAGCTGCGCTACGTCGACGGCCTGACTCCCGAGGAGACCGCTGCCGCGACCGGCTGGTCCCGCAAGGCGACCTACAAGCTCCGCCAGTCGCTCAACGAGGCGGTCGAGCACTGCCTCGATCATCTGGGTCTGCGACCCGCCACCTGGCTATCGGCCCTCACTGTCGTCCTCCTGCTCTTCGCCGCCTCCGCCTGCCGCAGCCAGCCGCCGCGCCTGCCGGTCCGAGCCGTGGTTCGCGGACACCGCGAGGTTCTCCTCCCGCCCACGGGCCGGGCCCTGCCCCTGGTGATGGGACGCCATGACAAGGTCGGCCTCTGCTTCGCCGTGCCGGCCGGGGAGGACACCAGCCGCTGGGAGGCGGCGCTCACCTTCGCTGGAGAGGAGTCGCCGACCGGTTTCGCCGCCGCCGTCCGCGTCGGTCCCACCCTCTGCTTCGACGGCGCGGTGCCGGAAAAGCTCCGCGCCTCCTCCCGGATCGCCCTCTGCGGCCGGCTGATCGACCGCTTCGACGGCACGCTCCGGAGCCTGCCGTGCCGGGACATCGCCTACCAGCCCGACAGCGGCCCCCTCGATCGGGCGGACGCGCGCTGGCATGCCCTGGTCGCGGCGCGGCCGTCTCTCCCCCTCGCCGAGTTCCTCCACCGCCTCGATGCGCTCGCGGCGCTCGCCGCGGGTGCCAGCCCTGCCCTGCCCTTGACCGCGGCGCGGCTGCAGCTGGTCGCCACCCATTTCCTCACCCAGGAGGGCACCCCCGAGGCGCTCGCCGCGGCGCGGGACCGGCTGTCCCGGCTCCCGGCCTGGCTCGGGGGGGACGCCGCTCTCGCCCGCGCGGCGCAGCTCGCCTACCAGCGCGGCCGGCTGGCTCTCGCGAGCGGCTCCCGGGGCGCCGCCTGGCTGGCCTTCGAGAGCGCCGCGGAGCGGGCCGGGCGGGTCGCCGACCCCTCCCTCCTCCCCGTCGTGCTGCAGCAGGCGGACCTCCTCGCCCAGGCGGGGGCGCCGGAGGAGGCGCTGGCGCGGGTGGGGAACGTGCTCGCCGCCGCGCCGAGCCTCGGCTGCGATCCGGAGATCGTCCTCGACGGCCGCCTGCAGCTCGCCTGGCTCACCCTCCTCCATGCGGACGCGGCCCCGGAGCAGCTGGCGCACGCCAAGTCCGAGCTCCTCGCCGCGCTCCCGGCCCTCGCCGCCAGCGCCGCCGCGGGCGATCCCTACGAGGCCGCCAACCAGCGGATCAATCTCGCCTACCTGGAGCTGCGGACCGGCGGCGATCCCCGGCCCGCGATCACCGAGGCGCGCCGTCTCGCCGCGGCGCCGGGGACCGGGCAGGCCGCGGCGCGGACGCTCGCCGGGTGGAGCTCGCTGCTCGACGGGCTCGCGGCCCTGGAGCGGGGGGAGCCGGCGGCCGCCCTCGCCTCCTGCGGCGCGATCGAGACCGCGGACCCCGAGCTCGCCGCCGCCCGCGCGAGCTGCCAGGGGCGCGCCCACCGGGCCGCCGGGGACCTGGCGGCGGCCGCCCGCGCCTTCGACGCCGCCTTGAGCGAGCACGAGCGGATCGCCGCCGGCCTCGATCAGCGCCTGCCGCTCGGCCCCGGCGAGCGGGCCGAGGACTTCGCGCGAGCGGCGCGGGTCGCCATCGAGCGCGGCGATCCGCAAGCCGCCTGGGGCCTCCTCCTCCGCCTCGACTCGCTCTCCGCTCAGGAGCGGGAGCGCGACCGCTGCCGGGAGCTCGCCCGCGGCGAGGAGGCGCGCCGCTGGGCCGTGATCGACCGCGAATCCGCTGGCCTCCGCCACCAGCTCCGCTCCCTGCCGCATTTAGCCGCGAGCAACGGGGAACGGCAGGCCGCCGATCTCCGGGTGGCGCTCGAAGAGCAGCTCCGGCTGCTCTCGCGGGAGTGGCCGGGCTGCGCCGCGCCCACTCCGGCCGACGATCGCGGGGTCGATTTCCGCGCCTTCACGGTCGAGGACGAGATCGTGCTGCTCGGCCGCCACGGCCACGACGCCGCCGGCGAGGTCGAAGTCGAACGCCGGACCCCCTTCCCGCGCCGGGAGCGGCTGGCGGCGCTCCACGCTCTCGCCGCCGAGATCGATGCCGGCGAGGCCCCATCCTCCCGGAACCCGCGAACGGACGAGGCGCGCTGGCGTGCCCTCGCCGGTCCGCTCGCCGCGGCCGTCCTCCCGCTTCACCCGGAGGCGCTCGAGAAGGTGACGACCTTCGCCCTCCACGGCGCGCTGCAGCTCCTGCCGCTCGCGGCGCTGCCGCTCCCCGCCCCGCTCGGCGGCCGCCGTTTTCTCGGCGAAATGACGACGGTCGCCATCGCGACGGCGGGAGCGCGGGCGGCGGTCGGCGGCAGCCCGGCCCAGCGCCCGCTCTTCGTCGTCGACCCGACCGAGGACCTCGGGGGGGCCGAGCGCTCGCTCGCGACCTACCGGCGGCTCTTTCCCGACAGCCGGGTGCTGCGAGGGTCCGCGGCTACCCGGGCGGCCGTCCGCGGGGCGCTCGCCGACGCTCTCTGGCTGCATGTCGACGCCCACGCGAGCTACGATCCGATCTTCCCCGAAATGTCGCGGCTGGAGCTCGCCGACGGCCCGCTCAGCCTGACCGAGTGGTCGCGCCTGCCGGCGCCCCGGAGCTTCGCCAACCTGAGCGGCTGTCGAACGGCGAGCTGGCCGACGACGGCGGACAGCGGACAGTACGGCCTCGGCGGGCTCCTCACCCGGCTCGGAGCCGGCTGGGTCGTGGCCACCCGCGGTCTCATCCCCGACGATGCCGCCTTCCTCTACAACCAGGAGTTCTATCGTGCCCTCGCCGCTTCCTCGACCGTCCCCGCTGCCCACGCCGCCGGCCTGGCGGCTCTCCGCTCCCGCCAACCGCCCCGGGTCTGGGGCGCCATCCTCCTTCTCCATGCTGCCGGAACCGCCAGGGCCGCCGGGGCCGCCGGGGCCATCGGGGCCATCGGGGCTATCGGGGGCCTGGAGGGGGGCAAACTCCCCCGCCGCTCACTCCCCACCAGTAGATGAGAGACCGCGGCCCCAACCGAGACGAGACGCCGGCCGAAGTCGACCGGCTCCTCCGCGCCCTCGCCGACCAGGAGCCGGACGGCGACGGCGAGGCGCCGGCCGACGAGCGGCTCGCCGCCTACCGCGAGGGCCGGCTGACCGCCGAGGAGGCCCGTGAGGTGGAGGGCCTCCTGGCGCGGAGCGCCGCCGGCCGGCGTCGCCTGCTCGCGCTCGCCGGCATCGATCGCAGCCTGCCGCTCAAGCGGGTCCGCCGGGCCGTCCTCGGCGAGGCCGCTCGGCAGGGGCAGCGGCGGCCGCGCCGGCGAGCGCCCTGGCTGTCCGCCGCGGCGGCGGTGGCGGCGGTGGCGGCGACCATCGTGCTCGCCCTGCTCGTCCTCCTCCCCCGTCCGGATGGGCTGCCGCGCGGCCTGGCCTTCGACGTCGCCGCCCGCGGCCTCGCCGAGGTGCGCTCGCCGGAGGCGGTGCCGAGCGTGCTCGAAGCCCACCCGGAGACCGCGCTGCGAATCTCCCTCCGGCCGCGCGGGGAGAGCCCCGCCGGGCTCTCCTTTACCCTCTTCAGGCGGGAGGACGGCGCGCTCCGCCGCGTCCGCCAGCCGGAGGAGGTGCGTCTGGCGAGCGATCGCGGCAGCGCGACCTTCGCCGGCACCGCGGCCGCGGTGCTGGCGACCCGCACCCCTGGCGTCTACCCGCTCTACGCCGTCGTCTCGATTGAAAAAGAGCTGCCCGCCCGCGTGAAGGTCACGCCGGGAGAGGACCCCGCCCGCGCTTTGCGGGCACCCGGGCGGCTCGTCTATCCATTGACGGTCACCCTGCTGCGGGACGATCCGCCGGCAGAGGAGGGAGAGCGATGAACGCACCACGGTGGACTCTTGGGAATCTCTGGAAGCTCCGGCACGGGGGCCGCGGCTGGCGGGCGGATTCTGGGCGGCGCCGCCCTCCTCCTCGCCGGGGCGCCCCTGGCCGGCACGCCCCTGGGAGCCCAGGCGGTGGGAACCGCGGTGAGCTGGCTCCAGCTGCCGGTGGGCTGCCAGTCCGCGGCCGGGTCGATCACGGCGGCGGGAGGCGAAAAACCCCAGGTCGTCGCCTGCGGCGGCGTGGGCTCCTTCGTCTTCGGCAAGTCGAGCCTGCACTACAGCGGCGACTGCCCCACCGTCGGGGCGAGCGAGGTGCCGTCCCCCATTCCCGTCGAGACGACGCCGCCCCTGCCGGCCTCCTTCCCCTGCGCCATGGGCCATTGCCTCGGCCGGTCCTCGGCCCGGCCCTGGGTCGCCATCCTCGACTGGCCGACGACGCATGGCTGGAGCGTCGCGGCGACGATTCAGGAAGCCTCGGATCAGCGTCTGGACGTCAAGCTCTACGACCTCACCATGACGGGTGCGCTCAGCCAGTGGGTGCCGTCGGTCTCCGACATCCATGTGCTCTTCCAGCTCTGCGCCCTGGCGGCGTCGCCGCCCGGCGACCGGCCGCTCGCCGTCAACCTGAGCTTCGGCCGGCACAAGGCGGCGGAGCCCGACTGCTCGCTCGTTCCCAGCCTCGGCTGCGCGGTCCGCCAGGTGCTCTCCCAGCTCGCCGCCGAGGGCATCCTCCCGGTGGCCGCGGCGGGCAATCACCGCGAGCTGCTCTTCCCCGCCTCGAGCCCGGACGTCGTCTCGGTGGGAGCGCTCGACCTCGCCGACTACCAGTCTCGGCAGGAGTCCCGCCCCTCGTCGCAAACCCCGCCGTCAGCCCAGGCGTTGATGCTGGGCTACGGCGTCTATCTCTCGACGCCGGCGGAGAACGGCGGCACCCCCTACTGGCCGGCGCCGCCGGGGAGCTCCTACGCAGCGGCGCTCTTGACCGGCTGGCTCGGCGGTACGCTCGCCAACGGCGGCAAGCTCCCCGATCGGTCCCCGGAGCAGGGAGCCCGCTTTACCCCCATCGCCACGGCCAACGGTTTTGCCCTCGCGGTAGACGGTGTCGAGCTCGCCGGCTCCGAGCTCGAAGGTCCGCAGACCCTCTTCGGTCGTGCCCTGGGGACGATTCCGCTCACCCGCAACCAGTACGCCGGCTTCACCCTGGAGCTGACCGGGCCCGCCTCCCACATGCCGCCGCTCCCTGTCCTCTACGCCGACGCCGGCAACGGCCCGCAGCCCGGCGTCGACCCCTGCGTGCCCTGCCACGGCAACCGGCAGCAGGAGGGCGCGCCGGAGGGCGACACCCTGTTCGTCGATCTCACCGCTTCGGGCGGCCTCCCCCCCCAGATGGCACCGCAGTCGCTCTGGCTCCGCGTCGGCAGCGCCTTCTACGGCTTCGACCGCTCGCAAGATGCCGGTCTGCTCGCCCTGCTGGCGGTAGGCCACCTCCCCGGCCTCGCCTTCTCCGGGGTGGGCGGGATCCTTCCCCCCGACCAGCAGCCCTCCCTCGTCCTCGTCGTCCGCGTCAGCGGCACCGACTACTGGCACGAGATCCCGATCCAGCTGCTGCCGTAGGAACCTCTCGGGCAGCCGGGGTCCAGACCTACTTGCGACCATGCTTCAATCGCAGTATAACTATATTTGCGTGATTCGAAGAAGCCGCTCGGCGTCGGGGCCCGGAGAGCCCGCCGCAGCTCTTGAGGCCTATTGACGCCCGAGCAGTACCGCGAGTGTCTGTACAGCTTTGCAGGAAGGAAGTTGCCATGAAAAGAATCGTCCCGGTCGCCGCGCTCGTCCTCTCCTCCTTCGCCGCCGGTCTCCTGGCGCAGAATGCCCCGGAAACCCTGGCGCCGCCCCCCTCGGCCGGCCACATCATCGCCACTCCGGCGCGCGGCGTCGCGCGTCCCAACTCCCAGCAGCTCCCCAGCGGAGTGAACCTGAATTTCCTCGGCGGGCCGATTATCCCCTCCGCCCGTGTGGTCTTCCTCTTCTGGGGACCGAGCTTCGCCAACGCCGCGTCCGCGGATCACACCTACGCGACGACGCTTCAGGCCTTCCGCAACCTATGCGGCGCTCAAGATCACTCCGAAGTTGGCCGTCCTGGAGGGGAAGCCGGCGCCCTCCGATCTGGCGGCGCGGCAGCCCGTGGAACTCGGCGCCGACGGCCACACCTACACCGATACGGAGCATGGCTTCTCACTCCAGGTCCCGGGAAAGGATTGGGGCCTCTCGCGACCGAACGACGGCGAGCACCTCCTACGGATCGCCGGTCCGGGAAAGGTGCTGATCTCGATCTCCGAACGGGAGGAAGGCTCCTCTCCGCCGCTCGAAAGGCTGGGGAAGGCCATCGCCGAGGCGATGAAAAAGCGGCACTCCGGCCTGATGTCCGACGTCACGATTCTCCGCTCCGAGCGAATCGAGCGCGGCGCCAAGGAGTGGTATGAGCTGCAATCGGAGCTCACGGTGCGAGACCGGCGGCTGCACTCGGTCGATCGGCTCTATGGGCGCGACAACTACCTGGTGACGGCTCGGGCCGACGTGCTGGCCGAGCTCTGGCCGGCGAACGAGGCGGCGGTCCTTTCCATCCTCGACAGCATCACCTTCTTCCGCGTGCCCCCCGACGCGGAAGTCCAGAGCCATCTCTCCTCCGGGGACCGCACCTACAGCAACCCGGAGCTTGGCTTCTCGATCCGCCTGCCGCAGTCCGAGCCCGGCTGGGTTTGGGGTCGGAAGCGGCATGGTGCGCCCGTGTTGATGGAGAGCCCCGACGGCAAGGTCAAGCTCACTGTCGTCCCCCTGCTCCTGCCGGCTCCCTCTCTCGAGGCGACCGGCCGGATGGCCGGGGTGGCGTGAGGTCTGGGACGAGTATCGGCGGGAGGCCCCTCGGTGGATCCGGGTGAAGTAGCCTCGGCGGATCAGCAAACGGTGGGCCGCGGAGATTTCTCCGCAGCCCACCCCCAGTCAAGCAAATGTAAGAGCTAGAACCCGACCAACTGATGGTTGGCGGCGCAGGCGCTGTCGAGCCGGATGGCGTCGAAGCCCACGCTGTAGCGGCCGGATGAATTCATCAGGACCTCGACCCAGGCCTGCGCCGCGGCCGGATCCTCCGGGGGAACGCTCCCGGCCGGGGTGACCGTCGTGTTGAGGTCCAGGAACAGCCAACCGGACTGGAAGGGCACCGGGAGGGAAGCTCCCCCCAGGACCGTCGACTGCGCCTCCGCCGGGAAGGGGACGATCCCGCCCCCCGGCGGCTGCGGCGAGACCGGGAAGCTCAGCGGAACCAGCGCGTGCTCCTGCTCGTCGAAGATCACGACCTCTTCCTGGCCGAGGGGGTACCAGGCCGGAGTCGTGCCGCACTTGAAGGCGCCCTGCGAGACCTTCGAGTCGCGCCAGGTGACCAGGCTCGTGCCGCTGCCGGCCGCTCCCGTGAGGTTCGAGAAGCGCGCGGCGAAGTTGGTCGCGAGCGGCTCGCGGTGGTCGATCGCCGTCCAGCCCACGTAGCGGCCGTAGAAGGTGTACTGACCGGCGACCGACGTCTCGGGGTTCGTGGCGCTCGCCTCGATGTGCACGAGAGTGTCGCCGTACGACTGGTTGGCCTTGGGGTTGGAATAGACGACGTCACCCCAGAGGACGTTCTGGTCTGTCGCGTCGCCGGCGCCACCCGGGGCGAAGTAGCCGACGTCGGTCGGGAAGCGGAGCGTGCAGTTGGCGACCGTGTCGACCGTCACGTAGCCGCGGGCGATGTGGTCGCCATAGGCGAGGCCCGCGCAGTTACCGCCGAGGAGCGGCGAGGGCCTGCCGGTGAGACTGGTCTGCAGGTGGGTGATAAAGGTCGCTGGCAGCGGGCCGGAGGGGAGCAAGCCGTTGCAGCTCGCGAAGTTGATGTCCTGCGAGAAGACACCCTTGGGACTGATGGTGTCGCTCGGGTCCTGCCCGGCCGAAGCCGTCTGCGGCACGACACCGGAGACGAGGATGTCGTGCAGATCGATCACCTGCACGTCGTAGCCGGTCAAGTAGACGTTGAAATCGAAGACCGGGACCGACAGGTCCGACCAGATCACGACGTGGGCGAGCACCGCGGCCGGGTCCGAGTTATTGACCGAGAACACGGTATTGGCTCCGTTCGGGTGCCTCAGATCGACCTCGAAGTAGGGCAGCAGAAGTGTCGCGGCCGGGACGTCGTCGATGGTGCAGAGAACGGCGGCGGCGGGCAAGGGGATACCAAGGACGCAAACGGCGAGGATGGCTGCGACTGAGAAGCGGCGGAACATGAATCCTCCTTCACAAGAAAAGCGGGTTTCTCGGTGGGCTCTTCACCCAAGGCTTCACGCGTCGAACGCGCGCACTGTCATGCTGCTATCCCATCGACAGGCTGGATCTCTCCCTCATTCCACCTCCTTTATGCTATTCAGTCATAGTATCTCCAGCGCAATCCCGAACGCAAGGTGGCGCGGTATGAAATAATTGCGTTTCCACTCTCTTGGTTCTCGTCAAAGGGCTAGGCGCCTGGGGAGGTGGACAAGGCTCTGGGTGCCGGTATCTCGACTCTCGGCACCGAGACTCGAAGACAAAGACCGGAACAATGCCTTGATGCGCCGCCATCCTGGCTCGCGGTACCGCGACTCGAAGACAGAGTCCCCGGACAACGCTTCAGGGGACCGCTATCTCGGCTCTCGGTACCGAAACTTGACGACAGAGACTTGGACCAAGCCTTGGCTGCCGCTATTGCGGGTCTCGGGACCGGGACTCGATGACGGAGCGCCGGGACTTGGGTTCAGGGTCCCGGGACTTCGGTTCTCCGCCAGGGAGAAAGACCGCCGTCCCGCGGCTCTGGGTCGCAGTCCCCGGACTCGACGCCGCGATCCCGGGACGGCGAATCGCCGTCCCCCGGCCGAGGGTCGGAGTCCCGGGATGGCGGTCGGGGTCGCGGGAATCGGAGTCTCCGGCCCGCGACTTGGAGTCGCGGTACCGGGACTTGAGAGCGCAGCCCCGGGACGGCGGTCTTAAACCCTGGAGCCGAACCGTGGTGACGGGACGGCGACTCGTCGTCCCCGGACTACGACTCTCCGTCCCGAGACTTCGAGTCTCGGTCCCGGGACTCGACATCTCGGTCCCGGGGCTCGACATCGACGGTGCGGCACCGGAGACGGAGTCCAGGCAGCGAAGGCGTCGTCTCCTTACCTGGCTATCGAGTCCGGCGACCGCGGAACAGAGTCCCGGGACATTGCCACTGAGTTTTGGCAGCGGTAGTAAAACCGGGGGACATCGGAACGGAGTTTGCGGACGTCGACTCTCGCCCTGATCCGGGCGCGGTATGAAATGATTGCGCTTCCACTCTCCCCGGAGGCCGATCCCGATGTCGAAGTCCCGCGCGCTCCTCGCTCTCCCGTCGGCCCTCCTTCCAGCGCTCCTCGCCCTCTCGTTGGCGGCTCCGGCAGCGGCGCAGGTCGCGAGCCTGGCGCGCGATATCAACCCCGGCCCGGTCGATCTCTCCCCGGGCGATCTGGGCGGCTCCTCCTCCTGGCTGGTGGCGGCGGGCAGCCGGGTCTACTTCCCCGACCGCACCGACGCCTCCGGGACCGAGCTGTGGACGAGCGACGGCACCGCCTTCGGCACCGCCCAGGTCGCCGACCTCTGCCCGGGCCCCTGCAGCGGCCAGCCGGCGCCCGTCGGGGTGCTCGGCGACGTCTTCCTCTTCACCGCCGAGGGGCCACGGCGGCTCTGGCGGACCGACGGCACCCCCGCCGGCACCTACCGGCTGAGCGCCGAGGGGGCCGACGAGCAGCCGCCGGCTCTCCTCGGCGGCAAGATCGTCTTCGTGCTCTGCCCGTCCTTCGCCCCGGGCTGCGAGCTGTGGTCGACCGACGGCACCCTCGCCGGGACCGGGAAGCTCGGCGCGGTCGGCGGCCAGGTGCTCGCCCTGGCCACCGCGGGGCGGCAGGTCTTCGCCCTCTGTACGACGGCAGCCGGCGGTTTCGCGCTCTGGGCGAGCGACGGGATTGGGGGCACGGGTACCCGGCTGGTGGCGCCGGTCGCCGCCGATCTCCAGTTCCTGCTCCCGGCCGGGGACCGGGTCGTCCTCTGGGGGAGCGCCGGGGAGACCAGCGAGATCTGGGGGAGCGACGGCACCCCGGCGGGGACCGGGCTCCTGGAGCGCTTCGGCCCCGACCCCGGCGCCGACCAGGGCAGCTTCTTCGCCACCTCCCTGGGCGGCAAGGTCTACTTCGCGGCCGCCGGTCAGGACGGGAGCGGTCTGCAGCTCTGGACGAGCGACGGCAATGTCTCGAGCGGTGGGAATGGTGGGAACAGCGGCACCGTCCGGGTCACCGGGCTCCAGGGTTTCAGCCCCTACCTGCCGGACCCCTCCTATGCCCTCCTCCTCGGTGGCCGGCTGCTCTTTACGGCCGTGGACGCCGGGGGCAAGGCGCGGCTCTTCGCGACCGCCGGCACCCCGGCATCGACCGTCCAGCTCTCCCCCGCCGCCGTCCCCAGCCGGCTTGCCGGCGTGGGGACCCGGGCGCTCTTCCTGGCGGACGACGGCGTCCATGGCACCGAGCCGTGGACGAGCGACGGCACCCCCGCCGGCACCCGGCTGGTGGCGGACACCTGCCCGGGCGCCTGTGGCGTGCCGGGCATCCCGCTGCTCCTCCCTCTCGCCCCCTTGGGCGGCGCCGCCATCTTCCTCTCCGGCGACCCCGCGACGGGGGCCGACCTCTGGACGAGCGACGGCACTCCCGCCGGCACCCGCCGCTACACCGATTTCGGCAATCTCGGCTCCTCGCGGCCGCTCGTCTCGCTCCCCATCACGGCGATCGGAGGCGGCAGCGGGAGCAGGATCTTCTTCGCCGCCACCGACCCGGTCCATGGCACCGAGCTCTGGACGAGCGACGGCCGGAGCGGCGGCACCCGGCGGGTGACCGACATCGGCCGGCGGGCACCCTCGTCCGACCCGGCGGAGCTGACCGCTCTCAATACCGCCGGAAATACCGCCGGAAATACTGTGAGCGGTCGGGTGCTGTTCACCGCCTGCGACGGGGTGAACCGCGGGGTCTGGTCGAGCGACGGGAGCCCGGTGGGCACCGTCGCCGTCTTCCCGCCGGCGGGGGCGGGGAGCCCCTGCGCCGATGCCGCGAACCGCCCCCGGTCGCTCAACCCGGCGGCCGCCGGCGTCTACTTCCTCGCCGGTAGCGGACCCGGCCTCACCCTCTGGCGGGCCGACGGCAACTCTTCCGGCGTTGGCAGTGCGGTCCCCGTCTTCACCTTTCCGGTGGGGCTGCCGTTCGATCCGCCGCTCTCGGGCACCGACACCGGGATCTGGTTCGCCGTCGAGACCGCCGACAGCACCCTGATCTACCGGGCCACCCCGGGGGACCTGGTCGCCCCGCAGCCGGTCTACACGGTGACCGGGGGGCTCCGCGCCCTCCACTCGCTCGCCGTCCTCGGCAGCCGGGCCTTCTACGTCGCCGACCTAGGGGGAGCGTTCGACATCTTCGTCACCGACGCCGACGGGACCCGCCAGCTCGCCGGGCCGATCAGCGTCTCCCTCGGGGGCTCCGCCGACGCCTGGTTCCTCCAGCTGAACGGCAGCGTCGTCTTCGGCGCCACCGACATCTCCGACGGTCAGAACCCGGCGACCTCGATCTGGACCACCGACGGCACCCCGGCCGGCACCCGGCTCCTCCACCGCTTCGCCGGCGCCGCCGGCCTCCCCCGGCCGGCGGCGTTCCAGGGCGCGCTCTGGTTCCTCGATCTCCCCGCGACGGCGAGCGGGCAGAGCGCCGGGACGACCGAGCTCTGGCGCACCGACGGCACCCCGGCCGGCACCTCCCGGGTCGCCACCTTCCCGGCGGTGGCGGCGAGCGACCCGGTGGCCGCCGCCGGCCGGCTCTTCTTCACCGCCGACGACCCGGCCCACGGCCGCGAGCTCTGGGCGAGCGACGGTGCCGCCGCGAGCGGGCCGGTGCTCGACATCGTCGCTGGCCCGGAGGGCAGCCAGCCCGATCGCCTGACGTCCTCTGGTTTTGGTTCTGGTTCTGGAGGCGCCGGCAGCCGGCTCTTCTTCACCGCCGACGACGGGGTGCACGGGGTCGAGCTCTGGACGAGCGACGGCACCGCCCCGGGCACTCATCTGGTCGACGACCTGGCGCCGGCCGGCAGCTCGTCCAACCCCGACTCTCTCGCCGCCGCCGGCGACCGGCTCTACTTCGCCGCCGACGACGGCCTCTCCGGCCGCGAGCCGTGGAGCGTCCCCCTCGCCGGCCCCGGCTGCGTGCCCGGGAACACCCGGCTCTGCCTCGCCAACGGCCGCTTCCAGGTGGAGATCGCCTGGCAGGACTTCGGGGGCCATACCGGGGTGGGCCACACGATCCCCTTGACCGCCGACACCGGGGCCTTCTGGTTCTTCGACCCGGCGAACGTCGAGGTGATCGTCAAGGTGCTCGACGCCCGCGGCTTGAACGACGCCTTCTGGGTCTTCTACGGGGCACTCTCGAATGTCCAGTACTCGCTCACCGTCACCGACACGGCGACCGGCCTCACCCGCCGCTACGACAACCCCGCGGGCCAGCTCGCGAGCGTCGGCGATACCAACGGCTTCGGCCCCCAGGGCGCCTCGGCCCCCACCGCCACCCCCAAGACGGCGCGGGCCACCCCCCTCGTCTCGGCCCGCACTGACGCACGAGCCGCTACCGGCGTCTGCGTCCCCGGCCCCACCCGGCTCTGCCTCCAGGGCGGCCGCTTCGCCGTCGAGGCCGTCTGGAAGGACTTCCAGGGGAGAACGGGGACCGGCACCGCCGTCCCCCTCTCCGGCGACACCGGCTACTTCTGGTTCTTCGCCCCCACGAACGTCGAGGTCGTCGCCAAGGTCCTGGACGGCCGGGCCCTCGGCGGCAAGTTCTGGTTCTTCTACGGGGCGCTCTCGAACGTCGAGTACACGTTGACCGTGACCGACACCCAGACCGGGGCGGTCAAGACCTACAAGAATCCCTCGGGGCAGTTCGGCAGCGTCGCCGACACCGCGGCGTTCTGAAGCGGAGCCTGCCATGAAGATGCGAACGCTCCTCGTCCTCCTCCCGGCGCTCCTGGCGCTCCCCACGGCCCTCCCTGGCCAGACCGCCACCCTGGTGCGGGATTTCGCCCCGCCGCCGCCCTGGAGCGGCACCCTCCCGGCTCTCCAGCTCCTCGCCGTCTCCGGTAAGGTACTGTTCACCACCGACTCTCCGGTCGATGAGCCAGCGGTCGCCGACGGGGCCGGTACGAGCAGCGAGCTCCTCGCCGACCTCTGCCCGGGTGACTGCACCTCCCGAACCCAGCTCGTCGGCCGCCTGGGCGATGCCGCCCTCTTCTGGAGCACCGTTTCCGGCACGCTCTACCGCACCGACGGCACCCGGGCCGGTACCTTCGCCCTCGGCGGCCCGGTCGACCCCGCGGAGGGCAACGGACCGACGATCGTCCTCGCCGGAAACCTCGCCTACTTCTTCCGCCTGACCGCGGGGGGCGATGAGCTGTGGGTGAGCGACGGCACGGTGAGCGGCACTCGGCAGCTCCCCGGGCCGGTGAGCCCGGGGAGCTTCGCGCGGCTGACCGCGGTCGACCGCCGGGTCTTCTTCCTCTCTCAGGGCGAGCTGTGGACGAGCGACGGCACCGCCGCTGGCACCGTGGCGCTCCACTCCTTCGCCGGTCAATCTCCCGACGCTCTGACGGCCGGCGCCAGCCGCCTCTATCTCTCGGTCACCGGGACGGACAGCTTCGACCTCTGGACGAGCGACGGCACCGCTGCCGGCACCCGGCAGGTCGCAAGCTTCCCCCTCCCCCCTTGGCCCTCGAGCTGACGACCGCCGGGGACCAGGTGTACCTGACGATCGACGACCGGGTTCATGGCGAGGAGCTCTGGACGAGCGACGGGACCCAGCCGGGGACCCGGCGGATCACCGACCTCGCGAATCCCTCCCCCTTCGATCCCACCCCGCCGCTCTTGGCCGCCCTCGACGGGACCGTCGTCTTCCGTGCCAGCGGCGGCACCTGGGCGAGCAGCGGGACCCCGGAGTCGACCACCCTCCTCACCCCGCGCCAGCCGGACCCAAGGTGGGGCTTCGTCCGGGTCGGGCGGCGCGCCCTCTTCCTGGCGCCGGGAAAGAACGGCTTCGAGCTCTGGAGAACGGACGGCACCGCCGCCGGCACGGCGCAGCTCGCGATCGGCTGCACCGGCGGGTGCCAGGGAGCGGCCGACCTGGTACCGTTCCTGGGCGCCGCCCTCTTCCTGGCGACCGACTCCCGGGGTACCGCGTTGTGGACGACCGACGGCACCCCGGCCGGCACCCGCCCCTTCTCCGACCCGGTCCAGCGCTCGCTCTCCCTCTCCCAGGTGGCCTCGGTAGGCCGCCGGGTGTTCTTCCGCGCCAGTACCTTCGCCGGAGGCGGCGAACTCACCCTGTGGACGAGCGACGGCCGGCCGGGCGGCACGCACGAGGTCCCCGGCTTCCCGACCGCCGTGGGCGGCGCCGCCCTGGCGGATCTCGTGGCGGCCGGCGGCCGGCTCCTCTTCACCGTCTGCGAGGGCACCAGCCGCCAGATCTGGGCGACCGACGGCACCCCCGCCGGCACCGTTCAACGGACCGCCCTGCCGCCGGATCTGGTCGTCTGCGCCGGCCCCTCGCCCCAGGGGCTCACCCCCTTGGGGGACCGGCTCTTCTTCTGGCTCGCGGACCCCAAGACCGTCGACGGCAACGGCGCCAGCGCCTGGCTCCTCTGGTCCGAGGATGGCGCCGGTACCCCCCGGCAGCTCATGACGGTACCCTACGCCGCCGGATCTTCGGCGCCACCACGCCTCGTACCCTTAGGCGGCGAGGTCTTCTTCGCGGTCCCAGCGGGTGTTCTCTGGCGCAGCGACGGCACCCCCGCCGGCACCCGGCCCGCCCCCGAGATCGCGGCGAGCGCCTCTCCCAGGCCGGTCGGCACGGCGGGCGGCCTCCTCTTCCTCACAGGCTCCGGCGCCGATCCCACCGCGGAGCGGGAGCTCTGGGCGAGCGACGGCACCGCCGCCGGCACCCGGCGGCTGCTCTCCGGCCCCTCTTTCCTCTCCCCGGCTACCGTCTACCAGACCGGGCCGGCGCTCCTCTTCTTCCTCTACCGGGCGGACGGCGTCTCCGAGCTCTGGCGCACCGACGCCACGGCGGCCGGCACGGTCCAGGTGACCGCTCTCCCGGCCGGCATCTACCCGGGCGAGCCGACGGTCTTCGGCGGCGCGCTCTATTTTTTCAGCGATTCCCCAGCGGGCCGTGGTCTCTATCGGGCGGACTCTACGGGGGCGGTCCTGGTCCGCCTCTTCGCCCAGGAGAACCCGCGGGCGTTCTTGCGACCGGCCGCCTTCCCGGCGGTCTTCGGCGGGCGGCTCTTCTTCGCCGCCGACGACGGGAGTGGCCGCGCCCTGTGGGCGACCGACGGCACCGCCGCCGGCACGGTGCCGGTCTACGCCCCCGGCTCCACCCCGGGCTCCGGGGAGCTCGGTCAGCTGACCGCGGCGGGCGCGAAGCTCTTCTTTACCGCCTGGGACCAGGCGCACGGCATCGAGCTCTGGCAGAGCGACGGCACGCCGGCAGGCACCCGCCTGGCGGCCGACATCGCCCCCGAGGCGGCCTCCTCCTCCCCCCGCCAGCTGACCGTCGCGGGCGACCGCCTCTACTTCACCGCCAACGACGGTGTCACCGGGAACGAGCTCTGGAGCCTCCCTCTCTCCGGCTCCGCCGGCTGCCAGCCTTTAGACACCCACCTCTGCCTCGCCGGCAACCGCTTCCAGGTGGAGGTCGCCTGGAAGGACTTCCAGGGCCACGCCGGCGTCGGCCACGCCGTCGGGCTCACCGCGGACACCGGCTACTTCTGGTTCTTCGACCCCGCCAACGTCGAGACGGTGGTCAAGGTGCTCGACGCCCGGTCCTTGAACCAGGCCTTCTGGGTCTTCTACGGCGCGCTCTCCAACGTCGAGTACGAGATCACGGTCACCGACACCCAGACCGGCCTCTCCCGCCGCTATTTCAACCCCTCGGGGCAGCTCGCGAGCGTCGGCGACACGGACGGCTTCGGGCCCCTCGGGGCGTACGACGCGAGCCCCGTTCCGGCGCCGGCCGCCGCCCCCGCCTGGGTCTCCGCCCGCACCGACGGGACCCCGGCGAACGCCGCCACCGGCTGCGTTGCCGGCCCGAAGCGGCTCTGCCTCCAGGGCGGCCGTTTCGCCGTCACCGCCGCCTGGAAAGACTTCCAGGGGAACACCGGGACCGGCACCGCCGTCCCCCTCTCCGGCGACACCGGCTACTTCTGGTTCTTCGCCCCCACCAATGTCGAGGTCGTCGCCAAGGTTCTCGACGGCCGGGCGCTCGGCGGCAAGTTCTGGTTCTTCTACGGGGCGCTCTCGAACGTCGAGTACACGTTGACCGTGACCGACACCCAGACCGGGGCGGTCAAGACCTACAAGAATCCCTCTGGGCAGTTCGGGAGCGTCGCCGATACCGCGGCGTTCTAGACTACGGACATGGCAGACAGCGAAACCCCGCCCCCGCCGCCCGGCCAGCTGCGGGCGATCTTCGTCAAGCGCATGAAGCGCGGCCCCATGGACCCCAGGGAGCAGGCGGCGCTCGTCGCCTCTCGGGGGATCGTGGGGAACGCCAACCAGGGGGGCCGCCGGCAGGTGACGATCCTCGAGGCGGAGCGCTGGGCGGAGGCCACGGCGGAGCTGGGAGCGACCCTCGATCCCGCCGCGCGCCGCGCCAACCTCCTCGTCACCGATCTCCGCCTGGAGGGCACCCGCGGCCGGGTCCTCGCCATCGGCCCCTGCCGGCTCCGCATCCTCGGCGAGACCCGTCCCTGCGAGCGGATGGACGAGGCCCTCCCTGGCCTCCGCCGGGCGATGGACCCCGACTGGCGGGGCGGTGCCTTCGCCGAGGTGCTCCTGGGCGGCGAGATCGCCGTGGGCGACGCGGTTTCCTGGGACGAGGGGAACGGCTAGCGCGGGGGGAAGGGCCCGGGCGGCCAGGCCTGTGGGCACGCCCGGGTAGGGACGGTCAGCAGTCGGACGGGCTGATCACGGCGTACGGGGTGGTCCGGCCCCAGCCGCTGTGCGAACCGTTGCTGCACCAGACCTGGAAACCGACGACGTTGTCGTGCGCCGCGTCGTCGTAGTAGGTGAACTCGTGACCCGACCGCGTCGCCTGGGCGGGCAGCGCCAGGAAGAAGGTGGCGAGCAGGGCCAGGCAGACCAGCGCCAGGGATAGACGGCGGAACGGCGCGAGCTTCGCGATCATGAGGAGCCTCCGGTCTCGTCAGCGGCTCTCCCCGAAGACTCAGGGAAAACCAGGGATTTGCTTCAGCGTAGCATGGCCGGAGCCTACGGGCCCGATCTGGGGCGGGGCGCCCCCTTGGGCGCCGGAGCGTTCTTCGACCGCAGACCGGCCTCTTTCAAGATCCGGTCGGTGACGATGTTGACCCCGCGGTTATAGCCATGCCCGCCGTCCACGGAGAGGGTGACGGCGAGGCCCTTCGGCAGGTGCCTGCAGGGGCTGTCGGGCTCGGCGTTCGAGGAGATGCAGAGGACCCGGGTCCCCAGGAGGCGGGGGATCTCCGGCAGCACCGGGAGGTCCGGGCGCTTGGGCCGATCGCTCATGAAACCTTCGAAATTGAAGTCGAAGGTGGCATTGGCGTCCGTCCCCACGAGGGCGACGAGAGCGACCCGCTGCCGCAGCTCGGCGGGCAGGCGGCTCGCCAGGAACGGCAGGACGTCCGCCCCCTGCGAGTAGCCGGCGAGGATCGCCCGCCCCTTTCCCCAGACTTTGAAATAGTGCTCAAGGATGCGGGCGAGATCGCGCGCCGTGCCCTCGGGATCGCGGGGGACCCAGAAGTACTGGAGCGAGTCGAGGCCGACGACGGGCACCCCGAGGTCGGCCAGTCGAAGGCCGAGCCGGCGGTCGAGACCCACCCAACCGCCGTCGCCCGAGAGGATCACCGCGAACGCGTCCATCTCGCTCCCCTTTCCCGTCCCCTTCGCCTTCCGGGCCGCCCCCCCGGAGGCCGGTAGCTCGAGGAGAGGCAGGTCCGCGACGTCGCCCAGCGCCGTGGCGGCCGCCTCCGCCGCCTGCCGCGCGTCGCCGAAAAGGTCGAAGGCCTGCCGGAGGAGGGTGGGATCGATCCCTTCTCCGGACTCCGGGGCACCTGCCGGAGGACCGAGGAGCTTCGCTCGTGGAATGGCGGCGGCGAAGTTCCGGGCGCTGCCGGCGGGGCAGGCCGGGCCGGGGAGGAGGAGCCACGGGCTGCCGAGGGCCGACGCCGGTTCGAGCTTGACTCCCGAGCCCGCCCACTGGCGGTCGGCGTGCAGGCCGTGGCCCGGGCAGAATGGACGATGGACCTCGATCGCGGGGCAGAAGCCGGCCGTCACCGCCCCCTGGAAGGTCCCCGGGGGCGCCTGGGCGAGGGTGACGTAGGCGAGAGTCGCGGCGATCGTGGGGATACCGTCGCTCACGAGGAGGGGGGGGACGTAGCGCGGCAGAGAGAGCTTCTGCTCGGCGTAGTGCGCGAGGGCCTCGAAATCGGCGGCCGGGTAGGTGCACTTGGCGGCGCTCTTCTCGGTGGTCGCGAGATAGTGCCGGGCATCCACCACGAGGACGAGGGCGCCCCAGGAGGAGAGCTCGCCGGCCATTTTGGCCGCCTCAGGGGCCGCCGGATCGCCGGAGAGGAGCAGCACCACCTGGCTGGGCGGCCCGGCCGGCCGGTAGACAGGAAACTGTCCGAAGCGCCCATACAGCAGCTCCTCGGCAGCGGCCGCTGGTGGAACGGCTGGGGCCGTGGCGGCGGGCGGGAGTTGGAACAGGACCGCGAAGAGGATCGCAAGGCCGGAGGTCATGTCGTCGTTCTCTCCTTGTCGGGAAGTCCCCGGTTGCAAGAGGCTTACCCGGAGCCGGGGAGGCGGAGTATCCTCCTCGTCATGAGAAGAAGCACCCCCCGCCTCGCCCTCGCTCTCGCCCTCGCGGGCATCGCCGGGATTGCCCCGACCGCTGCCCGGGCCCAGCAGGCCGCGCCCGCCTTCGCCACGGGAGTCGTGGACGAGGCGCGGCCTGTCCCCCGTCCCCGGCGCGCTTTCGAGGCAGCCGGCATAGCGCCCTCGGCGGTCCTGCCGAAGTCCGAGACCGCCGCCCCCGACCGGCTGGCGGCGATCGGCGACTGGAACCGGAGCGGCCGGCGGCCGACCCGGAGCGGCTTCACCCGCGACCTCCCGGTGCCCCAGATCGTCGATCTCGGCGCCCTCCTCCGCGCCCGGGCGGGCGAGAAGCTCGCTGGCGGCATCGTCGCCGACGCCGCCCCTGCCGGAGCTGGCGCCGGCGCTGGCGAGACAGGGGACGAGCGGGTCTGGGCCACCCAGGTGCGGGTCGATGGGGCCTGGCGGCTGCGCCTCCACCTGGCGGACATCCAGCTGCCGGCCGGCTCCCGGCTCTGGGTGTACGGCGAGAGCGGCATCCCGGTCGGTCCGTTCGGGCCCGGAACGGACGGCGAGCTGTGGACCCCGAGCGTGTCCGGCGGCGCGAGCGGCGCCATCACCCTGGAGGTCCACGTGCCGCGCCGGTCCCTCCCCTCGCCGAGCCCGCCGGCCGGCTTCAGGCTCGACCGGGTGCTGGAGCTGGTCCAGCTCGGTCCCGGGGGGGTGCCGGTCAAGAGCGCCACCCCCGCCCCCGCCTGCGTGGTGGATGCGACCTGCGTCGATGCCGTCCGCTTCCCCGGCATCGACGACGTGCGGCGGGCGATCGCCCTCCTCGGCCACGTCGACTCCCAGGGGAGCTTCTCGTCCGAGTGCACGGGCTCCCTCTTGAACGACACCGACGACAGGACGACGATCCCCTACCTGCTGACCGCCAACCACTGCGTGACGACGGTCAAGCAGGCGGCCTCCCTGGAGGCCTTCTTCGACGACCGGACCGCCGCCTGCAACGGCCCGGCGCCCGACCTCGACACCCTGCCCCGGGTCGACGGCGCCACCCTCCTTTCGACCAGCGGCAACAGCGACTACACCCTCCTCCAGCTCTCCCGCTTTCCGGACAACCGCCGCTTCCTCCTCGGCTGGGAGGCGCGGCCGGAGGTGCTCGTCAACGGCACGAGGATCTTCCGGATCTCCCACCCCCTGGGGCTGCCGCAGTCCTACTCCGAGAGCACCTTCGAGGCCCGCCCGCGCCACTTCTGCTCGCCGGCGGACGACGGCGGCATCCCGATCGACGACCTCACCAAGTTCATCTACCTGAAGCCGGTCGCGGGCGGCACCTTCGTGGGGAGCTCGGGCTCGCCGTCGCTCCTCGAGGGCGGCCGGGTGGTGGGGACGCTCACCGACGGCTGCGGCCCCAACCCGGTGGACGGCTGCGACTATCGCAACGATTGCGCCGACGGCGCCTTTTCCGCCACCTTCCCGGCGCTCGCCCGCTGGCTCGACCCGCGCTCCGGCGGCGCTACCGCCGCCTGCGTGCCCGACGCCGAAAGCCTCTGTCTCGCCGGCAACCGCTTCCGGGTGCGCATCCAGTGGACGACCGCGGACGGGGCGACCGGCACCGCCCACGCCGTCACCTTGACCCCCGACACCGGGTACTTCTGGTTCTTCGCCCCCACCAACGTCGAGGTGGTGACCAAGGTGCTCGACGCCTGCAGCCTAGGCTCCCGCTACTGGCTCTTCGCCGGCGGTCTCACCAACGTCCGGGCCTCCATCACCGTCACCGACACCCGGACCGCCGCCGTCCGCACCTACCTGAACCCGCAGGGGACGGCGTTCCAGCCAATCCAGGATACGGCGGCGTTCGCGACCTGCCCGTAGAAATCAGCCGCCAGACGCCGGCCTCAGAGCGGGAACTCGTCGCTCTCGGCAAGCACCCGGAACCCCCGCGCCTCGATCGCCTTGCGGGCCGCTCCGCCCGCATCGAGAGCCGGATTCGAGTGGTTCATGTGGGTGAAGTAGACCTTCAGCCGGCCCTTCTTCACCAGCGGTTCCAGGAGATCCATGGAGACCGTGATCAGGGGGTGCTTGATCTTGGTGACGTCGCGGTCGGGGAGCTCGTCCGGCGAGTAGAAGGTGGCGTCGACGAGGGCGTAGTCGACGTCCGCCAGGACCTCGGTGACCGGGGTCTGCCAGGTCGTCCAGGTGTCGGTGTCGGGGACGTAGAAGAGGGTCTTTCTGGGGCCCTTGATGAGGAAGCCCATGGTGTCCGAGTACTCGTCTCTGTGCGGCACCTTGATCGCGGTCACCGTCACCCCCTCTTCCAGGGGGAAGGGCTTGCCGATCTCGAACTCGTGGAGAGCGATGTTGTCGAGCTTCACGAGCTGGCTCCAGGGGCCGTTGGTGCGCAGGAACTCGGCCATCCGCGGCGAGCAGTAGGTCGGCAGGTCCTTGGTGTTGATGCTCTCGAAGCCGAGGAAGGCGAGGCCCAGGTAGTGCCCGATGTGGGCGTGGGTCAAGAGCACGCCATCTAACGGCATGCGGTCGACCCGGCCTTCCGGATGGTGGCGGAAGGTGTGCACCTTCTCGATCTGGTCGGCGAAGTCGGGGGTGGCGTCGATCAGGTAGGTGTGGTCGCTCTTCGGGAAGTCGATGGCGAGGCTCGCCACGTGCCGCTTGAGAGAGGGGTCCTTGCGCGCCGCGGTGCAGCGGGCGTCCGAGCAGCCGATCTGCGGCATGCCGCCGTCCTGCACCGTCCCCAGGACGACGACCTTGGGCCCCAGGCCCTTGCCCGCCGGGGCCGCCGCTGGAGCGGCGTTCGTCGCGGCGGACGCCACATGGACGGCGGCGAGCGCCAGAATCGACAGCGCGGCGGGGACGAACGGCGTCAACAGATTCCATCTCACGGTCGGGCTCCTCTTTCTAGCGGGGCAGGTTCGGGGGTCTATCAGAACACAGGTGCGCGGCAGGCGGCCGACCGGGCTACGCTAGACTCCCCTCATGCGCATTATCTCGCTCGTCCCCAACGGCACCGAGATCCTCTTCGCCGTCGGCGCCGGCGATCTGGTGGTCGGGGTGAGCCACGAGTGCGACTTCCCGGCAGCGGCGCGGAGCCGGCCGATCCTCACCGGGAGCGCTCTGACGCCGGGGATGAGCGCCGCCGAGGTGGACGCGGCGGTCGCCGCCCAGGTGGGGAGCGGGGCGAGCCTCTATACCCTGGACGAGCCGCGGATCGCGGAGCTGGCGCCCGACCTCATCGTCACCCAGGAGCTCTGCCCGGTGTGCGCCGTCTCGACCGCGCAGGTGGACGGTGCCATCCGGCCCCTGGCGCACTGCCCGGATCTCGTATCGCTCGACCCGCGCTCGCTCCGAGACGTCTTTAAGGACATCGAGACGATCGGCGAGGCGACCGGCCACACGGCACAGGCGCGGGCGCTCGTCCTGGCGCTCGAAGGGCGTCTGGCGGCGGTGCGGACCCGGGCCGCGGGCCGGCCGCGGCCGCGGGTCGCCGCTCTCGAATGGCTCGATCCCCCCTTCGCCGGGGGTCACTGGGTGCCCGAGATGATCGCCGCCGCCGGCGGCGAGGACGCCTTGGCGGACCCCGGCTCCAAGTCCCGGCGGCTCAGCTGGGAAGAGATCCGGGAGGCCGACCCGGACCTCCTCGTCGCCATGCCCTGCGGCTTCGACGCCGAGGGGGCGCGCTTGCAGATCGAGGCCATCGCGGATCGCCCGGAGTGGCGGGCGCTCCGCGCCGTGCGGGAAGGCCGGGTCTTCGCCGTCGACGCCAACGGCTGCTTCAGCCGGCCCGGACCGCGGCTCGTCGACGGGATCGAGCAGCTGGCCGCGATCTTCCAGCTCTTCCAAAGCCCCGCCACCTGAGCCGGCGGGCGCCCAACCGGTGGGCCCCGATCGCACGCCGATTGCATGAGAATTGCATAAAAAATTGACGCACCGATCCGCAGTCCGGGATCGGGGTTCTCCTCCCGGGTCGTACAGCGTTGAGCGCCGCACCGATTCATCTGCCGCACCGGCTCACGAGCTTCCTCGCCTCGCGCGCCTTCCTCGCCGGGCTCGTCGCGGCCGGTGCGCTCCTCCGGATCTGGCAGTATCTCGGCCATGCCGCCTTCTGGCTGGACGAGCTGGCGCTGGTCCGGAACGTCGTCGACCACCCCCTCTCGGAGCTCCTCACCCGACCGCTCGACTACCGGCAGGTGGCGCCCCCCGGTTTCCTCGCCGTCGAGCGCGGCCTGGTGCTCCTCTTCGGCGCTGGCGAGCGCTCGCTCCGTCTCTTTCCCCTGCTCTCCTCGCTCGCCGCGCTCTACCTTTTCTGGCGGCTGGCGGAACGCCTGCTCTCCGGCCTCGCCCGGCCGTTCGCCGTCGCCCTCTTCGCCTTCTCCCCGGAGCTGATCTTCTACGGCTCCGATGCCAAGCAGTACGCGAGCGACTCGGCGATCGCCCTGCTGCTCACGATCCTCGTCTTCGGCTACCGGGCCGGCCCGCCGACCTGGCGGCGGGGGCTCTTCCTCGGCGCGGCCGGCGCCGTCTCCGTCTGGTTCTCGCAGCCCGCGGTCTTCATGCTCGCCGGGCTCGGCGGGGCGCTCCTCCTCCTCGCCGCCGCCGAGCGCCGCGCGGCCCCAGGGCAGGCAACGCCGCCCGCGCCGCTGGCGCCGACCCTCACCGCGGTGGCGCTCTGGGGTCTGTCCGCCGCCGGCTCGACCCTGGTGGCGACCCGGGTGATGGGGCCGGTGACCCACGACTACATGCAGCGCTTCTGGCAGCCTGCCTTCCTGCCTCCGCTCACAGAGGTCTCCAGGGTGGCGGAGTGGCTCGCCAACACGCTCTCGGCGGAATTCGGCCGCGAGGGTCTCAACTATCGGGCGACCCCTCTCTACGTGGCCGCGGCAGCCCTGGGGCTCGCCGTGCTCTGGCGCCGGCGGCGCGACGCCGCCCTCCTGCTCGCCGCTCCTATCGCCGTCACCCTGGCGGCGGCGGTCGCCCGGCAGTATCCGTTCAAGGGGCGGCTCATCGCCTTTCTCATCCCCTGCTTCCTCCTCCCCGTGGCCGCCGGGGTCGAGCAGCTCTACCGCGCCTGGCCGCCCCGCCTGCGTGCCGCCGGCCCCCTCTGCCTGGCGCTCTTCGCCGGCCTCCCCCTCTCCACCTTCGTCGGCAACCCGCCGGTCTACCGCCTGGAGGAGACCCCGCGGATGTTCTCGTACGTGAAGTCGCGGCTCCGAACCGGGGACGCGGTGTACGTCTACTATGGGGCGGAACAGGCCCTCCGCTTCTACGGCCAGCGCTACGGCTTCGCCGAGGGCGACTATGTCCTCGGCGGCTGCCACTTCGCCGACACCCGGCTCTTCCTGCGCGAGCTCGACCGCTTCCGCGGGCGCGAGCGGCTGTGGGTGCTCTTCGCCCACGCGCTTCCCCGGTTGCCCGACCGCACGGCGATGCTCGCCTATTTAGAACAGATCGGGGACCGGCGGCAGAGCGTCGTCTTCCCCGCCACCAAAAAGAACGCCGACACCACGGTCTACGCCTACCTCTACGACCTGAGCGACCCTCGCCAGCTCGCCAGCGCCGCGGCCGGAAGCTACCCGCTGCCGCCGAGCGGACCGCCGGACCCCCGCGTCGCCTGCCAGGGTCCCGAGGCTCCCAGCGCGATCGCTTCGGGACCGTAAGTCACCCGCCCGTTTCAGCCGCCCGTTTTACCGCTCAAAGACAGCGGCGAGCAGGCGCCGGCGGAGACCGCCGTAGGGCTGGCGGCAGGCGAGAAGGTCTGAAAGGACGCTGCGAATTCCGGGATGGAGCCGGGCGACGGGGACCATCCACTGGCCGATGGGGCCGTCGAAGAAGAGGTCGCGGGCGCTCCTCGCCCGCTCCATCTCCCCCTCCCACTCGGTCGCGAGCCGCCCGGCATAGCCCTCGGGCTCGCCCGCCAGCAGGCTTTCGGCCGCCCAGGTGCCGGAGAGGAGGGCGTAGCGGATGCCCTCGCGGGTGAGCGGATCGGCGAGGGCCGCCGCGTCGCCGGCGAGGAGCAGGCGGCGGGCGAGCCCGCGGCGGATGCCGGGGAGAGTCCAGGGGCCGAAGACCGGGATGGGATAGCGGTAGCGCGGTCCGGGGAGGTCCCGCCAGCCGGCCGGAAGGTGGCGGTCGAGGAAGGTGTCGAGGAGCGCGCGGGCGGCGCCCTCGCGGAGCGCGCCGACGGTGTAGGCGATCCCCACCGAGGCGCCGCCCGGCCGGGGGAAGATCCAGAGATAGGCATCCCCCTCCCCGGGGAAGGCGAGGACGAGGCGGTCCCAGGCGAGCCCGGAGAGCGAGGCGCCGAGACCGACGCTCCGGCCGGCGCTCTCCGCGCTCTCTGGAGAGACCAGACCGGCCGCCCGCCGGGCGAGACCGCCGGCGCCGTCCGCCCCGATCGCCCAGTCGTACTCCCGGACCTCGCTCCCCGCCCCCCCCGCTTTCCTGGCGTTCCGGACGGTGATCCGCACCCCGGCTTTGCCGCCGCCAAGCCCCCCCTCCACCCGCTCGGCCCGGCCGCTCTGCCGGCGCGCCCCGGCCGCCACCGCCGCCGCGGCGAGCGCCCCGTCGAAGTCGGTACGGCGGAAGATGCGGATTCCCCCGAGATCCAGGTGGAGCCGCCCTCCGCGGCCGTTTTCGAGCACCGCGCGGGGGCTCACCACCGCCTGAAGGGGGCTCGGGTCGAAACCTTCCAAAGGGGGTAAAACGTGCTCGGGGACGGCGCCACCGCAGGGCTTCTCCCCCGGCCGGGCGGGCATGTAGAGGTCGACCGCTGCCCCTCTCCGCGCCAGGCGGAGCGCCGCGGCGCTCCCCGCGGGGCCCCCTCCTAAAACGGCGATCCGCATGCCGAAGCTCAAAAGAAGGGTGGGGTCCTGGGTCCGTTGGCTCCTGCGGGCCGGCTCCTTCGGGCGCTCCGCGCAGCCAGTCGCCGGTCCGCGGAATCCAACGGCGCCAGGACCGGGGGTAGGGTCACTCCTCCTCGTCGCCGGCTTCCGGATCGGCCTCGATCGAGAGCAGCACCACGGTCACGTTGTCGATCCCGCCGCGGGCGTTGGAGTCGTTGATCAGGGTGCGGCAGATCTCGTGGAGGTCGCGGCCGGAGGCGAGCCGCTCGCGGATGTCGGCATCCCCGAGCATGGAGGTCAGGCCGTCCGAGCAGAGGAGGTAGAGGTCGCCGGGTTGGACCTCGACCTCGCGCACGTCGACGACCACGTCGTTCTCGCCCCCCAGAGCGCGGGTGACGACGTTCTTCAACGGGTGCGAGCGCGCCTGCTCCTTGGAGAGGAAGCCGGCCATCACCTGCTCGTGCACCCAGGTGTGGTCCTGGGTGAGCTGGTCGAGTCGGCCGTCGCGCAGGCGGTAGACCCGGCTGTCGCCGACGTGCGCCACCGCCGCGGTCGTCCCTTCGAGGAGGAGCCCGACGACGGTCGTCCCCATGCCGGAGAGCGAGCCGTCCTCGCGGATCGCCCCCATTACCCGGTCGTGCGCCAGGCGGACGGCCATCTTCAAGAGGTTCGAGTGGCGCTTCAAGCGCGAGTCGGTCACCGAGGGCCAGGTGGTGTCCCGGTCGTCGGTCTTCTCGATGAAGTCGTGGATGGCCTGGACGGCGATCTGCGCCGCCACCTCGCCGTGACTGTGACCACCCATGCCGTCGGCGACGACGAACAGCCGGTGGCGCGGATCGACCTCGAAGTAGTCCTCGTTGTGGGCCCGGGTGAGCCCGACGTCGGAGAGCCCACAGGCTTTGATGCGCGGCATCAGCTCGCCTTTCCGAAGAGGCCCCGCCTGGGGGACCTGGACAGCTCGGCGATCTCTGAGAGCGCCTGGCGGACGGTGGGATCGTCGTCGCCCCATTCGAGGGCGGAACGGAAGTGCCGCTCGGCGAGCTCCGGCTGGCCGGCGAGGACCGCGATCTTCCCCGCCAGCTTCTGGTACCCGGCGTTCATCGGCTGCAGCTCGCAGGCGCGTTCGATCGCCTCGACGGCGCGGGAGATCCAGCTCGGCTGCTGGCTGCAGGCGAGGGCCAAGTGGTGCCAGGCCTGGGCGTTGCCGGGATCGGCCTGAGAGGCGCGGTCGAAGCTGTCGGCCGCCTCGTAGTGGTTCTTCTCTTTGTACGCCTTGATCCCGCGCTGCAGGTAGACGCGGGCGAGCTGGCGCGGGTCGGCGCTCGTCGCCCCGGGCTCGGGGCGGGTGAGCTCCAGGTCGTGGTTCCGGCGGCGCCCGGCGTCGGAGAGCACGTTGAACGCCTGGGTGATCTCCTGGAACTCCCCCTCCGCCCGCACCTTCGCCTCCCCCTGGAAACGGTCGGGGTGGCGCTCTCTCGCGAGCTCGCGGAACCGCTGGCGGATCTGCTCCTCGGTCGCGTTCCGCGGCAACGCGAGGATGGCGTAGAAGTCGCTGGGCATGGCCGAACCTTTTACTGTCGCTTGATTCTATACAACCTGAGGGCCAGGGTTCGCACCGCGTCGGGGATATTCCGGTCCCGGCCGAGATCTTTCAGGTCGCGGACCGAGAGCTTGGGCACGATGCGGAGGGCGAGAGCGACCGGCGTGCGGGGGTTCTGCGCCAGGGCGCGCTGGATGCTCGTCCGGCCCGCCCACTCCCGGCGCCGCCCGATGTAGACGAGGACGTCCTCGACGACCGAGCGGTTGCGGGCGACGGTCTCGACCTCCTGCTCGGAGACCGGGTTGTTGGCCAGGCAGGAGATGGCGACCCGGGCGTTGGAGTCGCGCACGAGGAGGTTTCTGAGCGAGCGCGAGGCGCCGCGGGAGAGCTTGATCCGGGCGGGCAGCGGCAGCATCCGGATCTGCCCCTCGGAGAGCCGGGTCTGCTCGTCGATCTCCCCCACCGCCGGCACCGCGCGCACGGCGGCCACCGCGGCGACGAACTCCTCCTCCGGCATCTCCTCATCTTCCCCGGGGACGTCGCCGGGATCGTCGGCGGGCGCCGAGCGCTCCCGCGGCAGGAGGTGCTCGCGGTACTCGCCGATCCGCCGCTGGGAGTAGGTCGAGAGCTGCGGATTCTCGGCCAGGGCGTCCAAGATCGCCGGCTCCTCGACGATCGCGTCCTGGCGCAGGAGAAGGAGCTCCTGGAGATCGGTCGAGAGGCGCGGCGCCAGATCGACGAGGATCGAGCGCGGCACGTCCCGCCGGCGGAGGATGGCCTCGATGAGCAACGGGTGGCCGAGCTGCTCGGCGAAGTAGCCGAGCACCTCGTCGTCCGCCTCGCCGGCTAAAAAGGAGCCGGCGAGGCGAGGATCGACGGCGGCGAGCGAGCGGGCGGCGAGCTCCGCCACCGCCGGGTCCTCGCCCCTCGCGAGGAAGACCTGGAGGGGGACGAGCTGTTCGAAGGAGACCGGGAGGAGCCCCTCGGCGGCGAGAGTCTGGAGCTGGCGGTTGCCCGACCGGATCTGGTCGAGCAGAGAGGCCTGGCTGTCGGCCACCGTCAACGGGTCTCTTTCCGGGCCTTCAAGGTCCGGAGCGTGTCGAGGTCGATGTTGAAGTCGCGCAGCACCTCGCCCTTGCCGAGCACCGGCAGGGGGAGGGGCGAGCCGTTGACCTGGACCTCGGCCGCTCCCGCGTCGCCCAGGGTGAGCTGCACCTGACGCTGCGCCGGGAGCCGGAGGGCCTCCCCCGCCACCCGCTGCTCGGCGATCCGCTTCTTGCCGTCGATGAGGGCGTCGACCCAGCACTCGCGGGAGAAGTCGATCGTCACCTCGAGCGGGGCGAGCGGAGCGTCGCCGGAATTTTCACCCGGTGGGGGGGCGACGGCCGCCGGGGCGGCGGCGGGCAGAGCGGCGGCGGCGGTTCCGGCGGTTCCGGCGGCATCTGGCGGTTCCAGCCGCACGGGAGGCGGCGAGCGCGGCAGGCTCGGTGGGTTCCATGGCGTCGGGGAGCGCGGGCGCCGTGGGAGCCGTCGCGGACCCCGGGGTCGCGGCGGTGGGCCGGGCACCGGCCGGAGCCGGGGCGGCGTGGTGCCGCTGCCAGTAGAAGGCGAAGGCGGCGACGGCGGCGAGAATGAGGAGAGCGAGGAGGAGCAGGAGGCGGGAGAGCCGGCGCCGGGAGCTCGCCGCGTCCGTTTCCTCCTCCTCCCCTTCCGGCCGCTCGCCCGACTGCTGCACCGCCAGCCAGTGGTTCACCACCTCGTCCGGCGAGAGGCCGACGTAGCGGGCATATTCGCGGAGGAACCCCTTGGCGAAGACGGGCGCGGGGAGGAGATCGAAGCGGTCCTCCTCCATGGCTTCCAGGTAGCGCAGGCTGATCTTGGTGCGCTCGGCGACGTCGCGCAGGCTGATCTCGCGGAGCTCCCGCTGGCGGCGCAGCCAGGTGCCGAAGGAGCCCGGCTCGGGCTCCCCCCCCTTGTCCCAGGGCGGCTGCCGCCCCGGTCGCCTGCCGGAGAGATTCCCCGGCCCCTGCGGCTCGGTCACGGTCTCAGCCTCGTTCCGGCCCTCCGGATCGTTTCTCCTCAGCGGGATGCGATTTTTTCTCGACACGTTTTTCGGCACGCGTTGTTAACTCTACGCGGCCCTCCGCTCCGGGTCAAATTGACGTTCCTCTTGGAGGGTGCTCCCTACCTTGGGTCAAAGCCTCAGCGGAACCTTCAGCAAGACCTTCAGCAAGAGTCGGGCCGTCCAGACTCGCGCGGACCTCTCCTAAGAGAATTTCAAATCTGCTATCTTCCAACTTCGCGATGACGATCTCCCGCACCATCCAGGCCCACCTCGCCAAAGCCGACTTTGCCGCCGTCGAGAGCGACTGGCTGGCGCAACTCGGCGAAGCCCCGAACGACCTCGACTTCTTCGTCGGCGTGGCCCGGGCCCTGATAGGGACGGCCGAGGAGGAGCGCGCCCGCTTTCTTCTGGGGATGCTCGACGAGCAGTTGAAGGAGCAGAAGCAGTGGGCGGTGCGCTTGAAGCTCCTCGAGCGGATCGGCGCCATCCTCTTCCCCACCCCCGAGACGCTCCACCCCCAGATCGTCACCTCCTTAGATAAACTTTACGCCGGGCGCCCGACCTACAAGGGCCTCAAGGAAGCAGTGGGAATGACCAAAGCAACCCACGACGTCCCCAAAACCTGGGAGAAGGTCGAGCGTCTTCAGAACCTCCTCCAGTTCGACGTCGGCTCCATCGTCTTCATGCCGGGGCGGGGCGCCGGACGGGTGATCGAGGCGAACCTCGGGCTCGAGAGCTTCAAGATCGACTTCGAACGCTTCCCCGGGATGAGCGTCGGCTTCAAGGCCGCCCCCAAGCTCCTCCAGCCGCTCCCCCAGGGCCACATCCTCCGGCGCAAAATCGAAGAACCGAAAGCGGTCGCCGCCCTCCCCCCAACCGAGCTGCTCAAGGCCATCCTCACGAGCTACGGCCGGCCGATGGGCGCGGGGGAGATCCGCGACGCCGTCTACGGACTGGTCACCGAGTCCGGCTGGACCTCCTGGTGGACGGCGGCGCGCAAGCACCAGCAGGTGGTCTCCTCGGGGAGCGGCGCCAAGCAGACCTACCACTGGGCGGAGTCGAGCGGCGACGCCCTGGACTCGGTCTGGCGAACCTTCGCCAAGGCGACCCCGAGGAAGAAGATCGATCTCCTGCGGCGGGACGGCGCCCGCGATCCGGAGCTGCGAAAGCGCATGGCGGCCGACCTCCTCAAGTTGGGCGAAGTGGCGGCGGACCGGGATCCGGGGCTTGCCTACGAGATCTGGTACTCCCTGGAGCGGAGCGGCGGCGTCCCCGACGACCTCGACTGGGCGCCCGACGCCCTCCTCGCCGATTCGGCCGACCCGGTGCGCCTGCTCTCCGGGGTCGAGGACCGGCTCCTCCGCGAGCGCGGCTACACCATGCTCCGCGAGTACCGGGACGACTGGGCCGGCGTCTACCTGGGCCTCCTCGCCCAGGAGACCGACCCGCGCGCCATCGAGGTGCTGGTCGACGGCCTCGCCAAGGGGTCGCCCAAGGACCTCGACCGCTTCCTGGACGGTCTCGTCTCCGCCCCCCACCGCCACCCCGCCGCCTTCGTCTGGCTGGCCGAGCGGGCAGCGTCCGACGAGGCGCTCCGCAGCCGCAGCCCGCTGCGCCTCCTGCAGCAGATCCTGGGGAGCTTGAACCGCGACGAGTTCGCCTCCTACCGGGTCCGCCTCGTGGCCCTCGCCGAGTCGGGGAGCACGGTGCCGCGCCTCCTCACCCATCTGACCGAGGAGCAGGCGGTGCAGGCGGAGGACGCGGTCCACCGCGCCGCCGGCCTCGAGCCCTACCAGCGCGATTCGCTCTCCAACGCCCTCGAGCTCCGCTTCAGCTCGCTCCGCCGGGAGAATCAGAACGCCCTCTACGCCACCCAGGAGAAGATGGAGGAGAAGCGGGCGGAATTGAAGCAGATCATGTCGATCGACATCCCGGCCAACCGCAAGGCGATCGAAGAGGCGCGGGCGATGGGCGACCTGCGCGAGAACTTCGAGTACAAGTCGGCGCGCCAGCGTCACGAGTACCTGAACGCCCGCGCCTCGGCGCTCAACTCCGAGCTCCTGCGAGTCCGCCTGATCGAGATCGAGGGGACCGACCTCTCCGAGGTTCGGATCGGCACCCGGGTCCGCCTGGAAGGCCCTGCCCGGCAGCGGACGATCATCATCCTCGGCCCCTGGGAGAGCCAGCCCGAGGACGACATCCTCTCCTACGAGTCCGAGATCGCGAAGCAGGTCCTCGGCAGAAGCCTGGGCGACGAGATCGAGCTCGCCGGCCACCGTTACCGGATCGCGGCGATCGAGCCCTACAAGTAGGCCCTCCCCAGGGGCAGAAGCTGAGGGGAACGCTCTTCCATAAGCCTTCCGCCAGCTCAGAAATAGCGCCTGTGCTATCTTGAACCGCCCGGGAGCTACCCCAAGCTCCCTCGGAGGTCGTGATGACGATCGCACCCCCTCGCGGTACGCCGAAGCCTCCCGCTCCCGCCTTCGCCGGCCTCGACGGCAGCTCGCGGGGCGCCCTGGACGCCGCGGTCGCCGGTTTGAAGTGCCGGAAGGCCGACTGGGCGAAGATCCCGCTCCCCGAACGTATCGCGCTCCTCGACGAGCTGATCCACGGCTTCCTGGGGATCGCCGACCGCTGGAGCGCGGCCTGTCAGCGGGCCGAGGGGCTCGACCCGTCCCACCCGAGCGCCGGAGAGGAGGCCCTGGTCGGCCCCTACTTCGTGCTGCGCAACCTCCGGCTCTTGAAAAAGTCGCTCGCGGACATCCTCGCCCACGGCAGTCCAAGAATCCCAGGACCGGTGAAAACCCTCCCCGGCGGCCAGCTCTCGGCGCGGGTCTTCCCCCAGGATCTCTGGGACCGGATCTTCTACACCGGCGTCACCGCGGAGGTCTGGATGGAGCCCGGAGTGACGGCCGCGGGCCTCCCCGAGACCCAGGCACTGGCCTACCGGAAGAAGGACGGGGGCGGGGTCTGCCTCGTCCTCGGGGCCGGCAACGTCTCCTCGATCGGCCCCATGGACGCCCTCTACAAACTGTTCGTCGAGAACCAGGTGGTGGTCTACAAGGTCCATCCGGTGAACATCTATCTCGGGCCGCTCCTCGAAGAGGGCTTCCGGGCGCTCATCGACCGCGGCTTCCTGCGCCAGGTCTACGGCGGCGCCGCGGAGGGCGCCTACCTCTGCCGCCATCCGGACGTCGACTCGATCCACATCACCGGCTCGGACAAGACCTACGAGGCGATCGTCTTCGGCCCCGGGGCGGAAGGCGAGGCGCGCAAGCGCGAGAACCGTCCGCTCGTCGCCAAGCCGATCAGCGCCGAGCTCGGAAACGTCAGCCCGGTGATCATCGTCCCCGGCCCCTGGAGCGAGAGGGATCTCGCCTACCAGGCGGAGAACCTGGTCACCATGCTGGTCAACAACGCCGGCTTCAACTGCAACGCCACCCGGGTGATCGTCACCCAGGCGGGATGGAGCCAGCGGGACGCTTTCCTCCGCAAGATCAAGCTGCTCCTCGCCCAGGTGCCGACCCGGAAGGCCTACTATCCCGGCGCCGCCGACCGCTATGACGCTTTCCTCCACCAGCATCCGGAGGCCGAGGTGTTCGGCGCGGCGGAGGGCGACCGGCTGGGCTGGGCGCTCATCCCTGGGCTCGACGCCACGAGGCGGGACGAGATCTGCTACACGACGGAAGCCTTCGTTGGCCTCTTCGCCGAAACGCCGATCGCCGCCCCCTCGGTACCCGCCTTCCTGGAGCGGGCGGTGGCCTTCGCCAACGAGAGCCTCTGGGGGACGTTGAACGCCACCCTCCTCGTCCATCCCAAGTCGCTCGCCGACCCGGAGGTCGCCCTGGCCTTCGAAAAGGCCGTCGCCGACCTCCGCTATGGGACCGTCGCCGTCAACCACTGGGCGGCGATCGGCTACGGCCTCGTCGTCACCCCCTGGGGAGCCTTCCCCGGGCACGACCGAACCGACATCCAGTCCGGCACCGGGATCGTCCACAACACCCTGATGTTCTCGCGGGTCGAGAAGTCGGTGGTCCGCGCCCCGTTCCGGGTCTTCCCCAAGCCGGTCTGGTTCGCCACCCACCGGACCGCCCACAAGCTGACCCCCAAGCTCTCCCGCTTCGAGGCCGCGCCGTCCCTCGCCAAGCTGCCGGGAATCTTCCGCCTGGCGCTCCGCGGGTAGGTCGGCTCTAGCTCGGGGCGCAGGGGCCGGGCTTCCCGATCGCCTGCCGGTAGAGCGTCTCGAAGAGCAGAGTTCCCTGCCAGTACTGGACATGCGCGGCGAGGAACGTCGCCGCGGCGGGGTCGGTCTGGTTGCAGACCGCCTTCGGCTGGGTCCTGGGATCGACCCCGGGCAGATCGTAGTAGGTGAGGCTCCCGCTGATGATGTCCCACGGGGAGTAGAGGTTGATCCAGCGTTCGGGCCGGAACCGGTAGTTCTCGAGCAGGAGCGGCTGGGCCGCGGCGGCGAGGGCCTCGCGGGCCTCTGTCGTCTTCGCGGCCTGCAGGGCGAAGAGGAAGGCGAACTTGTTGAGCGGCGAGCCGAAGGTCAGGAAGAGGGGCGTCCGCTTCGCCACGTCGAGAAAGCCGTGGCCCTGGGGACCGGCCAGATTGTCCTCGAGGATCAGCCGGTTCAAGGTGTCATAGACGACCGCCGAACCGAGGGAGTGCCCGACGGCGATCACCTGCTGGTAGCCGCCGCCGTCCGGCTCCTGCCGGGCGTACACGGCGCGGGCCGCGTTCCCCACGCAGCTCTTGATTTTCTGCCGCAACTCTTCGAAGCGGTCGAGGGTATGGGAGGTGACATAGGCCGCGACATCGCCCACGTACTGGATGAGCACGCCGCGGACGAACATCCCGACGAGGACGAGGAGAGGCCAGGCGATCCCGCTCCGTACGAGATTCCAGGGGCGGCCTTGAGCTTCCGGGATCGTCAGCATCCAGCTTACGAAGCGGAAGATCTCATAGCCGGCGACGAGGGCGATGCAAAGAAAACAGAGGGCATAGATGAGAGTGAGCCAGCGGCCCTTCTCGGGCGCCCCCCTTCCTGGGGAAAGACATTGCGCAAGACACCCATGGCGATCCGGCAGGCCCAGAGGAGCAGAAAAAGTCCGACGCCGGCGACCAGGAGGCGGAAGACCCAGGTCTCGAAGAATCCGTTGAAGGCCTCGATCTGGACCCCCCTTCCCCCAAGCACCCACGGCCAGATCTGCTCCTTCTTGCCGGAGACCCACTGGATGTGACCGTAGAAGAGAGCGGGGACGGCGATGCCGGAGAGGAGGGTGGTCAAGACGACGACGAAGAAGAGCGGCGGGCTCAGATAGCCCAGGACACGGCTAAACAGGAGGAACCGCTTCTTGCCGTGGAGCCAGATCCCGAGGCCGATGGCGACCGCGAATGGAAAGAGCGAGAAGAGATAGGCGTTGAAGGTCGTCGTCAGGTCCGCGAAGAGACCGTCGCTCAGCCAGCCGGGAGGGCTCTGGAGCGGCGAGCGGGCCGCCGAGACCAGCACGATGGCGGTGTTCAGGATCACCAGGGAAGCGACCATGCCGAGGGCGGTCAGCAGGTAGAGGACGGTCCGGATCGGGGCGGGGAAGGCGGCGTAGCGGTCGAACAGCCAGCGCTTGAACGGCTGGCTGCCGTTCTTGATGCCGTTCAAACCCGCCCGAAAGAGGAAGCCGATGACGTCCCGCAGAGTGACTTGCCCCTCGGTCAGGGGCGCCCAATAGCCTTCGTAGACGTGGACCTCGTGGGACTGTCCCTCGCCGTCCTGGAGATCGAGCACCACCCGCTGTAAAACCTGGTCGCCGACCGCGACGGACTCCGCCATGGGCTGAGGTTTCGACCGCGGATCGTCGGCATCCCAGCGCGGATCCTGGCGGCGCAGACCCTCCGCCACCTGGTCCAGGGTCTCGAAGGGGATCTGCTGGCCCATGCCGTGGGCGACGAAGATCGCGATCCGCTTCTTGGCCGCCGCTCTCGCCGCGGCGACCCCCGGGCCGCCGGGCGCTCGGACGGCATAGGTGGCCTCTGGCGTCGCCGAGGGAGAAGCGGACGGTTGCGGCGAACGCACCCCGTAGGCGTGATTCTCGGGCGAATCGCTCATCTCCGATCTCCCAAAGAGTTCAACCGAGCTTTAAAAGATTCAACTCGATTGTAACACTCTCCAGAAGGTCGGAACCTACTCCGCCGCGCTCGCCGCGCTCGCCAAGATCGGCGCGGGGGGCACGGGCGGCGCCTCGTCCCGGCAGCCGTAGACGAGGACCGGGGTCTTGAGCGCCACCATCTTCGGCAGCTGGTGGGAGGCGAACATGGGGACCCGGATGCAGCCGTGGCTCGCCGGGTGGGCGGGGACGTCGAGGCTGCCGTGGATGGCGATGCCGCCGACGATGTAGAGGGGGTTGAACATCTCGCCGAGCGGGCTCTTTTTCCAGCCCGCCGCCTTTCCGAACACCTCCAGGTGCCCGCAGGGGGTGACGGCGTGGGTCTCCGGGTAGCCCGCCTCGTGGAAGGTCTTCCCGGAGCCGGAGGAGACGGGGAGGATGTGCGCCACCTTCCCCCGGTCGTCGACGAAGAACAGCACCTGGCGGCCGAGGTCGACCTCGATGTGCGCCGCCCCGGTCTCTCTCGGCAGCGGCGGGACGGCGCGGGCGAGGGCGTAGAAATCACGCCGGGTGAGCTGGCCCGTGGCCTTCCTCCCGTCGACCTTCTGAAAGGCGATGACTCCGGCGCGCGAAGCCTCGTCGATCCGCCCGTCGACCGGCCCCACCCAGTAGCCGAGATCGGCCAGGCGCTGCTCGGCCTGGCGCATCTCCGCCGCCGTCAGCGGTCCAGAGCTGGCCGTCGCTGCCTTGGCCGCCCGGGGCTTCCCGGGATTTGTGGAGTTGGCGAGGCTACCGGCCGCCGCCCGGGCGGCGCGAGGAGCGCTCCGAACGCCAATACCATCCCGAGACCGAGCGCGAGACCTGACTGCCGAGACTTCCGATCCGTGAACATACCGCCTCCAGATTGATTTTCAGACCGGCGCCAGAAGCAGAAGGGCGAGGAGCGCCGCCCGTTCCGGCAGCCGGTCGACGAACACGAACTCATGGACGGCGTGCGCCCCGTCCCCCACCGCTCCCAGCCCGTCCAACGTGGCGGTGTAGAGGCTCGTCGTATTGCCGTCCGAGCCCCCGCCCGCCGTCCCTTCCCCAAGCGCGATCCCCAACTCCCCGGCCGCCGCCTGGGCCTTCGCGAAGAGAGCCCGGTTTCTCGGCGTCCGTTCGAGCGGCGGCCGGTCGACCGCACCCTCGGCCACGATCCGGGTGCCGGGGGTGACCGGCGCGAGACCTCGGATGGCGCGCTCGATCGCCGCTCCGTCCGCCTGGGTCAAAACCCGGACGTCGATCTCGGCCCGGGCCTCGGGAGCGACGACGTTGCTCCGCGTCCCCCCCGCCACCACCCCGACGTTCACCGTGATCCCCCGCGCCGGGTCGGCCAGGGCCTGGAGCCGGAGGATCACGTGGGCCAGCTCGACGATCGCGCTCGCCCCCTCCTCCGGCGCCAGCCCGGCGTGGGCCGCCCGGCCGTGCACGGTGACCGTGAAACGGCCGACCCCCTTCCTCCCGGTTTTCAATTTTCCATCCGACCCCAGCGCTGGTTCCAACACGAAAACTCTTTGCACGTGGCGCGCCAGGCGGCGGAGGGTACGGGTCGACTCGGCGCTCCCCATCTCCTCGTCGGAGTTGAGGAAGAGGACTGGCGTGACCGGCGGTTCGAGCCCCAGCTCGCGGAGGGCCCGGAGGGCGAAGACCGCCTGCACGAGCCCCCCCTTCATGTCGAACACCCCCGGTCCCCGCAGCTGGCCGTCTGCCAGGGTGACCGGCATCCGCTCCAGAGTCCCCCGCTCCCAGACCGTGTCCACATGCCCGAGGAGGAGCTGCGCCCCGCGCCCGCGCTGCCGGAGGGCGGGGACGGCGAAGAGCTGCCCGCCGCTCGCCTTCCCGCGGAGCCGCCGCACCCGGTAGCCGGTGCTGGCGAGCGCCTCCGCCAGGAGTTCGAAGACCGGCCCCTGGGACCGCGGTTCGAGGGTGGGCGATTCGAGGCGGGCGAGCCGGCTCAGGAGGTCGACCATCTCTTCCTGGCGGGCGCGAAGATGGGCGAGGAGAGCGTGAGGTGTCGTCATCAGAGAGCGGGCTCCAGTCCAGTCGGCCGGAGCCCGCTCTCAGGGTACCCTAATCGTAGCGGATCGAAACCAGCGGATCGACCCGGGAGGCGCGCTGGGCCGGGATCAGACAGGCGGTGAGCGCGATCGCGGTGAGCGCCAGGCAGACCCCGACGAAGGTCAGCGGGTCGTTGGGCTTGACCTGGAAGAGGATGTCGCCCAGGAGCCGCGAGCCGAGGAAGGCGATCACCAGGCCGATGCCGAGACCGATCGCGAGCTGCAGCGAGCCCTGCCGGACGATCATCCCGAGGACGTTGCCCTTCTGGGCGCCGAGCGCCATCCGCACCCCGATCTCCTGCGTCCGCTGGGTCACCGAGAAGGAGATCACCCCGTAGATGCCCACCGCCGCGAGCACCAGGGCGGAAACCCCGAAGATCGCGAAGAGGGTGCCGAAGAGGTTGAAGAAGAAGGCGTTCTTCGCGATCGTCTGCTCCATCGAATAGACGAAGTAGAGCGGCAGGTCGAGGTCGATGGCCGACACCTCCGTCCGCACCGTCGGGGTGAAGGCGAGCGGATCGCCGTGGGTCCGGACGACGATGTTGTTGCGCTGCGGGCACTCCTGGGCCATCGGCAGGTAGAAGCCCGCCGGCCCGCTGTCGGGGTCGCCCAAACCGTTCATCTGGAGGTCGGGCACCACCCCGACGACCGTCCGCCAGGGGGAGTCCTGCTTTTTCCCCAGCCGGAGGCGCCGGCCGAGCGGATCCTCGTGCGGCCACACCTTCTTGGCGAAGCTCTCGTTGACGATGGCGACCGGCAGCGACCCCTCGCGGTCCTGGGGCCCGAACTCGCGCCCGGCGAGGAGCCGGGCGCCGAGGACCTGGAACAGCTTCGGGGACGCCGAGACCTCGTGCGCCTGCGGCAGGTCGCGGCTGGTCGGATAGGGCTTCCCCTCGACGGCGTAGTTGTCCATCCCCGAGCCGTTGGTGGGGAGGATCGACATCGCCGCCACCCCCGCCACCCCGGGCCGGCCGTCCATCCGGCGGAGCAGGTCGTCCCAGAAGGCCACCCGGTTGGCCTTCTCGGGGTACTTCGCGTCGTAGAGGGCGAGCCGCACGGTCAGGAGGTTCTGCTTCTCGAAGCCGAAGTCCATCGTCTGCACCTTGACGACGCTCCGCACCATGAGGCCGGCCAGAACGAGAAGGAAGAACGAGAGCGCCACCTCGGCGACGACGACATAGCGGCTGAAGCGCCCCATCCGCAGGCTGGTCGAGCCGCGCCCCTCGTCCTTCAGCACCTCGTTGACATCGGCCTTCGAGGCCTGGAGGGCGGGGGCCAACCCGGAGAGCAGGCTGGAGAGCAGGGTGAGGCCGAGGACGAAGAGGAGCGGCCGACCGGAGAGGGCGATGTGGAACCAGTACGGCGGATTGGTATCGGCGATCGCCGAATTGAAGGCCTTGATCCCCCAGTAGGCGAGGACGAGACCCAGAACCGCGCCGACCGCGGAGAGGAGCAGGCTTTCGATAAGAATCTGGGTGAGCACCCGTTTCCGGCCGGCACCGAGCGCCGAGCGGATGGCGAGCTCGCGGGTGCGGAGCGACGCCCGCGCCATCATCAGGCTGGCGACGTTGGCACAGGCGAGGAGAAGCACGAGCCCGACGGCCCCCAGCATGGTGAAGAGTAGCGAGGTGATCTGCTCGTTGACGACCTGGTCGATGTAGGGCTTGACCTTGAGCGTCAGACCCTTGTTGGTGACCGGATACTCCGTGGCGAGCGACTTGGCGATGGCGGCGGTCTCGGCCTGCGCCTGAGAGACCGGCACGCCGTCCTTCAGGCGCGCGAAGACGGCGACCCCGTCGTCGGTCGCGGAGCCCCGCTGGAGCCGCTTCGGGTCGAGGCGGAGCGGCACCCAGACCTTCTGGTTGAAGGGGAACTCGAAGCCTTCGGCCATCACCCCGATGACCGTCGTCTGGGCACCGTTGACGCGGATCACCCGGCCGACGATCTTGGGGTCGCCGCCATAGCGGGTCTTCCACATGCCGTAGCCGAGGATGGCGACCGGCTGGGCCTGCATCTCGTCCTCCCCCGGCAGGAAGGTCCGCCCGAGGAGCGGCTTGGCGCCCAGGAGGTCGAAGGCATTGGCGGCCATATAGCCACCGTCGAAACGCTCGGGCTTTTCGTCCCCCGAGAGGTTGATGGTCGTGGCATCGAAAGCCGCGACCCCGGAAAACGAGGTCTGGCGCTTCTCCCACTCGAGGACGTCGGCGAGCGTCAGCGGCATCTCCTGCCGGCTCTTCTCGATGTTGGTCGCGCTCACGTAGACGAGGCGGTCGCCCTTAGCGAACGGCAGGGCAGTCAAAATCGTGCCGTTGACGATGCAGAACATGGCGGCGGTCAGGCCGATCCCCAACCCCAGGGCGACGACGGCCGCGGCCGTCTGCCCGGGGTTTTTCTTCAACATGCGAAAACCGAAACGGATATCTCCGAGGATGTTGTTCATGGCAGCTCTCCCTCCACTGCCAGTCCTTACGACGGGGGGTCCGGAAATGTTCCATCCGGCCGGGGTGATTCTTGGGGGAGGGTTTGGCGGGGAGGCGGGATCGGAGCTACCCTGTAGCCGCAACGAGGTGGCCCTGCGGGCCTTGGGAGCAGAGATGACCCACAGAATCGCGCGAGCGGGTGTGAAGCGCTCGAAGCTCTTGCCTTAATTCGGGAAGGACGTTTGCCGGCTCCCCCATTCCACCTCCGAGGATCTTCGGCAATTGCGAAATTCAGGCGGTGCGCGATGCCGCGCGATCGGTTGATGCGCTAGAATATACCGATGGCCACGCTCGCTGATGTCCTGGAAGCCGCCCGCGCCCTTTCCCGTGCCGAACGTCGGCGTCTGGTCCTCGAGCTCGATGCGCTCGTGGGGCAGGAGGACCGGGCCGTCCAGCCGAGTTCGGAGCCCCTAGCTGCGCTGCGGGCTCTTTCCGGTACGGCTCACTCGAGCTTCACCGACCTTTCGACGAACAAGTACGCACACGTCGCCACCGCCGCGCTTGACTCCGAGAGCTAAGTCGAGGTGACGCGCGTCTTCGTGGATACTGGCGGGTTCGTAGCCCTGCTGGTGGCGGAAGACGAAATGCACACCCGCGCGAACGCGATCTTCGAATCCGCCGCGCGGGATCGCTGGAGACTCGTGACCACAAACGCCGTCGTTGTCGAGACCTACTCGGTGCTGTTGGCACGGGCGCGAAACGGCCGAGGCGCGGCCCTCACGTTTCTTGAGGCAGCAATGGCAGATCCGTCGCAGGGCCTCTTCGTGGAGCGGATTCGCGCCGAGGACGAGAGCAACGCAATTACGCTACTACGAGCGCATTCCGACAAGGATTACTCGCTGTGCGATGCCCTGAGCTTCGTCGTGATGGAACGGCTCGGAATCAGCGAAGCGATCGCCTTCGATCGGCACTTCCGGGAGTATGGGCGCTTTACCATACAGCGCTAAGCGAAGAGTCCTTCTGCAGTGACCGTTTGCCGTGCTCTCTGATCCGGTTTGGCTGCTCGCGCCAGGAGATTTGCCATGCCTACCCGGATCAGAGCAATTAGCCGCAGCGGCCGTTCTGATAACTACCATGAAATATGCAGGTGCACTCGGGGTCCCAACAGAGGTCCGGACAATTATTGACGAAAGACCGGGTGGGCGAATCTGGAGGCTCACGGAGTGAGCTTCGCGGAGGCGACCACCGTCCTGGAGGACGATTTTGCCTTCACTCGGGAGGATCCCGTCGCCTCAGGCGAGGCACGGTTTGTGACCTTGGGCCTGAGCAGCCTCGCGAACCTGCTCGTCGTGGTGGACACGCACCGTGAGCCCGACATCATCCGAGTGATCTCGGCGTGGAAGGCGAACAAGCCACAGAGAGGTCTCTATGAAAAAGGTCGTAGCTGAAGAGTATCGCGACATCGATTTTTCGGACGCGAAGCGCGGGGCGGTCGTGAAGCCCGAGCCAGGGAAAACGAAGATCTCGATCCGTCTGGACAATGCGGTGATCGAGTACTTCCGGGACCTCGTCGACAGGGCCGGTGGGGGAAACTACCAGACCCTGATCAACGATGCCCTGCTCGAGTACATCCACAAGCGCTCGACGGTCGACGTCGTCCGGCAGGTGGTACGGGAGGAACTGGCATCGTTCGGCACCGTGGCTGGGGCAGCGCGCCGCTGAGCATCCTGGCAGGCATGATCGGGGGGGAATTTGGACGAGGACCTGGTCGAAGAGCTTGAGAGGGAGGAAGAGGGACTCTCGGCTCAAGTCAACATGGCCGTTCGAGCCGAGCTCGAGCGTAGGCGTCGCAACCGGCTCCTCACGGAGTTGCTCGCCGAGTTGGATGCGAAGTACGGGCCGGTGGACGACTCCCTGGTCGAGAAATACGTCGGTCTCCTCACATGAGCCGTTGCGTCGTCCCTGAACAGGTAGATCCGAGATACGGCTCTCCAAAGCGTGAGAGAGGCGTCTTAAAGTCAGAGATACGGGTCTCCAGACCAGAGACAGGGGCGCAGAGTCTGAGATAGTCGGGTCTCCAGACCAGAGACACGGGGGCGCAGAGTCTGAGATACGGGTCTCCAGGCCGGAGACACGGGGGCGCAGAGTCTGAGATACGGGTCTCCAGGCCGGAGACACGGGGGCGCAGGCTCAGAGCTACCAGGGGCGCAGGCTCAGAGACACGGGGGCGCAGGCTCAGAGTACGGGGGCTCAGAGTCTGAGATACGGGGTCGGCAAATCGAGTCCCTTGGCGCCAGACCGGAGATGCGTAACCGGAGTACCGCTCTCTGCCTCGGCAATCCTGGGCGGTGAGGAGGCCTGCCGGCCACCCTGCTCTACGAGGCGGTGACCCCGAACGCATCCTGAGGCTGCCTGCCGACCGAGCCGGTATAATCTCCTGCGTCCGCAACAAAGGAGGTAAACATGTCGCAGGACAACGTTTCTACCTTAGAGGTCGCCGACGAAGCCGGGGTGGGTGGCGAGCACGCCGACGAGCGCAGCCGGGAGCACCGGAGGCACTACGCCAAGCTCGTCGACAAATACTTCGAGTATGCGCACAACAACCGGCTGGAGGAGGTCGTCGCGATGTTCACCGACGACGCCTTCGGCACCTTCGTCGTCGCCCCGGAGCCCTTCTACGGCAAGGAGGCCCTCCGCGGCTTCTACGCCCAGCTCTTTCGGGACTACCCGCACATCGAGCCCGAGATCTTCGCCGTCGTGATCGAGGGCAACCGCGCGATCACCGAGCAGCGGATGACCATCGTCAAGCCCGACGGCACCCGCATCGTCATGCCCTTCAACACCAACCACTTCACCTTCGAGGGCGATCTCATCAAGACCCTACGGGTGATGGGCAGCCCCGCCTGAAGCACCCCCACCTCCCCGCGAGCCGCCCCTGGGCTCGCGGGGAGAGTGGCGCGTGGCCCTCTCTCCCGGCGAAGGTGGGATCCATCCGTCGCCGACGCCTGAAACGCTTGGCGGGAAGGTCTGGCGCAATGCCACCCCCCTCCTGTCCTCCCCCGATCCCCTTCCACCCGCCCGCCCAGGGGGGAGGGACCCTTCGGCGAGGATTCTTCTCCAGCCGAGGCCTTTCTGTACGAGTCTTTCTGCGGAAGCCCTGCGGGACCAAGCGACGCGAAAGACCCTGCCTATCATTCCAAGGCTGACGAACCACTAGGACTCTCGCCTCGGCCTTTCTTACGGCGTCGCGCTTCGCCGCAGCCCCCAGAGGGCGAGGATGGAAAAGGCGAGGATGACGATCCCGACGCTCATGAAGCCGAAGGTCACCAGGCCCTCTTTCCAGGCCTGGGCACTGTGGCCGGCGGCGGTAATCGGGGTCATCGCCGCCGTACCCAGGATCGCCGCCAGAAGGGTTACCAACCAATTCGCGTAGGTGCCATAGAGCGCGCTCCAGTAGGCCGCGGTCTTCAGGCGCGGCGAGAGTCGCACCTCCGTCCAGACGGCGCCCAAGGCGAGGAGGAAGGTTCCGTTCATGATGCCTTCTAGGTGTGCGGCGAGCCCCATGCGCGGATTGTTGAACTTCTGCTCGGCTAGACCCGTGAGCAGACCGAGCAAAAACAAGAACATCCCATGCCACATCAACCGACGCTTATCGTCCACCATGATTTAAATCCCTCGCGAGCGAGCAGGCTGCAGCGAAATCGACGACTTCCAGGAGCTGGTCGCGGACGGTCTCCCGCGAGTAGTCGGCGGCGAGCCGGCGGCGGCCGCTGTCGGCCAGGCGTTGGCGCTGGGCGGGGTCGTCGAGGAGCTCCAGGATGGCGCTCACCCACTCGATGGGGTGCTGGCCGACGACCCGGAAGTCCTCGCCCTGGCGGCCGGAGGTGCCGGCGACCGCCCAGGGGGAGGCGACGACCGGGACGCCGCAGGCCCAGGCTTCGAGCACCTTGATGGGGACCCCGGCGCCGCAGCGCATGGGGGCGAGGGCGAGGGTCGCCTGCTCCAGGACCGAGCGCAGGTCGTGGGGGGACTCGATGAGCCGCACCGCCCCCCCGGCGGTCGCCACCGCCTGGCGCACCGCCCTCGCCGGCCGGTCCCCCACGACGACCACCGAGAGCCCGGGGCGCACCCGCTGGAGCACCGGCCAGACCTCGGCGAGCCACCAGGTGACGGCGTCGACGTTGACGAAGTAGCCGAGGTTGCCGGTCATGGCGAGGACCGGTCCTGCCGTGCCAGGGGCGCGCACCACCTCCCCCGCTTCCGGCGGCTCGACCCGGCGCTCGCGGATCGCCAGGCGCACCACCCCCACCTTGTCGGAGAGCGCCCGCGGCAGGCGGTTTTCGAGCGCCTGGCGGTCGCGGTCGCAGACCACCACCACCCGGGCCGCCCGCTCGATGAGGCGCCGCTCCCAGAGGGCGAGGAGGCGGGCTTCCAAGCCGGAGCGGCAGGCGCATCCAGAGCCGGTCGACGTCGGCTCGGAGCGAAAAGGAGAGCGACAGGCTGTCGATCAGGTCGACAAGGAGCGGCACCCGGCCGAAGTCCTCCAGGTGGATGGCAAGGCGGACGAGTTGGAGGATGCCGAGGTCGGCCTCGGGAGCGAGCTCGCGGAGCCGGCGGCCTAGATCGGGCTGGTAGAAGAGACCGCTCTGGAGCGGCAGGTTCTTGTAGAGCGCCCGGGCGAAGCCGGTGAGGAAGCTCGGCCCCCGATGCAGGCGGTAGGTCTCGACCCGAAAGCGGGAGCCCGCGGGCGGTGGCGGCTGGCCGGGCCCCGGCTCGGGGGTGAGGAGGGTGACCTCGTGCCCGGCCGACAGGTAGTCGAGCATCTGCACCGCCCGCATCTGGTCCCCTCGGCGCGGCGGCCAGGGGTAGCGAGAGGTGGCGAGGAGGATCTTCAAAGCTCGGCGGCTAGACCAGCTTCAGGAGATGCCCCAGCTTGTCGCGCTTGGTGCGCAGGTAGTCGCGGCTGCTGTCGGTCGGCGGCACTTCCAGGGGGAGGCGCTCGACGATCTCGAGGCCGAAACCGGTCAAGGCGATGTACTTGCTCGGGTTGTTCGTCATCAGGCGCATCTTCCGCACGCCTAAATTCCGCAGGATCTGCGCCCCCACCCCGTAGTCGCGCTGGTCGGGGCGGAAGCCGAGCTTCTCGTTGGCCTCGACGGTGTCGTGCCCCTGCTCCTGGAGCTCGTACGCCTTGAGCTTGTTGAGGAGGCCGATCCCCCGGCCCTCCTGGAGGAGATAGAGGAGGATGCCCTTGCCCTCCTCCTGGATCTTCTCCAGGGCCCGGTGGAGCTGGGGACCGCAGTCGCAGCGCGCCGAGCCGAAGATGTCGCCGGTCAGGCACTGGCTGTGAACCCGGACGAGGGTCGGCTCCTCGGGCTCGATCTTCCCCATCACCAGGGCGACGTTCTCGTCGCCGGTGACGTCCGAGCGGTAGGCGTGGATTCTGAACTCGCCGAAGGGGGTGGGGAGGCGCGGGGAGGCGATCTCCTTGACCAGGGTCTCGTGGCGCAGGCGGTGGCGGATCAGGTCGGAGACCGTGATCATCAGGATGCCGTGCTCGGCCGCCACCAGGGTGAGGTCGGGGACCCGCGCCATGGTGCCGTCCTCGTTCATGATCTCGCAGATTACCCCGGACGGCAGGAGCCCGGCGAGCGTCGCCAGGTCGACCGAGGCCTCGGTCTGGCCGGCGCGTTTGAGCACCCCGCCCTTCCGGGCGCGGAGGGGGAAGATGTGGCCGGGGCGGAGCAGGTCCTCGGGACGGGTGGCGGGATCGATGGCGGTGAGCACCGTCGCCGCGCGGTCGGCGGCCGAGATGCCGGTCGTCACCTTGCCGCGGGCCTCGATCGAGACCGTGAAGGCGGTGCCGAAGGGGGAGGTGTTGTCCTCCACCATCAGCGGCAGCCGGAGGTCGTCGCAGCGCTCCTCGGTCATCGCGAGGCAGATCAGGCCGCGGCCGTGGCGGGCCATGAAGTTGATCGCTTGGGGGGTGACCTTCTCGGCGGCGATGGCGAGGTCGCCCTCGTTCTCCCGGTCCTCGTCGTCGACGATGATGACGAAGCGACCCTGGCGGAAGTGCTCGATCGCCGCTTCGATGGAAGCGAAAGGGGTGGTTTCTGGCATGGCCTGACTTTCGGCTCCAACGCGGTGGTAGCGGATCCGGGGAGCGGCAAGGCGCCCTCCGTCCGGAACGAGGCTGCGACGGGTGACCCTCTTCGAGTGTACTGTCCCCCTTCGTTGGGGTCAAATCGCCGACTCTCGGATATGCTCGTGCCGCCCCGCGGACAGGTCCGCCGCACGTACCCCTAGGTCCCGGGGCTAGCCTGCATGCAAAACCCACCGCACGAGAACCGCGTCGCCGAGCGGCGGAACGCCGAGCGCGACAACGCTCGTTTGGCGGCGCTCGTCGAGAGCTCCTCGGACGCCATGATGGGGATCGACACCGCCGGGGTGATCGAGACCTGGAACCCGGCCGCCGAGCGGCTCTTCGGCTACACCGCGGCCGAGGTCCTCGGCCGGCCGGTGAGCCTCCTCACTCCTCTGGACCTGCTCCACGAGCCGGCCGAGTTTCTGGAGCGGGTCCTCGCCGGCGAAAGCCCGCCGCCCTTCGAGACCGTCCGCCTGCGCAAGGACGGCCGACGGATCGAGGTCTCGCTCGGCCTGGCGCTCCTCCGGAACCCGGAGGGCGAGGGCATCGGCGTCTCGGCGATCGTCCGCGACATCGGACCCCGCAAGAGGATCGAATCGGTCCTCCGCCTCCTCGCCGACGCCGGGCGGGTGCTCGCGGAATCGCACGACCTCCCGGCCACCTTCCAGAACGCCGCCCAGCTCGCCGTCTCCGGTTTCGCCGACCTCTCCGTCATCGACCTCCTGGCCGACGCGCGGGACGGCCGGATCGAACGGATCGCCACCGCCCATGCCGATCCGGCGAAGGCGGGGCTCGCCCGGGACCTCCGGCTCCACGTGCCGCGGCTCGCCGATACGACCCCGGTGATGGAGGTCCTCCGCACCGGAAAACCCATCTTCTCGTCGGAGATCTCCCCCCCGATCTACGAGGCGTCGCTCCGCGGCCCGGAGCACGCCCGGATCCTGGCCGGGCTCGCGCCCTGCTCCTTCCTCGCCGTGCCGCTGATCGCCAAGGGCCGGACCCTCGGGGTGTGGGCGTTCTTCTACTGCGAATCGGGGCGGCGCTACCGGCAGGAGGATCTGCCGGTCGCCGAGGAGCTCGCCCGCCGGGCCGCGGAGGCGGCGGACAACGTCCGCCTCTACCGCGAAGCGCAGCAGGCGAACGCCGCCAAGGACCAGTTCCTGGCCGCCCTGTCACACGAGCTCCGCACCCCCTTGACGCCGGTCCTCGCCTTCGTCTCCGACCTGACCGAGGACGCCCGCCTGCCCGCCGACGTGCGCGCCAAGCTCGTCGCCGTGCGGCGCAACGTCGAGCTCGAGGCCCGGCTGATCGACGATCTCCTCGACCTCACCCGGATCACCCACGGCAAGTTGGAGATCAAGCCCGAGATCACCGACCTCTGCGCGGTCGTGGAGCACGCGCTCGACGTCTGCTGCGGCGAGGAGGTGGCCGCCGGGCGGCTCCGGATTCTCCGCGAGCTGGCCGCCACCCCGCACCACGTCTGGGGCGACGCCTCGCGGCTCACCCAGGTGTTCTGGAACCTGTTCAAGAACGCCGTCAAGTTCATGCCGGAAGGCGGCGAGGTGCGGGTGAGGAGCACGGTTGAAGCCCCGGAAGGAGAGACCGGCCCCCGGCGGCTGCGGATCGAGATCTCCGACACCGGCATCGGCATCGATCCCGCGGAGCTGCCGCGGATCTTCAACGGCTTCGAGCAGGGGCCGCGCCAGATCACCCGCCAGTTCGGCGGCCTGGGGCTCGGGCTCGCCATCAGCAAGGCGATCGTCGATCTCCATGGAGGCACCTTGAAGGCGGCGAGCGCCGGTCTCGGCCAGGGGGCCACCTTCACCCTCGAGCTGCCCCTCGCCGAGGTCGCCGATGTCGCCGAGGTCGCCAATGTCGCCGGCAGTGCCGGTATCGCCGACAGCGCCGGTATCGAAAAAGTCGCCCAGGCCCGTCCGGAGCCGCAACGGGCAATGCCAGCGGGACGGCCCGATCACGTCCTCCTCGTCGAGGACCATGCCGACACCGCCGCCGCCTTTGCCGAGCTGCTCCGGGCGAGCGGCTACGAGGTGACCGTGGCGGGGAGCGTCCGGGAGGGGCTCGCCGCCGCGGAGGGTGCCGCCGGGAGCCTCGACCTGGTGATCTCCGACCTCGGCCTGCCGGACGGCCACGGCTACGAGCTGATGCGGGAGATCGTCCGCCGCCACGGCGTCCCCGGGATCGCCCTCTCCGGCTACGGCATGGAGGAGGATGTCCGGCAGAGCCGCGAGGCGGGCTTCTCCCGGCACCTGACGAAGCCGGTCAACCTCCAGGCCCTGCGGGAGACGATCCGGCAGGTGCTGGCAGAGCGGTAGGTCCGGGCTCCGTTGGCTCCGTTGGCTCCGTTGGCTCCGACTGGCTGCGCGAAGCGCCCGAAGGAGCCCGCCCGCAGGAACCAACGGAGCCGGACCGGGGGAACCGGCCCTACCCCGGCAGCTCGACCCCCGCCATCAACCAGAGCATCACCGCCTTCTGCACGTGCAGCCGGTTCTCGGCCTCGTCGAAGATCCGGCTCCACCTGCCGTCGGCGACCTCGGCGGCCACCTCTTCGCCGCGGTGGGCGGGCAGGCAGTGGAGGAAGACCGCGTCCTCCCGGGCTTGCGACATCATGGCGGCGCTCACCGTGAAGCCGCGGAAGGCCTGGACGCGCTTCGCCTGCTCTTCTTCCTGCCCCATCGAGGCCCAGACGTCGGTGTAGACGCAGGAAGCCCCGGCGACCGCCGCCATGGGGTCTTCGGTGAGCTCGATCCTGGTGCCCGCGGTCGCGGCGTCCTGGCGGGCGAGGTCGGTGTAGCGGGGATCGACGGTGTAGCCGGAGGGCGAGGCGACGGCGATGTCCATCCCCACCTTGGCGGCGCCGAAGAGGAGCGAGTGGGCCATGTTGTTGCCGTCGCCGATGTAGGCGATCTTCCGGCCGCGGAGGTCGTGGCCGAAGATCTCGGTCAGGGTGAAGTAGTCGGTCAGCGCCTGGCAGGGGTGGAGGTCGTCGGTCAGGCCGTTGATCACCGGCACCGAGCCGTATTTCGCGAGATCGGTCACCGTCTGGTGGGCGAAGGTGCGGGCCATGATGCCGTCGACGTAGCGCGAGAGGACCTGGGCGGTGTCGCTGATCGGCTCGCCGCGCCCGAGCTGGATGTCGCGGCTGGAGAGGAAGAGCGCGTGGCCGCCCATCTGCACCATGCCGACCTCGAAGCTCACCCGGGTGCGGGTCGAGGACTTCTCGAAGATCATGCCGAGGCTCTTGAAGGACATTGCGGTGCGGTACTTCTCGGGATGGGCCTTGACGTCGGCCGCCAGGCGGAACAGGCCGGCGACCTCGGCCGCGGTCAGGTCGTGGACGGAGATCAGGTGGCGCGGTGCGGACATGGAGCCTCCTGGGGGAGCGTCAAGCCCGCCCCTCTCTTGGGTTGGTTCTATGGTGTGGGTTCGGTTCAGATCGGGTCCCGCTCGACCGGCATGGTCATGCAGCGCGGGCCGCCGCGGGCCCGGGAGAGCTCGTTGGCGGCGAGGGTGATGACCGCCTTGCCGCCGTTCACGAGATCGTGGCGGCCGGCGGCCACCTCCTCCTCGGGGAGGATGCGGAAGCCGCGCCGGCCGAGCTCCTCGATGGTCTTTCTGTTGCGGCCGTAGAGCACGATGACCCCGGGGGCGACGGCGAAGGCGTTGGCGCCGTCGGTCCACTGCTCGCGCTGCTGGTCGATGGCCTCGGAGGGACCGCCGCAGGGCACGACCTCCACCTCCATCCCCAGGCTGGCCAGGGCTTTGAGCAGCGAGGGGCGGACGGCGAAGGTCAGCTCGCGGGCATAGAGGTCGACGTAGTAGACGTGCGCCGCCTCGCCGCCGCCCGGCTCGATGACCGGCAGGTGGGCGAGGCAGGTATGGCGGTCGATCAAGGTGAAGACGGTGTCTAAGTGCATGTAGGAGCGCTTGGCCGGCATCTCGACCAGGATCAGGTGCCGGAACGGGGTCTCCTCCCGGCGCAGGTACTCGGCGAGCACCTCGACCCCCCGCCGGTTGGTCCGTTCGCTCATCCCCACGAGGATGATCTCCGGCGAGGCGACGAGGACGTCCCCCCCTTCGAGGCTCGGGTACGGGTAGTGGGGGTCGTGCTGCGGCCCGCCCTCCGGCGGCACGTCGATCTCGAACAGGGAGGCATGGCCCTGGAGCGCCGGGTGGTACTCGAAGAGGGTGCGCGAGAGGAGCGGCTCGCGCTCGCGCGCCGCGGTCGCCATCGAGGGGCAGACGATGCGGTTGCCGAGCACCACCTGGGAGTCGCGCTGGAAAAAGTAGTTGGGGAGCGGCGCCAGATCGAAGAACTTGCGCTTGCCGGCCTCGATCGCGTCGGGGCTCGCCGGCACCCCCTCGATCAAGGCGGCGGCGAGCCGGTCGGCCGGCAGCTCGGTCAGCCGAGAGACGAGCCCCGGGGCGACCCCGTAGTCGCGGGCCAGCTCGTCGAGGAGGCGGCTGCGCGGCCCCTCCTCGCGGAGGACCTCGGCCAAGAGGGTCTCGCCGTCCAGCACCTCGACCCCCGCCTGCTGGAGCACCTGAGAGAACAGATCGTGCTCCTCGCGCGCCTCGTCGCCATAGAGAATGTCGTCGAAGAGGAGCTGCTCCATCATCGACGGGGGCATCCGGTCGATCTCCAGACCCGGGCGGTGCACGAGGACGCGGCGGAGCCGTCCGATCTCAGAATCCACTTGGATGGGCATGGTCTCTTTCGGGTGCTGATGGCGCGTACTGCTTGACGTTTGGTTCCGAGGACGGACGACTGGCTGCGCCCAGTCTTCCAAGGAGTCCGCCCAAAGGAGTCCGCCCGCAGGATCAAACGTCGGCCAGTACCTGATGGCGCTGCGCCGGGACCGGCGCGGCGGCGCATTGTATCATCCCCGCCATGCCCGAGCGACCCGCGACCGCCGCCAGCGAGCTGCCCCAGAACCCCCTCCACGAACGCTACGCCTCCCGCGAGATGGCCCGCCTGTTCTCGGCCGGCCACCGGTTCGGGGAGTGGCGGCAGCTGTGGATCACCCTCGCCGAATGCCAGCAGGAGCTCGGCCTGCCGATCTCCGACGCCCAGATCGCCGCCCTCCGTCAGGTGGCCGGCGACCTCGACCTCGACCGGGTGGCCGAGCTCGAACGGCGGACCCGGCACGACGTCGTCGCCCACCTCCGCCACTTCGCCGAGCAGGCGGACGCGGTCGAGCCGGGGGCGGGCGGCATCCTCCACCTCGGGGCGACCTCCGCCTTCCTGACCGACAACACCGACGTCCTCTTGACCCGCGACGCCCTCCGGCTCTTAGAAGGCCGCCTCGCCGCCGCCGCCGCGGCGCTCGCCGACTTCGCCCGCCGCACCAAGGACATCCCGACTCTCGCCTACACCCACTTCCAGCCGGCCCAGCTCACCACCGTGGGCAAACGCGCCTGCCTCTGGCTCCAGGACCTCCTGATGGATCTGGACGAAGTGCGGCACCGGCTCTCCGGCCTGCGCTGCCGGGGGGTGAAGGGGACGACGGGGACCCAGGCGAGCTTCCTCACCCTCTTCGCGGGCGACGCGGCGAAGGTGCGGGCGCTCGACCGCCGCTTCGCGGAGCGCCTGGGGTTCGCCGCCAGCTTTCCCGTCACCGGCCAGACCTACCCGCGAAAGCAGGACAGCCAGGTGCTCCAGGCGCTCGCCGGGATCGCCGAGAGCTGCCACAAGCTGGGCACCGATCTAAGGCTCCTCCAGGGGGTGGGCGAGCTGGCGGAGCCCTTCGACGCCGAGCAGGTGGGCTCCTCCGCCATGGCCTACAAGCGCAACCCCGTGCGCGCCGAGCGGATGTGCGGCCTCGCCCGCCGGCTGATCACCGACAGCTTGAACGGCCCCTTGAACGCCGCCACCCAGTGGCTGGAGCGGAGCCTCGACGACTCGGCCAACCGGCGCCTCGTGCTCTTCGACTCGTTCCTGACCGCCGATGCGGTCGTCGGGCTCGCGGCGCATATCGCCCAGGGCCTCACCGTCCGCGAGGCGACGGTGGCGGCGCGGGTGGCCCGGGAGCTCCCCTTCATGGCGACCGAAACTCTCCTGATGGAGGCGGCGCTCCGCGGCGGCGACCGCCAGGTGCTCCACGAGCGCATCCGCGGTTACAGCCTGACCGCGCAGGGGGAGATCGAAGAGGGAGGCGAGAACCGGCTGATCGACCGCATCGTGGCCGATCCCGACTTCCGGCTGACCCGGAGCGAGGTCGAGCCCTGGCTCGATCCACGCGTTTTTACCGGCCGTTCGTCGGCCCAGGTGGAAGAGTTTCTCGAAGAGGTGGCGAGCCCGGCGCTAGCGGGAAGCAGAGCCGCTTCCGTAGAGGCGCCTCGCGTCTGAAGAATATGATGTCGCGGCATGCCGGGATGCGGTAACCCGGCGAAAATTTGAGGTGTGCTACTATCGCTTTCAGCGCAAGTTAGTACCAGCGCCGCAGGGACCCACGAACTCGCCTGAGGAGGAACGACGAGCATGGATCATACGGCACTGCCCGAGTCGCCCCAACCAGTACCTTCCATAGAACCTTGCAAAGCGGATGCCGGCCAGCAGCGCCGGCTCTCACCACCCGGGCGACCGGACTCCCGCTTCCGGGTCTCTTCTCTCCCCTGCCTCCTCCTTCTGCTCCTCCTGCCGCTCCTCTCCACTGCCTGCACCGGCAACCGGCCGACGCTCCGCCCCAGCGGCTCCCGCACCTCGGGAGCGGTCGAGCGCGGCATCGCCTCCTGGTACGGACCGGGGTTCGACGGCCACCGCACGGCGAGCGGCGAACGCTATAAGCGGTACGCCCTCACCGCCGCCCACCGGAGCCTCCCCTTCGGCACCCGGGTGCAGGTCAAGAACCGGGAGAACGGCGCCTCCGTGGTGGTGACGATCAACGACCGCGGCCCCTTCGCCCGCGGCCGGGTGATCGACCTCTCCTACCAGGCGGCCCGCGAGCTCGGGGTCGCCATCTCCGGGACGGCGGACGTCGAGCTCGCCATCCTCGGCGCCGAGGCGAACGATCCGCCCGAGACCCGCTACACGGTCCAGGTCGGAGTCTTCAGCGATCCCGACTACGCGGTCCTCCTGCACCGCGACCTGAAGCGCCTCTACCCCGAGGCCTACGTCCACTCCGACGGCACCTGGAACCGCGTCCAGGTCGGGCTCTTCACCGACCGCGAGAACGCCGAGGACCTCCGCCGCGAGCTGGCCGCCATGGGGATGTCCGGGATCGTCGTCGCGGCCGCGCACTAGCGCGGTCGCGCGGTTTCCCCGGCTCCGAACCCTTTCGCCGAACGACCCGAACTTCGACCGGTACCGAGGCTCCCGCCGGCACGCCCTCGGCCCGGAGGCGGAGCTGGTGGACGGACTTGCCCGGGGTGCAGGAGAGCTTGGTCAGGACGACCGGCTTCCCGTCCCGCCCCTTGAAGTCGGTCGTGGGCTGGAGATCGTCGCAGGAGCCGAGCTTCGCCGGCACCTCGGTCTCGATGCCGTCCAGGGCGAGCGGCCCGACGTCGTTCGAGTTGACGATCCAGAGCTTCCCCTCGCCGTCCTTCTCCGCCGCCGGCTCGACGTAGAGGTGGCCGGGCTCGATGACGTCGTAGCTGACTCGGTTGCCGGCGAGGCGGACGAGGATGTAGTGCGAGAAGCCGCCGCGGTCGGGCGAGGCGTAGAGCGGCGCCCCCCCGCCCCCCGCCACGAAGTATTCGATCCCATCGTGATTTTCGGCCGGCTCGCGCCAGTAGAGGTGCTCGTGGCCGGCGAAGACCGCCTTGACGGGATAGCGCCGGAAGAGCTCGTGGAGGGCGATGCGGTCGAAGATGGCGGGATGGTTCTGCCCCTGGGGAGGATCGATCTTCGGCGAGGAGTAGAACTCGGTATGGCAGAAGATGAAAATGGCGCGCGCCGCCCGGTTCGCCTCCAGGTCCTGCTTCAGCCAGGCGAGCTGGTCGCCCGAGATCTCGTCCGGGGTGCCAGGGACGTCGGTGTCGAGGCTGATGAAGTGCGCCCCGGCATCGTCGAAGGAGCCGTAGAGCCGGCCGAAGCTCCTCTCGAACAGCTGCTCCGAGCAGGGGGCGCCGCAGAGCTCGGTCCCGGCAGGCGGGGGCGGGCAGGTCTGGGGGGCGTGGATCTCGTGGTTGCCGGGAGCGTTGAAGAGCGGCACGGCACCGCGCTTCGCCAGGGACAGGAAGGCGTCGTACTCCCGTTCGAGCTCCGCGCGGGTGTCGCAGTAGCCGTAAACGGTATCGCCGGACCAGAGGACGAAGGCGGGACGCACGAGGCCGATCTCGTCGAAGATCGTCCTCACCACCCGCGGCATGGGCGCCCCTTTGGCCGTGGGGCGGTTGTCGCCGCCGACGATAAAGGTCAGGTCGCCCGTCCCCGAAACCGGCTGGAGAGCGATCACGGCGCTCTGGAGCGGCCGCTCGGTCGCCGCCGAGAGTGACGCCGAGAGCGCCAGCAGGCCTGGAAGAATGGCGACGGCGACGCGCAGGGCACCCCGATTTCCGATCATCTCGGACCTCTCTTCCTTATCTCTTACGTCTGCGGCTAGAGTTTATCGCGCGGCGAGCTCCGCCAGGAACTCCTTGATCCCGCGGTCGAGCCGGCGGCGGTCGCGGTGGCGGTCGACGGCGATCTGGACCAGGCGGTCGACGAGCTGCGGCAGGGGGACGCCGGAGAGGTCCCAGAGCCGGGGGTACATGGAGATGCTGGTGAAGCCGGGGAGGGTGTTGAGCTCGTTGACCGAAAGGCCGGCCTCGCCCTTGTCCTCCTCGTAGAAGAAGTCGACCCGCGCCATCCCCACCCCGCCGAGCGCCGCGAAGGCGCGGACGGCGAGCTCGCGGAGACGGCTGGCGACCGCCGCGGGCAGCTCGGCCGGGGCGAGGAGCCGCGCCTTGTCCTCCAGGTACTTGTCGGCGTAGTCGTAAAAGTCGTTGCCGGGGACGATCTCGCCGATCGCCGAGGCCTGGAGGTCGCCATAGCCGAGGACGGCGCACTCCAGCTCGCGCCCTAGGACCCCGCGCTCGACGAGCACCGCGTCGTCGAACTGCAAGGCGAAGCGGATCGCGGTCTCCTGGCCGGCGCGGCTGTCGACCCGCTTGACCCCCACCGACGAGCCGCCGACGCTCGGCTTGACGAAGAGCGGCAGGGGCAGGCGGTCGAGCCGGGCGAGGAAGGCCTGGGGATCGGCCTCGAAGGCGGCACGGGTCGTCGCCTCGTAGTCGACGACCGGCACCCCGGCCGCCGCCATCACCCGCTTGGCGAGCACCTTGTCCATGGCGAGGGCGGAGGCGGTCACCCCCGGCCCCACGTAGGGGAGGTCGAGCATCTCGCAGAGCCCCTGGAGGGTGCCGTCCTCCCCCCAGGTGCCGTGGACGATGGGGAAGAGCGCCTCGGCACCCGAGGAGGTGAGGTGGACGAGGGTCGGCGCGACGGCCGAGCCCACCGGCTCGATTGCCCGGGCGTCCCCCGCCAGCACCGCCGCCGCCTGCGCGGTCGAGACCCAGCAGCCGTCCTGGGCGATCCCCAAGGGAATGACTCCATGGCCGGCCTCGGCGAGCCCGCGCGCCACCGTGCGGGCCGAGTTGATCGAGACCTGGTGCTCCACACTACGCCCGCCGAAGATGAGACCTACGTTCATGCGCCGTCCCTTCGAGAAGGGGCGATCTTACCAGCGCGGCAGCGTTTCCCGGCGCCCGGCGAAGCTATCCCGGCCCTGGGATAGCTTGCCGAGCCCCGGGTTAAGCTATCCCGGCCCTGGGATGGCTTGCCGAGCACCGGGTTAAGCTATCCCGCCTCTGGGATAGCTTGCCGAGCACCGGGTTAAGCTATCCCGGCCCTGGGATAGCTTGCCGAGCACCGGGTTAAGCTATCCCGGCCCTGGGATGGCTTGCCGAGCACCGGGTTAAGCTATCCCGCCCCTGGGATGGCTTGCCGAGCACCGGGTTAAGCTATCCCGCCCCTGGGATGGCTTGCCGAGCCCCGGGCGGGCCTTCCCCGGCACCGGCGAGCGATCTCGCTCGACCGCGGCGTTATACTTCCGCCTTCGCCATGCCCAAGGACATCCGCCACGGTTGCGGCGCTCTCGCGGGGAGACCCGTGAGTCGCTGCGCCATGCTGCTCGCAGTTTTCCTCGTCTCCCCCGTTCCCGGCCGGGCGGCGCCCGCGCCGACCGAGGGGACGCCCGAGATCTGGCGGACGCGGGCCGGCGACGACCCGCGGTGGGCGAACCCGGGGTATGACGACTCGGCCTGGCGCGGCGTTCCCCTGACTGGCACCTGGCGGGAGCAGGGCCACCGCGGCGTCGGCGGCCCGGTCTGGTTCCGGCGAAGAGTCACCCTCGACCCCGCGGCGCGGCTCGCCGCCGGGGAGGGCCGGCTCGGCCTCCTCCTCGGCCCCTCCACCCGGTTCGGCGCCTACCAGGTGTACGCCGGCGGCCGGCTGGTGGGGAGCTCTCGGGGGTGGCGGGTCGAGCTGCCGCATGCGGTCGCCGAGGTCTTCCCCATCCCCCCTCAGGCGATCGAGACGATCGGGGCGGACGGGGCGCTCGCTCTCGCGCTCCGGGTGCGCCGGGTGTCCTGGGCCTCCGACCGCGACCCGGCGGCGGCGCCGGTGGGCGGGATCTTCGCCCTCGGCCGCGCCGACGCCCTCGCCGACCGCGCCGAGGTGGCGCGCGACCGCACCCTCCTGGCCGACCTCCCCACGCTCCTCCTCGCCTTTCTCTTCCTCGCCGTCGTCCCCTACCATCTTCTCCTCTACCACCGCCGCCGCCAGCAGTCGGGACACCTCTGGTTCGGCCTCCTCGCCCTGGCCTTCGCGGTCAACACCTTCGCGAGCTCCTACTGGGTCTACGAGGTCACCGGCCGCTTCGACCTCGCGGTGCGGGCGAGCGACTTGACCGGCCACTTGGCGGCTCTCCTCGCCATCCAGTTCCTCTGGACCTTCTTCTCCCGGCCCCTCCCCCGGGCCTGGCGCGCCTACCAGCTCTCCCACGGCGCCCTCGCCCTCGGGGTGGCCTTCTGGCCCGACACCCGCATGGTGGTCGCGAGCCAGGGTCTCCGCTCGCTCTGGCTGCTGCCCCTCCTCCTGGGATCGGCGGTCCTCATCGTCCGCGAGATGTGGCGAGGGGACGCCGAGGCGCGCCTCCTCGCCGTCGGCGGCATGACGCTCGTCGCCGTCCAGAGCCTGGAGCTCGCCGGCCAGGCTCTCCCCCTGCCATGGAGCGGCGGTCTCTCGCTCGCTCCCTTCGGCTTCGCGGCGATGCTGGTGGCCATGAGCCTCGCTCTCTCGAACCGCTTCCGCCGCGTCCACGGCGAGCTCGACCGGCTCTCCAGGAGCCTCGAAGAGGAGATCCGGGAGCGCACCCGGGACCTCGAAGCGGCCAAGGAGGAGGCGCTCGCCGCGAGCCGGGCGAAGAGCGAGTTTCTCGCCAACATGAGCCACGAGATCAGGACGCCCATGAACGGCGTCGTGGGGATGACCAGCCTGCTCCTCGAAACCCCCCTCTCCGCCCAGCAGCAGGGGTACCTGGAGATCATCCGGACGAGCGGCGAGGCCCTCCTCGTCGTCATCAACGACATTCTCGACTTCTCGAAGATCGAGTCCGGGAAGGTCGAGATCGCGCGCGCCCCCTTCTCCCTCGAAGCGGTCGTCGAGGAGAGCCTGGAGATGGTCTCTCCCCTGGCGCAGCGCCAGGGGCTCGCGCTCTCCCATACCGTCGCCCCGGGAACCCCGGAGGCCCTGGTCGGCGACCTCGCCCGCACCCGGCAGATCTTAGTCAACCTCCTCGGCAACGCCATCAAGTTCACCCCCGCGGGGGAGGTGCGGGTGGCGCTCTCGGCCCGCCCCCTCGGGGAGAACCGCTTCGCCGTTCATTTCGCCGTCACCGACACCGGCATCGGGATTCCCAGAGAGAGCCTGGACCAGCTCTTCGTCGCCTTTCACCAGCTCGACGGCACTCTCGCCCGCCGGCACGGCGGCACCGGCCTCGGTCTCGCCATCAGCAAACGGCTGACCGAGCGGATGGGGGGCGAGATCTGGGTCGAGAGCACCGTCTCCCGAGGCTCGACCTTCCACTTCACCCTGGTCGGCGAGGCCGCCCCGGCGGCGGCGGCGGCGGCGGACGCCGGGCTCCGTTCGGTTCCGCGGACGGGCGACGGGCGGCGCGAAGCGCCCGCAGGAGCCCGCCCGCAGGAGCGAATGGAGCCCGTACCGGAGCCCGGCCCGGCGGGGGGCCCCCCGCTCCGCGTCCTCCTCGCCGAGGACCAGCCGGTCAACCAGCGGGTGATGCTCCACATGCTCCGCTATCTGGGGTACGAGGCGGATCTCGCCGGCAACGGGCAGGAGGTCTTGGAAGCGCTGGCGCGCCAGCCCTACGACGTGGTTCTGATGGACGTCCAGATGCCCGGGATGGATGGGCTGGAGGCCACCCGCCGCATCCGCTGCCAGTTCCCCGCCGGGGGCGGGCCGCGGATCCTCGCCCTCACCGCCCATGCCATGACCGGCGACCGGGAGCGCTTCCTGGCCGCGGGCATGGACGGCTACCTGGGGAAACCCGTAGCGATGGCCGAGCTCGCCGCCGCCCTCGCCGCCGCGGCGGTGAACCCGGGTGGCGACCGTTGACGAGCTGAGGCTCGCGTCCGGACGGCGACCCTGCTATTCTCTATCTTCTTGATCGCCTATAAAGGAGATTCGCGATGAACATTCGCCGTGCGACTGCGCTCAGCCTTGCGACGCTCTTCCTGACGGCCCTCTCGGCAGGCCCCTCGCTCGCCCAGCCGGGTGCCCCGCCGCCCCCCCCGCCCCCGGGCCCGCAGGGCGGCCCACCCCGGGGTGGCCCGCAGCGCTATGACAAGGCGCACGAGACGACCCTCACGGGCCAGGTCCAGCAGGTCCAGGCGGCGGCCGTCGCCGACGGCTCCGCGGTGGCCAGCCTGATGCTCCAGAGCGCCAACGGGCCGCTCGTCGTCCGCCTCGCGCCGCCGGACTTCCTCGCCGGGAGAGGCTTCTCCTTCGCCCAGGGGGACCAGATCGAGGTCACCGGCTCCCCGCTCAAGACCCCGAACGGCCCCGGCATCCTCGCCCGGCAGATCAAGGTGGGGAACCGGCTCCTCATCCTCCGCGACGACGGCGGCCAGCAGCTCTGGGCACCGCGCGGCAAGCGCTGAGAAGGGGTCTTACGCCAAGCCTGGCGCCCCCCTCCTCGCCTCCCCCTGACCCCGCCCTCCCCCTCCCCGGGGGAGGGACCCCTCCCCCGGAGCGAGTACTGCTGCCATTTGACCTCGGGTAGGGTCAGGGCGCATACTCACGAGCCACACTACTACCTCCAGAGAGCGAGGTCTCTTGGTCCTCGCCCCGGAACGCGCTCTTTGTTGGCGGTCAACCGTCAAGGAGAGCCCCATGCAGCTTCGCTTCGCCCAGACTTTCACCTCCGCCCTCGTCCTCCTCCCCCTGCTCCTCGCTCCGGCCGCCGCCTTCTCTGCGGATCGCGCCGAAGACACCGTCGTCGAGCCCACCGGCATCGTCGGCATTGGCGATCCTTGCAAGCTCGTCACCCCGGAGGAGGTCGGGGCCGTCCTCGGGACGGCGGTCGCCTCCTCGTCCGAAGTCCACGTCAAGGACCCGATCAAATTTCCGGTCCGGATCTGCTCGTTTCACGCCAAGAACGGCAAGACCCTGAACGTCTCGACCGGCCTCAAGTCGGGGGCCGATTTCGCCGCCGAATGGGGCGGACACGACGCGATCGCCGGCCTCGGTGACGCCGCCTACGCCGTTCCCCCCGACGTCCTCGTCTTCCACAAGGGCGGGAGCACCTGCAAGCTCCAGGCGCTCAACTTCGGCTTCGCGAGGGACGGCCACGGCCACGGCTACCCCGATCCGGCCTTCGCGGCAAAATTGAAGACGCTCGCCCAGGCCGCCGTCGACCGGATGTGAACGGGCGCCCGTCGCGACTGACATTTCGTGGCGACCGGGGGCGCCGAATTTTGTCCTCCGAAATTTTGGACCGTTGCAAACACAGGACTTACCGGTCGATTTCGCTGGTACAGAACCTGCTCTATACGGTTATTGACTTGCGAAACGCCCGTGGATTTCCCCATAGGCCCGACCGAGGGGAGTGCTCATGCTGACCCGAATTCGAAACCGAGAGCGCGGCTTCACGCTGATCGAGCTTTTGATCGTCGTCGCGATCATCGGCATCATCGCCGCCCTGCTCATCCCTAACTTCCTCGACGCACTCCAGAAGGCGAAGCAGAAGCGCACCGTCGCCGACATGCGCAACGCCGGCACCGCGATGTTCTCCTGGCTGACCGACCAGGTCGGCGCGGCCGCCGCCGGCGCCGCCGCCACCACGGTCGACCTGACGAGCTACGGCACCGTGACGGACGGCAGCAACCTGCTCTCGGTCCTCGTGCCGCAGTATCTCCAGGCGGTCCCCGAAGTGGACGGCTGGAAGACCAACTACGACTACTACTTGAAGACCGCCACCCCGCTCGACAAGCAGGTCATGGCCATCCACAGCTACGGCCGCGACAAGAAAAAGCAGCTGACGACCGCCATCAGCGTCACCTCCTTCGACCCCACCGACTACGACCAGGACATCCTCTGGGCCGACGGCTTCTTCGTCCGCTGGCCGCAGAAGGTCACGCCCTGATCGCGGTCTGATCGAAGCTTGGAGGAGGGCGCCCCACCGCGGGCGCCCTTTCCTTTTGTACGCGGTTTTGCCCCCCGAAAACCCCCTGACACTCTTGGTCCGCCAGACTGGCGATTTTTGTCGCTAACCACCCCCGCTTGCTTGAAAACAAAGGACTTAAGGGGAATTCGAAGCCTGGCATAGAACCTGCTTTGGAGTCTTTTGCGCTTCAAACCGGCAGACTTCGAAACACCGCCCCTGGGATGACCCGCGGGCATAAGGAGGGAGAGACGATGTTGAGTCGCATGCGAAACCGGGAGAAAGGCTTCACCTTGATCGAGCTCTTGATCGTAGTGGCGATCATCGGCATCATCGCGGCGCTCCTGATCCCCAACTTCCTGGACGCGCTCCAGAAGGCGAAGCAGAAGCGGACCGTCGCCGACATGAGAAACGCCGGTACCGCGATGTTCTCCTGGCTGACCGACCAGGTCGGCGCGGCCGCCGCCGGCGCCGCCGCCAGCACGGTCGACCTGACGAGCTACGGCACCGTGACGGACGGCAGCAACCTGCTCTCGGTCCTCGTGCCGCAGTATCTCCAGGCGGTCCCCGAGGTGGACGGCTGGAAGACCAACTACGACTACTACTTGAAGACCGCCACCCCGCTCGACAAGCAGGTCATGGCCATCCACAGCTACGGCCGCGACAAGAAAAAGCAGCTGACGACCGCCATCAGCGTCACCTCCTTCGACCCCACCGACTACGACCAGGACATCCTCTGGGCCGATGGCTTCTTCGTCCGCTGGCCGCAGAAGGTTACGCCCTGATCTAGCTGATCCCACCGCGCGACGACATGGCGAGGGCGCCCCGATGCGGGCGCCCTTTCCCTTTTCCGGGGAGATTACGAAGAGGAGAGCTGCCCGGGACGCACGCCCATCGCGCCGGCGTTGAGCCTCAGAGCTTGAGCTTGCCCATCACCCGCTTGACGGCGTTGGCGCTCTGCATGATGTAGAAGTGGACGGAGAGGGCGCCGTGGTCCAAGAGCTCCGCGACCTGGCGGGTGGTCCACTCGACGCCGACGTCGAGCACCCGGTCGGGCGGGGCCGCCAGCACCGCGTCGGAGAGCTCGGCGGGGATGTCGACGTAGAAGTTCCGCGGCAGCGAGGAGAGCTGCTGCTTCGAGGTGAGGATCTTCAACCCGGGGACGATCGGCACCGTGATCCCCTGCTCGCGGCAGGCCTCGACGAAGCGGAAGTACTTCTGGTTGTCGAAGAACATCTGGGTGACGATGTAGTGCGCCCCCGCCTCCACCTTCTCTTTCAGGTGACGGATGTCGACCAGGAGGTTGGGCGCCTCGAAGTGCTTCTCGGGGTAGCCGCCGATGCCGATGCAGAAGGTCGTGGGCTCGGCGTCGAGCAGCTCCTCTTCCAGGTACTTGCCGTGGTTCATGGAACAGATCTGGCGCACCAGGTCGACGGCGTAGTCGTTGGCGCTCCGGCCGTGCTTTAAGGGCTTCTTGTAGGCGCTGTCGTCGCCGCGGACGGCGAGGACGTTGTCGATCCCCAGGTACTTGAGCTCGATCAGGAAGTCCTCGGTCTCCTCGCGGGTGAAGCCCTGGCAGAGGATATGGGGCACGGCGTCGATGTGGTACTTGTTCTGGATCAGGGCGCAGACCCCGAGGGTCCCCGGCCGCTTGCGCTTCACCCGCCGCTGGATGGCCCCCTGCGGGGTCTCCTCGTAGATCACCTCCGCGGCGTGGCTCGTGATGTCGATGAACGGCGGGTTGAACTTGACGAGGTCGTCGATCAGGGCGAGGAGCCCCTTGACGTCGCCACCGCGGAGCGGCGGGATGATCTCGAAGCTGATGAGCGGCCGCTCGGCGCGCTCCAGATGCTCGGTGACTTTCATCGGGCGGCAGCGTACCCGGAGGGCCGGGAGCGGTCAAGCGCGACCCCGGCGGGTACCGGTCCTTTTGAACCTGCGGGCGGTCTCCTTCGGGCGCTCCGCGCAGCCAGTCGCCCGTCCTCGGATTTCAAACGGACCCGGTACCCGCCGGGGCGTCCACCGTCTCCCCCACTGATAGAGTCCGCCGTCATGAGATCCCCCGACCTTGAGGGTGGAGGGGCGCCGTGAGGCCCTCCTGGGGCGGATCGCGCGCCTTTCGCTGGCTGCGCCTCCTGGGCGACGTCGGCCTCGCCCCGGCCGCCCTCGGGCTCGCCTTTCTCGTCCGCATCCACCTGCCGGTCCCCTTCACCGCGGCGCGGCTGCCCTGGGACCGCCTGCGCTTCTTCGCCGGCGGCTGGCCGGTGGGGATCGCGGCGCAGCTTCTGAGCCTCTACTTTCTCGGCTTCTACGACCCGCCACGGCCGCGCGGCCGGGCCGAGATCGCCCGTGGCCTGGCCGGTGCCACCTTCCTCTCCGGCCTCGCCCTCATGGGCTACTACTTCCTCGCCAACCGGGCCTTTCCGCGCTCGGTGCTCCTGCTCTTCGTCGCCTTCGACTTCCTCCTCCTCCTCGCCTGGCGGCTGGCCCTCGACCGCCCCGACCGGCGGCACGCGCGGCGGGTGGCGATCGTCGGCACGGGAGAGGCGGCGCGCGAGATCGCCGCGGCCATCGCCCGGCACTGGCACGGTCTGGCGGTCGCCGGCTTCGTGCCGGTCCCCGGCGAGGAGAGCCCCGAAGCGGGTGCTGACGATCGCCCCGACCCGGTCCTCGGCCCCTGCCTGGGGCGGATCGACGACCTCCCTGGCCTCCTCGCCGCCGGCACCGTCGACGACATCATCCTCGCCTCCCCCGCCGACTCCTGGCAGACCCGGTTGATCGACGGCCTCGCCGGGAGCCGGCCGGACCACTCGAACGTCCTCCTCCTCCCCGGGCCGTTCGAGAGTCTCATCGGCCGCATGCGCTACCGCTCGCTCCAGGACCTCCCCCTGATCGAGGTCGTCCGCGAGTCGGAGTGGCAGATCAACCGGCCCGTCAAACGCCTCCTGGACATCGCTCTGGGGGCCCTCCTCGCCCTCCTCGCCCTCCCCCTCCTCGCCGCCGGCGCCCTGGCGGTCCGCCTCACCTCGCCCGGCCCGGTCTTCTACCGCCAGGTGCGGATCGGCCGCGACCGCCGCCCCTTCACCCTTTGGAAGCTCCGCACCATGCGCCCGGACGCCGAGGCCGCGGGGGACGAGGTGATGGCCGCTTCAGGGGACCCGCGGCTTACCCCGGCCGGGGCCCTCCTCAGGAAGACGCGGGTCGACGAGATCCCCCAGCTCTTGAACGTTCTCGCCGGGAGCATGAGCCTGGTGGGGCCGCGCCCCGAGCGGCCGGGCTTCGTGCAGCGCTACCTCTCGGAGGTCCCCGGCTACGCCGAGCGCTTCTCGCTCGCCCCGGGCCTGACCGGCCTCGCCCAGGTCAACGGCGACTACCATTCGAGCCCGCAGAACAAGCTGCGCTACGAGCTCGCCTATATGGGCAACTGGTCGCTCGGGCTGGATCTCTCGATCCTCGTGCGGACGGTGAAGATCGTCCTCACCTCACGCGGGGTGTGAAAAGTTGACGGGGGGCAGGGGACCGCATAGAATGCGGAGGTTCCCCTGCTGTTTCAAGCATTCCGTACGCTCCGAGGGGCATACACCGGGAAGGGCCTATGATCAAGACATCCCCTCTATACCAGCGCATCGGTCTCCTCGCCACGTTCTTCACCGCGGCGGCCTTCGGCTCCGCCGCCTTCGCGGCGTCGACGGGCACAGCGAGCCCCTACATGCCCCAGGGTAGCGGCGCCCCCAAAGCGGACGGCGATTACCTGACGACGAACAATCCGGCCGGGCTCAACACTTTCTACCGCTACTTCATTGAGGTCCCCTCGGGGCTCGCGCGCCTGCGCGTCCAGATCTGGGACGCCGACGTCGGCGCCGGCGGTGTCGGCGAAGCGGCGGCCGGACGCGACCGCGACCGCGGTGGGGGAACGTTCACTACAGCCGTCCGCTACACTCTCCTACGACCGGACGGCACGACCGCAACGACGCTCAACTGTTCCAGCGCGGTCGCCGCGGCCTGCGCCGACAACGCCTGGGTGAGCCTGCTCGACAGCATGACCGCCCAGAACACGGCGGCCGGACACTGGGAGCTCCGGGTCGACCAGTCCTCGGCGATCACGACGGGCACCGACATCAATGCCTTCGGCGTTCGCGCCGATGACGGCGACGCGACCTCCGGCGGCACCGAGATCCCGATCTACATCGACTCGCAGAACGAGTTCGGGGTCAACGCGCCCACCACCGGGCAGAACAGCCGCGCCTACACGGCCTACCCGTACATCACCTCGGGCTGCACGGCCTTCGAGCAGGACTTCGATTACGACAGCAACCAGACGGACAACGTCGGCTCGGTCGCCTTCACCAGTCGAACCGGCGCCACCACCCAGACGATCAGCAACGACGCGCTCTCGATGAACAATGTCTGGAAGCAGAACGCGATCAACGGCTGGACCAGCGACGCCCAGGCCACCGACTACGGCATCTGGTCGATGGTCCTCACCATCAACTCGTACAACGACCCGACCACCGGCTTGAACGGCAACTACACGACGTTCTACCTCGGCAACTCGAGCTCGGCAGCGCCGGCCCCGACCGCCAACCCGGTGCCCAACGCTTTCCGCATCTACCTGCCGACCGACGCCGGCGCGGCGCCGGTCAAGCCCTACGTCTCCCAGTTCGTCCGCTTCAAGTCGGGTCCCAACCCGCCGACGGTCGGCGTGGCGCAGCGCGACACCATCACCGTTCAGGTGGTCAATCCCACCGCCAAGGCGATCACCTTCTCGGCCGCCCACCTGGTGACGGCGAACGTCCCGGGCGGCACGGTCCTCTATGCCGGTGGCGCCATCGTGACCCAGGGGACGATCACCGCCCAGCCCGCCGTGGGCGGCTCCGGCACCATCACCTGGAACCCGGGGACGGTCGCCGCCGGGGCGACGGCCGCCATCGCCTGGAACGTCGACGTCAAGCCGACCACCGCCGGGCAGCGCATCCCGGCGGTCGGCACCGTCGCCTCCGGCAACGGCACCAAGGCGGTCTGGGTCGACGAGACCGGCAACACCACCCAGGCGCGGGCCACCTACACCTTCGGCCCGCTCTGCGAAGTGGCGGTCAACCAGGGGATGCTGACCGAGGCGGTGATCGCCTCGCTCGACGCCTTCGCCACTGAGCGCGGGGTGGCGGTCGAGTGGCGGACGGCCTCGGAGGCGGGGACGATCGGCTTCGATCTCTATCGCCTCGCCGGCGACGGCCGGAGTTGGATGAAGGTCAACCACGACCTCCTCTTGGGCCTCCTCACCGCCCCCCAGGGCGGCACCTACCGCTTCGTCGACGAGGGCGCCGCGCCGCGCGAGCCCCAGACCTACCGCCTGGTCGAGGTCGCGGCGGGCGGCAAGCGGCGGAGCCACGGGCCGTTCCTCGTCCGCCCCGACTGGAGCCGGAAGTCGGCGGCAGACGGCGATGCCCCCTATACCCGCGCCGCCCATCTGCCGGTCCAGCCGATACCGGTCCAGCCGGTCGCGAAGACCCTCGTCGGACCGCTCCCGGGCCCGGGGCCGCTCCCGGGGAGCGCCGTCGACGCCCTCCACGTGACGGTCCACGACAGCGGGCTCTACTATCTGGCGACCGCCGACCTGGCTGCCCAGCTCGGGATGACGACCCAGGCCCTCGGAAAGGCGATCGCCAACGGCCAGCTCAACCTCTCCAAGGCTGGCCAGGCGGTCGCCTGGCATCCCGACGTGGACCTCCTTGGAGCGCATGGGCTCTATTTCTACGGCGAGGCTTTGAGCAGCCTCTATACCCGGGACAACGTCTACCGGCTGGAGCTCACCCGGGGCCTCCTGATGAACACGGCGCAGACCGCCGCCCCCACTGGCACCGCGCCCACCGCCTTCGCCGCTGCCCTCCATGCCGAGCAGGACCTCCTGCCGGCGACCGCTCTCGCCGTCGACCCCGACTCGGATTACTGGTTCTGGGACTTCGTTTCGGCCGGCGATCCGACCTTCGGCAGCAAGAGCTTTACTCTCGACGCGCCGGGCGCCACGGCCGGCGGTAGCGCCAGCCTGACCGTCCACTTGAAGGGGGCGAGCAACTCCGGCGTGGCGGCGGAGCACCACCCGTCGATCGCGCTCAACGGCACGGCTCTGGGCGACGGTCACTTCCAGGGGATCACGGGCGCCGACCTGACCTTCGCCGTCGATCCAGCGCTCTTGAAACCGGCGGGCAACACGGTCGCGGTGACCGGCCTCCTCGACGCCGGGGTGCCCTACAGCATCTTCTACGTCAACTCCTTCGACCTGATCTACCCGCGGACCTTCCAGGCCGCGGGCGGCGCCCTCGCCTTCACGACGACCGCGGCCGGGCCGCTCGCGGTCGCCGGCTTCGGCGACGCCGCCGTCCGGCTGGTCGACGTCACCGATCCGGTCCACCCGCGTTGGATGGCTGGGAGCTCGGTCGCCGCCGACCCCAAAGGGGGCTTCGACCTCACCTTCCGCGGGACGCCCGCCGCCCGCTACCTGGCGGCCGCCACCGCCGGACTGAAAACACCGGTCGCCGTGACGCCGTTCCGGACCCCGCGCCTGCGGTCGACCGCGAACCACGCCAACCTGGTCGTCCTCGCCGGCACCGGCCTCCACGACGCCGCCCAGCGCCTCGCCGATTACCGGACGGCCCAGGGGCTCGACAGCATGGTGGTCGACTGGGACGAGGTGACCGACGAGTTCGCCCACGGCCTCCCCGACCCGCACGCCATCACGACCTTCCTCACCTACGCCCGGAGCTCCTGGCGGACGGCGCCGCGCTACCTGGTGCTCGCCGGGGCCGGCACGGTCGACTACCGGAACCTCCTCGGCTTCGGCGGCGAGATCCTGCCGCCCGTCTTCGTCGCCACCGACGACGGGCTCTTCCCGTCCGACTCCCTGCTCGCCGACCTGGTGGGCAACGACGGCATGCCGGAGCTGGCGGTCGGCCGCATCCCGGCGCATTCGGCGGCCGAGCTCGACGCCTATGTGGACAAGCTCGCCGGCTACGAGAGCGGCGCCGACGGCGGCTGGGTGGGGAATGCCATCGCCCTCGCCGACGCCCCCGACCGCGGCGCCGACTTCGGAGCCGGGAGCGACCGGGTGGCGGCCCTCTTCCCCGCCGGCTATACCTTGGACCGCATCTATCTCGGCTCGTCGTCGTTAGAAGACGCCCGCTCGCGGCTGTTCCACGACCTCCAGGCCGGCGCCTCGCTGGTCGACTACATGGGTCACGGCGGCCTCGACCGTCTGGCGTCGGGCGGGCTCCTCGCGAGCAGCGACGTGGCGAGCCTCGGCAACGGCCCGCGTCTGCCGCTCGTCACCGCCTGGACCTGCGCCATCAACCGCTTCGCCGTCCCCGGCGTATCCTCCCTGGGCGAGCTGCTGGTCAACCAGGCGGCGGGGGGCGCCGCGGCGGTCTGGGCCCCCTCGGGCCTCTCGGTCCACTCCGAGGCTCAGCTCCTGGCCGAACACTTCTACCGGCACCTGGGCGATCCCGACCAGCCGCGGCTGGGCGACGTCGTTCTCCGCGCCCTCCAGGACTTCACGACCCTGGGCGGCAGCAAATCGATGATTCAGATCTACAATCTGCTCGGCGATCCGGCTCTCCGCGTACGGCAGCCCACCCCGGCGGCAGGGACCGGCACGAGCGGACCGAACGTCGAATGAGCGCGATGGGGGGAAGAGAGAGCATGCAGCTGGATCGAGGCAACGAGCACGAGCGGGAACCCGATGCGGGCGCCAGGCGCCCCTACCAGCGGCCGCGGATCCTGAATCGCGAGCCGCTCGAAGTGATGGCGTCCGTCTGCGCCCCCGGCCCGCCGCCCGCCGGGCCCGCCAAGGGCAACTTCGGCGTCTGCCCCCAGGGTCCGATCTCGTCTTAGGAATTGGCGGCCGGAGCCTGCCCGCTTCGGAGCCGGCTCCTAGGGCAGGATCGGCAGCAGCGTCCTCTTCCCACCCGCTCCACCCACTTTCAGCTGGGCTTCGGCCGCCACTTCCATCCGGCGGAGGGCGCTCGGATAGACCGCCAGCGGGTCGCCGCCGTGGGCGTCGGCGTTCCCAGGACAGAAGTTGAGGAGGGGGCCGGCGGCGCCGTAGCCGTCGACCATCCCCTTGGCAGCGGTGGTGATCTGCCGGATCTCGGCCAAGCCGGCGGAGCCGGACCAGATCTCGCCGATCCGCTGCTCGTGGAGGTTCCCCACCGGCCGCCGCCACTGGACGCAGGGGTAGACGTTGCCGTAGGGGTCGACGGAGATCCCGGAGGAGCCGGCGCCGCAGTGCTTGTAGACCGCCGAGGGCACCGTGCCGTCGTCGCCGCCCCGGGCGATGCTCGCCGCCGCTCCCCCGCTCGGAGCTACCGCCGGCATTGCCGGCATTGCCGCCAGCGCCCGCTCCTGCTGGATGGTGAACAGCCGCAGCACTCCCGCCCGGGTCGGCGAAATCGAGAGCGGCTCGCGGTCGCCGTCGTCCCGCGGGGAGACCTCGGGGTCGACCTGGAAGGCGAGCCCAAGCGACTCGACGAGGTCGAACATGCCTTCGATCTCGCCCTCGTTCCAGGCGGTCAAGGTGCTGTTGACCTTGACCCTGAAGCCCAGCTGCGCCATCTCCCCGAGATTCAGAAGCAGGCGCTCGAAGCTCCCCGGCACCCGGGTCTGCCGGTCGTGGGTGGCGGCGGTGGCGCCGTGGAGGCTCACCTCGACGATGAACGGGATCGACCTCGTCCTTCAAGCGGCGGAGGAGCTCGCCGCGGAGAGCGTGGCCGTTCGACTTGACCCGCACGACGAAGCCCAGCTCCCGCGCCCGGCCCCCCAGGAGGAGAAAATCGGGGTGGGCGAGCGGCTCGCCGCCCGAGAAGGTGAGGTTCATCACCTGCATCGCCGCCAGATCCTCGAAGAGCTGGAAGTAGCTCTCGCGCGACAGCGCCTTCCCCTTCTGACTCGAGGTCGTTGTAGCAGAAGAAGCAGTCGAGGTTGCAGCGGTAGGTGAGCTCCAGGAGGACGGAGAAGAGGAGGTTGTCGCGCCAGGTGCGGGCGATGACCTGGGCGAAGCTCACCGGGAGGCCTCCGTGGGCTCGGCGGTTCCACCCGGCGTCACGCTCTCAAGCAGCCCCTCGCGGAGCAGCTCCTCGGCGAAGTCGAGGACGTCTTTTTCCAGGACCTCCTGGGGGACCTCGTACTCCCGGAGCAGCACCTCGGTCCAGCGCGAGACCGGCGCCACCCCATCCGCCAGGGAGAGGATGCGGGTCGCCACCGGGTCGAGGACCAGGACTTCGGCCGAGCCCTGATGGAGGACCACGGCCTCGTCGTCGAGGACGCGAAAACGGACACCGGGGTGCCGCCGTAGAACCGTCGTCAGCGCAATCATGAAGAAGTGCCGGTAAGGATATCCCAGAACCCGCCCGCGAGCGAGAAGGTCAGCACCCGGCCCGGCGCGGCCCGCGCCAGGCCGGCGAGGACCCCGAAGAGGCGGTCCCGGCGGTAAGGATCGGCGTTGACGAAGGGCGAGCAGGCGAAGAGGAGGGCGAGGGTCTGCACCGGGGAGAGCGGCCGCAGAGCGTCCTCGGGCCCTTTCTCCAGCCGCAGCAGGCCGCGGAGCGGGAGCGGGGGAAAGGCCTCCTGCCGCGCTCCGAGGTCGCCGGTGAAGGGGAGCTTGACGACCCGCGGCGGTCCGCCCGGCTCCGGGCTGGGGAGGAGGGCGTTCATGTCGTCCGACAAGACGGTGTGCCCGCGCGCCTCGCTCAGGCGGGAGAGGGTGGTCTTCCCCGCCCCCGAGGGACCGAGGAAGAGAAAGGCGCCGTCCCCCGCCGTCACCCCGGCGCTGTGGAGGACCACCCCGCCCTCTGCGAGCAGGCGGTAGGCGACGAGCACCCGGAGGATGTTCTCGAAGATCCCGGGGAAGAGGACACCCTCCTCCGAGGTCCACAGGGCGCCGCCCAGGGCCGGGGTCCAGTCGAGCCGCGCCATGAGGAAGAGGCCGGCCAGGCGGACGGTCCGCTCGCCGTGATCGAAGTCCATCGCGTACTCCCAGCTGCGGGTGTCGAAAGGCCGGAAGTCGCTCTCGGGAGCCTTGAAGAGAAGATAGCGGACGGCAGCCGACTCCTCCGAAGCCGCCTCCGGCCCGTCCGGCCCGCGGTCCCCCGGCCGGTTTTCACCCGGCCGGCGGTCACCTGGCCGGCAAAGGGCGCCGAAGCGCTCGCCCACCGCCGCCGCCTGAACGGCGGAAAGCCCGGCCACCTCGTAGGGGCCGCCCGGCAGGTCGAGGCTCACCGCGTGCTCCCCCCAGGGCTCTCCCGCCCGGCGGGCGGGGAAGAGGTCGGGGAAGGTGAGATACCGCTCGCCGAAGCTCATCGGACGAGCCGCCTCCCGAGCCGGCGGACGGCCAGCCGAACGGCCAGCCGGAAAAACGCGGCGACGGCGGCGAGCCGGGCCCGCGGCGGGGTGAGGGGCGCCGATCCGGGATGGGAGACCACCCGGCCGAGCAGCTCGCCCCACGGCACCGGCGGGTCCGCCTGGGGCGCGGCATCGCCCCGGGTGACGCAGGCGACCCGGCCGTGGTGGAGCCGGTAGCCGAGGAGGCGGTGGGCGACGATCCGAGAGTCGGCGCCATGGCCGGCCCGGAAGGCGACGACGTCGCCCGGCAGGTAGAGCCGGCGGCGGGCGATCGCCACCCGGTCGCCGTCGGCGAGGAGCGGGGCCATCGAGCCGCCGCGCACGACAGCGGTGACCGGCGCCTCGGCGGCGAAGTCGCGGATGGCGGCGAAGGTCTTCACCGGCCCGCCTCCGGCACCTGGGCGAGGAGGCTGGGATCGAGCCGCACCGCGAGCCGGAACTGGCGCCGCGCCTCCGCCAGGTCGCCCGAGGCGAGGAACGCCCGCCCGAGGTCGGCGTAGATCTCGGGTTTCGGCTGCAGGGCGAGGGCCGCGCGATAGGGCGGGATCGCCGCCCGCGGGTCGCCGAAGAGGAGGAACTGGCTGCCGCGGGCGATCGGGATGCCGACCTCCGCCGGGTCGAGATCCTGGGCTCGGCGCAGCAGCTCCAGGTGGGTGGGCAGGAGGTTCCCCGGAGCGTGGCCGGAGGTGGCGGCGCTGATCGATACCAGCTCCACCTGGCGCAGCATGGCGCTGCCGAGAAGCCGGTCGTGCCAGCGGTTCCCCTGGAGGACGAGCGCCAGGACGAGAACGGCGGCCGCCAGCCAGCCGAGCGTGCTCCCCGAGACGCCCCGAAGAGGTGCGGGCTCCATTTGACCCTGCGGGCGGGTTCCTTCAGGCGTTTCGCGCCGCCAGATCCAGGCCAGGAAGAGGAGGGCCGGGAAGGCGGGGAGGGCGATCCTGAAGGGGAACTGGAAGAGGGAGAGGAGGGCGAGGGCCGCTGTTCCTCCCCAGGCGAGGGCGAGCCGCGGGCGGTCCGCGCCGTCGTCCACATTCCCCTCCTTGTTCCCCTCGGCCCCTCCGGCCCTCTCCGGGATGCCCCGGCGGAGGGCGCCGAAGAGGACCCAGATCCCCCAGCCGAGAGCGAGGAGACCCGGCACCCCGAGGTCGGCCCCGACGTCCAGGATCTCGTTGTGGGCGTTCTCGAAGGTGACGTCGACGGCGTTCTCGAAGAACCGGGTGCCGCCGTCCAAGAGGGCGAGCTTGGCGGGGATGAACTCCGCCTCGAACCCCCCCTGCCCGACGCCCGCGAACGGGTGCTGGCCGAGCATCCAGGCGGCCGTCCGCCAGCCGTCGAGCCGGCCGGTCAGGAAGCTGTTCCAGTCGCCCTGGGCGAGCCGGCCGGCCTTCTCGACCACCCGCCCCCGCAGGGGGGGAACGGCGAGGACGAGGAGCGCCGCCACCCCGAGGCCCGCGGCGGCGGCCGGCAGCAGGAGGCGGCGGGGGGCGAGGCAGGCCCAGAGCACCAGGCTCCCCCAGGCCACCGCGGCGAGCGCGGAGATCGTCTGCGTCACCGCCAGGGCATAGAGACAGATGGCGAGAGCCGCCGCGACCGCGGTGAGGACGGGACCGCGCCGCCGTCCCCGCCGCTCGCGGACGAGAATCCACTGGGCGACGAGGCAGGGGAGGACGAGGTAGGCCGCGAGGTCGCCCGGGTTGCCGGCGAGCGAGGTGACGGCGAGCCGGCCGGCGCGCGCCGTCCCCTCGAACTGGAACGGCCGGTAGAGACCGTGGAACTGGAGGATGCCCAAAAGAGCGAGGAGAGTCGCCGGGACGAGCAGCCCGGCGAGCAGCCGCTCTAGCCGCTCCCGGGACAGCCCGGCGCTCCAGCCGACCAGGCAGGCGGCGCCGATCGAGAGATCGGCCAGGGCCTCGTGCAGGTGGAACGGATGGCGGCTCGTAACCAGGCCCAGAATGGCGACGGCGAGGAGCGGGGCGACCGCCACCAGGGCGGGAGCGCGATAGCGGTCGGCGCGGCCGGCCCGGCCGGCGAAATCGCGCCAGCTCACCCGGTCCACGGCGCGCAGCCGGAAGGCGAGGGGGAGGAGCGAGGCCAGGCCCAGCCACTCGCTCGCCAGAAGCTTGGGGAGCCGGAACGCCTCCTTGGCGAAGGCCGGCAGGAGGAGGGGAGGGAGGAGGATCACCACCCAGAGGAGCGCCTCGGCCCAACCTTCCGCCGTCACCCCGCCGACCCGGCCGCCCCTCTGAGCCGCCGGACGGGCGGGAGCGGACCGGGAGCGGCCGGGCGCGCCGTCCCTCCCTGCCGGCACCCGGCCGGGTCGCTTCGCCTTGCTCATCGCCGGCGAGTATACGAGACCCTGCTACGAGCGGGCCTTCCAGGCGCTGGCGCCGTAGCGCACCAGGCGGCCGGCGAGGTCGATCGGGCGCCAGAGGCGGCGCCCGAGGTAGCCGAGCGGCCCGCCGCGCGGCGGGCCGTAGAGGGCGTCGACCTGGCCGCGGGTGAGAAAGACTGTCCGGAAGAGGGTACGGGCGAGGCGGGAGGGGGTAGGCCGGTCGCTCGGTTGCCCCTTGAAGAGCCCCAGCCGGAGCGAGCGCTCGTAGCCCGGATCGAGGAGGCCGGCGAGCAGATGCCGGAGGAGGAGGGCCGCGGGCTCGCCGGACTCCCCCCAGAGGGAGAAATCCGCCCCCGCCGCGAGGGCGGCGGCGAGACGACGGGCCGCCTCGACTTCGGCCGGGGGGACGTCCGCCGCGATCCAGCTGCCCACCGCCGGGAAGTCGAGCGAACCGCCGCCCACCTCGACTCCGTCAGATCCCCCGAATCCGAGATCGATCAGGTCGCCCATCATCTTGAACAGGGAGTAGGACTGCGGCCACCAGCCGTGCTGGCCGAGACCATGGACGAGGGCGTAGGCGATGGCGACCGCCGGCGCGGGAGCGGCGGCGCGCCCGGGGAGATCGGGGAGCGGGAGGAGGAGCCCCTGGCACTCCAGATCGGCGAAGGTCGCCGAACGATTCCCGGCGAGCCGCACCCCGAGGAGCATCCGGTGGAGCTCGACCACCCCCTCCGGCCCGGCGAGGGTGGGGAGCTGGTGCTCCAGGCCCGGCAGTCCGGAGGGGGAGAAACCCCGGGAGGCGAGAGCCGCCTGCAACGCCTCCGCCCCCGTCTCCGGCACCAGCAGGTCGACGTCGCAGGCCGACCGGCTCCCGGGAGCGAGCTTCCCGGAGAGCTCGAGGGCGGCGAACTTCAAGAAAACGAGCGGAACCCCGAGCTCCGCCGCGGCCTCGGCGACCCGCGAGGCGAGAGCGGAGAGGCGCATCCCCATCCCCGCCGCCGCCACCTGCTCGCGAGCGAACCCCGCCGCCCCCCCCGCCCCCAGCTCCGCCGCCAGCCGCCCCCGCCCCTGCCGGGCCGCCACCCGCCCGGCGAGGTCGAACCGGCGGCAGAGCTCGAGAGCCTCCGCCGCGGTCGCCTCGGGAGCGGGCGCCCCAGGAGGCCCGAACGCCCGCCGGAGCATCCAGAGGACGGCGGGCGACATCGCCACCGGAGGCGGGCGGAAACGGACCGGGCGCGGGGGCATCGGGAAGAGGATACGCCGGAGACGGGTCCACAGGAGGCCGGCTGATAGACTACGGTCTCGATGCCAGCGCCCGCCGTTCCCGCGCCCGCGCCTCCCCCGCCCGGGGTCCGCCCGGGGTTGCGTGCTCTCCGCACCGGGGCCGCCGCGGCGGCCCTCGTCCTCGCTCTCCTGCCGCTCTGGAGCGAGCACGCGCGGATAGCGCGGGAGGCGGAGATGACGGCCTGGCTGGGGCGGGACGAGGTGCTGGCGCCGCCGGAGATGGCGCGCGAGCCCGATTCCGGGCGGATCGAGCTGCGGGCGGCCCGCGCCGCCCTCGATTCCGAGCTCGACGCCTCCCGGCACGGCAACCTCGACTCCGAGGCGCGGCGGCTGAGCGCCCAGCGAATGACCGAGGCAGCCGGCTGGGCGGGCGCCGCGCTCCGCCAGCGGCCAGCCGCCTGGGACGCCGCCCTCGTCCGCGGCGCCGCCACCTACCTCGCCTGGTCGGAAGGGCGCGATCCGCGCCTGTTCACCGCCGCCCCGCGCTGGGAGGCGCCGCTCGAAACCGCCATGCGGCTCGCCCCCCAGCGGCCGGAGCCGGCCCGCTTCCTCGCCGCCGCCTACCTGGAGGTCTGGCAGGCCCTCTCGCCGGCCAAGCGCGAGCGCGCCCGGCAGCTCCTGGCCACCGCCTTTACCGATCCGCCCACCCTGGCCGCCCTCGTCGGCCCCTGGCTCACCATCGCCGGCAGCCGCGAGGAGGCCTTCGCCGCCATCCCTGGCGATCCCGCGGCCTGGGGGAGGATCGAGGAGATCTACGGCCGGCAGCACGACTGGCCCGGCTTCTGCGCCGCCCGCCGGCACCGCGAGGCCGCCCTCTTCGCCCATCTCTCGGGCCGCCTCGCCGAGGCCGAGGAACGGCGCTCGCAGGGCGACCTCGCCGGGGCGCGCGACCTCTACCTGGAGGTCGCCGCCCAGGCGCCCCCCGGCCGCCGCTACCTGGGGCTCGTGCGGAACGCCCTCGCCCAGTGCCCGGCGGGGCCGGTCGACCACAAGACCGCCCAGCGCCTCGCCGCCCATCTGGCGTGGAACCTGGAGCGCTGCCTGCTCGAACCGTGCCCCCTCCCCGAGCGCACCCTCCACCGCCTGGCCGGCTTCTGCCGCGGCCTCGATCCGCCGCACGAGGCGATGGCCACCCTGGTCTCCGGCGACCTCGCGCACGCTGAGAAGATGGAGCACGGCGCCGACGCCACGGCGAGCGAGGCCTGGGCCCCCTACTCGCTCCTGAAGGCGCGCACTCTCGCCGAGCGCGGCCGGACCGACGAGGCCCAGGCGGCCCTCGCCCAGGTTCACCCCTCCTGGCTCACCCGCCCCGCCTACTGGCAGGTGCGCGCCGCCGTGGCGCGGGCCGAGGGCAACTCCGCGGCGGCCGCCGAGGTGACCCGCGAGCTCTCCCGCCTCGCCGCCCGCGAGTGGCCGGCCCCCGCCTGGGACTTCCGGGGCGGGGTGACCCGCCTGGAGATGCTCACCTCCCGGCCGGCCTCTGGCCTGCGCCTGCACGTCGACGTCGCCCCCAAGGAGGGCGCGGCGGTCGAGGTCCGGCTCGACGACTCGACCCTAGGAACGTTTCCGGCCGTGACGGGAGGAACGCTTGCCCTTGCCGCGCCGCTTCCCGCCGGGCTGCATCTCCTCGAGGTCGAGAGCGTCGCCGGCGGAGCGGTCCTCCCGGGCACGGTGAGCCTTGCGGAGGGGGGTGACGGGGATGGCGACGGGGGGGCGGCTCCCCAGCCGCGCTGAGGCCGCGGCGCCGACCAGGACGGCGAGCGAGAGGGCGTTAGCCGGCAGGGTCAAGCCGAAGTCGAACGACTCGTGGATCGCCACCGAGACCAGGGCGCCGACGGCGGCGAGCGCGGCCGCGCGGTCCTCGGAGCGCCGGCCGCGGGCGAGCACGGTCAGCAGTTGCAGGAAGAGCGGGGCGAGCCCGGCGGCGAGGAGAATGGCGCCCACCACCCCGGTCGTCGCCAGCACTTCGAGCGGCCCGCTGTGGGCGTGCCACCAGGTGCCGGTGAGGCTCGCCGGCTGGACCAGGGGAAAGGCGTCGCGGAAGGCGCCGAGCCCCACCCCGGTCAGGGGGAAGCGGCGCCAGAGCTCGACCGTCGCCGCCCAGGCCTGCCGGCGCGCCCCCCAGCTGACGTCCGCCGGCAGAGTGTGGACGAGCCGCGCCAGCCCCTCCTCGATCCCCGCCGCCGCCGCCACCGCCACCCCGACGACCGCCGCCGCGGCGCCGAGAGGCGCCAGGTCCCAGCGCCGGTAGCGGATGCCGATGAGCCCCCCCTGGAGCGCGGTGGCGGCGACCGCCGCCAGGAGGCCGCCGCGCGAGGCGGTGAAGGCGAGGCCGGCGAAGAGCACGAGCCAGAGGAGGACCGGCGGCGCCACGGAGAGCACCCGGCGCTCCAGGGAGGACTCGCGCCGGGCCCGCCGCACCGTCCAGAACGCCCAGGCGAAGGCGAGCGGCAGGGCGAGCTCCAGGTAGACCGCCAGGTGATTGGGGTTAAAGAAGGTCCCCCGCAGGCGGGCGGCGCTGATCGGCACCTCGACCCCCCAGAGGGTCTTGTCGCCGGCTAGAGCGGCGCGGGCGCCGAAGAAGATTTGGAAGAGCGCCGAGGCGAGGAGGGCCCCGCCGAGGACCCGGCGGCCCCGCCGGTGGCGGCCAACCACCCCGCCGGCGACGACGGCCGCCGCGACCGCCGCCCAGAGGAGCGCCGCCGAACGGCTGGCGGCAGCGGCGACGGTCAGCCGGACGGCGCCGCCGGGATCGGGCGCCAGGAGGGCCGCCGCCTGCCGGTAGAGCCCGGCGTGACCCGGCGAGAGCACGGCGACGATGGGGGTCGGCCAGGGGAGCGCCTGGACGAGGCCCAGGAGGGCGACCCCGGCGAGCGCCGCGGCGGGGAAAGCCACGGGCCGCAGGTCGGCGAACCGGTCGAGACCGAGGAGGGCGACGGCGAGGGCCAGAAAGGCGAGCACCTCGAGGCTCGCCTCCGCCCACGGGGTGACCCCGCCGAAGGGGAGGGGGGCCCAGAGGAGGAGGACGGTGACGAGGCCGATTCCCAGGAGGTCGATTTGACGTATCATGGCGCGACCCTAAGCGACGACAGCACGAAGAGAGACATGCGACTTTCCCTGCGAGCATTCCTCACCGGACTCCTCTGCCTGTGTGCCTGGGGCACCGCCTGGGCTCAGTTCGACCAGTATACGACCCCTGGCGGCCCCGCCGGCCGGCCGGAGGACGCCAAGGGGAGGCTCGCCAGGGAGGTCGCCAACGCCCGCTATCACCTGGGCCCCGTCCGGGTGGCGCCCTGGCTGGGCTTCCGCGACGTCGCCTACGTCAAGACCCTCTTGGGCTCCGGTACCGGCGGGGGCAGCGCGGCGCCCGGCGACTTGACCGCCACGGTCGGCGGCGGCCTGCGCTTCTACCTGCCGACCGGCCCCAAGGTCACCTGGACCGCCTACGCTCTCCCGGAGTACGTCTGGTGGCGCAAGGAGAGCGACCGGCGGCGCTTCAACGACCGCGTCGGCGCCGGCTTCCACGGCTACTGGAACCGCTTGACGATCGAGGCGACCGCCGGGCGCGACGAGACCCAGCGCATCCTCACCCCCGAGCTGCCCCGCCTGACCAACGCCCGGGACGACCATGCCAGCCTGGTGGCCGAACTCGCGATCACCCGGAAATTCTCGGTCTTCGCGAACGCCTCGGCCTTGAAGCAGACGAGCCTCGCCAATCGCAACGACCCCCAGGTCTCGCTCTTCGACCTCCTCAACCGCCGCGAGCAGCTGGAGCGGGCCGGGGTCCACTGGCGGCCGGTCACCGGCTGGCTCTTCGGGCTGGGGGCGGAGCGCTCCGAGGTCAAGTTCATCGAGCGCCGGCCGGGCGCCCCCGACCGCTCGAACTCCGGCACGGCGCCGGTCGTGGAAGCGGTCTACGACCACAACCGCATCTTCTTGAACGTCGACCTGGCCGCCCGCTCGCTGACCGCGGCCCAGGGCTCTGATTTCGTGCGCTACCAGAAGGTCACCGGCATCGCGACAGTCGCCTACCGCACGAGCGCCGGACCGGAGATCTTCCTCTACGGCCGCCGCAACCCGATCTACTCGGTCCTCCCCCAGTACCCCTACCTTGACGAGGAGCGGGTCGGGCTCTCCCTCCACCTCCGGCTCGGCCATCGCACCCGCGGCAGCGTCTACGTCGAGGGGGGGACGGACAGCTATACCGCCTCGGCTCCCGGCGCGGCGGACCGGAAGGACGACGTCTCCGCCTACGGCGCCTCGCTACAGCTCGACATCGGCCGCGCCGCGGCGCTCCTCTTGACCGCCATGCGGAACCGCTTCACCTCGAACCTGCCGGGCGGCGACCGGAGCTTCACGTCGGTGGGGATGACGGTGACCCTCGCCGGCCTGCCCGGCCAGCCGGCGCCGTAGGACCCTCAACTGCAGGTACTGGGTCCCTTTGAACCTGCGGGCGGTCTCCTTCGGGCGCTCCGCGCAGCCAGTCGCCCGTCCTCGGATTTCAAACGGACCCAGTACCCAACTGCACAACCTTTTGACCTCAAGGGGTCGATTGCGCTACCATTGCTCTTCGTTAAGGCCCTTACAATGAAGAGGATAGTAGCGTACGTTTGCGGGCTTGTCGTGTTCTTGCTCACCCTCTGCGGAGCCGGCGGGACCGCCCGCGCCCAGGGCGCCTACCGGATCGGCCCGCGGGACCTGATCGAGGTGCGGGTGTTCGAGGTGCCGGAGCTCAACGTCCAACGCCGGGTCTCCGAGGACGGGTCGATCAACCTGCCGCTCGTCGGCGATGTCGCCGTCGCCGGGCAGACCGAGGCCGAGGTGACCCAGAACCTCCGCGCCCTCCTCGAGGGGAAGTACTTCCAGCACGTCTCGGTCGACCTCAAGGTGCTCGAATTCCGCGCCCGGCCGATCTCGGTGATCGGCGCCGTCAAGCAGCCGGGGAACCTCGGCTTCTCCGGCCGCTGGACGCTGCTCGCGGCGATCACCGCCGCCGGCGGCCTGGCCGAGAACCACGGCAACGTCCTCTACGTCCTCCGCCACTCGGACGACGGCCTCTCCGACCAGATCGCGATCGACCTGGATGACCTCCTCGTCCGCGCCGATCCGCGGGTCAACGTGCCGCTCTTCGCCAACGACCTCGTCAACGTCCCCAGCGCGGTCGAGATCACCATCTACTGCCTGGGCGAGGTGGCGCGGCCCGGCGCCCTGCTGTTCAAGAGCACCGAGCGGATCACCCTCCTGGCCGCCATCTCGCGCGCCGGGGGGCTGACCGACCGCGCCGCCAAGGGGATCCTCATCAAGCGCGCCGCCACCGCCACCGCCCCGGCGAGCGAGATCGAGGCCGACTACAAGCGTATCCTGGCCGGCAAGGCACCCGACGTGGAGCTCCGCCAGGGGGATGTCATCGTGATCAAGGAGTCCTTCTTCTGATGCTGCCTGCAAAATCACCCGACGTCTCTTACGACGAGCCCAATCCGTTCCCGGACGAGCCCGAGTCCGATTTCAACCTCGCCGAGTACCTGGTGGTGGTCCGCCGCCACTGGAAGCTCGTCGTCGCCGCCTGCCTGACGACGGTCGCCGCGGCGGCCGTCCACTACTCGGTCACCCCCAAGCTCTACATGGCGACGTCGCTGATCCAGATCGAGCGCCGGAGCCTGGCCCCCGTGCTCTCGAACCAGGCCCCCTGGCTCGACAGCTACTTCGACATGGAGTACTACCCCACCCAGTACAAGCTGCTCGAGAGCCGCGGTCTGGCGGAACGGGTGGTCAAGAGCCTCGACCTCGTCGAGGACCCGGCCTGGAACCCGGGGCGGGCCGCGGTGCGGGATGCCCGCAAGGGCCCCTCCGCCGAGGACGATCAGGCGACCCTGGGCATCCTCGCCGGGCAGCTCCAGGGCGGTCTCACCGTCGAGCCGGTGCGGAGCACCCAGCTGGTCGCGCTCTCCTTCCGCTCGGGCAACCCCGAGTTCGCCGCCAAGGCCGCCAACGCCTTCGCCGAGTCGTTCATCGACATGGGGATCGAGAACCGCTACACCTCGGCGGGCAAGGCCTCGACCTTCCTGACCACCCAGATCGAGACCCTGAAGCGGGAGATCGACGACAAGGAGACGAAGCTCCAGGCCTTCAGCCGGAGGAAGGATATCGTCACCCTGGAGCCGGGCTCGAACGTCACCCTGCAGCGCCTGGAGGCCTTGAACGGCAACTACATCGGAGCGAAGAAGACCCGCATCGAGAAGGAGGCCTCCTACAAGGAGCTGCTGACCGCCCCCAAGGAGACGATCGCCGACACCCTGGCCCCCGGCGTCGTGGGCGACATGCGTACCGAACAGCGCAAGCGCGAGACCGAGTACGAGGCCAAGCTCAAGGTCTACAAGCCCGAGCACCCCGACATGGTGGCGAGGAAAGCGGAGATCGACAAGGGGCAGCAGCACTTGAAGGCCGCCATCGACGAGGTGGTCGAGACCGCCAAGAAGAGCGCCTACGCGGGCTACATGACCGCTCTGCGCCAGGAGCAGTCGCTCGAAACCGAGATCGGCAAGCTCAAGTCGGACGCCATGGACCAGAACTCCGAGGCGGTCGTCTACAACAACCTGGGAGTGGAGATCAAAACCCGCCGCGACCTCTTGAACGAGCTGATGCGCAAGCAGTCGGAAAACGACGTGCAGGCGCGCCTCCAGGACACCCGGGACTCGAACATCCACATCGTCGACCACGCCCTGGTGCCCGGCGGCCCCTTCCAGCCCTCGCTCCGCAAGGATCTCTCCTACGGGCTTCTCCTCGGGCTCCTGATCGGCGTCGGCTGCTCGCTCCTCATCGAGTTCATGGACCGCTCCATGAAGTCGCCGGAGGAGGTCGAGCGGCGCCTCGCCCTCCCCACCCTCGCGGTGATTCAGGACATCTACGAGGCCGGGCGGCTGTACGGCTACGAGCGCTATGGGTATGGCAGCTACGGCGCCTACGGGACGTCCGGCGGCAGCGCTTCCGAGGTGCCGGGGGCGCGGGTACGCCCGGCCAAGAAGGGGAAATCCGCGCCCGCCGAATGGCTGGAGCGCAAGAAGGCGCCGCCCGCGAACCTGCCGACCCAGATCGAGCTCGTCCCCCACGACCGGCCGCGCACCCCGATCTCCGAGGCCTACCGGTCGCTCCGCACGGCGCTCCTCCTCTCCTCCGCCCGCGAGCTTCGGGTGGTGGCCGTGACCTCGGCGGTGGCGGGAGAGGGGAAGACGGCGACCGCGTCCAACCTGGCGATCGTCCTGGCCCAGCTCGGCCGGCCGGTCCTGATCGTCGACTGCGACCTGCGCAAGCCGCGCCTCCACCAGGTCTTCAAGGCCTCGAATCAGGTCGGCCTCGTCTCTCATCTCACGGCGACGGCCGAGCTCGACGACATCTTCCTCCCCACGATGGTCCCCAACCTGTGGCTCACCCCGTCGGGGCCGATTCCCCCCAACCCCTCGGAGCTGCTCTCCTCGGAACGCATGCAGGAGTTCCTGAAGACGGTCCGCGAGCGCTTCGACTACGTCATCATCGACAGCCCGCCGGCGCTCGCGGTCACCGACGCCACCCTGGTCGGCGTCCTCGCCGACGGCGTCATCCTGACCCTCCGGAGCGGCAAGGTGACCCGCGAGGAGGCGCGCCTCTGCCGCGACCGCCTGCAGCAAGCGGACATCAAGATCCTCGGGGCGGTGCTCAACCGCTATCAGTCGACCCAGGCGGGGATGTACAAGCGCTACCGCTCCTACGAGTTGTATGCCGCCGCCCCGGAGAGCGCCAGCGCTCCCAAAGCCGGCTCGGCCGCCTGATGATCGACCTCCACTGCCACATCCTGCCCGGCATCGACGACGGCGCCCAGAGCCTGGCGGAGTCGATCGCCATGTGCCGCGCCGCGGCCGCCGCGGGCTGCGAGGCCATGGTGGCGACGCCCCACCAGCGGCGTGGAGTCTGGTGGAACGGCGACCGTGCGGTGCTCTCCGCCCTCTGCGGCGAGCTCGCCGCGGCGGTGGCGCCGGAAATCCGCATCTTCGCCGGCGGCGAGATCCATGTCGACTCGGAGCTCCTGGCCGAGGTGCTGCGGCTGGAAGCGGACGAGGAGGCCGGTATCCTCCCCCTCGCCGGGTCGCGCTACCTGCTGCTCGAATTCGCCGCCTCCTCGACGACGCAGGCTGCGGCCGACCTCGTCCACGAGCTGGTGGTCGGCGGCTGGCGGCCGGTCCTCGCCCACCCCGAGTTCATCCCCTTCCTCGCCGAGGACGAGGCGGTGCTCGCCCACCTGGTCGGGCTCGGCGCCACGACCCAGGTGACCGGGATGAGCGTCACCGGCGAATTCGGGCGCCGTGCCCAGAGCTGTACCCACCGGCTGATCGAGGCCGGCCTCGCCCACTTCGTGGCGAGCGACTCGCACGACCTCCTCCGCCGGCCGCCGGGCCTCGCACGGGCCTATAAGACCCTCCGCGAGCGCTGGGGGGAGGAGACGGCGATCCGTTTGACCACCGAAAATCCGCGGGCGGTGCTGGAGGACCGGCCCCTGCCTCCGTACCCCCGCTACCCCCGCTACCCCCGGAGCTCCCACGGCCGGACTCGGCGGCCCGCAAGTCCACCGGGCTCCCCCGCGGCGCACGTAAAGCCGGCTGGCCGGGCTCCCCCGACGCCTCCGGCTCCTCCCGGCTCTCCGGGTCGCTCGTCGGCCGCCTGACAGGGCGCTCCCGGCCGTGAGAGACGCCAAGGAGAAAGAGCTTCGGAGCCGCCCGTTCGCCGCCCTCGCGCTCTGCGCCCTGCTGGCGACTGGCGGCGATGACGGCGTCCTCCCGGCCGAGACGCCGGCATCTCCGCCGCCGACCCCGGCGCGCACGCCTCTCGCCACTGCCGCGATGTCCCAGCCGGCCGCCGGGACCCCGGACCCGTTCTACCTCGGCCTCCTGCGGGACGGCCGGATCGCCTACGACCGCGCCGACTACGGGGCGGCGGCCAAGGACCTCCGCCTGGCCTGCTTCGGCCTCCTCGACCTCCCCCAGCCGCTGACCGACTGCCTCGTCCGCCTCGCCGTCGCCCAGGGAGCGGCCAACGACGCCGAGGGCTTCCGCGAGACCTTCCGCCGGCTCGCCGAGGTGGAGGACCGCTTCGGCGCCTACGGCAAGGTCCAGCTGCCGCCCGAGCTGCGCACCCTCTTCGAGCAGAAGCTGGTGCTGCTCATCCCCAGCGCGACCCTGGAGACCATCCCGGTCTGGAAACCGCTCCTGGAGCACAAGGCGGAGGTGGAGATCGCCGCCCTCCCCGCCAAGGAGCGGCGCCGCGAGCTCGAGGCCCGGCTCGCCCGGGAGCCCAGGAGCCTGATCTGGAACCTCCTCGCCGCCGAGCTCGACCTCGACGAGGGGAGGGCCGAGCCGGCGATCGCCCGCGCCGAGCAGGCCGCCGCCACCGCCCCGCAGGACCCGCGGGCGACCTGCATGCGCGGCCTGGCCCGCGCCTACGGCCGGCACTGCCCGGAGGCGCTCGCCGACCTCGAACCCTGCCCGCTCGCGGCGCGCGAGGCCCGCTACGCCACCGCCCTCCTCGGCTGCCGGGTGGAGCTCGGGGCCTGGCGCAAGGCCGAGGAGCAGGTGCGGGCGCTGCCGCCGCAGCTCCGCGAGGACAAGCGGATCGCCGCCCTGGCGCAGCAGGTCGCCCAGCATCCAGGGCCGGCGGGGCCGGCGGGCCCGGCCACGCCGCCGTCGTCTGCCCCGTCTGCCCCGCCTCCGGCCAAGCCGCCGGCTCAGGCTCCAGTACCCACGAGGCCCACGCCGGCCGCGCCGGACCGGACGGGCGCCAAGCCGACCGCACCCGCCGCCCCGCCGGCCGCCGGCCCCACTGCCGCCAATCCGGCCCCCCCTTCACCCTCCCCAAATACCAACGGGCGCCCGTTCTCACCGGCCGAGCGGGAGGCCATGGAGCGGGTTCGCCGCCTGCTCGCCGCCAACTCGCCCACCAAGGATCTGAAGGAGGCTCTGCGCCTCGCCCGCGAGGTGGCCGATGCCCACCCCGATTCCAAGGAGGCGCAGTATCTGGCCGGAGAGACCGCCTACCGCAACTCGCGGTGGATGGACGCCGTCGCCTTCTTCAGGCGCGCCGGCGAGCCGGGGGACGACCGCCCCGAGCTCCTCTTCTACCTCGCGGTCTCGCTCTTCGAGGCGGGCGACTCGCCGGCGGCGACGGCGGCGCTCAAGCGGTCGCTCCCCAAGCTCCAGAAGACCCCGTACGTGGACTCCTACGTCCGGCGGATCACCGGGGGCCCTCCGGGCTAGGGGTTCGTCAGCCTTCGGTGCCCCGCATCGCCGTAGAAAATCACCCAGGACACTGGCGCGACTGGCGCAATGCCACCCCCCTCCTGTCCTCCCCCCATCCCCTTCCACCCGCCCGCCCAGGGGGGAGGGACGCTTCGGCGAGGACTCTTCTCAAGCCGGCTCTTTACGAGAGCGTTTGCTTGCGGAAGCTCTGCGGGACCAAGCGACGCGAAGCCTCTACCTATCCTTCCAAGACGGACGAAGCGCTAGCTAGAGCCTGCGCGGCAGGAAATCTGCCGAGCCAGAAGTCCTGATCCCCACCCTATTCCTCCACGCAGGTTCCTACGGTTTGCCGACCCCGTGTCTCAGACTCTGCGCCCCCGTACTCTGAGTCTGAGCCCCGGTAGCTTTGAGTCTGAGCCCCGTGTCTCCGGCCTGGAGACCCGTATCCCAGACTCTGCGCCCCCGTACTCAGAGTCTGCGCCCCCGTGTCTCCGGCCTGGAGACCCGTATCTCGAACCTTGCGCCCCCGTATCTCCGAGTCGGAGTCCCCATATCTCTGGTCTGGAGACCCGTACCCCTGACTTTGAGACGCCTCGCTCACGCTTGGAGAGCCGTATCTCGGATCTCGATCTACCTGCTCATGGCTTGGAGCGCTGTGGCGGGGAACTCGGTCGCGGGCGGGCGCGTGGAAGGGGATGGGGGGAGGGACAGACTGACGGAGCACTAGCCACTACCCGTACAGGCGGAAGTTGACATAGAATAAGAGCGATCCGTTTTTCGTCCTAATCCGCGACCCGCAGGGAGGCTCGACATGAGAGCACGCCACTTCTGGACCGCCGCCCTCCTTCTGGTGGCCACTCAGGCCCGGGCCCAACCGTCGGTCATGGTCGAGCAGGTCCCCTGCTTTCGCACCGAAGCCAATCAGAGTGTCCACGCGACGGCGGCGGGCGAGGCCCCCGGGGGCTCGACCCGGCTCTACTTCCGCTGGGCGGATCACGGCGGCTTCTACTGGGTGCAGATGGAGCATGACGGCGCCGGCCGCTACTGGGCCGTCCCCCCGAAGCCGGAGAAGCGCAACCAGCAGGTTCAGTACTACGGCGTGCTGCTCGACGCGACCGGCCATGAGGTCGCCCGCTCGACGGAGCGCAAGTCCGAGGTCAAAGGGGACTGCCACGTCGAGCTCACCCCCGAGCAGCGCGGCGTCGCCCAGAACCTGACCGTCGGCGAGACCACCGCCGACGAGTCGCACGGCGCGGTCCTCGGCTTCCTCTGCGACGGCATCGTCACCCGGGTGAGCGCCGCCAACCTCCGGCGGGCGGACGACTTCTGCCGCAGCTGCGTCGTCGCCTGGTGGAAGCGGGGCGAGGTGCTGATCCCCGCCCTCGCCGCCGGCGGCGTCACGACGATCATCGTCGACCAGCCGGAGCCGTCCCCCTCCCGGCCGTAAGCGGAGCGGGCCGTATGCAGCTCTGGAGATCCCGTCGGCGAGCCACCCTCGGGGTGCTCTTCGCGGCCAGTTTGAGCGCCGCTCCTCCTCCCCCGCCCGAGCCGCCGCGCCACACCGAAACGATCCAGGTCCGCGAGGCCGGGGTGCTGGTCGAGAGGCCGGCGCCACGGCCGATCGACATCCTCAGGCGTGCCCGGCGCCCCGCCGACTTCCATCTCCTCTTGGACGGCCTCCCCCACGAGGTGGTGAGCCTCGAGGCCGCGACCGCCAAGGACTGGGAGATCGTCGTCTACCTGGACCCCGAGCTGGCCCCGGCCGGTCCCCTCAACGATGCGGCACTCCTGCTGACGAAGCGGATCGGGCGCCTGAGCAGCCTGGGGAGCGTCGAGCTGGTGATCGCCGATCCCGAGCCGCGGGTGGCGCTCGCGGCCAGCCGGAACGCGGCGGTCTGGCCGGGGGTCCTGGCCGAGCTCGCCGGCACGACTACCGGCCGCGCCGCCAGCCTGCCGGAACCGAGGCTCCTGGAAGCCGTGCGCCGCCAGTGCGACCGCCTGATCGCCTTCGCCTCGCGGAGCCGGTCGAGCCGGCCACGGGCCCTCTTCTGGGTCGGCGCCCCCGATCTCCCGATCTCGCCCGCCGAGAGCAACGCCCTGACCCTGGCGACCGAGCCCGGGCGGGAGACGATCCCGGCGACCCCGCCCATCGCCGCCGCCTTCGCCGCCGCGGCGCAGACGCTCGCGACCTACGGCTGGGTGACGATCCCCCTCGCCGTGCGCCCGCCACCGCCGCCGCCGCCGCCCCCCGAGCGCCCGCCGGGCAGCGCGGCCCTCGATCGCCCGGACTACAACTCGACCCTGGGGGAGGGCCACCCCTTCTCCGGCTTCCCCGAAGACCCGAAGGTGAAGGCCCGCCGCGCCTCCGCCGATCTCCGGCTCGATGCGGCCCTCCTGCCGTGGCTCGCCCCGCATCACCTGCTGGCGCGGGCGACCGCCGGCCGGGTGGTCCAGGACGAGATCCAGCTCGACGACGCCTTGGACAGCCTGGGCCGCCGCTGGTGGCTCTGGTATCGTCCCCCAGTCCCCGCGGACGGCCGCCCCCATCGCCTGGTGGTGAGCCTCGGCGGGGAGGTGAGCCTCGGCGGTAGGGTGGGCTTCGACGCCAAGCTGAGCTTGAGCGGCGATGTCAGGCCCGACGGCAACCGGCTGGCGGCCCCGGCGTGGGTCCGCGGCTGGGAGCCGTAGAATACGCGGTCATGCATGCAAGTCCCGTAAAAGCCAGCCGCCTGCACCTTGCTTACTGACGAGGCTTACTGGTGAGCGGACTCAAGCGCTCATCCAATCGGACCTTCGTACTCTGTTCCTATCCAATAGACAAAAGCGAGACGCCGGCCTCCAGGCCTCTTCTCTGCCCATCCCACAGGAAACCTCCGCGCCATGACGAAAACTCTACCTTTCCCCGCCCCTGAGCCGGAGAGCTCCAAGAAGGGCGCCGACCACCTGATCGAGCCGCACGGCGGCATTCTCGTCAACCTCCTCGTCTCCCCCGAGCGCTCCGCCGAGCTCAAGGCGGCCTCCCGCGACTGGCCGTCCTGGGACTTGACCCCGCGCCAGTTCTGCGACCTGGAGCTGCTCTTGAACGGCAGCTTCTCGCCGCTCACCGGTTTCCTCGGCAAGGCCGACCACGACTCGGTCTGCGAGCGCATGCGCCTGGCCGACGGCACCCTGTGGACGATCCCCATCACCTTGGACATCCCGCGCGAGCTGGCCGGGAAGCTCTCCCCCGGGAAGAGCGTCCTTGCGCTCCGCGATCCCGAGGGGGTGATGCTCGCCGCCCTCCACGTCGAGGAGCTCTGGGAGCCCGACCTCGCGGCCAGCGCCCAGGCGGTCTTCGGCACCGTCGATTTAAAGCACCCCGGCGTCGCCCATCTCCTCCAGAAGACCCAGCCGGTCTTCGTCGGCGGCCGCCTGGAGGGTCTGCAGCTCCCTCTCCACTACGACTTCCGCTCGCTCCGCCAGACCCCGGCCGAGCTGCGCGCCGAGTTCGCCCGCGAGGGCTGGCGGCGGGTGGTCGCCTTCCAGACCCGGAACCCCATGCACCGCGCCCACTGCGAGCTGACGCTCCGCGCCGCCAAGGAGGCGCAGGCGAACCTCCTCATCCACCCGACCGTGGGGATGACCAAGCCGGGCGACCTCGACCACTACACCCGGGTGCGCTGCTACCAGGCGGTCCTCCCCCGCTTCCCGCAGCACACGGCGAAGCTCGCCCTCCTGGGGCTCGCCATGCGGATGGGCGGCCCGCGCGAGGCGGTCCTCCACGCCACCATCCGGAAGAACCACGGCTGCACCCACTTCATCGTCGGCAGAGACCACGCCGGCCCGGGCAAGGACTCGCAGGGGAAGCCCTTCTACGGCCCCTACGACGCCCAGGAGCTGCTGCGCTCGTTCGAGTCGGAGCTGGGGGTGACGATGGTGCCCTTCAAGCAGCTCGTCTACGTCGAGGACCTGGATACCTACTTCCCCGTCGACGAGGTGCCGGAGGGCAAGCGGACGCTCGATATCTCGGGCACTGAGCTGCGCCAGCGGCTGGCCGAGGGCCGCGACCTGCCCGGTTGGTTCACCTTCCCCGAGGTCGGCGAGGAGCTCCGCCGCACCCATCCGCCGCGCCACAAGCAGGGCTTCACGGTCTTCCTGACCGGCCTCTCCGGAGCCGGCAAGTCGACGATCGCCTCGGTCCTCCTCGTCAAGTTCATGGAGACCGGCGGCCGGCCGGTGACCCTCTTGGACGGCGACATGGTGCGCAAGAACCTCTCCTCCGAGCTCAACTTCTCCAAGGAGCACCGGGACATCAACATCCGGCGGATCGGCTACGTGGCCTCCGAGATCACCAAGAACGGCGGCATCGCCATCTGCGCCCCCATTGCGCCCTACGACAGCGTGCGCAAGGAAGTGCGGTCGACGATCGAGCCGGGCGGCGGCTTCGTCCTGGTGCACGTCGCGACGCCGATCGAGACCTGCGAGGAGCGCGACCGCAAGGGGCTCTACGCCAAGGCGCGGGCCGGCATCCTCAAGGAGTTCACCGGTATCTCCGACCCCTACGAGGTGCCGACCGACGCCGATCTGGTGATCGACGCGAGCCTCCTCTCCCAGGAGGAGGCGGCGCAGGAGATCCTCCTCTTCCTCGAGCGCGAGGGCTACGTCGGCGCCAGCATGGCGGCCCAGGCGTAGAGCATGGCCTACGACGACGAGCTGGCGCGCATCGCCGCGGCCCTGGGGGAGGCGCGCCAGGTCCTCTCGCGTTTCACTCCCGGCGAGGTCGAGTCGCGAAAGAAGAGCGGCGACGACCCCGTCACCGAGGCCGACACCCTAGTCGACTCGGTCTTGAAGCGGCTCCTGCCGCAGGGCGACGAGGGTTGGCTCTCGGAGGAGACCCACGACGACCGCTCCCGCCTGGACAAGCGCCGGGTGTGGGTGGTCGATCCGCTCGACGGCACCCGCGAGTTCGTGATGGGGCTGCCGGAATGGTCGGTCTCGGTCGGCCTGGTCGAGGACGGCCGGCCGGTCGCCGGAGGCATCTGCAACCCGGCGACGGGCGAGACCTTCCTCGGGGCGCTCGGCCACGGGGTGACGTTGAACGGCGTGCCGGTCCGGATGAGCCAGCGGCTGAAGCTCGCCGGCGCCTCGGTGCTCGCCAGCCGGAGCGAGGTCAAGCGCGGGCAGTGGGAGATGTGGAAGGAGAGCCCGTTTGAGGTGATCGCCATGGGATCGGTCGCCTACAAGCTGGCGCGGGTGGCGGGCGGGCTCTCCGACGCCACCTGGACCCTCGTCCCCAAGCACGAATGGGACGTGGCGGCGGGTGTCGCCTTGGTCCTCGCCGCCGGCGGCCGGATCCGGGCCGGCAGCCCCGAGGAGGAGCGCTTCAACCGCCCCGAGCCGCTCTTGACCCGCCTGATCGCAGCGCCGCCGCAGCTCTTCGACGAGATCGAGCGGGAGATCGCGGCTCGGGACGGCGGCTGAAGCGTTAGCCAACGATCGTAAGCCTTACGGAGCGAGTTGCAACCTCAACCGCGGCGCGCCGCCTCGATTGCGGCGATGTCGATCTTTCCCATCTCCATCATCGCATCGAACGCGCGCTTGGCGGCAGCGGGATCGGGATCGGTGATCGCTTTCGTCAGGGCGATCGGCGTAATCTGCCAGGACAATCCCCATTTGTCCTTGCACCAGCCGCACGCGCTCTCCTGGCCGCCGTTGCCGACGATCGCGTTCCAGTAGCGATCCGTTTCGGCCTGGTCCGCGGTTGCGACCTGAAACGAGAACGCTTCGTTGTGCTTGAACGCAGGTCCGCCGTTGAGCCCGAGGCAGGGAACGCCCATCACGGTAAACCCGACCGTCAGCACGTCCCCTTTCTTCCCGGCCGGAAAGTCTCCCGGTGCGCGGTGCACCGCGCCGACGGACGAATCGGGAAAGGTCTTGGCGTAAAACCGCGCCGCCTCCTCGGCGTCGCCATCGTACCAAAGGCAAATCGTGTTCTTTGCTAGGCTTCGCCATGTCACTTCTCCATCGTAATGAGCCACCCAAAGCCGGAGTACACGATGCGCTCGCAGTCCAAGGGCATTGGCTCGGCCGACCTTTTCGCGCCAATGTGTGAAGCAACATCCGTACCATTCCGGCGCTGCTTCGCATAGGCGGGATCACGCCCCGGACGCTCACCGGAGGGCACGGCTGGAGGCGAAGGGCTGGAAAGTTGGATCAGCCTGATCGGCCCTACTGTTGGTCTCGGAAGAGAGGCGTGAAGGCGATCCCGATCAATAGTCCTTCCGGGCTGAGAAACCGACTCACGATCTGGCCCCAGGGCTCTCTCCTGTTCTTGACGAGCATTCGATAGCCCTGTTGTTCGAGCGCTGCTGTTGCCTCTTCGACGTTTTCAACGTCGAACTCAAGCCATGCCTGAGGAGGAGGGACGTCAGTAGGCCAAGATTCGCTGCCGAAGCATGACTGCGCAGCCTGCGAGAGTGGCCACAGTGCAAAGGTCTTGGCCCCTTCCAGGGACTCGGTGTGGAGGTAGCCATCCTTCTCTTCCTTGAACGGAATACCAAGAGCTTCGCGGTAAAGCGCTCCACTAGTGCTGCGATCCGGAACGATTGGACCGAAGCCAGCGACGAACAGAATCCCGATGTGCTTGGGTTGTTGCATGGTCTGCTCTTGTGACTAGCGCGTGGATGAGACTGGCGGTCCGAGTGCCGCCATCTCACTCTTCCATCATGATGCTACAACAGACCGGCCTTGCGGGGAAGGGCAGTTTGCCGGTGTCCTGCCCTAACCGGAGTCCGGCAGTTTGGCCTGTAGGGCGGCAGAGCGAAGCCGGTTGTGGCCCGCCCGGTAGACAGGATCTCAGGCAGAGCTCCCTCGGATTCGGAGTCTTGACTTCTTGCCCCAGAAGTAGCAGCCTCTAGGCCGAGGAGGGAGCGATGCCCGAGTGGTCCGAGAAGCTGCAAGCGCAAAAGAGCGCATCCACGGTGCTGGTTCTCTTTGTCCCTAGTGTAGTGCGTCAGAAATACGTTACCTTCAGTGCGCTCATCCCAAGCTCCGCAAATCCTCTCCTTTTCCCACCGTCATCCTGAGCGGAGCGAAGGATCTGGGCGGGAGGAGTAATGCGCCCACCTCCAGATCCTTCGCTCCGCTCAGGATGACGGTAGGAAAGGTCTGCGCGAAGGTACGGGATAAGTACACATCTGTTGGCCGCACTACACTAGCGTCGACCGTTACGAGCAGGCTATCGATCAAGAGTACTGGGTCACCGAGGCTCTGGCCACATTGGGTCGCCTCTTCGGAGGTGCAACGGCGTTCCCGCAGGGGCGTGGCGTCTGGAGGGATGACGAGCGCGGTGGGCAGCTCATCTTCGACGCACCAGTGATCCTGCAATGCTACACGACGGAACAGGCTCTCGAAGATCACATAGAGGGAACTGCGCGACTTTCTCAGACGTTTGGGCGAGGACGGGCAGCAAGGAGCCGTCGGGATCGTGATCGACCGCGACTACCTGGAGATCCGCTTCCCGCTCGAGGAGGAATGATGGCAAAGAACATTGAGTCCCTGGCGAAGAAGCTCGGTGCTACCGTGGCGGGGACCGTGCCCGATTACTCCGCAGGCGCGTTCGGTATGGCCGCGCTGGCGGAGACCCTGCAAGAGCGACTGGAACCGAGTGTCGGCAAGCGACCTGGGCGTCCTTCCAATCCGGCATGGAGTAAAAGGCCGAAGGTGCCGATGGCGCCAGAGACTGAGCAACGCCTCAAAGAAGCTCGCCGCTCTGCTAAGCGCTGGAGAGCGGCAGGTCAGTCCGATGCAGGTTGCGGCACTCATTCTCGAACAGGCTACAGCCAGCTACTTTCGGTCTGTCGTTCCTCGTAAGCAGAAGCGCCTGTGAGGCTGTACGGCTAACGACCAAGCTCACCGGCGGCAATGGAGGGAAGCGGAATTGCCGTCCGATGCGGCGCCTTGTTATGCGGCATGTCGGCTAGCTTCCTTGATCTTCCGATTGCTCAAAAAGCAATTTTCCTATCCACCAAACTGATCGCCCAAAGTTGAAAATGAGTTGTTCGCCCTGTCTCAGGAACGAGCTGCTCTCGTCAATTCCAGCAAGCTTTAAGGCATCTCCAATTTTTGATCCGGTCGGATGTGCATCACCTATTCGCATGTCATATACGCCGACGACTGCACCAAAGATGTTGCGAGCTTTATCAGCCCCAACCTGCTGGGCCAATATATCCTGAAGAAGCTTGTTTGAACGAAGCTTTTCTTTCTCTGCATGGGTTGAAAGCTTGCGAAGCTCGGAAACATTAAGCCGATCCGAGAATACACGAACAAGCTCTTTCGCCAACCTCAGCAATGAGGCTTGATCCTTGCTCGCGAAGCGGGAAACCTGCTGCATAACTGCTGCATCATCTATGTCGCAAGTGAACAGAGCAATGCCAAACCTTTGACGAAAACCTGCCTCTAGCATCCGCATACTCTCGAATAGCATGTCTTCACCAGCATGTGTAGACGCTGGCTGAGTTCTAACCTGCGCTGCTAGCAACTCATCCGAAACCTTCCCATCCGGGACAACATTATGAGCGGCCCAAATGTGCTGCTCCCATGCGTCAAGGCGGGCAACATCATGGGCGTAGACTGTGATCAAATCCGAAGAGTTAATGCCAAAGTGCGTTAAATGCCCAGACGTGGAGCGAATACCACCAGTTTCTGACGTATACCACTTAAGAGAAAAACCGCGATTACCGAGAAGATCGCTAACTACGCCAGAACGGAACCAGAGCCATCGACCAATGCCTTCATCGTTTAAGTCGACAGATGCCATTCGCGTCCCGTCGGTCTCCACGATAAATTGAGGCACAGTCTGATTCGCATCTCTTCGAACACGCACGCTTTGCCCTTGATGCTCAATCCATTCGGCTCGCCAGAACTCGCCCTCTACCCGCACACCTTCGTAACCACTCGGATGCCCTTGCGAGCTTTCAAATGCGGTGTTGTCAGCGCCCTCCGGCCCCATCACTGGGGCATCTTCATCCGCATCAACATCAGTTCTCCATACTCGGAACGAAGCCCAACTTCTGCCATACATATCTTTCAAACTGCGAATCAGGAGTTCAAATCGTCCGCCGTCTCGCTGTTCTTGTCGATTCTCTAGATTTGCGTATTCATTGCCTTCAAGCGCAGCGACATTCTCTACTCTTTGGCGGTAATAAGACAGGCGAAGCGAAAGGTTCCTTGCCGCCAAATAGTCGATGAGGAATTCTCGCTTTATCTCGATCAGGCGATGATTTCCTTTATCATCAAGAGCCTCACGAGCCACGACAACGAAATTCTCTTCTGGTCTCACCCAGTTGTTTCCCTCTTTTATGAGATGAAGAGCGACAACTAGGTCAGGGTTCAGTATCCATAGCCTTCGGTTGACTACGGGCTGATTGTGCTCGAAAACAAGCTCAACGCCGATTGCTTCTTTGTCGTTGTATTGGTACTGATCGATAGATGAATAGTGACCGTCTTTGTAAGCATACGGCTGCGCACTGTGACCGATGCCGATATCACTCCAGCCTAGTCGCTCTGCGACCTCTCGGTGTTCTGGCGGGAATGCGACCGATCCGCAGCCAAAGAATTCGCTGACATAACCTATCTCAGTAATCCGAACTTGACCTTGTTCATCGCTGCAAGACGCTCGCAATGGAACCCATGTTGCATTGGCGAACATTCGGCGAGTTTCTTTTTTTTGAAGAATCCAGTCTTGATTCATAGCTAGTCTTCGGCATCTACTTTGGGTGGGTTGCGCAGGGACATCGTATCGCACTTATCGAAGCTGTCCGCATCTCACAATTCGCACGCCTTCTTTTTAAAGCTGCTCGACCGGTGGCATGCGGTGATGCTTTCTCCGTGCCGCATAACGTGCTGGCGTTCAACGGCGACGTCAGTCGTCCGCTGGAATGCCTTTGTTGGGAACCGTCCCGGCGTCATCGTTCACGTCCTTGACAAGTGCAGCAGGTAATGCCGCCCTCTCTTCCAGAGTATACTCGAGCAGGCTCGTATGCCAAGCAAAATCTATAAAGGGTCCTCCTTCGATCAAAAACTTACCTTCGGCGGCAAAGAACATGGGATTCACATCTCTACGGACAACATCAGCGAGCCAATTGGCAGCTTTAGTAGCTTCGCGCACCAAGCGGTGACACTCAATGCTCCACTTTTCCCAATCAGTAAATCGCTTATTGTATTCGTCAGGGTCCCATCTCTCGACATATTTATAAAACCTTACCGCGAAGTAGGCGTCTGGACTCTTTTCTGCATGTCGCATAAAGACTCGGAGTGCTTGGTTCATAATCCTAGCAAGAGTCTGTAATGCACGCTCGAGTTCTTCCAGGGTGCCTGGCCAGACAGCGGCTAGGATTTTATCTGTAAAGTCATTTATTCTTTTTGGTGCGTCCAGATCCCACCTGGCGTCCTCCGGTAGAGCCCAACTTGTCCAAGCTTTCCAGTCTCCGAATCGGCAGTTGTCTACAGCAGAATCAATAAGAGTTGCATAGATGGCATCTTTGGCAATGTCTCGGCGGTCCGCCTTCTCAGAAAGGGTGGATTGCACCCAAAGCTCATGATCTGCCTTAATTTGATGGAGTTTCTCGACGGGAAAGCTCGCGACGTCTTTGTCTATCATTGTATGATGAGAAGGGCAGAGTAAAATAAGATTATGATACCTGTTACGCTCATCGGGCGTCAGAATGCTCTCGCCGCGAGGTCCGGTTGATTCTTCAGCAACTATATGAGCCTGCTCCCCAAGGGGAAATGAGGCAGGCGAGTGCTTAGAATCGAAGGAAAGCTCCATGTGGCATATTGCGCAACGGTTACCGCTGCGACCCCACAGGAGTTTGATGTTCTTTTCCTTAACCGCCATGTGCCCCCTTACCGTCCTTGTTGCCCAACCTATGTGTGCCCGACAGCACCCATCGCTCGGCTGTATGCCTTAGCGTCACCTTTGGCGGTTGGAGACATCTGCCCACTGCAGCTCGCGTAGATCTATCTTCCTGTCGCAGTTTGACTTACCGGCACTCTACTCTAGTTCAGGATCAGCGTCAACGTTGGAGAGAGTGTCGTATAAGTACAACGGTCTGAGAAAATGGGTGCAGGCGCTTACCCGACCCAGATCCTCCATGCGTAGTGAAATCACGATGCCATAACTTGTTTCGTTTCAGAGCGATGCCGGAACGTAGAGGCTTGGGAGCACGCTGGATGTCGCTATGCAGCTCTCCAAGCATTCAAGGAGACGCCTATACGACAGTCAGCTGTCGCTATGGCCGTTGTGAGCCTGCGGCGCTGCCCCCTTAAGTGCTGCTACGGGCGACCCTTGCTGGTCGGCTCTCGCACGCTGGATAGCTGCTTCTGCGACAACCGAGCCGGCGCAGAGGTCCGTTGGATCGTCCGCTCGTGGCGCCTGGGGAGGTGGACAAGGCTCTGGGTGCCGCGACCTCGGCTTTCGGCACCGAGACTCGAAGACAAAGACCGGGACACTGCCTTCAACCGCCGTCATCTTGGCTCTCGGTACCGCGACTCGAAGACAGAAGCCCCCGACAACGCTTCCGGGGACCGCCATCTCGGCTCTCGGTACCGAAACTTGAAGACAGAGACTTGGACAAAGCCTTGGCTGCCGCTATTGCGGGTCTCGGGATCGGGACTCGATGACGGAGCGCCGGGACTTGGGTTCATGGTCCCGGGACTTCGGTCCTCCGCCAGGGAGAAAGACCTCCGTCCCGCGGCTCTGGATCGTGGTCCCCGGACTCGACGTCGCGATCCCGGGACGACGAATCGCCGTCCCCCGGCCGAGGGTCGGGGTCCCGGGAGGGCGGTCGGGGTCGCGGGACTCGGAGTCTCCGGCCCGCGACTTGGAGTCGCGGTACCGGGACTTGAGAGCGCAGCCCCGGGCCGGCGGTCTTAAACCCTGGAGTCCACCCGTGGTGACGGGACGGCGACTCTCAGTCCCCGGACTACGACTCGCAGTCCGGAGACTTCGGAGTCTCGGTCCCGGGACTCGACATCTCGGTCCCGGGGCTCGACATCGACGGTGCGGCACCGGAGACGGAGTCCAGGCAGCGAAGACGTCGTCTCCTTACCTGGCTATTGAGTCCGGCGACCGCAAAGCACAGTCCCGAGACATTGCCACTAAGCTATTGGCAGCGGAAGTAAAACCGGGGGACAGCGGAACGGAGTTTGCGAACGGCGACTCTCGGTGCGGGGAAAAAAAGCGGGGGCGTGCGGAGCACGCCCCCGAAGGGCAAGACGGCAGGATTACGGCGGGCGGCTTTAGGCCGCAGTCTTGGGCGGAATTTCCGGAGTGGGCGCCGGCGCGGTGGCCGGCGGGTGGCCGGCTGCTTGCGGCCGCGGAAGGGCTGCAAACCGAACTCGGAGAGCTTCTCCGCGCGGATGCCATAGTGCTGCTTGACCGCCTGGCGCAGCAGAGTCGCCAAGCGGTCGCCCTCGGTGAGCATCTCCTGGAACTGCTGGGTGGCCGCCTGCTTGGCGGCCCGCTGGGCGGTCTGCTGCTTCTTCATGTCCTCGGCCTCGGCCGCCATCGCCGCGAGTTGGGTACGGGGGACCTCCAGGTGCTTCAGCTCGTCGCCGTTGGCGGCGAGCGGGGCGAGGAGGCGCTGCCAATCGCCGATCTTGCCCGCCGAGGTGGTTTCCTTCTTGCGGACCTTCCGCTTGGGGGTGTTCGGGGTCTCCTGGGGAGCGACCGGGGTCGACGGCGGCGTGAGAGTCTCCTGGTTCATGACGTTTTCCTTTCGCGAGCCTTGAGGCTCGAAGAACGGCGCCTCAAGCGGCGCCGTCTGGACCAGAAGTTTCTCCGAGCAACATCCGAGAAAGCGACAAATTGAGGAGGGGAAATTTAAATCCCGTAAGTGTTGTGGACGCAGCAGTTTGTAAGAGATACGCCGGTAAACTCTAATGAAGCAGAATGAAGAGAAGGGCCCTGGGAGGGCCCTTCCCGGGGGTCCGGGCCGGACGGTTGCGTCTCCAGCTATATTCTGCGAGAATCCTTTTCGTCACCGACATTTAGAGCGAGGTCGCCGTACGGAAGTGCCCATCCTGAGGTTCGAAGCAGCCCCGTCTCCGGCAGGGTTCCCCATCGAGTCACCATGCGCGACCTCGTCTTCGTCTCCGCCGGCCTCGACCTCGCGGGGGGCGGCCGGGCAGCGGCCGGGCGCCTGCTCGCCGTGAGCGCTGCCGCCTACGCCGAGGAGCAGGGCCTCCGCTTCTCCATTCTCTCGCTGACGGGAGACGGCCTACCCTGCGGCGGAGCCCCGGCGCGGGGCTTCGCCGGCCGGCAGGGCGCGCTCGCCCGCGCCGCCTGGCGGCGGCAGCTCGCCGGGCCGCCGGCCGCGTTCGTCTACGACCTCCTCGGTCCGGCACGGCTGCGAAGCCTGGCTGCCGAGCCCGCTCCGCGCTCCCTATCTCGTGTCCCTCCTGGGCATCGAGGCCTGGCGCCCGCTGACCTGGGACCGCTCCCGTGCCCTGCGAAAAGCCACCGTGCGGCTCGCCATCTCGGCCTACACCGCCCGCCGGGCGCGCGGAGGTCAACCCCGGCCTGGGGGAGATCGACGTCCTCCCGATCTGCCTCGAAGAGCGCGAGCCCGAAGGCCGTCTCGACGAGGAGAGTCTCGCCCGCGCCGGGGAGGGCTACGTCCTGATCGTCGGGCGGATGGACGCCGAGCGAGCGCTACAAGGGGCACGACCAGCTGCTCACCCTCTTCGCCGGGTTCCGGGACTTCCGGCCGCAGCTGCGCCTGGTCGTGGCGGGCGACGGCGACGACCGGCCGCGCCTGGAGCGCCTGGCCGAATCCATGGGGCTCTCCGGCAGGGTGCTCTTCACCGGCTTCGTCAGCGAGGCGACCCTGGCCGAGCTCTACCGGCGGGCGGCTGTCTTCGCCCTGCCGAGCCAGGGCGAGGGGTTCGGGCTCGTCTACCTGGAAGCCATGCGGGCCGGCAAACCCTGCGTCGCGGTGCGCGGCACCGCCGCCGCCGAGGTGGTCGAGGACGGGAAGACCGGGCTCCTCATCGATCCGGACGACGACCGAGGGCTCGCGAGCGCCCTGGTGCGGCTGCTTCGACGAGCCGGAGCTCGCCCGCCGGATGGGCGAGGCCGGAGAGCGGCGGTACCGAGAGGTTTTCACTCCGGAGCGCTACCGGGCCGGGCTCCGGCCCTTCCTCGACCGGCTGACGGCAGACGAGCGACCCCCATGTGCGGCATTAACGGCATCGTCAGCCTCGGCCCGGGAGCGGCCCTCATCGATCGCGAGGAGCTGCTGCGGACCCGGGAGGCGATGGCGGCGCGCGGCCCGGACGGGGCGGGAGCCTGGGTGTCGGCGGACGGCCGGGCCGCGCTGGGGAGCCGCCGGCTCGCCATCCTCGACCTCTCCCCGGCCGGCGCCCAGCCCATGGCGAGCAAGGACGGCGCGGTCCAGGTGGTGCTGAATGGGGAGATCTACAACTTCCGCCAGCTGAGGGCCGGGCTCGCTGCCGAGGGCCACCGCTTCCGGAGCCAGAGCGACACCGAGGTCGTCCTCGCCCTCTACCTGCGGCATGGGGATGGCTGCCTCCCCCTGCTGCGCGGCATGTTCGGCCTGGCGATCTGGGACGGCCGGACGCGGCGGCTCCTCCTCGCCCGCGACCCCCTGGGGATCAAGCCGCTCTACTACGCGACGGACGGCAGCACCCTCCGCTTCGCCTCTCAGGTCAAGGCGCTCGAAGCGGGGGGCGCGATCCCCCCGGCGATCGACCCGGCGGGGCTCGCCGGCTTCCTCCTCTGGGGCTCGGTGCCGGAGCCGTGGACGATCCGCCGCGCCGTCCGCGCCCTGCCGGCGGGGTGCTCGCTCGCCGTCGAGGAGGGGCGGCCGGGCGAGCCGCGGTCGTTCCGGGTCGCCGATCCCGAGCCTCTGGCAACCCAGGCGACGCCGGAGGCGGCGATCGAGGAGTCGGTCGTCGCCCACCTGGTCTCCGACGTGCCGGTCGCCGTCTTCCTCTCGGCGGGGCTCGACTCGGGGCTGATCGCGGCCCTCGCCCGCCGCCATCTGCCGGAGCCGCCGACCAGCTTCACCCTGCGCTTCGACGCCCTCCTCGGCACTCCGGCCGACGAGGCGCCGCTCGCCGCGGAGGTGGCCCGCACCCTCGGCCTGCGGCACGTCGAACGCCGGATGGGCCGGGCGGACTTCGCCGCGCTCTGGCCGGCGGCCCTCGCCGCCATGGACCAGCCCTCGATCGACGGCTTCAACACCTTCGCCGTCAGCCGGGCGGCGCACGAGGCGGGATTGAAGGTCGTGCTCTCCGGGCTGGGGGGCGACGAGATCTTCGGCAGCTACCCATCTTTCGTCGACGTGCCGCGCGGGGTCCCGGCGGCGCGCTGGGCGGGGAGACTCCCCGGGCTCGCGAAAGCCTGGCCGGCGCTCGCCGCCCGCCTCTCGCCGAGCCAGCCGAAGCTCGCCGGGCTCCTCGCCCATGGCGGCAGCCTCCCCGGGAGCTACTTCCTCCGCCGCGGCCTCTTCCTCCCCGCGGAGCTGCCCGGGCTCCTCGGCAAGGAGCGGGCCGCCGAGGGCCTCGCCGCGTACGATCCGATCGCCGACGCCGGGAGGGCCCTCGCTCCCCAGGCCGGCAACGGGCACGGCGAGCTCGACCCCTGGCTGGCCGTCCACCGGATGGAGACCGCGCAGTACATGAGAAACCAGCTCCTCCGCGACTCCGACTGGGCCTCCATGGCCTCCTCGGTCGAGCTCCGGGTGCCGCTGGTCGACGCCTGGCTCCACCGCCGGCTCGCCGCCCACGGCTTCGCACCCGCCCGGAAGGAGGGGAAGGCCGCCCTCGCCCGGCGGCTCGCCCCCGAGCTGCCGGCGGCCCTCTTCGCGCGCGCCAAGACCGGCTTCTACATCCCCGTCGTCGAGTGGATGCTCCCGGACGCCGCGGCGACCACCCGCGGCGGCCGCTCGCGCGCCCTCGCCCGGCGGATACTTGCCGAGCTTGGGGCCGAAATTGGGGCCTAGAGAAGCGATGGACTCCCTCGCCCCACCGGCACCCCTGGCTCCCGAAGCTCCCCCGCCGATCCCGCTCTCCCGGCACCGGCAGCTGCTCTTCGACTGGTTCGGGATCTTCTCCGCCTACTTCTCGGCGCAGGGTCTGACCCAGCTCGCCGGGGCGCTCGCCGGGCTCCTCCTCGTCCGCTCGATGCCGATCGGCGAGTTCGCCCTCTATACCCTGGCCAACTCGGCGATCAGCTTCTTCACCTTCGCCTCGGACCTCGGGAGCACCAGCTCCCTCCTCTACTTCTACCAGCGCACAGTCAAGGAGCAGACGGACTTCGGCCCCTACTTCGCGGCGGTTTTGTCGCTGCGCCGCATCGGCTTTCTCCTGGGCAGCGTCGCCGTGCTCCTCGTCTTTCCCCGGACCGCCCTCGCCAAGGGGTTCCGGCCGCTCGACGTGGGGCTCATCACCGCGGCGATCCTGGTCGGCGTCTGGTTCCAGATCGCCTCCTCGGTGCGGGTCCTCTCGCTCCGCCTCGCCGGGCGCTACGGCCAGGCCTACCGGGCGGAGCTCGCAGGGAGCGTCGTCCGCCTGCTCTTCGCCCTCCTCATGGTGGCGACGGCGCTCCTCCGCGCCTGGATCGGGATCCTCGCGACGAGCCTCGGCATCCTCACCTCGGCCCGCCTGGCCACGGCCCGCGACAGGGCGCCGGTCCACCCCGAGCTCGGGTCCCACCGCCGGCAGGTCCTGCGCTACATTCTCCCCAGCCTCCCCTCCGCGCTCTACTTCTCGGTCCAGGGGCCGCTCGTCATCTGGCTCGCGGCGACCTTCGGCGCCACCCGCAACATCGCGGAGGTCGGTGCCCTCGGCCGCCTGGGGTTCCTGTTCAATCTCTTCTCCGGGCTGATCGGCATCGTCTTCCTGCCGCGCATGGCGCGGATCGTCGACGAACGGCTCTACCGCCGGCGCTACCTGCAGTACGGTGGTCTCCTCATCGCGATCTCCCTCGGGCTCTTCGGCTTCGCCTGGCTCACTCCCGAGCTGTTCCTCGTCCTCCTCGGCAAGTCGTACCACGGCCTCCACCACGAGCTTCTGGTGGTGGTCGCGGGGTCGGGGGTGACCCTCCTCTCCGGCTATGCCGTGGGGGTCAACTTCGCGCGTTCGTGGAACCGCTGGGAGAGCCTGGCGATGCTCGCTCTGATCGCCGCCCAGGCGATCTTCGTGGCCCTCCTTCCGCTCTCGACGACGGCGGGAGTCCTCACCTTCAGCCTGCTGACGGGGATTGTCGGCCTCTCTCTCCAGCTCACGATCACGGCCCTCGGCTTCTGGCGGCCCCGGTGGGTACAATGGATGCCTTGAGCCCGCTCTTCGCCATCCCGGATGATCGTCAATCGCAACCGCCCGCTCTTTCCATGCTCGAAGTAAGCCGCGCTGCCCATCCGCGGGTCGCCGTCGTCTATCCCATCCCTTTCGGGGAGGACGGGATCTTCGGCGGCGGCGAGCGCTACGCCCTGGAGCTCGCCCGGTCGCTCTCCCGGCGGGTGCCCACCCGCCTCCTCACCTTCGGAGACCGTCCCCGGCGCTGGTGGGAAGGGGACCTGGAGATCCGCATCGACAAGCCGTTCCTCTACCCCCGTGGGGAGCGGATGAACCCTCTGGCCTTGGGGTTCCTCGCCGGGCTCCACGACGTCGACGTCATCCACTGCGTCTCCTGGAACACCCTGGTCACCGATTTCTCGGTCCTCCTCGCCCGCATCCTCGACAAGAAGGTCTTCGTCACCGACGTCGGCGGCGGGGGGAGCCTGACGCTGGTCGGCCGGCTGCCGCTCGCCCGCTGGGTCGACGGCTTCCTCCTCCTCGCTCCCCAGGGGATCCCGCAGTTCGATGCCGTCCGCGAAAAGGTGTCGATCATCTACGCCGGGATCGACGTCCTCCGTTATTGCCCGGCGCCCGAGGTCCCGCGGCGGGGGGTCCTCTTCGTCGGCCGGCTTCTGCCGCACAAGGGGATCGACTACCTCGTCCAGGCGGTCGACCCCGGGGTCCCGCTCCGCATCATCGGCCGCCCCTATCACGAGGAGTACCTGCGGCTCCTCCATCGGCTGGCCGAGGGCAAAGAGGTGACCTTCGTCACCGACGCCTCGGACGACGAGATCCTCCACGCCTACCGCTCGGCGGAGGTGGCGGTCCTCTCCTCGGTCTACACCAACGTCTACGGCGAGACGACGGCCCTCCCGGAGCTCCTGGGCTTCACCGGCATGGAGGCGATGGCATGCGGCACTCCCCTCCTCGGCAGCGACGTGGGGGGGATACCGGAGGTCGTCGTCGACGGGGTAACCGGCTTCCTCGTGCCGCCGAACGATCCCGAGGCCCTCCGCGCCCGCATCCGACTCCTCCTCGGCGACCCGGCCTTAGCGGCCCGGCTCGGCGCGGCGGCAAGGCAGCGGATCGTCGAGAAATTCACCTGGGAAGCGGTCACCGAGCGTTGCCTCGCTTCCTACGCCGAGGCCGGGAGGTAGGGCGATCGCCAGCGAGTCTCATCCCGGCGCGGCCGCCCTCGCGGCAGGTGACTTCCTCCCGGTCGCCGCCCCGGCGCTCGCGGGCAACGAGCGGCGCTACGTCGCCGAGTGTCTCGACACCACCTGGATCTCCTCGCTCGGGCCGTTCATCGGCCGCTTCGAGGATCGCTTCGCCGCCCACGCTGGGGTCCGCCATGCCGTGGGCTGCAACAGCGGCACCTCCGCCCTCCACCTCGCCCTCCTCGGCCTCGGCCTCGGTCCCGGCGACGAGGTGCTGGTGCCGTCGCTCACCTACGTCGCCACCGCCAACGCGGTGCACTACTGCGGCGCCGTCCCGGTCTTCGTCGACGCCGATCTCGAAACCTGGAACTTAGCGCCCGAGGACCTCTACGCCAAGCTGACACCCCGCACCAGGGCGATCGTCGCCGTCCATCTCTACGGCCGGCCGGCGCCCATGGACGCCGTCCATCGGGTGGCGAAGGAGGCCGGATTGAAGGTCGTCGAGGACGCGGCGCAGGCGATCGGCGCCCAGTATCGCGGCCGGCCCGTGGGCTCGCTCGGGGACGTCGCCGCCTTCAGCTTCTTCGGCAACAAGATCGTCACCTGCGGCGAGGGGGGCATGGTGACGAGCGACGACGAGACCCTCGGCCGGCTGGTCCGCCAGCTCAAGGGTCAGGGGCAGGACCCCGAGCGACGTTACTGGTTTCCCATCCTGGGCTACAACTACCGTATGACCAACATCCAGGCGGCGCTGGGCCTGGCGCAACTCGAACAGATCGACGCCGCCCTCCTCCGCCGCGACGAAATCGCGGCCTGGTACCGGGCCGAGCTCGGCGGCGTCCCCGGCATCCGCCTGGCGGCCGCGGACCGCGAGGAGCGGAGCGTCTGCTGGCTGTGGAGCGTCGTCCTCCCCGGCCATCCGGGGGTACTCCGGGACGCGGTGATGGCCCGACTCGCCCGGGAAGGGATCGAGACCCGGCCGTTCTTCTACCCCTGCCACACCCTGCCGACCTACGCCGCCCGGGAGGTACCGGCCGGCTGCCCGCGCGCCGAGTGGCTGGGCGCCCGGGGATTGAGCCTCCCGACCTGGGTCGGGATGACCCGCGAGCAGGTGCGCCGGGTCTCCGCCGCCCTGCTTTCAGCCCTCTCTTCGATCCCCCCTGAATGAACCCGTGCGCATCCTGATGATCATCCACACCCCCTGGTCGCGCGACCTCGGTGCGCCCCGGGTCCAGCTGGAACTCGCCGAAGAGCTGCGGCAGCTCGGCCACACGGTCGAGAAGTTCAGCTACGAGGATGCCTTTCCCAACGCCGGTGCCGCCGTCCGTTCCGGCCGGTTCACCCGCCGGCTCGCCGCCTACCTGCGGAGCAACCAGAGCTTCGCCGCCCGCGCCGCCGCCCATGTGCGGACTCACGCCCAGCGCTTCGATGTCGTCGAGGCGCACCAGACCGACCTGCCGCTCCCCAAGTCTCGGCTCGGCTTTCCGGGGCTCCTCGTGGCGCGCTCGGTGGGGCTCATCCCGGCGTATCATGAGTTCGAGCGCGCCGCCGCTGCACGCTGGCCGGAGCCCCCCTCCGCCCGCCGGCTGGTCGAGCGCCTGCTCACCTATCCGGGGGCCCGCCGGCGCCAGCGCGACGTCGCCAGGAGCTTTGTAGCCGCCGACCTCATCAACGTGTCGAACAGCGACGACCTGGCGACCGTCGCCGGCCCCATGGGCTTCGCCGGCAAGGTGGTGCTGTTCCCCTTCGGTCTCTCGGACGCCCGGCGGGAGAGCTTCCTCACTACCCGGGCGAGCGTCGCCGAGCGCCTCGCCGCCCGGACGGTCGCCTTCATCGGCGCCTGGAACAGCCGCAAGGGAGCGAAGGACTGGCCGCGGATTGCCGAGCTGGTCCTCCGGGCGATGCCGCAGGCGCGGTTCCGGTTCCTGGGCACCGGCTTCGACCGGGATTACGTGCTCTGCGACTTCCCCGAAGCGGTGCGGCCGGCCATCGAGGTCGTGCCCCGGTACCGGAGCGAAGAGCTCCCGGCCCTCCTGGAAACGGCGACGGTCGGCGCCTTCCCGGGCTATCTCGAAGGGTTCGGTTTTTCGGTTCTGGAGAAGCTCGCCGCCGGTCTGCCGACCGTCGGCTACGACGCTCCCGGACCGCGCGACATGCTGCGCCGGCTCCGGCTCCCGACGGCCGTGCCGACGGGCGACGTGCCGGGGTTCGCCGGCCGGATCGTCGAGCTCCTCTCGCTTCCCGCGGAGCGCTATGCCGAGCACTCCACAGACAGCACCCAGGCCGCCGCGCAGTTCTCCTGGCCGGAGATCGCCCGCGCCACCGCCTCGATCTACTCGCAAGCCTGGGAGCGCCTAAAAGCAGCGCCCCGCCGGGGAGCCGCCTGATGGCAGACCGCACGGAACCGACCGCCGCGCTCTACCTGGACAAGGAGCCGGGCTACTTCAACTACCCGCGCCTCGACCTCCTCGCCATGCTGCCGCCGAACGCCGGCCTCCGCCTCCTGGAGATCGGAGCGGGGAACGGCGCGACGCTCCGCCAGGCGAAGGCCCTGGGAATCGCCTCCTACACGGTCGGCGTCGACATCGTGGAGCCCTCCCCCGCCGATGCCGCCGATGCCGCAGATGCCGGCTTGCCGCCGGTCGATCGCTTCCTCTGCGGCGATGTCGACACCGTGGCGGCGGAGCTGGACGGCGGGACGTTCGACGTCGTCCTCTGCGCCGACGTCCTCGAGCACCTGATCGATCCCTGGCGCACCGTGACCCTCCTCACTCGCCTCCTCAAGCCGGGCGGCATCTTCTTGAGCAGCATTCCCAACCTGCGCAATCACCGGGCCCTGCGCTCGATCGTCCTCGGTGGCGACTTCCGCTATGCCGAGGCCGGCCTTCTCGATCGCACCCACCTGCGCTTCTTCTGCCGCAAGAACATCCGCGAGCTCTTCGAGCAGGCGGGCCTCCAGGTCGAGGCCATGGAGGCCAACATGGGGGCCTACGGCCTGCGGCATAGGGCCTTGAACGCGCTCACCGCCGGCCGCCTCAAGGACTTCTTCATCTTCCAGTACCGCACCCTGGCGAGGAAGCCTTGACCGGCCGTCCTCCGGCAGGCCGCCCGTGACCCCGCCGCTCGTCTCGGTCGCCATCGCCACCTGGAATGGCGCGAAGTACCTGCGCGAGCAGTTGGAGACGATCTATGGCCAGACCGGCGGCATCCCCGAGATCGAGGTGGTGGCGAGCGACGACGCCTCGACCGACGGCACCGTCGCTATCCTCGCAGAGTATGCGCTGAGCCGCGGCCTGCGCTACGTGGTGAACCCCTCCCGGCTGGGGCTGGTCAGGAACTTCGAACGCGCGATCTCGCTCTGCACGGGCGAGCTCATCGCCCTCGCCGACCAGGACGACCTGTGGAAGCCCCACAAGCTCGCGACTCTCGTCGAGAACCTCGGCGACTTCACCCTCATCTACTGCAACTCGCAGGAGGTGCTCTGCCCCGACGGCCGGACGAGCGCTCGATACCTCGACCCAACAGGTCATCGACTTCGCCCGGCTCTCCGGCACCGGCCGCTTGAGCCGTCAACCTCCTGGCCGAGAACTGGGTCGTCAGCCACACCCTGCTGTTTCGGCGCGAGCTCGTTCGCCAGGCTCTCCCCATCCCACCGCATCAGCCGTACCACGACGGCTGGCTCGCCCTCGTCGCCTCGAAGCTCGGCGGGATCAAATACCTCGACCAGAGGCTCCAGGTCTACCGCCAGCATCCCGAGAGCCTGACCTACGTCGACCCCGCGGAGCGGCGGCGCCCGCGCCGGCGGCTCCGCGCCCTCCTCGGCGGGCGTTTCCGCGCCGACTGGCGGCGGCGCTGCGAGCACGAGACGGCGCGGCTCAAAGACGCCCTCGACCTGCCGCTCCTCGACGCCGACGACCGCGCGTTTCTCGCAGAGCTCCTCACCTACTACGGCTCGGGCCTCAGCCGGGGTCCGAACTGGGCGGCCTTCCGGAGCGGCCGGAAGATCGTCCCCTACGTCGCCACCCTCCACGGCCAGCCGCGCTGGAAGTTCCCCCTCCGCGGCCTGATCGGCGGCAGCGCATGAGACGGCTCCTCGATTTCGCGCTCGCCCAGGCGCCCGGCCTCTACGCGGGGCTCCTCAAAAGGCGGCGGCAGGTCAACGTCGAGAAGCTCGTCTTCCTCGCGGTCGTCGAGCGCGGCGACGTCGTCTTCGACGTCGGGGCGAACGCCGGCTACTACACCCTCCTCTTCTCGCACCTGGTGGGCCGGCGCGGCCAGGTCCATGCCTTCGAGCCGATCCCGGAGACCTTCCTCGGCCTCGCCGCGAGCCTCGCCCGCGACCGGCGGTTCGACAACGTCGTGTTGAACGATTGCGCCCTGGGCGACCGGGAGGGCTCCCTCCCCCTCTTCGTCCCCGACGCCGACTACGGCCAGGCCTCGATGGCCCGGCACGCGGTGGGCTCGTGGACCCGGCCGCGGGAGGTGCGGAGCTACGACTGCCGGGTGCGGACGCTCGACGGCTACGTCAGAGAGCACGGGTCGCGGCCGGGCTTCGTCAAGTGCGATGTCGAGGGGGCGGAGCTCTCAGTCCTCCGCAGCGCGGCCGAGACCCTCGCGAGCTGCCGGCCGCTCCTCCACCTGGAGGTCAACCCGGACTGGACCCGGAACTTCGGGTACGCGCCGCCAGAGGTCGTCCGTTTCCTCTCCGGGTTCGGCTACTCGCGCTTCCTCCTCGTCGACCGGGAGGTCCGTCCGCTCGCCGATCCGGAGCGCGACCTCGCCGCCCTCGCGGGCTCGGCGAACCTCCTCTGCGCCGTCCCCGGGCTCCACGATGCGCGGCTCCGCCGCCTGGAGTCCCGTGCGTAGAAGGCTCGCGGCCGTCCGGCGGTGCTGGAGGAGCTGGCGGAGGATGACGGGCGCCCTCGCCGAGGCGCTGGTCTGGACCGCCGCCCGCTTTGCTCCCCCTACGCTCGAAGGTAGGGAGCCGCGGTCGATCCTCGTCCTGCGCAACAACGACTTAGGCGACCTCCTCGTCGTGACCCCCCTCTTCGAGGCCCTGAGAAGGCGCTTCCCGGCAGCCGAGATCGTCGCCGCGGTGGGGCGCTGGAACGTCGCCACCCTCCGGCACAACCCCCATCTCTCGGACGTCCTGGTGGTCGATGCCCCCTGGTTCAACAAGTTCGTGCCGCGCCAGAGCTGGCCGCGCATCCTCGCCTACATCGCCTTCTCGGCCCAGGCGCGGGAGCTCGCCCGGCGGAGCTTCGACGCCGGCATCGACGTCCTCGGCAGCCCCTGGGGGTCGCTCCTCCTCCTCCGGGCTCGCATCCCCCTGCGGCTCGGGGTCCGCGGTTATGCCGGCGGCCACACCGGGGTCGCGCGCACGGTCGACTTCGATCCCCAAGAGCAGGTCGGGAGGAGCGCGCTGCGCTTCGCCGAGATCCTCGGGGCGACCGACCTCCCGCCCTCCCGGCCGCAGATCTTTCTCACCGCTGCCGAGAGGTGGACGGGCGAGCAGGTCTGGTGCTCCCGCTTCGGACCGGAACGCCCGCGGGTGGTCGTCGCCCCCGCCGGGGGGCTCGCCGCCAAGTGCTGGCCGGCCGAGAGCTTCGCCGAGCTCGCCGCCCGGCTGGCCGAGACCGGGGTGGCGCTCGTCGTCGCCGGCGGCCCCCGGGACGGTCCCCTGGGCGAGCGGGTCCTCCGAGCGGCGCCCGGGGCGCTCAACCTCGCGGGGTTTTTGAGCCTGCGGGAGACCTTCGCCCTCGTCGCCGCGGCCGACCTCGTCCTCTGCAATTCGAGCGTTCTGATGCACGCCGCGGCCGCCTTTAGGAAGCCGACGTTCGTCCTCCTCGGCCGCTCCTTCCCCTCCGCCCGGCAGCACGACGCCCAGTGGGGCTATCCCGAGACCTGTCGAAGCCTCGGCCGGGAGGCGGGAGAGCGGGAGGAGATTTACACCCCCGCCGAGGTGATGGCGGTTCTCCGGGAGCAGCTCCAGGAACTGTCAGCGGCGGGGGTCGCCCCGGCGGGTCGGGAGGGGGCGGCTTGAGGATCGTCCAGATCGTCCCCCGCTCCGGCTCCCTGGGCGGCGTCCGGAGCTATGCCGAGGCCCTCGGCCGCGAGCTCGCAGCGCGCTGCGGCATCGAGAGCGATCTGGTCACCGCCGGGAGCTCTTCAGGCGGGAGAGACCTCGGCGCCTCGACCTGCCTCCTCCACTACGTGAACTACGCCTACCAATCCCGCGGCTGTCCGGTCGCGCTGGTGCGCGACCTCCGCCGCTGGCGCCGGGAGAGCGGAGAGCGCCGGCTGGTCACCTTCTTTCATGAGGTCTACGCCACCGGCCCCTTCTGGCGCAGCTCCTTCTGGCTCGCGCCCGTGCAGCGGCGGCTCGCCGCGGCGCTCGCCCGGACCAGCGATCGCTGCGCCACCAGCCTTGACCTCTACGCGCGGCTGCTCTCCCGCCTGCACCCCGGGAGCGCGGTGGTGATCCCGGTCTTCTCGACCGTGGGCGAGCCGGAGGCGGTACCGGATCCTGGCCGGCCGAGGGCACGCGGATGGTCGTCTTCGGCAGTGCCGGCGTCCGCTCCCGCGCCTACGGGGCAGAGCGGGAGGCTCTCGCCGCGGCCTGCGGGGCCCTCGCCGTCGAGGAGATCGTCGATCTCGGTCCCGTCTATCGCGGTCCTCCCGGCGGAGGTCGGCGGCGTCCCCGTGCGAGCCCTGGGGCCGCTCTCCACGCCGGAGGTGAGCGCAGAGCTGCTGGCGGCGCGCGCCGGGTTCGTCGCCTACCCGCCCGGCTTCCTCCCCAAGTCGACGATCTTCGCCGCCTACTGCGCCCACGGACTGCTCCCCGTCTGCGCCTGGTCGTCGCCGGAAAAGGGCGATATCGGAGATATCGGCGTTGGGGGCGCTGGCTCAGGGCCGCCTTACTGGGCCCCCAGCCGGGTCTCTCCCCCGCTGCGGAAGCTCCAGGCCCTCGCCAACGCCGCTCATGCCTGGTACCTTCCACACTCGCTCGCCCACCAGGCGGAGTCGTTCCGCGACCTCCTCGCCCCGAGAGAACGGCCATGAAGCTCCTCGTCTACTCGCCCGCCTTCCTGCCCAAGGTCGGTGGGTTGGAGATCAACGTGGCCCAGTTCGCGGCCGAGATGGTACGTCTGGGCTGCGCGGTGGTCGTCGTGACTCGGACCGCGGCGGACCCCGCGGAGCCCGCCAAGCCCGCCAATACCCCGGAGGACGCCCTCCCCTATCAGGTCGTCCGCTGTCCCGGACCGCGCGAGCTTCTCCGCCTGACGCGCTGGTGCGACCTCTATTACCAGGCCAACGTCAGCCTGCGGGGTCTCTGGCCGCTCCTCCTCGTCCGCCGGCCGTGGGCGGTCTCGCACCACAGCTGGTACCGCCAGTCGGACGGCCGCATCGTCTGGCGCGACCGGCTGAAGCGCTTCCTGCTGCGCTTCGCCAGCTCTTCCATCTCGGTCTCCGAGAGCGTCGCCGCCGACCTCGGATCGCCCTCGGTCGTCATTCCCAACCCCTACCGGGACCGCCTGTTCCGGCTCCTCCCCGACGTGGAGCGCTCGGAAGACTTAGTCTTCCTGGGCCGGCTGGTCTCGGACAAGGGGGTGGACGTCCTCCTCGACGCCCTCGGACACCTCGCCGGGCGGGGCCTCCGCCCGCGCCTCACGGTGATCGGCGACGGCCCCGAGGCGCCGCGCCTCAAGGAGCAGGCCGTACGCCTGGGCCTCCGCCAGCAGGTCGAGCTCCTCGGCACCCGCACCGGAGAGGAGCTGGTCCAGCTGCTCAACCGGCACCGCATCCTGGTCGTCCCCTCGCGCTACAACGAGCCGTTCGGGATCGTCGCCCTGGAGGGGATCGCCTGCGGCTGTGCCGTCGTCGCCTCGCGGGGGGGTGGCCTGCCCCAGGCCATCGGCCCCTGCGGAAGGACCTTCGAGAACGGCAATGCGGGGGACCTGGCGGCGGTCCTCGCCGAGCTCCTCGCCGACCCGGCCCGGCGCGCCACGCTCCAGGCCGAGGCGCCGCGCCATCTCGCCGGGCACACCGCGAACCGCATCGGTCAACTCTATTTCGACGAGCTGTCGCGCGCCCTCGCCCGGCGGACCACCCCGGCCCGGCGCGCCGGCGAAGCCGAGGGAGCGGCCTAGCCCATGGACTCGCGGAGCATCCTCGTCTTCTTCGGCATCGCCGCCGCCTTCTGGGCCATGAACCGCTGGAAACAGTCGTTCCAGGTCGCCATGGTCCTCGTCATTCTGGAAGGCGCCATCCGCAAGTGGCTGATGCCGGGGGCGCAGGACCTCGTCTACTTCGCCAAGGACGTCCTCTTCCTCGGGGCCTACGCCGGCTACCTGCGGAGCCGCGACCGGGTACGCTATCAGGCGCCCTCGATGCCGGCGCTCCGCATCGCTCTCGTCGCCGGCGCCGTCTTGGGCCTGCTCGAAATCTTCAATCCCAAGCTGCCCAACCTGCTGGTCGGCATGTTGGGCTTCAAAGCCTATTTCTTCTATGTCCCGTTCCTCTACGTCATGCCGGCGGTGTTCGCCTCGGACGTCGAGCTCGCCCGGTTCCTCCGCCGCTATATTCTGCTCTCGGTCCCCGTCGGCCTCCTCGCCATGGCCCAGTTCTTCAGCCCGGCGACGAGCGCCCTCAACACCTATGCCCGCGGCGGCGAGGAGGGCGGCTTCGCGACGACCTTCGGGTCCTCGACGTTCGTGCGGGTGACCGGCACGTTCTCCTACATCTCCGGCTACAGCTCCTACCTCTTCGCCACCGCGATCCTCATCCTGGCGCTCCTCTCGGCGATCAAGTGGCGGTTCAAGGGGCACCTCGTGATTTACCTCGCCCTGGGGATGACGTTCTTCGGCATGCTGATGACCGGCTCCCGGGGACCCGTCTTCACCCTCGCCCTGCTCTTCCCCTTCTACTGGTATCTGGCGGTCGTGCGCGAGCGGCAGGGGGGGGCGATCTTCGGCCGGCTGATGATCGGCTTTGCCCTCCTCGCGGTATTCCTGAGCTATGCGGCACCGGAGGCTCTCGAAGCTTTCCAGGACCGGGCGTTCGGCTCCTCAGATTCCTCCTCCCGCTACTCCGCCCCGTTCCTCTCCCCCTTCGAAATCATCGGGGATGCCGGTCCGTTCGGTTATGGCATCGGGGCCACCCACCAGACCGCCGCGGCGGTGACCAAGGGGATCGCCCCCTACAGCTGGCTGGACGGTCTCATCACCGAGGTCGAGTCCGGCCGGATCATGCTCGAGCTCGGCCCGGTGGGCTTCCTTCTCGTCTACTGGGTGCGGATCTATCTGATCTTTTTCGCTCTCCGCCAGGTCTTTGCGCTGCGCACCGGTTTCCACCGCGCGCTCGCCATCGCGGCCTTTCTCTTCTTTCTCGCTCAGCTCCCCGGCAACCTCGTGTTCGACGTCACCGCGGACGTCTACTACTGGTTTTTGGGCGGCCTCCTGATGACGGTGATGCGGCTCGACCGGCCGGCCGACGCCGCGGTACCCACCCGGGCGCCCCGACGCACGGTTGCCGCCGATCCCCCCCACACCCCCGCCGTCCCGGCCCTATCCGCCGTTCGACTTCAGCCGGCCTTTCCCACCGCTACCCCCGGTTCCCCCGGTACCCGATGAGAGCCCTGGTGACCCATCCCGGCAGGCAGCACTCGCACCAGGCCGCCCTCGCGCTCGACGAGGCGGGCCTCCTCGCCGGCTACTGGGCCGGCGTCCCCGCCGTGGCGGAGCAGGTGGCGCGGGTCCCGGCCGCTCTCAGGCGGCACCTGGAGCGCTACGAGCCCGTCCCACTCGATCCCGTCCGGGCGGTCTGGCACCCCCAGACCCCGGCGCTCCGCCGGCTCGGCGACCTCCTCCTCCCGCCGCGCGGGGCCGCCTGGGCCGACTACTGCGCCTGCCGGCGGTTCGACCGCTGGGCGGCGCGGCGCCTGGCCGGCTCCCGGAGCAGGATGCCGAACGCGGTCATCGCCTGCATTGCCTGCGAAATCTCGGCCCTCACTACCTTCGAGAGGGCCCGCCGGCTGGGGATCACGACCCTCCTCGACGCCCCCTCGCTCCATCATCAGGCCCAGGACCGGCTGCACGGCACGACCGACCCACCGGCCCTCCACCGGCGGGTGATCCGGGTGAAGGACCTGGAGATCGAGCTCGCCGATCACATCCTCACCGTCTCGGAGCTGGCGCGGGAGACCTACCTGGAAGCTGGGGTGCCGGCCGAGCGGGTGCACGCTGTGCCCCTGGGGGCGGACATCGGCCTGTTCACGCCGCCCACGAGCACCGGCGAGGAGACGCGCGGCGGCCTCCGCTTCGTCTTCTCCGGAGCGACGATCCACCGCAAGGGCTTCGATCTCCTGCTCGACGCCTTCCGCCGGGTCCGTACCGCGGAGAGCGGGGTGGAGCTGCGGATCGTCGGCCCGAAGGGCGATGCCTTCGGCCTCCTCGGGGCCGAAGCGCCGGACTCCGGCATCTTCTTCAGGGGCCCGGTCAGCCAGCGCGAGCTGGCGGCAGAGTTCCGCCAGGCCGACTGCCTCGTGCTCCCCTCCCGCAACGACTCCTACGGCATGGTGGTGGCGGAGGCCCTGGCGGCCGGCCTGCCCGTCCTGGTCTCCGAAAAGGTCGGCGCCAAGGCCCTCGTGGAGCCGGGGAGGAACGGCTGGATCGTTCCCGCGGAGGACGCCGCCGCCCTGGCCGAGCGGATGCTCTGGTGCGCTCGAAACGGCGAGGCCGTGCGCGGCATGCGGGCCGACTGCCGCCGCTCGGCCGAGGCCGCCACCTGGCCGGCCTACCGTCGCCGCTTCGCCGACCTGATCCGTGCGCTGGTGCCCGAGGGCAACCGGTGAGAATCCTCCACGTCGTTCCCACCTACCTGCCGGCCTGGCGGCACGGCGGCCCGATCTACGCCGTCCATGGGCTCGCCAAGGCCCTCGCGGCGCGCGGCCACGAGGTCACCGTCTTCACCACCGACGTCCACGGCACGGGGCGGCTCGACGTTCCCCTCGGCAGGCCGGTCGAGCTGGAGGGGGTGACCGTCTGGTACTTCCCGGTAGCCGCCCCCCGCCGGCTCTACCGCTCGCCGACCATGGGGGCCGCCCTCGCCGGGCGCATGCCGGCGACCGACCTCGTCCACCTGCACTCGGTCTTCCTCTGGCCGACCTCCGCCGCCGCCCGCGCCGCCCGGCGCGCCGGGGTCCCCTACCTCCTCGCCCCGCGCGGCATGCTGGTCGGCGATCTCCTGCGCCGGCGGGGCTGGCTCCGGAAGCGCCTGTGGATCGAGCTCGCCGAGCGCCGGACGGTCGGGCGGGCGGCGGGCCTCCACGTGACGAGCGCGCTCGAAGGGGAGGAGGCGGCCCGGCTCGGTCTCCGGCTCCCTGCCGTCCACGTCGTCCCCAACGGGGTCGAGCCGGCGCCCGCGCCCGGCGGCGATGCCGCTCTCTCCCCCGCCGTGCGCGCCGCGCTCGCCCGGCCGCCGCTCCTCCTCTACCTCGGCCGGGTGAGCTGGAAAAAGGGGCTCGACCGGCTGCTCCCGGCCCTCGCCCAGGTCCCCGAAGCGACGCTCGCCATCGCCGGCAACGACGAGGAGGGCTATCGGGCGCCGCTCGAACAGCTCGCCGGCGAGACCGGGGTCGCCGAGCGCGTCCTCTTCCTGGGGCCGGTCCACGGCGCCGACAAGGCCGCCCTCCTCGCCGGTGCCGCGGCGCTCGTCCTCCCCTCCTACTCGGAGAACTTCGGCAACGCCGTCCTCGAAGCGATGGCCGCCGGCTGTCCGGTCGTCGTCACCCCGGAGGTGGGGCTCGCCGGGGTCGTCCGCGAAACCGGCGCCGGACTCGTCGCGGCGGGCGATCCCAGTAGCCTCGGCAGCGCGCTCCGCGAGCTGCTGGACGACCCGGAGCGCCGGGCCGAGATGGGCCGGCGCGGAGCGGAGGCGGCAACTCGGCGCTTCGGCTGGGCGACGATCGCGGAACGGATGGAAGCGGTCTACACAGCGGTCCTCGGAGTGGCGGCGTGAAGATCACCTTTCTCGTCGAGCGGCCCACCCAGTTCGAGGCGCCCTTCTTCCGCTATGCGGCGACAGCCCGCCAGCTCGGCGGAGCTCCGCGTTCTCTTCACCGGCCAGGACGTCGCCCGGCCGGTCTTCGACCCCGAGCTGGGCCACGAGGTCGCCTGGGGGATCGACCTCCTGGGCGGCTATCCGTACGCGGTCTGCCCGCCGCGCGGCCGCCGGCGCTGGCTCGCCGCGGAGATCTCCCGGGAGCGCTGCGACCTGCTGGTCGTCAACGGCTACACCCAGAAAGCCTACCTCCTGGCCACCGCCGTCGCCCGGCAGGCCGGGGTTCCCACGGCGCTCCGCCTCGACTCCGTCTTATGGGACGATGCCGCGGGTCCGGGGACGGGCAAGCTGCTGCTCTTTTCGGCCCTCCTGCTCCGCCTCTACGACCTCTTCCTGGGAGTGGGCACCCTGACCCTCGACTACCTCGCCGCCTGCGGCGTGCCGTCCGAGCGCACCGGGCTCTTCCCCTATGCGGTGGACGGCGAGCACTTCCGCGCCGCTTCAAGGCTCACCCCCGACGAGCGGGCGGCGGCGCGAGCGCGGCTCGGCCTCCCGGCCGGCGCCAAGGCCGTCCTCGCGGTCGCCAAGCTGAGCCCCCGCGAAGCGCCGTGGGACCTCGTCCGCGCCCTCCCCTTTCTCCCCGCCGACGTCCATCTCCTCCTCGCCGGCGACGGCCCGGCGCGCCCCGAGCTCGAGCGCCTCGTCGAGGTTATCGGCGGTACCACCGGGCTTGGCTCCGACCGGGTGCGCTTCCTCGGCTACGTCCCCTATGGCGAGCTGCCGGCGCTCTACGCCGCCGCCGACCTCTTCGTCCACCCCGTCCAGGAGGAGCGCTGGGGGGTGTCGGTCGCCGAGGCGCTCGCCTGCGGCCTGCCGGTCGTCACCTCGTCGCGGGTCGGCGCCGCCCACGACCTCGTGATCGCGGGGAGAAACGGCGGGGTCTACCCGGCCGGCGACCCGCGCGCCCTGGCGCGGCGCGTCGAGGCGGCCCTGGCCCTCGATCCCACGACGGTCGCGGCGGCGAGCCGCGCCGTCCTCGCCCACTGGGACTACCCCGCGGCCTGGCGGTCGCTGCAGGAGGCCGCCGCCCGCGCCGCGGCCCACGCTGCCGGAGCCTCCTGGTGATCCCCCTCTCCGTCCTCGTCGTTACCCGCAACGAAGAGAGAAACGTCGAGCGCTGCCTCCTCTCCGTCCACGGCTGGGCCGACCAGGTCTTCGTGATCGACTCGGAGAGCTCCGACCGGACGAAAGAGATCGCCTGCCGCTATGCCGATTCGGTCGTCGAGCTCCCCTACGACCACACCCGGATCATCCCCTGGATCTTCCAGTGGGCGCTCGATCACCTGCCTCTCCGCAACGAGTGGGTGCTGATCCTGGAGGCCGACCAGGCCGTCCCCGCGGCGCTCCGGCAGGAGATCGCTGCGCTCCTCGACCCCGCGCAGACTGCCGAGATCCTGGAGAGCGGCTTCTACATCCGCCGCCGCCAGATCTTCCGCGGTCACCCGCTGCGCTTCGGCGGCTATGGCAGCAAGTACCTCCTGAAGCTCTTCAGAAGGAGCCGCTCCGAGCTCGACCCCGTGGAGCAGGACACCCGGGTCTACGTGCGGGGGAAAGTCGGCCGGCTGCGGCAGCCGCTCGAAGAGTGGAACAAAAAGGAGGACGAGATCCTCTTCTATCTCCAAAAGCACCTGCGCTACGCCGACGCCTTCGCCCATGAGGAGCTCCTGCGGCGCCGGCAGAATCTCCCCTGGAAACTCACCCCGCGCTTCTTCGGCACCGCGGACGAGAGGACCCTTTGGCTCAAGACCCGTTACTACCGGATGCCGCTCTTCCTGCGGCCCTGCCTCTATTTCCTCTATCGCTACTTCTTCCTGCTCGGGATTCTGGACGGCGGGACGGGGTTCCTCTTCCACTTCCTCCAGGCCTTCTGGTTCCGGCTGGTGGTCGACGTGCGTCTCGCCGAGCTGCTGCGGGAGAGCCGGCGCGAGGAGCGGCCGTGAAGCGGCGCCTGGGTCCAGGGAGAAAGTCATGACCCGGCGCATCCTGGGCCTCTCGGCCTTCCACGCCGACGCCTCGGCGGCGGCGGTGGTCGACGGCCGTTTCGTCGCCGGGGTCGAGGAGGAGCGCTTCCGCCGGATCAAGCACTGGGCGGGTTTCCCGGAGCAGGCGCTCCGCTTCTGCCTGGCGGAGGCGGGCGGCAATGCCGGCAATGCTGCGGGACCTGGCCAACATCACCGACCTCGCGGTGTCGCGGCAGCCCCGGGCCTACCTCCTGCAGAAGGCAGCCCTGGCCCTCACCCACCCGCGGAGCCTCGGCCGGGCCGCCTCGCGGGTCAAGAACCTGGCCCAGATCGGCACCCTCGAAGCGCGCATCGCCAGCACTCTCGGCGGGAAGGCGCCCCGGCTCCATGCTGTTGAGCACCACCTGGCCCACATCGCCTCCGCCTTCTTCTGCTCGCCCTTCGAGGAGGCCCTCTGCCTGACCGTCGACGGTTTCGGCGACTTCGTCTCGACCATGCTGGCGGTCGGCCGGGGAAGCTCGATCGAGGTGCTGCAGCGGGTCTGCTTCCCGCACTCGCTGGGGCTCTTCTACACCGCGCTCACCCAGTTCCTGGGCTTCCTCCATTTCGGCGACGAGTACAAGGTGATGGGCCTTACGGCCTACGGCGAGCCCAGATTCGCCGACCGCATCGCTCAGGTCGTGCCGGGCCGGCCCGACGGCACCTTCCAGCTCGACCTCCGCTACTTCCGCCATCTTTCGGAGGGAGTCGAGATGAGCTGGGAGGACGGCGCGCCGACTCAAGGGATCGTCTTCACCCCGGCTTTAGAAGAGCTTCTGGGACCCCGGCGCCGGCCGGACGAGGAGCTCACCCAGCGGCACATGGACCTCGCCGCCTCGCTCCAACGGGTCTACGAGGAGCGCTTCTTCGCCCTCGTCCGGGCGCTCCAGAAGCGGGTGGGGCTCAAAAAGCTGACGCTCGCCGGCGGCTGTGCCATGAACTCGCTCGCAAATGGTAAACTGTTCGAGCAGACCGACATTGAAGACGTCTACATCCAGGCTGCGGCCGGCGATGCCGGGACCGCCCTGGGGGCGGCCCTCTACGTCCACCACGCGGTCCATGGCGGACGCCGGGAGTGGGTGATGGATCATTGCTACTGGGGCCCGCGCTACGGCATGGAGGAGATCCGGCAGGCTCTCGCCGAACGTCTCCCGGAATCTGGGGGGCGGGATGGGATCTACGATCTCCGCCGGGAGGGCGCTTCGGATCGAGTCCAGGTCGAGACCGTGGCGGACGAAGACCATCTCGCCGCGGCGACGGCGGAGGCGATCGCGGCCGGCGCCGTCGTCGGCTGGTACCAGGGGCGCTCGGAGTGGGGGCCGCGGGCCCTCGGCAACCGTTCGATCCTCGCCGATCCCCGGCGGGGCGACATGAAGGACCTCTTGAACCTGAAGATCAAACGCCGCGAGTCGTTCCGCCCCTTCGCCCCCTCGATCTTAGAGGAGCGGACGGCCGAGTGGTTCACGATCGGCTACCCCGACCCGTTCATGATCAAGGTCTACCCCATCCGCCCCGAGAAGCGGCCGCTCATCCCCGCCGTCGCCCACGTCGACGGCACCGGCCGCCTGCAGACGGTCTCGGCGCGCACCAATCCGCGCTACTGGAAGCTGATCCATGCCTTCTTCGAGCGGACCGGCGTCCCCATGCTCCTCAACACCTCTTTTAACGAGAACGAGCCGATCGTCAACACCCCCGGCGAGGCGCTCGACTGCTTCCTGCGCACCCGCATGGACCGGCTGGTCCTGGGCGACGTCGTCGTCCGCAGAGGGTAGCTGGAGAACCGATGCTCGGCCCCATCCGCTCTCTTGCCTACCGGCTGCGCAGCCACCCCCGGCTCGGCCGCTGGGCCCTTCGGCTCGTCCCCGACCTGCCCTGGACGGTGGAGGTCGCGGGCCTCGGGCCGCTGCGCATCCACCTCCGGCGTCATCGCTCCTTCTGGCTGCGCGATCCCCTGGAGAGCGAGAGCTTCCCCTTCGCCATGCTGCGCCATCTCGTCCGCACCGGAGACGTGGTCTACGATGCCGGCGCCAACCTCGGGCTCTACTCCCGCTACCTGATCACCGCCCTCGGGGCGAGCCAGGTGATCGCCTTCGAGCCAGTGGCGTCGAACCGTGACCTCCTGGCGAGGAACCTCGCCCTCGGCGATATCGCCTCCCGGGTGACGGTCCTCCCGGTCGCACTGGGCGACCAGGACGGCGCCGCCGAGTTCCAGGTCGACGACATGCAGTCCACCTCGGGAACCTTGAGCCAAGTGACCGGAGGAGAGCCGTGCGTGGGCCGCCAGAATCTCGGCCTCGGCCCCCTGGTCACCAGGGTCGCCTGCCGCCGCCTCGACAGCCTCGTCGCCGAGGGCCTGCCCCTCCCCGACGTGATCAAGATCGACGTCGAGGGGGCGGAGGCTCTCCTGCTGGCGGGAGCCGACCGCCTGCTACGGGATCGCGGCCCCCGGCTCCTCATCGAGTTGCACGGCGCCGCGGTGGCCCGCCGCGTGCTGTCGATCCTCGACGGCCTCGGCTATGCCTGCGTCGCCAAGGTGAGCCCTCGCATCCATCCCGGGGGGTTCGGTCCCGTCGGCCCCGCGATCCTCTCCGAGGTCGAGGGTCTCTACGATGTCCACTTCCTCGCCGCCTCCCGCGACCCGCAGGATCTGCCAGTCTCCTGGCCAACGGCGTGATTCCCGGACCACCGGAGAGGGACCACCGATGAAGCTGCCGAACCGCGTTTTCCTCAAAAAGGCCGGCCGGGTCCTGCGGCGGAAGGCCGACAGCTTCGTCGGGCGCCTCTATCCGCTGGACGACACCCTCGCCGGCATGGCGCTCCGCCCGTTCGAGCTGCACCTGGAATTGACCAACCTCTGCAACGCGAACTGTCTCTTCTGCCCCTACCAGTTCCAGGAGCGGGAGGTGCAGTTCATGCCGGAGGAGATCTTCAAAAAGGCCGTCGACGACTTCGTCGCGAGCGGCGGGGGGAGCGTCGGCCTCACCCCGATCGTGGGGGATGCGCTCATCCACCCCGACTTCCTGGAGCGGGTCCGCTACCTCCGGGCCCAGCCGCAGATCGACCGCATCTGGGTGACGACCAACGCCATCCTCCTCGACCAGCACGGCATCGGCGAGGTCCTCTCCTCCGGGCTCACCTCGATCACCATCAGCACCTCCGGGTTCGACGCCGCCTCCTACCGCCGGATCTACCGTTCCAGCGCCTACGAGCGCTGCCGCCGGAACGTCCTCGAGCTCGCCCGCCAGAACAGCGAGCGGGCGGAGCCGCTGACGCTCACGATCGGCCTGCGTACCGACAGGCCGCTCGAGGAGGTGATGCAGGACCCGGACTTCCAGCCCATCCTCGCCTACCGGCCGGACGTCGATTTCACCTGGTCCTTCACCTCCGCCGGCGGCCGGGTCACCCGCGAGGCGTTGCCGGCGGGCATGCGCCTGCGGGTGGTGACCGACCGCCGCGAAACCTGCGTCCAGCTCTACAACGGCCCCATCGTCCTCCCCGACGGGACGGTGATGGCCTGCAGCTGCGTCGCCGCGATGGATGCCGTCGCCGATTTAGGCATCGGCAACCTCCGCGAACGGAGCCTGGTCGAGATCTGGACGAGCGCGGAGATGAAGCGGCTGCGGGAGAGCTTCACGGCGGGAGGTTTAAACGCCACCTGCGCCGGTTGCGACATGTACCGCGGCCTGGAGCTCTACCGGACCGCGGAGGGGCGGACCCGGGCCGGGCTCAACCGGCAGCGGGGGGCGGGGGAGGTCGTCCGGCGGGAGAAGCCGAAGGGTGCCTTCAGCGGCGGCTAGCCGGTCGTCGCGACCCGCCGGACGGCCATCATGATCGAGCGCATCCTCAAACCGCACTATCTCTTCAGGCCCCGCCAGGGCGCCCGCCGGCTGCTCCAGGGGATCTTCCCCTCCCCTCCCGGGCCGGTCCTCGTCACCCTGCCGTGGGGTCTCCCGATCGAGGTCGACACGCGAGAGGACATCGGCCGCTCCATCGAGCGCCTCGGCCTCTACGATCTCGCCGTCAGCGAGACCCTCTGGCGGCTGCTCGCTCCGGGCGACCTGGCGATCGACGTCGGCGCCAACATCGGCTACATGACGAGCCTCCTCGCCCTCCGAGCGGGGCCGTCCGGACGGGTGCTCGCCTTCGAGCCCCACCCCCAGGTCTTCCTTAACCTGAGCGCGAACGTCCGGCGGTTTGAGGGGAAGTCGACGGCCGCCGTCGAGACCTATCCTGCGGCCCTCGGCGAGAGAATCGGCCCGTGCTACCTCGACTGCGGCGACGACTTCGCGGGCAATCAGGGCACCGCCCGGATCACCGACCGCGAGTCCCCTCTCCCCACCTCGATGACGACCCTCGACCAGGTCCTCCAGGGCCGGACCGCCGCCCTGGTCAAGATCGACGTCGAGGGTGGCGAGGGCCAGGTCTTGAAGGGCGCCGCCGACTCCCTCCGGGAAGGGCGGATCGTAGAGCCTCGTCTACGAAGCCTATGCCCCGGAGAGAGCGGGCCTCGCCGAGCTTCTCGCCGGCTACGGCTACCGCGTCTTCGCCTTGGGGAGGGACCTCCGCGGTCTCATCCTGTCGGAGCCGAACGGCGCCCCCCACCTCCCCGGCTTCGAAGCGCCGAATTTCCTCGCCACCCGCGACCCCGGCTCCGTGCTCGCCCGCCTGGCGCCGCGAGGCTGGCGGGTCCTCCGATCCGCTGCGAAATGACCCTCCGGCCCACCGATCTCCTCAAGGCGAGCCTGGCCCGGTTCAGTCTCCAGCTCCGCCGGCTGCCCGCTCCGCTCTTGAAGCAGCGCGAGGCGGAGCTCCGGCTGACGCTCGAACACGTCCTCGCCCATCATCTGATCCAACAGGGGGTCCAACCGGCGCCGGAGGATTTCTTCTTCATCCAGGTGGGGGCCTTCGACGGCCTCGCCAACGATCCGATCCACGACTTCGTCGTCCGCTTCAAATGGCGCGGCATTCTCCTGGAACCCCAGAAAGAGGCCTTCGCGGCGCTCTCCGCCACCTACGGAGACCAGCCCCAGCTCACTCTCTTGAACGCCGCGGTCGCCGCCGAGAGCGGGCTCCGGCCGCTCTACAAGATCCGCGGCGGCCGCCCGGACCTCCCCTCCTGGGCCCCCCAGGTCGCCTCGTTCCGCCGCGACACCGTGGTCAAGCATGGCGATGTCATCCCGGACATCGAGAGTCTCGTCGAGACCGAGCTGGTCCAGTGCGTCCGCTTCGACGAGCTGCCGCTACCGCCGTCGAAGACCATCGACCTCCTGCAGATCGATGCCGAGGGCGGCGATTTCGAGATCATCCAACTGTTCCAGGCCGCCGGGCTCAAGGCCCACATCATCGCCTTCGAGCACAAGCACCTGAGCCGCCGGGAGCACGCCGACTGCGTCGCCTCTCTAGTCGAACGCGGCTATGCCGTGGGCTTGAACGGGGGAGATTCGATCGCTTATCTGAACCGCTGATCGAGGAGCCGGCCGAGCCGCCTGCGGGCCTCGGTCGTCGCCAGCCCCAGAGGGGTGAGCCGTGCCGCCGCAAAGCTCCGAATTTCGACCGGCGCGACCGGCGTGGCCCGCGTGGCCCGCGCGGCCGACGCCGCCGATGCCGCCGGAAGACGCGGCGGCCGCTCGCCGAGCGCACTTGCGAGCGGCGGGAAGAGCGCCCGCCGGGGGCTGACGAAGTGGAGGGCGACCGTCCCCGCCGCGGGGGCCCGGCCGGCGGCAGGAAAGGCGACCGCCGCCGGATCGAGCAGCCGGCAGCCGGCCGCCTGGCCGAGGAGGGCCCAGGCGGTCTGCTCGACCCAGACCGGCGCGAAGCGGTACTCCGGGTGCCCCAGAAACCACTCCAGAAGATCGAGGTCGAAGAGCTGGCTGCGGAAGGTAATGACGCCGGAGTTGACCCGCGCCGCGAGCCGCAGCCGGCGCTCCCTGAGCAGGTGCCAGGAGCGGACCGAGTAGGCGTTCTGGGAATCGTGCATGAAGAGGGCGCCGGCCCCCTCTGGCAAGGCGAAGAGACCCGCGAACGGGCGGAGGAAGAGGACGTCCGAATCGCAGTAGGCGAGCTCGCCGGCCGGGGCGAGGAGGACGGTGTCGAGAAGCTTCAGGCCCAGCGGGTTCTCGCGGCGGAAGGCGCGGCACGCCGGGTGGACGCCCAGGAGGTCCTCCAGCCGCTCGTCGGCCTCCCGCCGGGAGACCACCGCCGGCTCCCTGAGGCCGGCGGCGAGGCGTTCCAGGTCCTCTCGGGTGAGCGAGCCGTCGTCGTGGATCTGAAGCCGGAGCGGCTCGGCCGACTCGCGGAGCAGGCTCCCCAGGCAGAGGAGCGCCATGGGGACATGGGCGTGGCCGAGGAGGGTGCTGACGGGCCGGGGCTCCATAGAAGGGATTCTATCCGTCGGCCATGCTACACTTCTGCCTCCGCTTTCTAGCAACAAGTGCTTGAACGATCTACGGAGATTGCGTCCCATGGATTGGAAGGAGAAGCGGGTCCTCGTCACCGGCGGGGCCTCGTTCATCAGCTCGCACCTGATCGACCTCTTAGTCGAGAACGGCGCCCGGCACATCCGGGTGGTCGACGACCTGACGAGCGGCCATCTGGCCAACATCCAGGGGCATCTCGACTCCGGTGTCGTCGAGTTCCTGCAGGCCGACCTCCTCACCCCCGGGGTCGCCCAGCAGGCCGTCGACGGCATGCAGGTCGTCTTTCATTTAGCCGCCATCCACGGCGGGCGCGGCTACGTCGACCTCCACCAGGCCGCCTGCTCGCAGAACCTCGCCCTCGACGGGATGCTGATCAAGGCGGCGTATGAGGCCAGAGCCGAGAAGTTCGTCTTCGCCTCCTCGGGCTGCGTCTACCCCAACTACCTGCAGCAGGACGTGAGCAAAGAGCTCTATCTCAAAGAAGAGATGGTGGGGCCGCCTTACGAGGCCGACAACATGTACGGCTGGGCCAAGCTGATGACCGAGATGACCTTGGCCGCCTACCACCGCGACCTCGGGTTCAAGTCGGCCTCCTGCCGCTTCTTCACGGTCTACGGCGAGCGCGGGGTCGAGAACCACGCGGTCATCGCCATGATCGCCCGCGCCTTCGTCCGCCAGGACCCCTTCGAGGTCTGGGGGGACGGCACTCAGATCCGCAACTGGACCTACGTCGGCGACATCGTCCGCGGGATGGTTTTAGCCGCCGAGACGATCGACGACGGGACGGCGATCAACCTGGGGACCGAGGAGCGGACGCGGGTGATCGACGCCGTCCACGAGGTGCTCCGCTACACCGGCCACCAGGCCGAGATCAAATTCCTCCCCCACATGCCGACCGGCCCCTTGAACCGGGTGGCGAGCAACCGCCTCGCCAGAGAGCTCCTCGGCTGGGAGCCGCGGATGAAGTTCATGGACGGCCTCCACCGGACGATCGACTGGTACTTCGGGAGCCGCGAGCGGGAGACGGTCGGCGGCTACCTCGCCGAGATGCTCACCGAGCGCTAAGCAGGCTGCGTCGCGGGACCCCTTGCGCCGGCTGGTCTATCTCTGCGATTGGCTCCCCCCGGACTTCGGCGCGGTGGGCCAGTACAGCCTCCTCTTCGCCCGTGAGCGCGCCGCCGCCGGTGAAGATGTCGTGCTCGCCGGGCTCTCCTCGACCGGCGGCTCGGCGGCAGTGGAGACCGTGGGGAAGGGGCGCCTGCGGATCGTCCGGCTCCCGGCGCCGACCTACGACCGCGCCAACCTCCGCACCCGCGCCCTGTGGACGGCGCGCACCAACCTGCGGCTCCTCTGGGCGGTGCGGAGCGCGCTCCGGGCGGCCGACGAGATCCTCCTCACCGGCAGCCCGCCGTTCCTCCTCCACTTCGTGGCGCCCTGGAGCCTGCTCTTCGGCAAGCGCCTCGTCTATCGGATCACCGACTTCCATCCCGAGGTCCTGATGGCCGAGATTTCGGATGGCGGACAGGTTCCGGCGGCTCTCCGCGCCTTCTACCGGCTGACCGTGGCGCTCCGGCGGCGGGTGGACGCCTTCGAGGTCCTCGGCGAGGACCAGCGGCAGCGGCTGCACGAAATCGGGATTCCGGACTCCCGGATCGTCTTGAAACGCGACCCCTCGCCGGTCGCGATCCCGCCCGGCACCCCGCCGCTCGACCGCCCGCCCGAGCTCGCCGGCCGCGCCCTCCTCCTCTACTCGGGGAACTTCGGGGTCGCCCACGACCATGCCACTTTCGTCGCCGGCTACCGGCTCCACCACCGCTCCGGCTCCGGCCGGGTGGGGCTCTGGCTGAACGCCACCGGCGCCAAGGCCGACCTCGTCGAGAGCGCCCTCCGCGACTTAGGGCTGCCGCTGCACCGGAGCCACCCCGTCCCCCTGCCGCTCCTCCCCAGGCTCCTCGTCACCCCGGACGCCCACCTGATCACCCTCCGCGATCCGTTCGTGGGCTACGTCCTCCCCTCCAAGATCTATGGCTGCCTCGCCTCCGGGAAGGACATCCTCTACGTCGGCAGCTCGCGCTCGGACGTCCACCGGCTCGCCGCTCCGGCGGGGGCGGCGGGCTACCAGCGGATCGACACCGGGGATGCCGAGGGGCTCGCCCGGGCCCTGGAGACGATCGCCGACCGGGCCGATTCGCAGACTCTTCGCTGGCGCTAAAGCAAGAGTGGGCGCTTCGCCCATTTTTCGGTTACAATGCGCGCATAACTCGCGATCAGTAAACAATCTTGACCGTTTTGCCGGAGGCGCGGCCGGCGAGCCAGAGGTTCATGGTTGCATGAATAACATCTTGTTCTACGCCCTCGGTGCAGCTGTCCTGGCGGGACTGGTGACCAACCTCCTCGTCCCCACGATCACCCGGATCGCTTTAGCGCTCCGCGCCCTCAACCTCCCCGGCGAGCGCCGGCATCGAATCGAGCACCGTGCCGCGCCTGGGCGGGGTCGCCATCGCCGCCGGGCTCGCCGTGGCCGCCGGCGCCGCGGCCGTCGCGCGCTGGAGTGAGTGGGGCGCCCACATCCCGCGCGCCGAGGTCGCCGCTCTCGCCCTCGGCACCGCCCTGGTCTTCCTGGTCGGCGTCGTCGACGACCTGGTCGGGGTCTCGCCCGGCAAGAAGCTCCTCTTTCAGCTCGTCGCGGCCTGGCTCCTCGTCCGGGTGGGCTGGTCGTTCGAGGTGCTGCGGCTGCCCCTTCTCGGGGAGGTGCGGCTGGGGCTCTGGGGCTCGGTCGTCTCGCTCCTCTGGATCGCCGGGGTCACCAACGCCATCAACCTGATCGACGGCCTGGACGGGCTCGCCGGCGGGGTGGTGACGATCATCTCGACCTCGCTCCTCATCTACGCCGTCCTCCAGGGGAACCCCGGCTCGGTGGTCTTGATGGCGGCGACCGCCGGCGCCTGCCTGGGCTTCCTCCGCCACAACTGGGAGCCCGCCCGCATCTTCATGGGCGACTCGGGGTCGCTGACCTTGGGCTTCCTCCTGGGCGCGGTCTCCATCCACTCCTCGCTCAAGGCCCCGGCGGCGGTCGCCATCCTGGTCCCCATCCTCGCCCTCGGGGTGCCGGTGATCGACACCCTCCTCGTCATGGCGGTACGCTTCCTGGATCGCGCCCAGGGCCCCCTGACCTCGCGCTTCCTCCGCATGTTCCGGGCCGACCACAACCACCTCCACCACCTGCTGTCGCACTTCGGCAGCCGCCGCTCGCGGATCGTGGGGACCATCTACGTGGTGGTCCTCGGCTCCTGCTGCATGGCGCTCCTGGTGGCGACGACCGGCGAGTCGGCGCTCGGCATCGCTCTCATCCTGGTCGAGTTCACGGTGATCCTCGCCATGCGCCAGAGCGGCCTCGCCATGGCCGCCGGGCGCCTCTCGCGCCAGCAGCGCGACGAGCTCAAGACGGCGGTGCTGGAGCCGCCGGGAGAGCCCCTCCCCGAGCCCGTCGTCCTCGTCCCGACGGTGGCGGCCCCGCTCCCCCGGCGGCTCCGGGTCGTGGCGCGGCGCTAGACCCTCGGTCTTCCCCGTTCCTCCTGTGAGAGACTCCTCCCCAGGAGGAACACCCATGCCTGAAAACCGCCCCACCCAGCTCAGCCTCGCCGGTCTCTCTACCACTCTCTGTGCCGCCCTCTGCGCCGTGGTGCTCTCGACCGGCCTCGCCCTCGCCCAGGCCCCCGCCCCGGCTCCCGCTCCCGGCGCCGCCGGCACGGGCGGCATGCCGCGCTACGACAAGAAGACGGAGACCACGCTCAAGGGCCCGATCCTGGAGGTCAAGCTGGTCGAGACTCCCGGCGGAGTGCAGGGCACCCACTTCCTGCTCAAGCAGGGCCAGCAGACGATCGAGGTCTTCGCCGGACCGTCGGTCTACCTCACCGGACAGGGCATGACCTTCGCCAAGGGGGAAGCGGTCGAGGTGATCGGCTCCAGGGTGCAGGTCGCCGGCATCCCCGCTCTCCTCGCCCGGCAGATCACGAAGGGCGACAAGACCCTTGCGCTCCGCGACGAGACCGGCTTCCCGGCCTGGGCCAAGAAGCCCCAATAGAGCGGATGATCTCCGCACCTGGTTCCCGCTGGGGCCGAGGGTCGGCTCCGGGGTTCGTCCTCGGCCTCCTGCTCTGCCTCGGGCTCTGCTTCGCGAGTTGCGGCCGTTCGCACGAAGCGGCGGCGCGCGGAGTCAACCGGCTCGCCCGCGAGTCGAGCCCCTACCTCCTCCTCCACGCCCACGACCCTGTCGACTGGTACCCCTGGGGGGAGGAGGCCTTCGTCCGGGCACGACGGGAGGGCAAGCCGATCTTCCTCTCGGTCGGCTACTTCAGCTGCTACTGGTGCCACGTCATGGAGCGCGAGGTGTTCTCGAAGCCCGCCGTCGCGGAGCTCCTGAACCGCTGGTTCGTCAGCATCAAGGTGGACCGCGAGGAGCAACCCGACATCGACTTGATCTACATCACGGCGAACGAGGTCCTGACCGGCAGCCCGGGCTGGCCGAACAACCTCTTCCTCACCCCCGATTTAAAGCCGTTCTACGCCGGGACCTACATGCCGCCCGACGACCAGGCGGGGAACCCCGGTTTCCGCACGGTCCTCCGCCAGGTGCAAGGCGGCTGGGAGAGCCACCGCGCCGCGCTCGTAGCGACCGCCGAACAGGTGGCCGGAGCGGTCCGCACCGCGTTGGCAGAGAGCCGCGCCCCCGCCCCAGAGCCGCCGCCGGTCGCCGCTGCCGACCGGGCCAAGACCCTCCTCGAGAGCCACTACCAACCGCAGACCGGCGGCTTCGGCGGACCGCCGCAGTTCCCCAACCCGGGCAATCTCTTTTTCCTCTGGGAGACGGCGGAAGGGGGTGACCTGGCGGCGCGCGAGATGGTGCTCTCGACTCTCCGGAAGATGGGCCAGGGGGCCATCTACGATCAGCTCGGGGGCGGCTTTCACCGCTACACCCTCGATGCCGAGTGGCGGGTCCCCCACTTCGAGAAGATGCTCTACGACAACGCCCAGCTGGCCGAGGTCCTTACCGTGGCGGCGGCGGCGACCCACGACCCGGACCTCGCCCGGCTGGCCCGCGGCACCCTCGACTTCCTGCTCCGAGAGATGGCGCTCCCGGAAGGGGGCTTCAAGTCCGCCATCGATGCCGAGACCGACGGTCAAGAGGGCGCCTACTACGTCTGGACGACGGCCGAGCTCCGGCGGGTCCTGGGGGATGCGGATTTCCGCTTTCTCGCCCCGATCTTGGGCTTCGACGGTCCGCCCAATCTTCCCGGCACCGGGTCCACTGACCGGCGAACCCTCTATCTCCCTCACCCGCTCGCCGAGCAGGCTCAAAGGCTCGGCCTGTCGCCGGAGGCCTTGAGCGCCCGGCTGGAGCCGCTCCTCGCCAAGCTCCGCGCCGCCCGGGCCAGGCGCCGGCGGCCGCGGATCGACGACAAGGTGCTGACCGACTGGAACGGCATGGCGATCGCCGCCTTAGCCCGTGCCGGGAAGAGCTTCGGCGAGCCGCGCTACACTGCCGCCGCCCGGAAGGCCGCCGACTTCGTCCTCGCGAGGCTCCACCCTGGAAACGGCCCGCTCCTCCACGCCTACCGCGGGGGCGCGGCGAAGATCCCGGCTTTCCTCGACGACTACGCCTACCTGATCCGCGGGCTCCTGGCGCTGGCAGATGCCGCCGATGCGACCGCCGAGCCGCGCTGGAACCAGGAGGCCGAGCGGCTCGCGGCCGAGTTGGAGCAGCGCCTCCGCGATCCCCAGGGCGGCTATACCTCCGCCGGGCCCAACCCCCGGCTCCTCTTCCAGTCGAAAACGATCACCGACGGGGCGGTCCCCGCCGGCAACGCGGTCGTCATCCTCGACCTCCTGACCCTGTTCAAGAGGACCGGAAACGCGGTCTACCGCGAGCGGGCGGCGAGCGCGCTCCGCGTTTTCGCCCCGGATCTCGACCGCTATCCTGCCGCGGTTCCTACCCTCGCGCTCGCGGTGTTGCGGTTCCATGGCAGTTGAACCGGCTGAACCCCGGCATGGCGATCTCCGCCGCGGATCAGCGATCGGCCGTATCCTGGCGCCACCGGCCGGAGCGGCTGGAAGAGAGCCCGCCGGTTCAGGGGGGAACTGCCGCGGCGCACCGGAGCTACCAGCAGCGCGCCGCGGCGCAAAACCCTACGGATCGGGGAGGCAACAAACGTGACGAGTACCGCCCGCGGTCGAACCTCCTGTAACGGTACAGGAGCCCCCGGCGATCTCAACCAGGTTCTGCCCCTCGACGGGCGTCATCAGGTTGAGGATGGTTTCCTTCGACAGGCGGAGCCGCTTGTCTCTCTTTTTCACGGTCTCTCCTTTTGCGCCTAGGCGCCAGTTTATTGCTGTTACAGCATAGCGCACTCCCGGGGCGAATGCTAGGATGCAAGGGCCTCGCCTAGGGGGAGCTCGCATGGATACCTGGTGGCAGGATCTGCGCTTCGGTATACGCTCGTTGCTGCGCCATCCGGCCGTCGCTGCGCTCGGGCTGCTCACCCTGGCGCTCGGCACCGGCGCCAACACGGCGATCTTCAGCGTCGTCGATGGCGTGCTCCTCAAACCGCTCCCCTTTCCGCAGTCGGAGCGGATCGTGATCCTGGTCGACAACGCGCCCAAGCTCGGGTTGACCGATTTCGCCTCCTCGCCTCCCAACTTCAAGGACTGGCGCGAGCAGAACCGGGTCTTTTCCAGCCTCGACGCGATGCGCTTGCGCCGCTTCACCCTGACCGGCGATGGCGGGGAGCCCGAGGCGCTCGCCGGGGCGGCGGTGACCGGCGACTTCTTCCGCACCGTGGGCGTCCAGCCGCTCGCGGGGAGGCTGCTGGCGCCCCAGGACGACCGGCCCGGCGGAGAGCGGGTGGTGGTGCTCGGCGCCGCTCTCTGGCGGCGGCGCTTCGGCGGCGATCCCGGAATCCTCCAGCGCCGGATCACCATCGACGGTCTCCCCTATACGGTCGTCGGCGTCTCGCCGCGCACGTTCGATTTCCCCCGCGCGTTAGAGCTCTGGGTGCCGCTCGCGCTCGACTATGCGAAAGAGGACCGGGGCAGCCACTATCTGCATGTGATCGGGCGCCTCAAGCCCGGGGTGAGCCTGGCGCGCGCCCAGGCCGACATGTCGGCGATCGCCGGGAGGCTGGAGCGGCAGTTCCCGGCTCAGGACGCCTCGTGGGGGGTGGCCCTCACGCGCCTCCAAGACTACCTGGTCGAGGAAGTCCGGCCCCAGCTCCTCGTGCTCGAGGCCGCGGTCTGGGTGGTGCTCCTGATCGCCGGCACCAACGTGGCGAACCTGCTGCTCGCGAGGATGGGCGCCCGGAGGCGGGAGATCGCGGTGCGCGCCGCCCTGGGGGCGGGGCGGCTCCGCATGGTGCGACAGATCGTCGCCGAGAGCACGCTCCTCTTCGTCGCCGGCGGCGCTCTCGGGCTGCTCGTCGCGCACTGGGGCACGCGCCTGCTGATCGCCCTCGACCCCGACGCCATCCCACGCGCCGAGGAGATCGGCATCGACGGCCGGGTCCTCGCCTACGCGCTCCTGGTCTCGGTGGTGACGGGCGTCCTCTTCGGTCTGGTGCCGGCGCTCTCGGCGATCGGCGGCAATCCGTACGGGGCGCTCCGGGAGGGCGGTCCCGCCGTGGCGAGCGGCCGGCGCGCCCGCCGGGCGAGCAGCGTCCTGGTGCTCGCGGAGGTGGCGCTCGCTCTCGTGCTCCTGGTCGGCGCGGGCCTCCTGATCCAGAGCTTCGCGCGGCTGGTGGCGGTCCATCCCGGCTTCGATCCGCAGGGTGTGATCACCGTGCGGCTGTCGCTCCCCGCGGCGAGATATCCCGACGCCTCGCGCCAGGCGGCGTTCTGGGAGCAGGTCTTAGCCCGCGTCCGGACCCTCCCCGGAGTCCAGCAGGCAGCGGCCATCTATCCGCTGCCGCTCTCCGACAGCAACCAGTTCTTCCCTTTCGTCGCCGAGGGCCGCCCGGCGCCGAAGCCGGAGGAGCAACAGAACGCCAACGGGTATTTCATCAGCCCCGACTACTTCCGAACGATGAAGATCCCCCACTTGAAAGGCCGGCTCTTCAACGCCCAGGACGATCCCAGGAGCCCACCGGTGGTGATCGTCAGCCGCACGACGGCGGACCGGATCTGGCCGGGGCAGGACCCGCTCGGCCAACGCATCGCCTTCGGCAAGCCGACAGAGACCTTGAAACGGGTGCAGGTGGTGGGAGTCGTGGGAGCGGTGCGCTCCGACGAGCTCGCCCGCAAGCCGGAAATGGAAATCTACTTTCCGCTCGCCCAGATGCCGATCGCCAACTCCGCGCTCGTGGCCCGCACGGCCGGCGATCCCAGGAGCCTCATCGCGCCGATCCGCCAGGCGGTCCAGCAGCTCGACCCCAACCTGCCGCTCGACAAGGTGAACACCCTGGAGCAGGTCGTCTCGTCGTCGGTGGCGGAGGGCCGGGTCAAAACCTTCCTGCTCGGTATCTTCGCCGCCCTGGCGCTCGTGCTGGCGGCGATCGGCGTCTATGGCCTGGTCAGCAATTCGGTCACCCAGCGAGTGCACGAGATCGGTATCCGGATCGCTTTGGGTGCCCGGCGGGGCGAGGTGATCTGGATGCTCGTCCGCCAGGGGATGCAACCGGTGGCACTGGGCCTCGCCGCCGGCCTCGCCGGGGCGTATGCCACCAGCCGGCTGCTGGCCGGCCAGCTCTACCAGGTCGGTGCCGCCGACCCCTTCACCTATGCCGGCGTGCTCGTCCTCCTCGCCGCGGTGGCGCTCTTCGCCAACTGGCTGCCGGCGCGGCGGGCGACGCGGGTCGATCCGCTCGCGGCGCTCCGCGCGGAATAACCTTTCCAGACCCCTGGACGGTCAGAGCGGACCGGAGCCCCCGGAGACCGGGACGGACGACGAGATCAGCAGCACCCGGTCCCAGGCGGGCTCGACGTGGGACACCGCGGCCAGCAGGGCGAGGCCGATCCCCGTGGCGCCGACGAGAAATCCCGGTTCGTCCACCCAGGCGCCTTCAGCAGCCATGCGGAAGCCGGCGATGCCGAGGCCGGGCTCGCGCCGGCCGAGAGCCCGTTCGAACCAGCAGCGCGCGGCACGGCCGAGCTCCACCTCGCCGGTCGCCTGATAGAGCCGGTTGAAAACGTGCCCGACACCGGCGGCCCCGTGGCAGAGCCCGGCGTCCGGGACAGCGGAGGTGGCGAGCGGGCGAGCGGCGGCGGCGAGCGCGATCCGTCGGGCCGCGCTCTCCCAGGCCGGCTCGCCCGCGCCGCGCGCGGCGAGGAGGAGGCCGGCCGCGATGCCGAGATCCCCGAAGCACCAGGCGATGCGGCTGCGGTAGGGTTCGCTCCCCGGGAAGTGGAAATGGGGGAAACGATAGTCGCTGTCGGGCGGCATCTCGCGCGCGAGCAGCCAGGAAACGGTGGCTTCGAGCAGCGGTCGCGCCGCGTCCGTGGCGATGCCGGCCTGGCAGGCCGCGCCCAGGAGGGCGACGACTCCGGGCACCCCCTGGGCCATGCCGAGGATATAAGCCCCCTGGGGGAAAACCTGGTGATACTTGGGATTGAGAGTGCTCATGGGGCTGAAGAAGGTGACCCCTTCCGGGGTGGGCTCGGCACGGCCGGCGAGCGCCGCGACGACGGCCTCCAGACAGCGCACAGCGGAGGGGCGAGGAAGCCGCTCGAGGGCGTAGACCCCCAAACCCACCAGGCCGTTGAAAAGATCATAGGTGCCTTCCCAGGGGCCCAGAGCCAGGGAGCGCAGGAGGATCTCATCCACCTCGCGGTTGCCGTCCTCCTCCTCCGTGAACAGGCGCCCGGCCAGGTGGGACGCGCTCCAGGCGATCCCCGGAAAGCCGAGATAGAGGCTGGAGCTCATCCGCAGGGCCGCAGCGGCATCGGCGGCCCGGTCGAGCAGGTCGATGGCGGTATCGGCATGGGTATCGCTGGCATTGCTGGCATCGCCCTCGCCGTGCAGAGCGAGGTAGGCGTGGAGAAGGCACTGCCCCGCTCGGCCACCGCTCAGCGCGTTCTCCCAGACCGGGACCGCTTCCGGGGCGAGGGCGTCGTCGTAGTGGGTGACCCCGCGGGCGGTGACCGCGGCGATGTCCCTCGCCGCCGCGAGGGCCCGCGCGGCATCCTCGCCGGAGAGCAGGGGACGCCAGGGAGAGCTCATCGGCAGGTCACGGCGAGGAATTGCCCGGCGCCGCTCGAACGTACTTCTGGAGCTGCGCCCGGGTCTCCTCGGCGGCCGCGGCCTGCCCCCCTTGTGCCTGCTGGGCGCGGAGGAGGCCCTGAAGCGACCGGGTGCGGCCGGGGGCGCGGGCGAGCTCGGAGCGGTAGGCACGCTCCGCCTGGTCGTTCCGGCCGAGGGCGAGGAGCTCGTCGCCGAGGAGCTCGAAGCTCGGCTTTTCCAGCGCCGGCGGGCCGAACTCCAGCGGTAGGGCGCTCTCCGCGGCCGCCGCTTTCTCAAGCTGGGTGATCCCCTCGTCCGGCTTTCCCTCCCGCAGCCGCTCCAGGCCCTCGACCTGCTGGCCGACGATCTCCGTATAGCGACGCTCGGCGGGATCGGCCTTCTTTTCCCGCTCGATCTCCGCCAGCCGTTCCCGCTGGCTCAGGCGGAGCCGCGCCGCGGCGGCGTGGAAAGCGGCGAGGTCGCCGGTCGAGGCGGCGAGAGCGTCGCCGTAGGCGGAGAGGAACTTCGCCTCGCCGTAGCGCCCGGCCGGCAGAGCGAGGGCGTCCGCGGGGTTCCACCGCCCCGTCTCGATCCAGTGGAAGAGCCGCATCTCGGCGTAGGCATTGACCTGACCTTCGTCCGGATCGGGCGTCTTGGCGGCCGTCGCCACGAGGGCCGCCGCCATCTGCCGGCAGGCCGCAAGCTCGTGCTCCGCGGCGTCGAGCCGCCGCTCCTGGAGATAGGCGTAGTGGAGCCAGCTGACATAGTGGCCGCAGGCGACGTGGGGCTTTTTCTGCTCGGCGTGCTGCCGATTGAGGACGGCCATCGCCCGCTCGTTGGCGGCGATCACCTCGTCCCACATGCCGAGGGCGACGAAGATGTGCGAGGTCATGTGGAGGGCGTGGGGGGCATAGGGCGCCACGCTGCCGTAGAGCCGGGCTGCGCGCATGCCGAGCGGGGCGTGGATCGGATCGTCGTAGGAATGGATCAGATAGTGGAGCACCCCGGGATGGCGCGGATGAGCGGGGAAGACCTCCTCCAAGAGCGCCGCCGAGCGCATGTAGATGGCGAAGTCGCGCCCCTGGTGCGCGGTGCCGAGGAGCGCCAGGGCATAGAAGGCGGTGGCGTCGACATCGTCCGGATAGCGGGTATGGAGGCCCGCCATGGCATCGGCGAAGCGGAAATCGCGATCCTCCTTGCTACCGCTGCCGTAGAGGATCTCCACCGCCCGCAGGTAGTCTTTCTCGCGCTCCGTCGGCGCCTTCTGGAGCCGGGCCTCGGGGGTCTTGCCGAGCCGGCCCAAAACGGCGCGCGCCGCTTCGGCGTCCTGCTGCTGCCACACCGGATGGGTATAGGTCATCGCCTCGCCCCAGTAGGCCAGGGCGAAATTCGGGTCGATCGCCTGCGCTTTCTGGAACTGCTCCGCCGCCGCTGGATATTCGAAGTTGTGCAGCAGCGCCAGCCCGCGGAGGAAAGGCGCCTGGGCTGCCGCCGCACCGGAATTGGCGAAGGCGACATCGCCCACTTCGTTCTGTCCCTCTCCGCTCGGAGCCATCGGAGGCATCGGGCTCTCGGCCGCAGCGGCGAGCGAGAGGACGAAGGGAGACGCGAGAATCCACAGGAGAGCGAGCCGACGCATGCCAGTACCTCCGGGCCGGGCGGCAGGCGTCCTCGGGGAGGGTGGGGACGGTGCAGCCGGGCGATCCTTCTCCATTCTGGAGGATTTGCTAGCTTTTGCCCAGCGGATCCATCACCGGCCCTAAATTCGGGCCCGAGCTTCCGTCGCGCCTTCCGGATATGATCCCCGCCCTATGCTCCTCGTTCTGCGACTCCTCGCCGTCTATCTCGGCACGGCGGCGGTAGCCCTCTGGCTCGCCCACCGCTTCGTCCTCTCCATACCCGGCCGGGTCGCCCTCTTTCTCGCCCTCGCGCCCTTCCTCTTGACCGGCCGGGCCTTCCTCACCGCCCGTCTCTACGCGCCGGCCGACATCCTCTACCAGTCGCCGCCGTTCTCCTGGCGGGGCCCGGACCTGGGGATCACCGGGACCCAGACCCCCGCCCTGGGGGACGTCGCCTACCAGTCGATCGCCTGGAAGAAGGCCACCCGCGAGGCGATCCGGCATGGGCACCTGCCGCTGTGGAACCGGTTCCTCCTCGCCGGCGAGCCGCTCCTCGCCGTGCAGCAGGCGGCGATCCTCCATCCGGCGACCTGGATCGGCTGCCTCCTGCCGCTCCCCCAGGCCTGGACCTACGAGATGGCGCTCCGCACCTTCCTCGCTCTCCTCGCCGCCTATCTGTTCCTCGCCGATCTCGGGGTGGGGAACGGCGCGGCGCTCCTCGGGGCCTGCGGCTGGGCGTTCTGCGACTGGCTGGTCTTCTACGCCGGCTACAGCATCTCCCCCGCCGCCGCCCCCTATCCGCTGCTCCTCCTCGGCCTTCGCCGGCTGGCGGCCGCTCTCCCCGGAGCGACGGCGCGGCGGGCGATCGTCCTCACCATCGTCGCCCTCCTCCTCAACCTCACCTCCGGCCATCCAGAGAGCCTGCTCTACGCGGTGACCGGCGGCGCCATCTACTTCCTCTTCGAGCTCGCCTGGGCCAGCCGTAAAGAAGGGCGCCAGGGATGGCGGAGATGGGGACGCCCTCTCGGCTGGGCTCTCCTCGCCGGGGCGCTCACCCTGGGGATCGCCGCCGTGCAGCTCCTCCCCTTCGCCGAGGCCCTGCCGCAGACCGTGGAGCACCACTTTAGGAGCACCTACTTCGCTCACCTGAAGAAGTCGCTCGCTCCCGGGGTCAGCCTGTCGCGGACGGCGACGAGCCTGGTGCCCTACGCCTATGGCGTCTCCGGCCTCGGGAAGAGCGGGCAGGCGGGGATCGTCGAGCCGGCGGCCTACGCCGGGACGATCCTCCTCCCCCTGGCACTCCTCGGTCTCGCCTCGCGACGGCGGGAGAAGTGGCCGCTCCTCGTCGCCGGCCTTCTGGGGCTCGCTCTCTTCACCCGTCTCGCCGGGGTCACCGACGCCCTGGACGCCCTCCCCCTCTTCGACATCGGGGTCAACGACCGGCTCATCTTCCTCACCGCCTTCGCTCTCGCCGGCTTGGCCGCCCTGGGGACCGAGCGGCTCCTCGCCCGGCGCGAGGAGGGGGGTATCCGCGACTTCGTGCTTGCCGCTTTGGGGACGGCGGTCGTCCTCGCCGGCCTCTTCCTCTTCCTCCGCCCAGGGATGGCGAGCGCCGGGCTCACATCCTCGTATCGGGGCGGCCACCTCGCCCTGCAACTCGTCCCCCTCCTTCTCGCCGTCGCCGCGGTGGCCGCTTTCGGTCGCTCCCGGCCGCGGCTCGCCGTGGCGGTCTGCCTCGTCCTCCTCCTCGCCCAGCGCGGCCTGGAGGCGGGTCCGGTCTACCCGACCGTCCATGCGGACTCGATCCACCCCCGGCTCCCGGTCTTCGACCATATCCAGACGGCCGAGCCCTGGCGCTTCACCGCCATCGGCTACACGCTCATCCCCAACATCCCGGCCCTCTACGAGCTCGAGGACGTCCGCGGCTACGAGGCGATGACCTTCCATCCCCTCTTCGACACCTACCCCCTCTGGTGCCAGCACCAGCCGGTCTGGTTCAACCGGGTGGACGAGGCGAACCGCCCCTTCCTCTCCTTCCTGAACGTCCGCTGGGCCCTGGCCAGCCGCGGCGGCAACTACCCCGCCGGCTGGAAGCTCGTCCACGAGGACGGCGGCGGCCTCCTCTTCGAGAACCCCCGGGTCCTCCCCCGCGCCTTCGTGCCGCGGGAGATCTACCGGGAGCCCGATCCGAAGCGGGAGATCGCGGTTCTCCAGGGGATCGCGGACTACGGCGACCGGGGGGTGTCGAACGTCCTCCCCAGCTCCAGCGGCTTGCCGCTTGGCGACATTCCGCCCCGGACCTGGACGGCGAACGGCCAGGCATCTGTCCGCATCACTCACTATGAAGGGCAGAAGATCGTGATGGACGTCGATGTCGCCCCGGCCGCCCCGGCGCTGGTGGCGACGTCGACGGTGGCCTGGCCGGGATGGAAGCTGCGGATCGACGGGCAGCCGGCGCCGACAGCTTCCTACAACCACGCCTTCGTAGGCTTCGTGGTCCCCCCGGGCCGGCACCGGGCGGTGCTCCGCTATCTGCCCGGGAGCTTCCTGTGGGGCGCGGCGGTAAGCCTGGCGAGCCTGGGGGTGGGGCTCTTCCTCTTCGGGTGGTCGCGGAGGCGGGGCATAGCAGCACCGGTGTTCAACCCAGCAGGAACGGTATTTGCCGCGCCGCTTCAGGAGTGAAGAGCAAGAGGCTGCGGAACGCGGCCGTGTGCTCGGCAGCATCGGACTCTGGAGTCACGTACAGCGCGGCGATCAGGTCTCGCCAGCGGAGAAGCTCCCGTCGCAACGTGGGACCGGATTGGACCTCGACGGTCAAGTCCACCAGCCGAAGGATTCTCTCGTAGGCAAGCCCAAGGCTCGCCCGGTCCTCGGGACGGAGGAGCCGCATGGCCCGGTTCATCTCGTTGCCGATCATCAAAATCTGCTGGTCGAGGCTGAATGCCGCCCAGCGCTCGGGAGAGAGGGAAGCGTGTTGAGTCAAAGGATTCGGGCGCCTTCTCGGCCATCCGCCGTTACGGAACCCGGCTGGTCTTCGTCGGCTCCGCCGCCGCCGGGCAGGGTGCCCCGCCCGCGATCCAGGTCTTGAAGCTCGCTACGAAGACATCGTGGGGAACCGAGACCGGTGCCCGGCCCACCCCGGGAGCCCAGCCCCAGAGGACGAGCTTGTCGTGGTCGACGTGCTCCAGGAGCGCTGCCAGGTCCTTGCCGCCGTTCCTCTTGGTGTCCTTGATCGTCGCGCAGAGAGCCGCTTTCGACTGCCGGAGGAAGACCATCTTCCGCTCGGGGGGCGGCAGGTGCCAGTTCGGGGCGCCGGGCGGCATGTGGGCTCCGTAGGTGGCCGGCGGGTTCTGGGTGGAATGGCAGGTCGAGCAGGGCAGGCCGGCCACCCCCTTGCCCTCGGGGCCGCGCTTCACGTTCTGCGCGTGGGTCAGCCCGGCGTCGAACTGGAGCGGCGCGTCGCCCGGGATGTGGCAGTTCTGGCAGCGCGGATGCTGCAGCACGGTCTGGATGGTGTCGAAGGCCGCTAGCGCTGCCGCTCGCGAGCCGGCGCCTTTCGGCGCCTCGCCGGCGCAGAGGGCTCCACTGCCGAGAAGGGCGATCCCGCCGAGACAGGCCGCCAGGACCCAGGAGCTCCGCATTATTCTCATGACTTTACCGTTCATGGCCTCAACGTCTCCTCAAGCGAGTCCTCAACCGAGCTTGAACGGCAGCTCGCGCAGCCGCTTTCCGGTCAGGGCGAAGACGGCGTTCGCCACCGCCGGTGCGATGGGGGGCGTGCCGGGCTCGCCGGCGCCGCCGGACTTCTCATGGCTGGGCACGATGTGGACGTCGACGTGCGGCATCTCGTGGAGCCGCAGGATTCGGTAGTCGTGGAAATTGCTCTCGACGACCCGGCCCTCCTGCATCGTGATCTCGCCGTGGAGCGCCGCGCCCAGCCCGAAGGCGACCCCGGACTCCATCTGGGCGGCGACCCCCAGGGGGTTGATGCAGACGCCGCAGTCGATGGCGCAGACCACCCGGTGCACCCGGATCTGGCCGCCGTCGACCGAGACCTCCGCCACGTGGGCGACGATGCTCCCGAACGACTCGTGGACCGCGAGGCCCCGCGCGCGGCCCTGGGGGAAGCGGGCTTCCCCACCCCGCCTTCTCCGCCGCCAGCTCGAGCACCGCCCGCACCCGCGGCGACTTGGCGAGGAGCGCCCGCCGGAACTCCAGGGGGTCGCGCTTCGCCGCATGCGCCAGCTCGTCGACGAACGACTCGACGGCGAAGGCGGTGTGCGAGTGCCCCACCGAGCGCCACCAGAGGACCGGCACCCCCGGATCGACGGCATGGAGCTCCACCCGGTGGTTGGCGATGCCGGTCACATAGGGCGAGTCGGAGGCGCCCTCGACGACCGTCGGGTCGATGCCCTTCTGGATCATCGAGGCGAACGGCGAGCCGGCGACGATCGACTGCGAGACGATCCGCTGCCGCCAGGCGACGGGCGCACCGTGGGCGTCGAGCGCCCCCTCCAGCCGATGGACGGCCATCGGCCGGTAGTAGCCGCCGCGGATGTCGTCGTCACGGGTCCAGACGAGCTTGACCGGCTGAGTCGAGGCTCTTCGCCACGTGCGCCGCCTCGACGACGAAGTCCGAGGCGAGGTTCGCCCGCCGGCCGAAGCCGCCGCCCAGGAAAGTCGTGTGGATGGCGACCTGCTCCGGCTTGAATCCCAGGATCGCCGCCACCCGCTGCTGGTCGACGGTCTGGAACTGCGTCCCGGTCCAGATCTCGCAGCCGTCGGCACCGCGGCGGACGGTGCAGTTGAGCGGCTCCATGGGGGCGTGGGCGAGGTAGGGCAGAGAGTACTCGGCAACGAGAGGAGAGCCCCCGGAGAGCGCCTTCGCGACATCGCCGCCGGAGGCCGCCTCGGCGCCCGCCGACTTCGACTGCTCGCGGTAGCTCTCGCGGAGACGCGACGTATCGACGTCGGCGTGCGGGCCGGGGGCCCACTCGATCTGGAGCGCGTCCCGGCCGCACTTGGCGGCCCAGAAGTGGTCGCCGACGACGGCGACGCCCGAGGGGATCTCGAACACCGCGCGCACCCCGGGCACCGCCTTGGCGGCCGCCGGGTCGAAGCTCTTCACCTTGCCGCCGAAGGTCGGGGCATGGGCGACGGTCGCCGTCAACATCCCCGGCAGGCGGACGTCGATCCCGAACTGGGCGCGGCCGGTGATCTTCTCCGGCGTGTCGAGCCGGCGGGTCGGCTTGCCGATGACCGTCCAGCTCTCCGGGGCCTTGAGCTCGACGCTCTTGGGCGCCGGGAGCGCCGCAGCGGCAGCGGCGAGGGAGCCGTAGCTCGCCCGCTTGTCGCCCTGGTCGCCAAGAACGACCCAGCCCTTCTCGGTCCGGCAGTCGCCGGGCTTCACACCCCACTGGGCGGCGGCCGCCGCCACGAGGAGGGTCCGCGCCACGGCGCCGACCTGGCGGTAGCGGTCGAGCTCGGACCAGGTGGTCGTCGAGCCCCCGGTCATCTGGATGGGGAAGATCGGCGAATGGTAGACCGCGGCGGTCGGCGCGTGCTCGACCCGGATCCGGCTCCAGTCGGCGTCCAGCTCCTCGTTCACCATCATGGGAAGGGTGGTCCAGATGCCCTGGCCCATCTCGGAGTGCGCGAGGAGCACCGTGACGCTCTCGTCGCTCCCGATCCGCAGGAAGGCGTTGGCGGGCGGCAGGGCCGGCGGGGGAGCGGTCGGGGCGGCCGGGGCCAGCGCCTCCGCGGCGAACCCCCGCCGCATGCCGGCCGGCACGAAGAAGCCGACCACGAGGCTCCCTCCCACGACCGCCGAGGTCTTGAGGAACGAGCGCCGGGAGACTTCCTTCTGGCGGCCCATGGTCAACCCTCCACCAGCTCGGAAGCGCGGTGGACGGCGCTCCGGATGCGCTGGTAGGTGCCGCACCGGCAGAGGTTGCCGGAGAGCGCGGCGTCGATGTCGGCGTCGGTCGGCTTCGGTTTCGCCTGGAGCAGGGCGACGGTCGCGAGGATCTGCCCGGACTGGCAGTAGCCGCACTGGACGACGTCGACCTCCGCCCAGGCCCGCTGCACGGGGTGCTCCCCATTGGGGCTCAGGCCCTCGATCGTCGTCACCGCCCGCCCCGCGAAGGCCGGCGGCCGGCTGCACGCACGAGCGGACCGGCTGGCCGTCGACCAGCACCGTGCAGGCGCCGCACTGCGCCATCCCGCAGCCGAACTTGGTACCGGTCAGGCCGAGCACGTCGCGCAGCACCCAGAGGAGCGGCATGTCGTCGCCGACCGAGACCTCGTGCTCTTTTCCGTTCACGGAAAGCTTCATCGTCGCACCTCGCGGACCGCCTGGAAGGCCGGCCCTGTTCTGGAACCGATTGCTTCAGTCGTGAATGATACCGCAGATCGGACGGGATGGCGGCGCGGCCTCCCGGCCCAGACGGCCTCTCCGGCTCCCAGGCATCACCTTTGCTAGAGTCCCCGCCAACCAGGAGGAGAACCTATGCGCTGGACCCCAGGCGAAGAGAGTTCCGATATCGAAGATCGGCGAGGCGAAGGTGGCGGAGGTGGTGGTGGCGGATTCGGCGGCTTCGGAATCGGACCGCGGCATATCGGGATCGGGGGGTTCGTCGTCCTCCTCGTTCTCTCCGTGGTCTTCAAGCGCAACTTCTTTGCCCTCCTGGGCGGCGGCTCGAATACCAGCCAGCCGACGGCGGTCCCCGGACCGCGGGTGGCTGGCGGCTCGCCCCAGGACGACCGGACGGTCAAGCTCGTCTCCTTCGTGCTCGAGGACGTCCAGAAGACCTGGACCCAGGAGTTCGCGAAGATGAACAAGCCCTACGAGCACGCCAAGCTGGTCCTCTTTACCGACGTCACCAGCTCGGGCTGCGGCACCGCGGAGTCGGCGACCGGCCCCTTCTACTGCCCGGAGGACCACAAGGTCTACATCGACCTCGGCTTCTATAAGGAGCTCAAGGACCGCTTCGGGGCGCCCGGCGAGTTCGCCCAGGCCTATGTCCTGGCGCACGAGATCGGCCACCACGTGCAGAACCTGCTCGGCATCGACGCCCAGATGCGGCACCTCCAGAGCTCCCGGCCCGCGAACCGCAACGAGCTGTCGGTCAAGCTCGAATTGCAGGCCGACTGCCTGGCCGGAGTCTGGGCCCACTCGACCGCGGAACGGGGCATCCTGGAGAACGGCGACATCCAGTCCGCCCTCGGTGCCGCCGCCGCGGTCGGCGACGACCGGCTCCAGAAGATGGCGACCGGCACGGTCCGCCCCGAGTCCTGGACCCACGGCTCGTCCGCCCAGCGGGAGCAGTGGTTCCAGACCGGCTTCGACTCCGGGGACATCAACCGCTGCGACACCTTCGGGACCGGCTCAGTCGCGCGCTAAAGCCGCGAACCCGTTGACGGCCGCCGCCGCGACGAGCCCGCCTGCCAGGTACCAGCCGAGGGTCATGGCCACGGTGGCGGGGGTGCGGGCGCTCGGCCGGGTGCCGAGGCCGAGCGGACCTGGCAGCACCACCGCGCCGAGGCCGGCCCCGAGGCCGAGGAGCGAGCCGCGCAACCAGGCCTTCCGGCCTCCCTGGCTTCCCACCAGACTGTAGAAAAGGGAGTTCGAAAGGAGGTCCCCGGCGAGCGCCCAGCGGTGGAGCCGGGGGCCGGACGGCGGCCGCATGCCTACGGCGCGGAGCGAGCGGTCGATCGCCCGCTCGCCCAGGAGATCGGCCCGCGGGGCGTTCGGCAGCACCCGCCGGGCGGTCTCGTGGAGGGCGGTCAGGGCGACGGCGCCCACCGTCCCGCTGCCCAGGGCTTTCCAGACCTCCCCTACCGGTTTCTCCTCCCTGCGGGGTGACTGGGCGGGCGCCGGCCGCCAGGTCCGGGTGCGCTCCTCCGGTACCGTGAAGCCGTAGGTATCGCCATGGCGCAGGAAGTGGACCTGGGTTTTGAGGCCCGCCGACTGGACGGCCTGGAGGAAGTCCTCGACCGGCGACCGGAAGACCGGGTAGTCGTTGTAATGAATGGGGATCACCGCCCGGGGCTGGATGATGCGGAGGGCCTGGATCCCCTGTTTGGCATCCATCGTCAGCAGGACCCCGAAGAGGCGGGTGCCGCCCAGGTGGAGGAGGGCGAGGTCGATGTCCGGGAAGCGGCGCGGGATCTCCTGGAGATCGTCGTGCACCAGGGTGTCCCCCGAGATGTAGAGCCGGAAGCGGAGGGCGCCCTTTAGGTCGTTCCATTCGAGCAGGCTGCCCATCACCGGCGGGAGGAGGGGATTGAGCAGACCGGGGGCGTGCTTGCCCGGCATGCTGGTGATGCGGAGCGCGGCGCTCTCTCCGGGGCCCCGGAGGACGCGGATCGAGTCCCAGGTGTCCAACGCATGGACGTGGGTGAAGCCCTGCTCGCGGAGCCCCGCCGCGGCGTGCGCGGTGGTCACGATCGGCAGGTTCTTGCGCAGCTTCGCCGCCGCCACGCGGTCCCAGTGGTCGCCGTGCAGATGCGACAGGATGCAGAGGTCGAGCGGCGGGAGCTCCTCGACGTCGACCGCCGGGTCGGTCAACCGCTCGCTGGTCATGCCGTAGCCCAGGTGCGCGTGGTCGCCGGCATGGAGGAAATTGGGATCGGTGAGGATCGTGAAACCGCCGCAGCGGATCACGGTCGTCGCCGTGCCGACGAAGAAGATGGAGCCCTGCTCTAAAGACGGGGTTTCCGGGCGGGAGGGGAGGACGATCGGCTGGATCTGCATGATGAACTCCTCTAGGCGGCTGAAAAGCCCCGCCGCCGCGATCTCGCGAAATTTCTTGCAGCTTGCGTACCGGGCCCCCTGTGCAAAGATGTGCCGGGAACGGAGCCCGAACGGGCTCGGTTGAGTTCCGAGGACCGGCGACTGGCTGCGCGAAGCGCCCGAAGGAGCCGGCCCGCAGGATCCAACCGAGCCCGTTGCGAGCCCGGACTGCACCGGAGGATGAGACGAGGATGCGAAGCGAGATCGGCCGTCTTGGGACCTTTCGTAGGAGAGGCGCCGCGCTCGGCCTTCTCCTGGTGCTTCTCCCCTGTGCCGCCGCCTGCCAGCCGTCGCACCCCGACGGCGGGCGCGGCGAGGTCCACGGCCCCGTCGGCGAGTCGCTCGACCGCTTCCTCTCCCGCCTGGAGGCCTTTGGGTTCTCCGGTTCGGCCCTCGTCGCCCAGGGGGGCAAGGTCGTCCTCGACAAGGGCTACGGCCTGGCCGACCGGGAGCACGGCCGCCCTTACACGGCCCACACGATCTTCGACATCGCCTCGATCTCCAAGCAGTTCACCGCCGCCGCCATCCTGAAGCTCGAACAGGAGGGCCGGCTCAAGGTGGAGGACCCGATCGGCAAATTCCTCGGGCCGGTGCCCGCCGACAAGGCGCCGATCACCCTCCACATGCTGCTCACCCACACCGCCGGCCTGGTCGACGTCCTGGGGGGCGAGTACGATCCGGTGTCGCGCCAGGAGATGGTGCGCCAGGCGATGGCTTCCGACCTCGTCCACGTGCCGGGGAAGAAGTTCTGGTACTCGAACGTCGGCTACAGCCTGCTCGCGGCGGTGGTCGAGATCGCCTCCGGGAAACCCTACGAGCAGTACTTGAAGGAGCGCCTCTGGGAGCCGGCCGGCATGCGCCACACCGGCTTCCACCTCCCCGACCGGGAGGACGTCGCCCACGGCTACACCCCCGACGGCGACTGGGGGACGCCTCTCGATCACCCCTGGCTCCCCGACGGCCCTTACTGGAACCTGCGCGGCAACGGCGGCATCCTCTCGACGACCGGCGACCTCTACCGCTGGGACCAGGCGCTCGCGGGAGACAAGATCCTCTCTCGCACCGAGCGGGAGAAGTACATCGCGCCCCACGTCTCCCAGGGGCGGGCGACGCACGCGAGCTACGCCTACGGCTGGGCGATCGAGGAGGGGCCCAAGGGGACCCGGGAGATCTCGCACATCGGCGGCAATCTGGTCTTCGACTCCGATTTCCGCCGCTACCCCGACGCCAGGGCGGTGATCGTCCTCTCTTCCAACAGCACCGACTACTCGGCGATCCCGCTCGGGCCGCACGTCGAGAACCGGCTCTTCGGCCTCCCCGACCCCGAGCCCCCGGCCGCCGCCCCCGCCGATCCGGCCCTCCTCGCCCGTCTCCCCGGGCTCGCCGGCTCCTACGCCCTCCCCTCGGGCGACCGGCTGCTGGTGAAGGTCGTCCCCGGCGGCGGGGCGCGCCTGGCGGTCACCGCCCTCGGGCCGCAGGCCTTCCCCCTTCTCCTCAGCACTGAGGACGAGGAGGATCGCCAGCGGATGAGCGCCCGCGAGCAGAAGATCGGCGAGATGCTGATCGCGCTCCGCGCCGGCAACCCCGGACCGCTCGCCAAGCTCAGAAGCGAGACCCGGGAGAAGGCCGAGGCCGAGGCCAGGGCCGCCCTGGCGCCCTGGCAGCGGCGGCTGGGGACCTGGCAGTCCGCCGAGGTGCTGGGGAACGGTTCCTACGGCGGCCACCCCTACACCTACGCCCGGCTGACTTTCGAGAAAGGGCCGAAGATCGCCGAGTACCTGTGGAGCGGCATGGGGATCGAGGCCGTCCGCTTCATGGACGCTCCCCCGGCGATCCTCTTCGTCCCCCAGCCCGACGGCTCCTTCGCCAACTTCGACGTGCGCACCGGGGGGATCGTGCACCTCCGCTTCGAGGGCGCCGACCTGGTGGCGAGCACTCCGGGGGGGCCGGTGCGGGCGAAGAAGGTGGGTTGAGGGGGTTGTCGGAAGCTCGGCGATAGATCGCGGTATGATTGATCGAAACCGTGATCCACCCCTTCCAGATCCGCTTTCTTCCCGAGCGACTCAATCGCCGGCTCGGCTCTGGCCCCATCGGCGAGGCCTTCCAGCAGTTCGTCTTCGAGCTTCTCCGCCCCGAGTATCCCGGGCTCCAGAGCTATCCCGCTGGGGGCAAGGACGGCGGTATCGATCTCAGCCAGCCGCTTGCGGACGGCGGCAGGTCGATCTTCGAGTGCAAGTACATCGGGACCGACGGTCTAGAAGCCGCCCAGGCACGCTGGCGCGAGGTGGCGAAAAACCTGATCCAGAACCTGGCCGACCCGGCCGGTCCTCCGGCGGGCCAGGGGCAGTATGCCCCCTGGTACGCCGCCGGCTCCCCGATCCGGTTTTACACCTTCTGCATCAGCTCGGTTCTCCAGAACGAGAACCAGCGGCAGAGCCTGCGCAGTGAGATCCAGGAGCTCTTCTCCAGGCTCACCCGTGAACGCCCCCACCTCGCCCACTTAGCCGGGATTAAGGTCGAGATTCTCCCCTGGCAAGACCTTTCAGCCCGCCTGACGGATCACCCTCATCTGCTCTTCCGGTGGTTCCCTGATGCCTGGCCCCACGGGCTTGCCCTCCTCGGCGAGGGCCGCGAGGGGGTTGGCTTTCGGGACTATCTGAACCGCGAGCGCCTGCCCTACTACACCCGGGAGCACCACCTCACCGGACATCCGGCGCCGCTGGGAAGCCGGATCGCCGCCGAGGAGACCCTGCTCCTCCAAATGGAAAACCCGGCCACGGTCGGCCTCGTCGTTACCGGCGGCGGTGGGTTCGGCAAGACCCGCCTGATGCTGGAACTCGGCCGGCGCGCGCAGACGAAGGGCTGGGTGGTCTTTCGAGTCCGGGGTCGGCTACGATCCGACTCCCTCGATCACCTCGCCGATCGACTGGCGCCGGGTACACCGGCCCTGCTGCTGATCGACTATGTCGAGACCCAACCCGACTATGCCGAGCTTGTCGAGAGCCTGACCCTGCTCGCAGACGAGCGCCAGATCCCCCTGCACTACGTCGCCTGCTGCCGCTCGAGCTTCTATCCCAGCATCCGATTGATCGGCCGGCACGCCCATGTCGACCTCTCCCCGGAAGCTTCCGATCCCGCCGCCGAAGCCTGGCAGGAGAGTTACCGCGAGAAGGCCGTGCAACACATCCTGGTGCACACCGGGGTGCCAGAGGCGCCGCAGGTGGCTCTCGCCTGCCGCAAGGTCCCCGTGCTCGCGGTCTTCGCCGCGTGGCTCCACGAATTGGGTCGGCATGCCGAATTGAACGAGCTGATCCGGGAACGCGACTTCGGCCTCTGGGTCCTCAAACGGATCCAGCAGAGCTTCCCGGGGAGGGCGATCGGCGGAAGCCTGGCGACGTTGATGGCGCTTCTTCCTCTTCCAGAGCCGGCCACGGACCGCCTCACCTCCGAGCAATGCGAAGTCTTGAACACCCTGGCTGTCGACGCATGGGTCGAACGGGTCGCCCCCGAAGACCAGCCGGCGGGATGCTGGGAGGCCGCCCATGACGTCCTTGCCGATCAGGTGCTCCTGGCTCATCTGGATACGATCGCGCCGACCGCCCGGTCTTTCGTCCGGGACCTGCTCGCCGAGGGTGCCCGGGTGGGCGCGGTCGCCTCGGTACTCACCGCGCTTCAGCGCGTCGCCTTCACCCCGGTCCTCCAAGGCCTGCCCTGGCTCGACCTCCTGGCGGAGGCCCTGTCCCAGCACCCTGCTGCCTGGAAAGAGGCCCGTCTCCTCGTCCTCCGCAGCCCTCTGCTCACCGCGTCGGCGAAGGTCAAGCTCCTCGGCCGAACTGAATCCGTCTGGGATGGAGCCGAGGTCGAAGTCGGATTCCAGAACGTTATCGGCTGGATTGCCGGATACGAGGCGAAACACCGGGAGCTCCAGTCCGAGGAGCAGGCAAGACTGACCTCCTGGCTTCAGCGCCTCGCCCCCTTGGTCTCCCGTAGCAATTACCTGCTGAGCAAGGGGCTTCTGCTCGATCCACCGAGCGTGCGGGAGGCAGCTCTTCGCTGGCTTCTTGAGTGGCCGACGTTTTTCCAGACGCATTATCTGCTCCGGGCCTGGCTGGAGGTGGGTCAGCCGATCGAGGAGGTCAGAGAGGTGGTCCGCCTCTGGCTGCAGCGATTTGAGTTGTCTTTTCATGCCAGCTTCGTTTTGACAGCCTGGCTCGACAACGGCGGCGAATTAGAAGCCGTCCGAGAGCATCTCTTGCCTTGGCTGAACACTCATGAACTCCTCCCTGAAGCGAGTTTTACCTTTGAGGCCTGGCTCGACAACGGCGGCGAAGTAGAGGAAGTCCGAGAGCATCTCTTGCCTTGGCTGAAAACTCATGAACTCCTCCCTGAAGCGAGGTTCGTCTTCAAAGCCTGGCTCGACAACGGCGGCCAAGTAGAGGACATCCGAGAGCATCTCTTGTCTTGGCTTAAAACTCATGAGCTCCTCCCTGAAGCGAGTTTCGTCTTCAAAGCCTGGCTCGACAATGGCGGCGAAGTAGAGGACGTCCGAGAGCATCTCTTGCCTTGGCTGAAAACCCACGAGTTCCTCCCTGAAGCTCAATTCGTCTTCCAAGCCTGGCTCGACAACGGCGGCGAAGTAGAAACTGTCCGAGAACATCTCTTGTTTTGGCTGAAAACCCACGAGTTCCTCCCTGAAGCTCAATTCGTCTTCCAAGCCTGGCTCGACAACGGCGGCGAAGTAGAAACTGTCCGAGAACATCTCTTGTCTTGGCTGAAAATACATGAACTCCTCCCTGAAGCGAGTTTTTCCTTTGAGGTCTGGCTCGGCAACGGCGGCGAAGTAGAAGCCGTCCGAGAGCATCTCTTCGGATGGCTCCAGAAAAATTCGTCACTACTGGAAGCCTCCTTCGTGATGAGAGCATGGCTGGATGCTGGCGGCGATTTCGACTTGGCCCGCGAGCACGCAATCACTTGGTTCCAGACTCATTGGAAAACTCCAGAAGCCGGCTTTATCCTGAAGTACCTAGGACGCCAACAAGAACTGTCTACAGAGGTCGTGCAAAAAATCTTGACTTGGTGCCGCCATTTCGCCGCCGACAACGATGCTCTCTGGCGCTTGACGTCGCTCGCATCGCACCTGCTGCGAACCGAGCTGCAGCTCGAGGTTGCTTCCGCGAGCGCAGCGGTGATCCGCGCGGCGCTCGCCCAACCCGAGCCCCCACCGATACGCTGCGCCTTGGTTTCACTTCTTTTTTCCATTTTAGGACAGAGTGCCTCTCTCCGTTTAGGTACTCGGTCGCTCTTTCTCGAGTGGCTACGTCATCCTTCATCCCATTTCCGATTTTACACCGGGCATGACGGCACTCCCTCGCGACTGCAGTATGCCGCCGAGAAGGAGTCTCTGTTGTTCTATTTGGGCGACTTGATCCAAGTTGGCGCCCTTTCGGTGGATCGGGAGCGCCCCGCGATCCAGCGCTTCTTCCGCTGGATCGGCGAGTGGACGCCGAGGAATCGCGATCGGGCTCGGGAAGCTCTGGTCCGCTTTGTGGAGCTCAGTAAGCACCAAGCCGCCCACCCACATCCGGGGCAGGTGGCCGAGGGGGGATCCAGCGATCCACCGGAGAGCCCACGGTGACTCGCGAGCCGTCGTGGCCGCCCAGGGCCGGGAAAGCTGCGCCGAGCACCGGGAGACGTTCCCCGGCGAGCTGCTATAGAATCCTCTGAAATTCGTCCTAAGGACAGAGGCGCCCTCGCCCGCCGGGCTCGACCTGCACCGGCAGGAGGGTCCGGCCTCACGACAGGAGAAGATCGCCATGTCCGACCCAATCAGTGCCAGCCGAAAGGCGAGGGCTTTCGACGACCCGGCGACGGAGAACCTCTACGCCGCGAGTCGGTTCCTGCCGGCCCGGCCCCACCACGCTCTGCCTGATGAACGGCCGCTTCGCCCTGGCGATCGATTGGTCGAACCCGGGCAACGGGACGAGCGGCAAGGCGGGCGCCGTCCGCCCAGGTGAATCACAATTTGGGCGCCCGGGCCTGACTCTCGGACCGAGCGGCAAGCTGCGCTTCGACGGCATCCAGAGTCTCAGGGGAGAGGGAGACGCGTTCGATCACCTGAAGGAGGTCTCGCCCGGTGCGTACCTTGCCGAAATGCTGCTTGATTACCTGGGAGAACGACTGCCCCGGCTTCTTGTTCCGGGAGAGGGCCTCATAGGCTTCCAGGTCGATGGTGATGGTCTTGACCGCCATACACGGAAGGTGCACGTACATCCTTGCGCTGTCAAGCGGCGCCAAACGCCGTTTCCGAGATCGCTTAAGAGTCCCAAGAATCGCGCTCCGCCCGCACAGGCTCGACGGGTCGATGCCCTTCCAAAGCTCCTTGCCCAGGCCATGGAGCTCACCCGCCCCTTGCCGGCCCCTCCCCTGGGGCGCTAAGCTTCCTCGCCGTGCCCCCTAGCGACTACGAACGCTTCCGGAAGCGTCTGGAGGAGCAGCTCCGCGCCGACGTCGAGCTGCTCTACGAGGGCTACCGCGCCAAGCTCCGGGCCTATGAGATGGTCGCCCGCATGCGGGGCGATCTCGACGGGGAGGCCTGGCCGCCCCTGGAACTGGCGCGGAGCCTGCCGCCTTCCCGGCCGGCGCAGCTCGCCGCGGCGCCGGCGGACAGCCCGCAGCCCGCCCCGCTCCGGCGGCGCGGCCAGGCCTATGAGCTCTTCAACGCCATCTTCGATCTCCTGCCGACCTTCCCCGAGGACTTCGACAAACGCGACCTCGTCCGCGCCCTCGGCTACGAGCCGCGCCGTACCACCCTCCACGGCACCCTGGAGCTCCTGGCCCGGGACGGCCTGATCGAGGTCGTCGAATACGGGACCGGCAAGCGGCCCTCCCGCTACCGCAATCTCGCCCTCCCTTCCTCGGTTTCCTGATGCCGGCGAACGCGGCCGGCAAACGCGAACGCCGCGACCGAACACGAACGAGCGATTCCGAACGCTAGAGTCCCCTGGACGAACACCAAAGGGCCGAGAGCGAACACGTTGGGCCCTCGATGGGACGCGCGGGAGGCGCGACCGAACACCGGCAGGGGGCGAGCGAACGCACAGGCGGGGCGAGCGAAAGCAGGGAAGCCCTTCCCGAACACAGAGACCTCCCTTCCGAACACGAAGAACCCTGGAGCGAACGCTCCGCTCCCCTTCCCGGATGCTCGGACGGCCCTCCCGGAGTCTCGGTGAGGGGGATCTGCGTTCGGAAGCCGGAGCGTAGTGTTCGGTTCGCGCGTTTTCGCGTTCGCTCCCCCCGACGCAGCGTTCGCTCTGGGGAGTTTCGTGTTCGGGAGAGGCTTCCCTACGTTCGTTCGCGGCATCCCTGCGGTCGAAACGGCGAGCCGGGCATCCGCGAGACGGATCTCGGTTAGGCGCTCTCCCATGACATAGAATTCAACTGCAATCGTACCCAGGAAGGCGTCACGCGCTCGGCTCGACTTTGAGAGGAGGAGATCCGCATGCCCGACCCCAAGCCCATCGTCCGCTGCGTCATCCATCCCGCCCTGGGCGTCGCGCGCGTCGGCAATGCCCCGGCCGCCGAGTACTACCTGGCCCCCGAGGTGCCGGGCCGGGCCGCCGATCCGGCTCCCGGCGGGTACAAGAACGACAAGGGGGAGGTGCGCAAGGAGGCCGCCCGGTTCCGGGTCTACGGTTATGACGCGGCGGGCAATGTGGTCCGCGAGATCACCGCCGCGGAGGCCGAGATCACCTGGGAGGTCCACCTCGCCAACCGCAAGGCGGCCTGGTACAAGTTCGCCAACGCCATGGACTTGAAGCAATACGCCCTGTCGACGACCTACCGCAATGGAACCATCGTGGGCGGCTCGCGCCAGGCCCTGGTGATCGATCCCGGCCCGATCGAGATCCGCGGCCGCGGCAAAAGCGGCCCGGAGTACCGCTTCGCCCAGGGCTTCATCCGCTTCGGCGAGGGCGGGCCCCTTCAGGTGCCCCTGGGGGAGCTCCGGACCGACGAGGCGGGGCGGCTCCTCGTTCTCGGCGGCGCCGGCCGTTCGGCCTCCGCCACCAACCAGCCGGCGATCACCTTCGCCAACAACGAGGGCTGGTACGACGACATCGCGGACGGCCCGGTGCGGGCGACGGTGAAGCTCGCTGGCCACTCCGCAGCGATGGTCGCCGAGCCGGCCATGGTGGCGGTGACGCCGCCCAACTTCGGCCCCGGGCTCTACGGCGTCGTCACCCTCTACGACGTCGTCTACGATCTCTTCCGGCGGGAGGGCTGGCTTCAGGCGCCTCAAGAAGTGCGCTTCTGGGAGGACGTCTTCCCTATCTTCGAGCGGATGGTGAACAGCCAGTGGGTGAACCTCGGCGCCTATCTCCTCTTCGGGGCGGGCTCGCCGGGCGACCTCCTGGAGCCGGCGCGGCTCGCCCGGCTCGCCGACCCCGGCCCGGCCGCCCGAGCCGAGCGCGAGCGGGTGTTCAAGATGTTCCGCCAGCCGCCGGCCCCCTGGGACACGCCGGGCCGCCGCGCCCACCTGCCGCCGCCCCAGCCCGCCCTCCTGCCTCCCTTCTACGGCGACGGCTTCGGCGAGTACGAGGACCTGGCGATCGACGAGCTCGCCTTGACTCCGACCCAGTACGAGCGGCTCACCCGCTGGGCGGCGGGGGACTTCGTGCCCGGCGAGCGTCGCCTGCCGCCCGCCCGGATCGAGGACCTGCCGCTCGCCGAGCAGCCGGCCGCCCTCGACCGGACCCCGCTCGAAGACTGCCTGGGCGGCCCCTTCCATCCCGGGATCGAGCTCACCTGGCCGATGCGGGTGCCGCGCATGTGGCGGCCGCCCCAGCACGCGGGCGGCCTCCGCTTCCGGCTGCACATCCTCCCCCCGGGCGAGAGCCCGCGGGACGACTTCGGCCCGGTGCTCACCCCCGAGGTCTGCCTGGGGCCCGACGGGCCGCTCGCGGCGAGCGGGCCGGGCACCCTCACCCGCTGGCTGGGCATCCCCTGGCAGACCGACGAGGCGAGCTGCCTTGCCGGCTACGATTTTTCGACCTACCTCCCCCTCCCCTCCTTCTGGGCGGCGCGGGTGCCGAACGACGTCCTTTCCGAGCAGGCCTTCGAGCAGGCGACCGACTCTCGGCTCTCCTACGTCCAGCGCCTGAAGAACCTCGCCCACCGGCAGTTCTGGCTGCGCGACCTCCAGGGCTCGGGCTACCAGGCGCGCATCAACAACATGGTCAAGGAGTGGAACCTGCTCGGGATCGTCGCCGAGCACCCCGCGCCCACCGCCGTTCAGAACGGGGAGCAGGAGGGGTTCCCCGACCGCTATTGGGTGGAGACCGACCGCGACCGTTCGTTCAGCGACGCCGATCCCACCTGGCGCCAGCTGCTGATCGTGGAGAACCTGGAGCCCCAGGAGCAGAAGACCGCGCTCCTCACCCGGGCGGCGACGCCGATCCTCGAGCTCGCCGCCGAGCAGCAGGAGCGGCCGGCCGAGGTCGTCCATCCGCGCCGCCGCCGGCTGCGGCAGGACCAGCGCTGACGGTGGACCGCACACCGAGGGTGGCCATCGCTGGCGGCGGCCCCGCCGGCGCGGTGGCCGCCCTCGTCCTCGCCCGCCGCGGCGTGCGGGCTGTGGTGCTCGAAGCCCGGCCTGAAGCGGTGCAGAAGGTGGGAGAGACCCTGCCGCCAAGCCTCGCTCCCCTCCTCCGCCACCTGGGACTCGACAGCCTGTTGGCAGCGGACGGTCACCTCCGCTCCCAGGGCAACCGCGCCCTCTGGGGCTCGGCCGACTCTACCGAGAGCCCCTTCCTCGCCAACCCCTACGGGCCAGGCTGGCACGTCGACCGCCGCCAATTCGAGGCCCGGCTCGCCGAGGCGGCGAAAGCGACCGGTGCGGACTGGCGCTGGGGATGCCGGCTGGAGAGCTGCGCCGCTGGCGCTCGGCGGAACTGGCAACTGGAGATCTCCGGTCCGGCAGGGTCGGAGGGCTTCGAGGTCGACTTCCTCGCCGACGCCACCGGCCGTCCGGCCGCGCTCGCCCGCCGGCTCGGCGCCAGGCGCCTGCGCTACGACCGCCTGGTGGGGATCTCCGCTTTCCTCGCGAGTGAAACCCCGGCGGTGGATACCTACACTCTGGTCGAAGCGGTCCCCGAGGGCTGGTGGTACTCGGCAGTCTTGGCCGACGGCCGGCTCGCCGTCGCCCTCCTCGGCGACGGCGATCTCCTGGACCGCGGGCTCCTCGGCCCCGAGAGCGATCCAGAGCTCTGGAAACGGCTCCTGCGGGAGACGACGGCTACCCGGGAACGGGTGGAGGCTCACGGCTACGAGACCGGCGCCCCTCTCCGGGTCCTGCCGGCGGAGAGCTCGCGGCTCGACGTCATCATGGGCGACGACTGGCTGGCCCTGGGGGACGCCGCGGCAGCCTACGACCCGCTCTCCTCGCACGGTATCGCCTCGGCCATGGGCTCAGGGTTTTATGGCGGCAACGCCGTCGCCGACCTCCTCTCCGGCCGGCAGGAGGCGGGGCTCGCCAAGGACGCTTATAGAGAGGTCATGCAGCGCGCCTACGGTTCCTACTTGGACCTCCTCCGCGAGCACTACGCCCGGGAGCGCCGCTGGCCGGAGGCGCCGTTCTGGCGCCGAAGGCAGGCGGCGGGCTTCGGGGTGGAGACGCTGTGAGGGCCGCCGCTTAAGGGCGAACGCCGCTGCTGCCGCTGGCGGCGCCGGCGACGCTAGCGCCAATCACCCCGTGGCCGAGGGCCGGCGAGGGGGTCATGACGTTCAGCTCGCCGCCGCCGGGCTTGTAGACCCGGGCGTAGGCGTAGAAGGCCTGATCGCAGGTGACCGTGAAGCGGGCCTCGTCGATATCGGCGATTCCCAGGGTCGCGAGGGCCTTCTCGAAGACGCGCACAGAGAGCGGCGGCAGGGTGAGGCTCACGGTGGGGGCGATCCGGCTGCCGTCGGCGCGGAAGGCGTCGATCCCGCACTGGGTGGATTGCCGGGCGGCGTTGATCACGTGGAGGTCCGTGCTCAGGCCGACCTGCTTTTGACTGAGGCCGTGAAGCTGGAGCGTGGCGCGGCCGGCGGCGAGCTGGTGCCCGCTCACCACCGGGCCGGCGGCGGCGGCGCGGAGCGAGCCGTCCCGGGCGACCGCCTCCAGGCGGGTGGTGACCAGGAGCTGCGGGGCGCCGCTCACCAGGAGCATCCCGCTCTGACCGGCCGGCGCCAGGTTGGTGGCGAGCACCGTGGCCCCGGGGGCGACGGAGATCGAGCCGCCGGCCGCGGCTTTGGTGCCGTCGACACCCGGCGCGATGAAAGAGGAGGTCATGCGCCGGGCCGAGGCCCCGGTGTTGGTGACCCAGATGCGGGTCGCGTAGGTCGTCCCGTCCGGCGCGCTGCCGGCGGCGAGCGGGAGGAGGAGATCGCCAGCGCGGACCGGGACGGCGATCCCCCCGGCGAGGAGGCTTGAGAGGAGCGCGATCGAGAGGCGGCGGTGCATCGTCTCTGTACCTCCGGTCAGTTGTGGGCCGGGCGCGGGGTGAGCTTGATCGACAGGTTGGAGTACTTCCAGCCGGTGGTCGGGAAGTAGGCGCCATCGCCGACCCCAGGCGCGCTGAAATCGACCCGGACCAGCTGGTCGGGGAGATTCGCGAGGTCCGAGTTGTTGATCGACCCGGCCATCTGCTGCACGAGGTTGCCGCCCTGGAACGCCTGGAAGGCGACGTTCCCAGCGTCGGCGTCGTAATCCATCACCAGGTGGTAGCGGGTCTGCTCCTGCCAGGGCCCCTTGCCACTCTTGAGCGTCGTCCCCTCGCTCGCCCCCGGCACGAGCCCGAGGTCCAGGAGAGTGCGAAAATCGCCGCTCCCCTTGAAAATCAGCCCCCAGTAGAGCACGCGGTCCGGGCGCTTGTTGGCCGAGCGCCGGAAGCTCGCCACGGTCTCATAGTTGGGGTTGTTCGGGAAGGGCAGATGCCAGCGGTCGATGTAGAGATCGAACTCGACGTGCGCCTTGCCGTACTTCGTCCCCGCCTCAAGCGGCAGGTCGTAGGCGGCGTAGGTCGTGCCGTTGGCGAACTCGCCGGGGAGATCGAAGTGGAGGCTGCCGTCGTCGGGAACGGGGAGGTCGGGCACGAGATCGCCGTCCAGCCGTACGGCCGGCCCGAGGGCCACCGTCTCCGGGCCTCCCGAGCGGTAGACCAGGGCGTAGGTCGTGAACGCCTGATCGCAGCTGACGTCGAAACGGCTGTCCTTGATCGAGGTCGCGCCCAGCCGCGGAAGGGCGCCGGAGAAGAGGCTGTCCGACAGCGGGAAGAGGGACAGGCCGACCGGGCTGCCGATCGGAGTGCCGTCGGAGCGGAAGGCCTCTACCGTGCAGTGCGCGGTAGCGCTCCCGAGGTTGACGAGCCCGAAATCGGTGGCAGCGCCGTTCGCCGACTGCTCCAGCCCCACCAGTTGGACGTGCTGGCCTGAAGCGGTGGCGCCGGCCCCGGAAATGACGGGGACCTGGGCACTCGCCAACAGGTTGCCGTTCGCGGCCAGCCCTTCGATCCGGGCGCTCACGACGACCGCCGGCGGCCCGGAGAGCTCGAGCATGCCCTTGGCGCCGGCCGGCACCGCGTCGTAGAGACGGAGCGTGGCACCGGCGGGGAGGGTGAAGAAGGACGGTTGCCGGCCGGCGGTCGTGCCGTCGGTGCCGTTGGGGAGGAAGGTGACACCGAACGTCGCGGCGGCACCGCCGGTGTTGGTGGCGATCAGGAGCGTCCGGTAGGTCGCGGCGCCGAGCGGCAGGTTGGGCGCCAGGGGAACGAAGGCGTCGGTCCCGGTCCCGGCGCGCGCTGGAACCGAAGGGAGCGCGGTGAGCAGGGCGAGAAACGCCCACAGGGGAAGGATGGAGCTGCGTCTCATCGTCCCGTTCCTCCGGCGGAGTCGCGTGGCAGACTGGGTCTCTTACCTATACCAATGCTGAGATAGCATTATATCTCAAGATTGGCGTTTGAGGGGCACCCCCGTTTCGGCGGCCTGGCGGAACTGCGGATCGGGTTTCAGGCCGAAGCCGTCCGCCAGCCGCGGGAAGTAGTTGAAAATGGCGATCAGGTGCGCCACCTCGAGGAGGCCCTGGTCGTCGAACCCCAGGTTGCGGAGCGGCTGCCAGTCGGCGGCGGTCATGTCGAGCGGAGTGAGGGTCAACTTCTCGGCGACCGTGCACAGCGCGCGCTCCCGTGGGGAGAGCTCCGGCAGCTCGCGCCAGCGGCGCTGCCTTATCGCCTCGACCAGCTTGGGGTCACCGTTTTCGGCACGCAGAAACTCTGCGTGAGAGTCCCGTCAGAATTCGCAGTCCTGGGCCGCCGAGGCGACGGCAGCGACCATCTCGCGCTCGGGACGGGAAAGCACCCCGGGTGCGAACATGATCTCGTAGAAGGCGGCGCGCATCGCCTTGCCGATTCTGGGGTGGGCGGAGAGCAGGCGCGACATGCCGGCGATGAAGCCGAAGTCGTAGGGGTTCTTCGTACCGGGGGCCATCTGGGCCCGCACCTCCGCCTCGGAAGGCAGGGTGATGAACGGTTCCGATGCCTCGGACATGGTGCCTCCTTTCTGGGGCTACGATTGTAGGCTGTGACCCAACGAAGCCAGCCTTGCCGCTGGGGCCGCTAGGGCTTCTCGAAGACGGCGACGGCGCCGGGATAGTCGACCGTCACCCGCAGGTACTGGAAAGCCGAGCCGCCGAGGGCGCCCTCGGAGGGGCGGTCCATCCACTGGAACATGCGGACGTGGAAGTTGGCGTCGGCGCGGCGGGTGAACCACACCGGGCCGACCGTATAGCCGCCCACCCGGACGGCGGGGACCTCGATCATCGCCTCGCCCGAGCCCTTCTCCGCCTTCTCGATCACCCGCCAGTCGGGGTGCTTGCCGTGCCAGCGCGCGAAGGTCGATGCGGTGATGAAGCTCGCCGCGCGCTCCGCCGGCCGCCCGTCGCCCAGGGTCGCCAGAGCGGCATCGGTCAGGAGAGTGGTGGCGCCGGTGTCGAAGAGGAAGTCCAGGGTCTCGCCGTCGATCTCGGCCTGAATGCGCGCGAACTGTGAGGTCCGCCGGCCGTCCTCCCCGGTCTGGAAGCCGAGCGCGGCCTGGTGCTCGGGGCTGTGGGCCGGCAGGTCCCCCGGGGAGCGGAGGAAGAGATGGTGCCCGGGGTAGTCGAAGGTCCAGACCCGGTCCGCGAACCACCACTCCCCGAGAAAGCCGGAAGCCCGGGGCAGGCCGTCCGCGCCGGCCGGGAACATCTGCCGGGCCTCCCCCTCATAGGGCATGACGAGGAGCTTCCCGCCGCCCGGGCCCTGGGGCGAGGGCAGGGGAATGGACTTCCCGGGAGACAGCGCGGGGAACTCCACGACCTCCATCTTCTCCCCATCCATCTCGACCGACTTGCGCTCCAGCCCCAGCCGCTCCACCGTCGGGGCGAGGAGCATGTTCACCCCGCCCCCCGAGTCGGCATAGAAGAGGAGCGTCTCCCCCTTGGCGGTGACCGGCGCCGCGTACCAGCGGCCCTCGTCGTAGCGGACGGGGAGCTCGACCGGTGCGGCGGCGGCCCGGGCTGCCGGCCGCCGGGCCGGCGCGGCTTCAGGGGCGGTCGCTGCGGTCGGTGCGGCCGGTGCGGTGGACCGGCAGGCGGCGCTCAGAAGGAGAACCGCGAGGAAGGTGGGGAGTCTCGATCCAGTCATCGGCGTCAATCCCTTTACGGACCCCAGAGGGGAGATGGCGGTGGTACGTGCTCGGGGCATGACAAGTTGCAGCGAGCCCGCTCTATCGCGAGCCCTGTCCACGGGCGTAGAGTTTTACCATCATGTTCCGTCCCGCGCTCCGGCGCCTCGCCAAGACGCCGTTCTTCACGGGCCTGGTGATCCTCGCCCTGGCTCCCGGAATGGGGGCCGCGATCGCCATCTTCAGCCTCGTCGACGTCCTCTTTCTCCGGCCGTTGCCGCTCAGAGACGCCGAGCGGGTCCTGGGCATCTACGAGACCCGCGACGGCCGGGGCTACTTCCCGCTCTCGCTCCCCGATTATGTCGACTACCGGGATTCGAACCGGGTCTGGAGCGGGCTCGCCTCGCATTACCCTACCGCTCCCTTAAGCCTCTCGACCCCCGACGAGACCATCGAGATCAACAGCTCCGTGATCTCCGCCAACTATTTCTCGGTGCTCGGTATCGAGCCCGCCCTCGGCCGTTTCTTCCTTCCGGGGGAAGATGCCACGCCCGGGGCGAGCCCGGTGGCGGTCGTCTCGCACCAGCTGTGGCAGTCCCGCCTCGGCGGCCGCCGGGACGTCCTGGGCCAGACCCTGAAGTTGAACCACACCTCCTTCACCGTGGTGGGCGTCGCCCCGGCACGCTTCAAGGGCGTGCTCCTCGGCATCCCGTCGGACGTCTGGCTGCCGAATTCGATGGCCGCGGTCGGCTACCGCTGGTGCGACGCGCGAAGCCGCGACTGCACCTGGCTCAGCATGATCGGGCGGCTCGCGCCCGGCCGTACCCTGGCGGAGGCCCAGGCGCAGATGACCGCTCGGAGCCGCGGGCTCCGGGAGGCGCATCCCGCCACCGACGAGGTCCGCGGTCTCCGGGTCACGCCGCTCCGGGGCGTCCATCCGGCGGCGCGGCCGGATACCCTGCGCCTCGCGGCCCTCCTGCTCGCCGGCGTCACCCTCGTCCTCGCCGTTGCCGGCGCCAACCTGAGCAGCCTGTTGCTCGTGCGGAGCCTCACCCGGCGGCGCGAGATCGCCATCCGGCTGGCCTTGGGCGCCACCCGCCTGCGTCTGGTCTCCCAGTCGGTGGTCGAGGCGCTCCTCCTCGCTCTCCTCGGCGGCGCGGCGGGCCTCCTCCTCGCCTCCTGGTTCGACCGGCTGATCGTCGCCCTCTATCCGAGCGACGTCCCCCTGGAGCTCACCGTCGATCGCACGGTGCTCCTCTATGCGTGCCTGCTGGCGCTCCTGACCGGGCTGCTCGTCGGGCTGGTCCCCGGGCTCCAGACCACCCGGCCGAGCCTCGTGCCGGCGATCCGGGAGGAGGGGACGGTGTCTCGGCACGGCCGCCCCCGGCTGCTCGGGCTCCTGATCGTCGCCCAGGTCGCCCTCTGCTTCGTCCTCCTCACCTCTACGGGGCTCCTCGCGCGGAGCCTCGCGAGCGCCGATCGCGGCAGCGGAATCGACCCGCACGGCGTCCTTACCCTGCGGCTCCGGCCGCTCCTCTCCGGCTACAGCCCCGGTCGGGGGCAGGCGGTGAGCCGCGAGGCCCTCCGTCGACTGGGCAGTCTTCCCGGCGTCCGTTCGGCGAGCCTGGGAGTGGTGCTGCCTCCGTGGCTCGGGGGCGACCCGGTGGCCGTGGAGCTCCCCGGCCAGAAGCCCAGCCGCGCCCAGGATGCGCCCACGGCCGGGGTTGGCGAGATCGCCCCGCGCTTCTTCGAGACCCTGGGGGTTCCGATCCTCCGCGGCCGCGATTTCGCCGCTCGCGACTCCGCCGGCACGGCCCCGGTAGCGCTCGTCAACCAGACCCTCGCCCGGCGCCTCTGGCCGCACAGCGAGGCCCTTGGCCAGCGGCTGGTGGTGGGAGAGCGGACCTGCGAGGTCGTCGGCATCGTGCCGGACCTGGGGTACCGCAATGCCCTCGAACCGCCCGGCGGGCAGGTCTACCTCCCCTACTGGCAGAACGCGAAGCTCATCGACGCCCGCATCACGGTCCGCGTAGCCGGCGATCCCCTGCAACTCTTACCCGCGGTGCGCCGGGAGCTTCGGGCGATCGATCCGAACGTGCTGGTGACCGAGGTGGCACCCCTGGCCGAGAGCCTCGACCTGTTCCTCGCGCCCGTGCGGGTCGCCGGTCACCTCCTCGGCGTCCTCGCCGGCCTCGCGCTGTTTTTGAGCACCGTGGGCCTCTACGCCATCCTCTCGCTGGCGGTCGCCCAACGCACCCGGGACATCGGCATCCGCATGGCCATTGGAGCGAGCGGCAGCCAGGTCGTGGCCCTGGTCGTCCGCGACGCGACGGCCCTCGTCGCCGTCGCCCTCGCGCTGGGGCTCGTGACGGCCTTCCCCGCGAGCCGCCTCCTCGCTCACTACCTCTACGGAATCAGCCCCAGCGATCCGCTCACCTTCGCAGCCGCCCTGGGTCTCCTCGCCCTGACCGCCGCCCTTGCGAGTTGGATACCGGCGAGGCGGGCCAGCCGGGTCGATCCGCTGGTGGCTCTCCGGGAGGGTTAGGCGTCCACCGTCGAGTGCAACGCGAGCCGGTTGCCCTCGCTGTCCAGCACGACGGCGCGAAAGCCGTGCGGCCCGATCTCATGGACCGGTTGGAGCACCTTGCCGCCGAGTTTCTCGACCTGCGTGCTGGCATCCCGGATCCGCCCGTCGACATTCATGTAGACGAGGATGCCGGCGTTCGAGCTGACGTCTTCCGGCTTGGGGACCAGGCACCCGCCGTTCCCTTCACCGTGCGCGAAGACACAGAAGGAGAAACCGTCGAAATCCTGTCGATGGACTTCGATCCCGAGCATGGCCCGGTAAAAAACCGCCGCGCGATCCAGGTCGGCGACCGGGATGTCGAGCCAGACGACTCGATTGTGGGTGGAGTTCATGTCGCTCATCGCTCACTCCTTGCTCAAGAGAGGTTCGAGAATCGTCAACAGGTGAGAGACGTCTCGGGTTGCCGTCTTCCACACCTCGCCGGGATCGGCGCTCTCGTAGTGGTGAATCAACTTGTCCCTCATCCGCATCATTCCAGACCAAGCGACTTCCGGATGCTGATCGCGGAACTGCGGAGAGAGACGTTTCGCCGCTTCCCCCAGAATCAGGATCTGAAGGATTACCGCCGACTGACTCTTGAGGTCGGCCTCGAAATCAGGAAATTCCTGCCCCGCGATGAACTGCTGGATGCGCCGCCCGGCGAGAACCAGGTCGAGGAGAGTCGCCGGGTCGCGGTCAGCCATTTCAGCCAGCGTAGATGGTCCTGGCGGTCTCCAGGATCTCTTTCCGGCGAATCCAGTTCGAGCTGTGCTCGACAGCCGACCGCTTGACCAGGTCTACCCCGCGCCCCAGGATGTCCTCCAGCTCACGCTCCATCCGTGCATGGTCGAAGAGGCTCCAGTCCGCGTCTGGAGCGAAGCGAGCGAGCAGGTCGACATCGCTGCCGGGACTGAAGTCTTCCCGCAGGGCCGATCCGAAGATGGACAGCTCGGCAATCTTCCAATACCGGCAGAACTCCCCCATGCGTTCGCTGGGCCAGCGAAGCTCGGGGTGAAGCGGTACGGTGAAGCTTTGGGCTGAAGGCTGGGGCATCCTCATCCTCCGGGATCGATCGGGATCGATTCTAGCCGATCTACGAACCGAGACTTACCCCTCCTCCTGCGGCGCCGGTCCGCGGGTGGCGTCGAGGCCGTGGGAGGGGGGGAGCGGCAGCGCGTGGCCGGCCTGGGCCGAGGCGTAGAGCTGCTCGATGATCCGCATGTCGGCGAGCCCCTCCTCGCCCGGGGTGTGGGGCATCCGGTTCGCGGTCACGCACTGGGACATGTGGTCGATCTCGGTCGCGAACTGGTTTTTCTCGCCGAGGTGCTCCTCGGTGACCCGCTCGAGCTTGCCCTCGGCGCGGGCGGTGCGCAGGCGCAGACCGCGGTAGGGGAAGGCGGGGTTGAGCTCGGCCCAGCCCAGGGAGCCTACGACCGAGTAGCGCTGGAGCCGGTGGTTGCCGTAGCCGCAGGTGCAGGAGGCGAGGACCCCGCTCGGGAAGCGGAGCTCGAAGACCATGGTCTCCTCGACCTCTTTGAAACGCGGATCGCCGGGGGTCGAAAAACTGCGCGCGAAGACCTCGATCGGCTCCTCGCCGGTGATGTAGCGGGTCGCGTTCAGGCAGTAGATGCCGACGTCCGGCAACGAGCCGCCACCGGAGAGGGCGCGCTTCAGGCGCCACTGGTTGGGATCGCCCTGGTTCTGGCCGTTGTCGGCGGTGATGAGCTTCAAGTCGCCGAGCTCCTTGGCCCGCGCCCGGCGGATGACCTCGCGGTTGTGGGGCTCGTACTGCATCCGGTAGGCGATCATCAGCCGGCGCCCGGCGGTCTTGCAGGCGTCGATCATCTGCTGGCAGTCCTTGGCGGTCGTCGCCATCGGCTTCTCGCAGAGGACGTGCTTGCCGGCCCGGGCGGCGCGGATCGTGTACTCGGCGTGGAGCGAGTTGGGGAGCGCGATGTAGACGACCTGCACCTCCGGGTTGTTCCGCAGCTCCTCGTAATTCTTATAACTGTAGATATTCTTCGGATCGACCCCGTAGCGGCGGGCGACGGTGGCGGCTTTCTCCGGCGAGCCGCTGACGAGGGCGGTGAGCCGCGAGTGCTTGCACTGGGCGAAGGCGGGGAGAACCTCTTCGAGCGCGATATGCCCGAGCCCCACCACCGCATAGCCCACCCGGTGGTCCGGGGGCATGGGGTTGGGCGGCGGGGGCTGCTTCTGCTCGGTCGCCGCCGAGAGCGGCGGCAGCTCGATGGGCGGCGGCACCGGCCCCCCTCCGCCACCGCCCTGCGGTGCCGCGGCGGCCGTCAGCGGCAGGCCACCGGCCATGCCGGCGACGCTGGCGGCGGCCAGGCCCTGGCCGGCCAGGGTGAGAAGGTCTCTACGAGTGAGGGGGTTCGCTTCGCGCTCGGCCATGTCCAAAACTCCTTCCTGCTCTCCATGGGCATGGCCGAATCGACAGCAGACCCCGTGCCAGGAGGCCGGCGGCCTGGGCGGGCCCCAGCGGGTACGCGGCGTGCATGAGCGAGCACTGCTTGCGGTCGGCGCAATTGTCGTTCCCGCGCCGCGGAGGGACTCTTTTGAAATTCGGCATCATGCTTCGCCACCTGGGAGAGAAGGGTGGCATCGTCGTCTACACCCGTCACCTGCTCGAAGCCCTCCTCGCCATCCCCAGCGGCGACGAGTACCACCTCCTCTACCGCGATCCGGCGCTTCTCGGCAGCTTCGCCCACCACTCACAAGTCCGCGAGGTGCTGCTGCCGGGGAGCTCGAAGCTCTTCTGGGATCAGGTGCAGGTGCCGCGCTACGCCCGCCGGAACGGGCTCGACCTCCTCTTCCAGCCGAAGCTATCGGTCCCCCTGGCCGCTCCCTGCGCCACCGCCTTCGCCCTTCACGGCGCCGAGCAGCTCGCCGTGGCCGAGGTCTTCCCCTGGGGGAACCGGATGTACAACCGGCTGATGATGCCGGTCTACTGCCAGCGGGCCGGGGCGGTCCTCGTGCTCACCGAGACGGCGGCGGCCGACACCGTGCGGCTGACCGGCGCCAATCCCGAAAAGGTCCACGCCATCCCCTGCGCCCAGCACCCCCGCTTCCAGCCGGTGCCCTGGGAGGAGGCCGAGGCGGTGCGGCTGCGCTACGGGCTTCCCGAGCGCTATATGCTCTTCGTGGGGGGACTCAATCCGCTCAAGAACTTCACCAACCTGCTGCGCGCCTACGCCCTCCTCCACGACCGCATCCCCCAGCAGCTGGTCGCGGTCGGCTTCAAGCGCTGGCGCTTCGACGGCGACTTAGCGCAGGTGGTGGAGCTCGGGCTCCAGGGTTCGGTCCACTTCCCCGGTTTCCTCCCCGACGAGGATCTGCCGGCCCTCTACTCGCGGGCCGACCTCTTCGTCCTCCCCTCCCTCTACGAGGGCTTCGGCATCCCGGTGGCAGAAGCCATGGCCTGCGGCTGCCCGGTGGTGACGACGACGACCGGCTGCTCCCCCGAGGTGGCGGGAGGCGCCGCCGTCCTCGTCGACCCCTACGATCCGCAAGCCATCGCCGACGGCATCCTCCGCGCGCTCGAAGACGAGCCCCTCCGCGCCGAGATGGTCAGCAAGGGCCTCGTCCGGGCGGCAGACTTCTCCTGGGAGAAGACGGCCCGCAAGACGCTCGACCTCTTCCATCATCTCGCCTCGACGCACGCCGGTGCCTTCGGCGTGGCGGCCGCGGCGGGCTGAGCCGCCCGGTCCACTTCGGCGGACTTAAGGCTCGCCGTGAACCGGTATCTCCGGGCCAGGGCCCTCAACCGCAAGGCAATGCGTTCGTATCCTGAACCGGCGCCGCCGGGGTCAGGTCCGGATTCGTGTAGGTCTTGCTCTGGCCTGTCCGGGTGTCGGTGACCGTCGTCGTCAACCCCACGTTCGTACCCGCGGCGTAGAAGACCCAGAAGTGGCCGTTCAACGAGCAGGCGTCGATCACCTTGACGAGCATCTCGGGGTTCTCGGGGTTGAAGAACCAGAACAGGCCGCCGCGATCGAGGCCGAGACTCGACAGCGGGATCGCTGTGCCAGCGCCCGACCGGCCGCCGCCCTGGGTGGTTCGATAGGAAACCTGGATCTTGAATCTCCGGTCGCCCGGTTGATCGTCGATGCAGAGAGTGCCGGCGTCGGCGAGGCACGCCGGTTCGGCGGCTGCAGCGAAGAGAGTCACCGTCGTCTGGACCGGGCCCCCCGGGCTTCCCGAGCCGCTCACCGCCTGGGCGAGAACGTTCCAGCTGCCCGGCGCCGGGGTCGCGACCTCGCAAAACTCCAGGGGGAAGAGCCCGGGCGCCGCGGGGATCTCGCTCTTGCAGTCGAAGCTCGCAGGACCCGCCGCTCCCCCCGCCTTGGCATAGAGATCCACCTCCTTCCCCGGCGCGCCGGAGAGGCTCACCCGGAGCCTCGCCGTGCCCGCCGGCACTACGAAGTTGAGCTGGGCCTGCGGGTTCGCGGCATCGAGCGTGCTCAGCGTGCTGTCGTTGCCGACAATCGAGGTCCGCGGGCTGCCCACCGGCGGCAGACTTCCGCAGGCGGTGCTCGCTAAATCCGCACCCGCCGCCGCCGCGATCCAGGCGCGGTCTCTGAACACATCGGAATCGACCGCCGTGCTCGGCGGCAGACAGCCGTTGACGAACGAGGCCACGCCCGCCACGACAACCGTTCCGGAATCCGTGGCAACGAGGAGCGGTCCCCCCGAATCGCCTCGGCAGGTGTTGGCATTCGTTCCCGGCGGCCCCAGCGGCGAGGTGAAATTCCAGCAGATCTGGAAGGCGTTGGCCGGCCCGGAGCAGGACGAGGTTGCAACCGACCCCACCCGCTTGATGCCGCCGTTCTGAAGCTCCACCGCGGTGGCGCCGAAGCCGACGATCGTTCCCGCCGTGCCGAAGGCCGGCTTGGCCGTGGTGTTGATCGCCGTGGGCGTGATTCCATCGACCGGCGAGGCCAACCGGAGGAGGGCCAGATCGCTCGCGGTGTCCGGCAGATAGCTCGGGTTGACCGCCACCGCCGACACCTGAAAGACCCCGGCATGCTGGAAAAAGACGCGGAAGCGCGCCGGGTCGAGCCGGTCGGGCCGGGCGTTGCACTCTGCGCCGTCTAAAGCAACGACCCCGGGAATCGTGCAGATGCAGTGCGCCGCGGTAAGAAACGTCTGGCAGCCGACGAGGATGCCGCTACAGAGCGATCCGTCGCCGGTGACGAGCATGCCGACGCTGGGATAGAGGTGAGTCTCCAGCCCGTTGACGATCTTGGCCGCGGCCTGGCTCGGGCCCGAACCGGCGATCTCCCTCGCCGAGGCGTTGGAAAGGAGGAGCAGGCCACCCGCCAGAGCGAAGAAGAGCCGCCGGCCGAGCCGGGATTTTCTCATAGCGGGATGGTACACCGCGGCCCACCGTAGGGAAGGGCTGGCCACGGAGCTGCCTGGACGGGGGAGCGGCGGGGCTCAGCAGCCGATAGGAACGCTGCCGCAGTTGCAGATCGTCGTGCAGTTGCTACAGCACTCCAGGCCCACGAACGTCCCATGATGGTGCTGGAGGCACTGCTGGTTGCAGGCGTTCCGCTGCGACTGGGTGCAGAAGTTCGACCCGCAGGCGTTCGCCGCCAGCTCGAGCGGGGCGGTCGGAGCCGTCGGAGCGGTCGGAGGATTGCCGAGCGAGGCGAGGAAGGCGGGGAGCGACGGGACGACCGCGGAGGCGACGGCCGGAGCCGGAGCGGCCGGCGGGGCCTGGGCTGCCGACGGCGCGGCAGAGGCCAGGGTGGGGATCAAGAGGAGGGCAGCAGCGAGGAGCAGGAAGCGTTGAGCTCTCATGGCATCTCCTTTTCGAGAATCGAGATTCGCTGGATCGCTCCCCCGTCCAGCCCCGAGGGTACGCCACGGGGAAGGCGGCTCGCAAGGGGGCGAGGGCTTCCCTCGTTGTCCCTTCCTACCCAATCTCGATCCGCCCCAGCCCGAAGGTCGCCCCCTTTCCCACGTGGAGGATCTCCGCCGTGCGCCTTCGGCGTGGCGGCCGCCGACGTCGCCTATACTCTGGCGACGATTCCAAGGAGGTGTCCATGTCCGAAGTTCCCGAGCCTTTCCTACACCTGCTCTCCGCGGACGAGGTGCGGGCGCAGATGCCCCCCGGCGCCACATCGCCCTACGATTTCGGCTTCATCGGCGGCATGGGCCGCCTGCTCGCCTCGCACCCCCGGATCGGCCCGGCGATGCAGCGCGCCTTCGGAGAGATCATGTTCGCCCCCGGCCAGCTCGACCGGGCCGAGCGCGAGATGGTGGCGGCGGTCGCCTCGGCGGCCCAGGACTGCGAATACTGAACGCAGTCTCACGCAGAGTTTCTGCGTGTCGAGAAAAACGACCCGGCTTTAGTCGACGCGATCAAGGAACGCCGCTGGAGAGACCTCCCGAACCTCACCCCGCGCCAGCGCGCCCTCTCTACGGTGGCCGAGAAGATGACCCTCACCCCGCGGGAGATGACGGCCGGCGACTGGCAGCCGCTCCGCGAGCTCGGGCTCGACGATCAGGGCCTTCTCGAGCTCGCCCACCTGATCGCCATCTTCAACTACTTCCCTCGCCTGGCGGACGGCCTGGGTTTGCAGCCCGACCCCAAGATTCTGGAAGCCGGGGCGACGGGGGTGCCGCTCAAGCGCCCCTCGTGAGAGTCCTGCCGGCGGGGCTCAGCCCGTGCACGCAGAGCGGCGTGCGAGCCAGGCCCATGGCCTGGGTCCCTCTTCGCGCGGACCTTTCCTACTGTCATCCTGAGCGGAGAGAAGGATCTGGGGGGTGGGCGCATATCTCCTCCCGCCCAGATCCTTCGCTCCGCTCAGGATGACAGTGGGAAAGGAGAGGGATTTGCGGAGTTGGGGATGAACACCCTCTTCTCCGAGTCTCTTCGCCAATTCATTCATCGCCGCCGCCTCTCGTGCCCCGCTCCCCTACCCGATCTCGATCCGCCCCAGCCCGAAGGTCGCCCCCTTCCCCACGTGGAGGATCTCCGCCGTGCGCAGGAGGGGCGCCAGGGGCTCCAGGTCGCCCTCGATCTCCATCTCCCCCACGAAGCCGCCGAGGGTCATCTTCCTTCCCTGCCGGTTGCTGTAGCGCTCCCAGTCGTGCCAGGCGAGGCGGGAGGCGGTGACGCGGACCGCGGACGCCTGTTCGAGGAGGGGTGAGAAGTTCCAATCGATCGCGGCGCCTGGGACGAGGGGGACATGGAAGTGGGCGATCTCCAGAGTGCGGCGGAGCATGGCGAAGACGAGGAAGCGAAAGCTCACCGAGGGTTGGATCTGGTCGCTGCTCTTGAGCCGCATCGGCGTCGTGAAGCGGAGCACGGCCCGCGAGCGCCCGAGGCTGTCCGTCGCCGGCAGTTGGCTTTGAACGGCGGCTCCGGGCAGAGCGCACCCCCCGGCGAGGACGTCACGCCAGCCGGTCCCGCCGTCGGGGACACATACGCGGTCGAGCGCGAACGGAAAGCGGTCGCGGCCGAGCCCGACCGCGGCCATGCGCTCGACGGCGAGGAGGGCATAGGCCTCGAGCTCGGCGGCCTGGCCGAAGAGGAGGAGGTCGAAGTCGAGCGGATCGCCGGGATCGAAGTCGCGCGCCCCCGTGGCGGGCTCGAACACATAGGGCCGAGGCGAGGTGGGCAGACCGTGGAGAAAGGGCGGCGGCTCGCCCTCGACGAACGTCTCGAAGATCCGGGTGTAGACGCAGGCGCGCCGGAGCCGGCAGGACTCGCAAGGCTGCCCCGGCCCCATCGCGCACACCGCCCGCCGCAGGGCATGGCCGAACGCACCACGGAGGAGAGAGCCTTTGTACACCGGAAGGGCTGCGCGCTCGCGGGCGATCAGCGTGCAGCGCAGGCGCGTGAAGGGGATGGGTGGGAGGGGGTAGGAGGCGGGCACGCGACGATTATGCCACCAGGGCCACGGGAGGCCGGCCGCCATCCGACCCTACGAAAGAGGGCGTCGCTCGGCGGGCTCCCGTAGGTCTCACCTGGTGCCAGCACGTGCTAGCATAACGTCGGCATAGAGCCCGGAGGTACCCCCTTGGCAAGCTTGAGCATCCGCAAACTGGACGACGAGACCTACGACCGGCTTCGGGTCCGCGCGGTTCAACATGGCGTCTCGATGGAAGAGGAGGTCCGCCAGATCCTGAAGCGCGCCGTCTTGCCGCCGGAGCGCCTGGGCGACCTGTTCTTGAAAGCCTTCGGCCCCACCCGCGGCGCGGATCTCGACCTGCCCCCACGCGAGCCGCACGAACCGGTGGATCTCGAGTAACTCGCACCGATGATCGTCGTCGACACGAACGTCGTCGCGGAAATGATGCGCGCCTCTCCGGCGCCGACGGTCGTCTCCTGGTGGAACGACCAGGATGCGGCCGAGCTGTACCTGGCGACGATCACCCTCGGGGAGATCGGCTATGGCCTGGCGATCCTGCCCCCGGGCAGGCGTCGGCTGCTGTTGGAACAGGGCTTCGAGCGGGTGATTGCCGAAGGGTTTGCGGGTCGAATCCTGGTCTTCGACGAAGCCGCTGCCGGGCATTACGGCGGAATCATGGGAAGACGCAGAGAGATCGGTCGTCCGCTGAGCGTGCCGGACGGGCAGATCGCGGCGATCGCACGAGCGAAAGGCTTTGCGGTCGCGACCCGCAATATCCGGGACTTTGTCGACTGCGGAGTGGAGATCCTCAATCCTTTTGAGTTGACTTGATCCGCCCCAACCCGCAGGTCTCCCCCCCTTGCCGACGTGGAGGACCTCAGCCCGTGCGCAGGAGAGGCGCTCAAGGGGCGCTTCCGACGAAAATCGGAACGCTCAAGGGTCAGCGTATCTACGAGCCGTCGCAATCCCACCATACGAATTAGGGCGCTTCCGACATCGTCCCGACGAGCCCGTTCTTCGCCTCGGAGGAAGAAAAGTCGCAATCCCACCATACGAATTAGGGCGCTTCCGACCATGCCCGAGTGCGCCGAGGACTGGACCGGCAAGAAGTCGCAATCCCACCATACGAATTAGGGCGCTTCCGACTGCGCAATCCTACTCCATGACCTGCAAGCCGGCGTGAGAAAGTCGCAATCCCACCATACGAATTAGGGCGCTTCCGACGAAGGAACCGGCCGACTTCTGGTGGAGGGTGGACAGTCCAAAAGAAGTCGCAATCCTACCATACGAATTAGGGCGCTTCCGACTGCCGGCCTCCCAGACCCTTCCATTCAAAGAACTTAAGACCCCCTTCGCCGTTACCCCCTAAATCGACCCTCGCAGCGCTCGATTTTCTCTCGTTTTCGCCTCCTTCCCTTGATCGGAAGTCTCTACAAACAAGCCACTTCCCGTCTCCGCCGTTACCTCCCCGTCAAAATGGCACTTTGGCGCTGGCATGACTTTTTCCTAGCACGGATCTTGCTTGTTATACCACATAGACCTTTGGCTCTTCCGTCACCGTTCCCAACCCGTGGACCTCCACCTTGCCGCGGCAGTCCTGCAGAGCGAGTAGATCCGAAGGCTGTCCTCGCTCGTCTCGATCCGCCGCAGCAGCCGGGTGCGGAGCCGCTCCAGTTGCCTGGCGTCTAGCAGGCACTCGAAAACCGAGTACTGCACGCGCTTGCCGAAGTTCTCCAACTCCTTCCGGAATTCCTCCAGCAGGTCCAAGGCGAGCGAAGGCCGTCCGTAGTCGATCTGGTGATAGAAGCCCACATAGGGATCGACAGGAGGCCCGAAGGGGCGGCGGCGTGTAGCCTGGAGGCGCAAGCCCCAGGTTCACAGGGTCTCCCCTTCACCTCAAGCCCCGAAGGGGCGACGGCACGGCTACCCATCAGCCGAGCAGGTACCGCGGTCTACTTCCGTAACGTCCCCCAAAACTCGTACTTTTTGGTCGTCAGATTCCTCTGATAGATCTTCACTACCTTCCAGTTGTCGAGCGCGCCTCCCAGGTAGAGCGCTGCTCCCAGGGGACCAGCGAAAAAGAGCTCGATCTCCGTCGCACCTTCGGCGTCGAACACATGACGTTCCGCGCGAACGGCGTTGAGGAAGTCCCCGAGATCCTCGGGCAGGTGGTTGATCCCGGCAACCGAAAGCTCCCGGAACTTCGGCATCCGTCGCCCGCCCTCTTTATAGAAGATCTCGATATCGGGTTTCGCCGAGACCTGGTTGGGAAGCAGATTCACCGACCAGGCCCAAGGGCTCTCGGAGACAGTCGTCTCGAAATAGTGAAAGTCTTCGTTGAACCGTTCGAGCTCAGGGTAGACCGCTTCTCGATGCTGACGGCGCTGCTTCCAGAGGGCGAAGGCCGCGTACCCGGAAGCGAGTGCTGTGAAGATCGTCAGAAACGACGACAGATCGGAAACAACGGCTAGGAATGCGGAACCGTTCATCGCGAATCTCCATCCACACTGTTCAGGAACCGATCACGTAGAATCGCGATCCCGCTGTTCCAGATATTTTATGTGGACGAGCCGAGCCAGCCAGCCTAGCAAGAAGGCAGACTCTTCCTCGATAGGGTTGACCTCGATCTCCCCTCGTAACGCAGCGCTCACCGCCAAGAGCTGTGAACGGGTTTTTCCACTCCGGTTGGCGACCCACGACTGCGGGAGAGTTTCCACGAGCGCGCGTGAGCGGTGCAGCCGCTCGGCCCAGCTTCCAGGGGACAGAAAGAGAGCGGTAAGGACCTGCCGCAGCTCAGCTCGACTGACGCCGGCCTGGTGAAGGCCTTGAGCCAGCTCTTCAGCTCGCTTCAGGAGTTCCTTCTTCTTGGGGGCGGAGAGCATGATGGATTCCACCTATTCGGCGCGCAGGGCCTCGTGCAGGGCCTCCCAGGCTTCCCGCCGGGGTTCCACCTTCGTGACCCACTCGTGAGCGAGCCAGCCGGCCCACTCGACGAGGTCGTTGCTTTCCCGGGTCTCCCGGGCAGGATGGAGACGAGCGGCTTTTTCCAGGACCACATCGACGGCACCCAGGCCGTGGTACTTCTTGCCGCCGAGTCGAATCGATGGGCTCGGAGCCCCTAAGCCGAGGCTCGCGAAGAGCACTCCCAGCTCTTCGTTCGAGGCATTCACGAGCCGGAGTCGGGAGCGGAACAGCCCGGCCACGGCCCACGTCGGTTCCAGTTTTGGGGAGGATACACCGTCTCGGTCGACGGCCTCTTGCTGATCGTAGACGCGCACCGTTCCCTCTATCCCGAGTACCGGCGGCCACGCTTTGGGAGTCTTCACCTGGAACGGGCGCTGGGCCCCGGGGGCGGCATCCGCTTCTCCAAAAGCCAGGCGCGCCCCGAGGCCCGCGGCGCCGAAGAACGAACAAGCCGGGCAGATCCGCGGCTGGTGGTCCTCCTTCTTGACCTGGCAAGCTCTCCCCTTGACCAGCCGGCAGGAAGGAGTCAGCAGCTCGTAGACCTGGCGCACGGCGCCCTTGAGCGAGCTCCCTGGTAGAACGGGCAGGCTTTTGCTCCCCCGGCGTACGATCTCCGACACGATCTCGCGTGAGGATTGCCGGAGAGGCCCCATCCGACGTGGACCGTCATTCAGCCGTCGCTCGGGCCCGGCCTCCCCTCCCTTAACGCCGAACCAGCCGGCCCCGATCACGACCGGGTGCTTGGGGTCGATCTTCCAGGCGACATGAAGAACGCCGGTCCAGCAATCCGGGCGGAGAGGCGTGTGCGGCACAAAGAGCTCGGTCCGGGTGTTCGGGTAGGCGGGTGTCACGGCTTCATGCCCCATTAGAAATCTCCGCGCGGGCCCGAGCGAGGAAGAGGCGCCAGGGGTCTCCGGCGAGCGCCTGATGTACCGGATTGATACCTTTCCAGTCCGGGTAGGAGTAGCCACCGAAGAGGCCCGCGGCTTCAGGGGTCCCTCCGAGCGGAAGGTCGATCGCATCGGCACCGTCCAGGCCATAGGCCTCCCGCAGTTCGGCCGAGGGCTCGCGGGCTCCGGCTCCCTGAATCTGAGTTGGAGCTTCACCAGGCCAGCGCAGCCGCAACAGCGGGCGCTCCAGCCGGACGCTGCCGAAGCCGCGCGACTTGGCGTGCCCGATCTGGACCAGGCCCTCGTGCAGGTCGCGGAAGACCTGGAGGACGAGCGACAGCATCCAGAGCTCGAAGTTCTCTAGCGTTGCGCGGAACTCGAATTCCCCACCCGTCACGGCTTCCTGCTCGAAGGGGCCGACCTGAACTGACTGCTTGGCGCGATCGATCGCGACGCCGTAGCGGATTTCGGTCCGGTTGGCGGCCTCGGTGCTCTGGACGGTGGGATAGGCGTCGCCAATGCGGAAGCGGCCGGCGATCTCGGTCGAGCCGAAGAGGCGATCCGCCTCGCAGGAGAGACGGTAGACGCCGGGAGTGTTCCCCTCCCGCTCGCCATGCGCGGCCTTACGGCGCGGGCTGCCGAAATCGAACGGGTTCTCGGCGGCGGGGAGACCGACCTCGGTTGCGAGGATCCTCTCGGCATGAGCCCGCAGGACCCCTTTGAGCGAGGAGCCAGGGAGATAGACCGTCGGCTCTCCATTGCGCTGCGAGCGCACGAAGGCGAGGTCCGGAGCAATGGGGTCGAGCGCCCCTCCCCCCTTGACGATCAAAAGGGGACCGTCCGGCTGGAGGACGCCGGTGAGCTGCGCCTGGTTATAAAGCTTGCGGAACATCGCTCATGCCTCCTCGATCGAGATAGTGCTGCCGCGCCGCCTGCCGGAAGACTTCGAGGTCCGCGGCCGCGAGCGCCGTCCCGGCGCCGCCGCGGAAAAAGTCCTCGGGGGTCCTCTGCACCACCGAAAGGTTCGTCACCTTGGCAAGCCCGAGACCCCGGGAGCTCTTGCCACCGACCGTAGCCAACCCCTGCTCGAACAGGTCGAGCCCGATGAAAAGAAGTCCCATTTCATGGTCCTCCGGGTTTTCGACCTCGACGCGGAGATCGAAGTGGGCGCCGGAGGTGACGGCCTGGAAGGTATAGAGGATGCCCTTCGCGGCGGTCTTGAGATCGCGGTCGAGCCCCACGCCGTCACGAACGTAGACGGGGGTCTCCTCCGGGTCGGAGGCCAAGGGGAGGTCGGCCAGCCGAACCCGCGAAGCGAGGAAGGAGCTGCCGAAGAGCCGGCAGACCTCACAGCTCTCTCCCCAGGCGAGATCGAAGGCAGCGGACTCCGATAGATCGCCTCTCTCCTCACGCGCTTTCTTGATGCGCTCGGAGCAGCTCGCGCTCTCTCCTTCCTTCTCGAAAAGGTTGCAGACTCGCCACCCTCCCAGCCCCAGGAGGAGCGACTCGATCCCCGAGCGCAGGGAGCCGCGCAGAGAGGAGCCAGGAATGTAGGGCCGGCCTCGCCCGTCTCGGGCGATAGGCGAGTCCGCAGCCGCGAGGGCGTTCGCAGAATCCCCCGAGCCGACGTGGATTGCGCTCTCGCACAAAAGGCTGGCGCGGAGCGAGAAGCGGCGGATCAGGCGATCGTGGGAAATGGGAGCGCTCATGATTTCTCGCGGTTGTAGATGTACGAACGAAGAGTGTAGACAAGCAGATGCCGGATCAAATCGAGCGCCAAGACGTCGTCACCTTCCGCCCGCTCGATGCACTCCTTGAACGCCGCGGAAAGCTGGGTGAAGACCACTTCGGGCCAGGTCTTCTTTTCCTTTTTCTTGTCTTTGTCTTTACTCCTGGCATATTGATAGCGCAGGAGGTTGGGAAGGACCGAGGGCTCGGTTTCGCTCCGCGCGGCCTCCCAGAGGATGCGCCCTTGGCTGGCCCAGTCCTCGCTCGACCCGGCGAGCCCTCCGATCGTATCGCCAGTCGTGACGAGCCAGTGCTTCTGCCGGCTCAAGGCCTCGCGGCGCTCTCTGGCCCTGACGGCGGTTCCAGCTTCCATGGCCTTACCTCCTCCCATCCGGTACTCTTCCCATCCTCAGAAATCGAGATTCGGACCCCGCACGAGAAAGCGCACCCAGCCGATGTCGCTGTGGAGGCCGGTGCCGAGGCGCCCGGTCTCCAGCCATCCAGGCAGCCGGGTGCGCAGAACCTCGGCGTCGATAACATAGACATAGACCGACCCGGCAGCGGCGGCGAGCTGCTGCGGCCGCTCGCCCGAGCAGACCCGCCGGCGCGCCGTAGCGCCGGGAGCTCGACGGCGCCAAAGCTTCCTTCCTCGGCGAGCAAAACGAAGGCGTCGAGCCGCCGGAGGGCCGGGCCTGCGGGCCCAGGAAGACCGAGAGGACCGAGCGCGAGCGCCGGGCAGGGGTCCTCGATCTCGTCACCTGGAGACCAGGGCTCCTCCAGCACGATGGCGAGAGGCAGCTCTCCCTCCCGCAGGAAGGGTCCAAGGCCCTCTCCCGCGACGGCGAGGAGCGCACGCCAGCCCTCCTCCAGAGCCTCCTGGAGCCCCTCCACTGCCGACTCGCTCGCTGCGGTGTCCGGCGGTCTCTCGGGTTCGAGAGCAAGGCGGCAGCGGCCCATCCCCTTCGAGCGCTGGCCACCGAGCCAGACCTCGCGACCATCCAGGGAGGCCAGGAGCCCAGCGCTTGCCGGGTCGAGGCCGCGAACCGCGGCGAGGAGAGCGAGAGGAGCCGGCTCGGAGCCGGAGTCGCCGGGGAGCTCGGGCTCCAGGACCTCCAGAGAGTAGAGCTTGCGGTCCATCGAGGTGCCGGTTCGGCGGTTGAGGGCAGTGCGGGTCCGCACGCGAATGAAAGGTGCACGGGCCCCTGGACGCTGCGGCCAGGGCAGGAGCTTGGTCGAGGTGCACCCCGGCTTGAAGCAGGCATGAGAGCCCACGGCCAAGCCCACTCCCCGCCGGGCCGCCTCCCGCCGGACGATCTCTCCCACCAAGTCGTCGAAGACGTGTCGGCCCGGCCGGCACCGGCGGCGGGTGGCGGAAGGGGTGTCTTCCGGGAGCCGTGCCGCGCCGAACGAGGCGCCCCCGCCTGCGGAGAGGTGCTGGAACCCTGGATCGTTCGCGGAGCAGAGCCCCGCCTCCAAAAGCGCGAAGGCCAGGGCGCCGCGGACGGTCGAACCCGGCGCATGGCGCAGAGTGGGTTGAAAGAAGCCGATCGGGCGACCCTGCCCAAAGTGGAGGGGAGCCTCGGCCAGGAAGCGCAGCTCGAACGCGGTCGCGCCGGCGAGTGCGGTGCTCCTGGCAGGCGGGACGGGCCCGATCTTCGCGGTATTTGCGATATTTGCTGTATTCGTGGCGTTCGCGGCGTCCGGCTCCGTGGCCGGTCCGAGAAAGCACTCGACCCAGCCGAGCCCGCGAGCCTTGCCGCCACCGATCGCATTCAAGGCGGCGCAAGCGGCACGGAGATTCCTTTCGTCCTCGGCGAGCCGGGGCTCGTCGCCCGGTCCCAAGGGGACGAGGCGGGCCCCAGCGCGGAAGAGATGGCTGTCCCGGTCGTCCCCCAGGATGTCGCCCGTCTCGACGAAGCCGAGGAGCTTCTCGACCACCGTGCCGGTATTGCGGCTCACTCCGATGTGAGGGCGGACGGCGATCACCCTGGCAGGATCGTCGTCTACCCCTACCCAGAGCGCGTCCTCCAGCCGCAGGGTTCCGGTCGCGCCGGCCTCCTCGCCGAAAAGACGGCAAACCGGGCAGCCGCAGGGGTGATCGACGTCGGCGAGCGTGGTGCGGTTGCCACCGCAGGCAACCGCCTCCCTGTCTTCTCCACGGAGAAGCCGTTCAAGCTCGACACGGAGCGCGCCGCGAAGCGCGGAAGCCGGGATGAAGAGCCTTCCCTGCGAGTCTCGGGCCGTGGCCTTGTCGGCGCCAGGGCCGGGAGAGGATTCGACCTCCGATCGCAAGAGCGGAGAGGGCAGGGCGGACGAAAATCGCGAAAGATCTCATCGGGCCGCCTCGGCGTCGGCGATGGGATCGAGAGAGAGCAGCTCGACCAGGCGCTCGATCTTCTGGACGCCCGCGGCTTGGAACCAGTCCGCGATGGGATCGGTCTGTCCGGCGTCTCCGGAGAGCTGGGGCGCGATCGACTGCCACCAGGCCGCAAGCTCGCGGTTGCGGGCGAGCTGGTAGCGGAAGAAGTTCGCCGCGAGGAGGTTCAGAACCTTCTGCCGATCCTGGCCGGGGGGATCGACCGCAGGCCGGCATCCTCCTCCCGCGCCTGGCCGACGAGCCGGTGGAGTGCGGCGTTCGGCACTCCGGCCCGCTGTGCGGCCCTGGCCTCGCCGAGAAGGGTTTCGAATCCCTCCAGGCGGAAGTCGTCGTCCATCCCGGCGCTCGGACCCTCCGGCAGTGGTGAAGAGTCGGTCAGGAGGGTCCAGGCGACCTCCGAGCGACCCGTCGCCGCCGCCCCGGCCTGCTTGGCTTGCTTCTGCAGACGATCGGCATAGTGGCGCAGCAGGCGGACCGGGTAGTGGGATTGGGCGACGACAATTCCGCCGGCGGCGCCGGCGGTGCGCAGCCGTTCGAGTTGCACAGCGACCGCTTTCGAAAGCTGCGTGCAGCAGGCCTCCTGCCTTGACAGGAGCGGTCGAGGCCCTGCTCGATCCAGCGCAGGACGGCGACGGCCGCCGCCGGAGCGGCAGCCGCGGGCAGGACGAACGTAACCTCGTCCCCGCCGGAGAGAAGAGAGAGGTTGGCCTCCTCCGGGTTCCAGCCAGGCGCGAGGAAACCTTGCGCGAGGACCGTCTCGATCTGGTCGCGTGCCGTCTCGTAAATTCGGGTAGTCTCCGCGCTGAAAGCCCGGAGCTGGAGCAGGCTGCGGATGCCCTGCACCACGCTCCCCATGCCGTTGCCGTCGATAGCCACGAAGCCCAGGTACTTGCGGCGCCGGTTCGAGGCCTCGGCGAGGTCAGAGAAAGTGAGCCAACGGCCATTGCGGAAGAAGGGCTCTTCGAGCGAGCGAGCATTGTGCAGAGCTGCGTCCCGCAGGGTCTTGCACCAACCGCACCAGGATTTCGGGCCATCCTCGCCCGGCGGGGCCGCGCCACGCGGCCTGCGGCCACAGGAAGGGCAGCGCTCGCTTCGCCGTACCGGGACGGATCTCCCAGCGAATGGGAGAGCCGCCATATCGCGGGCTGGCCTCCTTGGCCTCGCGGAGCCGGACCTCGGAGACGGGCCAGGATACCGCGCAGGCCGTCCACCAGCTCGAAGCGGTCGAGCGCCGCCAGCCCGCCCTGCCCGACAGGCTTGGGCGAAGCGGAGGGCTGCAGGTCCCGGCAATAGAGCTTCTGAGCTAGGACCGTGAAGGTCAGCTCGTCGCTCGCACGCTTCCAGCCAGTCGCGCACCTTGCTTGCAAGAGCCTCTGGCTCAGCGGTCCCAGAGGCGAAGAGCATCCCCGCGCCGCCCGCGGAGTCAGATCACCCCGTCGAGCCTTTCGATTCTCCCGCACCATCTTGTCAACGTGAAGGTTAAGGTTTTCAAGCGTCTCGGAAGCACCCTTTGCGACCTGCACCCGCTCAGAGGCGAAGACCCAGCTCTCCGATTCGATCCGCATCGAAGCTGCAACGAAAGAGCAGACCGGATCATTTCCCAACCATACCGATGAAGGACTGAGGAAGAGGCTCACCGGAGTCAACGGAACGCGCCGCCCATCACCACCTCGCCCTAGCTGATCCAGTCTGGCCACGGTACTGAGGAAAGCCCTGGCAAGGTCAATCGCGAGCTGCTCACGGAGGTCTCAAAGGCTTTGCAGGACCATCCGCGTAGGGCTATCCTTTCTTTATGACGGTGGAGTCCCAGAAGGGTCAGGCAGACCGCAGCCGGAGGGGAGCCGCTCCTCCGCGCCATCCCGTTTATATAGACGCGGAACGAACGGTTTCTTGACCTCTGGGCGCCGCTCGACCGCCCCTTCCATCCGTTCCTGGCAAGCTCAAGGATCAACGAGAGCGTGCAGCAGCGCTCACACCGGCAGCCAGAGCGACGGCACGTACGCACCGCGCTTGCCGCTGCCGTACTCGAGTTCGTTGGGCTCCACTCGGGCGGATTCACGGGCGAGTTCGCCCAGGTAGAAGCGGAGCGCGTCGAGGGCGGAGGTGAAGAGGTCGAGCACCCCGTCGTGCTCATGAACCGTGCGACGACGGATTTTGGCACCCAGATCCTCCGCCAGGGCGAGCGCGTGGAGGCCGTCGCGAACCAGGGCCTGGCACCACTCCCGCCGCGAAGATAACCGGGAGGATGCGGCGAACCGCGACCCCCTCCCGTTCCAGGTAGATCTCCACATCCTCCGTCACCGGCAGGTCATGCCGACCGCCATTGCCACATCGCGAGCAGCAGGGTCGCGCAGGAGGTCGGGCTGGTCCTCGAAGAAGGGCCCTTCCAGCACCTTCCCCAGGTCGACATGCCGATCGTCGGGTTTTCCTCCCCGCTCGCGGATCGTCACGTCGAGACCGCCTCTTGGCCTCCAGGAGATAGCCCGCGGCGAAGGCGAGGGTCGCATGCACAGCGAAGTTCAGATCGAGCGGCCGCCGCGCGGCAGCGGGGCCGGCGAGGAAGGCGCAGAAGCTCCAAGAGCACCAGGCGCCACCCGGGAGGGTCCTTGATGTAGCACCCGTTCGGACCGCCGAAGTGCCCTGTCAGGTCGAGGACCTGCGCTCCCTCGGAGTCCATTTCCTCGCCGTAGAGGAGGGCATCGCCGGTACTCTTTGAAGCTGCGGATTCCCAGCCGCTGGGGCTACTCCTGCCTCGCCAGCACTGGCCGCATTGGCGGCACTGGCGGCGCTGGGTCCTTCGAGAGCACGCCTAAGATGTCCCCGTGCAGGACCCGGGTGTAGAGGATCAGGGTTGCCCATTCGAGGGAAGCCCTATCAGCGTCGACCATGGCGATCAGGGCTTCGACGACCGCGGTGTCCAGCCGATCGCCCGCGGCCAGCCCGGCGTGGAGCTCGACGCTGAAGGTCGAGCGCCGCGGCCATCGGAAATCGGGAGCCGCATCGGCGAGCACCGCCAGGGCGCCGGCCCGGAGGAGAGCCCGCGGCAGAACCATGAAAGGTGTATTGCCCCTTCCGGTACGGCACGGCTCCAGTCGAGGAAGAGTTGAGCACGATCAGGCGTAAGATCGTCAAGCGTCCCAGAGGTTCTCGCCGAGAAGCCAGGCCGGGACTCGTTCGGCCGTTCCACTAGCGCTTTCGAAGCACAACACGCCGTCTCCCATCGTCTCATCGAAGCCACCATCCCCCATGAAGTGGAGGATCTCCCAGGTTTCGTTGATCAGCAGGTGGCGCAAATCCGAGAGCGTTGGATCGTCGAGGACCTCGATCTCCACGTCTGAACGGGCGGGAAAAGCGGCCCAGATCCGTAAGAGCTGGCCCGCGAGATCGAGGGCCGGAAGGTCGCTTCGAGCGGAACGCAGCGACGAGGATACGCAAGGGGCCGGAACGCGGCCCCATCGGAGAACCGGACATCGGGAAGTAGCGGAGGAGCGAGGTGCGGCGCGTCTCAGCCAGGAAGTACTCGCCGAGCCGCTCCCGTCAACAGCTCCCAGGGGAGCGCCACAACCGGAGCTAGGTTCCGGTCAGCAGGGTTGCAGCCCAGGAGAATCCGCAGCCCCTCCTCCCCCGCGCTCGCCTCCACTCGCGCCAGCGCCCTAGTGAACTGCACCGCCACGTCGCCGGTGATCAGGGCCTTGAACAGCGCACCACCCACCCTCGCGGGAGGAAGGCCGCCAGCCTTCCTGCCCCGGCACGGCACCGCTGGCAGTTCCGATCCTCGACGCGCCCCACGTCCTCCCGCAGTCGGGCCTCCCGCAGCTCCAGCGAGAACGGATCCTCGGCGGCACCGTTGGCAGAGGGATGGACGAAGGGAGCTTCGGCCCGTCCGAAGGAAGAGTGCACGAGGTCGGTTCCAGAGTGATCCGCTCCGGTCCGACCGAATTCTTGATCTCGAAGTTTTGGTAGTTCATCGGCGAACCAGGTCCTCGCCTCTGTCGACACCAGCTTCGAGCCTTTTTTGAGGGCGATCTCGCCGAAAGAACAAACCCATCGAGGAACAACAACAGGCCCAGTCGAGCCCCGCTGCCCGTCCGGAGCTTCCATCGGCGCCGCGCGAGGGGCGACACTCGAGCAATGCTCCATGTTTACAGCCCAACTGTTGAAATCCTCGCCCCTGCGCGAGGGGCGACACGCTCTGAAGATCAAGAAGTACTCAGTCAACAGGTTTCAATCCACGCCCCCGCGCGAAGGGCGACGACATGAGGACGGCGTTCTCAAGGCTCCCTCCGCTGTTTCAATCCCCACGCCCCTGCGCGAGGGGCGACGTCTACATGGTCAACATCCGCTCCAGGGTGGAGTCTGGTTCGATCCACGCCCCTGCGAGAGGGGCGACAAGCCGTGTTTGAAGTTGATGCTGACGAAGCACGAGTTTCGATCCACGCCCCTGTCCGAGGTTCGACCCAGTCTCTCGCTGCCGTCCAGCAGACCCTTCGCGTTTCGATCCACGCCCCTGCGCGAGGGGCGATTTGCCGAAGGTCAGATATCAACCCAGAACGACTGCAAGTTTCAATCCATGCCCCTGCGCGAGGGGCGACAACCAGGTCATCTTCCGTATCCCCGTCAGCACCAGAGTTTCGATCCACGCCCCTGCGCGAGGGGCAACTCTTTCCGCGGCGCGCACATGACCTGCATCGATCAGTTTCGATCAACGCCCCTGCGCGAGAGACGACTCTCGGACTTCGCCCGCCCGGCGCGGATCGACCTGAGAGACTCGATCTACGCCCCTGCGCGAGGGTCGACGCGATGGAGCATCGAATCTTCGTCGGAGTGATTCCCGTTTCGATCCACGCCCCCTGCGCGTATTGCGACCACGAGTCGACCCGCGGATCTTGCAGCGAGCCCTGTTTCGATCCACGCCCCCTGCGCGAGCCGAGGCGACACTATAGAGGCGTACTCGTTTCTCGTCGTACGATTCCTGTTTCAATCCTCTCCCTTGCGCGAGGGGCTTCGAACTGAGGGGGAGCGAGAGCGCCCTTTGCCTTGCTTGTTTCGAGGTCCGCGCCCCTGCGCGAGGGTCGACTTGCCCCGTATGAGGAGTCGGCCTCAATACTCACGTTTCAATCCACGCCCTCCCGGCAAAGCAGCTGCACGCCATGCCGGCCGCGCGTTGGTCCGAGAAGTTCCGATCCCACGCCCCTGCGCGAGAGTCGACCCAAGCAACTCATGTCATATTCACGCGGTGCTGAAGCTGTTTCGATCCCACGCCCCTGCGCGAGGGGCGACCTGACCAGCCGCTTCTCTGAACTTGTCGTAGCTGCATTCGTTTCGATCCCACGCCCCTGCGCGAGGGCGATAATAGCTCCGCTGTCCGCCATGTACGTGCTGGTCGTCTTTCCATCTATGCCCCTGCGCGAGGGGCGATGCTTCGCGGAAAGCGTAGGCCGGCGAGCTGATCCGGTTTCAGATCCACGCCCCTGCGCGTGGGCGACGCCACGAACACGATCGTCTTCCTCTTCATGACAGGCGCGTTTCAATCCCACGCCCCTGCGCGAGGGGCGACGAAGTCAACAGCCTCACCTACACTGCGGACTCGATGTTTCAATCCTCGCCCCTGCGCGAGGGGCTGACGGGGAGCAATCTGTCGCCCGAGCGCTTCGTGAGCGATGTTTCAATCCATCGCCCCTGCGCGAGGGGCGACTGTCTCTTTGTGACGACCTCGCAACCGGTCCTGGGGTCGAGTTTCACATCTCCACGCCCCTGCGCCAGGGGCGACCCTAGATGCTTACCTTGCCGCCAGAGGCCTCCGGTTTTAATCCCACGCCCCCTGCGCGAGGGGCAACACGGCGGCCTAGCGTTCGGCCCTGGACCTTGTTCGTGTTTCGATCCATGACCCTGCGCGAGGGCGACGAGCGCGCGGTCTCCCTCTACTTCGGTTCACTCTCAAGTTTCGACTCCACGCCCCTGCGCGAGGGGTGACAGGCTCGCAAGGCCGTCCCTCGTTGGTGAAAAACCCATAAAAAATTTTTAATCCATGCCCCCTGCGTGAGGGGCTGACCCGCCGAGCCGGTCGCGCCGGCCGATGAGCCGAGTTCGGGTTTCAGTTCGTCGCTCCCTGCGTGAGGGGCGACGTACGTTCTCACCGAGGTCGGTCAGCTCTGTCACCGCCATGTTTCCATCCACGCCCCTGCGTGACGGGTGATGGTAGCCATGCTTTTCGATACTACGGTCACCCATGCAAGAGTTTCGATCCACGCCCCTGCGTCAGGGGCGACCAGCGGCTTGTAGAGAGCCCCGTGTCGCATCCAGGTAATGTTCAATCTACGCCCCTGCGTGAGGGGCGACGTGTACGGCATCGAGAGGTGCCCGCCGATATGATACGCTGTTTCTAATCCACGCCCCTGCGTGAGGGGCTGACAAGTCCTGCTCGATGACAGCCCTAACCCTTGTGTCGTTGTTTCAATCCATGCCCCCGCGCGAGGGGCGACCTGGAGGTCTTAAGAAACGACGAGAGTAAAATCTACCTGTTTCAATCCACGCCCCCGCGCGAGGGGCGACATAGCCGAACGCGGCCGATATGCCATACGCTCTCGCAATGTTTCAGTCCACGACCTCTGCGCCAGGGGCGTGACGCAGGTGGTTTCGGCGTGCGATGGGCGTGCCACGACGTTTCAATCCACGCCCCGCGCGAGGACCACGGCCTCGCCGGGGCCGGCGACCGCCAAACCCACGCCGGTTCCATCCACGCCCCCGCGCGAGGGGCGAATAATTTTATAAAAAAAAAAAATTTTTTTTAAAAAAAAAAAAAAAAAAAAAAAAAAAAAAAAAAAAAAAAAAAAAAAAAAAAAAAAAAAAAAAAAAAAAAAAAAAAAAAAAAAAAAAAAAAAAAAAAAAAAAAAAAAAAAAAAAAAAAAAAAAAAAAAAAGACGAGTTTCAATCCACGCCCCTGCGCGAGGGGCGACGATGTTGAAGACCAAGATCGACCAGGCCGGCTACGTTTCAATCCACGCCCCTGCGCGAGGGGCGACTTGCCGCATTCCAGAATTCTCAACTCCCCCAGCTAGTTTCAATCCACGCCCCTGCGCGAGGGGCGACCGCGGCCATTCTAAGTCCAATCCCTGCCAAGTTTGTACCAGGAGGTTTCCGCGAACCTCCCCCTCGGCAGGGAGGGCGAGGGGGCCACGAGAGGGGGTCTTCCTGGAGGCGCGACATCTAAAGGTGTTGGAGAAGCGCGAGCTGACGGGGCGAGTCTGGGCGCTGGGGGTTCGCGCGGGGCTCGTGGAGTGCGTCGGGAATGGAGCGCAGGACCTGGGCGGGAGGAGAGATGCGCCCAGCCCCCAGATCCTTCGCTCCGCTCAGGAGGACGGTAGGAAAGGTCCGCGCGAAGGCACCGGGATAGGTACACAACTGTGGGACGCACTACGCTTGGGAGCGGCCTCGCTCCGGCCGAGGACGGTGACGAGAACGGGCAGGGCGTGCGGTGCCACCTCTTCTTGCAGAAAGAAGCGCAGACGGCGCGGCTTGGGACCGCGGTAGAGCACCAGTCCGGTGGGCAGGATCTTGACCCGCCGCGCCGCGAGCGAGGCGTGGATCAGCTCCGACAACGCTTCCTCGTAAGTAGCGCGAGCGGCGAATCGCTCGCGTCATAGCGCTTCACCGCATGCGGCGTGATGAACCACGGACCCGAGGCCGCCATAGAATCCCTTTCCAAAAAGGGCCGCTTGAAGGCGACCCTCACCGGAGGGTAGACCCGCAAAACGGAGAAATGTTTAGGCCTCGGGCGAGCCAGGAGAAAAATCCGGTCAGCGCGACCGCAGAAAGAACGCGAACGCGATCAGGATTGAAACATTCCAGACGAGCACCAACCCGCGGTGCCGGCGTAGTTGCGCCGTAAGCGCGGGAGACGCGGCAATCCACCCCGGAGTGCGAAAGAGTAACGCCAGCGCCAGCCGGGTCCGCGCCGGGCCACCGGCAAGGAAGCCGCTCCCGGGAGGGCGCCAGAAGAAGCCCGCGGGCCGGCCGTCGGCCTCCCAGGCCTCGCGATGCTCCTGATACTCCGCCTGGACGAGTCGATCGAAGAGAAAGAAGGCATAGAAGAGGAGCGGAGCGAGCAGGAGGACCGGAACCACGAAGAAGAGGGGCATGTCAGGCGCCTTGGAAGCCGCTCACCGGAGGGTCGTGGCGGCCCAGAGGAAAAGGGAGAAAGGTCGCAATCCCACCATACGAATTAGGGTACTTCCGACTATACCGACTCGGCCTACCGCCAGCAGGTTCTGGCCTGCGCAGAAGTCGCAATCCCACCATACGAATTAGGGCACTTCCGACGGAACATCAAACTGGACGTGACCGGGCTGGGCAACAACGTCGCAATCCCACCATACGAATTAGGGTACTTCCGACAGGGAGGAATCAAGGACTTCGCCCTGACAATCGATGTCAACAAAGGTCGCAATCCCACCATACGAATTAGCGCACTTCCGACTGGAGCCTTCGGGTTCCAGAAAAGGGGTCGTCGGCCTGCTTAGAAGTCGCAATCCCACCATACGAATTAGCGCACTTCCGACCACAAAAGAGAGCTAACCTGGCCGGAGGAGAGGAAGAAGAGAAGTCGCAATCCCACCATACGAATTAGCGCACTTCCGACAGCCGCCTCTCCAGGTCCTTGCAGCGCAACCGCTTACGACCCCTCCCGCCGTTACCCCCGAAAATCATTTCCCGCAAGTCTCGATTTCCGATCGTTTCCGCATCTCTCCTCGATGCGGAATTCCTTCTCGCCGTGGCACTTCCAGTCTCCGCCGTTACCTCCGCGTCAAAATCGCATTTTGGCGCTCGCAGCACTTTCCCTGCTCGCGCTTTGCTTCCAACCGTTTTCAAGGAACTGCGCTCTAGCCTGCGTGAACTCTACTCGCGGCCGGCGCTCCGGTCAATGTATCCAGCTCTCTCCGCTCACCGCTTCCCGAGATCCACCACCAGATAATTCGCATCCCCATAGAGCGCCTGCGCCCCGGGGGAGTGGAGATCCGGGCCAGGAGCTGCGGGTAGAGGGCCGGGGGGATCGTCACCCAGCGGGCTCCGAAGGTTTCGCGGATGGTCCGCGCCGGGTCGGGGTCCTGGCCGGAGACGACGTTCACGTAGGTGTCGAAGAGCTTCCGATCTTTCAGATAAAAGGCCGTGGGGTCGAGAGCCACGAGCGATTGGAGCTGGGGGGCGTAGTAGAAGAGCGGGGCCGAATCCCCCACTGGGCGGTGAAGACGCGCTCCCCTTTCGCTCCGTGCTCGCCCAGCCAGGCGGCCATGCCGGCGGGGGCCGAGGCGTCCTGCGGGTGAGAGCGCAGGGCGACGAAGGTCCAGAAGACTGCCGATCACGAGGGCGAGGGCGGCCAGGAGCCGTTCCCAGCCGGGGAGGGGCGAGGGAGCTTCCGCGCCTGCCACTCCCGCACGACGAGGGCCAGGCCGAAGAGGGCGAGCGGCGCTCCCAGCTCGACGAAGCGGCGGATGGCGAAGCTCCCGGCGAAGAGGAAGGCGAGGGCGGGGAGGCCCACGGTCAGGGTCGCCCGGGTGCGGAGCCGCGGCCTTAAGAGGAGCGCCAGGGCGAGGAGGAGCGGCGCCACGAAGGCCGGCCACTGCTCCAGAAGGAGCGCGAGGCCGGGCGGCGAGAGCTCGGTGCCGAGCTGGGAGCGAAGCGCCGCGTCCCCCGCGGCCGTGGCCTCAAACGGGATGACGAAGTTGGTGATCGCGAAGAGCCGGAAGTTCGCCGGCAGATCCGGATTCAAGAGCTGCCCGAGGAGCCAACCCCCCGCCGCCGCGGCGACCGGCTGCCAGGGGAGCCGGGGCTCTTCCGGGTCGCCGGCCGCGCCACGATCGCTCGCTGCGACGAGGCCGGAGAGCGACCCGAGGAGCGCCAGGGGGATGGCGATCCAGGCCGCAGCGTGGGTGAGGGCGAAGAGGGCGGAGACGGCGAAGAGCGCCTTCCACCGCCGTTCGACGAGGAGGGCGGCGACGAGCACGGTAAAACCGATCAGCCAGATCTGCGGCCGGCACATCTCCATCCGCTGGGCGAAGAGGGTGCCGAGCCCGCCAGGCCGAGGACGAACCACTCGGGGCGCGGGGCGCGGACGAGGAGAGGCCGCCGCGAAGGCGCCGACGAGAAAGGCTGCCCCAAGAGCACCCCGAGGAGCCCGGCGGTCTCCACGGGGAGCCGGGCGAAGGGCAGGAGGAGGAGATGGAAGAGCGGCTCGGCGTCGGCGAAATGGTCGTAGGTGATCGAGAACGGCGTCCAGTGGAAAGACGGGATGCGGAGGCCGGAGGTGAGCATCTCCCGGGCCAGCCCCAGGTGGTAGTACTCGTCGTAGGAGCGCGGCTCGGGGTTGGCCAGCCGCTGGGCGAAGAAGAGGAGCACCACGGCGGCGCTCGCGAGGACCAGCCGGAGTCGGGGGAGAGCCGGCCCGGGGTCGCGACCGCGGCGGTCGGCGGCCCGCGGCTTTCTCGAAACGCCGGGCCTTCTTGACGCGGGCGAAGGCGGCCAGGGGGAGGGCGGGGGTCGCGGGCATCTCGCGCATGGCGGCGAGTGTATGCGCGGCGACGGCAGAATGGGCATTCCTTTCCTCGTCGCAGCCTACTCCCGGGTCGGGACCTGGAGCCCCAGGTGCCGCTCGTAGGGGACGAAGCGGCGGTCGGAGTGGAGGAGCGCCATCCGGGAGCGGATACAGAAGGTGGCGATGAGCGCCCGGAGACCGTCGCCGGTCGGTTGGCGCTGGGCGCGGAGTTGGCGGCGGTGGGCGGCGGCGGCCACGGCGAGGGCGAGACCGCCCAGGGGGTAGCTGTCGAACTTGGCGAGCGCGGCCTGGGCGAGCGCCGCCTCCCGCTCGTCGGCGAAGCCCTGGAGCACCTCGGCCACGATCAAGTCGCCCGTCACCACCGGCGCCCGCCCGAGGATTTCGTCCAGATAGTCGGTCTGCGGGCTGTCGACGCCGCTCAAGTAGTCGATCCAGACCGAGGAGTCAACGAGGACGCGCACCGCTCCGCCCCTTCTTCGCCAGCGGCTTCGGCGGCCGGCGCCGTAGCTGCGGCGGCCGTCCGCGCCGCCGGGAGGGACTCCTCGTCCCCCTGCCAGTGGAGCCGGCCGCGCAGGTCGCGCACTTCCGCCTGGGTGTGGAGGAGGAGGAGAGCGCGAAGACCCGCCTCCACCACCGCCCGCTTGGTGGAGAGACCGCTCCGCTGCATCGCCTCGGCGATCAGCTCCTCGTCGATGTCGACGTTCGTATGCATGAGATCTCCCGGTTTGGCGAGTGGATTCTGACGACCCCCATAGTGTGCAGGAAGGAAGCAGGAATGTGCAAGGGGGTTCCGGTCGTGTGCACGAACGCTGGGAATGCACACGACAGTGCCGGGAATGTGCACGACTGTCGCGGAAATGCACACGACGGGTCCAGTCGTGTGCACGAATGCCTCGGAAATGCACATGCCGAAGACAGTCGTGTGCACGAATGTTTTGGAAATGCACATTTCCGTTCTGATCATGTGCATTTCCGAGTTCAACCTGCACATTTCCAGACCGTACAGGTACGCGTACGCGCCGACTACGCACTGGTGGGCGCCGTCGCTCGTTCGAGCTTCGCCAGATAGGCGAGCGCCTCCGCCGTCGTCGTCCCGCACATCTCGGCGCCGGGCCGGAGCCGGAGGCAGATCTCCGGCCGTTCCGGCATTCCGAAGAGGAGGCAGCGGTTGTCGGCGTCGAGCTGAGGCAGCGGACCCCGGCGGGTTGCCGCCGGGCATGCCGGGGATGGGCGAGGAGATGGAGGGGGCGGTGCAGCAGGCCCCGCAGCCGGCGCGGCAGTCCATTCAGACGCTCCCCGCCGCGGTTTCGGCGAAGTCCGCGGGTTCCGCGGCCAGCGCCTTCTGGATGCGCTCCTGGACGAAGTCCTTGTCGGCCTCGCTCGCGTAGGGGGTGCGCTTCCAGAGCAGCTTGACCGAGAAGAGCCCGTCCTTGGGGAAACGGGGGACGACGTGGACGTGCAGGTGGGGGACGCTCTGGCTGACCTTGGTGTTGATGGCGGTGAAGGAGCCGGCGGCGCCGAGGCCCGCTTCGAGGGCGCTGGCGAGGCGGCGGACGTTTCCGAAGAGGGGCGCCGGGAGAGGGTCCGGGAGGTCCAAGAGGGTGTCGACGTGCTGCCGGGGGACGAGCAGGCAGTGGCCGGGGAGGAGCGGGCGGTGGTCGAGAAAGGCGATGCAGTGCTCGTCCTCCAGCACCCGATGGGCGGGCCGCTCGCCGCGCACGATCTCGCAGAAGAGGCAGCTTTCGTGCCCGCCTTGCCCGCCGTGCCCGCTCGCCCGGTTTTCGCCATCGGGGTATCCTACCGGAACAGGCGGGGCGGGCGGCGCGTTAGAGGAGTAGCGGCTCCACTCCCCCGCCCCCCCGCTCCAGAGAAGGAGATTTAAGGATGCACCTCGTTCGTCCCCCAGACCGGCTCGCGCTCGCCGCTCTCGTCAGTCTCGGATCGATTCTGGCCCTCCCCGCCCCGCCGGCCCTGGCGGCCCATCTTGCCAAGCCGGCGAAAGCCGGGCGGGCTTCAACGTCGGCCAGGAGGTCGATCCGGGCTACCACCCCACGGTGGCGCAGGCCGCCTACGACGCCGAGCAGCACCCGCTGGTTCTCGTCGACGAGGCCCACCACGAGTCCTACACCCTGGCCGGACGCTATCGGCCGTTCGCCGAGCTGCTGACCAAGGACGGCTACCAGGTGAAGCCCAATCGCAAGCCTTTCGACAAGGAGAGTCTCGCCGAGGCGAACGTCCTGGTGATCGCCGACCCCCTCGGGTCCGGCACTGGCGGCATTGGCGGCATTGGCGGCACTGCCGCTGGGCACCCCGCGTTCACCGCCGCCGAGTGTGACGCCGTCTACCAGTGGGTGCAGGCGGGCGGCGCCCTCCTCCTGGTCGCCGATCCCGCTCCGGCGGGCCGGGCGGCGGCGATCCTCGCCAAACGCTTCGGGGTCGAGATCAGCCAGGGGGAGACCTTCGATCCCGAGCACTCGGGGGCCACCGGCACCCCGACCGCCTGGATCCCCTCTCGCGCCGGAACCAGCTCCTCGCCGACCACCCCATCACCCAGGGCCGGAACGAAGCGGAGCGGATCGAAACCGTCGTCACCTTCCACGGCCAGTCGCTCCAGGGCCCGGAGGGGAGCGCCGCCTTCCTGCCGCTCGGCGCCGCCGCCCGCGACCAGCACGTCGACGAAGGGATCGACCTCTCGGCCGCCGGCCGGGCGCAGGGGATCGCCTTCGAGCTCGGCAAGGGCCGGGTGGTGGTCCTAGCCGACGCCAGCATGACCACCGCCCAGCAGCTCGGCGGCGGCGCGCTCAAGGTCGGCATGAACCGGCCGGACAACGACGACCGCCAGCTCGTCTTGAATGTGCTGCACTGGCTGACCCGGCTGCTGAGCTGAGGGCAGGGCGCGCTCTACCCGAGCCCCCACCTGGTGCCGGGTCGGATAGTCGGTATAGCCCTCCTCGCCGCCGCCGTAGAAGGTCTTGCGGTCGGGCGAGTTGAGCGGCGCTCCCTCGGCGAAGCGCTCGGGGAGACGGGGTTGGCGAGGAAGAGGGTGCCGAAGGAGACCAGGTTCCGCCGCTTCGTGGTCCAGCTCGCCGACCCGAGCCAGAACCGAAACGCTACCTATGTGGCCTTCACCCGCCACCGCGACGAGGTCCACCTGCACGCCGACCGCAAGGCCTACAAGGACCGGAAGATCCTGGACAAGCTCCTGTCTCGTCCGGGCCGCAAGGATCTCGCCCACGACTACGCGACGGCGGACCTCGGCCGGCAGGCGGCAAAGACGGAGATTGGGGCGAAGCAGGCGAGCGCTCTCCGTCGGCAGGAGCAGGCCCTCAAGGCCGATCTGGTGACGCTCGACCGGGCCGAGGCCGCTAAAAACCACCATCGGCGCACTGAGATCGCCCTCCAGCAGGCCGTCCGGCGGGTCTACGCCCATCCCGAGGAGGGCCTTGCGCAAGATCCTCGCAGATCCCAAGGCGTTCGACCGGCTGGCGACCGGCGAGGCCGCCGCATATGGCGAGCTGCGCGGCCAGGGCCGGTTCTTCGGCAAAGACGCAGCACGCGTCAGCGCCGAGCGCTAGATCCCCCGGCTTGCGCTCGGCGATCTGGACCCACCGCGAGGCCGAGGCCAGTCTCGGCCGCCAGCAGAGCGCAGCCGCACGCCTCCAGAGCGGCTCGACCGAGATCAAGGTCCAGCTCGATCGGGTCACGGCGGCCCTGCGCCAGGTTGCGGCCAATGCGCGGCAGCCCGAGCGGGCCTTGGAGATCGCCGTCCGGCAGACCAGCCGTGCCGCGATCCAGACCGCCGTCTTGATTCTCCCTTCCCCCTCCAGCTACCGGTGCGCCTCGCCCTGCGGGCCGTCGGGGCGGCCCTTGGAATCGGCCCAGAGCTCGGCCGCTAAAGATATCTTCGAAGCAGGCTTGCCTCCAGCCTGCCGCTACCTACGCTGAACCAATAATGGTGTCCCATTGCTCCCTTGCTCTCAGCCGCTGAGGAACCCTCTATACCTTTTACGTCGATTGAAGGCCACTACGGCCACTCTCTACACTTCACAAGGATGGACTTTGCTCGAAAGCGCCTAGGCGCGGAGCTGAATAGCAGGTCGGCGGTGTCGGGACTATCGAGAACCATGTAGCTCACGTGACTCCGCCCCGACTTGGTCATCTGGTCTTCCTCGCGTTGCTGTTCGCAAAGAAGCGTGCTATAAAAAGTAGATTCTCAGCTCTGCGCCGCTCGGCGGCACGGTCGTAGCGGCTGCGGTCGATCTCGACCGCGCCTTGCAGCCGAGGCTCGCTCCGTCGAGCCCAGGTGATCGGCGAAGCAGGCGCGCGCCAGCTGCCGAGTCTCAGGCGAAGCGGCGGACTGCCGCCGCGGGTTCCACTGGCGTGCTGCGAAGGGCTTTTGAGGAGGAGGAGAGCGATTCTTGACTGACCAGGTCCTGGCTGGGGGGAAAGAAGTTAGCCTGAATCGCGCTCCCGGGCCTTTGGTGTCCATTGAAGGTCCCGCAGGAGCTGGAAAGAGCACTCTAAGCTTAAAACTATCATATCACTTAAAGAATAAAGGCATACAAACTGGGCACTTGCCCGAGTTTAGTGCTACTCCACTAGGAAAAGCGTTGGCGATCCACTCGGAATATGGGACGGAGACGCCGCCTTGGTGTCTGGGGATAGGAGGGCTGTTAGCTTTCATTGCAGACAAAGTACAGCAACTAGAATCTATGCATTCCGAGTATACAATATTGGTTTCTGATCGCTTCATAACCTCGCAAATGATTCTAGGTATCCGCAGCCTGAGAGCAGATGCTGATCGTGAGTTTGGAGAAACCTTAGTACGCCAGATTTGCGCTTGGGCGGAAACGCGGTCGCAATCGACGGTCTCATGGTCATACTGAATGGCCCCTCTGAACTGCTCCGAAGCCGACTCCAAAAGCGAATTTCGCGAGAATTGACAACGCTCGAGACCACGCTCCTGCACGAAGAGATTTCCTTCTACGAAAATATTAGCCATGAGATCACCGGACTAGGAGTTTTACATCTGGACGCAGATCTACCTCTAGACATCTTAACAAAAGCGATAGAATCGAGGCTTCTGGCATGACTTGGTGGTGGACATCCACTCTAGACGGAACGCTTTCATTCATAGCTGCCGGCTTTGGCCTCGGGCCACGTGTAGCCGCAGAAAACCTTGCCCGCTCACTCCGGCTACGCATCGGACCTTGGCTCACAAGAGATTCGGGTGGACCAGGGCCAGCAACAACAATTCTTTTCAATTTCGGAGTAGTTGAAGCAAGCGCGGAGAGCATACGGGCAGAAACTAAAGTATGGGTTGATTGCTTAATGTGGCTTAGAGAGAGCCTACCTTGGCCGCCAGCGACTTACAACTTAATTCTCTCCGAGAGTTTTTTTGACCGAGATCTTACCGACCTGGGTTCGGAAGCCCCAATCATTGACGTAAGGCCTCTGCTTGCTCCACTGATAAAAGCTCAAAAGCAAAGCAACTCGATCGTCATATCCTTTGGTGGCATAGAGACGCCATTCACTACTGATGTTCATCGGTTTGAGATCCCACATGCGATTTTATCCGCGCTGATCCGCGCGGGATCTCGATTGAAGCAAGATCTACATGTGGCCTGCTTTACGCCTCCATCTACATGCATGCGACTCAGCGCGATCCCGCTCCTTAGTGGTATCGACTTTCGCCCCCTGGGGAGGATGGATTTCTTGGAGGCCCTTGCGGCAGCAAAAGCGTACATCGTACAGCCCGGTCTTTATGGTCCGTTTGAGGCCTTCTCTGCGAATATTCCCACTGCTCTCTGCTTGCCCATGAGCTACACACAGATGTGGCAAACCGCGACCTATATGAGTAACGGTCTTCTTGATGTCTCGCCTTTATTTAACCGGATTGTTTCAAAGATTGGATTAATTGGCCGTGACGTTGAACAAGACGAGCCCTTGTGGTTTAAAAGCATGGATATCTGGTGGCAAACAGTCAATGAGACAGAGAATGCCAGGGAAGATCTTCTTAAAGAATTGGAGGAATGGGCTGCGCAGATAGTCCTAGGCCTAAACCCTTCGCCTGCACTAACCGAGGCGCGCCTAGCTTACGCGACCAGCCGGTTGCAACTCCCATCCGCGTCCGAAATACTCACCGAGGTACTGGCCCAATGACAGTTGGACTCTTGCGCTATTCTAGCGTACGACTAGACCTGCGAGAAGAACTCTGGCGTGACCTGACAGTTGTCAACGCCAAGGCTGTCGAGATTTCACTTGACAATCTTGAAGCGGCAGTGAGCAATGGTTTCTTTGGCCTGGCAGCGGAAATTTCGGATCACCTTAGATCTCGGGCCGCCGATCTCCTGAAGAGTAATCCTATTCAATTGATTCGCCTTGAAATTGAACAAATGAAGCGCTTCTCCTATATGGGCTACAAAGAGCCCACTGAGGAAGCAGCCGATCGCGCATTGGTCGAAATTCGCCATCCCTATGAATCACGGGATACTCGTAAACTCGGCGTATTGGAATTCGAAGCCGTTGGCTACAAAGCATGGCTCTCAGAAGATCAAGGCGAACTCGAATTCATGCTCAATCGCTGTTCGGAAATTACGATCCAGTATGACACATCAGACGAATATCGCGACATATTGGAAGGTTTCCTGGAAGGCATGAGGGGGCGCCTGGAGGCGCTTCGCGGAAACAGCCTAAAAACGAGATTACATTTCAACAACGGAATAGCTATTCTGAGCCGCGGTAGCTATGAGCGGTCCATTGCTCATCTAGAAGTTCTTTTCGCAGAACATCTCGGGCTACTATCAGAATGGGAAGAGGCGGTAAGGACAGCCTGGGGATTTCTCAATAGGGCACTCGGCTTTGGTCTTAAGAGCCACCTTCTATTGCGTATTGTTCTACTTTTGCTCCGTGCGCCAGAGGTTCACACAACCGACGAACAGCGAAGACATCTACGATTTCGCTGCTGGGTGCTAGTGCATGCTATGGGACTATCGCAACTTCACATAGTCTTTCCCCTTCTCGTCGAAGCTCGCGATCTAGTAGCAAAGCATCCTGGTTGGTCGCTCTTTGAAGTAGATCTAGAGGCTGAGGCTCATCGGTGGCTCTCTGCTCTCGACCCCGAGAGAATGGAACAGGCTCTCGCCGTCTACTATTCTTGCCTCGGTTACGATGTCACGGTCCTCCCGGAGCACGAACTCGCGTTAGATGTGCTAGCCGTTCGTTGGGACAAGGGCGGAATCTCACAGTGCATTGGAATACAGGTTAAGCATTATCATACACGCCGCCTCTACAAAGACGGGATACCTGATGAGCAGACGCTAGACACCCTGAAGGGGCGCCTCAAGGAGCGGCCACCGCACTACTTGCCGAGCAGTTTCCACTGGCACTGCACAAGCGGCATACACTCGGATGCACGAGAACTCCTGGAGAAGAGGTTGCATCGTTGCTTCGGGGACAGCTGTGGAGTATACTTCACAGATTTGCAAGAGTTAGTTCAGATCCTTGTGCGAAATCCGCAATGGCTGAGTCGGATCTTGTTTAGCGTGGAGATTGGAGCCGGCTACCCATCACTGGAAGGAGCAACTGCCCATGGCTCCTGAAGCAGGGCGAGCAGATCATTTAGAAGAAACGGGCGGCAATCTGCGGTTTATGCAGGCCCTACTCGAAGAAACAGGCCTCGGACCAGATTCAAGTGTGCTAGAGATTGGCTGCGGAACAGGGGTATTAGCTAGCTACATAGCAACTTGCTCTGGGGCTAAGGTGTTAGGAACGGAGAGAAGTGGGGAGTTGGCGCGACTGGCCAGCCATCGAATTGATTGTGTCTATACTCCTGACGGGTCGTTGCCGAATAGCGATCAAGGCTTCGACCTTATATTCTGCAAGGATGTCTTGCCTCTGATCGCCAACAAAGTCGATTTCTTTACTAACATCGCCAGGCTTCTACGTAAGAATGGAACGTTCTCTACCTATGCCCCTGAGGAGAGAGACTTTACAGAGAAGCCCCTGTACGCCTTCCTGCCCCATAGCCGAGAACAATCCCAAGAACGATATGGAACTATGACTGCCCTTTTGGCTGCATTACACGTGGCTGGCTTCAAAAGAATAAAAACTTTCCGAATTACTCTAGGTAATATCCCTATCAATACAAGGTACGCCGGCAAGCACAGAGACGGATTTTTTAGTAATACCGAAAGCGTAGAATTTGAGCGGTCCAGGTTGACTGGACTACATTTCCTCCAGCAGACGGTTGATCTACTTGCAGATCATGGCGCATCGCTCCATTATGATTGGGAAAGAACGATGGTGGTAGCAAGATGAACGAGAGTCAAAACGGCTCAATCTTTCTTTTCTGTGGCCTACCCGGTACTTTTAAGACGCTCCTTGCGACCCGCTTGAGCGCTCGTCTTGGCTGGCGTATTTGCCCACCAGGGCAGCTGGCCCCCTTACTTCCTTTCGTAACGATGAGGTTCTCGCTGCGGAGAGAGATAACCGCTACAGGCGATGTGCGGAGATTGCTCGTGTATTGGTTCTGCTGGGAGCTGACGTTGTGGTTGATGGCGGATATCCGACTCGGGCAATTAGAGCTCAAGTCTTAAACTCGTCCACTATTGACAAAAGGTTCATTATTCATTGCCGTTGCGATAGCCAAGAAACCCGGAGAAGGCGACTGCGACATCGAGCGCAAGACCTATCCGACCATGAGTCTGATAGCGCCCGTGCCATCCTGTATGACGGGGCATTAGAAGACACCCTGCAAGAGAGTCCCTTGTTGGATCTCGAAGAAGGCAGCGTTCTTGCGGTCCTGGATATCGATACTGACGCAGGCACATCTACTTGGAGTGGCACTCCGCCAGATGGCATAAGGCACCGCTTAGTGGATGCCGTCTCGACGATTCTTTCAGAGCATAAAAATTATCCGGCAATACAAACTAATGCCGTTCATGGGCATTTTGAAGAATTGGCCAGTGAGTACGATGGTTCGACTGCTTGGCGAGAGGATCAAACACTCCTCCGGCATCTAGAGATGGACCTTGGCAAGCCCGGAGCAAAAGTGCTGGACATGGGGGCGGGTACAGGCTTGGCAACGGCCTGGTATGCTGCTAGAGGCCACCATGCAGTTGGACTCGACCTCTCTCCTGCGATGCTTTCTAGAGCTGCGGGGCGCCTCACCCTAGTCATCCTTGGCTCAGTCCTTGAGCCGCCATTCTTGGATGGATACTTTGACTTGGTTGTGGTACGCCAATGCCTGCACTACGTTGAGCCCGAACGCCTTCTTGGAGAAGCATTCAGAGTACTTCGCCCCGGTGGGCGCATTGCGATATCCGGAGCGGTAGCCCTTGATGAGCGAGCGAGAAATTTTTGGCGCGAGTTTAAGGCTGTGACTCAGCCCCTCAGGTTGGAAGTTTACACGCAATCACGATTAATACTATTGCTTGAGCAGGCAGGCTTTGAGGTAGAGAAGCAACTTAGCCATGAGATTGAGAGAATAGATACACTTCAAGAACTTGAAGGAAGAACGTCCGCGCCCTATGGTGGGTGGCGTGAGTTCATACTCCGAATGGTTAAGTTGGCTGGCTCAGAGAGTCCTCCTTCAAAAATGCAACTTATTGAAGATAAATGCATATACCAGCAACAGTGGCTAACCCTATGGGCAGTTAAGAAAAATAGTCTTTAGAGGAGTCTGCGCAGCGGCGACCGATAGCATACGGTCCGATCTCTGGGACGGCGACCGCATCATCTTGCTCACGCGGCGAGACGGGGTGCGCTCCCCTGAAACCTCCAGAGACGACAGAGTGGACGTCTCTTCTCTTCTTGTTCCCTGGGTGTTCCTGCCGTTGGCCGCCGTCCACAACAAGAGCTTATTAATGAGGGACTTACAAGAATCTATACTCCCGCCCAAGGGGAGGGACCGGCCCGCCCAGGAGGGAACCAGACTTTAAGTCAAACGCGCGAAGAAGCCCCCACCTGCTGCCGGGTCGGGTAGTCGGTATAGCCCTCCTCGCCGCCGCCGTAGAAGGTTTTGCGGTCGGGGGAGTTGAGCGGCGCTCCCTCGGCGAAGCGCTCGGGGAGGTCGGGGTTGGCGAGGAAGAGGGTGCCGAAGGAGACCAGGTCGGCGAGCCCCGAGGCGACGACGGCGTCGCCGCTCTCCCGGGTGTGGCCGCCGTTGAGGATCAGCGGCCCGGAGAAGCGCTCGCGCAGGTGGCCGGCCATCTCGGGCTCCGGCGCCACCAGGTGCAGGTAGGCGAGGCCGAAGCGGTCGAGGGCGGCGGCGGCGTGACCGAAGGTCGCTGAGGGATCGGAGTCGGCCATGCCGTTAAAGGCGCTCTGCGGCGAGAGGCGCACCCCCACCCGCTCCGGTCCCCAGACCCGGACCACCTCCTCCGTCACTTCGAGGAGGAAACGGGCGCGCTTTTCGACCGTGCCGCCGTAGGCATCGGTGCGGTGGTTGCTCCCGTCGCGGAGGAACTGGTCGAGGAGATAGCCGTTGGCGCCGTGGATCTCGACCCCGTCGAAGCCGGCGGCGAGCGAGCGCTCGGCGCCGTCGGCGAACTGGGCGATCACCCCGGGGATCTCGGCGAGGTCCAGTGCGCGCGGTACGACGAAGGGCTGGGTGCCGGTCGGGGTGCGGAAGAGACCCTCCGCCGCCAGGGCCGACGGAGCCACCGGCAGGCCGCCGCCCGGCTGCAAGACGGGATCGGAGATCCGCCCCACGTGCCAGAGCTGGAGGAAGATCCGGCCGCCCTCGGCGTGGACGGCGGCGGTCACCCGGCGCCAGGCCTCGACCTGCTCGTCGGTGTGGATCCCCGGGGTCCCGGGGTAGCCCACCCCCTGGAGGGAGACCTGGGTCCCCTCGGTGACGATGAGCCCCGCCGAGGCGCGCTGGCGGTAGTAGGTCTCGACCGCTGGAGTCGGGGCGTTCCCCTCCCCCGCCCGGTTGCGGGTCATCGGGGCCATGACGATCCGGTTGCGCAGGGTGTAGGGCCCGACCTCGACGGGCGACAAGAGGGTGGGATGTTTCTCGGCCATGAGTCTCTCCTCCATGATGCGTGAACTGTTCGCCGCTCGAATGTGCAGATCTGAACGATCAATCCAAAAAAAAGCGCCCTCTCAGGTCTCCTGGCCTACCCGGCGGACGAGGCGCACGAGGGTCTCCCGCTCGGCGTCCTTGAGACCGGCGAAGATGGTGCCTTCGGCGGTCGCCAGAATGCGCGAGCCCTCGCCGTGGCGGATTCGCCCAAGGTCGGTCAACGCGGCGCGCACGGAGCGGCGGTCGTCCGGATCGGAGACCCGCTCCACCAGGCGCTCGGCCTCCAGGCGGTCGACGAGCTGGGTCATGTTCGAGCGCACGCAGCTGCAGCGCTCGGCGAGGCAGCCGAGGGCCACCGGCTCCCCCGCCGCCACCAGCCGCGCGATCACCCCGAACTTGGCGAGCGACAGCCCCACCTGCCCCAGTGCCGCCTCCAGGCGGGCTTCCAGCTGGTGCACCGAGCCGATGAGGAGGAAGGCCATGGGCGCGGGGACGGGGTGCGGCGTGGCCGAGGAATCGTTCATGCCTGAAGGATAACGTTTTGATCGCTCGGCCGCAAGGGGTGGCGCTCGCGGACCCGGCACCGCTCTGGCGGCCCGGAGGATCGAACGGCGACACGTACCGCGCCCGCGCTCGACCGCCGTCGAGCCTCTGTCACAATCTCGTCGAAGATTTTTGTCTCTGGAAGGGGGGGGTGCGGCAACTGTACTTATCGAAGGCGCTTCAAGCCAGCTTCAAGCCAAGCCGCCGGACTCCTTCTCCGGCGGCTCTTTTTGTGTTCAGGCTCCCCCACCTACCGCGGCGGCTTCGCCTCGGCCGATTCGGTCGGTTGGGTCGGTTCGGTCGACATTGCCGGCTCGCCCGGGGTCACGGCGACCGGGATCTCGATCACGGTCTTCTTCCTCGCGTCGTTCTGGCAGGCCACGGCCACCGGGTCGGCGGGCTTCCAGCTCAAGGCGTGGGTGCAGGACTGGAGGGCGGAGGACCGGTCCCCCAGGGCGAGCTCGACCTGGCCCAGGGCGAGGAGCGCGTCGTAGCTCGGCGAGAGGCCCACGGACCTGCCGAGCTCGTCCTTGGCCTTCTCGAGGAGCTTCCTCTGAGCCTTCGGATCTTTTTCCCCTTCGGCCTTGCGCTTGGCTTTCATGCCGCGGGAGTAGGCGTCGGCGGCCTTCGTTGCCGGGTCCTTGTACCCTCCCATGCCGTTCACGGGGGTCATGGACGTCTGCGCTCGGAGGGCCGAGGCCAGGCCCGTCCAGCCGGCGAGGACGAGGACGATCAGGGTGAGACGGGACGCAGGGCGGAGAGCTGCTCGGTGCATTGGAACCTCCTCGTTGAGAGGCGGGGGAAATCCTCGCTCCCGCTCTGGGTGATAGAGATTCAGATTCTATTTCAAAGCGGGGTCGGTCGCCCGGGCCGCTGCGATCTCCGACTTCAACACCCGAGCGTCCACCAGCTCCGGCTCGGCGGCCAGGGCCTCGTCGACGCAGGCTTCGGCGGGGTCGAGCTGGCCGAGCGAGAAGTAGCAGAGGCCGAGGTTGTAGAGCGTCGCCGGGTTGGGCCCGTAGAGGGCGACCGAGCTCTCGAAACAGGAGAGGGCCGAGGCGTAGTCGCCGAGCTGGCAGAGGAGGGCCCCGGCGTGGAAGGCGAGATCGCGCGCCTCGCGGATCGGGAAGTAGCTCTCCCAGACCCTTAGGGCCACCTGGCGCAGGTCCTCGCGCTCGGCGGCGGAGGTCGATTCGGCGTCGGCCCAGGAGACGAGGACGGGGAGGCAGCCGAGGAAGACGTTGGCGTCCCAGCCGGAGAGCCGCAGCCAGGCGAGGAGCTGGGCCAGGGTGAGGTCCGGGTAGGCGGACTCGACGGCGATCTTCAGGCTGAAGAAGTCGTCGGGGTGGCAGCGCTCGACGGCATCGTCGAAGGCCAGCCGGGTCTCGGCCCCTCCGCTCTCCTCACCCCCCTCCTCCCCCTTACCCGAAATCCCCAGGAGGCCGGCCACCACCTGGAGCCCGGTCGCGAGGGGGGTCGCGTGCAGGAAGTCGCCTCCCTGGTCGCGGAAAAATTCGCCGACCGCGTGATAGTTGACCATCATCGACAGGCTGCCATGGATGGCGAACCCCGGCTCCTCCCGGCCGTGGAGCAGGGCCTCCTCGCTGTAGCCCTTGTCCGCCGAGAGGAACAGCAGGCGCCCCCCGGCCAGGCGGACGAGGTTCCGCAGGCAGCGGAGGGCTTCTACCGGAAAGAGGAGGGCGGTGCTCCGCAGGCGCTCGCCGTAGGCGGCGAGGAGGCGGTCGAGATCGGGCTCGCCGTAGGGAGCGCCCACGACCGGGCGCCGGCTCCAGTGGATCTCCACCCGGTCGAGGAGCTCCGGGTCGTCGCGGATGGGCTCCGGCTGGGGCGAGACGAGAGAGACCAGCCCCAGCTCCAGTCCGCCGTCGTCGCCCAGGAGAAAGCAGTCCTGGGGGAGGGTGTCGAAAACGTAGTTGGCGATCACCGCGAGCGGGTTGGCGAGGCGCCCCGGGGCGAGCCGCTCGCCCGAGTGGAGGAGGGCGATCTCGTGGTCCGTCCCGGCGTCGTAGCGCGCGAAGTCGAGGACCCCGGCTTCGACCAGCGGCTGGAGGGAGGGGTGGGAGCGGAGGACGTCCAGGTTGCTCTCGGTGAAGTCGGTGAGGACGTAGCGGACCCGGAGGTGCGCCAGAGACGAGCGGCCGAGGAGGTCGAGGAGACGGCGGAGGAAGAGGTAGCCGAAGCGCCCCGGCCCGCAGCCGAGCTCGACCAGGTGGACGGGCTCGCCGGGCGCGATCGCCCCGGCGGCGACGCCGTCCCGCAGCCAGCCGAGGACGGCCTGGGCGTAGACGTCGGCGATCCAGGGGTTGCTCGTGATGTAGTGCGGGACGATCCCCTCGGTCCACGCCTGGACCCCGGCGCGGTCGTAGAAGTTGCGCTGCAACCGCCAGAGGAGCGAGCGGGAGAGGGGCTCAGGCCCCTCGACGATCGACGGGCGGGAGCGCTTGGACCGGCGGGACAGCCCCTCTACCCCCGGCCGCCCCGCCCGGCAAAGCTCGCCAGGGCGGCGAGGGTCTCGTCGACGTCCGCCGCGGTGTGATCGGCGGAGATCTGGAAGCGGATCTCCTCGTCGCCCCGCGGGACGACGGGGTACTTGAGGCCCGTGGCGAGAATGCCCTGGTCGCGCAGGTGCTGGACGAGGGCGGTGGTCTTCGCCGTGTCGCGCACCATGAGCGGTACCACCGGGTGCTCGCCGGGGAGGGTCTCGTAGCCAGCGGCCACGACTCCGTCCTTGAAACGCTTCGTCATCTCCCGCAGGTGAGCGAGGAGGGCGATCCCCTCGGGGCTGTCGAGAATGGCGAGCGCAGCGGCCGAGGCCGCCGCCTCGCCGCAGGTGATGGGGTTCGAGTAGATGTAGAGCGGCGCGGTCTCGCGGAGATAGTCGGTGAGCGTCTTCGATCCCACGACGTAGCCGCCGTTCACCCCCAGGGCTTTCCCCAGGGTGGCGACGAGGATGTCGGCCGCGGCCCCGGTGTACTCCTCGGTGCCTCTCCCGGTGTTGCCGAAGGCGCCCACCCCGTGCGAGTCGTCGACCACCAGGACGGCGTTCTCCGGAAACTTCTCGTCATACTTTTTAACGACGGCGACGACATCGGGGAGGGGTGCATGGTCGCCCCGCATGCTGAAGATGCCATCGGTGACGACGACCGCCCGCTTGGCGTTGCCTACCGCCCCCGCCAGCTTGGCATCGAGGTCGGCCAGGTCGAGGTGCTTGTAGATCAGCTTTTCCTTCGGCCTGGCGAGGCGCATGGCGTTGATGATGCAGTTGTGATTGAGCTCGTCCGAGATGAGGACGGTCTCCGGGGTGATGAGCGGCACGAGGACGGAGAGGATGGTGGCGTAGGCGGAGCTGAAGATCATCCCCGCCTCGCGGCCGTGGAAGGCCGCCAGCCGGCCTTCAAGCTCGACGTGCACTCCGTAGGTGCCGCTGATGAAGCGCACCGCCCCGGGGCCGGCGCCAAGCTCGCGGGTGGTCTCCTCCTCGGCGGCGATCACCCGCGGGTGGCCCGACATCCCCAGGTAGTTGTTCGAGTTCATTTTGAGGAAGGGGCGCTCGCCCTCCCCCGCCAGGAGGTAGCGCGGGCCGCGGCCGTCCTTCCCGGGAGACGCGGGGAGACGCCGGGTGATCACCGACTCGGCCCCCTTGCGGGTGCCGCGCTCGGTGAGGGCGGCAAGCTCCGCCGAGAGGGCCTGCTCGAAACGTTCGACGGGCATCGGGATCTCCTTAGGGTCAGCTGTCGACGGTGAGCTTTTTTTCGAGGTTCAAGAGCATGTCCCGGGTCATGCTGGAGAGATCGTAGTCCGGCGACCAGCCCCACTCCTCGCGGGCGGCGCGGTCGTCGATCGAGTTCGGCCAGGAGTCGGCGATCGCCTGGCGGACGGGGTCGATCCGGTAGTCGATGACGAACTTCGGGATCTGCTTGCGGATCTCCTCGGCGAGGCGCTCGGGGGTGAAGTTCATGGCGGTGACGTTGAAGGCGTTCCGGTGCGCCAGGCGCGCCGGATCGGCCGCCATGACGTCGATCGCCGCCTTGACCGCGTCGGGCATGTACATCATGTCCAGGCAGGTGTCGGGTTTCAGAAAGCAGGTGTAGTGCTGGTGCCGGATGGCCTCGTAGAAGATGTCGACCGCGTAGTCGGTGGTGCCGCCGCCGGCCAGAGTCACGTGCGAGATGATGCCGGGGAAGCGCACGCCGCGGGTGTCGATGCCGAAGCGCTGGTGGTAGTAGTCGCAGAGCAGCTCGCCCGCCACCTTGGTGACGCCGTACATGGTGGTGGGGCGCTGGAGGGTGTCCTGCGGCGTGTGGTCGGGCGGGGTGGTGGGGCCGAAGGCGCCGATCGAGCTGGGGACGAAGACGGCGCAGCCGTTCTGGCGCGCCACCTCGAGCACCCTGAAGACGCCCCCCATGTTGATGTCCCAGGCCACCTGCGGCCGGTCCTCGGCCACCGCCGAGAGGAGCGCCGCCAGGTGGAAGACGGTCCCCACCTCGTGCCGCCGCACCGCCTCCTGGATGTGCCGCTGGTTGGTGGTGTCGACGAAGTCGAAGGGACCGCCGTCCCCGACTCCGCGCGGGGGCATGCGGATGTCGGTCGCGATGACCCGTTCGGCGCCGTAGCGGGCGCGGAGGGCGGGGACCAGCTCGGAGCCGATCTGGCCGAGGGCTCCGGTGACGAGGAAGTTGCGCTCTGGGGATGGCATGCGGCGCCTATCCTATGAGGGCAGGCGCCGGGGGACAAGAGCCGATCCCCAGAGGGCACTGGGTCGGTTGGATGCCGAGCTACGGTTTGGCCGCGCTCGGGTCGTCCTTGGGGTTCACGTAGTTGACCACGAAGGGCCCCTCGCCGTGGACCTGGACGATGGTGGCACCCTTGAACCAGGCATAGTGGTTCATCTGGGCGGGCAAAACCGCATAGGAGCCGACCGGCATCACGCCGCCCTTGGACTTGTCGAAGGTGTCGCCCATGGCGGCGTTCATCACCCCCGAGATCACGGTGACGTGCTCGGTCGTGGGGTGCGAGTGCGGCATGATTTTGAAGCCGTCGGGAACTTTCAGACGGATGGTGAAGGGTCCGGGCTGCGAGGGGTTCCCCTCCAGCACGGTGATCTGGGCACCCGGATTGAGGAACGGCGGCGCGGGTCCCCAGGTCAGGCCCTTGGGCGTGAAGATCGGACCGTGCGCGGCGGCAGTGCCGGCAGCGGTGTCCTGGGCGAATCCCGGCGGGGCCGCGAGCATTGCGAGAACCACGAACAGGCCGAGCACCAGCGTCATCCCGATTCGTTTCAACATGAAGCCTCCTTTTCTAAGAGCATAAATCCTATCACCCGTCGCCCGGAGCGAGTCGCGGATCACGGGACGGGATCGGAGGAAGTCACGGCACGTTCAGCCTCCGGCGGCCGCAACCCGTGCCGCCGCCTGCCGGATGAGCCCGCCGTAGTAGGCGGCGAGCGGGCGCGACAGACGCCGCGAGAGCACCCAACGGTTCGCAACCGTGCCGTCCGCGTTCGCCACCGCGACGTAATGGGCGACGACGATCTCGGCGCCGTCCGCCCGGCGGCGGAAGAGCACGTCGCCCACGGCGAGCGGGGTGGGGACGGTCATGACGTCCTCCTCGTTCAAATGGAGGTGGTAGGTCTCGTCCCCGTCGTTGGCTTTCAAGGTCAGGAGCCCGATGTCGTTCGAGATCCCGAGGCCGGTGTAGGGGTTGCCCTGGCCCTGGCGGTTCATCTCGAATGAGCGGCCGGCGAGGCTCGGCGTCGAGCCCGCGAGGTTGTCGTTCAAGTCCTTGGCGAGGGGGATCTTGGCATCCTGAGCGGCCTGGGCGGACAGGGTGTGGCGGATGGAATGGAGGCCATTGCCGAGGACTTCGAGCGCGACCTCGCGATGGAGGGGGATCTCGCTCGCGTCGGTGAACTGACCCAGGGGGGTCGTTTCATAGTCGAGCCCGAGGGCCGCCACCGTCTCCCCCGCGCCCAGCCCCTGGGTGTTGCGCTCGAGGCCCACGAAGCCGCGGACAGTATCGGTCGTCACCACCTTCGGCGAGCCCGGAGCGCCGATCACCGTCCGGCCGTAGAGGATGCCACCGACATCCGAGTTGGCCACGAACTTGCGGAGGATGGCGCCGGCTCGCACGTCCTGGTCGAGAACCGAGTGCACCCTGGCCAGAGCGGCGATCTGGGCGGCGGAGAGCGGCGGGCGGGTCGAGCCGTCCGGGTTGAGCTCCCCGGTGTCGAACTGCGGGTCGGTGACCGTCGTCTGCGCATCGTGATCGATGGCGCTCCTGACGGTGTCGATCTCCGCGATCGACAGGAAGCAGCGCAAGAGGAGCACGGGATCGATGTGCTGCCGCTCTTCGGCGGTGGGCAGCGGCCGGTGGATCGCCGGGCACAGCCCGGGGCTCGCAGCGAAGGACGCGGTGGTGGAGAGAAGGGCGAGAAGGGTGGCGACGGCGAGGCGCGGCAGCACGCGGTTTTTCATCGGGGCATTCTAGGGATATTCTTAGTCACGAACAAGCTGGGTATTCGCCGATGAACCGGATGACAGCCGGGTGACGGTTTCTCGCTCCTTTTAGGGCCCGGCATGGCCCTGCGGCCATGGGCGGTATCATGAACCCCACGCCGGGCAGGTCTCTCGTCTTCGCTTTCGTCCTGTCCTCTGCTCTCGATTCGCACAAGGAGCCCGCTGCCATGAGGCCGATCACCGCCGCCGACGTCATGAACCCGCGGGTCTTGGTCGCCGCCGCCGACTGGACCCTGCCCCAGCTCGCCGACTTCCTCGTCGAGCACGAGATCTCCGGCGCGCCGGTGGTCGACGCCGCCGGCCGGCTCGTGGGAGTGGCCTCGGTCACCGACATCGCGGCGGCTCTGGCGGCCGAGAGCGGCGGCACCGCGAGGAACTCGGACTTCTTCCAGAGCGCCTGGCCGGAGGGGCCGAGCCGCGAGACCCTGGCCGACCTCGCGGCCCGCGGGGTCCGTGTCACGGTGCGCGAGATCATGACCCCCCAGGTCTACACGGTGGTCGAGGACACCCCGGTCGGGGAGCTCGCCGAGACCCTGATCGAGGAGCACGTCCACCGCCTCCTCGTCACCCGCGAGGAACGGGTGGTGGGGATCGTCAGCACCTCCGATCTCCTCGGGCTGCTGGTCGAGGAAGAGGAGTAGCCGGCTTCGAAGCCGGCTTTAGCCGGCCCCGCGGCTTCGCCCACCCCCTGCGCTATGCTCTCCCTCCCGTGGCGGAGAGCGTTCGAGACCCCCGGCCCCTCCCCGACCCGCCGCCGCGCTTCGCGGTCGGGTGGGTGCTCGGCCTGCGCCGGCTCCTCCAGCGGGCGGCCGACGCCCTGGTCCCCCCGCAGCTCGCCCTCTTCGACCGGATCGTCGGCCTCGGCGCCACCCAGCTGATCCGCGCCGCCGCCCGCCTCCGCCTCCCCGACCTCCTCGAGGAGGAGCCGCGGACCGCCGCCGAGCTCGCCGCGATGGCCGGGATGGCCGGCGTCGATCCCGACGCCCTCCACCGCACCCTCCGCGGCCTCGTCGCCATCGGTCTCTTTACACTTGGGGAGGACGGCCGCTTCGGCAACAACCGGCTCTCCCGCACTCTCCGCAGCGGGACGCCGGGATCGCTCCGGAACTACGCGCTCTATTTCGGCTCCAAGTCGAACGTCGAGGCCTGGGCCGACTTCGACCGCACCGTCGAAAGCGGCGGCAACGCCTTCGAAAGGGTGCACGGGGCGACCGTCTGGGACTGGTTCGACGCTCACCCCGAAGAGCGCGCGACCTTCGCCGGGGCCATGGGGGAGCTGACCGAGCTCTACGCCTCCGCGGTCGCCACCGCCTACCCCTTCGCCTCGGTGCGGCGGCTCTGCGACGTGGGAGGAGGCCGCGGCACCCTCCTGGCCGAGATCCTCCTCCGCCACCCCCACCTCTCAGGCGTCCTCCTGGACGGCCCCGGGGTGCTCGACACCGCGCGGACCTACCTCGCCGCCCACGGGGTCCTCGACCGAGTCGAGCTCGTCGCCGGCAGCTTCTTCGAAGGGGTGCCGGCCGGCTCGGACGCCTATCTCCTCAAGAACGTCCTCCACGACTGGGACGACGGTCGCTGCCGGGTGATCTTGAGGAACTGCCGGCAGGCGATGATGCCGGGAACGCGGCTCCTGGTGATCGAAACCGTAGTCGAGGCCGACTCGGTGCGCGACCTAGGGCCGCTCTCCGACCTGCAGATGATGGTCGTCTGCGCCGGGGGGCGGGAGCGCTCGCGGGCGGAGCTTGACCGGCTGTTCGGGGAGTGCGGTTTCCGGCTGGAACGGGTGATCGCGTCGGCGAGCCCGATGAGCGTGATCGCAGGGGTGGCGGTCTAAGCTCCCCGCCGCACGAGATCCGGCGCCTCTCGGGCGTCAAAGTTGTCGGAGTTCGAGAGCTGGGCCGCGACGAGGTCGCGGTAGCGGCCGCCCTTGGCGAGGAGCTCGTCGTGGGTGCCGCGCTCGACGAGCCGGCCCTGGTCCATGACGAGGATCAGGTCGGCGTCGCGCACCGTGCTCAGGCGGTGGGCGATGATCACCCGGGTCGAGCGCAGGGTGGCTAAGTTGGCGTGGACCTTCTGCTCGGTGATCGAGTCGAGCGCGCTCGTCGCTTCGTCGAGCACCAGCACCCGCGGCCGGCGGACGAGGGCGCGGGCGAGGGCCAGGCGCTGGCGCTGGCCGCCGGAGAGCGAGGCGCCGCCGTCGGCCAGGAGAGTGTCGTAGCGCATGGGGAGGGCCATGATGTCCTCGTGGATGCAGGCCATCTCGGCCGCCTCGATCACCCGGGCCAGGGGCATCGCCGGATCGGTCAGGGCGATGTTGGCGCGGATGCTGGTGCCGAAGAGGAAGGAGTCCTGGGCCACGAAGCCGAGCTGGCCGCGGAGCCAGGTCAAGTCGAGCTCGGCCATGTCGGCGCCGTCGTAGAGGATGCGCCCGGAGTCCGGCTTGTAGAGGCCGGCCAGGAGACCGGCGAGGGTCGACTTGCCGCTCCCCGAGGAGCCGACGACGGCGACCATCCGCCCCGGCGGGACCTCGATCGTCGCCTCGCGGACGGCCGGTGGCGAGGAGATCGCGTAGCGGAAGGTCACCTCGTCGAGGGTGATCCGGCCGGCGAGCGCCCCCGGTTTCCGGCCCGTGTTCCCCTCGCGCTCGCGCGGCGTGTCGAGGACGTCGTTCGCCCGCTCCAGGTAGCTCCCCAGGAGCTGGAGCTGGAAGGCGGTCTGGATGAGGGTGGTGAGCGGCCCGAGAAAGCCGGCGGCGAGGGCGGAGAGGGCGAGCATGGTGCCGAGCGACATCTCGCCGCTGATCACCAGCTGAGCGCCGTAGAGGAGGATGACGAGCGGCGAGCCGACGGAGAGCGAGTCGAGGACCGAGTTGACGATGGCGTCCAGCCGGCCGCGGTCGAGCGAGACGTTCAAGTCCTGGACGAAGAGGTCCGACCAGCGCTGCACCGCCTCGCGCTCCGCCCCTGCCGCCTTGACCGTCTCGATCCCGGCGAGGAGCTGGAACTCGTAGCTCCGCGCCCGCGCCTGGGTCTGGAGCGAGCGCGACATCAGGTCGTGCTGGCGGCGGCGGAAGACGAGGAAGAGGATGACCCGGAGCGCGCCCAGGAAGGCCACGAGGAGACCCATCTTGGGGTCCGCCACCAGCACCAGTACCAGGTAGAGGCCCACCATGGTGCCGTCGAGCGCCCCCGAAAGCGCGCTCGAGGTCAAGATCTCGCGGATCGTCGAGTTGCTGTTGAGCCGCATCACCAGGTCGCCCGCCGAGCGCTGCTGGAAAAAGAGGAAGGGCAACTCGACTAAGTGATCCATGAATTCGAGCGACATCTGCGCGTCCAGCCGGGTGCGCAGATGGAGAAGGAGGAAGGAGCGGACGAGGGTCGCCAGCACCTTGAAGCCGATGAGCCCCAGGGCGCCAACGGCGAGGACGGTCAAGAGATGAAGGTCGCCGTGCGGCACGACCCGATCGACCAGGAGGCCGGTCAGGAGCGGCACCGCGAGGGCGAAGACCTGCATGAAGATCGAGGTGACGAGGACCCGGGTCAGGAGACCGGTCTGGGCCAGGAGGCGGCTCAGGTAGCGCATCACCCCCTTGGGGCTCGCCGCCGCCGGCTCGAAATCCTCGCCCTTCTCGAAAGTCAGGGCGATGCCGGTGAACGAGCGATCGAGCTCGGCCCGGGGCAGGAACTGGCGGCCGGCGGCCGGGTCGACCACCCAGGCGCCGTTCTTGTCCAGCCGATCGAAGACGAGGAAGTGGCTGAACCGCCAGTGCAGGATGGCCCCGCGATCGAGGAAGCGGAGGTCGTCGATCTCGGCGACCTGCACCCCGCGGCCGCGGAGGCCGAAGTGGCGGGCGGCCTCTAAGAGGGTCATGGCGTTGGTGCCATGCCGGGAGACCCCGGTCGACTCGCGCACCTCGGAGAGGGTCACCGCCTTGCCGAGGAAGCCGAGGACCATGGCGAGGCTCGCCGCCCCGCAGTCGGTCGCCGTCGTCTGCTGGATGAAGGGGATCTGCCGCCGCCGGCCCCAGCGGAGCGCAGCGAGGGCCGGGAAGCGGGCGGCGAGAGACGGCTTCTCGGGCCCTGCCGGGGAGTCGGGCGAAGCGGCGTTCTTGTTGGGGGTCGTGGGGGTCTCAGGCATCTCGTTCATCCGGCATGCTCGCCGCCGAAGGCCGCCTTCAAAGCCGGGATGAGGGTGAAGAGGATGCGCTCCGAGCGCACCCGGACCTCGGCCTGGCCGTGCATGCCGTCGTGGTAATGGTAGGTCTTCCCCTCGGCGGTGAAGGTCGCGGCGGGGAGGCGAGCGTGGACGATGACCACCGGCCCGGTCACCTGCATGGAGTCGGCGACCCCTGGGGAGAGATAGCGCTGCGCCTCGCCGGGGCCGATCACCTCGTCCCCCACCGCTCCCACGGCGAGCTTCTGGTAGGCGTACTTGTAGCCCGAGATCTCCAGCCGCATCGGCATGCCGCGGCGGATCTGCGGCCGGTACTGCCCAGGCAGGAGGACGGCGACCGACGGGGTCGCCCCGGACGGGCCGGCGAGCGAGAGGACGACCTGCCCCGGCTGGAGGTACTGGCCGGGCCGCACCCAGACGTCGGCGACCGTGCCGTCGGCCGGCGAGCGCAGAGTCCGCCGGTCGAACTGGGAGCGGGCCAGCTCGCGCTGGGCGCGGAGCGAGATCAGCGCCTGCTCGGCGCCGCGGTCCCCGGGTTCGCGCAGCCGGTTGACCAGCTGCAGGGTGAACTCGCGCTCCGCCCGTTCGAGCTCGGCCCGCTCGCGGGCGTCGTCGAAGCGGACGAGGATCTGCCCGGCCCGCACCCGCTGATCCGGCGCCACCGGGACCGCCGAGACCGTGCCGGCCTCGAGCGCCGTAAGGTCGTTGCGCCCCCCCATCTCGATCACCGCGGTCCCCGCGGCGTACTCGTCGACCCGGCCGATCAGGGAGTAGACGAGGAAGCCGGCGAGCGCCACCACCAGGACCCAGTACGAGATCCGGGTCCAGATCGGCGACAGGCGGAGAGGGTCGGCCTCGGCCTGCGCCGGGCGGAGCATCTGCTCGACGACCCGGCGGCGGAAGAGCCCGGGCTCGGGGCTGCCGAGGAGGCTCTTGGCGCTCATCGAGCCCTCCGGCATGAGGGCCGCGAGGTAGGGCGTGGCCTGGGCCGCCAGGCGCTCCAGCTCGGCCTGCTCGGCCGCGCTCCACTCCGGCCGGGAGGCGGGGCGGGTGGCCGAGAGCACCGCCACCACCGCGCCGTCGGGGAGGAGGAGGGGCACCGCCAGGAAGCGCTCCCGGCCGTCCCCCGCCGGATCGTCGGCCTCCCGCTCGTAGCGCGGATCGTCCCCGGAGTGGGGCAGACGGGCCGGCAGGCCGCTGCGCAGGACGAAGCTGACCAGCCCCACCGCGGCGCTCTCGTCCCGGCGGGAGGCGCTCGTCGGGTCGCGCGCCCAGAGGGTCTCGCGCTCGGCGTCGTAGAGCAGGCAGTAGGTACGGTCCGCGTGGAGCCGCCCGGCCGCCGCCTCGGCGAGGAGCGAGGCGACGTCCTCCGGCGCCTCCTGGTGGCCGAGCCGGCGCAGGAGCTCGCTGTCCTCCCGGCTCCAGGCGGCAGGCCCGCCGGCCGCCGGGAGGCCCGCCGTCGAGCGGTAGCGCCGAACGGCGCTCCGCACCAGGGCGTCGAGCTCGTGGGCGGGCGGCGGCTCCTGGCTCAAGTAGAAGATGCGATCTTCCGAAATCAGATCCTGGAAGAGGGCGGGATCGGGGCCGGAACGCAGGACAAGGTTGATGGCGGCGTTGCCGCTCCCCTCGTTCCCTCCCCTACCCGAGCCGCCGGAGCCGCCGGAGAACGCCGGGTTGCCGTCGGCATACGGTCCCGGCAGGCGCTCCAGAAACTCCCGCGCCGCCTCGCCCACGAACCCCTCGCCGAGGACGAGGACCGCCACCTGCCCGGCGGCGAGCAGGTCCCAGGCGACGTCGGGAGAGAGGGTCGCGACCACCTCGTACTCCCCCTCGCTCACGGCGCGGAGCGCCGCCGCTGCCGCCTCTCCCGCCCCGGCGAGCAGCACCAGGCTGCGGCCGCTGGCGGGAGCCGCGGGAGCGGGTTGGCGGTCGAGGGCGCGGGAGAGGTTGGGCATGGCGATGCGCTGGTATTCGTTCTGATCCTAAATATGAGTAACGACAAGGGTAGCAGTGCGACCCATGGGGGGCAAGCCCGGGTGGGGTACCATAGGAAGATGAAACCCTCCGCCCGCCCGCTCGCCGCCGCCCTGCTGGGGGTCCTCTCTCTCCTCGCCGGCTGCGCCCGCACCCCCGCCGGGAGCGCCGAAGAAGGGCGAACGGCGGGCCCCTCGCCCCCCCCGCCAGCCCGGCGATCGCAGCCAGCGCCGGCAGCGTAGCCAGCCCCGGCAGCGCAAGCAGCGCGGCCAGCCCGGCCGGCCTCCCCGCCGCGGGCGACGGCTATCTCGCGGTCGCCGTGGCGCGCCATGCCGTCGAGGTCACCGCCGAGCTCGACGGCGCGCTGCGCAGCCTGAACGTGGCGGTCGGCGACCGGGTGGAGCCGGGAACCCGGATCGGGACGATCGAGACCCGCGAGATCGCCGAGCAGCTGACGAGCGCCCAGGCCGCGCTCACCGCCCTCGTCGCCGAGCACAAGCGCGCACAGATCGAGCTCGAATCGGTCAAGAACCAGTATGACCGGCGGGCGGCCTTCAAGGAGCTCTACCCGCGAGAGCAGCTGGAGGAGCTCTTGAGCAACGAGAAGGCCTCGGCCGCCGCGGTCGAGACCGCGGCGGCCCGGGTGGTCGAGGAGCGCGGCCACGTCGCCCAGCTCCAGGGGCGCCTGAGCCATGCCGTCCTCACCTCCCCCATCCGCGGCACGGTGGCGACCCGCTACCTCGATCCGGGGGCGATCGTACGCTCGGGGACCCCCATCGTCCGCCTGATCAGCGCCGGCTCCTATGTCGTCCGTTTCGCCGTCCCCCCCGACCAGTCCGCCCGCCTGCGCCTGGGCGGCCGGATCGGCTTCCGCCCCGAGTCGCATGGCGCGGGGATGCCGGGCGACCTCCCGGGGACCATCTCGCAGATCGCGCCGCAGGTGGACACCGCCTCCCAGATGGTCTTCGCCGAGGCCAATCTCGACACCCCGGCCGGCCAGGCCGGCCAGCTCCAGGACGGCCTGGTGGGGACGGTCCGGGTGGCCGGCCGCGCCGGCGGCGCGGCCCGCTAGTCCGGCGGACGGGCTCACTTCCCCGGCACCGGCTTGGCCGCGGGGAGCGAGGCGGTCATCCTGCCGACCTCGTAGACGCCGTTGAAGCCGTCGCCGTCGAGCCCGGGATGGACGACGACCCTGGGCTCTCCGGCCCCCGGTCTCGCCTTGACCGGCCATACCTTGCAGCTGTTCTCCCCGGCGGAAAACCCCTGGCAGTACCAGGCCGTCCCGCCGGTCGAGCGGACGTCGAGCGACATCGCCTTCACCCCGGGCACCGCCTGGGCGAAGAGGAAACCCATGTTCTCGTAGCTCTTGTCCCAGGGGACGCCGCGGGAGAGCCGGGAGTGCAGGTTGCCGGTCAAGGCGATGACGAGATCGGCGGGCGCCGCGGCGACGGCCGCCCGCAGACGCTCGGCCATGGCGCGGTCGCGCTCCTGGCCCGAGCCGTCGAGGTGCGGGTCGAGCAGGGTGACCCGCACCGGCCAGCCGTCCTGGCGCCAGCGCCGCAGGTCGTCGAGGAGCCCGGCCATCGCCTCGCTCCGGCGGCCGTCCTGATAGCTGTCCTGCCAGAAGGGGCTGGCGAACAGCGCGGTGCGATCGGCGGCGGCTCCGGCAGAAGGCAGAGGCGAGGAAGGCCTCGATCCGCGCCTCCTCCTCCCGCCAGATTTCGAGCGCCAAGGTTACCGGACGCCCGGCGGCCAGGGCCTGGCAGACGGCATTGCCGGCGAAGGCCGGGCTCTCGGTGGTGCCGTGGAGCTCGCCGAGCAGGAGGACCGACCCGGGTTGCAGCAGCGGGGCGAGCCCCTCGACCGGCTTGCAGGCGAGCGGCGCCCGCACCGCCTTCGGCGGTGCCGGCGGCGGCGGCGGGAGACCGGCGGCGAGCCGGGCGGCCGGCACGAACCCGGCTAGGACGAGGATGCCGGCGATACCGGCGATACCGGCGATACCGGCAATGCCGGGGATACCGAGGGGCGAAACGCGGTGACCGAACGGCTCCATCTCTCCCTCCTCTATTCTGTTAAGAACTGAGAAACGACCCGGGTGTCCACCGGCGAGCCCCAGGCGGCACTGTCCCAAGGGCGGAAGGCGCTATCCTTCCCGGGCATCGGGGGATCCGAGAGAGATACGTCCGCGCCGGGTCCACTGTCACAACCCCATCTGCTCTCGGCGCTCCCTGGAGGCCCCGGCATGAACCGATCTCGCTCTCTCCGCCCGCGGGCGCTCGCCCTCTCGGCCCTGCTCCTCCTGCTCGGAGCCGCCCTCGGCTGCGGCCGGGCTGGCGCGGGCCGTCGATCGGCCGCGCCCCGCCTCGCCGGAGAGTGGCGGGCGGTCCTCACCTCGCCAGGCGGCGAGCTCCCCTTCGGCCTGCGTCTGACCGGCAGCGGCCACCACTTGCGGGCGGTGGCGGAGAACGGCGCCGAGCGGGCACCGTTCTCCGCGGTCGAAGCGGCCGGCGACCGGCTCACCCTGCGGATCGACTGGTACGACTCGCGGATCGACGCCCAGATCGCCCCCGGCGGCGACCGGATGACCGGCGTCTGGACCCGGACCGAGCCCGGCGGGCCCGCCCGGATGCCCTTTCAGGCGGTGCGGGGCAAGAGCCCGCGTTTCCCCCCGCCGACGACCCCGGTCGGCAATCGAGCCGCGCTGCCGGCGACTCGCGACATCGGCGACATCGGCGACATCGGCAACGTCGGCGATATCGGCGGTGCCCTCGGTCTCCGGCGCCTGGTCGGCGGAGTTCAAGGATGCGGACGGCGTCTCGCCGGCCCAGGGCGAGCTCGTCCAGCAGGGCGAACGGGTGACCGGCACCTTCCTCACCCCGATGGGCGACTACCGCTACCTCGAAGGGAGCTACCAGGGGGGTCTCCTCCGCCTCTCGACCTTCGACGGCGCCCACGCCTTCCTGTTCACCGCCGAGGCCCAGAGCGACGGCACGCTCCGCGGCGACTTCTGGTCGCGCGGCTCCTACCATGCCACCTGGACGGCGCGCCGGGTGGCGGCGGGCCAGCCGGTCCTCCCCGACGCCTGGTCCGAGGTCGGCCTCACCAACCGGCAGGGGCGCTTCGGCTTCCACTTCCCCGACCTAGACGGCCACGAGGTCGCCTCGACCGATCCGCGCTTCGCCGGCAAGGTGGTCCTCGTCAACGTCTTCGGCTCCTGGTGCCCGAACTGCAACGACGAGGCGCCGCTCCTCGCCGACTGGTACCGGCGCTATCACGACCGCGGCCTGGAGATCGTGGGGCTCGCCTACGAGTACACCGGCGACGCCGCTCGAGACGCCCGCTTCGTCCGCCGCTACGCCGCCCGCCACGGCATCACCTATCCCCTCCTCCTCGCCGGCACCTCAGACAAGAAGGCCGCGGCGAAGACCCTCCCCGACCTCACCGCCGTCGTCGCCTTCCCCACCAGCATCTTCCTCGGCCGCGACGGCCGGGTGAGAAAGATCTACACCGGCTACGCCGGCCCCGGCACCGGCGAGCACCATCAGGAGCTGGTCGCCGAGTGGGAGAAGCTGCTGGGGAGCCTCCTCGCGGAACCAGCGCCGCTGCGGGAGCGGCGGCGCGGGCGCACGCCGCGGGGTGAACGGCCCGGTAGGGCGCCGCGCCTACGGCACGCCGCCGGCGAGGATCGTCGACAGCTTGGCGGCGTCCAAGTTGCCCCCGGAGATCACGCAGACGACCTTGCGGCCCGCGATGCCGTCCCCGCCGGCCAGGGCGACGGCGACCGGGGTGCCGCCGGCTCCCTCGGCGATGACCCGGTTGCGCTCGGCGAGGAGCCGGACGGCCTCTGCCACCGCCGCCAGGGAGACGACGCGAGCGCCGTCGAGCAGGCGGGAGACGATCGGCCACATCTCGTCGAGGATGCGCTTGCCGCCGATGCCGTCGACGAAGCTCGGGATGTAGTTGACCGACTGCGGGGAGGAGGCCGCGAAGGCGGCGGCGAGCGGGGCGGCGGTCTCGACCTCGCAGCCATAGACCCGGGTGTCCGGCTTCCTCGCGCGGATGGCGGTGGCGATCCCCGAGGAGAGGCCACCGCCGCCGAAGGGGATGAGCACGGTGTCGACGTCCGGCAGGTCTTCGAGGATTTCGAGGCCGATGGTACCGTTCCCGGCCATCACCGCGGGATCGGCCACCGGGTGGATGAAGAGGCCGTCCAGGCCCGGGTACTCGTGCTCGACGAGCACCTGCCACCAACGCTCGAAGGGAACCTTCAAAACCCGGCCGCCGAGGCGCTCGATGGCGTCGATCTTGGTCTGCGGCGCATGCTCGGGCACCACCACCGTCGCCGCCACCCCGATCTGCCGCGCGCTCCAAGCCACCCCCTGCGCCATGTTCCCCGCGCTCGCCGTGTACACCCCACCCGCCAGCCGCTCCGGCCCGGCCAGGCGCATGGCGTTGGCGGCCCCCCGCAGCTTGAACGAGCCGATCGGCTGCAGGTTCTCGAGCTTCAGGTAGATCTCGGCCGGGGCGTCGACATTCAGCCGCACGAGCGGGGTGCGCAGCACCACCCCGCGCAGGCGCTCGCGAGCGGCAAGGATGTCGTCGATCGTCGGGGCGGCGAGGGTGCGCATGGGAGGCTCCTCAGGAGTACCGGGCCGAGATTACGGGAAAGCGAGTATACCCCCGAGCCGGACAGGCAGGGGCGGAGCCATCTCGACGACATAAACAGAGTAGGCCTCGCCTTCCCCTCGGATCTCGAGATGCCAGGCAACTCCGCCCCGCGCGATTGGCGAGCACCCGCTTGTATACTCGCTTGTATACTGATGTCATGCCTTTCAGAGTGCTGGGTGCCCGGGGACTGGGGTGGTGGGGATGGTGCGTCCTGGTGCTGTCCGGATTTCTCCTGGCGACCGGGGCGGCCCAGACCCCTCGGCAGGAGGAAGTCTTGACGCTGGGAGAGGTCCGCGAGCATCCCATCGCGGTGGGGGAGGTCCACTCTTACCGGGTCGCGGTGGAACCGGGCGGCTCCCTCCTGGTGCGGGTCGAGCAGCAGAGCATCGGCCTGGTGCTCGCGGTCGCCGGGCCGAGCGGTGGGAAACCGGTCGAGGTCGGGGCCGGCAATGATCTGTGGGGTCCGGTCGTCGCGCTGCTCGCCGAGGCCGGCTCGTATCGCCTCGAAGTCCGGCCGCGGGAGGCATCGGCGTGGCCCGGGCGCTATGCGATCCGGGTGGAGGCCCTGCCGAAGACGCCGGAGGGACCCGGAGACCTCGCCCGGCAGCGGGCTCTCGCCCTCGTGAGCCGGGCGGGCCGCGAGGCCTTCGATCCGACGCCTGCGGCCCGGCAACGTGCGATTGCCCTCTACCGCGAAGCCCTCTCCGTCTGGCGCACCGCGGGAGCTCGCACCTGGGAGGCCGAGAGCCGGGTCTGCCTCGGCGCCCTCGAACAGGGAGGGGGGGAGCTGGACGCGGCTACGGAGGATTTCCAGGCGGCCCTGGCGCTCTGGAAGGATCTCGGCGAGACCCGCCGCGAGGCCGAAGCCCTGGACTGGCTCGGCCTCCTGTACCAGACGACCCGAGACGCCAAGCAGGCCCGGGAGGCGCTGGAGAGCGCCCGCCGCCTCTGGGAGGGCGCCCGGGAACCCCTGCAGGAAGCCCAGACCCGCTACAACCTCTGCTCGTTCGAGCATCGCTACGGCTCCCTTCTCGCGGCGCTCGACTGCTTCACCGCGGTCCGGGCGCTGGCCCGCCGTCTGGGAGACGGCGGCCAGGAGGCGCTCATCGCGAACCACCTCGGCGGCATCTACAACGCCCTCGACCAGCCGGACCTCTCGCTCGCCTCCTACGAGGAGGCCCTCACCCTCTACCGGCGGCAGGGGGGCGATCGCCACCGGGAGACCGAGATTCTGAGCAACATCGCCCTCGAGAAGCTCCGCCTGGGCGAGGGACAGGAGGCCCTGCGTCTCTATGGGGAGGTCCGCAAGATCCTGAGCTCTCTGGGCGACCGTGCTTTCGCGGCGGCCGTGCTCAACAACATCGGCTTCACCTTTGAAAGCGTGGGGCAGCCGGAGCGCGCGCTGCCCTACCTCGAAGACGCGCTCAAGCTGCGCCGGGAGGCCGGCGATCGCCTGGGGGAGATCGCGACCCGGAACAACCTGGGGCGCGTCCTGAGGCGGGTGGGCCGGCCGAAGGAGGCACTCGCCCAGCACCGCCAGGCCCTCAAGCTCGCCCGCGACCTGGGCAACCTCGGGCAACAGGCGACGACCCGGCTGCGGCTGATGGAGGCCCACCTGGAGGCGGGCGACGCCGCGGCGGCTCTCCGCGAAGCCGAGGACGCCCTCCAACTGCTCGAGACGAGCGGCGACCGCCGCACCGAAACCGAGGTCTTCGAGCAGCAGGGGCGGGCTCTCCTCCTGGCGGGCCGGGCGCGGGACGCCCGCCAAAAGCTCACGGAGGTGCTCGCCAGGCGGCGCGAAGTGCGCGACCGGGACGGCGAGGCCGAGACCCTGACCGCGCTCGCCGAGGCGGAGCGCGCCGCGGGCGACCTCGCCGGTGCCCGCGCCGACGCCAAGGCCGCGGTCGCCCGGATCGAGGAGCTGCGCGGCAGCTTCTCCAATCCCGACCTCCGGGCCTCATTCCTGGCCCGGCGGCGCCGGGCCTTCTCGCTCCTCATCGACCTCCTTCTCTCCCCCTCGGGGTCGGCGCCCAGCCGGGACGACGTGCGGGAGGCCTTCGACGTCAGCGAGCGCGCCCACGCACGGAGCCTCCTCGACGCCCTGGTCGGCGCCGGTGCCGTCCGTACCGCGAACGCCGGGACCGGCGAGCTTCTGGCGCTCCGCCGTTCCCTCCTGCGCCGGCTGAGCGACAAGGCCGAGGAGCGCTGGAAGCTCCGCGACGAGAAAGCACAGGCCGCCGAGCGCGAGATCGACGAGATCCAGACCCAGGTCCTCGGGGTGGAAGAGGAGATCCGCCAGAAAGACCCGCGCTTCGCCCCCGCGAGCCAATCCCGCCCTGCCACCCCCGAGGAGATCTCCGGCTCGCTCGAACCCGGCACCGCCCTCCTCGAATACTCCCTGGGCGAGGAGCGGAGCTTCCTCTGGAGGATCGACGCCCGGGGCCTGCGCTCCTACGTGCTGCCCGGCGAGCGGGAGATCGCAGCGAAGGCGCGCCGGGTGTACGGCGACTTCCGCTCGGCCGAGCCCGGGTCCGAGGCCGGCCGGAAAGCCGCCTTCGCTCTCGCCAAGACCCTCCTCGGCCCAATCTGGAGCGAGGCGGCCACTCTCCGCCGCCTCGTCATCGTCCCTGACGGGGCGCTCCACGTCCTCCCCTTCGTCGCCCTCCCCGTCCCTCCTCCCGGCCAGGGCTGGGGCTCGCCGGAAGCGGCGGAACCGCTCCTCCTCCACCTGGAGGTCGCCTACGCTCCCTCCGCCTCCGCCCTCGCCGTCGAGCGGCACCGGCTCGCGGAACGGTCGCCGGCCCCCAAGTGGGCGGCGGTCTTCGCCGATCCGCTCTACAGCTCCGACGATCCCCGCCTCGCCCGCGCCGGCCCGAGCCTGCCGGGCTGGCCGGAAGGGGGCGCAGACCGGACCGGCGCGCCGCGAGGGGAGAAAGGAGCGTGGCCCCGCGGCCCTGGCGCGGCTCCCCGCGTCGAGCCGGGAGGCGGAGGCGATCCGCGGCCTCGCCCCCTCCGGTCAGGTCTGGGTCGGGCTCGGCGCCGCCGCCCGCCGCGAGACGGTCGTCTCCGGGGTGCTCCGCGACTATCGTGTCCTACACTTCGCGACCCATGCGGTGGCCGACGCGGAGAACCCCGAGCTCTCGGGGCTCGTGCTGTCCGAGGTGGACGGCGAAGGTCATCCCAGCAAAGGCTTCCTGGGCCTCTCCGACCTCTATGAGCTGGACCTCCGGGCCGACCTGGTGGTCCTTTCCGGCTGCGAGACGGCGCTCGGCAAGGAGGTCCGCGGCGAGGGCCTCATGAGCCTCACCCGCGCCTTCCAGTTCGCCGGGGTGCCGAGGGTGGTGGCGAGCCTCTGGCAAGTCGAGGACCGGACGACGGCCGAGCTCATGACCCGCTTCTACCGGGCGCTGTGGCACGACCACCTCCCCGCCGCGGCGGCCCTCCGGGCGGCCCAGAGGTCGCTCTACCAAGAGCCGCGCTACCGCGCCGCCCATGCCTGGGCCGCCTTCGTCCTCCAGGGCGACTGGAAGTAGGCGCGCGCTCCAGGTGAGATAGCCGGCGGCGCGCCGACACAAGAGAGGTGAAACGACACGGGCGACCCAAAAAATCGCCCGAACGAAGGAGCCCGAGATGGCACAGTATGCAGATTGGATGGGGCGGAGCTGGAACGTGGTGAGCTCCACCGAGACGGATCCCGTCATGAACGACGTCCTGCTCTTCCAAGACGACCCGCAGCAGGGGAAGACGATCGAGCGCTGGCAGCTCACGCAGACCGGGCAGGGCCTGGCTCTCACTCGGATCGAGCCCTGGGCGATGGGATGCACCTGGAACGCGGATGACAGCGTGTCGGGTACCCGCGGTTCCCAGACCTTTGTCATCACTCGCGACACCACCGGGAAGATGCTCACCTGCACGTTCCCGGCCGCCACGGCGAGACGCCGGGCCCGAGCCTTCTTCCTGGGGAGCGTCGCCGGCGGCATTGCCGGTCTTCTGGTCGGCTTCGCCAACGGCGCCCCGCCGCTGGAAGCCCTCGCTGTCGGTTTTACCGCTTCCTTCTTGAGCGCTGTGGTGACGGCCTACTCCAACCCTGGTGGCCGGGTCGCCGACGTCTGGGTAGCCAGTGGGGGAGACGGCGGGAGGCCGATGCCGCCTCGGGACCCCTCGACCGAGGAGACCGGCCGGCAGAGCCAGGCATCCTCCCTGCGTACGGCGGAGGCTTGAGGCGGCCGGGCGCCGACCGGGACCTCTAACCCCACGAGGCGCCCACCATGCACTTCGCCCCGGCCTCTTCTCCCGTCTCCCGCGGTATGATGTACGTCGTTCGCGGAAAACCTGGAGAGCGGTCGCTGGAGGTGCGGTGGGCGCCACAAGCCCCGGACAGGGAGAGGAACCGGACGAGGCGACGGTCGCCGCCGACCTCGCCCGGCGGATCGCGGCCGGTGAGGAGGCCGCCGAGGGTGAGCTCGTCCTGCGCTACCGGCGCGGCCTGGGCTATTTCCTGCGCCACCTGGGAGCCTCGCCCGAGCTCGCCGAGGACCTGGAGCAGGAGACCTTCCAGGTGGCGCTCGAACGGCTGCGCCAGGAGGACCTCACGAACCCCGCCGGCCTCTCCGCCTTCCTGCGCGGCACCGCCAGGAACCTCCTCCTCAACGAGAGACGGAAGACTTGGCGCCGGCGCACCCAGGCGGACAGCGAGGAGCTGGCGCAAGCGCCCGCCGCCGCGCCCAGCCCGCTCCAGACCGTCCTCCGGGACGAGGAGGCCGCGGTCGTGCGGCGGATGATCGGCGAGCTTCCCACCGAGCGCGACCGCCAGCTCCTGTTACGCTTCTACGTCGGCGAGGAGGACAAGGCGAGCCTCTGCGCCGACCTCGGGGTCGACAGCCTGCACTTCAACCGTGTCCTCTTCCGCGCCCGGCAGAGGTTCAAAGAGCTCCTGGAGCGTTCTCTCACGCGGCAACCCCGAGCGGCGCACGACCGGTGACGACAGACGCCAGGCCGACCATGGACCACACCTACATCGAAGAGCAACACATCGCCGACCGCTATGTGACGGGGAGCCTCGATCCGGCGGAGGCGGAGGTCTTCGAGGACCACTACCTCTCCTGTCCCGAATGCCTCGACCGGCTGGAGCTCGCCGAAACGGTGAAGCGAGGCTTCGTGCGCCTGGTCGAGCAGGAGCAGGCGGAGCGCTCGACCGTCCGGCAGCTTGCCCTCGTCGTCTGGCTCGCCCGGCTCGGAAGGCGTCGTCAGCTCGCTCTCCTCGCCGTGGCCCTCCTCGTCCTGCTCCTGCCCACGGGTTTCGCCCTCCGGGGTTTTGCCGCACGCGATCGCGCCCTGGCCGAGGCCCGCGCCGCTCATTCCGCCCAGCTGGGCCTGCAAAGCGACCTCCAGGCGAGCCAGCGCGACCTCGCCGCCCTGCGCGCCAGCGTCTCGGCCCCGCAGGGCAGCCCCCCGATCGTCTACCTGGATCCGGTCCGCGGGGCGACCGGCGAACCGCCGCAGCGCCTGCCGCAGCCCGGCCCTGGCGGCTCCGTCGTCCTCGCCTGGGTGCTCGATGCTCCCTATTCGCCGACCTACCTCGCCATCCTTCAAGGGAGCGACGGCAAGGAGCTCTGGCGCGGCCCGCTCCTCGGTCCCCCCGAACGCGAGACCATGACCCTCTTCTTCCCCGGCGCCCTCCTCCCGCCCGGCGACTACAGCCTCCTCGTCCAAGGACAGAGCCGCGACGGCAGGCTGACCTCGGCCCGCCGGTTCTCCTTCCGCATCCTCCCTCCCGCCTGAACAAAAACCTTTCGGATCTCCTCTCCCGCGGTCTCCAGGTGAGATAGCGGAGCGGTTGGCGACAGCTCTATGTCGAAAAGGACGCCCATCCAACCCACGGAGGATAGATAACATGAATACCCATTCGATCCGTAGAATCATATTCGGCTTGACCTGCGGCCTCTCGGTCACGGTGCTCTGCCGTTCCTCGCAAGCGACGACGACCTTCGCCGACGGCACGTTCAGTAACAGCACCTGGACAGATACATTGATCTCCGCAGCCGGGTCCGGGACGTTCACTTCCAACCTGGACTCGGCAGGCATCCCGCCGCCTTCGCGTCGTACCCATCACTCCTACCCGTCCGGAAGCTTCATCCGTGTGGCCCACATGCAAAACGGAGCCCTCTACTACCCCTCCAGCGGCGCGTTCACGACGTTGAATTACAGCTATAACCTGATCTATTACCCTCCTCCGGCCAGCCGTACTGCCGGCAGCGTCCGCTATGCCCTCCTTTTGCTGCAGAACGGCTCCTACTACGAGGGGCCCCCCGATTTCATCAGTGCCACCTCCTGGACACGGTTTCCTGCGACCGGGAGCAAGAGTGTGACCAGCGCGATGTTCCATCGGCTCACAGGCATGGGACCTGAATTCCCCGACTTTTCCTGCACGGGCGCGCCGATACAGCTCGGTTACCTGACCGGGAACAGCAGCAACCTCGGCAGCCCGGCGGAATTCACCGAGAGCGGGATCGACAACTGGTCGGTCAGCATCGACGAGCGTCCCTGCTGCGGGACGCCCACCACTCCCCCCTGTTGTGGGCAGGTCAGGAACGCTCACATTCTCTGCCCGGCAAGCCAAGGGGGAGGGCTCGTTTTCAGCTTCGACGTCACTAACACCTCCGGGCAACCGGCGCAGTACCTCTTGCTCGCGCCGCCGGTAGGGTCGAGCTTCACCGTTTCGCCCAACGTCGTACCAGGACCGTTCCCCAACCTGCAGTCGACGACCGTCAACCTCACCGTCGGCGGCCCCACCAGTCCAGGACAGGCCCTCTGCGTCGACGTGAAATTGACTAACCCAGACTCCGCTCAATGCTGCTCCTTGCGGGCCTGCGCCCCGGTGCCGGCGTGCGATTGCTTGCAAGTGAGACGAGGTTCCGTTGCGTGCTCCGGTAGCGGCTACAACTACACCTTTTCTCTGGCCAATCTCACCGGTCAATCGATGACGGACGTCTTCGTACTTCCGGAGTCGCCCGCCGGCCTCACGGTCGCGCCCCAGCTGTTTCCGTTCTCGTCGAGCGGGCAGACGCTCGCGATCGGCGGCGCTACCGCGGGACAGACCGTTTGTTTTCGCTTGGCGCCCAGGGACCAGTGCTGCTCGAGCGAGCAATGCCTGACCCTACCGGTCTGCATCCCTTGACCGCGACGGGCGCCCCTCAACATCCAGAGAGACCCGCCGACCGCTTCCGAGAGATACAAGAAAAAAGGGGCGACCGCTCGGAGGGCCGGCGGTCGCCCGTGATTTTAGATGGAACTAAATTTGCTCTATAACTCCAACCGCGTTCCCCGCCCTGCCGACAGCGCCGCGGCGTAAACATGCTGCGCCGCGGCGAGATCCTCGACCGCGATTCCCAGCGATTCGAAGACCGTCACGTCTTCTGGGGAGACGCGGCCCTTCACCCGGCCGAGCAGAAGGTCGCCTAGATCCCCCTGGAGATGATCTTCGCCGAACGCGCCTTCTTTTAAAGGAATGAGGAAATCGCCGGCCTCCTTGAGCACCGATTCCCGGAGATCGCCGAAGAAGCGGGAACGGGCGACCGCCGCGGTGTCGAGCTCGCGAGAGACCGGGGTGCAGGCGCCGACCGCGTTGATGTGGGTGCCGGGGGCGATCCACTCTCCGAGGAGGACCGGCACCCGCGACGCGGTGACCGTACAGACGATGTCGGCGCCACGGACCGCTTCCTCCGCCGAGGCCACAGCCTCGACCGGCAGGCCGTGGTGAATCGACTCCTCCGCGGCGAAGCTCTTCGCGCGGGAGAAATCGCGGCTCACCACCCGCACCCGCTTCAAGGGCCGGACCTCCCGCAGCGCCTGGATGTGGCTCCGCGCCTGCACTCCGGTGCCGAGGATGGTGAGGTCCGACGCATCCTCGCGGGCGAGAAGGCGGGTGCCGAGGGCGGAGGCCGCCGCGGTGCGGATGGCGGTGAGCGAGGCGGCATCCATAATCGCGAGCGGCTCGCCGCGCCGGCCGTCGAAGAGGAGGACGAAGCCGAGGTGCGAATCGAGGCCGTGCCCGTGGTTGCCCTCGAAGATGCTCAGCACCTTGACCGCCAGACCCGCCTGCTCGACCGGCGCCGAGCGCTCGGAGGGCATCGAGAGCAGGAGGTCCCGCCGGCCCTCGCCCGGCAGCCAGAAGAGAGAGCGCAGCGGCTGCGACGCCTCCCCCCGCGCCAGGGCGGCGAGCATGTCCGCGAGGCGGTCGATGCACTCCCCCATGGGGAGGAGGGCTTCGACGTCTCGACGGTTGAGGAAGAGGAGCGGCATGGCGGTCTCCGGGATCGTGAACGGGTCAGGCGGTCGAAGGTCGGCGGGAGTATACAGGGGCCACCCGCCGGTCGTTCGAGACAGGGCAGCGTCTGCCCCTCTTCAGTCAGTGTAGGTACATCGCTTACACTGCCCTTGCTGGCGTTGGAGATGCGATGAAACGCACATGGACGATCCTCGGCGTAAGCGACGTTCCGGGCAGCTTCAAATGGTACCAGTCGCTCTTTGGCCAGCCCGAGACGCCTCCTGTCCATGACCACTTTGGTCAGATCCTGGATACGGATGGAACCGTCTTGCTCTGCCTCCACCAGTGGGGCGCGCACGAGCATCCCTCCTTGATGAGCCCGGACGCGGCGCCCCCTGGCAACGGGCTGCTCCTGTTCTTCCGCGTCGACGATTTCGACCTGGCCCTGAAGAGGGCCCGCGCTCTCGTCACCCGGTTCGAAGAGGAGCCCCACGTGAACCCGAACACGCAAACCAGGGAGTTCTCCCTCCGGGATCCGGACGGCTACTACGTCACCCTGAGTGCGCTCTCTTAAGCGCACTCTCTGCGCCTAACCTCTCGGCCGGCCACCCGCCGGTCGTTCGAGACCGAGGGCAGCGGCGGCCCCTCTCCATTCCGTCGTCGATTGCAAGGGGGCAGCGACTGCCCCTCTTCAGCCGGTCGTCGGTTACAAGGGGGCAGCGACTGCCCCTCTTCCTTCCGTCGGCGGTAGCAAGGGGGCGGTGACGGCCCTTCTTCAGCCGGCCGTCGGCTGTAAGGGGGCAGCGGCAGCCCTTCTTCATCCGGTCCTCGGCTGAAAGGGGGCAGCGGTGGCCCCTCTTCATCCGGTCCTCGGCTGCAAGGGGGCGGTGGCGGCCCCTCTTTATTCCGTCATCGGCTGCTCGGCGCCGGTAGCGGCCGACAGGGCGCGGGGGACGTGCTGAACGCTCGCGTTCGGCGAAACGCTCTGCGCGATGGCGTGACGACGGCGAGCGGACGGCAGACGATGTGCCGGAGGCCGCGGGGCGCCAGGTGCCGGGGAACGGAAGCAGCGGCGCAACGCCCCGCTCCCGTCCCCCGGATGTGCCTTTCCTACTCCTGCTGATGCCGGGCGCGGATACGCCCGACCTGCTCTTCGGCCCCGGGCCCGGCCGCTTCGAGCAGGGTCGCGAGGGCGAGCGGCGAGCGGACGATCGCCTCCAGCAGATGAAGCCCCTCGGCCCACCGCGGCTCACAACGGTCGAGCCAGCCGGCGACCTGAGGTCCCTGCTCGCCATAGACCGCGATCAGGGGATAGCCCTCCGAATCTGTCCCTTCCTCGATATGGAAGAGCGGCTCGCGGTCGATCACCGGGAGAAGGACGGAGAGGAGCCGCGCCGTCTCCAGATGCCAGAGGACAGCGACGGGAAGATCGCCAACGCATAAATCCTCCCACTGCCGAAGGATGGCGACCGCCCCGGGTTTGCCAGGGACCGGCTCGATCTTCCAGGGTCCAGAAAGCTCCGCCTCGGCGGCAGTCAGGACGTCTTCCTGCTCGCGCAGGCAGGCCAGGTAGGCGGGGGAGAAGGCGTTGTCGAGGGGCGGCGTGGGCGGGGGTTGAACACTGCTACCATGATTCGAGCTGCGCATGAGGGTACCTCCTCTGCGTGGTTAGGGGTCGGTTCGAGTTTGCAGCTCGGGCCGGCCCCGTTGATGGGGTGGGAGGATGATCCTCCCGATGCGGGGAGTGTAGCAGCAATGGGGCGGAAATGGAAGGGCTTGCGGGGGCGATTTCGTCCGGCCTCTCGCGACCAGGTACAACGCGAGACGCTGGCCTGATGGGCTCCGGTCGCTCAGGAGAAGGGTAAGGAATAGGCAGTGACAGAATCTTTAGTTGATGGAGATAAATATTTAGCGACTGTGGCCCGCCTTCTAGTGGCGGAGGGAGACTCGCTAGGTACTGAGGTTGTCTCGAAGGCGGGGCCCAGGTTCGACTGGTACAGTCACGATAATTGGAATGGTGGATTTGACATCTATCATCTTTATCTTGATCTGCCGCTTCCTCTCTATTCGAAGGTGGGTGACCGACGAGAAAGCATTGAAAAATCTATTCTCGACAAGCTGCAGGCCATTATGCAGGCACACACAAGCGACCATGTAAATAGTGTGTGTATGGCGGTCCAGCTAGAGGAGGCACCTGATTGGAGGGAGCGCGTAAGAGTGCCGCTGAATCCGGACAAGGACGAGGGTCCTGATACGGGATCTGACAGCCTTCATTCATTGATCACCTGTCGGCCGGAGGTTTTTCGGAGACCCGAAAAGGGAATCGATGAAGAACAGGTTGGTGTCATGATGCCATTCGCTGCCGGATTTAGGCCAACCTATGATGCTATAAGACGCGCTTGCGTCAGGCTCGGGCTGCGTGCTATCCGTGCTGATGACATCTGGAAGGAGACCACCTTCATGCAAGACATCTTCGGGCTTATCTATTGCTCACGTGTCATTATCGTAGACTATTCCGACAAGAATCCGAATGTAATGTATGAGACGGGAGTCGCTCATACACTTGGGAGGCAGGTTGTGCCGATTACACAATCAATGGAGCATGTGCCTTCCGATCTGCGGCATCACCGCGCACTCGTCTACCTCTCCAATACCGAGGGCCTCGAGGAACTGGAGAATACCCTTGCGTTGAGACTTAGCACGATCACTGGCCGTGAACCAAGGGAAGGAGCGGGAACTGCATAACACGGCCCATCAAGCGTTCGGAAGCTGCGGGGACCGTGTTGTCCGGCAGCCGGGCGGCGAGGAAGGCGCGGAGGTCGGCTGCAGGCAGGGTCTTCCCGTCGCGCGGAACCACGTAAGCCACCATCCGGCGGTCGCCCGGCCGGTCCTCGCGGGTGACGATGCTACGCCGCCGCTCATCGGCGAAAGCGTCATGCGCTTAGAATTCTGCTATGAGAGACGCAGGTGAATCGCTGGCCCTTCATCCATGAGTGAACTCGCGGCTCAACTCCTCTTCATCGAGATCCGCCGCGGGAACTCCCGCTCTCCCGGCGAGCAGCAGGAAGTCGAGCCGCGGCAGATCACAGAGAGCGGCCGCCCGGCCGGAAGACAGCCGCCCAAGCTCGAAGAGCTTCAGGGCGAGCAGGAACTTCGCTTCCTTGACGAAATCCTCCTGCGATTGCCCCGTCGTCAAGAGCACGCTTCCGGCAGGTCGATGTGGATCATGCCCATAGGTCTCCAATGCGCTTCCATGATGCCTGATTCCGCGGCACGCTGCCAGACCGGCGGCTCGATCGCTCCGGTACAAGCCCTACATCTTCCACATCCGCGGATCGAACGAGAAGTCCTCCGGCAACAGCAGCCGGACCCTCGCGAAGTCCGGGTGGAGCGGGTTGAGGAGGATGTTCCGCTCGTGCGGGATGACCGTCGAGGGCACCGAGAGGGCCACGCTCACCCGCGAGCGGACCCAGCCCGTCCCCAGGTCCTTCAGGCGCTCGGGGGCCGGGTAGGTGCGCCAGCCGGCGGGGAGGTCGGCGAGCGAGAGGACCGGGATGCGGAGGTCGGCGGGGAGCTCGGCGGCGCGGGCGGCCAGGTGCTCCGGGGCGATGTCGGGCTCCAGGTGGACGAAGTACTCGAGGGCGGCGAGCGAGAGGGTGTCGGAGGTGTAGACGATCGGGGTCCCCGGATGATTCCAGCGGCCGCCGTAGAGGCGCGCCCCCTCCCCGGTGTAGGAGCGCTCGGCGTAACGGGGTGCGGTCAGACGCCAGACCAGCCGGACCGCCCTCGCGGCACCGGTGGTGGGCGTTGCCGCTGAGTCTGTCATTTAACTGTAGACGCCGTGCTCGATTCTACCGAGGATCTCCTCGACCTGGCGCGCGCCGACATCGGTGTCCAGGAGCTCGATCGGTGGATGACCGCCCAGGGCGCGGTTCCCGCGCCGCAGCCAGAGCGAGGCCCGCTCCTCACTCCCCAGCACCTGCACCGCCTGCGAGGCGAGCCGGACGAGGCGGAAGAGGCGGTCGGATTCGTCCGGAGAGAGGCGTTGCTCCTGCTTGCGCCGCGCCAACGTGCGCGGCGGCAGGTGGAGCGCCGAGGAGACCTCCTCGCGCCGCAGATCGAACTTGGCCATCACGGATTCCAACGAGGCATACGGGAGTCCCGCTCGGATGTGAGCACTCAAATCGGCGGGACCTTCGACGGGGTTGTCCAGAGTTGCGCGCCCCCCCAGGGCTTCAACAATCGCAGATGTAGCTGGCATGGTTCCCTCCTTCCCAGCCATCTGGCACAGAGTATAGCGCCAATTGGCGTAGAGCGCCAGTCCCGGAGAGTAGCATCATCGGAAGGGGGCGCCGGGTTGGCTGGGGGGCCGGGCTACTCTCGCGCTTGCTCTTGTTCTTTCGCTGTGGCGAGCACCGCCACCACCGGCGCCAGGTCGGCGATGCCCGGCCACTGGCCGAGGATCTCGCCCCCTCGTCCGACGACCGCCACGAACGGGGTGTCCAGCTGCTTGCCGATCTTGAGCCCGACCTCGGCCAGCGCGGCGCTCAGCTCTCCCGGCTTCGAGGGTAAGAGGAGAGGGGCGTCGAAACCTGCCCCGTTGACCCGCAGGAACGTATCGACGGCCGTCGCGTCCTGGTCGGTCGAGAACGCCAGGACTCCTGGAGATTCCGGCGATTGCGCCAGCCTCACGAACTGCGGAAACATCTCCCGCGAACGCGAGGAGTCGGTCGAGAAGAAGAGGACCAGGGCCGGGCGCCCCTGCCGGATCCGCGCCGCCACCTCTTCCGGCGTGAGCCCGACGCCGTTCGCCGCGGGTTCGGTACCCGTGGGCAGGGGGACCACGACCGAGGCTGTAGTGGTTTTCACCCGCAGCGGTTTGCCTCCCCAGGCGGGGGTGGCCGCGGTTGCCTTCGCGGCCCGGGCTGGCGGCGGGCCGGCAGCCCGCACTTCGGGTTGGACGGCCGCGGCGCGCCGCGGCGAGATCGCCCGAAACCCGGCGTACACCGCGAGGATCACGAGAAGGACGAGGCTCCAGAAAACGATCGGTCCGCGAAGCCCCCCTCCCTGAGCCCGCCCCGGCCTCATCTAGCGCACCCCCACCGGCCGCACCAGCACCGTCCCCCGCTTCTCGCGCAGGTCGATCCGGAGCTTCCCCACCTCGCCGCGCGGCAGCTGGTCGGGATCCAGGGTCAGCACGTAGTAGCCGGAGATCGTCCGCGCCAGCTCGCGGATGGCGACTTCGGGCTCCTCGAAGGTCTTGGCGTAGGTGCCACCGGTCGCCTCGGCCACCGATTCGAGGCCGATCTCCAGGTCGTGGGCGGAGGCCTCGGTGACGTCCAGGACGAAGACCGAGGTATGCGCCGCGGCAAGCTCCCGGATGGCGGGGGTGAAGCCGGGGGTCATGGTCGTCCCCCCGGAGCCGAACCGGCCGAGACCCCAGCCGAGGAAGATCAGAACCTTCTCCCCGCCGATCGGCCGGAGCGCCAGAGCGGTCTCGGCGAGCGCCTTCTCCGGCGAGGCGATGTCGGCCGCTTTGACGACGTCGAAGCCCTGGGCGAGCGACGGCGGTCCGCCGACCGTCACTACGGGAGGGGCGGCGCCGAAGCGGACCGCCCGGTCGACGGCGGCGTGGGCGGCCTCGCGATCGGCGGTGAAGTCCTGCCAGAGCTTCAGATGCGAGTCGAAGGAGACGACCGCCACCCGGTCTTCGGGATCGAGGGCAGCGAGGAGCTTCTTCACATAGGGGAGCGTTTTCAAGTGCCCGCGGGTGCGGACCGCCGAGTTGGCGTCGGCCTGCACGAAGAAGACGACGAGCTTGCCGGCAGGAACCGGGGAAGGCTCCGGAAGCGCCGGCGTCGAGGCGGCGGTCGGCTCCGGAGTCGGCGGTGTCGCCATCGCAATCGAGGCCGGCGGAGTCGAAGAGATCCAGTCGACCGCAACCACCGGCACCTCCTTGCCTCCGAGCCGAACCCGGAAGTCCCGCGGCTCCAGCCCCCGGATCGGCTCCCCCCGGCCGTCCACAACCCGGAGGACGATCGTGCTCAGCCGGACGTCGATCTCGGCCTTGAACTCAGGTTTGTCGGAGGACGGAGGATCGGAGGCCCGGAGCGAGGCCCAGGGGAGGAACGCCAGGAGAAGGCAGACCGCGATGCGGGTGCGCATAGGTAAGAGGATAGCCCCCTTCCACCGATCCCGGCCATCCGACGATCAGACGCGGCTTATTCTCCGACTTCCTGGAGCACTCTCTTGTAAAGACCTTCCTCGATCCAGAAGCCCGTCTCGCTCCGCATCCGGTCCAGGTCAGTGCGCAACGAATCGATTCGCCCCTCCAGCTTGGCGCGAATCAAAACCCCGATCGCTCCGGTCTTCTCAAGAGCGAAGACCGATGCAACTCGTCTTGCCTCGGACTCGTCCAGGAGGACCAAGCTCGCCTCATGCTCGATCGCCAGGGCGAGCACTTCCGCCTCTCCCTCGTCGAGCTCATGCCGGAGGGAGCGCAACAGCGGCTCATTGCCCGGGGCCCGGACCTCCAGCCATTCCTCGCGGCGCGCGGCTTCGAGCTCGGCAGCGCCACTCCGATCCCGCCCCTGCTCGACGACCTCCCGCCAGACTCCGGGAGGAACGGTCAACTTGCCATACAGCTCTTTAAGGAGAGGCAAACGTCCGATTGCGGACAGGTGAATCAGCGTCGAGGAGTCAACGACGACCATGCGCGTACCGGAGGTCGTCCTCGAGGTCCGCTTCCGTGTAGTGACGAGGGATCTTGCGCTCGCCCAAGAGCTGCTCGAATTGCCAACGGCCCATGTGCGCGAGCATTCGTGCCTTACCGAGCGAGAGGATGCCACGGCGGTAGAGCCCCAGGGCCAGCTCCTTCATCAGCTCAGCCTCCACCTCGGAGGGAGGCAGCTTCACGGCATCGACGATCTCGGGCGGCACTTCCAGCATCAGCTTGGCCATTGGGATTCCTCTACTTCTATTCTCGCAGGTTCCCCGCTCCGGAGCGAATCCCTTTACTCGATCCGCACCACGATCTTCCCCCGCGTATGCCCGGACTCGCTCGCCGCGTGGGCGCGCTGGATCTCCTCTAAGGGGTACACCCTCCCCACGGCCGGCCGGAGCTTGCCCAAATCGGCGAGCCGCCCGAGGATGTCCAGGTCCTGCCCGCTGGGGTGAGCGAGGACGAAGCGGGCCCGGCGCCCGTGGCCGAAGAGGCCGCCCAGGGCGGTGATGGCGATCCAGATCCACAGCTTGAGCCCCCCTAGAGTGGTGACGTAGATGCCCCCCTCCCTGGCGAGCACCGCCGTGCAGTCGTCGAAGCTGCGGCTCCCCACGGCGTCGAAGATGACGTCGTACGCAGCACCGGCGGCATCGGCGGCATCCTCGCCCGTGAAGTCGACCTCCTCGTAGTCGATCGCCCGCTCCGCCCCGAGGCCGAGGACGAGTTCCTGGTTGCGGCCGCTCGCCACCCCGGTGACGTGAGCGCCGAGGGCGACTCCGATCTGCACCGCGAAATGACCCACTCCCCCGGCGGCGCCGTTGACCAGCAGCCGCTCCCCGGGGGCGAGCTCCCCGCGGTCGCGGAGCGCCTGGAGGGCGGTGAGGCCCGCTAAGGGGACGGCGGCGGCCTCCTCGAAGGAGAGCGACCCGGGCTTGGGGGCGAGCGACGACTCTCTGGCGACCGCATACTCGGCATAGGCGCCGCCCACGGGGTTGTCGAGGAGACCGTAGACCTCGTCCCCCGGGGCGAAGCGGGAGACCTCGGGGCCGATCTCGACCACCTCGCCGGCGGCGTCGAAGCCGAGGACGGCAGGGAACGGCGCCCGCTTGAGGAGCCGCATCTTCCCGGCGCGGATCTTCCAGTCGATGGGATTGACGCTCGCCGCTCGCACCCTGAAGAGCACCTGCCCCGGCCCCGGCCGCGGCACCTCCACCTCGCGGATCACCAGCCGCTCGCTCCCGCCATAGCCGTCGATCGCCGCTGCTCTCATCGTCGGCAGTGTCTCACACCCCTCCCTGTGCAACCGGCGGCCCGATCGTCATAGTCTAGGTCCGGAACCGGAGCGAGATCCCGGAGGGAGATCATGGAACACGAAGACGGAAGGCAGCGCTGCGCCTGGGTACCGGCGGACCCGCTCTATGTCGCCTATCACGACCTTGAGTGGGGGGTCCCGGTCCACGAGGAGCGCAAGCTCTTCGAGATGCTGGTCCTCGAAGGCGCTCAGGCCGGGCTCTCCTGGATCACCATCCTGAAACGCCGGGAGGGGTACCGGAAGGCGTTCGCGGACTTCGATCCGGAGAAGGTCGCTCGCTTCACCCCCGCCCGGATCGAGAAGCTCCTCTTAGACCCCGGAATCATCCGCAACCGAGCCAAGGTCGTGGCGGCGGTGGCCAACGCCAAGGCCGTCCTCGCGCTCCGCCGGGAGGACGGGGGGCTCGACCGCCTCCTCTGGAGCTTCGTGGGCGGCAAGCCGAAGCGCAACCGCTGGTCGAGCCCTGGCGAGGTCCCGGCCGAGACCGCCGAGTCGAAAGCCATGAGCAAAGAGCTCAAGCGCCGCGGCTTCGCCTTCGTGGGTCCCACCGTCTGCTATGCCTTCATGCAGGCGGTGGGGATCGTCGACGACCACGCGACCTTCTGCTTCCGCTGTGGAGAGCTTGCGGGGACTTCCTGACCCTCGTGCGGGGCGTGCTACGATCGAGGCGGAGGCCGGCATGGAGAAACTGGATCGGATCACGATCGACCCTCGTATCTGCCTGGGGCAGCCGACGATCCGGGGAATGAGAATCACGGTCAGCGTGCTCCTCAAGATGCTGGCGGCGGGCCAGTCCACAGAGGAGCTACTCGCAGCCTATCCGGAGCTGGAAGAGGAGGATGTGCGACAGGCCATGCGCTACGCCGCCTGGCTCGCCTCCGATCAGCTACATCTCGTCAAGACTGCTTGAGGCAAGAGGTGCCGAAGCTCCCGAGCTTCCTTGCGGACCTCAATCTCTCTCCGATTTCCGTCAAGCTCCTGCGGCAAGCCGGCTGGGATGTCATACGCTCCTCGGAGCGGCTGCCCGCGAATGCCTCGGATGAAGAGATCCTCGCTCTCGCACGGCGGGAGAGGCGGACGATCCTTACCCAAGACCTCGATTTCTCCGCCATGCTCGCCCTGCGCGGCCTGGATCAACCCAACCTGATCACTCTCCGCCTCGCAAATCCAGATCCAGAGGAGGTCGTCCGCAAGCTCCTCGAGGCCTCAACTCTGCTCGGTCGGGTCTTGAGCCATCCCTGTGCCGTGACGATCGAGGATCGCGGCGTGCGAGTGCGCACGTTGCCCATCGGGTAGGCTGTTCCCCTGACCGGTTCCCCGCCATTCCTGCACCATTCCAAGCCTCAGAGCTTGTAGCCGATCGACACGATTCCGGCGATGTCGTTCTTCTTGACCGTGCTGGCGGGGGGCTTGTTCTTGAACTCGTCGAGGAGCGCGATCTTGAGCTCGGCATGATCGTTGATCGCCGCGCCCAGGGCCACCTCCAGATGATAGTAGGCGTCGGCGGTATCCCGCGTCTTCCAGAGGGCGAAGGCGTTCTCGTAGAAGTTCGCCGATTTGGAGATCTTCAAGCGGTAGCTCTGACCGGCCCGCACGACCCCGCTGGTCGTCCGGTCGAGCCCCTCGTCCCGCTCGGTGATGACGCCGGCCCCGAGGTCGGCGGAGAGCTCCTCTTTCTCGTTCTTGACCAGGAAGACGCCGGCCCCCGCGGTCGAGGCGATGAGCGAGTCGATCAGCTTGAACTGATCCTTCAAGAACTGGAGATCGCCGAAGGCGAAGTAGCGGTCGGAGAGGGAGTACTCGTCCCGCAGGTGAGCCGAGGTGCGGGCGACGCTGCTCACCCCTTCCTCACGGCTGTTGAGATAGAAGCCGTCGGCCTTGACGAGGTTCCTCGGCCGCGAGCGGTATTCGAGCGATAGGGCGAGGTTGAAGGTCCGCGTATCGCTGTTCCCTTTGGTCAAGGTGAGGCCGGCAGCGAAATTGCCGGTGAGCCGCGGCGCCTTTTCTTTCTTGTCCTTCTTATCCTTCTCGTCTTCCGGCTCCTTCTCTTTCGACTCCGCCTCTACGGCGAGGGCGTCGCCAGCGGGCTTCTGCGCGTCTCCAGCGGCGGGCGCGGCCGGCCGGTGCCGGCGGTGCCGCCTGGGCTACCGCGTGGGGTGCCGGTGCCTGGGCGCTCAAGACGAGCGAGCGCAGAACGAGGATCGTTACAGCGAAGATGTAGATCCTTCCACTCTTCATGGACTTGAAGCCTCCGTGACGAATTTTTTTACGACGACGACGGGAGCACATTGAGCAAATCCGGTGCCAGGCAGAAGGCCGGGAGCCGGCCGGGGCTCTGCTACCCTCGACAGATGAGCGCTTCCCTCGTCTCCTCCGCTCTCGCGATGCTCCTCCTCTCCCTACCCCATCCCGAGATCCCCGGCCTCGGCCGCGAGGTCGTCGAGATCGTCCGTCAGAACTTCTTAGATGCCCCGAAGGCCGCCCGCTGGGCGACGGCGAACGCCGGGTATGCGGACAGAATGGCCGATCCCGCGGCGTTCCACCGCGCCACCCGCGAGCGCCTCGCCGGGCTCGGCACCTCGCACACCCAGTACTACACCGCCGAGGACGTCGGCTATTACGAGCTGCTCGCCCTCTTCGCAGAGGTCTTGAAGCGGCCGGCGGAGTATGACGGGATCGGGGCCGATCTGGTGGAGCGGGACGGCGGCTGGTTCGTGGCGCGGACCTTCCCCGGTTCTCCGGCCGAGCGGGCGGGGCTCTGGCGCGGGGACCGGCTCGCCACCGCGGACGGCCTGCCCCTCTCGCCCCGGCGCACGTTCGCCGGGAAAGCTGGCAAGGAGGTCGCCCTCGGGGTCGAACGCCGCCGGGGGGAGCCGCTCGTCGCCCTCCGGATCGTCCCCCACTCGGTCCAGCCGCGGGAGGAGTGGCTGGCGGCCCAGCGCGCGGCGACCCGCGTCCTCGACTTTCACGGTCACCGGATCGCCTACGCCCTGGTCTGGGTCTGCGGCGGAGAGGAGCCGCAGCAGATCCTCGCCGACGCCCTCGCCGGTCCGCTCGCCGGGGCCGAGGCCCTCGTGCTCGACTTCCGCGGCGGTTGGGGCGGCTGCAACCCCTCGTTCCTCGACCTCTTCAATCCGACCACCCCGGAGCTGACGACGATCGACCGCGAGGGCCGGCGCTCGTCCTACCCGGGGAGCTGGAAGAAGCCCCTGGTCCTCCTCGTGGACGGCGGCACCCGGAGCGGTAAGGAGGTCGTCGCCCGCGCCGTCCAGCGCCACCGCCTGGGAACCCTCGTCGGCGAGCGTACGGCCGGAGCGGTCGTCGCCGGCCGGCCCTTCCTGCTGAGAGACGGCTCGCTGCTCTTCCTCGCGGTCAGCGACGTCCGGGTGGACGGCGAGCGTCTGGAAGGGAAGGGGGTCGAGCCGGACGTCCCGGTCGCGGCCGAGCTCCCCTACGCGGAGGGGCGCGATCCGCAGCTTCTGCGGGCGCTCGCTGTGGCTGTAGGGGCTCGAGTCGGGCGGACCCGGAAAGCGCGACGTGGTACCTTAATTCCATGGCCGAGCCGAACCGCCGTCTGAGCCCCGAGGAGTATCTGGCCCTGGAGCGCCAGTCGGAGGAAAAGCACGAGTACCTGGACGGCGAGATGTTCGCCATGACCGGGGCGAGCCTCCGCCACAACGGCATCGTCTGGAATGTCGCGGGCACCCTCTACTCCCAGCTCCGCGGCCGCCCCTGCCGAGCCTCGATCGCCGACCTGCGGATCCAGGTCGCGGCGACCGGCCTCTACACCTATCCCGATATCGTGGTCGTCTGCGGCGAGCCCCAACTCGCCGACGGCTCGTTCGACACGCTCTTGAATCCCACTTTGATCGTCGAGGTCATCTCCCCCACCACGGAAGCCTACGATCGCGGCAAGAAGTTCGCCCACTATCGGACGATCGAGTCGCTCGCCGAGGTAGTCCTGGTCTCCCAGGAGCGGGTGGAGGTGGAACAGTTCTCACGCCAGCCGGAGGGCGGCTGGTTGCTCCGCGAAGCCAACCGGCTCGAAGACAGCCTGCCCCTCGCCTCGATCGGCTGCGAGCTGTCGCTCGCCGCGGTCTACGAACGAGTGTTCGAAGGCTAACGGAGATTCTCGAGAGCCGTCCAAGCGTTCACGCCCGCTGCACGGCTTCGACCCGCTCCCTCCCTGCGCCCGGTCCGCCCATCACTGGAAGTATCCGACTACGTCGACGATCAGCTGCGCCGTGCCCGCCCCCATGTCGAGGTGGACGGTGAGGCCGCCGTTGCCGTCGGTCGTCACCGGCAGGATGGCGTTGTTGGTGCGGGTCTGGCCGGCGGCGAAGTTGAGGGCGCTGGCGAGCGGGGCGGCGCTGCCGGCCGGGAAGGCGCGGAGGTCGCCCCCCTGGGCCGGAGCGACGACGGTCAGGTTGACCGCCAGGGCCTGGGCCGTGGCGGGGATGCCGCAGCTCCCGGCGAGGTTGAAGGTGCGCTCGCCGGCCGCGAGGGCCGGGCCGCCGGAGGGGCCGGCCGGGTTCCGGGTGTCGACCAGCCGGCAGGGGGTAAGCGTGTAGTAGGAGGCCGCGGCCGGCGGCGCGCCGAGGTCGAGGACCGCCAGGGTGGCCGAGCGGGCGGGGAGGGTGAGGCTGAGCGCCCCAGCGGCGGGCGACGCGGTGCCGGCCGAGCCCAGGCGGTGGGTGCCGTCGAAGCGGTAGAGGGCCGCCGGCTGAGTGAGCCCACCGGTCACCTGGACCGTCGCCTGGCGGGCGACCGTATCCTTGTTGAAGAGGAGCACCCAGAGCCGCGAGCCGGTGCCGCGGATGGCGTAGCTCCCCACCCCGTCGACATCCGAGGAGAGGGCCCGCACGCTGTCGCCGGCCACCCTGGCCCCGGCGCCGTCGTAGTTCAGGTAGAGCAGGAAGGCGTCCTCGATCGCGCTGTTGTCGGCCGGCGCCACCCAGCGCGCCGCTAAATCCACCCCCTCGCGGCCGAAGATGGCGAGCGCCTCGGCCTGGGCGAGGGCGCTGCTCGTCCCGCCGTCCCCCCAGTTGTACTCGGTGAGGGCGATCCTGGTGCCAGGGAAGCGGCTCGCGACCCACGCCTTGAGGCGGGGGATCAGCATCACCTTCACCCCCCCGGGGGCGCTCTGGCTGATCCAGGACTCGTCGACGTAGTTGGGGTCGTAGAGGCTCTTGAGCGTCCGCAGCCGGAGGGCCGAGGTGGCCGCCGACTCGTCGGAGGAGAGCGTGACGTTGCCCGCCTGGGGGTAGTAGTGGATGTCCAGGTAGTCGAGGAGCCGCACCCCGTGGGCCGCCTGGTAGTCGGCGGCCTGCTTCAAGTACCAGTCGATCCAGACCAGGTTACCGTGGGCCGCCAGATCCGCGCCGGGAGAGCAGCCGTCCGCCGCCGAGTAGAAGTACTCGCACCAGCCCCAGGAGACCGGCCCGAGGGTGAGGGCGCCGGGGTCCTGGGCCTTGATCGCGGCGGTGGTATCGCGGGTCTTCTGCCAGAGCTCGTCGTAGGTCGTGGCCGCCGGATGGATGTCCCGGTGCGAGCTGTTCCAGAGCGCCGGCTCGTTGTCGAGATCGAAGAGCCGGACGCCGCCCTTGAGCCGCGGTACCGGTGCGGGCCGCCAGGTGGGCCATCCAGCCGGTCACGAAGCTCGGATCGATGGCGCGGGAGGTGTCGTGCGGGTCGTTGCCGGTCACCGGGGTCGTGCCGTCCGGCCGGACGCCGTTGCCGGCGTCGGCGTTGCAGCCCTGGAAGGGGTTGATCGTGCACTCGTTCTGCTGCTGGGCGCCGTACTTGGCGATCGAGAAGCCCCAGCGGTAGTTGCGGTCGACCGGGGTCCAGCCGATGAGGGGTACGGTGATCAGCGCCTCGCCGCCGGCCGCCCGGGTCTGGTCGACGAAGACGTCCGCCGCCGAGCCGTTGGGGAGGTTCTCCGGATGGGCGTTGCTCTCCGGGATGTTGTAGAACAGATAGTCGCTCGCCCGGTTCGCGGTGTCGTCCTGCCAGGAGTAGCGGGTGGTGGCGTTCCCCCCCACCGCCGCACCGGCCAGTGTAGCCGGTTCGCCTGGGCGGTGCTGCCGAAGTTGACCCCGTAGATAAGCGGCGAGACCGGATGGCGGTCGGCGCTCGGATCGACGGTGACTGTGACTGGAGCGGCGACACCGGCGGGCCAGGAAACCGGGCCGGCCAGCAGGCACACGAGAGCCGTCAGGTACCCGAAAAGGCCACGAAGGCGCGGAGCGGGCGAGGTCGGCATCGCTGAATTACCGAATCGTTGGGACGATCGAGCGGAGGCGAGTATAGCGAACTTGCGATGCGATGGGTACGGGCGCGCCGGGCTCGCATGCGAAGCGCCGGCCGGAGATAAATCTCCGCCCTATGAGCTGCGCCGGATAAATCCGGCTTAGAAGCTGGACGCCTGGAATGCGATGACCTGGCGCAGCTCCCCTCCCCTCGAAGCCGGCTTCAGCCGGCGTAGCTCCTAGCCCGGAGATTTATCTCCGGGCTAAACGCTGCGCCCGAGAAAACGCCCCCCGCCCCCCCTCACCGCCCGCGGAGCTCGACGAACCGCGCCAGCTCGCGGAGCGGCTCCGCCTTCTTCCCCAGCGGCGAGAGCGAGTCGACGGCGAAGCCCAGGAGCTCGGCGGCGAGAGTGCGGGCGCCGTCGACGCCCAGGAGCTTGACGAAGGTGACCTTCCCCGCGTCCTTCCCGGTGTCCTTCCCGGTCTCCTCGGGGGTGGCGAGGACGTCCAGGAGATCGTCCGAGATCTGAAAGGCGAGCCCGAGGTTCTTGGCGAAGCGGGAGATCACCTCCAGGTCGCGGCGCCTGGCGTCCGCCGCCATGGCGCCGAGCTCCCCGGCGGCCATGAAGAGGGCGCCGGTCTTGTGGCTGTGGATGTATTCGAGGAGCGAGAGGTCGAGGTCCTCGGGGCGGCTCGCGAGGTCCAGCGCCTGGCCGCCGATCAGGCCGCCGGTGCCGATCGCCGCCGCCAGGTGGTGGATCATGTCCTCCGTGGTGTAGCGGCGGAGCGCCAGCCGCTGGGTCCCCTCGGCGACCAGGGCGTAGGCGCGATTCAAGAGCGCCAGGCCGGCGAGGAGCGCCACGTCCTCCCCGTAGGCCAAATGGACCGTGGGCCGGCCGCGGCGCCGGGCGGCGTCGTCCATCGCCGGGAGGTCGTCGAAGATCAGCGAGCAGGCGTGGACCATCTCGACCGCGCAGGCGATGTCGAGCACCACCTCCCCGCGCGAGCCGAAGAGGTCGGCGACGATCAGGGTGAGCACCGGGCGCAGGCGTTTGCCTGGCCCGGTCAGGGCGTAGTGCATAGCCCGGAGGACCGCCTCCGGCCGCTCCTCGGGCGAGGGGAGGAGGGCCGGCAGGCGGGCGTCCACCCGGGCGCGGAGGGCGGTGAGCCCGCCCGCCAGATCAGTCGGAGAACGAACGGATGGCCTCGTCCTCGGTCTCGTAGGTGTCGAAGACGGTGATCAGCTGGGTGACGGTGAGGACGTCCTGCACCTTGGCCGGGAGGTTGACCAGCTTGAGCTGGGCGCCCCGGTTCTTGACCGTGGTGTAGGAGCTCACCAGCTCGCCCACCCCCGACGAGTCGATGGTCGACACCTTCCCCAGGTTGATGAGGATCTTCTTCGCCCCGTCGGTGACCGCCTTCTGGACCGCGTTGCGCAGCTCGAGGTCGCCCGAGCCGATGGTGATTTTCCCTTCGAGGTCCAGGATGGTCACCCCTTCTCTCTGCCGCACGGATACCTTCATCGTTCCCTCCTAACCTTGAATCTCTTGCCTCGGAGCGCTCGCTTTCGAGCCCCCGAGGCGCTTGCGCAACGTCACCACGGTCCCGCCGCCGGGGCGGGGCACGTACTGGATCTCGTCCATGAAGCTTCGCATGTAGAAGATGCCGCGGCCGTTCGGCTTCAGCAGGTTCTCGGGCGCCAGGGGGTCGTCGAGCTCGCTGGGATCGAAGCCCACCCCCTCGTCCTCGACCCGGATCACCAGGTCGGCACCCTCCAGATCGGCATCGACCCGCACCTTCTTCGTGGGGTCCTGCCGGTTGCCATGCTTGATCGCGTTGGCCACCGCCTCGCGAACGGCGATGTCCACCCAGTGCCGGGCCTCCCCGTCCATCCCCAGGCGTTCCAGGGAGTCGTTCAACACGACCTGCACCAGCTCGATGTTCTCGAACCGGCTACCGATGGCGAGATGAAACCGGTGATGCTCCGGCATGCGGCGGAGTCTAGCAGATCGACGGCGGGGAGCGCCTAGCGGAGACCCTTGCCGAGGAGCTTCAGGGTGAGGGGGATGAAGACCAGGAGCTGCACCCCGTCGAAGAGGGCATGGGCGGCGATGGCCGGCCAGATGTTCTGCCGCCAGCGGACGAGGGTGCCGTAGATGAGAGAGAGGACGGCGATGCCCACGAGGAGGAGCGGCTGGCCGTAGGCGAGGTGGCCGAGGACGAAGAAGGCGGTCGACAGCCAGAGGCCGATCCGGGGCTGGAGGAAGCCGCGGAAGAAGGACTCCTCGACGATCCCCGCCGAGAGCGCCGCCAGGATACGCACACCCAGGGGCAGGCCGGCGATCCAGACCACGAGCTCGGGCGGCTTGGTGGGGGCCGCCCCCTCCGCCCCGAAGGCGTAGAGGAGGAGGGCGAGGACGACCGCGGCGAGGAGGACCGCGAACCACGACCCCACTCCCACCAGGAGGCCCCAACCGAGCTCCTTCGGCACGTCCGGGGCGAGGAGGCCGAGCTGGCCGGCGAGCACCCGGCCGAGGAGCGGCCGGGGAGGCGGCACGTAGGGCGGAGGGTGCGGGACCTCGGAGGCCCTCTCGGTGTCCAGAAGAGCGGCGTCGACATCCTCGGGCGGTCCGGGCGGCGGCAGGATCGCCGGTGCCGGAGCGGGCCGGGCCGCCGGGGTGACCCCCGCGTAGCCGGCGAGGAACCAGACGACCATCGTCCCGATCATCAGGAAGTGGACGAGGAAGAGCCGCGGCGCGGTCAGATGGGTGAGGTCGAGCGGCGGAGTGTCGCGGCCGAGGTTCGCCAGGTTGCCGTAGAGGGCGATCCAGAAGAAGAGGGCGAGGGCGAGGAAGGCCAGGCCGCGCCGCCAGGGGCGGGCGAAGCCGGGCGGCAGGAAGCCGCGCGCCGCGCACAGCCGGTCGACGAGAAAGGCGGAGGCGAGGGCGAGAACCGGCGGCAGGAAGAGCCGCAGCTCGCCGATCCACCGCGCTTCGGGAGGGGCGAGCGCCATCAGGTCTTTCTCTTCTGCCGATAGCTGCGGAGGACGACGATCGCCGTGTTGAGGCGCTGGATCCGCCGGTTGCGCTGCTGGAGGGCCGGGGTGTCGTCCTGCGCCGGGATCTCGCCCCGCAGCTCGCGCAGGTGGCGGTCCATCTCGAAGGTGAGCTGGTCGAGGTCGCCGCGCACCATGTTCTTGAAGGTCCGCTCGTTGAGCGTCGAGTAGCCCTCGGCGATGTCCCGGGCCATGGAGTAGGCGCTGCCACCTGAGAAGGCCATGTCGGGCGGATGATATCCCGGAGTGGCTTAAGGCCCCTACCCCGAGGCCGCGGACGCCGATCCTCCCAGGTGGGTGGCACCTCTCGGCGCACCGTGACGGTGGCACCGCTCGCCGTCATGGTTTGCCCGCACGTCGGTCACGCTCGACGGCGATTCCCGAGCCTCTCGGCGGGTTGATGTTTGCTTAGAGGACCAGCGGTTCGCCCGAGCCCTGTCGGAAGTTCAGAGTCAGAGGAAAGGGTTGACGGTCTCCAGACCGTCGATCCGTTGCCCGTGTGTGCCTCCCAAAAAACCTCTCACCAGGGAAATCGGCTTCGACCTCGCGACGGCGCTGGGCAGGAACGTGCCCAAACAGGAACTCCGCCGCCAGAGCGGCCAGGCAAGGCGCGGGCGGGCGCCGCGGCGATCGCGGAGCGCGGAAAGAAAGGATCCGAGCTCGGCTTGCCCGCCGGGGTCTGCTGAGGAGCCAGGCTCGACAGGATCCACTCGTCGACACAGGACCTGCCGTTCGTTCCCGGTATGCACTTGTAGCCAGGTGCGCAGTTGTAGTCGCCTTCGCAGGCATTTCCGGAATGTCCGCCGGAGGGACAACAATCGCTGCAGGGACACTGCTCGAGGCTCGAACATTGGTGATCGTGGTTGCACACCGGGAGATTCGGCGGTCCGCAATGGCAGTCCTGGGGACAGGTGACACAGTTCTCGGAGGCGTCGCACGTTCCATTGCCGCAGGAATTTAGGCACGGTCCACAATCGCTCCGACAGGTGGTGCACGACTCGCCGAACTCGCAGCGGTTGTTCCCGCAGGTGGCTGGACACTCCCCGCAATCGAGCGAGCAGGACGTACAAGATTCGCCGGCCTCACAGACCCCGTTGCCGCAGGGAGGGCAGGGGCCGCAGTCGGCTGCGCAACTGAAGCAGGACTCGCCTGAGTTGCACACGCCGTTGCCGCAGGTCGGACAGGCACCGCAATCGGCCGGGCAGGTGGAGCAGGTCTCCCCCGCGGAACCCTCGCAGTAGCCATTGCCGCAGACCAGGGAGCTACAGGGACCGCAGTCCTCAGGGCAGTTGCCACAACCCTCGCCGAGGTCGCAGGACAGATCGCCGCAGACGGGCTCTCCTCCGCAGAAACAGTCGCTGGGGCAATTGTCACAATTCTCACCCGCGACGCAGACGCCGTCCCCGCAGTCGGGCACGAAGCCTGAAGGCGCCGCCGTGCGGGTCGACAGGAGCGCGGCCCAGAACGCGAGGGCGATCAGCAGGGGCATGGAGAATATGGGAGAGCGTCGAAGTCCGCGGCTCATGTTCCCTCCTCGGGAGATGGGCTCCCGCGACCGCAATTTAGCAAGGATAGCACGGAGGTAGGCAGAGTCAGGGGAAAGAGCGACCGTTGACCCGACAGACAAGACTTGACAAAATCCTGCAATGGAGCGGTCCCTGCCCCCTCCCCCGGTCCGCTGGCTGCGGCCAGCCCCAACGGCTGTTACGGTGCCGCCGGTGCTCCTCCCCCGAACGCCGTCGGGCCAGGCCCTCCAGGCGAAAGCATCGCCGCCATCGCCGGCGGCACTGCCGGCGCCGCCGGCGCGCCACCCGGCTCCCCCCCTCCGTTGGCCCGGCTCGGCCCCTTCCGCAGGGCAGCCCCAGCAGGGCACTCCGAGAGTGGGGCAGGCGTTCCCGCAGCCAGGGGTCCCTCGGCAGCCGGTCGCTCGGAGGCCGCCCCCTCCTCTGCGGCCGTCCGCTCGGGTCCTGCAACGGATGGAGGAGATCACGTCTCCGCCGCTCTCCTCCAATGTCGTCTTCCGCTCGGACATGTTTCTCAGTCCAGGAGGGAAGGGCGTTCGCCTCGACCCTTCTGATAACGACCTGCGGCGGGAGTTCGAGCTCGCTCTCGCCTATATCCAGAGCGCCAGTGATCTCGTCGACCAGCTCGCCCTTCTCCTGCACTACCTCAAAAACCACATCCCGTATGACCTCGAGCAGAACAAGCTGTTCACCCGAGAGCTTCAATCGGAGCTCGAGGGGGATCTCAGGAAGAACGCCAAATCCAAGGAGCTCGCCGAGACCTCAGAGTGGAGCTACAAGATCGTCCGGATGGCGCAGTTGGGAGAGATCCTCAAAAACAAGGCCTCCGTGTGTCTCGAAAAGGCGATGTTCGGACAGCTTCTGCTGGCAGAGCTGGGCATCAAGAGCGGCCTACGCTATGGAAGAGCCCATGAAGCACACGAGTGGCTGGAATTGGACGTTCAGCTCGAGGAGGGTCTATTCGTCCCCGAGAAGACCAGGCTCGATCCGACCACGGGCAGGGTCGGGAACTTCGTAAACACCGATTTCGACGAGCTTGGCCCGGCTCAGTTCCTTGTCAAACCGACGAAGGGTCGGAAGAAGAGCAAGGACGAGCTCGAGCGGCTCCTCAGGGACCTGGCGATTAGATATGAAAAGCTGGACAAGACCCCATTGCCCCAGGAGCTTCTTTCCCGGGCTGAGAAGGCCCTCCGGGGTCACGTGTCCACCAGCTTCTCCAGCAGCACTACGCTCCTGGTTCAGGAGGGGGGACCTCTCTCCATCGGTCTTCCTACCCCTTCCCTTCCCGTAAGCAAGGAGTGCGCTCACCTATTCTGTGAGAACCGCTTCCGATCCGGACAAAGGTCCCGCTTCTGTCCTACCTGCGAGGACTATCGTTGCATCAGCCATTACGAACCTTGCGCGAGTTGTGGAAGCCCAACGCGAATCACCTCGTTCCCATGAGCCCTGACCGAGCAGGCGACAGGCTCGCCAAGAGCTTCGCCAAGAGGCTTCCGGGTAGACCTGGGTGGTTGCCCACCCAGGCCCCCCACAGACCCGTACGTGCGGAATTCCCGCATACGGTTCCTCAAGCCACGGTTTCGCTACACGACTTACACGGCTTGACAGACTCTCGGTCTTGGTAGCGGATAACGCTTCAGAAGAAGGTTGTACCGTTCCCAGGTCACCGTTGATGTTCGTGAGCGGCGACTGAGCCACTTACGCCAGATTCTCACAACCTGGTAGTGCAAGCTGCGCAGGGCATACGAGTTTCCGGTGATCCCGAAATACCCAAAGTGCCCGCGAAGCTTAAGGCTGAGTTGAGCCTGTTGCCATGCCATGGGCGCGTGCCGATACCGTTGACACCACAGGTTGAGCTTCCACAGAAACCGGGTGATCCGGTCGGAGGCCGTCTTGCGCTTCACCACCCAATTGCCCCGGCGAGACTTCTCCCAGAAGTGTGTGAAACCGAGAAGGTCGAAACTCCTCGGTTCCTCGTGTGGCTGCGCCTTCTCAAACCTTTCCTTGCGGTCGGGCTGTTCGAAGCGCACCAGATGTGTCTTCTCCGGGTGGAGGCGAAGGCCGTACTTGTCGAATCGCTTCGGCAGCACCTCCAGCATCCGCCGGGCATCCTTCTCCAGTTGGAAGACCAGCACGAAATCGTCTGCGAAACGGATCAGGAATGCCGCCCCTTGCAGCCGGGGCTTGACCGTTGTCTCAAACCATTCGTCCAAAACCTTGTGGAGATAGATGTTCGACAGAAGCGGAGAGATGACTCCTCCCTGCGGAGTTCCTGTAGTCGCATGGCTGAAGTTTCCACCTTCCATCACTCCCGCCTTCAGCCACTTGTCAATGGCGCGGCGGAGCACCCCGTCGCGTACCCTCTGGTCCAGAAAGTCCCTGAGCTGACTGTGGTCTAGATTGTCGTAGAAACCCTCGATGTCGGCCTCCAGAACCCAACCCCCACCCATCGCCATCAAGCCTCGCCACAGCTCCCTGATCGCCTGATGCGCCGATCGCCCTGGTCGAAAGCCGTACGAACAGTTCAAAAAGTCCTGCTCGTAGACCGCTTCCAGTACCATCGCGACCGCCCTCTGGAGGATTTTGTCCTCAAAGGTCGGCACCCCGATCGGCCGCTTCTTCGACGGGTCGCTCCCTTTCGGGATGTAGACTCGACGGACCGGCGGCGCTTTGTAGGAGCCCGACTTGAAGCAGTCCAAGAGGCTCCGGAGGTTCTCTTCCAGATTCTCTTCGTATGCCGCCGCGGTCCGGCCGTCTACGCCCGGAGCACCGTCTTTGCGCGTCAGACGATAAGCTTCCTGTAGAAGGTCCAGGTCGACGTGATGGGCCAAGCTCATAAAGGCCCGCTGCGGGTCTTCCCTCGCCAGTTGTGCTATCCGTTGTAGTTTCGTTGAGACGCTTTCAAGGTTCGGTGACCTTGCCATCTTTCCCTCCAACGGTTCCGTGACCCGACGCCCCTCTTTCCTCCACGGGGTCCCTCGGGGTGGTTCCCCCGCTTCCTTGGTACTATTGGGGCGCTAAGACGCCCTGAGTCCATCCCACCGCGCTTCGTTTCCTTCGCTTGGCGGTACCGCGGGTACGCCCGCCGATTCGATCCCACAGGGTGCGGACGCCCTCTGCTGTGGGCCTGGACCTTTGGTCTCCCGGAGCCCAGCCGGGATTGGACCGCGGAGATCTCAGGGTTCTCCCAGGTTCCTGGGTGACCCGATGCGTGTGCATGCCCTGGGCTGATACCCCGGGGGACCCTCGACGCCAGGCCTATAGAGCGCCGAGGAGATAGCCTTCCGCCGGTGCCACGACGTCGGCTCCCCGATCACGATCTATCGAGGCTGCATTACCACGGCCTACACACTCGCTGTCTACGCCTCGCAGCGCCGGGTTACCCCGACGGTACGCAAGACTCGCTTCCGGTGGGTGGCCAGCCCTTACCGCGTAGGATTCGGACCTACCGGGCCACAACGAAGAGTTTCAGGATCTGACTACTTCATCCGTCCTCCCTTCCCAGGCTTGGCCTGGCGCGAGGCAC
>CAVWRJ010000023.1:0-169175 GCA_963757335.1 uncultured Acidobacteriota bacterium | reverse complement strand
ACGCTTCGGCGAGGACTCTTCTCAAGCCGGCTCTTTACGAGAACGTTTGCGCGGAAGCTCTGCGGGACCAAGCGACGCGAAGCCTCTACCGACTGACGAAGCACTAAAGCCTGCGCGGCAGGAAATCTGCCGAGCCAGAAGTCCTGATCCCCACCCTATTTCCTCCACGCAGGTTCCTACGGTTTGCCGACCCCGTGTCTCAGACTCTGCGCCCCCGTACTCTGAGTCTGCGCCCCCGTACTCTGAGTCTGAGCCCCCGTACTCTGAGTCTGAGCCCCTGTGTCTCTGAGTCTGAGCCCCCGTGTCTCTGAGTCTGAGCCCCGTGTCTCTGAGTCTGAGCCCCCGTGTCTCCGGCCTGGAGACCCGTATCCCTGACCCTGCGCCCCCGTGTCTCTGGCCTGGAGACCCGTATCTCCGAGTCAGAGTCCCCGTATCTCTGGTCTGGAGACCCGTACCCCTGACTTTGAGACGCCTCGCTCACGCTTGGAGAGCCGTATCTCGGACCTGGATCTACCTGCTCAGGGCTTGGAGCGCTGGGTCCAGGCTCCATTGATCCTGCGGGCGGCTCCTTCGGGCGCTTCGCGCAGCCAGTCGGCGTCCTCGGAACCCAACGGAGCCAGGACCGGGGATGAGGGAACGCGGGAATGCCGGACGGGAGCGCCATCGTTCTCTCGAACAGTATGGAAATCGCCGAAAGAGGGGACCGCCCGCCCACCGTCTTCCTCCTCTCCCCCGCCACCCTCCAGGGCCTGCGGGCCGAGCAGCTCGCCGCCCCGGGGGCGCGCTTCGACACCGCCCGGCGCTTCCGCTCGCCCGAGGGCCTCCCCATCGCCGACGCCTTCGCCTTCATGAGCAGCCTCTACTTCCGCGGCAAGATCGCCTACGCCCGGCGCTTCGCCGCGCCGGCTGGCCTCGACGGCGGTGGCGTCTACGTCATCGCTCCCGGCTACGGCCTCGTCCCCCCCGAGTGGCCGCTCACCCCCGAGCGCTTCAGGAAGATTCATCGCACCCCGGTCGACGTGACCGCCCGCGCCTACCACCGGCCGCTCGCCCAGGGCGCCCGGGCGCTCGCCAACCTCCTGCCCGCGGGCTCCCGGGCCGTCCTCCTGGGGAGCGTCGCGACCGGCAAGTACGTCGACGTCCTGGAGCCGGTCCTCGGTGCGCGCCTGCACTTCCCGCTCTGCTTCGCCGGGGTCGGCGACATGGCGCGCGGCGCCCTCCTGCTGCGGGCGGCCCGGAGCGGCGAGGAGCTCTTGTACGGTACCCTGGACCAGCCCCGGCATCGCTCGAAGAGCGGCCGGGACAGGGAGGACGAAGGGTGACCGGGAACGCGGAAGCCAGGAAGTCTGTCGCCGATGTCTCTGACCGGCCAGGCCGGCCGGGCCGGCTGATCGCCATCGGGGGGCTCGTCGAGCGCCCGCGGGAGCGGGAGTTGCTGCGCGCCTTCTTCGAGGCGGCGGGAGGGTCGGAGGCCAACTTGGTCGTCCTCGCCGCCGCCGCCGAGCCGGCCGAGCTCCGCGACCTGGCGGCGGCGGCCGAGCGCTTCGGCGACGTCTTCTACGACCTCGGCGCCGAGTCGGTCGCGGTGCTGCGCCTGGGCACCTCCACCGCGGTTCCCCCCCTCGACCTCCTGGAGAACGCGACCGGCCTCTTCCTCGTCGGCGGCAGCCTCTGGCTGCCGCTCCCCGACGACCCGGCCCTGACCGAGACGGTGCGCCGCCGGCACGGAGCGGGCATGGTCGTGGGGGGCAGCGGCGCCGGCGCGGCGCTCCTCTCCGATCTCTGTATCGCTCCAGGAGTGGGGGGACCGGGCCGCCGTCGCGCCTTGGGCCTCGTCCCCGGTTTTTGCCTGACCCGCGGCCTCCTCCTCGATCCACCGCTTCGCCAGCGCGACCGCCTGGGCCGGCTGCTCGCCGCCCTGGCTCTCGATCCCACACCCCTGGCGGTGGGGATCGACGACGACACCGCCGTCATCCTCGATCCCGTGGAGAGCACGATGGACGTCCTGGGAGCCGGCGCGGTGATGGTGGTCGACGCCGCCCAGGCGATCCGCCCCGGTCTCCCCCCAAGTCCCGCCACCGTCGGCAATGCCGGTAACGCCGGCGACATCCCGCCCATGCTCGGGATCCGGATCGATGTCCTCACCGCCGGCTGCCGCTACGACCTCCGGGAGCGGCGGGGCCAATCCGGAACCGTGCATGGCGCCCACGGCGTCAGCCCGTGGCGGATGGAGCTCGCCGAGCCCCAGGGCGAGTGAGCGCCGCCCGCCCTCCCCCGCGAAGGGGAGGGGAGCGGCGTCTACATTTTGGGGTTTTCTTGGATTTTCTTTGGGGTTGCTCAGGGATTCCAGGTGGTACCGGCGAGCAGCTGCTGCCAGTTGATCGTCACCGACGGCGGCAGGGATTGACCCGGCTGGTAGGTCAGGCTCACCTCCGGACCGCCGCTCTCCCGCACCTCGGTGCCGGCGAAGAGCGGCGGGAACACCCAGAGCCGCACCCCCTCGGGCGAGTTGGTGCAGTCGAGCTGCTGGCCTGCCGGGCAGGCGGGGAGGACGGCGAGTTGGCCGTTCTCTAAGTGCCCATCCGCCGTGGCCTGGAGAACCAGCTGGAAGGCGACCTTGGCGCCCTGGGAGGCCGCGGTGGGGAAAACGTCGATCCGGTAGGTGAAGGCACCCTGGCCGCGGTAGATGGCAATCTTGGCGTCGGGGCTGCCGGAGCCCAGCACCTCGGTCCGCAGAGTCCGCTCGAGAATCGAGAAGACGGTGCGGTCGAAATCCGTGAACTTGGTATGGCAGAGGGCGACGACGGTGTCGAGGCCGCGGCCGGGCTTGATCGCCGTGGCGAGAGCGCCGTTGCAGGTCTGCCCCGCCGCGGGGAGGGTGAAGTTGTTGATCGCCAGCCGCGCATCGCCCCCGGTCTGGCCGGCCGTGGGGTCGAGATAGAGGACGAGGGCGGTGGACGCGGTCGCCGGGACGAAGCTCGAGGAGGTGTCCTCCCGTTCGAGCGAGATCTGGGGCAGCGGGTCGCGGCTCGGGTTGAGCAGGAGCTCGCGGACGCTCGGGTTCAGGTGGAAGGCGAGGATCTGCTCGGCGGCGGCGCTGCCGGTCGCGATCAGCGGCGCCTGGTTGGCGACCAGCAGGCCATCGTAGAAGCCGTACCGGTTGCTGTAGGAGACGAGGAGAGTCGATGGCCGCCCCGGGCTTCCCCCGCCGGGCGCGGTGACGCTGAAATGCGAGACGAGCACCCGCAACTGAGCCTCGTTGCAGGCGACCTCGGCGGAAGTCAGGGTGTGCGTCAGGCTCTGGGCGGCAGCCGCCGAGGCGAACAGGGCGGCCAGGGTCAGGGCAAAGCCGGCGGCACGGGTGGCGCGAATCCCATGGGACATCTTCAAAAACCTCCTCCAAAAGTGCAGATAGGGAGCAACCCTCTCCCTACCTTTTCTTGCTACACGGAACGTGCCATAGCCCACTGTCGATAGAAAAGGCCCCGACCGGCTCCGACCCTGGCCCGCTCCGGCTCCAATGTTACAGCGGCGTTACAATTTCGGACCGCTTGTCTCGCTTGGCAAGGGGTGGAGCACTCTCAAGACAGAGTCGGCGCATCGGTCAGGCAAAAAGTTGGGGGATGCCCCCGGGGCGCTCGACCTACCTTGCAGTCTTTGCAGTCTTGTCGTTCTTCGAGAGGGGATGTACAAACGGGGGGGCGGGGGAAGGGTGCCGCAGTCAGGGGCACCCGAAAAGTTGGAGGGAAACGGAAATGGCCGGCGTGCGAACGCCGGTCATTTTCGTTTGGGGAACCGGGTACCGGCTCCGATGGCTCCTGCGGGCGGACTCCTTCGGGCGCTCCGCGCAGCCAGGCGTCCGTCCTCGGAGTCCACGGAGCCGGGGAACCACTCAGGGCTCAAAGGCCTGGCGCAGGTCCTCGATCAGGTCGTCCGGGTGCTCCAGGCCGATCGACAGGCGGAGGAGGTCCTCTGGGGTGCGGGAGGTTGGGCCTTCGCTCGTGGCCCGGTGCTCGATCAGGCTCTCGATGCCCCCGAGCGAGGTGGCGCGGGTGAACAGCCGGACCCGGGAGACGGCGCGGAGGGCCGCCTCCCGGCCGGCCGCGACCTGCAGGGAGAGCACGCCGCCGAAGCCCGACATCTGGCGGGCGGCGATCGCGTGGCCGGGGTGGGAGGGGAGGCCGGGATAGTGGACCACCGCGACCTCCGGCATCGCCTCGGCGGCCCGGGCCACGGCGAGAGCGCCGGCGCTCTGCGCCATCACCCGGCAGGCCAGGGTCCGCAAGCCGCGGAGGATCAGCCAGCAGTTGAAGGGCGAGGCCACGGCCCCCAGGGTGTGGCGGACGTGCTCCACCCGGGTGTAGAGCTCGTCCCGGCGGGCGAAGAGCAGGGCGCCGCCCTGAACGTCGCTATGGCCGCCGAAGTACTTGGTGGTCGAGTGGAGGACCACGTCGGCCCCCAGGGCGAGCGGCCGCTGGAGGGCCGGGGTGGCGAAGGTGTTGTCGACGACGACCGTGGCGCCCGCGGCCCGCGCCAGGGCCGCCGCCCCCGCCAGATCGACCACCTTGAGCAGAGGGTTGGACGGCGTCTCCAGCCAGACGATTCGGGTCTCGGGTCGGAGGGCGCGGGCGAGAGCGTCGAGATCCGCCATGTCGAGGAAATCCGCGCCGATCCCCCAGTTGGGCAGGTACTCGAGGGCCGCGTCGCGGATGCCGTAGTAGACGTCGTTGGGAAAGAGGACGTGCGCCCCCGGCTGCAACGTCTGGAGGAGGGCGATCCCCGCCGCCATCCCCGAGGCGAAGACGAGGGCCGCCTCGGCCCCCTCGAGCGGCGCTAAGGCCGCCTCCAGCTGCGACTGGTTGGGGTTCGAGTCGCGGATGTAGGTATGGCCGCCGATCGGCACCCCCTCCGCATCGCGTTCAAACGTCGTCGACAGCTGGAGCGGCGGCACCACCCCACCGCTCGGGTCGACTGTGCGCCCGGCATGGATTGCGAGAGTCTCGAATTTCATCCCGGAAGCCTACCGCGGAGGGCGGGCGGGAGAAAGGGTGCGGCACCGGCCTCGACGGTGCACCTCGTCCGGTTCGCCTGCCTACTGCCCGTCCTTCTTCTTCCGCAAGCTCAAAGGGCGCATGTCGGTCCAGACCTTCTTGATATATTGCAGGCATTCGTCCTTCGTCCCAGTCTTACCCACACTCTTCCAGTCCGCAGGAATCTCTTGGCCGGAGCTTCGAGAGGCGCACCCGCTCGGCGACCTCGACCTCCAGCGGGTGCATGGGGGAGAAGGTGATCCCGGAGGCCAGTTGCTCGCGGATCGCCGCGTCCACCCGCGGCTAGGCGTAGCCCAGGAAAATCGGCCAGATCAATGCACAGCCTACCTCGCGATCTCGACCGCGGCCTCCAGTGGCGACCTTGACCGCAAGCACGATGGGCTTCCTTATCTGCTGAGGCTGGACCACGGGCTCTGTTCCGGACCCCGGAAGGGTCGCGCCGGAGTCGTTAAGGCGCTCAGCGAGAACCAGCGTTATGGTATGATTACTATCATCCTGTGCAGAGTTCGCAGCATTTGCTGGTCGCAATGCGTGTTAGATACTTCGGATCCTAATTCTTGGCGAGCCTGAGGCTTGGATTCGGTGCCGCAATCGTGGGCATGGTCGCCACCGTCCTGGCAGGATGGGTGCTCCTCGACCGCTCGAGGCCGGTCTCGCGGCAGCCTCCTTCCCGACGCCAATACCTGGTCGAAGCCTTCGGAACTGCCAGACTCGCGGGGGTCCGGCTGGCAGGTGTCGAGATCTCGGCAGTGGAGGTAGAGCTATTCCTTCCCGCCGAGCGGCGTGCGGTCGCGCGTGAGATCGAGGCGGAGGCGCGAAGATACCCCACGGCGCGCTCCCAAGGCGATCTCGCCTTGCTGAGGCTGGTGACCGGCCGCTACGACGCTGCGATCCAGATCCTGGAGAAGGCGAGCCGGTCGGAGCCGTCCGAAGCCTCCCTGGGCGCCGATCTCGCCGCCGCCTTCCTGGTCCGCGGGAGAGCCCTTGAGCGGCCTCGCGACGTGGTCCGAGCCCTCGATCGGGTCGGACCTCGACCCCGGACCCCGGAGCTCCAGTTCGACCGCGCGCTGGCCCTCCAGACGCTCTACCTTCGCCGGCTCGCCAGGGAAGCCTGGAGTGGGTACGTGGAGCGTAATCCCGCTTCTCCCTGGGGTCTTCTCGCCGCGGGGTACCTGCGGACCCTGACCGCTCAGGAAGGCTCTCGCCCAGTGTCGGAAAACCCTAACTCCGACGGCGACCTCTCCACGGAGCCTCCGGACCGCTCGACACGCCCCGAGGAGCTCCAGACCTGGGTCGAACGAAGGGGGTTCTTGGCTTGGTCCAATGCGGTCCTCGGCACGGATGCGGTGGGCAGGCGGGCGGCCGAGGAGCGCCTCCGGCGAGCAGGCCACCGACTGGCCGAGCTGAGCGGCGACCGGCTGATCGCGGACGGGGCCGCCACTCTCGCTCGAGTGCCGGAGGAACGTGCGAAAGCTTCAGCCCAGGCGCTCGCGGCTTACATCGATGGCAGGGATCTCCTCGCTCGGTATTCTTTCGAGAAGGCGCTCGCTCGCTTCGATGCCGCCGATGCCGCCGCGGAGCGGCTCGGATCCGGAGGAAGCCCCTGGGCCCTCCTCGTCGAGATCGGAATCGCTCACTGCGAGTTCCAGCTCCAACGCTACGACGGTGCGCGCCGCAAGGCGGAACTCGTTCTCGCCGCGGCGAGGGAGAAGCGCTATGCCGCCGTCGAGGCCCATGCCGTGTGGGTGCTCGCGGGGATCGGCCTCGCCACTCTCGACCTCGGCGCGGCCGAGCGGTACGCGGAGGAAGGGCAAAACATTGCCCGGCGAGCGAAGAACCGTTCGGGCGGCGCGATTGCGAGCCTGCAACGCTCCCGAGTTGCGGACGAGTTAGGGCGATCGACCGAGGCCTGGCTCCATCGCCTCCAGGGCTTCCGGGAGCTTGCGGAGGACGGCAGGACCGAGCAGCTCGCCCTGGCGATAGGCAACGCCTCGTTCGCCCTGGCGCGCGAGGGCGAATTTCGTGCCGCGGCCGATTTCGCCTCGGAGGTTCTGGCGTTCGACCGGAGCCAGGGGACCCCCCTAGGCCTGGCCGAATCGCTCTGGATGCGGGCGATGCACCGCGCCAAGGCCGGCGATGCTCAGGGAGCCCTCTCCGACGCCAGGGAGGCCGAATCCCATATTCCGAGAGTGGAGAGCGCGGCCAATCGGGCGCGTCTCCTCGCAGGTCTACGGGTGATCGAGGGCGAGCTTCTCGGTGAGAGCCAACCGCTCGTCGCCCTGTCCCGGCTGGACGAGGCCCTCGGCTTCCTGCGGCAGAATGGCTATGAGTACGGACAGGCGGAAGCCCTCCTTGATCGCGCCCACGTCCTGCGCAGGCTCGACCGCCTCGAGGAAGCCCTCGCGGACCTCGACCGGGCGGCGGGCATCGTCGGCACTCAGCGGGAGCGGATCCACGAGCCCTTGCAGCGGGTATCGTTCTTCGACCTGCAGGCCGGGCTGGCGGACGAGCGGGTCGCGACCAGCGCGCTCGTCGATCCCCACGGAGAACGCGCCTTCTGGGCTGCCGATCAGGCGCGAGGCCTCCTCTTTCGTGAGAGTTTGGGTCTCCTTCCCGACGCGAGCGAGGTCCCTCCCGCGTCCGTCGGGTCGATCGCGATCGACCCGGCGGACGCGGTGCTCTCCTACTGGTCTCTCCCTGACTCTCTGCTGATTTGGGTGGTGAGGCGCGGCCAGGCCCCCCACCTGGTTCGCAGCTCGATCTCGCGAGTGGAGCTCGGCAATGTGATTTCCAACCTAGTGTTCGGGATCGAGGACGGGACGGAGCCACCGGTGCTCCGCGCGGCCGCCCGGCGGGTCGGCGCGAGTCTCATCGACCCCATCGCAAGCGAGCTTCGGGGAGCCCGTCGGCTAATCATCGTCCCGGATCGCTTCGTGCGTGCCGTGCCGTGGCCGGTGGTCGAGGGAGGCGCCGGCGAGGGGCCCCTCCTCCGGCGGTTCGTGATCCGCATCTGCCCGGCCGTCGAGGTGCTCGACCGGGCTGGAAAAAGGGAGTGGGGAGAGGGCGGCGGGCCGCTCCCCGAGGTCGCCCTTGCCGTCGGCGATCCGCGGGTCGAGGGAGCTGCCGGGGCGACCTACCCGAACCTTCCGGGAGCTCGCCGCGAAGTCGAAGCACTCGCGGGCCTCTTTTCGGGCACGGTGACCCTCACCGGGCGGGAGGCGACTCGCGACCGGGTGCTGGGCGGCCTGGAGAGAGCCTCGATCGTCCACATCGCGAGCCACTTCCTCGTCGGCCAGACCCCGGACTCTTCCCGGATAGTGCTCGCTGGACCTCAAGGTGACGGGAGCGGAAGCCTGGATGCAGCAACGATCGCGAGCCTGTCGCTCCCGCACCTCCGTCTGGTCGTCCTGAGCGGCTGCGCCAGCGATCGCGAGGGCGAGCCTTCACTCGAAGGCACCTTCGCGCTCGCGGGCTCCTTTCTCGCGGCGGGCTCCGCCGAGAGCCTGGCGACGCTTTGGCCCGTCGACGACCGTGTCACCTCCGAGCTGATGTCCCGATTCTATCGTGAACTGAGCCGTGGAGCCCGAGCCGACGAGGCTCTCCGGCTGGCGCAGCTCGCTTTTCTAGACGATCCCCAAAGCGATTTCCGGGCGCCTGCCAGCTGGGCGCCATTTCAACTCATCTCACTGACCTCGCGAGGGACCGAGAGGGTCCCAAGAAAGGAGCTTCGATGATCAAGGTTCTCATCGTCGTGTCGGGTTTGGCTCTGTTCGTACCGTCCTCTTCTCCAGATCCGACCGGGCTGACAGTGCTGCTGCTCGAGACGCAATTCACGAGCACGGCCGAGATGCCCCTCCACGTTCCTGCGGTGCTACAACCGATCGATTCCTCCTCCATTCGCAACTGGTCTCTCACCCGGGGAGACTTCAAGGCCACGTTCAAACTTCTGGCAGGAGGTGATGGAGCGACGATCCATCTTGACGCACAAAAGGATTTTCCGCAGCTAATGGATCTCGTGGCAGACCCCCAGGATGCCAAAATCAATCCGGATTGCCTGACCGGAAAATGTAAAGACGGCAACTCCCATAAGCGAGTTGCCGCCATCGTCAACTTCCAGGGGGGGTGGCGGACGAGGCCAGTGCAGCGATGCGATAAGGAATGGGTGCGTCCCGTTGATTTCAAGGAGGGCGCCTTATCCGAATTCCGGAAGGCGTCTGCGCTCGGCGTCACGGTCCAAGGCCAAGTCCAGCGTCCACTCGCGACGGGGCTCGCTCTCGAGGCCGAGATCGCAAAGCTCGAAGATCTCCAGATCATGATTGGGGCCACTCCTTCGGTGGCCCACCTCTCTTCTCCAGAGGTCTGTAAACAGTGGCGTGGCGACGAGGCCACGCCTTGTGTCGTCATCGAAGTCGAGAACTGGCCAGTGATTATTAGCGCTAGCAACTGTGACAAGGTCAACCCATCTCCCGAATGCCGTGTAGACAGGCACTTCTCAATGTACTACGACCTGATCAACAAACCTCCCATGGGCGACCGTTTGCTGCCCTACGTCGTCAGTTCCGGATTGGCCTTGAATTGCAATTCCTCCAGTGGCGCAGGCCAACCACCCGGGATCCGCTGCCCGCAGGCATTCGCGTTACCGTTGCCTTAGAGGAGGAGAGATGAGGATCTCGGGACTGAGTCTTTCGGTTGCCGCTCTGATTCTGCTTAATCCGGTTGCAGGGCGGGCCTCGTTTGCCGTGATGCCTAAGCCGCAGATGTCATCCGACTGGTGCTGGGCGGCGAGTGCCGAGATGGCAATGGAATCCCTGCACGCAGATGAGGACGACGTACGCCAGAGAATCCAAGCGGGCCGCGGTTACCTCCCACCGGACATGTGCAAATCCGATGTCTGCACGGCGCCAAGTGGAGGGAGCACGGCGCCGTCCTGCAAATTTGGAGGTTTTCCTCAGTTCTATAAATATAATTTTCTGGCCGATGTCACGCCCGATTTCAGGCCGCTCGAATGGCAGGAGCTGTGGCGAGAATTCCAGTGCGAGCGTCCTGTCGTCTTCGCGCGTGAAAATGTAGAGAACGGGCGGCGGAACGGCTCCGGCCACATGGTCGTCGCCGCGTCCGCAGCGATCGTGGATGGAAGCGCCTGGATCGCCATCAAGGACCCTGCGCCCCAGTGTTTTGGCTCCGAACGCGCCGAGACCTATGACGAATACCGTGGTGACGCCACCATGGCCCACTGGATCGATTATTTCCACCTCCATCGGAAAGGCGAGGCCCTCGAGACGTGCGCGGGGCCCGTCCCCGCTCCGGCCGCGATACCCCGTGAGGGTCCATCGCCAACCCAGGTTTTGGCGGGCTTCATCGCGGCGATCCAGAACGACACCTGGATTCGTGAGGCAGCGGGTTTGGACGGTCAAAGCATGCTCGCCTGCGACCCCCATCTCGCGGTCCGACAAAAGACGATCTCCCTGGCCCGTCTCCGTCAGGTCTCCTCCGACGCCTCCTTCGATTCGGTCGTCGAAGATCTAGGACGGCTTCGTTTCTTGTGTACGAATGGCAACGGCGAATCCTTTTCCGTGATGATGGTCCGGCGAGGGCTGGAGACCTGGCGCGTGGCGACCATGGGGGATGTCCAGGTGGCAGGTCAGCTCAAGGGAGTATTCGACAAGGTCCACGGGCAGGCTCTGGAAGAGGTCTTCGTCCAGGGCCTCAACTTCCGGTTCACCCGGGTCGTCGGGGGAGGCGGCAAAATCATCCCTCTCTCGTCGATCGAGGGACTCGACATCTCGCCGGAATCGAGCTCCGCGAGCATCTTCCAAACCCTGCAAGGATTGGCCCTAGGGTTTCACTCTTCAGGGCCGACCTGATTTCTCCCCTGCCGCTGACAGCGACCGTGCCGTCAGCGCTTCCGGGTCGCCTCCTACATCGAGGACCTCGCGGCCACGCTCTTCTTCGCCTCGGTCAAGCAGCACCTAGCGGCGCTGCACATGCTCTTCGACTATGCCGGTGCGCTTCGAGCGTCTGGAGGATCTGTGCCGGGGTCCGGATCATCTGCCGCTCTCCTCGCCGGTGCCACCTTAGCGAGGATCGGGGCGGGACACAAGGTCGGGAGGGGGGCAGGTGCCGCGATCGTCGGAGATCGGGCCAGAGTCTCGCCAAACGGCCCGAGAAACTCGCCTCATGGCCCGATAAACTCAGAATTCACCTAGAGAAACTGAAATACGAGGCGGATAAACTCGCGATTGCCCTCGATAAACGGCGCTACGAGCCCGAAAAACGCCAAAATCGACTCGGAAAACTCGCGAGTGAGTCCGAAAAACGCCAGATTGGCATCGCGAAACTGTTTCTCGACCCGAAAAACGAGTTTATCGACTCGAGAATGGAGTTTATCGTTCCGCGAGGACGTTTTCTCGACGCCGAAACGCCCGTCGAGGACCCCTGGAGGGCTTACAGCGAGGGCGTAGAGCGCCAAATCGGCGCAGCAGGACTCCACCTCGGGATGGAAATGCTCGCCTAGGGCCGCTTACTCGCGCTCAGCGGCCGTTGCAGCACGGTGAGGGTCGTAGTCTCCTCGCCGGCCGCCATTTCGAGGAGGACGCCGACGTCTCCACCGACCTGGACGTCCTCGATCTTCCAGCAGCTGCGATCCTGGCAGGTCGCGACCGGCGGCTGGTCCTCCCCCTCCGGCGACTTCGGGGGGAGGCTCCAGAGGGCGATCATCCACTTCGTATCCTTGGGAACTTCGAAGAAGCTCTCCTGGCTGCTCTTCGAACTCGAGAGCTCCGCCGTCGCCACCCAGCAGGCGACGCTGGCGCAATCGGCGCCGGGCCGGCCCCGCCACTCGTAGAGCGTCAGGCTGCGCCGGAAATCCTCGCGGCGCTCCTTGTTCACCTTCTCGGGAAGAAAGCGGGCCCGGACCAGGTACCGGAAGCCTCCCGGCAGGGACAGGCTGGGCGCGCTGATCCCCCGCCCCTTACCGGCGGGATCGGTGACCAGGACGTCCTGCTGGAAGGAGACCGCGGCGGTGCCGAGATGCTTTGCCGAGCCCTCTTCGGCCGCCGCTGGAGAACCGGAAGAACCGGAAGAGCCGGGAAAACCGAGCCCCATCGCAATCCAGGAGATCAACAGGCACCTCAGGAGGTCTGCGGCTCTTCCCGGCACCCCGTTCTAGCTCCCGCTCCGCAGCAGCTGCCGCAGGACGTAGTGGAGGATTCCACCGTGCTTGTAGTACAGCACCTCCTGCGGGGTATCCAACCGCACCCGGGCCTCGAACTCGGTCACCTTGCCGTCGTCCCCCGTGGCCCGGACCTTCACCTGGTTGCCGTTCGTAAAGCCGCTCGCCATCCCTGCCGACAACCCCGTAATGTCGTAGACCTCGTGGCCGGTCAAACCCAGGGAGCCGGCGTTTTGACCGCCGACGAATTCGAGCGGTGCGATGCCCATGCCGACCAGGTTGCTCCGGTGGATGCGCTCGAAGCTCTCGGCGATCACCGCCCGGACGCCCAGGAGCCGCGGACCCTTGGCCGCCCAGTCGCGGGAGGAGCCGGTGCCGTACTCCTTGCCGGCGAGGACCACCGTGGGCACGCCCTCCGCCTGGTACTTCATGGCCGCGTCGTAGATGGCGAGCGGCTCGCCGTCGGGGAGATGGAGAGTGAAGCCGCCCTCGATCTCCGGGGTCATCTTGTTGCGGATGCGGAGGTTGGCGAAGGTGCCCCGCATCATCACCTCGTGGTTGCCGCGGCGCGAGCCGTAGGAGTTGAAGTCCTTGGGCTCGACGCCGTGCTCGGTCAGGTACTTGCCCGCCGGGGAGGCGGTCTTGATCGAGCCGGCCGGGGAGATGTGGTCGGTCGTGATGCTGTCGCCGAAGAGGCAGAGGACCCGGGCGGCGTGGATGTCCTCGACCGCCGCCGGCTCCTTCGGCATGTTCTCGAAGTAGGGCGGGTTCCGCACGTAGGTCGAGTCCGGCACCCAGGCGTAGGTGTCGCCCGCCGGGACGTCGAAGCTGTTCCAGCGCTCGTCTCCGGCGTAGACGTCCTTGTACTGGCGCTCGAACATCTCGGCCAGCACGGCCCGCTCGACGGTCTCCGCGATCTCCATCTGGCTCGGCCAGACGTCCTTCAAGAAGACCGGCTGGCCGTCCTTCCCCGTCCCCAGGGGCTCGCGGGCGAAGTCGATGTCGATCCGGCCGGCCAGAGCGTAGGCGACGACGAGCGGCGGCGAGGCCAGGTAGTTGGCCCGCACGTCCGAGTTGATCCGCCCCTCGAAATTGCGGTTGCCGGAGAGCACCGCCACCGCCACCAGGCCGCCGTCGTCGATCGCCTGCGAGATGGCGGTGGGGAGCGGTCCGCTGTTGCCGATGCAGGTGGTGCAGCCGTAGCCCACGAGGTTGAAGCGGAGCTGGTCGAGGTAGGGGGTGAGCCCCGCCTCGTCCAGATAGTCGGTCACCACCTTGGAGCCCGGGGCGAGGCTGGTCTTCACCCAGGCTTGAGTCCGCAGGCCCTTCTCGACCGCCTTCTTGGCGAGGAGACCGGCGCCCACCATGACCGACGGGTTCGAGGTGTTGGTGCAACTCGTGATGGCGGCGATCACCACCGAGCCGTTGTGGAGGTGGAACCGCTCGCCGTCGAGCTCGGCTTCCACCCCGACTGCCGTGACGGGTTCGATGTCGGCGACGGCGACACCGCCGCCCTCGGAGGACATCGCCGCCGCCGCGGCAGCCGCCGGCTTGCCCTTGCGGACCCCGGCGAGGAGCGAGTCGAGCTCGCCCAGGAAGGAGGTCTTGACCTCGGAGAGCCGCACCCGGTCCTGCGGCCGGCGGGGGCCGGCGAGGGCGGGCTCGACCGTGCCGAGGTCCAGATCGAGGGTGGCCGAGTAGCGGGCCTCGGGGGTGTCGGCGGTGTGGAAGAGCCCCTGCTCCTTCATGTAGGCCTCGACTAAGGCGATGCGCTCGGCCGGCCGGCCGGAGAAGCGCAGGTAGTCCAAGGAGACCTGGTCGACGGGGAAGATGCCGCAGGTCGCCCCGTACTCGGGGGCCATGTTGGCGATCGTCGCGCGGTCGGCGAGCGGCAGCGCCGCTAAGCCCGGACCGAAGAACTCGACGAAGTTGCCCACCACCCCCTTCTTCCGGAGCATCTCGGTCACCCGGAGGACGAGGTCGGTCGCCGTCGCCCCCTCGGGGAGGGCGCCGGTCATCCGAAAGCCCACCACCTGGGGGATGAGCATCGACACCGGCTGGCCGAGCATGGCCGCCTCGGCCTCGATGCCGCCGACCCCCCACCCGAGGACGCCCAGGCCGTTGATCATCGTCGTGTGCGAGTCGGTGCCCACCAGGGTGTCGGGGTAGGCCCAGACTTCGCCGCCGTGCGCCGCGGATTTCTCCTCCATGACCACCCGCGCCAGGTATTCGAGGTTCACCTGGTGGACGATCCCGGTGTCGGGCGGCACGACCTGGAAGTTGTGGAAGGCGGTCTGCCCCCAGCGGAGGAAGGCGTAGCGCTCGCCGTTTCTCTCGAACTCCTTTTCGGCGTTGATCAAGAAGGCGGCGGCCTTGCCGTACTCGTCGACCTGCACCGAGTGGTCGATGACGAGCTCGACCGGCTGCAGCGGATTGATCCGCCTGGGGTCCCCCCCATCGCCGAGATGGCGTCCCGCATGGCGGCCAGGTCGACGACGGCGGGGACGCCGGTGAAGTCCTGGAGGAGGACGCGGGCGGGCATGAAGGCGATCTCCCGGGAGGGGGCCGCCTGCGGGTCCCAGTCTGCCAGGGCCTCGATCTCGCCGGAGGAGACGACCGTGCCGTCCTCCCGGCGGAGCAGGTTCTCGAGCAGGATACGCAGGGCGTAGGGCAGGCGGGCGATGTCCCGGCCGGCCCCTTCGAGCGCGCTCAAACGAGCGATCCGCACCGCGCGATCCCCTACTTTCAGGGTCGCGTGGCTGCCGAAGCTATCTTTCATCGGAATTCTCCTCGAATCGATGCAACGGGAATGGGTGGCGCGGGGAGGTCAAGGCCGATCCGGCGAGGACCTTCCTCTGCCAGCATTGAAAAGATAGCATGCCGCATCCCCCCGCGGCTTGGCGCCCGGCAGTACTGGGTCCGTTTGAGCCTGCGGGCAGTCTCCTTCGGGCGCTTCGCGCAGCCAGTCGTCCGTCCGCGGATTTCAAAACGGACCCAGTACCACCCGGCGGGAGGAGACGGGATAAGATGGTGGCCCCATGCCCAAGATCCACTCCGACCTCTCCCCGCCCGTCCTCCTCCTCGCCATGCCCCAGGTGCTCGACCCGTTCTTTCACAAGAGCGTCGTCCTCCTCATCCATCACGAGGACGAGGGGAGCTTCGGCTTCATCTTGAACCGGGCGACGGGGATCAAGGTGGGCGAGATTCTGAAGGGGATGGAGGTCCTCTGGCAGGGCCCCGAGGGGTCGGTGGCCTACTTCGGCGGGCCGGTCCGGCCGCAGCTCGGCACGGTGCTCTTCGCCCCCCGCTCGGCCGCCGAGGCGCCCGCCCGGACCGCGGGCGAGGACATGGACTCGGCGAGCGAGGTGGTCCCCGGGCTCGCCCTCACCCAGCACATCGGCGACCTCGCCCAGCTCGCCGAGGACCCGCCCGGCCAGTTCCGCCTCTTCCTCGGCTATGCCGGCTGGGGCGAGGGGCAGCTGGTCGAGGAGATCCTCAGAAACGACTGGCTGACGGCGCCGGTCTCCGCCGATCTGATCTTCGCGTCCGACCCCGCCACGGTGTGGGAGGACGCCCTGCGCTCGGTCGGCGTCGATCCTCTGGCCCTCCCCTCCTGGACAGCGGGCGGGGGTGGCGAGGAGACCACCAACTGACCCAGGCCCAGCCCAAACCCCTGCTCCGCACCGAGCGCCACCATTCGGCGGGCGGGCTCGTGGTGCGCGCGGCGGAGATCCTCTTGATCTCGACCCAGAACGGCCGCCGCTGGCAGCTGCCCAAGGGGCACATCGAGGAGGGGGAGGTGCCGGAGCAGACCGCCGTCCGCGAGGTGCGGGAGGAGACCGGGGTGACCGGGCGGGTGACCGCCGAGCTGCCGGGGGTCGAGTACTGGTACGTCGAGAAGGGCGTGCGGCGCATCCACAAGAAGGTCGACTACTACCTGCTCCAGTACGTGAGCGGCAACGCCACCGACTTCGACCCGGAGGAGGTCTCGGGCGCCGCCTGGTACTCCTGGGACGAGGGGATCGCCATCATCAGCTTCGAGAACGAGCGCCGGGTGCTCCGCGAGGCGAAGCGGCTCGTCCTGGGACCAGCAGCTGAGGCCGCGCACCCGGGCTGAAGCGAGAAGAGGAGGGAACCGTATGCTCCGTGCCATCCTGCAGATTGTCTTGAACGGCATCGGCGTCTTCATCGCCAGCCAGCTCGTCCCCGGCATCCACTACACCGGCACCTGGAGCTACCTGCTGGTGGTCGGCCTCGTCATCGGCGTCGTCAACCTGCTGGTCAAGCCCATCGTCACCTTCTTCTCCTTCCCGCTCGTCGTCCTCTCGCTGGGACTTTTCTTCCTGGTGATCAACGGGCTCATGCTCTGGCTGGCGGCGGCGCTCCTGCCCCACCACCTCCACGTCGACGGCTGCCTGCCGGCCATTCTGGGCGGCCTGGTGATCGCGGTGCTCAACTGGCTGGTGCACGCCTTCACCGCGCGGACGAACTAGGCACCGATGGCGAGATCGGTGAAATTGGCAGGAAAGACGGCGAGACCGGGCCTCACCCCGGGGGCGGCGCGGCGGGAGTCGCGGCGGGCGAAGCGCGAGCGGACGATCGAGATCCTCAGGCGATTGAAGATCGCCTACCCGAACACCCGGCTCGCCCTCGACTTCAAGACCCCGCTCGAGCTCCTCGTGGCGACGATCCTCGCCGCCCAGTGCACGGACAAGAAGATCAACGAGGTGACCCCGGAGCTCTTTCGCCGCCTGCCCACCGCGCGCGATCTCGGCGAGGCGAGCCTGGAGGAGCTCGAGGAGCTGGTCAAGTCGACCGGTTTCTTCCGCAACAAGGCGAAGGCCGTCCAGGCCCTGGGGCAGGCGCTGGTCGCCGATCACGGGGGGCAGGTGCCGGAGACGATGGAGGAGCTGACCGCCCTCCCCGGGGTGGGACGGAAGACCGCCAACGTCGTCCTCGGCAACGCCTTCGGCAAACCGGAGGGTGTCGCGACCGACACCCACGTGCAGCGGCTGTCGAAGCGGCTCGGCCTGACCGCGGAAACCGAGCCGGAGAAGATCGAGCGCGACCTCGGGGAGCTGGTGCCGCGGGAGGACTGGACCCGCGCCGCCCACCTCCTCCAGGATCATGGGCGGGCGGTCTGCCAGGCGAAAAAGCCGCTCTGCGGGCAGTGCACGGTGAACGAGATCTGCCCTTCGGCGGAGTTCTAGGAGGATTCGGATGGACCAGAAAAGACAGCAGACCGCGGTGGTGACCGGCGCCTCGTCGGGGATCGGCGCCGCCACGGCGCGGGCGCTCGCCAAGGCGGGGTTCGCGGTGACCGTGGGGGCACGGCGGCTCGACCGTCTGGCGGCGGTCGCGGCGGAGATCGGCGGCACGGCTCTCGCCCTCGACGTCACCGACCCGGCGAGCGTCCTCCGTTTCGTGGCAGAGGCGACTGGCGGGGAAGGGCGCTCCGGCGGTCTCAATCTTCTCGTCAACAACGCCGGCGGCGCCCTCGGGCTCGACCGTCTGGAGAGCTCGGAGGATTCCTCCTGGGAGACCATGTTCGCCACCAACGTCCTCGGGGTGGTGCGGGTGACCCGGGCCCTCCTCCCCGCCCTCGTCGCCTCCGGCGCGGGGCACATCGTCAACGTCGGCTCGACCGCCGGCCGCGAGACCTATCCCGGCGGCTCCGGCTACACCGCCGCCAAGCATGGCTTGAAAGCGCTCACCGAAACCCTCCGCCTGGAGCTCCTCGGCCGGCCGGTGCGGGTGACCGAGGTCGCCCCCGGGCTGGTCGGCGAGACCGAGTTCTCGCTCGTCCGCTTCGGCGGCGACGCCGAGCGCGCCCGCGCCGTCTACCGGGGACTGACACCGCTCACCCCGGAGGACGTGGCCGACTGCATCGTCTGGGCGGCGACCCGGCCGGCGCACGTCAACATCGACGAGATCGTGCTCCGCCCCCTGGACCAGGCGACCTCGACGGCGGTTCACCGGCGCGAGAGCTGATGACCTCGCAAGGGCGAGTTGGATTCCGAGGACGGGCGACTGGCCGCGCGAAGCGCCCGAAGGAGCCCGCCCGCAGGAGCCAACGTCAGCCCGTACCGATTCTCCGCCCTCTGCACGACCTCCTGTAATAGCATCTGGGTAATATCTTGGTACCATGAGGGAACCCTAAGGAGGTTTACCGTGCACGGAAGGACCGCAGCTGTCGGTTACGCCGTCGGCCTGACCCTCGTCCTCGTGGCCCTCGTGGCCTGCGACGTCCTCTTCCCCCACCGCTCGGAGGGGGAGAAGCTCTGGCGCTCGTACTGCGCCGACTGTCACGGCCTCAAGGCCGAGGGCAACACCCCGGCCTACATGGGGAACCCCTACGCCGACCTGACCGACGACCACTGGAAGGACTGCTCGGGGGACGACGACTCGATCGAGACGGTGATCCACGACGGCGTCTTCGCCCAGATGCCGGAGAACCCGGACCTCACCCACCAGCAGCGGAAGGCCATCATCGGCTACCTGCACGTCCTGCGGCACGAAAAGGCGCCCGAGGCGGTGCCGTGAGGGCCCTCCCGCTCGCGGCGCTCCTCGCTCTCTCGACCGCCCTGGCGGCCTGCGGACCGCCGGCGGGCAACCGGTCCCCCGAGGAGCTCTACCCCCAGTACTGCGCCAAGTGCCATGGGGCCGACGGCAAGGGGGACCCGCGCCAGGTCAATCTCTACCCCAATCTCAACCTGACGACCTCGAAGCTGACCGGCAGGGGGGCTCACCTCGCCGTCTACACCCGGATCGCCCAGGGCTACGGGCCGATGCCCGGTTTCGCCCACCGCCTGAGCGCGGACGAGATGAATCACCTGGCCGACTACTCGATGAAGTTGAACCCCGCCAATGCGGGAAAATAGGGGAAAGTGAAGCAACATGGACCCGCAACGGTTGAAAGACGCCTACCAGAAGCTCCAGCAGCTGGACGAGCGCCTCACCTACAAGATCCGCCCCAAGGCCGGCTCCATGTCCCGCCCCAGCCCCGAGCAGCTGGAGCAGGGGATGCGCGACCTGGCAAGCTACACCGTGGAGCTCAAGGAGATCCTCCAGGAGCTCTTCCTCGCCATCGCCGGCAAGGCCAAGACGGAGGAGAAGTAGCCCCTACCCCACTCCCGTCGACCCGAACCCCCCCGCCCCGCGGGAGGTGGCGGGGAGCTCGTCGCGCTCCTCCCAATCGATGGGCTCGGCGCGGGCGACTAAAAGCTGGGCGATGCGGTCGCCGCGGCGGAGGGTGAAGGGCTGCTGGCCGAGGTTGACGAGGAGGACCGAGACCTCCCCCCGGTAGTCGCTGTCGATCGTCCCGGGGGCGTTGACGATGCCGATGCCGTACCGGATGGCGAGACCACTCCGCGGCCGCACCTGCCCCTCCCAGCCGGGAGGGATGGCGAGCGCCAGGCCGGTCGGCACAAGGGCCCTCTCGCCGGGCAGAAGCGTCACCTCGGCGGCGACGGCGGCGCGCAGGTCGAGCCCGGCGCTCCCGGCGGAGCCGGGGGTGGGGAGCGGCAGGTCGAGCGCGGTGGGGAGCCGCCGCACCTTCACCTTCATCGCATTCTCATCCGTTGGGTGGAATGGACTGGGGGGTGGGCGTGCCGGAAGGGAGCCGCGGCACTCCGGGGGCTCCGGGGGTGGCGGTGCCGCCGCCCACGGAGGGCCGGAAGACCGGCTCGCCGGCACCGGGCGGCCGCCCGTCCTTGAGCCCGCCGAGCGTGCGCCAGGGCCGGCCGATCCAGCGCACGGAGAGCTGGGGCTGGCCGGTGCCGGTGGGGACGCCGGCGCTCTGGAAGTTCACCCGTCCACCGCCGGTCAGGAGGTCGGCGTTGAAGCGCCACTGGTCATATTCCTCGCGGCCGCCCCAGACGGCGATCGACTTCTTCGTGCTGCGGCTGTAGACCCCCTTGATCGGCCCGAAGCTCTGACCCTGCTGGTCGATCCCCGCGTTCGGGTTCAAGGGGGCATGCCCGGTGGGGCTCTGGTCCGCTGTCGGGGTGGGGGTGATCGGCACCTGCTCCCGCCCCTCGAAGATCAGCTGCCACTTGCCGTCCTCGGTCATCGGGTCCTTCCACAGCTGGCGGATGCAGCGCGGCTTGACCTTGATCAACTCGTCGAGGCTCGTCGGCCAGCGCTGGAAGCGGTTGTGGAAGACCCGGATGGCCTCGGCGTACTGCAGGCCGCGGAAGATCAGCTCCTCCTCCTTGTTGCGGCGGATCGTCTGGCTCCAGAGCGGCAGGACCGCGGCGAGGACGATCGTCATCACCGTGATGATGATGGTGAGGACGACCAGGTTGTAGCCCCGCTCGCCGCGCCGCACAGAGATCTTCTGCGTTCCCACCGGCATCACCGCCATCACCACTCCTTGTAGGGCGTCCCGTCGAGGGCCAGCCCCTCGGCCCCGGAGTGGACGTCGATGATCCCCGGCCCCTGGTCCTCGCCCCCGGTGCCGGTCGGCGCCATCGCTGCTGTCGGCCGGCTGGTCGGGGTCGAGCTCCTCCTGCACCGTGATCCAGCTGTCGCTGCGCTTGGTCATCGGGTCGGTGGGGAGCTTGCGCAGGTAGCCCTTCTCGACTAAGGCGTCGAGGCTCGGCGGGTAGTGCCCCTTGTCGCCGTAGTACTGGTCGAGGACGTCGCGCATCGTCCGCAGGTTGGTTTTGAGGACCGCCTCGTTGGCCCGGCGCGGCATGTCCTTCATCTGCGGCATGGCGATCGTCGCCAGGATGCCGATGATGGCGATGACGACGATCAGCTCGAGCAGGGTGAAACCCCGCTCGGCCGACCGCGGATCGTGCTCTCTCGCGTTCACCTCATCCTCCTCTCGGGGCCTGGACACTGGCTCAGTTGGATCCTGCGGGCGGGCTCCTTCGGGCGCTTCGCGCAACCAGTCGCCCGTCCTCGGCCCAATTGAGCCAGTACCCGACTCCTACCACTTCGCATAGGGCACCCCGTTCAGACCGACCCCGTGGGCCGTCGTGTAGACGTCGTAGACGTCCTCCCCGCCCCAGGAGCTCGAATCGGCAGCGTCCTGCCAGCTGCGCAGTCCCCACTCGGTCTTGCCGGTCATCGGATCGATGGGGACGCGGCGCAGGAACTTGACCTTCTTGTCGACCTGCCCCACCAGCGGCACGCCGTTGACCAGGAGGTCGAGCTTCGACGGGTAGCCCTCGGTGCCGAGGTCGACCGGGATCAGCCCGGCGTCGCTGTAGCGCTTGTAGTCGTCGACCGCGTTGCGCATCTCGCGGAGCGCCTGGCGGAGGTCGGCCTCCTTGCTCCGCTGGACCGTGAACTTGGCGACCGGCAGCACGACGGCGGCCAGGGCGACGAGGATGGTCGCCACCATGACCAGCTCGGCCAGGGTGTACCCCGCCTCGGAGCGGCGCTGCGAGAGACCGGCCATCGACTACTTCAACCTCCCAACGTCTGCGAAGCTTCCCCGAGCTTCACCTTCTGCGGCTTCGGGTCCGGATGGGGCGGGCGGCCGGGGCGGTCGCGGGGCGCGACGGTGACGTCAGCCGGCCGCGCCGAGACCGCCATGCCCTTCAACTTGCGGTCGAGTGCCTTGCTGTCGTCGAGCCCCAGCCGGGTCTTGCCCGGAACGAGGGCGCGGAAGGTGACGACGGCGACGGTGCCGTGCCCCGCCACCCCCGGGACCGCCCCGAGCCGGCTCGCCCCGATCACCACCCGGCCGGCGTGCGAGGTGTCGGAGAGCACCTGGGCCGTCCCCTTGGCGCCCAGGAAGTCACCCGGCTCGACCTTCTCGACCGCCAGGATCTTGGAGTCGTAGGCGAGGGTCAGGGGGAGGTGCGAGACCGGGTCCAAGGCATTGGCCTCGATCTGCACCGTGAAGCGGTCCCCCGGCACCACCTCGATCCCCTGCGGGGTGAGCGAGAGCTCGACCGCGGCGCCCTGGCTCCCTCCCGCGCCCCCGGCCCCTTCGACCGTATCGCGGAGGCTCGCCCTGGCGACGAGCGGCTGGCCGCCGGATGCGGCCGGCGATCTGGACGTCCGGCTGGACGTCCTGTATTCTGGGGTTGCCGCCGTGCCCGTCCGGTCGGCGACCGGGCCGGCACCGTCGCCCAGCGCCGACGCCACCGGCGGCACGGGGGTCTCGGTCTCCAGGGCCTCCGGAGCCCGGTTCGCCGCCTGGCCGCCCGGCGGCTGGTTCTCCTCGGTCGGCGGGGTGGGCGGCGGCGCCGGCCGGAAGATGTCGGTGGGCGGCCGGTTGGGCACCAGGTCGATCCCCTTGGGGGGCTGCGCCGGCTGCTGCTGCGGCTGCGCCTGGCCATCCTCGACCGGGGCCCCGTTGGGCGCGCCGGCCTCGCCGGGCCGCAGGCCGCGCGGCAGCCGCTGGATGCGGCGGCGGATGGCGTCCTGGATCTGCTCCGGCGACCCCTCCTGGCCGTCGAACGGTCCGTCGGCCTCCGATTCGAGGCGCGGGGTAGCGCCGCGGAAGCTGATGTTCGACTCCGTGCCGACCCAGATCGGCAGCAGGTCCTCCTGGGTGATCTCGGCCTGGCGGATGATGTGCGGGGTGATCGTCAGGATGACGTCGGTGCGCTGGTGCTGGGTCCGCTTGTCCGAGAACAGCCGGCCGATGATCGGGATCTCCGACAGGCCCGGAAAGCCGGTGTCGTTGGTGCTCTCGTCGGTGCGGATGAGGCCGGCCATGAAGTTGGTCTCGCCGTCCTTCAAGCGGATCGTCGAGTCGATCGTGCGGGTGCCGATGATCGGCTGCGACTGGCCGCCCGAGCCGGTGATCGAGCCGTTCAGCTGCGAGACCTCGACCTTGACCTTGAGCGTCACCTCCTGGTTGTGGTGGACGCGCGGCTCCATGTCGATGCGGATGCCGACGTCCTGGTACTGGAAGGAGGTGATGGGCACGATGCCGCCGGCGCCGCCGACGTTCTGGGTGTTGAAGGTGGTGAGCGGGATCGGCACCTTGTCGCCGATCACCAGATTCGCCTTCTCCCCCTCGGTGATCCGCAGCTGCGGCTTGGCGAGGAGCTGGGCCTCGGTGTTCTGCTTGACGAAGTTGTACATGACGCTCGGGATGGTGAGCGCCCAGTTGGCCTGGTTGAGGAACTGGAGGTCGGAGACGTGGAGCTGCGGTGTCGTCGCCGTTCCCGTGGTGCCGCCGGTCGTCCCCCCGGTCGTCCCGCCGCTCCCCAGGTCGAGGCTCTGCCGGATGCCGTAGGAGTCCAAAGCGACGCCCAACTCGCGGAGGCGGGTGGTGTTGATCTGCAGCAGCTCGATGTCGACCACCACCTCGGCCTTCGACTTGTCGTTGGCCTCGATGATCCGCTCGGCCACCTTCACCTTGTCGGCGGTATCGCGGAGGATGATGGCGTTCAACTGCTCGTTGGTGGCGATCTTCTTGGCGTCGATCAGGCTACGGAGGATGGTCGTCATCTCCTTGATCTCGGCGTTCGAGAGAAAGAAGGTCTGGATGACCAGGTCCTCATAGGTGCGGCGGTTCTGCGGATTGTCGGCGGCGATGATCACCGAGTGCTCGTCGATCACCTTGTAGAAGTGGCCGGCGGCCCGCATCAGGGTTTCGAGCGCCGCCTGGGCGTTGACGTCCTTCAACTCGATGGCGATGTTCTGGTCCTTCAACTGCGGATCGAAGAGGATGTTGATGCCGAAGGCCTTGCCGAGCGCCCGGTAGATGTCGAAGATCGAGACCTCGTTGGGGAACTCGAGCGAGATCGGAGTGTCGGAGCGCGGGTTCAGCTGCGGCGGCTGGGGCCGGGCGCCGCGGCTCTTCTTCTTCATCTCGTCGATCGAGGAGAGCTCCTTGTTCTGCCGCGCCGCGTTGTAGGCGTCCCGCGCATGCTCCAGCTCGGCCCGGGCGTACTGGTTCGAGGGGTCGAGCTCGACCGCCTGCTGGTACTCGACCAAGGCCCGGTCGATCACCCCCGAAGCCCGGAACTGCTTGCCGCGCTCGAAGTGGACCTGGGAGTCCTTGGTCTTGGCGCGCAGGAGGGCCGCCCGGTAGGTGATGTTGCCGGGATCGTTCTCGAGCGCCTTGATGTACTGCAGGACGGCCTCGTCCCAGTTCCCGGTCTGCTCGGCGATCGAGGCCTTCCGGTAGGCGCCATAACTGCTACATCCAGTAATCGCCGCCAGCGTCCCCAGGACGAGCAGCAGGATGAGGGTTCTCTGGGCGGTTCCACGCATCGTTTTTCTCATTTCCATCCTATCTGGGGGGCACGCCCGCCCCAGGGGTACCCGGGGCGCCAGGCTTTCCGGCGCCGGCCGCCACCCGCTGCGGAGGTACCTCGGGCAGGAGGGTGTAGGAGACGTCGACGGACTCGTAGCCGATATGGGACAGCACGAAGTTCCCCGCGATCCTCTCACCTTCTCGTACGTTGTAGATCGTCTTTCCGTCGCTGAACGCGGCGAAACGCCGCGACGGCGGCCCGAAGGTACCGAGGAACGTCATGGTGAAGGGGGGCGGCGTATGCTCCCTCACGTACCTCGCCTTCTCCTCCGCCTCGCGCTGCTGGCGCAGGCGCTCCTCGGCTAAGAGGCGCAGCCGCTCCAGCTCCTCTTTCGAGGGCGGCTTGGGCACCGGCGGGGGAGGGGGAGGCGGCTCGTAGAAGTGCCAGGGGTCGCGCCCCACCGTGTAGGAGTGCGCCACCTGGTCGAGCTGGGCGACGCGGAGCTCCTTGACCTCCCGGGTCGGGGCGGCCTTGCCGCCGCGGGCGGCCGGGCTCGGCGCGCTCGGACGCTCGGGGCGGACCCTCCCTCCTCGTCCGCGTGCGGCCGCGGCGTGTTGAGCGCCGAAGGCGGCGCCGTCGGCTCGTCGTCCCCCCCCAGGTAGCGCCAGCCGACGGCGAGGAGGAGGACCGCCAGAAGCCCCAGGAGCAGCTTCTGCCGGGTCACGAGGTCGGTCCCGTCGTCCCGGGCATCGCCGTTGCCGGCATGGGCTTCGGCCGCTCCTTGGTGAACAGGGTGGAGAGGGTCAGGTTGATGCGCAGCTCCTTGCCCCCCTTGGAGGCCTCCGAGAGGCTCGCGTCCTCCAGGGTGAGGAAGGAGTCCGAGAGCTCGAGGAAGTTCAAGAACTTGCGCAGGTCGAGGTAGGTGCCGTCGACCGAGAAGATGAACGAACGCTTGACCAGCCCATAGTCCTCGATCTCCTGCTCGGGGTAGGCGAGCGAGCGCGGATCGAGCCCGGCCTTGCGGGCCAGGCTCTGCACCTCGGCGGTGACCTCGGTCAGCCGCTGGTGCCGGGTGGAGAAACGCTCGTAGAGGCCGTCGACCTGGCGCCGGTTGGCGTCCGCCCGGGCGATCAGCGTCTCCAACCCGCGGTGGTCGGCTTGCAGCTTCTTGAGCTCGTCCTGCTCGCCCTGGATCTCGAGTGCCAACGACTGCACGTTCCCGGCATAGCCCAGCCGGTAGACGGTGAAGGCACCGGCATTGGCGAGGAAGAAAAGGAGCGCCGGAAGCCAGATCCACAGGCGCTGCCGCCAGATCTCGTCGTTATTCATCGTCCCGGCCCCCCTTCTCCCAACCGGGGTGGCACGCCGACCCCGGGCACGCCCACACCTCCAGCGTCGCGGGTGGGGCGCACCGGCGCCCGGACCACTCCCCCGGCCAGCGGCTGCAGCGGCCCGACCTCGGGGGCCGCCGTCCGCCGGCGCGGGCGCCGCTCGGGCGCCGTCACCACCGGACGGGTGCTGGCCTTGGGCAGGTAGCCCACCCGGAGATCGAACTTGATCACGCTTTTGCCCTCGTCCTTGGTCTCCTGGAGGAGGTCGGGCTCGATGAAGGCGGGATCGGCGAACAGGTTGTCGACGAAGCGCAGCAGCGCCTCGTCGCTCTTCGCCTCGCCGTTGATCGCCAGGGTCACCCGGCCGTCCGGATTCTTCTTCTTCGGCGCCGGGGCGCCCCGCCGGCGGCGGTCGGCCTGCGGGTCGACGATGCCGTTCGGGGAGAGGCGGGTCAGCCGGACGTCCTGCGGCAGGAGCCGCGACATGCGATCGAACAGCTGGCTCCAGGAGAAGGTGCGCTCGTCGATCTTCTCGTTCAAAAAGTCGACCTGCTCGTTCTGACCCGCCAGGTTCAGGTTGGCGAAGCGGTCGTTGGCGAGCGCGATCATCCGCTCTTCCGTCGTCTTCTTCTGCTCGACTTCGGCGAGCTCCTGGCGCTTCTTTCCCGTGCCCGTGACGTAGGACATGTAGACGAAGACGTTCCCCAGGAGGAGAAGGCCGCCCAAAATCCAGAAGAGCAGGGCGACCCGGGTCACCGGGCGGCCGTTGACGAACGGCCGGCGGGAGAGGTTCAAACCGCCGACGCTCACCGGACCTCCCGTCGCGCCGCGCCTAGAAGCGGGGCGATCTCGCGCCACACCGGCTGGCCGTCCAGCGCCACGTCGACCTGGAGGGGCGGCAGGTGGCGGTCGCCGAGCGCCGCTGCCGGCGTGCCCAGCCCCTCGCTCAGGCGGTCGAGCCAGATCGGCTCCAGCGCCTCCGGGGCGACGAGGAGGACCTGCGCCAGGTTGGCGCCGGGGAAGTGCTCGTCCAGGAAGTTCCGGGTGAGCTTCAGGTCCCGGGTGACGAGGCTCGCCCGCGCCGCCTCCGGGAGCGACCCGGTGAAGGCCTTGAAACGGTGGAGGATCGGCTCGCTGCCGTGGACGAAAGCGAGGGTGTACCCCGCCTCCTCGACCAGGACGAGGGCCCAGAAGCCGGGCTCCGGCCCCTCTTCGCCCAGGGCGGAGATCAGGGCCAGGCTGGTGTTGGTGATCTCCCCCAGCCGCACCCCGGAGGCTGAGAAGGCGTCCTCGATCTGGGCGAGGAGCTGCTCGACGGCGAAGCCCAGGAGCAGCCGGTGCGGCTCCTCGGTCGACTGGGTGGGGAGCGGCTCGACCTCCTGCGCCCCGATGCGGAGCTCGTCGACCCTGAAGGGCACCAGGCGCTTCAACTTCAAGCGCAGCACGTCGTCCCGCGCCGCGGCCGCCCGCGGCAGCGCGGTCGAATCGGCGAAGGTCACCCGCAGCCAGGCGTCGGGGATGACGAGCGACGCCTCGCGGACCCCCGGAAGCTCCTTGACGAGCCCGGCGACCAGGGCCTGGAAGGCGCGCGGATCGCGCAGCGGCCCCCCCAGCGGGCCGGCCAAAAAGGCGTCCGGCGGCAACGGGGCGGCGCGATAGGCGCGGAAGCGGTAGCCGCCGCGACCGGCGCCCGTCCGCGCGAACTGGCCATAGCGCAGCCGCCGCTCCGCCAGGTCGAAGACGTGCGGCGGCACGGGGAGCGGCGCGAAGCCGAGCGCGCTCCTAATCCACGAAGGTGACTTTGTTGATCTCACGCAGCGTCGTCACTCCCTTGAGAGCCTTCTCGAGCGCCGACTCGCGCAGGAAGGTCATCCCTTCTTCCTTGGCGGCGCGCTTGATCTCCGAGCCCGGGCGGCGGTCGAGGATCAGCTCGCGAATGTTGTCCGAGAGGTCGAGCAGCTCCGAGACGGCGAGCCGGCCGTGGAAGCCGGTGCCGTTGCACTCGATGCAGCCCGCCCCCTCGTAGAAGGTGAAGTCGGAGTAGATCGTGGGGTCGAGCCCGCTGTCCTCCAGCACCTGCCGCGGCATCTTGACCGGCCGCTTGCAGTGGGTGCAGATCATCCGCACCAGGCGCTGGGCGAGAATGCAGTTGAGCGCCGACACGAAGTTGTAGAGGTCGACGTTCATGTTGAGGAAGCGGCCGAGCACGTCGACCACGTTGTTGGCGTGGACGGTCGTGAACACCAGGTGGCCGGTCAGCGCCGACTGGATGGCGATCTGCGCCGTCTCCTCGTCTCTGATCTCGCCGACCATGATCTTGTCCGGGTCGTGGCGGAGGATCGAGCGCAGGCCGCGGGCGAAGGTCAGCCCCTTCTTCTCGTTGACCGGGATCTGGGTGATGCCTCGCAGCTGATACTCGACCGGATCCTCGATCGTGATGATCTTGTCCTCCGAGGTCTGGATCTCGGAGAGGCAGGCGTAGAGCGAGGTCGTCTTGCCGGAGCCGGTGGGCCCGGTGACGAGGACCATCCCGTAGGGCTCGCGGATCGCCTTCCGGAGCTTCCGCATCATCTCGTCGTCGAAGCCCAGGATGTCGAGCCTCAGGCTCTTGAAATCCTTGTTCATCGACTCCTTGTCGAGGATTCGGATGACGCAGTCCTCGCCGTGCACCGAGGGCATGATCGAGACCCGGAAGTCGATCGTCCGCCCCTTCAACCGCAGCTTGAAGCGGCCGTCCTGGGGGATGCGCTTCTCGGCGATGTCGAGCTCCGACATCACCTTGATGCGGCTGATGATCGTCTGGTGGTGGCGCTTGTCGATCGGCTCCATCGCCTGGTAGAGGACGCCGTCGATCCGGTACTTGATGATCACCTCGGTGTCCCGGGTCTCGATGTGGATGTCCGAGGCGCGCCGCTGGATGGCGTTGAACATCGTCGAGTCGACGAGCTTGATGATCGGGCTGGTGTCGGCGGTGATCCGGTTGATCGAGAGGACCTCTTCGCCCTCGTCGTCCTCCTGGACGAGCTGGATGCGGAAGTCCTCGGAGGCCTCGTCCATCACCCGCTGGGCGCTCTCCGACTTCTGGAGGATCTCGGAGATCGCCGAGCGCACCCCGACCTTGACCTCGACCGGCTGGCCTAGGAGCATCTCCATCTCGTCGATCTTCACGACGTCCGAGGGGTCGGCCATGACGACGGCGAGCCGGCCGTCCAGCTGCTCCTCGGGGATGAAGCCGTAGCGCAGCATGAGATCGAAGGGGATGCGGCGGAAGAGGTCGTTGTCGATCCGGAAGCGCGTCATGTCGACGAATTCGAGCCCGTAGCGGTCGGCGAACGCCTCCGCCTCGTGCCGCTCGATGACCAGGCGCTCGCGCGCCTGCTCGACGGTTTCCGTCTCGATCTCTTTGGCCGCCGGGGCCGGCTTCGTGTTGACTACCATCCCATCACCTCGAACTCTTCTGTGCTTGGACTGGCGACCGTGGGGACAATTCCCTCGCAGCGTCCATACCAGCGCCCACAACAGCGCCGGTCTACCGCCTTGTTCCCGATCAGAACTTCGCCGATCCCAGCATGGAGAACATCGGCAGATAGATCGAGACCAGGAGGAGACCGATGATGAGCCCCATGAAGACGAGCATCATCGGCTCGACGAGCGACAGCAGACGCCCCATCCGGGTCTCGACCTGCTCGTCCAGGAGATCCGAGACGTTCGACAGCATCTCGTCCAGGGCGCCGGTCGCCTCCCCCACCTTGATCATGTCGATCGACATGTCGATGAACATGCCGCTCTGCTCTAAGGCGACGTAGAAGGGCTTGCCCTTCCCGCACCTGCTGGATAGTCGGTTCGAGCTTCGTCCGCACGTAGGCGTTGCCGACCGAGGAGACGGCGATCTCGAAGGCCGGCACGAGCGGGATGCCGCCGGCCAAGAGCGTCGCCAGCGAGCGCGAGAACTCGGAGAGCGCGAAGCGGTGGAGGACCGGCCCCAGGAGCGGCAGGCGGATCTTCCAGCCGTCGAGGGTCACCGCCCCGTCCGGCGTCCGCGCCATCCGGCGGAGGAAGGCGGCCAGGAAGGCGAGGCCGAGGAGCCCCCAGGCCCAGTTCCAGAGGATGAACGGCCGCGACGAGGCGAACCGCGAGAACCCCAGGGTGATCCGGGTGAGGAGCGGCAGGTCGACCTGCAGGTCGTTGAAGAAGACCTGGAACTTGGGGACGACGAAGATCGCCATGATGGCGATCATGGTGACCGACAGGCAGACGAGGACGGCCGGATAGACGAGGGCCGAGATGACCTTCTTGCGCGCCTCCAAAACCAGCTTCATGTAGCGGATGAAGCGGCGGATGACGAGCTCCAGCTCGCCGCTCCGCTCCCCCGCCTTGAGCGACGAGGGGTAGAGGCGCGGGAACATCTCGCTGTGGGCGGCGAAGGCCTCCGAGAGGTCGGCGCCGCTCTTCACCTGGTCCCGGATCTCGACCATCACCGCCTTGAAGCCGGGGTTCGGCAGGCGCTCCAGCATGAGGTCCAGGGTCTGGAGGAGGGGGAGACCGGCGCGCAGCAGTGCGGCGAGCTCCTGGTTGAAGACGAGGAACTCCTCGCTCTTGATCCGCCGCTTGCGTCCCATCCCCCGGGTGGCGCCGGAGAACGCCGCGTTCTTCGGCACCCCTTTCCGGCGCACCTCGAAGATGTGATACCCGCGCTTGTCGAGCTCGCTCCGCACGGCGCGCTCGTCGGCTCCGGTCAGGAGCTCCTCGAGCACCCGGCCGTCGGGGGTTCCCACTCTGCAAACGAACTGCATTGCCTAGCTCTCCATCCTCGGGGTCGTCGGTGTCATCGGCGGCATCGGTGGCATCCGTACGGGCTCCGTTCGGTTCCGAGGACGGGCGACTTGCCGCGCGGAGCGCCCGAAGGCAGGCCGCCCGCCGGATCGAACGGAGCCTGTACCGGGTCCTCCGGATCATCGGTGGGCGACCTCGACTTCGCGGAGGGTGAGGACGACCATCAGGGCCTCCCGGCTCCCCTCGTTCTTGGCGAGCCCGAGGCTCATGGTCTGGTCGAGCCAGAGGTTCAGGTTGGTGTGCAGCAGCTCCTGCGACGCCTGCGAGGCCGGCGACGCCCGCCGGGGAGCGCGGCGGCCGATCTCGAAGTCGGCGAGCCGGACTCGGCGGTCGGGGAGGACCGTCCCCAGCCGGAAGGCGACGACATAGCCCTCGCCGATCTCGTAGGTCACCGACTCGCCCTCGACCGGCTGGAGCTGCGCCTGGGCCTCCAGGTCGTAGTTGTCGTAGAGGAGGATCTTGCGCAGCCGGCGGGTGAGCTCGTCGGGCAGGTCCGAGTGGTTCATCGGCGGCGACACGGCGCTCTTGCTGGCCCGGACGATCATGATCTCCACCCGGAGCGGCCGCGGGGCGTGGTCGAAGCTCCGCAGGACGGGGAGGATGCGGGCGAGGGCGCCGGCGCTGTCCCGGATCACCAGGGTGTTGTCCGCCGGCTGCAGCTCGACCGTCCCGCGCTCCGAGAGGAGGGGGTGGACGAGAGGGATGGCGTCGCTCGCCCGCTGGTGCTTCAGCATATAGGCGTGGAGGACGAGGACCTCGTCGATCCGTGACACACCCTGGCCCCGTGCGGCCTCCCCGGCGAAGAGAGGCAGCATCAGAATCAGCAGCAGGCGCGCGGAGTCGCGGCTTAGAAGGCGCATCTTAAGGACTCGGGAGTTTAGCGCGAAAGGGCGACAACGCCCATCCGCGCGAGAATTATCGTAGGAAGGGCGGGCCAGAGACTCGTCAACGGCGTCTCAGACATCGAACCGCTCGTCGACGATCATCACCACGGAGAGATTCTTGCCGCCATCCATCTGGTAGACCCGGGCCGCGGGGCGGTTGAGCTCCTCGACCATCGGCACCGGCTCCGAAACGAAACGGGGGGTTACCGCCGAGGGCGAGGGGGTCGGCGCGCCCGGCAGGATCGAACCGGCGATGCCGGTACCCGCCAGGGCGGCCATCGCCGGGGGCGCCGGGGCCGTCGGGGTCGCCGAAGCCGGGTGCAGACCGTGGCCGGCGCCCAGCGAGAGCGCCGCGGCCGCCAGGGCGGCGGCGGCCACCCAGCGCTTCCATGCCGCCCGCTCGGGCGAGGGTTCGAGGCGCCTGGCCGTACGCATGACGGCGACCGCCTGGCGCATCGACTCCACCTCCGCGGCCTCCTCGCCGAGGCTCATCTCAGAAGCGAGCACCGGCAGGCGGCGGAAGAGCAGGGTCGGGTCGGCCTCGACGGCGGACTGCCGGCAGGCCGGGCAGCCGTCCAGGTGTTCCAGGGCCTCCCGCCAGCCGGCCGGCTCTTCGGCAGCACGCTCGTTCCGGTGCGCGGCGAGGCCGCGCCAATCGGGGCAGGGCCGGGTCACAGCGCCTCCTCCTCGTTGCCGGATTCGGCGGGGTGGCCCCAGCCGGCGGCGTATTCCGGATAGCGCTTGACCAGCTCGCGGCGCAGGAGCTTCCGGGCATTGAACAGGTGATTGCGGACTGTCGACTCCCGGCAGCCGACGATCTCGGCGACCTCCTGGGAGGAGAGCCCCTCGACCTCGCGAAGGAGGAAGACCAGGCGCTGCTTCTCGGAGAGGCGGGACGAGAGCTCGCGGAAGATGGCCGCCACCTCGCCCTGCTGCAGTCGGGAGAGGTCGCGCTGGGCGCGGCCGTCGGCCACCTGGCGCAGATGCTGGCGCACCGGCTCGGCGCTCTTCTCCCGGCTCCGCCGCGACCGCAGGTGGTCGATCGCCAGGTTGCTCGCGATGCGGTAGATCCAGGTGTTGGGGCTGAAGCGGTCGTCGAAGCGGGTGCGGTTCTCCCAGACCTTGAAGAACGTCACCTGGACGACGTCACGCGCCTCCTCGGAGTCGCCGAGAATGCGGCCCGTGAGCTGCAGCAGGGGCTTGGTCTTCCGCCCGATCAGCTCGTTTAAAGCCGGTTCGCTCCCGCCCTTGACGGCCAGGAGGAGATCGCGGTCGGAGGAGTCCGCCCAGGCGGGGCGCGGGCTGCGGTCGTTGCGGTCGGTGTAGACGAGCTCTAGCATCGTAACTGTATACGTCCCTGGGTCTTGGTACGTCTAAGCAAGGGGCCTGCCCACCCTTGCGCTCCCTCCCCCGGTACGGGCGCCGTTAGCTCCTGCGGGCGGTCTCCTTCGGGCGCTTCGCGCAGCCAGTCGCCCGTCCTCGCCCGTCCTCCGGAAGCCAACGGAGCCCGTACCACCACCTGCTGCCGGCCTGCCCTCACGGACCATTATACTGCCGGCCGATATGCAGTCTCTTTTCTGGGTCTTCTACCAGCTCGCGGCCGGCCTCGCGCTCCTCACCGCCGGGCCTCTCCTCCTCGCCCTCCGCGGGAGCCACTACCTCGCCACCCTCCCCGGGCGGCTGCTGGGGCCGTCCCCAGGAGAGGACGCTGCGGCGAGGGGGAACGGGAGCGCCCGGCTCTGGGTGCACGCGGTGTCGGTGGGCGAGGTGGGGGTGGCGGCGACCCTCGTCCGCGCTCTCCCCGCCGGCCTCCCCCTGGTGGTCACGACGGTCACCCCGACCGGCCAGGCACGGGCCCGCTCGGTTTTCGCCAGCCGGGCGGAGGTGGCCTACCTGCCCTTCGAGCTCGGCTTCGCCGTCCGCCGCTTCTTCGCCCGCTTTGAGCCGGGGGCCCTGGTCCTCGTCGAGGGGGACCTCTGGCCGCTCGTCCTCCGCGAGGCGCGGCGGCGGCGCCTGCCGGTCTTCGTCGTCAACGGCCGGGTCTCCGACCGCAGCTTCCGGCGCATGCGCCGCCTCCGACCCCTCCTCGGTCCCCTCCTCGCCGGGGTCGACCGCTTCGGGGTGCAGACCGGCGAGGACCGGGAGAAGCTCCTGAGCCTCGGTGTACCGCCGGAGCGGGTGACGGTCACCGGCAATCTCAAGTACGAGTCGCCCGAGCCCGAGCGGCGGCCGGCCCTGGAGGCGGACCTCACCCGGCTCGCCGCCGGCCGGCCGGTCCTCCTCGCCGGCTCGACCATGGCCGGGGAGGACGAGTCGGTGCTCGACGCCTTCCAGCGCCTCGGCGGCGGCGCCCGCGCCCTCCTCGTCCTCGCCCCCCGCCACCCCGAGCGCTGGGACGAGGTCGACCGCCTGCTCGCCGGCCGGGGGCTCAACCGGGTGCGGCGCAGCCAGTGGGGGGAATCCTCATCCCCAGGGCTGGTGAGTCCCCCCGGGCCGGCGACTGGCCGCGCGGAGCGCCCGAAGGAGCCGGCCGGGGGGAGCTCGCCAGCCCGCGATGCGGGCCTCCCCGCGGTCCTTCTCCTCGACAGCCTGGGCGAGCTCGCCGGCCTCTACTCGCAGGCGGCGGCGGCCTTCGTCGGCGGGACCCTGGTACCGACCGGCGGGCACAACCCGCTGGAGCCGGCGCGCTTCGGGGTGCCGACCGCGGTCGGCCCGGCGATGCACAACTTCAGCGACATGGCGGAGCGCTTCGACGCGGCCGGTGCCTGGCGCCGGGTGGCCGACGCCGCCGGCCTCGCCGACGCCTGGAGCAGCTGGCTCGCCGATCCGGCGGCCGCCCGCGCCGTGGGCGAACGCGCGAGGCAGCTCGTCGATGACAACCGGGGCTCTCTCGCCGCCACCCTCGCCCTCCTCCAGCCCGTGCTCGCCGCCCTGGAGCCGACCGCCTGATGCACCTCGCCTCCCCACCCCCGCCGTCCTCCCCCTGGCAGCTCCTCTACGGCGGTGCCCACCGCCTGCGCCGGCACTGGTACCGGACCCGGGCGAAGCGGCTCCCCCGGCCGGTCGTCTCGATCGGCAATCTCCACTTCGGGGGCGCCGGGAAGACCCCGATGGCCGCCGCCCTCGCCGCCCACCTCCGGGACCAGGGGCTCGCCGTCTGCATCCTCTCCCGCGGCTACGGCAGCCGGGGTCGCGGGGTACGGGTGGTGAGCACCGGAGGCGGACCGCTCCTCGCCCCCCTCCTCGCCGGGGACGAGCCGGTCCTCCTCGCCGGCGAGCTGCCGGGGGTGGCGGTGGTCGTCGGGCCCGACCGCTACCGGTCCGGGCTCCACGCCCTCCGCCACCTGGAGCCGCCGCCCGCGCTCTTCCTTCTCGATGACGGCTTCTCCCATCTCGGCCTCGCCCGCAACCTCGACCTCCTCGTCTTCCCCGCCGCCGACCCCTGGGCCGGCGGCCGGCTCCTCCCCGGAGGCCGGCTGCGCGAGCCGCTCCGGGCAGTCGCCCGGGCGAGCGCCGCGATCCTCACCGGCGTCGATCCCCAGGCGGTCTCCGGGGCCGGCGACGCCCTCGCCCAAGCCCTCCGGCCGCACGGCTTCACCGGTCCCGGCTTCGCCAGCATCACCCGCCCGGGAGCCCCACGCTACGCCGACGGCACTCTCCTCCCCCCAGGAGAAAAAGTCTTCCTGGTGAGCGCGGTGGCGCGGCCCGAAGGGTTCATCGCCCAGGTCCGCACCTTCGGCTTCGAGATCGCCGGCGAGCTGCGCTTCCCCGACCACCACCGCTACCCGCAGGTGAGCCTCGACCGCATCGCCGCCGCCTTCCGCGCCAGCGCCGCCGCCGCCCTCCTCACCACCTCCAAAGACCGGGTGAAGCTCCTCGGCCGCCTCGACCTGTCCGACCTCTCCGCGGCCGGGAGCGGTGGCCTTGCCGAGCTGCCCATCCAAGCCGAGCCCGAGCCCGCCTTCTGGCGCTGGCTGGACGGCGAGGTCGACCGGCTCACCCCGGGGGTCGCCCGATGAAGAACGCCCCCATCCGCCATCGGGTGGAGCACGGCCTCTATCTGGCATTGAAGGGGTTCCTCCGCGCCCTCCCCCATGCCACCGCCCGCGGCGTGGGGGAGCGCCTGGGCGCCCTCGCTTATCGCCTCGACCGTGGCCACCGGGAGGTCGCCCTGCGCAACCTCGCCCTCGCCTGGCCGGAGATGGACGAGGGGGCCCGCCACACCCTCGTCGCCGCCTGCTTCCGCCACTTCGGCGGGGCGATGACCGACCTCATCTCCTCTTCCCGCTTCAGCCAGGAGGAGCTCTGCCGGCGCTTCACCTACGAGGGCTGGGAGAACCTCGATCTCGCGGCGGCCGCCGGCCGCGGGGTCTTCGTCCTCTCCGCCCACCTCGGCCATTGGGAGATCGCCGCCCTCCCGGTGGGGCTCTACAAAGGCCCCCTGCACGTCGTCGCCCGGCCCGCCGACAACCCCCATCTGGAGCGCGAGCTCGCCCATCTGCGCACCCGCTTCGGCAACGGCATCCTCCACAAGCACGGGGCGGCCCGCCGGATGCTTCAGATCCTCCGCGACCGGGGCCGCATCGCCATCCTCATCGACCAGCGGGTGCAGGAGAAAGAAGGCATCGCCGTCCCCTTCTTCGGCCACCCCGCCCTGACCACCCCCATCCTCGCCCGGATGTCGCTCCGCACCGGCACCCCGGTCGTCGCCTGCTTCGGCCTCCCCACCCCCGGAGGCACCTACCGCTTCGTGGCCCGGCCCCCCATCTTCCCCGAGGGCGAGGGGGAGGCGGCGGTCGCCGAGCTGACGCGGAAATATCTGGAGGTTCTCGAGCAGGAGATCCGTCGCCATCCCGAGATGTGGCTCTGGATGCACCGGCGGTGGGACAAGGGGCGGCGCAGGAGCGCTTAGTGCTGAGGGCAGCGCCGGATCAATGCCGGATCAATAGGGCTTCTGCGCGTCCACTGCCGGAAGTGGCTGAAAATGCTTGAGGTTGGTGGTGTACAGCGGCACCGCAAGCCGGACTGCGACCGAGGCGATCATGGCGTCCGCGAGTTGGACGCTGTGACTCAGGTAGAGGTGGGCTACCTGCCGCATCGCCCAGCGATTGTCATCTTCCGTGGGATGCTCGATACGAAACTGGCGCAGGAGGTGTCGGTCACCATGAGTGCCGTGGGGAGGCTCGCCGAAGTTTCTCCACGTACTCCGCACCGCTTTGCGCATCGCGCTCCTCGACCCAGGCGCCGATCTCAGGAGACGAGACGATCTCTTCCGCGGTGAGCCCAGCCCCTTTTAGGTCTTCCTCTGTCAATTCGAGGTCATCCTTGAGCAGCGGCTCCAGGGTCACGACAACTCGGCCGTGAGGAAGTTCGGGCGGAAGGTCGACGAGCAGGTGTCCGTCTTCCGTGATTTCGCCTTCCACTCTCAGCGCTATCTTCATTGGAGTTACCTACCGGGAGCTTACCATGGTCGGCCGATTACGGTCCTCGCCGGCCTCTTGTGCCAACTGCACCCGCTTCACGGGTTGGGTGCGCCACCCACCCCATACACGAAAATCCCCCCGCCTAACTCCGCCACCCGCGGCGACCTCCCGACCCACCTAAACGCCCCCGGGGGGATCGGCAGGATGTGACCGTTGGCATAAGTGGCGTAGGGGTAGTCTGGAACCTCTCCGGGAGCTCCCGGAGCCCTGGGAGATCGCCTTCGAACCTCTCCGGTCCGATCCGCTCCCCTCCGGTCCCCGCCAAAACACCTCCGGGAGCCGCAAAAACCTCTCTCGGTTCCTTCCCATCCCCATAAAGTTTCCGCACCGGCCTCCAAAGTTTCTTCCCAAGGCCCCCGGATTGAATTCAAGACCGGAGACATTGAATCCGAGACCCTTGAGACCGAACCCGAGGCCTCTCGGGTCGAATTCGAGACCCTTGAGACCGAACTTGAGGACTCTCGGGGTCGAACCCGAGACCCTTGAGACCGAACCCGAGGACTCTCGGGGCGAACCCGAGACCCCTGAGACCGAACCCGAGGCCTTTCGGGTCGAACCCGAGACCCCTGAGACCGAACTTGAGGGCTCTCGGGTCGAACCCGAGACCTCCGAGACCGAGCTCGAGGACTTTCGAGTTGATCCGAGACCCCTGGAATGGAATCCGAGACCTCTGGGACGGATCTCGGAGAGGTCCGCGGCCGAATTCGAGACCCTGGGGTACCCTGATCGGCGGCCAGCGGCGAGTGTTCCTGTACCAGATCAGGACAGGGTCTCGTCAAGTCGAGAAACTTTGGCTTGGAGCGTAGGGGCCTTCGGTTACCTCCAAGTAGCTTCTCGGGTCACGCGAGTCTATTCCAGGCTTGGGAAGCCCAGAGCGCGGGCCACGGCCTTCTGTGGCCGATCGAGGGTCAGGAAAGCGAGTTCCTTAGGTTGTGGCGAGAGGAACAGGGCACAGGCCACGTGCCAGAGGTCAGCCCCCTTGAGCGTTCCAACTGCGAGAATACGATGATACTCGGCCGTCAGCTGGCGGTTCGGATAGATCCAGGTAAACCCGGCAAGGAGGTTTCCCTCCTTGCCCGCTGCTCCCTCCCGCGCCAGCGCGGCTCGGAGCTCCGCCTCAAGAAGATTCGAGGAAAAGAGGCGCTCGCAGAGGGAGAGTCGATCCACAACCTCCTCGTAGCCGGGCTCACCGAAAGCGATCGCCACCAGGCAGGAGCTATCTACGTAGGCCAGTTTCAATCGCGAGAACCCAAAAAACGCGCCAGCGCCCCCTCTTTGCGGATCACAGGCGCAAAATCCCGATGCGGCTCGACCAAGGGACCCAGGATCCCTTGCTCCTCGAGCTGACGTAGGCTGGCGGCGAGAGTCTTCTTTTTCTCGATGGGCCGAATCTCGGCCACCTCTTCCCCGTGGTAGGCGATCACCACTCTCTGGCCAGCCCGAACCTTGCGCAGGATCTCGCTGAATTTCGCTTTCGCCTCGTAGGTGGAATAGGTGGACATACTGTCAGTATAGCACCTGGTCAGACAGGTCAGAATCAATCGTCACTATCGGCGAGGGGTGGCCACCTCACCCACCTGATACACGAAAATCCCCCCACCCAACTCCGCCACCCGCGGCGACCTCCCGACCCATCGAAACGCCCCCGGGGGGATCGGCAGGATATGGCCGTTGGCGTAGGTGGCGTAGGGGTAGCCGTGGAGGAAGTTCGCCGAGATCGCGACCGGGCCGGGGCGGCTGGGGTCGGGGAACTGCCAGCGGATGCCGTAGATCGCGGGGTCGACGTGGCCGAAGTAGGCGAGGCCGATCGTCTCGATCCCCTCGCGGTCCATGTAGCGCTTCAGACGCTTCAAGCCCTGCCCCCAGTCGAGGTTCGAGTCGAGGAGGATGCGGTCCCCCTGCCCCCCGGCGAGGACGTTGAAGTAGTCGAGGGTGTCGGGGGTCGCCCGGAGCACCGAGAGGGGGTAGATCGCCAGGCAGGCGAGGCCGGCGACTCGCAGGGTTCGGCCGCGGGTGGAAAGCCAGAGGGCGAGCCGGCCGGCGTAGATGCAGGCGAGCGGCAGGACCGGCAGGACGTAGCGGATGCCGTAGTCCACCCGGGTGAGGAACGAGAACGCCAGGAAAAGGGCGAGGGCCGGGAGCCAGAGGAACAGCTGGCCGCGGACGTTCCGGGCGCGGGCGAAGGGGGCGAGGAGGAAGGCCAGGAGGAGGAGGAGAGGACTCTTGTAGAGAAGAGTGATCAGGTAGTAAGCCTTGAATCCCTGCCGCGACCAGCGCCCGAAGAGGTAGTTCGGATACTCCCCCACCTCGTTGATCAGCTGCAGATCGTCCACCCCCTGGAGGTAGGAGGCGGGCAGCGGCGCCGGGAGCCCCGGCAACACTGAGGCCACCCTGGACATCGACCGGCTCCCGAAGCGAAATTCCCGGAGCGGTCGGCCCACCCCCTGGAACAGGTACCCCAGGTCGATCACCAGGAGGCTCAAGAGAAAGATCCCGGCGAGCCCACCGAGACCCCACCCCAGCCGCCCCAGCCGCCCCCGCCACCCCGGCTTCCCGTCCTCCCTTCCCTTCTCGCGGAGGTCCGGGGGAGCCGCCATCGCCACTCCCATCAGGATCAGAAAGATCGGGTACAACAGAATCCCGGTGAACTTGGCGAGCTCCGCCGCCCCCAGGGCCAGGCCGCAGAGCAGCAGCCGGCGCCAGGTCGGCTTCCGCACATAGCGATCGAGCCGGTGGAGGGCGAGCACCGTGAAGCAGGCCGAGCCCAGGTCGACCGTCGCGAGATGCGCGTGGGCGACGATCGACGGGCAGAAGACGAAGAGTGTGAGGGCGACGAGCCCCGCCCCCCTTCCGTAGAGCTCGCGCGACCAACGGTAGACGAGGAGCCCGGTCAGCACCCCCAGGAGCACGATGGGCAGCCGGCCGAGGAGGAAGACCCGATCGTAGATCGCCCGGTTCCGCTCCATGAAGTCGGTGCCGAAGACCCAGGGGTACCAGCCGGTGTTCTGCACCCGGGCCGCGGTGTCGACCGCCGGGTGAAGGAGGAAGAGCGGGAGGGCGGAGAGGAGCTTGACGAGGGGCGGGTTCTGGGGGAAGAGGGCGAAGTTGCCGGTCTGCCAGTAGTACCAGCCCGCCGGCAGGTGGGCGAACTCGTCGACCGTGGGGGTATCCCAGAGGAGACCGTGGGCGCAGAGGAGGACGAAGGCGGTGAGGAGGAGGGCGACGGCCCAGCGATGCCGGATCAGCCGGGGGATCGGTCGGGGGACCTCTCGGGCGGGCGGACCCGGTGCCGGGGCGAGCATCACTCCATCTCGAACAGCGGGTCGCCACCCTCGACCGCCTGCCCGGGCTGGACGAGGATGGCCTTGAGGATGCCGTCGTGCTCGGCGAGGATCTCGTTCTGCATCTTCATCGCTTCGAGGACGACGATCCCCTGCCCGGTGGTGACCGCCTGGCCGGCCTCGGCGAGCACCGCCACCACCCGGCCCGGCATGTAGGCGGTCACCCGCTGGCGGCGGCGGCCGGCCTTGCCGCCGCTCGATTGCTGGGCGAGGAAGGCGAGGGGATCGAGCACCTCGACCGGCGCCGACCTCCCTTCGGCCCCCACCTCGTAGATCCCCTCGCCGCGGGCGCGGACCGAGACCTCGTGCTGCCGCCCTTCGAAGCGCAGGCTCCAGGTCCCGCCGGGAAGCTCGGCGGCGTCGACCGCATAGGTGCGCTCCCCGATCCGGACCTCGTGAGTCCCGCCGCGTGCGGAGCGAGCCGCCCCGTCGAGCCGGCGGACCTCCACCCGCTCCTCGCGGTCGCCGGAGCGGACGACTACTTCCATGCGGCACCAGACACCGCTTCCCGCCGCGCCACGGCCCCCCAGCGCGAGCGCCGGCTCTCTGCTTTTCCGGGATCGCTGGGGGTGGCCGCACGTTGGGAGCGCGCGAAGTGGGCGAGGGCGGCGGCGATCAGCGGCAGGTCGGCGTCACGGCTCTCATGCGGGGGCTCAAGGTCGCCGGCAGCGAGCTTCCGGTCGAGCATCCCGATGTCCAGGTTGCCGGAGCGGAAATCGGGGTCGGCGAGGAGCGCCTCGAAAAGGGAGATGTTGGTGCGGATGCCCTCGATCCGCAGCTCGGAGAGGGCGCGCGCCAGGCGCTCCAGGGCGCGCTCGCGATCGGCCGCCCAGACGATGAGCTTGCCGAGCATGGGGTCGTAGTGGATCGTCACCTCGGAGCCCTCGTAGACCCCGAAGTCGTTGCGCACCCCCGGCCCCTGCGGCAGGCGCAGGCGCTCGATCCGGCCGGGGGAGGGGGTGAAACGGTTCCACGGGTCCTCGGCGTAGAGGCGGACCTCGATCGCGTGGCCACGGGGGCCGAGGCCGGAGAAGTTGGCGAAATCGTCGAACTCCGGGCCCAGGGGGTCTCCCTCGGCGATCCGCACCTGGGCGCGGACGAGGTCGAGCCCGGTCACCAGCTCGGTCACCGGGTGCTCGACCTGGAGCCGGGTGTTCATCTCCAGGAAGTAGAAGCTGCCGTCTTTCGCCAGCAGGAACTCGACCGTGCCGGCGTTGCTGTAACCGACCGCCTGGGCGGCGGCGACCGCGGCTTCGCCCATCCGGCGGCGGAGCTCCGGGGTGACGGCGATCGAGGGGGCCTCCTCGACCACCTTCTGGTGCCGGCGCTGGACCGAGCACTCGCGCTCGCCCAAGGAGACCACCCGGCCGTGGAGGTCGCCCAGGATCTGGATCTCCACGTGTCGGGGGTTCTCGATGAATTTCTCCATGTAGACCGAGTCGTCGCCGAAGGAGGCCGCGGCCTCGGAGCGGGCGCCGCGGTAGGCGGCGGCGAGCTCGGCCGCCCCGGGGATCATCCGCATCCCCTTGCCGCCTCCCCCGGAGGCCGCCTTGAGCATGACCGGATAGCCGATCGTCTCGGCGGCGGCCGCCGCGGCTTCGAGGTCGGGCAGGGGGTCCTTGCCGCCGGGGACGACCGGCACCCCCGCCGCCATCATGAGCCGCCGGCTCTCGACCTTCGAGCCCATGGCGGCGATGGCCTCGGGCGAGGGGCCGATGAAGGTCACCCCGGCATCGCGGCAGAGCCGGGCGAAATTGGCGTTCTCGGAGAGGAAGCCGTAGCCCGGATGGATGCCGTCCGCCCCGATCCGGACCGCGAGGTCGACCAGGGCCTCGGCCTTCAAGTAGCTCTCGCGCGACGGCGCCGGCCCGATGGGGTAGGCCTCGTCGGCGAGGAGCACCGGGAGCGACCGGCGGTCGGCCTCCGAGTAGACGGCGACCCCGGCGATCCCCATCTCGTGGAGGCCACGGAGGATCCGCACGGCGATCTCGCCGCGGTTCGCGATCAGCACCTTCTTAAGGCGCTTCTGGGGGATCGTCTGGGGGACCTCGGCGGCCATGGCAGGGGCGCTATCTTAGCGTGGATCGAGGTCGCGCTTCAGCCGCCGTTGAATCGCCTCCGCCAGTCGCAGCTCCTCTTCATAGTCCCTGAGCAACTCGCTCCGTTCATGGATCCGGATCCACATGCTGTTGGCGAACACCCGATCGTGCGGGAGGGCTGCCGGTGTCGACCCCGGTTCCGCCGCTCCGCCCAGAGATACCACCCGGATCAGGTTCGGCGCGATCAGAGTGATCAGGGACTCCCGCTCGGCTCCCTCTTTGGCTTTGATCGATTCGTACTGGCCGTAGTAGTCGAAGAGCGCGTTCTTCAACCGGAAGTCGTTGAGGACCCGCAGGTTCCCCGAGCTCCGCAGGTCGGAAAACGCGGCATCGTGAGCGAAGAACAACGGCCGCCTGCCGATGTCCCGGAGGTCCTCCTCGAGCAACCCCGGGGGCGCCGCGGCGGCTGGCGAGGCCTGGCTCGCGGCGAGGAGCTTCTGCGCCTTGCGGATCACCAGCCGAGTCTCGGGGATCGCCTCGTGGAGCGCATCGATGTCGGAGATCAGGTTGTTCGAGAGGGTCTTGAGATAGAGCTGCTCGACCTCATGATCGTGACGCTTCTCTTTCCACTGGTCGAGCGCGAAGGAGATCGAGATGCTCAAGATGATGACGATCATCTCGATCAGATACTCCGGCCAGCGGTGCCGGACGACGGCGAGCACCTGGCCCCCGGCGTGGCTCCGCGGTTTCGGCCGCTCGGCCGCGGCCGGAGTCTCCTCGGAGTCGTCGGGGCGGATGTGCGGGATCTCCATCTGGGCCCAGACTCAGACTATTTGCCGTGCATCGCCTGGATCTGCTTCGTGAGGGCCGGCACCTGGCCGGCGCCACGCTCGTAGGCGGTCAGCTGGCCTCGGTGGTACATCTCGTGGGCGGCGGCGAACCAGAGGACCGAGAGCCGGTTCTGGGTCCCCAGCATCCGGGACGGCATCGTCTGGGAGATGAGGGCGTCCCCGGCTTCGCGCAAGCGGGCGGCGGTCTCCTCGCCGGTCTGGCGGAGCAGGGCGACGACCTCCGCTTTCGAATGCGCCGCGGGGAGGGAGGCTTTGATCGCAGCCTGGACCTCGGGCTTGAAGACGTTGACGATGTTCCCCTCGGGCGCGAGGATCTCGTTGGTCATCCCCACGCTCCACTGGGCGATGTGGATGGCGACCTCCCGCAGGGTCCGCGCCCCCTCCGCGGGGCGGTAGTCGAGCTGCTCCTCGGGCATGTTCTCGACCTCGGCGATGACGCCGGCACGGTAGGCTTCCCAGTTGCGAACGGCTTCTTCGACCAGGCTCATGGCTATTTTTTCCTCCGCGAGAGAAGCGTCAGCGGTCGTAATGCCCGCCGATCGCCAAGATATACAGATGCTCGTCGTCGAACTGGTAGAGGAGCCGGTCCTTGAGGGAAAGCCGGCGAGACCAGAGGCCGCTCAGACCATGCTTGAGCGGCTCGGGTTTGCCGGTCCCGGTGGCGGGATCGCCCCGCTGCATCTCTTTGAGTTGACGGCAGAGAACGCGGTGCAAACCGGAATCCCGCTGGCGTAGGTCTTCATAGCGCTCCCAGGTATCGCCCTCAAACATGATCGAGCGCATCCAACTCCTCCGGGGAGGGCCGATAGCCCGTACCCGCCGTCTGAGTCTTCTGCGAGCGCTCGATCTGCTCCATGAGCGACCTGTTCTCCAGGACGTACAGCGTCTCCTGTTCCCGCTCCCAGTCCTCGGCGCTGACGACGACGAAATCCTGCCCTCCGCGCCGCTTGACGCGGAGAGGCACATGATCCTCGACAACCTCCTCGACCGCCTCCCGCAAGTGGCTACGGAACTCGTGAGCTGAAATCTCTCGCATGTGAGGATGGTACCAGATTCCGGTACGACTCAGTGCCCTGGAATCCGCGCCGCCCGGCCGAGCTGGATCAGGCGGTCCACGGGGGCGAACTCGTCGGTCAGGAGCTGGGCCGTCGCGGGGTCGAAGTTGGTCTCGGCAAAGGCGTGGGCGAGCTGCACGAGCGGCGGATCGAAGTGCAGGCGGGCGTCGAGCGCCCGGCCGCGCTCCGCGAGCTCCGAAAAGGAGAGCCGGTCGTCGTCGGTCGCCAGGACGAGGACGTTCGAGGCGCCGCCGACGTCGACGACGTAGGTGGTCGCGAAGCGGTCGCGGACGGTGCGGTACATGGCGCGCGAGAAGGGGTCGGAGAGGCCCGCCGCGAGGTTCAAGCCGAAGACCCCGTGCGGCGCGAGGTGGCGGCGGACCTCTTCCAGGAACTGCACGGTCGTCAGGTGGAAGGGCACCGAGAGGCCGATGTAGGTGTCGCAGTAGATGAAGTCCCACCGCTCCGCCGAGCTATGAAGGAAGCCGCGGGCGTCGGAGATCGTCACCCGGGTGTGCCCCCCGGGGCGGAAGCCGAGGAAGCGCTCGGCGACCTCCGGGACGGCAGGGTCGATGTCGACATAATCGATCTGGAGGTCGGGCAGGCGGCGGCCGAGGTAGCTGCCGACACTGCCGCCGCCCAGGCCGAGCACCAGCAGGCGCGAGAGCTTCGGGGCGACCAGGAGCACGGCCGGCATATAGCGCGGATAGGCGAGGGCCGGCTCGCCGTCCGCCATCCGCACCGCGGCCTGCGAGATGCGGTCGCTCACCAGCGTCCGCACCCCCTCGCTCTCCCGCACCTCCAGGCTCTGGTAGGGGGAGACCCGCTCGTAGATCAGCCCCTTCTCGTGCCGCTCCGGCAGCCAGCCGCTCGACAGGGCGAGGACGAGCAGCAGGCTGGCGAGGACGGCCCCGAGGACCTCCTGGCGGAAGGCGTCGGCGAGGGCGAAGAGGGCAGTGACAGCGGTGGCCGCGAGCACCAGGGCGAGGATCTGCCGGAGGGCGAGGAAGGGGATGAGGACGAAGGTGCAGCCGAGGGTCCCGGCGAGGCTCCCGAGAGTGGAGAGGGCGTAGAGGCGGCCCGTGGTGTTGCCGAGCTTGCCGAGGTCGCGCGCCGCCAGGCGCACGGCGTAGGGAGAGACCATGGCGAGGAGGACGCTCGCCGGTCCGAAGAGGACGGCGGCGGCGAGGAGAGTCCCCGCCGGCGAGTTGCCGGTCCAGGCGCCGAGGACCGCCGCGAGGCGTCCGCCGGCGAGGAGGAGGACGGCCTCGAAAACCCCGGCTAAAGCGATCAATCGCCCGAGGGAGGCCATCCGGGGCTGGCGGTCGGCCAGGCGCCCGCCCCACAGGTAGCCCACGGAGAGGGCGGCCAGGAAGACGCTGATGATCGAGCCCCAGACGTAGACACTGTTGCCGAAGTGAGGGGCGAGAACGCGGCTCGACAGGATCTCGAGCGCCATCAGGACGGCGCCGGAGACCGCGACCACCCAGTAGAACCGCAGCCGCTCGGACATGGGGGCAGAGTATGACAGAGGAAATGGATTGACCTCGGCGCGACACCTACGGATAGAATGCGCGACCGGAGCGACCCGATGAACGTACCCTACCTGGATCTTGCCCGGACGCGAGTCCGCATCGAAGCGCAACTCGCCGAGCGCTGGCGCCGTATTCTTGACACCAACGCCTTCGTGCTCGGCCCCGAGGTCCGGGAGTTCGAGCAGTCCTTCGCCGACTACCTGGACGTCGAAGCCTGCGCCGGGGTCGCCAACGGCACCGACGCCCTCTTGCTGGCCCTCCAGGTCCTCGGCTTGAAGCCCGGGGACGAGGTGATCGTCCCCGCCTTCAGCTTCTTCGCCACCGCCGAGGTGGTGGCTCTCCTGGGCGGCCGCCCGGTCTTCGCCGACGTCGATCCCGAGACCTTCAACCTCGACGCCAGAGATGCCGCGGCGCGGGTCACCTCGCGCACCGTGGGGGTGATCGGCGTCCATCTCTACGGCCGGCCCTTCGACGTCGATGCCGTGCTCGATCTCCGCGGGAGGAATGGACTCTGGCTGATCGAGGACGCGGCCCAGGCGCACGGCGCGCGCTGGCGCGGCCAGCGGGTGGGGGGCTTCGGCCGCCTCGCTGCCTGGAGCTTCTATCCGACCAAGAACCTCGGCTGCTTCGGCGATGGCGGTGCGGTGACCGGGGATGAGCCGGTGCTGGTCGAACGGGTGCGCCGCTTCGGCAACCACGGTCAGACCTCGCGCTACCACCACGTCTCGCTCGGCACCAACAGCCGGCTCGACAGCCTCCAGGCCGCGGTCTTGAACTGCCGCCTGCCGCTCCTCGACCGCGACAACGCGCGCCGCCGTGCCCTGGCGGCGATGTATCTGGAGCGCCTGGCCGGGGTGGGCGACCTGCGTCTCCCCAAGGATCCCCCCGAGGCCGAGCCGGTCTATCACCAGATGACGATCCTCACCCCTCGGCGCGACGAGCTGATGCGCTACCTGGCAGGGATCGGGATCGGCTCCTCGGTCCACTACCCGACGCCGCTCCACACCCAGCCGGCCCTGGCCGGCCTGATCCCCCACCCCGGCGACCTCCCCGTCGCCACCGCCGCCGCCCGCGACTGCCTCTGCCTGCCGATCTTCCCCGAGCTTAGAGACGACGAGGTCGACGTGGTGTGCGATGGGGTGCGGAGCTTCTTCGGCTGAAGTAAAACGCCTCAGGAGAAGTGCTGGCCGCACTCGGGGCAGAACTTGGGGTTGCCCTCGGCCTCGACGCCGCAGCTCACGCAGTGTTTCTTCTGACTGACCGGGGCGCCGCACTCGCCGCAGAACTTACCTCCCGTGAGCTTGGCGCCGCAGGCCTTGCAGACCGCGCCGCCGACCACCGAGAGGTCGCGCTCCTTCGTCCAGTCCACCTCGTGCGCCTTCTCGCGCACCTGATCTCGGGCCGCCTCGGCCTGGGCGACGGTGAGCTCCTGCTCGAGGTCGGGAGCGCAGGTCTCGCAGAGCTGGACCTTCTTGTTGAAGCAGATCGGCTCGCACACCCAGTGACCGCAGCGCGTGCACTGCTTGAACATCGGCTTGATCTCGGCCACGGCCTCGCGGAGGGCCGAGTCGTGCGCCGGACCGCCGACGGCCCGCTGCACCTGATAGGCGCTGTCCGCCACCCGACCGAAAATGCCACCGAAGAGGCCGCCCGCCACCTCCATCGCCGAAGCCGCCATGCCGAGCTTCGAGCTGTTGAAGCTCGACATGTAGCCGTTGTGGCACTTCTCGCAGTAGAACTTGAACTGGTAGCCCTTGTCGGTCGACAGGTCGTCGTAGTTGCCGGTGAACTCGATCGTCGCCATGGTGCTCGTCTCCAGGAGGAGTTGGCGCGGGATGGTAGCACAGCGCCCGCACCCTGACCGCGATCTATGAGAGATTAGCCGCCATCCCATGGCCCCCTCGCCCACCGCCCGCAGCCGGCGCCTGCTGTTCGTCCTCCTGGCGCTCGCCTTGGCCCTTCGCCTCGCCCATTGGTGGGCGGTGCGGAGCGCGCCGTTCTTCGGTCAGCTGGTGATGGACAGCCAGGAGTACGACCGCTGGGCGCGGCAGATCGCGGCGGGGAACTGGCTGGGGTCGGAGGTCTTCTTCCAGGCGCCGCTCTACCCCTACCTCCTGGGGCTCCTCTACCGACTCTTCGGGCCGCACCTGGACGCCGTCTACCTCTTTCAGATTCTGCTCTCGGTCGCCGGAATCTACGCCCTCTACCGGGCAGGGCGGGAGGTCGCGGGCGAGGGGGTGGGCCTCGCCGCGGCGGCGCTCGCGGCGATCTATGGCCCGTTCCTCTTCTACGATGTCCAGCTCCTCAAGGAATCGCCGGCCGTCTCTGTGACCGCTTTCCTCCTCTGGGCGCTCGCCGCGGCGCGGGCGCGGCCTTCGTTCGGGCGCTGGCTCGGGGCTGGGATGCTCGCCGGGGGGCTCGCCCTGCTCCGCGAGAACGCCCTCCTGATCGCGCCCTGCCTCGCTCTCCTCGCCTGGCGGCAACCCCGCCGGCAGTTCCTGCGGGACGGCGGCGCCCTCCTCCTCGGCACCGTTCTCGCCCTGGTGCCGGTGGCGCTCAGGAACGCCTGGGTGGGGGGCGAGCCCCTCCCCACGACCTCCCAGGGGGGCGTCAACTTCTACATCGGCAACAACGCCCAGGCGGACGGCACCTACCGGCCGATCGTCCCCGGCAAGCAGATCCCCGCTCTCGAACGGCAGGAGCCGACCCGGGTCGCCGAAGCGGCCCTCGGGCGCCGGCTCTCGGCGGGCGAGGTGTCGCGCTACTGGCTGGGCCGGGCCCTCGCCTGGGCGCGGGCGAACCCCGGGGCGTACCTGCGCCTGCAATTCCACAAGCTCCGCCTCTTCTGGAGCTGGTACGAGCAGCCGGACGCGGTCGACTACTACTATCTGAAGGAGCTCTCGCCCGTCCTCCGGTTGCCGCTCCTGGAGTTCGGCGGCGCCGCTCTCCTCGCGGCGGTGGGTCTCCTCCTCGTCCGCCGCCGGCCCGGCCCCTTCGCCCCGGCCCTCCTCTTCGCTCTCGCCTGGTGCGCCTCGACCGTCGTCTTCTTTCTTTTTTCGCGCTACCGCCTGCCCGTCGTCCCCGCCCTGCTGCTCCTCGGCGCGGTGCCCGTGGCAGAAGGGGTCGCGGCTCTCCGGGAGGGTCGGCGGCGGCGAGCGCTCGGCTTCGGTCTCCTGGTGCTCGCCGCCCTCGTCCTCCCCCGGCTCGCCGGCTTCGCCCCGCGGCTCGACCTCGTTCACTACAACCTCGCCCGCCTGGCGGAAGATCGCGGCCAGCCGGAGGAGGCGGCGGCGCACTACCGCGCGGCGCTCGCGAGCAACCCGGAGGACTTCCTCTCCTACCTGAACTTGGGCAACCTCGCCGCCCGCGCCGGTGACCTCCCCGCCGCCCGCGGCCTCTACGACCGGGCGGCGACGCTCGAACCGCGCTCGGACGACGCTCAGAGCAATCTCGGCGGGGCCTATCTGGCGATGGGGAGACTGCCGGAGGCGAAGGCCCACCTCGACCGCGCCCTGGCGCTCAATCCTCAGAACCTCAAAGCCCTCCACAACCGGGCCCTCCTGGCTTTCAAGGAGGGGGACCTGGCCGCGGCACGGGAATGGAACGCCCGGGAGCTGGCGCTCGCCCCGGAAAACCCGGCGGCGCTCCGGCTGAAGGAACGGCTGGCGGGAGCGCCCAGTCCCTAGAGCGACTCCCGCCGGAGCGACGCCACCGCTCCCAGCAACCCCGCCGCCATCCCCAGGAGGAGGACGAAGCCGATCTCGCTCCGGCCCAGGAAGTCGGTCGCCAGCATGGCGGCGATGAGCGAGCTCGCGGCTCGGGCGTGGACGAGGTGATAGGTGGCGTAGAGGCCGACGAGGGCTAAGAGGGCGCCCAGAAATCCTTGCAGCAGCCCCTCGGCGTAGAAGGGGCCGCGGATGAAGAACTCCGTCGCCCCTACGAGGCGCATGACCGAGATCTCCTCGCGGTGGAGGTAGGCGGTGAGCCGGATGACGCTCGCGATGGTGAAGATCGCCGCCCCCAGGAGCACCGCTCCGAGGGCGAGCCCCACCCCCCGCACCACCGCCACCAGGGTCTCCAGCTGGCGCAGCCACTCCCGGTCGTCGTCGACGATGCTGACCTCCGGTCGCTGGCGCCAGAGGTCGAGCCAGTGGGCGAGCTCCCGCGGCGGCGCCTGGCTCGGCGAGACGGCGACCTCCAGCGAGGGCGGCAGCGGCTCCTCGCCCAGCCCTTCGACGAGGCCGGAGAGGCTGGGGAAGATGTCGCGGAAGCGCTGCCGGGCGGCGGCCGCCGAGACCGGCTGGACCGCGGTCACCCAGGCCGGCTGCCCGGCCTCGGCCGCCAGCCGCGCGAGGTCGGTCGTCGTCACCTCCGACTTGAGATAGATCACCACCCGGGTCTCGGCCCGCCAGCGCTCGACCGCCCCCGAGAGGTTGCGGCTGGCGAGGAGAAAGACCCCGCCCAGGGTGAGGCTGACGGCGATGGTGAGGACGGCGAGCAGGCTCACCCGGAAACCTCGGGCGAGGTTCACCAGGGCCTCGCGGAAGAAGTAGCGGAGAGCCTGGAAGAGGCTCACTCGGGCAACTCCGGCGATTCCGGCAGCTGCTGGCAGCTCCGGAGCCGGGCCCCGGTCGTCCGGCGAGGGAAATGGCGGGACGCCGGGCCCTTCCGGCCGCTCCAGCTCTTCCGGCGGCAGCTGGAGCCGTGGCGGGTCCTTGCCGAGGAGCTCGACGTCCGACACCAGACGGCCGTGCTCCAGGGTGATCACCCGGCGGCCCACCCGCTCGATGGTGTCGCGGTCGTGGGTGGCGAGGAGCACCGTCGTCCCCCGGAGGTTGACCTCGAGGAAGAGCCTTAGGATCTCCTGCGAGAGATCGGGGTCGAGGTTGCCGGTCGGCTCGTCGGCGATCAGGATCTCGGGATCGTTGATGAGGGCGCGGGCGATGGCGACCCGCTGCTGCTCGCCGCCCGAGAGCTGCTCCGGAAAGGCGTTCATGCGGTGCGCGAGCCCCACCCGGCGGAGCGTCTGGTAGGCGATCGCCCGCTGGGCCTTCAAGTCGAGGCCGAGGACCCGCGGCAGGTAGGAGACGTTCTCGAAGACGGTCTTTCGCGCGATCAGCCGGAAGTCCTGGAAGACGACGCCGATCGACCGCCGGAGATAGGGGATCTTCCCCGGCGGAATCGAGGAGACGTTCCGGCCGTTGACGACGATCTGCCCCTCGCTCGGCACGTCCTCGCGGAAGATGAGTTTGAGGAGCGTCGTCTTGCCGGCGCCGCTCGCCCCGGTCAGGAAGAGGAACTGGCCGCGCGGGATGTCGAAGGTCAGGTCCGAGAGGGCCGCCTGCCCCCCGGGGTAGAGCTTGCTGACGTGGAAGAACTGGATCACGGCGGAGCCCGTGGGCTGCGGTCAACCGGCCGCGGCTTCGCCGCCGGTCAGAGCCTGGCGCAGGAGCTTCTGCACGAGGGGCGGCTCGGCACGGCCGCCGGAGCGCTTCATCACCTGGCCGACCAGGAAGCCCAGGGTCTGGGTCTTGCCGGCCCGGTACTGGGCGACCGGCCCGGCGTTCTCTTCGATCACCGCCGCGATCCAGCCCTCGATCTGGCCGCTGTCGCTCACCTGGAGGAGCCCGAGCCGGGAGGCGGCGGCCGCCGGCTCCTCGGCCGTCCCCCAGATCGCCGCCAGCACCTCCTTCCCGGCGCTCCCCGAAAGCTCGCCCGAGTCGACCATGGCGACCAGGGCGGCCAGGCGGGCTGGCGGCAGCGCCGCCCCCAACGCCACGAAGTCCAGCTTGCGCTCCTTGACCTCGCGGAGGATCTCCCCCATCACCCAGTTGGCGACCACCTTCGGTCCCCTGGGATTGCCGGGGAGGGCGGCGGCGGCCGCCTCGTAGTAGTCGGCGAGCTCGCGGTCGGCGCAGAGCACCCGCGCGTCGGCGAGCGAGAGCCCGTACTGCAAGGCGAGGCGCGCCCGCCGGGCCCAGGGGAGCTCGGGGAGCGCCGCGGCGTCCTCGGCGATGCGCTCGGGCGACAGCACCAGGGGGAACAGGTCGGGCTCCGGAAAGTAGCGGTAGTCGTGCGCCTCCTCCTTGCTCCGCAGGAGGCGGGTGACCGACGCGTCGGCGTCGAAGCTCCGGGTCTCCTGGGCCACCCGGCCGCCGCCCTCCAGAAGCGTGATCTGGCGCTCGATCTCGTACTCGATCGCCCGTCCCACGTTCTTGAAGGAGTTCAAGTTCTTGACCTCGGCCTTGGTGCCGAGCCGGGTCTCCCCCACCTTGCGGACCGAGACGTTGGCGTCGCAGCGCAGGCTCCCCTCCTCCAGGTTGCCGTCGCTCGTCCCGGTATAGAGGAGGAGCTGGTGGAGGGTCTGCAGATAGTCCTGGGCCTCGGCGGCGCTCGCCATGTCGGGGCGGGAGACGATCTCGACCAGGGGGACCCCGCAGCGGTTGAAGTCGACCAGGCTCTCCCCCGGGAGCGCGCCGCCGCCGGGCGCCTCGTGGAGGAGCTTCCCGGCGTCCTCCTCCAGGTGGAGGCGCTCGATGCGCACCGCCCGGTCGGACAGCGTCGAGCGGCAGGGCCCCGTCCTCGGCGAGCGGCTGGTCGAACTGGCTGATCTGGTAGCCCTTGGGGAGATCGGGATAGAAGTAGTTCTTGCGCGCGAAGACCGAGCGCTCCCGCACCTCGCAACCGAGGGCGAGGGCGAGCTTGACCGCGAGGTCGACGGCGTGGCGGTTGACCACCGGCAGGGTGCCCGGATAACCCAGGCAGACCGGGCAGACGAGGGTGTTCGGCGCCGCCCCGAAGCGGTTCGGGCAGCGGCAGAACATCTTGCTCGCCGTCAGCAGCTGGACGTGGACCTCGAGGCCGATCACCGCTTCGTACGCACCGTGGGTCATCGCGGCGGTAGTTTACCGCGGGACCCTTACAATGCCCGCATGCGAATTGAGGGACCGTTCGAGCGTGGAGGCTACCCGGTCTGGGAGGATCGGCGGGGGGAGATCGAGGTCCGCTTCGTGGGCCGCGGCCCGGCCGGCCGGCGGGACGAGGTGCTGGCGCGGATCGGCGAACCGGATCTCCCCGTCGCCTGGGCGCGGCAGATCCACTCCGCCCGGGTCCTCCCCGCCGCCGCTCCGGGCGAATGCGGCGAGGGGGACGCCCTGACGACCGACCTCCCCGGCCTCGCTCTCGCGGTGGTCACCGCCGACTGCGTGCCGGTCCTCCTCGCCGGACCCTCCGGAGAGGGCAATGTCGCCAGAGTCGCCGCGGTCCATGCCGGCTGGCGGGGGATCGCCGCGGGGGTGATCCCGGCGACCCTCGGAGCGCTCGGCAACCCCGAAGGCTGGACGGCCTGGATCGGCCCGGCGATCGGCCCCTGCTGCTACGAGGTGGGGGAGGAGGTGGCGGCGCAGATCGCCTCTGCGAGCACCCTAGAGGCGGTGGTGCCCCATCCCGGCGGCCGCCCCCACCTCGATCTCCTCCGCGCCGCCACCCACCAGCTCCAGGCGGCCGGGGTCGCGGACGTCACCGCCCTGCCGATCTGCACCCGTTGCGAGACGGCGCGGCTGTCGAGCTATCGACGGGAGGGGAAGGGGGCGGGGCGGAACCTGGCGTTCATCTGGAGCCGGGTTGAGGCAGAGGAGCCCCGATAGGCATGTGTTACGATGTTAAAACGCTCTAGGGGAGCCACCATGGCCGTTCGAGACGCTGCCCGACGCAAGTTCACCTACGAGGATTACGCGCTCCTTCCCGCGGATGGAGAGCGCCACGAGATCGTCGACGGAGACCCCTGCGTGTCCCCAGCCCCCCTGCCGAGACACCAGCGGCTTTCCATGCGGCTCTCGCTCCGGCTCGGCGCTTTCGCCGAGTCCTCCGGGCTCGGCGAGCTGTTCGCCGCTCCCATCGACGTCGTCCTCTCCCGGCACGACGTCCTCCAACCCGATCTCCTCTTTATCTCGAACGAGCGGGCGGGGATCGTCGCCGAGAAGAACATCCAGGGCGCCCCCGATCTCGTCGTCGAGATCCTGTCCGAGAGCACCCGCCGGCTGGACGAGGGGGAGAAGCTCTCCCGCTACGAGCTCTTCGGCGTCCGCGAGTGCTGGTTCTTCGATCCGGCGACCGCCCGGGTCCGGGTCTACCGGGCGAAGGGCGGGAGATTCGAGCTGGCCGCCGAGCTCTCGGCGGAGGCCGGGGACGTCCTCACGACCCCGCTCCTTCCGGGGCTCGCGATCCCGCTCCTGGACCTGTTCCGCTAGCCCGGAACCCCCGCGCCTCCCGCCCGAACGCCCGCAGCTGACCGCAGGCCGCGCTCACGTCCTCCCCTCGCCGGCGGCGGACGGTGGCGGTGAGGCCGTGGCTCAAGAGGCGCTCCTGGAAGGCCTGGATCGCCGCGTCGGAGGGCGGCACCATGGAGTCGCCGAGCACCGGGTCGGGGTTGATCGGGATGAGGTTCACCTTGGCCTTTCGGCCGCGGAGGAGCTTGGCCAGACGGTCGGCGTCGCTCCGGGCGTCGTTCAGGCCGCGGATCAAGATGTACTCGTAGGTGATCCGGCGCCCCTTCTCCAGGGGATAGCGGTCGAGGGCGGCGAAGAGCTCGGCGAGCGGATAGGTGCGGTTGATCGGCATGATTCGGCTTCGCCGCTCGTCGTCCGGTGCGTGGAGCGAGACGGCGAGGTTCGGGCGCCGCTCCCAGCCCGCCATCTCCTCGATGCCGGGGACCACCCCCACCGTCGAGACGGTGATGCGGCGCGGCGAGATGGTCTCCGAGAGGAGCTCGATCGCAGCCTTCAAGTTCGCCAGGTTGAGGAGCGGCTCGCCCATCCCCATGAAGACCAGGTTGACCCCGTCGCCGATCCCCAGGCCGCCGTGCCTCCGGAGCGCCAGCACCTGAGCCACGATCTCCCCCGCCGTCAGGTTGCGGCCGGCGCCCCAGAAGCCGGTGACGCAGAAGGTGCAGGCGAGGGCGCAGCCGGCCTGGCTCGAAATGCAGAAGGTGCGGCGGTCGCGGTCGGGGATGTCGACCGCCTCGACGGTGGCGGCCCCGGGGAGCCGGAAGAGATACTTGGCGGTGCCGTCGGTCGACACCCGGCGCTCGGCGATCTCGGGGAGGCCGAGCCGGAAGCCGGCCGCAAGCTCTTCGCGCATCCCCTGGGGGAGGTCGGTCATCGCCGCGAAGTCGAGCACCCCGCGGCGGTGGATGGCCTCCCAGATCTGCGCCGCCCGAAACGGCCGGTCGAGGACCGGCGCCAGGGTCTCTCTGAGGCGCGGCAGCGACAGGCCGAGGACGTCCGGGCGCGCGTCGGCGTCGAGATTGAGATCGGAGACGACGGAAGCCGGGGTCGTCTCGACGCTCGCGGTCGTTATCGTTGGGGGTTCCATGATCCGCAGGCGCCACCGGGGGCGCGGGGGGAAGCCTAGAGGGTCGTGCGACGCCGGCGCAGGCGGCGGGTCGGGTCGATCCCGATCGACTTTAAGAAGGAGAGGTCGCGGCCGTTGATCTGGAAACAGGGATCGGCCCCCGACGAGGACGGCGAGGAGCTCGCCGAGGAGGACGAGGTGGACCTCGAGGACATCCGCCCGGCCGGCGAGAGGGCGAGCGGCTCCCCGTCGCTGCTCTCCCGCTTGCAGTCCACCAGCAGGTAGAGCGAGTAGCCCTCCTCGCGGATCCTGCGCAGACTGCGGCTCACCTCCGACGATTCCGAAATGGCGTCGGAGAGCGCGCGGCGCAGATCCTTGAGCATCTGATGGAGCTTGTCGTCCAGCGTAATTCCTCCCGGCTGTACCTCCCCGTCCCCTCTCCCCGTGGATCCTTCTAGCCGTGGGCGGATTATGGGCTCGCCCGGCGCGGGGTGTCAAACCTCGCTCCGCCTCCAACAGGGCGGGGGAAAGCCGCATTCCCGGCCCTCTCGGCCGGCCTGGAGCGGACGGGCGACTGGCTGCGCGAAGCGCCCGAAGGAGGCCGCCCGCAGGATCGAACGGAGCCGGTACCCCCAGCGTGGTAGCCTTGCCGCCTTTCGTGGAGGGTTTAAAAAGTGGAGCCGAGCACAGAGCTCGAGACCTGGCTCGCGGCGAGCGGCCACCCCGTCGCGGCGCTCACCCCCTTGGCCGGCGACGTCTCTCCCCGCCGCTACGCGCGGCTGGCGCTCGCGGACGGCAGGTCGGCGATCCTCGCCACCTACCCGCCCGAGATCCGCGCCACTTGCCCGCGCTTCCTCGCCACGACCGACCTCCTCGCAAAAGCGGGGGTCCGGGTGCCACGGGTGCTCGCGGCGGACTGCGACCAGGGCGTCATGCTCCTCGAAGACCTGGGCCCCCTCACTTTCGCCGATTGGGCCCTCTCGACCGGCCGGCCGTGGAGCGAGCTCCAGCCCTACTTCAAGGCCGCTCTCGTCGAGGCACGGCGGATCGCCGGCCTGCCGCCAGCGCGCGTCGCCCCCCTCTCGCCCCCTCTCGGCCGCGAGCTGCTGGAAAAGGAGCTCCGGCAGACCTGGGAGCTCTTCCTCGAACCGCGCGGTCTCCTCGGTGACGCGGGCGAGACGGCCGCCCTCGGCGATCTGCTTTCCGAGCTCTGCGCCCGGCTCGCCGAGGACCCGGCGGTCCCCTGCCATCGCGACTTCATGGCGCGCAACCTCATGCCGCTGCCGCCCGGTGCCGGCGACCCCGAAACCGAGCTGCCGGGGGTCGGGGTCCTCGACCACCAGGACCTCCGCCTCGGCCCTCCCGGCTACGATCTCGCCTCGCTCTTGAACGACACCCTCTTCCCTCCCCCCGAGGTCGAGGCGGCGCTCCTCGCCGAGGCGGCGCCCTCCCCGACCGAGCGCCGGCGCTACCACCGCGCCGCCGCCCAGCGGACGCTCAAGGCGGTGGGCACCTATGCCGCCTTCGCCCGCCGCGGCGCCACCCGCCACCTGCCGCTCATCCCGCGCACCTTAGGCCGCTTCCTGGACCACCTCCATCAGCTCCCCGAGGCCGCGGCCCTCGCCCCGGGTCTCGCCCGGCGCTTCCGTCCGATCCTGGCTTGAAGTCGGGTCCCGAGGACGGGCGACTCCGCGCGAAGCGCCCGAAGGAGCCCGCCCGCAGGAGCCGGCTTCAAGCCGGATGCCTTCCCGTCCCGCTCTCGAAACCCCGGAGCACTGATCTGTTAGACTGTCGCCTAAAGCACTCGGGCGGCCCTTCCGCCGTCCAGCTGGAGAATCGCCATGCCTAGCCTCGGTGTCCCAGAGCTCCTCATCATCTTCCTCATCATCATCGTCCTCTTCGGGTCGAGCCGCATCGCGGGCATCGGCAAGGGCCTCGGCGAAGGGATCCGCAACTTCAAGCAGGGGATGAAGGGGGCCGACGACGAGCCCCGCCGGACCGATCGGCTCGACGACAAGACCACCACTACCACCACCGACACCCGGAACACCTAGGGAGAATCCCCCCAGGGCGTTCCGGGCTCGATATCATCCTTATCTGGTCTGTCTGGATGGGCGCCCCTCAGCGGCCCAAGAGCGTAGAGCTTCTGGAGAGCGGCCCTTCCAACAGGGACCGCCGGTCCCTGCCGAGGAAGCTCCGCCCCCCCTCCAACCTTCCCATTATTCCCGCTTCCTGGCCCGCTTCCAGACCCGCTTCCCGGCCCGTTCCTCCCCGGCTGCTGAGGAGGTCCGTGCTCTCCTTCGATCGCTTCCAGGCGCTCTGGCGGTGCTCGACGTAGCGGGCGAGGACCCCCTTGACGAAGTCGCGGGTCTCTCGAAACGGCGGCACCGCGCCGTAGCGGGTCACCGTGGCGGGGCCGCAGTTGTAGGCCGCCAGGGCGAGCGCCAGGTCGCCGTGATAGCGGTCGAGGAGGGCCCCGATGTACTGGCTCCCCACCTCCAGATTGACGACGGGATCGAAGAGGTCGGTCTTGCCGTAGAGCTCGCCGGTCTCCGGGATGAGCTGCATGAGGCCGATCGCCCCCTCGGAGGAGACGGCATCCGGGGCGAACGCCGACTCGTTCTCGACGATGGCGGCGAGGAGCAGCGGGTCCACCCGGTGGCGCTCCGCCGCCCGCGCCATGGCGCGGCCGAAGGGGAGCTTCCTCACCACGTCGAGCTCGGCGCCATGCTGCCGGGCGCCGCTCCACAGCTCGAAACCGTGCGGGTTGGGGGAGAGGGCGGAGTCGAGGTCCTCCCGCCGCATTGCCTGGAACTCTCCATTCCGTCCCGCGCCGGCCTCTCCGGCGACTCCGGCAACATCGCCGGCAGCGGCGACCCGCGCGGCGTGGCCGGTGAGCTCTTCCACCAGGGCGAAGGTCCGGGGATCGGGAGCGGGCCGGTTGTCCTTGGGGATCGAAGGGAGGATGGGAGAGGAATCGAACGAGATCGCCAGCACCAGGAAGGTGGCGAGCACGGTGAAAGACCCCCGCGAGGGTTGGAGTCTCATCGGCATGCTCCTCCTTGTGTCATGCGCACCCGCCAAATGGGCACGCGCTGTCAAACAGCGGTCGACCACCCCGGAATGCACTCGGGCGGTACACGGATATCGACCGTTCTAAGTTTGCGAGATACGTGCCAGGTAGGGGCGGAAAACCGGCGGAGGTCGCCGGGAAGCGCCCGAAGGCGGCAGAGACCAGGAGGGCTTCGAGCCCCCTTCTTAGGTGACCGGGTTCCTGCGGCGAGCGGAGCGGCTCCCCGGCAGGTTGTAGTCCTCGGAGAGGATCCCCAGGTCGCAGACCTTGTTGCGCAGAGTGTTCCGGTGCACCCCGAGGGAGCGCGCCGAGCGGCAGAAGTTGCCCTGGTTGCACTGGAGAGAGGCGACGATGAACTGGCGCTCGAACTCCCGCCGGGCCTGCTCCAGGGTGACGCCCCGGCGGACCAGCTCGTCCACGATCTGGTGCAAACGTCCGTTGAGATTTTGCTCGGCCAAATGTTTGCTCCTTGGATGGGGGGTGCCCATCAAGAATACCACAGGCCCCCGGTCCGGAAGGACCGGGAAGCCTGCCGTCTCGCGCCTACTTGAGGTCGAGACGGTCGCCGACGTGGATGGTGTAGCGCGACCGCAGGATCTTCGCCACCGCCGACTTGGAGTGGACCGACAGCACGGCCAACTCGCCGAGGACGACGGGCGGCAGACCGGGGCGGTTCGGGCGGTAGATGGTGTAGATGTCGCCCGGGGTGACTTCGGCGTTGGCGCCGCGGTCGATCCAGACGATGGCATCCTCGCCGAGAGAGACGATGTCGTCCTTCGAGAGGACGATCGACGGCCCGCTCGCTACCTTCTCCCCTTCCGCCGGGTAGTTGACCGGGCGCATGGCGGTCGGCCGGGCGAGGGGCACCGGCTCCGGCTGGTAGGCCTGGAGGAGGGAGCCGACGACGATCGGATCGCAGGAGTGGGAGATCTCGGCGATCGCCGTGTTCTCCTGGACCGAGAGCACCCGGGCACGGCCGAGGTAGCGGTAGAAGCGGCCGAAGAGCTCGCCGGTCGCCGGGTGCCGCACCTCGCGGTCGGGATTGATGATGGTGAAGAGCTCGCCCGGCACCAGGCCGCGGGCGCGGCCGCCGTTCAGATAGATGATGTCGCCCGTCGAGAGCCCGTACTTGACGGTGCCCACCGGGCCGTAGATCCCCTGCTGGACGTTGCCGGTGTGGGTGTCGAACTGCGGCGAGAGGACGTCGTACTCCGAGCCCACAATCGAGTAGGGGAACGACTCTTGAAGGTCGCCAATGTAGCCGCTGCAGTCGATGTCGCTCTCGCCGCCCAGGGGGATCGGCGAGCCGGCGGCGGCGCCGGCCGAGAGGACGCCCTTGATGTCCGGCACCGGCTTGGCGGCCGGCTTCTCCGGGCTGCCCGGGTCGCCGCTCGACGGGATCTCCGTCGCCGCCGTCCCCGTCGAACCGCCGGTCTGGGCGAGGTTCTCCCCCGGGGTCACCTGGATGCCGACCACCAGCGGATCGCCGGGGTAGATCCAGTGCGCGTCCAGGATGTACTGGTTCTTCTCCCACAGCTGAGGCCACAGATAGGGGTCGCTGTAGTACTTCTTGGCGAGGGCCCACAGGGTGTCGCCCTTGACGACCGTGTAGACCTGCACGCCGGGGTCCGGCGTGGGCGGATTCCAGGCCGTCCAATGGTCCCCCACGAGATGGAGACCCTTGGGCGGTCGATCCGCCGCGTCGACCGCGGATACCCCCAGCGACGCCATCGCCGTGGCGAGGAGCGTCGCCGTCACAACACCCGAAAACCGCGCGTTCATGGAGCCTCCTGTTGCGGGAGGGATTCGCCACCTATAGTGAATTCTCTATAGACTAAGCTACACCGTTCGTCTTCGGCTGTCAAGGTTTACCGGGGTGAACCTCAAGTTGTCCCTGAGGCTTTGGCCGCGAATCCCGGCCCGTTTGAACCTGCGGGCGGGCTCCTTCGGGCGCTTCGCGCCGGTCCCTCATGGCAGCTTGGTGCGCCGCTCGTCGGCGGCCGCCGCAGCGGCGGTGTTGGGGAAACGCCGGGTGACCTCCTTGTAGGTGGTCCGCGCCCCCTCCTTGTCGCCCAGGGCCTCCATCGTCTGCCCGGCCTTCAGCATGGCGTCCGGCACCTTGTTGCCCTGCGGGTAGCGTTCGACGGTCTCGCGGAAGGCGGAGAGGGCGCCCCGCAGGTCGCGCCGCGAGTATCGGCACTCGCCGATCCAGTAGAGCGCGTTGTCGGCCAGCTCGCTCTTGGGCTCGCTCTGGAGGAAGCGCTGGAAGCTCGCCTCGGCATCCACGTAGTGCCCCTGGTGATAGAGGGTGTAGCCACGGTCGTAGAGCGCCTGGGCGGCGGGCGGGAGCGTCTCGGCCGCCTCCCCGGCGCCGGTGACCACCGGGCCGGGAGGGAGGGTGGACGAGGGCGCGGCGCTCGCCGGTGCGGGCGGCGCGCTCTCCACCGGCGGCCTCGGGAGGGGCGGCGGCGGGGAGGTCGCGGCGCGCTTCGACGAAGTCGTCGATGGCGTCGATGCCGACGGCCGGGTCGGCCGGGTGGCCGACGAGGGGGCGGGAGACGGGGCCGGCCGGTCCGGCTCGGGGACGTCCACCTCCTCGATCGCCGACTCGCGCCGCTCGCGGACGACGTCCCCCGAGCGCTCTTCGCTCCGCGACGGTGCCGGCGGTGCCGGTGCGGAGGCGGTAGGGCGGCTCGCGGGCGGGGTCCGCCGCACCGAAGAGGGCACCGACGAGATCGACGAGATCGACGATGGAGAGCTGGAGGACAGCGAGCTCCGCCGGCCGCCCGGGGCGGCCTGGAGGGCGGCGATCTCCTCGCGCAGGCGGGCGATCTCGACCTCCGAGACCGCCGCCTTCTGCTGCAGCTCGACGACCCGGCTCTTGAGCTCGCGGAGCTCGTTATCCGAGATCCCGGTATCGGGCCGGAGGGCGGTACCGGTGCAGCCGGTAGCGATCAGGCCGGGGAGGACGGTGACCAGGAGGGGGAGGGCGGCCAGGACCAGGTGCTTCGGGATTCTCATCGGTGCTTACGCTCCTCCTGCCTTCTTCGGCGTCGAGATCTCCGCGATGTAGGGGCTCTGCGGATACTCCTTCTTCAACCGGTCGAAGGCCTTCTGCGACTCCTCGGGGTTGCTGCTCAGGCCGTAGGCCAGCCCCATGTAGTACATGACCTTGTCCCGCGCTGCGTAGCGCGGGTAGGTCTTCAAGAGATACTGGAAGCGCTCGGCCGCCGCCTGCGGCGAGCCGTAGCGCATATAGAACCGGCCGACCATGAACTCGTGCTCGGCCAGGTTGGCGCGCACCACCTCGACCTGCTCCTGGGCCTGGGCGGCGTACTCGCTCGTGGGATAGAGACGGATCAGGTCCTGGTAGGCTTCATAGCCCTTCCGGGTCACCGCCTGGTCGCGGTCCGGCCGCTCCATCCGCTTCGCCAGGCTGTTGGCGATCTGGAACTGCACGTAGGGCGCCTGGTCGCTGGTGGGGAAGCGGTTCAGATAGTCGCGGTACTTGGCCTCGGCCTGGATGAAGTTGGTCGAGCCGCCCTCCAGGTAGTAGGTGTCGGCGGCGAGGAGCAGCGCCTCGCGGCCGTTCACCGAGTTGGGCTCGACCTCGTAGGCGTGGGTGAAGTAGGGCCGCGCCCGCGCGTACTTCTCCTTCGCGAGCCAGGCCTTGCCTTGAGTCAAGGACTCCTCCGCCGAGAGCTGGAGGACGGGGTCCTGCTTGGGACGGCCGTGGTGACAGCCGGTCAAGAGCAGACCGGCCAAGAGGGAAAGGGCGGCGAGCGCGGCGAAAACGGCCCGGCGCGGCACCCGAGGGATCAGCTTCGAAGTTCTTGTCATACCGTCTCCGACCGAGCGCTTCTCCGCAACTCGGACATGGTAGCCACCGGATCGGGGGCCGAAAAGATCGCGGAGCCCACGACGCAGACGTCGACGCCTGCCGTGACCACCTGACGAATGTTATCGCGCTCGATGCCGCCGTCCATCTCGATCTCGACTTTCACCCCCAGCCGCCGCACGAGATCCCGCAGCCGCCGGGCCTTGTCGAGGGCCCCGGAGAGGAACGTCTGGCCGCCGAAGCCCGGGTTGACCGACATCACAAGGACGTAGTCGAGGCGCGGCAGGGCGTCGACGAGGAGCTCGACGGGGGTCGCCGGGTTGATCGCCACCCCGGCCTCGGCACCGCCCTCGCGGATCTGGGCGAGGACCCGGTCGAGGTGGACGACCGCCTCCCAGTGGACCGCCACCCGCGCCGCCCCGGCCTTCAGGTAGTCCCCGAGCAGCCGGTCCGGCGCCTCCACCATGAGATGAACGTCGATCGGCAGCCGGGTGTTCCGGTGGAGCGCGGCGAGGACGGGGATGCCGAAGGACAGGTTGGGGACGAAATGGCCGTCCATGACGTCGAAGTGGACGAGGTCGGCGCCGCCGGCCTCGCAGACCGCCATGACGCCCTTCAGGTCCGCCAGGTCGGAAGAGAGAATGGAAGGGGCGAGCCTCATCCCGGTACGTCCTCCGTGGTAGCGACGACGAGCGAGACCGGATCGTCCTGGGACAGCGGGTGGCCGGGGAGGGGGAACTGGCGCAGGATGACCCCCGCGGCGACCCCCTCGTAGCGCTCGTACTTGACGTTCCCCAGGCGGAACTTCTCGCGCTCGAAGAAGGCGCGGACGCGGTCGTACTGCTGGTAGACGAGGTCCGGCATGATGTAGCGCTCCCCCGGCGCCGGGAGGGCGAGGAGGACGTCGACCGGCGAGGCGGGCGGCACCGCGGCGCCGGGGTCGGGGTCCTGGGCCACCACCGTTCCGGTCTCGTGTCCGGGAATGAAGGCGGAGAGGGTCCGGCCGACGATCAGGCCGCTCCCCGAGAGGGTCACCTGGGCGACCGGGAAGGTCTTCGCCGCGAGATCCGGCACGTCGACCCGCTGCGGCCCGAGGGAGAGGACGAGCTGCACCCCGCTCCCCCGCTTCACCAGGGTCCGCGCATCGGGGATCTGGCGAAGCACCCGCCCGGCCGGCACCTTGTCGTCGTAGCGCCCCTTGGCTGGCCACCGCGCGGACGACGATGCCCCGTTCGACGAGGACGTTGCTCGCCTCGGCCCGCGTCATCCCCACGACCGAAGGCACCGGGGTCACCCCGCTCCGCACGAAGAAGCTGAATGACAGGTAGGCCGCGAGAGTGAAGGCGAGGACGACGAAGGCGGCATAGGCGAGCATGCCGAGAGCACGCAGGAGCTTGCGACCCATAGGCGCGCAGTCTAGCAGAGGCGGGTCCGGGCCAGGATCTCCCCTCTCCGGGCTTGACAGCGAGCTTACAAAAGCCCTGGGCCCGGGTGGAATCGCCGGAGGGAAGGCTCCTTACACATTGACGCCTTCCCAATACACCGCGCAGAGCCGAAAAAACTCCTCCACTCGTCGATAAACCACGCTTCCCCCTCATTCATACACCTTACCGGGATGTTGAGGTGTACGAAAGCCGCGACAACTCTCGCTCCACCCCGGTGGAGGGAGCGGAGTCACTCACGCATATACCTTAATGGCTCGTCGGGGTGTATCTTTGTCCCCTAGAGGGCCCCTCCACTACCCATGCAGCGAGATTTCCACCGAAAAATACACGGCGACGATGCATCACTGTATATTTACGCCATGAAGACGAGTTTGTTCGTAGCTCGGACGATCCGCCGGGCTCCGATTCTACACCTCCATGCTACGATAGGGTGTATTGACGAGAGGAAAAACGATGCGCACCAACATCCATCTGGACGACGAGCTGATGGCCCGCGCCACGGCCTTGACGGGCAAGCAGACCAAGCGGGCGGTGGTCGAGGAGGCGCTCCGTACGCTCCTCCGGCTGCACGGACAGCGCGAGGTGCGGGATCTCCGCGGCCGGCTCCGCTGGGAGGGCGAGGAGACTCCGGGGGCATCGGGAAAGGCAGGAACCGTTGCAGATCCTCGTTGACACCTCGGTCTGGGCCGGCTACTTCGACGGGGTGGTATCGCGGGAGACCGACTATCTCCACCGCCTCCTGGGAGAGGGCTTCCTGGTGACCGGCGACCTCATCGTCGCCGAGGTCCTCGCCGGCTACGTCCAGCCGGACTCCTATGACACCGCAAAAAAGGCCCTCCTCCACTTCACCCTCTACCCGATCAGCAACTGGGAGATCGCCCAGCTCGCCGCCGACCACACCCACCGCCTCTGCGCCGAGCACCACCTACCGGCGCCCAACCTCGTCGACAGCCTGATCGCCGCCTTCTGCCTGCGCTGGAACCTGGTCCTTCTCCACTCCGACCCCGCCTTCGAGCCCTTCGAGGACCACCTGGGCCTGCGGCCGGCGTTGCCGCGGCGGGTGGGGTGAAGATGACCCCCGCGCCGATCAAGCCCACCGTCCCTTTCTCCGCCTTAGAAGCCCTGGACATCCGAGTCGGCACGATCGAGAGCGTCGAGGAAGTGCCAAAGTCCGCCAAGCTCCTGCGCCTCACCGTGAGCTTCGGAGACCACAAGCGGACGGTCCTCGCCGGAATCAAGCAGGAGCGGCCCAATCCCCTGGAGATCCAGGGCCGGCAGGCGCTCTTCGTCGTCAACTTGGAGCCAAGAAAGATGGCGGGAGAGGTGTCCGAGGCCATGCTCTTCGATCTTGGCTTCGCGGATGGCGTTACGCCGGCGTTGGCGGTTCCGGAACGGGGGGTGCCGGATGGGACTCGGGCGGGGTAGGGGGTGCGTCCCAACAGGATTTGCAGGGAGCAAGAATACTCAGCATCGGTACTGTGCACACCGGAAGAGCTCAGAGGAGGTGCAGAAAATGATTAACGATCGTTCCCCCGCAAAGACATGGCAGGATCCAATCGTGGCCGAAGTACGGCAGGCCCGAGAGGCCCTTTTTGCCGAGGCGAACTACGACATCCAAGAATTCTGTCGTCGCCTCTCAGCTAGGCAGGCAAGCTCCGGCCATTCTGTTGTAAAGCATGGCAGCACTCCCATTGAGGATTCCTTGGGGGAGCCTGTCCATCCTGCGTCAAAAGTCGGCTAACCGAAGGGTGCCCGATGAGTGGTACTCCTCGTACACCCAGCAGCGCTCGGTCGGCCAGTAGGTGCTGGGGCCGCGCCCGGCGATCGCCCTCGGGTCCTGCGCAGCACTCGGCGTAGTTCGCGTGCCGCCGGCGCTGAGGCCGGCGGCCCGGAACGAAATCGAGGGTTATTTGACGGTGTCGTTGGCCGGCTTCGTGAGCTTCGAGAAGTCGACTGTGAAGCCGACATGCCCGCGGATGTCGTGCTCGTCGGTCAATAGGTCGGTGTGGTTCGCCCAGGAGATCGAGATGGGAATCTTGATGGCCTTGGTCAAGGGGTATTCGAGCTTGGCGTTCACCTTGAAGATGTCGGGGTGCTTGACGTCCGGCACGTTCTGGGTGTGCTCAAAGGAGGCACTCGCCGAGATGTCGATTCCGTCGGGCGCGACGGTGCTGCCCTTCTTCCATGTATAGGTGTGCTGGAAGGAGCCCTTGAGCGTTTTCATCTCGGGCATGCCGAAGAGAGACTGTTTTCGGAGCCAATCCAGGTTGAGCGTGTTCTCGTGCCCCTTCGATTTGAAGAGCTCGGCACGAATGCCGAGCTTCACGGAGTTCGCCCCGAACTGCTGGCGCCTCTCACTGCCGCCCGCGACGATGCTCCACACCGGCCGGAGGTCGATCTTGTCGACGGCCATCTGGAGGTCGCGATTTGCCTCAATGATCGACGCACCGACCTCGGAGAGGTCTTGTTTCCATCGATCGAGAAGGGCTTTGACATCGCCTTCTGGAGCACAACCTGCCTCGTCCATCATGTTCTTGATTTCGTTGGCGTGCAGCATCCTGAAGTTGTGAAACTGCAGCAAGAGCTCCGCGTCTACGACCGTGATAGCCGTGATGAGGGCTTCGGCATTGTATTTCTCTCGCCGGTCGGTGCTCCGACTCAAGCGGAAGCGCAATTCGTAATCGATGATGTCGCCTAGGTCCTTCGCGATCAGGGGATCGTCGACTTTGCCGTCGCCGTTGCGATCGAACTTGTCTCCTGTCCCTCCAAACGTAATCGAGCCACCGAACTTGCGGGCGGTCGTGTGCTCTTGATATTTCGATTGCGATGAGAGGTAATCAGAATGCGTCAATGTCTCGAAGGCGAAGAGATTCAAATCCACCGTAGCCGACCGGTCATTGGTAGTGACGAGGTCGTCATTCAAGGCAGCCCCCAGAACCGCGGGAAAAGAGGCATGATCTACGAGCGTCGGACTGCCGCTCGCGGTGCTTGGCGCCGCCACCTGGCGGTCCGAGGGAATAGTACTATTGTCGAGCGCAGCCGTCGCGTCCTTAAGAGCTTTAAACAGGGTATCATCGACAGCCAGCTTGCCGTCGGGGCAGGTGGTCGGCGCTGCTACGAGCGGCGAAGCACTGACAGCAATCATGAAAAATCCGATCTTCCATAGACACATTTACTTGACCTCCAGAAAGACGGAGTCGAGAACCAAGTGGAGAGGGCTTGAGTTGTCGTCGGTCCGTCGGCGCTGGACCGCGCCGTCCACGGAAATCTCGGATACGGCCTTCCAGGTGAGACTGACGGGATGGAAGAGCCAGCTCAGCGTATGGAGGCCTGGGGAAAGCGGCGTGATATCGACGTGGACGGTCGCGGGAGGTGGTACCGGCCGGTCAACGAGGACCTCGTCGTCAAGCCGCACGATCATGTGGCCTGGCGTGAAGCAGTAGAAGAAGTCGAGGGTGACGGCCTGACCGGCGGAGACTTTGAGCGGCTTGGGGTGAGGCATGTCAGGTCCGCGGTCACACGAGGTCTGCGGTGCGGCGGTCTTGGCTGCTTTCTGGGGCGGCATCCGATCTCCTTTCCTGCCCGGCCGGCGAGTGGCTCCGGACAGGTCATTGAACCTGCGTTAGACCCGGTCACTCCCGGGCTGCTGTAACTGGAGAACGAACAACTTTGCCGTTTCGAACACGACTGGCGGCGGGCGAAAATTGACCCAGTGCTTTCGACCCTGCTAACATCTCTTTGCACGAGCAAACGTCCGTATGAAGCATCCACCGAACGGCCGAGAGCTTTCGTCCGATGAAATGGCGCCACGTCCAGAGGGGTTCGGCGCCCTTCCGCCCCGGGGTTTGGCGGCAGACGCCCAGAAGACGCCGCGGGCCGTCGAGGATTCCAAGTCGGCCTCAGGCTTGACCACCTCTCTCCGCCTGTTCCTCCGCGCTCGCCAGGGTGACTCGACCGCGCTGAACCGGCTTTTCGGGCATCTTCTACCGGGTCTGCAACGCTGGGCGCGAGGACGGCTCCCTTCCTGGGCGCGCAGGCGAATGGACACGGTGGACCTCGTTCAGGAGGCGTTGGTCAATCTTTTCCGGCACTTGGGCCGTATCGAGCCCAAGCGGCGGCGGGCAGTACGCGCCTATTTGCAAGAGTCCATAAGGAACCGCATTCGGGACGAAATCCGGCGGGCTGGCCAGGTCGAGACTTCGGGAGGGCTCACTTCCGCCCTGCCTGATCCAGGCACTTCACCCCTGGATCGGGCGGTCGCGCTCGAGAACACGGCTCGCTATCGTGACGCCTTGAGACGGCTCGATCCCGGTGATCACGAGTTGATCGTGGCCCGGATCGAAATGGGGTTCAGTTACGAGCAGCTTGCTCTTGCCACCGGGCGGTCCTCGCCAGACGCTGCACGAGCTGGCGGTCCGGAGAGCGCTCCTTCGCCTCGCAGAGGAGGTCCAGGTTGCCTAACCCTTCCCGGCTCTTGAAGCACATAGCAGGCGCGGTCGCGGACGGGGCGGTGACCGACTGGGACGAGGTCGATCAACGGCTCGCCGGATCTCCTTTCACCCAGTCGGTCGCCGGTCTCAGATTGGTTGAACAACTGAGCTTGCAGGGGAACACCAGCACCGCCACTCTCGTCGAGGTGCCTGGGCATCCCTGGGCGCTCCGCGCCCTGTTTCTCTTTTCCGGCGCTCAGGTCGTCTTGGCGATCCTCGGAGTGCTTTTCGGGGAAACCGACAGGAATCCTCTGCCGGCATTGCCCGTTCTGCTCGCCGCCATTGTTTTTGGCGGAGCCGGCGTCGTCCTCGGCCGCGCAGGCCGACGCGACCGGCGAGTGCTCTCCCTGGGCGGCTGTTTTCTTTGCATTGCCTCGGCCACCTCGCAGAGGTTTCTTCCCTTGGCAGCCCCTCTCCTGCCGTCGAAGGCCCTGTTGCCGGTCTTCACGGCCTTCCTACCAGATCCTTCCTGGCGTTCTTCCTCTGGCGATTCGTCCGTGAGTTCCCACGGGTGGTCCGGCTGGACCGGTGGGCTCGGGTTGTCGATGCCGCGGTCCTGGCGACGGGTCTCTTGGGATTCCTCCTGTGCGCTTTGAATGTGCTGGCTCGCCTGGCACCCGATTCCCCTCTCATTGCTCTAGCCGCTGGAGCGACCTTGTTAAGGCAACGCGCGAGCCTCTACTGGCTGCTCCTCTGCGGCTCGTGTTTGCCGGCGCCCTTCGTCGCCTGGGCGCGAAGCCGCCTCGCGGGCTCGACCGAGCGACGCCGTGTGCGCTGGTTCCTTTCCGGCTTGGCGCTCGGGTTTGTGCCGCTCTTCGGAGCCGTCGTGGCGGCAACTCTGTCGCCGGCATTCGACAAGTACTCGACCCAACCCGAAAGTCGGGCCTGGCTCGCGGTGGTCCTCAATGGTTTTCTCTTGACCCTTCCGTTGACTACGACCTACGCCGTCGTCACCCACCATCTCCTGCCCCTGCGGCTACTCCTGCGCCGCGGGGCGCGCCTCACGCTGGCCCGCCGCGGCCTGGCGGTGCTGGGCCTCCTGCCGGGCTTCCTGCTGGTGTCCTACCTGTACCGGCAGAGGGCTCGCCCGCTGACCGCGATCCTGCTGCAACCTCCTGGTCCTGCTCTGCTCGCCTTGACCGCTCTCGGTTGGGTTGCCTTTTCTTTGCGCGGTACCCTCCTGGGGCCTGTCCAAGGACTCTTAATGAGAGGGCGCCAAGACCTGGCGCTCGTCCTCGCGTCTTTCGGCCGCGACGCGAAAACGGTCCGCTCGGCACAGGAGCTCAGCTTGACAGTGAGCCGCTGCGTCATCGACCTCGTGGCGGCAGAGCACGCGACTCTACTCCTGCGCGATGGCCCAGAGAATTATCGGGGGGTGGAGCGAGGCCTGCGACCCCTGGCTTCCTCTTCCGCCTTCGCGCGACTCGTTGGTTCCTCACAAGAGCCGGCGACGGTCGCCGAAGAGGGGCCCGACTCGTTGTTCCCATGGCTGATCGAAGCCGACCGCCAGTGGGTCGCCGACGCCGACGCTCATCTGATTGCGCCCGTCCTCGGCATCGATGGCCAGCCGCAAGCCTTACTGGTCCTCGGCGGAGCGCGTGGCGGTCTGCCCTACACGAGAGACGAGAAGCGGGTTATCACCGCCTTCGCCTCGGCCGCGTCTCTGGCCACGGAGACGATCGTCGAGCGCGCCCCGTTCTTGGGCGGTGACCCTCGGATCGTGGATCAGCCGGCGGGTCAGTGCCTACGCTGTGGACGCGTGGAGGAGCGGGCCGAGGGCCGATGTGCCTGCGGCCAGGAGTTGGTCCCTGCCGCGATCCCTTATGAACTGGCGGGGAAGTTCCGGCTCGAGACCGTTCTCGGGAAGGGTGGAATGGGAATCGTCTATCGCGCCCTCGACCTCGCGCTCGAGCGAGTCGTGGCGCTCAAGACACTGCCGCATCTTCGCGCGGACGCTCTCGTCCGCTTGCGCAGGGAAGCCCGATCGATGGCAGGCTTCCTCCACCCCAATCTGGCGTTGATCTTCGGGCTCGAGACCTGGCGGGGAGTCCCGGTCCTAGTCGTTGAGTACCTCGCGCAAGGAAGCCTGGCCCCCCAGGTGACCACACCCCAAGCTCCGAGAAAAATGCTTCAGCTTACGGCCGACGTGGCAGCGGCTCTCGAAGTGATGCACGCTCGGGGGCTCCTGCACCGCGATGTGAAGCCGAGCAACATCGGACTCGCTGCGGACGGCACCCCCAAGCTGCTCGATTTTGGCCTCGCGCACCTCGCGGAGAAGTCCCAACTCGATCTGCGTAACGCCTGCGACGAGCTGGACGCTTGTGAAGATAGTGACCTCGCTAAGACTCTCACCGGGCACGTGGTCGGGACACCCCTCTACCTGTCACCGGAAGCGCTCGCGGGTGCATCGCCCTCGCCGGCCCAGGATCTCTGGAGCCTGCACCTCGTGCTGTGGGAATCGATCGCTGGCCGGCATCCATGCGCCGGCAAGTCTCTCCGTATGGCGCTTCGGAGCCTGGCTCGGGGCAGCATTCCCGACATAAGAACGGTTCGGCCCGATTGTCCTTCGGCCATCGCGGAGTTGCTCGTGCGCGGGCTCAGCTCCGACCCCCGCCTTCGTCTACCGATGGCCAGCGCGGTTCGGGATTCACTGCTGCGTGCAACCGAGGCGGCCTGACAGAGCGTGCTCAGCACCTGTTCGGATTCCGCCTTTCGTTCGTTGTCTGAAGTAGAAGCGCTCCTACCCGTGATGGGAGGAGACCAACGAACTGCGGGTCTGAATCGTTGTTGTCTGAGAAGTGGCATCTGCCACATCCCTGAAAGGGATAACAGAAAGGGAGGTCCCCATGCCAACTAGTTGGAACGTCGAAGATGCACTGGAAGAACTGGTCAATGCCATCCAGGATGGAGCGCTGCTCCTTATGATCGAGTATAACACTCGCGTCACCTTGAAATCCAAGTATCGCAAGGACTTCCAGGCGCAATGCGACAAGGGAGTAGATTGGAACACGGAAAAAATTTACATTCTCCCGCAGGCGAATGGGGTCGGACTTCTGGCCGCGTACCTGACTGCAGAAAAGGCCCTCATAAGTGGCAGCGGTTTTCCTAAAGTTGTCGATCCCGATAGTGCCTACGAGGCTGGCCATCGGTTCGCCCACGTTAAGAGCTGTCCTGATCTCGAGATAGAAGGGGTCTGGTGCATGAACTACCCTGACACTCCCACGAAGCCTTTGCCCGATAAGGGAGGCATCCGAGCTACCCTTAGGAAAGCTCTCAACTATTAGCAGTATGCCCTTGACAAAACGGCTGGCACCTGGGTCAACGATCTTGCAGCCGCGGAGGCGAAGCGCGGTGCCTGGGCCTTCTCGTGTTTTCCCGAGGCCCTCCAAACCGCTGAGGTAAGATGCCTCCATGAATGCCACTTCGGCAGCCGAGTCAGCCCCGGACGACATCCAGTACCCGACCCACGTTCGCCGGGACATCGACCAGGGGCTCGCGGACGCTGTGGCGGGTCGGACGCTCTCGGCGGAGGAAGTCGGCCTGGGGATGGCGAAGTGGCTCGAACCCCGGGACGGTCGCACCGACGACGGCGGCGTGCGCTCCATCGCTGTGAGCGGGGGGCAACCACTCCTCGGCGTCCACGTCTCCGTCGCCGGCGGCCTTACGAACGCCTACACGCGGGGCGCCGAGCTCGCCTGCGGCGCGATTCAGATCTTCGTCAAGAACGCCAGCCAGTGGCGGGGCAAGGAGCTTCTGGAAGCGGAGGTCGCGAACTTCCAGGGCGCTCGCGCTGGGAGTGGGATCGGGCCGCTCCTCGCCCATGCCTCCTATCTCATCAATCTGTCGGCGACCGACCCTCTCATCCTGGCGCGCTCGCGGGAGGGGCTCGCCGACGAGCTCACCCGCTGCTCCCGGCTGGGGGTCGACGGCCTCGTCCTCCATCCTGGGGCGCACTTGGGCGCCGGGGAGGAGACGGGGATCGGGCGGGTGGCGGAGTCGCTCGACCGGGTGCTCGGCGAGCTGCCGGGGATCCGCACCCGGGTGCTCCTGGAGAACACCGCCGGCCAGGGGACCTGCCTCGGGTACCGCCTGGAGCACCTGGCCGAGATCCGCGCCCGGGTGGCGGCGCCGGAGCGGGTGGGGGTCTGCATCGACACCTGCCACGCCTTTGCCGCCGGCTACGCCATCCACGAGGAGTCGGGCTACGGGGAGTTCGTGGCCGAGCTCGCCGAGCGCATCGGCTTGGGCTCGGTCGGCGGCTTCCACGTCAACGACTCGCTGCGCCCCTTCGCCTCGCGCCGCGACCGCCACTCTCACATCGGTGAGGGCGAAATCGGCCTCCCCATGTTCGAAAGGTTACTGAACGACCCGCGGCTGCGGGAGATCCCCATGGTCGTCGAGACCGACCCGGAAGAGGAGATGGCCGGCCACCGCCGGGACCTGGCGGTGCTCCGCGGGCTGCTGCCTGGGCAGGAGAAGAAGAGGGGCCGGCGCCGCGCGCCGGCGAGGCGCCGTTAGCGGAGCGCCGCGAGAGCATCGGCGAGGCGCGGCAGGGCGGCTTCGATCTCCGCCGGGCTGACGGCGCCCACGCTCATGCGGAACCAGCCGCTGTCCTCCGGCACCCCGAAGGCCTGGAAGGGGACGACCCCGATCCCCGCCGCTTCGAGGAGGTAGCGGCGGATCTCCTCGTTGGTCGCGAGGGTGGCCCCGGCGGGGGTCGTGCGGCCGAACGGGGCGATGCGGGCGGAGAGGTAGATGCCGCCGGCCGGCGGCAGGTTGTCGACCGGGAGGCCGCGCTGCTTCATCGCCTGGAGGCCCTGATGGAGGAGGCCGAGGCGCTCCTCGATGCCGGACTGGAAGCCGGCGTGGAAGTCGCGGATCGCCGCCGGATCGTCGAGGAGAGCGACGGTCGCCACCTGCTCGGCGCGCGGCGCCCAGGCGCCGACATGGCCGAGGACCGCCGACATGCGGGCGATGAGGTCGACCGGCCCCAGGGTCCAGCCGACCCGGACGCCGGTCGCCGCGAAGGCCTTGCTGATGCCGTCGACGAAGACCGTGTAGCGCGCCATCTCGGGCAGGAGCCCGGGCGGGGTCACGTGCTCGGTTCCGGCCGAGCGGAGCATCCAGTAGATCTGGTCGTACATGAGGTAGAGCGGCCGCTCGCCCCGCCGGCCGCGCGCCTCGTTCTCCTCCAGAATCGCCTCGCAGACCCCGAGGAGCGCCCCGCGCCCGATGGCGGTGCCGGCCGGGTTGAGCGGCGAGTTGAGGCAGAGGAGGCGGGCTCCCGGGAGCGACTCGCGGAGCGCTTCCCGGGTGGGCAGGAAACCGTCCTCCGGCCGGCAGGGGACCGGCACCCCCACCCCGTCCACCAGATGGACGTAGTGGTTGTTGTTCCAGCTCGGGACGGGGTAGACGATGCGGTCGCCGGGATCGCAGACGGTGCGGAAGAGGCAGTAGATGATCGGCCGGGCGCCGCCCGCGATGAGCACCGACTCCTCCGGGTAGGCGAGGCCCAGCTCGCGCGCGTAGAAGCGCTGGACCGCCTGGCGGAGCCGGAGCACGCCGTCCGACGGCGGATAGTTGGTCTCGCCGTGGCGGAGAGCCGCCTCGATCGCGGTCTCCAGGCGCTCGGGGATGGGGAACTGCCGGGGGTCGAAGTCCCCCACCGTCAGATTGCAGACCGCCCGCCCCCCCGCCACCAGGGCGCGGATCTCGGAGGCGATCTTCAGGATCTCCGAGCCGACGAGCCCAGCGGCCATGGTGGATGCGCGGCGGCCCGGCGCGGACCCGGGGTCGCGGGCCAGCTCCAGGAGGTCGGAAGCGATGCGTGCGGTCTCCATGATGGCGAGAAACTATCTCATATCCCAGGGTGTCCGCGCGGCCCGGAAGGGGGTAGAGGAGGGGAGCCTTACGTCAAGCTCTTGAGCAGCTTCAGCAGGCACCCGGCGACGAGGCCGCCGTCGACCTGCTCTAAAGGGTAGACCTCGGGGGTTCCGGCCTGGAGTCCCCAGGAGTAGTCCACCTTCACCTTGCCGGGCTCGGCCGGATGGAGGCCGATCTCCAGGGTGCCCCGGCGGACCGCCCGGGTCTCGATCTGCACGTCGAGCCGGAGCCGCTCGGGCGACTTCTTGGTCAGACGGGTCAGATGACCGTTCTTCTCGAGGTCGAGCACGAGCTCGCGGAGCGTCGGCAGGATGACCTCGCGCAACAGCTCCTCGAATCGATAGATATATCGGTTTTTCTCAATCTTCCGATCACGCTCTTGAAAGCGGCTCTGCTCGCGATCGACGTCGAGCGTGCTCAAGAGATGGCGGAACTCTTTGCGCTTTTGATCGTCCAAGTTGGGGCTCCGGGAACGACGTAATCTTAACACCGATCCCAAAAGCTCAACTCGGAGCGCGGGCCTGCGGGTACGGGGTCCGTTTGAAATCCGCGGACGGGCGACTGGCTGCGCGGAGCGCCCGAAGGAGACCGCCCGCAGGTTCAAAAGGACCCAGTACCGGCCTGCTGGGGAAGCGGCGGAGCGTCAGTTGACCCAGCGGTCGATCAGCCGGTTGATGACCTTCTTGGGATAGCTCGCGGTGGGCGAGGGCTGCGCCTTCAGGAGCTTCAGCACCTCGGGGAGGGTTGCCGAAACGTCGGCCACCGAGTTGGCGAGCCAGAGGACCCGCTGCCGGCGGCTGACGACGACCAGGGCGGGCTGTGCGGTCTGGCCCTCCGACCGGCGGCGCGACCCCGTAGCGGGCCGAGAAGTCGCGGTCGTCGTGGAGGAGCGGGAAGAGGAGCTTGCGCTCTGCGCCTGAAGCTTTTTCAAGGCGTCGATCTTGGCCGGCGAGACGCCGAGCACCCGGGCGCGCAGGCGGCCCAGGGGGTCGAGGCTCTGGTTCAGGGCGTCCAAGTCGCGGCCGGTCCGGTCCGCCGCGGGGTCGGCGAAGAAGTAGAGGACGATGGCGGTCTGGATGATCTCGTCCCGCAGCATGAGGAGGGCATCCTCGGTCGAGGTCAAGTCGAAGTTCGGCGCTTCGTCGCCAATCGAGATCGGTCCCATGAACGTCCTCTCGGGGATCGGTGATCCAGAGTGATCCGGAGTTATCCGGGTTCTTCGCGCCGCCCTCTACGAGCCGGGCAGCAGTCCTTTGGGCAGATGCTTCGTGACGTCGAACCATATCACCACGACCATCAGGAGGAGGATCATGACGAAGCCGACCTGGGTGATGATCTCCTTGAAACGGAGCGAGAGGTCGCGCCGGATGACCCCTTCGATCGTGAGGATGAAGATCTGGCCGCCGTCCAGGATGGGGATCGGCATCAGGTTCAAGATCGCGATGCTGATCGAGAGGAAGCCCATCAGGTGGAGGAGCTGCTTGAAGCCGACCCGGGCCGCGGCGCCGGTCTGGGCCGCGATCTCGATCGGCCCGGCTAAAGCGCTCTTGGCCGAAATGTCGCGGGTGAAGATCTTCCCGATCATCTGGAAGGTGCGCTCGACGATCTCGACGTTGTAGCGCACGCTCTCGATCACCGCCCGGCCCGGGCTGTAGCGCTGGAAGAGGCCGATACCGATCCCGATCACCCCGCGGCCGCCGTCGTTTCGCGGCACGACGGGGATCGTGCGGATGGCGCCGTCCCGCAAGACCTGCACCAGGATCCGCACCCCGGCCCGCTTCTCGACGTACTGGACGAAGTCCTTGCTGTCGGCGATCGGCCGGCCGTCGACCGCCCGGATTTCGTCCCCCGAGCGGAAGCCCGCGGCCTCGGCCGGCGTCCCCCCGCTCACCGCGGTGATCTGCGGGTGGACGCTGGGGAAGATGCCGGCCCAGTCTCCGACCTCGTACTTGGCGTCGCGCACCGGGGTGACGACGGCGTTGAAGCTCTTCCCCGCCCGCTCGACGACCATGGGGACCGCCTTGCCCGGCGAGGCGAGAAGCTCGAAGCCGACGTCCTCCCAGTTGCTGACCGCCTTGCCCTTGACCGAAAGGATGCGGTCGCCGCGCTGGATGCCGGCGGCCGCCGCCGAGGAGCCCGGCTCGACCGAGCCCACGAGGGCCGGGATGGCGGTGATGTTGGGCACCGCGATCCCCACGATGAAGAGAGAGGCGAAGAGGACGACGGCGAGGATGATGTTCATCGCCGGGCCGGCGACGTAGACCAGCACCCGCTGCCAGCGCGGCTTGTTCTGGAACTCGCGGGGATCGGTCGTCGCCTCTTCGGGGTTCTCCCCAGAGAGCCGCACGTAGCCGCCCAAGGGGAGGACCGAGATCCGGTACTCGGTCTCGCCGCGGGTGAAGGACCAGAGGGTCTTGCCGAACCCCAGGGAGAAGGTGAGCACCTTGACCCCGAACGCCTTCGCCACCAGGAGGTGACCGGACTCGTGCACGAAGATGATGACGCCCAGGGCGAAGGCGAAGGAGACGGGGGTGATGAGAAAGTTCAACATGGGCGGGAGGTCTCCGAGCGCTAGAGGGAGCCGTAGGGGCAGGTAAGTATAACGGACCCTCTGCGGATCTTATTGCAGGGCGCCCAGGAGCACGCCAGCGAAGAGGACCGGGGCGCCGAAGAGCATGGCGTCGATCCGGTCGAGCACCCCGCCGTGGCCGGGGAGCAGGCTCCCCGAGTCCTTGACCCCGGAGCCGCGCTTGATCATCGACTCGACCAGGTCCCCGACCTGCGACGCGACGGCGGTCAGAGCGGCGACCGCGAGGAGCCCGGGGTGGAGCCGGCCGAGCCGGCAGACCGACCAGACCGCCGCCGCGACGACCGAGGTGAGAAAGCCGGCCGCCGCCCCCTCCCAGCTCTTCTTGGGGGAGATGGTCGGCGCCATCCGGTGCTTCCCCAACCGCGAGCCGGCATAGTAGGCCGCGGTGTCGCCCAGCCAGACGATCGCCATCAGGAGGAAGACGAGCCAGGGGTCCTTCTGCTGCAGCAGGCAGATGCTGGCGAGCGGCAGGGCGAGGTAGGGGGTACCGAAGCCGAGGAGCCCGAGGCTCGCGATCGTCTCCTCCAGAGGAATGCGGGCGAAGAGCACGAGGCTCCCCAGCCCGACCGAGGCGGCGAGGAAGACGGCGAAGAGATAGACCGCCTGCGGACCGCCCCGGCCGGGGGAGAGCGCATAGGTCAGGCCGGCGCCAACCAGGGGGACGAGGACGAAGAGGAGCGCCAGGGGGGCGTGCGGAGCCCGCGGCTGGACGATCTTGATGTATTCGAAGGTCGCCCCCAGAACGAGGAGGGCCATGAAGACGAAGAACCAGGCAACGGGCAGGAGGAAGACGGCCGCGAGGACGATCGGCACCCCTACGGCGGCGGTCAGGAGTCGCTTCATGGCTGTCCGTTGGGTCCGCTGGGTCCGCGAGAAGACGGCCGGTCAGAGCTGGCGCTGCCCGGAAACCAGGAGATCCTCGGCTCTGTCGCCGGAGGGGCCGGCGGCCTTTTCCTTGACCCCGCCGTAGCGGCGGTCCCGGGCCTGGTAGGCGAGGATCGCCTCGTAGAGGTCGCGGCGCCTAAAGTCGGGCCACAGGGTCTGGGTCACCCAGATCTCCGAGTAGGCGATCTGCCAGAGGAGGAAGTTGCTCACCCGCAGCTCGCCGGAGGTGCGGATCATGAGGTCGGGGTCGGGCTGCCCCTGGGTGTAGAGGTAGCGGCCGATCGTCTCCTCGTCGATGTCGGCCGGCTTCCCCGACGCCCAGTCGGCGACGATCCGGCGGCAGGCGTCGACGATCTCGCAGCGGCCCGAGTAGTTGAGGGCGATGTTGAAGCTCATCCCCTGGCAGTGCCGGGTGGCGTCCAGGGTGCGCTTGAGCGCCCGCACGACCGACGGGTCGAGCTCCTCCCAGCGGCCGATGACGTTGAACCGGATGTCGTTCTCGACCAGGTTCTCGGCCTCCTTGCGGACGTACTCCTTGAGGAGGTTCATCAGCGTCCAGACCTCGATCCGCGGCCGCTTCCAGTTCTCGACCGAGAAGGCGTAGAGGGTGAGGACGTCGAGCTCCAGCCGGGCCGCGGATTCGACGGTGTCGCGCACCGCGGCGACCCCCGCCCGGTGCCCCTCGGCCCGCGGCAGACCCTTGGTCTTCGCCCAGCGGCCGTTGCCGTCCATGATGATGGCGACGTGGCGCGGCAACCGGGAGAGATCCAGGCGGCGAACGAGCAGCTCCTCGGGGGAGCCCGGTTCAGCGAGTTTGGCCACTTCGATCATGGTCAGAAGTCCTTACCGTACCATAGGGTTCTGCCGAAATGGCACCCTCCTCTGCCGGGTAGAGCACCCTCTGGAGGACGAGGCCCTGTGCGGGGGCGGTGGGTCCGGCCGCCGATCGCACCCCTCCGCCGAGGAGGAGAGCGAAATCCTCCGACGAGCGCCGCCCCAAGCCGACTTCCACCAGCGTTCCGACCAGAGCACGAACCATGCCGCGCAGGAAGCCGTCCCCCACCACCCGGAAGCGGAGCTCCTCCCCCGCCGCGCTCCAGTCGGCGGTCCAGATCCGCCGGAAGGGCTGCCGGTGGGAGCCGCCGGCCGCCGCGAAGGCCGAGAAGTCGTGGCGGCCGGGGAGGAGCGCCGTGGCGAGAGCGAGCCGCTCAACGTCGATCTGGGGGTCGACCCGGACGACGAAGGGCGAATCGAGGGGGGAGAGGACCGGGGCGCGGCTCAGGCGGTAGTTGTACTCCTTGCCGATCGCATGCTTCCTGGCGTGGAATCCCTCCGGCATGAGATCGGCGGCGAGCACCCGGACGTCCTCCGGCAGCTGGTGATTGGTGCCCTGCACCAGGCCGCGCGGCGGGAACGGCCCGGGGAGCTCCAGGTGGACCGCCTGCCCGCGGGCGTGCACCCCGGCGTCGGTGCGGCTCGCCCCCACCACGGCGAACCCCGTCCCGCCCGGAAAAGAAGGAGCCAGCAGGCGGGCCAGGGCCTCCTCCAGAACCTGCTGGACGGCGAGCGCGTTCTCCTGCCGCTGCCAGCCGGCATAGGCCGTCCCGCGGTAAGAGACGATCAGGCGATAGACCACGGCCGCCTCCCCGCGGTCGCTAAAAGCAGGAGGTAGAACGGTCCCCAGATCGCCAGCCACACCCAGGGCCAGAGAGGAATCCCCAGGACCGGCCCCAGATAGGAGAGGAGGACGAGGCCGGAGAGGGCGAGCCAGGCGGGATGGCGACAGAGCGCCGCCCAGGGGAGGACCCAGAGCAGATACCAGGGGTAGACCGTGGCCGAGGCGAGGAGCAGAACCCCGAAGAGCCGGCCGCTCCCCTCGACCGGCTCCTTCTCCCGAAAGGATCGGACCACCGCCGCCAGCGACACCCCAGCGAGAACGATCTTCGCCAGCAGCTGGGGATACAGGTAGGGGTAGATCCAGTTGAAGCGGAACCACTCCTGGCGCCAGGTCTTGTAGGCGTCGAGCGCCGCCGTGAGCCTCCCGGCGACGCCGGAGGCGGCCAGCAGGCGCCAGAGGGGCTCGAAGAGCGGTCCGTTCCAGTCCCAGGTGAGGCCGTAGGTGACGAGCCCCGGAGGCACCTTACCCGCGGCGGCGAGAACGGGGAGGACCGCAGCCGCGGTCAGAGCGAGAGCGCTCCCCAGGAAAATCGCCGATCGGCCACTCTGGCGCCCCCACATGGGGAGGGCGGCAGCGGGTGCCAGCTTGGCCAGAATGCCGAACGCTGCTGCGGCCCCGGCCAGGGCGGCCCACCACCATGGGGGCGCAGGGGTCGGCGCGGGTGTCGTCGGTGCAGGTGTCGGTGGGGGTTCGCCCGGAGGGGCCGGGAGCGGAGCGCAAAGCCCGCTCCGAGAAGAACGCCATTCCGCGGCGATGCCGCCCCGCGCCTCCCCGATCTCCCCCGTCCCCACCCCGAAGGGGCGCGACCCTCCCGGCCCCTCCGGGCGAACCCCCACCGCCCCCCCCCACTGCACCCACGGCACGCGGCGTGCTAGAAGAATAGATACGACGGCGAGCGCTGCCGCCACCCCGAGGACGTCGACATGGCCGTGGCCGGCCACTTCGAGGGCCACCATGGGGTTCCAGGCGTACCAGACCGTCCTCCCCGCGGGCAGGCCGAGCTGGCGGGCCAGGCGGAGGAGCAGGGCGCAGGCTGCGAGGTCGGCCCCGGTGACCAGCAGTTTCCAGGAGAGGATGGGAAAGGGCAGGCGAGCCGCTATACTGAAGGCCGCGACGGCGAGGGGGGGATAGACCGTCGGGATCTGACGGTGCGGGAGGCGCCGCCAGAGGTCGTCGCGTAAGGGAGTGAGCTCCGGGGCCGCAGGGGGTAAGAGGTAGGGGTTCTGCCCGGCAGCGGCAACTCTCCCGTCCCAAAGGTATCGCAGCACGTCGTCCGACAGGGTGGGGGGGAGCGGCAGCAGAGGCAGTCTCAGCAGCAGCGCCCCCAACAGAATCGCTCTGCCCGCCGGTTCGCTCGTGGCGTCCAGCCTGCGCGCGGCCCAGGGGAGAGAGAGCATGGCGGCTCCGACAAGGAGTAGGACGAGGACCAGATGACGAGCGAGATCAAACACGAGCAGCAGTGCCAGGCCGGCGCCCAGGACCGGCAATGCCGGTATGAGGGCCGGTATGAGGAGCGCCAGGGCACGCCGGGCTCTCTCACTGGGGCGGGGGAGCGGCGATGAGCACGGCCCTGCTCGCAATCTACTACCTCATTCTGGCGGTGCTCGCCTTCTACGGCGTGCATCGCCTGGCGCTGGTGATCCTCTATCTCCGGACGCGGAAGAATCAGCCCGTGCGGCCCGCGGATCCCGCGCAGTGGCCCCTGGTGACAGTGCAGCTTCCACTCTACAACGAGATGTACGTGACCGAGCGCCTGATCGACGCGGTCTGCCGACTCGACTATCCGAAGGACCGCCTGGAGATCCAGGTCCTCGACGACTCGACGGACGAGACCACCGCCATCGTCGCCCAGCTGGTCGCCGAGCAGCGCCGCCAGGGCTTCGACATCCACCACCTCCACCGGCGGGACCGCACCGGTTTCAAGGCCGGCGCTCTGGCGGCGGGGCTCCTCCAGGCGAAGGGCGAGTTCCTCGCCATCTTCGACGCCGACTTCGTCCCCCAGCCGGACTTCCTCCGCCTCTCCATCCCCTACTTCGCCGACTCCGGTCTCGGCATGGTGCAGGGGAGCTGGTCGCACATCAACCGCGGCTACTCCCTCCTCACCAAGGCGGAGGCCATCCTGCTCGACGGCCACTTCTGGATCGAGCACACGGCGCGCAACCGGAGCGGCTGCTTCTTCAACTTCAACGGCACCGCCGGGGTCTGGCGGCGGACCGCCATCGAGGCGGCCGGCGGCTGGGAGCACGACACCCTGACCGAGGATCTGGACCTCTCCTACCGTTCCCAGCTCCAGGGCTGGCGGTTCCTCTACCTGCCGGAGCTCGCGGTGCCCTCGGAGCTGCCGGTCGACATCAACGGCTTCAAGAGCCAGCAGTACCGCTGGGCCAAGGGAGCGGTGCAGACGGGGAGGAAGCTCCTCTGGCGCATCCTCAAGTCGGACCTCCCGCTGCGGGTCAAGTTCGAGGCCTTCGTCCACTTGACCAACAACTCGAGCTACCTGCTGACGGTGCTCATCGCGCTCCTCATCTTCCCCGCCATGATCCTCCGCCGGGGCACCGGCTGGCCGGCCCTGCTGCTCATCGACCTGCCGCTCTTCCTGGGCGCCACGATCTCGGTCCTCATCTTCTACTTCATGAGCCAGATCGCGAGCGGCCGCGGCTGGGCTAAGGGCCTCCGCCACCTGCCGGCGGTGATGGCGATCGGCATCGGCCTCTCGATCAACAACGCCCGCGCCGTCGTCTCCGGGCTTCTCCACCGGGGCGGCACCTTCCACCGCACCCCCAAGTACCGGATCGAGCAGAGCGGCCAGGACTGGCTGTCGAAGCGCTACCGCTCGGGCTCCGACCCCTCCTGCCTCATCGAGGGCTGCCTCGCCCTCTACTTCGCGGCCTGCTGCGTCTATGCCCTGAAACGCGGGATGTGGATGTCGCTCCCCTTCCTCTATCTCTTCGTCCAGGGCTACGCCTACATGTTCCTGCTCTCGGTCTTCCCGGTCCTCGGCCGCGGTCCCGGGCCGGCGGCCGGCGAGCCGGCTCCCGCCCAGGGCTAGAGCCGGGAGCCGCGGGCGTCCGCACTGGATTAGAATGTTCTGACCATGGCTTCTCCCGAGCGCCGCCCGCAACCGCTCGTCCACCTCCGGCCGGCCTCGCCACGGGACGCGGATCTCTTGAGGCAGTGGCGGTCGGAGCCCAGCGTGCGCCGCTTCCAGCCGCTCAACGAGCTCCCCACCGCCCAGCTCCGGGCCGACGTGGCGAGCCAGCGCATGGCCGACCTCTACCGCGGCCGGGGCGAGAAGTTCCAGTGGATCGTGGAGGTCGAGGGCGACCCCGCGGGCTGGATCACCCTGGTGGTGAGCAACTGGGAGCATGGCCTGGCCGAGGTCGGCTACGCCCTCTCGACCCTCTACCAGAGCCGCGGCCTGATGACCGACGCCGTGAATCAGCTCCTAGGCGACCTCTTCGCCAACACCCTCCTGGAGCGCGTCGAGGCCCGCTGCGCGATCGAGAACACCGGCTCTCAGCGGGTGCTGGAGAAGAACGGCTTCCTCCGCGAGGGGCTCCTCAAAGGCTACTTCAAGCTGCGCGGGAAACGGGTCGACAACTACCTCTATGCCCTGCTCCGCGAGGACTACTACTCGCGGATGTCGGGGGGTTAGGACGCCGGGGATTCCTCCGGCGGAAATTCCGCCTCCAGTATCCTCGTGACCTGGCGCTTTAGGGCCGGGGCCTCTTCGGTGGCGGCAACCCACACGATCCGCCACTCGATAGAAAAATAGGCGTGGACCGCGATGTTCCGGAAGCCGACGATGCCGCTCCAGTCGACGTCGGAATGCCGATCACAGAAATCCCGAGGCAGGCGAGACGCGGCTTCTCCGACGATCAGGAGCTTCTGGAGGACCGCGCTCCGCAAGAGATCGCTATCGAGAAAGGCGGCTTCCGACACGCCGGCGAGAAAGCTCTCGATGGCGTCCGCCGCCTCGACGACATCAAGGAGGTAGAGGCGTTCACGCCGCATAGAGGACCCGAGCACCGGCGAGCACCGAGTCGCGGATCGCGGGTTTGAGCCCGCCCTTCGGGACGAGGTCGACGCGCCTCCCGAGGAGCGACTCCAGCTCTCGCTGAACTCTGGCCAGGGTCAGGAAGCCTGGCCGGGTCTCCGGCTTGAAGGTGACCAGGAGGTCGAGGTCGCTCGCCGGGCCGAAACGATCGGTGAGAGCCGAGCCGAAGAGCGCCAACTCCTCGATACCGTTTCGCGCGCAGAGCGCGGCGAGCTGTTCCGGCGGCATCTCGGCGACTGGAGAGCGAGGGGAAAAACCGGGGCCTGGCAGATCCTCTCTCATGGCAGCGGAGAGCGTAGCACGCGAGCTTCTAGAGCAGCTCCAGATTCGCGAACCGCGCCACCAGCTTCCGCTTCCCCGCCTTCTCGAAGAAGACCGTGATCTTGGCCTCCTCGCCCTGGCCGTCGAGCTCCAGGACGACGCCGGGCCCGAGGGTCGGATGACGGACCCGGCTGCCGCGCTTGACCGGCCGGCGGGGGGCGTCGTCGACCTCGGGGACGACCGTGCGCTCGCGGAGGCCGGGGGCGCCGGAGGAGGAGAGCGGGCGGGGGGTGAAGAGCGAGGGACCCGCTCCCGCCGAGGAGGCGGAGGAGTGGGCCGGTGCCGATGTCGCCGATATCGACGAGGAGGTTCCCGCCGCGGTCTCGCGACCGAAGAAGGAGTAGACGCCCTGGCTCCCCGGCCGCGGCCGCTCGACGGCGTAGAGGTTCGGGCTGCTCTTCGCCGATAGCAGGTTGGCTGGGATCTCGGAGAGGAACGGCGACTCCGCCTGGTCCTGGAAACGGCCGGCGATCCGCCGCCGCCGGCAGCAGGTGAGGTAGAGCCGCTCCCGCGCCCGGGTCATGCCGACATAGAGGAGCCGCCGTTCCTCCTCGATGTCCTCGCGCGCCCCCTGGGAGTTGAAGTGCGGCAGGAGGCCGTCCTCCAGGCCGGGCAGGATCACCGCCTTGAACTCCAGCCCCTTGGCGCTGTGGAGGGTCATCAGCGACACCCCCTTCTCCGAGCGCAGAGTGTCGAGGTCGGTCACCAGGGCGATGTGGTCGAGGAAGCCGGTCAGGAGGTCCTCGTCGCTGCTGTTGACGCTGTTGGACTCGGTGAACTCCTGGGCGGCGGAGAGGAACTCCTTGATGTTTTCGAGCTTCGCCTGTCCCTCGGGGTCCTCCGGCCGGTAGAGGTCGGCGTAGGAGGTCGCCGCGAGCAGCCGGTCTAAGAGAGCGGGGAGCGGCAGCTCCTGGGAGTCGCGCTGGAGACCCACGATCAGGTCGCGGAATTTGCGCAGCGCCGTGGCGCTCCGCTGCGGCAAGCCGCCCAGCTCGTCGTGATAGAGGACGTCCCAGAGCGGCTGGCCAAGCTCGCTCGCCTGACCCTGGAGGAGGTCCAGGGTCGACTTGCCGATGCCGCGCGGCGGCTGGTTGAAGATCCGGGCGAGCGAAAAGCTGTCGCGCGGGTTGCGCAGCACCCGCAGGTAAGCCACAAGGTCCTTGATCTCCGCCCGGTCGTAGAACCGGGTGCCGCCGACCAGGGTGTAGGGGACCTCCCGCTTCAGCATCTCGTCTTCGATCGAGCGGGTCTGGGCGTTGGTGCGGACGAGGACGCCCATGTCCGAGAACTTCAAGCTCTTGTGCAGCCGCTCCAGGGTGTCGACCACCCAGTTCGCCTCCTCCACCTCGTCGGAAGCCTTGAACAGCTCGATCGGCGGACCCGCCCCGTTCTCGGTCCACAGCCGCTTGCCGCGGCGGTGGACGTTGTGGGCCACGAGCGCCCCCGAGGCGTCGAGGATGTTCTGGGTCGAGCGGTAGTTCCGCTCCAGCTTCCGGATCGCGGCGCCGGGGAAGGTCTTCTCGAACTCCAGGATGTTGCCGAGGTCGGCGCCGCGCCAGCGGTAGATCCCCTGGTCCTCGTCGCCCACCGCGGTCAGGTTCCCCTCCGGCCCGGAGAGCTCCTGAATCAACCGGAGCTGGGCGTGGTTGGTGTCCTGGTACTCGTCGACGAGGAGGTAGCCGGCCCGCCGCCGCACCCGGGCCCGGGTCTCCTCGTCCTTCGACAGCAGCTTGACCGAGAGCGAGATCATGTCGTCGAAATCGACCCCCGAGGCCTGCTGGAGGAGCCCCTGGTAGCGGCGGTAGAGGATGGCGACCTTCTTCTCGAAGAAGTTCTGCGCCCGCGACTCGTAGGCGGGCGGTTCGAGCAGCTTGTTCTTGGCCGAGCTGATCTCGGAGAGCACCGAACGCGGCGAGAACGCCTTCTCCGACAGCCCCTCGGCGGCGAGCGCCTGCTTGATCAGCCCCAGCTGGTCGCTGGTGTCCAAGATCTGGAAGTCCCGCCGGAGGTTCACCCGCTCCCCGTAGCGGCGCAGCAGCACGAGGGCGAAGCGGTGGAAGGTGCCGACGAACGTAGGCAGGGGATAGAGACCGAGGAGCTCCTCCACCCGCTCCTTCATCTCCGCCGCCGCCTTGTTGGTGAAGGTGACGGCGACGATGCTCCCCGGGTCGACCCCGCGCTCCTCGGCGAGCCAGGCGATCCGGTAGGTGATGACCCGGGTCTTGCCCGACCCCGCCCCGGCGAGGACGAGCTGCGGCCCCTCCCCATGGGTGGCGGCGGCGACCTGCTCGGGGTTCAAGCTGCGTTCGAGGTCTAGGGGGGCCTTGCGCATAGGGGTGGAAGTCTGGACGAGCGGAGCCGGGATGGCAAGCTGGGGTGTGCGGCGGGCCACCGCGAGTAAGCCACAAGGTATAATCCACTAAATTATCCATCGACAAGGGAGCTGCGACATGCGAGCCAGCACCAGCAAGGACGGCCTGACCCTCCGCGCCATCTCAGGGACGTACAACATCCTCCTGGGGATCGACCTCGACGAGGCGAAGCGGGCGGGGTGCCTCGGCTTCACGATCTCGCGGACCGATCTCGGTGCTGCGGACGGCCCGCCGCCGGTGGGCGCGCCGGCGGCCCGGGTCCTCCCCAACTCCCTGCGCTTCCCCGGCGATACCAGCCCGGGGCTCGCGACCACCGCCACCGCTCCGCTCCAGAAGTTCCGCTGGGGCGACTACACCGTCAAGCCTGGAGAGCGCTACCGCTTCACGGTGACCGCCCGCTACGGCCAGCCCGGCCAGCTCACCGACGGGGCGACGGCGGACATCGAGGTGACGACGGAGGACCCGACGTCTCAAAAGACGCCCATCTTCTTTAACCGCGGCGCCGCCGCGAGCCAGGCCTACAACGCCAAGTTCGGTCAAGCGGACCCGGACAAGCTCGATCCGGATCAGCGGGCGGCGGCTCTCAAGTGGCTCTCCCGGGGCCTCGAGGAGGCCATTCTCGCCTTTCTCGACCAGGCCACGGACGGCTCCTTCGCCCTCCATGCCGCCATCTACGAGTTCCAGAAGCCCGAGCTGCTCGCCGGCTTGAAGCGGGCCCTGGACCGCGGCGTCGACGTCGAGGTGGCCTATCACTTCCGGCACAAGGGCGACGTCGACACCACCTGGACGAAGAACGAGGCGGCCGCCAAGGCCAACGGTCTCGACGGGGTGGCGACCCAGCGGAAAGCCAATCCGCAGGGCGCCATCATGCACAACAAGTTCGTCGTCCTTTTAAAGAAGGACGAGAACGGCGTCCTCGTGCCGCAGGCGGTGTGGACCGGCTCGACCAACTGGACCGAGGGCGGCATCTACGGCCAGCTGAACGTCGGGCACGCCGTCTACGATCCGGCGGTGGCGGCGATCTACGAGCAGTATTTCGAGCTTCTTCGAGCCGACACGGAGGCCGCGCCGCTTAAAGTGGCGCTCGGCAAGCTCACCGCCGTGCCGAAGGAGTGCCCCCCCGGTCCCGGCCTCTGGCCGATCTTCTCGCCGCAGCCGAACACGACGATGCTCGACCTCTATGCCTCGATCTGCAAGGGCGCCAAGTGCCTCCTCGTCTGTGCTCCCTTCGAGCTTGCCGACCAGATCAAGGCCACCTTCTCCGAGGTGCCGGCGGGAACCCTCCACTACCTCCTCGCCGACAAGGAGAGCAGTTTCGGCAAGCAGAATCAGATCGAGATCGTCGAGGGCTCCAAGCAGAACGAGATCGCTTTCGCCGCCACCTTGAGCTCCCCCTTGGCGGACTTCCAGGAGAAGCTCTTAGAGAAGGACACGCCGGAGCACTTCCACCATGCCGGCATCCACATCCACTCGAAGATCATCGTGGCCGACCCCTTCGGCGACGATCCCATCCTCGTCACCGGCTCCGCCAACTTCTCCAACAACTCGACCGTCAACAACGACTCGAACAGCCTCCTCATCCGCGGCGACAAGGCGATCACCGACATCTACGCCACCGAGTTCATGCGCATGTTCGAGCACTACCACTTCCGAGCGGCGCGGGCCAAAGCCGAGGCCGGAGCCAAGGCGGCGGGCAAGACCACGGACGAGATGCTGAAGCTGGCGACCGACGACAGCTGGTCCGCCCCCTATTACGCCGAGGGCAGCGACAAGGCGCTGGACCGGAAACTCTTCGCGGGGACGTGAGCCTGCCGACGCGAGACTCAAGGTCGGAGCTCTACCCAGCCTCTCCGGGCCTCGAATCGGGAGCCTAGCGTCTCAAGCCGAGCTTCTGAAGGCTCCGGCGTGGCTGTTTGTGTCTCTATCCAGGGTTCTAGTGTCTCAAATCGAGTCCGTAGTGTCTCCAAGAGAAGCTGTAGTGTCTCCGCCGGAATTTCCAGCGTCTCCACGGAGATTCTAGTGTCTCAGAGTTAGTTTTCAGTGTCTCAAGCGACTTTCCTAGTGTCTCCGTTCGAATTTGTAGCATCTCCAGAGAGATTTCCAGGGTCTCGACACGGGTTTGAAGACACAGGAAAGCTCGCTGGAGACACTAGAAACTCCGCTGAGACACTGTGGCGACGATCAGAGACGCTACGAGCCTCGTTGGAGACGCTACGGGCCTCGATGGAGAAGGTACGGGCGCTCGTAGAGACGCCGCGCCGATCGCCAGAGGCCCGCGGAGGTACCTTCACGGTCCGCGAAGGTCGGGGGAAGACCAACTCGGTCTCCGCATCGCCCGCATTGTTCCCGCTCCTCCCGTCCGGCGCGAGAAGCCCCGCTTGCGCCACCCCCGTATAATGGAAGACCGCCCTGGGGAGAACTCCCGGGAGGGCATACCTGAGGTTTGGATAGAAAGAGCAACCATGAAGCCAGTCGACATCAACAACGTCCTACAGCAGCGCGTGATCGGACAGGAGGAGACGCTCAAGTACGTCTCGGTCGCGATCTTCAAGCATCTCCAGGGGGAGCGGTACGGCAACCTCCTCCTGGTCGGCAACTCCGGCACCGGCAAGACCACCATCATGCGGGCCATGGAAGCGCTCTATGCCGAGCGCGAGGAGTTCAAGGAGTACCGGGTGGTGCTCATCATGAACACCAGCACGTTCGCGACCGAGGAGGGGGCGGTGGACATCTCGCCGCTCTTCTCGCGCCTGGAAGAGCGGGCGCGCCAGCTCCTCGGCCCGGACGCCACGGCCGAGGAGATCGGCCGCACCATGGAGCGGGCCACGGTCTGCCTCGACGAGGTGGACAAGGTCTCCGGCCTTTTGGGCGGCAAGCCCTACGTCACCGGCTTGAACATCCAGCAGGCCCTCTTGACCTTGATCGAGGGCGAGCGGGTGCTCCACAAGATGACGGTGATGAAGAACAAGGTGGCGGAGACGTCGAGCGTCTCGATCGACACCGGGAAGATGCTCTTCCTCTGCGCCGGGGCCTTCGAGACCCTCTACGACCAGGTGTTCAAGCGGGTGACCTCGCCCAAGAGCGGCACCAAGCTGCCGACCATCACCACCTACGACAACGGCAAGATCACGATCCGCGAATACTTTACTCTGCGCCACCACTTCAAGCCCGAGGACCTCTTCGAGTACGGCATGCAGCCGCAGTTCCTCTCCCGCTTCGACAACGCGGTCATCCTGGAGGACCTGAACGTCAGCACTCTGGCGCGCATCTTCAAGGAGCCGCAGGAGGGGGTCCTCTCGGCGTCCAAAAACTTCTTCAAGAATTATGGGATCGAGCTCGAAGTCACCGACCCCGCGGTGCAGAAGATCGCCGACGAGGCGTCGAAGAGCAGCCGGATCGGCGCCCGGGCCCTGAAGTCGGTCTACGGCCGGATCATCAAACCCTTCGAGTTCGACCCCTTCTCGCGCGAAGAGGTGGTTCAGAACGGCGAGGGGCACCGGCTGGTAATCGACGACCGGGTGGTGGCCAGCGCCCTCAAACCAGCGGTCTAAGGGGAGGGGAACGCCGAGGCGCTACCCCTTCCCCGAGGCGAAGAACACCAGCACCGTGAGCTCCTCGCTGATCGAGTGGAACCGGTGGGGGACCTCGGCGCGGACGTAGAGGATGGAGCCGGGTACGACCGGGTGGTCTCGGCCGTCGATGTCGAGCACCGCCCGGCCGTCGATGATGTAGTAGACCTCGTCCTCGGCGTGCGGGGTCTGGTCGTCCACCCCGTCGACCGGCAGGACGTAGAGGCCGGTGCGGAGGGTCTCGGTGCGGAAGAATTCGAGCCAGGGGTCGCCGGTGCTGGCGCGGCGGGCGGCCAGCTCGGCGAGGTCGAAGGCAGCCTGCTGGGGACGGGGGTTGGGGTTCATGGGATCTCCTCTCGCGTTCCCCATTGTATCCAGTGAACCCGGCCGGGCGGAGAGCCGACCCCGAGACGATAGAATCTCCCCGAAAGGAGCACCGATGACCCTGCACCCCCTGCTGCCCCTCCTCCTGCCGCTCGCCCCCCTGGCGGCCGCGACGGCCGCGATGGCCGCCGGCATCGCCGAGGCCGTCCGGACTACCGGCACGGCGCCTCCCGCGCCCCGCCCGTCGGAAGGCAACCCCGCGGAGCGGGCGATCGAGCGGCTCCTCGCCCGCTTCGGCGAGGCGCAGGCCGAGCGTATCCGGCTGGGAGTCCAGCAGGTGGCCGAGCGCTGGTGGCCGGAGGATGGGGATGGGGAGGCGCTCGCCGTCTTCTGCGAGGAGAGCTTCCTCGCCGATCCCGCGGAGCTCGCCGCCACCTTCGCTCTTCTGGAGCGGCGGATGGAGCAGATCGACGGGCACGTGCTCGAAGTCCGCCGGGAGGTGATGACGCCGCTCGACACCGACACCGGCCCCCTCTCCGCCCTCGACCGCCGGCTGGGCGACCTCGACCTCGGGGCGCATGTCGAGGAGGACCTCTTCGCCACCAAGGTGGCGTTCCTCGCTCTCCTCAACTTCCCCGTGCACACCCTGGCCGAGCGGCTCGCCCAGGGGGCCTCCTGGGACCGCGAGGCCTGGGCGCGCTCGCGGATGATGGACCGCTTCGCCGTCCGCATCCCCGCCGCGGTGCTCCTCGAAGTCACCCGCGCGTTCAACGCCGCCGACCGCTATATCGCCGAGTACAACCTGCGGCTGGACCGGGTCGTCATCCAGAGCGCTAGCGGCGGCGAGTGCCCGTTCCCCGAGGGCCTCCGCCTCATCAGCCACTGGGGCCTCCGGGACGACCTCGCCGCCCGCTACGCCGAGCCGGACGGCCTGGCCAAGCAGCGGCTCACCCAGCGGATCATGGAGCGGATCGTCCGCCAGGAGATCCCGGCCGAGGTGATCGACAACCCCGAGGTGCTCTGGGATCCGGTCGAGAATCGCACCTGGCCTGCCGCACTGGGGGTCTCTGGCCCCGGCCGGCCGGCCGAGCGCGAGCCGGACACCCGCTACGCCCGGCTGCTCGAAATCTTTCACGCCGAGCGCAAGCTCGACCCGTTCAGCCCCACCGAGCCCACCTTCGTCGCCCGGCGCTTCGAGCGCGACCGCCAGATCCCGGAGGCGGAGGTCGAGGCCCTTCTGGTCTCGGTGCTCGACGCACCGGAGGTCCGGGAGCTGGGCCAGGCGATCGCCCGCCGGCTGGGGCGGCCGCTCGAACCGTTCGACCTCTGGTATCCCGGTTTCAAGTCGCGCGGCAAGCATGACGAGGGGGAGCTCGACGCGCGGGTCCGCGAGCGCTACCCGACGATCGAGGCCTTCGCCGCCGCCCTCCCCCAAACCCTGGTGACCCTGGGGTTTACGCCCGAGCGGGCGGCCTGGCTCGCCGAGCGGATCGCCGTCGATCCGGCGCGCGGCGCCGGCCACGCTCTCCCCGCCATGCGGCGCGAGGACCGCGCCCACCTGCGCACCCGGGTGCCGCGGGGCGGCATGGACTACATGGGTTACAACGTCGCCCTCCACGAGCTGGGGCACAACGTCGAGCAGGTCTTCTCGCTCCACGGCATCGACCACTGGTGGCTCGCCTCGGTCCCCAACAACGCCTGCACCGAGGCCTTCGCCTTCGTCTACCAGGGCCGCGACCTGGAGCTTCTGGGGCTGCGGCGGCACCGGCGCCGAGGCGCGCCGCGACCACACCCTGGGGACACTCTGGAACACCTACGAGATCGGCGGCGTGTCGCTGGTCGACATCCGGGTCTGGAACTGGCTCTACGCCCACCCCGAGGCGACTCCGGCGGATCTCCGCGAGGCGACCCTCGGAATCGCCCGCGAGGTGTGGAACCGCCACTTCGCCCCGGTCTTCGGAATGCGCGACATCGAGCTCCTGGCCGTCTACTCGCACATGATCTCGAACGGGCTCTACCTGCCCGACTACGCCATCGGCCACATCATCGCCTTCCAGATCGCCGAGCACCTCGAAGGGGCGGACTTCGGAGTCGAGTGCGAGCGCATCGCCCGCCAGGGGCGCCTCACCCCGGACGCCTGGATGCGCGGCGCCGTCGGCGGCCCGGTCTCGGCCCAGGCCCTCCTCACCGCGGCGCGCGCGGCGCTGGCGGCAGAGAGGGCGGAGATGACAGAGCGGGCGGAGTGAGCCACCGCAGCTCCGCGCTCTCGCGAGGACGACGAGAGAGGAGATGAATCGCCTCGTCGTCCGGCGTCATCGCAGCGGTAGGATGTCCCCGTCATGAGCATCGCCGTCGTCGCCGAGAAGCCTTCCGTCGCGCGGGACCTCGCCCGGGTCCTGGGGGCGGAGAAGCGTGGCGAGGGGTATATGCATGGCAACGGCTACGTCGTCACTTGGGCGATCGGCCACCTGGTGGGGCTCGCCGAGCCGCATGAGATCCGGCCGGAGTGGCGGTCGTTCCGGCGGGAGCACCTGCCGATCCTCCCCGAGCGGTGGCCGCTCGTCGTCTCCCCGGAGACCTCGGGGCAGTTCGAGGTGGTGCGGAAGATCCTCACCTCGCCCCACGTCGAGCGGGTGATCTGCGCCACGGACGCCGGGCGCGAGGGCGAGCTGATCTTCCGCTACATCTACGAGGCGGCCGGGAGCGACAAGCCGTTCGAGCGCCTGTGGATCTCGTCCCTCACCGAGGCCGCTATCCGCCAGGGCTTCAGCCGGCTCCGCCCCGGCCGCGAGCTCGACCCCTTGGCCGACGCCGCCCGCGGACGGAGCCGGGCGGACTGGCTCGTGGGGATGAACCTCTCGCGCGCCTGCACTCTCGCCTTCGACGAGAACCTCTCGGTCGGCCGGGTGCAGACCCCGACCCTAGCCATGGTCGTCGAGCGCGAGCTTACGATCCGCGCCTTCGTCCCCGAGGACTACTTCGAGGTCGTCGCCACCTTCGCGCCCCCCCTCCAGACGCCGATTGGGGCGACCTACCGCGGCACCTGGTTCCGCGGTTCCGGACCGTCCCCCGAATCCCGGCGCCTGCCCGGCGACGGCGAGGAGGCGGAGCGGATCGTGGCGCGGGCGAAAGCGGGAACGGCCGTCGTCGAGTCGGTCCGCGCCGAGACCAAACGCCTGCCGCCGCCCCTCCTCTACGACCTGACCGAGCTCCAGCGCCACGCCAACCGGCTCTTCGGCTGGAGCGCCAAGAAAACTCTCGGGGTCGCCCAGGCCCTCTACGAGCAGAAAAAGCTCCTCTCCTATCCGCGGACGGACAGCCGCCACCTCTCCGCGGACGTAGCCGCCACCCTGGGCGACGTCGTCCAGGCGATCGAGGGGCCGTATCGGGAGCTGCTCGCACCCGGCACCGGCGAGCGGCCGCTCTCCCGGCGTTTCGTCGACGACTCGAAGGTCACCGACCATCACGCCATCCTCCCCACCACCACCCGGGCCGAGGGGGTCTCCCTGACCGAGGACGAGCGCCGGCTCTACGACCTCGTCTGCCGGCGCCTCCTCTCCGCCTGGCACGCGGACCACGTGACGGGAGTGACGACGGTGATCACCGGGGTCACCTCGCCGGCCGCTCCCGGGGAGACGGAACCGGTCGTCGACCGCTTCGGGAGCACCGGCACGGTGATCGAGACGATGGGCTGGAAGGTGCTCGATTTCAAGACCGAGCGGCAGAAGGCCCGGGAGAAGGAGAGAGAGAAGGACCAGGAGAAGGGGAGCGACGGCGAGGAGGCCGCCGGAGGGGAGGAACGCCCCGACGAGGACGACCACCAGGAGCTGCCGCCGGGACTCAAAGCCGGCCAGGAACGGCGGGTGACCGACGCCCGGGCGGACGCCAAGAAGACCCGGCCGCCCAAGCGCTTCACCGACGCCACCCTCCTGACCGCCATGGAGACCGCCGGCCGCACTCTGGACGACCGCGAGCTCTCGGAGGCGATGAAGGAGAGCGGCCTGGGCACCCCGGCGACCCGGGCGGAGATCATCGAGACCCTGCTCCGCCGGCTCTATGTCGAGCGCCAGGGCAAGGCCCTCCAGGCGACCGACAAGGGGATCCGGCTGATCGAGGTGGTCCATCCGCAGGTCAAGAGCCCGGCGATGACCGGCCGATGGGAGGCCGAGCTGCAGCGGATCGAGCGCGGCCAGGGGGATCTCCCGGCCTTCCTCTCCGGCATCGAGCGCTACGTGCGGGAGGTGGTGGGCGAGGTCTTCTCGGGGCCGGGGGCGGCTGCCACAGCCGCGCGGAAACTGGCGAGCCCGGGGAACGGCAATGGCGGCGGCGGCGGAGCGTGGGGGGCGCGGTCGGTCGACAGCGGCGCGGCCCGCACCGGCTCGGCCGGCACCGGCACTGCGCCCTATCCGGAGCGCCCCGAGCGCCCCCTGACCCCGCCCGACCGGCTGGGCGATCTTCTCCAGTCGGCGTTCCGGCTCCCTTCTTTCCGGCCGTTTCAGGAGGCGGTCTGCCGGGCGGTGACCGAGGGGGCGGACGCTCTCCTGGTGATGCCGACCGGCGCCGGAAAGTCGCTCTGCTACCAGCTCCCCGGGCTCGCCCGGGCCGGCACGACCCTCGTCATCTCCCCTCTGATCGCCCTCATGGAGGATCAGGTGGCGAAGCTCCGCGAGCTCGGTCTCGCCGCCGAGCGCATCCACTCCGGCCGCGACCGGGCCGAGGCGCGGCGGGTCTGCGCCGATTACCTCGCCGGCCGGCTCGACTTCCTCTTCCTCGCCCCCGAGCGCCTCGCCGTCCCCGGCTTTCCGGAGATGCTCGCGAAACGTAAACCGGTTCTGATCGCGGTCGACGAGGCGCACTGCATCTCCCAGTGGGGGCACGATTTCCGCCCCGACTACCGGATGCTCGGCAGCCGCCTCCCCCTCCTCAAACCGGCGCCGGTCCTGGCGCTCACCGCCACCGCCACCCCGCTCGTCCAGGACGACATCGCCGAGCAGCTCGGGATGCGCGGGGCGGCCCGCTTCATCCACGGCTTCAGGCGGACCAACATCGGTATCGAGGTGGCCGAGGCACGGCCCTCGGAGCGCCGCGAGATCGTCTGCCGGATGCTCGAGGACCCCGCCCGCCGGCCGGCCATCCTCTATGCGCCGACCCGCAAGGAGGCCGATGCGTTGGGCGAGGAGCTGAAGGCCATCGCCCCGGCCGCCGCCTACCACGCCGGGATGACGGCGGCCGACCGCGACCGGGTCCAGGCCGCCTTCCTCGCCGGCCGGCTGGAGGTGATCGTCGCCACCATCGCCTTCGGCATGGGGGTCGACAAGCCGGACGTCCGCACCGTCATCCACACCGGTCTCCCCGGGAGCCTCGAAGGCTACTACCAGGAGATCGGCCGCGCCGGCCGGGACGGCAAGCTCTCCCGCGCCCTCCTCCTCTACTCCTTTGCCGACCGGCGCAACCACGAGTTCTTCCACGGCCGCGACTACCCCGACCCCCAGGATCTGGAGAAGATCTTCGCCGCCCTGGGGGCGGAGCCCCTGGCCTCTTCCAAGCTGCGCAAGAAGGCCGGGCTCGACGACGAGGTCTTCGAGCGCGCCTTGGAGAAGCTCTGGATTCACGGTGGCGCGCTCCTCGACCCCGAGGAGAACGCGACCCGCGGTGCGGCCGGCTGGCGCCCTCTCTACCGGGCCCAGCGCGACCACAAGCTCGCCCAGCTGGAGCAGATCACCCGCTACGCCGGGGGCCACGGCTGCCGCATGCTCGCCCTCGTCCGGCACTTCGGCGACCGCGAGGACCGCGGGGATGCCTGCGGGATCTGCGACGTCTGCTCGCCCGCCGGCAGCTCGGTGCGGAGCCTCCATCCGCCGACCCGGGAAGAGCGGATGGCGATCGTCCACATTCTCACCACTCTCCGCTCGCGGGACGGGGTCTCGACCGGGCAGCTGTTCAAAACGGTGTCGGGGAACGAGGGCGCGGCAGCGGGCCCGGAGCGCCACGCCTTCGAGCGTCTCCTGGGCGGGCTCGCCCGCGCCGGCCTGCTCCAGCTCTCCCCGGACTCCTTTGAGAAGGAAGGCCGCGAGATCCACTTCAAGCGCGCCACCCTGACTCCCGCGGGCTACCGGGGCGACCCCGAGGCCGAGGCGCGCATCGAGCTCCCCGAAGAGGCGGCCCCTGCCGAGCGCAAGCGGACGAAGAAGAGCAAGGCGGCCGCCGCCGCGGCCAGCCCGAGGCCGGTCCGCATCTCGTCCCGCCCGACCCAGATTGCCGTTCCCATGGACACGCTCGCCGGCCCCTCCGCCGCCCCCGACCTCGTCTCCCCGCGGCTCGTCGCCGCCTTGAAGGCCTGGCGTCTCGGCGAAGCGAAGAAGCGCCGGGTCCCCGCCTTCCGCATCTTGACCGACCGTACCCTCTTCGCCCTCGCCGCCGAGCAACCGACGAACGAGGTCGGCCTCCTCGGCGTGCCGGGGGTGGGGCCGACGCTGGTGAAGAAGTATGGGGAGGAAGTGCTGCGGATTGTAAGGGAGGGGTGAGCCTGCAAGTCGTCTGTTGTACTCTTACTGGCATAGCGAGATGCCAATGCCGCGCCTGATCCTCCCCAACAGCACCAGCATTCATAATCTCAGGGCGTTCCTAGAGCTCAATCGGCCTTTCGAGAACGATTCCGATACCGCTGTCCTGGAGCTTCATCCAAAGTGGGCTCACATGGAGCCGATCGCTCTCTGCATGGTGGCGGCTTGGGGTGCTTGGTGCCAGCGCCAGGGTAAACGGATCATTACAGAAAACCTGAATCAGCAAGCTGTCTATGCGTCCCGGATGAGGCTCTTCGGACATCTCGGAATCGACTACACACCCAGTATCACCGCGCATGAAGAGGCCGGACGCTTCTTGCCAGTGAGCCAAGTCGCTGGGCACGATCAGATCGCTACAGTAATAGGTGACATTTCGGCACTGCTGCACCTCGAGCAGGATCCTGAGAGCCTGGCGGCTGTCCAGTATTGCGTGAGCGAACTCTTGAGGAACGTCCTTGAGCACTCCAACTCTCCGGAAGGTGCTTTCGTTTGCGCCCACCGCTACATCGAGACGGAACCGCACCGGGTCACCATTGCCGTAGCAGATTGTGGTGACGGCATCGCGAAACACTTGAGCCGTGCTCATCCAGAGGCTGCGTTGGACGACCGCGTTGCCCTGGGTTTGGCGATGCGGCCCGGGGTGACCGGAGCTCTTCCGGGTATCTATGGAACTCCCGACAATGCCGGGGCGGGTCTCTTCATCACCCGTTGCATTGCAAAGGGGACTGGAGGCTATTTTGTTCTGCTCTCCGGTCGTGCTGCATACCGGCTACGCCGCGCGCGGAGCGACGAAGATCAGTTGGAGCTCAGCCTAGATCCTTACGACGAGAGTCGATATGACCTTTGGGATTTCCCGGGCTGGCAGGGCACCGCCGTCACGGTCGAGATTCGCACGGAGAGGATCGCGGACTACGAAGGTTTCTTCCAGTGGATTTTTAAGCAGATCCCCAGTAAGGCGACGAAGCACAGGAGGATTCAGTTCACATGAGCATAGCAATCAAACTCCGGCCGGATGTGGGCGGTTTTGCCGAAGACAAGAATCAGGCGAAGGCAATCCGCATCGAGAAGATTCTCCCCGCCCTGGAGCGAAAAGAGCCAATCGTTCTCGACTTCAATGGTGTCGCCTATGCGACACAGTCGTACGTGCATGCGCTTATCGGAGAATCTCTGAAGAAGCACGGCGAGCCTGCATTGGAACTGTTCGAATTCAAAAACTGCTCGCCTCAGCTTCGGAGTCTCATCGAACTCGTCGTTGATTATTCCCTTGGTGGCTTTCCAGAAAAGGATGCTCCGAGAGGAATCCCGAATGCCTCCGCAGTTCGCTGAGTGAGGAGACTCATCGCATCGTAAAAAAAGAGTAAATTGCACCCCTTTCCAAGCCCCTCAGACTGAGACTGGCCCACGCCTTGCTATGTCGCCAGCCATGCGAATGGGTGGACCTCGCACGATGGTACGTGGACTACGAGAGTATCTCTTCGGAGCATTCTGCCAATTCATGTCCACCCTCGTCCTCGCCCTGCTCGGTTGCCGTCCCACCGCCAAGAACGTCGTCGTGGTCTGCGTCGACACCCTGCGCGCCGACCACGTGGGGGCTTACGGCTACCCTCGCGCCACTACCCCGCGGCTCGACGCCCTGGCGCGGCAGGGGAGCGTCTTCGAGAACGCCCTCTCGGCTGCCCCCTGGACGGTGCCGGCGGTCGGCAGCCTCCTAACCTCCCTCTATCCTTCCCAGCACGGCGCCGGCCTGGCGGGCGAGGTGCGGCAGCTCGACCGCTCGACCCCGGCGCAGCTCCGGCCGGAGGCGGAGACGCTCGCCGATCACCTCCACCGGGCGAAGCTCCGGACGGCGCTCTTCTCGGCCAATCCCTACCTCTGGGGACGCTTCCAGCGCGGCTTCGACCACGCCGAGGCGAGCCACAGCCCCGCAGAGAGCCTGACCGACCGGGCCCTCGCCTGGGTGCGGCAGGCTCCCGAGCGGCCGTTCTTTCTCTATCTCCAGTACATGGACCTCCACCAGCCGATCACCCCGCCGGAGCCCTATGCCAGCCACTTCCTCGTCGCCGATGCGGGCGGCGCGCGACGCGGCGCCACCCCCGCGGAGTGGAGCTTCGTCCGCCAAGAAGACTGGCAGGCGGCCGATTTCCAGCGCTTCCGGGAGCACAAGATCGCCCTCTACGATGGCGCCCTGCTCTACGTCGACGGGGAGATCGGACGTCTGCTCGACGGGCTGCGGAAGCTCGGCCGGGAAGGGGAAACTCTCGTGGTGGTCACCGCTGACCATGGCGAGGAGTTCTGGGATCACGGCGAAGAAGAGCGTCTCCAGGGCGACGACCCGCGCGCCATCTGGGGCGTGGGGCACGGCCACACTCTCTACCAGGAGCTCCTCCACGTCCCCCTGATTCTTGCCGGACCGGGGATCTCGGCCGGAGCGCGCATCCCCTGCCCCGTCGCCCTCCTGGATGTGGCACCCACGATCCTTGCGGCCTTGAAGCTCCCGCCGGCCGCCGGCATGGCGGGCCAGAGCCTCGGCCGCTTCGCCTCCGAAGAGCTCGCCCACTGCGCGCCCCGAGCCCTCGCCGCCGAGTCGCCCGCCTACGGCCCCGACTCGCGGGCCGTGCTCTACCAGGGCTGGAAGCTGGTGCTTCGAAAGAGCGCCGCACCCGCCCTCTACGATCTCGCCCACGACCCCGGAGAGCACCGGAACCTGGCAGGAGAGAGCCCCCGGAAGCTCGCGGTCCTCACCCGCCTCCTCGACCACGAGCTGGAAGCGAGTGCAGCATCAGCAGCCCCTGCCCTGCCGGATCCCGAGACCGCTCGCCAGCTCCACGCGCTCGGCTATCTCTGAGCCTTGGGTACGGCTCGTTTCGATCCTGCGGGCGGGCTCCTTCGGGCGCTTCGCGCAGCCAGTCGCCCGTCCTCGGAACGAAACGGAGCCAGTACCCACGCGATGCCGGTGCCTCTTGACCCGCAGCCCCGGGCACCTCACAATCGGCCCGTCACCCAGTTGAGCGCTCACGAAAATTGAAGGGAATCTCCATGAAGAGACTGTCGCCCATCGCGGGCCCGGCCCTGCTCGCCATCCTCTCGCTCGCCGGCTGCAGGACCACCCGCCCCGCCAGTAACTGCCCCACCTGGACGTACGAGAACCAGGCGCAATGGGGGAGGCTCTGCTCGGAGTACGCGGCGTGCGACGGGACGACGCAGTCTCCCCGGCCGCTCGCCCCCAATCGGGTGGAATCCCTGCCGCTCCTCGACATCCGGTATGCGAGATCCCCTTTCGGGGTCAAGAACAACCGGACCCACTACACCATCGAGGCCAAGGCGGCCAAGGGTTCCGAGAACCTCCTGGTCCTGGGCAGCGCCACCTACAGGCTGGACGAGATCCACTTTCACAGCCCCAGCGAGCACCGCCTTCCGAATGGCCGGCCCTTCGCCATCGAGATTCACTTCGTGCACAAGAACGTCAAAGACGAGAAAGACCTGGCCGTCCTCGCGGTCTTCGTCAACGAGGTAGAGGGCGCGCCGAACAACCAGGCGTTCGAGCAGATCCTGGAGAACGTGGGGAAGGACGAGATCCAGATGGACCCGGCGGTCCTCCTGCCCCTCCGCCAGCCCCGCCTCGACTTCCGCTACCTGGGGTCAAAGACGACACCGCCTTGCGATCCGGGCGTCCGCTGGCACGTCCTCGGCGAGCCGATCGCGGTCCCGCCCATCCAGGTCGAAGCCTACAGGAAATTCTATAGCGCCACGGCACGGCACGAGCAGCGGAACACCGAGCCGGTCTTGGAGGTGAAGCCGTAGGGGATCCGGGATCAGTACGGCTTCCGGGCGAGAGGGCCGATCAGCGGCACGAAGTGCTTAAGATTCCGAGTGAAGAGAGGCAAGTCGAGGCGGTGAGCCGCCGAGGCGATCAGGCAGTCCATCATGTCGGCGTTGTGACTGAGCTTGAACCGCAAAGCCTGCTCAATCGCCCAGTCGAAATCTTCAGGAAGGAGATCTACGCGCTCGAAATGGCGCAGGAGCCGAACCGCCCGTTTCTGCGCGTTGGCGTCGGCGGCACCTTCGATGACCTCCAGCCAGACCATCGGGGTGATACCGAGTTGCTCCTGGCCAGCGAGCCAGTCGAGGGCGGGCGGATAGGCGCGGAGGAGATCGACGAGAACTACCGTGTCGAGGAGGCCATTCATGGGCGCCGCTCGCGCCGTCCATGCCGCTGGCGCGCGACCCACTCGACGCTATCCTCAATGCCCGCGCCTTCCCAGCCCCCAGTCAGGCCAGCCGCGATCATCTCGGCCCCGGTCAGCGGCTCGATCCTCAGGGCCTCCGCGAGCTCCTGAGAGCTCCAGTCGGCCGCGGGAGCGACCTCGATCGTGACCCGTGCCTCTCCTGCCGGCAACCCGACCGGAAGCTCGATCTCAAGCCGGCCTTCCTCCGTGATCCTACCGTGGAGCTCAATGATGGCCATCGCACCTCCGGCCTTCCATTCTACCCTCTACGTCCTTTCCTCCGAGGATCCCGGCCATCACCTGGTCTCCTGAGGCTTGGGGGCTCCACCCCTACCTCCTGCTATCATCCGCCCCCGAGCTCTGGATCAAAGCGGAATCAAAGCGGGATGACCACGAAAGGGGCCTCCAAGGGTGAGATGGACGTACGCCTCCGGATGGACGGGCAGCCTCTGGCGGAGCGCCCGGCAGGCGCTCGGGGAGAAGGGGGTCGTCTATGTTCTCCGGGTCGGCCTGCTGTGGGCGACCTTCCCCCTCTGGCGGCTCTGGTTCCGGGCCTTTCCGCGGACCTTTCGCTTCCGCTCCGCCATCTACCCCTGCTTCTTCCACGGCTACAACCTGACCTGGAGCAACGAGCGGGCAGTCGAGCTCCCCATCGTCCGCGCTCTCCTGGCGGAGCACCGCGGCGAGCGCATTCTGGAGGTCGGGAACGTCCTCTCCCACTATCTCCCGGTCGACCATGAGGTGCTCGACAAGTTCGAGACCGGGCCGTCGGTCATCAACGAGGATGTGGTCACCTTCCGCTCCCCGGTCCCCTACGACCTCATCGTCAGCATCTCGACCCTGGAGCACGTGGGGTGGGACGAGGAGCCGAAGGACCCCGGCAAGATCCTCCGCGCGGTGGCAAACCTTACGGAGCAGATGGCCCCCGGGGGGCGAATGCTGGTCACCCTGCCGCTCGGCTACAACCCGGACATGGACGAGCTCCTGGCGCGGGACGCCATCCCCTTCACCCGGCGCCACTGCCTGCGGCGCCGGGGCTGGTGCGACTGGGAGGAGGTTTCCTGGGAGGAGATCTCTGGCTCGCGCTACGGCGAGGGGTGGCCGGGGGCGCGGGGGCTGGTGATCGGGGTCAGCGAGCGCCCCCGATGAGCGCCAGGCAGATCGCCTCGATGCGCTCGGCGATGGCGTCCCAGTCGTAGCCGGCGGCACGGGCGACGGCGTTGGCAGAGAGCCGCCGCCACTCTTTTTCGTCGTTCAGCAGCCGGGCGAGCACCGCCGCCAGCTCGGCGGGCTCGGGAGCCACGGCGATCCCCTCGACGCCGTCGCGCACCAGCTCGCCCACCGCGCTCTCCGGCGACTGGCAGTAGACGACCGGCAGGCCCGCCGCCATCGCCTCCAGGGGGAAGAGGCCGAAGCCCTCGCGCGCCGAGGGCTGGACGGCGAGCCGCGCCCGGCCGAGCTCGCGCCAGACTTCCGCGTCCTCCTCCACGTGACCGCGGAAGAGGACGCGCTCGGCGATTCCCAGCTCCCGCGCCAGGTTCTCCAGCCGGGCGCGGTCCGGCCCTTCGCCAAAAATCGTCAGCAGCGGGCCGCCGCTCGGCGGGAGGAGGGCGACGGCACGGAGGAGGAGGGCGAGCCGCTTGTGTTCGAGGAGCCGGCCGGCGTAGAGGAGGGGCGGCCCGGCGTTCCCGCCCTCCCTCTCCCCGGCGGCGGCGCTGGCGGCAGTAGTTACCTGGCGGACTTCGAGACCGCAGGGGACGAGATCCAAATCCATCCCCTCGGAGCTGGAGCGGCGTGCCGCCGCCAGGCGGCCGCGGGTGAGCTCGCTCGTCGCCGTAACGGCGTCGCCCAACTGGGCGGTCAGCCACTCGACCGCGCGGTAGGCGGGGGCGCGAAGGGGGCCGACGTAGCCTCCCCAGTAAGCGCCCCAGTACTCGTACCAGGTGACGAGGAGCGGCTTCCCCGCCGCGGCGCAGCGGGCAGCGAGCGGCAGCAGATGCACATAGGGCATGTTGGCGGTTTCCACGAGGTCGAACCCGGAGAGGTCGAGCCGCGCCGGGTTCGCCACGGTGGCGGCGAAGCGGAGCGCCTGGCGGGTGCTCCTTTTTCCCGCCGCGTTGTAGAGATTGCCCAGATCACCCAGAGAGAGGATACGCAAATTGGGGAGATCGGTCTTGAGATCGCCGCAGAAACCGGCGAGGGTCACCTCGTGCCCGCGCCGGGCGAGCGCCGCCGCCAGGTGGTAGTTGCGCACCTCCACCCCGCCGATGAAGTCGGGGTAGACGGTCTCGTAGAGGATGAGGAGCTTCAAACCGGGAACCTCGGTCCCGGGAGCTCCGGGAGCGGGAGGAGCTCGTAGATCCGGTTGTTGGGGTCCGAGTAGCGCAGGGTGAAGAGCTCCGGGTGCGCGCCCGCCCACTCCTCTTCCCGGGGGAAGGGGAAGGGCGGGGTGCGGCTGAGATGCAGCCAGCGTACCCCCTCCCGGCGGAGGTTGACGAGCCAGGCCTCGGCGGAGAAGTCCGCCCGCGGCTGGCAGAGGGGGTAGGCGGCCGCCTCGTGGAGGTCGCGGGCGTTGACGTTGGCATAGATCGCCCGCCGTTCGAGGTGCGGCCCCATCGCCGGGTAGATGAAGAAGGTGTCGGGCGAGCTCACCACGTCGACCGCCCCGGAGCCGCCGTTCCGGTCGAGCCAGGCCCAGGCTCCGGCGTAGCGGGCGGTGCTGACGACGTGCGCCGTGTACTCCTCGCTGAAGGCCCGCGCCCGATCGGCGACCCGGAAGCGGCCGAAGGAGGGGACGGCGGCGAGGGCGAGGAGGACCGCCGCCGCGAGGAGCGGGCGGGCGTGGCGGCGGCAGGAGAGGCGGAGAGACGGCGAGAAGAGGAACGCCGCGGCGAGGACGTCCGCGGCGCCGATCGCCGGGCGAAGGCCGTCCGGGATCGCCGTGTGAAGCTGGAGAACGTCCTGAACGAGGAGCGCCAGAGTGAGGAGGCCGAGCGGGATCTCGCCCACTCCCAGGCCCTCGGCCGCCGCGATCCCGCCGGCCGCGGCGAGCCCCACCGCCGGGAGGAGATAACGGACGTTGGCGAGGACGTGCCCGCTCGCTGAGTAGGGGACGGTCGTCCAGACCGCGATCTCGAAGAGCACCTGGCTGGCGACGAGGGCCCCTTCCCGCCGACGGCCCCGGGGGAGAAGGGCGAGGGCGGGGATGGCGAGGAGGAGAAGGAACGACTGCGGGCCCAACCCCAGATCGACGAAGGGGCTGTGGACGTCGACCGTGCCGAGGAAGGCGCGGAGGAGCTGCCCCTCGACGAGCATCCGATAGGGCAGGGCGGCGACCGAGTTGGGCCGCGGCAGCCGCGGCAGTCCCGGCACCGGCCGGTGGGGCACCCCCTCGCATGCCATGGCGAGGGGTCCCACTCCGTGGGCGGTATTGCGCAGATAGAAGAAGCTGCCCAGGGCGACGGAGAGGACCAGGGCGAGCGCCGCCTGGAGGATCCGGCGGCGGACGATGGGGAGCGCGGGTACTGGCTCCGGGCTCTGAGAACGGGCGACTGGCTGCGCGGAGCGCCAGACGGCGAGGAGGAGCAGAGCCGCCGCGAGCGCCCCGCCGTAGAGGAGGCCGAGCACCTTGGCCCCGGCGGCAAGCCCTAAGCCGATGCCGGCGAGCGCCGCGTCCCCCGGCTCGGCCTGGCGCAGCCAGCGGAGGCCGAAGCCGGCCGCGGCGAGCAGACAGGCGGCGGTGAAGATGTCGACGTACTGGGTGGCGGCGAAACGCACGACGGTCGGCGCCATCCCCACCAGGAAGCAGGCGTAGGGCCAGCTCCGCCGCGCTCCCAGCCGCCGGGCCACGGCGCCGGCGGCGAGCGCCAGGAGCGCCCACTGGGGGAGGAAGGCGAGATTGGCGTAGAGCTCGCCGTGGGAGGGGGCCATCCACCACCAGAGCCAGACCGACCCGTTGGCCGGCACGTAGCCGTAGTAGTTCATCGGGTAGGCCCCGAAGACCGGCGCCAGGTCGTGCCGCGTGATCCAGGTGGCGGTCAGCATCAGGTGGTACATGAGGCTGTCCCATGAGAGCGGCGGCCGGAAGAGCCCGCGGAGAGCCTCGGTGCCCACGGCATGGAGGGTGAGGAGAGCGAGGGCCGGGTGCTCCCGGAGACGCGCCCAGCTGCGGCGGCCGAGGAGAGCTGCCGGGGTTGAGGGGTCGGCCCAGCGCCGCAACCACCGCACCCAGATCCACAGACCGGCGGCGAGCCCCAGGGCGAGGGGGAGAGCCAGCTCGATCCGCAGCTCGCCCAGGGCGCCGAGAGCGAGGCCGAGGCCTACCCCTTCCCCCGTAGCGCAAAGGAGCGTCGCCACGGCGAGATCGAGGGGGTCCTCCGCCGCCCGCCTCCCGAGAAGGAGGAGGGCCAGGAGGTAGCCGCCGAGGCCGAGGGCTCCGAGGACGAAGAGGGTGAGGACGGCGCCCCAGAGGTCGTTCACGCCGGGTCCCGCCCCTCACGCCGGCGGAGGACCGCGAGGCAGAGGGCGCCCACGAGCGCCTGCGAGGCGAGCCCGAGCAGACTGAAGGCGAGGCTGAAGGAGAGCACCGCCGCCTCCCGGGCGGCGGCGGTCGGCCCTCCCGAGTAGAGAGAGAAGAGGAGGACCTGCGCCGCCTGGACCGTCCCCAACCCCGAGGGGGAAAGCGGCACGACCGAGGCGAGGAGGACGACCGGCATCCGCGCCAGGGCCTGGCTCAGGGGCACCTCTATCCCCCAGATCCACAGAGCCCCCCAGTGGCCGAGGATGAGCAGGAAGAGGTGGGGCATCCGGCCGGCGAGGGCGACGAGGTGGCCTCCCGGACCGGCGGCGAAGAGCGGTGCCAGCACCTCCCGGCGGGCGAGGAAGGCGGGGCGGAGCGCGACGACCCCGAGGTAGGCGACCCCGGCGGCGAGGATGGCCACCGCGAGCCCCCGCAGTCCGCCCGCCCAACTCCCCTCACCGAGGGCGAGCCCGAGGGCCGCCGCCGCCGCGAGCGCACCGAAGTTGACGACGAGGAGAAAGAGAACGATGCCGGTACCGCGCACCGGCCGTACTCCGGTGCGATGGAGGTAGAGGCCGATCCCCCCCTGGCCCAGGGCGTAGTTGAGAAGCCCCAGGAGATAGGTGGCGCCGCGCACCAGAGCGAGGGTGCCGAACGGCCGGGGCTCGCCGGCGATCCGCAGGCAGACCCCGGTCGCATAGACATCGGCGAGGAGGGTGATGACGATGAACGGCAGGGTGTAGGCGACGAGCATCCCCCAGGGACCATGGGCGAGCCCGCCGCGGAGCGCCGCAAAAGGCACCCGGTAGAGGAGGGCAAGGAGGATGGCCGCCCCCAAAAGCCAGGGGACGAGGCGGCGGAAGCGACCGGCCCGCAGGAAGGAGCGGAGCGACTGGCGCCAGACCCGGGCGCTCACCGCCAGGGGATCAGGGCCGCGATCTCGGCCGAGCGGCGGTTGATCGACGACAGGAGGACGCCGCAGGTGAACGAGAGGGCGGAGAGGCTGAAGAGCGCCGCCGAGAGAACGGCGAGCGGCAGGCGCGGCACGAGGCCGGTCTCTAAGAACTCGGCGACCACCACTCCACCGCCGGCGAGCGACAGGGCCAGGAAGAAGAGGGCCAGAAGGCCGAAAAAAGTGAGCGGCCGGTAGTCGCGGAAGAAGGTGAGGATGGCGAGCAGGATGCGGGTGCCGTCGCGGTAGGTCTTGAGCTTGCTCGGGCTCTCCTCCGGGCGCGCCCGGTAGCGGATCGGTACCTCGGCGGTGCGGAAGCCCTGCACCACCGCCTGGAGCGACAGCTCGGCCTCGACCTCGAAACCGCGGGCGATGAGCGGCGCCGAACGCAGGAAACGGCGGGTGAGCACCCGATAGCCGGAGAAGAGGTCCTCGGTCTTCACCCCGAAGAGCAGGCGGACGAGGAGGTTGAAGAGCCGGTTGCCGAAGGAGTGCCCGGCGCGGAAGGCCCCCTCCTCGGCGCCCGCCAGACGGGTGCCGATCACCATGTCGGCGCCGGTCTCGGCGGCGGCGAGCAGCCGCTCGGCACCCTCGGCCGGGTAGGTGTCGTCGCCGTCCACCATGACGAAGAAGTCGGCGTCCTTCGCCTCACGGAAGCCGGAGAGGAGGGCGAACCCCTTGCCCGGCCGCGGCTCGCCGATCACTCGCGCCCCCGCCTCCCGCGCCAGCTCCGCGGTCCGGTCGGTCGAGGCGTTGTCGACCACCAGGATATCGGCACCCGGCAAGGCGGCGCGGAAGTCGCGCACCACCTTGCCGACCGTCGCCTCCTCGTTGTGGCAGGGGATGACCACGGCCACACGCGAAGAGTCGCGCGCGGCAGGCACGGCAGGCGCGGCACGCACGCCACGCACGCCAGTATCAGCCGGTTCCCGCGGGGCTTCTTCGATAGGGCTCACGTCGCGGGTACTGTAGCGGCCCCGGAGGCCCAGGGCAACCGCGACGGCCATAGGTGATGGCTTGAGTTTGTTCCACGGACGGCGACTGGCTGCGCGAAGCGCCCGAAGGAGCCGCCCGCAGGACCAAACTCAAGCGGCACTGAGAGCTCGTAGAGGGCCGGTGGCAGGGTCGATCTGACGCGGCGCGCCATTCTGGCGGTGTGAAGCGAACGCGGGAAGAAACGAGGAAGCAAAGAAAAAGCCCCGCCGGGGCGGGGCTTTTCGTCCTACGGTGAAGCCGGGCTTACTGCACGGTGAGGATCACGACGGCCCGCCGATCCTGCGCGGCATTACCGGTCGAATCCTGGTTGCTACGGCCTTCCGTGGTGATGCGGCTGGGATCGATGCCGTGCCGCGTGACCAGGTAGTTCTTGACCGCCTGGGCGCGCTGCTCGCTGATCTTCTGGTTGGCCGAGGCCGACTTGCCGGCATCGGTGTAGCCGAGCACCTGGGCGCGCAGCGTCGGGTCCTGCTTCATCTTGAGAGCGACCTCGTCGAGCTTCGCCTTGGCGATGTTCGACAGGCGGGCGCTACCCGGGGTGAAGTTGACCGTCACCCGCTCCTCCGGCTTCGGAGCCGGGGCGGGCGGGGGTGGCGGCGGAGCCTCGACGGCTGGCGGGGGTGGCGGCGGTGGCTCGGGAGCCGGCGGCGGCGGCGGGGCCGGAGCCGGGGGAGGAGGAGGCGGCTCCATGTGGTGGGCCGCCGGGAAGTAGGTCAGGCCGACCAATCCGCCCAGGGGGCAGTGGTCGCCGGTGGAGCTCAGCTGATTCAGGTCGGTGCGGAGGGCGAAGTTGAAGGCCCAGTTCTGGGCGTCGCCCAGCCACAGCCGGCCGCCAGTGGTGAAGTCGTAGGAATCCTTGAGCTGGAGGCCCCGGCCACCGGTGTAGAAGTTGCCGACAACCTCGGTGATCCAGTCCAGGCGCGAGCCGATCCGGCCGGCGTAGCCGATACCGGCGGTCGTCGCCTTGGGTCCGATGATGGTGCCGTTGTCGCCACCGTTGTCGTAGTAACCGAGGTCGAAGACCCAGTTACGGACCCGCCAATCGAGACCGCCACCGTAGCCGGTCTTATTGGAGACGGCGTTCTTGATCTGGTTGTTGGCCGTGCCGTTCAGGTCGACGAAGCCGTTGATCGCGAAGGTGCTGTCCCCCCCGCGGTCGCCGAACAGGCGGAGCTTGGTACCGATCCGGACCGGGCCCTGGCCCTTGGCCCGGAAGTCGATGCCGCCGGTGCGCCGGGTATCGAAGCCATGATAGTCGTCGTAGGGAACGGCGACGCTGGCCTCCCAGCGGTCGGTGATGCCGAAGCCGACGCTGGCATCGAAGTGATCCCAGTCGAAAGCCGGCTTCTTGCTGATGCCTGAGGGCAGGAAGGTGCCACCCTTGTAGATCCGGTCCCAGTTATTGTAATAAAGACCGAAAGACAGGCCGTGCTCCGGGATGGTATCGCCCGTCAGCAAGGTGAAATACCCCGTCTCGCCGGTCGCCGTGGGAGCATTGGCTTGCTCTCCAGCCGACGCCAGGGCGGGTACGAGGCCCAGCAGCGCCACTAACAGCACTCTTCGTTTCATTTCTCTCCTCCGGCTGTGAGCCTTGGATAGCAGAGACCCAGGCGGCCTCTGCAATATCTTACTGTACTGGAATTAGAGACTACGCGCCTCAAAGCGCGCAGGCCCCCGGTCAAGGTGCCGCGGTCAACGTTTCAGCGGTAGGACTTGACCGAAACACGTGCCTCCACACCACCACTTCCTTTCAAGGCGCGTGCCAGAACCCCGGAGAAAAAGAATCGGTAATGCCCGCGAAGGGCACAGGTGGACTCGAACCCGATCCCGACGTCGGGGACCCAGGTGCTCAAGTCGCGGTAGACGCTGCGATCGAACCCGGCGGTGCCGTATCCCGAGTAGAGGATCCAGTACCAGGTCTGCCATTGCAGCTGGAGGACATCGTGATGGGCGTCGAGGAACCAGGGGAAGAAGTACTCCCAGGTGGTATGGAACTCCTCGCTCCCCGGCCGCTTGTCCTTGAGGCCCTTCAGGTTCTCGCGCCCGTCCAGGCTGAACAGCTCGCTCCGCGGCACCGAGAACTGGTCGACCGGATCGATCGTGGGACCGGTGCGCAGCGTCTGCTTGTACGGGATGGTGCCGAGGTGAGCGCGGCCGACGAGGAAAGTGTTCTCGGAGATGTCGAAGCGCTTCAGGGTCTCGGCCTCGAGCTTGATGTACCTGAAGTTGCCGTTCAGGAAGTCGAAGCCGTAGGTGAAGGCCCCGGTGAAGCCGAAGCCGCCGGGACCGATCGCCCGGGCGGCGGTGAACAGCTGCTCGGCTTGCGCCCGGCTCTCCCCGACGATGGCGTTCGAGCGCGAGTCCTCGGGGGTGCCGACCTGGTAGCCAAAACGGACGAAGTTGTTGGTCTTGTTGTTGTTGAACTGCTTCTCGAGCTGGTTCGACGAGATGCGGTCGATCTCGAAGAGGGCGAAGGTGCGATGGGTGTAGTCGTGCGGCCACTGCAGGAAGACGAGCGTCCCGCGGACGCGGTCGAAGTCGCCGTTCGAGAACTTCTGGACGTTCGAGAAGGAGATCGAGTCGAAGACCGCCAGCTGGGTGATCCGGTAGAGGCCGTAGTAGCGGTAGCGCAGAAAGGCGGTGATGTCGCCATTGATGAAGTTGTACTTCACCTGTCCTTCGAAAAAGACCTTGTTGACCAGCCGGTTGACCCGAAGGTCGAGGTCGCCCTCGGGGAAGAAAACGTCCAGCCGGGGCAGAAACTGGTTTCTGGGCTGGCGCGGCCCCTCCTCCCCGGTCGGCGGCCCCTCGTCCGGAGTACCGGGCTGCCCCACGGTGCCGGGGGCCGGGGCGACCGGCGCCGCTTGGGGCGGGACGGACGGAGGCGGCGGGGTGGACGGGGCCGGCGATCCAGAGTCCGACCGGCGCCTGCGTCGTGGGCTCGGAAGCAGGCGGCGTCTGCGCTGCGGCGGCGTCTGACCTGCCGGCGGCGTCTGAGCCAGGCCGAGAGCCGGGGTCAGCCCGAGAGCGAGGAGCAGGAGGCAGGGCCGGCGCCGCGGGTTTCTTCACAAGCTTTTCAGCGGTCGAGAAGCTGGTTGACGCGCTCGAGAAAGACCTTGGACTGGTTCGGCCCGAGCGCCGCGGAGACGACCTTCTCGTCGGCGCGCACGAGGTCGAGCACGGCCTCGGTGCCCCGGCCGGCGTCCATCTCCGCCCGGCTCATCCGGTAGGGGATCTCCAGATCGGACAGCTTGTTGTGGCCGGAGAGGAGCGACTTGGCCTGCTGGTGGATGCCGTCGGTCAGGCGAGCCAGCTCCTCCGCGGTCATCGTCGGGAGACGGTCGGTGCGCAGGCGGCTGAAGTCCTCTTTCAAGGCGATCAGGCCGGAGGTGATGAGACCGTAGAGCAGCTTGCAGGTCTCGAAGGGGCTGGAGTCGAGGCCGATGGCGATCTCCTCGATCGAACGGCGCTCGTCGATCTTGCAGATGAGCTGCCACTCCTGAGGGGTGAGCGAGACCGAAGTGGCGGTGGCCTGCTGGGTGAAGACGGGGACCAGCCGGGTCGAGGGGATGCGCTTCGACAGCACCTGCCACTCGTCGATCCGGCGCGCCGCCTCCATCAGCAGGTTGGTGTTCGACTTCTGGATGGTGGTCCGCTCGGTCTCCCGGCCGGGGGTGAAGACGAAGTCCCCCTCGGGCCAGATGGCGAGCTCGTAGACCGCCTCCTCCCCCTGGAGATCGCCGATCTCGGCGTGCACGATGTGCCCGCCGCGCAGGAAGATCTCGCCGGCCGCGTCGCCGTCGCGCTTCAGGGAGAAGACCCCGGTCTTGCCGGAGACGGAGACCAGCTGGATGATGTCGGGGAGCGGCAGCTCCTTGAGCGACCCCTGGAAAGCCATGGCTCTAGGCCGTTTCGTCCTGCAGCATGGATGTGCCTGCTCTCTCTGGCATCGACACCCTCTCTAAATAGAACTCCAGACCGCCAAAAGCAGGCACTGAATGTAGCACAGTGCTCAACCCGCGCACCCCTCGATCAGCGGCCGGAGTTGGGACGGGGCCGGGGGACCGTCGCGGCGGCCGCGAGGCGATCCAGGCGCAGGCGTTGGGCGCAGCAGATCGCCAGGGCCAGGGCGTCGGTCGCATCGGCGGCCAGAGCTCGCTTGTCGTCGAGCGCGAGCAGGAGCCGGACCATTTTCGCCACCTGCTCCTTGTCGGCGCGGCCGTTGCCGGTCACCGCCGACTTCACCTCGGCCGGGCTGTACTCACAGATCTCGACCCCATGCCCGGCGACGGCGGCCAGGAGCGCGCCGCGCGCCTGGGCGAGGACGACCAGGGAGTGGACGTTCATTCCGTGGAAGGGGGTTTCGAGCACCACCACGTCCGGGCGGTGCCGGCCGAGGAGCTCGGCCAGGCAGGCGACCAGATACGCCAGGCGCTCCGGCAGGGCCTGGGCCCGGGGGCAGGAGAAACGCCCGGCGTCCACTGTGGTCAGGGCGGAGCCGCGCTTCAGGAGCAGGCCGTAGCCGGTGTGGAGGCTGCCGGGATCGAGGCCGAGGATGAGCATGATGGAGGATGGGGTCCGCTGCGTCCGACGGACCCTGAAGACCGCACTGCCTAGGAGGCGAGGACCTTGTCGTCGACGTCCAGGTTGGCCCAGACCTTCTGCACGTCGTCGTGGTCTTCGAGCCCTTCGAGCAGGCGGAGGACGGCGCCGGCGCGCTCGGCCGGGATCTCCATGGGGTTGGTGGGCACCATCGCCAGCTCCTTGACGTCGGTCGGGACGCCGCGTTTCTCGAGCTCTTCTCTCACCCGGTTGAAATCCTCGGGGACGGTGAAGATCTCGTAGTGTTCCTCGGCGGTCGCGACATCGTCCGCCCCCAGCTCTAAAGCGAGCTCCATGAACTTCTCCTCGTCCATGGCGCCCCGGAGGACGGCGAAGTAGCCGCGGCGGTGGAACATCCAGGCGACGCTGCCGCTGTCCCCCAGGTTGCCGCCGTGGCGGGTGAACAGGTGGCGGATCTCGGCGGCGGTGCGGTTCTTGTTGTCGGTCAGCCCCTCGACCAGAACGGCCACCCCGCCCGGGCCGTAGCCCTCATAGGTGACCTCTTCATAGGACTCGCCTTCGAGCTCGCCCGTCCCTTTCTTGATCGCGCGGTCGATGTTGTCCCCCGGCACACTGCTCGACCGCGCCTCCAGCACCGCGGTTCGCAGGCGCGGGTTGCCCTTGACGTCGCCTCCCCCCAGGCGGGCGGAAACGGTGATCTCGCGGAGGATCTTGGTGAACAGTTTGCCGCGCTTGGCGTCGGTCGACGCCTTCTTGTGCTTGATCGTGCTCCACTTGCTGTGACCTGACATGCGGACTCCCGGATCGTAGGACGGTGGGAGGGCAGATTCTACCCGTAAATCCCTCAGTTTCAAGATTTTTGGTACCCGGGCGATTGACTCACCCGGGATGGAGTGCTAAAAAAGCTCGACACCCCGGGAGATTCGTATGCCCTCGATCCTCGTCGTCGAGCAGGAAAATCGGTACGTCGACCAGATTCAGGAGGCCCTCGCCTCCGAGGGCTACAAGGTGCGGGTCGTGGCCAGCCAGGCGGCGGCACTCCAGGCGGCGGCCTCGGAGGCCCCCGATCTGGTGGTGGTGAACACCTCCCTCCCCGGCATGGAGGCGGTCGCCAGCTCCTTCTCGCGGAGCGCCGGCGGCCCCGGGGTGGTGGCCCTCCTCGGCGAGGGCGCGGCCCCGTCGGGAACGGGAGGGGTGGAAGCCGACGAGATGCTCGCCAAGCCCTTCGGCGGTGAGGAGCTGCTGCGGCTCGTCCGCCGGCTCCTCACCACCCGCCGCGAGCCGGCCGCCGGCCGTCCCGCTGGTCGGCACCGGGCACAAGCTGACGTCGGCGGAGATCTTCGGCGACATGCTGGCCGAGGTGGAGAGCGAGGTCGTGACGCCGGCGCCCCCCAAGGCCGGACGCCCGCTCCCGCCGCTCCCGCTGACCACCGCGCCCAGGCCGCTCGCGCGGGGCGACGACGAGATGCAGCGAAAGCTCGAACAGACCCTCTCCGGCGTCCTCGGCACCGCGTCCCCAGCCCGTTCCCGGCCGGCGCCCCCCCCACCCGCCGCGCCCGCCAATCCCAGGCGAGCCGAGGAGACCGACGACGACCTCGACGCCCTGATCAGCCGCACTCTGTCGAGCCTGGAGATGGGCCGGCCGACCGCGCGGCCGGCGCCCCCCGCGAGCTCGACGGCAGCGGCGCCAACGCCAGCGGCGGCACCGAAGCCCGCCCCCCCGGCCCCCGCCGAGGGCACCGGCGTGCGCCGGCCGGCGAAACCGGGCGGGGACATCGACATGGCGGAGCTCGAAGAGCTCGCCCGACCGCGCCGCAAGCCGGCGGCGGAGCCCGCGCCGCCCCAGCCGGCGATGCCGAGGGCTGCGATCGCCGCCGCGCCCCGCCCACCCGCTCCAGCGCCGCCCCGGCCGGCTCCCGCTCCCCCGGCCCCGCCGGCGGTGTCTCCGCCCGCCTCGCCCGTCTTGCCAATATCGCCGATATCGCCCGTATCGCCCGTATCGCCCGTATCGCTCGCTCCCGCCATCTCCGACATGGCGACCACCCAGCGCATCCAGGTCGTCGACGGGCAGCAGCCCGGGGAGCGTTTCGGCCAGTACACCCTCCAGGAGAAGATCGCGGTGGGCGGCATGGCCGAGGTCTGGAAGGCCCGCATGCGCGGGGTCGAGGGTTTCCAGAAGACCGTCGCGATCAAGAAGATCCTGCCCCACATGGGCGACAACGCCGACTTCGTCAGCATGTTCATCGACGAGGCGAAGCTCGCGGCCCAGCTGTCGCACCCCAACATCATCCACATCTACGACCTGGGGAAGATCGGGCGCGACTACTACATCGCCATGGAGTACGTCGAGGGCAAGGACCTCCGCTCGATTCTGAACGCGGCGCGGCGGCGGAGCCTGTCGCTCCCCTTAGGCCTCGCGCTCCTCATCGCCGCCCGCCTGGCGAGCGCGCTCGACTATGCCCACCGGAAGCGCGACTTCGACGACCGCGAGCTCGGCCTGGTCCACCGGGACGTCTCCCCCCAGAACGTCCTCATCACCTTCGAGGGTGACATCAAGCTCTGCGACTTCGGCATCGCCAAGGCGGTCTCCAAGGCCAATCAGACGCAGATGGGTGCCTTGAAGGGCAAGCTCCAGTACATGTCGCCGGAGCAGGCCTGGGGCAAGAACGTCGACGCGCGCTCGGACATCTTCTCCCTGGGCGCCATCCTCTTCGAGATGCTGACCGGCGAGCGCCTCTTCCCCGGCGACAGCGAGATGTCCATCCTCGAAGCGGTGCGCGACGGCCGCACCCGGCGGGCGCGCTCGGTCCTCCCCTCGGTGCCGCCGGAGGTCGACGAGCTCGTCGAGAAGGCCCTGGCCCAGGACCCGGCCCAGCGGTACCAGAGCGCCTCCGAGATGCAGGGGCGGATCGAGACGGTCCTCCACGGCCTCAAACCGATGCCGAGCCACACCGACCTGGCCGCCTACATGCACCGCCTGCTCTCGACCGATGCCGCCGATGCCGTTCCAGAGCCCCTGGACGCCCTCGTCCCCGAGCTCCCGGCGCCGCCGCCAATGCCGCCAATGCCGCCAATGCCGATCGAGGTCCCGCCGCCCGCGATCCCCATGAATGCAACCGGCGAGGTCTACGACACCCCTATGGAGCCGCCGGTCGAGGCGGTCGCCCCCCTGGGCGAGATGCGGGTCGAGGAGGGGGAGCGCAAGGGCCGGACCCTGCTCTACGCCGCCATCATCGCGGCCCTCGTGGTGGGCGTGGTGCTCTACTTCGTCTTCGGTCGCAAGGCGGCTCCCCCGGCCCCCGCCGCCGCCCCTTCCGCCCAGGCCCCCGGCTCGCCGGCGATGCCGCCCGCCAGCTCCGATCCCGGCAACGGCACCCGGGGCGTCTCGGCGCGGTCTCCCCCAGCCGGCCAAGCTCGACATCTCCGGCATGGTGGATCAGGAGGTCGCGAAGCACGAGAGCGAGATCAGAAAGCAGCTCGAAGACAAGAAAAAGCAGCTCGAAAAGGAGCTCGCCCTGGCCAAGGCCGCGGGCAAGGCCACCGCCCCGCTCGGCCGCCGCCAGCCCGGGGAGTGCCGCGACGGTCTCGGCGAACCCTCCGGCGTCCCCTGCGCCCCGGCCGGCGGTCGAGATGCCGGCCGAGCCGGCCCGGACGGAACCGGCGGTCTCCCGTCCGGAGATCCCCGCGCCCAAGGCCGAGGAGCCCCCGCCAGCCCAGACCCCGGCACCGGCGTCACCGCCGGCCACCGCTCCCACGCGGTCGGCGCCCGAGCCGGCCGCCGCACCCGCGCAGGCCACCCGGGCGGGAGACCTGGTGGTGAGCGGTCCCGGCGTCTTTTCACCCGAGCTTGTCAGCTTTTCCAAACCGGAGTATCCTCCGGTCGCCAGGCGCATGGGGGTCGAGGGCACCGTCATCGTCTCCGTCCTCGTCGACGAGAATGGCCGGGTAGAGGACGCCAAGCTCCTGACGCCGATCGCGCAGAACGTCGGCATCAACGAGGCCGCCGTCCGAGCCGCCCGGGGAGCGCACTACAGGCCCGCGCTCAAGGGCGGGGTCAGGGTCAAGATGTGGACGCGGCTGAAGATCCCGTTCAAGCTGTGATCTGAAAATCCTTTGAAGGTCCCGCCGAGCCTGGAGAGTCGGGCCGCGGGGCGGGTCGTCGTGCCGGAGGAATCATGAGCCTTACCGACCAGCAGCGGAAGTTCTACGAGAACACCCTCGACGTCACCAAGCAGGAGATGGAGGAGCTCGACCATCAGATCGAGGAAGAGCTCGCCAAGGTGAAGGACCGTCTGGCCGAGCTGCAGAACGCCAAGAAGGCCTCGCGTCAGATGTACGACGCGGCCTGCATGCGCCTCGGCATTCCCAACGACCTCGAAGCCGAGGAAGGGCACTCCGCCGAAGTCTAGCGCCCTCGCATGGCCTGGTTCCAGGAAGACCAAGAAACCCAAACCCGTCCGCAAGGACCGTGCGCGCAGCACGGTCCCCGAAGGGTTGTGGGTCAAGTGCGAGGGATGTAAGGAGATCGTCTACTCCCGCGACCTCGACCGCAATCAGCGCGTCTGCCCCAAGTGCGAGCACCACTTCAAAATCGACGCCCGGGCACGCATCGCCCTCCTCTTGGACGAAGAGGAGCCGCGCGAGCTGTTCACCAGCATCTCCCCCACCGACCCCCTCAACTTCCGTGACACCAAGCGCTACAGAGACCGCCTGAAGAGCTACCAGCAGGCGATCGGCGAGCGCGACGCGGTGATCGTCGCCAGCGGGAGGATCGAGGAGATCCCGGTCCTGCTGGCGGTCATGGAGTACCGCTTCATGGGCGGCTCCATGGGCTCGGTCGTGGGCGAGAAGATCACCCGCGCCGCCGAGCGGGCCCTCGAACGCAAGGTGCCCCTGATCGTCGTCTCCGCCTCGGGCGGCGCGCGCATGCAGGAGGGCGTCCTGTCGCTGATGCAGATGGCGAAGATCGCCGCCGCTCTGTCCCGCCTGCGCGCCGCCCGCCTGCCCTACATCTCCGTCCTGACCGATCCCACGACGGGCGGCGTCACCGCCTCATTCGCCATGCTGGGCGACTTCAACATCGCCGAGCCCGGCGCGCTGATCGGCTTCGCCGGGCCGCGGGTCATCGAGCAGACCATCCGCCAGAGCCTGCCCGAGGGCTTCCAGCGCAGCGAGTTCCTCTTCGAGCACGGCTTCTTCGACCTGGTCGTCGAGCGCGCGCGGCTCAAGGAAACTCTCGGGCGCTGCCTGCGCCACCTGGTACGTAAGACGGCGGCTCCGCCGCGTCAGCCCATGCCCCCCCTCCCGGAAGCCCCGGAAACTCCGGAAGCCATCCTCGGCCGGCTCGAAGCCTCCGGCATCCGGCTGGGGCTCGAACGGCTCGGTCGCCTGCTCGCCGGCCTCGGCCATCCCGAGCGCCGCTTCCCGCGGTGCTGATCGCCGGCACCAACGGCAAGGGCTCGACCTCGGCCCTCCTCGCCGCCATGGCCACGCGCCGCCGGCTACCGGACCGGGCTCTACACCTCGCCCCACCTCGAGACCGTAGAGGGAGCGGCTGCGCATCGACGGCCGCGACGATGCCGGCCGAGCGCCTGGGCGATCTTCTCTCCCGGGTGGTCGGCCGGCGCGGAGAGCGATCCGGAGCCGGCGGCCCCCCCACCTACTTCGAGGCGCTGACCGCTGGCCGCCTTCCTCGGTTCGCCGAGGAGGAGGTGGAGCTCGCGGTGGTCGAGGTCGGGCTCGGCGGCCGGCTCGACGCCACCAACCTCTGCCGATCCCATCCTCTCTCTCATCACCCCGATCAGCTTCGATCACCAGGAGTATCTCGGGCGACACCCTGGCCGCGATCGCCCGCGAGAAGGCGGGCATCCTCCGCCGCGGCCGGCCGGCGCTCGCCTGGATCGAGGAGCCCGAGGCGGCCGAGGCGGTGCGCGAGGCGGCCGCCGAAGTCGGAGCGGATCTCCACTTCGCCTCCGCAGAGGTGCGGATCGAGCGGATCGAGCCGAGGCGGGAGGCCGGCCCGGCCAGCGGGTCCGGCTCGCCACGCCCGATCCGCCGCTACGATCTCGAGATCGCGCCTCTCGGCGCCCACCAGGCGAAGAACCTGGGCCTCGCCGTGCGGGCGGCCGAGATCCTCGGTGAGACTCGGTTTTCCGTGCCTGGATCGGAGTTGCGATCTCGGAGGGTGCCGCGGCCTGCCGCTGGCCCGGGCCGGCTGGAGGCGATCGATCTCCCCGGCGGCCGGCGGGTCCTCCTCGACGCCGCCCACAACCCCGGCGGGCGCCGCAGCTCTGGCCGACTTTCTCGCGCTACCCGAGCAGCCCGTCGATCTCCTCTTCGGCGTCCTCGCCGACAAGGACTACGCGGCATGCTCGGCCCGCTCGCCCCCCACGCAAGGCGGATCGTCCTCACCACCCCGGCGAGCCCCCGCGCCAAGGACCCGGCGGAGCTGGCGCGCTCCTGCTCGCGGGGCTCGCGGAAGGAGATCCACGTCGAGCCGGACCCGGGCCGGGCGCTCGCCCGGGCGCTCGCGCTTGGCGGGGAGATCCTGGTGGCCTGCGGCTCGATCTTCCTGATCGGCGGGTCGATCTCGGATGGGAGATCCGGAGCGACTGCGGCGCTTCGGGGTCCTGCCGCCGCCTCGGCCTGCGACCGACCTCCTGACTTACATCAGCGGGTCGTAGAGCGGGAAGCGCTCGCAGAGCTCGCGCACCTCGGCCGCGGACCGAGGCGCGGACCGTCTGCGTCCTCCGGGGCGCGGAGGATCTCGGCGATGAAGCCGCCCACGACGTCCATCTCCGGCTCCTGCATGCCGCGGCTGGTGAGCGCCGGAGTGCCGATGCGGATGCCGGAGGCGACGAGCGGCGGGTTGGGGTCGTAGGGGATGGTGTTCTTGTTGACCGTGATGTGCGGCCGCGTCGAGCGCCTTCTCGGCCGACCTTCCGGTCAGGCCGGTCAGCCCCGCCGACGCGACGTCGAGGAGGAAGAGGTGGTTGTCGGTGCCGCCCGAGACCATGCGGACCTCTCGGCGGCGAGGCGCTCGGCGAGGCGCCTGGCGTTGGCGACGATCTGCCGCTGGTAGGCGCGGAATTCCTCGGTGAGCGCCTCCTTGAACGCCACCGCCTTGGCGGCGATGACGTGCATCAGCGGCCCGCCCTGGATGCCGGGGAAGACCGCGCGGTCGATGTCCTTGGCGAACTCCTCGTTGCACATCACCATGCCGGCGCGCGGCCCGCGCAGGGTCTTGTGGGTGGTCGTGGTGACGAAATGGCAGTGCCCGATGGGCGAGGGGTGGAGGCCGGCCGCCACGAGCCCGGCGATGTGGGCGATGTCCGCCATCAAGCAGGGCGCCGGCCTGGTCGGCGATCTCGCGGAAGCGGGCGAAGTCGATCACCCGGCTGTAGGCGGAGGCGCCGCAGACGATGAGCTTCGGCCGCTCCGCCAGCGCCAGCCGCGAGACCTCGTCGTAGTCGATGCGTCTCGGTCTCGCGGTCGACGCCGTAGGAGATCACCTTGAAATCGCGCCCCGAGTAGGAGAGGCGATGGCCGTGGGTGAGGTGGCCGCCGCTCGAGAGGTCCATGCCCATCAGCTTGTCGCCGGGCTTCAGGAACGCCGAAGTAGACCGCCATGTTGGCCGAGGTGCCGCTGTGCGGCTGGACGTTGACGTGCTCGGCGCCGAACAGCTGCTTGGCGCGCTCGATCGCCAGCCGCTCGACGACGTCGACGAACTCGCAGCCGCCGTAGTAGCGCCTTCCGGGATAGCCCTCGGCGTACTTGTTGGTGAGCACGCTGCCGGTGGCTTCGAGCACGGCGCGGCTGACGAAGTTCTCCGAGGCGATCAGCTCCAGCCCGAAGTTCTGGCGCGCGCGCTCGTCGGCAATCGCCTGAAAGACGTCGGGGTCGACGGCCTTCAGCGATCGGTAGTCCGGCATCTGGGCCTCAGGGCTTCGCGGGCTCTTCCGGGGACTCCGGCGGCGCGCCTTCACCCCCCTCGGCAGCCGGCGGCTTCGGCGGAGCCGCGGGAGCCTTCTTGGCAGCGGCCGGACGCTTGGCCGCGGGCTTCTTCTTGGTCTCGTCCGTCGCGGTCGCGGCGGTCGCCGCGCTGCCCGCACCCGCCTCCGCCGGCTCCCCCGCCTCGGCCTGCGGGGGCTTCTTGGGGGCGCGCTTGGAGGCCTGCGCCCGCTCGGGCTTGCCGGCGGCAGTGGCCTCCACCGGCTGGCGCTTCTTCAAGCGCTTCAGCCGGCGTTGGCGCCGGCGCCTGAGCTCTCGATCTCGTTCTCTCATGTCCTCTCCTTGAATGGCGGGCCGAACTGGAGCTGTGCGGCGGCCGTGCTGAACAGAGGCGTCAGCTTGCCCCACCGCCCTGTACGATGTCAAGGAAACAGCGGTGGACGTCCTGCTGGACCTGGCGGCTGGTCATCGGAGCGCGGTCAAAGCGGAATGTTGCCGTGCTTCTTGGCGGCACGCTGGCCCGCTTGGACCCCAGCTGGCGCAGGGCGCGGACGATCTCCCGCCGGGTCGGCTTGCGGCTCGATGATGGCGTCCACGAAGCCGCGCTCGGCGGCGATGTAGGGGGAGGAGAACCGCGCCCGGTACTCGGCCACCTTCTCCTGGCGCCGGGCGGCCGGGTCGGCCGCCTCCTCGATCTCCCGGCGGTAGAGGATGTTGACCGCCCCCTCCGGCCCCATCACCGCGATCTCGGCCGTCGGGTAGGCGAAGTTGACGTCGGTCCGCAGGTGCTTGCTCGACATGACGCAGTAGGCGCCGCCGTAGGCCTTGCGGGTGATGACGGTGATCTTCGGCACCGTCGCCTCGGCGTAGGCGAAGAGGAGCTTCGCGCCATGCTTGATGATGCCGCCGAACTCCTGCTGGGTGCCGGGCAGGAACCCGGGCACGTCCTCGAAGGTGACGAGCGGGAGTTGAAGGCGTCGCAGAAGCGGACGAAGCGCGCCCCTTTGAGCGAGGCGTCGATGTCGAGCACCCCGGCGAGGAAGGCCGGCTGGTTGGCGACGATCCCCACGCTCCGGTTGCCGAAGCGGGCGAAGCCGACGACCAGGTTGCGGGCGTAGCCGGCGTGGATCTCGAAGAACTTGCCGTCGTCGACCACCGCCTCGATCAGCCGCTTGATGTCGTAGGGCTTGTTGGGATCGTCCGGCACCAGGGTGTTCAGGGCCTCGGACCTCGCGGTCGGGGTCGTCCTCGCTGGTGCCCGCTGGCGGATCGTCCAGGTTGTTGCTCGGCAGGTAGGAGAGGAGCTCGCGGATCGCCAGGAGGCAGGCGGCGTCGCTCGCGACCGTCAGGTGGCAGACCCCGCTCTTCGCCGAGTGGGTGGAGGCGCCGCCCAGCTCCTCCATGGTGACCTCCTCGTGGGTCACCGTCTTGATCACCTCGGGGCCGGTGACGAACATGTAGCTCGTCCCCTCGACCATGAAGATGAAGTCGGTGATCGCCGGCGAGTAGACCGCCCCCCCGGCGCAGGGACCCAGGATGGCGCTGATCTGCGGCACGACCCCCGAGGCCAGGGTGTTGCGGAGAAAGATGTCGGCGTAGCCGCCGAGCGAGGCCACCCCCTCCTGGATGCGGGCGCCGCCGGAATCGTTCAAGCCCAGGATCGGCGCCCCGTTCTCTAACGCGAGGTCCATGACCTTGCAGATCTTCCGCGCGTTGGTCTCCGACAGCGAGCCGCCGAAGACGGTGAAGTCCTGGGCGAAGACGTAGACCAGGCGGCCGTCGACCGTCCCGTAGCCGCAGACGACCCCGTCCCCCGGGATGATGCTCTTCTCCATCCCGAAGTCGCGGCAGCGGTGGGTGACGAGGGCGTCGATCTCGGCGAACGAGCCGGGATCGAGCAGCAGGAGCACCCGCTCGCGGGCGGTGAGCTTCCCCGCCTCGTGCTGGCGCTTCACCCGCTCGACGCCGCCGCCGAGCTCCGCCGCCCGCAGCCGGCTCTGGAGCTCCTCGACCCGCTCTGCCCGTACACTTGCCATGGGGCGGGATCTTATCTCACGTGCGAGCCGTCCGATCGCTCCCTGGTTTGAGCTTTCGGCCTGCTCCTTCGGGCGCTCCGCGCAGCCAGTCGCAGATCCGAAGCTCAAACCAGCACGCTCTTCCTGTGCCACAATGGACCGTCGTGCCGTTCGCTCAGCTGGATACCGCCGCCGTCGCCCGCACCCTCTCCCAGATCGCCGAGCAACCGGAGGACCTGGTCGACGCCTTCTTCGAGCGCCGGGAGGACCTCGAGCTGCCGCCCGAGGGAGAGGTGCCGGGGTTCCGGGTCTTCCATGAGGAAGGCTTCGCCGTCCGCCTGGTGCGCGACCGCCGGACCTGGCTCGCCTCCCGGGACCAGGTCGAGCCCCGCGCCTTCGCCGAGGCGCTCCGCCAGATCGCCCGCGCCCTCCCCTCCGCCACCTACCCGGAGCCCGCGCTCCCCCTGCGGCCCGTCGAGCGGCCCGAGGCCGCGGAGCTCCTCGATTTCCCCGGCCTGGTGACCCGCGCCGTGCGCGCCCACCACGTGGGCTTCCCCCTGAGGCTCACCGTCCGCCGCCATCGCCGGTCGATCCAGGTGGTCGGCTCGCGCCTGGTGCCGGCGGCCCAGAACGAGACCTTCTGGAGCGTCTCGGCCGAGCTCCCCCGCGGCCGCTGGGGGGCCCTCTTCCCGGAGCTCGGGGCGGGCGCCGCGGCGAGCGTCGCCCTCGCCTGCGTCTCCCTCTTCCGCGCCCGCCAGGCGCCCCCCCGGCCGCGGAGCGCGGGGTCGCCATCCTCGGCCCGGGGGCGGTCGCGGTGCTCCTCCACGAGGCCGTGGCCCACGCCCTGGAGGCCGACACCCTGGCCCAGGGAGGAGACCCCGAGGCGGCGCTCGGGGTACTCATGGCGGCGCCGCTCGTCGACGTCCTGGACGATCCGGCCGCGGCGCCTCCCGGGGTCTGCCGCTCGACCGACGACGAGGGGACCCCGGTCTGCCGGCGCTGGCTCCTCCGCGGCGGGGTGGTCGAGCAGCCGCTCGCCGACTCTCTGTGGGCGAAGAGCTCGCCCGCCTTCGTCCCCGGGGCCGGCCGGCGCGGCAGCCGCCACCTCCCCCCCGGCCCCCGTTCGACCCATCTGGAGCTCCTCGCCGGGGAGACCCCCGAGGCCGACCTCTTCGCCGAGGCCGAGGCCGGGCTCTATCTCGAAGAGGCGAGCCGCGGCTATCTCGATCCCCTCTCCGGCGAGTTCACCCTCTGGTTCCCCTGCGCCCGCCGCATCCGGAGCGGCGCTCCGGCCGAGGCGGTGGGGCCCTGCCAGCTTCACGGGCGGGTGGCCGACCTCCTCACCCGGGTGACCGCGATCGGCCAGGAGACCCGCTCGGCCGGCGCCGGCTGGTGCGCCAAGGGCGGCCAGAAGCTGCCGGTCTGGGCGACGACCCCGGCCGTCCGGCTCGAAGGGGTGGAGGTGCTCCCCGCATGACCCCCGCTCCTCCGCCCTCGACCTCGACCCCGACGAAATTGGCGACCGACCTCGCCACCCACGTCCTCCGCGAGCTCAAAGTGCGCGCCGGCTACGACGAGGCCGAGGTCTTCTTGAAACGCGGCCGCTCCCGGCGACTGGAGATCGGGCTCACCGGCGAGGTCTCCCTGTTCAGCCAGGAGCGCGCCTGGGCCGTCCGCGCCGGCGGCCGCCGCGGCTCGTTCTTCGCCGCCGGAACCGGCGAGCCCCGCCCCGAGGGACCCTGGCCCGAGCCCCTCGGCAGCCCCCTGGTCCTCCCGGAGCCGGCGCCCGCGGCCCCCTGGAATCCGCCCTCGGACCTGGACACCCCCTTGATCGGCGAGACCGAGGGCCTGAAGCTCCTGGCGAGCCTCGCCCGCGAGATCGCCACCGAGCTCCCCGGCGCCCGGCTCCTCCGCGGCGCCCTGGAGGACGGATCGAGCGAGGCGGAGCTCGCGAGCAGCCGCGGCGTCGCCGCCCGCTACCGGCACCGGGTCGCCGCGCTCCACCTGGAAGCCTGCGGCCCCGGCCGCCCGGCCCCTCAGGCGTCGCTCTACGTAGCGGCGCGCGAGGCCAGGCGCTTCCACCCCGGCGCCCTCGCCCGCCGCCTCGCCGACCGCCTCGCCGTGGCCGCCTCGGGCCGGCCGCCCGAGACCTCGGGACCGCCGAGGTCCTCCTCGCCCCCCCGGTCGCCGCCACCCTCCTGACCGCCCTCCTCCCGCTCCTCGTGGGGGGCCGCGGGACGAGCCGCTTCACGGCGCTCCGCGACCGCCGCGGCCGGATCGGCAACCGCTGCCTCACCCTGATCGACAACGGCCGCCTGCCGGGAGGGATCTTCGAGGCTCCGGTGGACGGCGAGGGGGTGCCCAGCCAGGAGGTGCTGCTGATCGAAGAGGGCACCTTCCGCCAGCCCCTCCTCGCCTGGTGGCAGATCGGCGAGAGCGGCTTCGTCGCCACCGGCTGCAGCCGCCGCCCGGGCTGGCGCGACCTCCCCGTCCCCGGCCCCACCCACCTCTACATCAAGCCCGAGCCCAAGATCTCCGTCGCCTCCATGCTCCAGGCGCTCAAGAGCGGCTACTACCTCCTCGACTCGACCGGCCCCCTGGCCCTCGACATCGAAGCCGACAGCTTCAGCCTCCCCGTCTTAGGCTTCGCGGTCGAAGCCGGCCGCGCGACCGCCCCGGTCAATCAAACACGACTCTCCGGAAGACTGGGGGACCTGCTCCGCGGCATCGTGGCGGTGGGGCGCGACCTTCAGTTCCAGATGCTGGACGGGATGATCGGGTCGCCGACTTTGCTGGTTTCGGGGTTGGAGGTGTGGGGGGAGGGGTAGGGCACCCGACGGGGGCATTGATCGCCGGGACGCGAGCGAGCATACTCGCGGATATAGTCATGGCGACCAGCATCCATATTCCGAAACCTCTCCTCGGACCAGGTTGGTCGCCGGGGTTCTTCGAGCAACTCAAGGCGGTCGACGCCAAGACGGCGGGGGCCGTCGACGAGTTGCTGGCCTCGGTGCTCCAGGCACGAAAGTCGAAACCACCGAGATCGTGCTGATCGAGGAGGGAGCCTTAGTTAGCTCCCTCTCAGGGCTGCTGCGGTCAGAGGCTGTGAAAAAATCTGGCCCTCGTTCCCAGCCCCGGAGGGGCGGCGGCATGTAGACAGGGGCGCAAGCCCCTGGTCAGGTAGTTTTCCAAAAATTGAAGCCCCGTAGATCCGGACATATGTCTGACCGGTAGCGTGGCCGGTGTGAGTAAGAAGCTCATTGAGGGGAAGCATCGCGTTCTCCGAGCTCGCGGTCAATGGCCAGGTACTCCTCGACGAGCCGCACGGAGCAGGCGAGCATGTGGGCCGTCTCGGCGGGCGTGAGTCCCTGGAGCCGGCAGTGGCGGACGCGGTCGTACTGGCCCAGGTAGCGGTCCACGGCTTCGAGGCTGTGATAGGTCTCACGGGCGACTTGGTCTGGCTCCTTGCCCTCGGCGTAGCGCTTCCAGCAGATGATTCTCTTATGAGTCAGACCAGTGCCCACATCATGCAGGGTGGCGCGCCGAGGCACGAGGCGCCCGGTCTTGCGCTCATGTTCGGCTAGGACATGGGCGATGCTGGAGTCGTGGACGCAGAGCAATTCGGCCAGATCGCAGTTCGACAGCAGGGCGCCCTGCTCGTGGGCCTGCTCGCAGAGGCGGACGGCTTTGGCCGTCAACCGGCTGGGGGCGGAGTCGCGATCCAGGCGGGCCCGGATATCGTCCGGGGTACTAAGGTCGAGGACGAGGGGAAGGAGATGGCAGTCGGCGATACGCTGGTGGCGCCGTGGTGGATCGTCGCGGCTGATGCCGAGCCAAAGCACCTGTCCTTGACGGACCTGCTCGCGCGGCTGGAGGTGTTGGCCGAGGACTTCCAAGATCATCTCGGCGCATAGCCGCTGGATGCGCGGCCCGCCGATGCGAGGAAACTCGGTGGCTATGCAGTGAGCCAGAGCGGTCTCCAGGGTTTTGGCCAGCAGCGGCCCGTACTTCTTGCGGATGTAGTCGGGGCGGCTAGCCATGGGAGGTCCCTCCGGCGGGTTCTTTTCCCCCCCAACGGCGCCGAGGCGGAGCAACTCGTCGAGGTGATAGGCGAAATTGCGGTCTTTTTCGCAGTCGACAAGAAGCTCCAGGTAGCGCTGCACCAGCTTGGGTCCTCGCCGTAGCAGGAAGGCAATCTGGCCGGCCTGCAGGCCCTTTCGGTGCAGTTGCACACACCGCACGAAGGTGGACAGATAGTTAGCTACAGCTCGGGGGGAATGACGCAGGATTGTGCAGATCTCGCTCGTCGTTTTGCCGGTCAAGGCTAAGCGCACGATCTCGGTTCGGTGGGTCAACACCGGTCCGAGGTCATGGACCGTGCTGCGCATGGGGATCATGGCCCCGGGTTCGGCCTCGCGCAGGACCTTGAGGTCGCGGCTGATCGTGCGCGGGGTGACGAAGAAGACCCGGTAGGCGAGGTCCTCGGCAGTGAGCAGGCCACCCTGGCTGAGGGCTTCCTGGCAGATCTCGGGGATGCGAGCCTGTCGCAGGGCCGCGGGTCCCTGCTGCTGCAAGATGCGGTCGTCCTCGGCCCCGCGGTGGACGGTCAGGCAGACGGTGACCTTGCGGCAGGCGGGCACGGGCTTGCCTGCGGGCTCCTCGGCATCGACTGCGATAAGGGTGACCTTTCCTGGGGGCGCCTGGCCGGCGGCCTCGTCGAGAAAGGGAAAGTAGACCTCCTGGACGACCTCAAGAACGGCTTCAGCCTCGAAGGGTGAGCAGTTCAGGCCGTCACGGATCTCAGTGAGGAACCGCGCGTCCAGAGTCTTCGCCTCCAAGCGCAACAACTCTTCTCTCTGCGGGTCACGAATGCCCATCCGTTCCTCCTTCCAGATACGGCCCAGCGTAACCCGGACATATGTCTGGAAGGTAGGGGCGAAGGCAGTTCTAGGTCGCCGATTGCCGTCGCCCCTCCGGGGCTTTGGATTCAATGGGTTTGACGAAACCAGGGGCTTACGCCCCTGGCTAAATGCCGCTGCCCCTCCGGGGCTAGTTTCTCATTGCATTCCTAGAGCCCGGCGCAACTAGCTCCGGCAAACCGGTTTTTTCACAAGTTCTCAGACGAATCCATGCGAGATCCTGCGTGCCACCTCGCGGGTCACCTGCTCCTCGCTCCAGTCCGGGTGCTCGGCGGTCAGGTGGGAGAGGAGCATGCGGCGCGCCGAGTTGAACATGTCGTTCGCCATGGCGAGCCTCTCCGCTCCCGTCTTACCGCGCAGGATGCGCGCTGTCTCGTCGTCCACGACCTCGATCCGGCTGAGGTCGATCGGGCCGCTCCTCATATGGTGCCTCCTCAGGGGAAGCCTATCAGGATGCACCCTCGAGGCCCGGGGCTGGATGCTTGACGTTCTCTTTTTTTTACTACGTTTACACAGTGCCCAAGAGCCCTGAGGAGGTCGCGGCGGTCGCAAGAGCGCCGGAACGAGTCCAAGATCCGGATTGCCCTTATGACCCCAATGACCCTGCGGCGGTGGAAGGGTTCTGGAAGGACGCTACCGTGCGTCGTCCCGGTCAGCGAGGGCCAGGGAGGAAAGCCAAGAAGATCCTCCTCTCTCTTCGGTATAGCCCCGAAGTTGTCGAGTACTTCAAGTCTACGGGGGAAGGTTGGCAGACACGTATGGACGAAGCACTGCGGGAGTGGGTGGCATCGCATCGATCGTAGGGGGAGCGCGTCCACAGCCTATCAGCGAGTGCCGCCTCACCGGGCGGGTGGGCGCCGCGTAAAGAGGCTCGCGCAGGCTGCGGAGGGGCCGGTTCGTCGTCCTGGATTCCCGGCGCACCGTCACTGCCGCACCGCGCACCGTCATGGATTCCCGGCGCACCGTTACTGCCGCACCGCGCACCGTCATGGATTCCCGGCGCACCGTCACTGCCGCACCGCGCACCGTTATGGATTCCCGGCGCACCGTCACTGCCGCACCGCGCACCGTTACGGATTCCCGGCGCACCGTCACTGCCGCACCGCGCACCGTTACGGATTCCCGGCGCACCGTCACTGCCGCACTGCGCACCGTCATGGATTCCCGGCGCACCGTCACTGCCGCACTGCGCACCGTCATGGATTGCCGGCGCACGGTTACGGTGGGATGGCTCGCGATGGAGGGGTAGGGAGGTCCTCAGGCGAGGGGGACCAACTCGACCACGGGGGCACCCTCGCAGGTTCGTGAAGCCCGGAAAAGCGGACGATCGAAGGTGGCAAAGCGCTCGGCACCACCACACGATGCGAGATGCAGGGCGTCCGCAAAGTCGAGCCCCTGGTGATACCAGGAAAGGGCCCGCACCACCCCCTCCCAGTCTTCGATCTCGACTCCACGGTAGCCGACGAGTCGCAGCAGGGCCTCGTACACTGGGACACGATCGAGGTGATAGGTGTAGCGGAGCACCCACTCGGTCTCGAGCAGGACGGTCTTGGGGATCCAGGAGCTCTCCCGCCTTAAGAACGCGGCCGCGGCTTCCGCCTGAGCCGGATCGTCTCGCGTGAGGACTCGGATGAGGATATTGGTATCGAGCGCGATCATCGGCTCCGGCGCGCCCCGCGAGCGATGCCCGCCTCCATCTCCTCCAGACTGTGTGCCGGCCCCTGATAGCCCGTGCAGCCGAGGAGCTCTTCGAGTGTCGTCTCCGGGACATCCACCCGCCTGCGCAGGACGACGGAGTCTCCGCGTTCCTCGATCTCCAATTCGACCCCAGGACCCCAGCCGTGGCGTTCCCGAATCTCCTTGGGGAGGATCAGTTGCCCTTTGGTCGAAAGCCGAGTCGTCATAGAGCCTCCAGTAAGACAACGGTAAGATTGTACCACCAAGGAGTAGGGCCAGGCAGGTGGGAGGCCGGGTACTGCGCCGGACCCTGATAGCCCCTCACGGCTACCTGGCAAACTCATAGGTCACGCGGGTGATCCGCCCGCGCCAGTACGGTTTCACCCCTTCCGGCAGCAGCCAGGCCACTTCACCCTCCAGGGGCACGCGCATGCCCTCTCGCACGGCATAGTTCCAGAACCGGCCTTGCCAGGGTGTGGGCACCACTTTGGCTCCTATCGTTCGGCCGCGCGCTTCGGCCCGCACGGTATCGATCAGCCCGTCTTCCTCGAAATGGAACAGCAACGTCAGCGTGAGATCCCCGTCCTTCAGGGTCGCGCGGGCGGACCGATCGTCCACGGGATCCCAGCGTACGCCCTGGCTGGGTAGGAGCGCGGTCGGGTACCAGGCAGCTTCGGCAAAGAAGCGCATCAGCTCGCCTTGTGCCATCTCGCCCGTTCCGCGCAGGTCGGCCATGGAAACCAGTCCGAGCACCGCCGCGTGCAGGATGCCTTCGCCGGCGACATAGGCGTCGTGCACGTACACGGTCAAGCCGGGCACCATCGAAATGCGCGCGTCCCAGTCGAAGCCGGGCCGGCGCGTGACCACGCGCTGGGTGGAGGTGAACGGTTTCCAGGTCTCGTTCAGATTGAACGTACCTCTGTGCTCCACGCGGACGGCGGCCACGATCGGCTGCCCCTCGATCAACGCCGCACGAAAATAGCGCTGAACGGGCGCGGGCAGGCCCTCGATCTCACCTCCACGAAAAACATTAGGCTGAATCGGGACTCTGGCGACTTCGAGCCTCTCGCGCATTCTTTTCGTGCCGGATTCCCAACGGATTTTCCCATAGAGAAGGACAGTCGCGAGGAGGACCACCAATACCAGCACTGTGAGAAGCATCCATTTCCATCCCATGGCTGATTGCTGGAACGCCCTTATCGGTATTGTCAGTGCCCGATTATAGGTCCTGGCGCGCCCCACGCTTGCGCTCGCTCAGGAAGACATTGGCGGAGCGGCGGCCGTCAGGCGCCGCAGCTCCCCGGCCAGAACTTCGACGTGAGGCGGCTCGAGCATGCCGAGGTGGTCGCCGGGGGTCGGTACGATCTCCAGCTCGCAGCCGGTCTGGCGGACGAACTCGGCGAAGACGGCGGGGTCTCTTTCGGTGGCGGCGAAGTAGGTGACCTTGCCGGGGTAGGGCCCCGGCCGGTAGCGCGAAAGGGCCCGGTCGTTCTCCCGCAGGACGCGGGTGTAGTGGCGATACTCGTTGGCCTTCTCGATCCCGTCCTGGCCCTGGAGCAGGCGGCGGGCATGCCGCCGGCTCCTCCCCAGGCGGTCGCCGACGGTGCGGCGGAGACGGCCCAGGAGCTGGTCGAGGCGGTCGGGTCCCTCGGGCTCGAAGCCGGGGAGGACCTCGGAGAGGTCGGTGTCGAAGAGGGCGAGGAGCGCGATCTCCTCCCCTGCCGCTTTCGCCTGCCGCGCCATCTCGAACGCCACGATGCCGCCGAAGGACATGCCGCAGAGATGGTAGGGCCCCGCTCCCACCCGCTGCCGCAGCTCGCGGAGGAAGAGCCGCGCCAGCTCCTCGACGGTCTTCGGGATCGGCTCGTCGTCGTCGAGGCCGGGGCTCTCCAGGCCGAGAAAGGGCTGGTCGGGCGCCAGCGAGCGGGCCAGGGGAATCAGCCGGAGGAGGTGGCCGCCGAGCCCGTGGACACAGACGAGCGGTGGCGCCTGCCCGGCGGGTTGCAGGGGCACGAGGCAGGAGGAGCGGGGGCGATCCTCCTTCCCCAGGGCCCGGATCTCCTCGGCCAGGGCGGCGAGCGTCGGCGCGCGGAGGAGGCTCGCCAACCGCACCCGCCGGCCGAGGAGCTTTTCGATCTCGAGGAGGAGCACGACCGCGGTGAGCGAGTCTCCTCCCAGGTCGAAGAAATCGGCGTCTCTGGAGACCGCGCCGGCGCCGAGGAGGCGTTCCCAGAGGGCGGCGAGCGTCGCCTCGATCCCGTCGCGCGGCGGGTTGGCGAGGTGGAGGACGGCGGGAGCCCGCGGCCCCTCTCCCTCGGCAGGCCGGATCTCCTGGAGCGCGCGAAAATCCACCTTGCCTGCCGGGGAACGGGGGAGCGCGGCGATCGGAGTGATGCGGGTGGGACGGAGGAAGGGCGGCAGCCGGAGGCCGACGGCAGCGCGGATCGCCGCGATCGAGACCTCCTCCCCCGTCCTCCCCTGGAGCACCACCCAGGCCGCGAGCCGGAGAGGACCGCGCTCCCCGGCGACCGGCAGAACCGCGGCGTCGACGATGCCATGGATTTCCTTGAGCACGGCCTCCACCTCGCCGGGCTCGACCCGGTGACCGGCGATCTTGACCTGACGGTCCAGGCGGCCGAGGAACTCCAGCTCTCCCCTGGGGCCTTGCCGGACCCGATCCCCGGTGCGGTAGAGCCGCTGCCCCCCACACGCCTCCACCGCGATGAAGCGGGCGGCGGTCCACGCCGGCCGGCGGTGGTAGCCCCGGGCGAGGCCGGCTCCCCCCAGCCACAGCTCGCCGATCCGCTCGCCGATCTTTCCGGGGGCGACCGGGACCGGCGGCCACCGCTCGGGGTCTAAGACATGCGTCTCGATCCCCTCGACGGCCACCCCGATGGGGATGGGCTCGCCCGCAGGCAGGCGCGCAGCCTCGGCCGGGGCCTCCCACCAGGTGGCGACGATCGTCGACTCCGTGGGGCCATAGGTGTTGAGCAGGCGCACCTTCCCCCCGGCCGCGCGGAGAAAGGCTCGAACCAGCGCGGCGTCCGCCGCCTCGCCGCCGATCACCACCAGCCGCAGGGCGGGAGGAAGGGCGAGGGCGCCTTCCGTCAGGTCCCGGGTGACCTGCTCCCAAACGGCGGTCGGGAGGTCGAGGACGGTGATCCCCAGCCGGGCGCACTCGGCGAGGAGCTCGCGGGTCTCCGGCAGGCGCGGCCCCGTCCTCCCCACGAGAGTGGCCCCGTGGCAGAGCGCGCCGAAGATCTGCTCGTAGGCGAGGTCGAAGGCGGGAGAGCCGAGTTGGAGGAGGCGGTCCCCGGGACCGAGCCCGAAGCGAGGCCCGGCGGCGCGGAGGTAATGGACGATCGAACGGTGCTCGACGGCGACCCCCTTGGGCGCGCCGGTCGATCCCGAGGTGAAGGCGACATAGGCGAGGTTCCAGCTCGCCACAACGCTCTCCGGCGCCGGGAGCTCGGGCGTCTCCGGGGCGTCGGCGAGCGCGATGGGATGGACGGGGAGATCGGGAGCGAGAGGTTGGGGGCTCAAGGCGAGGGCGGGCCGGGCCTCCGCCAGGAGGCGGGCCCGGCGCTCCGGCGAGTCCGCGGGATCGAGGACCAGGAAGGCGCCGCCGGCTTCGAGGGTGCCCAGGATCCCGGTGACCAGGTCGGGCAGCCGCTCCAGACGCAGCGCGACCAGCCGCTCCGGCCCTACCCCCCGCCGGCTGAGGGCGGCGGCCAGGCGTCCGGCGCGCCGGGCGAGCTGGCGGTAGCTCCAACGCTCGCCGTCCACTTCGAGGGCTGGGTCGTCGGGGGTCCGGGCCACCTGCTCCCGGAACAGCTCGGGGAGCGTCGAGCGAGAGAGACTCCGGCCCGAGGTGCCCGAGGTGCCAGCCGATTCGACCGCCAGCCAGGCCAGGAACCGACCGGCTGAAAGTGCCAGGCGATCCGCCGGGCGATCCGCCGCCAGTCCGCCCTCCCGGCAACGCCAGATCAGCCGCCGGCCGTCCCCGGCGATCGTCACCGCGAGGGTGGCGGCTCCGAGCGGGGGCAGGAGGGGGCTGTCCTCCCCCTCCGACAGGAGATCCACGGCGACGGCCGGCTCCCCGCGGCCGGAGCGCGAGCGGAGCCGGCGGCTCCGGGCCGCCAGGTCGACGGGATAGGTGCCCCGCGCCTCCCGCTGGCGGCGCTGCTCGGCGAGCCGCGCCGCGAAGGCGCCCAGGGATATCGGCCCCATCGGCCCCATCGGCCCGGCCCATTCGACCTTGAGCGGCGGCCGGAGGGCGAGGAGCCCCGTCCAGCCGGCGGCGAGGAGCTCGCGCCGCAGCCCGGGCTCGCCCAAGGCCACGTCGAACGGTTGACCGATCTCCGCCAGCAGCCAGGCGAGGAGAGCGGCCAGGAGCCCGCCGGCACCCGGGGGGAGAGACTCCGACACCTCCGGCGGCACCTCCACCTCGATCTGCCGGACGCCGTCCGTCTCGGCATCCTCGGCGTGATCGGCATCGCCGTCCTCGAAACCGGGAGGTGCCAGGGGGGAGAGGTCTGCGAGCACGGCGGTCCAATACCCCTCCTGGCCATGGAGCGACCGCTCCCGGACGGCGAGCTTGTCCGCCTCGGGAGCGGCGGACGGGAGCCGAAGGCCAGGCGCCAGGCCGAGGCGGCAAGCCAGCTCCGCCGTGGGGAGCCTGACTCCTCCGGACTCGGCCACCGATCCGAGACGAACGTCCCAGGTGGTCGTCGCCACCTCGACTCCGCCAGGACCCGCGGTCACGACGGTGCCCGGAAGGGCGCCGCTCTTCCGGTCGAGCACCTCGACGCTTTCGACGAGGAAGGTGCCGCGCGGAGCGAGGATCTTCGGAAGCCCGAGCGGGTGATCCGCCGCCCCGAAGTCGAGGGCGCGGACGAAGGCCGAGATCCTTTCGGCCGGGGTCTCCCACGAGACGACGCAGCCCGGCGCCGGCTTCTGCCAGCCGGGAAACCAGCTGCGACCCTCGCGCCCCTGGGCCAGGGGGACGAGCCCTCCCGAGCCCAGACCCGCGATCAGCCGGGGGAAGGTGTCGATGGCGGCCTCGGTACACCTGCCGTTCAGGGTCCACGCCGTCTCCCCGGGCTCGATGGGGACCGGGTGCTGGAGGAGGAGGTCCCCGGCGTCGACCTTCGCGGTCATCCGATGCCAGGTGATGCCGTGGGCTCTCTCTCCAGCGAGGATCGCCCAGGTCGTGGCGTGAAGGCCGGCATACCGCGGGAGCGGGGCATCGTGATAGTTGACCGCCAAAAGCCGGGGGAGCGAGAGGACCTCGGGGTCGAAGATCCTGAGGTTGTGAATGCTCCAGAGGAGGTCGAAGGGGGCTCCCCCCACGAGGTCGAGGATCTCGCTTCGCCCGAGAGGCGCTTCTGGCGGTGCGAAGCGGCAGGGCACCCCCCGCTCGGCGGACCAGGCGGCGACCCGGCCGTCCCCGGTGACCAGGCCCAGCACAGAGTGGCCGTGTTCGAGGAGGATTTCCGCGCACCGTAAGGTGACCGCGGCATCGCCGACGACGAGGCAGGAGAGCGGGCGGGATCGAGGCACCGGGGGGGAGCCTATCAGGCACTCGTGGCTCGCTTTCCATGGGTACTGGCGCCGTTTGATTCTGCGGGCGGGCTTCTTCGGACGCTTTGCGCAGCCAGTACCTTTCCATGAGCCGGGTTGACCCCCCGGGCGCCAGCGTTTACTCTGCGGCGGGCCGTTCCGGCCCGGTTTCTCGGGAGAACACCATGCAACTCGGCATTCTCGGTCTGCCCAAGGTGGGCAAGACGACGCTCTTCAACACCCTCACCGCCTCCCGCCAGGAGACGGACAAGTTCGCCACCTCGGACAAGACCAACATGGGGGTCGCGACCGTCCGGGACGTCCGGCTGGAGCAGCTGCGCGACCTCTTCAAGCCCAAGAAGTACGTGCCGGCGACCATCCAGTATGTCGACATCCCGGGGTTGAAGCGCGGCGAGAGCGCCGAGAGCCTGGATCTCGCCAAGCTCAAGATGGTGGATGCCTTAGTCCATGTCGTGCGGGCCTTCTCGGACCCCGAGCTCCTGCACTCCGAGGGGAGCGTCGACCCGGTGCGGGACGTCTCTAACATCGATTTGGAGCTGATCTTGGCCGACTTGGACATCGTCGGCCGGCGGATCGAGAAGCTCGATAAGGCGGTCAAGCGGGGCTTGACCCCGGAGGAGCAGAAGGAGAAGAAGCTCCTTTCAGAGATCATCCTCCCCGCCCTGGAGGCCGAAAAGCCGCTCCGCGAGGTCAGTCTGGACGCCGACGACGAGCGCCGTCTGCGCGGTTTCCAGCTCCTCTCGGCCAAGCCGATGCTCGTGGTTCTGAACGTCGACGAGTCGCAGGTCGCCCACGCCGATGCGGCGTCGCTCGGGATCGCCGTCCGGCCGGCGGTCCTGACCGTCGTGGTGTCGGCTCCCATCGAGCAGGAGATCAGCCGCCTGCCGCCCGAGGAGCAGAAGGAGTTCCTCGCCGACATCGGCCTCTCCGCCCCCAGCCTCGACCGGGTGACCCGGGCGAGCTACGACCTCCTCGGCCAGATCTCCTTTTTCACCGTGGGCGAGGACGAGGTGCGGGCCTGGACCGTCCGCCGCGGGGCGCACGCCCGCGAGGCCGCCGGCACCATCCACTCGGACATCGAGCGCGGCTTCATCCGCGCCGAGGTCGTCCGCGATCAGGACCTGCTGCGCCTGAAGACCATAGCCGCCTGCCGCGAGGCCGGCCTGTTCCGTTTGGAAGGCAAGGAGTACGAGATGCAGGACGGCGACGTGGCCCACTTCCGGTTCAATGTGTAGACGAACCCCCTCCCCGGTACTGGGTCATTTTGAACCTGCGGGCGGCCTCCTTCGGGCGCTTCGCGCAGCCAGTCGTCCGTACCCCCTCCCCGGGCAGGAAGGGGGTTCTCTCGGAGGGCTACCCGCGGCTGCGGTGCAGGGCGGCTGAGGCGGCGGCGGCGAGCTGATCCGGCCGGTGGCCGGTGCGGCCGGGGAGGACCTTGACATCCAGGCGGCCGCTGCTCGGCAGGCTCGGCTGGTAGATCACCCCGCTCGGCGGCACCTGGGCCCCCTGGGGCACCGGCGGTGGCGGCGGGACGTAGATGTTGCTGTTGCCGTCCTCTTCATCCTCGTCGACGTTGGTCTGCGGCCGGATCCAGGGCTGTGCCTGCGCCGCTCCGCCGGCGCGGACCCCGCCGCGCGACGGCCCCTGGAGGGGAGGCGGCCGGCGGGTCTGGCCCGGGGGGAGCGCCTGGCCGACCGGGCTGCCGCGCTCGATGTTGCCCTCGCGGAGGACCGTCCCGCCGCCGGGAACCGCGGCCCCTGGAACCGTTGCGCCGGGGACGGCCGCACCGGGGACCGCGGCTCCCGGGAAGGTGGCACCCGGAACGGCGGCACCCTTGGGAGTGGTGGGCTGGCGGCGCTTCGTATCCGGCTTGGCCGTCGCATCGGCCGCCGCCCCTGCCGGCGCCGCGGAGGTGGCGGCCGACGAGGGCACGAGGAGACCCGCGATCCGCCCCGGATCGTCGTAGATCTTGGGCGCGTCGGCGGTCTTTCCGCCCTCGCGATAGGCCTGGAGCATCGACTGGGTCACCAGCTTGCTGTCGACCACCTGCGGGTTGACATCCTTGAAGGCGAGCTGCGGGTCGAGGGAGAAGGCGCGGCTGTAGGCGTCGATCGCCTTGCGCTCTAACTTCCAGCTCTCGTAGATCGAGCCGATCTGGTAGTGGGCCCAGGCGTGCTGGGGTTCGCTCCCGACCACCTGCTGGTAGAGCGCCAGGGCCTCCTTCTGGTGCCCGCGCTGCTGCTCTAAAAGCCCTAAGTTGAAGAGGGCCGAAGCCTTCTTCGGGTCGAGCTCGACGGCGTGGCGGTAGGCGGACTCCGCCTCATCCGGATGGTTGCCGAGGAGGAGGAGGTTGCCGTAGTCGTTCCAGACCCCCGCGTCCTGGGGCCGCTTCTCGGTCAGCTGGCGCTGCGCCTCCAGGGCCTTGGCCAAGTTGGGGGGGGCGGGCGTCGCCGCCAGGGTGGCGAGCGCCGCGAGCGAGAGGACGAGCAGGATCGTGAGAGTTCTACGCACTAGGATCTCCTTCTAACCCGCGGTCTCGCCCACGGGTCGAGCTTTCAGTTTTAGCTTGCCGTCCTCGTCAGCGAGGCGGAACTGCACCTGGCCGCAACCGGTGCGGGTCCGGATGGCGACCGCCTGACGCTCCAGGTAGGTGCGGAAGCTGTCGAGGTCGAACTTCGGCGCCTCGGAACGGGCGAGCGCTTCGTAGAGGGCCTCCGCGGCCTCCCGTAAGACGGGCCCGGCGACGAGGATGCCGCGCTCGACGTCGTAGCGCGGGGCCTCGGGAGCCGCCACCACGGGGCGGGCGGCGTGCCGGCCCTCTTCGAGGTCGCGCACGCGGCGGTTCCAAAGCTCGTTGTAGGTGTTGTAGCGCGCCTCCAGGTCGGCCATGCGGAAGTTGTCGACCGCGGCGGTGAGATTGAGATTGCGCAGCTGGCGCAGCTGGCTCTGGACGCGGTTGCGCAGCTCCTCGGGCGGGAAGGGCAGGGCACCGTTGAAGAAGCGTTCGAAGTCGACCTGGAGCTGCTTGAGGTCGCGCCCCAGCTGGTCGAGCATCTCCGGCACCGGCCGGCGGCCTCCAGGGGCCGCGGGGGAGGAGCTGCCGGGCCAGCGGCCGGCCGATCCCGCCGATCCCGCCGATGCCGCCGACGCTCCCGGCTGGGAGGGCTGAGACGGCGGGGCCGTCTTGGGCGACAGGGGCCCCTTCGCAAAGGGTCCACCGCCCACTCCACCGGGTTTGACGCTACGCTTGGGGTCCACGAATCTCCTAGAATGGCTTGAGGACGGCGATGGAAGACGCGAAAAACTCTGATGCCCGTCGCGCGATCCCCGCGGTCGATCGACTCCTCGCCGACCCTGACGTCGCCAAGCTCCTGTCATTATACGGGCGGGATCAGGTTCGGGTCCAAGCGCGCTGCGAGCTCGACGGCCTGCGCGCCTGGCTCGCCGCGGAGCCGCCGCCGCCCGAAGACGCGGTGGATGCGGCCCTGGCCGCCCTCCCCGGGCGGATCGGGCAGCGGCTCGCCGCGGCCCTCGGCCCGCCGCTCCGCCGGGTGCTCAACGCGACCGGGATCTTCCTCCACACGAATCTCGGCCGCGCCCCCCTGCCGCGGAGCGTCGCTACGGCCCTCCCCGACCTCCTGACCGCCTACTGCGACCTGGAGATCGACCTCGACACGGGGAGACGGGGCCAGCGGAACGCCCGGGTCGAGCGCCTGCTCCTGGCGGCGACCGGGGCCGAGGCGGCGGTCGTCGTCAACAACAACGCCGCTTCCCTCGTCCTCGCCCTCGCCGCCCTCGCCGCGGGACGGGAGGTGGTGGTCTCGCGCGGCGAGCTGGTCGAGATCGGGGGCTCTTTTCGCATCCCGGAGATCATGGCCGCCGCCGGCGCCCGGCTGGTCGAGGTCGGCGCCACCAACCGCACCCGGCTCGCCGACTACCGGGCCGCGGTGGGTCCCGAGACCGCCCTCCTCTTGAAGGTCTTCCCGAGCAACTTCCGGTTGACCGGGTTCGTCGCCGCGGTGGCCCCCGAGGAGCTCGCCCAGCTGGGGCGGGAGACCGGGGTGCCGGTTTTGGTCGACGAGGGGAGCGGCCTCCTCGCCGCCCATCCCGCGCCCCAGCTCGCCAGCCACCCCAGCCTCTCCCGGCTGATCGCCGCCGGCTGCGACCTCGCCTGCGGCAGCGGCGACAAGCTCTTGGGCGGCCCCCAGGCGGGGATCCTGGTCGGCCGCCGCGACCTCCTCGGGCGCTGCCGCAAACATCCCTTCTACCGCGCTCTCCGCCCCGACCGCGCCAGCCTCGCCACCCTGGAGGCGGTGCTCCGGCTTCATCTCGCGGGCGCCCCCCTGCCGCTCGACCGCCTGTGGGCGGACCCCATCGAGCAGCGCCGGCGGCTCGACCGGCTCGCCCTCGCCACCGGGGCGGAGATCGTCCCAGCCGAGGCCTTCCTCGGCGGCGGCGCGGCCCCCGAGGCCCCGATCCCCGGCGCCGCCTTGGGCCTCCCCGGGGACCCGGAGCTCCTCGCCCGCCTGCGCCAGGGGGAGCCGCCGGTCGTCGGCTACCTGCGGGAGGGCCGGCTCCTCCTCGACCTGCGGACGGTCGATCCCGAGGACGACGAGACGCTCGTGACCGCCATCCTTAAGGCCCTGCGCGCCGCGCCCCCGGACTAGCCATGCCGGCCCGCCGCATCCTGCTCGTCGAGGACCGCGAATCGCTCCGCCGCATGCTCTTGCGGGCGCTCGCCCTGGAGGGCTACGAGGTCGAGGCGGCGGCCACCGGGAGCGCCGGCACCCGCATGCTCGCCGAGCGCACCTTCGACCTCGTGCTCACCGACCTCCAGCTCCCCGACGTCTCGGGGCTCGCGGTGCTCGCCGCCAGCCGGGCGGCGCAGCCGCGGACGCCGGTCGTCGTGCTGACCGGCTACGGCACGGTGGGGACGGCGGTCGAGGCGATGAAGCTCGGGGCCTACGACTTCCTGGAGAAGCCGGTCGCGCTCGACGATCTCGCCCGGCTGATCGCCGGGGCGATCGCCGCCCGCGATGGCGCCAGCTCCGAGGCGGACGGCGGCGCGGAGGGGAGCGGCGTCTGGACCGTGGCCGGGGCGCCGCCGATCGTCGGCCGCCACCCGCGGACCCGGGCGGCCCTCCGGATGCTAGAGCGGGTGGCGCCCACCGAGAGCACCGTCCTCCTCTTGGGCGAGAGCGGCACCGGCAAGGAGCTCTTCGCCCGAGCCCTCCACGGCCTCTCACCGCGCAAAGGGGGGCCGTTCATCGCCGTCAACTGCGCGGCGATCCCGGAGGCGCTGATGGAAAACGAGCTCTTCGGCCACGAGAAGGGGGCCTTCACGGGCGCCGACCGGCGCCAGCCCGGCCGCTTCGAGCTGGCGGGGGGCGGCACCCTCCTGCTCGACGAGATCGGCGAGCTCTCGCCGGCGGTCCAGGGGAAGGTCCTCCGCGCGCTCGAAGAGCGCACCTTCGAACGGGTCGGCTCCGGCCGCACCCAGCGCGCCGACGTCCGGCTGGTCGCCGCCACCAACCGGGACCTGGCGGCCATGGTGGCGGCGGGCGAGTTCCGCTCCGATCTCTACTTCCGCCTAGCGGTCTTCCCCATCGAGCTGCCGCCGCTCCGCGAGCGGGCGAGCGACATCCCACTCCTCGCCCGCCACCTCCTCGCCGGGATCGCCCGCCGCCATCGACGGGAGCCCCCCCTCCTCCCGGACGAGGCGGCGGAGCGGCTCGCGGCCGAGCCCTGGCCGGGCAACGTGCGCGAGCTGGGAAACATCCTCGAACGAGCCCTGATCCTGGCCGAGGGGCCGGCGCTCCGGACCGGCGACGTCGAGGCGCTCCTCCGCCCGCCGACCTCCCCCGCTACGACCGGCGAGCGGGAAGAGGTGCGCCAGGCGCTGATCCAAACCGCGGGCGACAAGCGGCGGGCGGCCGAGATTCTCGGCATGAGCTATCGGACTCTCCTCCGCAAGGTGAGGGAGCACGACCTCTTGGGGGTGCCGAAATATCGCTAGGAAAAAACCCGGGGGGACCCTGAGCCGCGCCCGATCGCGGCTCCAGGACCCCCCCGTCTCGGCGTCTGGAACGAGCGCCTAACTCTGGCTCTTGCCCTTGTCCGTCGGTTCGGGGACGGCCTGCAGCCGGAGCGGCGCGCTCCGGATGTCGAACTTGGCGCTCGCGAAGGTGTAGACGCTCGGGAAGACGGCCCGGAAGTTGGTCGCGCTGTGCGGCTCGATCGAGTTGGCGGTCAGGATCGCTTCGCCGGTCGCCAGCACGCCGCCCGCCTCGTCGACGAGCGTCACCGTCAACACCACCTGCGAGGCGATGTCGCCCGATTCGTTCTTGAGTTCGCCGAAGAGCTCGATCCCGTCCTTCTGGTCGCGTTCGACCTTCTGCCAGCTGCCGACGACGACCGGGCTGCTCTTGCCCTTGTTGACCGTCGTCTCACTCTTGGCGCCCTTGGTTCCCTCGGTTTTGGCGTCGCTCTTGAGATCGCCCTTATCGCCTTTAGAATCGGCCTTGCCCGGTTCCACGGGCCGATCCGCGCCGGAACGGGGGAAGTCCTTGTCGGTGATCGAACGCATCGGCTTTTTCCGCTCGGCCGGCTTGACGGCGATGTCCTCCTCCACCATCTTCTGCTTGTCCGCCGTGGCGCGCTGGCTGGCGTCCAGGTCGACCAGGGAGGCGCGCAGCGAGGACAGGGTGCCGTCGGGCGCCGTGAAGACGACGAGCTTGCCCTTGACCTGCCAGGGACCGTGGGTCTCGACCCGCGCCCCCTCCCGGGTCACCAGCCAGTCGGCCGCCGCCGGCCGCGACAGGCCGGTGGCGAGGGCCGCGCCGGCCAGCAACAGGAGCGGCGCGGAGCGGAAAATCGAACGGGGTTTCGTCTCCACGATCAATACTCCTTCCAGTTCTTGACGATGATCCCGATGGGGATGGTCGCGTAGCGCACGTAGCCGGTGTCCGAGCGGACGCCGCTGACGCTGATCCAATAGTTGGCGAACTTCGTGTTCTTCGGGTAGAACTGCTTGAGCGTCTTCAAGATCCCCTGTTGCGTGGCGTCGAGCTGCTCGGAGTTGGCGTTGGTGGCCGGCGAGTTCTTGGTCGCCCCCTGCTCGATGAAGGGGTTGGTGACGAACTCCTTCTGCACCACGGTGAAGCGGGTCGGCGTGCCGCCGACGACCGCGACCGGGTTGGCGTTGTTCGAAAAGACCACGTAGTTGTTGCTGCTCCCCGAGTAATCGCAGTTGGAGGCGCTCGCCCCGTTGCCTCCCGGCGGGTCGGGGTTGTAGGTCGAGAAGATGAGGACCCCTTCGAGGCCGAAGGCCTGGGTGATGACGCGCTCCTCCGGCTGCAGGTAGAGGTACCAGCCGCGGCTCTTGCCGGCCCCGGGGGTGATCACGAAGTCGCTCGACGAGGTGACGCTCGCCGACAGGGAGTCGATCTGCTGGTACTGCGCCGCGGTCTTCGGCAGGCCCGAGGTCGCGGCGGTGAAGCCCTCGTCGACGATCAGGTGGAAGCTGTAGCGGACGGGATTGCCCGACACCGTCACCCAGTTCCAGAGGTCCTCGCGATCGCCGGTGCCGAAGGCCAGGGCGTACTGGTTGAGCGAGGTGACGAAGAACGTCGTGGGGGTGAGATAGATCGGCAGGCCGCCGGTGTCGAAGATCTTGAACGGGTCCCAGGCGGTGTCGGTCACCCGCTTGACCGTCTGGGGGGTGGCGAACTTCGGGATGGCGTTGCTGGTGTTCGCCGCCAGGACGTAGTCGCCGAGCACGGCCGCCTTGCTGATGTCCATCTTGTAGAGGAAGCCGGCGGTGGTGGCCACGTAGATGGTGTCCAGGTAACCGTCCTGGTTGGTGTCGACGACCGCCGGATCGGCCACCGCGGCGCCGGCCAGAACATGCTTGTAGATCGCCTTGCCGGTCTCGATGTCGACGATGTAGATCCAGTTGCCGGCCTGGGGGCTGGTCTTGTTGTTGGGATCGAAGCCGCCGCCAAAGATGGCGACGAACTTGTCGACCACCTTGCCGCTCTCGGTGACATGAATGCGTCCGACCGTCGGCACCGACCAGGTCGATCCCAGGTCGGCCGTGTTGTTGCCGTCCTCGTCCAAGCGCGAGCCGGCGATCGAATCCGTGAACTCCCAGAGAACGGAAGGGAAGGGGTTGGTGCCGCAGTTCGAGTTGGCGGAGTTGAGGCTGCCGGTGTCCAGGCAGCTCGCGACCGCACCGACCGTCGTCGGCACGAAGCTCGTGTCGACGGGATCGGGATCGGTGACATCCAGGGCGTAGTAGCCGCTGACGAAGCCGGAGGTCTGCCCGCCGCCGTTGGGCTTGCCGCCCTCCCGGAAGCCGCCGATCATCACCGTCCGCCACTCGCGGTCGGCGGCCGAGGGTCCGGAACCGGCGCTGTACTTGGGATCGATGAACACGTCTTCCAGGCGCACGGTGCCGTCGGCCGAGAAGATCTCTGTCGTATTGCCGGTCGCCGCCTGATCGCGGATCACCGGCATGGCGAGACGCGGGATATAGGAGAAGACCTCGGTGCCCGTGCCGTTGTTGAAGTCCTTCTTGCTGGTGTCCCAGGTGCCGGCGTCGAAGGCGTGGACCTGGCCGTCGTTGGCGCCGAAGACCAGCATCTTGCGCCGCTTCCGGTGCTTCTCGGCGTAGCACCGGTAGCCCGGGTTGTCGGACGGCTTGCTCGTGCAGGCCTTGCCGTTGCTGTAGAGATCCGCGGCATAGGTGAGAAAGTTGTCGGGGTTGCTGTAGAAGACCGGATCGGAGTGGAAGGTGTCCCCCAGGACGTAGGGCTCCGTAAAGGAGGTCGTGACCGAATTGAGCGTGAAGGAGACGGTGGCCGACTTCTGCTCCAGCAGATCGGCCATGATCTGCTTCGTCGTGTTCTGCGACGCCGGCAGGTTCAGGGGGTCGACGGTGAGCTTCAGCCCCAGCCAGAGATCGATCCAGTCGGAGCTCGGCGGATTGCCGGCCGGCGGAGTGAAAGTGCGGATCGGGGTGGGAATGTCGCCGCTCAGGTTGGCATAAGGGTAGAACACCCGCCGTTGGTTGGTCCCGTTGCCGATCTGGTAGTTGCCCGCCGCCGCCTGCGCCGCGGTGGGCGCCTGGGTCAAGAGGACCTGGCCGCCGTCCCACAGCAGACAACTGCTCGGTTTGGCGCCGAGGCTGCCGCAGGTCCGGCTCAGGTCGGGAGTGCCGGCCGCGGTGAGCGGCAGCGGCTTCAAGAAAGCGTTGACATGACCGTCCCAGATGCCGGCCTGGGTATTCTGCGACGGTTTCGAGGAATCGAAGTTGAGCGGGTAGAAGCTGGTCAGGAACAGCTTGTCCGAGGTCTCGGCCTGCACCGAGGGGACGGCTGCGGAGGCGAACGCGGTCGGGTTCTCGGCGATCGATCCGGTGATCCCGATGATCGCTTTTTCGAGGTCGGACTCCGACTGCGGATAGAACGGTACGCCGCTGCCGCCGTTCGCGGCGACGCAGGTCAGGGCGTTGCCCGTGTTGCTGGCCAGGCCGAATCCCATGATGAAGGTGACGACCCCGTCGGTCTTGATGTTGGTCGCCATCCCACAGGGATTGGAGGCGCAGGTCTCGTCGCCGTCAGTGATGAAGAGCACATACTTCTTGGAGCAGGCGAACACCGGATCCCCTGTCGCCGCGTTGGAGGCGAGCGCCACCCAGCCGCCGGTGCACTTGGTGCTCGAGGTCGTGCAGCCGGAGTACCACTGCCGGAAGGATTGCAGGGAGGCGCCGATGGGCGTCGCGCCGGCAGCCATCAGGGGTGGATGGATCGACTTGGCGGCATTCGAGTCCTTGATGTTGCCGGTCGGGAGCCGAAGGAAGGTCTCGCCCGCCCAGGGTTGATTGTTGAAGTAGCTCGCGATCGAGTAGTCCGGCGGCCCGGCAGGGTTGAGCTCTAAGTTGGGCGCCAGCCGCTTCTGGATGTCTAAGTTGTGATCGGTCTTCCAGTCGAAGGGAATGACGTCGCCGATCGTGAAGGTCGCCCCCCGGGCGTCCGAGCTGTTGGTGGGCTGGCGGACCGAGTAGCCGAAGGCGTTGGCATCGGTCGCGGTGTCGGTGTTGGGATCCCAGCCGTTGCAGGTGCCGCCGGGCGTTCCCATGTCGCTGGCGTCGGCCTGGTTGAAGTAGTCGATGGCGGGAGAGGTTTCGTTCGGATTGCCGCCGCCGCCGACGTCCCAGCCGAGGAAGTCGCCGACATCGCTCCAGGCCACCGTCACCGGCGAGCCGGCGACCGATGTAGTCGTGGTGCAGCTCGCATTGGTGCACTTGAGGGTCGTGACGACGGTATGGATCGCCGCGCTGCCGAGCGTGTCTCCCGCCATCGGCGCGTAGGAGATCTTGTAGGTGATACCGCCGGTCTTCACATAGAACGTCTGGGTGGTGGTGAAAGTGGCGTTGGCCTTCGGCAGACGCTGCACGCGGGCGAGTTGGTAGGCCTGCGAGAGGTCGGCGGGAGTGGTCGCGGCGCAGCCGGCCTGAGCGTCGCCGGTGTCTGAAGCTTCGGAACAGGGCCACTGAAAGCCGAAGACCTCCTGCGCACCGATCGCCGGATAGGCACCGTAGCCCGGGAGCACGGGGCCGGCGACGGATGCCTGATAGAGCCAGTGCTTGGAACGCAGGTTGAGGCCGTCCTGGTTGTAGGACGCGAAGCCCCAGTTGATGTTGGCTACCTTCTGTAGCGCCTGGGTGATGGCCTGCTTGGCCTGGTAGATCTTCGCGCCCGGGTCGTCACCGTTCCTCGGCATGTAGCAGTCACCGGTCGGGCAGGGGGCGACGGGAGTGCACTTCTGGGTTCCGTCCGGATTGGTCTGGATCGACCCGTCCGGGTTCGTCACCAGCGTGCAGGAGGGCGGTGCCCAGTTCATCGAGCCCGAGGTGTCGAGGATGATGAAGACATAGGGATTCCCGGCCTGGGTCTTGAGCGTGTTCCGGTCGTCCCCGGAAGCCGGCACGGCCGCCGCCGCGACGAGGCAGGCGAGGACGAGGGCGACGAGAGCCGGGAGGGCCGGGAGGGCCGGGAGCTGGGATCGACGAATCAATTTTTCAGGCAACATGACGCCTCCGAGGTGCTCGAACGGCGAATCAGAAGAGGATCTTCGTGAGATTGGGATTCAGTTGGTCCGACACCGCCGACGTGGGCGGGCTCGGGAAGGGCTGGAACTCGAACATCACGCCGACCGTCTTCTCCCCCAGGTTGGTCGCGTTGGCCGGGGGAGGGCCGGCACCGGTCCAGGCAACCCGGTCGGCGGTGACGTTGACGACGTGGTTGACCTTGAAGAACTGCGGCACCCCGTTGGCGTTCGACGGGCACCAGTTGCAGCGCGAGATGGCGATCGGCGTCAGCGCGGTGACGTGGACCACCTCGGCGATGTTGTTGTTCGCCCCGCCGGGATTCGACTCTTTGAGCGTGAGCGTCTGCGGCGAGTAGTCGCGGGAGGTGAGGGTCTGCGCGGCGCCGGTAGCGAGCCCGGAATCGGCGGCGTAGAAGACCCGGTTGATGGTCCGTTCGTTGGCGCCGATCTGGACCTCGTTCTGGGTCACCACTACGAGCGCGAGCCCCAGGATGGTCAGAACGAAGAGCGCCAGGAGGGCGATGACATAGGAGCTGCCGCGTTCGCCGCGGCGGACCGCGATCTTTTTTCTCGCTACCCTTCGCATCACAGGTTCCTCAGGTCGACGACGGTCTGCAGGAGCCGCCGCCTGAACATCAGGTTCTTTCCCGTGTTGAACGGGGAGGCGGCGTAGGAGCTGTCCTCGATCCCCACCACGAGGGGAGCGGTGTATTTGGGGTCCGGCCGGTCGGTGCGGACCAGCGTGCTGAGCCGGATGTAGTAGAGAGTCCCGTTGTTCCAGATGGGGAGGTTGCCGATCGGGATGTCGCTCGCGCTGTTGAACAGCCAGTCGTCGTTGTTGTCGGCGGTGTCGACCAGGGTGGTCGCCGTGCCGGCGCTGATCGAGCCGCCGCCCAGGTCCGAGTCGAAGCCGAGCGCCACCTGGAGATCGGTCACATCGTCGGCCACGTCGAGCGACAGGTTGGGGGCGTTGGCGGCGACGTAGCCCGCGGTCGAGCCCGGGCCCCAGGGATCGTCGGTGTTCGGGAAGGTCCGCGCCCGTGACAGCTTGGAATTCAAGGCGGCGGCCTGATCGGAGGCGGTCGCCCCGCCGCCCGGCGGATTGTTCGAGAAGCTCCGCACGTAGATCCGGTACTCCTCCAGGATGCCGACCGAGGAGACGCTGTTCATGGCTGCCGGAAAGGCGCCGCCGGGCGAGAGGGCATTGTAGGCCGCCGTCCGCACGCCGCCCAGGAATCTGAACCCGATGGTCACCGACACGGCAGGGTTCGAGACATCGGACGTGGCCGGGTTGAGCTCGACGACGGCGTAGATCGTGTCGTTGATCGGGCTCACCAGGAGGAGGGCCTCGGGAATGTTCCCCATCACTGCCGCGACGAGCGCGTCCAGGTGCTGCGGGATGCCGCCGGTGATGCCGGTCGTGTTGTTGGGGGCGGTGGCGGGGATGATGATCGTCCCTGTCCCGGCCACCAAGTTGACGGTGAAGGAGGCGGCGTTCGGCAGCACCTGGTAGAGCGGGCTCGAGAACGCCCCGCGGACGGTCAGGACGTCGGTCCCGGCGACGAGCGCCGGCGTGCTGACGCCGGCGACCGTTGCGCCGGCAGGGACGTTGTCGCGCACCGCCAGAGCGATCCCTTTCAAGGTGGCGCTCGCGGTGGCGTCGGCCCCCGTGGCGGTCAGAGTGCCGACCGGCAGCCCGCCGCGGCCGACCATGCGGAGGAGGCGCACCGTGTCGTACTGCGAGACGCGGAGCGACTGCTGCATGTCCGCCACGTTCGTCTGCACCCGGGAGAGCTTGTTGCTAAAATCGAAGAGCAGCAGGACGGCCAGGATCAGCTCGACCATCACGAACAGGGCGACGACCATCTCGATGATGGTGAAGCCCGCCTCACCCCGCCGCCTCCCGGGCTCGGTTGGATCCTGCGGGCGGGCTCCTTCGGGCGCTTCGCGCAGCCAGTCGCCCGTCCTCGCAATCCAACTCCGCCCGTACCCCCGCCGCCGCACGCTTTCTCGTTGCATGGCCGCTCTCCGTCAGAAGGCTTTGATGGTCTGGAGCGAGATGCGCTCCCCGACGCCGAGGATCCCGCCCGGCTTGCTGCTCTGGACGTTCACCGTGATCACTTTCAGCTGGACGAAGTTGGGCTGGGTGTTGCCGTCCAGGGGGGTGGTCGGGGCACCGTTGGTGAGGACATCGTCCAACCCGTACTGCTGGACGATGGTGTTGCGGGTCCAGATGTTGAGTGTGCCGGCGCTCGGCGTGCCCGCCTGCCAACCCGAGGTCGGGTCGTTGATCTTGCCGTTGCCGGGCTTCCACCAGTCGTCGACCTCGCGCTGGGTCTGCCCGGCGGCGATGGTGAGCGGGGCGCCGCTGAACGGCATCGATATGAGGTTCTCGACGTTGCTCTTGCTGAAGTTCGACGCCTGCGTCGAGTCGCTGCCCCGGGAGTTGTTGAGGATCGAGCTCGCGAAGAGCGGGATGATCCCGATCGCGACGATCAGCAGGATCGCCGAGGCGACCAGACCCTCGATGATGGTGAAGCCGCGCTCCGCGCGGGCCCCTGCCGGCAGGTTCTCTCTCATCTGGCAATCCCTCCGAAACTTCTGCTCGCCTTATAGAGCAAATCGGGTGCCTGCCCGGCGGCAGACCGGTCGCGGTCCATCTACCTCATACAGGTCAAGGAGATAACGGAGAATCGCCGTTTGGAGGCGGGGGGCAGGTCGCCGGGGTTGCGTTACCCTTGGTAACGGATTTGCTCGGCGAGCGGCTCGGCGGGAAAGGAGATCCGGGCCTCGGTGCCACCCCCCGGGCGATCGGTGAGGCGGATGCGGCCGCCGTGCAGGTTGACCACCCGCTGGGCCACCGCCAGCCCCAGTCCCACCCCATCCGGACGGCCGGTGGCAAAGGGGTGGAAGAGCCGGCCCTGGAGCTCCGCCGGCACCCCAGGACCACGGTCCGCGATGGTCACCTCGACCCCCGAAGTCAGGCGACGGACCCGCACCTCGACCGGCCCCTCGCGGCCGGCGGCGCGCTCGGCCTCGGCGGCATTCCTGAGGAGGTTGCCGAACGCCCGCTCGAGGAGCTGCGGGTCGCCCTGGAGGTGGACGCCGTCGAGGTCGCCCGTGAGCTCGACCGCGAGCCCGGCCAGGGCCGGATCGGCCACCGCCCGCCGGAGCAGACGCCCGAGCGAGAGCTCCTCCGGCCGCGCCGTGCCCGGCCGGGCGAAGGCGAGAAAGTCGTTGAGCACCCGCTGGAGATGGTCGGTCTCGTGGCGGATCTCCCCCAGGTATTCGCTCGCCGACGCCTCGTCGGGCCGGCGCTCCAGGAAGGTGAGGTAGCCGGAGAGGGTGGCCAGGCTGTTGCGCAGCTCGTGGGCGACCCCCGCCGCCATCTCGCCGAGCTGGGCGAGGCTCTCGGCCAGCCGGCTCTCCTCGGCCTGCTGGCGCACCCCGGTCAGGTCGGCGAAGAGGACCAGGTAGCCCCGGACGGCCAAGCCGGCGCGGCGGCGCAGGGGGTGGACGGTGAGGCCGAGGGTGATCGCGGAGGTGCCGAGAGTGCACTCCTGGCGGTTCACCTCGCGCTCCTCGGCGATCGCCGCGGCGAGCAGCACCGCGAGCTCGGGCTGGCCCGCGAGGAGCTCGGCCAAGGGGGTACCGGGGCGCGGCGGAGCGGTGCCTAAGAGAGCGGCGCCGACCTCGTTGAGGGCGAGGACTCCCCCCTCCCGGTCGAGGAGGAGGAGGCCGCTCTGCAGGCTGGCCGAGAGGGTCCGCTCGAGGGCCGCGATGTCGTCCTCGGCGGCCGCTGGCAGAGCCGGCGGCGGCGCCGGCGGGAGGGGGACGGGCGGGGTCTCCCGCACGGCGAGGGCGGCCAGGGCGCGCTCGAAGGTGCCGAGCAGGAGGTCGATCTCGTCTTCTCCAGCGGGTCCGGCCGATCCGCCCGGTCCGGCCGGTCCTCCCGATCGTCCCACCTCCGGGAGCTCGCCCATCTCGCGGGCCCGGGCGAGCAGGGTCTCGTAGGGAGCGAGGAGGTGGCGGAGGAAGACGACGACCAGGACCAGGAGCGCGCCGTTGATCGTCAAGACCACCGCGGTGAGGATGCCGATCGCCCGGCGCTGGCCGGCGAGGGTCGCCGCCGGCAGCTCGATGCGCACCGCCCCGCCCCCGGGGAGCGGCGCGAAACCGGCCACGGCGTCGGGGAGCCGCTCGTCGGGCCCGACCCCGAACGGCTGGGTGACCGCCCGGCCGCCCGCCGCGGCGAGCGGGTTGGCCGGCGGCTCGCCGGCGACGCCCAGGAGGTGCCCCGCGGCGTCGAGGACGGCGATCCCCCGCGCCCCGGGGGCGAGCGGCTGGAGCTTCGGCAGGGCGGCTCCAGGGCTGCCGGCGAGGGCGGCCGCGGCGGCGCTGGCGAGCCGAGCCGCCTCGTCGCGCCGCTCCTCGGTCAGCCGGGTGAGCGCGCTCCGATAGGAGACCAGGGTGAAGGTCGAGAGGACGACGAGGAGGACGAGGGCGGCGGGGAGGAGGATCAGCACCTCGCTGCGCAGCCCCAGCCGGCGCCGGCGTGGCGGACGGGCCGGGCGGGGCGGCCGCCCCGGGGTCATTTGAGCAGCCCGAGGTAGGCGTCGACGAGCCGGGCGCCGAAGAAGAGGGCGACCAGCGCCGCCAAGGCGAGAAAGGCGCCGAACGGCAGCTTGGCCTTCAAGCCCGCGCCGCTCCGCCGCGCCACGGCGAGCCCCACCACGGCCCCGCTCAAGGTCGAGACGAAGAGGGTGACGATCACCCCTTTCCAGCCCAGGAAGGCCCCGACCATGGCGAGCATCTTGACGTCCCCCAGCCCCATCCCCTCCTCGCGGCGGAGCAGATACCAGGCGCCGGAGATGGCGAGAAGGATGCCGCCGCCGAGGAGCGCCCCCAGGCCGCCGCCGAGGAGGCCCCCCGCCCAGGGAAGAAAGAGCTGGAAGAGGAGCCCGAGGGCGAGGCCGGGCAGGGTGAGCCGGTCGGGCAGCAACATGTGCTCGACGTCGATCGCGGCGAGGACGATCATCAGGCAGCAGAAGACGACCGCGGCCAGGGTCTCGACCCCGAGACCGAAGCGCAGCAGGCAGGCGAGGAAGAGGAGGCCGGTCAGGGTCTCGATCGCCGGGTAACGCCAGGAGATGCCGGCGCCGCAGCTCCGGCAGCGGCCGCGGAGCAGCAGATAGGAGACGACCGGCAGGTTGTCGAAGGCGCGGATCGCCGCGCCGCAGGAGGTGCAGCGCGAGCGCGGCCAGACCGTCGAGACGCCGCGCGGCAGCCGGTGGACGACGACGTTCAGGTAGCTGCCGACGATCAGACCGAGCACCGTGACGTAGACGGCGACGAAGACGTGGAGGAACAAAGTGCGGGGATTCTACGCTATGGCAGGTACTGAGTCCGTTTGAAATCCGAGGACGGACGATACCCATTCTGGGCACAGGCTGGCTGCGCGGAGCGCCCGAAGGAGTCCGCCCGCAGGTTTCAAACGGACCTCGTACCCGATGACGCTTCGGTTCCCAGACGCCGGGACCGCAGGTGGACCAGGGCGGCGATCCAGGCGAGGAGCAGAGCGAGGCTCAGAGCCGCCCCCAGCGGCACCCGCCGGTCCCGATAGGCGAGCACCAGCCGGTGCTCGCCGGCCGGCAGCTCGACCCCGATCTGGCAGGCGGCGGTCGGCCAGGCGGTGACCGGCGCCGTATCGACCGCGGCCTGCCAGCCGGGGTCGAAGGTGGTGGCGAAGGTGAAGAAGGCGGCCGAGGCGGAGCGGTAATGCACCTCGAGCCGCCCCCCGGAGTCGGCGAGGGAGAGGAGCTCCGGCCGGGCCGGGTAGTCGACGATCGCCGGCGCTCGTTCGGGCCCCACGCAGTGCTCGTTGCGCTCGACGGCATAGCCCTGCTGGCGCGCCACCGCGAGCGCCGAGGCGTAGCTGGGATGGAAATTCACCCGCGGCACGAAGCGGTAGCGCGGCAGCCGGTAGGGGTTGGGGAACGCCCGCGCCGGCCGCGGCGGCGCCCCGGCCGCGGCCTCGGGGAGCCACTCGGCCGGCGGCCGGCGGAGGAAGATCGTGCCGACGTTCCAGGCGCCGAGGAAGCGCCGGGCGAGGTCGGGCTGCCGCACCTCCTCCGCCCGAAGGACGACGAGGGCGAGCCGGGCCCAGCCGGTCGCCATCAGGTCGTAGTCCTCGTTGCCGGCATAGGCGAGGCCCCAGAGTGACCCCGAATAGGGGTCCAGGCGCTCCAGCTGGGTACGGACGAGGGAGAGCCCGGGGTCGCCGCCCCGGAGGACGAAGTCGGGCCGGCCCGAGGGCGCCGGCTGGACGTAGATCCGGTCGCGGGCCGGGAGGAGGGGCGCCGCGGCGGCCGGCGGCTGTTCGTAGGCTGCCGCCGGCAGGGTACGGATCAGGCCGCGGTCGTAGTGCCAGAGGTCGGCCGCCAGGAGGGCGACGGCGGCCACCGTCAGCGCGCGTCGCGACGGCCAGGGCGCCCGGCAGAGGGCGAGGAGGAGCGCCACCGCGGCCGCCGTCCCGATCGCCCACCCCCCCTCGGCGCGGAGGAAAGCGACCCCGCGGGCGACCGCGGCGGCGGTGGGCCGCGGGGCGCCGTGGGCGCGGACGATCCAGGGCGCCAGGGTGGGGCGCAGATAGAGGCAGGCGGTCAAGCCCGCCGCCAGGGCGAGGAAGACGAGGGAGAGGGCGAGCGGGAAGTCGGCGCTCGTAAGCCGCCCCGCCGCGCGCTCGTCCTGCAGCCGCTGCCAGCCGAGGGCGCCGGCGAAGACCAGGGCGGCGACCGCCAGGATGACGAACTTCTCCGGGAAGCGCAGCAGGCCGAGAGCCGGGACGGTCCGGCGGAGAGCCTCGTAGAGCGGGTTGTGCCGGCCGAGGGCGAGCCCGGCCCCGAGGAGGGCGGCCAAGGCGAGCCCGGCGCGCCGCGGCACCGGCCAGTGGAGGAGGGCCGAGAGGCCGAGGACGACGAGGAGCAGCCCGGGGTAGATCGACAGCACGTACGGGTAGTCGCGGTCGTTCAAGTGCCAGCCGAAGTAGAGGTTCTCCTGGTCGCGGGCGGGGTCGCCGTAGAAGCGCGGGAAGACCAGCTCGACCAGCCGCTCGGGGGGTGCCGACCAGGTGGTGGCCTGGGCGCTCGGCAGCCCTCCGGCGCGCGGCGAGTCGGCGAGCCGCCCGAGGGTGGGGAGGAGCTGGACGAGGGCGAGGGCGACCGCCACGGCGACCGGCAGGGCCGCCGCCACGAGCACGGCTAAGACCCCGCTCCGCCGCCTTTCCCGCAGCGCGCCGACCAGCCGCGGCAGGGCCAGGCAGAGGAGTCCGAAGCCGCTCACCAGGACCGTCGCCGGCTCGCCGTTCAGCAGTTGGAGGGCGAGGGCGCCGCCGGCCCAGAGGGCAGCCCGCAGCCGCTCCCGCCGAGCGGTGGCGCCGAGCGCCGCGTCCCCCCAGGCGAGGAACCAGGGAAACCAGGCCATGCTGCAAAAGAGGGTGAAGGCGGAGATCAGGGAGAGCGAGGCGCCGCTCCCGCTGTAGCCGAGGGCGGCCAGGGCCGCGGCCCCTCGCGAGGCCCCCAGCCGGCGGGCGAGGTGGAAGGCCCCGGCGAAGGCGACCCCGGCATGGAGGACGACGAGGACCGAGAGGGCGCGAGCGGGCGGCAGGGCGAGCACCAGCCAGCTCGGCGGATAGAAGGCGGCGTAGCTCGGGTTCGAGAGGATGGGCTGGCCGCCGTTCAAGAAAGGATTCCAGAGCGGCAGTCCATGTCGTGCGAGCCGCGCGAAGCAGACCCGGAGCGGCAGGTGGAAGAGGACGATGTCGCGGTTGGCGAGCGCCCGCCCGGGGGCCAGGAGCGGCGCGAAGAGGGCGGCCAGCCAGCCCCCGGCCAGAGCCAGGAACGGGAGGGCCGCGAGCAGGGGCTTCAGCGCTCGGCGGTCGCCCACATGTTCAACCCGAGCTCGAAGTAGCCGCTCTGGATCTTCTCCATCGGGAAGTCGGCCTTACCGAAGTACCAGCCGAGGAGCGCCTGGGTGTAGGCGTAGACGTGCTCCTCGATCTCCTCGGCCGAGACCAGCCGCAGGCGCGCCATGGCGTGCAGCAGGCCGTCCGACCAGGGGGCGGGAGTAGTGATGACGACCCGCCCGTCGGACGCCAGCACCCGGTGGACCTCGCGGAGCAGCTTGACGAGGCTCCCCGGGTCGAGGTGCTCGACGACGGCGAGGAGAGTGACGGCGGCAAAGTGGCCGTCCTCGAACGGCAGGCGCGGCTCGGTGTTCAGGTCGAGCGTGTGCCAGCCGATCTCCGGACCGCTCTTGAGGCTCGAAGGGGACGGGGGCAGCTGGTCGATGGCGTACTTCTCGCGGAACGAGGTATGGGAGAGGAAGTAGGGGAACGAGCCGCAGCCGATGTCCAGGATGCGGCCCGTCCGCAGGCGCTCCGGGATCAGCTGGTTCGCCTGGCGCGCCCGCCGGCGCGCCAGGAACGGCTCCAGCAGCCCCTGGCCGCGGGTGTAGCGGGTCATCTCCTGGCTCATGGAACGGCGATCATACCCGACCCTGGGGAACCGAAGGGGGGAGGAGCCTGCCCCCTCCGGCAAACTCCTCCCCCCGACTTCAGGAGGTCTCCCAACAGGAAACCTTCCGGCGAGCCGATTCCCCCCGAACCGGCAGCCCCTGGCGCCCGAATCTCTGTTCAGGGGGTGATCTTCTGAGGCCAGCGGACGAAGAAGCCGTCTGCCCACAGGACGTCCTTGTCGTAATCGGTCGGCTCGAAGCTGGTGACCGAGTACATCGTCCCCTCGGCGACCCCGTCCCGGCCCGGGCTGCGGATGGCCATGACCTGGGCGGCCGTGGGGGTCGACGTCTTCAGGTAGTAGTCATAGGGCCGCTTCCAGCCGTCCAGGTAGGGCACTTCCTGCAGGTAGTCCGGAACGAGGACCGTCAGCAGGTCGGTCGACCGCAGAACCGAACCGTATTTGGTGAGGTCGACGGTGCTGGTGGCGGTCGCCCCGGCGGCCGCGGCGCCGACCTGATCGGTCAACCACGAGAACATCGAGGTCCCGACGATCCGCATGTCCGCGATCGTCCGTTTCTGCTTGGCCTTCTGAAGCGCGTCGAGCATGTTGGGAATCAGCATCGCCGCGATGATCCCGATGATGGCGACGACGATCAACAGCTCGATCAGGGTAAAGCCTGCCTGCCCCGAGCTCGACTTGGAACGCATTTTGTACCCCTCTCTCAAGAAACTGTCAGAGATCAGAGGGCAAGGGCTGTGCCAGCCTTTCAGCCGAGACTTATGCCAGCAGAATCAGTCACTTAGGAAGGTGCTCCCGACCTTGAGTGACAAAATTGTTCACTTCGGCGGCAAACGGTGTCAGTGGCCGGGTGATACATAGAAAGAGAGCAATTGGCGTGTGCGTTCGACCCCGCGGTCGAGCTCGACCAAAGGGATGCGCTCGTCGGTGCTGTGGATGCCGTGCTGGTCGTTGCCGTCCAGGACGAAGGGGGACAGGCCATAGGCGGCGATCCCCCGCTCCCTAAAGTAGCGCGAGTCGGTGAAGCCGGAGATCATGGCGGGCACCACCGGCCCCTGCCGGCCGAGCGCCGCGGCCATCGCCGTCCAGACCCTCCCGGCGGCCGGCGACGGGGGCGCCGGCCCGCTGGTGAGGAGGACCTTGACGTCGAGCTCCTTGCCCAACGCCTGCTTCAAGGTGGCGAGGAGGGCCTGGGCGTCGGTGTCGGGCAGAAGCCGGACGTCGACCTGGGCGTGGGCCCGCTCGGGGATGACGTTGATCCGTTCCCCGCCTTCGACCACCGTCACCTGCACGGTGTCGAGGAAAAGGTTCTCCATCCCGGGCAGGAGGAACTCGCTCGGCCCCTTCTCGCTCACCACCTTGTCGATGTTCGAGAAGATGCGCCGCCAGTGCTCGTTGTGGAGCGGAGCGAGCGCCTGAACGTAGGCGCGCGCGGCGGGCGAGACCCGGTACCTGAAGGGCAGGGCGACCAGCCGCCCGAGTCCGGAGACCAGCTGGTGGACGGCGCTCCCGGGGTTCAGGCCCGAGGCGTGGCCGCCGCGCCCGGAGGCCTCGATCTCCAGCCAGAGCGGCCGCTTCTGGGCCACCTCGATCCCCCACCAGAGGAGCTTGCCGCTGGACACCTGGTTGCGACCGCCCTCCCCGATCACCCCCTCGACCCCGGCGAAGAGCTCGGGGTGGTGGGCGAGGAGCCAGCCGGTGCCCTCACCGCCGCCGCTCTCCTCGTCCGCCACGGCGAGGAAGACGACGTCCCGGGCGAGCGGCCGGCCGCGGCGCTTCAGGTCGACGAAGGCGGCGAGCTGCGCGATCCCCAGGCTCTTGTCGTCGAGCGCCCCGCGCCCCCACAGCCGCCCCTCCCGGACGAGGCCGGAGAAGGGGGGGACGGTCCAGCCCGGGCCGGGGGCCACGACGTCCATGTGATGGAGGAGGAGGACCGCCCGGCCGCCGCTCGCCGGCGAGGCGAGGCGGGCCCAGAGGTTGGTCCGCCCGGCCGGGGTGACGATCCGCCGCGCCGGAATACCCGCGCGGTTGAGGATCGCTGCCAGGAAGTCCGCCGCCTTCGCCTCGTTGCCCGGCGGGTTCGAAGTGTCGATCTGCAGGTAGCCCTGGAGCCACCGCGCCGCCTCCGAGAGCTGCCCGGCCGGGGCGCTCGTGGCGGGCACTGCCGGCCGGGCAGGCGTCAGCACGAGGAGGACGAGAAGAGCGAGCAGCGCGAGCTTGCGGGATAGAGACGGCATGGGCGAGGACTCTATGGGAGCCAGCGGAGAAACGGAAAGGGCGCCCGATCGAGGGCGCCCTTTCTCTCGTCGTCCGAGAACCTGGATCAGGGGGTGACCTTCTGCGGCCAGCGGACGAAGAAGCCGTCGGCCCAGAGGATGTCCTGGTCGTAGTCGGTGGGATCGAAGGAGGTGACGCTGATGGCGGTCGTCAGCTGCTTCTTCTTGTCGCGGCCGTAGCTGTGGATGGCCATGACCTGGGGATCGAGCGGGGTGGCGGTCTTCATGTAGTAGTCGTAGTTGGTCTTCCAGCCGTCCACCTCGGGCACCGCCTGGAGGTACTGGGGGACGAGGACCGAGAGCAGGTTGCTGCCGTCCGTCACCGTGCCGTAGCTGGTCAGGTCGACCGTGGTGGCGGCGGCGCCGGCGGCGGCGGCGCCGACCTGGTCGGTCAGCCAGGAGAACATGGCGGTACCGGCGTTTCGCATATCGGCCACCGTCCGCTTCTGCTTCGCCTTCTGCAGCGCGTCGAGGAAGTTCGGGATGAGGAGGGCCGCGATGATGCCGATGATCGCGACGACGATCAGCAGCTCGATCAACGTGAAGCCCCGCTCCCGGTTACGTATTCTCTTCAACATGGACTGTTTTCCTCCATCGTCTTGCGCGCAACCCTCTCCCACGGCTCATCCATGGGTGTTTCGAGACGATGGAAAGAGCAGGGTTTGTGCCACCTCGCCAGGCTTACAAACCCTTTTGTATCAAGGAGTTTACATCAGTTTACAACCGCGGGTCGACAAAAAGTGACAGCTCGCGCTACTACTTTGTGTCAACGGCGAGCCGGTGGAGGACCGCGGAGTAGAGATGCACCCCTTCGACGAAGCCAGGGAGGGCCATGCGCTCGTTGGCGGCGTCGACCTGCAGGGTGTCGGTCGTCATGATGAGGAAAGGGGAGAAGCCGTAGGAAGGGATGCCCGCCTGGCGGAAGAAGCGCGAATCGGTGGCCGTCCAGGAGAGGAACATGGGGCCCGCCGTGGCTCCCGGGTGGCGGGTCTCGACCTCGTCCTTGATCACCGCCAGGATGGGGTGGTCGACGGGGCTGCCGTGGCGCGCCGTGGGCAGCTCGTGAAGGGTGGTGGTCAAGCCCTGGAGCATCCAGGGCGGCAGCAACTCGTCGCGGACGCTCGCGAGATCGACCCCCGGCAGGAGGTGGAACTTGATGGTCAGCTCCCAGGTCCCATCCGCCGTCTGGCGGAGCGCAAAGGGGACCGCCTCGTTGCGGAACATCGACTGCACGTAGGCCGGCAGCTTGCGGAAGGTGCGGGGGTCCGCCAGCAGGTCCTGCGGTTTGGCGAGGATGTCGCGCAGCTCGGCGCTGTCCCGCGACGCTCCGTAGGCCGGCAGGATGGCCGCCACCTCGGGGACGATTCTGAGGTCGGTCGCCGTGTAGCCCCGCTCCTTGAGCCCGTCGCGGAGCTCCTCCAGCCGGGTGCGCTCCGCAGCGCAGACGACGAGCTCGACGAAGCGCTTCTGGGCGTACTCCGTCCCCCAGTACTTGATCTCGCTCCGCGTCCGCGCCTCGACCGTCCCGCCCTCGGTCATCACCGCCCAGAAACGGCGGACGAGCTCGGGGTGCTCGGCGAGGATCCACTGGGTGCCGAGGAAGCTGCCGTACTCCTCGCCGCCGGTGGCGAGGAAGATCACCGAGCGCTTGGGCTTGACGCCGCTCTTCTTCAAGTCGATCAGGGCCTGGAGCTGGGCGATGGCGACGCTCTTCATGTCGAAGACGCCGCGGCCGAAGATCCAGGGCAGCTCGATCCGCCCCTCGTAGGGCGGCACGAACCACTCGCTGGGTTGATCGGCGAGACGTCGATGTGGTTGTGGAGGACGAGCGCGTGCGGGTCCTCGCCTTCCAAGACGGCCCAGAGATTGGCGTGGCGGCCGGCGAGCTGCTCGATGTGCGAGGGGATGCCGGCCTCGGCCAGACGGTCGGCGAGGAAGTGGGCGCCGGCCATCTCGTCGCCGGTCGTCGGGCTGGTGTCGATCTGCACGTAGTGCTGGAGGAGCTTGACCTCGGGGAGATTCTTGTAGTCGGTCGTGATCCACAGCTCGCTCTCGTGCGCCCGGAGCGGGCGGTCGATCCAGGCGCCGAGGCCCAGGGCCACGGCGCAGGCGAGGAGCAGGCTGCCATAGAGCGCGACGCGCGCGGCGCGGCGCTTGCGGAGTTCCAGGCTTACCGGAGTCATCGGGCGAATGATGATAACCCGAGAACCCGTCATATGCTGAGGGTTCTCTATGGAAGCCTCGACCGCCGCCCCCGACCCACGGCCGGCCCCGCCGGCCGGCCGCACCTCCTGGCTGCTCTTCGCCGCCGGCCTCTTCGCCTGCTTCGCCTATCTCGGCGGGGAGATCTACGCTCGGCACCACCTGGGTTTCCCCCTGGACGACAGCTTCATCCATCTCCAGTTCGCGCGGAACCTGGCCGCCGGCCATGGCCTCTCCTACAACCCGGGCCAGATCGTCACCGGCTCGACCGCCCCCCTGTGGACGGCCCTCCTCGCCCTCCTCTTTCTCCTCCCGGGGAGCGTCTTTCTCTGGGTGAAGATCTTCGGCATCGCCCTCTACCTCGCGGGGATCGACGCCACCCGGCGCCTGGCGGCCGAGCTCGGTCTCTCCCCCGGCCTCGCCACCCTGGCCGCCGCCCTGACTCTCGCCACCGGCCCGCTCGTCTGGTCGGCGCTCTCGGGGATGGAGGTCCCGCTCTTCGTCCTCCTCTCTCTCTGGGGGACGATCCTCCACCTCCGCGAGCGGGCCGCTCCGGAGCGGCCGCCCCTCGCGCTCCCGGTTTTCGCCCTCGCCATCCTGGCGCGGCCCGAGGGGGTGCTCCTCGTCCTCGTCGCGGCGATCGACCGGCTGGTCGTCTTCCACCGCCGGCCGCCAAGCGGGCCGACCGACGGGCCGATCGACGGCGCGCCGAGCTCCTCGGCTCCTCACCCTGGCGCGCCCCCGCTTCCGGCCGCTCGCCCGCGGTCTCGCTCTCGCCGCCCTCGGGATCGCCGGCTCCTTCCTCTTCTATCGCCTGGCGGGCGGCTCGTTCCTCCCCACCACCTTCGCGGTCAAGGGGAACGGGGTTCAGCGTTACCTGCCGGACCTCCAGTATCTCTACGTCATCCTCGGCATCCTCTTCAGGCCGCAGCCCTACATGCTGCTCCTGGCCGGCGGCGGCGTCGCCCGGTTGGTGGCGAACCTCGGCACCCCGCGCGACCGCGGGCTCCTCCCCGCCCTCTGGACCCTCGGCCTGCCGCTCGGCTACTCCCTGATGAGCCCGCTCGGGCGCGGCTTGATCGCCGGCAACTTCGGCCGCTACTACTTCCCCCTCTTCCCCTTCGTCGTCCTCCTGGGGGTGCTCGGCCTCGAAGGGGCCGCCCGCTCGCTGGGGGAGACTCTCCGCCGCGGGCCGGGCCGGCTCCCCTGGGGGGTGCTCCTCGCCGCCCTCCTCCTCTGGCCGACGGTCGCCGGCCTCAGTCTCGGGGCCGGCCGCTACGCCCAGAATGTCGCCAACGTGGAGGACGGCGACGTCCGCGCCGCCCTCTGGCTCCGCCCTCGGCTGCCGGCCGGCGCCCTGCTGGCGGTGAACGACATCGGCGCCTTGAAGTACCTGCTGCCGAACCCGGTGGTCGATCTGGTGGGGATCTCCTCCCCCGACCTCCGCCGCGAGGTGGCGGACGACCTCGCCCACGGCCGGGCGCGCTCCTGGGAGCAGGCGATGCTCGCCGCCCTCGCCCGGCGCCAGCCCGACTACCTGGTGATCTTCCCCACCTGGTTCCCCGCCGTCGACCATCTCCCGGGCTTCCGGCTCCTCCAGCGCTTCGAGATCCCCAACAACGTCACCATGGGGGGTGACCAGATCGGCATCTACGCCACCCCGTGGACGCGGCACCCCTTGCGCCCCCTCCCCGGGGACGCCGCGGCGTTGCCGGCGATGTCGACGATGCCGGAACGCTAGTCAGGCGGTGGATCGGGAGCGGCCAGCCGGCGGATCGCCGCCGCGGTCTCCTCGACCAACCGGGCGACCATCTCCCCCGCCGGCTGGCGGCGGGCGAGGCGCACCCCCTGCCCGGCCCAGAGCGAGAGAAACTCCTCCCGTCCCTGCCGGGCCGCGGCGGAGCGGAGCGGCCGGGTGAGGTCGTTCTGGATCGGGTACGCGAGGATCGCCTCGCCGGTCTCCGCCTCCTCCATGAACCGGTTGACGATCCCTCGCGCCGGCCGGCCGGAGAAGGCCCGGGTGACCCGGGTCTCGTTCTCCCGGGCCCGGAGAATCGCCGCCTTGTAGACCTCGGGGATCCCCGCTTCGTCGGCGGTCAAAAAGGCGGTGCCCATCTGCACCGCGCTCGCCCCGAGAGCGAGGGCCGCCGCGATGCCGCGGCCGTCCATGATCCCGCCCGAGGCGATCACCGGCACCCGTGGCACCCGCAGGGCGTCGACCGTCTGCGGGACGAGGGCGAGGGTCCCTACCATCGAGGTCTCGAAGCTCTCGGCGAAGCTACCCCGGTGGGCGCCCGCCTCGCTCCCCTGGGCCACCACGGCATCGACCCCGGCAGCCGCCAGCTGGACCGCCTCCTCGACGGTCGTCGCGGTGCCGACTGAAAGCATGCCGCGCGACCGTACGGCCGCCATCGCCTCGTCCGGCAAGATGCCGAAAGTGAAGCTCAGGACCGCCGCCCCGCATTCGAGACAGGCTTCCAGCTGCTCGGTGAACCGGAAGACCGCCGCGGTGGGGAGGATGGGGGCCGGCAGGCCGAGCTCGGCGTGGTACCCCGCCAGGCGCGCCAGGGCGGGGCCCGGATCGGCCGGCGGCTCGGGCCGGGGGAGCGGAGCGAAGAGGTTGATCCCGAAGGGCCGCGCCGTCCGCGCCCGCACGGCGGCCGCGGCGGCGAGGATCTCCGGGGGTTGCAGATAGGCCGCGGCCAGGAAGCCCAACCCGCCGGCCGCGGAGACCGCCGCGACGAGCTCCGGGGTCGTCCCCCCGCCCGCCATCGGTGCCGCGAGGATGGGGTGGGCCAATCCCAGCCGCCGGGTCAGGTCCGTCTGCCACATCGCCAGTCTATTTGGGCAGCTTGGAGGCCAGGATGTCCGCCTTCTCGATGCTCGGGGGCTGCGCGAGAAGCTCGGGAGCCTTCGCCATCAGCGCCGCGGCGACCTGGCCCGAGAGGTGAGCCTGCCGTCCCGCCTCGTCCGGGAAGGCGTCGAAGATACCGAACGTCGACGGTCCCAGACCGGAGCGCGAACCACAGGATCGTCGCCGGTTCGCCCTCGACGATCGGCAGGCCGCCATGGAGGAAGCTCTCGACCTCCGCCTCTTTGCCCGGCTTCGCCTCCAACCGTACGAACAACGCTGTCTTCACCATTCTCGCCTCCTTTTAAAGACCTGCGGCACCACGATAGCACTGCTGCGGCGCGGGTCGGCCTCAACGGCGCTCGAGAGGAGAGTCCGGCAGCGGCTGTGGATAGGCTGTGCCGGCGCGGCCCACGGCAAGAAAGTGCAAGGCCCGCTCCAGCGTGCCGAAGCATGGAAGATCGGCCTGGCGCAGCTCGGGAAACTCGATCAGGCGGGTCAAGGGCAACTGATCGAGCGTCGGCTTGTAGCTGCGATTCGCCGGGAACTGCGCCGACAACCATTCCTTGATCCCGCGCCGGCTCTCCCAGGAACCTTCCCAGCGCGTTTCTGGACGGAGGCCGGGACGGGTGGTCGCCCCCGTTCCGAGGGTCTTGCCGGCCATTCGGCCGAGGCAGGGGAGAAAGAGAACCTCGTACTCCGGGTGCAGGAGGACGAGGGCGACCGGAAAAGGGAGTTGTAAGCGCCGCAGCCAAGCCGCCATGATCGGAGCCCGCTCCTTCGGGCAGGCATCGTCCTCGTCTCTTAAGATCAGCAAGCCTTCCGCATCGCGCTTGGTCCGGATGAAGTTCGCCCCCTGTTCGATCCCCCTCTGCAAGTGGAGGTTCTTCCAGCGGATGGAGGGGGCCCAGGACTGCTGGAGACCGAGGTCGATCGAGAGCCGAGAGACCAGATTCTCGACCGCCCCCTGCTCTCCATGTCCTTCCACCAACAGATAGTTCTTACCCAACCCTCGCTCCACCCACCAACGGCAGCTCCGGCTGGATTCCTTCCGTTCGCAGGACTTCGCCCAGCGTCAACAGGCCTGCTCGCACGGCTTCGCGCTGCTCGGAGGCCATGGGCGCGACGGTCGTCCCCTCGTGACCGCGCACGACGACGCGCACATCCTCCGCCTCCATCCGGTCCAGGAGCTCGGGGCTGTGGGTGGTCACCAGGACCTGGCTGTGCCGGCTCGCCTGCTTGAGGAAATCGTAGAGCAGGGGGATGGCACCCGGGTGGACCGTGAGCTCCGGCTCCTCGATCCCGATGACCGCGACCGGAGGGTCCTGGAGGAGGGCGGTGACGATTCCGGCGACACGCAGGGTGCCATCCGATTCCTGCGTCGCATCGAACCACTTGGGTTTGCAATGGGGGGAGCTATGGCGAAACTGCACGACCAGATAGCTCGCCGCCTGATAGACCTTGATGTCCTCCGTATCCCCCGTGAGCTTCTGCAGCGCGCTGACCAGCTCCGGCTTCCAGGAAGCCTCCGGCTGATCCTTGAGGATCGAAGCCCAGTTCGACCCATGCCGATCCATCGGTTTGACCGGGTTGTACTTCTGGGGCGCCCTCAGGGTGTCCGGGAAAATGGAATAGATGGCCATCTGTTGCAGAGCCTGGATCAGCGGTTGGAAGCGGGCATCTCCGCCGATGATCGGAAGCGCCAGGTTCTTATCGTCTACAGGTGGCTGCAAGCCGGCAGGCCCGTCCACCCACTTCCCATTTTCAATTCGAAAATGAAAGTGATCGTTCTCGCTCGCTACCGAGGCTTCCTCCACCTTGACCTTATATTCCTCGGCGCTATCTCCACGGAGCTCGAAGGAGTAGTGAGAAGAAAAGCCACCCGCAACCACGAGGTCGAGGCCGATCGAGACATCGAACGGATGTCCGCCGCTCCACCTGCGGACCGGGCCGATCCCGTGACGATGGGTGATCGCCCCGGAGAGGCCCATGTGCATCGAGTCGGAAACGAACCGCAGGGCATCGACGACATTGCTCTTCCCGGCTCCATTGGGACCCACGAGAGCCGTGAACGGGCCGAGCTCGACGCTCAGGTTCTCCGCCAGGCTCCGGTAGTTGGAGACGCGCAGCCGCTTGATCATGCCAACTTTGTATCACGGGTCGGCGAGGCCGCGGGTAGACCTGACGGACGCCCCAGCCTCGGGTTAGAATCCCCCGCCATGAGCCGACGACCTACCGAGACCGAGTACGCCTCCTTCTATGCCCCCTACCTTGCCCTCGTCCCCGAGGAGGACATCCTGCCCGTCCTCGCCGGGCAGAACGTCATCTTAAGGCGGCTGATCGACTCCGTTCCCGAGGAGCGGGAGACCTTCCGCTACGCGCCCGGGAAGTGGAGCGTCCGCGAGCTCCTCGGGCATGTGGGGGACGCCGAGCGGGTGTTCGGCTTCCGGGCCTTCGCGTTCAGCCGCGGCGAGCCGTCGCCCCTGCCGGGGTTCGACGAGAACGCCTACGTGGCCGAGTCCGGGTACGACGGTCGGAGCCTCGAATCGCTGGCCGGCGACTTCACCGGCCTCCGCGAGGTGAACCTCGCCCTGCTCCGCGCGCTCTCCCCCGAGGCCTGGCTGCGAACCGGCACCGCCAACGCAAGCCGGTCTCGGTGCGCGCCCTCGCCTACATCATGGCCGGCCACCTCCGGCACCACCTGGGCGTCCTCCGCGAACGTTACGGCGTGGGGGCGGGCCTCCGCCCCTAGGGGTCCGCGGTCAGGGCTCGTAGACCGCGCAGGACGAGTCGTTCTCCCACACCTCGATCCGGATCACCCGCACCCCGCGGTCGGCCGCGGAGTCGCCCTCCGCGCCGCGGGCGAAGCCCCCGAGGCGGGACTCGACCTCGGCGAAGAAGTAGGCGGAGAGCAGCTCGGCCGTCGTGTTCCGCTCGTCGAAGGGCGGCACCTCGTTGATCACGTGGTGGTCGAAGGGCGCCAGGATCTCCTGCACGATCGCCTTCAGGTCGGCGAAGTCGAGCACCATGCCCAGGGGGTCCAGCCGCTCGGCCGCGAGATGGACCCGCAGCCGGTAGTTGTGCCCGTGCAGGTTCTGGCAACCGCGGGTGTGGCCGCGGATGGCATGCGCCGCGGCGAAGCTGAAATCCTTGAAGATCGTGTGCATGGTCCCCTCTCTCAAGCGGGGGGATCGTGGCGCGCCCGGCCGAGGGAGTCAAGGCCGCCCCCCTTCCCCTCCGCCCTCCGGCCGGATAGGCTACTCGAGATTTTCGGGTGGCGGGGCAGCGGTATCGACGATGTTGGCGATGTCGGCCGTTTCGGCGATGTTGGCGGCGGGGGACTGGGCGGTCTGCTTGCGGCGGCCGCGGGGGCGGCGGGGTTTGAGGCCGAAGTAGTGCAGCCGGCTGCTGTCGAAGCCGAACTCGGCCTGGAGGGCGGCGGTCAACCGGCCGCGGAGCTCTTCGCCCTCGGCGGCGACCTGGTCGAGCCTCTCCAGGGCCTCCCCCAGACTGCCCTGGAGGATTCCGATCTGCCCCTCGAGGGCCAGACTCTCCTGGATCTTCCCCATCAGCCCGTCGAAGTGTCCTTTGAGATGGGGGAACTGGTCGAGCTCGGCGGCGAGATTGCCGGTGATCCCTTCCCACCGTACCCGCTTGCGGCCGAGAGCGGTCCTGGGCCTGCGCATCGGTCCTCCTTCTTGAATCGCGGGAGGGTATCACCGTTCCCCACGAGGGAAAACCCAAACCCTCGGGGGGAAAGCCCGATCCCTCGGAGGGAATCCCCCAACCCCACGGGGGAATATCCATTCCCTCCCGGGGCATCGTCCAACCCTCGCGGGGAAATTCAAATCCCCCGGAGGGAATTACCAATCCCTCACAGGGATTTCTCAAATGCATAGAGGGATTTGCTCAACCCTCCGGGGGTAAAGGTATTCCCTCGAAGGGTTTAGCTTTGCCCCGCGAGGGAAACGCTTCCCCTGCCTCTCCGTGCCTGTGGCGGAGCGCTCGGACGTACCGGAGAGCGCCTCCGGGAGCCCGGCGCTCGCCTCGAAGGCTGTTTTGGAGGTCTCGGGAGCGACCTCGACGGGCTCCAGGAGAGCGCGGCGGCCCTCCGCGGGCTGTTTCTACCGCTCCACGAGGGTTCTGAAGCTCTCCGGGAGCTTACGGAAGCCCTCCGCCGCCCTTTCGAACGCCTCGAGACGACTTCGGAGACCTTCTACCGCGGGTTCAAGGTCAACCGGTTCACCGCCGGCCCGGGAAGAAAAGGCGTCGGCTTGCCTTGTGCCCAGGCGGCGTTGCCGTCCCGGTAGTGCGGGGAGAGCGGATTGCCGCTCTCGCCCGTCGGCATCTCGAAGACGCCCTGCTCCTCGTGGCCGGGCGAGACCACGAGCCGCTCCGAGGCGCCGAAGCCGGCGCCCTGGACGCGCGGCATGTTGCTGTCGCCGGGGAGCGGCTGCGGCCGCATGTCGAGGAAGCGGGAGAGGCCGGGGATGGCGGCGCTCATGGGGTGGCGGATGGCCACCAGGTTGACCTCGCCCCAGACCCGCTTCGAGAGGTCCGGGCCCTGCTCTGCGAGGCGGCGGATCACCGCGTCGACCCCGGCCAGGAGCTGTTCGTCCCAGCTGTGGAAGCGCGGCGAGAGGAGGTGCGGCGGCCGCTCGCTGACCAGGCGCCAGAGCGGGCTCTCGGACTCGGCGATCCCGTACTCGAACGCCGGGTCCGCGGTGGCGCAGGCGACGGTCAGGGGTGGGAAGACCTGGATGCTCAGCGCCGTCCGGTAGGCGCGGACGATCCGGTAGGCCGCCGAGCCGACCGCGGCGTGGCCGTTCCAGGTGGTCTCGACCAGCCGGCGGAGCTCGGCCCGGCGCGGATGGCCGGCCAGGGCCTCGGGGGTGAGCACCTTCAAGAGCAGGTCCCTCCAGCGGGCGAGGAAGAGGGCGCGGTCGTCGAGCTGGATCGCCAGCAGGTCGCGCGGGGTCGCTTTGTCGATGGCCATCAGGTCGTCGCGGATCTGGCGCGCCCGGGCGCCCAAGCCGTAGCCGCCGTTGCCGAGAAGCCGGAGCCCGTCGCCGTCCAGGGTGCGATTGTTCGCCGTCCACAGCCGGCCGGAGGGGGGATCGAGGAGCTGGGGCGCCGCCTCGGGCGCCACCCAGCCGTCCCAGCGCCGGCTGCCGTCGGCCCAGGAGCCGGGCAGCCGGCCGTCGAAGCCGACCCGGTGCGGGATGCGGCCGATGATCGTCCAGCCGATCCGCCCGCTGTCGTCGGCGACCATGAAGTTCTGGGCCGGCAGGCCGCTCCGGTGAGCGACCGCGACCGCCTCGTCGATGTTCCTGGCTTCTTCGAGGCCGAGCATCTCCAGGTTGACCGCCTCCGGGCGGTGGGCGGTCCAGGCGAGCGCCCGCGGCCGGCCGAGATGGTCGTGATCGACGACCGGTCCCCAGATCGTCGACAGGACGTCCAGGTGGCGCGGCGGGCCGCCGTGGACCCGGATCACCTCGGGGGTGTGGAGGAAGGGGCGGAAGCCCTCGGGGGTGCGGTAGAAGTCGGGCCGCGCCGGGTCGAGCTCCAGGACGATGAGATCCGTCCAGTCGCCGTAGCTGTTGGTGAAGCCCCAGGCGACGTGGCCGCTGCTGCCGGCGGCGACCGCCGGCAGGCCGGGGAGGGTCACCCCGGTCACCCGGTGCTCCCCCGCCCCGCCCTCCATCGGCCAGACCAGCGACGCCCGGTACCAGATGTTGGGCACCCTGAGGCCGAGGTGCATGTCGTCGGCGAGGAGAGCATGACCGTCGGCGGTGTGGCTGCCGGCGACCGCCCAGTTGTTGCTGCCGGGCGCGTACGCCTCCTCCAGATCCCGCTCGCCCCGCTCAGCGGCCCCGGGGAGGCTGGAGGGGGCGAGCGCCGCCGCCCGGGCAGGCGGCTGGCGTAGGTCGACGACCTCGGGGCCGGGCAGGGGGGGCACCGGGAGGAGCCCGCCGACGAGCGGCGCGTCCCACTCGGTCCCCGGGGGGACGAGGAAGTCGAAGAGCGCCGGGGGCAGGGTGTCGTGCATCAACCCCAGGCTCGACTCGCGGGCGATGTCCGGCGCCTGGAGGTCGAGGAACATGGCCTCGACGACGAGGATCGAGTCCTCCGGCCGCCAGGGGGCCGGCCGGCTGCGCAGGAGGGTGTACTCGAAAGGCGGCGAGCCCAGAGCCGCGAGCCCGGCGTTGACCCCCGCGGCATAGGCGTCGAGCACCGCCCGGCGGTCCGGCGCGGCCTGCTGGTAGACGGCCTGGGCCACGGCGCGGAAGCGGTGCACCCGGTCGCCGAGGTCGAGCTTCAAGAGCGGGGCGCCGAGGATCTCGGCGAGCTCGCCAGCGGCCCGGCGGCGCAGGAGGTCCATCTGGAAGAAGCGCTCCTGGGCATGGAGGAAGCCGGTCGCCCGGGCGACATCGGCGCGGTTGGCGCCGCGGATCGTGGGGACCCCCAGGGCGTCGCGCTCGATTGTCACCGGTGCCGCGAGGCCGGGGAGGGAGCGGCTGCCGTCGAGCTCCGCCAGGCTCTCGCTCATCCGGCTCCGCAGGTAGAGGCCGGCGGCGAGGAGGGCGACGACGAAGAGAGCGAGGAGAACGAAGAGGATCAGGCCGAGCCGCCGCAGGAGCGAGCGGGGGCGGCGCGGACGGGCGATCTCCTCGGCGTTCTCTTCCGGACGGCGGGCGGTGGGCGGCATGGGGCTCCTCCAGGATCGTTCGCCGAGGATCTTCTCACGACCCGCGGTATCGGCGGGATAGACTCGGGCCCGCCGTGGCCGAACCGACCTTCCCCGACCTGCGGGCCTTCCTCGCTCAGCTGAAGAGAGACGGCGATCTCGCCGAGATCGCGGTGCCGGTCGACGCCCGCCTGGAGGCGGCCGAGATCCACCGCCGGGTGATCGCCGCCGGAGGCCCGGCCCTCCTCTTCACCCACGTCCAGGGCGCCGGCTTTCCGCTCGCCACCAACCTCTTCGGCACCGCCAGGCGGGCGGAGCTCGCCTTCGGCAACCGGCCGCTCCGCCTCGTCCGCCGGCTGGTCGAGCTGGCGCAAACCCTCCTGCCTCCCACCCCGGCCAAGCTCTGGGGGGCCCGCGACCTCGGGCGCGAAGCGCTCCGGCTCGGCACCTCCCGACGGCGTTCCGGGCCGGTGACCGAGGTGGTCACCGAAGACGTCCGGCTCGACCGCCTGCCCGTCCTCACCACCTGGCCGGAGGACGGCGGCCCCTTCGTCACCTTCCCTCTCGTCTACACCGAATCGCCGGAAGGCAAGGGGCACAACCTGGGGATGTACCGGCTCCACGTCCACGACCCGCGGACGACCGGCATGCACTGGCAGATCGGCAAGGGGGGAGGCTTCCACTACGCGGTGGCCGAAGCGCGGGGCGAGGCCCTGCCGGTGACCGTCTTCCTCGGCGGCCCGCCGGCCCTCACCCTGGCGGCGGTGGCGCCGCTCCCCGAGAACGTGCCGGAGCTGCTCCTCGCCTCGCTCCTCGCCGGCGGGAGGCTGCCGCTCGTGGCGCCCCGCCCCGGGCTCTCCCCCCATCCCTTAGTCGCCACGGCCGAGTTCGCCCTGATCGGCAAGGTGCCGCCCCGGCTCCGCCGCCCGGAGGGGCCGTTCGGCGACCACTACGGCTACTACTCGCTCACCCACGACTATCCGGTCTTCGAGATCGAGAGAATCGCCCACCGCCGGGACGCGATCTACCCCGCGACCGTCGTCGGCAAGCCGCGGCAGGAGGACTTCTACATCGGCGACCTCCTCCAGGAGCTGCTCTCGCCCCTCTTCCCCCTCGTCATGCCGGGGGTGAAGGCGCTCTGGTCCTACGGCGAGACCGGCTACCACTCGCTCGCCGCGGCGGTGGTGGCGGAGCGCTACAAACGGGAGGCCATGGCCTCGGCCTTCCGCATCCTCGGGGAGGGGCAGCTCTCGCTCACCAAGTTCCTCCTGGTGACCGACCAGCCGGTCGACTTGAAGGATTTCCGCGCCACCCTCACCCATCTCCTCGCGCGCACCCACCCGGAGACCGACCTCTACGTCTTCGGCAACCTCGCCATGGACACCCTGGACTACACCGGCCCCCGGATCAACGAGGGCTCGAAAGGGGTCTGGCTCGGCCTCGGCGACCCGGTGCGCGAGCTTCCCCAGGAGTTCCAAGCCCCGGCGCTGCCCCAGGGGCTCACCGAGGTCCGCGTCTTCTCCCCCGGCTGCCTCGTCCTCGGCGGCCCCCCCTACGCCGAGGACCCCGGCGCCGCCGCCCGTTTCGCCGCCCACCCCGCCTTCGCCGACTGGCCCCTCCTGGTCCTAACCGACGAGCCCCGGCGGGCCGCCGCCTCCCCGATCAACTTCCTCTGGACCACCTTCACCCGCTTCGAGCCCGCCGCCGACCTCCACGCCGCCGGCAAGGAAGTCGTCCGCAACCAGATCTCCTACCGGCCGCCGATCCTCATCGACGCCCGGACGAAACCCGGCTTCCCAGGCGAGCTCCACTGCGATGAGACGACCGCGGCGACGGTGACCAGGCGCTGGCGGGAGTACTTCCCGAGCGGGAAGGTGGAAATGGGGGACTCGGAGACCGGGCACCTGGACCGGGGGTAGGGGCGC
>CAVWRJ010000022.1:0-23779 GCA_963757335.1 uncultured Acidobacteriota bacterium | reverse complement strand
GCTCCATCAGCCCGATCCCGAGACCCCCATCGCCGACACCCTCGCCGCCATGGACGAGCTGGTCAAGAGCGGCAAGGTGCGGGAGATCGGCTGCTCCAACTTCTCGGCCGAGCAGATCCGCGAAGCCGAGGCGGCGGTCCAGAGCGGCGCGGCGCGGTTTGTGAGCGTTCAAAACGAGTACAGCCTGCTCAAACGCGACCCCGAGCCGAGGTCCTCCCCGAGTGCGAGCGCCTGGGGCTCGCCTTCCTCCCCTTCTTCCCCCTGGCGAGCGGCCTCTTGACCGGCAAGTACCGCAAAGGCGAGTCGGGTTCCCGAGGGGGCGCGGCTCTCGGGGAGCTCCGGAATGGCGGGTCGCTTCCGGAGCGAGCGCAACCAGGAGATCGCGGAACAGCTCGCCGAGCTCGCGACCCGGCGCGGCCATACCCTCCTGGAGCTCGCCTTTTCCTGGCTCGCGAGCCATAAAGCCGTGGCGTCGGTCATCGCCGGGGCGACCTCGGCCGAGCAGGTCCAGGCGAACGTCAACGCGGTGGGCTGGAAGCTGACCGCGGACGACCTGGCGGAGATCGACCGGATCGCGCCGCGGGAGTGAGATGGCGTTGCTTCGCTACCGGGACGCCTGGTAGCTTCCGTTCGCCATGCCCATCGCCCTGATCGCCGACGCGCACCTGGGAGGGCCCGGGGGCGGTGCCGGACCGCTCGTCGAGCAGCTCTTGGCGCTGCCGGGGGAGGGAGCGGACCGCCTGATCCTCATGGGCGACCTCTTTCAGGCGTGGATCGGCGACCCCCGTTTCGAGACGCCGGAGATCGCCGCCGTGGTCCCCGCTCTCCGCGATCTCCGGCGGCAGGGGCTCCGGGTCGACTACATCGAGGGTAACCGCGACTTCTTCCTCACCAGAAGCCCCTATGCCGAGGCTTTCGACTCGGTCGTCCTCGAAACCGCCTTCACGCTCGGCGGCACCCGCTACCTGGCCGTCCATGGGGATGGCCTCAACGATCACGACTGGCAGTACCGCTTCTGGCGTCGGCTGTCGAAGAGCCGCCCGGTCGAGCTGGCGGTCCGCCATACCCCGCGGCGCCTCGCCCACCGGATGGTCCATTCGACCGAGGAGCGGCTGTCGAAAACCAACTTCAAGCACAAGTGGGAGCTCCCCGAGCGGGCCATCCGCGCCTACGCCGAGCGCCGGCTGGCCGAGGGGCACGACGTTCTTCTCCTCGGCCACTTCCACGAGCCGCGGGTGTTCGCGGTCCCCGGCGGCGAGGTGCGGCTCCTGGACGCCTGGTTCCGCAGCCGCCACGTCGAGTGGCTACGCGCCTGAGGCGCCGATGTCGAGTGGCTACGCGCCTGAGGCGCTACGCGGGCTCGAACGCCAGGCCCGGATCGTCCTGTGCCCGCTTCAGATAGGCGCCGACCCGGGCGATCGCCCCGGCGATCTCCGCGTCCGTCTCCACCGCTTGGCGGAAGAACGCCAGGGCGACTAAAGCCTCGCGGTGGATCTGGCGGGAGAGGAAGACCGGCGCCGTCTCGGCGGCGAGGCGCCGGAGCTCGGCGGTCCGCCCGGCCTCGGCGTAGAGGGCGGCGAGCTCCAGGGTGACGAGGGCGGTGTCGTAGGGGATGCCGTCGGCGAGGAAGCCGTCGCGGGCGGCCGCAAAGGCGGCCTCGGCCTCCGGCAGCTGCCCGAGCCCGCGGGCGATCTTGCCGCGGAGCCAGGCGCTGCGGTTCTCCGCCCAGGGCTCGGGGAAGCGGCGGTAGAGGTCGCGCGACTCGGCGAAGAGCCGCCGCGCCTCCAGGGCCCGGCCGGCGTCGGCGAGGGCGGTCATCAGGTTGTGGCGGATCGAGAGGTCGAGGCGCGGCTCGCGGCCGGCCTCGATCAGCGACAGGGCTGCGTAGAGGAGCGGGATGGCGCGCTCCGGCTCGCCCGCCTTGCCGTGGACGGTCGCCATCTTCACCCGGCTGCGGCCGGCGCGGTGGACCTCCCCGTACTCCTCGTAGACCGCGGCCGCTCGCCCGAGGAGACGGAGAGCGTCGGCGAAGCGGCGCTGGTCGATGGCGAGCGAGGCTTCGAGGTCGATCAGCTGGGCGCGCTCCAGGGCGTCCCGGGACCCCTGACGCAGACAGGCATGCGCGGCGGCGAAGGCGCGCCCGGCGCCCGCCAGGTCGGAGCGGAGCCGGCGGGCGTTGCCGAGGCTCGCCCAGGTGCGGGCGAGGAGGTCGCCGCGCCGGCCGCGGTAGGGAGGGTCGGGCAGGCGTCCCCCGAGGCCGGCGAGCCCGAGGACGAGGCCGGCCAGGCGCTCGGCCCCGGTGGGGTCGCGGAAGCTGGTGTCGCGGACCGCCTCGACCAGGAGCTCGGCCAGGGGCCAGGTCCAGAAGCGGGATTCGTTTTCGACCAGCCGGGCGCGCCGGCCGGGGGGCTGGGCGAGGAGCTCCGCCACCAGGGGAACGGCCGCGGTTTCGGCACGGGCGAGGGCGGAACGCCGGTTCAGGAGCTCGCCGGTGAAGCCGTCGAGCAGGCGGTCGACGGGGTCGCTCGGGGGCTTCTGCCACGGCCAGCGGAGCACCGCCGGGCGCTCCCGCGTATCGCCGGTATCGCCGAGCGCCTCGACGAGCCGCTCTCGGCAGGTGGGGCAGCGGGCGGCATGGGCGAGGTAGGTGCGCAATTCCGCCGGGAGGCGCGTGGCGAGTTGGGCGAGCTGGGGAACCTCGGGATGGATTTTCATCCTGAAAGAAGAGTACGGAGCCGAAGGGGAAGCGGGACAGGGGAGCGCCGGATTTCTCTCCGGCGCCCCCGCCGTCCGGGACTCGGGACTGGCTCCGTTGGGTTCCGAGGACGGGCGACTGGCCGCGCGAAGCGCCCGAAGGAGCCCGCCCGCAGGACCGAACGGAGCCAGTACCCGCCCATCCTCTAGGGTCGGCTCAACTCGGAGTGGTTGTGGACCCGGCCGTCAGGGTCCATCTCGCAGCCGGCGTGGCCCGAGATCGGGATCAGGTGCCGGCCGCGTCCTTCGCGGGCGCTGGCGACGGGAAGGGACAGGGCGAGGAGGACGATCACGGCGATTAGAGCGGGGAAGAATTTTACGAACATGACGAGATCTCCTGTAGAGGCGACCCGGCAGCGGCCGTCGTGGCCGTGGTGGGAACGCCCATTTGAAAGGGTGCTTCGAGGCGTATAGAAGGATGCTCGGGCGGTGGAAGGGGAGGTTGCGGGGAATCCGGGTTAGACTCCGCATCCGCCATGGCCCTCCGTGTCACCATGATGGGCAGCGGTACCTCTACGGGGGTGCCGGTCATCGGTTGCACCTGCCCGGTGTGCACCTCGGAAGACCCGCGCAACCGGCGTCTCCGTCCAGGCCTGAAGCTCGAGATGGAGAGCGGGGTGGCGCTCGTCGACACCCCGACCGATCTACGGGTGCAGGCCCTGCGCTTCGGCCTGCCGCGGCTGGACGCGGTGCTCTTCACCCACCCCCATGCCGACCACATCTTCGGCCTCGACGACATCCGGATCTTCAACTTCCGCCAGAAACAGGCCATCCCCTGCTACGGCTCGGCCGAGACTCTGCGCGCCGTCCGCCGGACGTTCGCCTACGTCTTCGAGGCGGGCCAGGAGGGGGGAGGCAAGCCTCAGCTCGACTTGATCGAGGTGCGCTCCCCGTTCCAGCTCCTCGGCCGCGAGGTGGTGCCGGTGCCGGTCTGGCATGGCGAGATGGAGGTCTTCGGCTACCGGATCGGGAGCTTCGCCTACGTCACCGACTGCAACCGCATCCCGGAGACGAGCTTTACGGCGCTCGACGGGGTCGAGGTGCTGATCCTCGACGCCCTGCGCTACCGCCCTCACCCCACCCACTTTTCGATCGACGAGGCCCTGGCGGCCGCGGCGCGGATCGCCGCCCGGCGCACCATCCTCACTCACCTGACCCACGAGGTGGACCATGGCGCGCCGCAGGCGCCGCTCCCTCCGGGCGTGGAGTTCGGCTATGACGGGCTCACCTTCGACCTCCCCTGAAGCGTCGTCCCCCCGCCCGATCCCGGCCGGCGGCCGCGTCCACGGCAGCCTCACGGTGCCGTCCTCGAAGAGCGTCACCCACCGGTTCTTGAATCTCGTCCTCCTCTCGCGGCAGGACACCCCGACCCTCGTCGAGCGGCCGCTCTACGCCGAGGACACCCGGCTCTTCCTCGCCGCCCTCGGCCGCGCCGGCTTCGCGGTCGAAGAGGGGCCGGAGGCGGTGCGGCTCACCCCCGGGCCGCGGCCGCCGGCCGACGAGGAGGTGGAGATCTTCTGCGGCAACGCGGGGACCATGCTGCGCTTCCTGGTCGCCACCCTCGCCGTCGTCCCCGGCACCTGGCGGCTCGACGGCACCCCGCGTCTGCGCGAGCGGCCGGTGGGACCGCTGGTCACCGCTCTCCGCCGGCTGGGCGCGCGGATCGAGTACCTGGGGCGCGAGGGGTGCGTCCCCCTGCGCATCGTGGGGGGGAGCCTGGGCGGTGGGGTCACTTCGATCGACGCCGGAGAGTCGAGCCAGTACCTCTCGGCGCTCTTGATGGCCGGCCTCGCCGCGCCGGCCGAGGTGGTGGTCGAGGTCGGCGCCCTCACCTCCCATCCTTATATAGAGGTCACCCTGGCGGCGGCGGCGGCCTTCGGTGGCCGGATCGAGCGGGTGGGGGAGCAGGCCTTCCGGATCCTGCCCTCGCCGCTCGCCGCCAGCCGGGTCCGGGTCGAGGGGGACTGGTCGGCCGCCTGCTATCCGGCCGCCGCGGCGGCGCTCACCGGTGGCGATGTCCGGCTCGCCGGGGTCTTCGCCGACTCCCGGCAGGGGGACCGCCGCTTTCTCGACCTGCTCGCCGCCATGGGGGCGGAGATCGGCTGGGAGGGGGACCTCCTCAGCGTCCGCGGCCCCGGAGCGGGTGGGCTCCGCGGGATCGACGCCGACCTCTCGGGGGTCCCCGATCAGGTGCCGACCCTGGCCGCCGTGGCCCCCTTCGCCCGCGGTACGACCCGGATCACCAACGTTCCCCACCTGCGGATCAAGGAGAGCGACCGCCTGGGCGCCATGGCGAGCGAGCTCGGCCGGGTGGGGGCGACGGTCGAGGAGGGGCCCGACAGCCTGACGATCCACGGGGTCTGGCACGACCGGACACCCCCTGCCGAGCGGGTGGTGATCGACTCCCACAACGATCACCGGATCGCCATGAGCATGGCCCTGGTCGGCCTCTGCCGGCCGGGGATCGAGATCGCTTCGCCGGAGGTGGTGGGCAAGTCCTATCCGGAATTCTGGACGGATCTAGCGCGCCTGCTGGGCTGAGCCTTTTTCCGCGCCGCGCGGCTTCAAAGCTGGTCCGTTCGTTTCGGGCGTAAAAATCGTTTCTCCGGGTAGCGTCGAAGCAGGCAGGTTTGCGGCCGGACGGTTCTTCGTGCCATAAACACCGCCGTCCTCCATGACCGCGCTCGCCCTGATCGAGGCCGGAGCTCTGCTCCATCCGGCGCTCCTGGACTGCCCGGGCGCCGTCCCGCTCGCCGCGGCGCGCTGGACCGATCGCCAGAAAATGGCGGCGCTCCTCCAGGCGAGCGCCCTGCTCGCCCACCTGGAGCACGCCAGCCTCCACCTCCCCGGTGGCTGGAGCGGTGCCCGGGCGGGGCCGGCCGGCCAGCTGCTCGTCGCCAGAGTGGCCTCCGGGCGGTCGCCACGGCCGGCCCAGGAACTGCTGCGGGATCTGCTCGGAAGGCTCTTCGGCAGCGCCGTCGCCATCCCCGGCCGCGGCGAGGCCCGGCGGGCGGCGCGGGCGCTCCTCGACGCCTGGCGCCAGCCGCTCGCCCTCCTCTCGCCGGACGCCGCGGTGGGCCAGGTTTTGACGGCCGCCCCGTTTCTCTGGGAGCCCGACTTCGGTGCCGCCCGTTCCACTCTGGCCGCCAGTCTGGCAGTCAGCTTGGCGGCCAGCCTGACGGGCGAGCCCTCCAGGGGGAGCCGGGCTCAGCTCTGGGTGGCGGGGCCCGGCCCCGGCCGGGCGCGGCTCCTCGCTCGCTCGCGGAGCTTCGAGGAGCTGCGGTCGCTCCTCGCCTCGCCCGCCGCCCGTGCCCTCTGGGAGGACGAGGGGCCGGCACCGTCGAATCCGGAGGAGCGGCTGGCGGCGGCCGCGCTCCTTCACGCCCGGGGGCGGTTCGCCCGCGCCAAGGCCGCCCTCGCCGGCCTGCGCTCGCCGGCCGCGGCGGTGCTCCGCCTGCGCTGCCTGTACCAGCTGGGCGAGCTGGGGGCCGTGCGGACCGGCCTGCGCCGGCTGGCCGCGGCGGCGCTCTCTCCGGCCGAGGTCCTGGAGACGGCGGAGGTCGCGGTCCGCGTCTTCGGCAACAGCCGCGGTCCGGCCGGCGCGGAGCGGGCCGGCGACTGGGTGGAGCGGGCTCTGGCCGCGACCGGCGGGGTTCCGGCGGGCCCCCTCCGCCTGCGGGCCCACATCCTCGCCGCCGGAGCGGCCTGGGACCGGCAGGATGCGGCCAGCCTCGCCAGCCTGGCGGCCCACCTGGAGGCGGCAGGCCCCGCTCGCCTCGACCCGGCCCTCGCCTGGCGCTGGCACCAGGTGCGCGGCCTGGAGGCGCTCGCGGCGGGGGATAGCGACGTTGTTCTCGCCAGCCTCGGCCGGGCCCTCGGGGGCAGCCGCCGTCATCTTTCCCGCCATGAGGCGGCGGGGCTGTGGAGCGACCTGGGGATCGGCCGTTCCGGGGTGGGCGACTTGCGCGGGGCCGAGCGCGCCTTCCGCCATGCGGCGCGGCTCTTAGGCGGCTGCGACGGTCCGCGCCGGACCACCCTCGCTCTGTTCAATCTGGCCGAGATTCGGCTGCGGCGGGGCGAGCTTTCCGGGGTGCGCGAGATCCTGGAGCAGTCGACGGCGGAGAACCGGCTCGCCGGCAATCTGCGCGGTCTCACCCAGGACAGCGAGCTGTGGGTCCGTCTGGAGCTGGTCCTCGGCCACCCGGGAGCCGCTCTCACCCTCTGCCGCGAGGCTCTCCGCCAGCTCGACGCCGCCGGGAGCGACTGGCGGCGGGCCGAGCTCCACACCCTGGCCGCGCGCGCCCTGGGCTGGCTGGGGCGGAGCGCGGAGGCCGCACTGGAGCTGGCGGCGACCACCCCGGCCGCCCGCGCCGAGCTCGAACCGGAGGAGCGCCCCGCCCTCTGGGCCCATGCCGGCGATCGCGAGGCGGCCCTAAGCGCGGCGGCCGGCACCCCGCTCGGCACCCTGTGGCGAGCCGCCCTCGCCGGCGAGCGCCTGGAGCCGCCGGCCTGGGAGGCGCTGGCGGGGATCGACCCCTACCGCGCTGCCCGGCTCGTCTTCGACCTCGAGAGCGTCGCTCCGGGCACCGTGCCCGCCGAGCACCGGCGCGCCGCCGTCGCCGCCCTCCGCCGGACCGGCTCCGGGCTCCTCGCCGAGCGCCTGGAGGCTGGGGAGGAGGGGCCCTGGCGGGCCCTCGCCGCCTATCTCGACCCGCCTGCCGACCCAGAAGACCCGGCAGCTCCAGGCGCCCCGGCGACCCTCGCCGCCCTCTTCCGGGCCGCCGGCTACCCCGAGGTCTCGATCACCCTGGAGACCGGCGTTGGGGAACGGGTCCTCCTCGCCGGGAGCGGCGGGGACGCGGAGCTCCGGGCGGAGGCGGAGAACGGCCAGCTGGTCCTCCGGGCGCCGGCCGTCGACGCCGCTCTCTTCGCCCTCTTCGCCCTCTTTCGCCGGGAGTGGCGCGAGCGGCGGAACGAGCCCCCCCCGCCGGCTGCCGCCGCTGCGGCGGTCTCCCCCCCGCGGGCCGGCGGCCTGGTAGGGGAGAGCCCCGCCCTACAGAACGCCCTGGAGCGGCTGGCCCGCCTCGCGCCGCGCGACCTGACCGTCCTCGTCCTCGGCGAGACCGGCACCGGCAAGGAGCTGGCGGCGCGCCTGGTCCACCGCACGAGCCCCCGGGCCGCGGGGCCGTTCGTGGCGGTCAACTGCGCCGCCCTGGGGGAGAGCCTGCTCCTCTCCGACCTCTTCGGCCACGTGCGCGGGGCGTTCACCGGCGCCGACAAGGACCGCGCCGGGGTCTTCGAGACCGCTCAGCGAGGGACGGTCTTCCTGGACGAGATCGGCGACCTGCCGGTGGCGGCCCAGGGGATGCTCCTCCGGGTCCTCCAGGAGCGGGAGGTGCGGCGGGTGGGGGAGAGCCTGCCGCGGCGGGTCGACGTGCGGGTGGTCGCGGCCACCCACCGGGACTTGGCGGCGGCGGTGGCGGCCGGCACCTTCCGGGAGGACCTCTTCTATCGCCTCAAGGTGGGGAGCGTCGAGCTGCCGCCGCTCCGCGAGCGGGGCGACGATATTCTCCTCCTCGCCGAGCACTGCCTGGCCCGGCAGCGCGGACCGGGCTTCGTCCCCACCCTTTCGCGGCGGGCCCGGGAGCTCCTCCTCGCCCATCCCTTTCCCGGCAACGTTCGCGAGCTCGAAGAACGTCCTCGCCGTGGCGGCCGCCCTGGCCGGCGGCGGCATCATCGAGCCCGAGCACCTCGGCCTGCCGGAGCCGCCGGACAGCGCCGTAAGCGCGGGAGAGGAAGGCAGCTATCACCGGAAGATCGAAGACTACCGCCGCCAGCTGTTGATCGAAGAGCTCGCCGCCTGCCGCGGCAATCAGGCCGAAGCCGCCCGCCGGCTGGGGCTCTCCCGCCAGGGGCTCTCCTATTTGGCGCGCCAGCTCCGGCTGTCGTGATCGCTCGAGCGATCACACGCTCCAGGCGGCGGTGTTGGCTCCCAGGCAGGGGCGGAGCTCGAGAGCGACCTTTTCCAGGAACTCGCGCTCGATCTCGCCGAACGCCGCCGGCTCGTGGGAGTCGACGTCCAGAACCGCGACCAGGTCGCCCGCCGGCCCGTAGATCGGCACCACGATCTCCGAGCGTGCCGCGGAGTCGCAGGCGATGTGGCCGGGAAATACGTTGACGTCTTCTACCACCTGCGTCTGTCGCAGCCGCGCGGCGGCGCCGCAGACGCCGCGATCGAACGGGATCTCCAGGCAACCGATCCCGCCCTGGTAGGGGCCGACGCGGAGGAGCCGCGGCGCCACCACGCGATAGAAACCGGCCCAACTCGCATGGGGAATTTTGCCGAAGAGGACGGCGGCGGCGGTCGCCATCACGGTGATCGAGTCATCGATCCCAAGGAGGACGCTTTTGAGCTCCAGAAGGGTTTGAGCGTAGAGATGCCTCTTCTGATCCGCGTTCATGGCGTGGATTGTATGCCAGGAACGAGTCTTCCGTAAGCATCGACGAGTCCGACCGCCATTAGTCTTTTTGTCATCTACGAACGAGAACTATTGACTTTTCGCATCCCTTTTTTGATAATGGTCCCGTCTCAGAAAGACGTCTAATCCATTTGGATCAAACATACAGGAGGCTAAGGAAATCAATGGCTGAAGCCGATACTCAGCGCGAGGCGGGCGAGGACAAGCTCTTCACCCTGTCCGACATATCGTCGAAGACCGGGATCTCGATGCCCACGCTGCAGCGCTACAAGAAGCTCTATCAGGGGCGCATCCCCTCTGTCGGCAGCGGCCGTAAACAGCGCTATCCCGAGAGCGCGCTGCCGGTGTTCGACGAGATTCGTAACGAGAACATCGGTCGTCGTGGCCGGCCGCGCAAGGACGCTTCCGCCGCGGCTGCCAGCGGGACGCCCGCTCGCCGGGGCCGGGCGACCGGCAGTGGCCGGAAGGCCGCGGCCGCCGCGGATAGCCAGGGCACCCGTGGCCGTGGTCCGGGAAGGCCCGCGCGTCGTCCCGGCCGTCCGGCCGGCAAGCGCGCCACGGTCCCTGCCGCCCCGACTGCCGTGGAGAAGCCGGCGGCGCGCCGGGGTCGCCCGCCCGGGAGCAAGAGCAAGAACAAGGGAACGGCCGGAACGGGAACTTCGGGAGCGTCGGGAAAATCCGGCAATCTCATGACTCTCACCCAGATCAGCGAGCAGACCGGGATTTCCTATCCGACCCTGGTGCGCTACGTGCGGCTGCACTCCGATCGCCTGCCGCACGAGGGCAAGGGCCGGGCGCGGCGTTTCTATCCCCAGGCGGTCGACGTTTTCCGCGAGTTACGTCTGGAGAGCGGTCGCGGCGGACGCAAGCCCGGCCGTCCCGCGGGCAGCGGCCGCGCCGCCGCTGGCCGTGGTGCCGGTGGACGTGCTGTCGCCTCGGGTGACACGAGCGGTCTCGCGCAGCGGATCAAGGCGATCGAAAAATCGCAGCAGGAGATCGAGAAGCGTTTCCGCGGTCTCGCCCAGACCTTGCAGAAGCTCTTCCGTTAGAGAGCGAACGATCGCCGTTCGAAGGCCCCGCCTCTCCGGAGGCGGGGCCTTTTTTTATTCTGTCTTGCTCTTTTCTGGAGTAGCGAGGTGATCCCAGCCGAGGACCGGCAGATCCTCGCTCCGATCGCGGCGGACGAGGCAGAGCCGGCGGTCGCAATTGATCGTGCCGATCCGCTTGCAGAGAGAATCTCCGGGCGGGCGCCGGCCGGGAGGGAGGGTAAACAGAAGGACGTAATCCTCTCCGCCGCCCAGGGCGAGCTTCTCCGGATCGCGATCGATCGCCCGGCAGAGCTCCTCAAAACGAGGGGAAAGCGGCAACTCCGCGGCGTTCACCTCGGCCCCCACCCCGCTTTCCCTGCAGAGCCTTGAGAGATCGAGGGCGAGGCCGTCCGAGAGATCGATCGCCGCAGCGCGCGGCTGCCGGCCGAGCCAGCGGCCGATCGCCAAGTGCGGCTCCGGCAGGAGATGGCGGCGGACAGCCCGCCGCGCCGCCGCCTGGAGGCCGGGGACGTTCAGGGCTTCGGGAAGCAGAACCTTTCTGCCGTCGAATCGCGTGCCGCCAGCGATCACATAGCGCCCGGCGGCCGATTCGCCGACGGTGCCCGAGAGCCATAGCCCGTCCCCGGCGCGGGCGTCCGCGCGACGCAGGAAGCGGCCGCCGCGCGGGCGCGTGCCGAGGAGGGTGAGAGTGGCGGTCGTCGCGCTTGGCTGGCGGGCCAGATCACCCCCCGCGAGCCGTACCCCGAACTTGCGGCAGGCGACCAGAAAGGCTTTGAAGAAACTCCGGTGATCGAAACCTTCCGTGGCGGAGAGGGCGAGGAAGCCATAGGCCGGCTGGGCGCCGGTGGCGGCCAGGTCGGAGAGGTTGACGGCGAGGAGCCGTTTAGCGAGCATGGGCGCGGGGAGATCTTCCGGGAAGTGAACGCCGGCGATCTGGCTGTCGACGGTAATCGCGAAAGAGCGTGCGGGGAGGACGGCGGCGTCGTCGCCCAAAAGCGTCTCTCCCGACTGGTGCGCGATCTGGCGGCGGAGCCAGGAGAGCAGCCGGTCCTCGGAGCTCGTCTGCAAGAGCCGATCTTAGACCGTGGTGGTCTGGCGTTCGGTCTCTACGGCGGTGGCGGCGGCGTGGAGATCGACTTCGAGGAGGGCGATCTTCAGGACCTCGTCCATGTGATCGACGAAATGGAAGGCCAGATCCTTCTTGATCGTCTCCGGAATCTCGACCAGATCGCGCCGGTTGAGCTTGGGGACGATCACCGTGTGAATGCCCGCGAGCTTGGCGGCCAGGACCTTCTCCTTGAGGCCGCCGATGGGCAGGATGTCACCGCGGAGAGTAATCTCGCCGGTCATCGCGACCCGCCGGTTGATCGGCCGGTTGGTGATCACCGAGAGAATGGCGGTGCCGATCGTGATCCCCGCCGAGGGGCCGTCCTTGGGGATCGAGCCGGCCGGCACGTGGACGTGGATGTCGTGCTTCGCGAAGTAGTCCTCGGCGAGGCCCGGGCCGTTGCTGCTGCCGGCAAAGGCGCGGGCGTAGGAGAGCGCCGCCTGGGCAGACTCCTTCATCACGTCACCCAGTTGCCCGGTCAAGAGGAGCTGCCCCTTGCCGGGCACCGCCACGACCTCGATGAAGAGGAGGTCGCCGCCCACCGCGGTCCAGGCGAGGCCGGTCGCCACTCCCACGCGGTCGCGGTCGAGCAGCTCTTCGCTGAAGTGCTTTCTGGGTCCCAGGAGCTCCTCGACCTTGGCGGGATCGATCACCGTCTGGCCTTCGCCCCCCCGCGCCACCGAGACGGCGACCTTGCGGCAGATGGCGGCGAGCTCACGCTCCAGATTGCGGAGGCCCGCCTCCTTGGTATAGCCGGAGATGATGCTCTTGATCCCGTCGTCGGTGAAATCGATGCGGGTGTCGTCGATTCCGTTCTCTTTTACCTGCTTGGGGATGAGGTGCGTCCGGGCAATGCGGAGCTTCTCCTCCTCGGTGTAGCCGGAGAGCCGGATCACCTCCATGCGATCGAGGAAGGCTGGCTGGACAGGTTCCAAGAGGTTCGCCGTGGCGATGAACATCACTTTCGAGAGATCGTAGGCGAGTCCGAGGTAGTGATCGACGAAACTGAAATTCTGCTCCGGGTCGAGCACTTCCAAAAGCGCCGAGGAGGGGTCGCCCCGGTAGTCGGCGCCGATCTTGTCGATCTCGTCCAAGACGAACACCGGATTGCTCATTCCGGCCTGGCGGATCCCCTGGACGATCCGTCCGGGGAGCGCACCGACGTAGGTACGGCGGTGGCCGCGGACCTCGGCCTCGTCGCGCACGCCGCCCAGCGAGATGCGGACGAACTGGCGGCCGAGCGAGCGCGCGATCGAGCGCCCGAGCGAGGTCTTGCCGACGCCCGGCGGCCCGACGAAGCAGAGGATGGGCCCGCGGGTGTCCTTTTTCAGCTTGCGGACGGCCAGATATTCGAGGATGCGCTCCTTGACCTTCTCCAAGTCATAGTGGTCCTCGTCGAGGACCTGCTGGGCGTGATCGAGGTCCAGGTTGTCGTCGGAATAGGTCTGCCAGGGGAGCGCCGTCAACCAGTCCAGATAGGTGCGGATGATCTGCGTCTCGGCGCTCTCCGGGTGGCTCCGCTCGAGCCTTTTCACCTGCCGCTTGAGCTCCTCTTTCGCCTCGTCCGAAAGCTTTTTGTCCTCGGCGAGCTTGCGGTAATTGGCGATCTCCTCCGACAGCTCCTCGCCTTCTCCCAGCTCCTGCTGGATGGCTTTCAACTGCTGACGGAGGAAATACTCGCGCTGGCTCCGGTCCATTTCGCCGCGCGCCTGGGACGAGATCTCCTGCTGCATGGTGAGCACCTGGATCTCGCGCGCCAGGAGATCGCTCACCTTCTTCAGGCGGTCGATCGGATGGATCGTCTCCAGGATCCCCTGCGCCTCCTCGGGCTTCAAATCGAGATTGGAGGCCGCGAGGTCGGCCAGGCGGCCGGCGTCCTCCAGGTTGGCGGCGATCACCATCACCTCGGGCGAGATCCCCTTGCCGAGCGTCACCGCGCGGTCGAGGCTCTCCTTGACGCTCCGCACCAGGGCTTCGATCTCCAGGCTGCGCTCGCCCGCTGGCGGCTCCTCGATGCGTTCGATCTTCGCCTGCAGGTAGGGATCGATCTGGCTGATGTGCTCGACTTTGGCGCGCGCCAAGCCCTGGACGAGAATGCGGATCCGGCCGTCGGGGAGCTTCAACATCCGCATGATGACGGCCGCGGTGCCGACGCTGTAGAGATCGGCCTCGCCCGGGTTGTCGTTGGCGCCGTCCTTCTGCGCCACGAGCATGATGACGCGGCTCTCGGCGAGCGCTCTGTCGACCGCCAGGACGCTTTTGTCGCGCCCCACCGAGAGCGGCAGGATGATGTAAGGAAAAATCACCGTGTCCTTGAGTGGCAACACGGGCAGTACGTCGGGGATCTTGATCGCCTCTTCGGGCTGCTCCCCCGGCGGCTTGCTCATCCTTCGGTTCCCCCATCTTCCTCAATATGCAAGCGACGAGCCGCGTGCCGCTTCTCCTCCACCTTGGGAAATTCGATCTCCAGGAGCCCATCTTTCAAGCGCGCCGTGCCGCCGTGGCTGTTGACCGGCCAGAAGAGCGGGATCTCGCGCACGAAGCGGCCGTGGCCGCGTTCGACACACTGGAATTTAATCCGTTGGGCGGAGGGGAGCGGGGTCGACTTGGTGCCGGAGAGGGTGACGAGCGTCCCCTTGACCTCGACCTTCAGGTCCTCCAGAGCGAGGCCGGGGACCTCGGCTAAGATCAGGATCGCGTCGTGGGTCTCGACGATGTCGACCGCGGGCTGCCACTCGCTCCCCGGCCGGCTGGTGTCGCCCACCGCTAGAGCCTCCTGGAACAGCCGGTCGAGCTCGGACTGGAAACGCGAGACGAAGAACGGGGAGGCGTACTTGCCAGCCATCGCTCAGATTGCCTCTTTGGTGGGGTGAATCAGAGTTTTGAGCACGTCCATAAAGGCGTCGATGTCCTCGAAACGCCGGTAGACCGAGGCGAAGCGGACATAGGCCACCTGGTCCAACCCGCGCAGATGTTCCATGACGAAGCTGCCGATCTCCTGGGTCGAGATCTCCCGGTCCTCGCGCTCGTGGAGCATGTTCTCGGTCTGCTCGACGATCCCCTCGAGCTTCTTTAACGCCACCGGCCGCTTCTCGCAGGCCTTGAGCAGGCCGCCCAGGAGCTTCTTGCGGCTGAACTCTTCCCGCGAGCCGTCGTGCTTGACGACCATGTAGGGGATGTCCTCGATCTGCTCGTAGGAGGTGAAGCGGCGGCCGCAGGAGAGGCATTCGCGGCGGCGGCGGATGGTATCGCCGTCACGGCTCTCCCGGGAATCGACCACACGGTCCCGGTTGGCGGAGCAGAAGGGGCATTTCACGGGGCGGTGGTTACTCTTTGGCGTTGAGCGCGATGTTCAGGCGCAGGAGGAGCTTTTCGAGGCTGGCGGCGTCCTTGATCTCGACCGGCAGATCGCGCACCGAGTCCATGACCCGATTCTGGTCGTCCTCGACCTGGAAGCTGACGAGGATACGGCGGGCGCGCTCGAAATCGACCCGTTTGAGGGTCAGCTCGATGTTCCGCGACAGCTCGCCGCGGCCATTCTTCCCTGGTACCGCGGGCTTGGTTGCAGCGGCGGCCGGCGCCGCCGGAGTCGGGACCGGCGTCTGCTTCGGCTGGGCCGGGGGCGCTGCGGGCGGCGCCGGAGCGGCAGCGCTGCCGCCGGACGGCTGCATGGCCTCGCGGCGCAGCTTTTCGAGCTCGCCCAAGACGTCGACCGAGGAGCGGCCACGGAGCGGCGGGGTTCGCGCCGGCGCCGGTGCCGGGTTGGCGGTCGGGTTGGCGATACCGACCGCTGGGGCCGCCGGCGAAAGCCGGGGCGCGGCAGGGGGCGCCGGCACCGATGCCGCCGATGTCGCCGATGTCGCCGACGCAGCCGATGCCGTCGATGTCGCCGATGCCGCTGGAGTCGCCTGGACTGGCGGCGCCACGGGGACGGCCACGGGTGGCACTGGCGGCACGGCCGCCGGCTGAGCTCCGGCTCCCGGCGCCGAGGCGGGCGTCGCCGGGAGGGGTGGAACCGGCCGGGGAGGCGCCATGCGGGTGGTGGGCGTCGAGCCCTCCCCGCCGCGGGTGAGGCGCTTTTTGAGCGACAGGAGGGTCAGCTTGGAGACCCCCTTGAGCGTCTCGAACACCCCCTGGCCAGTCAGCGCCGAGGCCTCGAAGTGGGGCCAGCCATGGGGGTTCAAGATACGGTTGATCTCGTCGACGCTGCAGATGTCGGCCAAGTCCCGCTTGTTGTACTGGAGGACGAGCGGCAGGCTCTCGGAGGAGAGGCCCATCTCCGTCAGGTTCTCTTCCAGATTTTTGAACGAGTCGAGGTTGGCCTGCTGCATGGCGCGCTGCGAGTCGGCGACGAAGACCACCCCGTCGACCCCCTTGAGCACCAGCTTCCGCGTCGTGTTATAGAAGACCTGCCCGGGGACCGTATAGAGCTGGATCCGGGTGTTGAAACCGGCGATCTGGCCGACGTCGATGGGGAGGAGATCGAAGAAGAGGGTCCGGTCGGTCTCGGTCTCCAGGGACACCATCTCGCCCCGGGAATCGCCCGAGGTATGGCCGTAGATGTAGTGCAGATTGGTCGTCTTGCCGCAGAGACCGGGGCCGTAGTAGACGACCTTGGCCGCCATCTGCATCGTGCTGTAGTTGAAAAAAACCATACCTTGCTGGACCTTGGACGGGGACGGGCAGCATAGCATCGCCCCCGGGGAGAATCAATTACCGCCTTTTAGATTCGGCTTCAAGAAACCCGCAATAGGGCGCCGTGGGCAGAAGCTTACACCGTGCTAACCTATCCGCGCCTATGAAAACGATCCGGATCGGCAACGGCCAGGGGTTCTGGGGGGACAGCGTCGACGCCCCCGTCGAGCTGCTCAAGGGGGGGCCGATCGACTACATCGGCATGGACTACCTCGCCGAGGTGACCCTGTCGATCATGATGCGGCAGAAGCTCAAGAACCCGAAGCTCGGCTATGCCACCGACTTCATCGGCTTCATCCGCCGCACCCTGCCGGAGATCCAGGAGCGAAACGTCCGCATCCTCACCAACGCGGGGGGCTTGAACCCGCGCGCCTGCCGGGCCCGCATCCTGGAGGTGGCGAAGGAGCTCGGCCTCTCCGGCCTCCGGGTCGGGGTGGTTGAAGGGGACGACCTCCACCCGCGCTTGAAAGAGCTGGTCGCCGCGGGTCACAAGCTCGCCAACATGGATACCGGCCAGCCGCTCGCGCCGCACGTCGACCAGGTGATGAGCGCCAACGCCTACCTGGGCGCCCGGCCGGTGGTCCGGGCCCTGGAGCTGGGGGCCCAGATCGTCCTCTGCGGGCGGATCACCGACACCGCGCTCGCCCTGGCGCCCATGATCCACGAGTTCGGCTGGGGCGAGGAGGACTGGGACCGCCTGGCCGCCGGCACCATCGCCGGCCACATTCTGGAGTGCGGCGCCCAGTGCACCGGGGGCAACTTCAGCCGCTTCTGGGAGGTGCCCGATCTCTGGAACGTCGGCTACCCCATCGTCGAGGCGCGGCCGGACGGCACCTTCACGGTCACCAAGCATGCCGGGACGGGGGGCATGGTGACGGTCGACACGGTCGCCGAGCAGCTGGTCTACGAGATGGGCAAGCCCTCCGAGTACATCACCCCGGACGTTACCGCCGACTTCGGCTCCATTCGCCTGCGCCAGGAGGGGCCGGACCGGGTGGAGGTCTCCGGCATCCGGGGCGGCCCCAAGACGCCGTTCCTGAAGATCTCGGGCTCCTACCTGGCCGGCTACAAGGCGGTGGGGCAGATCACCATCTCGGGCCCGCGGGCGATCGAGAAGGCCGAGCTCGCTTCCGAGATCGTCTGGAAGCGACTGGAGCGCGCCGGGGTCACCTTCGAGCCGGAGCACCGGATCGTCGAGATGGTGGGGCAGGGCGCCTGCCTGCCCGGAATTCTGCCCGCCCCGTCCGATCCGCCGGAGGTGGTGCTGCGGCTCGGCGTCCGCGACCCGGATGCGAAGCGGGTCGAGCGCTTCGGCCAGGAGATCGCGCCGCTCGTCACCGCCGGGCCGCCGGGGGTGACCGGCTTCGCCGGCGGGCGCCCCAAGCCGCAGGAGGTGGTCGCCTACTGGCCGGCCCTCCTCGCCCGCGAGGAGGTCGAGAGCCGGATCCAGGTCACCGTCGAGACGACGGAAACCCTGGGGGAGCCTTAAGAGATGGATCGACCGCTCGCCCGCCGCTGGTACGGCGGCCTCCTGGCCGGCCTCCTGCCGGTGCTCCTCCTGGGCTTCGGCTACAGCGCCATCGCCGACCGCCTGGCCTTCGTCTACTGGGCGTTCGCCGTCGGCGCCGCCTACACCCTCCTCCTCCGCCACGGCCTCTCCTCCGGCTGGGGGGACGCGCGGCTCGCCGGGACCCTCGCCCTCCTCCTGGCCGCCAGCTCCGCCGCTTTCGCGGCGCTCGAGCGGGCCCACGGGGAGATCCTGGACCTCGGCTTCCGGGCCCTCCTGCCGGCCGTCTACCGGCCGGCGACGACGGCGCCCGGCACCGCCTTCGCCCTCGCCGCGGTCTTAGCCCTCGGCGGCGGGCTCTCTCTCTTTGCAGGAAGGAGGCGGGCATGAAGCTGCCGCTCCACCAGATCGCCCACGCCCGCTCGGGGGACAAGGGGGATGCTTCGAACGTCGGCCTGATCGCCGACTCGGCCGAGATCTACGAGGTGCTCCGCCGGGAGGTGACCGCCGAGCGGGTGAAGGCGCACTTCGCCCAGGTCTGCCGCGGCCCGGTCGAGCGCTTCGAGCTCCCCAACCTCTCGGCGCTCAACTTCATCCTCCACGATTCGCTGGGCGGTGGCGGCACCGAGAGCCTGAAGACCGACGCCCAGGGGAAGACCCACGCCCAGGGGATGCTGCTGCTGGAGATCGAGGTGCCGGACGAGATTCTGGCCAAATTGTCTCGCCGGGCCCAGCGCGAGAGCCAGCTCCGTGCCTGAGGGCGGTCTCCTCGAAACCCGCCGCGATGGCGATCTGCTCTGGGTGACCCTCAAAGACCCGGCGCGGGCCAACGCCCTCTCGCCGCCCCTGATCGCCGAGCTCACCGCCCTCTATCGCCGCGACCTGCGCGGGGAGGGGGTGCGGGCGGTGCTCCTCTCGGGGGCGGGGAAGAACTTCTCCGCCGGCGCCGATCTGGAGCACCTGCGCTCGCTCCGCGACGCCGGGCCGGAGGAGAACCTCGCCGACTCGCTCCGCCTGCGCGATCTCTTCCATGCCGTGCTCCGCCAGGAGGCCCTGACGGTGGCCCTGGTGCACGGCGCCTGCGTGGCGGGCGGCTGCGGCCTCGCCACGGCGCACGACTTCGTGATCGCCGCTGCCGACTCGCGCTTCCTCTACAGCGAGGTGCGGATCGGCTTCGTGGCGGCGCTCGTCGCCACCTACCTGCCGCTCCGGCTGCGCGGTTCCGACCTCCGCGAGCTGCTCCTCTTCCCCCAGTTCGTCGAAGCGCAGCGGGCCCTCGACATCGGCCTCGTCAACCGGATGGTCGCCGAGGCCTCCGAGCTCCCCGCGGCGGCAGAGGCGCTCGCCGGGGAGATCTTGGCGAACGGCAGCTCCGAGTCGATCGCCCGCACCAAGCGCCTCCTCCTCGACGTCCTCGGCCGCCCCCTGGACGACGCCATGCAGCACGCCGCCGAGGTCAACGCCGAGGCGCGGGCGACCGCGGACTGCAAGCATGGGATCGCGACCTTCCTGGAGACGAAGAAGCCGCCCACCTGGCGATAGGCGTTCAGCCCCTTCTGGGCTTAGTTCCGCCGTCCGCCGCCCAGCAACCCCGCCCGCATCAGGTAATAGAGGAGCGTCATCAGGGTCGAGACGACCGCCGCCACGTAGGTGAGGGCGGCGGCGTTCAGCACCCGGTCCATGCCCTCGCGCTCCTGGGGCTGCACGATCCCCTGCTCGACGGCGAGGCGTTTGGCCCGGGCCGTGGCGTCGAACTCGACCGGCAGGGTGACGATCTGGAAGGCGAGGACGCAGGAGAAGAGCATCGCCCCGAAGAGCACGACCCGCGGCTGGTGGAGGAGGAACAGTCCCAGCATCATGGTGATGTAGCCCAGAGAGGAGCCGATGTTCGCGGTCGGCACCAGGGCCGAGCGCAGCCCGAGCGCCTTGTAGCCCGCGGCGTGCTGGAGGGCGTGCCCCGCTTCGTGGCAGGCGACCCCCACCGCGGCGACCGAATTCGAGGCGTAGACCCCCTCCGACAGGTTGAGGGTCCGGTTGGCCGGGTTGTAGTGGTCGGTCAGCATGCCGCCGGTAGCGACCACCTGGACGTCGTGGATGCCCGCTCCCCGGAGCATCTCCTGGGCCGCCTGGGCCCCGGTCAGGCCGCGGATCGTTCGCACCCGGGAGTACTTGTTGAACGCCGATTTGGTGCGGAAGCTCGCCCAGAGCGAGAGCAGGATCGCCGGCAGCATGAAGAGAAGATATTCGGGGTGGAAGAACATCATGGGGGTGAAGCCTCCTTGTCGAGAGATAAAACAGCATCCGGGGTGCGGCGCATTTCCGCCGTCCGCAAGCGGTAGAGTGAGCACGAAGGGAGGGCAGATATGGCGGCAAACGAGAGAGTAGCGATCGTCACCGGGGGGAGCCGCGGCATCGGCCGCGCCGTCGTCCTTGCTCTGCTCGGCGAGGGCTGGCGGGTCCACTTCTGCAGCCGGAGCCGCGAGTCCGTGGACCAGGCCTTAACCGAGATGACCGCTGTTGCCGGGCGCTCCGGCGGCACGGTCTCCGGCCAGCCCGTCGACGTCCGTCACGAGGGGGAGGTGGGCGACTTCGTCCGCTCGGTGGCGGCGGCGGAGGGGGGGCGGCTCGACCTCCTCGTCAACAACGCCGGACTGGGGGTCTTCGGGCCGGTCGACGAATTCTCGGGCGACGCCTTCCGGGAGGTGATCGAGACCAACCTCCTCGGCGCCTTTTACTTCCTGGGCGCCGCGGCCCGGGTGATGAAGCCGCGCGGGGAGGGGTGGATCGTCAACATCGCGTCCCTCGCCGCCAAGAACGCCATGCTTGGGGGCGCCGCCTACAACGCCAGCAAGTTCGGCCTGCTCGGCCTCTCCGAGGCGGCCATGCTCGACCTCCGGCCGCACGGGGTGCGGGTGGCCGCGATCCTGCCGGGGAGCGTCGAAACGGAGTTCGGTCATCCGGCGGGGAAGGGTGGGAAGGGGGGAGCGGAGACGTCCTGGCGGCTCCAGCCCGAGGACATCGCGGCGATGGTCCTCCATCTCCTCACCTACCCGCCCAACGCCCTCCCCAGCCTGGTCGAGATGCGGCCCACCCGGCCGCCGAAGAAGTAGCGGGAGGTCCTACAGGACCTTGACCGGAGCCGCGGCGCGGAGGACCTCGGGGCCGCTCGGGGTCTGGGTGCCGGCCTCGGGTTCGAGGGTGATGATCACCGCCCGGGTCCCGGCGGGCATGTGCTCCGAGCTCAGGTTGACCGGGGCGCCCGGGGCGGCCGTGAAGGTGCCGCCGCTCACCGGTCCCTGGGGGGCGATGAACCAGAGCTGGTACTGGCGGCCGTTGCCGGACGGGCTCATGCCCCGGATCGCGAGATCCCAGTGCTGGTGGTCGGCGGCCACGAAGAGCATCCCGTAGGCGTCGTGCGGCATCGGCACCTTGCCGGTGGGGTGGAGGGGGCTGATCTCGACTCCGGGCGAGGTGATGAGAGCGAGCCGCGACTGCATCGCGTTCATCTCGCCCTTGAGCCCGGTGAGCTCGGTGTCGCCAGTGGAGAGGGCCCGGGCGTGCTCGCGCTCCTGGGCGATGAGCTGGTTGCGCTCGCGGGTGAGCTGGCTGATGACCTCCCCCTGCTGGCGGAGCCCCTGGTAGAGATATCCGGTGACCCCGAGGAGAGCGAGGATCAGCGCCGCGGCCAGGGCGAGCGGCCAGCGGGAGGCCCGCCGGACGGGCACGGGCCGGACCGGAGTCGGCACGACCGGGGGCGATGTCGATGCCATCGGTACGACAGCGCCGGGGGCCGGCGGCCGGATGCCCGTCGCCGGGGTCGGGGCGGTGCGCTGGACGATCGGGGGCGCCGGCCGGGGTGCCGGCGTCGGGGCGGCAGCCGGCGGCGGCGTGATCGGAAGGGGCGGAGGGGCCGGGAGGACGAAGGTCTCGACGTCCTGGGTTTCGTCGCCGCTCACAATCGTCATCAGGCGCGCTTTGAGGGCTGCCGGCGGTGCTGCCGGGGTCAGCTCATAGGGAACGAGCCCGAGCACCTCGGTGTAGAGCCGGACCAGAGTCTCCTCCGACTCGTTCCCCTCGTGCCCGGCGTTCCCGGCCAGCGGCTGCTCCAGGAAGTCCCCCTCGCCTGGCTGGCGCTCCAGCGCCGAGAGCAGCGCCAGGATGGCCAGGTCGTCAGGGTGGATCGGCTCGTCGCTCACAAGAGCTCCCGAATTTCAGTCCGCAGGGCGTTCCGTAGTTTTTTCATGGCGAGCAGGGTTCGCGTCTTCACAGTGCCGAGCGGGATGTCCGTCCGGCTGGCGATCTCGGTCTGGCTGATTCCGCCGTAGAAGGCGAGGTCCAGAACCTGTCGTTGCTCGGGCGGTAGTTTCGCGAGCTCCTCGCGAACCCGCTCTCGTCTCTCCTGCATGAATACGTTCCGATCCCCCTCGGGGGATGTATGGGCTCCCGAATTCTCCACCTGAGCCGCCTCGTGGGTCCGTTCGACGACCTTTCGGCTGCGCAGGCGGTCGATGGCGCGGCTCCGGGTGATCAGCACCAGCCAGGTCGAGGCGGAGGAGCGGTCGGCGTCGTAGAGCCCGCCCCGGTTCCAGACGTGGAGGAAGACCTCCTGCAGCACCTCCTCGGCGTCGGCGGAGCTGCCCAGGATGCGCCGGGCCAGCCCGAGGAGAGATGGGAGGTCGCGGTCGTAGAGCTCCGACAACGCCTCCGGCCGCCGGTCGGCGATCTGCCGCAGAACGCGGCGTCACCGAGGGGAGCGGGGGGGCTCGATGGAGAGGGGGTGGGGTCCATTCTCGGGATCTGGCCGACCGTGACCCGACGGGCACATAGGATACCATGTTCGCCCTCACGGTACAGTGGGACGGAAAGGAAAGCATGAGCGACGCCAATCAGAACGGGGTCGGGCCGACCCAGCCCGCCATCCGGGTCATCATGATGCCGAAGGACACCAACGCCCTGGGGACGATCTTCGGCGGCATCATCCTCTCCTACATCGACCAGGCCGGGGCGGTCGAGGCGCACCGCCATGGCTGCGCCCGGCTGGTGACCGTCGCTCTCCGCGAGGTCGAGTTCCATGCCCCGGTCTTCGTCGGCGACCTGGTGAGCTTCTTCACCGAGACCCTGCGGGTGGGGAGGACCTCGGTGACGGTCAAGGTGGTGGTCGAGGCGGAGCGCCCGGACCCGCGGCATCGGGCGGGTCAAGGTCACCGAGGCCGAGGTGATCTACGTCCATGTCGACGAGAACAACCGGCCCGCTCTCATCTCCCCGGGCGCCGCCGAGCCCGCGGAGCGCGCCCCCCTTACAGGAATGCGCTTTGTCTAGAACCCAGACTTTCGCCTTAGGTCTAGACCTTTTTTGAAGCCGTATGGCCGTCCTCACTCCCCTCGCCCTGACCGGCACGGCCGGGGCGCTCGAAGCGATCCTCAAGCTGCCCGCCGGTCCCCCCCGCCTCGCCGCGGTGGTGGCCCACCCCCACCCCCTCTACGGCGGCACGATGCACAACAAGGTCGTCTACGCCGCGGCGCGGCGTCTGGAGGAGAACGGGGCGGCGGTCCTGCGCTTCAATTTCCGCGGGGTGGGGGCGAGCCGGGGGGTGTACGACCAGGGGCGGGGGGAGCGGCTCGACATGCTCGCCGCTCTCGCCGAGATGCGGCAGCGCTTCCCCGGCCTGCCGCTCCTCGCCGGCGGCTACTCCTTCGGCTGCTTCGTGGCCCTCTCGGCCGGCGCCGACGGCAGCGCCGACCTCCTCCTCGGGCTGGCGCCGCCGGTCGCCCACTACGATTTCAGCTACCTCCACACCTCGTCGCTCCCCTTGGCGGTGATCAGCGGCGACGACGACCCTCTCGCCCCGGCCACCCAGCTGACCCCGGCGACCCGCGGCTGGGGCAGCCTGGTCTACTGGGAGGTCCTCCCCGAGACCGGCCACGACCTAGCCGAGAGCCGGGACCTCCTCGACGCGGCACTCACCCGGTCGATCGCGAACTCCTCTGCCGCTGGCGCGGCGACCTAGGGGCCTGCGCGGCAGGAAATCTGCCGAGCCAAGAAGTCCTGATCCCCACCCTCTTCCTTCCACGCAGGTTCCTGCGGTTTGCCGACCCCGTACCCAGACTCTGCGCCCCCGTACTCTGAGTCTGCGCCCCTGTAGCTCTGAGTCTGAGCCCCCGTGTCTCCGGCCTGGAGACCCGTATC
>CAVWRJ010000021.1:0-580787 GCA_963757335.1 uncultured Acidobacteriota bacterium | reverse complement strand
ACCGCCTCGCCTTTGGGCTGGCACCGGGCTCCGCCGCGCCATCGCCGCCAAGCGCCGCCAAGAGGCTGGCACTTCTCGTGGATAAGCCAACATCAAGGCTCAGGCAGAGGGCGAGCGCCGCCGCCGCTGCCAAGCGCCGCCTTGAGGCTGCTCTCCCGCCACCCTGAGGCGTCGGACCGCTTCGGCGTACCCCAGAGGTCCGGCGGCTTACCCAAGTGCGGCGTCCGAGAAGTCCCCGGCCCGAGAAACGAGAAGTGCCCCGCCCGAGAGGTGCCAACGGCGTGAGTGCTATACTGTTTGTGGGAATACTCCCAGTTTGACGAGCGTCCACCTCAAGGAGATCCGATGAAGAAGAAGACCCCGAAAGTGCTCAAGCTTAACCGTGACACCCTGCGGCTGCTGGGAGAGCATCAGTTGACTCCTGTGGATGGGGGGAAAACTGACAGGACGGCCTGCGACGGTTTTGGGTTCTCCGGCTGCCCCAATACCTGCCTGTGTTGACCCGCCCTTCCTGCCGCCAGGCTGCGGGCCGGCGAATCGGACGTCCTCTTTCAAGGGGTCACCGCAATAGAATCGCTTCACACGATGCCCTTCCCCAGGTGGGTGGCACCTATCGGGTGCGGCACCTCCCGGCACTTCTCGGAGCGGGCACCTATCGGCGAGCGAAGCGAGTCCGTGCGCCGCCGGCGGGTTGGACGCCGAAGGTTGCAGCAGTGGCGACGGGTAGGATGCTTCCGTGGGCTCTGATGTCGCGCACGATCGCCTCGAGGTCGTACTGGAAACTCTCCATGTATTTTTCGCGCTGCTTGTGCAGTTGTTCTACCACCGGGTCAACTATCATTGGAATCTCCTAAGAGCACCTACGATCTCGCCGTTCGGCTCGCACCTACCCAGCAATGCCTGCGGCTGCCATCCCGTCCCGGAGCATAGCCAACTCGGCGTCAGCGCCGGCGCTGCCGCCATATCGGCGGTGGCGCAGGTTCGCGTGCCGGAGACTTGGATGAAGGTATCTGTTTACCAGTCCTGGGCGGCTCAGTGAGCCTTCTGTAAGTCGTCGTAGGAGGGCGGGTGGGGGCTACGAAGAATGGCCCCGACGACAGAAAGTAAATTCAGGCCGTGTTGCTGGCCAGTGCGCAGGAGACTCACAAACCGGCCTGCGCCTTGGCACCCTGGGCGGTACGATTTCCGCCGCACGACTTGCGGTTGACGACCGCAGGACGAATCGCCTGCTCGGCCGGCCAGTTGGTTGCCTCGATATCCTCCCGGTCCAAGAAGACAAACAGGTCGTTGCGGTGGAGCCTCAGATGCTTGGCAAAGCGCCGATTCCCAGCGTGGGTGAGGCGACCGCCAGCAGGCGAGCCATACGCGCCGCCAAGCGCCCCTTGGCCACGCGCACTCCCCGAGTTCCGAGCGTTCCGGCCTTGCGCCGGTCCCGCACTGCCAAGGCGGCAAGCAGAATCTCCTGGACTTGGCGGGGAACCCCGCCGCACCCCCCTTTGCCGTCTCCAGTAGTTCCGCGCACCGCCGCAGCAGATGCGCCAAGCAGGTCTGCTGCGTCGCTTGTGCGAAGCGCCGGTACGGCGCCCAGCCGTCGACGACAAGGACACCCGCATAGTCCTTGCCCAACACCTTGGCCGCTTCGGCAAAGCCCCGACCGCGCTCAATCTGGTAGACCGTCTCACGCCGATTGGTGAACACCCACAACCAGGCGCTTCGGCCTCCCTGTCGCCAGCCGCTCTCATCCGGATACACGACAGGGGAACCGCGGACCGCCTGGACCAACTCCTCATAGATTGGCTGCGACTTCGCGGCTGTCCGTAGAAGCGCCCGGCATAACGCCGAGCGCGACACTCGAAGACCGGCCATTTGCTCGAGCAAGGCGGCGATCTTGCCGTAGCTCAAGCCCCCCACCTTGTTCAGATAGGTCGCCAGCGCGATGACCCCTGGACCGAACTGGACCCAGCCACTCCGACCGCCTGCGAGCTTGCCGAGGATGTCTTCCCATCACCTGGCGCCCGCACTGCGTGCACTTACCGCAGTGGAGGACGAACTCGGTGGTCCAGGAGCGTAACGGCGGCAGATCGACCTGAAACTGGCTCTGCTTACCCTCCAGGTGCACCCGCCCCTGGCAAGCATCACAGTACAGCGGGCAATCGACTTCGATCGTCTCGTCGACCTGGTCGGGGACGGGCCGGTTGACTCGCGAACCATACTTCTGGCCGGGCTTGCGCCCAGGAGGTTGCGGATCGCTCTTCGGCTCTCCTTTCGAGAACGGCGCCGCTTGGCGCTTGCCCCCACGCCGAAGCTCCTCGATCAGCTTCTCCAACTGCTCGATCCGGCGTTGCTGCTCTGCGATCTGACCTCGCAGCTTGGAGTTCTCTTCAAGGAGTTCCTCGTAAGTAGGCATGTCCAAAGAGATTAGACCATGCCTCTTCTCCGAGAACAAGTCCTCTCTTGACACAACGTGGTAGCGGGATCACGCCTATGCGCTAGGACCAGGGCATGAGGAGTGGTAAACAGATACGGATGAAGCAGCGCGACGACCGTCGTCCGATAACTGTCCAAGCCTCGAAACGTCACCCCTGAGCATCCGGCCCGACCGCATCGAGATGCCTGAGCCCCTTTCCCGTGGCCCACTGGCCGAGTTCCGGCGACTGCGAACCGAGAGCCGGCGGGACATGCAGTCCCAGTGACAAGACAAGAGCCGGCCGCTGCATGCGCAGCTGCTCGACTAGCCCAACTTCCACAGTCTCCGGTTCCGAGGAGGCCGATTTCGGTGGCTTCGTGGCTGTAAGTTGTTGATTCTTCGAGAGGCGCGATCGCCGATTCACGGAAATCGTGACGAAACCAGGGCCTTCGAGTTTCTGGTATAGAAGCCCTTGTGTTCATCCGCAAGACCGTCAAGCGGTACGAGGACAAGACCTACACCAACTACCTGGTAGTGGAGACGGTGACCACTCCTCAGGGGCCGCGACACCGGACCCTGTGCTCGCTGGGTCCCCTGTCGCCGGGGCCCAAGAGCAAGTGGCCGGGCCTGATCGGCCAAGTCGAGGCGGCGCTTGCGGGGCAAACCTCGCTGAGGGCTCAGGCCCCGTTGGTCACCGAGGTTGTGAACCGTGTCCGTACCGCGACCAACCGCCAGGATCTCGTGTCCGTGCACACGGATCAGTTGCGCCAGGAAGAGGCGCGCGAGGCGGGACCTGTCCATGTGGGCCACCAGATGTGGCTGCGTCTGGGGATCGACGACACTCTGCTTGAGGTGGGCCTTTCGCCCAAGGCTCGGCGTCTCACCGAGGTCATGGTTTTGAATCGCCTGGTGGCTCCGTGCTCGGAACATGCAATGCCGGAGTGGGTCCGGCGCACGGCGCTGGGCGATATTTTGGGGGTGGACCTGCGGGAACTCACTGACGAAGCCCTCTATCGCAATCTGGATCGCCTGCACCCGAACCGAGGCAAGATCGAGGCGGCTCTGGCGAAGCGGGAGAAAAGTCTTTTCAATCTGGATGACAGCTATTACCTTTACGATCTGACCTCGACCTACTTCGAGGGCAAATGCGAGAGCAATCCTCAAGCCCGACGCGGCTATTCACGCGATCAGCGACCTGATTGCAAACAGGTCGTCATCGGCCTGGTGCTCGACCGGGAAGGCTTTCCCAAGGCCCACGAGGTCTTCGATGGCAATCGCCAAGACCGATCGTCGGTCGACGAGATGCTGCAGACCCTGGAGCAACGTACTGGGCGCAAGGGTGGAGGCACGGTGATCGTGGACCGGGGCATGGCCTTCGACGAAAATCTCCAGCAGATTCAAGCCCGCGGCCATCACTACGTGGTTGCCTGCCGTCAATCGGAGCGCCTGCAATGGCTCGACGATCTCGAGCAAGAGCAGGGCTGGCAGGAAGTCCTGCGAGAGCCCTCGCCGACCAACCCGGCGCAGAAAAAGTCCCAGGTTTGGGTCAAACGGCTCGAGACCGCCGATCATCTCTACATTCTGTGTCGAAGCGAGGGGCGCCAAGCCAAGGATCGGGCGATTCGCGAAAAGCAGGAAAAGCGCCTCCTGGCTGACCTGGATCGTCTCCAGGCGCGAGTCGCCAAGAAACGGATCGTGGAAGCGCAAGTCTATGAGGCCATCGGCCGCCTGAAGGAGCGCTATCCTCGTGTGGCCCGGTATTACCGGCTCAGCTTCGATCCCGGCCCCTGGAAGCTGATCTGGCAAGAAGAGACCGAGGCCAAGGCCATGGCGCTTCGCATGGATGGCGCCTATCTGCTTAAAACGGATCGTAAGGATCTCGACACCGAAGAGGCTTGGCGGATCTACATTCTATTGACCCGAGTCGAGAATGCGTTTCGCGATCTCAAAAGTCCGCTCCGGGAACGCCCGATCTTCCATCAGCTCCAGAACCGAGTGCAGACCCACATCTTTCTCTGCGTGTTGGCCTATCACCTCTTGATCTCGATCGAGACCAGCTTTCTGCGGAAAAAGATACACACCTCGTGGGCGACCTTGCGCCAACAGCTCTCCACCCACCAGGTGGTCACCGCAGTGCTGCCGACGCCTTGTGGTCAACTTCTCCGGATCCGGAAAGGCACGAATCCGGAGAAGCAGCATCAGGTCATCTACGACACCCTCGGCATTCCCCACGAGGTCATGGCCCCCGTCAAAACCTGGCTGCCCAACCCAGAATAGTGACGAAAGTCAACCGTGGATCCTTATGGCTCAATACTTTATGCCGCAAAGCGTGGAAGTTGGGCTAGGAATGCGCGGCAGTGTTCCACGAATACCGAGTCGGTCGCACCGGGGAATGACCCGGTGGTGGTATCCCCGGCGCGGAGGCCCATGTATAGGTTCGTGAAGAAACACTGCTCGGGCGCGATGCCCGCGGCGTTGAGGACTTTGAGCAGGTTGCGCCACGTGGGGAGCGTCAAGCGCTCGCCTCCAGAGCGGCGGGATGCCTGATAGCCCGCCTCGGAATGGAAATCATGGCCGAGCACCATCACACCGCCGGCCGGCAGCGGCGGGAGCGGGCGCTGCGCCGCCATGCCCCACAACCCGAAGCCGCCGGGGAAGAACGCGAGCCCCGAGATGGGCTCCGGGACAGCAATGACGCCCGCCGGATAACCGGCCGGCGGATGGTGACGCGCCCAGAGTGCTTCAGCGGGATGCATGGATGCGAAATTCTTGGGTTGCGGTTTAACCTACGTGTGAGCGACATCGCGTATCGCTCTGTCGCCTGCCTAGCTTCACCTATCTTCTGTTGGAGATACCTGCTCACTGCGGCTTGCATAGAGCTATTTTCTTGTACACGTTGCCTTGCTGGACTCTATCCTAATTCAGGATCCGCCAAGAGGCTGGCACTTCTTGTGCAACTCTTAACACCTCTCGGCACTTGATCGAGAGAACGTACCGCCCTCCAGTATCGTCATCTGGCCCAATGTAGTCCGAAGATCAGGGGTTTAAGGAGCCAGACGTTCGCAAGCATGGCGGGAAAGAAGCAGTAGCCTCCAAGAGCGAGGTTGTTTGGCTCGCCAGCCCTGTAACGTTGAATCTCCCTTCGGAGCATCAGTGCTCCAATCATGGCAATGATGAGCATGTTCAAGAACTCAATCCACTCGGTAGGCTTTAGTCGCTTCAGAACCGCTCTATCCCAGGATTCCTCCTCGAAGCCGTTTCGCACGCCTTTGATGCGCCCGCTCAAGTTGAACTCAGCTTGCTCTGGACCATCATAAAGCAATTCTACTAACGCCCCATCGTCACGCTCGAGCGCATCGTCACCTAGAACTTCGATGACTATGCGTTGATCACCAGCGCTGCTAGGGTGCAGGCGAATCTGGAGGTCAGGACGAGAGGTAGCGACCACTCGGTAGTCAAGCAGCGTGACATCCGATGGATACTTGATGCATATAGGCGTAGTCATCGAGATCGCGGGCTTGTCTATAGGGCGATCCCCTGCATTCCAAAAGACGAGTCTGGCCCTACGCACTACGTTCACTTCTTTGCCTCGGAAAAGCACCTGCAGGCCTGGCACTCTAGTTTCGCGACTCGCGATCGTTTCCGCTTTTCGCACCGCGAAGCGGGGCCGCATCTCGGCAACACTTAGCCAGTAGAAAAGCGCAGTGGCGAAGACTCCTAGACACAAGCCTACTACAGGATGCTTCAGGAAGCCACCGATCCTCCAGGCTAATCCATAGTGGACGGTCGCCACTGTGACCCTAGGTCTCTTGGGCCGAGACGGTGGCTCGGTCACTTTCACTGGCAGCCGACGATGTGACATGTATTCTCTCACTCCAGGAGTCTCAGGATGGATGGCGCCGCCTAAATCTCTAGGTCGCTATTCGCCGGCGCGGACCTCCGGCGCGCGGCAGTGGGCACCTTTCGGGCGGGCACATGTCTTCTTGCTAGGAAAATGACCATGACCTTGCTATTTCCGAACACGCTGCCTCGATATCTTGCCTCTTTCGTTTGTAAGTTCGAGGAGCTGTGTAAAATTTCTGGGCGAAAACATCGAGGACAATACACATCCGATAGTCTGCCAATCCAGCAATTGGGTATTGAGTCTCGATGTGTTGATGAAGGACGGTCGCTGCATACCGTGCCCGGTCCTCGCTTAGAGCTTCGTTCTTTGAGAAGTAGAGCTTCATGGCTCCTATCCGGTTTTTATTCTCTCCCACGACGGTGAGATGCAATTCCGGGCGAACACTGATGCTGACGCCGTTGAGGTGCGAACGCCGGGGACTCTCGGCGCCTCTCTTAAGTATAAAATTTTCAAGTGGAAGATCCTCGGCAAAAGAGCGGAACGTCTCGACAGCCTCTACCCCAGTAGCGCGCCTAGTAAGTTCCCATTCCTTCAACTGGACTTCAGACTTGAGAGTTGAAGAAACGCGATCAAGAACACTAGTATTTTCTCGTTGTGAAGCTAGGTATTCAGCTATCGCTTCCTCGGCCTCATCGTAGTAGGTGACCATGAAAGTCTTAGGTCGTTTCTGCTCCTGAATGATACGCTGCCGCCGAGCCGCACCTGAGACCAGATACTCAGCCAGGCTATTTACCGAAATACGAGGATCTTCCCTCACTCTTTGATTAGCCATTGTTCCCTTTCATCGTTTCCTTTCAGATTATTCACGGTACTCCGTAATGCAGACTTTGTGACGCGCTGAAAGGTGAGCGATAGCGGCGAACGACCCCATCCCGCCAACCCTTCGGTTTCAGTTATCCGTTGCCCTCGCCAAGAGGCGCCTCTCGGCACCGGCCACCGACCAAGCGCCGCGAAGAGGCTGGCGCTCTCGGGACTGAGCCTACCAACTACGGCCCGCCCTAGGCCTCATTGCTACGCCGGCTCCAGATTCCTGGGCCTGCATAGGATCTGGCACTCGTCCAGGAGAGTGCAGTTTCTAGGATTGTGCAGCTTTCATCTGGGGGGTCCAGGGTCGGTGTTGGGCTTCCCGTCTTCTGGAGTTCTCCCAACTGCCACCAATTCCTTTAGCACGCTTTCGCGATCATCGTAAAGATCCTCTAGTATTCTTTGTATGTAGCGATGAGCCGGCTCGACGTCACTCTCGGAAAGAGAGCGCCATTCGTCATGCAGTATATCGTTGCCAAGGACGCGGATGTCCTCATGCGCCCTCTTCTTGCGGGCAGCTGTTATGACACCATCCTTCGCTGCCTCATCGATCTGCGCCTTAAGATTAGACCTACCGGCCTTATAGCCATTCGCGAGAAGCGTCTTGTCGAGGGCAGATCTAAATAGAGCCGCAGCAGCACGGTAGCAGCCAGTTTCCAGGCAGAGTTCAGCCTCCCGGAACTCCTTTTGGATGCCTTCCGGAACAGCCCTTGGCAGGGGAAGCCTTTCCTTGGCCTCGGGATAGAAGCTGATTAGCTCAGCAATTTCTCCGGGGTATTTCCCGCCGGTTCTCTCCATTCGAATAACGCCGAGTGCTCCAATACCACAGCCTACGCAGCGATAGAGCCTATTCTGGTAATCCGTCGGCACTGGGACCCAAAAAGACTGGCCTGGCATCGGTCCCCTTGTGACGACCACACCTAGCTCACTGCCATTCACGCTGAATTCGAATCGGCTGTTGCCTCCATGGCACCCACGGCACCGAGCAAGAACCTGCCCTAGATCGTTAATGCTTGCCACTTACTCTAGCTCCCCTGTCCACCGCACAACGCTGATGCTCCAGCGTGCAGCCGGCGTGAAGTTCTCTCCCTGGGGCGGTGCAGACAAGCCCGGTACCGCCGGGACTTCGGCCCAGAACCCGCATTCCTCAGGCTCATGGACAACCACCTTGAGCTTCATTCTTGGCCTCCTCACCCCTCTATGGTACCCCGAATCGCCCCCGCTCCGCCCTTCCCTTACCGCTCCGTTCGTGCTACTTTCCAAGCATCGGGAGGAACGTCCTCCCAACCCCCAAACGGGGCCGGCCCGAGTTACCAGCTCGAACCGACCCCTGACTCTGCAAGAGGTAACGTCTCATGCAAAGCTCCCGTTATGGTACCAGTGTCCCCCCCGCCCCCCTCGACAACGCCTTCTCCCCCGCCTACCTGGCCCACCTGCGCGAGCAGGACGACTCGCTGACCGCCGCGGAGGCGGAACTGGCCGGTCCCTGGAAAATCGAGCCGGTTCCCGGCAAGCCGGGGGCGGTCGCCGTGCTTCGGCAGTGGGAGGAGGTGGAGGCTGGCGATCCTCCCGTCGCCGTCCTCTGGCATGAGGAGACGGCGCGGCTCCTCTCCGTCCTCCTGCCGGTGATCGACCGCGAGCCGCTCTTCTATATAGAGGAAGGAGCCGCTTCCGAGGGCTACCCTTTGGTCGCGGTCTATGGCGAGCAGGGACCCCAGGTTGCCGGCTGGCTCGACCGTTGTGAGCCGCGGTGGGCCGAGGGGCTTCATCTTCTGGAGGCGATCGTCCGCTCGCCTCTCGCTCTCGCGACTTTGCTCGAAGCGGCCGGTCCCGGGGCCGAGGAGCAGGTCGGGCGCATTCGCGCCCGGCATCAGCGGGCATAGGAGAGGCACGGCCGGGGGGACGGGAGCGGCCAGGCCGGTGTCGCTTCTGTCCCTCTGGCTGCCGAGGAACAGGGGCTAGACGGGCGGAGGTTTTACTTTCGCGAGGCGCCCCCTTCCTATCCTCCCCCCTGACCCAACCCGCCCCCTCCCAGGGGGGAGGAACCCTTCGCCGGAGCGGCTGGCACCTATCGGGCACCTATCGGGCACCTATCGGGGTCGGCCGCCGCATTGGGGTACTTCCTTGCCAAGGCGTAGAAGAGGGGCAGTGATCGCCCCTCTTCAGCCATGGCGCTCCAATCCATGAGCAGGTCGATCCAGATCCGAGATACGGCTCTCCAGGCGTGAGCGAGGCGTCTCAAAGTCAGAGATACGGGTCTCCAGACCAGAGATACGGGGACTCCGACTCGGAGATACGGGGCGCAAGGTCCGAGGTACGGATCTCCAAGCCAGAGATACGGGGCGCAGAGTCCGAGACATGGGGGCGCAGGGCCAGAGACACAGGGGCGCAGGCTCAGAGTAGGGGGGCGCAGAGTCTGAGATACGGGGTCGGCAGGCCGAGCGGCGGAGCGCCGCCAAGAGGCTGCTCTCCCGCCACCAAGAGGGTGGCACCTCTCGGGCGGAGCACCAGGCACCAGGTCCGAAGGGCAGGGGCCAAGGATGGGCCCCCGCCGCAGACACTCACCGGGAGCAACCACGAGAGTAGCTGGCTAGCCCGCTGTTGCTGAAGGCGCTGCAGCCATTGGCGTTGCAGGCGCGCACGTGCAAGTAGGTGTTCCCGGCACCGAAGTTGATGGTGACGAAGGTGTTGGGGCCGGAGTAGTAGCGGTACTGTGGGGTGAAGTTCGAGTAGGGCGATCCCCAGAGCTCATAACTCGTCACGCCGCTCGAAGCCGTCCACTCCACGTCGTTGTAGCCGTTGCAGGGAGTCACCGCCGTCAGGGAGGGCGCGGCCGGTACCATCGGACGTGGACGTGATGCAGGCTCCGGCCGCGTTCGACCACTCGTACTGGTAGGCGTACCCGCCGGTGCCCAGGAACGGCGGGGGCGACCAGGCGCACTCGTCGTCGGCCTCGTTCCCGGACGCGTCATACCAGGCGCTGCCGGTCGAGGAGGACGACCTCGTAGATCGTGCTGGCGTCGAAGGTGTGGCTCGCGAGAGGCGGGCGGGAGGTTTTACTTTCGGCCCCCGGCGGTACCGCCCCCTTCCGGTGCCTCTCTCGTCCGCGGAAGAGGACGTGCCGGGCCCGCATCTCCCGGCTCTCCCCGGGGGAAACCCGGTTTTCCTGGTGGCACCCCCCTTGCTCTTTCCCCCTGGCGGGAACGGCCCGAGGCTCTCTTCACCGGGAGCCACCCCCTCCACGGGTTGCCCCACAGGTGCCCGCCGCCACCGACGTCCCGGCCCGGCCGCTGGGACACGACAGGGCGGCGGGCACGTTTCCGCCCCTCTCCCCTCCCCCACGGCGGAGCCGGATCTCCGGCTCCGCCCCCTCCCTTCTCTCTCGTAGTAACCTGACGTCCCGCAACCCGCCCCTCCGAGCACCGGGATAGAGACGACCGGAGAAAAGCCCGATGAGCGAAGACGAAGCCCCCCTCTCGACCCTGCGCGACGAGATCTCCGAGGTCGACCGCGCTCTCCTGGAGCTCCTCCGGCGCCGGATGGACCTGGCGGCCGAGGTCGGCCGGATCAAGGCAGAGGAGGGCCTGCCGATCATCGTCCGCGGGGTCGAGGACCGCGTCTTGACCCGCGCCCGCCAGAAGGCCGAGGAGTGCGGGGTGTCGGAGGAGGTGCTGGAGTCGATCTTCCAGGCCATCATGCGCGGCTCGGTCGAGCGCCAGCACCGGGTGGGCATCGCGCTTCGCGAGCAGCGCGGCGAACGGGTGCTGATCGTCGGCGGCGCCGGCGGGATGGGCAACTGGCTGCGCAACTTCCTCAGCCTCGCCGGGCACAGCGTCGACATCGTAGACCCCTCGCTCGCCGGCCTGCCGGAGGCGCGCGGCCGCTTCGCCGAGCTCGGCCAGGTGGGCGACCTCGCCCCCTACGCCGCTCTTTTCGTCACCGTGCCGTTGGTCCGCATGCCGGCGGTGCTGACGGCGGTCGTCGCGCGCCGGCCGCGCGGCATCGTCATCGAGGTCGCCTCGATCAAGGACCACCTCTCGGACGCCCTTGCCGCCGGACAGGAGCTGGGGGTGCGGGTGCTCTCTCTTCACCCGATGTTCGGGCCCGGCAAGAGCCCCTACGAGCCGCTCACCTTCGTCCTCGCCACCCGCCGCGAGCCCGAGCTCGAGCTGCGCGAGATCGAGCCGTTCCTCTCTCACCCCTACTCCCGGCTGGTGCCCGTCCCCTTCGCCCACCACGACCGGCTGATGGGCTGGCTTCTGGGGCTCGCCCACTTGACCAGCATGATCTTCGGCGCCGCTTTGACCCGCTCGGGGATCGATCCGCGCGAGCTCCACGACTGCGCCTCGACCACCTTCCTCCGCCAAGCCGGGACCGCCCTCTCGGTGCTCTCCGAGGACCCCGACCTCTACCTCGACATCCAGCGCCTCAACCCGCACCGGAACGAGGTCTACCGGGCCGCCAGAGAGGGGCTCGAGCGCCTGACCACGCTCGTCGACGCACGCGACCGCGAGGGTTTCCGCGATGCCCTCGCCACGGCGCGCCGGGCGCTCTCCGGCGAAGGGATGTAAAAGGTTTTAACGCCGGGAGGGGAGAAGGGGACCGGCGGGAGACGGGAGACGCCCGGCGGGGACGTCTCCCTGGCTCCGCGAAAAGAGCGGGTGCGAGGGCCGGCTTTTAGCTCTCCGGCGTGTCCGGGCGCCCGTTCTCTGCTGCCGCCATGCCGTCCGACCCCGGCGTTTCGGGGGATGGGGTATTGGCGGCACTGGCGGCATCGCCCCCACTGACGGCCGGACCCGATGCGGACGGGGTCGCGGCCGGCTTGCTGCCGCGGCTCCGGGCCGGAGCCTTCGCCGGCTTCGCCGATTTGCCGGCCGGCTTGGCCGCCGATTTCGCTGCCGGCTTGGCAGCCGGTTTCGCCGCGGTGGGCTTGGACTTCGCCGCCGGCCTGGCGGCCGGCTTCCCCGCGGTTTTCCCCGTGCTCTTCCCCGCGGCTTTCCCCGCCGGCTTCGCCGCCGACCTGCCGGTCGCCTTGGCGGCGGGCGCCGCGGTCTTCGCGGCAGGCTTCGCCGCGGCCTTCGATGCCTTCGATCCCTTCGATACGGGCCTGGCGGCAGGCTTGGCGGCGGCCTTGCTCGTCGCCTTGCCTGCGGCCGCTGGCTTGCTCGCGGTCTTCGCCGCCGGCTTGGCCGCGGCACGGCTCGGCGCTTTCGCCGTCGCCTTGCCCGCAGCTTTCGGGGCGGCCTTGCCCGCGGTCTTCGCGGCAGGCTTGGCCGCGGCTTTCGCCGCCGGCTTGGTCGCCGGCTTGGCGGCCGTCGTCCCCGTCTTGCCTTTACCCGTCTTGTCCGTGGACGCTTTCTTGCCTGCCGCTGCCATGTCGCGCTCCTTTCGAAAAGGAATGGGGTACGACCGATTATCGCGATGGCGACAGGCTTGTGTCAACCAGGAAAACTCTTGGCGGGACTGGACTTGCCCGGCGGGGGAGCGCCGGCTGGCGCTCAGCGGCTCTCCCCCACCGAAAGGTTTTTCGACCGCGTACCCGCCGCTTACGAGACGAGGCCGAGCGGTACGCCCGACTCCCACACCCGCTCGACGGCGGAGAGGGGGGCGAGCTCCTCGGGCCGCGAGCGGCGCAGACGGTAGATGTCGAGGATGTCGGCGAGCACCGCCTCGGCCGTCGGCCAGCGCCCGGCGCCCTTGCCGTCGACCACCACGGCGGGCCCGGAGAGCGGCTGGATCAGGACCCGGTTCTCTTCGTTGCGCGGTTGCGCCAGCGGATGATCGGCCGGCAGCCGCACCGGGCAGACCCGCGCCGCGACGCCGTCGCCATCCCGCCGGCAGGAGGCGACCAGACGCACCACCGAGCCCTCGGCGTGCGCCGCGCGCACCTCCTCGGGATCGAGCCGGTCGATGCCGTGGCACTCCAGATCGGCGAGCTTCAAATCGGCGCCGAAGGCGACCCGGGCGATGATGATGAGCTTGTGGGCGGCGTCGGTGCCGTTCAAGTCGAAGCTCGGATCGGCCTCGGCAAAGCCGTTGTCCTGCGCCGCCTTGACGGCGCCCGCGAGATCGCGGCCGGCGACGATCTGGTCGAGGACGAAGTTGGTGGTGGCGTTCAAGACCCCCTCGACCGAGCGCAGCGGGCCGTTCTGCACGGCGCGCTCGACCGCCTCGACGACCGGCACGCCGCCGCCCACCGTCGCCGAGAAGACGAGGCGCACCTCGCGCGCCGCGGCGAGCTCGGACAGGTGCCGGCCGTGGGCCGCCATCACCGCCTTGTTGGCGGTGACGACGTCGCGGCCGGCTTCGAGGGCGGCCTCGACGAGGTCGGCGGCGGGGTGCTCGCCGCCGATCGCTTCGACCACCACATCGCTCGGGAGAGCGAGGACCGCCCAGGGATCGGTCGACAGAAGCTCCGCCGGTACCCCCTCGCCGCGGTGCTTGCGCGGGTCGCGGACGGCGATGCCGACAACCGCGAAGCGCCCGGGCTTGGCGGTCAAGTAGCGATAGACGCCCAGGCCGACCGTCCCCAACCCGAGGAGCGCGACCTTGAGCGGCGGCCGCGCCGTCGCCCGCTCGGCGAGGCGGGAGGGGCCCGGGCCCACCACCGTGTGCTCGGCGACGTACGGACAGGTGATCTCCATCGCCAGCCGGAAGCGTTCGGCATAGCGCAGCGCCTTCTCCTGCACCACCCCGCCGCCCAGGAGCCGGGCGTCCTCCCAGGAGACGGAGAGGAAACGGCGCGGGGCGAGGCGCGAGGCCGGGTCGGCCTCGTAGAGCCCGTCGACGTCCTTGATCAACCGGCAGCACTCGGCCCCGATCTGGTGGGCGACGAAGAGGGCGGAGAGGTCCGAGCCGCCGCGGCCGAGGAGGGTCGTGCGGCCGTCGCCGTCCTGCCCCACGAAGCCGGAGAGGATGGCGACCGGCCGGTGCTCGAGGACGCGGAAGAGCTCGCGCCGGTTGAGCTCCCTGGGGTCGGAGTCGAGGAGCGGCCCGTCGGTGCGCAGCCCCACCCGGCAGGCGTCCAGGAGGGTGGCGGGAATCCCGGCGCGGTCGAGCGCGATCGCCAGGAGGGCCGCGGTGGTCGCCTCGCCGGTCGAGAGCAGGGCGGCGAGACCGGCGGGCTCGGGGCTCCCCGCCAGGCTGTGGGCGAGCGAGAGCAGGCGATCGGTCGTCGGCCCCAGGGCAGAGACCACGGCCACCACTCGCTTGCCCTGGCGCAGGCAGCGGTAGATCTCATGGACGGCCACCGGAATGTCTGCCGCTTCTGCCAGAATCGAGCTGCCGAATTTCAAAACGACGATGGGATCGCTACTCATGATGTTCTCCTTGATTCTTTCTTACGGCTGGAGCGCGCGCTCCAGATCGGCAATCAGGTCGTTGGGGTCTTCTAAACCCACGGAGAGGCGGACGAGACCGTCGGTGATCCCGATCGCCTCGCGCTCCGCTGGCGGGATCGGCGCGTGGGTCATGGTCGCCGGATGGGTGATCAGGGTCTCCACCGCACCCAGGTTCTCGGCGAGCGAGCAGAGGCGGACCGCGTTCATCACCCGGATGCCCGCCGCGCTCCCGCCGCGGACCTCGAAGGCGATCATGCCGCCGCCGTTTTTCTGCTGCCGGCGGGCCAGCTCCAGCTGCGGGAACGAGTCGAGAAACGGATAGGCCACCCGCTCGACCCGTGGGTGGGACTCGAGAAAGCGGGCGATGGTCCAGGCGTTCGCGGCATGGCGCTCCATGCGGAGCGGCAGGGTCTTCAAGCCGCGGAGGGTGAGCCAGGCCTCGAACGGCGACTGGGTGCTGCCGACGGCGTTCTGCAGGAAGCGGATGCGGTCGGCGAGCGCCGGATCGCGAGTCAAGAGGGCACCGCCGACGGTCGCGTTGTGCCCCTCGACGTACTTGGTGGTCGAGTAGAGGACGACGTCGGCCCCCAGCTCGAGCGGTTCCTGGATGCTGGGGAGGAGCGTGTTGTCGACCGCCAAGAGAGCGCCCGCCGCATGCGCCGCCGCCGCCGCGGCAGCGAGGTCGGTCAGCTTGAGGGTCGGGTTGGCCGGCGACTCGACGAAGAAAAGCCGGGTCTCGGGCCGCCAGGCGGCGGCGAGCGCCGCGGCGTCCGTCGGATCGACGAAGGTGGCGGTCACCCCGAGATCGGCGAAGACCTGGCGGAGCAGGCGGACGGTGCCGCCATAGACGACGTCCGAAACGACGACATGGTCCCCCGCCTTGAGGGTCGCGAGAAAGAGGACGGTCACCGCCGCCATCCCGGTCCCGAAGCAGGAGGCCGGGAGGGCCCGTTCGAGCTCGCCCAGGTTGCGCTCCAGGGCGGCGACCGTGGGGTTGCGGGTCCGGCTGTAGGTGAACCCCTTGTCCTTCCCCACCGCCTCCTGGACGTAGGTCGTCGACTGGTAGATCGGCGTCAGGATCGCCCCCGTGGTGGGGTCCGGAGCGAGCCCCCCATGGATGAGGCGGGTAAACAGCCGATGCGATGGATCTGAAGCCATGGTTCCTCTCCCGGGGACCGCTCCCCGAACCTACGGTTACACTCCTAGTGCAGGAAGCCGCCCGATTCGGGGCGTCTGATTTCAAGGTGGCACGAAGGTTGATAAGAAGGCCAATAAGAAGGCTGATACGTTACGCCGGCCAGGAGGTGCTACCCCAGATGACCCCGATCCGCAAGAAAACCCTCAACCGTCTCCCGCTCGCCCTGCTCGTCACCCTGGGGGCCCTGGGGACAGTCGCTCCCCTGCCGGCGGCCAGTGTCTCGACCAAGACTCCGGCCAAGACTCCGGCGACTCCAGCGACATCAGCAACATCGGAGACCTCGGCGAAAGCGGGGGCAGCGGCAGCGGAGCCCTCCGGCCCGCCCGCCGAGACCCTGACCTTCGGGCGCTTCGGCAAAGTCACCCTCTACCACCAGACCCCGGAGCCCCGGCACGTCGTCCTCTTCGTCTCGGGGGATGGCGGCTGGAACTTGGGGGTGATCGACATGGCGCGGGCGCTCGCCGACCTCGACGCCCTGGTCGTGGGGATCGACATCCGCCAGTACTTGAAAGCGGCGGAGGCGGCGAAGGACAAGTGCACGAGCGCCGCGGTCGACTTCGAGGCCCTCTCGCAGTATGTGCAGAAGAAGCTCAACCGTCCCAACTACACGCCGCCGGTGCTCGTCGGCTACTCCTCGGGGGCGACCCTGGTCTATGCCACCCTCGTCCAGGCGCCGCCCAGCACCTTCGCGGGAGCGATCAGCCTCGGCTTCTGCCCCGACCTGCCGCTCACCAAGCCTTTCTGCGCCGGCCACGGGGTGACCTTCGAGCCCGGCCCCAAGGGCAAGGGCTACAACTTCCTTCCCGCGAGCAGCCTGGAGAACCCCTTCGTCGCCCTCCAGGGGACGATCGACGAGACCTGCCTCCCCGATCAGACCGCGGCCTACTTGAAGAAGGTCAAGAACGGCGAGATCGTGATGCTCCCCAAGGTCGGCCACGGCTTCTCGGTCCAACCGCGCTGGATGCCGCAGTTCAAGGAGGCCTTCGCCAAGATGACGAGCGGGGACGCCAGGCCGGCGCCGCCCAGCCCCGCCGGCCCCGGTACCGCCGCGACGCCGCCTGGCGGCGCGGGTAGCGCGGGCAGCCCCCAGGGGCGGCCCGACGCCGCGATCGCCGACCTGCCGCTCGTCGAGGTCCCGGCCGCCGGGGGCACCCCCACCGACCGGCTGGCCGTTATCGTCTCCGGCGACGGCGGCTGGGCGGGGATCGACCGCGAGGTGGGCGGCGCGCTCGCGGCCCGCGGCATCCCGGTCGTGGGCTTGAACTCGCTCTCCTACTTCTGGAAGGAGAAGCCGCCGGAGGTCGTCGGCCGCGATCTGGAGCGCATCCTCAACCATTACCTCGCGGCCTGGCACAAAGAGCACGTCCTCCTGGTCGGCTACTCGCTCGGCGCCGACGTCCTCCCCTTCATGGTCAACCGGCTCCCGGCGGCCCTGGCGAAACGGGTCGAGCTGATCGCCCTCCTCGGGCCCTCGCAGCTCGCGAGCTTCGAGTTCCACGTCACCCAGTGGCTGGGCGGTGGCTCGAACTCCGACCGGCCGGTCCTCCCCGAGGTCAAAAAGATCGGCGGCAAGACTCCCCTCCTCTGCCTCTACGGCAAGGAGGAGAAGGACTCGATCTGCCCAAGCCTCGACCCCGGTCTCGGCAAGTCGATCGGCTTTTCCGGGGCGCACCACTTCGGTGGCGACTACGGGGCGCTGGCCGACCGGATCCTCAAAGAGTTGCCGGCGCGGAAGGGATAGGGCCGGCGCGAACGGGCCACCTCGCTGAACGGCTGGCAGCTGTCCAGCACCTGTCCAGAGCACCTGCAGGGAGGGGCCGAGCGCCCTCGTGCTAGGCTGGCCTGCCGCGCCATGCGCCTCCTCCCCTCCCCTCTTCCGGCAGATCGCCTCGCGGGCTCTCTCCGCTTCGACGCCTGGCTGGTGGCTGCCTTCGGCGCCTTCGTTGCCCTCTTCCTCGGTCGCCGCCTGGTCTTCGGCTCGGAGACGGGCCACTGCGCCTATCCGATCCTCGGTGCGCCCACGGCCGCGGCGCTCCTCGTGGGGCTCGCCGGCGCGGTCGGCCTCGCCTTCGCGTTTCGGGCCGGGCTCCGCCGGGTCGACCGGCACCCCTGGGCCGTGGTCTCGGGGTGGCTCGCCGCGGTCTTTCTCTTCCAGGTGGCGATCCGCGCTCTCTACCCCATCCCGCTCGGCCACATCGTCGAGAGCGACGCCTGCAACTCCTTCTACAGCGCCGCCCTGCGCTGGCCGGCGGGAGAGCTCCTCCGGCAATGGAGGTCGATCGCTTCCCAGTTGCCGCAGCACGCCGCGACCAACATGCCGGGGAAGATCCTGATCTATTCCTTCCTCGAGCTCGTGAGCCGGAACCCGCGGACGCTCGGGCTTCTGGTCCTCGCCCTCTCCGACCTCGGATGCGCCCTCGTCTTCCTAGTCGCCAAAGAGTGGTTCGGGAGCGCGCGAATCGGGCTCCTGGCCCTCGCCCTGGCTCTCCTCCTGCCGGCCAAGATGGGCTTCCTTCCCGTGCTCAACACGGTGACGCCCGGCTTCCTCCTCCTCTCGTTCTGGCTCTGGCTCGTCTCTCTGCGCCGCCTGCAGCTACCCTGGCTTCTCCTCCTCGGCGCGAGCCTTTATCTCCTCCTCCTGATCGAGCCCCTCCCCTTCGTGGCCGGCGTGATCTTCCTCGGCGCCTTCGCCCAGCGGCTGGCGATGCCGGCGATCGACGGACGGGCGCTCTGGCGGATTGCGGTTTTTCCCCTCGCCGGCTTCCTTCTCGCCCATGCGGCCTTGCAACTCGCCTTCGGTTTCGAGATCCTGCCGGTCTTCCGGGCGATGCTTGCCGACGCGGTCGACTTCAATCGCCGCTTCGACCGGCCCTACGGCATCTGGGTGATCCAGGACCTCAAAGAGTTCTTCCTCGGCGCGGGGGTGGTGCCCTCCCTCCTCTATCTCGCCGCCCTTTTCACCCTCGGCCGCCGGATCGTGGGAAAGGCCCGCGAAGTGGGGAACCGGGGCGCCCTCCGCGCTCTCCTCGTCGATCCCGCCGCCAACCTGCTCCTCTCCTTTACCCTCTGCCTCCTCACGGTCGATCTCCTCGGGGTCAACCGCGGCGAGGTGACCCGGCTCTGGATCTTCCTCGGCGTTTTCCTCGAGCTCGCCGTGGCAACCGAATGCCTGGCCCGCCCCGGCGAGCGGACGGCGTACCTCGCGATCTCGACGATGGCCTTCCAGGCGGCCCTGACCGCGAGCACGGTGGGATTCCTGATCTGCTGAGGCGCGGTCCCCTGGTTCCCCCCCGAGACAAGCCCCTTCCCCAGAGCGGCGGCCGCATCACGGCGCGCTCTCCTCCCACCGCCATGGGGCGCACCCGGGAATCAGGCCTGGGGTTCGGGCAATACCAGGCTCGGCATGGGGTGGACCTCGCAGCGGAACCCCACCCCTGCCGCCACCACCGGGTCGCCGGCGACAAGGCCCTGGGGATCGGTGCCGTCCTCCAGCCGGAGAATGCCGATGCCGAAAGTTCCCTGGGGGTCGGCGACGGGGCCGAAGGCGAGGACCTGCCCCTTCTCCATCTTGCCGCGCCAGTACACGACGTGCTGCTGCATGAGCCCGGCCTCCGCCGGAGTGATGTCGGCAGGGAAGGTCGAGCGCGGGGGGATGAGCTTGAAAAAGAAGTAGGGCATTCTGGCCTCTCGCGGACGGAAGTAGGGGAGCTCACGGTAGCTTTTCGACGGCCCGGGTGCAAGACCGTACGCGCCGGACCCGAGACCCCTTACCCCCGCCCGCCAGGATCTAGCGAGGGCCGCCCCCGTGAAAGACCCCGAGGGCGATCAGCACCAGCAACACGGCGACGATCCCGAGGGTCACCCGGGCGGCGGTCATGAGATGGGTCCGCGCCACGTGGCGAGTCCCCCGAGGTTTGATGCCGGTGATAGCAACCAGGGCGATGACGATCGCGGCGATCCAAAGAAGAGTCAGCCAGCTCATTGGGAAATTCCCTCCGGCCGAGCCGTCTTGCGAATCGGGTGCCAATGCTCCCGCGACGCTACGGCGAGGAGCCAGTCTCGAAGATCGTCTCCTACGCCAGGAGGGACCGCGACCGGGCCAGGGTTTCTTGGACCAGATGATCAGGCCCCTGCTAGATGCCAGCCGTTTGGCCAGCTCGGGCCAACAAGCGCTTGGGCGAACTACTCGCCCGGCTTCCGCTGAGCGGCTGGCACATATCGGGCACCTATCGGGGCCTTCAACGTGGCACCTTGCCGTGGCGGCAGAGCGCTACGGCGAGGAACTGCTAGGTGCCTGCGAGGTGCTGCTGCGAGGTGCCAGCCGTTTTGCCTGCGAGGTGCCAGCGAGGTGCCAGCCGTTTGGTCAGGTTGTGCCCAGCCGTTTTTCCAGCTCAATAAGTCCTTTATTACCCGTGCTTTAGATGGGCGACCCTTCGGCTCAGAAGAAAGTTCGAGATTCCCTGCAAGATCTCCGAACATTTTACGTCCTTCCCCACCATGGGACGACGCCTACGCTATCTACCCCCCGAGGGGAGCGGTCTTGTCGAGGTCACCTGCCGGACTCTCCAAGGCCGCTTTCTCCTCACCCCTAGCACGGAGCTCAACGAGGTCATCCTCGGTGCCCTTGGACGGGCGCAGGAGCTCTACCCGGTCGGTATCTGCGCTTTCGCCTTTGCTTCCAATCACTTCCACCTCCTACTCCGGGTGGAGTCCACCCACCGCATGGCTCAGTTCATGGGACACTTCAACTCGAATCTCGCCCGGGAGGCCGGCCGACTCGCCCACTGGCGCGAGAAGTTCTGGGGCCGGCGCTACCAGGCCGTTCCGGTCAGCGAGGAGGAGGGGGCCCAGGTCGAGCGGCTACGCTACATCCTGGCGCACGGCTGTAAGGAGGGGCTGGTCGAGCGTCTGCGAGACTGGCCCGGGGTCTCCGCCGTCCGCGCTCTACTGGAGGAGGAGCCTCTCCAAGGGTACCGGTTCGACCGTACCCGGGAGCACGCCGACCGGCGGAGGGGTATCGCCTTCGAGCGCTTACGCTATGCGACCCCCTACACAGTGCAGTTGGAGCCGCTCCCCTGCTGGGCGCACCTGTCGGTCGAGGATTACAGAAGACGGATCGAGGAACTGGTCGGCGACATCGAGACCCAGGCCGCCCTCAGGCGCCAACTCAACGATGTACCCGCCAAGGGTCCGGAAGCCATCCTCACTCAAGAGCCGCACGAAGCACCTGAGGCCTTGAAGAAGTCTCCCGCGCCGCTCTTTCACACGGCGAGCCGGACGATCCGCCGGGAGCTCTACGAGGCCTACAAGTATTTCGTGGCCGCCTTCCGCGATGCCGCCGCCAGGCTGCGAGCTGGCGAGCGCGACGTCGTCTTCCCCTCCGCGAGTTTCCCTCCCGCCGCACCGTGGGTGGACGGGTAGAGGCGACTCGATCGCCTCGTCAGGTTTCAATGCCTCTCTCGGTCGAGGGGACAGGGACGGTCTATCTCTACGCACTGCTCGCTGAGCGGCTGGCACCTCTCAGCACCTCTCAGGTACCGGTATCGCTTCGCCCACTCCAGTCTGGACGGGCCTCCGTCTCTGCCGTATAGTACTGTCGTGCTCACGTTCATTGAAACTCGACTCTTTACTCGCCTCATGGGCGAGTACTTGTCGGACGATGAGTATCTCAAGCTACAGGCAGCTCTCGCGAACGACCCCGAAGCTGGCGCGGTCGTTCCCGAATCAGGTGGCGTCCGGAAGCTCCGGTGGGGACTTGCCGGTCGAGGCAAGCGCGGGGGGCTCCGAGTCATCTACTACCTGCGACTTCGGGAAGGTGTGATCTGGATGCTGACGCTTTACCCGAAGAACGTTGCCGACAACATTCCGGCGCACGTGCTTCGACAGATTCGGAAGGAGATTGAAGATGAGTAAGAGACGCGTCCGTGACATCGGAGCTGAGATCCTGGACGGTATCCGTGAGATCAAGAGCGGTCAGGTAGGCCGCGCCGTTACGTTTCCACCCGTTGCCGAAACGCGCGCTCGGGTGGGACTGTCGCAGTCGGAGTTCGCCCGCCTGCTCGGGGTCTCGGTTCGCACGTTGCAGGAGTGGGAGCAGGGGCGGCGGTCGCCCTCCGGACCGGCACGTATGCTCCTGGCCATTGCGCACAAAAACCCGCGAGCACTCCTGGAAGCCGCGATTTAGCCTGTGTGAAGCTCCGGAGCATGCTACCCTGCCAGGTTGTTGAACTTGACCCGTCCCCGCCAAACGCCTGGCACTTATATCGGACGATGCGACTGAGAATCGTAGGGGTTCCGGTGTGTCAACTGCGCTCGTGAAGTTGGGCGGCTCTGGCGGCCTCGCCGCCTTGGCCTTCCTCGGCGTCCTCGGGACGGCCCAGCCGGCCGCCGCCCAGCCCCCCGACCCTGACTCCAAGGCGCTCCTCACGCTCCAGGGGGCGGACCTCCGTGTCGGTACCACCCTTTACCCTTACCGGCAGGGCAACGACGTCACCTGGCTGCTCGGGCAGGCCCGGGATCTCGGCCTCACCGAGCTGCGGGTGGGCTACGAGCGGCAGCGGGTGGAGAAGGCCGCGCATCCCGAGACCTGGGACCCGCAGAACTATCGCGATCCCCAGCCCGAGGTGCTCGCCGCCCTCCGCAAGTCCGGCTTCGCGATCCTCCTGACCCTCCTCGGGCCGGGGCGCGATCTCCAGGGGCACGTCAAGGACTGGCCGCGCCAGGCCGACGGCACGATCGACGGCCCGGCGGCGGCCGCCGGCTACGCCAACTATGTGCGCTGGACGGTCAACCACACCAAGGACTTCGTCGGCACCTACGAGCTGTGGAACGAGGCGTTCAACACGATCTCGGTCCGCGGGGTGGGCAACGGCAAGGGCTTTGGCCCCGGCGGTTCGCTCGCGAACGCCGACGACTACTCGGCCATGATGGCTCCCGCCCTGACCGAGATCCGCCGGCATGCCCCAGGGGCCCAGGTCACCGTCGAGGGGAACTATTGGAACTTGAGCCGCTCGGTCGATCTCTCGACCGCCTACCAGGCCCTGCTCAAGGCGGCCGACTACGCGATCATCCACCCCTACGGCTTCAAGCCCGCGGGCTACCAGCCGGGCGGCAACATCTACGCCTCCTGGACCGACTATGCCCGGTACAACCCGAAGCTCCGCTTCTGGTGGAGCGAGTACGGGGTTCATCCCAAGGACGTCAAGATCCCCGAGACCAACTGGACAGATTTCGGCCAGGCCAAGGCGGTGCTCCGGGCGACCGTCCTCCACCTCCACGAGGGGCTCGAGCACCTCGACCTCTTCGACCTCTACTACCCCTCGCAGCCGGCCTTCAGCCTGCTCGACGGCAAGACCCGAAAGCCCCGCCAGGCCTACGGGGCCTTCAAGGCCCTCCTCGCCTCTCTCCATCTTGGAAAGCCGGGCGGAGCGGGCGCGCTTAAGCGTGCGGCCGACCTGCCGGCGGCCTTGCGTGACCTGGCCGTCGCGGTGCCCGGCGGTTTCACCTACCTCGTCTGGCAGGAGACCGACCCGCAGACCTTCGAGCAGCACCCCACCCCAGTCCAGGCGAGCGTGACCCTCGCCGCTGATGCGGCGCTCCACCTCGTCCGGGCCTCCGACCCGCTCACCGGGAAGGCCCTGAGCGTCAAAACCCATAAGGTGCCGGGCGGCCTCGCCCTCGACCTCACGGTGCCCGATTACCCGATCGTCTGCGAGCTGGCATCGGGGAAAGGATGAATGAGATCAAGAGCGGTCAGGTCGGCCGCGTCGTACGTTTCCACCAGCCTTCCGGAGCCCGTCGAATGCCCTCCGGAGCCCGTCGAATGCCTTCCGGAACCGTCGAGAGCCCTCCGGAGCCCGTCGAAAGTCTTCCGGAACTCGTGAAAAGTCCCACGGAACTCGTGAAAAGCCCTCTGAAACTCGTGAAAAGTCCTCCGAAACCCGTGAAAAGTCTTTTTTACCTCGTGGAAAGTCTTCCGGAAGTCGTCAGAAGTCTTGAGAAACTCGTGGAAAGTCCTCAAGAAGCCGTCGAAAGGCTTCAAAAAACCGTCCGGGAGCTCCAGAAATCCGTCTGGACGTCGCTCGCCGGCGTCGCCCAGGTGGGAGCACCGGTCTGGCGAACGACATTGACTCTCCCCACTGGAAGCCCCCGTAGTCTCAGCGAAAATTCAGGAGGCCGCATGCTCCTCCATACCCGCCGGGCCGGCGCCCGGCTGTTGATCTTCGCCCTCGCGGCGCTCTCGGGGCTCCCCGCTTGGGCAGAGCCGTCGACGCCCGACGCTCCCAGCGCCCAAGTCCAGGTCGACCGGCAGGTCCATCTGGCGAAGCTGTGGGGGACCGTCCGCTACTTCCATCCCTATCTCGCCTACAGAGATCTCGACTGGGACGCCGCCGCCGTCGCTGCCATCCCGCGGGTGCGGGCGGCGAAGACCGCTGGGGAGTACCGGCAGGCCGTCGCCGGGATGCTCGCCGTTCTCGGCGACCCCGCGACCGACGTCGAGCCGCCGCCGGGCTCCCCGTCCCCGGCAGCGGCCGCGGTCCCGCCCCCGACCTCGCCGGCCGCGGCAGCCCGGCCCCCTCTCTTCCGCTGGGCGGAGGACGGGCTCCTCGTCGTCGACTTCCGGCCCTACAGCGGCTATGCGATCTACACCGACCTCCAGAACGCCCTCCCCCAGCTGACGGCGGAGATCCCCAAGGCCCGGGCGGTGGTCTTCGATCTCCGCGGCGAGCCCGGCGAGGGCGAGAGCGGGGTCGACTACTCCTCCGCCCTCGACGGGATCGCCGGCCTCCTCGTCGACCGGCCGCTCCGCGCCCCCAGCCGGCGCTATCTCTTCCACTCCGGCTACCGCAGCCAGGACATCTCCCTCGGCACCTACTACTCGGCCTTCACCACCCCTTTCGCCACCGCCTACGCCCCCGCCTCCCCGGAGGCCGCGGCCCGGGCGCCGAAACGGGTGGTCTTCGTCGTCGGCCGGCGCACCGTGCTCCCCGAGATCGCTCTCGCCCTTCAGGCCGGAGGCCAAGGGCGCATCCTGAGCGAGGGCACGCTCGCCTCCGACGCCAACGTCGCCACCACTGCCGTCGACCTCGGGGAGGGGATGACGGCGCGGGTGCGGACGAGCGAGACTCTCCCTCTTCCCGGCTGGCCGGGGGTGCACGCCGACTCCGAGATCGCCGAAGTCGCCGAGACCGCCACGGGCAAGCCCGGCGCTCCGGATGCGGCCCTGGAGGCGGCCTTCGCCCTGGCTCGGGCGCCAGGCGCGGTGCCGGCGCCGGCCTCCGTCTCCCCCCTGCCCGAGGGCGTCTTTCAGCCCGACCGCAGCTATCGGGAGATGCGGGAGATGCGCGCTCCGGATCTGCCCTACCGGCTCCTGGCCGTCTTCCGCTTCTGGAACGTCATCCAGTACTTCTATCCCTACAAGGCCCTGATCGGCGATTGGGACGCGGTCCTCCCGCAGCTCCTCGGCCGGATGGAGACCGCGGAGGGCGACCTCGCCTATGCCGAGGCGGTCCTCGAGATGACGACCCATGTTCCCGACGGCCATATCAACGTCTTCGGTCATCCGGCGTTCGCCAAGATCCGGGGCGAGAGCCGGCTGCCGATCGAGGTGCGCTGGATCGAGGGCTCCTATGTGGTGACGGCGGCCGACGACTCGGCGAAGCAGGCCGGGGTCGCGATCGGCGACGTCCTCCTCGCGATCGACGGCGCGCCGGTCGCCGCCCGGGCCGCCTACCTCCGGCGTTTCGTCACCGCCTCGACCGAGGCGGCGCTCCGCGACCGGATCGGCGGCCTGCTGACCGGCGGTGCGGCGGGGTCGACGGCGGTCCTCACGCTCTCCAGCGATCTCGCCAGGACGGGCGCCGGGCGGGAGGTGCGGATCGTGCGGCCGGCGGCGGGCTCGTACTACCTGCCCGCGAGGACCGGCCCGGTGGTGCAGATCCTGCCGGGGAACCTCGGCTATGTCGATCTCACCCGCCTGGAGACTGCGCGGGGTGGACGGCATGTTCGAGCAGGTCGCGAAGACCCGCGGCCTCATCTTCGACATGCGCGGCTACCCCCACGGCACAGCCTGGTGGATCGCGCCGCGGCTGGGCAAGGAGGGGGGGAAAGCCGGAGTGCGGATCGGGGCGCGATTCCGCCGCGCCGAGGTCTCGGCCCTCGCCGACGGCGATAACGAGACGCCGAGCTTCGCCTTCGACCAGGCGATACCGCTCTCCACCAAGCCGAAGTACGCGGCTCCCACGGTGATGCTGATCGACGACCGGGCGATCAGCCAGTCCGAGCACTCCGGCCTCTTCTACGAGGCGGCGAACGGGACGAAGTTCGTCGGTTCCCCCACCGCCGGGGCCAACGGCGACATCACCCGCCTCACCCTGCCGGGCGGGATCGCCGTCATCTTCACCGGCCACGACGTCCGCCACGCCGACGGCCGCCAGCTCCAGCGGGTCGGCCTCAAGCCCGACCTCCCCGTCGAGCCGACGATCGCGGGGCTCCGCGCCGGCAGGGACGAGGTACTGGAACGGGCGGTGCGGTATCTGCTGGAGACGACGAGGAAGCAGCCGAACCAACCCCGGTAAAGATCGTATCCATAAAAGAGGGACCTCCCATGCGCCCCAGGCACCGTCATCGCCCGCTTTCGCTCCTGCTTTTGCTCCTCCTCCCGCTTCTCCCCCTGCATCGGCTCGCCGCTGCGGCCCATCCGCAGGAGCCCAAGCCCCCTTTCCCCTACTCCTTGGAGGAGGTCCACTATGAGACGAACGGGGTCAAGCTCGCCGGGACCCTCACCCTCCCTTCCGGGGCCGGGCCCTTCCCCGCCGTCCTCCTCTTGACCGGCAGCGGCGCCCAGAACCGGGACGAGGAGGTCTTCGGCCACAAGCCGTTCCTGGTGATCGCCGATCACCTGACCCGGGCGGGGATCGCCGTCCTGCGGATGGACGACCGGGGGATCGGCGGCTCGACCGGCAGCGTCTCCAACTCGACGACGGCGGACTTCGCCGACGACGCGCTCGCCGGGGTGCGGTTCTTGAAGAGCCATCCCCACATCGCGCCCGGCCGCATCGGCCTCCTCGGGCACAGCGAAGGGGGCATCATCGCGCCGCTCGCCGCCAGCCGTTCCAAGGACGTGGCCTTCGTCATCCTGCTCGCCGGCACCGGTCTGCCCGGCGCCGAGGTGCTCTTGGACCAGGGAACGCGGATCGCCCGCGCCGAAGGGGCGCCGGAGGGGAGAATTCAGACCCAGACCGCGGATCAGAGGAAGGTCTTCGAGCTGATCCGGACCGAGAAGGACCCGGTGGCCCTGCGGGCGAAGCTCCGGATGTCGCCCGCGCCCAGGTCGCCCGGCTACCGGAGGCGGAGCGCCGGTCGCTCGGCGACAACCCGGAAGCCTTCGTCGACAAGCAGGTCGACGTCGCCCTCACCCCCTGGTTCCGCTTCTTCCTCGCCTACGACCCGCGGCCGGCGCTCACCCACCTGCGGATTCCGGTCCTCGCGTTGAACGGCGAGCGCGACCTCCAGGTCTCCGCCGACTTGAACCTGCCGGAGATCGGGAAGGCGCTCAAGGCGGCGAAGGACCCCGACGTCACCCTCCGCCGGCTGCCCAACCTCAATCATCTCTTCCAGCACGCCACGACCGGCGACATCTCGGAGTATGCGAAGAGCGCGGAGACGATCTCGCCCGAGGTGCTCGACATCGTCACCCAGTGGATTCTGGAGCGGTTCGGGAAGGCGCCGATTGACGCCTCACCCCGCGTGCATTAGCCTCTCTCCAAATCTATGAGCACGAGCCAGGACGACCACCTCATCGGGCGGCTTGCGCTGCACTACAAGCTGATCAGCCAGGATCAGCTGGCCGAGGCCACCCTCCAGCAGAGTCGCGAGGGGGGGAGGCGGAAGCTCGGCGAGATCCTGGTCGAGAGCGGGGTGCTGCCGCAGCGGCGCTTCGAGCAGCTCTTGGCGGCCCAGCAGGAGCTCCTCGCCAAGCGCCAGGTGGAAGCCCCGCTCACGCCGGCGGCACCGGCGGCCCCGTGCCGCCGCCCGACGGTCGCCCGGGTGCCCACGCTCGCCGACCCCGTCCCGGACGGTCGGCGGCGGATCGACCTCGTCCTCGAATACGCCGTGGGCCAGGGGGCGAGCGACATCCACATCCACAGCGGCGCCCCGCTGCGGCTGCGCCAGCACGGCCGGATGACCGACCTCGATTCCACCCCCGTCGACCGCGCCGTGGCGCAGTTGGCGATCGAGGAGATCCTCTCCCCCGAGCAGCTGGCGCTCCTCGTCGAGCACGGCCAGGTCGATCTCGCCTACACCGTCCCCGGGGTCTCCCGGTTCCGCGGCAACGTCTACCGCCAGCAGCGCGGGTGGGACGCGGTGTTCCGCGCCATCCCCCCCCAGCCGCCCAGCCTGGCGGATCTGGGGATGCCCTCGGCGCTCGCCCGCTTCGCCAACTTCCACCAGGGGCTGGTGCTGATCACCGGGCCGGCCGGCTGCGGCAAGTCCTCGACGCTCGCGGCGATGATCAACATCGTCAACGAGGACCGGCGGGACCACATCATCACGATCGAAGATCCGATCGAGGTGCTCCACCCGTCGAAGCGCTGCGTCGTCAACCAGCGCCAGGTAGGGCCGCACACCCAGTCCTTCGCCCGGGCGCTCCGCGCCGCCCTCCGCGAGGACCCGGACGTGATCGCGATCGGCGAGCTGCGCGACCTCGAAACCATCTCGCTCGCGCTCACCGCCGCCGAGACCGGCCACCTGGTGATGGCGACCCTCCACACCAACAACGCCATCCGCACGATCAACCGCGTCCTCGGGGTCTTCCCGCCGTCGCAGCAGGACCAGATCCGCACCATGCTCTCGGAATCCCTCCGCGCCATCGTCTCGCAGCGGCTGATCCCGCGCGCCGACGGCACCGGCCGGGTGCCGGCCCTGGAGATCCTCGTCGCCAACAAGGCGGTGGGCAACCTCGTCCGCGACAACAAGACCTTCCAGATCAAGTCGGTCCTGCAGACCGGCGGCACCCATGGGATGTGCCTCCTCGACGCCTCGCTCGCCGAGCTGGTCAAGAGCGGGACGATCACCCGCGAGGAGGCGGCCCGGAACGCCGAGGACCCGGCCCGCTTCACCGGCGCGCCGGCGGCGTCCCCTGCCGTTCCGGGCGCCCCGGTCCCGGCCCCCGCTTAAAGGAGAGAGATCCGGATGGCCCGTCTCCACGAGCTCTTCCTCATGCTGCGCGACGGCGGCGGCTCCGACCTCCATCTGGCGTCGACCCTCGCGCCGCGCATAAGGGTGCACGGCGAGCTCCATCCCATCGAGAGCTGGCCCACCCTCTCCCAGGAGGCGCTCCTGGAGCTTCTCAAGGAGATCACCACGGAGGAGCAGTGGGGGGAGTACCGGCAGAGCGGCGACCTCGACTTCGCCTACGGCTTCGAGGGGGTGGCCCGCTTCCGCGCCAACTACCTGACCCAGGAAAACGGCGCCGCGGCGGTCTTCAGGATCATCCCGGAGAACATCGTCTCGCTCGAAAAGCTCAATCTCCCCAAGGCGATCGAGACCTTAGCCCACCTCCAGCAGGGGCTCGTCCTGGTGACCGGCCCGACCGGCTCGGGGAAGTCGACGACGCTCGCCGCGATCATCGACAAGATCAACTCGACCTACCACAAGCATGTGGTGACGATCGAAGACCCGGTCGAGTTCGTGCACACCAACCGCACCTGCATCTTCTCCCAGCGCGAGGTGGGGACCGACACCGAGAGCTTCGGAGCCGCGCTCCGCGCCGCCATCCGCCAGGACGCCGACGTCGTGCTCGTGGGCGAGATGCGCGACTTGGAAACCATCTCCCTCGCCATCACCGCCGCCGAGATGGGCGCCCTCGTCTTCGGCACCCTCCACACCAACGGCGCCGCCAACACGATCGACCGCCTGATCGACGCCTTTCCCGCCGAGGAGCAGTCCCAGGTGAGAACGACTCTCGCCGAGTCGCTCGCCGCCGTCGTCTCCCAGCTCCTCCTCCGGACCGCCGACGGCAACGGCCGGCTGGCGGTCAACGAGATTCTCCTCAAGACCCCCGGCCTCCCCAACATCATCCGCGAAGGCAACACCCCGATGATCACCTCGGTCATCCAGGGCGGCCGCGCCATCGGCATGCAGCTGATGGACGACGCCTTGATGGTCCTGGTCGAGAACGGGAAGGTGACGGCGCGGGACGCCTATATGAAGGCGGTCAACAAGCAGCGGTTCGAGGGGATGGTCAAGGAGGCGGAGGGGTAGGCGGGGGCTCGCCGTCCCCCTGAAGTAGGGTCAACGAACTCGAAGCTCGGTAGATCTCTACGCAGCGAACTGAAAGACGGGGGTTTCAAGAACGCGAACCGGCGTGCTCTGTCCCCAGATGATGGCCTGGACTCGTTCGACGGTTTCCGGGGAAAAGAATCGTTCGCCCGTACGCTGAGAGACTCGTGCCGGAACATTCTCGATGACGAAGAAGCGGTCACCCGCCTGCAAGGTGTACGTGACGCGCTCTTCGCTGAAGATCTCATCAGAAACGTCGTTCGTCATTTCGGTGACCTCCGGTGACGATGGTCGACCCAGCGTTCCGGGTCGGGTTGGTAGATGGTAACGACCTTGATGAGAGGACGCGAGGGATAGCTGACTTGGGCGTGAAGCGGACGAGCGCCGAGGGTGAAGCCCAGGAGAAGACAGGAGGGACCATACTTGTCGGTCGGGTAGTCTTCAATGACCTCGGACCCTGCGACGGCTTCGCGAAGCTCTTGCACTGTGATCTGTCGGATAACCGACTGATCGACAGCGTGCCGAGAGAACTCGAATTCGTTGCGCTGGAACTTAGCTTTGATGTCATTGAGATCGACCATTGAAGGGCAAACCGTCAGGGAGCAATGCGATGTGCCACTTTCGCGACCTGAAGCGCTCGGGCTAAGGCTTGACGTTGTTGTGGACCTCGGCGAGCTTCCAGGTCGTGCCGAGATGGTCGTCGTCCAGGTAGGAGGCCTTGACGACGAAGGGCACCTTCACCCCGCCCGCGTCCCGGTAGTCGGAGTAGTCGAGCTGCTCGGGAGTGGCGCCGATCACTAAGGGATCGAGGATCAGCCGGCGCGCCAGGAGACCGCTCTGGACGTCGAAGTAGAGGGTCTGGCGACGCCCGTCCGCGGTCGCGCCGCGGACGACGTAGACCTCGCGGCCGTCGATCTCGTCCTTGCCCACGACCCGCATCTTGTCGGCGTGCTCGCGCCAGGTGATCTCCCGGTGCAGGTCGGCGTCGTCGGCAAGCTGGCGCAGCCGTAGCGGATCGAGCGGCTTGCGGCCGGCCGGGGTCTCGATCGTACCCACCGTGCCGTCGACGGTCTCGACGATCTTCCCCGCCGGCGCGGCGACCGTCGCGGTCAGCTTGCCGGGCGCCGGCTGGACGATCTCCAGGGGATCTTCCTCGCCCCGGTTGGCGACCTTCGGCGTGCCGGGCTGGAGGACTTTGGCGCGGAGCACCGTGCCGCGGGAGACCCGGCTGGTGACCGCGGCGAGAGCGGTCCTGCCGCCGAGCGCCTCGATGGCGTGGTCCAAGACCTGGGCCGCCGTCGGCAGCGCCTCCCGGGCTCCGCCTTCCGGGCTCTGACCAGGGGGGCCAGGGGGATGAGAGGCGCCAGCGGTCTGGGCAGGCGGGCCGCCGATCGGCGGGACCGCCACCGGCCGGGTCTGGCCGTGGTGGCAGCTCATGCAGGTGACCACGGTGTGGCCATCGAAGTTGTTCTTGTTGATCTCGAACACCATCTTGACCATCTCGCGGGCGGTCCCCTTCTCCTCTTTGGTGTCGAGGTCGAAGCGGTTGCCCTCGGTGACGTGGCAGAAGCCGCAGCCGACGCCGAGCGAGGTGCGCATGAGCTGCATCACCGGGATCATCTGCGAGGCCGGCATGCCGGTCAGCACCTTGACGTTTTTGAACACCTTCTCTGCCGGGGGGTCCTGCGCGTTCGGCGGGGCGGGCGCCGCCGGAGACGTCGCCACCTTGGGCGTCGCGGGCTTTTTGGCCTGCGGTGCGGTTTGGGACCCGGCGTTCCGCGCCGGGAGGGTCAGGGCAAGGAGGGCGAGCGCGGAGCCGGCGAGGAGAGCGGTTCGGTTCATCGGAGAATGATACCAGCGTCTGGATCGAGACGCGGAGCGGGACGCCCGGGGCGGCTCGAACGTACAAAGCTCCAGACGATCCCAAGTCGACCCGAACCCAAGATGGCGAACCTCCTGGCTCCGCTCGAGCTCCTCCTCCACCGGCGCGACCGCCTGATGGACGATCTGGCGGCGGGCCGGAACCTGGGGCGTCTCTGGCTGGAGCTGGTCCTCGTCCTCGTCCCCTCTGCCGGTCTCTACGGGATCGTCCTCGGCGGCTGGCACGGCGGCGCGCTGATCCTTTTCGTGGCGCTCAAGCTGCCCCTGGTCCTCCTCCTCACCTCGGCGCTCACCATGCTCTTCAACTCCTTTGTCGGGAGCCTCCTCGGGCTGTCGCTCCGCTTCGGGCAGGTGGCGGTCCTCACCTTCTTCGCCCTCGCCGTGGCGAGCCTCCTCCTCGCCTCGCTCTCGCCGATCGCCTGGTTCTTCACCCTCTCTCTCCCCGCGCCCTCGCTCGCGGCGCGCGGCACCCACAACCTGCTCTATCTCCTGCACACCTTCTTCGTCGGCGCCTGCGGGCTCGCCGGCTCCGCCGTCCTCTGGCGGGGGCTCCGCCGCATCCGCGGCACGGCGCCCAACCTGCGGCGGGCCTACTTCGCCTGGGTCCTCGCCTTCGCTCTGGTGGGCGGCGAGGTGGCCTGGGCCTTCCGGCCGTTCGTCGGCAGCATCTATCACCCGATCGAGCTCCTGCGCGCCGACGCCTTGAAGGGCAACGTCTATGAGTTCGTCCTTACCGACATCCTTCCGTACCTGCTACGGAAAAACTGAAACGAGGAGCGGACCATGAGCGAAGAGGGGAAGCGGAACTTGGCGGGGGGACCCGCGGGGGGAGAGCGCCGGCTGACGGCGGGCCCGCCCCTGCCGATCCCGGAGCCCGCCGGGGCGTTCCAGGCGTTCGACGAGTTGCTCAAGACCCCGGAGCAGGTGGCCCTGCGGGCTCGGCAGGAAGGCTCGAACCGGCCGGCCTTCCTCCTCCTCGGCGGTTCGCTCTTCGGTTTTGTGCTCTATGGCGCCGTGGCCGGGCTCTTCGCCGGCGGGTCGCAGGTCCTGGTCTCGGCGTTCAAGGCACCGCTCATCGTCCTCCTCTCCCTGGCACTCTGCCTGCCGAGCCTCTACATCTTCTCCGCTCTCGCCGGCGCCCCCCTCTCCCGCCGTCCGTTCCTCCACGTCGTGGCCGGCTTCTCCGGCATGCTCGCCCTGCTGCTCATCGGCCTCATGCCGATCTCCTGGCTTTTCTCGGTGAGCAGCCGATCGTTCCTCTTCGTCGTCTGGATGCACGTCCTCGCCTGGATCGTCGCCGCCGGGTTCGGCGCCCGTTTCCTCGCCCGTTCGTTCGAGATCAAGGAGGCGGGCAAGGCGATCCTCCTCTGGCTCCTCCTCTTCGCCCTGGTCTCCTTTCAAGTCAGCACCTGGCTCCGCCCCGTCCTCTGGCGGGCCCCGGGCGGCCCGCTCTTCGAGAGCGGCAAGATGTTCTTCATGGAGCACCTGGGGAAGATCGCCAACCCGCCACCACCGAAAGTCGTACCAAAGCCGGCGCCGAAGCCCTCGTCAAAGCCGACACCAGCGCCGACCCAGCCTGGTCCGCCTAGTCCCAGCGCAGCTCCGGGTGGGAAGCGTCCAGGAGATCCGCCTCCACCCGGCCGCCGCAAAACCGGCTGACGAGCGCCACCAGGTCGGCGAGCGCCCGCTCCACGTCGTCCTTGCCGGCGGGCGGAAGGGCTTCGATGACGAGGAGGGCGCCGGTCGTCTCCGCGGTGAGCTTGGTGCGGGCGGCCTCCTTCCAGTTCCAGCGCCGGCAGAGGGTGCCGACGGCATCCCGGTAAATGACCTCCCCCGGGTGGGGCGGCCGGGCCTCGGCCTCCCCCAGGAGGGCGACCGGGGGCTCGTTCGCGGCAGCGAAACCGAGCCGGACGTCGCCCTCGATGCAGCCGAGGTCCTCTCCTCCCACGGGGAGGAGGTGACGGAGGGAAATGACGTTGTAGAGGTCGACCAGCCGGTTGATGGGACGCATCTCCTCGCCGCGGAGGACCCGCCGGAGCAGGTTCTCGATCGACGAGGTGGCCCGCTTCGGGGCGACCCCGAACTTCCGGTAGGCCTCCCGCCAGGGGGCGATCCGCGGGTGCTCGGGGAGGGCGGCGCCGGCGAGCTCGGTCCGCACCCTCGCCTCCTCCGTCCGCAGGAGCTCGGCGAGGCCCGAGGCTTCCTGCGGGTCCTCCTGGTTGTCGATCTCCCGCGCGACGACCACCCCGAGGAGGACCTCGGGAAAGGTGGCGAAGATCTCCGGATCGATGATGAGGCCCATCGCAGTCTCCTTGCCGGTCTCGGGTTGCACCCTGTATCGTAGGACAACGATGCACGGATTCCTACGCCGGTTCCTCGTCGCCGCGATGCTCGCGGTCGGACTCACGACCACCGCCGCCAGCGCGGCCGCTCCCGTGCGCCTCCTCGCCCCCGGCGACGGGATGGTGCTGGCCGCGGGGTCCACGGCGAGCCTCGAATGGGCGCCGCTCGACGGCCTCGCGCGGCAGGAGAGGTGGGAGGAGTGGGAGGCCTTCCTCTCGCTCGACGGCGGCGCGACCTACCCCGTCCGTATCACGCCGCATCTCGACCGCGAATTGCGCCGGGTCGATTTCAAGGTTCCCGCTCTCCCGACCCGCAACGCCCGGCTCCTCCTCCGGGTCGGCGACGAGCGCCAGGAGACCGTTTTCGAGCTGCCGCAGCGCTTCACCATCGCCGCGGTCTCGTGGATACCGGCGATCGCCGAGAGCACCCTCGACCTCCCGCGGACGGTCTGGCGGCGGGGGGAGCCGGCCCGTCCCGGAGAGCCGGGCGTCCTCGTCTGGGTGGAGGGCTCGCGCCACGGCGGGCAGCTGCGCGAGGTGGTGGCCGACGAGCCCGCCCGCGCCGTGCCCGGCGGGATCGCTTCGACAGAGGGGATCCCGGGGCCGACCGCGGTCGCCGCCGAGGAGCCCCCCAGCGGAGCGCCGACCGCCGATCTCGTCGTCCTCTCAACCCAGCCCCCGCCGCGGGCCGGCACCCCAGCGAGCCCGCGAGCGCCCGGAGCGCCGGCCGCCGACATTCTCCTCCTTATCCAGCGTCAGAACGAATAGACCGGAAGCCGCTCGCGCGCGCCTTCGTGCCGGCCGCGGGCTCTGTCCCGCGGGCCGGGATTCGTTTACGACGGGTTTAAGGAGAGGATTCTCATGGTTCGTCCACAGCTTCCAGGCAGGCTCGCCCTGCCGTTCTGTCTCGCTTTCGCCGCGCTCCTGCCGGCCCTGTCCCCCGCCTCAGGCCAGGAGACGCCCGCGGCGCCGCCGACCCCGACCCCGACCGTCTCCGAGCGCATCGAGGTCACCGCCACCCGGGTGCCGGAGGACGTCGAGCCGGTGCCCTCCTCGATCACCATCGTCACCGGCGACGAGCTGCGCGCCAGGGGCGCCTACGATCTGGCGAGCGCCCTCGCTCTCACCGCCGGGGTCGTCATCGCTCCGGGCGGCGACGCCGGCCCGGCGAGCTCCATCCCCGAGATCTGGGGGCTCCGCGAGTTCGACGCCTTCCTCCTGGTCGTCGACGGGGTTCCAGCGGGCGGCGCCTTCAACCCGGCCCTCCCCACCCTCGACCTGAACGGAGTCGAGCGGATCGAGATCCTCCGCGGCGCGGCGCCGGTGCTCTACGGGGCCACCTCGTTCGTCGGGGTCATCCACGTCATCCACTACGGCGCCGACGCCAAGGGCGGCACGGCGCGGATCTACGGCGGGAGCTACGGCAGCGGCGGCGCCGCGGTCTCGACCGGCCTGCCGGCGATCGGCAACTACCACCAGTCGCTCGTCGTCAACGGCGAGAAGCAGGGCTTCAAGGACGACCTGACCTCGATCAGCCGCGGCCACCTGCTCTACCGGGGCGAGGTGAAGGCGGGCGACGGGGCCTTCCATATCGACTTCGAAGATGGCCTCGCCAACCAGAAGCCGCCGAGCCCGACCGCCGTCAACGGGCCGAGCTTCACCCCGGCGACGCCGATCGACGCCAACTTCAACCCGCGCGGCTCGAAGATCGACGAGAACCGCTACCAGCTGCGGGGCGGCTACGACCGAGCCTTGAGCACCGCGGGCTCCTGGTCGACCACCTTAGCCCTCACCCGCACCGACCGGACGGTGGGGCGCGGCTTCCTCACCGACGTGTCGACCGACGACCCGAACGCCAACGGCTTCCGCCAGGACCTGACGGTCGACGACCTCTACTTCGACACCCACGTCGCCTTCGACCTGCGGCCGAACCTCCGGCTCATCGCCGGGGTCGACCACCTCTACGGCAACGCCGATCTCCACTCCGGCGACTTCGACTACTTCGCCTCGCTCGACGGCCGCCAGGTCCCCTCGCTCTCCGAGCTGCCCCCGGCCGGCGATCTGAAGCTCAAGGACAAGAGAAACTTCTCCGGGCTCTACCTGCAGACCGAGTGGAGCCCCACCCCGCGCCTGCGCTTCCAGGTGGGCGGCCGGCTCAACCACACCAGCGAATCCCAGGACACCCGCCAGGGGGAGGTCGGCGAGGAGCCGGACCTCACCTCCGCCCGGCGGACGGTCACCCGGGGGAGCGGCGCGGCGGGGGTCTCCTGGCTCGCCTGCCAGTCGGCCCAGGACGCGCTCTGGCTCTACGCCGACTACCGGAACACCTTCAAGCCCGCGGCACTCGACTTCGGACCGGACGCGGACGGCAGCATCCTCAAGCCGGAGACCGCGGAGAGCTACGAGCTCGGGGCCAAGGGAATTCTCGGCGACCGCTTCCACTGGGACCTCTCGGTATTCCAGATGGATTTCTCGAATCTCGTCGTGGCGCAGCTCGTCAACGGCTTCCCGGGCCTGGTCAACGCCGGCCAGGAGCGCTTCCGCGGCTTCGAGCTGGAGACCGACTACCGCATCCTGCCAGACCTCCGCTGGCAGCTCGGCTACAGCCTGCACGACGCCCGCTACACGAACTTCGCGGCGATCTTCGATCAACCCGAGCCGGAGCAGGTCCGCGGCAACCGCCTGCCGTTCTCGGCCCGCAACCTGGTCTCGACCGGCTTCACCTACGCGCCCTCCCGCGGCCTCTCGGTCTGGGCGACCTACAACTGGGTGGATCGCCGCTTCCTGGACGAGGTGAACGAGACCTTCGCCCCCAGCTACAGCACCGTCTCCGCCGGCCTCGGCTATACCTTCGAGCGTTTCGGCGTCCGGGTCGAAGGCTTCAACCTGAACGACAGCCGCGCGCCGGTCTCCTTGAGCGAGCTCGGCGGCGGCCAGGTCTACCTGCTGCCGGCCCGGAGCCTGCGGGTGACCCTCGACACCAAGTTCTAAGGAAGTTTCTCGAGTATCCCCGGCGCCGGCGGGACCGGCGCCGGGGCCCGTCCGCCCCGCCGCCGGCAGCGTCTCCCCCCGCCCCAGCTCCAGAATCCGCCGGTACGCGGCCCAGACGCCGTCCGCCATCACCGTGCGGAGGCCCCCCTTCTCCAGGGTATAGAGGGCGTCGGCCGAGACGCCGCCCGGGGAGGTCACCCTGCCGCGCAGCTCGGCCGGATGGAGGCCCGACTGCTGGGCGAAGAGGAGGGAGCCGTGCATGCCCTGGAGTACCAGCTCCTGGGCGACCTCGCGCTTGACGCCCAGGTGCACCCCCGCGTCGACCAGGGCCTCGAGCAGCAGGAAGCAGAAAGCCGGTGCGGTCCCCGAGAGCGCCGCCGCCATATCGACCTGACTCTCGTCCTCGACGTAGCGCTCCCTGCCCAGGGCACCGAGCAGCGCCGCCGTCGCGATCCGCTGCTCTCCGGTCACCGCCGCGGTCGCCGTCCAGACCGTCATCCCCGCCCCGATCTGGGCCGGGAGATTGGGGATGGCGCGAACGATCGCCTCATGCCTCAGCCCCTCCCGGAAAGTTTCGATCGGCGTCCCGGCGAGGACCGTGATCACCAGGCACTGCGGCGGGATCTCTCCGCGGAGCGCCGGGAGCACCCGCGGCAGGATCTGCGGCTTGACGGCAAAGAGGATGACGTCGGCCGCCGCGGCGGCCTCCCGGTTGTCCTCGGTCGCGCGAACCCCGTAGCGCTCGGCGAGCGCCTCCCGCCGCTCCGGCCGCGGCGTGGTGACGAGAATCCGCTCCGGGGCCAGGAGCTGGCGGTCGAGCAGGCCGGCGAGGATCGCCTCCCCCATGGCTCCGGCGCCGATCAGGGCGAGGCTCCAATCCTTCCGCATTTACATCGACCTCCGATAGCGCCCGAAGGCGCCGGTGGCGAAAACAGCGCAGGCGAGGGCGAAGAGGGCGAGGAGCCCGAGCCGGAGAGCGAGCTCCGCCGGGGCCCGGCCCTCGAAACCGTCGCGGGCGGCGACCACCGCCCAGTTGACGGGATTGAAACGGGCGGCGCCGCGGATCCAGCCGGGCATCAGGTTGACCGACATCATCATGGTCGAGAGGAATGTCGTGGGGAGTACGATGAAGTTCATCACCGCGATGATCAGCTCCTGGCGTCGGGCGAGGAGGGCGAGGGCGTTCGAGAAGGCGGCGAAGGCGGCGCCCAGGAGCGCTGCCGCGAGGAGCAGGGCCGCGAGTCCCGGCAGACCGCCGTGCGGCCGGGCGCCCAGAAGGGCGGCGACGGCGAGAATGATCCCCGCCTGGAGGCTCACCTGCAACCCGGAGTGGAGGATGCGGCTGGCGATGAGGGCGCCGCGCGAGACGGGGGTGGCGAGCAGCCGGTCGAGCACCCCGCGCTCGATGTCGCCCAGAAGCCCCATCCCCGAATAGGCGGCGCCGAAAAGGGCGGTCATGATCGCGATCCCCGGGGCGAGGTACTGAACATACGAGCTCGCCCCGAAGCCCGGCAGGTGCGCGACCGCCCCGAAGAGCTGGCCGAAGAGCACCACCCAGAGGATGGGCTGGACGACCGAGATGAGGACGAAAACCGGCATCCGCACCGTGGCGCGGAGGAGACGCAGAAAGAGATACCAGGTGTCGCGCAAAAAATCCATCTCGCTTGTCTCCACCGGTAGCGGGTGACGATGTGGGGCGGGCGAGGACGGAGCGCAGCCTGTTTGAGCCCGAAGGGCGAGTTCGAGCACCGCCCGCAGCCCGCCCCCATCGTCGCCCGCGGCCTTTACACCCCCGGCGCCCCTTCCGCGCGGTAGGCGTGGCCGGTGGCGGTCAAGTAGACCTCGTCGAGCGACGGGCGCCCGAACCTTCTTTTCAGCTCGTCCGGGGTCCCCGCGGCCACCACTCTACCGCGGTCGACGATCGCCAGATTCTGGGCGAGCTGGTCCGCTTCTTCTAAATAGTGGGTGGTGAGGAGGAGGGTGAGCCCCCCCTGGGCCAGCCGCCGCAGCTCCTGCCACATCACCGAACGGCTCTCCGGGTCGAGCCCGGTCGTCGGCTCGTCGAGGAAGAGGACCTCGGGGGTGTGGACGAGTCCCATGGCGACGTCGAGCCGCCGCTTCATCCCTCCCGAGTAGGTCTGCGCCGCCCGGTCCGCGGACTCTCGGAGGGCGAAGAGGGTCAGCAGCTCGTCCACCCGGGTACGGAGGATGGAGGTCGGGAGGCGGAAGAGGCGACCCTGGAGGAGCAGGTTCTCGCGTCCGGTCGCCGTCGGGTCGACCCCGGAGGCCTGGGCCACGTAGCCGATCCGGCGCCGCACCTCCCGGGGCTCCTTGACGACGTCGAAGCCGGCCACCCGGGCCGTCCCCGAGGTGGGAGCGGAGAGGGTGGTCAGGATGCGGATGGTGGTCGACTTGCCGGCCCCGTTCGGACCGAGGAGGGCGAAGACCTCCCCTCGTTGCACCGTGAAGGACACTCCGGAGAGTGCCTCCACTTCTCCGGCCCTCCCGGTCTTCCCGGACCTACCGGCGTAGGTCTTCCGGAGGTCCGTTATCTGGACGGCGGGCTCGGTGGCGGGCTCGACGGCGGGCCGGCCGAGGCTCAATGTCTCTTCACGGAATGGCCGGAGCTGCCCGGCGCCGCTGGCGCCACGGGGAAGAGGCTCCCCGGCTGGCGGCCGATGAGCTGGTCGTAGCCGCTGCCGACGAACCCTCCGGCCCCCCCCGAGTGACCCTGGCGCCAGGGCCCCCCGGACCGCCCCGAATGGGACCCGTGGTGACCGCGCGAGCCGCCCGAACCAAAATAGGAGAAGCCCGACCCGTAGCCATAGCCCAGTGCCACCGGCGGCAGGTAGAACCCGTTGTCGTAGGGTGCCGCGTCAGCCGGGCTCGCCTGGGGCCCGCGGGAGAGCTCGATCGCGGCGAACGCCTCGGCAGCGCGACGGCTGGCCTCGGCGGTCTCCTGGGCGGCGCGGAGCGCCTCGTGCTCATCCCGCTCGCGCACCCGCTCCGCGTTCTCCTCACGGGTGATCCACTGGCCGTTCGCCTGCACGAAGCCCTTCCGGTGCATGGCCTCGGCATAGGGGACGAAGCTGTCGAGCTGCTCGTCGAAGACGTAGCCGAGCGGCCGCAGGAGCCCGGCGAGGCCGGGCTGGTGGGGGTCGAGGTTCGCCGCCTTGAGCGCCGCCTCGCGCACCCCCTGGTCGAAGCCGTTGGCCTTCGACCAGCGCGCCAGGCTCAGCCAGTCGGCCGCCGCCGCCCCCTTGCCCAGCGCCTCCTTGCGGCGGAGGTACTCGGCGAAGCTCGAGTCCGCGGTCTCGATCCGGGCAACGCTCGAACGGGGCAGCCGGATCTCGCCACCGGGCATCTTGATTCGGACCTGCGAGTCGGCGACGACGGCGATCACCCCTTCGAAGGTCTTGCCGTTGGTGAGATAGACGACATCGGCCGAGGCTGCCCTGGCGGCGAAAGCCCCGGAGAGGAGAAGGAGGACGGTGGCCAACCGGTTCCGGTTCTGCATGGCGGCGGCGTTCCTTTCGTTACCCCTCTATGGTAACACCCTCGGGCCGCCGCCCTCTTCCTCACGGACCGTCCTCCCCCGCCCTAACGGTTGACCGCGCTCATGTCGGAGTACCGCTCGCCCGCGGCAACGCCCTTGGGCGCGATCTCGTCGAGGCTCGCCAGATCCGCCGGGGTCAAGTGGACGTCGATCGCGGCGACGTTCTGCTCCAGGTAGGTGCGCCGCTTGGTGCCGGGGATGGGCACGATGTCGTCGCCTCTCGCGAGCAGCCAGGCGAGGGCGAGCTGCGAGGGCTCGCAGGTCTTCTCCGCCGCGAGCTGCCGAACCCGCTCGACGAGGGCCAGGTTCCGCGCGAAGTTCTCGCCCTGGAAACGCGGCGAGCTCCGGCGGTAGTCGCCCGCCGGGATCTCCTCGGGGCTCGTGATGGCGCCGGTCAGGAAGCCGCGGCCGAGCGGGCTGTAGGCCACGAAGCCGATCCCCAGCTCGCGGACGGTCGGGAGGATCTCGTCCTCCGGGTCGCGGCTCCAGAGGGAGTACTCGGTCTGGAGGGCGGTGATGGGGTGGACCGCGTGGGCCCGGCGGATCGTGGCCGGCGCCGCCTCGGAGATCCCGAGGTAGCGCACCTTCCCCTCCCGCACCAGCTCGGCCAGAGCCCCCCAGGTCTCCTCGACCGGCACCTTGGGGTCGACCCGGTGCTGGTAGTAGAGGTCAATGTGGTCGACCCCCAGGCGCTTCAACGATCCCTCGCAGGACTGGCGCACGTACGCCGGATCGCCAGAGATGCCGCGGAACCCCTTCTCCTCGTTCCTCACGATGCCGAACTTGGTCGCGATGAAAACCTTGTCTCGATGCTCCTTCAAGGCCTTCCCCACGAGGACCTCGTTGGTGTAGGGGCCGTACATGTCCGAGGTGTCGAAGAAGTTGACCCCGAGCGCCAGGGCGCGGTGGATCGTGGAGATCGATTCGGCGTCGTCTCTCCCCTCGTAGAACTCCGACATCCCCATGCAGCCCAGGCCGAGCTCCGAGACGGTGAGCCCCTGGGTGCCGAGATTTCTCTGCTGCATCTTCTTCTCCTTCTCCTGCATTCCAGACAGTATACGAAAAGGGCGGCCTCGCGGCCGCCCTTTCGAACTCTTGTAACCGGTCGGGAGCCTTACTCGCTCTCGACCTCCTGCGGCAAGGTGCGGATCACCTCTTCCTCGCCGAACTCGAAGAAGAGCTCCTCCTCCGCCTCCGGCTCGTTCTCGATGAACTCTTCCGCCATATGGAAGTCGTGGTAGTGGTGCATGCCGCTGCCGGCAGGGATCACCCGGCCCACGATGACGTTCTCCTTGAGGCCACGGAGGTTGTCGATCTTGCCGCTGATCGCCGCCTCGGTCAGGACCCGCGTCGTCTCCTGGAAGCTCGCGGCCGAGATGAAGCTGTCGGTCGAGAGGCTCGCCTTGGTGATCCCGAGGAGGAGCGGCCGGCCGACCGCGGGCGTACCGCCCGCTGCCAGGACCCGGTCGTTCTCCTCGTTGAACCGCCAGCGGTCCACCTGCTCGTCGATCAGGAACTCGGTGTCCCCGACCTCCTCGATCTTCACCGACCGCATCATCTGGCGCACGATCACCTCGATGTGCTTGTCGTTGATCGCCACGCTCTGCGAACGGTAGACCTCCTGGATCTTGTCCGTGAGGTACCGCTGCAGCTCCTTCTCGCCCAACACCTGGAGGATGTCGTGCGGGTTGATCGGACCGTCGATCAGCGGTTCGCCGGCCTTTACCCGCTCGCTCTCCTGCACGTTGATGTGAATCGAGCGCGGCACCAGGTACTCGCGGGTCTCCCCCATGTCGCTCTCGACGATCACCTTGCGCATACCCTTGTGGACGTCGCCCAGGTGGACGACACCGTCGATTTCCGTGATGATCGCCGGTTCCTTCGGGCTCCGCGCCTCGAACAGCTCGACGACTCTCGGCAGACCGCCGGTGATGTCCTTGGTCTTCGTCGTCTCACGCGGGATCTTGACCAGCGTGTCGCCAGGATGGATCTCCTGGCCGTTCTGCACCATCAGATGCGAGCCCGAGGGCAGGAGGTACCGCTTCTGCCGGCCCTCCTCGCCGTGGACGGAGATCGCCGGCACCCGCTTCTCGTTGGCGGAGGCCTCGACGATGATCCGCTGCGAGAGGCCGGTGACCTTGTCGGTCTCCTCCCGGACGTTCTCGCCCTCGACGATGTCCTGGAACTCGATCTGCCCGGCGATCTCCGAAAGGATCGCGTAGGTGAACGGGTCCCAGGTGACGAGCTCGGTTCCCTGCTGGACCTCGTCGTTCTCATGGACGAGAAGCTGCGAGCCGTAGGTGAGAGCGTAGCGCTCCCGCTCGCGGCCCTTCTCGTCGACGATGACCAGCTTGCCGCTCCGGTTGATGACGACGAGCGATCCCCGCCGGCTCTCGACCGTGTTGACGTTTAAGAACTTCACCCGGCCGGGGTTCTTGGCGACGTGCTTCGACTCCTCGGATACGCGCGACGCCGTGCCGCCGTAGTGGAAGGTACGCATGGTGAGCTGGGTGCCCGGCTCGCCGATCGACTGCGCGGCGATGACGCCCACCGCCTCGCCGATCTCGACCATCTTCCCCGAGGCGAGGTTGCGCCCATAGCAGCTGGCGCACACCCCGCGGCGGGTCTCGCAGGTCAGCACGGAGCGGATCTTCACCCGCTCGATGCCGGCGGCCTGCACCGCGCTCCCCAGGTAGTCGGTGACCTCGGTGCCGACCGCGATGATCAGCTCGCCGGTCATCGGGTCGTAGATGTCCTCCTGGGCGACGCGGCCGACGATGCGGTCCCGAAGGGGCTCCAGGATCTCGCCCCCTTCCATGATCGCCGACACGTAGATGCCGTCGATCGTGCCGCAGTCGATCTCGTTGATGATGACGTCCTGCGCCACGTCGACCAGCCGGCGGGTCAGGTAGCCCGAGTCCGCGGTCTTCAACGCCGTGTCGGCCAGGCCCTTGCGAGCGCCGTGGGTCGAGATGAAGTACTGGAGGACGGTCAGGCCCTCGCGGAAGTTGGCCTCGATGGGCGTCTCGATGACCTCGCCCGAGGGCTTGGACATCAGGCCGCGCATCCCGGCGAGCTGGCGGACCTGCTCGCGCGAGCCGCGGGCGCCCGAGTCGGCCATCAGGTTGATGGGGTTGAACTCGCCGCTCTCGGCCTCCACCTGCCGCATCTCGCGGAACATCTCCTCCGAGACCTTCTCGGTGACGCGGTGCCAGATGTCGATGATCTTGTTGTGGCGCTCGCCCTGCGTGATGACGCCGGCCGAACGCTGCTTCTCGATCTCGATCACCTCGTTCCTCGCCGTCTGCAGGATCTCCGGCTTCCGGACCGGCACCACCATGTCGTCGACGCCGAACGAGATCCCGGCGCGGGTCGCATAGAGGAAGGTGACCTCCTTGACCTCGTCGAGCATCTTGACCGTCGCCGCGTTGCCCAGCTTGATGAAGCAGTAGCCGACCAGGTCCTGGAGACCGCGCTTCTTCAAGAGGCCGTTGATGTACGGGATCTCCTTCGGCAGGTGCATGTTCAGGATCACCCGGCCGACGGTCGTCTCGATCAGCTTCTTGTCGATCTCCTCGAGCTCGGCGTGCACGATGTCCTGCTTGTCGTACTGCGTATCGAGGTTGATGATCGAGCCCGTGTAGCGCACCTTGATCGGGGTGAGCGTCTCGACCTCGCCCGACTCGAGCGCCAGGAGCACCGAGTCGAAGTCGGGGAAGATCCGCCCCTCCCCCTTGGCGTTGGCCTTGCCGAGGGTCAGGTAGTAGCCGCCGAGAACGAGGTCCTGGGTCGGCACTGCGAGCGGCCGTCCGTGAGCGGGCGACAGCACGTTGTTCGAAGCGAGCATCAGCACCTGGCTCTCGATCTGCGCCTTGGGGCTAAGCGGCACGTGAACCGCCATCTGGTCGCCGTCGAAGTCGGCGTTGAAGGCGGCGCAGACGAGCGGATGGATCTTGATCGCCTTGCCCTCGATCAGGGTCGGCTGGAACGCCTGGATGCCGAGCCGGTGGAGGGTCGGTGCGCGGTTCAAGAGCACCGGATGGTCCTGAATGACCTCCTCCAGAGCGTCCCACACCTCGTCGACCTCCGCCTCGACCATCTCCTTGGCGGCCTTGATCGTGCCGACCAGCCCCTTCTCCTCCAGCCGGTTGTAGATGAACGGCTTGAACAGCTCGAGCGCCATCTTCTTCGGCAGGCCGCACTGGTGAAGCTTCAATTCGGGGCCGACGACGATGACCGAACGGCCGGAGTAGTCGACGCGCTTGCCGAGCAGGTTCTGGCGGAAACGCCCCTGCTTGCCCTTGAGCGTATCGGAGAGCGACTTCAAGGGGCGGTTGTTCGAGCCCTTCAGGACCCGGCCGCGGCGGCCGTTGTCGAAGAGGGCGTCGACCGCCTCCTGGAGCATGCGCTTCTCGTTCCGCACGATGACCTCGGGCGCCCGCAGCTCCAGGAGCTTCTTCAACCGGTTGTTGCGGTTGATGACCCGCCGGTAGAGGTCGTTCAAATCGCTCGTCGCGAAGCGGCCGCCGTCTAAGGGGACGAGCGGACGCAGCTCGGGCGGGATGACCGGGATGACGTCCAGGATCATCCACTCCGGCCGGTGGCCCGAGCGGCGGAAGGCGTCGACCACTTTGAGACGCTTGGCCGCCTTCAACCGCCGGATCTGGCTGGTCTCCGTCCGCATGATGATGCGGAGCTCTTCTGAAAGCTCCTCGACGTCGATCCGCGACAGGAGCTCCTTGATCGCCTCGGCGCCCATCTTGGCCTCGAAAGCATCCTCGCCGAGCTTGTCGCGCAGCTCGCGGAAGCGCTCCTCGGTCAGCAGCTCCTGTTCCTTCAATTCCGTCTCGGCGGGATCGATGACGACGTAGCTCTCGAAATAGAGGATGCGCTCCAGGTCGCGCAGGCTGATGTCCAGGAGGTGCCCGATGCGGCTCGGCAGCCCCTTGAAGAACCAGACGTGCGAGACCGGGCAGGCGAGTTCGATGTGGCCCATGCGCTCGCGGCGCACCCGCGAACGGGTGACCTCGACGCCGCACTTGTCACAGATCACTCCCCGGTGCTTCATGCGCTTGTACTTGCCGCACAGGCATTCCCAGTCGGTGATGGGACCGAAAATCTTGGCGCAGAAAAGTCCGTCCCGCTCCGGCTTGAAGGTCCGGTAGTTGATGGTCTCCGGCTTGGTGACCTCCCCGTAGCTCCAGGAACGGATCTTCTCCGGCGAAGCGATCGAGATCTTGATCGCGTTGAAGTCCTTGATGGACTGTGGCTTGTCAAAACTGCTGAATGGTTGCAACTGGTTTTCCTCCCTTAGGCCTTGAGGAGTTCAACGTCGAGACAGAGGCTCTGGAGCTCACGCACGAGAACGTTGAAGGACTCCGGCAGGCCCGGGGCCTCCGGCACATCACCCTTGACGATCGCTTCGTACACCTTGCTCCGGCCTTCCACGTCGTCGCTCTTGACGGTCAAAAGCTCCTGGAGAGTGTAGGCGGCACCGTAGGCTTCCAATGCCCAGACCTCCATCTCTCCGAAGCGCTGGCCACCGAACTGCGCCTTGCCGCCCAGCGGCTGCTGGGTGATGAGCGAGTAGGGTCCGATCGACCGCGCGTGGATCTTGTCGTCGACCAGGTGGGAGAGCTTCAACATATAGATGTAGCCCACCGTCACCTTCTGCTCGAACTGCTCGCCGGTCATCCCGTCGAAGAGCGGCGTCTTGCCCGAGCTTGGCAGGCCCGCCTGGGCCATGTAGTCCTTGATGTCGGTCTCTCGCGCGCCGTCGAAGACCGGCGTCGCGAAGCGCAGGCCGAGAACCCGGCCCGCCCAGCCCAGATGCGTCTCCAGGATCTGGCCGACGTTCATCCGGCTGGGAACGCCGAGCGGGTTGAGCACGATCTCGACCGGGGTCCCGTCGGGGAGGTACGGCATGTCCTCCTCGGGCAGGATGCGCGAGATGACGCCCTTGTTGCCGTGGCGTCCGGCCATCTTGTCGCCGACCTGGAGCTTGCGCTTCATGGCGACGTAGACCTTGACCAGCTTGATGACGCCGGGCGGCAGCTCGTCGCCCTTCTGGAGGAGACCGATGCGCTCCTCGTTCACCCGGTGGAGGACGTCGATGTGCGAATCGGTCTTCCGGTAGACGATCTCGACCGCGTCGATCAGGCGCCGCTCGTCGACCGGCAGACGAAGGATCTCCTGCCGGGTCAACCGCTCGAGCGTCGCCTCGTTGATCGGATCGCCGACCTTCAGGAGCTCCTGCCCCGTCCGCGCCTTGACCACCGCCGTCACCTTCTTGCCGAGGAGGAGGTCCTTCACCTTCTTGTTGCGCTCCTCGGTCAGGATCCGGATCTCGTCCTTGCTGTTCTTTTCCAGCCGGCCGATCTCCTCCTGCTCGATCTCCTTGGCCCGGGTGTCCTTCTCGACTCCCTTCCTGGAGAAGATCTTGACGTCGACGATCGTCCCCTCGATCCCCGGGGGGACCTTGAGCGAAGCATCTCTCACGTCGCCGGCCTTCTCGCCGAAGATGGCGCGGAGGAGCTTCTCCTCCGGGGTCAGCTGGGTCTCGCCCTTGGGCGTGACCTTGCCGACCAGGATGTCGCCGGACTTGACCGTGGCGCCGATCCGGATGATGCCGCTCTCGTCCAAGTCCTTGAGCGCCGACTCCGAGACGTTCGGGATGTCGCGGGTGATCTCCTCGGGGCCGAGCTTGGTGTCGCGCGCCTCGATCTCGAACTCCTCGATGTGGATCGAGGTGTAGTAGTCCTCGCGGACCAGCTTCTCCGAGATCAGGATGGCGTCCTCGAAGTTGTAACCGCGCCAGGGCATGAACGCCACGAGGACGTTCCGGCCGAGGGCGAGCTCGCCGGCCTCGGTGCAGGGGCCGTCGGCCAGGACGTCCCCCTTCTTCACCCGCCGCCCCTCCTCCACCACCGGCTTCTGGGTGATGCAGGTGTTCTGGTTCGAGCGGCGGAACTTGATCAGCTGGTAGATGTCGGCACCGAACTCCTTGGCCTCGCCGGTGTCGATGTCCTCGCCCTCGACGCGGACGATGATGCGCTCGGCGTCGATCGAGTCGACGATGCCGCCCCGCTTGCAGAGGACGACCGCGCCCGAGTCCTGGGCCACGATGGCCTCCAGACCGGTGCCGACGATCGGCGACTCACTGCGGAGCAGCGGCACCGCCTGGCGCTGCATGTTGGAGCCCATGAGAGCGCGGTTGGCGTCGTCGTTCTCCAGGAACGGGATGAGCGCCGCGGCGACCGACACCAGCTGCTTGGGGCTGATGTCCATGTAGTCGATGCGGTCGCGCTCGACGGTGACGAAGTCGCCGCCGGCCCGCGAGACGACCCGGTCGTGCACCAGGTAGTTCTTCTCGTCGAGCTTGGCGTTGGCCTGGGCGATGATGTACTTCTCCTCCTCCCAGGCCGAGAGGTAGAAGGCGTGGGCCTCGGCCTCCATCTTCCGCTTGCCGGCCTTCCCGAGCTTCTCGTTCTCCTCCGCCAGCTGGTCGCTGGTGACGATCTGGCCCAGCCGGAGCGGCCCGTCGCCCACCTTGACGATCCGGAAGTGGTCGATGAGGCGGCCGTTCTCGACCTTCTTGTACGGGCTCTCGATGAAGCCGTAGTCGTTGATCCGGGCATAGGTCGCGAGCGACGAGATGAGGCCGATGTTCGGGCCTTCCGGCGTCTCGATCGGGCAGATCCGGCCGTAGTGCGTGGCGTGGACGTCGCGCACCTCGAACCCCGCCCGCTCGCGCGACAGACCGCCCGGTCCGAGGGCGGAGAGCCGCCGCTTGTGGGTGACCTCCGAGAGCGGATTCGTCTGGTCCATGAACTGCGAGAGCTGCGACGAGCCGAAGAACTCCTTGATCGCCGCGATCACCGGCTTCGAGTTGATGAGGTCGTGCGGCATCGCCGAGTCGATGTCCTGGTGGACCGACATCTTCTCCTTGATCGCCCGCTCCATGCGGACGAGGCCGATCCGGAACTGGTTCTCCAGGAGCTCGCCAACCGCGCGGACCCGGCGGTTGCCCAGGTTGTCGATGTCGTCGACCCGCCCGGCGTCCTTCTGGAGCCTAAGGAGGTACTCGATGACCCTGAAGAAGTCGTCCGCCGAGAGGGTCTTCTGGTCGACCGGCACCTCGGTGTCGAGCTTGATGTTGAACTTGAAGCGGCCGACCCGGGAGAAGTCGTAGCGCTTGGCATCGAAGAACATGCCGTAGAAGAGCGAACGGGCGCTCTCCAGGGTTGGAGGATCGCCGGGCCGCATCCGCCGGTAGATCTCGATCAAGGCTTCCTTCGAGCTCTTGCTGGCGTCCTTGGCAAGGGTGTTCGAGAGGGTCGCGCCGGTCAGCTCCCAGTCCGGGAAGAAGACCTGGGTCGGAGTGGAGTTCCTCCCGTCGAGCCGCTCGGCCAGGTCCTCGGGGACCAGCTCGTTGGCCTCGAAGATCACCTCGCCGGTGTCTAGATCGACGACGTCGGCGATGAAGAAGGCGCGGTCCAAATCCTCGGCGTCGACCTGGAAGGCCAGGGTCTGGCCGGTGTCGAGCTTGCCGATGTTCGCCTTGTCGAGCGAGATGCCGGCGAAAATCGGGTAGGACTCGCGGCGGCCGCGGCTCTGCCGGTCCTTCAGGCGCTCGGGCTCCAGGACCTTGGGCGGCACGTGCAGGGTGAACTTGCCGTCGCCCTCGGGGGAGAGGCCCACCGGGATGTAGAACTGGCGGAGGATCGCCTCGTCGCTTTCGAGACCCAGGGCGCGCAGGAAGACCGTGCCGTGGAACTTGCGCTTCCTATCGATGCGGACCGACAGGACGTCTTTCTGGTCGTACTCGAACTCCACCCAGGAGCCGCGGTACGGGATGATCTTGGCTAAGAAGGCGCGCGCGCCTTCACGGGTGAAGAAGACGCCCGGGCTCCGGTGGAGCTGGGAGACGATGACCCGCTCGGTGCCGTTGATCACGAAAGTCCCGTTGTCGGTCATCAGAGGGATGTCGCCGAAGTAGACCTCTTCCTCCTTGGCGTCGCGCATCATGCGGGCGCCGGTCTCCGGATCCTTGTCATAGACGAAGAGCCGGAAGGTGACCTTCAAGGGCACGGCGAAGGTCATGCCGCGCTCCTGGCAGTCGGAGATCGAGTACTTGAGCTGCAGGTCGACCGGGTTGCCGCAGATGTCGCACTTGGTGACCCGGTTCTTGTTGACGAAACCGCACTCGGTGCAGGTGACCGTCTCCTCGTGGGGATGGTCGGTCATGATCTTCGCACCGCAGTTGGTGCAGGTCATCCGCAGGTATTCGAGCCCCTTGAGCTCCCCGCACTTGCACTGCCAATCGCCGATCGAGTACTTGACGAAATCGAGCGAGCAGGTCTCCCGGAAGTCCGAGAAGGGGAAGATGCTGGTGAACACCGATTGCAGGCCCTGATTCGCCCGCTCCTCGGGGAGGAGGTTCATTTGCAGAAAGCGCTCGTAGGACCTCCGCTGGACGTCGATCAGGTTCGGGATCGGCAGCGACGTCGTGATGCGGGAGAAATCTTTGCGATGGCCATTGCGCTGGTTGAGGGATTTATCCATAGAATGGTCCTTGCGGTCTCCTCGTACTGTCTGGACTTTTATGCAGCTGGCCCAAGCGACTGGCCCAAGCGGTTACCAGGGGTACCATGGGTCGGCCCCTCGCTTCCGCCCAGAAGCAAGGGACACCATGCCCGACCCGCCGCCTTCGCGGCAGGTTCCCGGGCATGGTTGATAACAGCCGGGGCTCTCGATTTATGCCAGGATGGCGCGTATCGGCGCCGATACGCTTCATCCCAGCCTGGTCGATCCTCGTAATCTGTCTCGTACCTTTAGGCTCCTCGCCCCACTACTTGAGCTCGACCTTGGCTCCGGCCTCTTCGAACTTCTTCTTGATGGCCTCGGCTTCGTCCTTGGAGATGCCTTCCTTGATCGTGGCGGGAGCGGACTCGACCAGATCCTTGGCTTCCTTCAAGCCGAGGCTCGTCACTTCGCGGACCGCCTTGATGACGTTGATCTTCTTGTCGCCGATGTCCTTCAAGACCACGTCGAACTCGGTCTTCTCCTCGACCGGCGCGGCCGCCGCGGCGCCGCCTCCGGCCGGCATGGCGACGGCGGCAGCCGCCGCCGAGACGCCGTAGTGCTCCTCTAAGGCCTTGACGAGGCCGTTGAGCTCGAGCACCGTCATCGTGTCGATCTGCTGGATGAATTCCTGGGTCGCGATTGCCATTGTCTTCTCTCCTTCGAGGGCTGCGGACCGTTTTTTGAGTCCGGGATTTTTATCTCTTGAAGGGCCGGAGCCCCGATGTTCTCTCGTCTACGGGGCCGGGGGCTCTGCGGGGGCGGCGTCTGTCGCGGCGTCCGCGGCGGGGGCTTCTGGAGCCGCGGAGGCCTCCGGAGCTCCCTCGCCCTTCTTCTTGCTGATCTGGTCCAAAACCGTGACGAAGCTCTGCGGCACCGCCGCGAGCACCCGCACGAAGCGGACGATCGGCGACTGCAGGAGGAAAACGAGCTTGGTGAGGAGCTCCTCCCGGCTGGGCAGCGCGGCGATATCCTTGATCTGCCCGGCGGCGATCGCCCGGCTCTCCACCAGGCCGGCCTTGAACTGGATCGCCGGCACGTCCTTGGCGAAGTCGGTGAGCGCCTTGGCCAGGGCCACTGGGTCCTTGCGGCTGTAGACCACCGCGGTGGGACCGACGAAGTGCTCCTTCAAGCCCCCCAGCGGCTTGCCGTCGATGGCGCGGAGCGCCAGGGTGTTCTTGACCACCTCATAGTAGCCGCCGCTCTGGCGCACCTTGTCGCGGAGAGTGGTCACCTGCGGCACGGTGATCCCCTGGTAGCTCAGGAGGAAGGCGTGCGGGGCCTCGGCCAGGCCGTTCGAATAGTCGCCGACGAGCTGCTCTTTGTCGTTCTTGGTCAGGGGCATCGCGGGTCTCTCCCTAGCTCTCTTTCTAGTACCGGGTCCATTTGAACCTGCGGGCGGCCTCCTTCGGGCGCTCCGCGCAGCCAGTCGTCCGTCCTCGGATTCAAACGGACCCTGTACCCACTTTTAAGTCTCGGCCGCAACCGTCAAAAGGCTCTCGTCCACCTTGATGCCGGGGCCCATGGTGGAGGAAAGGGCGACCGATTTCACGTACTTGCCCTTGGCGGCGGCGGGCTTCGCCTTGAGCACGGCGCCGATCAGGGCGTCGGCGTTCTCCTTCAGGCGGTCGGTGCCGAAGGAGAGCTTGCCCACCGGGGCGTGGATGATGCCCGTCTTGTCGACTCTGAACTCCACCTTGCCGGCCTTGATCTCAGAGACCGCCTTGGCGACGTCGAAGCTGACCGTCCCCGCCTTCGGGTTCGGCATCAGGCCGCGGGGGCCCAGCACCTTGCCGAGCCGGCCGACGACCCGCATCATGTCGGGGGTCGAGACGACGGCGTCGAACTCCAGCCAGCCGCCCTCGATCTTCTTCGCCAGGTCGTCGCCGCCGACGTAGTCCGCCCCGGCCTCCTCGGCCTCGCGGAGCTTCTCGCCGGAGGCGAAGACGAGGACGCGGGCGGTCTTGCCCAGGCCGTGCGGCAGGACGACGGTGCCGCGCACCATCTGGTCGGCATGCTTGGGGTCGACCCCCAGCCGGAGCGCGATCTCCACCGTCTCGTCGAACTTGACGAACGAGGCGTCTTTCGCCAGCTGGAGCGCGTCCTGGAGCGGATAGACCCGGGGCTCGACCTTGGTCACCGCCTGCTTGAACTTCTTTCCGTGCTTCGCCACGTCATTGTCTCCTCGCCCCCAATGGTGGGGACGCTTACGCCGAAATTTCGAGGCCCATGGAGCGGGCCGTACCCTCGATGATCCGGATGGCCGCCTCGAGGCTCGCGGCGTTCAGATCCGGCAGCTTGGTCTTGGCGATCTCCTCGACCTGCGCCTGGGTCACCTTGCCGACCTTCTTCTTGTTGGGCTCGCCCGACCCCTTCTCCACCCCCGCCGCCTTGCGCAGCAGAATGGCGGCCGGCGGCGTCTTGGTGATGAAGGTGTAGCTGCGATCGGAGAAGACGGTGACCACGACCGGGATGATCATGCCCGGCTGCCCCTGGGTGCGGGCGTTGAAGTTCTTGCAGAAGTCCATGATATTGACGCCCGCCTGACCGAGGGCCGGGCCCACGGGCGGGGCCGGCGTTGCCGCCCCGGCAGGAATCTGCAGCTTGACCATCCCTGTGACTTTCTTCGCCATCGCTCCGTCCTCTCTTCTTCTATCGACCTATCGACGTCCCGCCGAAATCGCGGGTCCTTTGATCCTGCGGGCGGACTCCTTCGGGCGCTTCGCGCAGCCAGGAGTCCGTCCTCGGATCGAAAGGACCCTTAGATCTTCTGCACCTGCGAGAAGTCCAGCTCGACCGGCGTCTGCCGGCCGAAGATGGTGACCATCACCTTGAGCGTGTTGCGGTCGAGGTTGACCTCGTCCACGACGCCGGTGAAGTTGTTGAACGGGCCGTCGGTGATCCGCACCGGCTCGGCCTTCTCGAACAGGTACTTGGGCTTTGGCTTCTCCTTGGCGGTGACCACCTGCTCCAGGATCTGGTCGACCTCCAGCTGGGAGAGCGGGGTCGGCTTCTTGCCGGTCCCCACGAAGCCGGTGACCTTGGGCGTGTTCTTGACCACGTGCCAGGCGGCGTCGGACATCTCCATCTCGACCAGGATGTAGCCGGGGAAAAACTTGCGCTGCGTCTCGCGCTTCTTGCCGTTCTTGTACTCGACCACGGTCTCGGTGGGAATCCGGATCTCGCCGAACGCCGCGCCCATGCCGAGCGCGTCGGCGCGCTGCCGCATGGTCTCCTTCACCCGCTCCTCGAAACCGGAGTAGGTGTGGACGATGTACCACTTGCGCTCGGTCGCGATCGAGGTCACTTCGTTGCTATCTGCCATGGCCATCCCCTAGAGCTTGTTGATGATCCACTCGTAGCCCTTGTGGATGATGACGTCCGCCCCCCAGAGGAAGACCGCGAAGATGAAGCTGACGATGATGACGATGATCGTCGTCGACATCACCTCATCCTTGCCTGGAAAGGAGACTTTCTTCATCTCGATATTGGTCTCGCGGAGGAAGTCCCTGCCGCGATTCCAGTGCCCGGCGCTCCACACCCAGTATCCCAGGCCGGCGAGCGCCGCGACGACGACGAGCAGAACGATCCAACCCATGATGGCTTTTTCCTCGATCCCGGTAAAACGTCTAGGCTCGAAAAATTTGGCAGGCCAGGAGGGATTCGAACCCCCAACCCTCGGTTTTGGAGACCGATGCTCTACCAGTTCGAGCTACTGGCCTGTATCGAAACTCTTCTCCGCCTTCTTACTTCACGATATCTGTAACCGTGCCGGCGCCGACCGTGCGGCCACCCTCGCGGATGGCGAAGCGCACGCCCTTTTCCATGGCGATCGGCGCGATCAGCGTCACTTCCAGGCTCACGTTGTCCCCCGGCATCACCATCTCCGTCCCGTCCGGCAGCTTCGCCACTCCCGTCACGTCCGTCGTACGGAAGTAGAACTGCGGCCGGTACCCGTTGAAGAACGGCGTGTGACGCCCGCCCTCCTCCTTGGTCAGGATGTACACCTCGCCCTTGAACACCGTGTGCGGCGTGATCGACCCCGGCTTCGCCAGCACCTGACCGCGCTCCACGTCGTCCTTCTTGGTGCCGCGGAGCAGCACTCCGATGTTGTCGCCCGCCTCGCCCCGGTCCAGGAGCTTCTTGAACATCTCGACCCCGGTCACGATCGTCTTCACCGTCGGACGGATGCCGATGATCTCGACCTCGTCGCCGACCTTGACGATCCCGCGCTCCACCCGCCCGGTCACCACCGTGCCGCGGCCGGAGATCGAGAAGATGTCCTCGATCGGCATCAGGAAGTCCTTGTCGATCGCCCGCTCCGGCACCGGGATGTAGGAGTCGACCGCATCGATCAGCTCGATGATCTTGGCGCCCCACTCGTCGTCGGCCTTGCCGCTCTCCAGAGCCTTGAGCGCCGAGCCTCGGATGATCGGGATGTCGTCGCCCGGGAAGTCGTAGGAGGACAGAAGCTCCCGCAGCTCCAGCTCGACTAGGTCGAGGAGCTCCGGATCGTCCACCATGTCGCACTTGTTCATGAACACCACCATGTACGGCACGCCCACCTGCCGCGACAGCAGGATGTGCTCCCGCGTCTGCGGCATCGGGCCGTCCGCCGCCGACACCACCAGGATGGCGCCGTCCATCTGCGCCGCGCCGGTGATCATGTTCTTCACGTAGTCGGCGTGGCCCGGGCAGTCGACGTGCGCGTAGTGGCGCTTCTCGCTCTGGTACTCGACGTGCGCCGTGGCGATCGTGATGCCCCGCTCCCGCTCCTCCGGCGCCTTGTCGATCTGGTCGAAGGCGACGAAGCTCGCGAGACCCTTGGAAGCCAGCACCCGGGTGATCGCCGCGGTCAGCGTCGTCTTGCCGTGGTCGACATGGCCGATCGTGCCGATGTTGACGTGCGGCTTGTTCCGGTTGAATTTTTCCTTACCCATGGCTCTTCAGGTGCCTCCTAAGCTCTCTTGGTGCCTATAGTGATCTTGGTATCTTGATGATGACTGAAGTATGGAGCCCACGACCGGATTTGAACCGGTGACCCCTTCCTTACCAAGGAAGTGCTCTACCACTGAGCCACGTGGGCTTTGGGACACTCGCCCGGTCACCCCCGGTCGCCCGACCTTCGCCGGACTCTCGGTGGCTAGCATGCCGGACATTCCTATACTGCCGCCCGACGCCGTTGCCCGGGACGCTGGCAGTGAAACCGGACAATCTTATGACTTCTTCCCGCTCGTGTAAAGCCCTTGTGCCTCGGAAGAACAACTGGACCCTTCGTTTCCCTGCCGCTGCGGACACCCCCTGGAGGGGCGGTTCGAGGAGAGGGACGGGTATTGTGCCAGAGGTTGGGAGGGTATGTCTAGGGGGATGAGACGTTTTCTCTCCGACGGGAGCAGGTCGCGACGTGTCCGGGTGGCTCGCGCGCCACTCCTCCTTGGCGTCTCCGCATGCCTGGCAGTAGTAGACTTCGGCCTTCTTCTTCGAGGAGCCGATACCACCTCATCGAGCCAGTGGCTCTCCGGAAAGATCGTCGTCCGCGCCTCCTCCAGCGCCAGGCGTCATCGGGAACGTAGAAGGTCACCGCTCCCGCGGGGCCAGAGGGGGTGCGGCGTCCGTGGGGGAGTATAGCGCGGCTTACGCCCAACTTGTCCCTCGACGGGAGAGCGAAACGTAGTAGAATTGAAGGGCCTTCTATTCAAAAGCGCTATGGCTCCTTCACCTTCATGCAAATTTTGGGATGGGCCTAACCTCTTTGGCCTCCCCTCGTGTCTACGCCTGAAGCACAAAGAGATGGGGGATTCGTAGCGCTTCGGTAGAAGCAATCTCGTAAACGGTACTTAGAGATGACCAAAGAGATCGAAGACCTCGCCGAAGTTCTCGCGGTCCTGACACCGCGGCTGCGGACTTTGACGGGACACTATCGGATCCCCCTCCAAGATGGAGAGGATCTCATTCAAGACGCGATAATCATCGCGCTCACCCACTGGCCTGAGATCAACCAAAAAGAAAGATGGATCCTGGTCACCGCTAAAAACCTCTGCATCGCGTACCACAGGAAGCAGCGGGTGTGGGGCCGGTTGCTGCAGTCGATCGGTGACGAGGAGTTGCAGGCGCTTCCAAATACCTGTTCGCCTCCTCAAGAAGGATGCGATGTCATCTTGGATATCAGGAAGCTAGCAGCGAGCTTGGGTAAAGAGCATCGAGACATTATCCACCTTCGGTTCTTCGAAGAATTGGGCCCGACGGAACTCGCGGCCCGGATCGGATGTCATCCTGCAAACATTAGAAAAATTCTGCTACGCATCCTGGCGCAGCTTAAGAATGCCGCCCTAAGTCCGGCAAAACTAGAAGAATGAGTGTCGCACAGAGCTACTTCTTTTTACGAAAAAGGTCAGGACTTTCTTCGAACTTCCAATCCAGCCAATCAAAAATGATCACCCGGATGAACGCTAGCGCGCTTATCAAAGAAAACATAAGGGCTAGCGGAAGCTTGCCATCCTCGCTCAGCCGCCACTCCTTACCGATTCGCGCAACTGCTATTCCCTGATCTGTGGCATAAGCCAAAGAAGTTGAATTTACAGCAATACGTCGTACCGGTGGAGTCCAAAGCAAACGGTCGATCCGCGAGCTCTTACTGATTGAATACAGGCCTGCTTCCTGGCCTCCTACGATCGTATCCGTTTCGTCATAAGACGCCAAGGCTCGCACTGGCCCCAAAAACCCCTCTATCTTGACCGTGCGACCGCTCCTCGACACTTGGGGGAACACCACCATGCCCATCCCCGCACCAAGTATGGGTGACCCCGCCTCCGTTAAAGTCGCGCTAGTACTGTCAGATATGGAAGAAAAAACTAGGTGATCCAACCGTTGCGGCATCACAGTGAAGCGCAGACAAGCTCCAGGAGCTGACAGCATCACATAGGAGCCCCGAGAGAGGATCGACCATTGGGCTGGTCTTAATTGTGTGTTCAAATCGTCGAGTCGCTTGCCAGCTTTTAAATCCCAAGCCCAAAACGCACTATTCGCATGAATCGTCACGGCTCGGTCGGGTTCAAGGATTGCCAACGCCACGACGGGAGCGAGACTCCCCATTGAAATTACTCTCGTTCCCAGAGGCCCACCAAGTCTCGCAAACTCGTCAACATGATTAATATAAATGTTATTTTGCCAAGACCTAACCAGGGTGTACCCGTCACGAGATATCTGATAAATTGCTGTATTCGCGGGCGTGGGTGTAGTCAATTGAATAGCTTCACCGCCCTCCACGAAAGTACTTGGCTTCGCAGAAAAAGCCCCTGACTCCGCAGGTTCGACAAACCTTTCCAAATCAATATCGGTACGGCTAGGAGAAAACCACACAGCATCCCAGCGGACAACGGAAATTGCAGACGCCCCTGATTTGCCCGTGTGGGGATGCTGATATATACCGACCAACTCACCTGAAGGAGAAAACGATAACCCCTTCAAAAGGGAAGCAGATAACCCAGGGCCAGGTCCAGGAATTTCCTCGTTCTTGGAAAGCCTTGATATTCTTTCGAGCCTACCACTGCAGAACAATTGAGACAAAATATAGGCCGCAATTGCAATCGCGACCAAAAACACCTTCCAGGATATACCCCACTTCAACTTTATCAAGGGCCTCCGGCCAAGATCTGAGGCGCCAAGGCTATTATTATTGATAAAGCCCCCCGCCACCGCCCGAGCAAGCGCCGCATGAAGTCGAAACTTCGGTAGCGCAGACAGACCTGCCCCCGCAAGAAACACAGCAGGCTCCATTACCCGAAGCGCCAGCTCCGTAGATTTTCTCTAATTCAGAAGCAGGGATGCGCGATGGATCTGAGATAGGCGGAGTGGTGAAAATTCCTTCTTCAATCCCCTTCACCGATAGCTTGATTCCTTGGGCAGACGGAAACAACACATATCGCCCGACGTGGATGTCACGTTGGACAGGCTGCCCGTGCCGCGGCAGAGGTGGGTCGGTTTGCTCGGTCACCTTGTCATTGATGGACATATTGCTAAGGTAGCTGCGCTTAATCTCATACACTCGGAAATTCGTCTTGCCAGGAGCGTCAACTATTCCGTCAAAGGCGTAGAAGTACCGATTAGGAGAGATTGTGTCCTCCACTGTCACCCATGTCCCATCCCTCACTACGAATTGAGCCTTGAAACCATCCGGCAAAGTGAGTACCCCCTTTATCACTTTGTCCGAGGTCGGGATTGCGAAGGCTTGGTCAGCCCTCGCTAAGGAGACAGCACCAAGCAACAGCAGCAACGCCAAGAACGTCGTCTTCCTGAATAAATGCTCGACCATTTCCTCTCCTTGGCAGGATAGCCCTAAGGATTGTAAATTTTACCCACCCGATTCATCGTCTCGGGCTTTCTCCAGAGGAAAGCGGGCCGAGTACGGTGTCGCGAAGCCTCGAAATCCTGGGAACCATCCGGGATCACAAGATGAACGTACATTCTGAAGTTCAGGGAGACCTCGGGACAGTTGAGTTCGCCGTCAGCATGATGGCTTTGCGGGTCTGCTTCCCTTTCTACCTTGGGCTCCCGGAGAGCCTCGAGGTGTACCCTTACTAGATAAAGACGCTTGGAGCCTCCACAAACGAGCCATCTGCGTGATATCGCATATGTGCACGCCCAGATTGGCTCCATCTCTACGAATCCGGTGTTACTTCATTTTACCCCTTGCCGCATTCTCCCGGTACTACCTGAGGCACTCGTGGAGCCGTCCTAACCGAGCACCAGCAAAGCTAGAGCCAAGTGCACCGGCTGCCTCCTCAGGCAAAGGAACGACGCCACATCACGATTCTTTCCCTCAAAGCGCTCCCTTCATCGCACAAAAGGATAACACAAGATCCTCATGCACGACTCGCCGTGTCGGCGCCATCCGGGGCGACCGAACGCGCCGCTTCGTACGGCCTGCGGGGCCCTCGTTACCTTCAGGGTGTCGTAGACGCTGTAAGTCGGATTGGGCGGGCCGTACGACATCTCCAGTTGCTCGACCATCTCCACGTCTTCCCGGTCGTTCCTCGCGACCCCTCGCGCGTCCCGCGCTCGACATCGATCGCCGAGATCGTAGTCCTCGCCCTCTTCGTCTCCTGGTGGCTGGCCGTGCCACGCTACCTCGACTGGGCCCTCGGCACCGCCGCCGCCTTCCTCCAGCCGGGCCCAGGCCTGCCGGTGCTCTACCTGCCGCTCCTCCTCCTCTCGCTCGCGGGGATCGTCCCAGCCGCGATCACCCTCGTCCTCCCCGTCTGGGCTCGCTTCCGCTCGGCGGCTCGGATTACGCTCACTAGCCTCTTCCTCCTCGCCCTCTTCTTCGCCTTCCGGACTGGCGCCTGGTTCACCGGGGACGTCGCCCATCAGCACGCCTTGAGACTCATCAACCACTGGATCGGGATCGGTCTCCTCGTCACCAGCGGCGGCTGTGTCCTCCAACTTCTCTGGGATGTCTGGAAGTTGACCCGCTACCGGCCGGACGGGGCGCTCGTCCAGGCGTTCTAGGGGGAGATCGGCACTGGGTCCGGTTGAATCCGCGGATGGACGACGGGCTGCGCGGAGCGCCCGAAGGAGCCCGCCCGCAGGTTCAAAGCGACCCCGTGCCCTCTCGTCTCTCGGAGACCGAGGGATCTCTCCCCTACCGCCCGCCGCGCGCGGACAGGCGGTCCACTCCCGTCAAGATCCCCTCGATCAGCCGGAGCGTGCTCTTCGCCTCGGGAACGGAGATCCGGTCCATCCGGAAGTGCAGCCGCATGGTCGCGAAGTCCTCCCGGCTCGGGGGTTCTCGCCGATCAGGAGGAACTCGACGCTCGTGTGGAGGGTGAAGGCGAGGCGGCCGAGGTGGAGCGGCTGGGGCAGGGCGAGGCCGTTCTCGTAGCGGCAGAGGGCGCTGCGGCTGATGCCGCTCGCCTCGGCCAGGGTGCGCTGGCTCGCCGCCCTGTACCAGCGCCGCACCGCGCGCAGCCGGTTGCCACAGCTCTGCCGCAGAGCGGGAGTTCCGTCGTATCTGAACCGCATGGCCTCTTTTCTCCTCACTCTCGTTTGCGCCGAGGCGCTTTTGTCGGTTGCGCCTTGGCCGGCAGCGGCTTTGGCAACATGGGCGGCACGGGCGGCACAGGTTTCGAGTCGGCCGCGGGTCGCTCTCCCGCGGGTTCTTCCGCCTGCGCCAGCAGCAGCTGGCGTAGATCGTCGAGCAGAACCGTCAACAGGGCGCCGGCCGCCGCGCCCTCCTGGGTTTGCAGAAACTGCGGCCAGACGACGAGCGGCGCGCTCGGCGCCTTGTACTGGATCGTCCGCATCTCGTAGGTGAGCTCCTCGATCCCCGCTCCCAGCGTCGTCAACAGCTTGTCCAGGTGCTCGAGCGAGGGGACCCGCCGGCCGGTGCCGATAGGTGCCAGCCGAATGGCGAGACGAAGGCGAGGCGGAGGGGTTGGACGCGCTCGACTTACGCCCGAGTCGCCGCTCCGGCTTGGGTGAAGTGGCAACACACAGGCGTAAGTAACCTCGGAAATGGCAGACATGACCGCCGCCGACCTTGCTGGCGGCATCTAGAGAAGACACCATCCCCCTCACCCACGAGAGGCACCCGAAGCCAGTAGATGTTCAGCTGTACCCTCCTGGCGCTCTACCCCGCCACCCAGGGCGCGGCCGGCGGGAAGCTCCCAGGCGGAAACAAAACGTCAGGCTCCCCGGCTCGCAGTCGCGCGGCGGCATCTCGGAAGGCGGAGAAGAAGTGCTTATAGCCTCGTAGAGTTCCCGGCGGATCTTCCGGCTCGCCGCGTGGAACAGCGGCGCGGGAGACTTCTTCAGCCTCTCCGGCGCGGCATCAGGCTCCTGCTCCCGAACGGCGGCCACCCCCTTGGCCGGCTGGCCGAGGAGCACGCGCTTCAGGACCGATGGGTGCCAGCCGTTTGGCGAGCTTACTCAAGAGGCCGGTGCCCGGCCTCTCCGCTTCCAAATACTCGACCACCTGGGAGAGCTCCTGCTCCGCCAGGGGGTGAAAGCGATAGAGCAGGCTCAAGAGTGTCGGCGACGAATGCGGGAGAACACCTCGAGACCAGGAACTTCCTCTACGAGACCGGCTTCGATCTCCTCATCTCGCCGCTGCGCCTCGTCCAGCCACAGCTCCTGAATCTGCTGCGGCGAGGCTTCGCCGAGGCTCATCACGAGGGCATGGGCAAGATGCACTCTCTCACGCGGGTCCAAGCGCAGGGCTTCGGCTTCGAGGTCGGGGAAGGTCACGTCGTCCTCCTCGCTCGGAGTATACCCTACCCCAATTGGGGTGCCAGAGAGGCACCCAAGACTCGGAAGACTGCCACCGCCTATCCAGCCACCCAGGGCCGGCGGGAAGCTCCCAGGCGGAAACAAAACGTCAGGCTCCCCGGCTCGCAGTCCCGAATGGCGAGGAATGGCGAGAAGAAGGCTAGGCGGAGGGGTTGGATGCCACTTCACCCAAGCCGGAGCGGCGACTCGGGCGTAAGTCTGCTCGATTCCTCCTTCTCGACCATCATCTGTCCAGGTGCGCGACACGGATCGTCCTCTGGCCAAAATCGTGGGTGGAGTCCTGGCGGCTGCTCGTGCCGGTTCGGAGCATCTGGCAGATGCTCATCTGGTCGCCGCGGCGGTCGAGCTTGGAGGTGGCCTCGTCCTGATGACCGATCCCGATGACCTCAGCCGCCTCGCGGCTTCCTACGGAAACGTGACGGTGATTGGCCTTCCTTGAGGGGGGACGCTCGTCCGCAGGCCGGCGGCCCGATAGGTGCCGATAGGTGCCAGCGTTCATTGCAGACCGGGAAAAACGGCGAGCCGCCGCGCGGCCGAGCTCCCCGCCACAGCGCTCCAAGCCATGAGCAGGTAGATCCGAGATACGGCTCTCCAAAGCATGAGAGAGGCGTCTCAAAGTCAGAGATACGGGTCTCCAGACCAGAGATACGGGGACTCCGACGCGGAGATACGGGGCCGCAAGGTTCGAGATACGGGTCTCCAGGCCAGAGACACGGGGGCGCAGAGTCAGAGATACGGGTCTCCAGGTCAGAGACACGGGGGCGCAGAGTCTGAGATACGGGTCTCCAGGCCGGAGACACGGGGGCGCAGACTCAGAGCTACAGGGGCGCGGCTCAGGGTACGGGGGCGCAGAGTCTGAGATACGGGTCGGCAAACCGAGTCCCTTGGCGCCAGACCGGAGAGGCGTAACCGGAGTACGGAGCGCCGGCCGCCGGATGAAGAGCTGGGTGGGCATGAGGCAGTGGCTCACCCCGGAGAGGAGCGACCTCAGGTGCATCCCCACCAGCCCCATGTCGTGAGTCCAGCGGCATCCAGCCCAGGAGCGCGTCGTCCGGCCCGCCGCGGGCGAGAGGCGATGTCTAGGGGTCTCGTTGAAGGATTGGGGGTTCGGTTTCTTCGCCCGGGGAGGGGGTCTTCTTCATCCAGACGCCCCAGGTGATCGGCCCGGCTACCTCATCGGCCAGGGGGAGACCCGCCGCCTTGAGGGCCAGCTTCATCTGGCCGTGGTGGTAGCCCTCGTGCCAGATCATGTGCTGGAGGAGGAGGATCGGGTGGTCGTAGTGCAGGTTCATCTCGCGGCCTGCCTCCACTCGGCCCTTGACCGCGTCCCGCACCACCTTGGCGCTGTCCGCGAGCCTCTCTGCGAGACGACCCGGGTCGCGCTCGCCCCCCCACTCGTCCTCGGGCACGTCGCTGGCGAACTCGGGGGCATCCTCGAAGACGAACACCAGCCGTACATAGTGGATGTGGGTGAACAGCTCCGCGATCGAAGGGCTGCCCTCCATCGCCCTGGCCTCCAACCCGCCCTCCGGGAGGGCACGGAGCAGGTTGAGCAGAATGGTGTTGTTCCGGTCCCAGGAGTCGAGCAGAGCCTCCAGCAGGCTTGGGTTGGTGACCCTCATGGCCTACCTCCTCACTCTCGTTTGCGCCGGGGCGCTTTTGTCGGTTGCGCCTGGGCCGGCAGCGGCTTTGGCGACATGGACGACACGGGCGGCACGGGTTTCGAGTCGATCGCGGGTCGCTCTCCCGCGGGCTCTTCGGCCTGCGCCAGCAGAAGCTGGCGCAGATCGTCGAGCAGAACCGTCAACAGGGCGCCGGCCGCCGCACCCTCCTGGGTTTGCAGAAACTGCGGCCCGACGACGAGCGGCGCGCTCGGCGCCTTGTACTGGATCGTCCGCATCTCGTAGGTGAGCTCCTCGATCCCCGCTCCGAGCGTCGTCAACAGCTTGTCCAGATGCTCGAGCGAGGGGACCCGCCGGCCGGAGCAGTAGCCGGAGAGCATCGAGGCGTTGAGCTCCGCCGCCGCGGCGATCTCCTTGCGCGACCGGCCGTCGCGCAGGATGAGCCGCGCGAGCGCCTGGGGGAGACCGGCGAAGGCCTTGAGCGGGGCGCGGGGTGACGCCTCCGCGGCCGAATCTGTACCTGGACCCGATCGGGGCCTTGACATCTGCCCTCCTTCGTACAAATGTTCCGCAGCGGCCATATGCTGCTGGATTCGGATCAGAGTGTACACCGAATCCGGGTTGTTGCCAAGCCCGGCACCGACCCATTCAAGAGCCCGTGGGCTCGAAAGGAGGCATGTCATGAAGCAAGAAGTCACCACACCGCAGCCGGACCCCACCCCGAAGCCGAAGGCCCGGCGGAGGGCCACCACGTACACCGGCAAGATCGGCGATTGGACCAGGTGCGAAGCCGCCAAAGATTCTGCTCGTACCAGAGCCTGGCGCATCCGGTCGGAGCCCGGCTCGGCAATATAGAGTTTGACGAGAGCGCTGGTGGCGAGGAAAAGGATCAACGCCGGTCTTCGCTGATCATCTCAGAAGCCAGCTTGCCTCGGTTCGGGAAGGTCGGGCCCTGGAAGGCGATGCGCTCCGACCGCCGGGGCGGTACCACCAGGCCGCGAGACTCCAACTCGACCAGGCGCTGCTGCTCTGTCCCCTCCGGGAGTTGGGACAGCGGGATCAATGCGGCAACCGGTCGGCCGGCTCGCAACACGACGATCCGCTCGCCGCTTTCGGCGCGCTGCAAATAGCTCGAGAGCTGGTCTTTGAGGACTCGGGTACTCACGGTGGACATGGAATGCCCTCCTGTGGCCATTGTAGCCGCACCTCGTGAGGATCGCCTGGAGTTGAGGCTGGACCGCCGGATGCGCCGCTGGGCTGGCCATCGCCTCGCCATGGGCCGCTAGTCGCGTGATACGATTTCTACGTAAACACAGGATCTACCTGCATGGAGGGCAACATGGACGGCAAGAAGATCGTTTTCTGGAGCCTGCTGGTGATGCTGGTCGCGGGTCTCGGCTTCGCCGGTGATGTGAGGAGCCGTCTCGACAAGAGCGGCAACGGCATCGTCGACGGACGGGTGTACTACAACAGCAAGGACTACGGTCCCCTGGCCCTGGGGGATACCGCGTTCCGCCGTGCGCTCGGCGACTCTCTCGCCGAGTCGCGGCCCGCGTTGCGACCGGGGTTTGCCGCGGAGCTGTTCAACGCCGGCAGGTTCTACTGCTTCGAGAAGAGCCGTCATGCGGCAACGGAGAATCCCGCCGACATCGTGCAGATCGCGGCGGCGAAATTCCGCTCGGTGTCGCGCCTGCCCGCAGCAAGCGCGGATGAAACGCTCCTGGTGGATGTCGCCGAGAGCATTGCCGACAAGACGCTCTGTCCGAGTGGATATCCCAACCCGGTCCGCGCCTATCCGTAAGGGTCGCCAGAGCGGCGATCCCCTACCGATTTGCGGCCAGCTTGCCAGGCTGCCACCAAACTGGTACTTTTCTGGTTATGAGCCGCCCAGCCATCGCCCATGCCCAAGACTCCACGGTCGCCCGCACCATCCGCTTTCCCGCTGCGCTCCGCGAGAAGATCGCGGCTGACGCGGAGCGGTGTGGACGGAGTTTCGACGGACAGGTGATTGCCTTGCTGCGCCGGCACTATGGGGAAGATGTCGATATCGCTCCCACCCCCACCGAGATCCTCGCGCTGGCAACGGCCAGTTTTGCGGAGATCCCGGCGGCGGAGCTGCGCTCGCTGACTCGAAGACTCAAAGAGTCGGATAGCTGAGCGGATGGAGCATGGCCCTGTCGTACTCGACACCGATACCCTCTCCGAGCTGAGCCGAGGCAACCCTGTCGTCAGAGAGCGCGCGCTCGCGTATCTGACTGGCTTCGGACGCTTGACGATAACCGCGATTACGGTATTCGAACGCTTGCGTGGATATCGTCTGGCGATTCGCGACGGGAAGCCGTTTGAGCGACAGCTCCAGGCCTTCGAGGCGCTCGTCGCCAACTGCATCGTCCTCCCCTTCGACCAGGAAGCGGCGAGAGTGGCGGCCGACATCTGGTCCAGCGCGACGCGCGGCCAGCGTCAGCACCTCGGCGATATTCTGATTGCTGCGGTAGCGGTCTCGCGCCAGCTTCCACTCGTGACCAGAAACAGACGAGACTTCGAGGGCATCACCCAGCCTTCGGGTGTGGATCTACGCCTTGTAGACTGGTCGAAGGTGTAACCCCATCCGCTGGGGCAAGGAGTGGCTCGCGGTGTTGCGGTTCCATGGCGACTGAACATGGCGATCTCCGGCGGGGAGAGAGGGTCGCACAGCCCCCTGTCCTGCCCCTACGTGGCAACCGACTTACCGTTGCCATCGCCGGGCTTGCACTCGGCGGCGCCGAGCGCATCGGCCGCGTTGATCGGGCGCCTGGCACGCGACGAGAGGGTGCGCGGACGGGGCATGGGCGAGTTGCTGCTGGCCGATGCGATCCACCGTATCCTGGCAGCCGGGCATTCGATTGCCGTCTTCGCAATCGTGGTGGATGCCAAGGACGAGCCAGCAGCCAACTTCTACAAGGCGTTCGGGTTCCAGGCGTTCCCGCTTCGGCCGAGGCGGCTGTTTCTCCTGACGGCCACGGCAGCCAGAGGACTTGAAAGACTTTGAAGCACCAACCCAACGCTCGTTAAGGATGAAAGGATGAGAAGGCGCCCAGGTTCCCGTCTTCGGCTATCTCCAGACCGAGGGTGAGCCCCTTCCCGGTGCGGAAGATTACCTGGCGTTCGTCGAGGACCTTCCCCTCATCGAGGTCGCGCGCTCCTGGGGCCTCTCAACAGAAGCTCTTCCTGTCGCCGGCGAGCAACTTCGAGCTCTGTCTCGCGCAAGAGCAGGGCGCTCGCGAGATGGACGGCGGCCGACAGGCTGCGCCTCAGGGGCGCTCCTAGCACCCCCAATTACAAGAATCGGGAAGGCCAGTCCCACAGTAACAGGCCGACCAGCCGGTGCAGCCCTCGCAGGCCGTGCCTCTGGAGGCTGGAGCATTCCCTCCCTCCGCGTTAGACAGCTGAGAGTCTGCCAGGCGCATCAGAGTTTCCTTGTTAAGGACAAGCTTTTTAATCTTTCGCATGATTTTACCTCGCAGTAGTCGTCGTTTCGCCTCGCTTGATTATAGGCAAGCAGAGAAAAGGAACAAGGGGGAGCTTGCCTGCCGCGGACCGCCGGCCCAATGGGGAGGGATGTCGATATCGCTCCACCCCCACCGAGATCCTCGCGCTGGCAACTGCCAATTGAGGAAAGGATCAACGCCGGTCTTCGCCGACCCTCTCAGAGGCCACCTGGCCACCCACCGCGGCCAGCAGCTCGGCGAGCCGGGCGAGGACGGCGGCGGGGTCGACGAGGCCCTTGGGTAGGTAGGCGACGAGCCAGGCAGTACGGGTCTCGCCCTGGACCTTGACCCGCTGGCTGTCGGTGATCGGGGTGCCGAAGGGGCCGTGAGCGTCGGCGAGGAGGGGCTTGCCTGCGAGGTTGAAGGGGCCGCGGAGCGAGTCGAAGGCCTCTCCGGCCCTTCCCGCCCGGAGGACGACGGGCGGCGTGATCGTCCCCTCGGCCAGGACGCAGCTCGGCACCGCCAGATCCACCGAGAGACAGTTGTTGAGATCGACCAGGGGGTGGATCGCCGGCAGGTCCTCCCCCTTCAAGACCCGGCGGAGCAGGGCCTCCGAGGAGGGGCGGTAGCGCGCGGGGTCGCAGCCGGCGGCCTTGAAGAGGCGGCGGAGGGCGGCCACCGTGGGGTGGGCGCCGAGCGTCTCGAGATCGAAGGTGGCGCGTGCCCGCTCCGACACCTCGCGGCGGAGCGCCGCGAGGGCGCCGAGAGCCGCCTCGCCTTCCGGCGCGACCTCCAGCCGAGCCCAGACGAGGGCCCAGCCGGGGAGCTCGGAATGGACGGGGAAAGGGGGCGCCGTCATGGCGCCATCCTACCTCGGCCGGCCGGCCAGCTGCCGCTCCCGGCCGCTCGCGAGGTCGAGGAGAACGAGCCGGCCACCCTCGCGCTCGAAGAGCCGCGAGCCGACGCTCCCCGGGCCGGCGGCGGGCCCGCCCACCGGCAGGAGCCCGTGGCCGAGAGAGCGGGACTCGCCCGTCTCCAGGTCGAGGAGCCGAGACTCCCAGCTCCCGGGCCGGTCGAAACTCGGCGCGGCGCTCCCCGTGGCGACGGCGAGGCAGAGGTGGCCGGGGAGCGGCTCTCCCCCCAGATGGAGGCCGCGGGCGCCGGGGAAGGCGAAGCGCCGCTCGGGGAGGCCGTCGGGAGAGAGGAGAGTGAGCTCTTTGGCTCCCGGCCCGGGGCTCCGGACGGCGATACGGCCGTCGGCCAGGAAGACGCCGCCGAACGGCGAAGCGGCGAGCTCGGCCAGCCGGGTCCCGCCGCGGGCGGCGAACAGCTGGACCCGGCCCCCCGGCTGGTGGACGAGGAGCCGGCTGCCGTCGGGGCTGACCTCCCATTCCGCCTCGCCTTCGAGGAGAGGGGTGCGGCCGATCTCCTGGTGCCGGCCCGTGGCCAGATCGAGCTCCTCGACCGCGATCGCCATCTGATACTGGCTCCACGAGACGAACCGGGGGATCTCGGCGTGGTAGTAGCGGAGATGGGAGCCGTCGACGAACTGGAGCCGGCCGTTCCAGACGCTCGTCGGCTCCACCGGAAGCGTGGCGGCCAGGTGCCCCGAGCCCAAGTCTTCGACCGTCAGCCGCTCCCTCTCCACCACGGCGAGCCAGCGGCCGTCGGGGGAGAGGGCGAGGGTCGGCGGCGAGGTGAACGTCCGCGAGCTGTGGAGCTGCGGGCTCCCCGGCCGGGTCAGATCGAGCGCGACGAGATCCCCGGGCTCCAGCCAGACCGCCCGCCGGCCGTCGGCCGAGAAGTGGACGGCGCCTTCCTGGCGCCAGGCCGGCGCCGGAAAGAGCCGCTCGAAACGGCCCGACCGGGCGTCGAGGAGGAAGACCGGCCGGTAGCCGTCGCGGTGGGCGGCGGCGCCCTGGACCATCACGGTGCTCCCGGCGGGAGCCGCGTCGACGATTTCGACCGTCGCCAGCTCGGCCGGAGCAGCGGCGACCAGCCAGCTCGCGTAGCCGGCGAGACCGAGCGCCGCGGCGAGCAGCAGCCCCCAGAGGGTGAGCGAGAGGAGGCGGTGCCCCCGCCGCGGGTCGGTGCGCCCGCCCAGGACCTGGGCGGCGCTCGCCGCGAGGAGGGCGAGGAGAACCAGGGGGGAGAGGGCGGCGAGCGCATGGTAGAGGAGGACCTGGAACGGCTCGCCGAGCGAGAGGGCGCTCGTCATTCCGGCCCGGTCGAGCGTCTCTCCGGCGCTCCAGACGAGGAGGGTGACGACGCCGGCCGCCAGGAGGTCGAGCCCCACCCAGGGCGAGCGGGAGCGGATCATGATGCCGACCGCGTGGGCGACGAGAACGAGGGCGGCGATCCCCAGAGCGCCGAGGAGGAGCCGGGCGGCCGCCCCGGCGGCACCGGCGGCGATCTCCTCCCGCACTCTCCGGGCGAAGAGAGCCGGCACCAGGACGAGGGCGGCGACGCCGACGGAGAGCGCCAGGGCGGCAGCGAGCTTGCCCGCCCAGATCTCCCAGCCCGAGAGCGGGCGCGCGAAGTAGAAGCCGAGCCGGCGCTCGGCCAGGTCGCGAGCGAGCACCGAGGCCCCCAGCCCGAGGGCGAGGAGGACGCCGACGATCGCCGCCAGGAGGAGGGCCGCCTCGCCCTGGTCCCCCCTGCCGAGCCGCGCTCCGGGGAGGGCCAGGGGCAGGAGGAACGGCAGGAAGCCGGCGAGACCGAGGAAGAGGAGCAGCCGGCGCTCGGCCACCTCGCGCCAGAAGACGGCGGCGAAGCCCCTCATGCCACCCCACCCTTGCCGCTGGCTCCGGCGGCTCCGACCAGCGCGAGAAAGATCTCCTCCAGGCTGAGCGCCGAGACCTCGATGTCGGCAGGGCCGGTGCCGGGGCGGGAGCCCGCCGCGGCTCCGGCGAAGCGCGCCTCGTCCCAGCGCGCCACCACGGCCTCGGTGCGGAAGCCGCGGGCGGCCACCCCGACCGGCTCCAAGGGGGCGAGGGCGGCGGCGCGCTCGGCGTCTACCAGGGTAGCGGCCAGGGTAGCGGCGGAGGCGGGTGGGAAGCTGATCCGGCGGAAGCGCTGCTTCAGGCTCTCCAGATCCTCGTCGACGAGGAGCCGGCCGCCGCGGAGGATCCCCACCCGGTCGGCGATGCCCTCGACCGCCGCCAGGTCGTGGGTGGTCAGAAAGACCGTCGTGCCGCGGTCGGCGAGCTCGCCAATCAGCTCTTCGAACAGGGTCCGGCGGGCGAGCGGGTCGAGCCCGAGGGTGGGATCGTCGAGGATCAGGAGGCGGGGCGAGGGGGCGAGGGCCAGGGTGAGCGAGACCTGCCCTTTCTGCCCCTTGGAGAGCCGGCCGAAAGGGACGTTGGTGGGCACTCCGAAGCGGGCCAGGCGCGCCGCGGCCCCAGCGCCGTCCCAGCGCGGATAGAGCCGGGAGCAGAAGCGCAGCAGCTGGCGGGCGTTCATCGCCGGGGGCGCGTCGGGCTCCTCGGGCACCACCCCCACCTCGGAGAGGAGCCGGGCGCGCTCGCTCCAGACCTCCGCCCCGAAGAGGAGGGCGCGGCCGGCGCTCGGCCGCTGCTCGCCCAGGAGGCAGCGGACGAGAGAGGACTTGCCGGCGCCGTTGGGGCCGAGAAGGGCATAGACCGACCCCGGCGCGACGGCGAAGGAGAGGCCGTCCAACGCCAGGCGGTCGCCATAGCGGACTGAGAGGTCGGCGGTGGCCAGGATGGCCAGGGCCGGCGGCGGCGAAGCGAGGCTCATCGTGTCTCCTCAGAAGGTTCGGCCTGGAGCTCTTCCCAGGCGGCGTCGAGGGCGGCGGCGGCCTCCTCGCGGGGGGCGCCCAGGGTGGTGGCGGTGCCGGCGTAGCGCAGAGCCCCCTGCGCCAGGCGGGCGGCGCGCTCGGCCGCGGTGAGGACCGGCGGCGCGTCGGAGACGTAGGTGCCGTCCCCCCGCCGCACGGCGAGGACCCCGGCGTCGGTCAGCCGCTGGTAGGCCTTGGAGACCGTCGCCGGGTTGACCTGGAGCTCGCGCGCCAGGTCGCGGACCGACGGCACCCCCGTCCCCGCGGCGAGCGAGCCGCAGGCCACCAGGTGCCGCACCCCCTCCTCGATCTGCCGCCAGATCGGGCGCGAGTCTTTGGGGTCGATGCGCAGCGTCCTCTCCAAAGCGACCGCCCTCCGTTCTCCCTCACCGACAGTGTATTACTGGAGCGACACGGTACGGGACGGCCAGAGGGCTGTCAAGGACGGGGCATGGCGGTTGCACGCTCTGGAGAGGGAAGAAAGGAGTCTCTCATGCAGGTAGATCGACCGCACGATGCCAACGTCTGGAAGGGGCTGGCGGCCGGGGTGGCCGGCGGTCTTCTCGCTTCACTGGCCATGAATCAGTTCCAGGCCCTGCTCAAAAAGGTCACGGAGCAGGGCGGCTCGGGGGGAGAGCAGCACTCGGCGGACCGCGGGGATGGCAAGAGCGCCGAGGGCGAGCAGCACGAGGGCGGCGGGGAGGATGCGACGGTCAAGGCGGCCACTGCGATCTCCCAGGGCCTCTTCCACCATCAGCTCGACAAGGGCGAGAAGAAGGTGGCAGGCCCTGCCCTCCACTACGCCATGGGGGCGGCGATGGGGGCGCTCTACGGTGCCCTGGCGGAAATCGACACGCGGGTGGCCGTGGGCGCCGGAGTGCCCTTCGGCACCGCCGTCTGGCTGGCGGCGGACGAGGTCGCGGTGCCGGCGTTCGGCCTGTCGCCACCGCCGACCGAAACCCCAGCCTCGACCCACGCCTCTGCCCTCGCCTCGCACGCGGTGTACGGCCTGACGACCGATCTCGTGCGGCGCGCTCTCCGCCGGGTGATGTAAGGGAACGGGAGACCTTCCGGGAAAAAGGCCGGGCCGGGGAGAGGGGGCCCCCCGGCCCTGGCTAAAATGCTGCGCCGTTAGGTGGCAGCACAATGTCGGTCGCGTGCGCTGGATCTCCGAGTGCCGGGAGCGCTCTCCGGAAGCTCTGAGTTCCGCTGCGATCGGTGGACAATATATGGACAGTGTTTATTTGTCAAGATTTACAGACGAGAAACTGAGAATCACTACCTTCAATCTTGACGTTGTTCATATTAAGGATAAGCGAAAGTGCGCGATAGAGGAGATTTCGTCGAGAAGCACGTGGAGAGCTGGACAACCCTGGCATTTTCCATGCATATTTGGCCAGGAACAAAGGGAGACCCCCATGAACGAATTCTTCCGTAAGGCTGCACGGTCCGCCTCCTCGGTGCTCGGCTCGGCCTGGTCCTTCACCGGCGCGGTCCTCGTCGTGCTGGTCTGGGCGGCCCTGGGGCCGGTCTATCACTTCTCCGACACCTGGCAGCTGGTGATCAACACCGGGACGACCATCGTCACCTTCCTCATGGTCTTCCTCATCCAGAACACCCAGAACCGGGATTCGAAGGCCCTCCACCTGAAGATCGACGAGCTGCTCTATGCGATGAAGGAGGCGCGCACCGGCCTCGTCAATTTGGAGGAGCTCTCCGACGCGGAGCTCGAGAAGCTCGAACGCGATTTCCGGCAGGTGGCACGGCGGGAAGCCCGGCAGGAGGCCCGGCAGGAGACCAAAGCCACCCTCGCCGAGAAGACCGGGGAAGTGATCGAGGCGGCGACCAGCGCCGTCAAGAAGAAGGGTCTTCGGAAAGTGAGCTAAGGCCCGTCCGCCGCCGAGCGAGCAGGATAGTGGACGCGGATCTATTGGGCGACGCGGTCGCGGGTCAGGCCAGCACCGATTCACACCTGGCTGTCGCCGGCTCCGCGGGACCGGCAAGCCCCGCTGTAACCTCGAAGCCGACCAGGCCTGAGACGCGCTGGCCACCGGGGAGGAACTGCGGGATGTTCTCCCAGGTGAGAGGACTGACCGGCGCTGGATGGTCGAGGGGATGGTCGAGGGAATGACCCAGGGCTTGCCAGAGACGGACCGAGAAGTCGGGCAGGACCGGCGACGCTAGGAGAGCGAGAGCGCGGGCCGCCGCCAGCTCCAGGGCGATGGCGTTTCGCCACTCCTCCCGCCCCGCCTCGAACCGGCCCCAGTGCTTCTCTCCCAGGCCGAAGCGCCGCGCCTGGCGAACCAACTCGGAGAGCAGGCGAACCGCCCGCTGCGGCGAGAAACTCTCCGCCTCGTAGGCCTTCCCCACCTCCGCCGCGAGTTGGGTGATTGAGAGAAAGAAATCCTCGTGGTTCTCGGTCCAGGCGCCGCTCGCGGGCGCGATGCCGCCGAACTCCTCTCCCACCTTGGCTCCCAACTCGCAGAGCCAGGCCTGCCAGCCGCCTACTAGCTCCCTCGCGACCGTCTCGTCCATGCCCGCCAAGGTGAAGTTGGTCTGCTCGCGCTCCGGGCCACTCCAGGCGAGGTAGAAGCGGGCGACATCGGCCGGCACCCGCGCCAGGAGCTCCTTCCCCCAGATGGCGTGACCGCGGCTGGTCGAGAACTTCGCCCCGTCCAGGCGGAGGAACTCGTTGGTGACGAAGGCCCGCGCCAGCCGGATGCCCGGGTCATAGGCGAGGAAGAGAGCGGGGAACAGAACGGCGTGGAAGTAGCCGTTGTCGAAGCCGAAGAACTGGACGAGCTTCTGATCCTCGGCCCGCCAGCCCTCCTTCCAGGAGCCGCCGCCTCGGCGGTCGAGAAGCTCCTGGGTGGCGGCGAGGAAACCCGGCGCCATCTCCAGCCAGACGTAGATGCTCTGGCCCTCGAAGCCGGGAAAGGGGACCGGGATGCCCCAGTCGGCGGGATGGCTGACGGCGATCTCGGGCAGCCCCTTGGCGAGCATCTGGACACAGAGTGTGCGCAGGTGATCGCTCATCTTGACCTCGCCGTAGAAGCGCTTGAGCTGGTCCGCATAGGGGGCGAGAGGGAAGTAGAGGCGGCGTACGGTGCGGGTCGTGGGCGTGCCGCCGCAATACTTGCAGAGCGGATCGACCAGGTTCACGCAGTCGTTGGGCCAGCCGCACTGCTCGCAGGCGCTGCCGTCCGACCCCGCTCCACAGTGCGGGCAGCCGCCGGAGACGTGGGCCTCGAAGAGGTACTTCTGGCAGCTCTCGCACCAGAGGGTTGGCGCTTCCCGCGCCACCAGGGCCCCCTTCTCCCAGAGCGCCGTGAAGAGCTCCTGGACCTGGGCCACATGGTGCGGTGAGGACTGCGGCCGCGCGAAGTGATCGACCGCAATCCGTGCCTCTTTGAGCGTCGCCTCGATCTCGCCGGCGAAGTGATCGGCCACCTGGCGCGGGCTCTGCCCCGTGCGATGCCCTTTGAGGGGCACGTAGCTCTGGTGGTCGTCGGCGCCCGAGAGGTAGAACGCCTCGATGCCGCGCATCCCGAGGTAGCGCTTGTAGATGTCGGCCCCCAGGTAGGGGCCGGACAGGTGCCCGACGTGAAGGTCGCCATTCGGGGTCGGCGGGGTGGCGGTGATCAAGACCCGCCGCGGCGCCGCGGCGCCGGCCCTGGCGGCCGCCCGCTCCGCCCCCGAGGCGAGGGCGAGCGGCATGTCCTCCCAGTAGACGGCGAGGAAGAGAAGGTCGCCCTCGCTCGCCGCGTTCTCGAGCGCGTGGAGGTCGAACGGGTCGACGAAGATCACGTCGCCGGGCCCGACCTCGATCCGTTCCCCGCCGACCGCCATCACCCCCTGCCCCTGGGCGACGATGTAGGTCTCCCCCTCGTGGTGCCGGTGCGGCTTGATCGTCTGCCCCGGGGGGACGACGCACCACATGGCGCCGAACGGCGTCTCCGCCACCCCGCTCCAGGGGAAGAGACCCTGACACGGCACCCCGTAGGCGAAACCTTGCGGGTCGAACTTTTGAATCTTCATCGAACCCTCTCTATGCCGGTCAGGCGAGGCTCAGGTTGGTGCCGGCCCGCTCTTGCGTCTGCGCGCGGTTGTCGAGGAGGGCCTGCAGGATCTCGAAGGAGCGGACGGGCAGAATCGACAACAGAGTATCCGAAAGACCGTGCGTATCCTCACAGAAGCCCTGCAGGAACACCTGGGGCGCGAAGCCGGGCCGGGTCTCGAGACGGTAATCCCGGGTCACCTGGTAGCCGGAGCCGCTGTCCGGCACCAGGTAGGGATCGAGCTCCCTCAAGATCGGGTGCCGCTTCTCGCGCACGTACCCCGTGGCGAGGACGACGCCGTCGGCCTCCAGGAACTCCGGCCGCTCTTGGGCCGAGCTCCAGAACTCGGCCACCACCCCGGACGGAACGTTGCGCACCTCCCGGAGCTCTAAGAAGGGCTGGACCGTCACCCGCGTATCGTTGACGATCATCCGCTCGTAGAGGGTCTGGTAGATCGCCTTGATGAGGTCGAGGTCGACGGCCGAGTAGTTGGTGTCGTTGTGCTCGCGGAGGATCGAGCGCCGCCGGGTCTCCGGCAGCCCATAGAGAAAGGTGACCATCTGCGGGAAGAAGATCTCGTTGACGAACTCGCTGTCGTCGGCCGGCTTGTAGGCGAAGCGGCGGAGAGCCGCCGTGACCTGGGCCTCTGGGTAGTTGGTCATCAGATACTGGAAGATCTCGGCCGCGCTCTGCCCGGAGCCGACGACGACGAAGCGATAAGTGCCACAGGGGTCGGGGAAAAGGGTCTTCACCCGATCGAGAAACTGGTGCGAGTGGAAGATCCCGTCCGTCTCCGGCAGATCGACCCCCTTGGGGAAGGCGGGGACGCCGCCGGTCGCCACGATCAGGTTGCGGCAGAGGTACTCCTCCACGCTGCCGCTCTCTCCCTCCCGCGCCCGCACCCGGAGCAGCTCCACCTGCCCGCCCTCGGCCGCGGCGGGAGCGACCGATTCCACCTGCCGGCCGTAGCGCACCTGGGAGGAGAGCTGCTCGGCGACCCAGCAGTAGTAGTCGTTGAACTCGATCCGCGTCGGGTAGAAGTTCCGCAGATTGGCGAACTTGTCGAGCCGCCCCTTGCTCTTCAAGTAGGAGAGGAAGGTGAAGCGGCTCTGCGGGTTGCGGAGCGTCACCAGGTCTTTCAAGAACGACAGTTGGACCTGGGCGCCTTCGAGCAGCATGCCGGGGTGCCACGCATAGCTCGGCTTGCGCTCGAGGAAGAGGCTGGTGAGCGCCCCGTCCGGCTCCGACGCCTCCTCGGCGATTGCCGCGGCCACGGCCAAGTTGGACGGACCGAAGCCGATCCCGAGGACGTCGTAGACCTTTTCCGTCCCGAAACGCGGTCCGTGCAGGGGATCGCTCGACCTCTTTCCTTCCATGATCTACGCCTCCAGGCTCTCCGAGCCATTCTGCATGCCGTTCTACTTGTCCTTCGCGCGCCCGGGGATGCATGCCTCCCATAGATCTAAGTGACGCTACCAACGAGAATCGAGCCTAGGTACCCTAAGGTAAATTGCGATTACTGTTACTGCGCGCAGGTGTTCTATGCCACCTACGATCCCCCCGACACTGGGCCGGCAGCCCTAACTGAGTATACGAAGACTTCAGTAATAAGCAAGAAATTTAGGCGAATCGCCACTCGGTGGTGGGGAAGTAACTGCCGCTGCCGTGCTGGGCGAGGCTGCCATTACGACGCGTTCGACGGCATCACCCGTCGAACGACCTGCAGCCGTTCCTCTGCCAGATCGAGGGCGGTCGAGAGATCATCTGGCTGGTCGAGGTGGCGCCGATGCTCGGCGCCGCGGGCCGGCTCTGCCCGCCCATCCTGCCGCTCCGAGCCTCCCCGGAACTCCTCAACCGCTCTCCGGGCCCCTCGATAGATCAATTCTGTGGTACGATAGTTTACGCGTTACGGCTCCAATTCGACGCTTCACGGCTTTGGGTCAGAGGTTGTGCTGTCGGTGCCATCTTGAGCAAAAGCCCATCTCCACGCCGCCGCCGCCGGAAACGGCTCGCGCGGCTTGCAGCATTTCCCATCGCGCGCCCCCCCGTTCGGGATCGGCGTCGTCGTCCTCACAAGAAGACGACCATAAGGGGTGTTCATCCCAAACTAAATGGTGAAGATCAACAAAGAGGAGATCTGAAATGATCAAGCGAAAACAGCTGGCACTGGTGCTGCTGGTGGTGTCGTTCTGCCTTTCCGCCCCGTACGTCCGGGCCGATGGGGGCATCAGCTTCACCAACATCGCGGCGAACGACGGTGCCGGTATCAAGTACCGCAGAGGTCAGACGCCGGGCCGGCGGGTGATCCTCGACCGCCTCCAAAACTTACAACTATCGTTATCAGTACCTACCGTCGCCTACAACGCCAGGACACCGAACAAGCCGCACGGTGCTCCCGGCATCGCGGTCTTCGACTACGACAACGACGGTGATGACGACCTTTATGTCACCAACGGCCCCGGGCAGCCCAACAGCCTCTACAAGAACCTGTACAAAGAGACTGGCAAGGTCACCTTCATCGATGTCGCCGCGACCGCCGGGGTCGCCGCGACCGCCCAGGACAGCTCCGGAGTCTGCTACGGCGATCTCGACAACGACGGCTTCGAGGATCTCTACGTGACCAGCCCCTCGGACCCGAGCATCCTGTTCCACAACAACGGCGACGGCACCTTCACCGACATCACGGTCGAAGCCTCCGCCGATTTCGGGGGCGGTTCGCTCCACCGCTCCGGCTGCGCGATGGGGGACTTCAACGGCGACGGCTACCTGGATATCGTGGTCGCCAACACCTACGACGACTGGAGCCGCCGCGATCCTCTCTTCACCGACGTGATCGATCCCACTCTCGAGCACAACCAGCTCTTCATGCAGGACCATGTCAACGGCAAGATCCACTTCGTCGATGCCAGCGCGACCTCCGGCATCCAGGTCGTTCCCGGTATGGAGAAGGGTACCTACACCTGGGGCATCTCGGCGGTCGACATCAACCAGGACGGCTTCATCGACATCCTCTGGGCCGACCTCCAGGGTCCGGGCCCCAACGGACCGAACGACGACCGGGGCTACAACCGGCTGTTCTTGAACGACGGCACCGGGCACTTCACGGACATGAGCTACCAGACGCATCTCAACGTGACCGGCACTTGGATGGGGCTCGCCTTTGGCGACTTCAACTGCGACGGCAACATGGACTTCTTCAGCACCAACCTCGGCTCTTGGGCCGGCAGCCCTGCCAACGTGCCGCAGTGGTTCCTCGGCCAGAGCAACGGCACCTTCGTCGACCCCGGGATCGCACCCCTGACCGCCCTGCCGTTCGGCTGGGGCACGGTGGCGACGGACTACGACAACGACGGCGACCAGGACCTCATCTACTACGGGGATGACGAGCTGCTCAGCATCATCTTCATGGACAACCCCGGCACCATCCTCCAGAACAAGGGTTGCAGCGGCAAGTTCGGCCTCGACCTCAACGCGCTTAAAACCGATCACCGCTTCCGCGAAGTGAACGGCGTCGCCAAGGGCGATTTCAACAACGACGGGTTCGACGATGTCGCAACCGCCGCGATGTTCCGTATCGTCAGTCAGCCGGACAGTTTCCTGCCGCTCGACATTATCAGCGGCGACTTCGATTCTCCGTTCGATAAGATCGCCTACTTCGAGGTGATCATGTCCCGGACCATCAAACCCGGCTTCTACACCCACATCCCGCACACCCTCCTGCGTGGGGACCTGGCGATCGAGATGAACAGCGCCAACAACGGCAACGGCTGGGCCAAGGTGAAGTTGGTGGGGAGCTTCGGCACGGTTCCCAAGGCGAAGAGCAACCGTGACGGCATCGGCGCCGTGATCAAGTTCACCCCCGACGGCGGCAAGACGGTGATCACCCCGGTCATCGGCGGCGGCAGCCATGCCTCGCAGAGCAGCGCGATCGCCGGCTTCGGCTTGGGTACCGCAGCCAAGGGCACGGTCGACGTGCAATGGCCGGGCGGCACTCACAACCGGCTCTACGACGTGGCCAAGGGCGAGCAGGTGAACTTCCCCGAGATCCCCTGCAGCTTTAAGGGCGGCAACTTCAAGAACGCCGGCCAGTACAACGCCTGCGTGAGCAATGCACTCAATACTCTGCTGCAGAAGAAGGTCATCTCGAGCAGCCAGCGTGCGCGGTTCTTGGCGAGCGCCCAGCGGGCGTTCACCGAAGGCTAAAGCCGCGGTTTCAGTGAGGATCTACGAGGCGGCCCGCGCGAGCGGGCCGCCTTTTTTGTGTGCCAGGTGCGCCACGTGACACCACAGGGAGAAACCGCCGGATACGCTGAGTACGTCCGGTGGTGTGGAAGGAAGGGGGGCGCGGGGCCCCTCCTACCCGATCTGCTACGGTCGCCCGGACGTCTCGAAGCTGTTTCGCAGCGCTTGCGCCAGCGTGCGGACGGTGGGCTCGCGCAGCAGGCTGTAGTGGTCGCCAGCCGCAGTGTGGACGGTGAGGCGGCCGGCGGCGACCCGCTGCCAGACCGCCAGGCGCGCCTCGCGGTTGCCGTCCTGCTCCGCGAGCCAGAGATCGATCGGGCTGGTGACAACCGGTTCCCCGTATGCGAAGGCGGCCTGGATGTTGGTCTTGAACAGGTGCAGGAGGCGGCGCACCTGAGCTGGATCGGCACCGGCAGGAAGGGCGCCGGCGGCCTCGGCGCGGGCGAGGACCAGGTCGAACCGGGCTTCCCGGTCGAGCGGCGCCAGGTCGCTCGCCGCCACGGCGATCGGCGCGCCGCCCATCCCTCCCAGGTCGCGAGCGAGGAGCAGCAGGACCGAGACCTCGTCGAGCTCGGCTCCGGCCGGGAGCGCGCTCCCCCCGGTTGCTCCCGGGGTCGTCGGGTCGATCAAGGCGAGGGCGACCTGCTCTCCGGCCCGCTCGAGCTGGCAGCCCATCGCGAGCGCCACCAGGCCGCCGAAGGACCAACCGCCCAGCCGGTAGGGTCCCTCCGGCTGGACGGCGCGGATCGCCGCGACATAGGCGGCCGCCATCTCCTCGATCCGCTCGAAGGGCGGCTCGCCGGAGCCGAGTCCCCGCGCCTGGAGCGCGCAGAACGGCTGCTCCGTTCCCAGTGCCGCCGCGAGCTCCCGGTAGCAGAAGACCGAGCCCCCCACCGGATGAACGCAGAAGAACGCCCGCCCAGGACCGGCGGAGTTGAGCGGTACGAGCGGCGACCAGGAGACGTCGGCCGCTCCCTCGGCGCGCAGCAGCGCCGCCAGCCGTTCGATGGTCGGCGCCGCGAAGAGGCGCGAAAGCGGCAGGTCACGGCCGAGCTCGCGCTGGATACCGGCCATCAGGCGCACCGCCAGCAGCGAATGACCGCCCAGATCGAAGAAGCTGTCGAGCACCCCCACGCCGGGGACGCCGGGAACCCCAAGCACTTCGGCGAAGAGACCGGCCAGGGTCGCCTCGAGCGCATCGCGGGGGGGACCGCCGCCTCTCCCCGCGACGCGCGTCCGGCCGGCCCGGTCGGTGACGGCGCTGCCGCCGCAAGCGCCCTCCTGTCGAGCTTGCCGGTTGCGGTGAGCGGCAGGGACTCCCGGAGAATGAAGGCCGACGGCACCATGTAGGCCGGCAGGCGCTCGCCCAGATGCTCCCGCAGCCCCGGCATAAAATCCGGATCGTCGCTCGCGTCCGGGTACGGCACGACGAAGGCCACGAGCCGCCGGTCGCCGCCCTCGCCGGAGGTGACGACCGCCGCCTCGGCCACCCCGGGGTTCCCGTGGAGGGCGGCCTCGATCTCGCCAAGCTCGATGCGCAGGCCGCGGACCTTGACCTGATTGTCGATCCGGCCGAGGAACTCGACGTCGCCGTCCGGCCGGTAGCGGACGAGGTCGCCCGTGCGGTAGAGCCGGCCGCCGCGCCGGCCGCCAAACGGGTCGGGCACGAAGCGCGCCGCCGTCAGCTCAGGCCGGCCGAGATAGCCGCGCGCCAGCCCCTCCCCACCGAGGCAGAGCTCCCCGTACGCGCCCGCGGGGACCGGCTGCAGACGGCGGTCGAGCAGGTAGGCCTCGGTGTTCGTCACCGGCCGGCCGATGGGTGGTTCCTGGGTGAAGGCGCCGTGGCAGGGGAAGAAGAGAGAGAAGATCGCCGTTTCGGTCGGGCCGTAGCAGTTGACCAGCCGGACCCGCGACGCCCAGCGGCTGGCGAGCTCGGGCGGGCAGCTCTCGCCGCCGACGGAGACCATCCGCAGGGCCGGCAGCCCGCCTTCCGGCAGGAGGGAGAGCACCGAGGGGATCATGACCGACTGCGTCACCTCCTGACGCCGCCACAGCTCCAGCAGGCGAGGCCCGGGTATCCGCTCCTCGGCGTCCGCGATCACCAGCCCGGCGCCGCTTGCGAGGGCGAGAAACATCTCGAGCACCGCGGCGTCGAAGCCGAAGGAGACCAGGTGCGAGACCCGATCACCCGGGCGCACGTCGTAGATCTCCCGCGCCGCATGGATCAGGTTGACTGCCGCCCCGTGGTGGACGAGGACGCCGTTCGGCACCCCCGTCGAGCCCGAGGTGTAGATGATGTAGGCGAGCGCCCCCGGATCGAGGGGAGGGAGCGGTAAATCCCCGCCCGCCGCGACCTCGCCCGATCCCTCGACATCCTCGAGGGCATCGAGCGCGACGACCTTCATCGCCGTCCCGGAAGGCGCCGGCAAGCGGTCGAGAAGACCGCGGTCGGCGAGCAGGAGAGACACGGCGGCATCCTCCAGGATGCGCGCCGTGCGCGCCGCCGGGTGGTCCGGGTCGAGCGGCAGGTAGGCCCCGCCCGCCGCGAGGACGGCGAGAACCGCGACCACCCGTTCGATGGAGGGACCGGCCAGGATCCCCACCCGCACCTCCGGCCCAACGCCCAGGGACCGCAGGCGCCGGGCCAGGTGGTCCATCCGCGCCGCGAGATCGCCGTAGCCGATCTGCCGGTCTCCAGACAGCAGGGCCGGCGCCTGCGGGGTCGCCGCGGCCCAGGGCGCGAGCAGCTCGTGCAGGCAGACCGGTGTCTCCGGCGATCGCGCCCGCCGGGTGTCGTTCCAGCCGCAGAGGAGCTGATGGCGCTCCCCCTCGCCGAGGAGCGGCAGGTCCGTCCAGGGCTCCTCGGGGTCGGCCACCGCCGCCGCCAGCAGGCGGGAGAAGTGGTCGAGCAGCCGGCGCATCCGCACGCTGTCGAAGAGATCGACATTGTAGTCGAGCGCGAGGAGGAGCCCGGAGCCCCGCCGGGCGGCGGAGAACCCGAGGTCGAATTTGGCCTCTCGTCGGCGCGCGCCGACGGCCGTGACGGTGAGGCCCGGCAGATCGAGGAGGGTTGCGGGGAGCGCAGCGTCGACCGCGAACATCACCTGGAAGAGCGGCGTCCGCCCGAGGTCGCGGTCCGGCGCCAGCTCCTCGACCAGGCGTTCGAAGGGCACGTCCTGATGGGCATAGGCCGCGAGCGCCGTCTCCCGCGTCCGCTCCAGGAGCTGGCGGAAGGCGGGTTCTCCGGAGAGGTCGGTGCGGAGGATCAGGGTGTTGACGAAGAAGCCGATCAGCGCTTCGATGTCGCGATGGGTCCGGTTGGCGACCGGCGTTCCCACCACGATATCGTCCTCGCCGGCATGATGGGCGAGGAGCGCCTGGAAGGCGGCGAGGAGGAGCATGAAGAGCGTCACCCCAAAGCGCACTCCAGTCTCCTCGGCCGCGGCCGACAGCTTCGCCGGCAGGAGGAGCGACTCCGTCGCCCCGCGGAAGGTCTGGATCGCCGGCCGCGGGCGATCGGTCGGCAGCTCGAGCACCGCCGGCGCTCCGGCCAGGCGCTGCCGCCAGAAGGCGAGCTGACGCTCGAGCACGTCGCCCGCGAGCCACTGCCGCTGCCAGACGGCGAAGTCCGGGTACTGGAGAGTCAGCTCGGGAAGCGGAGACGGCCGGCCCGAGGAGAACGCCCGGTAGAGGGCCGAGAGCTCGCGAAGGAAGACGCCTATCGACCAGCCGTCGGCGACCGTATGGTGCAGGGTGAGGAGGAAAGCATGCTCCTCTCCGGACTCTAAGCCGGCGCCGAGATGAAGAAGAACCGCCCGCGCCAACGGCTCCCGGGCGAGGTCGAATGGCCGCTCGGCCTCGGCCGCCGCGAGGCGCGCGAGCTCCGCTTCCCGCGTTGGCCCCGGCAGGGCGGCCAGGTCGAGCCGGGCGGGGGTCAGGTCAAGCCGGGAAGCGATCACCTGGACCGGCCGATCCTCTCGCAGGACGAAGTTCGTCCGCAGGGCTTCGTGGCGGCGGGCGATTTCGCTGCAGCCACGCGCGAGCGCCGGGAAGGACAGCGGCCCCACGAGGCGCGCGGCCAGCGGTACGTTGTAGACCGCCCGCCCGGGCTCCAGGCGGTCGAGGAACCAGAGCCGCTGCTGGGCGAAGGACAGCGGCAGGTCGCCATCCCGGGGAGCCCGCCCGATTGGCGGCAGGCTCTCCGTGCGGCGGGCGCCCTCGATCTCGCGGGCGAGGCCGGCCACCGTCCGGTGCTCGAAGAGCAGCCGGAGAGGCAGCTCGACGCCGAACGCCGTCCGGATCCGCGACGCCACCTGGGTGGCGAGGAGCGAGTGCCCGCCGAGGGCGAAGAAGTCGTCCTCGGAGCCCACCGGACCGCTCCCCAGCACGTCGGACCAGATCCCGGCGAGCATCTCCTCGACGGGACCCTGGGGCGCGAGCCCGGCCGCCGTGGTGCCACCCGCTCCGCGGGCGGGCGCCGGCTGGAGCCGGGCGAGGGCGCGGCGGTCCACTTTGCCGTTGAGCGTCAGGGGGAGAGCCTCGAGGAGCACGAACGACGCGGGGACCATGTGCTCGGGGAGCTTGCTCTGGAGTTGGCCGCGGACATCGGCCAGGAGGCGAGCCGAGCTCGACCACCGGGGCGGAACGGGCGCGGTCACCGGCTCCGGCACGGCGTGGGCCCGCCGATGGACGGCGTAGACGTTGTAAAGGCAGGTCCCGCCCAGTTGGACGTCCTGTTCGATGGCGAGCTCGTATCCGCGGTCCGCGAGCATCCCGGTGACGAGGTCGAGCCGGCCGTCGGCGTCGTGCACCTCGAGGACGAGCTGGTCGATCTTCGGCCAGTCTTCCTCGGCGATTCCCCGCAGTACCTCGAGCTCGCTTTTCTCGACGTCGATCTTGAGCAGGTCGATCCGGTCGATGCCGTTCTCCCGCACGATGTCCGAGATCGTCCGCAACTGGCAGCGCACCCGCTGCCCGGAGAGGCGCAGGCGCAGCAGCTCGTCGATCTCGTCACGCGACAGCCCCTGGCCCTCCTCGTCCGCACCGCCGCCGAGCAGGAAGGAACGCACGACCTGCTGTTCCTCGTTCTCGTCGGCGAAGCGGCCGGAGAGGACGGAGGCGTTGGGGTAGTAGGTGAACTCGGCGATCCCCTCTTCGGCAGCCAGGCCGCAGTTGTAGACCCTGGCTTCGAGCCCATGGATCTCGACGTTCAGACGCAGCACGTCGAACACCGCGGGGATCGGCTCGAAAGCATAGATCTTCGAGTCCGGCACCTGTTGACCGACGAAGAGAGTGAACATCCCGATGTTGGCACCGACGTCGAACACCAGGGCGCCCGGGCGTAGCTCGATGCCGTGCTGCAGGTAAGCGCCGCCTTCGAAGACCTCGCCGTAGACGAAGTCGGTCTCGCTGGGATTCAGGTGGACGATCGAGAGGCCGTTCGGGAGCTCGCGGAGGGAGTGCTGTTCGAGGGCGCCCTGGCGCTCCAGCCGGAGGAGCTGCAGCACCGGCGCGGCGCTCGCCGCATCCGGCACGATCCCGGCGACCAGGCGCCGGTCGTCGACGCCGTGATCGCGCAGCCACACGGCGCTCTCCGCGACGCCGGGATGTCCGAGGAGGACCGCCTCGATCTCCCCCAACTCGATGCGGAAGCCGCGGATCTTCACCTGGCCGTCGATCCGCCCCAGGTACTCGAGGTCACCGTCCGGGCGGTAGCGCGCCAGGTCTCCCGAGCGGTAGAGCCGCTTACCCGGTTGGCCGCTCCAGCCGTCGGGCACGAAGCGCTCCGCGGTCAGCTCCGGACGGCCGAGGTAGCCGAGCGCCAGGCCGGCTCCGCCGACGTGGAGCTCTCCCGCCACTCCGATCGGCACCGTCAGGCCAACGGCATCCAGGAGGTGGATCGACAGGTCCGGGATTGGCCGGCCCATCACGCTGCCGGCGCTCGCGAGGTCGCGCCGGCCGAGCGATCGGTAGGTGACGTGCACCGTGGTCTCGGTGATGCCGTACATGTTGACCAGGCGTGGGCGCTGGTCATCGTGGCGCTCCCACCAGGGGGCGAGGCTGTGGATTTCCAAGGCCTCGCCGCCGAAGATCACCAGCCGCAAATCGAGTTCCCCGGCACCGTCGGCGAGCGCCGCTTCCTCGGCCCAGATCAGCCGGCGGAAGGCCGAGGGCGTCTGGTTCAGCACCGTCACCCGCTCCCGCCAGAGCAGCTCCCGGAAATTTTCCGGCGAGCGGCTCGACCAGTAGGGCACCACCACCAACCGGCCGCCGTAAGCGAGAGCTCCCCACAGCTCCCAGACCGAGAAGTCGAAGGCGTAGGAGTGGAAAAGCGTCCAGACATCCTCCGGGCCGAAGCCGAACCAGGGATCGGTCGCGGCCAGCAGCCGGGACACCTCGGCGTGCCGCACCTCGACTCCCTTGGGCCGGCCGGTCGAGCCCGAGGTGTAGATCACGTAGGCGAGATCTCCGGGGGTCGCGCGAACGACCAGCGGCTCCGCGCTCTCGCCGGCGATCCGCTCCCGCTCCCTGGCCAGGTCGATGATCGCGAGGCCGACCGGCGACGCGGGCAGGCTCGCGGCCGCGCCGGAGGCGGTCAAGAGGATCGACATGCTGCTGTCTTCGAGGATGAACGCCAGGCGTTCCGACGGGTAACCGGGGTCGAGAGGCACATAGGCCGCACCTGCTTCGAGGGTGCCGAGAATGGCGACCACCAGGTCCAGCGAGCGCTCGAAGCAGAGCCCCACCAGACTCCCCCGCCCCACTCCCCGACCGGCCAGGAAGCGGGCCAGCCGGCGGGCGCGGCGCGACAACTCGCCGTACGAGAGGGCCGCGCCCTCGAAGACCAGGGCGAGGGCCGCCGGCCACCGCTGCGCCTGCGCGGCGAACCGCTCGTAGACGAGATCTCCCTCCGGGCAGGAGACCCGTCCGTCATTCCATTCCACCACCAACTGGTGCGCCTCGGCGGCGCCGAGGAGCGGCAGCTCCGAGAGCCGCGCCTCCGGCCTCTCCAGCGCTCCCGTCAACAGAGTCTCGAAGGCTGCCACGAAGCGCGCCACGGTCACCGCGTCAAAGAGGCTGGCGCGATACTCCCAAGTACCGATCAGGGCGTGCGGGGTCTCCGTCCACGCCAGGGTGAGGTCGGATTTGGCCGCCTCGGTTTCCAGCACCAGCCCGTCGAGGGTGAGATCCGGCAGCGTCAGTCTCTCTGCCGAAGTATTCTGGAGGCCGAGCAGGACCTGGAAGAGCGGCGAGTGGGAGAGACTGCGCTCGGCTGCCACCTCGCCGACCAGGCGCGCGAAGGGGAGATCCTGATGGGCGTAGTCGGCCAGGGTCGCCTCCCGCACCCGCCTCAGGAGGGCGGAGAATTCGGGGTCCCCCGACAGGTCCGTCCGCAGGGCCAGGGTATTGATGAAGAAGCCGATCATCCCCTCGGTCTCCCGGAGGGTACGATTGGCGATCGGCGAGCCCACGACCACCTCCTCCTGCCCGCTCAGGCGGGACAGGAACGCACTCCAGGCGGCGAGGAGGATCATGAACAGAGTCGCCGTCGTCTCCTGGCCGCCGCGCCGACCCCGGAAACCCCGACCCTGGGCGCGCAGGCGCTCGACCAGAGCCTCCGGCAGTCGCTGCGCCACGCTGCCACTGCGGGTCCCCTGGAGGGCCGTCCGCGGCCGGTCGAGCGGCAGCGCCAGGAGCTCCGGCGCGCCGGCGAGCCGCGAGCGCCAGTAGCCGAGCTGCGCCTCGAGCTCGACGCCGGTCAGCCACTCGCGCTGCCAGACCACGAAGTCGGCATACTGCAACCGGGGTTCCGGCAGAGGCGAGGGTCGGCGCCCGTGAAAGGCGGTGTAAAGGGCGCCGAGCTCGCGGACCAGCACCCCCATCGACCAGCCGTCCGAGATGATGTGGTGCTGGGTGAGGAGAGCGATGTGCTCTTCCGGCTCGCCGCCCAGGCGAAGCAGGATGAGCCGCAGGAGCGGCCCTGCCACCAGGTCGAAGGGACGCCGGGCCTCGTCGTGCGCCAGGCGGCGGGCCTCGCCCTCCCGCCGCGCCCCCGGCAGACCCGCGAGATCGACCCATGGCAGTTGCGGCGGGATGGCCGGATGGATCACCTGGACCGGCTCCCCGCCGACCTCGCGGAAGGTGGTGCGCAGCGACTCGTGGCGCCGGTCGAGCTCGGCGAACGTAGCGTCCAGGGCCGCCGGGTCGAGCCTGCCGCGCAGGCGCAGGGGAGCCGGCATGTTGTAGGCGGCGGAGCCGGGCTGCAGCCGGTCGATCAACCACAACCTCTCCTGGGCAAACGAGAGCGGCAGGAGGCCTGTCCGGCTGGCCGGCCGGAGCGGCGGCGCGGCGCGGCGCAGCCCGCCCTCCAGGGCCGCCGTCAGGGCCGCGACCGTCGGGGCCTCGAAGAAGCGGCGCAATGGCAGCTCGACGCCGAACACCTCGCGGATGCGCGACACCACCTGGGTGGCGAGGAGCGAGTGGCCGCCGAGGGCGAAGAAGTCGTCCTCGATCCCTACCCGCTCATTTTTCAGCACCTCGCTCCAGATCTCCGCCAGCAGCTCTTCGGCCGGGGTACGCGGCGCCCGGTAAGCGTCCGCCTCCGGGTCTGCTCCCAGCCGCACCGCGGCGAGCGCCCGGCGGTCGACCTTGCCATGGGCGCTTCGCGGCAGGGCGTCGAGAAAGGCGAAAGCGGCCGGCACCATGTACTCCGGCAGCCGCTCCCCGAGGACACGGCGCAGCTCGGAGGGTGCCGCCGGCGCGCCATCCGACACCACGTAGGCCACCAGGCGGCGGGCGCCGTCCGGCTCGTCCAGCGCCGCGACGATCGCTTCGCGCACGGCCGGGTGTCGGCAGAGCTCGGCCTCGATCTCCCCCAGCTCGATGCGGAAGCCGCGGATCTTCACCTGGTCGTCGATCCGGCCGAGGAACTCGACCCTGCCGTCGGCAAGGAAGCGGGCCAGGTCGCCCGTGCGGTAGAGTCGCGCCCCCGGCTCGGGAGCTAACGGATCGGGGACGAAGCGATCGGCCGTCAGCTCTGGGCGCCGGTGATAGCCCCGGGCCACGACAGCACCGCCGATAAAGAGCTCGCCCACGATCCCCGGCGGCACCGGCTGGCCGGCACGGTCGAGCAGGTAGGCGCGCGAGTTGGCGAGCGGCCGGCCGAGCGGCGTCGTCTGAGAGGGGCCGGCGGTCAATCCCGCTTCGATCCGGCAGGTCAGCATGCCGACCGTCGCCTCGGTCGGGCCGTAGTGGTTGAACACCTGGCAGGTCGCGGCGGCCCGCGCGAGATCGAGCGCCCACTCGGCGCGGGAGGCCTCGCCGCCGAAAATCAGCCAGCCGCGCGGCAGCAGATCCGCGATTGGCGAGGCACCCTGGAGGGCGGCGAGATGGGAGGGAGCGATCTTCAGCCCGTCGACCTCGTGCCGGCGTAGGTAGGCGGCGAGCGCGCCGGGCGCCAACGCCCGCTCCTGGGAGATCAAGTGCAGCATGCCGCCGCCCAGAAGAGGTGGAAAGATCGCCGTTATCGAGGAGTCGACGGTGAGCGGCTGCACGAGGGCGAAGCTGGCGTCGGGAGCGAGCCCCGCGCGGGCGGTGATCCCCTGGACATAGCGGACCACCTGGCGGTGCTCGACCACCACCCCCTTGGGTAGGCCCGTCGAGCCCGAGGTGAAGATCACATAGGCTGCGTTCGCGGGGCTTACAGGGGCAGTCAGGTCCTCCGGAGAGAGCTGCCCGGCGAGCGCTCCCGCATCCTCGAGGATGAGCTGGTGTCCCGGGCGCTCCGGCAAACGCCCGGTGAGGTGCGCCTGCACGAGGAGAACCGGCTCCGCCGTACCCGCCTGCACGTCCGCCAGCAACAGGGCCAAACGTTCCCGCGGGTGCGCGGGATCGAGCGGCACGTAAGCGCCTCCCGCCCGGAGGACGCCCAGGAGTCCCACCACCATGGTAGGCGAGCGCTCGGCGCAGAGCGCCACCCGGGATTCCGGCCCTACCCCCAGCGCCCGCAGGCGCTGGGCCAAGAGGCCCGAGCGGCGAGCGAGCTCGCCGAAGGTCAGCCGCTCTTCTTCGCTGACCACGGCGATGGCGTCCGGGGACCGTCCGGCCTGGTGGACGAACAGCTCGTGGAGAGAGGCATCCTGTTGGGGGAAAGCCTGGTCGGTATCGCTCCACTCGACCACCAGTTGATGCCGTTCGGCGGCCCCCAGGAGAGAGAGGGTCGTGATCCCCCCCGCCGGCAAACTCGTCGGCGCTCCCGCGACCGCCACCTGTTCGAGCTGCCTGAGGATTCGCTGGACGGTGGTGAGATCGAAAAGGTCCCGGTTGTAGCGCAGGGTCCCGCGGATCTCGTCCGCGCCGGGCACCAGGGTGAGCGTCAGGTCGAACTTGCCACGCCCAGCGTCGACCTCGACCGGCACGAGCTCCAAGCCCGGCAGGGCGAGCCGCTCCAACGGGGCATTGTTGAGGTTCAGCATCACCTGGAAGAGCGGCGCGTGGGCCAGGGACCGCTCGGGCGCCAGCTCCTCGACCAGCTGCTCGAAAGGCAGAGCCTGGTGGGCATAGGCGTCCAGGGTCACCGTCCGTACCCGCTCGAGCAAGTCGCCGAAGCTCGGGTCGCCGCTCAAGTCGATCCGCAGCACCAGGGTGTTGATGAAGAACCCGATCAGCCCTTCGGTCTCGCGGCGTGTGCGGCCGGCGATCGGTACGCCGATGGACAGGTCCTCGCGGCCGGTGAGCCGCAAGAGGAGCGCCCCGAGCGCCGCGAGAGCGGCCATGAAGAGGGTGGCGCGCGATCCGGCTGCCCATTTCACCAGCGCGGCGGCCGCCGGCGGCGCCAGCCGGAACGGCAGTTGTCCGGCGCGGCCGCTGCCGACCGCCGGACGCGTCCGGTCGGCCGGCAGCTCGAGCAGCGCCGGGGCGCCGGCCAGCCGCTCGCGCCAGTAGGTAAGCTCGCCGGCGAGCACCTCACCGGTCAGCCAGCCCCGCTGCCAGATGGCGAAGTCGGCATACTGGACCGCGAGCTCGGGCAGCGGCGAGGGGTGCCCGGCAGCGAAGGCCGGGTAGAGAGCCGCCACCTCGCGGGTCAATACGCCCATCGACCAGCCGTCGGAAGCGATGTGATGCACGTCTAAGAGCAAGGCGTGCTCGGCGGCCGCGAGGCGCAGGAGGGCGGCGCGGAGCAGCGGTCCGCGCGCCAGGTCGAAGGGGAGCACCGCGTCGGCCGTCACCAGGCGGGCGGCCTCCGCTTTCCGCGCCACGCCCGGCAGCCCGGCGAGGTCCACCAGCGGCAGCGCGAAGAATCCGGGAGGCTGAATGGTCTGCGCCGGACGACCGGCGGTGACCGGGAAGATCGTTCGCAGGACCTCGTGCCGGCGCACCACCTCGCCGAGCACCGCCGCCAAGACCGCCGGCTCCAGGGCACCGGAAAGACGCACCGGCAGGGGAATGTTGTAGGCCACCGAACCAGGGTCGAGCCGATCGAGAAACCATAGCCTCTCCTGCGCGAAGGAGAGCGGAATCTCGCTCGGGCGGGCCGCGGGCAGGAGCGGCGGCACCAGGATCGCCACGGGGGATTCACGGCCGATCGCCTCGGCGAGGCCGGCGAGCGTCGGCGTCTCGAAGACCCGGCGCAGGGGAAGATCCACCCCGAAAGTCTCCCGCAGCCGCGAGACCAGGCCGGTGGCGAGCAGGGAGTGGCCGCCGAGATCGAAGAAGTTGTCGCCGAGGCCCACTCTTTCGACCCCCAGCACCTCCTGCCAGATGCCGGCGATTGACCGCTCGACCGCGCTCTCGGGAGCCGCGAAGGCGACGCTCTCGTCGCGCCGGTCGGCTGGGGGGGCGGGCAGCGCCTGGCGGTCGAGCTTGCCGTTGGCGGTGACCGGCAGCGCGGCCAGGGGGACGAATGCCGCCGGGAGCATGTATTCAGGCAGTCTCTCGCGCAGGAACGAGCGCAGGTCGCCGGCCCGCGGGGCGGGCTCGCCCTGCGGCACGAAGTAGGCCACCAGGCGACGGTCGCCGGGGGTGTCCTCGCGCACCAGGACGGCGGTATGCCCGATCTCCGGATGGGCTGCGAGTGCGGCTTCGATCTCACCCTGCTCGATGCGATAACCGCGAATTTTCACCTGGCTATCCGAACGGCCGAGAAACTCGAGGTTGCCATCCGCCAGGTAGCGCGAGCGGTCGCCCGTGCGGTAGATCCGGCCGCCGGCAGCGCTCCCCAGGGGATCGGGGAGGAAACGATCGGCGGTCTGCGCCGGATCCTTCGAGTAGTGGCTGGCCAGACAGCTGCCGCCGATGTAAAGATCGCCCGGGACGCCCATCGGGCAGGGTGAGAGAAGCGCGTCGAGGACGTGGTAGCGGGCGTTCTCGATCGGCCGGCCGTAGGGGATACTCTTCCAGCGCGGGTCGACCACGGCGACGGGGAAGAAGTTCGACCACACCGTCGCCTCGGTGGCGCCGCCCAGGCTCATGACCCGGGCCGCGGGGAAACTGCGCCGCACGGCATCCGGCAGGCCGACCGGAATCCAATCCCCGGAGAGGAAGACTTGGCGCAGGGAGAGCTGTCCGGCGCTCGCGCCGGGAGCCGGGAAGAAGGGCACGACTTGCTGGAGGGCCGCCGGCGCCGAGTCCCAGAAGGTGATCGGCTCGGTGAGCAGGAGGTGTGCCAGGGTCTGCGGATCGCGGACCTCGTCGTCGGCCACGACCCGGATGGAGCCGCCGGCGGCGAGCAGACCGAAGACATCGTAGACCGAAAGATCGAAGCACAGCGAGGTGACGAACAGCACCCGATCCGCGGGGCCGATGCCGCAGGTCCGGTTGACCCAGTCGATGAGCTGCCGCACCGGCCGGTGCCGGACGGCGACCCCCTTGGGCACCCCGGTCGAGCCGGAGGTGAAAATGACATAGGCGAGCGCCTCATCTCCCAAAGGGGCCGGCAGGCTCCCGGCCGGCAGGCGGTCGAGCCACCAGCCGGTCCAGATCGACTTGCGGCGTTCCCCGTGGCGGTTGCCGTGGCGTTCACCGCGATCGGCATCGGCCTCGCCTTGGGCGGCCTTGTGGAGGACGACGTCATAGCGGAAGCGCAACTCGTTGTCGAACCCGTTCTCCCGGTGACAGATCGCGATCGCGGAGAGTGCCGGCAGATCGACCGCGACATCGGCGAAGAAGTCCTCGTCGACGTAGAGCTCACTGCCCGACTGGTTCCGGGTGCGCAGCGACGGATCGTCGCGATGCCGGCCGCGGAACTCCTCGAGCGAGGCCCGGAAGTCGGCGCGGCGACGGGAGTCCAGGAGGTCGGCCAAGAGCAGGACGCCGCCGGGCGAAAGCAGCTCCAGGGCGGTCTCGATCACCCGCTCGAGGTAGACCAGGCCAGGGAAGAATTGAACCGTGCTGGCGATCAGGATGCAATCGAACGAGCCCGCCGCGTAGCGCTCGATTTCATGCGCGAAGCCGGTCACCAGCTCGAGGTGGCCGAGCCTCCCTGGCTCGGCATTCGCCCGCTCGCGCGCCCGCTCTCGGTTGCGCTCCTGGGTCGCGGCCGAGGGATCGAGCGCCACATAGCGGGCAACCTCGCCGGCGAGAGCGAAGGTGAGGAGGCCCGAGCCGCAGCCGATCTCCAGCACCCGGCTCGCCGCGCTGACGTGCGGGCGCACCAGCCCGAGAACCCGCGCCACGTACTCGTCGACCTCCGCTTCCGAGAAGGGCCGCCCGGTGTAGCTGCTGACGAAGCCGGCGGCGGATACCCGGTCGACCGCCCGCTCCGCGACGACGTCGAAGAGCGCCTTGACCGCCGCGAGATCGACGGGCTCCGCTGGTGGCCGCGGGGTCGTCAAGTCCAGGCAGAGGGCATGTCGCAGGCAGGGCAGCCGCCACTGCAGCTCCTGCGCTGTGCGCAGATGGAAGGAATCCGTAACCAGGCAGGGGATGTCCAACGATGCCAGGATGTGGTGGCAGCGCTCGATCGGCCACTCGGGCTCCAAGGGGACGTAGCCCGCACCGGCCGCGAGGATGCCGAGGAGCGCCGGCACCAGATCGAGGCCGCGTCGCATCCAGATCGCCACCAGCCCTCCCGGCCGGATGCCCAATTCGACGAGCCCACGCGCCACTCGACGGGCGCGCATGTCGAGCTCGCCATAGGTCAGGCTCTCGGCCGCGAAAATCACCGCCGGGGCTTCCGGTGCGCGCCGCGCCTGAGCCGCGAAGAGGTCATGGAGGGTCGCGGCGCCAACCTCTTCGCGGTGGGTGTCGTTCCACTCCGCGAGGAGCTGCCAGCCCTCCGCGGCGGTGAGGAACGCCAGCTCCGCCAGCGGCCGGTCGGGGTCGGCGGTTGCCGCGGTGAGGAGCCCGCGGAGGTGCCCCGACAACCGCGCGATCGTGCTGCGATCATAGAGGTCGCGGTCGTAGAGCAGCTCGCCGGTCAGCTCCGCCCCGTCCCCGAAGAGATTCAGGACGAGGTCGAACTTCGCCATTCCCAGTTGGACGGGGCGGGCCTCGAGCACCAGGCCCGGCAGATCGAAGATGGGGCGCGGCGCGTTCTGGAGCGCGAACATCACCTGGAAAAGCGGCGTCCGGCTGAGATCCCGCTGCGGCGCCAGTTGCTCGACCAGCCGCTCGAACGACAGATCCTGGTGTGCGAAAGCCTCCAGGGTGGTGGCGCGGACCCGGCGGAGCAGATCCCGGAAAGTGGCTGCCCCGGGCAGCTCACCCCGCAGTACCAGGGTATTGACGAAGAACCCGATCAGACTCTCGATTTCCAACCGCTGGCGACCGCTGACCGGCGTGCCTAAAAGCAGGTCCTCTTGCCCCGAATGGCGGGCGAGGAGGGCCTCGAACCCCGCGAGCAGTGTCATGAAAAGTGTCGTGCCAGAGTGCCGGGAAAGGGCCATGAGAGCAGTGGAGAGCGGTGCGCCGAGCGCCAGCCCCACTCCCTCGACCCGCCCTCTCCTCACCGCCGGCCGCGGTCGGTCGGTCGGCAGCTCGAGCACGGTCGGCGCACCGGCCAGACGCCCCTTCCAGTACTCGAGCTGGCCCTCCACCGCCTCGACGCTCTGCGGCTCATGCTGCCACCAGGCGTAATCGGCATACTGGATCGGCAGCTCCAGAAGTGGCGACGGCAGCCCCGCGAGCGCCGCGCGGTAGAGCGCCGCCAGCTCTTTCGCCAGGATCGCGATCGACCAGCCATCCGTAACGATGTGGTGCATCGTCACCAACACCGTGTGCTCCCGCTCGCCGAGCCTGAGCAGGAGGATACGCAAGAGCGGCCCGCGGCCGAGATCGAACGGCCGCATCGCCTCCGCCGAGGCCAGGCATTCCGCCTCGCTGTCGTGCAATAACCCGGAGAGGTCGACCACCGGCAGGAAAAAAGCGACCGCGGGAGCCGTCACCTGCACCGGGCGCCCCTGCCGCTCGGCGAAGGTGGTGCGCAGCACGGCGTGCCGGCGCACGATCTCGCCGAAGCTCGCCGCGAGCGCCGCCACGTCGAGCGCGCCGACCAGTCGGAATCTCCCCGGCAGGGTGTAGCTCGCGCTCTCCGGATCGAGCCGGTCGAGGAACCACAGCCGCTGTTGTGCGAAGGCAAGCGGCGCCGGCCCCGCCTGCTGCACCGAGCGGATCGGCGGCAGCCCCGGACCGCCTCCCGCCGCCAGCTCGCTGAGGATCGCCGCGGCCAGGCCGGAGACCGTCGGCGACTCGAAGACCCGGCGCAAAGGCAGATCCACCGCAAACGTCTCGCGGAGCCGCGACATCAGGCGGGTGGCGAGCAGCGAGTGGCCGCCCAGCGCGAAGAAGTGATCCTCTGCGCCGACGCGCTCCAAGCCGAGCAGGTCGGCGTAAATTCCGGCCAACAGATCTTCCGTCGGGGTGCGCGGGGCCAGGAAATTTTCGCTGGCAGCCCGCTCCAGGGCAACGCCCGCCAGAGCCTTGCGGTTGACCTTTCCCTGGAGAGTCAGCGGCAGCTCCGGCAAGAGGACGAAAAAACGCGGCACCATGTGTGCCGGCAGGAACTGGCCCAGCCATTCGCGCAGCGCAGGCTCGGCCGGCGCTTCCGTCTGCACCACGACGAAGGCGGCCAGATCGTGTTCTCCGGGAACGGTCTCCCGGGCCAGGACCGCGGCCTCCCGGACCGCGGGGTGCCGGGCGAGCACCGCTTCGATCTCCCCGGTCTCGATGCGGAAGCCCCGGATTTTGACCTGATGGTCCGCCCGGCCGAGGAACTCCAGAGTGCCATCGGCCAGCCAGCGCACGAGGTCTCCGGTGCGGTAGCAACGCGCCCCCGGCTCGAGCGGGTCGGGGACGAACCGCTCGGCCGTCAGGTCCGGCCGGCGCAGGTAGCCGCGCGCCAGACCCGCACCGCCGACCCAGAGCTCGCCGGCGACCCCCACCGGCACCAGCTCACCCTGTCGCCCCACCACCGAAAGACGAGTGCTCGCGATCGGCCGCCCGATCGGCGGCACACCATAAGCTCCCGGCGTCACCCTCTGGACCGTCGACACCACGGAGTATTCGGTCGGACCGTAGTGGTTCGCAAGCTGGAACGGAGTCCCGACGGCAGAGCTCCGGTGCAGCCGGTCGCCGCCGGTCAACAGAGTGCGGACCGGCGTGCCAGACAGCGCGGCCGGTCCGCCTTCGAGCACCGCCTCGGCGAGCGGAGTCGGCAGAAACGAGAGGGTCGCCCCCGCCTCGCCCCACGCCCGGAGCATCGCCTCGGGCGCCAGTCGTGCGTCCGCGTCCACCAGGTAGACGCTCGCCCCGCTCGCCAGGTAAGGCCACATCTCCCACACTGACGCATCGAAGCCCGGACTGGCGACCAGCGTGGCACGGTCCTCTGGACCCACCGCATAGAGCTCGCGGTGCCAGCGAACGAGATTGGCGAGCCCACGATGGGGGATCTCGACGCCCTTGGGACGGCCGGTCGAGCCGGAGGTGTAGATGACATAGGCGAGATGATCCGCCGCGGGGCTCGCCGGCGGCGCAATCGGCCACCTCTCCTCGGCGCGGTCCGCCTCCCCCCGCTGGTCGTCCAGGCAGAGCACCGTCGCCGGCATCGCCGCCAAGGCCGGCAGTCGGTCGAGCAGGGCCCGCTCGGTCAGGACCACGGGCGGCGCGGCATCCTGAAGCGCGTACGCCAGCCACTCCTCAGGGTAACTGGGGTCGAGAGCCACATAGGCGCCCGCTGCCTGGACGGTGGCGAGAATCGCCTCGACCCGGCGCGGCGAGGCGCCAATGGCCACCGCCACCCGGATTTCCGGCCCCACCCCTAGGGACCGCAGGCGGCGCGCCAGGCGGCCGGACCTCGCCGCCAGCTCGCCATAGCTCAACTGCCATCCCCGCGCCGCCACCGCGACCGCATCGGGCCGCCGCGCGACCTGGCCGGCGAAGAGTTCCAGGACGAGCGCGCTGTCCGACAGACTGGTGTCGTTCCACTCCGCAACCAGCTGCTGGCGCTCTCCCGCGGACAGTAGCGGCAGCGCCGAGAGCCGCGATTCCGGCTGCTCCGCGGCTGCGATCAACAGGGTCTCGAAGCCGGCCGCGAAGCGCGCCACTGTCGTCGCGTCAAAGAGATCGCGGCGATACTCCCAGCGATATTCCCAGACGCCCCCGCCGCCGATCGGAGTCTCGACCAGCGACAGGGTGAGGTCGATCTTGACCGTCTCGGCGACCACCGGCAGCTCCTCCAGCGTGAGATCGGGCAGCAGAAGCCGCGTGGTCGAAGCGTTCTGGAGCGCGAAGAGGACCTGGAAGAGCGGCGAGTGGGAGAGACTGCGCTCGGCTGCCACCTCGCCGACCAGGCGCTCGAAGGGGAGGTCCTGGCGGGCGTAGTCGGCGAGGGTCGTCTGCCGCACCCGCCGCAAGAGCGCGGAGAATTCGGGGTCCTCCGTCAGGTCCGTGCGCAGGGCCAGGGTATTGACGAAGAAGCCGATCAGTCCTTCGAGCTCGCTGTGGGTGCGGTTGGCGATCGGCGAGCCCACGACGACCTCCTCCTGCCCACTCAAGCGCGACAGGAAGGCGCTCCAGGCGGCCAGGAGGACCATGAACAGGGTCGCCGGCGCCTCCTGGCCGCCGGCACCGCCAGCGATACCCCGACCCAGGGCGCGCAGGCGATGCACCAGGGCCTCCGGCAGGCGCCGGACCACACTGCCGCCCCGGCTGCCCGGCAGCGCCGTCCGCTGCCGGTCGACTGGCAGCGCCAGGAGATCCGGCGCACCGGCGAGCCGCGAGCGCCAGTAGGTGAGCTGCGCCGCAAGCTCCCCGCCTTCCAACCAGGCGCGCTGCCAGACCGCGAAGTCGGCATACTGCAGCGCCGGTTCCGGCAGAGGCGAGGACCGGCGCTCGCGGAAGGCGGGATAGAGGGCGCCGAGCTCGCGCACCAGCACCCCCACCGACCAGCCGTCCGAGACGATGTGGTGCTGGGTGAGGAGAGCGACGTGCTCCTCCGGCGCGCCGCCCAGGTAAAGCAGGATAAGCCGGAAGAGCGGCCCGGCCACCAGGTCGAAGGGACGGCGGGCCTCGCCTTGCGCCAGGCGGCGGGCCTCACCCTCCCGCCACGCCGCTGGAAGGCCCGCGAGATCGACCCGCGGCAAAATCGGCGGGACGGCCGGGTGGATCACTTGAACCGGCTCCCCGCCGACTTCGCGGAAGGTGGTGCGCAGCGACTCGTGGCGCCTCACGAGCTCGGCGAACGTGGCGTCCAGAGCCGCCGAGTCAAGCTTGCCAGAGAGGCGCAGGGCGGCCGGCATGTTGTAGGCCGCCGAGCCGGGCTGCAGCCGATCGATCAACCACAACCTCTCCTGGGCGAAGGAGAGCGGCAGGGGGCCGTCGTGGCGGAGCGGGACGAGCGGCGGCGCCTGCCGGCTCTCCTCCGCGGCCGGGGCGGCAGGCGCCGCCAGGGCCGCCTCGACCTGTTGCGCGAAGGTCGCCACCGTGGTGGCCTCGAAGAGGTTCCGGAGCGGCAGTTCGACGCTGAACGCCTGGCGTATTCGGGAGATGACCCGGGTGGCGAGCAGGGAGTGGCCGCCCAAGGCGAAGAAGTCGTCCAAGGCCCCCACGCGCTCGACCGCCAGCACCTCGCCCCAGATCGCGGCCACCCTCTCCTCGGAGGGCGTACGGGGAGCAACATAGATGGCCTCGCCACCCGCAGCGGCCTGAAAATCGAGCTCCGAGAGCGCCCGCCGATCCACCTTGCCGCTCGTCCCGATGGGTAAGGCGGCCAGAGTGACGAAACCCGACGGCACCATGTAGCTCGGCAGGCGCTGGCCGAGAAGGGCGCGGAGGTCCGCCTCGGCGGGAACGCTGTCGACCTTGGACACGAGGTAGGCCACCAGGCAGCGGGTGCCCGCCGGCTCGAGGCGATCGACCACCGCCACGTCGGCGATCCCGGGCACGGCACGCAGGGCCGCCTCCACCTCGCCGAGCTCGACCCGGAAGCCGCGGATTTTGACTTGGCCGTCCAGTCGACCGATGAACTCGATGGCGCCGTCGGGGCGGTAGCGGGCCAGGTCGCCGGTGCGATAGAGCCGTGCTCCCGCCGCCGCTCCGGGCAACGGGTTGGGGACGAACCGCTCGGCCGTGGCGCCGGGTCGCGCCAGGTAGCCGCGCGCCAGGCAGATGCCACCGACCGCGATCTCGCCCGCTGCTCCCACCGGCACCGGTTGCTGTCCCGCGTCCAGCACGTAGACCTCGGCCCGGGCGATCGGCCGACCGATCGGCAGCACGCGGTGGCCCTCGCCGGGCCGGCATTTCCAGGCGGTGACCGCGATCGTGCACTCGGTGGGGCCGTACCGGTTGAACAGCTCGGCAGCGAACCGCTCATGAAAGCGCCGCGGCAGCTCCGCCGGCACCGCCTCGGTGCCGGTGACGACGATCCGCAGGCTGTCGCAGGCGAGAAACGCCGGATCCTCGAGCAGGACCGCGAGCAGCGACGGCGGGAAGGTCGTATGGGTGATGCGCTCTCTGGCGATCCAGTGCGTCAGGTAGTCGACGTCCCGCTCGCCTCCCGGCCGCGCCTGTACCATGCAGCCGCCGGCGAGCAGGGGGCCGAAGGTCTCGAGCAGGGAAACGTCGAAGCTGATCGACGTCTTCTGGAGCAGGCGGCTCTCCCGACCGAGGTCCGTCGCGGCATGGAAACGCAGCCGGTTGGCGAGCGAACGATGGGAGATCATCACCCCCTTGGGGCGACCGGTCGAGCCCGAGGTGTAGATGACGTAGGCTGGATGATCCGGCGCCAGCCCGGAAGACCGGCAGGCCCCCAGCTCCCCGCCGGCCGGCCCCGCCAACTCGTCGACCAGGACGATACGCTCCACCCCGGCAGGAACCGTGGAGGCCAGCCGGCGTTCGCTCAGGAGGACCGTCACTCCCGCATCCTCGACCATGAAAGCGAGCCGGTCCGGCGGATAGGAAGGATCGAGCGGTAGGTACGCTCCTCCCGCCTTGAGGATCGCGAGGAGACCCACCACCATGTCTGGAGATCGCTCGACGTAGATCCCCACCAGGCTCTCGGGCCGGACTCCCTGCTCCCAGAGGTGGCCGGCGAGCCGGCGGGAACGGGCGCCGAGCTCGCCATAGGTCAGGGCGACCTCTTCGGCGACCACCGCAACCGCGTCGGGGACGGCCGCTGCACGCACGGCGAACAGCTCGTGCACGAAGTCCCCGCCAGGATAGGAGGAGGCCGGTTCGTCGTTCCACTCGACCAGCATCTGGTGCCGCTCCGGCGCGGCCAGCAGGGCGAGGCGCGAAAGCGCCCTGTCGGGCGCGCCTAAAGCCTCCCGGAGGAGCGCCTGGAAGTGCTCGCCCAGCCGCCGCACCGTGCTGGCGTCGAAGAGGTTGGCGTCGTACTCGAAACGGGCGAGGAACCCGGACGGAGATTCGCTCAAGACCAGGGCGAGATCGAACTGCACCGGCGAGTCGCCGGTGTCGACCAGATCGATCGTGAGGCCGGGGACCGACGGCGCTTCGTTGGGCGCGTTCTGGAGGACGATCATGAGCCGGAAAAGCGGCGTCTGGCTGCCGTCTCGTACCGGCTGCAGATCCTCGACCAGCCTCTCGAAGGGCAGATCCTGGTGGGCGTAGGCCCCCGCCGCCACCTCCCGCACCCGCGCCACCAGCTGCCGGAAGCTCGGATCGCCCGAGAGGTCGTTGCGCAGCACCTGGGTGTTGACGAAGTAGCCGATCAGCGGCTCGATCTCCTGGCGATCGCGGTTGGCGATCGCCGAGCCGATCGTCACCTCCTCTTCGCCGGCATGGCGGGAGAGGAGAAGTGAAAACGCCGCGAGGAGGGTCATGAACACCGTCGCCCCTTCGCTTCGGGAGAAACTCTTGACGCGATCGACGAGCTCCGGCCCGAGCTCGGTGCGCAGCCTTTCTCCCCGCCGTCCCGGCGCTCCCGGCGATCGCCGGCGCGGCCGGTCGAGCGGCAGCTCGAGGGCTGAAGCGCCGGCGAGCCGCTGGCGCCAATAGGCGAGCTGGGCTTCCAGCACGCCGCTCGCCAGCCACTGCCGCTGCCAACAGGTATAGTCGGCGTACTGGATCGACAGCTCCGGCAGCGGCGAGGGCCGGCCGCCGCCCCAAGCCTGGCAGAGCAGGCTGATCTCCCGGACCAAGACGCCGAACGACCAGCCGTCCGACACGATGTGATGCATGGCGAGGAGCAGCCAATGGTGCTCGGACCCCAGGCGCAGCAGGCTGACGCGGAGCAGCGGACCGCGGTCGAGCACAAAGGGCTGGAGCTTGTCCCGTTGCGCCAGAGCGCGCGCCTCCGCCGCCACCCGGGCTGCCGGCAACGCGGCGAGATCGATCACCGGCAGCGCCGGGGCTGCGGCTTCGCTTATGACCTGCGCGGGTTGGCCCTCGCGGGCCTCGAAGGTCGTACGCAGGATCTCGTGGCGACGCACGATCTCGGCGAAGGCCGCGGCGAGGACGGGCACCCGGGACGGGCCCAGGAGGCGGACGGCCTGGACCAAGTTGAACGCCGGGTTGCCGGGTTCGAGTTGGTCCAAGAACCAGAGGCTCTCCTGGCCGAAGGAGAGCGGCACCGGGTCGAGACCGGGCGACCGGCGGCCGATCCCGCCCGGATCGGCGCTCGGCTCTCCGTGCGAGCGGTCCGCCTGCCCCCGGGCCACCAGCACGGCGAGATCCGCGATCGTCGGCTCGGAGAAAAAAGCCTGGAGCGGCACGGTCACAGAAAACTGCTCGCGGACCCGGGAGATCACCAGAGTGGCGGCGAGCGAATGGCCGCCCAGCTCGTAGAAGTTGTCGTGGACGCCGATCTCGCCGATGCCCAAGAGAGCTTGCCAGAGCGCGGCGATCTGCTCTTCGAGCGGGCTCTTGGGCGCCATGTAGGGCGTCCCCAGCTCCGGCCGGGCGTGACCCGACACGGCCGCCTTTCCATTCCCTTCGGCCGCCTGTTGCCGGGCGGGTTCGAGAGCCGCCGCCGGCTCCCAGCGCGAGTCCACGACCTGCAACTCGCCGTTGGCCAGCGCCCGCGCCAGGACCTCCCGGGTCTCCTGGGACAACATCTCGGGCTCCCATTCGATCGTCACCCGAGACCTCTCCCGGTCGCGCCGCGCGCTCTGGTCACTCTGGGCGAGAGCCTGGGGAGAGCCGCCGAAGGGGCGGGCCACCGACCGCTGCTCCTGGCGGTCGATCCAATAGCGCTGGCGTTCAAAAGGATAGGTCGGCAGCGACACCCGGCGGCGCCGCCCGTGCTGTTCATGCCGGTGGAGCCGCTGCCAGTCGATGGGCAGACCGGCCAGCCAGAGCTGGCCCTGTGCCGTGAGCAGGGCCTCGACGTCCGTCATCTCCTCTCGCGGGCGCCATCGATCCCAAGGAGGCTGGCGCATCGACGAGACGATGGTGTGGGCGGCGGCGTCGTTCAGCCTGGCCAGGGTGCTCAGGCCGCGCCCGGGGCCGACCTCGAGGAGCACCACCTCCGGATCTTCCAAGATCGTTCTGAGCCCCGCGGCGAAGCGCACCGGCAGGCGCAGGTGCCGCGCCCATTCGAGAGGGTCGGTCGCCTGCTCGGGTCGCACCCAGGTGCCGGTGGCATTCGAGATGTAGGGGATCTGCGGGGCGCTCATCGGCACCCGCGCGATCCGCTCGGCATAAGGCTCGACCAGGGGATCGAGCATGAAGGAATGAGCGGCGTAGGGCATGGGGACGGGTTGGCAGGTGACCGCGCGGCCGGCGAGCTCGCGCGCGAGGGCCGCGATCTGCTCGGGCGTGCCCGCGGCGACACAGACCTCCGGCCCGTTGACCGCCGCGAGCGACAGCCCGTCGCCCAACAGCGGCACGAGCTCTTCCTCCGGCAGCGGCACGGCGAGCATCGCGCCGGCCGGCGACTGGCGGAGCATCGCCGCCCGATCGGTGATCAGCGTCAGGACATCCTCGAGGGTGAAAACCCCCGCCAGATAGGCCGCGACGTACTCGCTGAAGCTGTAGCCGATCATCGCCCGGGGGGTAATCCCCCACTCGCCCCAGAGGAGCGCCAGGGCGGTCTCGATGGCGAACAGCACCGGGCTGGACACGTCGGGCTGCTGCAGCCGGTCTGCCGCCTCCTCGGCTGTCGCCGCCTCCGGATAGAGAACCGTGCGCAGGTCGTAGCCGAGCTGCGGCAGGAGCAGCTCCGCGCAGCGGTCAATATGGCTCCTGAAGGTCGGCTCGACCCGATAGAGGTCGAGCCCCATGTTGACGTGCTGCGCCCCATGGCCGGGTAGGAGGAAGACGATCGGTCGCTCGCGCTGCTCGCCGGCGTAGCTCAGGAGGCGCTTGGGATCCCTCGCCGCGAGGACGGCGACCGCGTCCGCGCAATCCCGAACGACGAGCATCCGGCGGTGGCTGAAGCTGCGCCGGCCCGTCTGCAAGGTGTAGGCGACGTCCGACAGGTCGAGGGAGGGATGACTGGCCAGATGGCTCGCCAAGTTGTCCGTCGCCGTCTCGAGCGCCGCCGCCGAACGCGCCGAGACCACCAGGACCGCGGCCGAACGCACCGCCTCGGCGGACGCCGGCGGAGTGGCCGGGGGCGGTGGCGCCTCCTCCAGCACCACATGGGCATTGGTGCCGCCGATGCCGAATGCGCTCACCCCGGCACGCCGCGGCCCACCGTTCGCCGGCCACTCACGGAGCTCGGTGTTGACGTAGACCGGCCCATTCCTGAAATCGATCTGCGGGTTGGGTGCCGTGAAGTGCAGGCTGGGCGGGATCTGCCGGTGGCGGAGGGCCAGAGCCGTTTTCATCAATCCCGCGACCCCGGCCGCCGTGTCCATATGACCCAGGTTGGTCTTGATCGAACCCAAGGCGCAGAAGCCCTGCTTGCCACTCTGCGACAGCACCTGGGAGAGCGCCGCAACCTCGATGGGATCGCCCAACAGGGTGCCGGTGCCGTGCGCCTCGACGTAACCGATCGATTCGGGTTCGACGCCCGCCACCGCTTGCGCCTCGGCGATCACCGCTGCCTGGCCCGCGACACTGGGCGCCGTGAAACCCACCTTCGCTGAACCGTCATTGTTGATCGCCGAGCCTCGGATGACGGCGTAGATCGAGTCGCCGTCGGCGAGCGCCCGGTCGAGGCGTTTCAAGACCACGATGCCGGCGCCGCTGCCCGCCACGGTGCCCCGACCCAGAGCGTCGAATGCCCGGCAGTGCCCGTCCGGAGAGAGGATGCTCGCTTCCCGATAGAGATAGCCCTCCTTGGCGGTCGCGATCGTCACGCCGCCGGCCAAGGCCAGGTCGCACTCGCCGTGCAGGAGACTCTCACACGCCAGGTGAACCGCGACCAGGGAGGTCGAGCAGGCCGTCTGCACCGCGATGCTGGGACCGCGCAAATTCAACTTGTAGGAGACGCGGGTCGCCAGGAAATCCTTGTCGTTGCCGATCAGGACCTGCATCTCGCCGACCGTCGCGATCACGTCCGGCTGCGACAGAAGGTTCCTCAGGTAGTTGCTGAACCCGATGCCGGCGTAGAGCCCGATCGCTCCCTGGTAACGCTCCGGATCGTAGCCCGCGTCCTCGAGCGCCTCCCAGGCACACTCGAGGAAGATCCGCTGCTGGGGATCGGTGGTCTCGGCCTCGCGGGGGCTATAGCCGAAGAACGCGGCGTCGAAGAGATCCACCGCTTCGAGATAACCGCGGGCACGGACGTAGCTCGGATGGGCGAGAACCTCCGCGGAAACGCCGGCGGCAAGCAGCTCGTCCGACGAGAAAAACTGGATTGATTCGACTCCCGCAGCGAGGTTTCGCCACAGCTCCCGGGGGTTTCCGGCACCGGGAAAACGGCCGGCCATGCCGATGATCGCGACGTGTGGCCGCTCGCTCGCCAGAGCGGTGGAGCGCGAGTGCGCCCGGTCGCGACCGGATTGCGGGGCGGCAACGCTCTCGCTATCGTTGGTCGGGCCGGCCGGGCTCATATATGCGGCGAGGGTGCGCACCGTGGGGAAGCGAAAGAGGTCGGTCATCGACGGCGCTGAGTCGACCTCCTGCTCCAGCCGGCCATGCACCTGGGCCAGCAAGAGGGAATGGCCGCCGAGATCAAAGAAGCTGTCGTCGAGCCCCACTCTTTCGACGCCCAGCACCTCCTGCCAGATGGCGGCGATCAACCGCTCGGCCGCCCTCTCTGGGGCCGCGTAGACGACACCGTCGTCGCGCCGCTCGGCCGCGGGGGCGGGCAGCGCCTGGCGGTCGAGCTTGCCGTTGGCGGTGACCGGCAGCTCGGCCAGGGGGACGAAGGCCGCCGGGATCATGTTCTCGGGCAACTTCTCGCGGAGAAAGGAGCGCAGTCGACCGGCCGCCGGCGCGGGTTCGCTGTGCGGCACGACATAGGCCACCAGACGGAGATCGCCAGGGGTGTCCTCGCGCACCAGCAAGACGGCCTGGCGGACCTCCGGATGGGCGCCCAAGACCTCTTCGATCTCGGCGAGCTCGATGCGGAAGCCGCGCAGCTTGACCTGGGTGTCGATCCGCCCCAGGTACTCGATCTCGCCACCGGCCAGCCGGCGCGCCAGGTCGCCCGTCCGGTAGAGACGGCTTCCCGGCTCCCCCGAGGCATCGGGGACGAAGCGTTCCGCGGTCAGGTCCGGACGCCCCAGATAGCCCCGCGCCACCTGCACGCCACCGATGTGGAGCTCGCCGGGAATCCCCATCGGTACCGGCTGCCGGTCGCCGTCGAGCAGACGGATTGAGGTGTTCGCCACCGGCCAGCCGATGGGGACGACAGGGGAGCCCGGCACGCACTGCCAGAAGGTGACATCGACCGCCGCCTCGGTGGGGCCGTAGAGGTTCAAGAGGCCCACCGCCGGCAGGCGGTTGAAGAAACGCTCCTGGAGCGACGGCAGCAGCGCCTCGCCGATCATCTCCACCTGGCGCAGCGCCGTCGCCCGCTCGATGCCCGGCTCCTCCAGGAAGATCTGGAGCATCGACGGCACGAAGGAGGTGACCGTGATCTCGCGCTCGGCCAGACTTTCCGCCAGATAGGACGGGTCCTTGTGCCCCCCTGGCCGCGCCATCACCAGGCAGGCGCCGACCATGAACGGCCAGAACAGCTCCAGGACCGACATGTCGAAGCTCATCGGGGTCTTCTGGAAGACCCGATCCACCGCCGTCAGCCGATGGTGACCCTGGATCCACAGCAATTGGTTGACGACCGCCCGGTGGCTGTTCATCGCCCCCTTCGGACGGCCCGTCGAGCCCGAGGTGAAGATCACGTAGGCCAGGCTCTCCGGCCCGACCCCGACCCCGGCAGCGATGCCGGCTCCCCTCTCCGCAGACGCGTCGGCGGCCGCCAATCCACCGGCGCCGAGCACGACCTGGCGGCCCGGGTGCGCGGGCAGCAACCGGGCTGTCCGCGCCTCGACCAGGACCACCGGGGGGAGAGCATCCTCGAGCATCCGCCCCAGCCGCTCCGACGGATAGGTTGGATCGAGCGGCACATAGGCGCCGCCGGCGGTGAGGATCGCCACCAGACCGATCATCAGCTCGAGCGAGCGCTCGAGGCAGATCCCCACCGGCACCTCCGGACCGACGCCGAACCGGCGCAGCTTCCCGGCGAGGAGACCGGCGCGCACTGCCAGCTCGCCGTAGGAGAGCGCGGCGTTCTCGAACACCACCGCCGTGGTGTCGGGGGTCCGTGCCGCCTGGACCGCGATCAGCTCGTGCAGGCAGGACTCCGCCTCCGGATAAAGCGTCGCCGTGGCGTTCCAGTCGAGGAGCGCCTGGCGCTCCGGCGCGGTGAGCAGCGGCAGCTCCGAGACGCGGCGTGCCGGATCGCTGGCGATCCCGCCGAGGAGGACCGCGAGGTGACCGACCATCCGTGCCGCCGTCGCGCCGTCGAAGAGATCGGGGTTGAACTGCAGCGACAGCACCAACCGTTCGCGTACCACCGCGGCAAAGAGCGTCAGGTCGACCTGGGCACCTCCCGGCAGCAACGGGAGGGTCTCGGCGGCGAGCCCGCCGAGCTCGACGGCCACGCCCCCCTCACCCACCGCGAGCGCCGCCAGCCCCCGTTCACGGCCGCCACGTTCCTGCTCGAAGGTGATCATCACCTGGAAAACCGGCGAACGCGAGCGATCCAGCTCGGGGGCCAGCCGCTCGGCGAGCAGGGGGAAGGGGAACGCCCGGTGCGCCAGGGCGGCGAGCGTCGTCTGCCGCACCCGCCCGACCAGCTCGGTGAAGATCGGATCCCCCCCCAGGTCTCCCCGCAACACCACAGGGTTGACGAAATAGCCGATCAGCCCAGCGACCGACGCCGAGCTGCGCCCTGAGGTCGGCGAGCCGACGACCATCTCCGCCTCTCCGGTGGCGCGGTAGAGAAGCGCCTGGAAGGCGGCGAGCAGGGTGACGAAGGGGGTGGTCCCCTGCTCCCGGGCGAGAGCGTGCAGGCGGTCGGTCGCCGCCGCCTCAAGCCGGCAGGATCGCACGTCGCCGCGGAAGGTCTGCAGCGCGGGCCGTGGCCGGTCAGTCGCCAGATCGAGAACCAGCCGGCGCCCAAGGAGCTCGCGATGCCAGAACTCCCACAGGCGCTCGCCGTCGGGCCCGGCGAGCCGCAGCTCCTGCCGGCGCACATGCTCGGCGTAGGTCGAGCGCAGGGGGGGCAGGAGATCCTCCGGGCTGACCGCGCCGCGTTCCCGGTAGACAACCGAGAGCTCGCTCAGAATGATGCCGAGCGACCAGAAGTCGACGACGATGTGATGGAAAGCGACGATGAGTCGGTGCTCATCCGGCCCACGGTGGAGCACCCCGACCCGCAGCAGCGGATCGTGCTCCAGGTCGAAGGGGCTGCGGGCCAGCTCGGACTGCCGCGCTTCGACCGTAGCCTCGTCCCAGTCCGCCGCGTCCTCCTCGATGAAGGTCGGAGACCGCCGGTCGAGCACCCACTGCACCGGCTCGCTCCCGGTTTTACCTCCCGCGCTGAAAAAAGAGCGCAGGGCCGGGTGGCGAGCGGCCACGACCTCGAAGGCATGGCGCAGCGCAGGGACATCGAGAGGGCCCTTCACCCGCATCACGCCGGCGAGGACGTAAGCGCTCGAGTCCGGTGTCAGCCGGGCGAGAAACCAAAGTGCCCGCTGGCCTCTGGAGAGGGGAACCTCGCTTGCCACAACCGGCGGATCACCCTTACTCCGTTCGCCTGTACGGGCACGAGCACGAGACGACGCTCGAGCCCGGGCCATCATCGGATCCAACGAGCATCAGAATTCCGTCGGGCTACGCTCCGCGCAGCGGTGCACGCCAAGCCTATGAATAAGTCCATTGACATCATTCTAACACCCCACGCGGATTTACCGATTCCGGTCTTCGGGTGGGGCGCGCCAATCACCACATATGCACGCGATTTTCCGGCGCGAGATACAACTTATCACCTGGCTTTACGTTGAATGCCTCGTACCACTCATCCATGTTGCGCACCGGAGTGTTAACCCGCAGAAGCGGTAGCCCGTTGTGACCGGTGGCGAGCAGAGTACGCACGAAAGCAAGGTCGAACTTGGCTCTCCACATCTGAGCGCGGCCCAGAAATACCCGCTGGTCGCCGGTGAAGCCATCGAGGACGGGCGCCGGCTGCCCCTTCAAGGAGAGATGGTATCCATCGAGCGCGAGGATCAGACCGCCGAGGTCGTCGAGGGCTTCGTCCGCGAGCAGCTCACCCTTGACATGCATGCCCGGCAACGGCTCGACCGCCGAATACTGAGCGGCCATAGCCTTGGTCATGGCCTCGAACTTCTTGGCATCCGCCGCCGTAAACCAGTCGCGCAGCCGGCCGTCAGAGTCGTAGTGTCTACCCTGGCTGTCAAAAGCATTGATGAACTGGGAACCGATCAACGCGCCGACGGCGCCATAATTCACCGCAGCATCGGCGTGGATATCGAAGAAGGGCGGCTGCAGCGTCGCTGCCGGAATTTCCAGCGTGTTGGTGGTCAAGGTATAGTTGAAATTGACCGTTTGCGGGGTGAAAAACCAGTCCTGGCGGTCGAACGGCGCGTTGAGCCGGCGAACCTGACGACGCCAACTGAAGGCCGTGGTTCGCATCACGTCGCCATAGAGATCGTCATTCCTGATCTCTACCCCCTTGAAGTCCTGCAGCTGATCAGAGTAACCGATGTTCACCCTCATCTTGGCAAGTTTCTCGCGTGCCTTAACCCTCGTCTCGGGGCTCATCCAGGCCAGCTTTTCCAGCCGGGCGTCGAACGCGCGCCTCAGGTTGTCTGCCATTTCCAGGGCCTTGGCTTTCGCTTCCGGCGAGAAGTAGTGGGTCACGTAGAGCGTGCCCAGAAGATCGCCGATGCTGGCTTCCAAGGTGGACCAGGCACGGATTCGGCGAGGCTGGGGCGTTGCTGATTGATTATTGAATTTCTTGTTGCGGAACTCGAAATTCGCGTTGAAGGCGGCCGTACCCAAGTTGGGCGCGGCGTCGTCGGCGACGATAAAAGCCTCACGGGCCTGCCAAACCTCCAGAGGTGTTGCGGCAAAGATGCTCGCGATCTTGGGGAAGGCGCTCTTGGCGTCGACCACGACATCCTTGACTTCGCCGAGCTCGGCGCCCTTGAGGAAAGCCCGCCAGTCAAAGCCCGGCGCGAACTTGGAGAGGTCCGCGACCGTCATTCGGTTATAGGTGTTGACCACGTCGTGCATCTGCTCGTGCGACCAGCTCACCGCGGCGATGCGGGTCTCGAGGGCGACGATCTCCTTGGCCCGGGCCTCTGGGTTCGGCCAACCGATCAAGTCCAGCATCTTGGCCGCATAGGCCTCATAGGCAAGCTTGATATCGGCCAAATGCGGATCCGCGTAGTACTCGGGGCCGGGCATTCCCAACCCGCCTTGTCCCACATAGACCGCGTAGCGAGTGGGGTCTTGTTGGTCCTGGTCGATGTTCACCAGGAACGCCGCGCGGTCCGGCGGGAGTAAGCCGAGCCGCTTGCGGGACTGTTGGGTGCTGGGGCCGGCTTCGCTGCCCATCACGGCCGCCATCTGCGCCCTGGTCTTCGCCGCGCGAATCGCGTCCAGTTCAGGCTGGAGAGGCGTAGCACCCTTGGCCTCTACCGTTTTCTCGTCCATGAAAGCGCGATAGAAAGCGCCGGCCTTACCTTCCACGCTCTCGGGCGACGCGCTCGTGTTGGCTGCCGCTGTTTCCAGAAGAGCGATCAGACGGCGCGGCGAAAGCCGGCGTAGGTCGGCCCAGTAGGCGGCGAAGGGAACGAGCGGCTTGAGCTCGGTCCGCGCGTACCAGGCGCCGTTTTGCGACATGAAGAAATCGTCGCCGGGTTTGACCGCCGGGTCGCGGTCGGAGAGGTCGATCCCCCAGGCGCCGACCGAGTGTGACTCCAGATCATCGTCCGGACCGTTCGGGCCTTTGGCCATCTGAGCCCTCGCCGGCGCGGGGGCGAGGCCGGTGGGAACAGCCAGGGTCAACGACAGCACAAAGAACGAAAGGGCGCGCACGATTCTAGGGTTCATCGACATCCTCGTTAATACGACAAGACGGAATTTGAACTGTATTCATTCAGAATACCAGATACAATGCTAGCACGCGAGCGGATCTGCCGCAATCAGGCACTTCGGCCAGGTCGGACCGATTCGAGCGCTCTTTCTGCGCTTTTGCACGCCGTGGATTGGGGGCACCGCCCCCGCCCTGACCCCTTGAGCCGGTCCCGACCTCGTCTCCTCCCAGCCGCTACTCTTCATCCCCGAAGGCAGGCGCCGCCCTGGGCTCAGTCGGCTACCCTGACTGACAAAATCTCCCTCGCTCCCCCGAACTACCCCAGTGCGAGAAATGCGGGATAGAGAACGATGAATCTGAATCTCGCGACCACGTGTATACTGGGAGAAGAATAGCGGAAGGAGCACAGACGTCGGCGGTCCAGGACCGGGAGGGCTCAAGACATGCCAGAGAGTAAGCCGCGCGTCCACGTGCCGCGGTTCGAGGTTGAACCCGGATGGACCCAGTGGCGGCGCTGTAACGAGATTGAGGAGCGTGTTAGAGCACAATGTTCTTGACCGATGTCGTCTCCAGAAACTTGAGCCGCTGGTAGCAGGCTGAACAAACGCGGCGTAACCCTCAGTCAGCCGTTAAAGGAAGACTGCTCATGAGTGAAAAGTACGACGTCATCATCATCGGTGCGGGGCCGGCAGGGACCACCGTCGCCACCAAGCTCGTCCAGCGAGGGCGCAAGGTGCTCGTCCTCGAGCGCGACAAGTTCCCCCGCTTCCACATCGGCGAGTCGATCACCGCCTTCGGCTTCACCGTGTTCAAGGAGCTCGGCGTCTGGGAAGAGCTCAACGCTATGAACTACGTGAAGAAGAAGGGGCTCGAGTTCGTCCTGCACGAGAAGACGTTCAAGGCCTACTTCGCCAAGGATGAGGGCGACACCGAGCGCAAGTGGGCCTTCCAGATGTCCCGCGGCAAGCTGGACAAGGTCCTGCTGGACGCGGCCCGGCGCCACGGCGTGGACGTGCGCGAGGAGCATCTGGTCAAGCGCGTGCTCTTCGACGGAGAGCGGGCCGTGGGCGTCGAGTACAAGGACTACTCGGCGGGGCCATCCGACGAGACCAAGACCGCCTATGCCGAGTGGATCGTCGACGCCTCGGGCCAGGGGGCTCTGATCAACCACCAGCTCAAGAACAACTGGTACAACGACCCCCTGCTCGAGAACAAGATGGCCGTCTTCTCCCACTGGAAAGGCGACATCGAGATCACGAATACCGACGAAGATCTCAACTTCAAGCTCTGCGTGCACCGCAACCATCGCGACTGGGGCTGGTACCTGCCGGTCGCCAAGGACACCGTCTCCTTGGGCGTCGTCCTCTCCCAGCAGACGGTCAAGGAGGAGGCGAAGACCAAGTCGCTGGAGCAGATCTTCTACAACTACGCCCAGGACATTCCCTACATCGGCGATCTCCTCAAGAACCCGACCTTGAAGACGGTCGAGAAGTTCCGCGTCGTCAAGGACTACTCTTACCGCTCCAAGCGCTACTACGGTGATCGCTGGGTGATCGTCGGCGACAGCGCGGGCTTCATCGATCCGATCTTCTCGACCGGCCTCCAGGTAGCGTTCAACAGCGCCTACGCCCTGATCGATCCGTTGAACAATCTGCTCGACCAGAAGCAGCCGGACCTCTCCCTGCTCAAGCGCTACGACGCGGCGCTCAACCGCTACTACCGGATCAACTCGATGCTGGTCTATCTCTTCTACCTCTGTAAGCTCGACGTCAGGAACTACAACTTCTTCTACCTGTGGAAGAACATCCAGTGGGCGGGGTGGCGCGAGCGGCTGTCCTGCGGGCGAAAATACATCCGCTACATGCTGGCCCCACGGCGGCAGCAGGGGCTGTGGGGGAACCAGATCCTGTTCGGCAACCCCGAGACCACGAACCCGCTGGGCGACGTGGCCATGGAGCTTTCCGCGAACTACGATAAAGTCTTCCGCGACCGCAAGGTCCGCCCGCCACGGCAGGAGGTCGTCGCCGAGCAGGAAGCGGTGGCCGAAGTCTGAGACCGAAGCCGGCTGCCCGAAGCCGGCCACAGCAGAGCCCCCATATCTATCCAGCGCCAAGGGCCGCCCGCCGGAGCGGGCGGCCCAGAGGAGCGAGCGATCTACAGCGGTTACGGGATGATGAAGACGTTATCCTGGATCTCGCGGATCGGCGTATTGCGCCGGATCACGTCGACCAGGCGGATCGGCAGCTCGGCCAGGTTGCGGACGGAAGGCTGAGCGACCGAGGCCCTGGGGACTTCTTTCCCTCTTGATCTTCCGTATCGCAGTTGTAATACACTAGCCCACAGTCAGCTCGCGGGAGTGCGGAGGTCGTGCAGCCGGAGGGCGGCTGCCGGGCGGCAGCTCTGCCCGCTTCGAGGAGAGGCATGATCCAGCTCGAAGGGATCGTCAAGGTCTACGCCGATGGACACCCGGCCTTGGCCGGCATCTCGCTCCGGCTGGACGGCGGGATGTTCGGCCTGCTGGGGCCCAATGGGGCGGGCAAGACGACCTTCCTCTCGATTCTCGTGCTCGCCCTGGAGCCCACGGCGGGGCGGCGGCTCTACCATGGGCTCGACGCGGCGGTGCGGCGGGAGCGTGCCGAGATCCGTCGCTCGATCGGCTACCTCCCTCAGGACTACCATCCCATCGGGCACCTGAGCGGACGGGAGTACCTGCTGCACTGCGCCCGCCTGCGCCAGGTCCCCCTGCGGCGGGCGGCCCTAAGGGAACGGGTCGAGGAGCTCCTCTCCGCCGTCGGCCTCACCCGGGCGGCGGACCGCCGGGCGGGCGAGTACTCGGGGGGCATGCAGCGGCGGCTGGGGATCGCCCAGGCTCTCGTTCACTCCCCCCGGCTGCTGGTGGTCGACGAGCCGACCGCCGGGCTCGACCCGGAGGAGCGGATCCGCTTTCGCGAGCTGGTCACCGGAGTGGCGGCACGGACGACGGTCCTCCTCTCGACCCATATCGTGGAGGACGTGGAGGCCACCTGCCCGCGCCTGGGGGTGATCGCCGCCGGCCGGCTGCTCTTCGACGGCCCCCCCGGCGAGCTCCTGAGGCGGGCCGCCGGCCGGCTCTGGAGTGTCGGGGTCCGGGTGGGGATCGACTCGCCGCTCCCCCCGGGTGCCGTCGAGGTAGCGCGGCGGGCGGACCCACAAGGCGGGATCGAACGGGTCGTCCATTACGACGGCCCCCTCTCCGGGGCCACCCCGCGGACGCCGACCCTGGAGGAATCCTATGCCTCGTTCCTCGCCCTCCACGGCACCGATGTGGGAGTCCCGGCGGCTCCGGCGACTCCGGAAAGCCCGGGGGCTCCTGAAAGCCCGGAAAGCCCGGAGGCATCGCGGTGAGCCTCCTCGCCGTCTTCGTCCTCCACGAGCTGCGCACCCAGGCGCGGTCGCTCCGCTTCCGGGTGCTCGCCACGGCCTACGTCCTCGCCGGCTCGGCGCCGGCAGTGCTCGCCTGGTGGCTCCGCCGCGACGGCGGGAGGCCGCCCGGAGCCGCCACCTGCGTCGGCGAGGTGATGGGACTGCTACCCCTGCTGACGGCGGTGCTCGCCGCCCTCCTCTCGCTCGACGCTGTCACCCGGGAGCGGGACGAGGGGTCCTGGTCGACAGCGAGCCTCGCCGGAGTTTCGAGCTCCGGCTACCTGCTTCGCCGGTGGCTCGCCCTCCAGGCGGTCCTCCTGCCGCTCTCGCTCCTCCCCCATCTCGCCGCCGCCTTAGCCGCTGTCGCCGGAGCTGGCGACAGCGGTATCTTCCTGGAGCCCGTCCTCTTCCCCTGGCTGGTGGTAACGGCTCCCGTGGTCCTCGCCTTCTCGGCTCTCGGCATGGGGCTGGGCACGATCGCCGGGAGCGCCGGCAACGCGCTCCTCCTCGGGGCCGCCGTCCTCGTCCTCCTCCCCATGTTGGGCGCCGCCGCGCTCGGCCGGATCGGGGTCGGCCTCACCCCCCCCCTCGACGGGCTCAACCTGCCGGGGATCCGCTCTCTGTTCTATCGACTTGAGCTGGCCCTCAATCCCAAGAGCCCCTGGCGCGAGGCCTTCCCGCTCGACGTCAGCGACTCCCCTTACGACGCCGGGGTGGCGGCCGAGCAGTATCTCTCCCGGACCGCCCTGTCGCTGGCTTTAGCCACGGCCTGCCTGGGGGCAGCGGTCTTCTTCCTCCGCCGCTCCCGGCCGGACGTGCGACCGTGGCGGATCCCCGCGGACCACCCGCTCCGCACCTTCCTCGCCGCCCTCTCCCGGCTCCGCGAGCGAGCGCGGCCCGACCCCCGGCCGGCCCTCTCCGACCTCCTGGTTTTCGCCGTGGCCCTCCTGGCGGCGACCGGTGCCATTGCCTTCATGGTCGGCCGGGCGCGCTCGTATGACGGACTGGCGCGGGTCCGCTTTGCCGCCGAGCGCGAGGGCGGCCCCTCCCCCACGCCGGTCGACCTGCTGCCCGGCCGCTGGCGCCTGGAAGGACGGATCGGCCCCGGCCGGGAGGTCGACCTCACGGTGACCGCCGAGATGCGCAACCTCGGACCGGTGCCGCGGGGGCACCTGGCCTTCGAGCTCGATCCGTACCTCCACCTGCTCGCGGTCTCCTCTCCCGCCGGCCGGGTGACCGCGGCGAGGCGCTGGGACCGCCTGGCGTTGGAGCTGGCGCCCCCCGTCCCGCCGGGAGGGCGCCGCGAGCTGCGCTTCCGCCTCGCCGGAGAGCCGGGTGACGTCTCCTTCTCCCTGCCCCGCTCGGAGACGGGGTTCCAGGGAGCCTTCGGTCACCAGCTCCAGGCCCGCTTCGCCCGCGACCTTGCCGACCTCTCCCGCAGCTACCGGCTGCCGGCTCTCTCCGGACGGCGGATCGACCTCGCCGCCACCGATCTCGTACCCCTCCCCCGTTACGAATCCTGGCAGCTCGGCCCGGAGCACGCCGTCCCGGAGGCGACCTTCCACCCTCAGGCCGACATCGAGATCTCGCTGACGATCGACCGGGGAGTCTTCCTCGCCGACTCCTGCGGTGGCGTCTCCAGCCAGTCCGGCGGGGGAAAAAGGGGCGGCCGGCTGGCCAGCCGCTGCCGGCAGCCACTGGCGGACCTCGCGATTGCGGGGGGGCGCTATCGCCGGCTCGCCTCCCCGGAAGGCGGCGTCACCGTGGCGGTGTTCCCCCTGCACGCGAAGCTCGGGGAGCGGCATCTCGGCTTCCTCTCCCGGGGCTCGCGGCGTCTGGCCGAGGCCTGGCCGGGGCTCGGCGACCTGCGGCGCCTGGTGGTGCTGGAATGGCCGGACGAGGGCGCCCTGGACATCGATGCCACCCAGCGGGCGCTCTACTATTACGACCGCGTTGCCCCGCCGGCGGTGTGGGTGACCGGCAACCTGGTGCGGCTCAAAGAGCGCGACCTGCTGCGCAGCCGGCCCCTCGACCCGGATTCGCTGGTGGCAGAGGTGGTCGCCAGCCGCCTCGGCCGGCGGCGCCCCATCGCCGCTGCCGACTCGCTCTTTTTCGCTCAGTTCTTGCGCGACCTCACCCTCGAACGGCTGGGCAAAGGGCCCGAGCGGGGCGCCACCGTGGGCCCCCTGCGCCCCGGTCAGGCGGGGGTGGTCCACGTCCCTCCACCCAAAGAGCTCAATGACCAGCTCTACTGGCAGGAGCGCTTCCCCGCCCTGGTGGCGGCCCTCGAAGCGCGCATGGGCGCCGAGGCGTTGCGGCAGGCGGTCGACGAGCTCTTCGCCCGCGAGGACGTCCATCCCGCCACCGCGGCAGAGCTCTACACCCTGCTCAGGGCGCGCAGCGAGGCTCCCCTGGACCGAATGATCCGCGACTTCTTCGTCGACGGCGCCCTCCCTTCCGTGGTCCTCGAAGAGGTCGCCTTCCGCCACGCCGGCAATACCGGCAATACCGGAGAAGGGTGGCGGGTGACCGGCCGCATGCGCAACGAGGGGGACGGCGAGGCCCTCTGCAGGGTGGTGCTGACGACCGACCTCGGCCCGCTCGAGACGACCGCCCGGGCCGGGGAGGGCGAGGCGGCGGCGTTCGCCTTCGTCACCCGGAACCGGCCGCAGTCGGTCCGGCTCGACCCCGACCGCGAGTGCCACCGCCTGATCCCCAACGGCGCGCCCAGAGACCAGGTCTACTTCGACGGGAGGGGAGGATGAGGGACCGTCTGCGCTCGCTCCGCCTCACCCTCGAGCTGCTCCTTGGCCGGCGGCTGGTCCTCTTCGCCCTCCTGGACCTCGCGGTGGTCGTCGCCGGACTGTTCTCCATGCTCCTGCAAGCGGAGGGGAGCGCGGATTCCCCGTACCTCTGGATGTTCCTCTTCCCCTCCCTCGTCCTCGGCCTGCCGGCGCTCGCCGGGATGGTCGACGTGGAGCGCCGGGCCGGCTGCCTGGACCTCGCCCTCTCCGCTCCCGCGGCCGAGCTCTACTTCGTGCGCCGGGCGGCGGCCGTGGGCTCGGTGCTGGCGGTCCAGGGAACGGCGGTGATGCTCCTCCAGTGGCTCGTGAGCGGCCGCTCCTTCCCCCTCGTCTCCCCGCTCCTCTCGATCCTTGTGGTGAGCGCGTTTCTCGCCGCGGTCGCCCTCTTCTGGGCGGTCCGGCTGCGCTCCGCCGGGGCGGTCTGGCTGGCCTCGGCGGTAACCGCCGTCCTCTTTGCGGGCTGGCTCTTCTTCGACCCCATCCCGCCGCGCTTCGGCGCGGTCTACGGTCCCCTCCTCCCCGGTGTCGAGACCGCCCTGCCTTGGCTCAGGAGCCTCGCCGTCCTCGCCGCCGGCTCGACCCTCTTCTTCCTCTACGCCCGGCGCCGTCTGCGCCGGCCGGAGCTCTTGATCTCCTGACGGAGGCCGTATGGATTCCCCTCGCCGGACCGCCCTCGCCGCCCTGCTGCTGCTCTCCCTCCTCGGCTGCTCTCGGGTAGAGCCCCTGCCGGAGGAGACACCGCCGCTCCCGGTGCGTCTCGCCCGGGTGGAGCGGTCCGCGTTCCAGCCCACGCTCGCCCTCCTCGGGGTGATGCGTTCCTCGGGGGAGGCCGAGCTGGTGATCCCGGTCGCCGGCCGGTTGAGCTACCCCGCCCGGTTCCGGGCCGGCCTCGCCTCCGGCGTCCCGGTACAGGCGGGGGAGGTGATCGCCCGGATCTCCAACCCGGAGGCGGCGCAGGAGCTCGGCGAGGCGCGGCTGCGGCTGGAGCTGGCGAAGTCCGAGCTCACCCGCTACCAGCGGGCCTTCGACAGCGGGGTCGTCCCGGCGGCCCAGCTCGCCCAGTACCAGGCCGCGGCGGCCCTCGCCGCCCAGCGGCTCGACGCCGCCCGCAAGCGCGAGGCGAACCTCGACCTGCGTTCGCCGATGACCGGCCGGCTCCTGGTCGAGCGCCGCCTGCCGGCCGCGGGGGAGGTGCAGGCCGGAACTGTCCTCGCCCGGGTCAGCGCGGGAGGGGCGCCGAAGATCGAGGCTCAGGCCGCGGCGGCGGACCGGGAACGGCTGCACGCGGGGCTCGCGGTCCGCTTTGTCGTCCCCGGCCGGCCGGAGACCGCCGGACGGGGGGTGATCCGCGAGGTCTCGCCGGTCGTCGGCACCGGCGGCACGGTGGCGGTGCTGGCGGAGGTGGTGCCGGGGGCCGAGGGAGGCGCCGGGGGCGCCGGAGCCGCGCTCCTGCCGCCGCCGGGGGAGGGGGTCGAGGTGCAGGTCGAGCTCGACCCCCGCTTCCGGGCCCTGACCGTGCCCGAGGAAGCGCTGGTGGTCGCGGCCGGGGAAGGGGGGGCGGGAGACGCCGCCGTCTACGCGGCCCAGGGCGGCATCGCCAGACGGCGGCAGGTGACCCTGGGCGGCCGTAGCGGCGGCCGGGTGGAGGTCCTGACCGGCCTCTCGCCGGGCGACCGGGTGGTGGTGGGCGGCGCGGCTCTCCTCTCCGACGGCGCCCGGGTCACCCCCCTGGAGGAGCCGGCCGCCGTCGCCACCGAGGCCGGGGGAACGGGGGGCGGCCGATGATCCGGATGACCCGGCTGATCCGCCGCGCCGTCGAGCGGCCGGTGGCGACCCTCCTGGGCGCCCTGACGGTGGTCGTCCTCGGGGTCTTCTCCCTCCTCCGTCTGCCGGTCTCGCTCCTCCCCGCCCTCGAGCGGCCGAGCCTGACGATCACCGCCATGGCGCCGGGGAGCGGCCGGGACGAGGTGATGGAGCGCCTCACCCGGCCCCTGGAGCAGCGCCTCGGATCGCTCTCCGGGGTGACCGCGGTCGAGAGCACGACGGGCGACGGCTTCGCCCGGGTGCGGGTCGAGAGCGAGTGGCAGACCGACCCCGATCGCCTGCGCATCGAGGCCGAACGCCGCCTGGCCGACCTCACCGCCCCTGGCACCACCCTGGCCGTGGAGCTCTCCACGGGCGACCCGGAGCCGCTCGTCGAGGTGGCGGTCTTCGAGGGAAAGGGGGGCGGATCGGGGGCGGCCCGCACCGCCTTCACCCGCGAGGTGCTGGCGCCGGAGCTCGCCCGCCTGCCCGGAGCGGGGGAGATCGAGATCCTCGGGCTCGCCCCTCTCCACCCGGTGGTGCGGCCGCGGGCGGCGGCTTTGGCCGCCCGCGGACTCACCGCGGCGGACCTGGTGGCGCGCCTGCGCCGCCTCGGGGCCGCTCTCCCGGCCGGCCGTGCCCGGGCCGGCGCCATGATCCGGCCCCTGCTCGTACGGGAGGACGCTCCATCCCTGGGAGCCCTGAGCGCCCTGCGGCTCCCCGGCCCGAGGGGAGAGAGCGTGTTGGGGGACGTCGCCGAGGTCGGCATCGAGGAGGTCCGGGACGAGAGCTTCTTCCGTCTCGACGGCCGCGAGGGATCGCTGGTCCGGGTCTTCCGCGCCCCGCAGGCCAACGCCGTGGCCCTCGCCGCCGCGGTGCGCGCCCGGGTGGACGCCCTGGGAGCCCGCGCCGGCTCGGGCCTCCGGGTCCAGGTGGCGGCGGACCGCAGCGCCGAGGTGGTCGAGGCCCTCGCCGGGCTGGGGGTCTCGGCGCTCCTCGGCCTCGCCCTGGGCGTCGCCGTCCTCCGCGCTCTCCTCGGCCGCTGGCGGCCGACCCTGGCCCTGGCGGTCGCCGTGCCGGCCTCGCTCCTCGCCGCCTTCTCCGGCTTTCACCTCGCCGGGCTCTCCCTCGACGTCGTCTCCCTGGCCGGCCTCGCCCTCGCCGCCGGCCTCCTGGTGGACAGCTCGATCGTCGTCCTCGAGGCGATCGAGACCGCCCGCGCCCGCGGCGAAGCGGAGCCGGAGATCGCCGGCACCCGCCAGATCGCGCTCCCGGTCCTCGCCGGCTTCCTCGCCACCGCCGTCGTCTTCCTGCCCTTCGTCTACCTCCAGGGACTGGCGCGGGCCTTCTTCGGCGCCCAGGCCTTCGCCATCGTGGCCGCCCTCTCGGCGGCGCTCCTCTTCTCCCTCACCGTCACCCCCGTCCTCGCCCGCGGCCGGCGGCGGGAGGCGAGCGGCGTCCCGGCCGGAGCGGGGGGGAGGAGCCCCGGCCGGGAGGCCTACCTCCGCCTTCTCGATCGGGTCCTCGCCCATCCGGCCGGAGCCGGACTGGCGATGGTGGCGGCCCTGGCGGTGGCCTTCCTCTCCCTCGTCGCTCTCGCCCTTCTCCCGCGCGAGCTGGTGCCGGCGGTCGCGGCCCGCGACCTCATGGTGCGCTACCGGCTGGCCCCGGACCTGACACCCGAGACGAAGCGGCGGCAGGGACAGGAGGTGGAGAGCCGGGCGCTGGCCGCCCTCGGCCCCGGCCCGGCACCTTCCCGCTCGGCGATCCAGCTGCCGCAAGCCGACGACGGGATTGGCGACGCTGGGGAGACCGGCCGGATCGAGCTGCGCTTCGCCGACGCTCCGAGCGCCACGCGCGCCGCGGAGCGCCTGCGGGCCGGGCTCGCCCGGCTGCCCGGCGTCGAGGTCCGGGTCGAGCCCCGGGCGGGGCGCCCTCGTCGAGTCCGTCGAGCGGAGCGGCCGACGCCTGGAGGTGGTCGCCTCGGCACCGACCGCGGCGCGGGCTCGGGAGCTTGCCGACCGGACGGTCGCCCGTCTGCGCCAGGCCGGGCTCGCGAGCAGGATACCTGGACCGACCGGCCCCAGGCCGCCCTCCTTCTCGCCTGGGACATCCCCCGTTTGACCGCCCTCGGCGCCGACCGCGACCGGCTGGAAGAGCAGGTGCGGGAGGGGCTGGGAGAGCCGAGCGCCGGCCGCGCCCGGATCGAGGGGGTCGAGCCGGAGATCCTCGTCCGCCCCACCGTTCCCGAGGCGCCGGCCCTGCTGCCCATCCTGCTGCCCACCCCGTCGTCGGCAACAGCGGCGAACGGCCACGTCGTCCCCTTGGCCGCCGTCGCCCGGCTCACGGCCGGTATGCGGCCGCCGGCGCTCGAACGCGAAAATGGCCGCCCTGCCGTGCGCCTGACCTTCGCGGGCCGGGGTGGCCGAGACCCGGAAGCGCTCCTCTCCGGAGTCGCCCGCACGGCGGACGAGGAGGTGGCGCTCCGCGGCCAGGCCCGAGAGCTGCGGCGCGCCTTCGGCCAGCTCCGGCTCGCCCTCGGCCTCTCTCTCGTCCTCGTCTTCTTGACCGTGGCCGCCCTCTACGAATCGCTCACCATCCCCCTCGTGGTGATGAGCACGGTGCCGGTGGCCCTGGGCGGCGCCCTCGGCCTCCTCGCCGTCACGGGCCAGACCCTGAACGTCCTCTCCTTCCTGGGCTTGATCCTCCTCGCCGGCATCGTCGTCAACAACGCCATCGTCCTCGTGCACCGGATCGAGGACCACCGGCGGGCCGGACGGGGGATGGAAGAGGCCCTCCGCCGGGCCGGTGCCGAGCGCTATCGTCCCATCCTGATGACGACCTTGACCACGGTCTGCGGCATGCTCCCCCTCGTCCTCCTCGGCGGTCCCGGGGTCGAGCTGCGGCGCGCCCTCGCCCTCGCCGTTCTCGGCGGCACGACGACCGCGGTCTTCGCCTCGCTCCTCCTGGTGCCGGTCCTCTACCGGTTCGGCTGCCGTGGGCGGGGGCGATGAGCGGCCGCCCGGTCGCCCGGCGGATCGCCACCCTCGCCCTCCTCGTCCTCGGCGGGGTCGCCTTCTCGCGACTCCCCCTCGACTACTATCCACGGCGGAGCTTCCCGGAGCTGGCGGTCAACCTGACCCTGGCCACGGAGAGCGACCCCGCCGAGGTGACCCGGGAGTGGGTGGGGCCGGTGGAGAGCGCCGCCCGCTCCCTGGGGGACGTGCGGGGGATGGCGGGCGAGGTGCGGTCGGACGGCGCCGACCTGACGGTGCGCTTCGCCCCCGGCACCGACCCAGAGCGCAAGGCCGCCCGCCTCGACTCGCAGCTCACCCGGCTGCGGGCCCTCCTCCCCGCCGGCTCCGGATTCCGGGTGGACCCCACCGAGCAGGACAGCGACTTCCTCGCCATCGTCTGGCTCGGCGGGGTCGGCGATGGCGCCGGGGCCCGGGCCGCCGCCGAAGCTCTCCGTGCCGTGCCCGGGGTCCGCACCGTCCAACTCGTCGGCGGTAGCGACGAGGAGCTGCGGTTCGAGCTCGCCGCCGGACTGCCCGACTCCTGGGGGCTCGCCGGCACCGCCCTCGGGGAGATCCGGCGGACCCTCCAGGTGCCCACCCTGGGCTGGAGCCGGGAGGGTGGGCGGCGCCGGATCGTGAGCGTGTCCTCCGAGGCAGGCGGGGCGGACGGTACCGCCGAGGCCGGCGGGGCCGCCGACGCTCGCGGGGCGGCCCTGGCCGAGGTGCCCGTCCCGGTCGGTGGGACGGCGGTACCTCTGGGCTCGCTCGCCACCCTCCGCGTCCGGCGGCAAGCCCCGCCGGTCGTGGTGCGGCTCCGCGGCCGGCCGGCCCGTGCCCTCTATGTCTGGCGCGGGCACGACACCCCGCTCCTCGCCGTGGATGCCGCTCTGCGTCGGCGGCTGGAGCACCTCCCCGGGGGCATCCGGGGCGAAGTGGGTTGGAGCCGTGCCGATCCCCTGCGCGACCTGGTCTGGCGCCTGGCCCTCGCGGGGCTCCTCGGCATGGCCGGCATGGCCGCCGCCGCGGCGGTGGGTGCCCGGCGGGCCGGCCCCTGGGAGGTCCTCTCCTGGGCCCTCGCGCTCCCCGCCGTCGCCGCCGCCGCGGCCAACGCCTTTCTGCTCGCCGGGGTGACTCTGGACGTCACGACGCTCGCGGCCCTCACCCTCGCCACCGCCGGTCTCCTCCCCCTGGCCGCCCTCTGTCTGGCGCGGCGGACGGGCTTCTGGGCCGCCGCCGCGGGCACGGTGGCCGCGGCAGCCTGCGTTCCCATCGCCGTCTCCCTGGCGAACGCCGAGCTCGGTCCTCTCCTCGCCGAGCCTGCCCGCGCCCTGCTCCTCGCGGTGATCGCGGGGGTGGGAGCGATCGCCATCCTGCCCGAGGCCCCTCCCCAGCGCGAGCGCTCCCCGCGGCAGGCCGGGGAGCCGGCGCGCAGCCGGGCGGCCGCCCGCGCCGCCCTCCGCGATCCCGGCACGTTCCTCCTCGGCGCCACCACCGTCGCCTGCCTCTCCCTCACTTTCTACGGGGGTGCCCTGATCCCTCGGCCGGGCGACCTCGAGCCGGATCAGGGGAATCTCTCGCTCCTCCTCCACCTACCGCCCGGCTCCACCCTGGACGAGACCGTCCGCCGGGTCGCCCGCGCCGAGGAGGTCCTGGCGAAATCTCCCGAGGTCTGGCGCTACTGGACTTACGCCTCTGCCGGCAGAGCCCGGGTGGTGGCCGAGCTCGCCCCCGGCGCGCGGAGCCCCGGGCGGCGAGCCCTCGTCGCCATGCGCCTCCGCTACGAGACGGCCGGGGCGGGGGCGGTCGAGATCACCTCCGGCCGGCGCACCTCGACGGCCGACCGCGGCTTCCTCGCCGATCTCGAAGACCGCGCCCGGACCGACGACGAGGCACGGACCTACAAGGTCGTACTCTCCGGGGCCGGACTCGGCGCGGTGCAGGCCGGTTACGAGCGGCTGTTAGAACGGCTGGACACTCTCGGGGTTCGACGCCACTGGCTGTCTGCCGGAAGCGGCTGGGGCGAGCCGGCCGTCCACCTCGTCCTCCATCCCCGGCCCGGCACCCGCCCGGCCGAGGCCATCGCCCTCGCCGGCCGGCTGCAGCAGGCGGGCGGCGTTCCGGCCGCCGTCGCGCTCGCCGCCGCGGCGTCCCTCGGCGGGAGCCCGCCGGAACGCTCGGTCGTCGTCGTCCCTGCCGGCACCCCCGAGGATCCCGACCGCGCCATCCCCCAGCTCGCCGACCTCCTCGGCCGCCCCCTCCGGCTGGGGGACCGGGTGGTCACCCCCGGCGCCCTTCTCTCGCCGGTCGAGGAGGTTCTCCACCCCCGGGTAGCCCGGCAGTCCGGCCGCTTCGTGGTCCCGGTGGAGATCCAGTTCCCCCACGAGCACGAGGGAGTGCGCAAGGAGTGGCGCCAGAAGGTCGACCGCAGCCTGGGCCAGCTCTCCCTCCCGCCCGGCTGCGACCTGGAACGGCCTGCCCTGGGCATCCGGCTCTGGTCCGGGGAACGCCTGCGGGTCCTCGCCCTGGCCCTTGCGATCCCCCTCCTCCTCTTCGTCGTCGCCGCCTTGCGGCTCGGTTCGCTGGGGCGCGCTCTCGCCGTCCTCATCCCCCTGGTCCTCGGCCTCACGGCGGCGTTGCCGCTGGTGGGGATCGGCCTCGGCCAGGTCGACGAGCTGACCGTCTTCGCCCTCGCCGCGGGCCTCGCCCTCGCGCTCGCCGCCATCGCCGAGCTCGCCGCGTCGACCCATCTTGGAGGACCTGGCGAGAGTGCCGGCGGACTCTACCGCGATCTCCGTCGCCAGCTCGCCTGGCTCACCCCCGGGGCGCCGCTCCTCGCCCTGACCCTCGCGGCGCCCACCCTCGGGGCGGACCCCGTCTCCCACCCCTGGGCCGTCCCCCTCCGCGCCGCCGCCCTGGCGGCGGGCACCGCCCTCGCGAGCTCCGCCCTCCTCCTTCCCGCCCTTCTCCTCGCCGGAAGCCGCTGGCGCCGAAGCGATCCGGAGGAGATCCGGCGGCGCCGGCACCCGCCCGCCTGGAGCGAGCCGGGCGAGCCGCTCCTCGAGGCGCGGAGCCTCACCAAGGTCTACGGCGGCCGATTCAAGGCCCTGGCCGGAGTCGATTTCACTCTCACGCCGGGGATCGTCGGCCTCCTCGGGCCGAACGGCGCCGGCAAGACCACCCTGCTCCGCCTGCTCACCGGTCTCCTCGAACCCACCCGCGGTTCGGTGCGCTACCGCGGCCAACCGATCACCGCCGAGAACCTGGCCGCCTTCAGGCGGCGGATCGGTTTCCTCCCCCAGGAGTTCAACGCCTACCCGGGCTTCACCGCCGAACAGTTCCTCGACCACTGGGCCGAGGAGCGCGGGATGACCGATCCCCGGGAGCGGCGGAGCGAAATCGAGCGCCTTCTCGCCGCCGTGGATCTGGCAGAGCATGCCGGCCGCAAGGTGCGGGACTTCTCCGGCGGCATGCGCCAGCGGGTGGGTATCGCCTTGGCCCTCCTCGGGGCGCCCCCCATCCTGGTCGTCGACGAACCGACGACGGGCCTCGACATCGAGTCCAGGAACCGCTTCCGCCAGCTCCTCCTCGAACAGGCGGCCCGGCGCATCGTCGTCTTCTCCACCCACATCGCGAGCGACGTCGAGGCCGCCGCCCGCCGCATCCTCCTCTTGAACCACGGCCGGCTGCGCTTCGACGGCACTCCCGAGGCGCTCGCCGCCCTCGCCCGAGGCCGGGTCTTCGGCGCCCTGGTCTCGGACGCCGACCTTCCGGCCTTCGGCCAGCGCTACCGGCTCACCTCCCGGGTGCGGGTCCTCGCCGGTATCGAGGTACGGGGCATCGCCCGGCCGGGGGAAGCCCTCCCCGGCGAGGCGGTCGAGCCCAACCTGGAGGAGGCCTACCTGGCCGAGATCGACCGCGCGGACCTGCCGGCGTGAACGGCAGCCTGTGGCATAATTTTTCCGATGAGCCAGGAGCGCCTGACCCGGCAGACGATCCAGCGGGTGGCCGAGAACCGCATCCGCGAAGCCATGGAGAACGGCGAGTTCGACGACCTCCCCGGCCTGGGAAAGCCCATCCCCGATATCGACGAGCCCTACGACCCCAACTGGTGGGTCAAGCAGTGGTTCCGCAGGGAGCGGCTGGCACAGGTGCTGACCGGGAAGGAGTAGTGCGAGGAGGCAGACAGTCCGGGTTCCGTTGGATTCCGAGGACGGGCGCCTGGCTGCGCGAAACGCCCGAAGGCGCCCGCCCGCAGGATCCAACGGAGCCCGGACTGTCGGAGAGAGGGACGGGAGGGGGCCAACCTCCCATCCAGGGAACGCTCTATGCCTTCGCGAGCAGCTCGATCACCCGCCCCACCGCCTCCGCCGGAGCCACCAGCTGCTTCTCGCGGTCCCGCCGCAGCGACAGCTCGACCTTGCCGTCCTTGAGCGACTTGGCGCCGATCACCAGCCGGACGGGGATGCCGATGAGGTCGGCGTCCTTGAACTTGACCCCCGGGCGCTCGTCGCGGTCGTCGTAGAGCACCTCGATCCCCTTCTCCTGGAGCTCGGCGTAGAGCTCGTCGGCCACCCGGCTGACCTCGGCGTCGTCGGGGTTCAAGCCCGCCAAGAGCACCTCGAAGGGCGCCAAGGGACGGGGCCAGATGATGCCGTCCTTGTCGTGGTTCTGCTCGATGGCGGCGGCCACGGTGCGGCCGATCCCCAGGCCGTAGCAGCCCATGATCATGGGGTGGTCGGCGCCCGCCTCGTCGGTGTAGTTGCATGCCATTTTCTCCGAGTACTTGGTCCCCAGCTTGAAGATGTGCCCGACCTCGATCCCCCGGAAGAGCTCGAGCGTACCGTCGCAGCGCGGACAGGGGTCGCCGCCGGTGACGAGGAGGAGGTCCGCCCACTCGGAGAGGTCGACGTCCCTCCCCCAGTTGACCCCGGTGTAGTGGGCATCCTTCTCGTTGGCGCCGACGACGAAGTCGGTCAGCCCGCGGACGGTCTCATCGCCGATCAGCCGGAGCCCCGGGGGTAGCCCCACCGGCCCGGCGTAGCCGACCGCCGCGCCCGTCGCCTCCCGCACCTTCTCCTCCGCGGCGAGGGCGAGGTGCTGGACGTCCAGGTGATTCAGAAGCTTGACCTCGTTGATCTCCCGGTCCCCGCGCACAACGACCGCCACCAGCCCCTTCTCGGTGTCGTAGATCAAAGTCTTCACCACCTGCCGGGGCTCGATCTTGAGGAAGGCCGCCACGTCCTCGACCGAGCTCTTCCCCGGCGTCGAGGCCTTCTGGCGCTCCGCGGTTCCCGATGTCGCCGGTGTCGCCGACATCGCCGATGCCGCCGATGCCGAAGCGGGGAGCTTCCGAGTCTGGGCCTTCTCGACGTTCGCCGCATAGCCGCAGCTCGGGCAGCGGACGACCGCGCTCTCCCCGGTCTCGGCGACGACCATGAATTCGTGCGAGGCCGAGCCGCCGATCGACCCGGTATCCGCCTCGACCGTCGTGTAGTCGAGCTGGCAGGACTCGAAAATCTTGCAGTAGGCGCGGCGCATGTCCTCGTAGGTCGCGTCCAGGCTCTCGGGGCTGGCGTGGAAGGAGTAGGCGTCCTTCATGATGAACTCGCGCCCGCGCATGAGGCCGAAGCGGGGGCGGATCTCGTCCCTGAACTTGGTCTGGATCTGGTAGAGGCTCACCGGCAGCTGCCGGTAGCTCTTGACGTCCCGGCGCACGATGTCCGTGATCACCTCCTCGTGGGTGGGACCGAAGACGAAGTCGCGCTCGTGCCGGTCCTTGATCCGCAGGAGCTCCTTGCCGTAGCGCTGCCAGCGCTCGGACTCCTGCCACAGCTCGGCAGGCTGGATCGACGGCATCTGGAGCTCGGCAGAGCTGATGGCATCGAGCTCCCGGCGGACGATCGTCATCAGCTTGGCGAGGCTCCGCCAGCCGAAGGGCAGGTAGCTGTAGATGCCGGCCGCGACCTTCTTGATCAGACCGGCCCGCACCATCAGCTGGTGCGAGACGACCTCCGCGTCGTTCGGCACCTCGCGGGTGGTATAGAGATAGAAACGGCTCCAGCGCATGGGACCTCCGGGACGCTCTCGGGGTGGAAAGGGGGCTACTTCTTCTGGCTGCGATGCACCCGCTCGAGGAGGCGGGAGCTGTCCTTCATGAATTCCATCATCTTCTCTTCGAGCCCCTCGCCGCGCGCGGTCAGCCGGCGCGCCTGAGCGAGGACGGTCTTCGCCCGTTCGTCCTCACCCGAGGCGAGGAGCGCCATGCCGAGGTGGGTCAAGGTGGTCGACGAGGCGCCGAGCTCGGTCGACTTGGCGAGAAAGTCGATCGCCTTATCGAACTCCTTGCGCTTGTAGTGCACCCACCCCAGGGCGGCCAGGGGGAACTGCTTGAGCTCGTCCGGCGACAGCTCGACCGAGCGCTTGGCGTAGTCGAGCGCCGAATCCAGGTCCTCTTCCATCTCCGCCAGGTTGCAGGCCATCTCGTAGTAGGCAATCGTCTTGGTGAAGTTCGAAGCCCCCTCGTCCATCAGGAGGAGACCGCCGATCCGGTTGCCCTCGCGGAGCTTGCCCTGGCTGCGGAGGGCTTCGATCAGCGCCGCGTAGGCGGTCGCCTTCAGCATCTCGCCGGGATTCAGATCGAGCACCTTCTTGGTCACCGCCTCGATCTCCTGGCTGCGGTTCATGTGCAGGCAGAGGAGGGCGTACGACATCAAAAGGGTGGGGTTCTCCGGCTCGTGGGAGAGGGCCCGCCGGTAGCAGACCAGGGCCTGCTTCAGATTGTCCCGGGCGACGAGCTCCTCGGCCTTGGCGAACCACTTGCCGGCCTCGCCGTCCACCTTGGGAAGCGGCATGTTGGCGTGCCCGGAGAGGTAGTGGACTAAGTCCTGGTACTGGAGCTTCTTGGGGTTGAGACGCTGCGCCTGGCGGAAGGCGTCGAGCGCCTTTCGGTTCCAGTGGCGGTCCAGATAGGCCATGCCCAGCAGGTGGTAGGCCTCCTCGAAGGCGGGATCGTGCCGCACCGCCTCCTGCAGGTGCCGGAGCGCCGGCTGGAGCTTCCCCATCTCGTAAAAGCAGCTCCCCAGGAGGTAGAGCGCCTGGGGTACCGAGTCGAGGGCCACCGCCCGCTCCAGGTAGAGGACCGCCAGGGCCAGGTTTCCCTGTCCGGCGTAGACCGCCCCGAGGCTGAAGTGGGGCAGGAACGAATCCGGATAGAGGGCGACCGCGCGCTTCAGGTGCTCCTCGGCCCGCGTCGTGTCCCCCCGCTCGTAGTAGATGACTCCGCTGTAGACCAGCCCCTCGTAGTGATCGGGCTTGACGTCCAGGACATGCGAGAAGTAGGTCAGGGCCTGGTCGGTCTCGCCCTCGTTGAAGTGGGTCTCCCCGAGAAAATAGGCGAGCTCGTAGTTGTCCCGGTCGAGCTTGTAGGCGGCCTCCAGGGCGATGACGGCGCGCTCGATGTCGAAGGCGAAGAGGGCGTACTCGGCGTCCTCCAGGTACTGGAGGAAGATCTTCCGCTTGTCGCCGTGGTGGAGGGCGGCCACCCGCTCCTTGACCGCCAGGAAGCGCTCGCGCTTTTCGAGCGCCAGGAGCTGGTAGTCCATCTTGGACTCCCAGAGGTCGCTCCACTCCTCCCACCCGATGACGCTCTTCTGCTCGAGCAGCTCGCGGAGGGCGGAGAGCCCGGTCTGGCCGATGAGGATGTTCTTCTCCTGCTTGTGGAGGGCACCCAGAAGCTGGCGGACGGTCTCCGCCGTGCGCTTGACCGCCTCCTCGAGAATCGAGATCCGCTCCAGGAGGTGCTCGTCGAAGGAGAAGCTCTCCTCCGCGGCCGCTTCCTCATAGGCCTCCTCGTCCTCGATCAGAGTGCCTGAGAGGACGAGCAGCTTCTGGTGGCAGCGCAGGCAATATTCCTGATCCTCCGGATTCCTGGCGCCGCAGACCTGGCAGAGCATGGTGAGAGCGGAGATGCTCAGTTTCCTCCGTAGGTGTAGAACCCGCGCCCGGACTTGCGTCCCAGATAGCCCGCGTCGACCATCTTGACCAGCAGCGGGCAGGGGCGGTACTTGGGGTCGCCGAAACCGTCGGACAAAACCCGCAGGATGTCGAGACAGACGTCGAGGCCGATGAGGTCGGCGAGCGCCAGCGGGCCCATCGGATGGTTCATCCCCATCTTCATAACCGCGTCGACGGCCTCCGCCTTTCCAACTCCCTCGTACAGGCAGAAGACCGCCTCGTTGATCATCGGCATCAGCACTCTATTGGATACGAAGCCAGGGGCGTCGTGGACCTCGACCGGCGTCTTCCCCATCTTCCGCGAGGCCGCCTCGACCGCATCGTAGGTCTCCTGGCTGGTGGCGAGGCCACGGATGACCTCGATCAGCTGCATGACCGGGACGGGGTTCATGAAGTGCATGCCGATGACCTTCTCCGGCCGGCGGGTGGCGGCGGCCAGGCGGGTGATGGAGATCGAGCTCGTGTTGGTGGCGAGGATCGTCTCTGGCGAGCAGGTCCGGTCGAGCTCGGCGAGCACCTTCTCCTTGACGTCCTGCCGCTCGACGACCGCCTCGACGACGAGCTCCGCCGCGGCGAGCGCCGCGAGCTCCCCCGCCGGCTTGACCCTGGCGAGGGCCAGGTCGCGGGCCGCTGCATCGAGCTTGCCCTTCTCGACCAGCCGCCCGAGCCCCTTGCCGATCTGGGCGACCCCGCGCGCCAGGGCCTCGGGAACGACGTCGACGAGGATCACGTCATACCCGCTCTGCGCCGCCACCTGGGCGATGCCATGCCCCATGGTCCCGGCGCCCACGATCCCGATCGTCTGGATTTCACTCATCGCTATACAGACCTCTCTACACCTCTCCCCCACCGCGCCACCGCAGGACATTCGAGCCTATGGGATCGAGGGACGGGGGTCAAGGCGGCCCGGCGGAGACCCGGATGTCATGGCGCCGCAAAACCCGGCTCGCGGAGCAAAGTCCCGTCGAAGGTCGCCACAGCCTCGCAGCCGGCTTCCCCGGCCCACTCGCGGATGAGGTAGTCAGCGAAGTCTCCACGACCCGACTCGTACGCGCCCAAGGCCTTCCCAAGGCGTTCGGCGGAGGGGAAAACGAGGTGCTGGGCCCGTAGCAGCTGACCCAAGATAGGACCGATCTCCTTTCGGCTGACCTTATAACTGGTCCCGAGCACCCAGACGATCTCGCAGACGACCACGTCCGAGACGAAGCAGGTCTCGGCAGCATCCATGGCCTTCTGGAGCAGCGCCTTGGCCCTGCGGCTCTGGGCGGGGTCGTCCTCGACCAGGAAGCGGACCAGGATGTTGGTGTCGAGCGCAATCACCTCCGGCCTGCGGTTTGTCGGATGGCCTCGTCCATATCTTCCAGACTCACACCCTTGACACGCGGTTTGATCGCACCGAAGAGCGACATCAGGTCGACGTTCTCAGGACGCATTTCGGCCACTCCATCTTCGCGCACGAGAAACGCGACCCGGTGTCCAGCTGCCAGAGAGAGCGCCTCGCGTACCTCCTTCGGGATAGTGATCTGGCCTTTGCTCGTAATGGTGGCGGTAGGCATCCTTACTCTCCCATAGATTCCTTACCCGAGAGTAAGCTGCAAGGGGGGTGTCGTCAAGGGGGGAAGAACGCCAGCACCACGCGAGTTTCTGAAGACTTTCCATGAGTTCCTGAAGACTTTCCACGGGTTCCTGAAGACTTTCCACGAGTTCCGGAGGACTTTCCACGGGTTCCTGAAGACTTTCCACGAGTCCCGGAAGACTTTCCACGAGTCCCGGAAGACTTTCCACGGGTTCCTGAGGACTTTCCACGAGTTCCGGAAGACTTTCCACGAGTTCCTGAAGACTTTCCACGAGCTCCGGAAGCTTCCAAAAGCCGTCCGGAAGCTTCCAGGAGCTGTCCGGAAGGGCCCCAACGGAGTCCGGGAGGTCTCAAACGGCATCCAGCCATCCCCAAACGCCGTCTGGCAGGTCTCAAACACCGTCCAGAGGACTTTCCGCGGTGTCCGGGAGCTTCCCAACCGCGTTCGGGGGGTTCCGAGCGGCGTCGGGAGACGTTCCGGGTCTTTGCGGCAGCGGGAAGGCCCAACGGACCGCCGTTCCTAAGCCCAGAGTATAAGCAGGGAGGTTGTACTCCAGCGAGTCGCCCCCCTCCCAGGGGGGAGGGACCCACCCGCCCGAAGAAGGGAGAGCACCTAAGCAAATCTACCTTGACAGACCACTAGTCGAAGATGTCGCTCACCCGGATCTCCAGCCCGGGGAGCAGCGCCGTCGTCAGAACATCCCCTGCCGCCGCCGAAAACTCCTGTGGAGTGAGAAAGCCTGCCCCACTTCGGCGGTACACCCGTACGACCCGGCGTTGCGGATCGACGAGCCAGTACTCCAACACCCCGAACCGCTCGTACCGGTCGCGCTTCAGAGTCTCGTCTTTACGGCGGGTGGAGTCTGAGAGGATCTCGATCACCAGGTCCGGCGCACCCTGGACGTTGGCCTTCGTGAGGATCTCGGCGCGCTCGGTCGAGATGAACAGGAGGTCGGGCTGGGCGATGTCGTGCCTCGAAAGGAGAACGTCCGCAGGAGCGAAGTAGACGCGCCCCAGCCGGTGCTCGCGCACGAAGGGGGCCAATAGCAGGTACAGGTTTCCGGCGAAGCCCTGGTGATCCATCGACGGAGCGGGCGTCACGTAGTGCTCTCCGTCGAGGATCTCATGCCGCTGCCGATCCTCCGGGAAGAGGAGGTAGTCCTCATAGGTGAGCTTGCGGCGGGCGGTATCTCGGACGGCCATGGCAGCCCCTCCTGGGTGCTCCTTGGGTATGGTAACACGCGCTCTCCCTCTCCAGATTCGGCGGAGGGTATCCCATATCCGATACGGAGTACCCTCTTTCAGGCCCGCGTCCAGCACGAACCCCAGCTCCGAGATGCCGGATGCTGGCGCCTCAGCCGAGAGGACCCCAGCACCCTACGCCGTCTCTAAGTCGAACCAGGGCTCGCGACGGCCGAACTTGGTCGACAGGGCGGCGCCGACGCCGATGAGGCTGACGACGGTCCAGGTCCAGACGCCGATAAAGGGGAGGAACTTGAGGAGGCCCAGGAGGAGGAGGCCGCCGGTCGCGGCGTTGAGCGGTCTCGCGCGGCGGTGGAGGAGATGGACGGCGATCCAGTCGCCCAGGGCGTAGAAGACGGCGACCGAGCCCCAGAGCTTCAAAACGAGCGCCAGGAGGATGACTAAGACGAGGAGGGGAAAGCCAACGAGGGCGCCGGCGAAGGCGCCGAAGAAGAGGGCGGTCAGGAGGAGGGTGACGACCCCGGTCAGGCCGACGAAGAAGCTCCTGAAGGGCTCCCGGCGGATGCTGTCGGCGGTGCCGAGGACCTCGCGGCCGCTCGCCGCGAAGAAGAGCAGGACGAGGACCGCCCAGGCGGCGATCAGGGCGATCTTCGCCCCGAGGACGATCGGCGACAGGGCGGAGAGGCCGAGGGTCGGACCTTCGAGGAGGGTCAGCCAGGCGGCGGAGGCCGTGGGATAGGAGACCGAGCGGCCGCCGATGCGCGCCCCGGGCGCCGCGTTGACCCGGCCGCCCAAGGCGAAGACGTCGCCGTCCACCCGCGCCGTGGGCGCCAGGTGAGCGTCGCCGGCAAGGACGACGATATCCCCCGCCACGTGGCCGGAGATCTCGACCGAGCCGGAGAGGGCCGCGACATCCGAGAGAGCATCGCCGTCGATCGCCAGGTCGCGGCCGATGGCGACCAGCTGGTGCCGGGCGACGCTCCCCCGTTCGAGGTGGAGGGCGAGCTTCCCCCCGCCGCGCTCGCCGTCCGCGGGTTGGGGCGGATGGCGGCGGGAGCGGCGGGAACGCCAGGAACGGCGGCGACCGCGGGGGTTGCCGGCAGGGCGAAGCTCGCGGCGCCCAGCCCGAGGAGAACGACGAGAACGGCGAGGAGGCGGGCGGGCGGCAGCTTCACGGGCGTACTCTAGTCCGAATCCGTCGCTGCCGGAAAAGGCGGCTCACCCGCGTGGCGAGCCGCTCCTCTCTGCCAGGGCGCGGGCCGGCCGCCTTTTGAGGAGCGACAGCAGCAGGAGGTTCAGGCAGATCACGAGGACGGCGAAGGCGGCGAGGGTCGACCAGGAGTCGAAGAGCTCGGAGAAGACCATCCCCCAGCCCTTGGATGAAGCCTGGACGACGCCGAGCCCGGCGACCAGGGTGGCGCGGAAGAAACCGCCGAGGGCGGAGACCGCGCCGAAGACGGGCGAGCCGTCGCGGTGGCCGGAGCCGACCCCGAAGAGGGTCGCGGCGATCAATCCCAGGAGGAGGGCGACGGAGCCGGGGAAGCGCCAGGTCTGCGGGTGGCGCCCCTCCCAGCCGGCCGCCGGCAGGGCGGCGAGCACGCTCTGCCGGAACTCGGCGCGCACCGGCAGCCGGCCGCGGGTCAGGACCTCCTTGAGGTGGGCGAGATCGCGCTCTTCGGCCAGGCACTCCGGGCACTCGGCTAGGTGGCCTTCCAGGCGCTCCCGGCGCTCGGGCGAGAGGTCACCCTCGGCTTCTAAATGGAGCCATTCACGGAAGGTGTCGTGGTCGGGCTTCTTCATGGGTTCCTCGCTCGTTGCTGGCTTAATGAGAGCGCCCTTTTTTAGTCGGTGACGAAATCCCGTAGCTTGTCCTTCAGCATCTGGCGGCCGCGAAAGAGCTTGTTCTTGACCGTGCCGAGCGGCATCCCCTTCAAACGCGCGATCTCCTCGTAGGCGAGCTCGGCCATGTGCCGCAGGAGAATGAGCTCCCGGTACTCCCAGGGCAGGCTGTCGATCGCCTCCTGGATGGCATCGCCGCGCTCCCGGTTGCGGAGCTCGCCGTACGGTCCGCGGTCGGCGCTCGGCAGGTCCCAGTCGCGCGACTCGCCCCCCTCATCCTCCTGGTGCAGGGAGACGAGCTTTAGGCGCCGCCGCCGGATCTGATCGATCGCCGCGTTCTGCGCCACCCTGAAAAGCCAGGTGGAGAACCGGTACTGCGGGTCGAAGCGATCTAAGACCTGGTACACCTTGACGAAGACCTCCTGCGCCATGTCGTGGGCGTCGTCGGCGTTGCGCAACAGGCGAAACAGGTAGTTGACGAGCCGCCCCTGATAACGGTCGATCAGGTCGCCGAAGCGCTCCCGGTCACCCATCAGGACGGCGGCGACCAGCTCTTCGTCGGTCGGCATCTCCGCGTCCCGCGTCATGGGTGGATACGCAAGCGTCCGGTCAAGGTTGCAGGGTCGAGAAGCGGGCGACGGTCCCGACGATCGCGGGAGATCCGGTCGTCGATCTTAGCCATCCCGCTTCTCGAGCCAGCGCCCGAGGAGGAAGAGGAGGGCGCCCACGGTCGCCACGGCGATCTCGGTGCGGAGGGCACCATAGAAAAGGCCGATCAGCAGCGAGGTGCCGACGATCACCAGGGCGAGGAGTTGGAGGGACCAGCCGAGACCGGCGAGCATGCCAGGGTGCCCGTGCCTTTAGGGCTTCTTCTCGAGCAGTTCGGTTCTGCCGGTCACCAGCCCGTGGGCGCTGCCGGTCAAGAGAGCCAGGAGGTCCTGCTCGACGCCGTGCGGGGAGGTCTCGACGATCCGCCCCACCTCGCGCCCGTCGCGCTTGACGATCAGGGTCGGCACGTAGAGGAGACCGCTCCCGGAGATCAGGGCCGCCGGCTCCTTCTTGTCGTGATCGACCCCGATGTAGGAGACCTTGCAGGGGAGGCTCCCCCCCGCGTCGTCCATGGCGCGCCAGAGCCGCGACACCTCGCGCCGGCTGTCGGGGCACCAGCTCCCCATGTAGACGGTCACCTCCGCTCCCGGTGCCACCGAGGCCAGGGCCGCGACCGCCCCCTTCTCGGGCGCCGACTCGACCTCGGCCTGCACCCAGTCGGGCACCGCCGCCTCGACCTGCTCGCGGGTGATGGACCCGAGGAGGACCGGCTTCTCGGCCGGGGCCGCCTGGGGAGCCGCCGCCGTCGTCAGGGGCGCCGGGGACGCCTGGGGAGCCGCGGACGTCGGGGGAGCCGCGGGCATTGGGGGCGTTGCGGGCGCCGACACCGGCATCGCCAGGCTGAAGGCGAGCGGCAGGGCGGAGAGCAGGAGGAGTCGCATAGGGAGAGTCTATCGTAAGTGGCGGACTCCTCCGTGCACCCTGCCCCTCAGACCCGCCGGATCAGCCGGAGCAGAAAGAGGAGCACCACGGCGCCGATGAATGCCACGAAGATCGTACCGGCCAACCCCGCGAAGGGGGTGTGCCAGTGGAACTGGCGGAAGATCCAGCCGCCCACGAAGGCGCCGACGATGCCGATGATGATGTCGCCGATGAGGCCGTAGCCTCCGCCCATCACCAGCGATGCCAAGAGGCCGGCCACGAGCCCTACGATGATCCAGGTCAGGATATCCATGCTCTTCTCCTTACAAGTTTGGTTGTCGATTTTGCTGGTGAGTAGAAGAAGCACGACGCATGCCAGAATCCCCTCCCGGCGCGAGGTGGGAGCGCGATAGACTCCGCGATCGTGCGCACCCCTTCGAACCTTCTCGCCCTCGTCCTCAGCGGCTTCGCTTGCCTGGCCGGCCTGGCTGGAATAACCGCCTGCTCCCGGGGGCCGGCCACGGCCCCGGCCGGCGCCTGGCAGCGGACCGACCTGTGGATCGAAAACCCCCAGGTCGAGCTCGCCGGCAAGTCCCCCCGGCCGTTCTCCAAGCGCATCTCCTTCCTCGGCGCCGCCGAGGTGCGGGACATGAGCAAGGTGCCGCCGCAGCAGCTCATCGCCTTCCCCACCCGCACGGCCGGGCAGGTGCGGGCCTTGGAGCAGCAGCCCGGCTCGCGCCTCAAGTACCATCTCCGGCTCTCTCGCGAGCCCTACTTCTCTTTCCTCCCCCTGGGCTCCGAGACCCCCTGCGCCTGCACCTATCGGATGGGCGTGCGGGCGGGCGGAAAAATCGAGGAGCTCTACAAGGTGCCGGTCGAACGGGTCGGCCCCATCGCCCGGGCGGCGGCGGAGATCGACCTCTCTCCCTGGGCGGGACAGGAGATCGACCTCCTGCTCCAGGTCGACGGGCCTCCAGAGGCTCCGGTCTCTCCGGGGGCTCCCGTGCCGCCGGTCTCGGCCGCGGTCCCGGTGCCGCTCCCGTTCGCCCTCTGGGGGAGCCCGGCCGTCTATGGGCGGGGCGCCACGCCCGCCGCCCGGCCGCGGCTGGCCCATCCGAACGTCCTCTTCATCGGCATCGACACCCTGCGCGCCGACGCCGTGGGCCCCTTCCGCAAGCCGACCCGGGCGACCAGCCTCACCCCGACGATCGACCGGCTGGCGACCGAGAGCGACGTCTACTCGAACGCCTACACCGCGTTCAACGTCACCAACCCGAGTTTCATCTCGATGATGACCGGCCTCTACGGCAAGCACCACGGGGTCTACGATCTAAAGACCCCCGTTCCGGCCAGCCACATCACTCTCGCCGAGATCTTCTCGCGCGCCGGCTACGACACCATGGCGATCATCTCCGCCCGCCACCTGGGCGACCACAACTCGGGGCTCGGCCGCGGCTTCAAGGACGTCACCGAGCCGACCGAGCACTTCGCCGCCGAGCTTGCGACCGATATGACGATGGACTGGATCGGCGCCCACGACGGCCCGGCGAAGGCCGGCGCCGGCGGGCATCGCGACCGCCCCTTCTTCGCCTGGCTCCACCTCTTCGACCCGCACACCCCGCACACCCCGCCCGATCCCTTCGCCCTCGGGCTCCGGCCGGCCGCTGCCGCGGGGCTCAACATGGTGCCCGCCTGGGTGGTCTTCCGGCCGCCCGGCCCCCGCCCCTTCACCGAGGCGGTCCTCGGCGGCAACACCGACCTCTACTACGGCGAGGTGGCCTACACCGACCGCCAGGTCGGCCGGCTCCTCGACTTTCTCGACAGCCGCGGCCTGGCCGAGAACACGATCGTCGTCGTCGTCGCCGACCACGGCGAGAACCTGGGCGAGCACGGCATCCTCTACCGCCACACCGGGCTCTTCGAGACCACCACCCACGTGCCCCTGCTCATCCGCTGGCCCGGGGCCGCCGGCGAACGGCAGGGGCATCGCATCGAAGGGCTGGTGCAGACGATCGACCTCTTCCCCACCCTCCTCGCGGGTGCCGGCTTCAAGCCGCCGCCGTCCGACGGCATCGACCTCCGCCACCTGCCGGCCGGGGGGAGGCGGGCGGTCTTCACCGAGCATGCCGAGAAGCTCGGGGTCTCCGTCCGCGGCCGCGGCTACCGCTACATGCTGTCGCAGGGGAACACCCGCTTCTTCCCCGACGGCCCCTACCTCTTCGACGAGACCGCCGATCCGGCGGAGACCGTCAACCTGGCCGGCAAGGGGCTGCCGGCCGAGCGCGAGCTCGACCTCCTCCTCCGCCGCTGGCTCGCCGACCGGGGGACCGGCCCGGGCCCGCGGCAGCAGAATCTGAGCGACGAGGACACCAAGCGGCTGAAGTCGCTCGGCTACAACTAATCAGGAAGGGTGGAGCTGCTCCGTCGCCCGCCGCTTGTTGCGGCTGCGGGTGGCGAGGGCCGCCGCGCCGACGCCGATCAGGTAGAGGGCGACACCCGGCACCGCGAAGACGCACTGGTTGAAGATGTCCGGGGTGGGGGTGACGATCGCCGCCACGGTGAAGATGATCACCACCGCCCAGCGGAACTGGCGCATGAGGAAGCGCGGGGTGACGACGCCCAGGATCGAGAGGAGGAAGATGATGACCGGCAGCTCGAACATCAGCCCGAGGCCGAGGATGAGCGTCATCAGGAAGCTGAAGTAGGTGGTGACGGTGATCACCGGCGTCAGCTGGTCGCCCATCCCGAGGAGGAACTTGGCGGCGGCGGGGAAGGCCACGTAGTAGCCGAAGGCGCCGCCGGAGAGAAAGAAGGCCGTCGTGATGAGGACGAAGGGCAGGGCATAGTGCCGCTCGCGCGGGTAGAGCCCCGGGGAGATGAAGCGCCAGGCCTGGTAGAGGATGAAGGGGGAGGCGATGAAGAGCGCCGCCAATGCCGCCACCTTGAAGTACATGAGGAACGGATCGGTCAGGCCGAGGAACGCCAGGCGCGTGCCGGGCGGCAGGAACGGATGGATGGGCGCCACCAGGAAGTTGAAGATCTCCTTGGCGTAGCTCCAGCAGGGGAAGAAGGCCACCGCGAGCCCCACGATCGACCAGATGATCCGCTTGCGCAGCTCCTCCAGATGCTGGACGAGCGACATCCGAGGCAGCTCCTCGGGAGCGGGCGGGACGCGCGCGGGATCGCTGCTCATGTTCGGGGAGACCGGGGCCTAGCTCGGCTCGATCGGGGCGGCCGGGTCGCGCGGGTCGTGCGGGTCGACGACGTGGGGGGCCGGAGCCGGAGTGACGATCGGGACGATTGGAGCGATCGGAGCCATCGGGGCCATCGGAGCCAGCGGGGAGACCTGCGCCACGGTCCCGGCCGGCGGCTCCTGGGGCCTCCAGATGTCCTGATACGGGGGCGCCGGGGTTTCCGGGGACACGGACGCCGGGGGCGTTGCCGGCGGCGACATCGGGGCCGGCGGCGACATCGCCTGCACGATGCTCGCGACGGGCCCCGTCTCCATCCGCCGCGGGTGGCGGGTCTGCTCATCCTCGTCCAGGGCGAGCTCGGCGTTGATCGTCCGCTTGAGGTCGTTCGAAGCCTTGCGGAACTCCGCCATCCCCTTGCCCAGGGTCCGCCCGATCTCCGGCAGCCGCTTGGGGCCGAAGATGAGGAGGGCGAGGAGCAGGATGAAGATGATCTCAGGTAAACCTAAAGAGCCCATGGGTGTTCTCCCGAGGGCGATGATCGGCCCTCCCCCGCTGTAAAGTCAAGCTCAGCCCTCCCCAGGTACTGGCTCGGGTTCGGTTCGAGGACGGGCAACTGGCTGCGCGGAGCGCCCGAAGGAGCCCGCCCGCAGGATCGAACGGAGCCAGTACCTCCCGCCAGAAGGGTCCGCGGGTGTTGACCGCGGTGGTAGACTCTTATCATGAAGCGATCGTTCCGCATCACGGCTGTGGCCCTCTTCACCCTCGCGCTGGTCCTGGGCGGCATGCTCGGCGACCGCGTGCTCGCCCTGACCGACGAGGCGCGCGACCATCTCCGGCTCTACACCGAGCTGGTCAACGTCGCCCACGAGCGCTACGGCGCCAACGTGACCTACAAGGACCTCGTCTTCTCCTCCATCCAGGGGATGCTCCGCACGCTCGATCCCCACACCAACTTCCTCCCCCCGAGGCCTACACCGGGATGCGCGAGAAGCAGCAGAGCAGCTTCTTCGGCTTGGGCATCCTGGTCGGCATGCGAAACGGGCAGCTCACCGTCATCTCGCCCTTGGAAGGTACCCCGGCCGCGCGTCTGGGCATCCAGGCGGGCGACGTGATCAGCACGATCGAGGGCGAGACGACCGAGTCGCTGTCGCTCGACGAGGCGGTGCAGAAGCTCAAAGGGCCGAAGGGGACGCAGGTCAAGATCGGCATCGTCCGCCGCGGTCTCGACAAGCCGCTCTCGATGTCGGTGACCCGCGCCGAGATCCCGCAGACGACCGTCCGCCTCGCCTACATGCTGTCGCCCGGCACCGGCTACCTCCTGCTCTCCGAGTTCTCGCGCTCGACCGGCCGGGAGATGGCGGAGGCGATCGAGAAGCTCAAGGGCCAGGGGATGAAGCGGCTCCTGGTCGACCTCCGCAACAACGGCGGCGGCCTCCTCGACCAGGCGATCGACACCGCCGACCAGTTCCTCCCCGCGGGGAGCATGATCGTGCAGACCAAGGGCCGGACCCGCGACTCGGTGCAGGAGTACCGGGCCGACGGCAAGTATCCGCCGCTCGACATGCCGGTCGTCGTCCTCGTCAACGAGGGCACCGCCTCGGCGGCGGAGATCCTCTCCGGGGCGATCCAGGACCACGACATGGGCCTCGTCGTGGGGACCCCCTCCTGGGGCAAGGGCCTGGTGCAGACGGTCTACAACCTCTCCTACGGCTCCGGCCTGGCGCTCACGACGGCCAAGTACTACACCCCGTCCGGCCGGTTGATCCAGCGCGACTACACCTCCTACTACGACTACTACACCCACGCCGACGCCGGCCCGCCGAAGCCGGGGACGAACGCCCCGGCCTATGCCACCGACCTCGGCCGCAAGGTCTTCGGCGGCGGCGGCATCACGCCGGACGTGGAGGTCAAGGAGGAGCAGCTCTCCCCCTTCGAGCAGTTCCTCCTGGCCCACAACGCCTTCGTCAACTTCGGGGTGGAGTACAAGTCGCACCACCCCATCCCGTCGCAGGACTGGAAGCCGACCCCGGCGGTGCTCGACGAGTTCCGTACCTTCCTCCAGAAGGAGAAGGTCGCGACCGCCGAGGAGATCGACCAGGCCTACGCCAAGCAGAGCGTCAAGGACTTCATCCTGACCCAGGTCCGCGCCGAGGCGGTCAACACCGCCTACGGCCAGGAAGCGAGGAGCCGGGTGATCGCGGGCAACGACAAACAGGTCCAGTCCGCGGTCGGCCTCTTCGACCGGGCGGCCCGGATGCTCGCCCAGCGGCGGGAATTGAAGGAAGACAAGCGGGCGGCGAAGTAGATAGGGTTTCCTGCAGACCCCGCCTGCCTGGACGGTGGGCTTTAGGACGGCCGGCGGCGACGCCGGCCGTCGGTGTTTGTGGGGGAGGAGAGCCCCTCTCGCGTGATTCCCTCCCCCCTGGGGGGGGAGGTTGGGGCGTCGGCGCCAACTTATTGGACTCGTGCGAAGACCCACTTCTGGATTCGAGACATCCTTCCGGCGAAGGTTCCCTCCCCCCCTGGGCAGGAGGATTGTATTTCGCAAGTTACTGATTCATGAGTACTTACAGATGCCTGAAACGAACGACAGGAACACCTAGGGAACATAGCGAGTAAGCCCCAGGCGGCTGTCTCTAAGCGTTTCAGTGCGTCGCACGCCGTCTTGTGCCGGTCTCTATCGGATTCAGCCGGCCGGGGGTGCAGGATGACCTGCCGTGGGGATGTCGATACCGAGAGAAGCATCTGCCCTATGGCCGACGGTGCGACTGAGCTTCGGCACCCTGGCCGTGGCCTCGGCGTTGAGGTAAGAGCAAGAAGACAGTTGAAGCCGGAGCCGAGTCCGGTGCGCTTGCCCCCGAAGACACTCGCCCTCCTTGAAGCTACGAAATTCAATGAAGACCGCGAGCGCCAGGGGCGCCGTCGCAACCGACTCGCGGCTCCAGAAGCTCTTACTAAAGGGGTTTATCCCGGGACAATGCGAGAGCTGACTTCTTCATGCGATGTACCAAAGAAGGCTAGATCGGTGACAGGCACGCATAAGGATGGGCACGGCTCTCGCAAATGCCTCGAGCAGTTTGAAGTCAAAAACGCGCTACCAGGAAAAGTGTTTCCATTCTCCGAAGTCGGTTACTGCACGCATACCAACCAAGACGTGAATCCGGATATCGATAATCTGGGCCGGATCGAAGTCCACGGGAGTCCCGGCGTTGGGGGAGCCGGCCTCGGTGCTCACGCAGAGTGCCCATGGGTACCGAGCGCTCGGGTCAATGTTCTTGGCACTCTCGGGTAGAACCCACCTGGGAGGTAACTCCGGATTCGTGATGCCCACATTTGACAGGACCACCGGGGGGCGTGGTTCTGGGATAACAAGGCCCCTGTATGGGCCGATGTCCAAGAGCGGCGACGGTGGAAACAGCGCAATGGTTAGACGCTGCTGTCTCACCTTTGGATCATCGAAATCGCGAGCGGCAAATGAGGCCGCGAGGCCGAGAAGTCGAGGCCGATACCGTTGGCCGAAGTTCGGATCGACCTGAGCGTTCAGAGGAAAGAAATCTGTGTCGAGGCTGAAGAGCAGGAAGCCTGCGCCACCGGGCCGAGTACCCTCTTGATACTCCGCTTCCGTCACCTTTACGCGCAGAGAGAAGACGCGCTCGAATACGGTTTCCCGACTTGTAGAAGCGGCGAGGTCCTCCGATGCCGCTCGCGCCCAGTTGACCAGTAAGTCGATTAGTTGCGGTGCGTCGGGCTTGGGCGCGGGTCTCGCGATGCCAAAAACGTCCACTAACCCGACCTCCGCGGCCTCAACTTTGAGGTAGGCGATTCGAATATCTTGTCGCACAAATCGTAACAACCGTTCGAGTCGTTCGCCAAAGTTCAGCGCGTTTCCCGGCGAAATATGCCTCGATTCGAGCGCGCCCTGGTAGTCTCTTAGAAGTTGGTATTTCTGTGTCACAAGATTCTTGCGATTCTGTTCACCGGCCACAGCTTCTGCTGCCACCATGGCGCCACCTTCGGTCAGCTTTGAGAACCCAGCTGCTAGTCCAGGATCCTCGGCATGTGAGAACTCCTTGCTGGCTGCCTTCTGTGTGGTCTGATCGATCGCTCTTCCCTTTTCGATCTGGTCGGCAAGGTCCAGATCCTTCAAGATTGACCATTGCTTCGTAAAGAGTTCGTAGTCCAGCGCCTGGCGAACCGCCTGCGCTTCAAGATCGTAGATCTCTCGCCGATAGAGCATGCAGCGGTTGAGTATAGCGCTTACATCGGATACTAGGTCCTCGACCGGCATCGGGTCGTATGGATTGGCGTGCTCATGCAATAAATCCGACAAGTAGTCGGCGATTCGATCGTCGAAAGTTTGATCAAACGGCTGGAGCCATGGATATCGCGCCCCAGCCAGAAGCGTCGACCTTCCCTGGCCGCTAAGGAGAGCTGACTTGATGCTGTTATATTGGTCGGACTGTGGGGTGACGAATTCGGTCATCATACGACTACCTCTCCTCCGCCGTCGTAGTGGGGGTCTTGCTCATGCGGATCATTTCCTTGGAAATGGAAGTCACTGTCTGTGGAATCGCCCTTTCCCAGGCCTAGCGGGCCATCTTTTGACGGGTCTTGGCTGGCAGCCGGGGAGGTGTTGTCCGGCTGAGCCGGCGCTTCACCGTTCGAAGGTGAGGGTTCTGTATTGGGCGAGGTCAACGCTTCGTCCAAGTCCCTCGCGACCTCGTTTAGATACGCGATGTATTCAGCGCCTCCGAGCAGGCCAGTGCCTGGAGCGAGCGCTTGTGAGGCTGTGCCGCTCAGAAGCGAGCCCGCGTTCGCCGCGGCGGCCATACTGTCCAGCGAACCCCCTCCAAGAAGGGCACCAAGCAGGCCGGAAGCAAGGCCTGTAGGCGTGGCTAATGAAGCGGCATCATGTACTGTGGCGTTTTGGCTCGCATCGAGGGTGAAGTCACCGATTAGGCTCGGGACGCAGGCACCCAACGTCAGAATTCCGTCTAGGACAACTGGAGCTGCTTCTGGACCCAGACCGGCCGTCGCGACCTCCCCTGTTGCCACTCCGCACTTGAAAACGTCCGTGGCGGTCTGCCATACCCGATCTGTTGTCCAGAATTGAGGCGAAGCCTGCCGAGTGGGCGGGCCACCCAGGGATCGGCGCACTTCGTCGTGCGTCATGATCCCAGTCGGGCCGCTTTCCAGCCTGCGCATAAAATTCCATTCTCGCCAATGCGATTGTGTTTGGAATGACGATACACAAGACCGTGCCGATCGGTCAAATGCGAGTGCGCAACAGAGCGGGAGCGCTGCTACCGGGCGGTGGACCTGGTGCTCGAGCGCCTCCTCGGGGCTGCGCGAGAGGTCTGGACTTGGCGCAGGGTTGACGTAACCCGGTCGAGGAGAGCCTGGACCTCTGGGCTCCGCCGAGGGCCGAGCCGAGGGGGCCGGCGGGCTCGGCTGGCGAGAGCCGCCCCGCTCCTCCGGACGATGGTCGACGAGCAGATCCGCTCAGCGCTCGATCCAGCCTACCGCGGTCGTCGAGAGCTTCACCGGAGAGGGGAACCATTCCTTCGCGATGAGCCGGTAGATGGTCGCTCGGCTTAGGCCGGTTCTCAACAGCACCCCTTTGCAGCGTAGGATCTTGGTAGCGCGATTCTTGGCGGCGCAGTGAATCTTCTGTTCGCTCACCGTACGCACCTTCTCTGGAAACTTGCCGCTATAGAGCTTCGCTTACATCGGTTAGAGCGGTGCCGAACCGGTCTCGGGTACCCGTCGCGCAGGGCAGTGCCGCTGATGGCCCAACTCCGCCGCCGAGGAGGGGAAAGACTTGCCGCAGCCTCGACGGCAGGGCAGCGGCAGAGCAGCGCTGCCCTCCTGCGGCTCAGCGGTGCGACCTGCGGACCTCCGAACTCTCCAGCGCCCCGGCGATCAATCGCGGATTCGTTCCGATTCGGCGGTGGGTGGGATGAGGCCAGGGAGGTTTTACCTCTGCTGGCCGCCACCGGCCGCACCCCACCAAGTGGGCGGCACTTATCTGGACTGGCTCAGCCGGGTTAGGGGAGAGCGATGTGTCGCCGTCGCTCCCCCTCCAACCCGGCCCGATTCAGCAGAAGAGCTGCTGGGCGAGCCAAACCTCGAAGGTGCCTGCCTGCACGTCGCAGATCGAGACCGCAGAGACGGGCGCAGTGGTGCAGACAACCACGACCGCCGCAAGGGCGACCTTAGAGAGTTTCTTCTTCATCTGCAGTCTCCCCTATTCTATGGCGCTTCGCTCCACAATTAGATTAACACAGTCAGGCATTGGCAACGGCGTGACGCAGGCGAACTGAACCTTCGCACTGGCCAGCGCAGCTCAAGCGTCCGGACCTCTTGGAGGGAGAGTCCCTCGAAGGGCTCTGGTTCGACCGGACCCGGGAGCACGTCGCTCGACGTAGAGGCATCGCCTTTGGGATAGGGAGGGAGGGCAGGAAGGACAGAAAACTGAAAATCTGAAGGTAGCGCCTAGGGGGCAGGAACGGGCGGGAGCCCCTTCCTACTCCTCCTCGCTGCCCCGGACCCCGTCGATTTCCTCGAAGTAGTCCGGCCGGACGAGCACCTCGCGCGCCTTGCTGCCCTGGGAGGGGCCGAGGAGGCCGTCGCGCTCCATCATGTCGATCAGGCGGCCGGCGCGGGAGAAGCCGATCCGCATGCGGCGCTGGAGGAAGCTCGCCGAGGCCTGGCGCTCGGTGACCACCAGGCGGGCGGCCTCGTCGTAGAGGTCGTCGTCCCCCTCGTCGCCCGTGCTGCCGGCGGTCTCGGGGCTCGAATCTCTCAGGACCTCGGGGTCGAGCTGGGGCTTGCCCTGTTTCTTCAGCCAGCGGATGAGGGCCGCCGTCTCCTGCTCGGAGACGTAGGCGCCGTGGAGGCGGATGACCCGCGAGCTTCCCGGCGGCATCATCAGCATGTCCCCTTTTCCGAGGAGCTTCTCCGAGCCCACCTGGTCGAGGATGGTCCGCGAGTCGTGGCGGGAGGCGGTGGCGAAGGAGATGCGGCAGGGGAAGTTCGCCTTGATGGTGCCGGTCAAGACGTCGACCGAGGGGCGCTGGGTGGCGACGATCAGGTGGATGCCGACGGCGCGCGCCATCTGGGCGAGGCGGGCGATCGAGGTCTCGACGTCCGCCGAGGCGACCATCATGAGGTCGGCGAGCTCGTCGATCACCACCACGTAGTAGGGCATCGGTTTTAAGTCCGACGGGGTGATCGCCACCTCGGTGTCGGAGAGCGACAGCCGCTCCTGCACCTGGGGGTCCTGGATGGCCCGGTTGTAGTAGGCGATCGAGCGCACGTGGACCTCGGCCAGGAGCCGGTAGCGGCGCTCCATCTCCGCCACCGCCCAGCGCAGAGCGTTGGCCGCCTTCTTGGGATCGACCACCACCTCGGCTTTGAGGTGCGGGATGTCGGCGTAGACCCCGAGCTCGATCCGCTTGGGGTCGATGAAGATGAACTGCACCTCCTCGCGGGTCGCCTTATAGAGGATGGAGGTGATCATCCCCTGGAGCCCGACGCTCTTGCCGGCGCCGGTGGCGCCCGCCACCAGGAGGTGGGGCATGGTGGCGAGGTCGCAGTAGTAGGGCTCGCCGTGGATGTTGGTGCCGATCGCGAGCGTCAGCGGCGAGGGGGCCTTCCTGAAGCGCTCGTCGGCCAGGAGGTTCCCCAGGCGGATCATGCTCCGCTCGCGGTTGGGAACCTCGATCCCCAGAGTCGAGCGGCCGGCCATGCGGTCGATCCGCACCGACTCGGCGCGCAGCGCGAGGGCCAGGTCGTCCTGGAGGTTGACGATCTGGCTGACCTTGACCCCGGGCGCCGGCTGGAACTCGTAGACCGTGATGACCGGCCCCGGGCTCGCCCCCGCGATCGTCCCTTCGACCCCGAACTCGGCGCAGCGGTTGCGGATGAGCTCGCCCATCCGCAGCAGCTCGGGCTGGTCGATCTTGTTCGGGTCGTCGCCCAACTGCAGCAGGTTGACCGGCGGCAGGCCGCCGCCGAGCGCCATCTCCATGGGGAGAGCCGCCTGAGGTGGAGGCACCGGACGCGCCGGCGGCCGCTCCGGGTTGCGCTCGACGACCCGGGCGGCGGCGCTCGGGGCGCGGACGATGGCCGGCGGCGGCGGGCTGTAGGAAGCCGGGAACTCCAGGTCCTCCATCTCCTCCCGCTCCGGCCCGTCCGGGCCGAAATCCTCGTCGAAGGTCTCGTCGTCGATCGGGCCCGGACCGGCCGGACGCAGGGGGCGCACGCCGAAGCCGGTCTCCGCCCACCCCTCGCCGCTCCGGCGCTTCATCGGCAGGTCGAGGCGGTCGAAACCCGGTCCTTCCAACTCGCCCGGAGAGCCCGGAGAGCCGGCACTTCCGGGATGGCCGGGATGGCCGGCCGCGGGGGGCGGCACGGGGGCTTTCGGCCCCCCCTTGGAGACCAGGGGCGGCTTGACCGCCACCGCCCCGGGCTTCTCCCCGGCGCGGGCCGCCGCGGCCTTCTGCTTCTCCTGCTTCTCCTCGACCACCCGCTGCAGGTGCTTGGTGATGACCCGCCGCCGCGCCCGCTCCTTGGCCCGCCGCTCCCGCCGGCGGTCGCGGGCGAGGGAGAGGTCCTGCCAGAGCCGGGCGAGGCGGAACTTCCAGGCCGCGAGGAGGTCGCCCAGGGTCGACTGGACGGCCAGGGTGCCGCCGATCGCCACCGCCGCCGAGAGGAGGAGGAGGGTGCCGGTGAAGTGGAGGCGCGGCTCGAGGGTCTCGGCGAGGATCTTGCCGAAGGCGCCGCCGCCGTCGATCGACCCCTCGTGCCAAGGGAAACGGCCGGTGGTGAGCTGGAAGAGACCGGGGAGGGAGCCGAGGATGAGCGCCATCCCGAAACCGCGCCCGACGACCCGCTGGGCGCTCCGCCGGCGCAGCCGACGCCCGGCGGCCACCAGGAGGAAGAGGGGGACGAGCAGGCAGGAGATGCCCAAGAACTGGAACCCGAAGGCGGCGACCTCCGCCCCCAGCGGTCCGATGAGGTTCTTCGGCCGCACCGCCGCCGCCGTCTTGTGGAAGACGCTGGGGTCCATCGGGTGGTAGGTGGCCATGGCACACCCCAGGAGGAGCGCCAGGGCGAGGAGGCAGAACCCGGCGAGCTCGCTCGTCTTCTCCGGCGTCAGGGTCGGCTTTTCCGGCCGCTTCTGGGTTTTGGTAACGGCTAGGGCCACGGCCTGCTCTCTTCCTCGACTGCCGGTCGTTTCGGGGCTGGCGCGGTCACGGGGTCGGGTTCAGGTTGTGGATGAGGGTTTGACCCCTAAGTAGCCATGAAGTCTAGCACAAAGGGTACGTTCGAATCTTCGGGGGCAATCCTTCCCAGGCCAGGGAAACCTTCGCCGGGTACCCGGAAAGCTTCGCCAGGCCCTGGGATGGCTTGCCGAGCCCCCGGATAGCTTCGCCAGGCACCGGGATAGCTTCGCCAAGCCCTGGGATAGCTTGCCGAGTCCCCGGATAGCTTCGCCAGGCCCTGAGCTAGCTTCCCGAGGGCTGGGATTCGCTTCCCGGCCCTGGGCGGCGATACCCGCGGACTCTCCGGAGTCACCGCGGCTCCTGATAGACTCTTTCCAACCACGAAGAGGAGCACGGATGCTCGACGAGAGGAAAACACTCGCCGAGGCGCTGGGAGGGATGCGCCCATGACGCCCACCCCCATGAAGCGCCGCGCGGACGGCCAGCCCGTGGAGCTTACCGAGGAGGTCAGCTTTGGGGCGGCGGGCGCGGCGGGCGCGGCGCGGGTCTACCGCCTGCGGGGAGAGACCGCCCGGGTGGCCCGGATCTTCCTCCGCCCCACCCCGGAGCTCGGCAGGAAGCTCGCGGTGATGCTCGCCGAGCCCCCCGCCGACCCGGGTGCCGCCTACGGGCATGTCTCGATCGCCTGGCCGGTCGACCTCGTCGAGACCGCCGCCGCCCCCCCCGCGGGCGCCGGCTCCGCGGTCGTTGCCGGCTATCTCCTGCCGTTCGTCCCCGGTCTGCGGCCGCTCCCCAGGGTGTACGACCCGGCCGTCCGCCAGCGCGAGCTGCCGCTCTTCTCTCAGCTCCACCTGCACCGCACCGCCCGCAACCTGGCCGGTGCGGTCGCCGCCCTCCACGGCCATCGCACGGTGGTCGGCGACCTCGATCCGGCGAACGTCCTCGTCGCCGACACCGCCCTCGTCACCCTGGTCGGCGCCGACGGCTTTCAGATCAAGGACCCGGCGGACGGCAGGGTCTATCGCGCCGCCGCGAGCCCGCCGGAGCTCACCCCGCCCGAGCTCCAGGGGCAGCCGCCGGGACTCGTCCTGCAGCATGCCCCAGAGGACGACCTCTTCGGCCTCGGGGTCCTCCTCTTCCGGCTGCTGATGGAGGGGCACCACCCGTTCGACGGCACTCCCACCGCCGCGGACGGCCCGGCCGCTCTCGCCGAGCGCATCGCCGCCGGCCCGTTCCCCTTTGCCACCGGCATCTCGCCGCTCCGCCCGCCGCGGACGGCGCCCCCTTTCCAGGTTCTCGCACCCGTCCTCCAGAGCCTCTTTCGCGACTGCTTCGAGGCGGGGTTCCGCGATCCCGCGAGACGGCCGAAAGCGGCGGCCTGGCAGGCGGCGCTGGCCGACGCGGAGCGCTCGCTCCTCCCCTGCACGCAGAACCCGCTCCACCTCTACGGCCGGCATCTCAGCGCCTGCCCCTGGTGCGCCCGGGCGGCTGCCGCCAAGGTCTCGGCCGCGCTGTTGCCGGGGGGGCCGCGGGAGGGCTTCCGGCCGGCCCCACGGGTGGGGAACGACCTGATCCCGGTGCCGCAGGATTCGAAGAAGCTCCTCCTCGGCTGCGGCGTGGTCGTCCTCCTTCTGCTCCTCGCCTTCTTCGGTTCCATCCTCTTCTCCACCCGCAAGGCCTACGTGCCGGAGGGGGCGGACGGCGCTCCTCCAGAGAAGGTGGATCCCGAAGTCCAGGCCGCCATCGTCCAACTCCAGAAGCGGGCGACGAACCCGGCCATCCCCGGCGGCTGCGATCCCCTCGCCCGCTCCTGGGCGCGGACGCTCGCCCGGCCCGGGCCGGCCCGGGCCGGCCGGCCGCTCCTGGAGATGCTCGACAAAGAGGTGTCCTACCGCACCTTCACCGCCCACGAGCCGCTCGACCCGGGCTGCATCGGGGACTATCTCAAGGGGCTCGACGTCCAGACCCCCGGGAACTGGAGATATTCGCCGTTCGCGACCGGCGGGATGGACCGCCTGGTGGCGCTGGTCGACCGGGCCAATCGCGGGGACAAGGACGAGAGCGACCCCGCCCTCACCCGGCTCATCAACGTCGCCCATCGGGACTCCTCCTACTGCCCGGGCGATTCGAGCTGCGAGGTTCGGCTCCTCGCCGAGTACGTGGTGAGCAGCACCGCGACGCGGATCGAGCTCCACGGTACGGTCCAGAGGCGGCAGGACTTCGGGGAGTGGGCCTCGCGCGGAGCGTTCCGGGAGATGCTCGAATGGGACGGCAAACGGTGGGGAGAGGTGGGGAGCGGGCGCAACTCGTACTGATCCGACTTCCAGGGAGTGTCCAGGTTTTGCGGCAGCGTATACTCGGGCGGGCGGCCCTCCTTCGGGACCGCCACGGAGGCGTGACATGGATACTCTGGCCGTCGAGACCGCGGGGCGCGCACGGGACGTCGAGTTCACCGACGACGAGCTGGTCGTCCGCCTGGCCGACGGGCGCACCCTCCTCGTGCCTCTCGCCTGGTTCCCCAGGCTTCTCGCCGCCACCCCCGAGGAGCGCCGGGTCTGGAAGCTGGTCGGCGACGGCGACCGTATCCACTGGCCCGACCTCCAGGAGGATCTGAGCGTCCGCGGTCTCCTCCGGGGGACCCCGGCGCCGTCGTTCTACCGCCCGACCGGCCGGTGAGGATCCTCTTCACCAACACCACTCTCGCCCACCGTACCGGCTCCGAGCTGTACGTGCTGGACGTCGCCCGCACCCTCCTCGCCCGCGGCCACCAGCCGATCGCCTGGAGCCCGGTCCTGGGCGAGCTGGCCGCCGAGATCCGGGCGGCCGGCGTGCCGGTCGTCGAGGATCTGGCAGCGCTCGCAGAAATCGGCGGGCCGCCCGACCTCATCCATGGCCAGCACCACCTGGAGACGATGACCGCCCTCCTCCACTTCCCCGGCACCCCGGGGATCTTCGTCTGCCATGGCGGGCAGCCCTGGGAGGAGGCGCCGCCGCGCTTCCCGCGCCTCTACCGCTACATCGCGGTCGACGAGCCGACCCGGGAGCGGCTGAGGGCGGCGGCGGTGCCCGCCGAGCGGATCACGACGCTTCTCAACTTCGTCGATCTGGCGCGCTTTGCGCCCCGCCCGTTGCTCCCCGCGCGCCCCCGGCGGGCGCTGGTCTTCAGCAACAACGCCTCGGAGGCCAACTTCCTCCCCGCCGTGCGCACCACCTGTGCCGCCGCCGGCATCGCTCTCGACGCGGCGGGAATCGCGAGCGGCCGCCCGGCGGCCCGGCCGGAGGCGCTCCTCCCCGGCTACGATCTGGTCTTCGCCAAGGGGCGCGCGGCGCTCGAGGCGATGGCGGTGGGGTGCGCGGTCCTCCTCTGCGATGCCGGCGGCTGCGGGCCGCTGGTGACCGCGGCGGAGCTCGACTCTCTAAGGCGGCAGAACTTCGGCTTCCGCACCCTGACCGAGCCGGTCGAGCCCGCCGCGCTCGGCCGCCAGATCGCCCGCTACGATCCGGCCGACGCCGGCCGCGTCTCGGCACGGATTCGCGCCGAGGCGGGCCTCGCGCCCGCCGTCGACCGCCTGGTCGAGATCTACCGGGAGGTGCTGGCCGAGCCCGCCCCGGCGGTGGCCGATCCGGGGGAGGAGCGGCGGGCCGCGGCGGCGTACCTCGCCTGGCTCAACCCCTATGCCAAGGAGCGCGGGAGGCTGCTGATCGACCGCGATGCCCTCTGGCTCCGGGTGGACGGCCTCACTGCCGAGCTCGCGGCGGCCGGCGAGGAGCGGGCGCGGCGCGAGCGGGAGGCGGCTGAGCTGCGCTCCGAGCTCGACGCCCTCCGCGCCACCGCCACCTGGCGCCTCCGCGCCAAGCTCACCGCCAGCCCATCCCTCGTCCGGGTCTACCGGCGGCTCCGGCGGGCGCGGTGAGCCGCCCTTTCCGGGCCGGGCGGGCCGGGGATACCGCCGGCTGGCGCCGCTCGCTGCTGCTCTTCCTGTTCTGCCTCGCGGTCTACAACTCGAACCTGCGCTACATCGCCTCCTACGACAGCCTGGCGGCGAGCCTCGTGCCGTCCGGGCTCTGGCGCGGCGACGGGATCTCCCTCGACCGCTACGCCCCCACCCTTCCGGACGAGGTGCGGTACTCGATGTACCGCTCCCGGCAGGGCCACTGGATTCCGCTCTACCCCGTCGTGACGTCGCTCCTCGTCACCCCGCTCTATTTCCCCACCGCGCTCTTCCCCGCCCTGCGGCCGGATAGCCCGAAGTACGGCCAGCGGACCCTGGTCCTCATGGAGAAGATCGCGGCCTCGATCATCACCGCGCTCTCGGTCCTCTTCCTCTTCTGGACCCTGCGGCGGCTGACGACGGAGCGGGCCGCCCTCGGTCTCGCGCTCCTCTACGCCTTCGGCACCACGACCTGGGTGATTTCGAGCCAGGCCCTCTGGCAGCACGGCCCCGCCGAGCTCCTCCTCGCCGTCAGCCTCTACCTCCTGCTCGATCCGGAGCCCCAGGGTGGCCGCGCCTTTCTCCTCGGAGCGACCGCCGGGCTCCTCACGGCAAACCGGCCGCAGGACCTCTTCTTCTCGCTCGCGATCGCCTGGATCGTCGGCCGGCGCACGGGGAAAAAGGCCTGGCCGTTCCTCGTTTCGAGCGGCGGCCTCGCCCTCCTCCTCGTCCTCTACAACAAGTGGTACTTCAAGACGATCCTCGGCGGCTACGTCGAGTACCGGCTGCCGAACGGCCAGGCTCTCCCCACCCATCTGCCGTCGGCGGCCGAGCTCGCCGGCCTCCTCGTGAGCAACCGCGGCCTGCTCGTCTTCTGCCCCTTCCTCCTCGCCCTCTTCTGGGTCCGGCCGCGGCCCGGCAGGGAGCGCCAGGAGACCGCCGTCCTGGGGGCGGCGTGGGCCGCGAACGTGCTCTTCCACACCTGCTTTTCGACCTGGACCGCGGGCTACTGCTACGGCCCGCGCTACTTGACCGACGGCCTGCCGTTCCTCTTCGTCCTCCTCGCCGGCTCCTGGGAGCGCCTCGGCCGCGCCGGACGGGTGCTCTTCGCCACCGCCGCCCTCTACGCCGTGGCCCTCCAGGCGATCGGCGCCTACTGCTACCCCGGCGGCGACAGCGGCAACGCCGAGAAGGGGGTGTGGGACGTCGCCCACTCCGCGCCGGTCCTCGCCTACCACGCGGGTCTACAGAGCCCCCATTTCCTGCCGCTCGTCGCCCGCCCCCTGATGACCGGGCAGCTGGCGGCGCCAGCCGATGTGCGGGGGGAGGTCGCCTGGGCGGCGCCGGTCCCCCGCGAGTGGCCGGCCGACGGAGTCCGAGACGTCCGGCTGCGGCTCAGAAACCGCAGCCGCCGCTTCTGGTCCTCCTGCGGCGGCTGGTTCGCCACGGACTCGGTCCGCTGGGTCCTCCGCTGGCGGCCGGCCGCTCCCGCCGGCCCCGCCGGCCCCGCCGCTCCCGCCAGCCAGCCGCCGGCCCCGGGTCGGCTCCAGGAGGACGCCTGGCTCGCCTGGCGGCTCGAACCGGGCGACACTCTCACCGAGACGGTCACCGTCCTCGCCCCCCGGGAGCCGGGCGAGTACACCCTGACCGCCGAGCCCGGCCAGTTCGACCGCTACCAGTACCACCCCTTCTCGAACCTGGGAATGGCCCCGGCGCTCGCGCGGGTGCGGGTGGTGAGCGGCACGGAAGCTGCCGGATCTCTTTGACCCAGGCTTCCACTGCGTGGTACAAAACGTCGGCACTTACACGGGAAAGCCGACATTTCGTACAAGCCATGAGGTGCCAATGGAGGCAAAGATCCAAGGTCGGAACCCGCTTTCCGCGATCGTGCAGGGTGGCATCTTCCGCCCGCGCGACCTCGAGTCTCTAGGGGTGCATCGCAGCCAGCTGCATCAGATGGAGAGGCGGGGAGAGGTGGAACACATCGCCCGGGGGCTCTACCGGATCACGTCCGGAGAGGTGACGGAGCACTTCACGGTCCTTGCGGTCTGTACGAAGAGGCAACGACTTTCCCGATCATTGGCCAGCGGGTGGGCCCTGGCAGAGATCCGCCACCAACTCCGCCACCAGTCATCCCTGAGCCCGGACCAGCCGGACCGCCCGGCGCTCGCCCGGGTGCGGGTGGTGAGCGGCACGGAAGCTGCAAAATCCTCAGCGCCCGCGTTTTAACTGGAACGGGCAGGGAGGAGCAAAATGGCGACGTACCCGAACGGTGGCACCGGCGATGGCACCCTGGTCATCATTGGCGGGCACGAGGAAAAACAGCGGGAGAGCGAGATCCTGAAGGCGGTGGCCGAGCGGGTCGGCAAGGGCAGGCTGGTGGTCGCCACCGTGGCGAGCGCCGAGATGAACGGCGAGCTGGCGAAGGAGTACGACGGAGTCTTCCGCAAGCTGGGAGTCAAGGACATCGCCATCCTCGACGTCCGCGACCGGGCCGAGGCGCTCTCCGAGGAGGCCGAGGCGGTGCTCGACGGCGCGACGGCGGTCTTTTTTACCGGCGGCGATCAGCTGCGGATCACGAGCCAGCTCGGCGACTCCCGGGCCTATCGCCGGATCGAGGAGATCTACCGCGAGGGCGGCACCGTCGCCGGGACCTCGGCCGGTGCCTCGGTGATGAGCGAGACCATGCTGGTCGAGGGCGACGGCGAGGCCTCCTACAAGATCGGCAGCGCTCTGCGCATGGCCCCCGGGCTGGGGCTCCTGCGGCGGGTGATCGTCGATCAGCACTTCGCGGAGCGCGGCCGGCTCCCCCGGCTTCTCGGGGCGGTGGCCCAGAACCCCGCCTACCTGGGGGTGGGGATCGACGAGAACTCCGCCATCGTCGTCCACGGCGAGGACTGGTTCGAGGTCCTGGGAGAGGGCGCGGCCTACGTCCTCGACGCCTCCCAGGTGACCTTCTCGAACCTGAGCGAGGCGGACCAGGACGAGACCCTGTCGATCTTCGACATCAAGATGCACGTGCTCGCCGCCGGAGAGTGCTTCAATCTCCGGGAACGCCGGCCGGAGATCAAGACTCCCCAGGAAGAGAAGAAGAAGCAGGCCAGAAACAAGAAACCCGCGAAGTCCGAGAAGTAGCTACCCCCTCCCCACGAGGTGGATCTCGCGCTTGCTCTTCTCGAGGAACCGCTCGCGGACGAGAAGCTCGCCGGCCCGCACCAGGAGCTTCCCCCGGGCGATGACGTGCCGGACCTCGAGCGACTTTGGAGAGAGCACGAGGAGATCCGCATCTCGCCCGGGTTCGAGGCGCCCCTTGCCTTCGAGGTGAAGCACGGAGGCGGTGTTGGCGGTGACCAGGGCGAGGGCCCCTTCGAGCGGCAGGCGCCGCTTTTCGATCACCTTGCGGAGCTCCTCGAAGAGGGTCTTGGGAGCGCTGCTGTCGGAGTCCGTCGAGAGGGTCAGCCGCTTCGGGTCACCGCCCTTTTCGAGGAAGACGGCGATCCACTTCTCGATCCCGGGCTCGGCGGTGTCCATGTCCACGAAGCAGCCGCGCCGGGTGAGCTCGGCGGCCTCGGCGACCAGCTCGGCGCTGCGCTCGACGTGGGTGGGATAGAGGCACTCGGGCGGGATCTCCTCGGCGTCCAGGAGAGCGCGGAGCGGCGCCAGCCGGCCGCGCCCCTCCCCCAGGTGGAAGTGGGTGACCCCGGCCTTGCCGGCGAGGATCCCCCCGACGTGGGCGTCGACCGCCATCCGGGCCAGCTCGTGGGGCTCGGGCTGGGAGGCGCGGTGGTCCGAGAGGGCGATCTCGCCGACCCCGATCACCTTGTCGATGAGGATCAGGTCGTCGCGCACCGAGCCGGTGAAGGTCACCGCAGGGAGCCCGTAGTGGCCGGTGTAGCAGAAGCCGGTGATCCCGTTCTCCTCCAGCCCCCGCACCTTGGCGAGGAGGTCGGGGAGGGTCCGGGTGGTGGCGTCGACCCCCAGAAGGCCGACGACGGTGGTGGTGCCGCAGGGGACGATCTCGCTCCACTGGAGGTCCGGGCCGCGGCTGGCGAACCCCTCCTCGCCGCTGCCGCCGAGGAGGTGCATGTGCGGGTCGATCACCCCCGGGGTGACGATAGAGCCGGCGGCATCGACCACCTCGACCGGCAGCCTCAGCGCCTCGATCGCGCGCAGGTCGATCTCCGCGGCGTCGGCGATCCGGGCGATCCGGTCGCCGATCAGGAGCACGGATCTCCGCCCCTGCGGCTCCGGGGCATAGACCTCGCCGTTCTGGATAATGGTGAACACGATCCCCTCCCGGTGTCCCGGCTCTTACCGCCCGGTCTGCACCAGCTCAGGCGTCGCGGGAACGCCGGTATTAGCGGCGGCGACCGGCGGCCGGGCTGGGTCGAACTCCGTGATCTGGTTCCAGGAACGGTCGAGCTTGTCGCCGAAGACGACGACCAGGTCGCCCGGCCGCGCCAGACGCAGCGCCCGGTCGACCGCTGTCTCCTCTCCCAGCACCTCGGGCAGGATGCGCTCCCCCGGCACGCCGGCAGCGAGGAGCCCCTGGCGGAGCAGCTCGCCCGTCTCGCCCGGGGCGCGGCCGCGGCGGTCGTCGTCCTCGCGGAGCACGAAGAGGTCGAAGACCGGTGCCGCCGCCCGGGCGACGGCGCGGATGTCGTCGTCCCGGCGGTCGCCGGGGGCGGCGACGACGCCGATCCGCCGCCCCTCGACGGCTAAGCTGGCGGCGGTTTTGGCGATCGCCTCCATGCCGTGGGCGTTGTGGGCGTAGTCGAGGAGCACCTTGAAGGGGTGGCGGTCGTAGAAGTTGAGCCGGCCCGGGGTCGCCTCGAAGCCCATCTCGAAGCTGCGCAGGCCCTGGCGGATGACCTCCAGGCTGACTCCCAGGCCGTGGGCGACCGCCGCCGCGAACATGGCATTTTGCACGTTGTGGAGCGCCGATCCGCCGAGCGAGGAGGGGATCTGGCGCACCCAGAGGAGGGGGATCGCCGTCCCCCCGTCGTGGAAGGTGATGAGCCGGTCGCCGCCCTTGCCCTCCTCCAGCACCACCGCCTTGCCGCGGGACCGCACGTGGCGGCGGACCCGGCCGCGCGCCGGCTCCAGACTGACGTAGATCGGCTGGCCCGGGCTCATCGACGCCATCTGCGCCACCCGCGGGTCGTCGGCATTCAGGACGCAGTAGTCCCGCGCCACCTCGACGACGATCTGCTTGACCCGCGCCAGCTCGTCGAGGTCGTCGATCCCCCCCAGCCCCAGATGGTCGGCGGCGACGTTCAAGACCGCCCCGACGTTGCACTTCCTCCAGCCGAGCCCGGCACGGACGATACCGCCGCGGGCGGTCTCCAGAACCGCCGCGTCGACCGTGGGGTCGCGCAGCACCAGCCGGCTCGACCAGGGGCCGGTCAGGTCGCCCTCGGCGATCCGCACGCCGTCGATGTAGACCCCGTCCGTCGTCGCCATGCCGACGTTGAAGCCGGCGGTGGCCAGGAGGTGCCCGACCATCCGGGTGGTGGTGGTCTTGCCGTTGGTGCCGGTGATCGCCGCCAAGGGGATGCGGGACGGCCGGCCGCGCGGGAAGAGCATCTCGATGATCGATCCGGCGACGTCGCGCGGCAGCCCCTCCGAGGGGTCCAGATGCATGCGGAGACCCGGACCGGCGTTGACCTCGACGATCGCCCCGCCCACCTCGCGGTAGCTCCGCGTGATGTCGGGGCAGAGGAAGTCGACCCCGGCGACGTCCAGCCCGATCGCCCGCGCCGCGCGCTCGGCCATCCGGCGGTTGTCGGGGTGGACGTCGTCCGTGCGGTCGATCGCCGTCCCCCCGGTCGACAGATTGCCGGTCGTGCGCAGGAAGAAGACCTCGCCCGCCGGCAGGACCGAGGCCGGCGTCAGGCAGGCTTCGGCCAGAAGGCGGAGGGCCTCGTCGTCGAGCTCGATCCGGGTCAGCGACTTCTCGTGTCCATGCCCGCGCCGGGGGTCGCTGTTGACCTGCTCGACGAGCTCGCGCACGGTCTGCAGGCCGTTGCCGACGACGTGCCCGGGGACCCGCTGGGCCACGGCCACGACCTTCCCGCCGACGACCAGGATGCGGTAGTCGCAGCCGGCCTGGTGGGTTTCGACGATGACCTGCCGCGAGATTTCGACCGCCCGGCCCCAGGCCGAGCGCACCTGGTCGGGGACGGTCAGGCCGGTCGAGACGCCGCGGCCCTGGTTGCCGTCGAGCGGCTTGACGACGACGGGATAGCCGAGCCGCTCGGCCGCCTCTAGCGCCGCGTCGAGCGAGGTGACGACCTCCTGGCGGGGGACGGGAATGGCGAGGTCGGCGAGCAGGCGCTGGGTCATGCTCTTGTCGCCCGCGAGCTCGACGGCGGTCAGGGGAGTGCCGCTCGTCAGGGCGGCCTCGATCCGCTGCTGGTGGCAGCCATGGCCGAGCTGGATCAGAGCGCCGTCGTTGAGCCTCATCCAGGGGATGTCGCGCTCCTCCGCCGCCCGCACCAGGGCGGCGGTCGAGGGTCCCAGGGCGGAGCGTTCGACGAGCTGGCGAAGGGCGCCGAGCTCGGCGGGGAAGTCGAGCGGGGCGGGGTCGTGATCGGCGCGCTCCGCGGGCAGCAGGTGGCGGATCGTGCGGAGCGCGAGGTCGAGGGCGGCCAGCCCCACCGCCTCTTCCTGATAGCTGAAAATGACGTGGTACTGGCCCCGCGGCAGGTTGGCGCCGCGGGTCTTGCCGAAGGAGACCGGCGTCCCCACGAGGACCTGGAGCTCGATCGTCACGTGCTCCAGCACGTGCCCCATCCAGGTCCCCTCGTCCTCGGTCATCCGCCGCACGAAGCCGCCCGGCTCGTCGTAGGAGCAGGTGTGCTCGGCGAGCGTGGGGATCAAGGCGAGCAGCCCTTGGGCGAAGCCCGGGAGCTTGACGGTGGGGTACTCCTCCAGCTCCTCCAGGTCGATCCGGAGCCGGATCACCGGCCAGAGTGCGTAAAGATTGGGGCCCCGGTAGACTCGGGTTTCAAGAATCCTCATCGCTGCACCTTCGAGCCGTGCCGGACCTCCATCGTCCAGGCACGGCGCGAATCAGACGCATGGGGCGTGCCAACGGGGGGCCGCGCGGCGCTTGCGCCGTCGCCGCCCCTGCTCTAGATTCATCCGGTGACGGAGCCGGACCGGCGGGGAGAGCCGGAGCCCGAAACGGCCTGGTCGCCCCTGGCCGCGTTCTTCGGACCCTCGCGGTCCGCGGCCAGCTCCTACCTGTGGGCCCGCTTCCTCTTCCTCCGCGCCCTCGGCCTCGTCTTCCTCTCGGCCTTCTACTCCCTGGCCTTCCAGATCCACGGCCTCCTCGGGCCGCGCGGCATCCTGCCGGCCGGACCGTACCTGGCGGCGGTCTCCCGCGTTTATCCCGCGACCCGCTTCTGGTACGCCCCCACCCTCCTCTGGATCTCCGCCAGTGACCCCGCCCTCTCCGCCCTCGTCGCCTTGGGCAGCCTCGCCGCGCTCGCCCTGGTCTTCAATCTCTGGCCGCGGGCGAGCCTCGCCGTCGCCACTCTCTGCTTTCTCTCCTTCGTCACCGCCGCCCAGGACTTTTCCTCCTACCAGTCGGACGGCATGCTCTTGGAAGCCGGTTTCCTCGCCCTCTTCTTCGCCCCGCCCGGCGTTCGTCCGGGCTTGGGCGCCGGCCATCCGCCGTCCGCGGCGAGCCTCTGGCTCCTGCGCTGGGAGTGGTTCCGGATCTACTTCGAGTCGGGGGTGGTCAAGCTCGCGAGCGGCGAGCCGCAGTGGCGGAACCTGACCGCCATGGACAAGTATTACGAGAACGGGCCTCTCCCCACCTGGCTCGGCTGGTACGCCCACCAACTGCCGCACTCCTTCCACGCCGCCACCGCCCTCGCCACCCTGGTGATCGAGCTCGGCCTCGCCTGGTTCGTCTTCCTCCCCCGCCGGTTCCGGCTCGCCGCGTTCGTCCTCGCCACCCTGCTCCAGATCGGCATCATCCTCACCGCCAACTACGCGTTTCTGAACTACCTGGTGCTGGTCCTCGGCATTCTGCTCCTCGACGACTCCACCCTCGCCCGTCTTCGGCTGCGGACTCCGACGCCAGCGGCGGGATCGGCAGGATCGGCGGGATCCAGACGACGTTTCGAGCGCGCCCGGCTCGCCGCCGCGGCGGCGGCGCTCAGCTGGATCTTCTACTCGACGATCGTCGCCTTCGGCGGCCGGGCTCTCCCGGAGCCGCTCCTCGCTCCCGCCGTCGCCTTAGAGCCGTTCCGCATCGCCAACGCCTACGGGCTCTTCGCGGTGATGACCCGGGGGCGCTACGAGATCGAATTCCAGGGGACAAAGGACGGCAGGACCTGGATCGCCTACCCCTTCCGCTACAAACCGCAGGAGGTCCGGAAGGCGCCGGGGATCTATGCTCCCTACCAGCCGCGCTTCGAGTGGAACCTCTGGTTCGCCTCGCTCGGAACCTGGCGCGAGGCGCCCTGGGTGGCCGCCGCCGAGGGCCGGCTCCTGGAAAGCGAACCCGCCGTCCTCGCCCTCTTCGCCCGCGACCCGTTCCGCGGCGGGAAGCCCGCCGCGGTCCGCGCGGTCCTCTGGCAGTACTGGTTCACGAGCCGGGAGGAGCGGGCGAGGACCGGCGCCTGGTGGCGCCGGGAGTACCAGGGGCTCTACGCACCCGAGGTCCGGCGGGAGACGACCGGCGAAACGCGTGATCGGCGAGCCGCCGTGAGAAGCTGCTCCTCCTCAGGGATGGTGGGCCAGCGCCGAGCAGCGCACCAGCATCTTGGTGCACTGGCCCTTGCCCCAGTCGCTGCGGTGAAAGCAGAAGGAGTTGTCGGTGACGAACATCGAAATCATAGGTCACCGGCTGCCCCGTCTTGTCCTTTTTGGTCTCGCCTTCGACCTGGGCGTGGAGCAGATGGGCGCGGGCGTCCAAGATCTTGTACACCTCGGTCTTCTGCGGCTTGCCGGCGGGGTTGATCACCGGCCTTCGGTACTCGAGGATCACCTTGGCCCGGTCGGCCGAGAGCGAGAGAGTCTGCGGGTTGTCCTGGCAGGACCCCGGGCTGTTCGCCCAGTCCCAGGTGCCGGGGAGGAGGACGAAAGGATCGCTGGCCCCGGCGGCTAAAGGCTGGGCCGAGGCCGCTGCGGCCGCGAGCAGGGAGACGAGACCGAAGGACAGAAGGGCGAGGAGGATCGGAGTGTGTCGTTTCATGGCGGGGCGCATTCTAGCAGGCCGGCCAGGGGGGTAGGCTACGTCGCATCTATTCTTGACAGGGTGATTGGAGAGATATATTTTTAGCCTGCAGGTAGGCGCGGGGCAAACTTCAGGTCGCTTGTAGAGCGGCAGCCCGATGAGGGTGGGATCCTGAAGCCCGGGACCTGCTTTTTCTTTTTCCTGCAGCTTATCGGCTCGTCTTCGGCTGTAGCGGGCTGTAACGCCTACCCCCTTTCTGCGTAGACCTCCCTCAGCCATCTGAAGTGCTGCGCGCCGAGCGTGCCGGCGACTTCTCTCGGCCAGAACTTGAGGCCATAGCCCTGGAAGCAGCGCTCCCGGTTGTAGACGATCGGCCTCAACATGCGCGCGTAGCGGTCTTCAGTATGGCCGTACTGAGAAGGCTCGACGGCCTTGAAGAAACCGCTGGCGACCGCATCCGCGATTTGAAGTCCCATCCGCCGGCCGGCCGTGAAAGCGTTGATCTGATCGCAGCGTATCGCTGACCAGTCGATGCTTGTTTCCCGCTCCTGGAGTCGTTGCATGTATTGCCGCAACTCCTCATAGCTCATTCCCGACCGATTGGAAAAGACGATCTCGGCCGTGCCATCTCCATCTCCATCGCGGCGATGATCTCGGCAGAGCCACGAAACGCGCTCCAAGAGATGTCGTACCGAGTAGAAGTACAACAGGTGAGGGCGCTCAAAGACCTCGGGCTCCAGGATCGAAGGCTTGTGAACCAGCACGGTGATCACCCTGAGCGGCGCAGAGGCGATCTTGTCGATGAAGGGTACTCGGTGCTCGTGACGAAGATCTCTGAAGTGGAGGGGTTTACCAGGTGCCTTTCCCAGCTGCGCTCGAACAGCATCGACGAGCTTCACGGTTTCGAGGTCGGTAGACTTCCGGGTGATCGCGGCGGACAGGACAAACCACCCGGAGGCGCCACCTCCGAACCGCAGGCCCTCGTCACCTGATTCATCGATATAGACAACAAAACTCGCGGACATGGACCCGGGAGTATATGGCACCTCTGAGAGCTGGCTTGCCTAGAAGTTCCAGCCCTCTCACCCCTCCCGTTCGAGGCCGGCGAAGAACGCCGCCTCCTCCTCACTCAGCGGAATCCCCAGCTCTCCCCGTTCCTTCTCCGCTTCGCGCTCCAGATCTCCCGGGTTGATCACCCGCTCTCCTGGCACCGCTTCCGACTGGCGGACGAGGGCGAGGAGGTGGGCCAGGCGGACGCGGAAGAGCTCGGGGTCGCCGAAGGCGGCAAGGTCGAAGGCGAGAAAGAGATGGGCGACCTGGCGCGGGGTGTCGTAGGGGGGGGCGTAGAGGTGGGTGAGCTCGTGGTCGAAAGGCATCCCGGCTAAAAGCGCGCAGAGGATCTCGACGATCATCCCGAGGCCCTGCCCCTTGTAGCCGCCGAGCGGCTTCAAGGCCCCGATCTCTTCGCCCGCTCTCGTCGCGGCATCCACTCCCTCGGGGGTGACCGCCCAGCCCGGCTCCAGGGGCAGCCCCCTCTCGCGCTGGCTCTTGACCTTCGAGTAGGCGACCTGGCTCGTCGCCATGTCGACGGAGAAGAGCTCGCCGCCGGCCGCCGCCACGGCGAGCGAGAGCGGGTTGGTGCCAAAGAGGGGGTGGCGGCCGTTCACCGGCGCGACCAGGGCATCGCTGTTGGTGAAGGCGAGCCCCAGGGCCCCTCGCCGCGCCATATCTAAGGTATAGACCGAGGCGGCGCCGAAGTGGTTCGAGTTGGCGACCGAGACCGCCCCCACCCCGTGCTCCCCCGCCAGGCGGACCGCCTCCCGGCAGCCGACCGTGCCGGCCACCAGGCCGAGGGCACCGCCGGCGTCCAGCCGGCGCGCCGCCTTTTCTCCCGCGAAGGAGAGCTCGGGCCGCGCCCGCGCCCGGCCGCCGTCGAGCTCGGAGAGGTAGGTAGGGAGGAGCCGGATGCCGTGGGTGTCGATGCCGCGAAGCGAGGTCCCGACCAGGCCGTCGGCCACGAAGCCCGCGTGCTCGCCGGAGACGCCGCGGCGGCTTAGGGCCTCGCGGATCGCCCGGGCGAGGCGCTCGGCGGGCAGCCGGGTCATATGGCCGCTGGGTTGGCCGTGTCGCGGACGAAGCGGGCGAGCCGCGCGATCCCCTCTTCGATCTGGGCCGGGGTCACATAGCTGAAGGAGAGCCGGATCTCCCTCCTCCGCCCCCCCTCTTCGCCACGGATCGAGAAGAAGGACATCGGGCAGACGATCACCCCGTAATCCCGGGCGCAGACCGTGAGCCGCTCCTCGGTGAAATCGAAGGGGAGGGTGAGGGTGAGGAAGAAGCCCCCCTCGGGGCGGTTCCAGCGGACGGCCGGGGCGAGGGCGGGGTCGGCCCCGAAGTGCTCGGCGAGGGCGGCGAGCATGCGGTCGCGGTTCTCCCGGTAGCTGGGGAGCTTGGCCGCCATCAGGCTCTTGAGCGAGCCGCCGTTTTCGAGCAGCAGTCCGCCGACGACCGCCTGGAGGAGGGGCGGGGTGGTCACCGTTGTCAGGCTCTTCACCTTGGAGAGCTCGAAGGCGAGGGGGGAGGGCTCGCCATCCGCGCCCTCTGGGCCCGGCACCTCCTGGTCGACCACCAGGTAGCCGATCCGCAGGCCGGGATAGAGGGTCTTCGAGAAGCTCCCCAGGTAGATGACGTCGCCGTGCTCGTCCATCGCCTTGAGAGTGGGGAGGGGCTCGCCGTCGTAGGCGAACATGCCGTAGGGGTTGTCCTCGAAGAGGAGCACCCCCTCGCGGTGGACGACGTCTAAGAGCGCCCGGCGGACGGCGAGCGGCATCCGCGTCCCCATGGGGTTGTTGAAATCGGGGATGTCGTAGACCGCCCGCGGCACCTTCCCCAGGAGCCGCACCTCGCGGATCGCCGCCGCCACCGCCTGGGGGTCGAGGCCGTGGTCCCCGGTGGGGATCGGATGAACGGGGATGCCCACGATGCGGGCGAGGCCGGTGATGCCGATGTAGGTGGGGTCGGAGGAGAGCAGGACGTCGGTCGTCGGGTCGAAGAGGCCGAGGAGGAGGATCACCATCCCCTCCTGGGCGCCGGCGGTGACGACGATCGACTCCGGCGCGACGTCGATCCCCTCGTCCAGGGCGAGCTGGCGGGCGACCAGATCCTGGATGATGCCGTTGGTGCGGTTGTACTGGCCGAGGTCGGCGTAAACCGCCGCCCGGTCCCAGCCGGTGGCGGCCGAGCGGTGGGCGACGAAGCGCTCGATCTTCCCCAGGCTCCCGAGGACGTCGAAGTGCTGCTCGGCGGGGCGGCCGGGGGCGAACGAGACCGCCCGCGGGTAGCGGAGGACGACCTCGTTCAAGAAGTTCATGACGTTCAGGGATTCGTCGCCGAAGCAGCCCTTGAGCGTCAGACCCGGGAGGTATCTCGTTCGCGTCGTGCGCGCTGACATCGCCATTCTGTCTTCGGGGAGCCGGCGGCTAGAAGCTGTCCTTCTTCTCCAGCTGCGAGAAGAGCTGCTGCACGCTCTGGTCGGAGAAGTCACCGCCCAGCCGTTCGATGAACTCGAACATCTGGCCCGAGCCGCTGTCGCGGTGGGAGAAGATCTGCTTCAAACCCGGGCTCTCGATCACCGAGGTGTCGAACTCGAGGCCGTTCGCCTTCAGCTCCTCGGCCATGGCGGGCAGGTCGTGGACGCCGATCGCCACGTGCTGGACGCCGGCCCCGAAGTGGTCGACGAACTTCGACACCTGCGACCCCGGGGAGGTCCCCTGGAGGAGGACGAAGGTGATCGGGCCGGCTTTCATCACCGCCGAGATCATCGCCGTGTGCTCGCCCTGGGTCTCCCGGCGCTCGGCCAGCTCGAATCCCATCACCTGGGAGTAGAAGGCGATCGACGCCTCCAGATCGTGCACGGCGATCGCCACGTGGTCGACGCCGGTCGCATACTTGGCCAGGGTGGCCTGGATCTTCTCGTTGTTCAAGCTCATCAGCCTCCTCCTCTCGGGGGCAGCGCCCCATGCATTCCTACGGTGCGGTCCCCATGGAGAGCCGGGACAATCCAGCCGCGCGCCAGGGCCCTCCTTCCCCGCGCTGCCCGCGGGCTGATATAAGCCAGCCATGAGCGTCACGGAGGGCGAGAGCCTATACGAAAAGGTCCTGCGGCAGCTCGCCGCCGCGGGCAAGAAAGGGCCGGCCGCGGAGCTGCCGGCGCCGCGCGCCTCGGCGGCGATCGTCCCCTGGCGCCTTAAGGGCTCCGGGATCGAGGTCTATTGGGTGCGGCGCTCCCCCGAGCTGGCCTTCATGGGCGGCTGGCACGCCTTTCCCGGCGGCGGCTTGGCGCGGACCGACGCCGGATTGCCGGTGGCGGGCACCCCGCGCGGCCTCTCCCCGGCCACCGACAGCCCGGAGCCGGTCGCGGCCGCCGGTCTCCCCGACACCCTCCGCGACACGGTCGGCGCCGTGGGTCCGGATGCGATCCCCGGGATCGTCGCCTGCGCTCTGCGCGAGCTGTTCGAGGAGACCGGTCTCCTCGTCGCCAACCCGGCCAGTCCCGCGAGCCCCCCTCCCGAAGCTGCCGACCTGGAGCGCGAGCGCCGGGCCCTCCTCGAACAGAAGAAGAACTTCGGCGAGGTGCTCGCGAGCCTCGGGGCGACCCTGGACGCCTCCCCCCTGGTCTACGCCGGGCGCTGGCTCACCCCGCCCTTCACCCCCATCCGCTTCGACAACCGCTTCTTCCTCCTCGAATGGCCGGCCGAAGCCCCCGTCCAGCCGGCGGTGTGGCCCGGCGAGCTCGCGGAGGGGGAATGGATCGAGCCCGGGGCGGCCTGGGCGCGCTGGCAGGCCGGCGAGGTGCTCGCCGCCCCCCCCATCCTCCACTTCCTGCGGGTGCTGGCGGAGGACGGGCCGGAAGCCGGGCTGCCGCGGCTCGTCGACCCCTCGGAGACCAACCTCGGGCCGTTCCGCCGCATCGAGCTGCGCCCCGGCGTCCTCCTCTTCCCCCTGGCGGTCCAGACCCTCCCCCCGGCGGCGACGGTCAACTGCTACCTCCTCGGGAACGGCGAGGCGGTGCTGGTCGACCCCGGTTCGCCCGCCGAGCGCGAGATCGCCCGGCTCGTCGAGGCCCTGGCCGCGGCGCGCGAGCGCTCCGGCCTCCGGGTGACGGCGATCTGGCTCACCCACCACCACCCCGATCACGTCGGCGGCGTGGCGGCGCTCGCCGCCCGGCTCGGGGTTCCGGTCGGCGCCCATGCCCAGACGGCCGACCGTCTCGCCGCTCGGGGGATCGCCGTCGACCGGCTCCTTGAGGATGGGGAGCGGGTGGTCCTCGCCGGCGGCCCGGCCGGCCCGCCGATGACCGTGCGGGTCGTCCACACCCCCGGGCACGCGCGGGGGCACCTCTGCTTCCTCGACGAGGCGGGCGGCTCGCTCCTCGCCGGCGACATGGTCGCCGGCCTGGGGATGATCGTCGTCGATCCCCCGGAAGGGAACATGGACGACTATCTGGCCTCGCTAGAGAAGATGATCGCCCTGGCGCCCAGAACCCTCTTCCCCGGCCACGGTCCGGCCGTTCTCGACCCGCCGGCCAAGCTCCGCGAGTACATCACCCACCGGCTCTGGCGCGAGGAGCGCATCCTGGCCGCCGCCCGCGCCGGCCAGACCGCGGCCGAGATGCTCCCCGCGGTCTACGACGACGTCCCCACCGCCGCCTACCCGCTCGCCGAGCGCCAGATCCTCGCCCATATGGAACGCCTGCGCCGGGCAGGCCGGCTGCCGGAGTGAGGGTCGGGGCAGCAGGGGACTGCTACAATGGAGACAGATGGGGAGACCGATGAGAACTGAGATCATTCAGTCGAATCCCGCGGTGATGATGGGAAAACCGGTCGTGGCCGGCACCCGAATCACCGTCGAGCTGATCCTCGAGAAGCTCGCCGCCGGCGAGGCGATTGAGCAGATCCTCGAAGCTCACCCTCGCCTGACTCGCGCGTCGATCCTGGGAGCCCTCGATTTCGCCGCGCGGGCGCTCCGTGCCGACGTCATCTACCCCCTCCCTGATGAGGCCGCATGAGATCCTGGCAGACGAGGGGGTTGATCGTCAGATCGTGGATCGCCTTCGTGAAGCCGGGTACCGCGTCCTCTATATAGCCGAGCTCAATCCTGGACTGGACGACGTCGCCGTCCTCGGGCGGGCCGAACAGACCGGCGCGCTCTTGCTGACGGCTGACAAAGACTTCGGCGAGCTGATCTTTCGGCAAAACCGGCTCCGCGGTGGAGTCGTGCTCCTACGCCTCTCCGGCCTCTCCCTGCAGAAGAAGGCGGAGATCGTTTATAGCTGCCTCGCCGACCATTGGGAGGAGATGGCGGACTCCTTCACGGTCGTCTCTCCGGGTCTCCTCCGCATTCGCCATAGAGCCCCCTGATCTAGCCCCACAGGAGCTTTCACCCCCCTCGGCCCACCCCTCCCCGATCTGATAGACTGCCGCGAAAATTTACACTCCGAGGAGGGCCCTCCGATGATCCATGGCAACGGTAGGACGACGGTATGTTTTTTCGTGGCGCTCGCGGTCGCTGGCTTGGCGGCGGCGGCGCGGCCGCCGCGGCCCGGTCGGCCTCCTGCTCCGAAGCCGGGTGGCGGGGTCAAGGTCATGAGCGAGGCCGACCCCAACGCCCTGGCCGTGGCCGCGGCGCCCGCCCTGGCCAAGGCGGCTGCCGACTGGAAGGCGCAGCGCCAGGCCCTGGCCGCCGCGGAGAGCGGCACGGGCAGCCCGGCCTACTCGACGGAGGAGGTCGGAAAGCTCCTTACGGGTACCCTGGGGGCCGTCCAGAAAGCTCTCGGCGAGCCCGAGCTCGCCCCTCTCCGCGACCGCGCGGCGATGGTCATCAGCCGCGCCCGGACCGCGGTCGGCAGCGGCGGCCAGGCCGACAAGGCGACCGCGGACCGCGCTCTCGACCCGGTCGGCTCGTTCCTCGACCAGCTCGCCGCCATGGCCGGGAAAGGGGCGGTGACCGTCGACCTCTGCGTGATCAGCAAGCCGGATCCCGGGGCGCGCTTCGCCATCCGGCCGGCCGGCGACCCGGCGGCGGTCAAGACCCTGCCGGCGACCGACGGCCCGATCACCGCAGTGCGCGGGCTCTACGCCTACCGCCTGGAGCCGGTTCCGGGGAGCAAGGGCAAGGCCATCCAGTGCGGCTGGGACGGCGGAGCGAGCGCCGAGGCCTGCCTCGACCTCTTCGACGACGGCAAGACCCCCCTCGTCTGTGACTTCGCCCAGGGCGCCTGCCAGCGGGCGGCGGGCACCTGCTCCTAGCCGCGGCGAGGCCGGAATAGACGCGGGCGTAGCGGCATTTTAGGTCCTGATGGAGCCGTCGTCGCCTCACTGTAGCCGTAGCCGATACTCTAGCCGATACCGTCGCTGGTACCATCGCTGGTACCATAATACCCAGGCGGACCGGAGAGATATCTCTTGAACGACTTCTCCGTCGAGCAGGCCCAGGCTTTCCTCGCCGCCATTGTCGAGTCCTCGGACGACGCCATCGTCGGCAAGTCGCTCGACGGCATCATCCTGACCTGGAACCGTGCCGCCGAGCGGCTCTTCGGCTACACCGCAGAGGAGGCGGTGGGTCGGCCCATCTCCCTCCTCGTACCTCCCGAACGGCCGAACGAGATGCCGTCGATCCTCTCCGCCGTCCGCCGCGGCGAGCGGCTCGACCACTTCGAGACCGAGCGGATCGCGAAGGACGGCCGGCGGCTGCAGGTCTCCCTCTCGGTATCGCCGATCAGGGACGCCGAGGGCCGGGTGGTCGGCGCCGCCAAGATCGCCCGCGACATCACCCGCCGCAAGTGGGCCGAGCGCGCGCTCGCCGAGAGCGAGGCGCGTTTCCGCCAGCTCGCCGAGGCGATCGGCTCCGTCTTTTTCCTCGTCGAGGGGTTCACCCAGTCGCCGCCCGGGAAGACCCTCTACGTCAGCCCGGCCTACGAGCGGATCTGGGGCCGCCCTCCGGCCGAGCTCTACCGCGACTCCCAGGCCTGGCTGTACTCCATCCATCCCGAGGACCGTCCGCGGGTCGAGGGGGAGCTCTCTCGCGCGCGCTCCGGCGACTTCGACATCGAGTTCCGCATCCTGCGTCCCGACGGCGAGGTGCGCTGGATCCGCGATCGGGTCTTCCCCGTCCAACCGTTGAGCAGCGAGCCGCCGGCGCCCGACCGCCTGGTCGGCATCGCCGAGGACATCACCGACCAGAAGAATGCCGAGATTACTCTCCGCGAGCGCAACGAGGAGCTCCGGTCCGCCAACACCCGGGCCGAGGCGGCCAACGCCGCCAAGGACCACTTCCTCGCCACCCTCTCGCACGAGTTGCGGACCCCTTTGACTCCGGTGCTCGCCATCACCTCCTCGCTCGAAGACGACGACCGCCTCCCCGCCGACGTCCGCGAAGCCTTGAGCCGGGTGCGGCGCAACGTCGAGCTCGAAGCGCGGCTGATCGACGACCTGCTCGACCTCACCCGCATCGCCCGCGGCAAGCTCGAGCTGCACCGAGAGGTCGTCGACCTCGCCGAGATCCTCGACCATGCCCTGCTCACCTGCTGTACGGAGGAGGTCACCTCCGGCCGGCTCGCCGTGACCACCGGCCTCGCCGCCGGCGACCATCGGCTGTGGGCCGATGCCCCCCGGCTCACCCAGGTGTTCTGGAACCTGCTCAACAACGCCATCAAGTTCACCCCCGAGGGCGGCCGGATCGACGTCCGCTCGACAGTCGAGCCGAGCGCCCCGGAGCGGTACCTCGCCGTCCAGGTCGAGGACAGCGGGATCGGCATCGAGCCCGAGGTGCTGCCCCGCATCTTCGACGGCTTCGAGCAGGGGGAGCGCACAATCACCCGCCGCTTCGGTGGCCTCGGCCTGGGGCTCGCGGTGAGCAAGGCCATCGTCGAGATGCACGGCGGCGAGCTGACCGCGGAGAGCCGCGGCCGGGACCGCGGGGCGACGTTCACCGTCCGCCTGCCGGTCGGCCAACTGCCGGCCTCGACCGCGGAGCGCTCGCTCGCCGACCTCGCCCCGCTCCCGCCCCGGGAGGAGCGCCCCCTCCATATCCTCCTCGTCGAGGACCACGCCGATACCGCCGCGGCGCTCGCCGAGCTCCTCTCCGGTCTCGGCCACCGGGTGAGCGTCGCGGGGAGCGTCGGCGAGGGGCTGGCGACCGCCGCCGCAGCCGAGCCGGGCAACGGTATCGGCGGGGGCGAGGGCGGGAGCGGCGGCGAGGGCGGCAAGAGGATCGACGTCGTGGTGAGCGACCTCGGCCTGCCCGACGGCAGCGGGCTCGACCTCATGCGCGAGCTCGCCTCCCGCTACGGCCTCCGGGGCATCGCCCTCTCCGGCTACGGCATGGAGGAGGACGTCCAGAAGAGCCGCGCCGCCGGCTTCGATCTCCACCTCACCAAGCCGGTCAAGCTCCAGGCCCTGGTCGCCGCCATTCAGCAGACGGCGGGGTGAGCGCTCACCCGCCACGGCCCAGCGCTCTGCTGGAGCAAAGCTTGCATCACATTTTCGAGGATTCTGCGTGCTGCCAGTGGGCAGGGCGCGGAGAAGGAGATTGTGAGCAGCAGCCAGCCGGGACGGTTCACCAGAGCGACCGGACAGGATTCTCTCGACTGCCTTTCCGGAGGCGGCGAGATGGGGGCGCGCGTCCGCGCCTTCGCCTGGTCGGAAACACCCCTCGGACCGGTTGCCGACTGGCCGCAGAGCCTGCGCACGGCGGTCAGCATCCTGCTCAGCTCGCGCCATCCCATGTTCCTCTGGTGGGGAGCCGATCTGGTGCAGTTCTACAACGACGGCTACCGTCCCACTCTCGGCAACCAGATGCACCCCAGGGCGCTCGGCCAGCGTGGGGAGGAATGCTGGACGGAGATCTGGCCGATCATCGGGCCGCAGATCGCGGGGGTGATGACGAACGGCCAGGAGACCTGGCACGAGGACCAGCTGGTCCCCTTCGACCGCAACGGCTACCTGGAAGAGATCTACTTCACCTATGGGTACAGCCCCATCCGCGACGAGACCGGGCGGGTGGGCGGCACCCTCGTCGTCTGCACTGAAACGACCCAGCGTGTCCTCGCCGAGCGCCGCCTGCGGACGCTCCGCGATCTGGCCGCCCGGAGCGTCGTCACGGCGCGGGCCGAGGAGGCCTGCCGGCTGGCGAGCGAGGTCCTGGCGAACAATCCCCACGACCTCCCCTTCGCCCTCCTCTACCTGCTCGACGAGCCGCGGCGCCTCGCCACCCTCGCCGGGTTCGCGGGGATCGAGCCGCAGACTCTGGCGAGCCCGCGGAGCGTCGATCTGGACGATCTGGACGATCTGGGCCATCTGGGCCATCTGGGCGAGGCCGGCGCGGCGCCCTCCTGGCCGCTCGCCCGGGTGGCGGCGAGCGGGTGCGCCGAGCTGGTAGAGGACCTCGCCGGTACCTTCGGCGCCCTTCCCACGGGGGCCTGGCCGGTGCCGCCGCACTCCGCCCTGGTGCTCCCGGTGACCCTCCCTGGCCAGGCGCTGCCTTCGGCGCTCCTGGTGGCCGCCTTGAGCCCCAGGCGGGCGCTCGACGAACCCTACCGGGCCTTCCTCGACCTCGTCGCCGGCCAGTTGGCGACGGCGCTCGCCCATGCCAGGGCCTTCCAGGAGGAACGCCGGGCGGCGGAGCTGGCGAGCCTTTTCCGCTCGGCGGAGGGGGCGCTCCGCGACAGCGAGGAGCGCTATCGCACCCTCTCGGACGCCGTTTTGCAGCTGCTCTGGATCAACGACGCGGACGGGCACACCGTGCACTACAACCAGCGCTGGCAGGAGTACTTCCAGGGTACGGCGGAGGAGTACGCGGGCGAACGTTGGCTCGACTTCGTCCATCCGGACGACCGGGGCACCCTGGTCGCGGCGCGCTCGACCGGGATGGCGCGGGCCGAGCCCTACGAGTTCGAGTACCGCCTTAGGCGCCACGACGGCGCCTGGCGCTGGCACATCGCCCGGGTGGTCCCCCAGAAGGACGCCGCCGGGCGGCCCCTGCTCTGGTTCGGGACCGCGACCGACGTCGACGCCCTGAAGCGCGCCGAGGACGAGCTGCGCCAGGCCAAGGAGATCGCCGAGGCCGCCAACCAGGCGAAGGACCGGTTCTTAGCCACCCTCTCGCACGAGCTGCGGACCCCCTTGACCCCGGTCCTCGCCGTGGTCTCCCGGCTGGAGCGGGAGGAGGGGCTCGCCGAGCCGCTCCGCGCCGAGCTCGCCCGGGTCCGGCGCAACGTCGAGCTCGAGGCGCGGCTGATCGACGACCTTCTGGACCTCACCCGGATCACCCGCGGCAAGCTCGAGCTGCGCCGCGAGGTCGTCGATCTCGGCCAGGTGATCGGCCAGGCGATCGAGACCTGCGGTCCGGACCTCGGGCGATTCCGGGTCACCCTCGACCTCGCCGTTCCCGGCCCGCGCCTCTGGGGGGACGGGCCGCGCCTCGCCCAGGTGTTCTTGAACCTGCTCCACAACGCCATCAAGTTCACCCCCGACGGCGGTACCCTCACCCTGCGTTCGCGGAGCCTCGGCTCCGACCGCCTGGCCGTGGAGGTCGCCGACACCGGGATCGGCATCGCGCCGGAGGTGCTGCCGCGCATCTTCGACAGCTTCGAGCAGGGGGAGCGCACGATCACCCGCCGCTTCGGCGGCCTCGGCCTCGGGCTCGCCATCAGTAAGGCGATCGTCGAGCTGCACGGCGGCACCCTTCTGGCGGCGAGCGACGGTCCCGGCCGCGGAGCGCTTTTTACCGTCGAGCTCCCGGCCGGGGTGGGGACGGCGGAGATCTCCCCCGTGGCTGCCCCGGGGGAGACCGCCCTGACTCCCCTCCACATTCTTCTCGTCGAGGACCACCTGGACACCGCTCTCGCCATGGCGGAGCTGCTGCGCGCCACCGGCCACCGGGTGACGACGGCGGCCAGCGTCGGCCAGGGGCTCGCCCTGGCAGCGGCCGCCCAGGAGTCCGGGAATGGCTCCGGCATCGACCTCGTGGTGAGCGACCTGGGGCTCCCCGACGGGCACGGGAACGATCTCATGCGCGAGCTGAAACGCCGCTATGGCCTGCCGGGGATCGCCCTTTCCGGCTATGGCATGGAGGAGGACATCCAGCAGAGCCGGGAGGCGGGATTCGACCGCCATCTGACCAAGCCGGTCGGCATCCGGGTGCTCGAAGCGGCCATCCGCGCCGCGGCGAAGCCCCGGCCGGGCGCCTGAGCGGCTTCCCTGGAGAGCCGGGAGCGGGATACACTCTCCCCCACCGGATTGCAGGACGAGCGGGCGCGCTGTGGCTTTCAAGAGAGCCTCGGATGACTGAAACTGGAGACCCTTTCGCCACCTCGGAGGCGGCCGACTTCGACGAGGAGCGCTACCGCGTCCTCTTCGAGGCGCTGCCGGACGGCCTGCTGATCCTCGACGACCTCGGCCGCTGCGTCGACGTCAATCCCAGCCTCTGCCGCCTCCTCGGCCGAACCCGTGAACGGCTGCTCGGGGTTCGTCTCGGCGAGCTGGCGGCGCCGGAACGGGCCGAATCGGTCGCCCGCACCTTCGAGCGCCTGAAGTCGCTCGGCGCCTTCTCCGGCGAGTTGCCGCTCTGCGCCGTGGACGGCACCCCGCTCGACCTCGAATGGAGCTCCCGCTCCGGCTTCGCCCCCGGCCTCCACCTCCTGGCAGCGCACGACGTCCGGGCGCGCAACCAGGCCGAGCGCCGGCTCGCCGCCGAGCACACCGTGACCCGGCTGTTGAACGAGGCGCGGAGCCTCGACGAGGCGGCTCCCGGGATTCTGGAGGCGCTCTGCGACGCCCTGGGCGGCCGGGTGGGGGCCCTCTGGCAGCTCGCACCCGGAACGGACCGGCTGCGCTCGACCGCCGTCTGGGTCTGCCCGGGCCGCGCCGAGCTCGCCGGCTTCCAGTCCGCCACCGCGAGCTTCGCCTTCACCCGCGGCGAAGGGCTGCCCGGCCGGGTGTGGGCGGAGCGCACGGCGGCGGTGATCGGGGAGCTTTCCGCGGACGACAACTTCCCGCGCCGGGCGGCCGCCGCCCTGGCCGGGCTCACCAGCGGCTTCGGCTTCCCGATCTCGGTCGGCGGCGAGCTCTTCGGCGTCCTCGAGTTCTTCACCGACCGCGGCTTCTCTCCCGACGAGCCGCTCCTCCTCATGATGACGGCGATCGGGCACGACATCGCCCAGTTCGTCCGCAGTCGTCAGGCCGAGCAGGAGGTCTTCCGCCTGCACCGCGACCTCGAACGGAAGACCGAGGAGCACGAGACCATCTTCAACTCGGTCCCCGCCCTCATCTGGTACAAGGACGACAAGAACAACATCGTGCGGGTCAATCGCCTGGCGGCCGAGTGGGCGGGGCTCACCCGGGCGCAGATGGAGGGGCGCTCCACCTACGAGCTCTACCCGGACGAGGCGGAGGGCTACTACCAGGACGACCTCCAGGTCATCCGCTCGGGCGAGCCCAAGCTCGGGATCTTCGAGCCCGTGGTGGGGACAGGCGGAGAGAAGCACTGGGTACGGACCGACAAGATCCCCTACCGGAACCCGGAAGGCAAGGTCATCGGCGTCATCGTCTTCGCCGTCGAGCTGACCGACGCGGGGATGGCCCGTCAGCTCGCCGGCTCGGCCTGATCCGGTTCGGCCTGATCCGGCTCGGGCCGCTCCGCCGCCCGCAGCGGCCGCTCGTCGGGCGGTCCCAGGCGCTCCTTGACCGCTCCGTACTTGGCGTCGAGCTGCTCCCAGATCCCGGCGATCTGCTCCAGCCGGCGGTCGAGCTCGATCGTCCAGTGCTCGTCCTTGACCGCCTCCAGCTTGAGACCCGAGATCCGGTAGGAGAGGGCGTCGAAGCGCATCGGCACCGCCCCGAGGAGAATCTTGGCCGAGAGGATCTCCGCCCCTTCGTCGACGTAGCGGTGGAGGTCGTTGAGAACCGCCCCGGCGAGGGTCACCCGCGCCTCCCGGGTGGCCAGGCGGACGCTCCCGGTCTCCGGCTCGATCAGCACCTCGGGATCGTCGAGCAGAGTCTTCAGGAACCGGCAGCCGAGCACCGACTGCCCGGGCTCCTTGGGCACCACGATGTCGCTCGACTCGTCGGCCTCGGGCGCCTCGTCGAGCCAGGGGGCCTTCCAGTCGGAGGCGACCTCCGCCTGGCGCAAGAGGGTGAGAACCGTCCCGAGCTGGGTCTTGGCGGTGCTCCCGATATAGAGGAGGGAGCCGTCGATCACGCACTCGACCAGACGCGTGCTCGGCCGCTGGCCGACCAGGAGCTCCTGCTCGGCCAGAGCTTTGAGCTCCTTGCGCTTCTTGGGTCCGACATAGGGAGCGCCGCCCTGCTCGATCTCGGTCTTGACCAGCTCCCGCACCCGCTCGCGGACGGCGGTGGGGTCCGGCCGCCGGCGGTCGACCCGCACCCTGAAGGCCCAACGCCCGGTGCCCACGAGGTAAGGGGAGTCGAGCTCGAAGGCGACGACCCCCATCCGCTCGCGCACCTCCGACCCCGGCTCGATGGCGTGGAACGCTACCGCGTCGAAGTCCGGCCCCTCGGCGGGCACCGCCACGTTGCAACGGGTGATATCGACCGACTTCCCCAGAATACCCATCTACGGCACCTCCTTTGAGACGAGAGGGCGGATCTTAGCCCAGGAGGCGCCCAGGGCGCGCTAGTGGAGTAGGTCCGGCGAGATTGCGGCGGGGGCGGCAGCCGCGGGAGGGGGCGGCGGTGCGGGCGACGGGGCAGGGATCGCAGCCGGGGCAGCCGCCGGGCCGTCCTCCGGCTTCCCCTCGGTTTTCTTGTCGCCGGCAGGGGGTGCCCCCTTCTCCTCGCGGGGAACGGCCGGGGCCGGAACGGGCGCATCGCCGGGATCGATCGCATCGACATCGCCGGCATCGGCATTGCCGGCATCGCTACCGGCATCCCTGCCCAGGACCATCGCTCCCGGGACCCCCTCCTCTTCCCCAGGCAAGGACGGCGGACCGTCGGCGAGCGGGAGGGCCGTGACCTCCGTCCCCAGGTCGCTGCCGGCAGGGACCTCGACCGGGGCCTCCAGGGGGGCCCAGCCGTCGACCTTCGAGAGGTCGCTCGTGAAGACGAAGCCGACGTCGGTGCCGGTGGTCAGGTCCTCGACTAGAGGGGCAGCCTTCTTCCAGGCCTTGCGGGTGGCCGGCTTGACGTAGCGGGAATCGGCCGCCCACTCCCCCTGCAGGTTCTCGGCGGACACCTGGGCTTCAAGATAGGCCGCCAGGGTCGCAGCCGCCTGGGCCGCGCTCCGCGCCTGGGCGACGAGGCGGCCGAGGTCGGCCGCCGCCTGGCGATCCCCGCTCCGCGCCGCCTGAGCGCGAAGGTTGGCGAGCCGCCGGGCGAGGACCGCCTGGGCCTGCTGCATGGCCTGGAACCGGCGCTCTTCGTCGGCGCTCAACGCTCCCCCCTGCTGCCGGCGGAGCGCCTCCCAGCCGTAGCTCCCGCGCAGCAGCAGGTAGGCGGTCGAAAGGGTTTCTAAACCGGAGCGGACGCCCGGGGCGTCCACCCCGGCGTGCGACCAGACCGCCTTGAGCTCGGCCAGAGCCCGGTTCCCCGCCCCCAGGGCGTCAAAGAAAGCGGGGCTCCTGGCGGTGAAGGTGGTCGCCACCACGTCGAGCGAGCGCCCCATGCCGTCGATCGCGCTCCAGAAAGGCCGGCTCTCTACCCGTCCCGGGGCGAGCGGGCTGCTGGTCGCCCCGGCGGCGGTGGCAGCAGCGGTCAAGCCGCTCCGGGCGACCGCCAGGAGCTGCCGCGCGTCGACCGTCTGCACGGCCGTCCCCGCCGCCCACGAGGGGCAGGCGGTAAGGAGCAGCACGAGGAGCCCGAGGCTCGCTCTGAAGCGGAGTCGGAGCATGACGTCAAAGAAGTATACGTCCCGGCCAAGAACCCGTCACACCTGACGGCGGAGCCGCGTCGTCCGGCTTCGAAGCCGGCTTCAGCCGGCGTAGCCCATAGCCCGGAGATTTATCTCCGGGCGGGGCCCGGCGTCACGACGAGGTCGGGATCGCGCGAAGGGTCGCCATCGCGACCCTCGCTCAGCCGTTCCAGGGCGTCCCGGCGAGGAGCAGCCCCCAGTCGACCGTCACCGGTCCCGGGTTCGTGCCCGGCTGATAGGTGAGAGTCACCGCCGCGCCGCCGTTCGTCCGCACCTCAGAGCCGCCGAAGATCGGCGGGTAGAGCCCGACCCGCACCCCCACGGTGGCGTTGCTGCAGTCGCCCAGCTGTCCTCCCAGGCAGGAGGGGAGGGCCGAGAGCTGCCCGGTGGTGAGCCGGCCATTGGCATCGGTCGCAAGAACGAGTTGGAGGGACAGCCGGCCCAGAATCGTCCCGTTCACGGGGCTGGTCGGGAGCGGGTAGACGTCGATCCGATAGGTCAGGGGGTTCTCGCCCCGGAAGAGGGCGACCTTGGCGTCGCGACCGCCGGCGCCGATCACCTCCACCCGCAGCACCCGCTCGAGCAGGGAGAAGACGAAGCGGTCGTAGGTCGACAGATCGGTGTGGCAGACGGTGGTGATCCCCGCCTGGGCGAGGCCGCGCCCCGGCTTGGTCGAGGTGCTAAGGAAGCCGTTGCAGCTCTGGCCCGCGGCAGGGGCCGAGAAGTTGTTGATCTCCAGCCGGGCGTCCCCACCGGTCTGGTCGAGGGTCGGATCGAGAGCGAGCAGAAAGGCGTTGGGATCGTTGGCGGCGACGAAGTCCGAGGAGGTGTCCTCCCGTTCGAGCGAGACCTGCTCGAGCGGCAGCCGGGCGGGGTTGAGGAGGAACTGCCGGACGCTCGGATTGACATGGAACGCCAGGATCTCTTCCGGGGTGACGCCAGCGGGCGAGCTCGTGGAGAGGGGCGACTGGTTGGAGACCACGAGGCCCTCGTAGAAGCCGTACCGGTTGCTGTAGGTCAGGAAGAGAGTGGTGGGGCGTGCGGTGCTCCCCCCGCTCCTGCTGGTGAACGAGAGCCTCGCCAAGAGCGCCTGGAGCTGGCTTTCGTTGCAGGCGACCTCGGCGGGGGTCAGCATCTGGGTGAGATCCTGCGCCAGGGCGGGCCACGGGGCGAGGACCGCTCCGAGCAGCAGGACAATTAAGGCGATGAGCTTCGGGTTGCGCATGTGTCCTTCGAGCCTCCTCGTGAGATGAAATATTGGCGGCGAGGTGGACCGCGGGGAGCGTCCTCCGGGTCCAGATTGGATACATGCGGCGTGCCATAGCGCCTGGCGCATGCGCGCTACGCCGAGCGCCCCTCAATCGCGGCTACACTTCCCGCCGGAGGAGGGAGGACGATGGAACGGATCGCCGTGGTCCAGGCTGGGTCGGAGGTCTCACATTTAGCCGTCCGCTTCGACGCGCCCGCCGGGAATCGGGCGCCGGGGCGGCCGCCGCTCTGCTTCCTCTACCTCCACGGCTTCGGCTCGGTGCAAACGGGAGAGAAGGCGGAGTTCTTCCGCCGCGCCGCCTTAAGAGCCGGCTTCGCCTTCTGCTCCTTCGACTTCCAGGGGCACGGCGACTCCGGCGGCGGCATGGAGGGGCTCACCCTGACCCGCAACCTGGCCGACCTCGAGCTCGTCTGGCAGCGCCTGGCCGAGCGCGACTACGAGCGGGTCTGCCTCCTCGGCTCGTCGATGGGGGGCGGCACCGGCCTCTGGTTCTCGGCCCTCCACCCCGAGCGGGTGGTCGCCGGGCTCCACATCGCGCCGGCCCTGGAGATGGAGCGCGGCCTCCTCGCCTGGGCCGGGCCGGAGCGCGCCCGGAGCTGGCAGGAGAACGGGGTGATCGACTTCAAGAACGACTTCGTCTCGGCGCCCCTCGGCTGGAGCCTGATCGAGGACCTCCGCGCCCATCCCGCGGACGACCTCCTCGCCCGCTACCGCACCCCCGCCCTCCTCCTCCAGGGCAAGCGCGACACCTCGGTCCCCTGGAAGACGGTCCTTGACTTCGCCGTCCGCTGCCCCTACGAAGAGATCGAGCTCCACCTCTTCGCCGACGGCGACCACCGCCTGACCGACCGCAAGGAGCGCCTGTGGGAGCTGATGCTGGAGTTTCTGCGGGGGCGGGGGTTGGTTTGACGGCCTACTCCGCCACTTTTCGCTCCGCCTGACCGCCCGCGAAGCCTCCCAGGAGAGACTCCCGCTCTTGAAGGTCTTCCGCGGTGAGGTCCGACGCTGCCGCGTTGAACATCTGGAGCAATAACTGCTCTCTTTCAAAGATTCGCTCTCGTTCGATCAGCTGGTTCTTGGCTGTTGGCATAGGTCTCACTCGGCAAACTCGAAGATCAGCTCGGTCCACATCTTGCCCGGGAGGTCGTCGCGGGTCGCCGGCTGGAAGCGGGTCTTTCGCGCCGCTTCGAGGGCGGCCTCGTTGAATCCGAGATTCGAAGTATCGCGCTCGCGAAGGGCGGCGTCCAGGACCTTTCCCTCTTCGTCGACCAGGACCCCGACCCGAATGTTCGCCCTGCGGCCGCTGCCGCGCGCCGCCGCCGGATAGTCGTAGCGCGGCAGGTCGAGGGGTACCGGCTCCGACACTCCCGGGCCGCGGCGGAGGATGAAGTCGCCGCGCCGCATGGGCTCGGCCGGCGCGGCAGGCAGCGCGGGACGGCTCTCGTGGACCTGGGCCGTCCGGGGGACATCGAACCGCGGCGGTTTCGGTTCCAGCCGTTCGGGAGTCGCGAGCGGGCTCGACTCGATCTCGACGGGGGCCGGCGGCACGTCTGAATGGACCGCCGGGGCGACCTGGGCGGGGAGCGAAGCGGGGACCGCCGCGGTCGTCGAGCTCGAACCCCTCGAACCCAAAGCTGTCGAAGTCGAAGTCGATGCCGTAGCCGGCGCGACGGTGGGCGACGACGCCGGTCTCGGGGCGGCCTCGGCGGCAGCCGCTGCTCGCGGTATCTCGATCTGAGGGGGGATCCGAGGGGCGGGAGACGAGAGCAGCCATACGCCCCACCCGGCGAGAAGAGCCAGTGCGATCCCGGCCGCCGCGAGGGCCGGAGCGCGCGAGGTCCGCGGTGCCGGCTCGGGAGCCGGTGGGGCCTCCTCCGTCTCGGTCGTCTGGGGCGATATCGTCCGGTGGATCTCGCGCCCGGCCCAGGCGTCGTCGGCCGGGGCCTGCCATTTCAGCCGCAGGTCGCCCGCCGCGGTGGGCAGGCCGCGGAGCGGCGGGGAGATCTCCCGGGTCGACTCGGAGACCGCCACGGTGGGCCGGGCGAGGAGCGCGCCGATCGCGGGCGTGGGGGTGAGCTCGCCGCGGACCGCTGGCGGCGGGGTCTCGACGGCGCCGAACTCCCAGTTGAGGCGGACCTGGGTCGAGCCCACGGGTGGATCGGCGGGGCCGGAGCGCGCCCCCGAGGCCCCGAGCGGGAGGAGGACGTCGAGCACCGCGTCGAAATCGCTCTTGGCCAACGGATAGCGGGTCTGCACCTGGACGATCGAGCGCAGGAGCTCCTCGGCTCCGGCCATCCGTTCCTGCGGCTTCTTGGCGAGCGCCTGGAGGATCATCTCCCGGAGGTCGGCGGGCACGGTCCCCCGCGGGTCGACCTCGTCGAAGGCCAGGGGGGGCCGCAGGAGGTGGCCAGCCATGAACGACGGCGCGTCCTGGCCGTGCACCGGGCAGCGGCCGGTGAGGAGCTCGTAGAGGACGACGGCAAACGAGTAGAGGTCGCTCTGCGGGCCGATCCCCCTGCCCTCGAACTGCTCCGGCGAGGCATAGCGCGGCTTGCCGAGGAAGACCCCGGTCGTCGTCAGCCCCCCGGAGGCCCCCACCGCCTTGGCGATCCCGAGATCGATCAGCTTGACGAGCGGCTGCCCCTCGCCGTCCCGGCAGAGCATCAGGTTGTCGGGCGAGATGTCTCGGTGGACGATCTGCTGCCGGTGGAGGTAGGAGAGCGCCCGGAGCGCCTGGCGGGCGATCTCCAGGGTGAGCGAGAGGGGCGGCGGCCCGTAGCCCTGGAGCACCTCGAGGAGCGACCAGCCGTCGATGTACTCCATGACGATGAAGGCGGTGCCGAGGTCGTCGACCGCGAAGTCGTGGAGGACCGCGACGTTCGGGTGGCGCAGGCGGATGGCCACCTTGGCCTCATGGAGGAAACGCTCGGCGGCGGCGCTTTTCCCCTCGCTCTGTTGCCGCACGACCTTGACGACCCGCACCTCTTCGAGCAGCCGGTGGCGGACCTTGTACACCGCCCCCATGCCGCCCTCGCGGATCTTGCCGAGGATCTCGTACTTGCCTTCGATCTGCTCGTTTAAGAGCGTCAACACCGCTCTCCCGGCAGGGTGTGCCTTGCCGAAGTCGTTGGAAGTCAGCGGTTAGGATAGCACCGCGGGGAGGAGGACCGTGGGCGCGCTCTTCCGGGGGCGCAAGGCCCGGTCAAAGTCGAATCTTGCGTCGCTGAGGCTTCTGCCGTAGGGGCACCCCCCTGTGGGTGCCCTGGGAGGGAGGGCGGCCACGGGGGGCCGCCCCTACGCTCCAAACCAAAATTTCTCGATTTGACGAGACCCTGCCGGGGAGCGGGACCTGTCCAGGTCGACTTCCAACCCTTCCGGGTCGACTTCTCACTCGTCGAAGTCGACTTCCGACCCTTCCGTGGCGACTTCCAACCCTTCCGGGTCGACTTCCAACCCTTCCGGGTCGACTTCCGACGCGTCCGGGTCGACTTCCGATGCGTCGAAGTCGACTTCCAATGCGTCGAAGTCGACTTCCAATGCGTCGAAGTCGACTTCCAATGCGTCCGGGTCGACTTCCGATGCGTCCGGGTCGACTTCCAACGCGTCCGGGTCGACTTCCGATGCGTTTAAGTCGACTTATGACCCGTAGAAGTCGACTTCCAGCTCATGGAAGTACCCCCCGAGGGGTTCCGGAAGACTTTCCAGGGGTTCTGGAAGACCCCGGACGGGCTTCTTCACCCCCTTCACCCATGAGAGCCGTTGACACTCCGCGCCGGCAATCCTACAGTGGTCCCAAGATGGCCAGGACCATGAACCAGCTGCGCGCCCACGAACTCCCCAGCCCCCCTCTCCCTGCCCAGGGAGAGTGGACCTACGAGGACTACCTCCGTCTGCCGGACGACGGATGGCGCTACGAAGTGCTGAAGGGAGTCTTGCACATGACGCCGGCCCCCGCGCCGAGACACCAGGTCGCGCTGCGCAACTTGACCGTCCTGTCCGCAAACTACCTCAAGTCGAATCCCATCGGACAGGTCTACTTCGCCCCGATCGACGTCCTCCTGCCGGGAGGTCTCGCCACTCCGGTCCAGCCCGACCTGGTGTTCCTCTCCACCGCGCGGCGGGGGCTCGTCAGCCAGAGGGGGATCGAAGGAGCCCCCGACCTGGTCGCCGAAGTCCTATCTCCCTCGAACTGGCTGGCCGACCGGCGCACCAAGTTCGAGATCTACGCCGAGGCGGGAGTACGGGAGTACTGGATCCTCGACCCGCAGGCGAAGACCGTCGAGATCTTCACGCTGGAGAACGGCGGCTACGCGCTCCTCGGGAGCTTCGGCGTCGGGGAGCGGGTGCGATCCGTGGTCCTGCCCGGCTTCACGCCGGCGGTCGACGAGAACTTCGCGGACTGACCCGCCCGCGGTGAAGCCCTCGCCGCAGGAGCAGGAGCGGGGAGGCGCATCGGCGCGCCTACTTCAACCGGAGGAAGTGAGCGTAATTTTTCAGCTGCTCCGCCCAGACGCGATGCCAACCATTTCCAGTGACCCAGTGCGCAGCATAGATCAGCACCAGGGCAAGAACCGCGTACAGTAGGGCGCGCCTTTCCTTTGGCGGCTCGGGGTGGGGATGGTAGACGAGGCGGTGCCTGCCTCTGTGCTTGCGGCTCTTCGGCACGGTCCTAGCTTACTCCGCTCTTCTCTCCCGTCCGGGTGGATCTGGGCGCAGCGTTCCCTACACCGCGAAATACCGAGCATCCGGATGCTGGAACACCAGCGCCGAAACGCTCGCCTCCGGGTCCATCATGTCCCCCTCGGTAAGCTCGACCCCGATCGCCTCGGGCTGCAGAGCCGCGAAGAGCTCGCGCTGCATCGCCAAGTCGGGGCAGGCGGGGTAGCCGAAGCTGTAGCGCTTGCCGCGGTAGCGGGCGGCGAGCCGCTCTTCCGGCGTCGTGTTCGGGGCGTCGGGGAAGCCCCAGGCGGCGCGGAGGTTGGCGTGGAGGCACTCAGCGGCGGCTTCGGCGGTCTCCAGCGCGAGGGCTGCGAAGGCGTGGCTCTTCAAGTACTCGCCCTGGTGCTTCCAGGCCTCCACCTGCTCTCGCACCCCCTCCCCCGAGGTGGTCACGAAGAGGGCCACGTGGTCGCCGGGGAGCACGTAGTCGGTGAGGCAGAGGCCGCCGGGACGCGCCTGCCGCGGCAGGGTCCAGACCGCGGCCGGGTCGCCGGTCTCTGGGTCGAGAAGGGTCAGCCGCTCCCCCGCCACCTCGGCCGGGAAGAAGCGCCAGACTCCCTTCGCTTTCAGGCCGCCGTTCCGCGCCACCTCCTTGAGCTCGTCGATCACCGCCTGGAGCTTCAGGAACTTCGGATCGCCCGCCGCGTCGAGCTGGCGGGCGGAGCCCTTCAGCCCCAAGTGCTTGCCGTAGAGCATCTGCGGGTTCAGAAGCGCCCAGATCTGATCGAGGTCGAGATCCTGAACGTGGAGATCGAGATCCGGCGGCTGGGGGACCGGGAGGTCCCGGCGGACGTCGGCGCTCGTGGAGGCCGTGGACTCCTGGGCCGGCGCGGCATCGTTGGCCGGGGCCGCCGCGGCGTCGGAGAGGAGAAAGGCCGCCACTTCGCGTTCCAGGTCGGGCCGGGCCGCCGGATCGTTCAGCTTCTCGACCAGGGCGAGGCCGTGCATGGCGTCCTTGGCGTAGGTGCAAAGCGCGCCGTAGGCGGGGGCGATCTTCCGATGGGTGAAACGCCGGGTGAGCGCCGCCCCGCCGACCAAGAGCGGCACCGAGATCCCCGCGGCTCTCAAGTCCTCGGCGGTCAAAACCATCTGCTGGGCGCTCTTGACGAGGAGGCCGGAGAGGCCGATGACGTCCGGCTTGTGCTCGCGGGCCGCCTGGATCAGCCGCTCGGAGGGGACCTTGATCCCCAGGTTCACCACCGTGAAACCGTTGTTCGACAGCACGATGTCGACCAGGTTCTTGCCGATGTCGTGGACGTCCCCCTTGACGGTCGCCAGGAGCACCTTGCCGCGGCCGGAGCCGTCCACCGTCTTCTCCATGTGCGGCTCCAGCTGCGACACCGCCGCCTTCATCACCTCGGCGCTCTGCAGCACCTCGGCGACGATCAGCTGGTTGTCGTTGAAGAGCCTGCCGACCTCGGCCATGCCGGCCATCAGCGGGCCGTTGATGATGTCGAGCGGGTTCGGCCAGCGGGGATCGGCGAGCGCCGTTTCGAGGTCGCCGGTCAAGCCCTCCTTGCTCCCCTCGATCACCGCCCGCGACAGGCGCTCTTCGAGTGGCAGATCGGCCCGCGGGGTCTTTCCGCTATCGGACGTGCGGCCGCGGAAGTAGGCGGTAAAGGTGGCGACCGCCCGGTCGCCGGCCTCGATGTCCCCCACCGGGAGGAAGATCAGCTCCTCGGCGAGCCGCCGCTCCTCCTCCGGGATGTCGGCGTAGCGCGCGAGCTTCTCGGCGTTGACGATGGCGGCGTCGAGCCCCGCCTTGGTGCAGTGATAGAGGAAGACCGAGTTCAGGACCTCCCGGCCGGCCTCGGGGAGGCCGAAGCTGACGTTCGAGACGCCCAGGATGGTCTTGGTCTCGGGGAAGAGCTCCTTTAACGCCCGCACCCCCTCGATCGTCTGCGCCGCCGAGCCCAGGTAGGTCGCATCGCCCGTGCCGCAGGGGAAGACCAGGGCGTCCCACCAGATGTCCTCCGGGCAGACGCCCATCTCGGTCAGCATCTGGTAGCTCCGCCGTGCCACCTCGACCTTCCGCTCGACGGTGACCGCCATCCCCTTCTCGTCGATCGTGCCGACTACCAGGGCGGCGCCGAAGCTCCTGGCGAGCGGCACCACCTTGTCGAAGCGGGCGCGGCCGTCCTCCAGGTTGATCGAGTTGAGGATCGACTTGCCCTGGCAGTAGGTGAGCGCCCGCGCCATGACGGCGGCGTCGGTCGAGTCGATCATGATCGGCACCTTGACCAGGCGGACGAGGCGGTCGAGGAAGGCCTCGACGTCGGTGACCTCCTCGCGGTCGGGGTCCTGGAGGCAGACGTCGAGCACCTGGGCGCCGGCCTTGACCTGCGCCCGGCCGACCTCCGCCGCCGCCTCCTGCTCGCCCTCGCGGATCAGGCGCTTGAACTTGCGGCTGCCGAGGACGTTGGTGCGCTCGCCGACGAGGAGCGGCCGGGTGTCGTCGGTGAGCTCGACCGCCTCCAGCCCCGAGATCAGGCTCCGGTGGTGGTGCGGGACCGGCCGCGGCGGCCGGCCGGCGGCGAGCTTCACGAGGGTCCGGACGTGCTCGTCGGTCGTGCCGCAGCAGCCGCCCACGAGGTTCAGCCAGCCGGCGTCCAGGAAACGGCCGAGCACCCGTTCGAAGACGTCCGCCCCCTCGTTGTAGCAGCCGTCCTCGTCCGGCAGGCCGGCGTTGGGGACGACGGCGATCCGGGTGCGGGAGAGCTCGGAGAGGGTGCGGAGGTGATCGGTCATCAGCTCCGGGCCGGTGGCGCAGTTGAGGCCGATGTAGAGGAGGTCGGCGTGGAGCATGGAGACGGCGAACGCCTCGGCGTCCTGGCCGCCCAGCATGGTGCCGGTGGGCTCGATGGTGGCGGAGACCGCCACCGGGAGCCGCCAGCCGGCAGCGGCGAAGGCCTGCTCGGTGGCGAGGAGGGCAGCCTTGACGTTGCGGGTGTCCTGGCTGGTCTCGATCAGCAGGTAGTCGGCGCCGCCCGCCATCAGCCCCTGGGTCTGGACCCGGAAGTTCGCCGTCAGCTCCTCGAAGGTGATGTTGCCGGTGACCGAGATGGCCCGGGTCGTGGGGCCGATCGAGCCGGCGACGAAGCGCGGCTTCTGGGCCGAATCGAAGCGGGCACAGGCGGCGCGGGCGATGCGGGCGGCGGCGGCGTTGAGCTCGTAGGCCGCCGCCTCCAGTCCGTACTCGCCGAGCACCAGGGGGGTGCCGCCGAAGGTGTTGGTCTCGACGATGTCGCAGCCCGCCGTCAGGTAGACCTCGTGGACGCGGTCGACCACGTCCGGCCGGGTGGCGCAGAGATTCTCGTTGCACCCTTCGAGCTCGGGGCCGCCGAAGTCCTCGGCGGTCAGGTTCGCGGCCTGCATGGCCGTCCCGGTCGCGCCGTCGAGGACGAGAATGCGGGCGTTCAGGGCGGCTTCGAGCCGGGCCCGGCGTTCGTCCAGATCCGCCGGCCGGGCGGGGACGGGGACGTCGAAGATGTCGTTGCGCAAGGGTCGCTCCTCTCCCAGGATTCGAGCGGGCAACAAAAAAACCCGTCTCGCGGCATCACGAGTACGGGTTCCTCTCCGCGGACACTTGGTTGTCGCCTTGAAGGGCGACCGCATCCCCGTTCCCCCACTGCTGCCGGAGGACCGGGAGGGCACCTTGGGTGTCCGTCCCAGGTTGCCGAGCCCGGCGCTGCCATGCGCCGGACCGCTCGTAATGCTTTTTAGAGGGTAGTGCAGGCAGAACCGGGATGTCAAGACAACAGCACCAACCCGAGCGCCACCGCCGCCGGCAGGGCCTGGACGAAAAGGATTCTGCGGTTGACGGTCGCGGCGCCGAACACCCCGGCGACGACGACGCAGGCAAGGAAGAAGATCTCGATCGAATGGCCGGCGGTGCCGAGGCTCAAACCCCAGATCAGGCCGGCGACGAGAAACCCGTTATAAAGCCCCTGGTTCGCGGCGAGACCTTTGGAGGCCGCCGCGAACTCGGGGGTCAGGCCGAAGACCCGCCGGCCGGTGGGCTTGTCCCAGAGAAACATTTCGAGGACCAAAAAGTAGAGGTGGAGGAGCGCTACCAACCCGACGAGGACGTTCGCGGCCGGGGTCATTCGATCACGACCTCCGAATTGAAAGTTACCGCCCTTCAGGCGGCTCGCGCTCGCCGAAGACCTCGCGGATGACGGACTGGATCCGCCGTTCGAGCTCGGCGGTGTCGACCGCGGGGGGGACCTCGGCCGGTGCGGGGCGGTCCGGATAGCCGGCCTGGTGGAGCCGCTCCAGCAGACGCTCCATCACCCGTCCTCCGGCCCCCTGCCGCGGCTCGTCGGGCTCGGTGTAGAGGACGCGGAAGAAGATCGCCGGCTCGACGTCCACCACCTCCAGGATGGCGAGGATGTGCCGGTACTTGAGCTCCACCCGGCCGGTCAGGACCTGGCTCGCATACCCCCGCCCCTGACCGAGCAGGCGGTCCAGGTCCTGGCGGTTCATGCCCGCGATCTGGACCAGAGTCGCCAACAGCTTGGTGGCCCTCCGGATCTCGTCCTCGATCATGATCCGAGCCTAACACGGCGGTGGAATCGCCCTCTCGATCCGGGTTTTTAGCGTTCGGCAACGTGCTTTCCATCCACCGCAGGTAGAACCCCCCTCTCTCCCGGCACTGGGGAAAACCCTCCTCCGAGCGCCACGGGTACGGAAAGGCGCAACCATCCCCGCCGGCTCGGGACTTCGGCGCCTAAAGGCGGCACACTAGGGATATGCGCAACGCAAAAGCGTTGCCCCGCGGGCACCGGGGCCATGGGGGCGCCCGGGCCGCCCCCCGGGAAAGGAGAGAACCATGTCCTCTACCACCGCTCGCCGTATCTCTGCCGCCCTAGCGATCACCGCCGTCCTGGCTCTGTCGGCGGGACCCGCCGCCGCGGCGGGTCCCGGCCGGCGACCCGCGGAGACGGCGGATTCCGGCTTCTTCGCCGAGATCTGGCGCTGGGTCGCCAACCTCCTGGGCACCGCCCCGGCGCCGGGGGTCCGCCACGCCTCGGGACACCACGGTCTCACCTCTCTCCATGCCGATCTGGGCGGCTTCATCGACCCCGACGGCCAGCGCGCCCTGAGCCAGACGCCGGCGACCCTCGTCCGCCCCTAGGCGGTACCGAGCCCTCCCCCGACCGGGAGCGGCACCGCGCCGCTCCCGGCCCCTCCCCTCCCGCTCTATGTCACAATAGGGCCCCGTGATCCCAAGGACGAAGAGGAGGGAGAGGCATTGACCGACCATCCCACACCCGCCGCCCTGGAGGCGTTCCTGGCCTCCCGGTTGTCCGCCCAGGAGAGGAGCGCCGTCCTGGCGCATCTGCTCCGCGGCTGCGAGCTGTGCCGTGAGGTGATCGCCCCGCTGGCCAATGTCCTCTTCTACCCCGGCCGCGCCGAGCCGTCCGCCGATCCCGCCGATCCCAATCTGGGCTGGGAGTACGAGTTCCCCGTCACCCGCGCCGTCAAGCACGCTCTCCGCGCCGCGCGGGAACGGTCGCAGGAGCGAGAGACTGCGGCCGGCGAGGTCGCCGCCCTGCTCCAGGGGAGCGCCCTGCCGTCCTCCCTCCCCGGCGGCCCCGGCGACCCCGGCGGCCGGCGTGGCTTCAGCTGGTGCGAGCAGTTTCTGGCGGAGAGCCAGGCGCAGGTCCACGAGGACCCGCAGAGCGCCGTCCTCCTCGCCACTTTCGCCGTCACTCTCGCCGAGAGCAAGCTGGAGGCCGAGCGCTTCCCGCCGGGGCAGGTTGCCGACCTCCGGGCCCGCGCCCGCGCCGAGCTCGGCAATGCCCGCCGGGTGAGCGACGACCTCGCCAACGCCGAGGGCGAGATGACCCGCGCCCTCGGTCACGCCGAAGCGGGCACTGGCGACCCGCTGATCCTCGCCCGCATCATGGGCCTCTGCGCCTCCCTCTACCGCGACCAGCGACGGTTCGAAGAGGCCGGGCGGCTCCTCGACGCCGTGCAGGCGATCTACCGCGACCACGGCGAGTCCCACCTCGCCGGGCGCTCCCTGGTCAGCCAGGGGCTCCTCCTGGGCACCGCCAACGATCCCTGGGGGGCGATCCGGCGGATCGAGGAGGGGATCGCGCTCCTCGATCCGCGCCGCGACCCGGCGCTCCTCTTCACCGCCGTCCACAGCCTCATCTGGTTCCTCGTCGAGGCAGGGCAGCTCGACGCCGCCCGGCGCCTGATCGGGACGAGCGGCGGGCTCTACACCACCCTCGCCGGGGCGGTCGATCGGATCAAGCTGCGCTGGATGGAGGGGCGGATTGCGGCCGCCCTGGGGAACCTCGAAGGCGCCCGGACCGCCTTCGCCGAGGCGCGCCAGGGCTTCGCCAGCCACGGCAAGCCGGGCGACGTCGCCCTCGTCTCGCTCGACCTCGCGACCGTCTACCTGCGCCAGGGCCGGCCCGCCGAGGTGGGGCGATTGGCCGAGGAGATGCTCCTCACCTTCCGCGCCCTGGGGATCCGCCGCGAGGCGATCGCCGCGCTCCTCCTCCTCCAGGAGGCGGTCCAGACCGAACGGGCCACCCTCTCCCTCTGCGCGGAGATCGCGACCCAGCTCCGGCGGTTCGACCGCGAAGGCTGGCGCGAGGCGTAAACGGCCTCAGTCGCCGGCCTTCTGGGTCGCCGGCTCGGCGAGCGGGCCGGACGCCGGCTCGGCGAGCGGGCCGCTCGCTCCACCCTCCGGGGCCGCCTCGGGCACCGGCTCTTGGGCGTCCGGGGCTCTCTGGGGGTCCTTCAAGTTTTCCAAGGTATACGGAGTGAGCTCCTGGCGGGGGTACCAGTGGCGGCTGTGCTCGGCGAAGCGGTCGAGCTCGGGGTGCCAGCGGAAGTGGGAGACGACCAGCGACCGGTCGTCGACGGCGATCCAGTTGCAGGTGTTCTTCTCCCGCTCCCCGGCCCGGCCGCGGTTCGAGGTGGTGGTGCCGGAGTGGAGGATGACGACTGGCGGCCGGCCCTTGGGGTAGAACTCCTCGGAATTCCCGATGTAGGCCTGGTGCAGGTGCCCGGAGAGGATGAGGTCGACCCCCACTTGGGAGAAGAGATCGATCGTCTCGTAGGCGTTGCCGAGCACCCGCTGGGTGCCGAAGTTGGGCGGCGGGATCAGGTGGTGATGGGCGACGGCCACCTTGAAGACGCTCTCCGGGGTCCGCTCGAAGAGCTCCCCTACTTCGAGCAGGCGCTGGAGCTTGATCCGGCCGTCCTTGAACGTCCAGTTGAAAGCGGTGTTGATGCCGACGATGAGCAGCTCGTCGTCCCGGTAGATCGGTTCGAGATCGGTGGCGAAGTTCTCGCGGTAGGCCTTGAAGGGAGCGAAGAAGCGTTCCCACACCCGGTACATGGGGACATCGTGATTGCCGGGAACGACCAGGGTGGGGACGGGGATGCGGTCGACGAACTGCCGCGCCTGCCGGAACTGCTCGGGCTTCGCCCGCTGCGTCAGGTCGCCCGAGAGGACGACGACGTCCGGCCGGCGGAGCGCGATGAGCTCCAGCACCCCCTCCGAGACACGGGGGAGGTGCGGAGGTCCGAAGTGGACGTCGGAGATGTGGAGGATCGTGCGCAAGGTGGGGCGTCCGTAGAAGGTTCCGGGCGCCGTTTCACTCTACAGGATCTCGTCTCCGAGCAGGCTGTTGACCCCCTGGGTCACCTGGGTGGCCGCGAAGCTCGACAGCGCCGCGACCACCACGGGGCCGCGGTGCCGGCCGAGCATGAAGCCGCCGAGCGCCGCCAAAATCAGCGCCGGGTACGGATAGGTGCGCACCAGGCGCTCCCAGTCGAAGCCCGGGGGCATCAGCTCGTCGACCAGATCGTCCGCGTAATCCGGAGCACTGCTAGCCATATCGTCTCCTCCGTCGTTGATGCCGGTTGTGAGCTCGCTGCGAAGCCTGGAGGGCGGCAGGAGCTCCGGTCTGTCAAGCCCGTACACTCCGCTCTGCCGCCACTCCTGGGTTTAAAGGGACGTGCCTAGTCCTCGTCGTTCCGGCCGCGGAAGAGGAGGCCGAGGAGGAAGCCGACGCCGGCCGCCATCAACACCGACTTGCCGGGGTTCGAGCGCACGTAGGTGCTGAGCTGATCCGAGGCGTCGCCGGCCTGCGACTTGAGCTTGGTGTACCCCTCGCGGACGGTCTCCGCGGTGTCGTCGTAACGCTCGCGCGCGGCCTCGGCCTGCTTGCGCAGCTGATCGCTGGCCCGCTCGGCGCCGCGGCGGACGTCGGAGCTCACCTTCTTGTAGCGGTTCTGGACGTCCTCGCTGACGTCCTTCCACTTGTCACGGGCGGTATTGACCGTGTCGTTCACCCCGCTGCGTGCCTTTTCGGCAGCCGAGGAGACGTTGTCCTTGACGCTGTCCTTGAGATCATCCAGCGTGTCGCTGATCGGTGTATCGGCCATGGGTTGCCTCCGGAATATCAGAACTGGTTGAGAGGAAAGGGCGCCTCCCCAGTTCAGGAGGCCCCGCAAGACTCAATCTATGTAGCAGGATTCATGCCGTGAGATCCCCAGGGTGGGGATGGGGTAGACTTCCGCGCCGAGGCCCTGCCATGTCGACTGCCACCCCAGACGGCGCCCGCGCAGTATGTGCCGGCTGCGGTCCCCGTCCGGGGACCGGGGAGCCGTGGCCGTGGTAGAGAGCGGCCGGCGGGAGCGGCGCTCGCCCCGGCGGGAGCGCCTCCCGCGAGCCCCGCGGTCCCCCCGTCCCCAGAGAGGCCGGGGCGGCAAGCGGAGCTCCCGGCAGCCGAGCTTCCCGGCGACGGCGATCCAATTTGGGCGCTTCCTGGGTTTCCTGCTCCGCCAGGCGCACCAGGACGGCATCTTCCTCACCGCCTCGGCCCTCGCCTTCGTCACCATGCTCTCGATGGTGCCGCTCCTCGCCGCCTTCTCCTTCGTCGGCACCCGGGTGTTCAACCAGTACCAGCGGCGGAGCCTGGAGGTTTTCGTCCAGGTCCTCCCCTACTCCGACGAGACGGTGGTCGAGAAACTCCGCCAGTTCGTCGACCAGGCGGGGACGATCCACGGCTTCGGCATCCTCGCCTTCTTCGCCACCTCGCTCTTCGCCTTCGCGACCATCGAGGAGGCGTTCAACAAGATCTGGAACGTGTCGAAGCGCCGGCCGGTGCGAAACCGGCTGCTCTCCTTCGCCCTCCTCCTCTTCTGGGGGCCGCTCCTGCTGGGCGCCACCTTCACGAGCCTCATCCTGCTGCGCCAGAACTCGGCGCTCCGCGAAGTCTTTGAGGCCTCGGTCCTCCTCCAGGTGCTCCCCTTCGTCGCCACCGCGGTGGGTCTCACCATGCTCTACTGGGTCGTCCCCTACACCCGGGTGCAGGTGCGAAACGCCCTGGTCGGCGGCCTCTTCGCCGCCATCCTCCTGGAGCTCCTCCGGCAGGGGTTCGCCTCCTACGTCGAGTTCTTCAGGAACGTCAACATCGTCTACGGGAGCTTCGCCTTCCTCCTCCTCTTCATGATGTCGATCGAGCTCACCTGGACCATCGTCCTCCTCGGCAGCGAGGCCGCCTACACGGCGCAGAACTTCCCCGCCCTGGCGCTCGGGCCGCACCCCAACCAGCCGCTCCAGGGGACCTGGGTGGGGCTCGCCGCCCTGACCGTCGTCGCCCGCGCCGCCGCCGCTGGCGAGCCGCCCCTGACCCACGAGGTCCTCGCCGAGCGGCTCCAGGTGCAGCCGCGCGGGCTCGACCGGGTGCTCAACCCGCTCCTCTCCCACAAGCTCCTGCGGAGCAGCTCTGGGGGGGCCGGCTACATCCTGGGGACCGCCCCGGAGAGCCTGCCCATCGAGCGGGTCTTCGCCGCCTACGACCACCGCGCCCGCCGGGCCGTCGAGCCGGTGGGCGACGCTGTCCACGACCGGATGGAGGTCCTGATCGGCGATCTCGCCCAGGCCCGCGGCCGCCAACTCGGCGAGCTCACCCTGGCCGAGCTGATCGCCCCGGCCCCCGAGTCGCTCGACGGCACCGCTGCCCCTCCCGCCATCTAAGCCTCGCGCGTCCTGGCATCCAACGCCTGGCATCCAAAATGCTAGGGGACTCTCCTCTGTAGGGTTAGGTCCATCCCGGTCCGGTCCGCCCGGCCGAATCTGCTCAAGGAGGCTTTATGAATGGGTCCCGCAGTCACGGCCGAGCCGCGGTTCTTCTGGCACCGCTCCTCGCCGCCTCGCTCGCTTCCTCCGCTTTCGCCGCCGGTGCCCCGACCTACAGCAACTATCCCGCCCCCGATCCGCTCGGCACCGGTGCCGGGGAGCCGTCGATCGGGGTGAGCTGGACGAGCGGCAAGGTGATGTACCTGGCCGGGCTCCAGACCCTGCGGGTGAGCTTCGACGACTCGCACGCGCCGGCGACCGCCTTCTGGCAGGATGTGAGCTACACCCTGACCAGCCTCACCACCCTGGACCCCATCCTCTCGACCGATTCGAAGCTCGGCCGCACCTACGTCGCCCAGCTCGCCGGCAACACGAGCCTCATGGCGTACAGCGACAACGACGGCGCCAGCTGGCTGCCGGGCCTGGTCACCGGAATCACCTCCGGGGTCGACCACCAGACGGTGGGCGCCGGCTCGTTCGCCCCCGGCCTGCCGGCGCTCCTCGCCCAGCATGCGGTCTACTACTGCTCCCAGAACATCGCCTACGCGGCCTGCGCGGTCTCCTTGAACGGCGGCCTGACCTTCAATCCGGCGGTGCCGATCTACACCCTGCTCCAGTGCGGCGGCCTGCACGGCCATGTCAAGGTCGCCCCGGACGGCACGGCCTACGTCCCCAACAAAAGCTGCGGCAACGGCCAGGGGGTCGCGGTGTCGACCAACAACGGCCTCACCTGGACGGTGCAGACGGTCCCCGGCACCACCTCCAGCGCCGGTAGCGACCCCTCGGTGGGGGTGGGCGCCGACGGCACCCTCTACTTCGGCTACGGCGACGGCGACGGCCACGCCCGGATCGCCATCTCTCGCGACCGTGGCGTCACCTGGTCGGCGCCGGTCGACGCCGGGGCGTCCTTCGGCATCCAGAACACCGCCTTCCCGGCCGTGGTGGCGGGCGACGGCGACCGCGCCGCCTTCGCCTTCCTCGGCACCCCGGCCCCCGGGGCCGACGGGATCGGCGAAGTCCCGACCTTCCCCGGCGTCTGGCACCTCTACATCGCCTCGACGACCAACCGCGGCGCCAGCTGGACGACGGTCGACGTCACCCCGAGCGATCCGGTGCAGCTCGGCTCGATCTGCCTCGGCGGCACCACCTGCGGCACGACCCGCAATCTCCTCGATTTCATGGACATCACGGTCGACGCCCAGGGCCGGGTCCTGGTCGGCTACGCCGACGGCTGCACGGGGAGCTGCGTCACCGGCGGCGCCAACACCCGGACGGCGCTCGCCACCATTGCCCGCCAGACCGGCGGCCCCCGCCTGTTCGCGGCCTTCGACACGCCGTAGATAGAGAAGAGAGAGAATCCCCGACCGCGCCGGCAAGGGCGGTCGGGTGAGCAACCTCAGCGCCCCGCAGCCCCCAACCCCGTTACCGCCCCCACCGCCCGCGCCATCGTCGGCGCGATCTCGTCCGGTCCGGTCACGTGGAAACCCAGGTCCCGGATCAACCCGTCGTCCAGCCGATAGATCCAGCCGTGGATGGCGAGCGCCTGACCGCGCACCCCCCAGGCATCCTGCACGATCGTCGTCCCGCAGACGTGCAGGGCCTGCTCGAGCACGTTGAGCTCACAGAGCCGGTCCGCCCGGGCCATCGGGTCCGCCAGCACGTCGATCTCCTCGGCGTACTTGCCGCGGACGTCCTGCACATAGCGCAGCCAGTTGTCGATGAGCCCGAGCTTGGCCCCTTCGAGGGCCGCCTGCACCCCGCCGCAGCCGTAGTGCCCACAGACGATCACATGCCGCACGCGGAGCACCTCAACGGCGTACTGGAGGACCGAGAGGCAGTTGAGATCGCTGTGCGCCACGACGTTCGCGACGTTTCGGTGGACGAACAGCTCCCCGGGCTGCAGCCCGACGATCTCGTTGGCGGGAACCCGGCTATCGGCGCACCCGATCCAGAGATAGGCCGGAGCCTGCTGGGCCGCGAGCCGGGCGAAGAAGTACGGCTCGCGAGCGGTCATGTCGGCCGCCCACCGCCGGTTGTTGGCAAACAGCTCCGGAAGTTCGCGCAAGGCGATCGTGCCTCCCTCTCTAAAGACCAGGGATTGTAGTCGAGGTGCGCGCCGGCTTGTGGCCGTGCGGGACCCCGAGTACAATACGCCGTCCAGCCGTTGTGGGGCAGTAGCTCAGCTGGGAGAGCACCACGTTCGCAACGTGGGGGTCGAGGGTTCGAATCCCTTCTGCTCCACCAATTCCTTCTTCAGCCCTCCGTACGGTCGCGTCCGACGGCAGGCGCGGAGCCAGCACTGTTCAGCGCCCGACCTCAGCGGCCAACTCGGCACTGACCAGTACGCGGATGCCGTGGCGCAGCAAGGGGGTGAAGTGGCGACGGTTTTCGGTGGCCACGAGGCGCGCGCCGGCCTGCCGCGCGATCTCGGCGATGTGCGAATCGTAGATCCTGCCACCCACCGTGCCCTCTCCTACCGTAGAGACCAGGAACTCCTCACGCAGCTCCGCCGGAAGGTCGTGTACCGAGAAGCGCGCGAAGATTTCCTCGCGCAGAAACCGCAGAGCGGCCTCCGGCTCGAGGCGGTATTCTTCAGGCAGGCGCGTCGTCACCGAATAAAACTCGAGACAGCAGTGCCAGGCGGTGAGCGGGCGTTCGATCCGGCCATCCGCGACGGCATCCATCAGCAGCAGGGCGTGATGCGAGCTGCGACCAAAATCGATCATCCCGGCAATGAGTACACTGGTATCGAAGAAGGTGCCCCTCAGCCCGGCCACCGGTCCCGCTCCTGTTCGATCAGCCGTGCGACATCCACCTCCGTGCGGTCTCCCTTCGCCGCCTGGGGGCGGGCAACCAGGCGCTCGCCGCGCCGAACGAGTTGGGGGCCGGCCACCGCCCGGACGAGGTGGATCGCGAAGCCTTCGATCACCATCTCGAGCTCTGTACCTGCATTCAGACCGAGCCGCTTGCGTACTTCGGAGGGGATGATCACGCGCCCTGCCTTGTCAATGGTCGTTATCATGGGCGTAGCCTACCATGTCCATGCCATGAGGCCGTGGGCGGTTCCCTCCAGTGACGGACAGCTCACGGCTCGGGAGAGAGGAGCGGTGAATGGCCCTACTTTCCCCCAGCCCACAAGCTCTTGCCATCCAGCTTGACCGGCGGCTTCACCCCGTAGATGTCGAGGATCGTCGGCATGACGTCGCCCATCCAGGGGTCCTTGGCGGCGAGCTTGGCGTTGCTGAAGAGGATGCCGCGGACGAGCGGCGGGTAGACCGAGCAGTGGTCGCCGCTCCAGATGCGGAGGTTGGGCTCGACGATCGCCTTGCCGATGCCGCCCAGGCTGTCCTGCCAGCCCACCCGGTAGCCCTCGTTGTTCGAGGGGATCAAGTCGGGGATGAGCCGCGGGTCGTAGGTGCCGTAGGCCTCGTCGCGGGTGAAGACGTGGGCCACCGGATGCTCCCCGGTCTCGGGGTCGACGTAGGCTTCGAGCCCCGCCTTGATCTCCGCCGCCAGCGCCTTGTAGTCCTCGGGGCGGACACTCCCCTTGGCCTCGCGGCCGGCGAGGTTGATGTAGACCTGCCCCAGCCCTAAGGCGTAGGCGCGGGTCTTCGACCAGTCGACGTTGACGAAGAACTCCCCCTGGTCGAAGAGATCCTCCAGGTTCTTCCGCTTCGAGTCTTCTCCGGTCAGCACCATGTAGCCGTTCTTCGCCAGCCAGGTGTTGTAATTCATGCCACGGCGGAAGGAGGCGAAGCCGTGGTCGGAGACGATGAGGAGGTTCGTCCCCGCCGGCATCTTGGTCATCGTGTCGCCGACGATCTGGTCCATCTGCTGGTAGGCGCCGAGGATCGAGCCTCCCCACTTCGCCGCCCCCTCCGCCGTGTAGAGCGGGTGCTTGGGGTCGAAAAAGCGGAACATCATGTGCTGCACCCGGTCGGTGAATTCGAAGTAGTTGACGAGGACGTCCCAATCGTCGTCCTTCAAGAAGCCGTCGAGGATCTGGCGGTCCTTGTCGACCGTGTTCTTCACGTCCTCTAAGAAGACGTCCTCGGGGATCGTGCCGTTGTCCATCGACCAGGTGTCGATCTGCCAGCCGATGGTCTTGAACAGGCCGAAGCGGTCGGTCATCTGGTGGACGAAGCGCGGCGGGGTCGTGATGTCGACGATCGGCGGCAGGTTCTCGGGATCGAAGTCGATGGGCGAGAGGTAGAGCCGCACCTCGGGATCGAGCGAGAGGAGCCGGAAGCGGCCGATGCCGTGGACCTTGAGGATGGAGTTGAAGGGGAAGGCGAAGCGTACCCAGTCGCTCCACTCCCCTGGCTTGATCGAGAGGTGCTGGCCCGAGACGTCGATCCCGAGGCTCTTCTTGTCCGCCGCCACGACCAGGCGCATGGGGAGGTTGATGTACTCCTTCCCCTTCGCCTTCTCCTTGGGGAAGAGCTCGTTCGGGGGCCCCTTGATCTCGGTGTCGATCGTCCCCTTGTTGTCCGGCAGCTCGGTGACCTCGACCGAGAAGTCGCCTCCCCCCTTGGGGGTGAAGAAGAGCTCCGAGGTGAAGTAGAACGGCTTGCCGATCCGCCCGGAGAGGTCGGGGGTGCCGAGCCCGGTGAGCAGCTCGCCGTGCTCGTACGGCTTGGGCGGGAAGGTGACCGGGACCCGGATCACCCGCACCCGTTTCCCCGCCTTGCCGAGGATCGACCAGAAGGTCTCCCCCTGCTGCCGGTTGATGGCCGAGGGGCGATCGACCGGCAGGAGCCGCGAGGCCGCCGCGCCGGCCCCGATCCCCAGGATGAGGCCGAGGACGAGGGCGCTGACGAAGGCCGGCCGGGTGCGCAGCCGAAAGAGCTTGAGGAGGAGGAAGAGAACGAGGGTGAGCGCCAGCGCCCCGCCCAGGCCCACCACCAGCGGGTTCGATTTGCCCCACAGGAAAGGGATGCGCTTCTCGTCGTACATGGCGAAGCTCGGCCGGTAGGTGGCCGGGTCGCGCTTCAGGAAGTCGAAGATGCCGTGCCGGCCGGGCGAGAGGCCGGTCGCGAAGGTCGACCAGGAGACCGGCGTCTGCGACGGGATGGTCGACAGCAGCGGCGAGAAGGTCCCCTGCGCGCGGAGCTTCGCCAGGTTGGGGAGCTTGCCCTCGTCCATCCACCGCTCGGTGAGCTTGGCGTCGACGCCGTCGAAGCCGAGGATGACCAGCTTCTGCGCGCTGGCGGCAGCGTTGGCGGCGTTGGCGGCATTGGCGGCATTGGCCGGCCGGGCGAGCATACCGAGGGAGGCGAGCGCTGCCAGGGCAGCGACGACGAGAGGCAGCAGGGGGCGTTTCGAGATCCGTAGGGGCATGGTGGGGGCGGATTGTAGCAAAGCCCCCCGTCAAACCCTGCCCGGTTCCCGGCGTACTATGAGGGCGATGAGCGCGAGCCCTCCCCTCCACCGTCCGCTCCGCCCGCTCCAGCCCTGGTGGCCGCTCCTTCTCGGCGCCCTGGTCTTCGCCGCCGGGCTGGCGCTGGCCCTGGCCTGGCTGCCGGAATGGCGGGCCGGCCAGCTGCCGAAAGAGAGGCTCTTCGTCGAGCGCTACCGGGAGCTCGCCGGACGTGCCGGGGTGCGCCTGGCGGCGGGCGAGCCCCAGGTCTCTCTCGCCTCTTCCGGCGACGACCTCGCCCTGGCCGGCGCCGCCGCGGACCGACAGGGGCCCCGCGCCGTCTCGCCGCGGCTCGCCGGGCTCCAGATACGGGTCGAGCAGGAGGGGACGCTCGCCGGCGATCCGACCGCGCGCACCTTCGCGGTCCGCTTCTCTCCCAACGCCAGCCCGCGGGCGCTCTCCTGGACCGCTCCAGGCTTATCGGGGATCTTCTCCTCCCCCATGCAATACATACCCCGCTCCCGGGCGGAGGCCTTCCTGCGGCTGCTGCTCGCGCCGGGCGAGCCCCTGGGGTCGCCGTTCGAGGAGGGAGAGAGCGACACGGCCCTCCTCTACAGCCTCCCCGGCACCCGGCCGGCCGAGCACATCTCCCTCACTCTCATCCCGGGGAGCGCGCTCGTCGTCCAGAGGAGCCCGGGCACGGTCGGGCTCGCCCGCGCCCGGGCGAGCCGCATCGACATCGGCCACCTCCTGCGCCAGTTCTTCCCCTACCTCCTCCTCTTGGCGATCGCGGCCAGCCTCTTCTTCTTCCTCGCCTCCCGCGGGCGGATCGACCTCAAGAACGGCGCGATTCTCGCCGTCTTCACCCTTGTGGCCTCGATCGGGGGCCTCGTCGGGACCCCCACCGACCTCGCCTCGCTCGGTTCCGTACTCTTGAGCCTCGGCAGCCGCACCCTCTGGGTCTTCCTCGCCTGGTCGGCAGGGGAGTCGTTCATCCGCTCGACCTCCCCCGACTTCACTACCAGCCTGGACGCGCTCCGCGTCGGCCGCCTTGGGCCCCGCGGCGGCCGGGCTCTCCTCTCCGGTCTCGCCCTCGGAACGACGCTCGCGGGCCTCCGCCTGCTCGCCCATGCGACCGCCCTCGCCCTCCCCCGAATCTGGCCGGAGGAGGCGAGCCTGCGGCTCCCCATCTTCGGCTCGGCGAGCCCGATCGGGGACGGCATCACGCTCGCCGCCGAGGCTCTCGTCCTTCTCGCCTTCGCCCGGCGCTTCCTGCCCGCCTCCTGGGCGGTCCCCGTGGCGGCCCTCGCCGGAACCTTCTTCATCTCCCCCTTGGACCTCCACCCCTATGCGGCCGGGCTGGTCGCCAACTTCGCCCTCCTCGCCCTCCTCTTCTACGGGGGGAGGCGCTTCGGGCTGACCGCTTTCCTCACCGCCGCAATGACCTCCTTCCTCCTCCCGGCCGCCGCCTTTTCGGCTCTCCACCTCGACTGGCTGCCGGGGAGCTTCGCCTTGACCGCCGGCGATTCGGTGGCGTTTCTCCTCCTCGGCCTCGTGGGCCTGAGGCGCTCCGAACAGGTGGAGCTCGAGCGCCTCACCCCCCCCGCCTTCATCCGCCGCCTGGAGGAGGAGCGCCGGGTGCGCTACGAGATGGATCTCCTGTCGCGCATGCAGCTCGGGCTCCTCCCCGAGCACGTCCCCGAGCTCCCCGGCTGGCAGATCGCCGCCCGCTCGCTCCTCGCGACCGAGGCGGGCGGCGACCTCTACGACTTTCTCTTTACCGGCGACGAGGGGAAGGAGGACCGGCGCCTGTGGATCGCGGCCGGGGACGTGGCGGGCCACGGCTACTCCTGCTCGATCGTCCAGGCGATGACGACGGCGGCCCTGACCAGCCTCATCACGCCCGGCCGCACCCCCGCCGAGGTGCTGAAGGAGGTCGACCGGGTGATCCGGCGGGGAGGCAGCCGGCGCAACTTCACGAGCCTCGCCCTCCTCCGCCTGGACTTGGCGACCGGCGAGGCCCTCTACGCCAACGCCGGCCACCCCTACCCGCTCCTGCTCGAAAACGGCGAGGTGCGAGAGATCGCCCTCCCCGGCCTCCCCCTGGGCCAGGGCCCCAAGCGGGAGTACGCCGACCTCCCCTTGACCCTGCCGCCCGACAGCGTCCTCGTCTTCTGCTCGGACGGTCTCTACGAAGCCGCCGACTGGACCGGTGCCGCCTACGGCTACGAACGCCCGAGCGAGATCCTCCGCTGGACCTTCCGCCGTCCCGCCGAGGCAATCGTCGAAGCGCTCCTCGCCGACTGGCGCCGGCACCTCAAAAACGAGGATGCGCCGGACGACACGACGGTCCTGGTGATCAAACGGCGCGGGGGGTGAGCCGCGGCGGGCGCCGCTCAGGACGGCGCTCAGGAGATGGAAGGGCCGCGCCGCGGGTCGGTGATCCACTGCCCCAGCTGCATCGTCGCCAAAACCGAGCGCCAGATCGGATCGCAACGCTCCACGTCCGCGAGCCAGAAGTCGAAGGTGAGGAGAGCTTGAATCTCACCCGCTCTGGCGAGGCAGAGTCGGGCGCAGGCCTCGCGCTTCTCCCGCACGTCGACGAACCGGCCCTCGCCCCAGGCGAGAGTGAGATCCATCCGGCTCTCCTCGACGATCGGAGCCATAGCGGTGAAGGGTCGCTCGTCGCCTTCGAGCGAGGAGCGCACCAGCGAGGCCACCGACAGTCCCTGCCCCTCGGGCGGCCAGCGATGGTAAGAGACGGCGAGGACACAGTCGTCGTCCGGCGGCTCCTGGTCGTAGATCCGGAGCGAGTCGTCGGTCGCTTCGACGAACCAGGTCTCCGGGTACTCAAGCTGGACGGCGCCACGATCCAGAACGAGAATCTTGTGGTTCGGCTGGGATTTCCAACCGTGGCCGGGTTTCAGTCGCATGGGCTGCTCACCTCGTAGTCGCCTACCGCACCGGCAGATGCAGGAACCGCACGTTGCTGACCGCCACCAGAGGCAGGGGGAAAGTGTGGAGCTCGGCCAGCTCGCGGAGCGAGAGCGGACGGATCCGTGGCGCCTGGGTGGGCACGTAGGCCCTCAGGGGATCACAGCCGCGCTCCAGAAAGGTCAGGAGGAGCCAGCGGCCGAGGGTACGACGCGCCGCGTTCACGGGGGGATTGTACCGTGCTCCGTAAGGCGGTCCGCAATCTGCAAGCGATCTGCTGGAGCTAGGATCGCGATGCCACTTGAGGCGCCGCCCTGAACCGACTATTTGGAGGATCGCCCATGAGCATTTTCGGAGACTTGGTGAATACGGCTACCGGGGCCAGCGGGGCTACCGGGGCCAGCGGCACCCCGGCCGGCCTCGGCCATCCCGGCCTCGTCAACGCCCTTCTCGGGCTCCTCGGCAACCGGCAGACCGGCGGCGTTGGGGGTGCTGGCGGTGTTGGGGGTGCTGGCGGCGTTGGCGGCCTCGGGGGTCTGGTTCAGCTCTTCGAGCAGCAGGGGCTCGGCCATCTCATCAACTCCTGGATCGGCACGGGCCAGAACCTGCCGGTCACGGGACAGCAGCTGGAGAGCGTCCTCGGGCACGGCCGCCTGGCGAGCCTGGCGCAGGAGGCCGGCATCCCACCCGAGCAGGCGAGCTCGATGCTCGCCTCGGTCCTCCCCAGCCTCGTCGACCACCTGACGCCGAACGGCACGGCCGATCACGGCCTCCTGGAAGAGGGCATCAACGTGCTCCGCGGTAAGATGTCCTGAAATCGCTTGACAGCCTGCCCTCTGTGGCGGCGGGCGGAAAGGATCGACATGCTCAAGAAGCTGATCGTGACCGGAGTGCTCACCGCCTCGCTCTGGACCCTCCCCGTCCACGCGGCGGCCCCCAAGACCTACCAGGTCACCGGACCCGTCCTGGAGCTGACGGCGGACACCATCGTCGTTCAGAAGGGCAAGGACCGCTGGGAGATCGCCCGCGATGCCACGACCAAGGTCACCGGCGACTTGAAGGTCGGCGCCAAGGTGACGATCGACTACCGGATGTCGGCGGCCGCCGTCGAGGTCAAGCCGGAGAAGGCCGCGGGCAAGGCGAAGAGCAAGACCAAGGGTTGATCCTTCCCCGGAGGCGCCCCGCGGGGCGCCTCCGTCTCACTCACTCTCCCCTTTCAGTCCGCTAAAAAACGCGCCAACAGGCGGTGGAAGTGGTGCACCCCCTCCTCGCGGTCGGGCGAGTACCGGCCGCGGGTGTAGAGCCGCGAACGCAATCCCCGCTGTACGCTCTCGACGACCGCCTCGTCCTCCCGCTCGACCCGGTCGAGCCCGGCGCCCGCCCCGCGGTCGAGCTTCGTCTCGTCCCAGACATAGATGAGGAAGGAGACCCGGGTGCGGTCGACCGCCAGCGGCTTGACGACGTTGACCGAAACCCCCCAGGGATAGAAGTTGAACATCAGATTGGGGAAGAGGAAGTAGTAGTAGGCGGCGATCCCCTGGGGCGCCTGGCCCTCCGCCCGAAAATCGGGCGAGGAGGGGGGCAGGTCGAAGACCTCGTCGCCGCCCGACGCCACCCCGAGCTGGAGGTTGGAGTAGGGGTAGAGCTCGGATCGGTAGCTGCCGTAGTCGAGCGCCCCGGCGAGCCCGGTGTGGACGAAGGGGATGTGGAAGCCCTCCAGATAGTTGTCGCAGTAGAGGGCCCAGTTGGCGCGCACCAGGTAGTCGCGCGAGCGGCCGGGATCGAAGGTCGCCTCTTCGAGCGGCAGGAAGCCAATCCGGGCGCGCATCTCGGCCAGGAGATCGTCGAAGGGAAAGGCGGGGGCGAGGGAGGCGAAGAGAAAGCCCCCGAATTCCCCGAGCGCCACCTGTGGCAGGTCGTCGGCGGGGCGCGGGAAGCCGGCCGCCCGCTCGAACTCCGGCATCGAGAGGAACCGGCCGTCGAGGCCGAACCGGCGGCCGTGGTAGCGGCAGCGCAGGAAGGGCTCGTTGCCCGGGCTCTCCGCCACCAGGTTGCCGCGGTGGGTGCAGACGTTCGACAGGCAGTGCACCTGGTCTTTGGCATCGCGGGTCAAGAGGAGAGGTTCGTCCAGGCTCCCCTCCAAGAGGGTCACCGGGTGGACCTGGCCGGGCACCTTGATCGCCGTCTTGTCCCCCACCAGCTGCCAACTGCGGGCGAAGACCCGTTCCAGGGTCCGCCGGTAGACCTCGGGGTCGGAGTAGAGGCGGGCCGGCGGGGTCTCCGCCCGGGTGATGTCGGGATCGATCTCGAAGCGCATGGTGATATCTCCATGAGGGCCGGGGCCCTAGAATAGAGGCATGCGACCCGACCGCCAAGCTTCGGAGAGCTTTCCCATCGTCCCCGCGACGACAAAGACCTTCGTCTTCATCGCCGTCGTCCTGGCCTTCTGCATGGTTCCTATCGTCGCCACCCTGCCCCTCTTCGCCCGGACTCCGGTGGTGGCCATCGCATGGGTCGTGGCCCTCGGCACCGGGGTCGTGATCTCCTACATCGGCTGGTCGAGCCGGAACGTGCTCTTCGAGCTGTCGCCCGAGGGCTTGAAGGTCCGGAATTCGCTTTTCGGCAGGACCATCCCGCGCGCCGACCTCCTCCCCGAGCGGGGGCAGGCGGTCTCCATCCCGAAGCAGCCACAGCTGAAGCCGATCCTCCGGACCTTCGGGAGCGGCCTCGTCGGCTACTGCGAGGGGTGGTTCCGGCTGCGCAACTGGGACAAAGCCCTGATCTTCCTCACCGACCGGACCCGCGTCGTCGACCTGCCCACCCGCAAGGGCTACCGGATTCTCCTCTCGGTTGCCGACCCGGAGCAGTTCCTCGAGGCTGCGCGTCAGATATGGGGCGCCCCGGTTGCCGCTACCAACTCCGCCAGCGCCACCCGTACCGAGGGATTTCGGACGGGGCGCCCCGGGCGCGCGCTGGAGCCGCGGTGAGGCCACGCTGAAAACCTTCCGCTACGCCTGGGCGTTCCCCGTCACCGCCCTCGGGCTCCTCGCCGCGCTCCTCACCTTGGCCACGGGTGGAGAGGCCCGGCGGCGGGCGGGCACCCTGGAGGTCCACGGCGGTTTCGCGCGCAAGTTCCTCCGCCTCCCCTGTATTCGTGCCCAGGCGATGACCCTCGGCCATGTCATTCTGGGGGTCGACTTGAGAGCTCTCGACGCCTGCCGGGAGCACGAGCTCGCCCACGTCCGCCAGTGCGAGCAGTGGGGGCCGTTCTTCCTCCCAGCCTACGGCGTCGCCAGTCTCTGGGCCTGGGCCCGCGGTGGGCACTATTATCGGGACAACGGGTTCGAGATTGACGCCGAACGGGCCGAGCGGGCCGAACGGGCGGAGCGGGCGGAGCGGGATGCCGTAACTTCTCCCCTTCCCAGGTCGTAAGAGACGGGGACGAGATCGGAGACATTGGCGACGACGGAGGGGACGGCGATGCGGCTTACCATCGAGAAGGTCGGCAAGGTCTACAAGGGGGACGCCGCCAATGCCGCGCTCGCCGACTTCAGCCTGGATCTGGGGCCGGGGGTGCTCGGCCTCCTGGGGCCAAACGGTGCCGGCAAGTCAACGCTCATGCGCATCCTCGCCACGGTCACCCGGCCGAGCTCCGGGCGCGTCCTGTGGAACGGCGAGGACACGGCCAAATCCCCCACCGCGCTCCGCGCCAGCCTCGGCTACCTGCCGCAGGACTTCGGGGTCTACCCCAATCTCTCCGGCATCGAGTTCCTGGAGTACCTGGCTGCGGTCAAGGGGGTGCCCGCCCGGGTGGCCCGGCCGCGGATCGCCGAGCTCCTCGCCCTGGTCAACCTGACCGAAGCCGGCAAGCGCCCCTTAAGCGGGTACTCCGGGGGGATGCGCCAGCGGGTGGGGATCGCCCAGGCGCTCCTCTCCGACCCGCGGCTCTTGATCGTCGACGAGCCGACCGTGGGGCTCGACCCCGAGGAGCGGGTGCGCTTCAGGAACCTCCTCTCCGACCTCTCGGGCGACCGCATCGTCATCCTCTCGACCCATATCGTCTCGGACGTCGAGGCGGCAGCGACCGAGATCGCGCTCATCGACGGCGGCCGGCTGGTCGACCACGCGGCGCCCGAGGAGCTGCTCCGGGCGATCGAGGGGAAGGTCTGGGAGTGTGTCGTGCCGAGCGCCGAGCTCACCGCTGCCAAGGAGCGCTGGCTGATCTCGGGGACCGTCCGCCGCGGCGACGGCGTCCACGTGCGGGTGGTGGCGGAAGAGCCGCCCGCCGCCGGGGCGCGGCCGCTGCCGCCGAGCCTCGAGGACGCCTATCTCTTCCGTCTGACCCGTGGGCGGGCCGGCGGGCCGGCGAGGAGCGCCGCGGCATGAATGGGAGTGTTGCGGCATGAACGCGCGCCTCCTCTACCACATGGCCCGCGCCGACTTCCTCGAGCGGGCGCGCCGCTACAGCTTCCTCGCGACGGTCGCCGGAGCGGTCTACTTCGGCTACCTGATCAACGCCGGGGACGTGAACTTGACGATCCAGGGGCAGCGCGGGATTCTCAATTCGGCCTGGGTGGGGACGCTGACCGCGCTCGCCGCCGGGCTCCTCATGCCCCTCTTCGGCTTCTACCTGGTGAAAGACACGATCGAGCGCGACCGCCAGACCCGGGTGGGCGAGATCCTCGCCGCGACACCGCTCGGGAAGGCCGCCTACACGTGCGGCAAGGCCCTCTCCAACTTCCTCTTCCTGGGCGTGATCGTGGCGATCCTCGGCGCCGCCGGCCTTCTCCTCCAGGTGCTCTCGGGAGAGGACCGGCATCTCGATCTCGGGGCCTTCCTGGCGCCCCTCCTCTGGCTGGCCCTGCCGCCGGTGGCGGTGGTAGCGGCGCTCGCCGTCCTCTTCGAATCCATCCGCTGGCTCCAGGGCTCGCTCGGCAACGTCGTCTACTTCTTTCTTTGGACCGCTCTGATCGCGGCAGCGATCGAATCGCCGACCCTCGATCCAATCGGCTGGCACCTCGTACAGTCGAGCCTGCACCAGAAGGTCACGACCCTGGCGCCGGTGATCCCGGGCCAGCAGGAGGAGTCCTCCTTCAACATCGGGCCGCACGTGGAGATCCAGAAGACCTTCCGCTGGAGCGGCATCGATTGGACCGCCCGCGCCGTCGCCCGGCGGCTCGTCGTCGCCGCCCTGGCGCTGGGGGTAGCGCTCCTCGCCGCCCTCTTTTTCAGCCGGTTCGATCCGGCGAAGGAGGGCGGGAGGCCGCCGAAGCCGAAATTGGAGGAGGCAGAGGCCGGGGCGGCCGGCGGGAAGCGCCGTCCCCGGATCTCCCTCCCGGCCTGGTCGCCCGCCAACCCCTTCCTGGCCCTCGTCGTCGCCGAGCTGCGGCTCATGCTGCAGGGGAGAAATCTCTGGTGGTACCTGGTGGCCGCCGGCCTCCTGGTCGCCGGGCTTGTCGCCCCCATGACCGCCGTCCGCGCCGGTATCCTCCCCGTCGCCTGGCTCTGGCCGCTCGCCCTCTGGTCTGGGATGGGCGCCCGGGAGAAGCTCTTCGGCACCCGGGACCTCATTTTCTCCGGCCCCCGCCCGGCGTTCTACGGCGGAGCGGCGATCTGGACCGCGGGCGTGCTCGTCGCTGCCGCCACCACCGCCGGGGTAGGTCTCCGGCTTCTCGCGACCGGCCAGGGAGGGGGCCTCCTCGCCTGGATGGCCGGCTGCCTCTTCATCCCCGGCCTCGCCTTTGCCTTAGGCGCGATCTCCGGGTCGAGCCGGCTCTTCGAAGTCGCCTATCTGCTCCTCTGGTACATCGGCCCGATGAACCACGTGCCGGCTTTCGACTACATGGGGGTGACGCCACAGGGGTTGGCGCAGGGGATGCCATGGATCTACCTCGGCCTGGCGGCGGGGCTGTTTGGAGCGGGGGTGTTGGTGCGGGCGCGGCAGATGCGGGGGTGAGGGCCAGAGTTGGAGCGCGCGCATTGCCTTTGTCTTTGTGCCGTTGTAGCCTGAGCTCATGTCAGTTGAGCTACCTGCTAGCGTGGAGAAGGAACTGCGCGACCTAGCCGTGGTGCAAAGCCGCGACATTCGCGATTTGGTAGAGGAAGCCGTCCGCCACTACATTGAGGCTGCAGCCATCACTGATCTGGAGCCTGAAGACGTTAGCGAGGCTCAGGTCACGCTGGCCGGCGAGCTTCGGGATATCCAAGAATGGAAGGGCGGCCGTGCGTGAGGCGCGCGGAAGTCTGGTGGGCTGAGTTGCCCTCACCGGTCGGGACTCGGCCGGTGGTAATTCTGACCCGGGATGCCGTCCTCGCAACGATTGGCTCGATCGTAGTGACCCTCGTGACTCGAACCGTGCGAGGACTCCCGACCGAGCTCGTCCTCGGACGCCGGCAAGGTCTCCCGGTCCGTTGCGTTGCGAACTTCGACAATATCCTTACGGTGCCACGCGATCGCCTGAAGCGACTGATGGGAGCCTGTGACGCTCCGAAGGTGGAGGAGCTCAATCAGGCGATCAAAGCGGCTCTCGATATTCGATGAGCCAGGCCGCTATAACGCCTACCGCGCCTCCGCCGTCAATCCCCCGTTCATCCGCCGATCCACCCGGAGCACCCCGGAGAGCGCCCGCACGTTGCTCATCAGGCGCTCCAGGTGCTTGCGGTCGCGCAATCCGCAGACGACGCTGATCGTGGCGTGGCCGGTCTCTCGCGTGATCGCCTCAATGTGGCTGATGTTGCTGTCGAGCTTGGCGATGACCTCGGTCAGCCGGGCGAGCATGCCCTGGGTGTTGGCGGTCTCGACTAAGAGCGCGACCTGGTAGACCTCGTCCTTCTGCCGCGCCCATGCCACCTCGACCTCGCGCTCCGGGTTGTAGAGGAGGTTCTTGACGTTCGGGCAGTCCACCGAGTGAACCGACACCCCGCGGCCGCGGGTGACGTAGCCGATGATGTCCTCGCCGGGCAGCGGGTTGCAGCACTTGGCGAGGTAGGAGAGGAGGTCGCCGTGCCCCTTGACGGCGATCGGTCCCTCCTTGAAGGGGAGGATCTTCGACACCGCCTGGCGGAGCCGGCTGGGGACGGTCGGCTCGGCGAGTTGCGCCTCGCCCAGCACCCGGGTGAGCACGTTCTTCACCTCGACCTTGCCGAAGCCGATCCGCGACAGGAGGTCGTCCCCCTTGCTGATCCCCTCGGCGGTCAGATACTCCTTCATCCCGGGGCTCTCCAGGAGCTTCTTCGGGCTCTGGTTGTAGCGCCTCGCCTCCTTCTCGAACAGCCGCCTCCCGATCTCCGTCGCCCGCTGCTTCTGCTGGGTGTTCAGCCACTGCCGGATCTTCGACTTGGCGCGCGGGGTCTTGACGAAGGTCAGCCAGTCCCGGCTGGGATTGCGGTTGAGGCTGGTCAGCACCTCGACCATGTCGCCGTTCGAGAGCGGCGTGCGGAGCGGTACGAGCTTGCCGTTGACCCGCGCCCCGGCGCAGTGGTGGCCGAGGTCGGTGTGGACCTTGTAGGCGTAATCGAGCGGCGTCGCCCCGCGCGGGAAGGAGATGACCTCCCCCTTGGGGGTGAAGGCGTAGACCTCGTCCGGGTAGAGGTCCATCTTGAGGGTCGTCATGAAGGTGCGCGGATCCTGCACGTCCGTCTGCAACTCCAGGAGCTGGCGCAGCCAGAGGATGTTGGGATCGGAGGGGCGCGGCTCGACCTTCCCCTCCTTGTAACGCCAGTGGGCGGCGATCCCCTCCTCGGCGATCAAGTCCATCTCGCGGGTGCGGATCTGCACTTCGAAGGGCTGCCCCTTCTCCCCCACCACCGTCGTGTGCAGCGACTGGTAGAGGTTGGGCTTGGGCATCGCCAGGTAGTCCTTGAACCGCCCGGGGATGGGCCGCCAGCTCTGGTGGACGACCCCCAACGCCGCATAGGTGTCCTTGATGGTACCGGTGACGATCCGGAAGGCGAGGTAGTCGTAGAGCTGCGAGATGTCGATCCCCTGGCGGCGGAGCTTCTCGTAGATCGAGAAGTAGCGCTTCACCCGAAAGCTGATCTCGGCCTCGATCCCCGCCGCCTCCAGGGCCTTCACCATCTTGTCCCGGATGCGCTCCATCGCCTCCTGGCCGAGCTTCATCTTCTCCGAGACTTTCGAGTGCAGCTCGGCGAACTGGTGGTGGTAGAGGTGGAAGAAGGCGAGGTCCTCCAAATCCCCCTTGACCCGCGCCATCCCCAGGCGGTGGGCGATCGGCGAGTAGATCTCCAGGGTCTCGCGCGAGATCCGGCGCCGCGAGTCGACCGGCATGTGCTCCAGGGTCTGCATGTTGTGCAGCCGGTCGGCGAGCTTGACGACGATCACCCGGATGTCCTTGGCCGAGGCGAGGATCATCTTCCGGAAGGTCTCGGCCTGGGCCTCGTCGCGCCGCACGTACTCGTGGCGGCCGATCTTGGTCACCCCGTCGACCAGCTCGGTGATCTCGACCCCGAAGGTCGAGTCGAGCACCTCCCGGGTCGTCAGGGTGTCCTCCAGGACGTCGTGAAGGAGGCCGACGGCGACGCAGGTCTGGTCGAAGTTGAGGTCGGCCAGGATGTAGGCGACGTTTAAGGGGTGGGTGAGGAACGGCTCCCCCGAGCGCCGCACCTGATTGAGGTGCATGCGCTCCGAGAACTCGTAGACCGAAGTCAGGAAGTCGCGGTCGACCTTGCGCCCATGGGAAGCGAGGCAGCCGAGGATGTCCTCCAGGCACACCACCGGCCGTGAAGGCACCGGTGGCGGAAGGCTCTTGGTCGCTACAGGCATTTTTGGACCCGGGGCCGGCCGGGAAGGAGAACGGCGGGCTCTTGGGAAGCAACAAGTATAAGGGAGGGTTTCGTTCCCGGTACCGATCGGATGAAAGAGTCAGACCAGGCCCAGCTCCTCCAGGGAGCGTGCGGAGAGGATCTGTCGCGCCAGCCGGCCCAGCTCCTTGGGCGAGGTGATCGCCGAAAGTCGTCGGGGGATCTCGGGCGGCAGCGTGTGGAACCGCTCCTCGAGCTGCTCTAGAAGAAGTTTCCGCATTCCCTTGACCTCGGTCTTCTCTTCCCACGTCATCATGGCGCTTTCCTCCTTGGGGCGTCCGGCGAGCAGCGGCGCGAGCTCGTCGGCGCCCTCACCGCCCCATTCTAAATAGGTTGCCACGCAGTTGAACAGCAAAAATCTCCTCGCCTCGTCCAGTTGACGGGCAGCGGCGATACGGCGAAGGCAGGCCCGGCGATGTTCCACCGCGCCAAGGCGCGAACGCATGAGAGCTGCCAGAGCCCAGGCCAGGGGCTGCGGTCGCGCCAGATACTCCTCGGCCGGTGCGCGGGAGAGGCCGAGACTCCGGTAGCGGAATCGAACGACCTCCTGGGCCAGCGAGACCTCGCGATAGAAGTTCTGGCACGCCCCGGGAGGACCACCGTGGAGATAGAGCACGAGGCTGTGCACCGGCAGATCGTGCCGCAACTGGAGCAGCCGGTTGTATCTAAAGAGCCGAAAGGGAACCGTGGAACGGAAGCGCAGCTCGATCTCGACGTGCAGGAGAACGGAACCGGTCGATTCCGCTCGGGTCCGTGCCGGGGAGATCAGGTCGGGATGGCGCCGGGCTCCATGCGGCAGGTCGGTGAAGCCCTCAGCCGCCTGAAACTCCAGGCTACCGAGGTCGAGCCGCGCCGCAAGAGCCGGCGCGGCCAGGCGCAGGAAGTCGCCTGGAAAGCTCCGGATCAAGTCTTTGAACAGCTGGTCATGGCCATTGGGCATCGCCTCTCCTCCAGGCCGGTCTACCGTAGGTACCGGCCTAGAAGAGAAGGACGTAAAAAGGTCCTGCAATCTTGCAGGCGGATTTAAAAAGGCGACGCCCGGCTATAAGCCGGGCGTCGTCAGGGGTAGGGCAGAGGTAAAACGGCTCGGCTTTAGCGCCGGCGGCCGGCCACCCGGGTGGGGCGGTTGGGCGAAGCCGGAGACGGAGAGACGGGCTGCGCGGGCCGCGGGGCCTGCGGCGGCTTCTCCTTTGTCGCCGTCTGGGCGGGAACACCCTTGCGGATACGGCCCTGGCTGCCGAAGAACTGCTCCCAGAGGAGGGCGAACGGGCTCGCCACGTAGATCGACGAGTAGGTCCCGACGATGATGCCCACCGTCATGACGAAAGCGAAGCCGCGGAGAACGTCGCCGCCGAGGACGAGGAGGGCCGCCACGGTCAGCATGGTAAGCCCCGAGGTCATGACCGTCCGCGACAGGGTCTGGTTGATCGACTCGTTCATGATCTGGATCAGCGGCTTCCGGCGTTCCTTCCGCATGTTCTCGCGCATGCGGTCGAAGATGACGACGGTGTCGTTCATCGAGTAGCCGATGAGGGTCAAAAAGGCCGCGATCGTCGTCAGGTTGAACTCGAAGCCCATCAGGGTGAAGAGCCCGAGGGTCACCAAGACGTCATGGACGCAGGCCATGATGGCGCCGATCCCGAAGCGCAGCTCGAAGCGGAAGCCGACGTAGAGGAGCATCCCGACCAGCGAGGCGAAGACCGCGAGGAGGCCCTGGCGCTTCAGCTCCTTGCCTATTTGCGGCCCGACGTTGTCGACCCCGAGGACCGCGAAGTCGCCTAAGACCGTCCGGGTCTTCAGGGCGTCGATGTCCGCCGGGCTCACCCCCTTCAAGGTACCGAGGGTGTCCCAGGAGGAGAAGAGACCGTCCTTCTTGCGCTCTCCCAAAAGAGCGTTGGCCACCTCCGTGTAGTGGGCGATCGCCTTGTCCGGCCCCTGGGCCTGCGCGTGGTCGGGGTCGGCCTGGAGGAGGATCTGCGACACCTGCTCGGCGCCCACCCGGTTCAAGTCGATCTTCCCGGCGTTCCCCTGGTTGAAGGCTTTGTCCAGGGCTCCTTCGATCTGGATCCGGCTGCCGGCCTCGTTCTTGGAGACCGCCGTCCGGATGAGGACCTCATTGGAGTCCTTGCCGCCGAAGCTCGCGATCTCGGCATTGCCGAGCCCCTGGGTCTCCAGGATGCGGCGCAGGTTGTCGATCTGCGGTTTCTGCCTAAAGCGCAGCTCCATCTGGGTGCCGCCGGCGAAATCGATGCCGACGTTCAGGTGCTTGCCCTCGAGGCCGAGGACGGCGAGGATGCCGCCGACGACGAGGAGCGCCGAGGCGACGATCCAGAACTTCCGCCACTTCATGAAGTCGAAGTTGGTGTCCTGGAAGAGCCGGGTCATCGTCAGGTTGTGCACCCAGCGGCGCGACAGCCAGAAGTCGAAGATCCACCGGCTGACGAAGACGGCGGTGAAGAGCGACGCCAGAAGGCCGATCGTCAGGGTGACGGCGAAGCCCTTGATCGGACCGGTGCCGAACTGGAAGAGGAAGAGCGCCGAGACGATCGTCGTCACGTGGGTGTCGATGATCGAGCCGAAGGCGCGATCGAACCCGAGATCGATGGCGGATCTCAACGTTCGCCCGGCTCGCATCTCTTCTCGGATGCGCTCGAAGACGAGGACGTTGGCATCGACCGCCATACCGATCGTCAAGATGATGCCGGCGATGCCGGGGAGGGTGAGGGTCGAGTGGAACGCCCCCATGCCACCGAAGACGATGAGGATGTTGAGGATCAGCGCCATGACCGCGTTGACCCCGGAGAGGTGGTAGACGAGGAGCATGGTCAGGATGACGAGCGAGGTGCCGACGAGGCCGGCCTGGAGGCCCTGCCGGATCGAGTCGCGGCCGAGCGACGGCCCGACCGTCCGCTCCTCCAGGTAGGTGAGGCCGGCGGGGAGGGCGCCCGAGCGCAGCGCCGTCGAGAGGTCCTGCACCTCCTCGGCGGAGAAGTGCCCCTCGATCACCCCGGAGTCGCTGATCTTCGACTTGATGACCGGCGCCGTGACGACGCGGCCGTCTAAGACGATGGCGAGGCCGGTGCCGACGTTGGCCGCGGTGGCGGCGCCGAAGATCTCCGAGCCCGCGGGGGTCATGCTGAAGGCCACGACCGGCTCCTGGAACTGCCCCTGGCTGGGCCGGGCGTCCTTCAGCTCGCGGCCGGTCATCACCCGCTTCTTCTCGACCCCCCAGTACTGCTTGCCGGTGATGTTCTTGTTGGCGTCGCGCACGTCGCCTTCGAGGATCTCGACGTCGGGCGGAATCTGGCCGCCGAGGGCGTCGATCACCGCCTGGCGGGTGGGCATGGCCGGGCTCCCTGACTTCGGCACCCGAGTGAGCCGGAACTCGAGGAACGCCGTGTTCTTGATCAGGCGGCGGACGCGCTCGGGGTCGTCGACGCCGGCCAGCTCGACGACGATGCGGTTGCCCGACGCCTCCTGGATCAGCGGCTCGGTGACGCCGAACTGGTCGACGCGGTTGCGGATCGTCGTCGCCGCCTGGGAGACCGCGAGCTTCTCGTTGGCGTTGACCGCCGCGGCGGACATGTCGAAGACGAGGCCCGGCGCACCCTTGCGCGCCTGGTAGTCCCTGAAGGAGTCCTCGACCATCTTCACGACCTGGTCGCGGTTGGCCTCGCTGGCGCCGGTGACCTCGAAGCCGGAATCGCCCACCCGGTGGGCGGCGACGCCCTCCAGGCTCTTGTCCTTGGCGAGGCGGGTCAGGCGGTCGACGTCGTTGTCGACCGTGGCGCGGACGGCGTCGATCGTGTGGACCTGGAGGACCAGGTGCATGCCCCCCTGGAGGTCTAAGCCGAGGTTGATCTTGTCCTTGGGCGGGTAGGCGAGGGCGATGGCCGAGAGGACCACCGCCAGGATGAGGAGCCCACGCCCGAGCAGCTTGCGTTTCATGATTTACCCCCTGTGTTGCCGTCTCCCTCGAGGCCGGCGATCGCCGATCTGGCGACTCGGAGCTTCACGTTGTCGGCGACCTTCAGCACGACCACCGCGGTGTCGATGGCGGCAACCTCGCCGTAGAGGCCCCCCGTGGTCACCACCCGATCCCCCTTCTTGAGGTTGTCGACGAGCGTCTGGACGGCCTTCTGGCGCTTGCGCATCGGGACGACGAGCAGAAAATAGAAAATGGCGAAAATGGCAACCATGGGCACCATACCGAGCCAGGGGCTCTGCGCCGCGGCGCCGGCCTGGAATGCCACAGGTAACAAGAAGACGCTCATACTGCTCATCTATACCCCCGCCAGTCCGACCTGGCTCACGAGCTCTCTTAAGCTCAAGGTTCCTCTTGGGGAGTGAAACGGGTGGCGTGTCGAGCTGCCAAGTCCGTTAGCGTGCCGAGCCTAATAGACTGCCGGACCTCGGCCATGAAGTCAAGGTAGAAGCGGAGGTTGTGGAGGGTCGCCAAGACCTTCGCGGTCAGCTCGCCGGAGCGTTCGAGGTGGTGGAGGAAGGCCCGGGAGAGCCGCGAGCAGAGCGGGCAGGCGCAGGCAGGATCGGGCGGCCGGGGATCGTCCCGGTAGCGCGCATTGCGGATCTTCATCACCCCGTCGCGGGTGAAGAGGACGCCGTGGCGGGCGTTCCTCGCCGGCAGCACGCAGTCGAAGAGGTCGACGCCGCAGGAGACGGCGTGGACGATGTCGGCCGGATAGCCCACCCCCATCAGGTAGCGCGGCCGGTCGGCCGGGAGGGCCGGGGCGGTCCACTCGACCGCCGCCCGCCGGATCTCCGCCGGCTCTCCCACCGAGACGCCGCCGATGGCATGGCCGTCGAAGCCGGCCCCGGCGAGGTCCGCCGCCGCCTGCAGCCGCAGATCCTCGAAACCGCTCCCCTGGACGATGCCGAAAAGGGCGCTCCCGAAGCTCCCGCCGCGCGAGACCTCCCGGGCGCGGAGCGCCCAGCGCCGCGTCCGCTCCCAGCTCAAAGCCGCCGCCTCCCGGGTCACCGGCCAGGGCGGGCACTCGTCGAGCACCATGGCGATGTCGACCCCCATCCGCTCCTGCATGGCGACGACGCTCTCCGGGGTGAAGCGGGCGAGCGAGCCGTCCAGGTGGCTCTTGAAGGTCACCCCGTCCTCGTCGATGGCGCGGAGCCCGCCCAGGCTCCAGACCTGGAAGCCGCCGCTGTCGGTCAGGATCGGCCGCTCCCAGCCGGCGAAGCGGTGGAGCCCGCCGAGCCGCTCGACGACGTCGATCCCCGGACGGAGCGAGAGATGGTAGAGGTTGGCGAGGAAGATCGACGCCCCGGCCTCCGCGAGCGCCTGCGGGGTCACCCCCTTGACGGCACCCAGGGTGCCCACCGGCATGAACGCCGGGGTGAGGACCTCGCCGTGCGCGGTGGTCAGCCGGCCGAGCCGGGCCGCACCGTTCGCACTCGCGACGGGGGTCGAGAGAAGAGAGAAGGAGAGGATGTCCTCAGCGCCCCGAGTCTTTCTTGCCCTTCTGGTCGAGGTCGAGGACCCGGGTCTCGACGCCCTGGGGGATCTTGAGGACGAAGCGGTCCCCGGGGATGGGGGCGTTGAGCTTGACGTCCTTGAACTGGTACTCCGTGGTGTCGCCATTCCCCTCGACGTAGCGCAGCCGCGACGGGAAGAAGGTGTCGGGATCGACCCAGACGGTCATCGCCTTCACCCGCTTTGCGATCCGCGCCATCTTGGGGGCGAGGTCGAGCTCGTAGGGGTCGCTCTTGTCTTTCGGTACCTTGAGGGTAATCTGGAAGTATTCGAGGAGCTGCTGCATCGAGCCGCTCGCCCCCATGTACTTCAAGACCTGGTTCGAGTAGCGGCCGATCTTCAGCCGCTCGGCCCGTTTCAGGTCGCGGTACCAGGTGGTCATCTCACCGCCGTCGATCACCACCGAGATGGGGTTGGGCGAGGTGTACTCCCAGCGCACCCGGTTGGGGGCGGCATAGTCGAAGGTGCCGGTCGACTCCTCGGCCTTGACTAAGAGCGAGCTCTCCTTTTTCTGGACGAAGCGGGCCTCGACGGTCTTTAACTCCTGCTGCTGGAGCCGGACCCGCTCCATCAGGGCGGCGAGCCGCTGGGTCCCCGACAGCCCGGGAGCCCGCGGGTCGGGCTTCTCGGCGGCGCTGGCTTCGGAAGGGCACCAGAGCCAGGGACAGGAGGACCAGGAGAGGGAGGGAGAAGCGCTTCATACAGCCACCGTTTTTTCTAGAGATGAAAGTCGACCTGCCGAGCCCAGACGATCCCCATGGTACCGTCCGGGCCCTGTAGGCCGCAAGGCGGGGGGGCGGCAGGGATCGCTTGCCGAGCCCCCGGATAGCTTCGCCAGGCCCTGGGATAGCTTCGCCAAGCCCTGGGATAGCTTGCCGAGCCCTCGGAAAGCTTCGCCAAGCCCTGGGATAGCTTCGCCAAGCCCTGAGATAGCTTGCCGAGCCCTCGGATAGCTTCGCCAAGCCCTGGGATAGCTTGCCGAGCCCTCGGATAGCTTCGCCAGGCTCTCGGCAGGCTTCCCGAGCGCCGGGAAAGCTTCCCCCGAGCCTGGGATGCGCTTCTCCGGCACCGGCCCGACTCCCGGCCGAGTTGACAGCCCCCCGGGGGGGTGCTACCTTCCGCCCCGCTAAAAAAACCGGTCGCCCTGACCGCGTAGGAGCAGACATGGCCGAGCTCAACCTGGGTACCAAGCACGAGTGCTACAACTGCGGTACGAGGTTCTACGACCTCGGCAAGCCGGAGTCCATCTGCCCCAAGTGCGGCGCCAATCAAAAGGATGCCGCGAGCAACGAGAGCCCGGCGGTCACGCAGGCGGCCCGCCGCAAGCGCAAGGCGGAGGTCCCCAAGCCGCCGGTCGAGACGGACGACGACGTTCCCATCGAGGACATCCCGGAAGAGGATCTGGAAGGCGCCGGCCTCGATGCCCTCGATACCGAGGAAGAGGAAGAGGAACTGGACGACGACGAGGCATAGCGCCGTTCCCGTGGCCCTGGGGCTGGGCGGCAACCTGGGGCCGGTCGAGGAGACGCTCGTCTGGGCGCTCGACCGGCTCCGTGCCGCCCTGGGGCCCTTGGCGGTCGCACCCCTCTACCGCACCCGTCCGGTCTCCCCCGTCCCCCAGCCCGCCTATCTCAATACCGCCACCCTGGCGCACACCGACATGGAGCCCGACGCGATCCTCGCCCTGGCCATGGCCCTGGAGCGCGCGGCCGGCCGCCGGCGGGGCGTCCGCCTGGGGCCGCGGCCGCTCGACATCGACCTCCTGCTCTGCGGCAGCCGGACCTCGGAGGCGCCCGAGCTCACCCTCCCCCACCCGCGGCTCGCCGAACGCCGCTTCGTGCTGGCGCCGCTGGCGCAGATCGCCCCCGATCTGCCGGTGCCGCCGGCCGGCGAGACGGTGGCGGCCCTCCTCGCCCGGCTGGGCCCCGAAGCGCCCGGCGAGATCGAGCGGCTCGACTGGCGCCGGCCCATCGACCGGCCGGAGCTCGGGGGCGCATGAGCGGCCTCCTGGTCGCCGTCATCCTCCTCGCCTGGGGGAGCCAGGCGGTCGCCCCGTGGCGCCTGCGCCGGGCCGACGAGGCGGCCCGCCGGCTCTGGGGCTTTGTTGCCCTGCCGCTCCTCCTGGGCGGTGCTCTCGCCGCTCTCCTCTACGTCCACGACCGCCCCGACGCGGCGATCGTCGCCGGCCTCTCGCCCATCTTCTCCACCCTGCCGGGGCGGCTCCTCGTCCTGCTCTTGGCGGCGCTCTTCGTCGCCGACCTCATCCTCGCCCTCGGTAAGGGCCGGGTCGAGAACCTCGGCTGGCCGCTCGCCGCGATCTTGAGCTTCCTCTTCCTCACCGCGGCCACCCTGGCCGGCGAGCTGCTGCGGGTCGGCGAGGGGGCGCGCGGCCCTCTCTCCCTCCTCTTCGCCGCCGCGGGCTGCCGCCTCCTCATCACCCTCGGGGCCGGCGAGGCGATCGCCACCGGCCGGCCGCTCCTCGCGCTGGCGGCGGGGCTCGCCCTGCCGCTCTACTACCTCTGTCTCCCCGGTCCCCTGAAGCGGGCCATCGCCGGGGGCGGCTACTGGCTCACCCTCGCCGCGGCGACCGTCCTCTTCCTCGCCGCCCGCTGGCTCCCCGTCTCGCTCCGGCGCCCCACCCTCCTCGCCGCGGCCCTCCTCGCCGGGATCTTCCTCGCCCAGACGGGCGACCTCTCCCAGGCCCTCCCTGCCCCGCCGATGCCGCCCATGCCGCCGCTCCCCGGCCGGTAGAATTCACGGTACAACCGGGCCGGCGGGCGTAAGATCCCCGCCATGACCCCCGCGAGCCTCGACATCCTCGTCATCGACGACGAGCCGAACATCCGGCGGACCATGACCCTCCACCTGACCGGGCGGGGGCACCGGGTGCGGGCGGCGGCCACCGCCGGGGAGGCGGCGGCGGTGGTGGGCGAGCGCTCCTTCGACGTCGCCTTTGTCGACCTCCGGCTGGGGACCGAGTCGGGGCTCGACCTCCTCCCCCGCCTGGCCGCGGCGGCGCCGGGGCTCAAACTGGTGGTGATCACCGCCTACGCCTCGGTCGAGACCGCCGTCGAGGCCATGCGGCGGGGCGCCGCCGACTATCTGGCGAAGCCCTTCACCCCGGCGCAGATCGACCTCACCCTGGAGAAGGTCATGGCCCTCGCCCGGCTGGAGCGCCATGTCCAGGCTCTGGAGGGGGACCTCGCCCAGGCCGACCCGGAGGCCGACCTGACGAGCGCCAGCCCCGCCATGCGGCGGGCTCTCGATCTCGCCCACCAGGCGGCGCCGGGGGACGCCCGGGTCCTCCTCCGCGGCGAGAGCGGCACCGGCAAGGGGGTGGTGGCGCGCGCCATCCACGCCTGGAGCCCGCGCCGCGACCGGCCGTTCGTCACCGTCTCCTGCCCGGCCCTCCCCGCCGAGCTGTTGGAAAGCGAGCTCTTCGGCCACGTCCGCGGGGCCTTCACCGGGGCCGGCCGCGACAACCCCGGCCGGGTCGCCATCGCCGAGGGGGGGACCCTCTTGCTCGACGAGATCGGCGACCTCCCCCTCCCCCTCCAGCCGAAGCTCCTCCGCTTCATCCAGGACAGAGAGTACGAACGGGTGGGGGACCCCACGACCCGGCGGGCCGACGTCCGCATCCTCGCCGCCACCAACCAGGACCTGGAACGCGCGGTGGCCGCCGGGCGCTTCCGCGAGGACCTCCTCTACCGGCTGAACGTCCTGACCTTAGAGATCCCCCCCTCCGCGAACGGCCGGAGGACCTCCTCCCCCTGGCCCGCCGCTTCCTCGCCTTCTTCGGCCGCGGCTACGGCAAGCCGGGGCTCCAACTGCTGCCGGCGGCGGAGCGGGCGATCCTCGCCCACCCCTGGCCGGGCAACGTCCGCGAGCTCAGAAACGCCGTCGAGCGCGCCACCATGCTGGCCTCGGGATTGGAGGTCGGCCCCGAGCTCCTCAGGGTCCATGCCGCCGTCTCTCCCGCATCAGAATCGCGGGGGATCGAGCTCGGCGACCCGCTGCCGGTCGCGGCGATCGAGGAGGAGCACATCAAACGGGTTTTACGGAAAACCGAGTCGCTCAAGGAGGCGGCGGAGATCCTGGGGATCGACCAGGCGACCCTCTGGCGCCGGCGCAAGCAGTACGGGATGTAGGGAGTAGCGCTCCCCTTGCAATCTGCAATCCCCCGCGCCCCGCCCGCCTTGCAGCCTGCAATCCCCCAACCCGCCCCGTCCTCCCTTCGATCCCCTTAAGCTCTACGCCAGCAAGGGCTTAGCCCCTTCCTTCCGCCCTGGTATCCGCCCTGCACTGGAGGTCCTCCATGTTCGGATTGAGATCCAAGCTCGCTTTAGGCTTCGCCGGCCTCCTCGCCATCCTCGTCCTCCTCGGGGTGCAGAGCATCTCGCTGCTCTCCCGGCTGGGCGGCTCGATCGACGTCATCCTGCGCGAGAACTACCGGAGCGTCGTCGCCTGCCAGGAGATGAAAGAGGCGATCGAGCGGATGGACAGCGGCGCCCTCTTCGCCCTTGCCGGGGACGCCGGGGATGCCGCCCGGGGGCGCACCCTCGTCGACTCGAACCGTCCGCGCTTCGAACGCGCTTTGGACGTCGAGCTGCACAACGTCACTCTCCCCGGGGAGGGCGAGCGGGCGAAGCGCCTGGCGGCCCTCTACCTGACCTACCGGGACGGCCTTCCCGGAGTGCTCGATGCGGCCCGGCCCCTCGCCGAGCGGCGGGCCGCCTACTTCGGCCGGCTGCTCCCGGTCTTCGGGGAGATCAAGGCGACCGCCGACCAGGTGCAGCAGTTGAATCAGGCGAACATGGTCGAGGCCAACGCCCGCGCCCGGCGGCTGTCGGCGGCGGCGGACCAGCGGATGGTCCTCCTCCTCCTCCTCGGCGCGGCCGTCGCCCTGGGCTTCGTCGTCTTCCTCTCCCGCGCCATCCTCGTCCCGTTGCGGCGGCTGACCGAATCGGCGCATGAGATCGAGGGCGGCAACCTGGACCTGGTCGTCCAGGTGACGGCGAAGGACGAGCTGGGGCAGCTGGCGGCGGCCTTCAACGCCATGGCGGCGAGCCTCCGCGAGCTGCGGCGGAGCGACCAGGCGCGCCTCCTGCGCGCCCAGCAGACCTCGCAGCTCGCCATCGACAGCCTCCCCGATGTGGTCGCCGTCTTCTCGCCCGCAGGCCCCGGGGCGCAGCCGGCCACTGTCGAGCTGGTCAACCAGACGGCGATCGCCGTCCTGGGGTTGAAACCGGGCGAGCCGGTGCCGGAGAGCCACGCCGCCTGGTTGCGGCCGCTCCTCGCCCAGGCGACCCGTGAAGGCGCCGTTCCGGAACGCGGTCACGAGGCGGCCCTGCAGCTCTTCCAGGACGGCAAGGAACGCTTCTTCCTGCCCCGCGCCACCGCCATCCGCGACTCGCGCGGGCGGCTGCTCTCGGTCATCCTCATCCTCGCCGACGTCACCGACCTGCGCCGGGTGGACGAGATGAAGAGCGATCTTCTCTCGACCGTCTCGCACGAGCTGCGCACCCCGCTCACCTCGCTCCAGATGGCCGTCCACATCCTGCTCGGCGAGGGACAGGGGGCGCTCAACCCGCAGCAGACCGACCTCCTCTTGGCGGCGCGCGACGACGCCGAGCGCCTGCGCGAGATCATCGAGAGCCTGTTGGAGATCTCGCGCCTCGAGTCGCGCCAGCGGCTCCTGCGCTATGAGCCGGTCGGCGCGCGCGATTTCGTCGACGGGCCGGTCCACGAGTTCCAGCCCGCCTACAGCGACGAGGGGGTCGACCTCACGGTCGACATCGATCCCCAGGCGGAAAAGGTGTTGATCGATCCGGCCCGCGCCCGGCTGGTGCTCGCCAATCTGCTCTCGAACGCCCTTCACCACACCCCGGCGGGCGGCAAGGTCCAGGTCAAGGCGGCGCAACAGAAAGGTTTCGTCCGCTTCGCGGTCGAGGACACCGGCCGCGGCATTCCCGAGGAGCACACCGGCAAGATCTTCGAGCGCTTCTTCCAGGTGCCGGGGACGGAGGATTTCGGGGGGGCCGGGCTCGGGCTCTCGATCGCCAAGGAGATCGTCCACGCCCACGGCGGCGAGATGCACTGCCAGAGCCGCGAGGGGAAGGGGACGACCTTCTGGTTCACCCTGCCGCTGGCAGAAAAACCGGGTCCGGCGGAGAGGACAACCGCATGAGCGACCTCCTCTTCCTCCTCTTGACCCTCGTCTTTTTCGTCCTCGCGATCGGCTACGTCCGTTTCTGCGAACGGGTCTAGGGAGAACGTCATGAACTGGGAATACCTGCTGAGCGGCCTGGTGGCCGCGGCGCTCCTCGTCTATCTGATCGATGCGCTCTTGGAGCCGGAGAGGTTCTGAGGAGGGTTGAAAATGACCCCTAACGGACTCCTCCAGGTCGCCCTTTTCCTCGCCGCCCTGCTCGCCGTGACCAAGCCCCTGGGCGTCTACATGGCACGGGTTTTCGGCGGTGAGAAAACCTTTTTAGACCCCGCTCTCCGTCCGGTCGAGCGGGCGATCTACCGCTTCTGCCGGATCGATCCCGGGGAGGAGCAGCCGTGGACGGTCTATACGATCGCCATGCTCCTCTTCAGCCTGGTATCCATGCTCGTCCTCTACTCAATCGAGCGTTGCCAGGGCCTCCTTCCTCTCAACCCCCAGAAGTTTCCCGGGGTGGCCCCGGACCTCGCCTGGAACACGGCCGCGTCGTTCACCACCAACACTGACTGGCAAGCCTATTCCGGCGAATCGACGATGAGCTATCTCACCCAGATGGCCGGCCTCGCCTTTCACAACTTCACCTCGGCCGCAGTCGGCATCGCCCTCGCCATTGCCTTGATCCGCGGCATCGCCCGGCGCGAGGCGAAGACGATCGGTAACTTCTGGGTGGACCTGGTCCGCTGCTCGCTCTATGTGCTCCTCCCCTTCTGCCTCGTGGGATCGCTCGTCCTCGTCTCTCAGGGGGTGGTGCAGAACCTCTCGCCCTACACCCGGGCGGCGCTCGTCGAGCCGCAGAAGGTCGAGACCACCGCCGCCGACGGCAAGAAGACCGTCACCACCGTGAGCGAGCAGTCGATCGCCCAGGGGCCGGTCGCCTCGCAGGAGATGATCAAGGAGCTGGGCACCAACGGCGGCGGCTTCATGAACGCCAACTCCGCCCACCCGTTCGAAAACCCCACTCCACTGACCAACTTCCTGGAGATGCTCGCCATCTTCGCCCTCGGCTCGGGGCTCACCTACACCCTCGGCCGGATGACCGGCCACCAGAGGCACGGCTGGGCGGTCTTCGCGGCCATGCTGATCCTCTTCCTCGCCGGCTTTGCCACCCTCTGGTGGGCGGAGGCGGCGGGCAACCCGGCGCTCGCCCGGGCGGGGGTGAATCAGGCGGTCTCCGAGACGCCGGGGGCCGAGCAGCCGGGCGGCAACATGGAGGGCAAAGAGGTGCGCTTCGGGATTGTCAACTCCGCCCTCTTCGCCACGGTTACGACCGACGCCTCGTGCGGCGCGGTCAACGCCATGCACGATTCCCTCACCCCGCTGGGCGGCATGATTCCGCTCTTGAACATCATGCTCGGGGAGATCATCTTCGGCGGCGTCGGCTCCGGGCTCTACGGGATGCTCGTGATGGTGATTCTCACCGTTTTCCTCGCCGGCCTGATGGTCGGGCGGACGCCCGAGTACCTGGGCAAGAAGATCGAGGCCAAGGACGTCAAGATGGCCATGCTCTACGCCCTCATCTTCGCCCTCTCGATCCTCGTCCTCTCCGCCTGGGCGAGCGTCGCTCCGGCCGGCACGACGGGAATTGCGGGCGCTGGCAACCATGGCCCGCACGGACTGTCGGAGATCGTCTATGCCTATGTCTCGGGGACCGGCAACAACGGCTCGGCGTTCGGTGGCCTCACCGTCAACACGCTCTGGTACAACGTCACGCTCGGCCTCGCCATGCTCGTCGGCCGCTTCCTCATGATCGTGCCGATGATGGCGATCGCCGGCAATCTGGCGGGGAAAAAGGTCGCCCCGCCCTCGGCGGGCACCTTCCCCGTCCATACCCCCCTTTTCGTCCTCCTCCTCCTCGGCGTCATCTCGATCGTGGGAGCGCTGACGTTCTTTCCCGTCCTGTCGCTGGGTCCGCTCGCCGAGCATTTCCTCCTCCGGGCAGGGACGCTCTTCTAGAAAGCTTTCCTAAAATGTCCGAGAGACTCAAGAGAACCAACCTTTTCGATCCGCCCATTCTCAAGCGGGCGGTACGCGACGCGTTCGTCAAGCTCGATCCGCGCCGGGTGGCGAAGAACCCGGTGATGTTCGTCGTCTTTGTCGGCAGCGTCCTGACGACGCTTCTGATCTTCAAAAATCTCGCCACCGGCCACACGGAAGACCTGGGCTTCACTCTCCAGGTGACGCTCTGGCTCTGGTTCACGGTGCTCTTCGCCAACTTCGCCGAGGCGATGGCCGAGGGTCGCGGCAAGGCCCAGGCCGACACCCTGCGGAAGGCGAAGACCGAGACCCTGGGCCACCGGATCGTCGACGACGCCACGGCGATCGAGGCGGTGCGGACGGAGGCGGTCGCGGCGACGGCGCTCAGAAAGGGGGATCTCGTCCTCGTCCGGGCGGGTGAGGTCATCCCCGGCGACGGCGAGGTGGTCCTGGGCGTCGCCTCGGTCGACGAGGCGGCGATCACCGGCGAGAGCGCACCGGTCATCCGCGAGTCGGGAGGCGACCGCTCAGCGGTCACCGGCGGCACCCGGGTGCTCTCCGACTGGCTCAAGGTGCGCATCACCTCGAACCCGGGGGAGACCTTCCTCGACCGCATGATCGCCCTGGTCGAGGGGGCCGAGCGGCAGAAGACGCCGAACGAGATCGCGCTCAACATTCTTCTCGCCGGCCTGACGATCATTTTCCTCCTCGCCGTCGTCACCCTTCTCCCCTACGCCCTCTACAGCACCCGAGCGGTTACGGCAGCGGGCGTCTTCGCCCCGGCCGCGCCGCCGTCGATCACCGTCCTCGTCGCCCTCCTCGTCTGCCTCATTCCGACGACGATCGGCGGCCTGCTCTCGGCGATCGGCATCGCCGGCATGGACCGGCTCATCCAGCACAACGTGCTCGCCATGTCCGGACGCGCGGTCGAGGCGGCGGGAGACGTCAACACTCTCCTCCTCGACAAGACCGGCACGATCACCCTGGGCAATCGCCAGGCGGTCGAATTCATTCCGCTCCAGGACGTCACCGAGCAGGAGCTCGCCGACGCCGCCCAGATGGCGAGCCTCGCCGACGAGACTCCCGAGGGGCGCTCGATCGTCATCCTCGCCAAGGACCGCTACGGCCTCCGCGGGCGCGAGCTCAAGGACGGCGAGGCCACCTTCATCCCCTTCTCGGCCCACACCCGCATGTCGGGGGTCGACATCTACGGTTATTCCATCCGCAAAGGGGCGGCCGACTCGGTCGCCGACTGGGTCCGGGAGCAGGGGGGAACGGTGCCGCCGGACCTAGGAGAGCAGGTCAGCCGGGTGGCGGTTTCGGGCGGTACCCCGCTCGTCGTCGCCAAGGGACGCCGGCCGCTCGGCGTCATCCACTTGAAGGACATCGTCAAGGGCGGCATGCGCGAACGCTTCGACCAGCTCCGGCGGATGGGGATCAAGACGGTGATGATCACCGGCGACAACCCGCTGACCGCGGCGGCCATCGCGCGGGAGGCGGGGGTCGACGACTTCCTCGCCCAGGCGAAGCCAGAGGACAAGATGGACTTGATCCGCCGCGAGCAGGCGGAGGGCAAGCTCGTGGCGATGACCGGCGACGGCACCAACGACGCCCCGGCACTGGCCCAGGCCGACGTCGGGGTCGCCATGAACACCGGCACCATGGCGGCCAAGGAGGCGGGCAACATGGTCGATCTCGACTCCAATCCCACCAAGCTCATCGAGATCGTCGAGATCGGCAAGCAGCTCTTGATGACCCGCGGCGCGCTCACCACCTTCTCGATCGCCAACGACGTCGCCAAGTACTTCGCCATTATCCCGGCCATGTTCGGGGCGCTCTACGCTCTCTCCGGGCATCCGGGGCGGGGGCCGCTCCAGGCGCTCAACGTCATGCGCCTCTCGACCCCGCAGTCGGCGATCCTCGCCGCCGTCATCTTCAATGCTCTCATCATCGTCGCCCTGATCCCGCTCGCTCTGCGCGGCATCCGCTACCGGCCTCTGGGGGCGGCGGCGGTCCTCCGGCGCAACGTCCTCGTCTACGGCCTGGGCGGCGTCGTCATCCCGTTCGTCGGCATCAAGCTGATCGACATGATTTTAGTCGTCGTCGGCCTGGCGTAAGGAGAAAGGCCAGCCATGCACAGCATCGCCAAGCAGCTCGTCCCGGCCCTCCTCTCAACCGTCGTTCTCACGGCTCTGCTGGGGATCGTCTACCCGCTCGCCGTCACCGGCCTGGCGCAGATCCTCTTCCCGCGCCAGGCGGCCGGCAGTCTGATCGTCCAGGGCGGCAAAGTCGTCGGCTCGCGGCTCCTCGGGCAGCCGTTCACAAGCTCGCGCTACTTCCACTCCCGCCCAGGGGCGGCGGCGACAGCCGGAGCTGGCTACGACGCCACGGCCTCGGGCGGCACCAACCTGGGCCCGACGAATAAAAAGCTGATCGCTCAGGTGAGCGCGGCTGTCGCGGCCACCCATGCCGACATTGCCGCCCATGCCGGCCCTCCTGGCGCGGTTCCGGGCGATCTCGTGACCTCCTCGGCCTCGGGGCTCGACCCTGACATCACTCCGGCGGCGGCAGCGTTCCAGGTGGCGCGGGTCGCCCGGGAACGCGGCCTTCCCGAGAGGGAGTTAGAGCGCCTCGTCAAAGCCCACACCGAGGGGCGGCAGCTCGGAGCCTTGGGAGAGCCGCGGGTGAACGTCCTGGAGCTCAACCTGGCGCTCGACGCAACGCATCCCAACTAAATTAGAAGAGAGGAGTCCCTCGTGTATATCCTTTCCAAAGCCTGGATCTCGCTCGCTCGCCCGAGCGGCGCCAATGTCGCCAATGTCGCGATTGTCGCCGTTGTCCTTACCGCCGGTCTCTTCGGCGCTCCCAGCCTCAGCCGCCCCAGAACCGGCAGCCGCCGCTCCAAAACCGGCGGAGCCGTTCGCCTTCGCCGACTTCACCTGGATGACCGGCAACAGCCGCGAGAAGGATATTCCGCTCGACACCAAGCTTTTCACCCCCGAGTTTCGTTTCGACGGGAACTTCGTCTACGACTTCCACAACCCCAAGGATCACACGATCGACGGCTCCTCCGAGACCGGTCGCACCAGCGAGCTCCAGGTCCAGCAGCTGGGCATCGGCGGCGACTTCCACTATGACAACGTCCGCGGCCGGGTTTTGACCCAGTTCGGCCTCTACTCGGAGCTGACGCCGAGAAACGACGCGAGTCCCTCCCGCGGCCAGTGGAACCTCGCCAACGCCTACCGCTACGTCTCCGAGGCCTACGGCGGCTATCACTGGGACAAGATGAACGGGGTGAATTTGGACGCCGGCATCTTCCTCTCGTACATCGGCCTGTTCAGCTATTACAACTATGACAACTGGGCCTACCAGCCGTCGTACGTCTCGGCGAACACGCCCTGGTTCTTCACCGGCCTGCGGCTCCAGACCTTCCCCACCGAAAAGTTGAAATTCGAGCTCTGGTTGATCAACGGCTGGCAGTCCTATGGCGTGTTCAACAACCTGCCGGGGGTGGGAACCCAGATCAACTATCGCCCCAACGGCTCCCTGTCGTTCATCTTCAACGAGTATCTCCTCGGCCGGGACACGCTCGGCAACGGGCGCCGCAACCGTATCCACAGCGACGACAGCATCGAGGTCAAATACTTCGACAAGCCCGGCCGGTTCCTCGACAAGGCGGCTTTCTCGCTGACCGTCGACGTCGGCTGCGAGTATGGCGGTGGAGTCTCCTGCACCGGCGGCTCCGCGAGCTCGCCGGCGCAGTACTTCCTCGGCTTCATGATCTACAACCGGTTCTGGTTCAAGAACGACCGCTTCGCCATAACGCTCGGCGGCGGCGGGATCGACAACCCCGGCCGCTACCTCGTGCTGCTGCCGCCGATCAACGGCGCGACGGCGACCTCGGGCACCCCCTACTTCACCGAGAACCCCGGCCAGCCGTTCCGCGCCTGGGACGCTTCCCTCACCTTCGACTACATGCCCAGTCAATACATCACCTTTCGAGCGGAGCTCAATCATCGCGCTGCCAACGTGGCGTACTTCGTCGGCCCTGGTGGGGTGACGCCGCCGGGTGGCAACAGCGGCCCGGACGGCTCCTTCGTCCCCGGGTTCACGCCGGACCTGCGCAAAACCGAGGACCGGATCAACCTCGCCATGCTGGTGAAATTCTAACCTTGACCGTTAAGCCCACCCCGAGAGCTCTTAAGCCCCAATGAAAAACACCGGCACCGACACCCTCGTCAAGAAATCGAAGGATCTCATCCTGGGCAAGCCCCGGGACGTCAAGGATCCCGAGATCTTCCACCATGTCTCGCTCGTCGCCTTCCTCGCCTGGGTGGGGCTGGGCGCCGACGGGCTCTCCTCCTCCGCCTACGGCCCGGACCAGGCATACCGCACCCTGGGGAGCCACGGCCACCTCGCCATCGCCCTGGTGGCGATGACGGCGATCACCATCGCCGTCATCTCGATCGCCTACTCGAACCTGATCGAGCACTTCCCGGGCGGCGGCGGCGGCTATCTGGTCGCCACCAAGCTCCTCGGCGAAAAGGTGGGCGTCGTCTCCGGCTGCGCTCTCCTGGTCGACTACGTCCTGACCATCTCGACCTCGGTCGCCTCGGGCTGCGACGCCCTGTGGTCCTTCCTCCCCGCCCACTGGGCGGCGGCCAAGCTCGGCGCCGAGATCGTCGTCCTCGTCCTTCTCATCGTCCTCAACCTGCGCGGGGTGAGAGAGTCGGTGACGATCCTCGCCCCCATCTTCCTCTTCTTCATCGTCACCCACGTCATCCTCATCTTCTGGGCCATCGCCAGCCACTTGACGGCCCTGCCGTCGATCTTCCACCAGGCGTCGTTCGACTTCCACGCCTCGGTGCGCTCGCTCGGCTTCGCCCCCATCGCCTTCCTCCTCCTCCGCGCCTATTCGATGGGGGGCGGCACCTATACCGGCATCGAGGCGGTGTCGAACGGCGTCACCATGCTGCGCGAGCCGCGGGTCAAGACCGGCAAGCGGACGATGTTCCTGATGGCGACCTCGCTCGCCTTCACCGCCGGCGGCATCCTCTTCGCCTACATGCTGCTCGACGTCCACCCGGAGGGCGACAAGACGTTGAACGCCGTCCTCCTGGAGCGCCTGTTCAACGGCTGGCACCTGGGGAGCTTCCATTTCGGCCCCGGCTTCGTCGTCGCGACGCTCGCCGCCGAGGCGGCCCTCCTCTTCGTCGCCGCCCAGACCGGCTTCCTGGACGGCCCCAGAGTCCTCTCCAACATGGCGGTCGACTCCTGGATGCCGCACCGTTTCGCCCAGCTGTCGAGCCGCCTGGTGACCCAGAACGGCGTCTTCGTCATGGGTCTCGCCGCCGGCGTCACCCTGCTCTACACGCGGGGCGACATCACGACCCTCATCGTCATGTACTCGATCAACGTCTTCATCACCTTCTCGTTGACCGAGCTCGGCATGGCGCGGCACTGGATTCGCGACCGCGCCAGGGAGCCGCGCTGGAAGAGCCAACTCGCCATCCACGGCACGGGCCTCGTGCTCTGCGTCTCGATCCTGAGCGTCACCCTGTACGAGAAGTTCGGCGAGGGGGGCTGGATCACCCTGCTGTTTACCAGCGCCACGATCGGCCTCTGCTTTCTCATCCGGCGGCACTACCTGAAAACCCGCCTGGCCCTCTCCCGGCTCGACCAGGAGCTGACCTCGCTGCCGGCCTCGACCCGGCACGAGCCGCCGCCGCCCGTCGATCCTAGGGCGCCCACCGCCGTCATCACGGTCTCGGGATTCGGCGGCTTCGGCCTGCACGAGCTGCTCTCGATCAACCAGATCTTCCCGCGCCATTTCGAGAACTTCGTCTTCCTCTCGGCAGCGATCGTCGACTCCGGCAACTTCAAGGGGCTGGCGGAGGTCGGGGCGCTCGAGGAGGAGACCCGCAAAAGCCTCGAAAAATACGTGCGGTGGTGCCACCAGCACGGCCTGCGGGCGGACTACCGGATGGCGATCGGCACCGAGGCGGTGGGGGCGGTCGAGGAGCTCTGCCGCACCGTGGCCCGGGAGTTCCCGCGCGCGGTCTTTTTCTGCGGCAAGCTGATCTTCGAGGAGGAGCACTGGTATCACCGGCTCCTCCACAACGAGACCGGCTATGCTCTCCAGAGGCGCCTGCAGTTCGACGGCATCCCCACGATCGTCCTGCCGATCCGGGTGCTCGGGTCCTGAGCTCAGCCGAGATGACCGCCCAGCCCACCCCCGAGAGCTTCCTGCGGCTCATCCACCGCTCGCGGCGCGGGCGGCTCAAGGTCTATCTGGGCTATGGGCCGGGGGTGGGCAAGACCTACCAGCTGCTCCTCGAAGGGCAGCGCTTGAAGACCCAGGGGGTGGACGTCGTCGCCGGCTTCGTCGAGACCCACGGCCGGGCGGAGACCGCCTCGCTCCTCCTCGGCCTTCCCGAGCTGCCCCGGCGCACCGTCACCTATCGCGGGGTGCAGCTGGCGGAGATGGACCTCCCGGCGATCCTCGACCGCCGGCCGGAGGTGGTGCTGATCGACGAGCTGGCGCACACCAACGTGCCCGGGAGCGGCAACGCCAAGCGCTATCAGGACGTCCAGGATGTGCTCGCGGCGGGCATCCACGTCATCACGACGGTCAACGTCTCGCACCTGGAGAGCCTCTACGACACGGTCGAGCGGCTGATCGGGGTGCGGGTCAAGGAACGGGTCCCCGACTGGGTGCTCGCCGAGGCCGACGAGATCGTCAACGTCGACCTGGCGACCGAGGATCTGCAGCGCCGGCTGGCCGAGGGGCGCGTCTACACCCCGGAGCGCGCCGACCTTGCGCTCGCCCACTTCTTCCGCAAGGGGAACCTGGAGCAGCTCCGCGAGCTTGCCCTGCGCGAGGCGGCCTCGGTGATCGAGCGCAAGGGGCGCGGTCTCCCCACCGAGGGGCGGGTGCAGGCCCCCGACCAGATCGCCGTCTGCCTCTCCGCGGGCAGCCCGGACGCCCCGGCCCTCCTCCGCTACGCCTCGCGCCTCGCCGGGCGCCTCAACCGCAACTGGTACGCCCTCTACGTCCAGACCCCCGACGAGGACCCGGCCGCGGCCGCTCCCGCGGCCCGCGGCGCCCTCGCCGACGCTCTCGCCCTCGCCGGCCAGCTCGGGGCCATGGTCTTCACCTTCAAGGGGGACGACGTGGCCGACACCATCCTCCGCTTCGCCCGCGAGTACCGGCTGGGGCACGTCGTCGTCGGTCGCCCCACCCCCCGCCCGCTCTGGCGCTGCGTCGCCCGGAAAATCCGGACGGTCTGCCACCCGGGGCTCGACCTGCCGCGGCTGATCGCCGGGGCGGCGGGCCTCGCGGTAGTGGTGGTGGACGCCGGGGCGGCGGAACCCCCGCCCCCTCTGCCCGCAGCGCCCGAGGCGCCCGAGGCGCACGAGGCGACCCGGGCAGCGGCGCTGCCGACCTCGGCGCCCCCCCGCCTCTCGGATCTCCTCGCCGAGCCGGCGGTCCTCCTCTTCCACGGGCCGGTCGGCAAGGACGAGCTGCTGACCCGCCTGGTCGAGGCGGTCGCCACCGTCGACGGCGCTCCCCCGGCCTTCGACGTGGCGGAGGTCCGGCGGCGGATCGAACGCCGGGAGGGGGAGGCCTCGACCTTCTTCTCCGAGGGAATCGCCCTGCCGCACGTGCGGGTTCCGGGGCTCAAGGAGGCCCGGGTGGGGCTCGCCCTCCCCCGTGCCGCGACACTCGGGACGGGTGGGACGAGTGGAACGGGAGGGACGGGCGGGACGGCAGGCGCGGGGCTCGCCGGGATCGAGGCGGTCTTCCTCTTCCTCTGCCCGGAGGAGTCCCCCGACCTCTGCCTCGGCCTCCTCGCCACCGCGGCCCGGCTGTTCCGCGATCCGACCTCCCGGACCGCCCTGCGGCAGGCGGCGAGCCCGGGAGAGGCGCTCGCGGTCGTCCGGACCTGGGAGGCGGGGCGACCGTAAACCGAACGATCCACTTCCCTTCATCCAGGGGCGGATCGATTCCGTACTCCCTTTGAAAGAGGAGAGGCTGCCAACCAGGCCCTTCTAACCAGTCAGCCTCATTCAGAAAGGGAGCTCCATGTCGAAATCTGATTCCACCCCGGAAAATCTTAAGGGCGTCTCCGACCGCCGCCGCTTCATGGCCCACGCCGGCCTCGCCACCCTGGGCGTCCTCGGCGCCTCGAAGCTGGCTCTCGGCAAACCGCTCGCAGCCAACATCGCCGACGCCGCCGACGACCTGGATAGCAAGAAGGTCACGGCGACCGACATCAACATCCTCAACTTTGCCCTCAACCTGGAGTATCTGGAGGCCGAGTTCTACCTGCGGGCCGCCTACGGCCGGGGGCTCTCCGCCTCCGACGTGACGGGTACCGGAACTTTAGGGAACGTCACCGGCGGCTCGGCGGTGCCCTTCCAGAACCTGGAGCTCCGCGACTTTGCCCAGGAGATCGCGCGGGACGAGGAGGCGCACGTCAAGTTCCTCCGCGCCGCGCTCGGTTCACAGGCGGTCGCCCGCCCCACGATCGACCTCCAGCAGAGCTTCACCACGGCCGCCCGGGCGGCCGGGATCATCGGCCCCACCCAGACCTTCAACCCCTTCGCCGACGAGGTGAGCTTCCTCTTGGGCGCCTTCATCTTCGAGGACGTCGGGGTGACCGCCTACCACGGCGCCGCGCCCCTCATCAGCGACAAGACGATCTTGGACGCCGCCGCCGGCATCCTCGCGGTCGAGGCGTACCACGCGGGGATCATCCGCACGATCCTCTACCAGCTCGGCCAGTTCGCCGCCACCAAGGCGATCTCTGACCTGCGCGACGCGGCCGATGGGTTCGGCGACGACGACCAGCCGATCCGGCTCCAGGGGCACTCCAACCTGGTGCCGACCGACGCCAACGGCATCGCCTATAAACGGACGACGGGCCAGGTGCTGAGCGTCGTCTATCTCGGCGGGGCGGCCGCAAACTACGGCTTCTTCCCCGATCGGTTGAACGGCGCCATCCGTTGACGCCCCCTTGGGGCGGCCGTAAGGCGGCCGCCCCGGTTCGTTCCCCCTAGACCGGATCCCCGTGCACGAAGACCTTCGAACGCGGCAGCTCGCGCTCGATCGCCCGCAGCACCTCGACCATCAGGTCGTGGGCCTCCTCGAAGCTGGCGCTCTTCGGGATCTCCAGGTGGAGCTCGACGAAGCGCTGCCGGCCGCTCCGGCGGGTTTTCAGGTCGTGCATGCCGAGCACCCGGGGAGCGAAGGAGGCGACGACGGCGTCGATCCGGGCGAGCTCGGTCGCCGGCAGGACGCGGTCCGAGAGGTCGCCCACCGCCCCGACGACGAGGACCACCGCGGTGCGCAGGACGAGGGCGGCCACGGCGAGCGCCACCAGGGGATCGGCGGGCCACCAGCCGGTCCAGCGGACGACGAGGATGGAGGCCAGGGCGGCCACGTTGATCCACAGGTCGGTCCCGTAGTGCAGGCTGTCGGCCTGGAGCGCCGGGCTCCCCGAGCGCTCGGCGGCGGCTTTGAGCAGACGGGCGACGGCCAGGCTCATCACCGCCGCGACCAGGAGGACCGCGATCCCCAAACCGTTGTCCCGCGGCGCCGTGCGGGAGGAGAAGCGGCGCACCCCCTCGATCACCAGCCCGGCGGCACCGCCGGCCAGGAAGAGACCCTGGCCGAGGGCGGCCAGGCTCTCGAACTTGCCGTGACCGTAGGCGTGGTCCTCGTCGGGCGGGGCGACGCTCCGGCGGAGAACGAAGTAGTTGGCGAGCGAGATGAAGACGTCGACCGCCGAGTCGAGGGCCGCGGAGCCCAGGGCGAGCGAGCCGATGGTCCAGGAGGCCGCGGCCTTCAAGACCATGAGGAACGCGGCCACCGCGACCGCCGCGAGCTGCGCCCGGCCGGGGGAGAGCGGGGGCTTGGCCAACCGGTTCAGGGCTCCATCAGGCCGCTGGCTTGGCGAGCAGCATGGCCCGCGCCGAGGCGACGATCTTCTCTTCCTCGACGGACTGCTCGGGCGCGGGATTCCAGTTCGCCACCCGGCGCAGGAGCCGGGTCACCTCGGCCTTCGACCCGGGCTTGAATTCGTTCTCCGCCTCCGCCAGGTAGAACCAGTTGGCGGGATCGCCGGGGCCCAGCTCGACCGCCCGCCGGAGCTCGGAGATCGCCCTGTCGCGGTCGATCCAGCCGGTGACGAAGGGGATCTTGGGGGCGAGGGTATGCAGCCGCCCGAGCATGCGGTGCCCGCCGGCGTCGGCGTAGCGCTCGTCGATGGCGATCGCCACCTCGGCATCGTGGCGGACCCGGTCCGCCACCCCCTGGCGGGCGGCCGCGAGCTTGCCGAAAGCCTCCCCCCAGAGGCCCCAGTCGGCGCCGCCCCAGAGATAGATGTCGATCGCATGGGGAACCCCGGCGAGCGCCTTCGCCGTCTCCTGGGGGGACATCTTGTCGAGCCGGGCGCGGCCGCCCGCCACCTGGGCGAGGCGGTCGAGCGCCGCCTCCGCCACCTCTCGGCCGCGGCCGAAGGCGGCCTGCTTCTCCGCCGCGGTGCGGGCCACGTACTCGCCCTTGAAGTGGAGGGCGCGGAGGAGCTTCCAGTAACCGTCCAACCCCTGGGGATCGGCTTTGACCTCCTGCTCGTAGGCGGCCAGGGCGGCGTCGATCGGACCGGCCGCCGCCTGTCCGCCGCGGTGCCCATCGGCCCGCCGGGCCCAGGCGGCATCGCCGGCGGCCATCGAGGCCATCGGGTCGTCCTTGACGAGCTGGGCGAAAACGGAGGTCGTCAGGAGGAGCAGGAGGGAGAAGAGGCGAAGAGGTCGCATGGCGATGGGATTCCAGGGCTCGGGGGCGTTATACCACAGGGTCCAGGGCTCCCTTGAAGCCCGCCGCCTGCTACTATAGAGAGCATTATGAGCGGCGGTGGCGGTTCCGGCACACGGCTCCCTCTCTTCCCCCTCTCCGACCTCGTCCACTTCCCGCATACGGACTTCAAGCTCGAGATCTTCGAGGAGCGCCATCGCTGCCTGGTGCGCGACGTCATCGACAGCGCCGATTCGGAGTCGCGCTGGATCGGCCTCGTCCTCCTCAAACCCGGAGCGCGGCGGCACCGGGACCACCACCGCGCGAATCAAGGCCAACCGCGCCAGCCGGGGCCGCCGCCCGAGGTCTACCCCGGCGGCACCGCCGGCCGCATCGTGCAGTGCGAGTACCTCCCCGACGGCCGGGCCGAGGTCCTCCTGCACGGCGAGTTCCGCTTCGAGCTCGATCGCGAGATCCCCGGCGAGCCCTACCGGCAGGCCCTCGTGCGGCCGATCGAGGAGCCGCGATGGAACGAGGAGGACGCCGGCATCCTCGTCGTCAAGCGGGCCCTCCTCGTCTTCTGCCGTTCGCTGCTGGCCGAGATCGGGGACGCCTTCCCCCTGGCCGCGACAGAGCTCGATGCGCTCGCCGCGGCCTCCGGCTTCGAGGAGCTGGTCAACCGGCTCGCCGCCGAGCTCGACCTGCCGGCGGTGAGAAAGCTCGCCCTCCTCTGCGAGTCGCTCCCCGACCGGGCCCTCTCGGTGCTCTCGATCCTCCACGCCCGCCAGCAGGTGGTCGACCAGCTCCACTCCTTCCGGCATCTGGCGGGGAAGTCGCAGCTCAATTGAACCCGGCTCGAGCTCGAGGCGCGACTGGCCGCGCGAAGCGCCCGAAGGAGCCCGCCCGCAGGATCGAGCTTGAAGCCGGTACCCAGCGGAGAGCCTGAGCCGCGATAGAGTCGCGCCCGTGCTCTCGCTCCGCGATCCCATCCACGGCTTCATCCGTGCCGACCCGCTCGAAGCGGCGCTGATCAACAGCCGGCCGCTCCAGCGCCTGCGCACCATCCACCAGCTCGGCCTCACCTTCCTCGTCTTCCCCGGCGCCGAGCACAGCCGCTTCAGCCACGTCCTGGGGGCCATGCACCTCGCCGGGCGGGCCTACGACGCCCTCGCCGCCCGGAGCGGCGGCCTGCTGCCGGCGGGAGAGCGCTCGCGCGAGCGCCGCCTGGCGCGGGTGGCCGCCCTCCTCCACGACCTCGGCCATGCCCCGTTCAGCCACTCGGCAGAAGAGCTCTTCTCAGGCGGCATCGACCACGAGGAGATGACCCGGCGGATGATCGCCTCCTCCGAGATGGCGCGCATCTTCGCGCGCTGGGGCGACGGCATCACCCCCGGCGACGTCCTCTGTCTCCTCTCCGGCGGCGGCCCCGCCCCGGGGGAGACCGGGCCTCCCGGCACCGTCGAACGTCTCCTCTCGCAGATCGTCTCCGGCGAGCTCGACGTCGACAAGATGGACTACCTGCTCCGCGACAGCCTCTTCTGCGGCGTGCGCTACGGCAACTTCGACCTCGACCGCCTGCTCGAGACCCTGCTGCCGATCGCGGACCCGAAGACGGGGAACTTCGGGGTCGGTCTCGAGGAGGGCGGGGTGCACGCCGTCGAGGCCCTGGTGATGGCCCGCTACTATATGTTCACCCAGGTCTACTTCAACGCCACCGGCAAGGCCCTGGAGCTCCACTTGAACCAGTGGCTCGAAGAGCAGGGCCACCGCTGGCCGGACTCCCCGGAGGCCTTTCTGGAGGAGGACGACGTGGCGGTCTGGGCCGCCATGCGGCGCTCCCCCTCGCTCCATGCCCGGGCGGTGGTCGACCGCGATCACTTCCCCGTCGCCTTCGAGACCCGGGAGCACCTCTCGGCCGAGGAGAAGCGCGGCTTCGAGGCCCTCCTCCCGACCCTCGCAGAGCGCTTCGGGGCCGGCAACCTCCTGGTCTCGAACTCCGCCAAGGACCCCCACCGCCTGCGCACCAGCCGGGTCCTCGTCCGGCGCCACGACGGCAGCCTGGAGCCGATGGCCGAGGCGAGCCAGTTCATCCGCCACCTCTCCCGCATCGAGCGCTTCCGGGTCTATACGCCGAAGGAGCTGCGCCAGGAGGTGGGGACCGCCATCCGCGAGCTCTGGGGTCCCTAGGCACGAAGTAGATCCAAATCCTTGGAGAGAAATCAAAAAACTGGACCGGGGCGGTTGGATCGATCTGCGGCCGACACCGTTGCTCTTTCTACAACTCCTGCCTTTTCAAGGACTTCCCGGTAAGCCCGAGAAGCGTTACGAACGGCATAACAATTGCCTATCCGCATTCGTGATCCGCATCCTCAAGGTGGACGACCCGCGACTCCGTTGCGGCTCGGAACAGGGGACCGCTTCACCCGAGGGTGCCTGGTTCTTCTTCTTTTCCATGTCTGTAGTCAACCCCGCTCTCTCGCGGCGCGAGGAGCCTGACTCGAAAGGAGTCACGCTTGATCAGATTGAAAACCGTTCTCCTCTGCCTGGCCGCTGCCATCCTCCTGGCGTTGCCGGCACTGGCCCAGATCCCCACCGCCACCCTGAGGGGTCAGGTGTCCAATGAGAACAAGGGCCTGCCGGGGGTGACCGTGTCGGTCAGCTCCGCCAACCTGCAGGGCACCCGGACCACCGTCACCACCAGCAACGGGGATTACATCCTCCCCCTGTTGCCGCCCGGTGACTACACGGTGAAGTTCGAGCTCCAGGGCTTCCAGCCCCTGGAGCGGACCGTCACCCTGGCGGCCTCCCAGACGACCCCGCTCGACCTCAACATGTCGGTCGAGAAGGTCTCCGAGGAGATCGTCGTCACCGGCACGGCCGAGACCATCTCCGTCACCCCGCAGGCCCAGACCACCTATGAGAAGAAGCTGGTCGAGGAACTGCCGATCGCCCGCGACATCGTCAACACCGTGCTGCTCGCCCCCGGCGTCAGCTCGACCGGCCCGTCGCAGGGCATCACCATCTCGGGCGGCCAGTCCTACGAGAACCTCTTCCTCGTCAACGGCGTCGTCGTCAACGAGAACCTCCGCGGCCAGCCATACAACCTCTTCATCGAGGATGCCATCCAGGAGACCACCGTCTCGACCTCCTCGGTCTCGGCCGAGTACGGCCGCTTCGCCGGCGGCGTCGTCAGCACGATCACCAAGTCGGGCGGCAACGACGTGCACGCGAGCGCGCGCGACAGCCTGATCAACGATAGGTGGGTGGCGCCCACCGATCGCACGGTCACCCGGACGGACAAGATCAGCAATCGTTATGAGGCGACCCTCGGCGGCTACTTCCTCAAGGACCGCCTCTGGTACTTCGGCGCCGGCCGCGACTTCAAGCAGTCGCTGACCGGCACGACCGTCGTCCCCACTCCCGGCGTGGCAGGTCTCGCCTTCCCGGTCGTCAACGACGAGAAGCGCTACGAGGGTAAGCTCACCCTCTCGCCGACCGAGGGCCAGCGGATCGTCGGCTCCTACATCAAGATCGATCAGACTCAGGCCGGCAACGTCTTCGGCAACGTCCTCGACCTGAAGAGCCTGGTCAACCGGAGCCTCCCCCAGAAGCTCGAGGCCTTCAACTACAGCGGCGTCTTCACCGACAAGTTCTTCGCCGAGGCCCAGTACTCGCAGCGCGAGCAGAGCTTCCTCCACGCCGGGTCGACCTTCACCGATCTCGTCAACGGCACGCTGTTCGTCGACCGGCCCACCGGCTTCCGCTGGAATGCGCCGACCTTCTGCGGCGTCTGCTCCCCCGAGGAGCGCAACAACCGGAACACCGTCGTCAAGGGCTCGTACTTCCTGTCGAACGACACCGTCGGCGCCCACGACATGGTGTTCGGTTACGACAATTTCGACGACATCCGCAAGGCGGACAACCACCAGTCGGGCAGCGACTACCGGATCATTCTCTCGAACTACGTCTACAAGAACGGGCAGCTCTATCCGGTCCTCCTGGGCGGCCCCGGCGCCACCTCGGGCTACATCCAGTGGAACCCGATCTTCGTCGCCAGCCAGGGTACGAACTTCAAGACCAACTCCTTGTTCTACAACGACAAGTGGCGCCTCAACAACTACTTCAGCTTCAACGTCGGCCTGCGTTACGACAAGAACAACGGGGCCAACTCCCAAGGCCAGGACGTCGCCAAGGACAGCCGGATCAGCCCGCGCCTGGCGGCAGCCTGGGACCCCAAGGGCAACGGCGACTGGGTGGTCAACGCCGGGGTCGCGCAGTACGTGACGGCGATCGCCAACAGTCAGGCCGATTCGACCTCGGCGGCCGGCAACCCCGCGACCTACCAGTTCTGGTACCGCGGCCCGAGCATCAATGCGCCGGGCACCACCAACTTCACCACCCCGGCCGACGCCATCAACCAGATCTTCAACTGGTTCAATAGCCAGGGAGGCACGACCAACACGACGAACCTCCGCGCCGTCGCCATCCCGGGCGGCCAGTCGGTGATCCGCGGCTCGCTCGATTCGCCCTACACCGAGGAGCTCTCGCTCGGCTTCACCAAGCGCCTCGGCACCCGCGGCGTTTTCCGGGCCGACGTCGTCCGCCGCGACTCGAAGTCGTTCTACTCGACCCGCACGGACCTGACCACCGGTCCGGTCACCCTCCAGACCGGCCAGGTCGTCGATCTGGCGGTGCTCGAGAACACCAACAAGCTGCAGCGGCAGTATCTCGGTTTGCACACCCAGTTCCAGTACCGTGTAACCGACACCCTCTCCCTGGGCGGCACCTACACCCTCTCGGAGCTCAAGGGCAACTTCGACGGCGAAACGGTCGCCAATGGTCCGGTTGCGGCCTCCGACTTCCTCTATCCGGAGTACCTCCAGAGGAGCTGGAACAACCCCAAGGGTGACCTCTCCGCCGACCAGCGCCACCGGGTGCGGGTCTATGGCGTCTGGGATCTCTTCAAGAACTCCCACAACGCGCTCAACGTGAGCGTGCTCCAGAACTACTACTCGGGCACCCCCTACGGGGCGATCGGCAGCGTCAACCCCTCGCTCTACGTCACCAATCCGGGCTACAAGCTGCCGCCGACCGCGGTGAGCTACTACTTCACCGCCCGGGATCGTTTCCATACCCCGAACATCTCGGCGACCGACCTCGCCCTCAACTACTCGTTCACCTTGAACGGGCCGTTCGAGAAGTCGTACGAGATCTTCTTCGAGCCCGAGGTCCTGAACGTTTTCAACGCCAAGGGCTTCACCGCCGTCAACACCGGGGTCTTCGACGCGACGACCGATCCGACGCTCGCGAAGTTCAACCCCTTCACCGCCAAGCCGGTCGAGGGGGTCAACTGGCGCCCGAGCGCCAGCTTCGGCCGGCCCCGCTCGCCGCTCGACTACCAGACGCCGCGCACCTTCCGCTTCTCGGTCGGTATCCGGTTCTAGCCGATCGTTCGAGCCGTACCCCGAGGGCCCCGGTCGCGAGACCGGGGCCCTTATTGTTTCAGGGAGTATCAGGGAGGAGGGGAGGGGGGGCAGATGCCGCCGCCAGGCGAGCGAGGGCCGTACGCCAGCGGCGGCGGTAGGCTTCCCAGACGGTGAGACCGAGGGAGAGGGGGAGCCGCTGGAAACCGTTCTGGAGGACGTCGATTTCGGAGACGCTGACGTCGCTTGAGTGGGGATGGACGGCGAGGATCAGCCGGGTGGGAGCGGTCCAGCCGGCGTCGAGATGCTCGAAGGCGAGGACCCACTGCCTCGGGGGCGCCCAGACGAGAGTCTTACCGCGCTCGCGGCGCCCCGCTCCGGACTCCGCGCCAGACTCCGGTTCGAAGAGCCTGAGCGAGCCCTGGGGCCCCGGCTCCACCGTGGCCTCTGCCGCCAGCCAGAGCCCGAGCTTCGCCCCCTCGACGAGCCAGGTCCAGGCCTCGGCAGGTGAAATGGGGAGCGGCTGGCGGCAGCGCAGCTGCACCCCCGGGATGTCCCCCTCGCGGATCGCCTCGGGCATGGTCGTCTCCGTCCTTCCCGATCCTCAGTCGAGCAGGTCGTGGAGAGCCTGCCGGAGGTCCGGAAAGCGGAAAGTGTAGCCCAGCCCCTGGAGCGCCCGGGGCACCGCCCGCTGCCCTTCGAGGATCATCTCCGCCATCTCGCCCAGAGCCAGGTGGAGGGCGAAGCCGGGGGTGGGGACGAGGCTCGGCCGGTGGAGGACCTCCCCCAGGGCGCGCCCGAAGCCGCGGTTCTCGACCGGCTCGGGGGCCGAGAGGTTGAACGGGCCGCGAGCCGCGTCGTTTTCGAGCAGGAAGCGGATCGCCCCGACCTCGTCGGCGAGATGAATCCAGGGCACCCACTGCCGACCGCTCCCCAGGGGGCCGCCGGCGAAGAGGCGGAAGGGGAGCGCCATCTTGGCCAGGGCACCGCCGCCCTTGGCGAGGACGATGCCGGTCCGCAGCAGCGCCCGGCGCACCCCCAGCGCCTCGACGTCCGCCGTCGACCGCTCCCAGTCGATGCAGACTTTGGCCAGGAAGCCGTCCCCCGGCTTGTGCTCCTCGGTCACCAGCTCGTCGCCGCACGGCCCGTAGTAGCCGACCGCCGAGCCCTGGAGGAGGACCCGCGGCTTCACCTTCGCCTGCCTTATGGCCGCGGCGACCGCGGTGCTCGACTTCACCCGGCTGTCGACGATGCGGCGCTTGCGCTCGGCGGTCCAGCGCCCGTCGGCGATGCTCTCGCCGGCGAGGTGGACGATGGCGGTGTCCGGCCCCTCCGCGAGCTCGGCCCAGCCGTCCGCGCTCACCCCGTCCCAGCGCACGGCGCGGACGTTCGGTGGCAGGTCCTTCACCCGAGCCGGATTCCGGCTCAGCACGACGACGTCCTGTCCCGCCTCCCCCAACTCGCGAGCCAGGGCCCCGCCGATCAGGCCGCTCCCTCCAGTGATCAACACCCGCATTGGCGACCGCCTTTCTCTGAGGTCCCGCTCGTTAGACCGCCGCCAGCTCCTCTTCGAGCATCTGGCGCTGGTGGAGGTCGGCGTAGAGACCTCCGGTGGCGATCAGCTGCTCGTGGGTGCCGCGCTCGGCGATTCGGCCGCGTTCGAGGACGAGGATCAGATCGGCGTCCTTGACCGTCGAGATGCGGTGCGAGACGAGGAAAACCGTGCGCCCCACGAACACCTGCCGCAGATTCTTTAGAATCCGCTCCTCGGTCTGGGTGTCGACGGCCGATAGGCAGTCGTCGAGGAGCAGGATACGCGGCTCGCGGAGCAGCGCCCGGGCGAGGGCCACCCGCTGCTTCTGGCCGCCCGAGAGGGTGAGGCCGCGCTCCCCCACCACCGTTTCCAGCCCCTGCGGGAAACCGGAGAGGTCCTCCTCCAGGCCCGCCAGGCGGGCCGCCTCCGCGATCTGCTCCCGGCTCGCCGCCGGCTGGCCGAGGGCTCCGAGGGCGATGTTCTCGCCGACCGTCGCCGAGAAGAGGAAGGTCTCCTGCGGCACCATGCCGATCGCGCCCCGCAGCCGGGCCAGGGGCAGCCGCCGCACGTCGACCCCGTCGACTGAAACGCTCTGCTCCGGCGGATCGAAGAGGCGCGGCAGGAGGGAGAGGAGGGTGCTCTTCCCGGAGCCGGTCCGGCCGACCAGGGCCACGGTCTGCCCCGCCTCGACCTCGAAGTCGATGTTCGCGAGGACCGGCTCCCTGCCGGCAGTCGCCGGCGCATAGGAGAAGGTCAGGTCGCGGTAGCGGACGGCGCCCTGGATCTCGGGGAGATCGACGAGCGGCTCCTCGTCGACGATCGAGGGCGCCAGCTCCAGGACCTCGCGGATGCGGCCGAGCGAGGCGGTGCCGCGCTGGGTGAGGTTGATCACCCAGCCGATGGCGATCATCGGCCAGACCAGCTTGCCGACGAAGGCGTTGAAGGTGACGAACTGGCCGAGCGAGATCTCGTGGCGGAGGACGAGCAGACCGCCGTACCAGAGGACGCCCGCGAAGCCGATCCCGATGAGCGCCTGGAGCAGGGGGTGGAAGGCGGCGGTCCAGGTGATCAGCCGGCGGTTGCCCTCGACATACTCGTCGTTCAAACGCGCGAAGACCGCCTGCTCCGGCCCCTCCTGAGCGTAGGCCCGCACCACCCGCACCCCGGCGAGGTTCTCCTGCACTCGCGCCGAGATGGCGGAGAACTGCCCCTGCACCTTCTCGAAGAGGACGTGGATGCGGCTACCGAACACCTGGGTGACGACGGCGACGACCGGCAGGGTGACGAGGGCGAGGAGGGTGAGACGGAGGTCGATCCGGGCCATGAGGAGGAGCGAGCCGAGGGCGGTCAGGAGCGTGTTGACGCTGTACATGATCGCCGGACCGCAGAGCATGCGGACCGCCTGCAGGTCGTTGGTGGCGCGCGCCATGAGGTCGCCCGTGGGGCGCTGCTGGAAGAAGCCCTGCGGCTGCCTCTCCAGGTGCGCGAAAAAGGTGTCCCGGAGATCGCGCTCGATGTCCCGGCTCATGGTGACGAGGATCGTCCGCTGCAGATAGGTGAAGAGGCCCTGCACCGCGGCGACCCCGACGATCAGCAGGGCGTAGCGCAGCACCTTGCTCGCCGAGAGGGCGACCCGCAGGCTGTCGATCCCGTGGCCGACGAGGAGCGGGCTCAGGAGACCGAAGACGACCGCGCCGACGACGGTCAGGATCCCCAGGGCGAGGCTCTTCTTGTAGGGCCTGAAGTAGGGGAGAAGATAGGCGAGACGCTTCAGCAACGAGGGGCCTCCGGCCGGTAGGATATCACCCCGATATCACCCCGATATCTCCCGATATCACCCGGCCGGCCGGAGCTCAGGAGCTGGCACGGGCTCCGTTCGGAACGAATCGGAGCCCGAACCGCCAGCTTACCGCCAGTGGCCGCGGAGGTAGAGGTAGCCGCCGCGCCGCCGGGTGTAGCGCGGGGCGACCCAGACGGCATGCGGGTGAGGCGGGAGCGCCCAGCGCCCCTCGACCCAGACATAGTTGGCCCGCTCGGGGACCCAGTCGTAGTAGCCCGGCACCCAGTAGTAGCCGGGCCCCGGCGCGGCGACGGCGACCTCGGTGCGGAAGCCCGGCGGGCCGAAGCCGACCCGGAGACCGACTCCGCCCCCATATCCATACCCCACACACCCGCTGAGGGCGAGGGCGAGGAGACCGACGACCGCGACCACCGCGAGGGCCGGGAACGTGCGCTTGGTGTTCCGCTCAGTGTTCATGACTAGAACCTCCTTTCTGCTCGTGAAACCCGGCAACCGGCGGTTCCCTGCGGGTCCACCGCGGGTTTCTAAAGGAGGATCTAGCAAAAACATTGCCCGCCCGGAGCTGGCGGTGGATAGGGCGGCGGATATGGCAGAATCGGCCGCCATGTCGATCGAGACCCCGGAAGAGCTCGCCGCCTTGACCCGCATCGGCCGGATCGTCGGCCGGACGATCGAGCGGGTGAAGGAAGAGGTGCGGCCGGGGGTGACGACGGCCGAGCTCGACTCGGTGGCCGAGGCGTTCTTGAAGCAGAACGGCGCCACCCCGGCACCGCGGTCGGTATACGGCTTCCCCGGCGCCATCATGATCTCGGTCAACGAGGAGGTCGTCCACACCGTCCCCGGCCGGCGCCGGATCGAACCTGGCGACCTGGTGAAGATCGACGTCACCGCCGAGCTGGGCGGCTTCTTCGCCGATGCCGCGACGACCGTCATCGTCCCCCCCGGCTCGCCCACGGCGCGGCGCCTGGCGAGCTGCGTCCACGCCGCCTTCGCCGAGGGGGCCCGGGTGGCCCGCGCCGGAACGCCGCTCAACGAGGTCGGCCGGCAGGTGGAGGCCGAGGTCCGCCGCCGCGGCTTCACCGTGCTCCGAGAGCTCCGCGGCCACGGCATCGGCCGCACCATCCACGAGCCCCCCGAGGTGGCGAACTTCTACGACCCGCTGGAGCGCCAGCGGCTGACCGAGGGCCTGGTCCTCGCCCTCGAACCCCTGGTCTCGGCCGGCAGCGGCAAGACCGCGCTCGCCTCCGACCGCTGGACCATCCGCACCCTGGACGGCAGCCTCGCCGCCCACCACGAGCACACGATCGTGATCACCCGGGGGCGTCCGATTCTGGTGACACAGGTGTAAGGAAGTGGCGTAGGATGAGGCGTGAGCCTCGGAACCCGTAACGCCTTTGCCGCCCCTCTCCTCCTCTTCCTTGCCGCCCTGACCGGCGGCTGTTCCACGGTGGGCCGCGCGCCGGCAGCACGGCCCGCGTCACGCCCTGCTCTGGTGGTGGTGATCGCCGTCGATCAGCTCGGCCAGGACCTCCTCGATCGCTACGGTGCCCTGTTCGCCGGTGGCTTCCGGCGCCTGCGGGAGCAGGGGATGTCCTACTCCGAGGCATGGGTGGACCATGCCATCACGGTCTCCCATCCCGGCCATGTGACCCTGGCGACGGGGGCCTCGCCCGCCCGGCACGGCATCGTGGACGCCGCGTTCTACAAGGGCCCGCCCGGAGCACGCCGCTTCGTCGACTCCCTCGAAGATCCCGCGGAGACGATCGTCGGCGCTCCGGGCCAGCCCGGCGTGTCGCCGCGGAAGATCCTCGTGAGCACCCTCTCCGAATGGGCCCTGGCCGCCGATCCGCGGGCGCGGGTGGTCGCCCTGGGGTCCGGGCGGTACTCCTCCCTCCTCCACGCCGGGCACGCCAAGGGTGACGTCTACTGGTACTCGGGGGACGCCGGCCGGTTCGTGACCTCCTCGTTCTACCGCCGGGAGGACCCGGAGTGGGTGACGCATTTCAACCGCGAGGAGCTGCCGCGTTTCCGCGAGGAGGCCCTGGATTGGGAGAGCACGGTGCCGGAAGCGGCCCGGGCGCTGGCCCGGCCGGACGCCTCGCCGTACGAATACCGCGGCCGGCACACTACCTTTCCACACCGCTTCAAGGACGAGGTGCCGGTCGAGCGGCAGAATGCCCAGGGCCAGGCCTGGCGGCTCGCCGGGACCCCGCTGCTGGACGCCGCGACCTTGGCGCTGGCGCAAGACGCGGTCACGGCCCTCAAGCTGGGCCGGCGCGACGCCACGGACGTCCTCTCGATCGTCGTCTCCGAGGTCGACGAGATCGGCCACGGGTACGGACCGCTCAGCCAGGAGCAACTCGACAACCTTCTCCGCCTGGACCGTGAGCTGGGCGCCTTCCTCGCCTTCCTGGACCGGAGCGTGGGGGCGGGACGCTACGTCCTCGCGCTGTCGGCCGACCATGCCACCGGGGACATCCCGGAGCACCGGCGGGAGGCCGGCGAGGTCGCGCGCCGGATCACCGAGCCGGAGATCCAGGCCGTTCTCGAAGAGGTGCGAGCCGCTGTCGCCCGACCCTCGGCATCGCCCGCGGAGGCCGCCGCCCGGGTGGCGGCCGTGGTCGCGAGGCACGACTTCGTCGCCGCGGCACTGACCCCGGCGGATCTCGCCGGGCCGGAGAGGCCGGGCGATCCGTTCTTCGCCCTCTACCTCCATAGCTGGCGCCCGGACCGGATACCGCGCTTCCCGCTCTTCGCTTTCGCCGACGGCACCTCACCCGTCGCCGAAGCCGGAGTCATGGTCCGGCTGAACGAGGGAGCGATGATCGACCTCGATTCGGTCGTCCACGGCTCTCCCTATGCTTATGACCGGCACGTGCCCCTCCTCTTCTTCGGCGCCGGCGTCCGCACGGGCCACTCCGCCGAACCGGTCCACACGACCGACCTCGCACCGACCCTCGCCCGCCTGGCCGGGATCGCCGCTCCGGCCGACCTGGACGGGCGGCCGCTGCTGCCGATTCAGTGAGGAGGCGGCTGAACCATCACCGCCGGGTCCGTTCCATCGCCCAGTGCGCCAGGGCGGCACAGCCGGCGATGAGCGCGATGAGCCCCACGATCACCCACACCCGCCAGCCCTCGATCGCCGTCATCCAGTAGAGATAGCCCAGCCCGAGGAGAATCGAGACGGCGAGGAAGAGGAGGGCGCCCCAGGTGAAGGCCGGAGGAGCCGGAGGGGGTGCGTCCGGTTCGGGCGGGGCGATTGGGGCGGGCGGGGCGGGCACCTACTCCTCCTCTTCCTTTTCCTTGAAGATCGCGGCGAGGACCGCCGCGGCCCCCCGGGGGTGGAGAGGGGCGGCGGAACGCCCCGTCCAGAAGGCTTCGAGGCGTAAAATCGGCCGGCCTTCGAGCTCGTACTTGGCCTCGTAGCTGGTCCGCGGCCCCTCCGCCCAGCGGTCGTGGCGGACGACCGCGAGGCCGGGGTAGCTCGTGAGAATCTCCTGGACCTTCTCGCCGTACTCCAGGAAGTCAGTGGCGAAGAGGAGCCGCCCGCCGTCGGCGATCAGGCCGACGACGAGGTCGACCGTCTCGGGGTCGAACAGGCGGCGCTTCTGGTGCCGGCTCTTCGGCCAGGGGTCGGGGAAGTAGACATGGACGGTCTCCGCGAAGCGGGTGGGGAGGACGGCCGAGAGGAGATAGAGGGCATCGCCGCGGAGCGCCATCCAGTTCCCCATCTGCCGCCGCCGCGCCTTCTCGACGAACCGGCGCTGGTACTTGCCGGCGATCTCGATCCCCAGAAAGCGGCGCTCCGGCTCCTCCCGGCATCGGCGGAGGAGATACCGCCCCTTGCCGAAGCCGATCTCGACCTCCCACGGTCCGCTCCCCGGCACCAGCTCCGGGAGCGGCAGGGGCGCCGCCACCTCGGCGAGGGTGCGGTCGCCGGCGAGAAGCGCGATGTGGGTGCGCTCGCTCACCCTAGAGCAGCTCGCCGCGGCCGCGGGCGGTGAGCTCGGCGACCAGCCGCCGCACCTCCTGCGAGCGCTCCTTCGGGCAGACGAGAACGGCGTCCCCGGTGCGGACGACGACCAGCCCCTCGACCCCGAGGACCGCCACCACCCCGCCGTCGTCGGAGACCAGGAGGTTGCCGCGGGCGTCGGCGGTCACCGTCTCGCCCCGGCAGAGGTTCCCCGCGGCGTCCGCCGGCAGCACTTCTGCCAGCGCCTCCCACGAGCCCAGGTCGCTCCAGCCGCAGTCGAGCGGCAGGGTACCGATGCCGGCGAGCTTCTCCATCACCGCGTAGTCGATCGACTCGGCCGGCAGCTGCGCATAGAGGGCATCGATATCCACCGCTTTCGAATCTACCGCGATCGCCTCCAGGCCCCGGTGGAGATCGGGGACGAGCCGGGCGATGTGGCCGAGGAGGGTCGTGCCGCGGAAGACGAAGATGCCGGCGTTCCACAGGTGGAGGCCGGAGGCGAGGAAGCGGGCGGCCTTCTCGGGGTCGGGCTTCTCGACGAAGCGGACCACCTGGCGCACCCCGAAGGCGTCCGCCCCGGCGCTCAGCTCCAGATAGCCGTAGCCGGTCTCGGCCCAGCGCGGCACCACCCCCAGGGTCATCACCCGGTCTTCGGCCTCGGCGGCCCGGGCAGCCCGGCCGAGGGTGTCCCGGAAGGCCGCGGCATCCGCCATCCGGTGGTCGGCGGGGAGGACGGCGACGACGCCCCGCCGCGCCGTCTCGGGGAGCGAGCGGACCGCCCAGCCGATGGCAGGCGCGGTGTTTCGCCCCATGGGCTCCTCCAGCACCTGCTCCGGCGGCACCTCGGGGAGCTGCTGGCGGACCTCCGCGGCGAGCGCCCGGGTGGTGACGATCCACACCGACTCCGGGGGGACGAGCGGCGCCAGCCGATCGACCGTCCCCTGGAGGAGGCTCCGCGGGCCGTCTAAGGCCAGGAGCTGCTTGGGGCGGAGCTTGCGCGACAGCGGCCAGAAGCGGGTGCCGCTCCCGCCCGCCAGAATCAGGGCTTCCAAGCGGTCTACTCCTCGGAGAGGTCCATCCCCATGACGTGGAAACCGGCGTCGACGTAGACCGTCTCGCCGGTCACCCCGGAGGCCAGGGGGGAGAGCAGATAGAGGCCGAGGTTGCCGACCTCCTCATGGGTGACGTTGCGGCCCAGCGGGGCCATGCTCCCGACCTTGCTGTACATCTTGACGAAACCGGGGATGCTCCGCGCCGCCACCGTGCGGACCGGCCCGGCCGACACCGCGTTGACCCGCACCCCCTGCTTCCCCATCTCGTAGGCGAGGTAGCGGACCGAGGCTTCGAGGGCGCTCTTGGCGATCCCCATGACGTTGTACTTGGGGACCACCTTCTCGGCGGCATAGTAGGTGAGGGTGATGATCGCACTCCCCTCCCTTAGCAGCGGCTCGGCCTCGCGGGCCACGGCGACCAGCGAGTAGGCGGAGATCCCGAGAGCGGTCTGCCAGTCCTCCCGGGTGGTCTCGATGTAGCGTCCGTCCATCGCCGCCCGCGGCGCGAAGGCGATCGAGTGGACGACATAGTCGAGCCCACCCCAGGCCTCCTGCAAGCCGGTGAAGAGGGAGTGGAGCTCCTCCTCGTTGGTGACGTCGCACTGGGCGAGCCGGGTGCCCGGCATGTCCTTCGTGAGTTTCAAGAGGTCGGCCTTGAGCCGCTCCCCCTGGTAGCTGAAGGCGAGCTCCGCTCCCGCGTCCCGCAGCCGCGCCGCAATGGCCCAGCCGAGGCTCCGCGAGTTGGAGACGCCCATCACGAGGGCACGCTTGCCTGAAAGGTCGATTGGGATCATGGCGGCACATCTTACCCGAAGCGGGGGGCCGCCGCCTCATTGACGCTCTCCCCGGGGGTGTAGTACTCTTCTCTCAAAGGTACCCACCCGCCGAACGAGCCCCTGGGCTCTTCCACACTCCGTTGTGGATAGGTGGGTGGGTCAAAGTTTTTTAGTAGTACTCGATTCTCCCCCGCTCAAAGACATCGAACTCGCTCGCCACTGCCGACCGGATCTTGTCGAAGTGATGGCCCTCCTCGCCTCTCCACTTCCTTGACACGGCCCAGCAGCAGTAATCCGCGACCTGCAGGAGGGGATGCGAGGCGGAGGAGTGGTGGTGAAGTTGGTAGGGAGCGTGCGTCTGAAGCTCTTTGGCCAGGTAGGTTTTCACCGCCTTCTCGAAGGTCTCGCGTTTCTTGCGCTTCGGCAGCAGATCGGTCCAGACCAGGAGGGCGTCCGCGGTCGCCTGATGGCGGGCAAAGATCCACTTCAGCAGGAACTTCAACATCATCGAATAGAAGACCTCGGGCTCGCGGACCACGGGATTGGCTCTGTTCTTACGCGCAATGACAGAGTCGACCCTCACGCAGCGGTGGTCTACATGCTGGGCGATGAAGTCAAAGAAGGCTCCGCGCGTCGCGATGGAGTCGTTGGTGGCGTGAAATCTCTCCAGCCCGGCACCGCTCAGCGCAAGATGCTGTTTGAGCTCGAAATAGTCCTTCAGCAGACCTTCACAACCCGAGGTACTCACGGCTGTCAGGACGAAAAGACGGCTTCCCTTCGGGGAAAACTCGAAGTCCCCTGATTCGTCAATGAAGACATTGAGCGCCGGCACAATTCGCGGATTGTGGTGCGAAACAGTGGACAGATCAACCCCTCTGCCAGAGCCTCCTTCCGTTTGAGGGGGAGCTGGTCGTCGTCCTCTCGAGCCATAGGTGGCTTCAAGCGGAGGGCGGCCGGGAGGGCGGGACGTCGAGCCCCAGGGCGATGATCTCGGGGTCGGGCTCGCGAGGACGCCAAATTTTCCGCCTGGGGTGGAGGGCGTACGAGAGCACCAGTACGGAGCCGCAGAGCCAGATCCCGAAGCCCGCAAAGAACCACCAGCCGGCAGAACCCCGGTTGGCCCCGGGCTCCAGGCAGGCGCGCTGCGGAGAGCCGGGGTCGTAGGCGACCTGCACGGTCGCGCCTTCGGGGTAGCGGGCGACCGTGGACCGCGAGTAGGCCTCACCATAGCCATTGCCGTCCATGGCGATCCTGGTACCGATGTGATCCTGGCCCTCTACCCGGTAGACATACTGCACATAAGGCGTGAACGAACGAAGGACCCGGCTTGTCCGGCGCGAGGTCTCCGTCGCGGCGGCCAGGGAGTAGACCACGCGGCCGGACACCGTCGGCCAGCTCCGGCTGGCATGGACCCAGTAGAGGTCCAGGCCGCCCTGGACGAAGAACCAGCCCCCAGCGAGAAAGCTCAAAAGGAGGGCGAAGCGTGCGAACCGGCCGAAGAGCCGGGCCTCTTGCGGGACCTCGGGATGGCGGGAGAACATCCTCTAATTATAAGCCGATGCCCACCGAGGGCGAGAAGCGGCGCGGCCGGGGGCGCGTTGATGTTGCCTAACTCGCGCCGTTGGCCCTCCGTCGTTTGACACCTCCACCGGGCCGCACTACGCTGCCCGGGATCGGCAAGCCTCCCGACTCCATCCCCTCATGGACCTCTTCGCCCTCACCCGGGCCCTGATCGACCTCGACTCCACGACCGGCCGCGAGCGGGCGGTGGGGGACTTCCTCTTCTCTCATCTCTCGGAGATCGCCGGCCGCACCGGCGGGCAGGTCGAACGGATGCCGGTTGCGGGGGAGCGGTTCAACCTCTTCGCCGGCTTGGGGGAGCCGGTGGTCGTCCTCTCGACCCATATGGATACGGTGCCGCCGTTCGTTCCCTCTTCGGAGGATGGCGAGCACGTCTTCGGCCGCGGGGCTTGCGATACCAAGGGGGGGATCGCCGCCATGATCCTGGCGATCGAGGGGCTGCTCGCGGAGGGAGCTTCCGGCTTCGGGCTCCTCCTCGTCGTCGGCGAGGAGACCGACAGCGTCGGTGCCATTGCGGCGAACGGGGAGCCGCGGGGGTCGCGGTACCTGGTGAACGGCGAGCCGACCGAGAACCGGCTGGCTCTGGGCTCCAAGGGGGCGCTCTATCTAGAGGTCAGGGCCGAGGGCCGGATGGCGCATTCGGCCTACCCGGAGCTCGGCGACTCCGCGATCGACAAGCTCCTCGCCGCCCTCGACCGGCTCCGCGCCGTCCCCCTGCCGAGCGACCCGGTGCTCGGGGAGACGACGATCAACATCGGTACCCTCGCGGGCGGCCGCGCCCCCAACGTCGTGGCCGACGAGGCGCGGGCGGAGGTCATGGTCCGAACCGTGGGGGAGACCGCGGAGCTCCGGCGCGCCCTCTTTGCCGCCATCGAAGCGGCCGGCGCCCAGGTGGCGCTCTGGCGCGAGGTGCCGGCCGTCCACCTGGGCTCGCTCCCGGGGTTCGAGACCACGGTCGTCAAGTACACGACCGACGTGCCGCGGCTCTCCAGCTGGGGCGAGCCCTTCCTCCTCGGGCCGGGCAGTATCCACGTCGCCCACACCGCCGACGAGCGGGTGCCCAAACGCCAGCTGGTGGAAGCGGTGGAGCTCTACGGCGACCTCGTGCGCCAGCTTTCTCGCCTCTAGCGACCACCTGCGGTAACGCGAACCCTCCCGGCGGCGGGCGTAATCCGGCGCGCCGCTCTCCCCAGGAAGCCTGGCGGTCATCGCCGGCCGAGGGGCAGCCACTCCCCCTAAGCTAGCGATCGTCGCGGTCCGAAGGGCAGCGACCGCCCTCAAGCTCGCGCTCGTCGCCCGCCGAGGGGCAGCGACTGCCCTCAAGCTCGCGGTCATCGCCAGCCGAGGGGCAGCGGCTCCCCTTAAGCTGGCGGTCGTCGCCGGCCGAGGGGCAACGACTCCCCTCGAGCGGGCGGCCGTCGCCGGCCGAGGGGCAGCGGCTCCCCTCGAGCTCGCGGTCGTCGCCAGCCGAGAGCAGCCCGCCCGCCGGCTCTCCCGCCTCTCCCATTGACGGCTGCCCGAGGCGGCACTACTCTGCCCAGCGTAGACGGGAGAGGTCATGGACAAGAAGATCGAGGTCGGGATTCTCGGCGCGACCGGCACCGTCGGCCAGCGCTTCGTGCAGCTGCTCGAAAACCACCCCTGGTTCGAGCTCACCTGGGTGGCGGCCTCCGACCGGAGCGCCGGCAAGCGCTATGGCGAGGCGACGAGCTGGCAGCAGGAGGGGCCGCCGCCGGAGCGGGTCGCGGGGATGACGGTCGAGGAGTGCGTGCCCGGCAAGGGGCCGCGGCTCGTCTTCTCCTCCATGGCCTCCGCCCAGGCCGGCGAGATCGAGGGCGCCTTCGCCGCGGCCGGGCACATCGTCGTGTCGAACTCGGGCCACTTCCGGATGCACGAGGACGTGCCGCTCCTCGTGCCGGAGGTCAACCCCGGCCATCTCGCGCTCCTCCCCGTCCAGCGCCGGCAGCGGGGGTGGAGCGGTGCCATCGTCACCAATCCCAACTGCGCCGCGGTCGTCCTCGTCCTCCCCTTCGCCGCCCTCCGGCCGTTCGGCTTGAAACGCGCCATCGTCACCACCTTCCAGGCGGTCTCCGGGGCGGGCTATCCGGGCGTCCCCTCGCTCGACATCCTAGGCAACGTCATCCCCTACATCGGCGGCGACGAGGAGCGGAAGATCGAGACCGAGACGCCGAAGATCCTCGGCGACTTCGACGCCGGAGCCGGGGTCGTCCGCCCTCTGCCCCTCGCCGTCTCCGCCGCCTGCAACCGGGTGCCGTCGATCGACGGTCACCTGGTGACCACCTCCTTCGAGCTGGAAGAGAAGGTGTCGCGGGAGCAGATCGAGGCGGCGCTCACCGGCTTCCGCGGTCTGCCCCAGGAGCGCGAGCTCCCCTCTGCCCCGCGCCAGCCGATCCACCTCATGGCCGGCCACGACCGGCCGCAGCCGCGCCGCGACGCCGGCCTCGAACGGGGGATGGGGACGGCGGTGGGGCGGCTCCGGGAGTGTCCGGTCCTCGGCTGGAAGCTCGTCGCCCTCTCGCACAACGTGCTCCGCGGCGCCGCCGGGGCGGCGGTCCTGAACGCCGAGATGATGCGGAGCGAAGGGCTTCTCTAATGATCGTCCTCAAGTTCGGCGGCAGCTCGGTCGACGGCGCCGCCGGGATCCTCCGGGTGGTCGCCCTCGTCCGCGAGCGCCTCCCCCGCCGGCCGACGGTCGTCGTCTCCGCCATGGCGAAGACCACCCGCCGGCTCTTAGACGCCGCCGCGGCAGCCGTCGGCGGCGACCTCGCCGGAGCGCGGGCCGTCGCGGCCGAGATCGAGAGCTTCCACCGCCGGGAGGCGGCGGCGGTCACCCCGGCCGGGAGTCTCGACAGCGTCTTTCGCGAGCACTTCGGCGAGCTCGACCAGGCTCTCGGGAGGATCGCCGAGGTCCGTGCCCTCACCCCGCGGGACGAGGACCTGGTGGCCGGTTTCGGCGAGCTCCTCTCCTCGGCCGTCCTCGCCTCGGCGCTCCTCCAGGGTGGGATCGACGCCACCTGCGTCGACTGCCGACGGGTGATCGTCACCGACGACCGCTTCACCCATGCCCGGCCCGACTACGAGGCGACCGACGAGCGCCTCCAGGCGGCGCTCTCGCCGATCCTCAATGCCGGAAGCGCTGGAGGCGTCGGGGGGGTCCCGGTGCTCGGCGGCTACGTCGGCGCGACGGCCGAGGGGGTGACGACCACCCTCGGCAAGGAGGGCTCGGACTTCTCTGCCGCCATCGTCGGTGCCGCCCTCGGGGCCGAGGAGGTGCAGATCTGGACCGACGTCGACGGCATCCTCACCGCCGACCCCCGGCTCGTCCCGGAGGCGCGGGTGGTCCCCAGCCTCTCCTTCGCCGAGGCCCTGGAGCTCGCCTGCTCGGGGTCGAAGAAGCCCCACCCCGGCACCATCGAGCCGGCGCGCCGCGGCGACGTCCCCATCCGGGTCCTCAACTCGCGGAACCCGGAGGCCGGCGGCACCTTGATCGGCCGCCGGGCGGCGGGCACCCCGCCGCGCATCCTCTCGCTCGCCTACCGCACCGCGGCCCACCCGCTCTTCGCCTGGCCGGGGATTCCGGCCCGGGAGAGTCTGGAGCCTGGAAGGGCGGTGATCTCGCTGGTGAGCGAGGACCTGGCGACCTCCCCGGAGCTCGCCGCCCGCGCTCTGGCGGCCGCCGCCGGGTACGAGCCCTGCCTGGTCGGCGAGGGCGCCGCTCCGGCGGTGCGCTTCGGGGTCGCCGAGGCGGAGGCCCCGCGGGTCCTCGCCGAGCTTCACGCCCGGCTCATCCGGGAGGAGGACTGGAGATGAACCGGCTCGCTCTCGTGGGTTACGGACGGATGGGCCGCCTGGTGGCCGAGCTCGCCCCGGAGTACGGCTTCGAGGTCGCCGCCACCCTCACGACGGAGCGCCGGGAGGAGTTGGCGGGGATCGACGTCGCGATCGACTTCTCGGTCGCCGCGGCGGTCCCCGGCAACGTCGAGCGCCTCGCGGCGCTCGGCATTCCGGTCGTCGTCGGCACCACCGGCTGGGGGGCGGAGCTGCCACGGGTGCGCGCCGCGGTCGAGCAGGCCGGCTCGGGGCTCGTCCACGGCGCCAACTTCTCGATCGGGGTGCAGATCTTCTACCGGTTGGCGGCGGCCGCCGGCCGGCTGATGGCGGAGGCCGAGGAGTACGGCGCCTGGGCCTACGAGATCCACCACGACAAGAAGAAGGACGCCCCCTCGGGCACGCTCCTCGAGTTGGTCCGGCGGGTCGAGGGGGCGGGGTTCGCACGGCCTGTGGACGTCGCGAGCAGCCGCGCCGGCGCGATCCCCGGCACCCACGTCCTCGGCTTCGACTCGGAGGCTGATACGATCACCCTGGAGCACCGGGCGCGCAGCCGGACCGGCTTCGCCCGCGGCGCGCTCCAGGCCGCCCGCTGGCTCCTCGGCCGGCAGGGCTTCTACGAGTTCGGCGATATCTGGGAAGAGGTCCTTTAAGACGATCTCTTCGGGAGACCCCATGTTCCAAGGCTGCGGCACCGCCCTGGTGACCCCCTTTTGCCACGACCTCTCGCTCGACGAGGAGGCTCTAAGGCGTCTCCTCCGCCGGCAGATCGAGAGCGGCATCCACTTCCTCGTCCCCTGCGGCACGACCGGCGAGAATCCCACGCTCTCGAAAGCGGAGCAGCGGCGGGTGGTCGAGATCACCCTGGAGGAGGCCAAGGGGAAGGTCCCCGTCCTCGCCGGGGCCGGCGGCTACGACACCGCGGGCGTGATCAAGATGGCCAAGGAGTACGAGTCGATGCAGGTCGACGGCCTGCTCTCGGTGACCCCGTACTACAACCGGCCCACCCAGGAGGGGCTCTACCAGCACTACCACGCGATCTCCAAAGCCACCCGGCTGCCGATCCTCGTCTACAACGTCCCCAGCCGGACCGGCACCAACGTCACCCCGGCGACCCTCGGCCGGCTGGCCGAGATCGACACCATCGTGGGGGTCAAGGAGGCGTCGGGGAACATCTCGCAGATCACCGCCATCTTCCAGCACGTCCCCGAGGACTTCCTGGTCCTCTCGGGGGACGACGCCATCACCCTGCCGCTCATCGCGCTCGGCGGGGTGGGGATCATCTCGGTCGCCAGCAACGAGATCCCCTTCGCCATGGCCCGCCTCGCCTCGCTCTGCCTGGAGGGGGACTTCCCCGGTGCGCTCGAGGTGCACCGCCGGCTCTTCCCCCTGATGGAGATCAACTTCGTCGAGGCCAACCCCGGCCCGGTCAAGGCCGCCCTCGCCCTGATGGGGCTGATCGAGCCGGTCTGGCGCCTCCCCATGGTGGCGCCCGAGCCCTCAAGTCTCCAGAAGATCGAGAAGGTCTTGGTCGAGCTCGGGCTCCTTCCCGGCGGCGCCGAGGACAGCCTCCTGGCCTCGGCGGTCGGGGCGTGATGCCGGCCGGAGAGCCGCCCAGCTCGGCGGATTCGCAGACGCTGGCCGAATTGATTGCCGAAATCGAGCGGCTGTGGGAAGCGCCGCCGGAGAGCCCCTCCGCCGACGATCTCGACCTCCTCGCCCGCTTCCGCGCCGCGCTCGACCGCGGCGAGGCGCGGGCCGCGGAGCCCGATGTCTCAAGCCCCTCGGGCTGGCGGACGAACCCCTGGGTCAAGCGCGGCATCCTCCTCGGCTTCCGGCTGGGGAGGGTGATCGACATGTCGGTCGCCGGCATCGCCGGGAGCGCCGAGAACCTCGGCCGCCACCCCTTCTTCGACAAGGAGACCTTTCCGCTCCGCCCACTGACCACGGCGAGCGGGGTGCGGCTCGTCCCCGGCGGCTCCTCGATCCGGGACGGGGTCTACCTCGGCAAGGGGGTGATCTGCATGCCGCCGATGTACATCAACGTCGGCGCCTACGTCGACGACGGGACGGTCGTCGACTCGCACGCCCTGGTGGGAGCTGCGCGCAGGTCGGCAAGCGCGTTCACCTCTCCGCCGCGGCGCAGTTGGGCGGGGTGATCGAGCCGGTCGGGGCGCTCCCGGTGATCGTCGAGGACGAGGTGGTGGTGGGGGGCAACTGCGGCGTCTACGAGGGGACGGTCGTCAAGCGCCGGGCCGTCCTCGCCTCCGGCACCATCCTCACCCGCTCGACCCCGATCTACGACCTGGTGAAAGAGACCATCCACCGCCCCCAGGGAGACGGGCCGCTCGTCGTCCCCGAGGGAGCCGTCGTCGTCCCCGGCGCCCGCGCCGTGACAAAGGGCGCCGGCCGCGACTGGGGCCTCTCGCTCGCCACCCCGGTGATCGTCAAGTACCGGGACGAGGGGACGGACTCGCGGGTGCAGTTGGAGGATTGGCTGCGGTAGGGCGGAACGGGCGCGCCGCGGCCACGTGGCCGGACGCGCCCCTGAGGGTCAACGCTCTCTTAAGCGCAGGCAATGGCGGGATGGGCGCCGCCGACGGCACCGGGGTCGGCACCGCAGGTGTAGCAGGTCGCCCGACCATTGGAGCAACCCACGGTTGGAAAAGCGGCGCCGGCCGCCTTCCCCGTCAGGTCCTCGTCGAGATCCCGGAGCGTCTCGCGGGAGAGCGTCATCTTGGGGGCCTTCTTCTTCATTCGATCCTCCTCTCGGGTCGACTGGTTTCTGACACCGAGTTTAATCCAATTCCTGAGAGTCCGGCGAGCAGGATCGCCTGCCCCGCCGCCGGCCGGCAAGCGCGGCCTCCGGAGCGGAAAGGGGCGTGGGTGCCGTGGCCGCGGTAGGGGGAGAAAAGGAGGAGGTCGCGCCAACGGTTGGGCCGGCGCGACCTCGGGACGGTAAAAGAAGGCGTCTCGCCGTCAGGCGGGGGCCGCCCAGATCACAACGGGCAGATGAACCGGCAGCTCTGGGGGCAGCTCCCGGTGCAGGCGTCGGTGCAGCAGACGTCGACCGAGTCGCCCTGCGAGCAGGGGGCTCTGACGGTGACGATTCCGCCCGCTACGCCCGCTACCGAGGAGTCGTCCAGATGCCGCAATGTCTCGCGCGAGAGCTTCATCCTGCTGAGCTTCTTCTTCATAGGGGTCCTCCGGTTCCGCCAGCCAGATGCGTCTTGGCCGGCAGTATGTGAGGAAGTATTAGAGAATCAAGATTACTGCGGGGTGACAGGAATGGCGAGGAGAATCGCCTGCCCCGCCGCCGGGGGCGACCCCACGACTGCCCGCGACAGCATCTTGACCTTCCCTTCGATCGCCGTCGCCACCGCGGTCTCGGGAGCGAAAGGGAAGGTGAGGAACCCCACTCCCCCACCCGGGAAGCCGAGCTCGCCGTCCGCGCCGTCCACCTTGACCGGAATGAGGTTGGGGTGAAGCCCGAGGAGATCCCAGAAGAGGGAGCTTCCTTGCCGTTCCCAGGTGTCGTCGAGGAGCGCGATCAGGGGCCGCTCGGCGGCGGCGCGGGCCAGAGCTTCGATCACCCTCCGCCGCTCCTCCTCGGATAGAACAGGCTCCCCGGGCCCGGCCGGGGTTCGGAGCACCACCAGGACCGGCTCTCCGGGCGGCAGCTCCGTCAGGGCAGGGGCCAGGGCAGACTCTGGAGCGAAGAGCGCTCGGGCGCCGGTGCGGAGGGTGAAGATGTCGGGGTAGCCAGGGGGGTGAGGAGCGGGGAGCACCACGGTCCGCCCGGCGTCCAGGAAGAGCGTCGCGGCGAGGGAGAGGGCGAGGACGGGGCCGGAGGTGACGATGGGGAGGCCCGAGGGCAGGGCCTCGGGCCGCCCGCGGCGCTGGCGCTCCCGCCAGCTTCGGCGGAGCTCGGCGAAGCCCTCGACCGGCGAGTAGAGGAAGGCCTGGTTGCGCCGGACCGGATCGAGACCGCCGAGCGCCGCCGCCATGGGGGGGAGCGGCAGGGCCCCGCCGCGGCCGTCGGTGATCTGGCCGATGGTCGCGTTCCAGGTCTTCCCCCGGGCCTCGGCGGTCTGCTGGGGGAGGAAGTTCTCCGGCACCTGGGCCTGCCGGCCGAGCGGCGAGAGCGCCGCCCAGAAAGCTGGCGAGGCGTCGCGGATGGCGATGTCGGCAAGATTGGCGGCGGTCATGGAGGGGATCATAGCTTCGCGGAGTGGCACGAACGCTGCAAATCGCCCGCGGGGCTGACACATCTTCGTCACACGCCACCGACAAGGGGGACCCATGCACGCGCTCTGGGAAAGTCTCCGCTGGGCTTTCGGGGTCGATACCGATCCCCGCTCGTACACCCTGCTCCAGGTCTCGCTCCGTGCCCTGCTCGTCTACCTCGTGGGGCTCCTTATCATCCGCCTGGGCCGCAACCGGCTGCTCGGCCGGCAGTCCCCCTTCGACATCGTCCTCGGCTTCGTTTTAGGCTCGGTCCTCTCGCGCGCCATCAACGGCACGGCCCACCTCCTCGTCACCCTCGTCTCCGCCCTCGTCCTCGTCGCCGCCCACCGGGCCGTCGCCTTCGTCTCCTTCCGTTCGCACCCCTTCGGCGCCCTGGTCAAGGGCAAACCCCACCGGGTCATCGAGGAGGGGCGGATCGACTGGGAGCAGATGCGCAAGGAGCACATCAGCGAGCGCGACCTCGAAGAGGCCCTCCGCCTCCACGCCAAGACCGCCGACGAGAAGCGGGTCGCCGAGGCGCGCCTGGAGCGCAACGGCGAGATCAGCGTCGTCGAACGGCCCAAGGAGGCCAAGATCGTCGAGGTCCGGATCGCCGAGGGAATACAGACGGTGCGGATTGAGATTCAATAGGACGAGTTGAAAGTTTGCGCGACTCGCACTAAAATTTCAGTCTGCCGCCTTGACCTGAGCCCTCTGCACTCAGGGATCAGTCTCGGGTCGGCTTCCAAACCGCGGCGTGACCCCGTCGATCCTACGGGCGATCCAGCACTCTAGGAGGAGGCCCCCATGGCTACCGAAGCCACCGAAGTTACCGAAGCTCCAGTCGTTGAGACCAAAGCCTTTCAAGCCGAGACCAAACAGCTGCTGGATCTGATGATCCACTCGCTGTATTCGAACAAAGAGATCTTCCTCCGCGAGCTGATCTCGAACTCCTCGGACGCCCTCGACCGGCTGCGCTTCGAGGCGCTCACCAAGCCCGAGCTCTTGGAGGGTGACGAGAAGCTCGAGATCCGCCTCGCCGCCGACCGCAATGCCCGGACCGTCACCGTCCACGACAACGGCATCGGGATGAGCCGCGACGAGGTGATCAACAACATCGGGACGATCGCCAAGTCCGGCACTCGCGAGCTCGTCAACCGGCTCAAAGAGGGCGAGTCGAAGCAGACCATCGCCGAGCTCATCGGCCAGTTCGGCGTCGGCTTCTACTCCTCGTTCATGGCCGCCGAGCGGGTCGAGCTGGTCACCCGCCGGGCGGGCGAGACCGCGGCCACCCGCTGGGAGTCGACCGGCGACGGCACCTACAAGATCTCCGACGTCCCCGAGAGCGAGAAGATCGGCCGCGGCACGACGATCAAGCTCTTCTTGAAGCCCGAGGACCGCGACAACGGCATGGACGACTTCAGCGACCGCTGGGTGATCAGCCGCATCGTCCGCCGCTACTCCGACTTCGTCTCCTACCCGATCGTCTTGACCGCCGAGAAGGACCCGGAGATCGAGGACCTCGCCAAGGAGAAGGAGACCGGCGAGAAGCCCAAGATGGCGCTGGAGGAGAAGACCCTCAACTCCATGAAGCCGATCTGGACCATGCCGCCGGCCGAGGTCACCAAGGAGCAGTACAACGACTTCTACCGCCATGTCTCGAACGACTGGACCGAGCCGCTCAAGGTCGTCTCCTACAAGGCGGAGGGACGAGTCGAGTACCAGGCTCTCCTCTTCATCCCGGCGGCGGCGCCCTACGACCTCTATTACGTCGCCTCGAAAGTCGGCCTCCAGCTCTACGTCAAGCGCATCCAGATCCTGGAGAAGTGCGAGGACCTGCTGCCGCGCTACCTGCGCTTCATCCGCGGCGTCGTCGATTCGCCGGATCTCGCCTTGAACGTCTCCCGCGAGATGCTCCAGCAGGACCGCTTCATCACCCTCATCCGGAAGGGTCTGACCAAGAAGATCTTGGACGTCCTGACCGAGATGAAGGAGAAGGAGTACGACGAGTACTTGAAGTTCTGGAAGGAGTTCGGCCGCGCCATCAAGGAGGGGGTGAGCGCCGACTATGAGAACAAGGAGAAGCTCTTAGAGCTCCTGGTCTTCGAGTCGTCCGCCGATCCCGAGAAGCTCACCTCGCTCAAGGACTACGTCTCGCGGATGAAGGAGGATCAGAAGGAGATCTTCTATCTCCCCGGCGAGTCGCGGGCCCAGGTCGAGACCTCGCCGCACCTGGAGGCGATCCGGGACAAGGGTTACGAGGTGCTCTACCTGGTCGACACGGTCGACGAGCTTTTGACCCAGTCGCTCAACGAGTATGACGGCAAGAAATTGAAGTCGGTCGGCAAGGGCACGGTCAACCTCGGCAACGAAGAGGAGAAAAAGCAGACCGAAGAAGAGCTGAAGGCGAAGGAAGAGGAGATGAAGCCGCTCTTAGACACTCTCCAGAAGAAGCTCGACGAGTGGGTCAAGCAGGTGCGCCTCACCAACCGGCTCACCAACTCGCCGGTCTGCCTCGTCGGCGCCGAGCACGACTACAGCCCGCAGCTCGAAAAGCTCCTCCAGAAGGGGAAGGGCGGCGGCCCCAAGCAGCGCCGGATCATGGAGCTCAACCCCAAGCACGAGATCGTCGCCAAGCTCAAGGCGCGCTACGAGCAGGATCAGAACGATCCGGTCCTCGAAGAGTACGCCCAGCTCCTCTTCGGCGCCGGTCTCCTGGCCGAGGGCGGCGAGCTTCCCGAGCCGGTCAAGTTCAACCGCGCCGTCGCCGAGCTCATGACGCGGGCGATCTAAGACTGCCGGTACGCCTCTTTCGCTGAAGATCCCCTGCCGCCCCGCGACCCTCTAAGGTCCGGGGCGGCTTTCGCTTCCGTCCGATGTCGGCGATGCCGGCGTCGGGGCGATCCCCAGCTCCTTCAGATCGATGTTTTTGTTCGCCGGCCGGACGGCCTGAACCGCGGCGAGCGCCGCCTCGGCCGCGGCCAGCGGCTCCGGCGCCAGGGCGCCCTTCGGACTCCGGGAGAGAACGACCCGGGTGGGAGCGGAGCGCACCACCTGCCAGTCCTCCCCCAGCCGGGCCGCGGCGGTCTGGAACTCGGTGGCGTCGGACTCGCCGTCCCACTCGGTGAGCCAGAGGAGCAGGCGTTGGCCCGCCTTCTCGTAGACGGCGAAACGGTCGCCCCCCCAGCCGGCCGCGGCGGCCGCCGGGGTCACCAGAGCCGCCGGAGGTGCCGGGGGCGCTGGAGTCGCTGGCGCGGCTGGCGTTGCCGAAGCTACCGCCACCTCCGGCCCCTTCCCCGCCTGGCGGAGAAGGATGAGCATCCCCTCCTCCCCCATTTGCCCCTCGGCGGCCTTCTTCCAGCCCGGCAGGGCGGCGGTCAGGTCGGGCCAGGCGAGCTCGATCGGGTCGTCTCTCCGGTCGAGCCACTTTTCGGGGTGGAGGATCTGCTCGGTCGAGCGCGGCGGGTCCTTGGCGAAGGCGTAGTCGAGGAGCTTGCTGCCGCCCCGGCGCTCCAGGTGGAGGCAGAAGGCGAACCCCTGGAGATAGCTGAACAGGAGGGTGTCGCGGAACCAGACCGGGGCGTCGGCGAGCCCGGCGCTCCCCGGGAGGTCGGGGGACATGGCGGCGAGCTGGCCGGGGTCCTTCATCATCTCGCTCACGCTCAAGCCGAAACCGGGGACCTCGGCGACCCTTTTGCCGAGGACGAAGTCGAACATGGTGAGGGTCGCGTCCCCCTCGACCAGGCCGAGGAAGGCGGCGGCGCCGTCCGACAAGGGGTCGCTCTTCGCCATCCGGCCGAGATCGAAGCTCTGGTCGTCGATGGCGTGGGTCAGCTCGTGGACGACGATCCCCTCCTGGGCCCGGCGGGCGAGATCGGCGCCGAAGGTCTTGTCCAGCTCGGCCTCGCCGCTCTTCCCCGGGCGCTCGACCATGGCGAGGTATTTCTTCTCCGGATCGTAGAAGGCGGCGACCTGCTGGCCGAGGAGGTCGCGGTAGACCTTCCCCGCGCTCTCCCCCTCCGGCAGGAGCCCGAACGCCCGGAGGCTCACTTCCAAGGCGCGCATCTGCTCGGGCGGCAGGTCCTCCGCCAGGGTCTCGGCCACCTTGGCCTTCAATCCCTTCTCGTCGAGTGCGCCGTAGGGTACCGGATGCTTGAGCTTCAGCCCCCGCGCCCGCTCCGCCGCCTGCACCAACTTGTCCATCCGCCGGGCGAGCTTCGGCGCCAGGGGGTGAACCCCCGGCGGCAGCCCCGTGGCAGGCGCCGTGGCAGGATGGGGCAGCGGGCCGGGGACGGCCGGCAGGCCGGCGGAACCGGCAGGCCCGGCGAGAAGGGTGAGAGAGAGGGCGAGAGGGAGAGCGGTACGGCGCATCGAGCAGTCTCCGGGAAGCGTCGGCATCGTCGCCGAAGGAGAACGATATCGCGATAGGAGCGGCAGGGGACGAGAGGAGGATGCGGCGCTGGGATAATTTATGATATATTAGCATCTTTCCGGGAGACAATTGAATGCAGATTCGGACGGCCGCGTACGTTTTCGCCCTGCTGCTCGCCGTAACGTCGCCCCTCTTGAGCGCCGGGCTGCCCCTGGTCGAGCGCGAGGTCTTGACCGCTCCGGACGCCATGCCTCTCGATGAGTTGGGCGTCGGGGTGGCGCTGTCGCGCGACGGCGCTATCGCCCTCGCCGGGGCGACCCAGGCGAGCTGTGCCGCCGGCCTCGACTGCGGCGCGGTCTACGTCTACTTCGGCAACGGCGGCACTTTTAGCGGCGGCACCAAGCTCATCGCCGCCGACGCGGCCCAGAATGACGGCTTCGGCAGGGCGATCGCCCTCTCGGCGGACGGCTCGACCGCCCTCATCGGGGCGCCCGGCAAAAGCTGCCTCGCGGGTACGGGATGCGGCGCGGTCTACGTCTTCACCCGCTCCGGCGGCGTCTGGAGCCAGGCGGCAAAGCTCACCGCCGCCGACGCCTCGACCAACGCCCAATTCGGCTCTGCCGTCGCCCTCTCGGCCGACGGCACCGAGGCGCTCGTCGGGGCGCCTTTCGCCGGCTGCCCGGCCGGCATCTTCTGCGGCACCGCCTACGTCTTCACCGGCGGCGGTGCCAGTTGGACGCAGGACGTCCAGCTGACGCCCCTGGACCTCGCCGCCGCCGACAATTTCGGCGAGTCGGTGGCCCTCTCCGCCGACGGCACGACAGCGCTCGTCGGCAAGCCCGCCGACACCTGCGGCCTGGGGTTCGGCTGCGGGGCGGCCTACCTCTACATGGGGGGCGGCGCGAGCTGGCTCCAGATTAAGAAGCTCACCGCCGCCGATCCCCAGGCCCACTCCGATTTCGGCTGGTCGGTCGCCCTCTCCGGGGACGGCGGCTACGCCCTCGTCGGCCGGGCCTCCTTCGACTGCGCCGCGGGGCAGGACTGCGGCACGGCGCACGTCTTCACCCGCGCCTCCGCCTGGAGCCAGGTGGCACGGCTCGCCCCCACAACTGAGGCAGCGTTCGCCGAATTCGGCATCTCCGTCGCCTTGACCGACGATGCCGGAACCGCCCTCATCAGTGCTTCGGGAGAGCCCTGCGGCGCTGGCCAGTGCGGGGCGGTTTTCGTCTTCGCCAACGCTGCCGGGACCTGGACCCAGAGGCAGGAGCTGACCGCCGCAGCCCCGGTCGACTCCTCTCAGCTCGGGACCTCGGTCGCCCTCGCGAACAGCGGCGACCTCGCCCTCGCGGGCGCCAACTTCGAGCCCTGCCCGCCCCCCTCGAGCGGCCGGGCCTGCGGCGCCGTCCACGTCTTCGCGCCGCTCCCGGCCGTCGCCGTCCCGGCGCTCGGGCCGGTGGGCATGGTGATCCTGGTGATCCTCTTGGCGGCGTCCGGCGCGGTGCTCTCGAGGCGGCGGGTGCGGGCCGGAGCGCGGAGATAGGAGGCGACCTCAGGCTTGACCACGTTCCAGCTTCTCCTTCTGCCGGCGCAGGATCGTGTCGGTAATCACCTTCGCCGTCGGCGCCCAGTCCCACCAGTCGATCATGGCTCGGGCGCGGAAATCGGACCAGTCGCCCGGGTTCCGCTCGAGCAGGAGCACGCCATCCCTCGCGATCTCGAAGCGCAGCAGAGGGGGCGCCTCGTTCAGGTAGACGAAATCGACCTCCCGGCCAGCCGCGCGCCCGAGGGCCGCTTCGATCTCCCACCGCCGAGGGATGGAGACAGTCTCAAGGAGGAGAGCAAGGTCGAGATCGCTCCCCGGTCTCTCCTCGCTCCGGGCGACCGAGCCGAAGGCGGCGGCGAGGCGCACCTCGGGGAGCTCTGCGAGCCGTTCTCGTAAAAGCTCCAGCATCGGCTCATCTTACCAGCGTCCCCACCCCGCCTCTCTCCCTCCTCTCGCCACGTGAGCTCCTCAGGGGCGTGGACTCCTTGACTCGCGTCGTAGACTTCGGAGCTCATGATCTGCCTGCCGACGAACCGAGTGACGCCATGATGGTTCATCTTCTCGACGGCACGTACGAGCTGTTCCGCCATTACTACGGCCGGCGCCGCTTTAATCAGGGAAAGAATGCGCCGTTCGGGGCCGTAACCGGCGTCCTCCATACGGTGTTGGAAATGATCGAGAAGGGGGCGACGCACCTCGGCGTGGCGACCGACCACGTCATCCTGTCCTTCCGGAACCGTCTCTGGCCCGGCTACAAGACGGCAGAGGGAGTTGAGCGCGCGCTCCTCGCGCAGTTCCACCCGCTGGAAGAGGCTCTCACCGCCATGGGCGTCGCTGTCTGGCCCATGGTCGAGCTCGAGGCGGACGACGCGCTTGCCTCCGCCGCCCGCATCGCCGCAGCCGACAAAAGAGTGCAGAAGGTCTGCATCTGGACACCTGACAAGGACTTGGCGCAGTGCGTCCGCGAGGACCGGGTGGTGCAGGTCGACCGCCGAGGGAACAAGATCTTCACCGCACAAGGAGTCCGCGAGAAGTTCGGGATCGACCCCGTTCTGATCCCCGATTTTCTTGCTCTCGTCGGCGACGCCGCGGATGGCTATCCAGGCATTCCTGGAATCGGCCCCAAGACGGCGGCACGGCTCCTCAACCGCTACGGCATCCTCGAGAGCTTCCCTCCCGAGGTCTTGCGGGACCGCGATCTGGCGCTGCGGTTCAAGGATCTGGCGACGCTCCGGACCGACGCGCTCCTCTTCCGCGATGTCGACGAGCTCCGTTGGCGCGGCCTCACCCCCGCCTTCGCTGCCTACGCGGAGCGGCTCGGAGACGCTCGCCTGCTGCAGCGCTGCCTCAGCGCCCCGGTCGCTTAGAGGTACGGCTCGGGCCCAATCACGCCGTCTCCAGAACCTACGAATCAGAGGCGCCGCGGACCTCGACGGTCGAGTAGCCCTGGCGCTTGGTCACGATCACCTGCTGGGCGAATTCGTCTCGCAGCTCCGGGATGTGGGTGATGATGCCGACCATCCGGCCCCCTACCCGGAGCCCCTGGAGGGTCTCGGAGACCAGCGCGAGAGTGTCGGGATCGAGAGTGCCGAAACCCTCGTCGATGAACAGGCTGTCGAGATTCACCGCGCCGACGGCACGCTGCACCTGGTCGCTGAGCTCCAGGGCGAGAGCCAGCGAGGTCAGGAAGGTTTCTCCGCCGCTCAAGGTATCGCTGATCCGCGTTTCGTCGGCGTTGTCGTGATCGACGACCCTGATTTCGTCGGCGTTGAACTCTAGGGAGTAACGCTCCGCGATCAACTTGAGCAGCCGGGCCGAGGCTGACGGGACAGCAGTTACACCCTAATTCAGCGGCGATGGCGATCATTGCTAGAGAGCTGCGGCGGCGCTGGATTGGGGTGACGACTCGAAAAGAGCACTGTCGCGAACGCCGGGAGGCGTCGCCTGCAGTTCATGTCTCGGTGATACGGAACGTCGGATCCCCGTACAGGACGTACCCCGCCCACGTCACCTCCCGCGGATACGCGGCCCGGATGTCATTGCGTGCCTTGCGCAGCGCCTCGCCGGTCGGCTCGCCTAACAGCACGTGCTCGTAGAACTTCACCGCCAGCTCCGCTGCCGGGCGATCGTACACGGGCCACAGCGATCCGACGCACCCGAGGGCCCCGCTGTAGACGAAAGCCGACGCCAGCCCGACCACGGGCTCAGGGTTGGTCAGCAGGTACGACACTTGCTGCGCCTCGCTGTCGCGCGCCACCGTCCCCGACTCGCAGGCGTTGAGGAAGACCAGCGAGCCTCCCTTGTTCAGCCGCCGGATCTTCTCCGCCGTGAGCAGGCCATCCTTGAGCTGTAGCCCGGATAGGTTCGGGTCCTTCTTGTCGAAGTAGGCGTGCCCCGCGTAGTGGAGGAAGTCGAACGGCGTCCCCATCAGGATGTCGTTGAGGTTCGCGTTAGTCGCCCTATCGGGATCGACGCGGTCGATCTCCAACTCGTCCGACAGCGCGTTAGCGATGGCGTCCGCCTCCCGAGCCGCGGCCGGTAGGTCCCCCTTAGGGTCGGAGTGAATGAGCAGCATCCGTCGCTTCCGTGGCGCCCCCGCCGAGCGGCGGCGGGGCGGCGGCGGGAAGACGCCGCCCAGCGGCATGCGCGAGATGCAGCGCTCGAGGCAGAGATACGCCGGGGCGTTCGATTCCTCCTCCGGTCGCTCGAACGAAATCAGCTCCCACGGAAGCTCGAGGTCGTTCGTCGTGATGCTGAACGACCAAGCCTCGCGTTGCAAATATCGCTGCATCTCTCCGGGGATCACCAGCCGGTACATGAACTCGCCGAGCACGGCGAGCGTTTCGGTCGTATTGCGCGCCGGAGCGCCAGAGGAATCTTCGGCGGGGAGGATGGTCCGCAACTGGCTGGGTGACTCGGGGTGGGCAGCGGCGTGTACGGCCCGGATCTCCTCGTTCATCCTGCTGGTGAGCTGCGCCAACAGGTCCTTCATGTAGTTGCGGTCCGCCTGGCTCAACCGCCGTACGGCCTGGATGATGTTGATCCCGCGGGTCTGGATCCGGTCGGCCGACCGCAGCAGCACGCGATACTCGTAGTCGCCATCCGCGAGGCCCACCTGCATGATCAGGAGGTCGGCCTGCTTCACCAGTTTCTTCACCTTCTCGACCTGCGGCTGAGCCTTGGCGACGTTCTCCTCAAGAAGCCGCATCGCCTCCTTCGCCGACTCCTGGATCTCGGGAAGGCCGCGGTACAGCCGATCGGAGATCGCCGAGCGGATGCTGGCGAGGAGCCGGCGCGCGCGCTCCAGGTCCCCCTCCAAGGCGGAGAACGGCGCCCCCTCGAAGCGCGCGGTCTCGATCTTCTTCGCGAGCTCCGTGACGCGCCCCTCCCACGTCTTTAGGTCCAGGCCGACTTCGCGGAGCAGATCCTCCTGCCGCTGGTGCTTCCGCGTGAGGTCGGGCCGCAAGTCCTCTTCCAGCTCCCAGCTGACGTCATTCAGCAGCTCGTCGAGCTGCTCGTTCAGCGCGTCGAGCGGCTGGTCGTCTTCCGTCTTCGCCAGGAGGGCGACGGCTGCTTGCAGCTTTTCCTCCATCTCGCCGAGAAGACCAATCTCCCCCTCGACCGGCTCGAGCCCTCCGGCGCGCAACGGTTCCACAAGCCTGCGCATCGCCAGCAGCTGCGCGCTCCGTTCGGCGAGCCGTCCGGTCAGCAACCGGAGTCGCGTTACCGCATCGCCTTCCGTCATGGCTCCCCTACGCCTCCCCGAGCTGCCGTTTAATCTCGTCTATCTTCTGCTGCAGCGAGGCCACGAGCTCGCTCGGTGCGTTGGTCGCACCGACGCCGACTCCCTTCGTCAGGGCGTTGAGGTTGGCCTCGTGGACATCGAGCAGGCGCGCGAGCTTCGCGTACTCCTTGCTCTTCGGCGACGCGGAGTGACTCGCCGCCGCCAGCCGTGCCGACTCCTCCGCCGCAAGGAAAGTCCCGTCCTTCTGCTGCAGGTAAAAGATCAGCTTGCACCAGTCGGCGATCCCCGGCCGCGCGCCGAGATTCATCGCCTGGCGAGCCGCCGTCACGGCGAGGTCGAGCGGCTGCCGCTGCAGCAGGAGTGACTGGTACAGGGACCGGCAGAGCAGCAAGCAAGACTCGATCTCTGCGTCCTCCCTCAGCCCGATGACCGCAGGGACGTACCGCGCCACGCTGCGCGCGATCCAGTCAGAGCGGCAGGCATTCAGCACGGCGAGACGGACGTTGGCTCGCCGCAGCATTTCGCCGAGCTCGTGCCGGTTGAGCAGCACCCCGGAGGATGTCGTTCCAGAGGGCGTCGACCCGATCAGCCGGAGCGCCTGCTTGAGGCCACCCTTCCTGGACGTTTTCGGTAGCACCTCGCCCGTCCCTGCGAAGTGAAAGACGTGGAACGGACCCTTCTCGAGTGCCTGCTCGAGGGCTGCTGTCGTCGCGCTGCGGAGAACCGTCAAGTCGACCAAGCCGGACATGCTCGCGAGTTGCTCGAGCGTCTCGATGTCATCGTTCGTGCGTAGGCTGCCACCGGTCGTGTCGGCCTCGACGGCCAGGATGCGCAGCTGCGCGAGCGGCGTGGGCGACTCCTCGTGCTTGTACCCCTCGGGGCGCGTGCGCACAAGAGCGATGCGGCCGGAGAGCGCCATGAAATCGCCGCGCGACGGGTCGAACAGGAGCTCCCAGGGCAGGTGCTGCGCGCGCTCCGAGTTCGACAGGATGCGGAGCCGCAGCCCGCGGTCAAGACGCTCCACCTCCGCCATCCGTTGCCAGAGCGCGCGACCGAGGTCGCCCGAGAACAGGGTGCTGAAGAGTGTCGAGCCGAGCGACGGTAACCCCTGAGCTGAGGCGTGGTTTGGGGAGGCGGCGGCCAGCGCGTTCTCGACCTCCTCGCGCGAGAACGGAACCTCAAATTCGAGACTCTGATCCTCGACCTTGACGAACGTGCGGTCGCCTTGGCTCTGGATGTCGACTGTAAGCTCGTCGATACCTGCCCCGGATCTACCAATATTCATGATAAGAGGCATAATAACATCCCTCCGTAGGGTCGCGAGGGCGCCCGGCGGCATCTCGGGAGGTCGACGATGTCTGAAGTCCTTCACGCTTTTCTCGTGGGGATCGACAAGTACCTCGATCCTGCGCACCGGCTGGCGGGCTGTCGCAATGACGTGGCGGCGTTCGCGGAGCTCCTCACGCTGCGGGTGAGGCCGGAGCGCCTGCGGCTGCGTACCCTGGTCGACGAGCAGGCGACGCGCGAGAGCGTCATCGCCGCCTTCCGCGCGCACCTGGGAAAGGTGACCGCCGCGGACACAGCGCTCTTCTACTACGCGGGCCACGGCTCGCGCGAGCGATCCCCCGAGATCTTCTGGACCGTCGAGCCCGATCGGCTCGACGAGACGCTCGTCCTCTGGGACAGCCGGCAGCCCGGCGGATGGGACCTCGCCGACAAGGAACTCGCGGCGCTCCTCCGGCCGCTCGCGGCGACGGGCGCGCACGTCGTCGTCATTCTCGATTCGTGTCACTCGGGGTCCGGCACGCGGGCGCTGGCGAGTGGCGCGAAGGTCCGCCGCTTCCCCCTCGACGTGCGCGACCGGCCGCTTGCATCGTTCCTCCCCGAGGTGCAGGCGATCGCCTCGGCGCGCGCGAGCGAGAGCGGTTGGGACTTGGGCGACGACGGCCGGCACGTCCTCCTCGCGGCCTGCTGCGACGATCAGGAGGCGACCGAGTACTACAGCGGGGGAGTGCACCGCGGTGCGTTCTCGTGGTTCCTGCTCGAGGCGCTCCGCCAGAGCCCCGGCACGCCGACCTATCGCGACCTGGCGGCGAGAGTGCGCGCGAGGGTGATCGCTAACGTCCCGGGGCAGGAGCCGCAGGTCGAGGCGACGACGGATGCCGACCTCGATCGTTCGTTCATCGAGGGGGCAATCCAGTCGCGTGCGAAGGCGTTCTACACGGCGGAGTCGGACGGCGACTGGTGGATGGACGGCGGGACGATCCACGGCGTCCCCGCGCCGGTCGCCGGAGAATCCGCCACCGTCGCGCTCTTCGACGCGCTCGGCGAGCTCAAGGCGACGGCGAAGGCAAGCGACGCGGTCGCGGTGGCGGATGTCGTGGAGGTGCAGGGGGCGAGAAGCCGGCTGTGCGTCACGCGCGGCACGGTGAAGAGCGGTGAAACCTACAAGGCGTTGCTCACGACAACGCCCCTGTCGTCCCACTCCGTCCGGTTGACCGGAGACGCGGGAGAGGTGGCGGCGGCGCGCGGGGCGCTGACCGGCAGCCCCTACGTGGCGGAGGCCACGGAGCGCGCCGACTTCATCCTCGAATGTGCCGCAGGGAGCTTTCGCCTGCTCCGGGGCGCGGACGGACGGGAACTGGTGGCGCCGGCCTCGACCGCCGAGGAGGGGGTGAAGAACGCGGAGCACATCGCACAGTGGCTGCACTTCCGGGACCTGGAGAATTCGGTCAGCGCGATCGACCCGTCCGAATTCGAGGTGACGGTGCTCGCCGACCAGGTGGGGGAGCGCGAGTTGGGCGGCCCGAGCCTCCGGCTCACGGCCACCCGCACCGACAAGGGGCTCGTGGCGCCGAAGTTCCGCGTGCGCTTCAGGAACCGCGGACAGCGAGACCTGCACTTCGGCATGCTGGCGCTTGACGAGTTGTACGCGTGCGACCCGGGGCTGGTCAAGGGCGGCGTGTTGAAGCTGCGGCCCGGCGACGCCGCGGGGTGGGCGCTCGACGGGAGGGCGCTCAAGGCGCAGATTCCGGGGCCTTTACGACGGGAAGGGAGGACGGAGTCGCAGGACATCCTGAAGGTGATCGTCAGCACGGCTCCCTTCGACATCAGCCCCGCGGCGCTCTCCGCGCTCGGCGCGCCGATGAGGCGGGCCGCTCCGCAGTCGATCGCCAACACCCTTGAGCGACTGCTGGCCCGCGGCTGCAGGCGAACGATCTCGGCGGCCTCCGACGACGACGAGATCCGCGACTTCCAGACGACGACCCTCTTTGTGACGACGGTGGAGCCGGCGGCGGGGGTCAAAGTGAATGCGGCGACGACGGCGGAGGTCGGGGCGGGAGTCGCCATCGGGGCGCACCCGACGCTGCGCTCTCGTGCGCGCCTGACGACGCTCTCGGAGACGCGGGGTGACGTCGGCGCCGCGATACTGCCGCCCCTCTTCCGCACCCCCGACTCCGGCGAGACGATCGTCTTCTCGGCGGGCCGGGGCTCCTCGGCGCCGCTCTCGGTCCTCGAGCTGAGCGAGGTCGTCGACCCCACCGTCGTCACACCCGACCAGCCGCTCGAAGTGACCCTTCCCAGCGTCGCCGCCGACGGCGACATCGTCCTCGCCGTCTCGTACGACGGGGAGGACTATCTCATCCTCGGCAGCGGCGGTGCCCGGAGAGGGAAGACGATGGTGACGATCTCCCGCCTCCCATACCCGATGAAGAACCGCTCGCGGTCTCTGGGCGGCTCGATCCGGATCCTCTTCCAGAAGTTCACCTCGCCGCTGCTCGGGAAGGATTACAGGTACCCGCTGCTCGCCGAGGCGGCATGGGACGAGCAGGGGAAGGTGACCTACGACACGGACCTCGCGCACCTCCAGGCGAAGGTGGCGAAGGCGCGGCGTATCGTCGTCTTCGTCCACGGGATCATCGGGGACACGCGAGCGATGGGGGCGCGCCTTGCGCCGGCGCCAGGCGACCTCTACCTTGCGTTCGACTATGAGAACCTGAACACGACGATCGAGGAAAACGCCGAGGGTTTGCAGGAGCGTCTCGCGGCATGCGGCCTCGCCCCTGGGCACGGCAAGCAGGTCGTGCTGGTGGCGCACTCCATGGGCGGGCTCGTGTCGCGCTGGTTCATGGAGAAGCTCGGCGGCCGGGAGATCGTCTCGCGCGTCATTCTTTGTGGCACTCCGAACGCCGGATCGAGCTGGTCGACGATCGAGGACTGGCTCACCGGCGCGGCCTCGCTGGCCTTGAACGGCCTGACGAAGATTTCGTGGGAGGCGTCGGCGATTGCGTCGCTCTTTGCCGGCCTGGAGAAGATCGACAACTCGCTCGATGAGATGAGGCCCGCTTCGGCGTTCCTGACCTCGCTCGGGAGCCTCGACGATCCCGGTATCCCCTACGTGGTGCTCGCGGGGAACACCTCGCTCGCCACGGCCGCGGACGGGCCGCGCGTGGAGCGGCTGCTCAAGAAGGTCCTCCACAAGACGACATCCGTGGCGTTCCTCTTCGAGCCCAACGACATCGCGGTGAGCGTGAAGAGCATCGGCAGTCTGGGCGCGAAGTGGAAGCAGATGCCGGACACACGGGAGGTGGCGTGCGACCACATCAGCTACTTCTCGCACCCGGCGAGCTTAGAGCAGCTGCGGAAGCTCCTCCAAGTGTGACGCGAGCTTTTCACGGCACAGCGCCTATCTCCACCGTCTCCGCCTACCCGCGGACCTCGACGGTCGAGTAGCCCTGGCGCTTGGTCACGATCACCTGCTGGGCGAATTCGTCTCGCAGCTCCGGGATGTGGGTGATGATGCCGACCATCCGCCCCCCCACCCGCAGCCCCTGGAGGGTCTCGGCGACCAGCGCGAGAGTGTCGGGATCGAGAGTGCCGAAACCCTCGTCGATGAACAGGCTGTCGAGATTCACCGCGCCGACGGCACGCTGCACCTGATCGCTGAGCTCCAGGGCGAGAGCCAGCGAGGTCAGGAAGGTCTCTCCGCCGCTCAAGGTATCGCTGATCCGCGTTTCGTCGGCGTTGTCGTGATCGACGACTTTGATTTCGTCGGCGTTGAACTCCAGGGAGTAACGCTCCCCGGTCAACTTGAGCAGCCGGGCCGAGGCGCCCGCTACCAGCTCGGTGAACACCTCCTCTAAGACATACGCCTGGAACTTGTCGCTTCGCAGGTCGCCGGCCAGGAGGTCGTAGACGCGGAGAGCCGCCGCCTCGACTTCCAGCTTGAGGCGGAGCTCTTTTCCCCGTTCGAGCCGCTCTTTCATCCGCCCGATCTGCTCTTCGAGCTTCTTTTCCTGACCGAGCGCGGTCTCCACTTCGGTGGTCCATTCCGCCGCGAGCGTCTCGGCGGCCGCCAACTGTTCGTCGGACACTCGCTCCTCCCCCAACTCGGTTCGCAGCGTAGCCGCACGCGCCTCGGCGGCGTGGCGGTCCTGCGCATACCTGTGGACCTGCTCCTGGAGCCGGGTGGCGGTGGCATCGTCCAAGAGGGCCCCGCGGACGGCGGCCTCGTCGGCAAAGCCGGCGCGCGCAATTCCCAAATCCCGGCTCTCCGCTCTCTCTGTGGCGTCCTCACGAGCGGCCCTGGCAGCTTCGGCGGTCAGCCGTTGCGCCTCCTGGGCCGCCATCCGTCGGTTCTGGGAGGCTGCCGCCTCCTCGTTGGCCGCCTTGAGGGCCGCTTCCAGTTGCCGGATCTGCTCCTCCAAGCTTCTCGCCTCGGCAGCCGGATCGGCAGACTCGGTGACGGCATGGATCTCGGCCTCCAACGTCGTGAGCCGTAGGAGGCTCCTGCCGCGCTCCTCTTCCAACCGCTTGAGCGACGCTTCCCTCTCGCCGAGCCGATCCCGCGCGGTGGCCTCCTCGGCCCTGGCTCTCTCCAGGGTCCGTTCCGCCGTCGCCAGTTGCGCCTTCGCTTCGTCGTTCGCCTTGCGGCTCCTGGCGAGCGCCGCGATGCGGGTTTCGATCCAGGCCTCGATCCCGATCTCGATGAGCGCATCCCCGGCTGGAGCGCGGTCGCCGAGCGTTCGATAGATCCCTTCCTCGCCGGCGGCGACGCGAGCTTGCAGCTCGGCGCAGCGCTCCTCCAGCTCGGCGAGGCTCTGCCGAGCGGCCTGGAGCCTCGCCTGTTCGCCCGTCCAGAGAGCCTCGATCTGCCGGGCGAGCGCGTCGGCCGCTTTCCGCTTCTCCCGCGCCCCTTGGAGCGCGGCACTGGCAGCTTCGAGCTCGGGCACCGGATCGGCCGGAGGGGGTGTTTCCACGAGCTGTTCGCACACCGGGCAGGGTTCGCCGGGAACCAACCCCTGGCGGAGGTGATGGGCCTCGTTCAGGCGGTGGGCGAGAGAGAGCGCCTCCTCTGCTGCCTCGAAGCCGCGCTGGGCCTCCTCCGCGGACCTCCTGGCAGACTCCGCCTTCTCCTTCCGCAGCTCGATCTCCCCAGCCTGCTCTTCCACCGCTTTACGCTGCCGAGCGAGCGGAAGGCCGCGCTCGGCAGCGCTCCGGCGCAGAGCGCCAAGCTCGACCGCTCGGTCGCGGACACTCTCCGAAGAGCGCGTCCAGCTCCGGGTCATAGCCGGCGGCCGCCGCGGCTTGCCGAGCCGAATCGACGGCTCTCTGCTGTTGCGCTTGCACGGCCTTCGCCGATTCAACCGTCGAAGCGAGCGCGGACAGCTCGACTTCGAGAGCCTTGACACCCTGCGTCTGTCGCTCGATCGCCGCTTGGAGCTGCTCTCGTTCAGGAAGCCGACCGAGCACCTGGTTGAGGCGAGCCACCTGCTCACGAATCGTCGGGATCGCTTGGGCGGCCTTTTCCGCTGACTTCTGGGCGCCAGCCTTCTTCTGCCAATCCATCTCTCCTGAGTCATGGTGGGCCTTGGCAACGTCTGCCGCCTGGGTCGCCGTCTTCGCGGCGGCGGCGGCGCGGGCCGCTTCCTGGAGCAGAGGCAACAGGGGCACCGCCCGGGCCGCCGCCTCGATCCTCGCTCGCTCACGGCTCACCTGCTCGGCCTGCTTCTCTAGGGCGGCTCGCCTCTCTTCGACCTCTCGAAGCTCGCGAGTTTTCGCGTGCTGGCCGCGCTGCCGGGCGAGTGTCGCCTGGATGTCGTCCCGTTTCTTTCTCGCGGCTTCGAGCGACCGGGCGACCCGGGCGTGCTCCGTCTCAAGGTCGGCAACAGCGGCCTCGTCGATGCCGGCGTACTCGTCCGCAAGGAGCTTCAGAAGCGAATCGACCGTGCCCTTCTTTGCCGCCGCCGAACGCTGCGCCCGTTCCCGCATCCGCTCGTAGACGTCGAGTCGAAGCAGCGTGCGGAGCATGCTGCGCCGGTCTCTCGGTTGCGCTCGGAGGAACCTCGCGAACTCGCCTTGCGGCAGAACCACGGCTTGCAGGAACGCCGGCGCACCGAGCCCGAGGATCCGCACCATCTGATCGGTCGCGGTACGAACCTGGTCGGCCAGATTCTTCCTGGAGCCCTTGCCGCCAACCCCGTCGTGCTCCTCCAGGCGAACCATCTGCGCCCCATTGCGTTTGAGGGTCCGTGCGATCCGGTAGCGGCTCGCGCCGACGTCGAAATCCAGCACCACGGTGACCCGGTCGCGGGCCGCCGAGATCATCTCGGTCCGATTCTGATGGTTGACCCGGGGGATCTCGCCATAGAGCGCAAAGGTGATCGCGTCCAGGAGAGTCGATTTACCGGCTCCCGTCGGCCCCGAGATGGCGAAGAGCTCGAGCGTGCGGAAGTCGATCTCCTGCTTCTCCCGGAAGCACGCGAGACCCTCGACGGTGAGATGGACGGGACGCAGCGCTCAATCCTCCCCGGAGGCCTGGTCGTAGAGATCCTGAAAGGTGTCGAGGACGGCCACCTTCGCCGCGTGCTGGTGCACCCGGAGATGGTAGGCGGCGTAGTGTCCGGACCGGCGGCAGTCCGGTCTCCAACCGGAGGTCGGACGGCTCCTCGGCCTCGGGGAGCTCGGCGCGGACGACGAGCGCGTTGGGGAGCAGCTCGCGAACTTTTCGATTGAGATCGGGATCTTTAGCCGTCAGTGGGACCGTCACCCGCAACCAACCCGTGCGATGCCGGTCCGCGGTCTCCTCGAGATCCGCGAGCGAGGCCCGGAGGTCGACGAGCGGCAGCCCCCCCTCGTAAGGTACATGCTCGACGGTCGAGAGCTTGCCGGGCGACGCCGTGACGACGATAAAGGTTTTTTCCTCCCCGGCCTCGCCGAAGTCCAGCTGGAGAAGCGAGCCGGCATAGTAGGTGGGCACCGGCCCCTCGATTTTCTGCGGCTTGTGAAGGTGTCCGAGAGCGATGTAGCTCGCCGTCGACGGCAGCGCCTCCGGCGAGCCCGCCCAGTCCTCGCCGATGTGAACGCGGCGCTCCGATTCGCCGAAGAGGGCTCCTTCGAGGTGCGTATGCGCCATGAGGAGGTTGACGGCGTCCGGCCTGAAGGCGCCGCAGAGATCCTGAACCGCGCGCTCGAACATGCGAGCGTATTTCACCCGGGCGCTCGCCTCCTCGCCGGCGACGTCCAGCGCCGACACCCAGGCTCCAGGGGAGGCGAACGGCAGCGCCGCGACGACCGCCTTCTCTCCACAGCGGGTCGAGAGGGTCAGGGTCCCGCCCCGGGAGGCGGGGCGCGGGCGGCCGAGCATCTGGACGTTGACGAACTCGGTGAGCAACGAACGGGCGTCCAGCCGGAGCGGATCGTCGTGGTTGCCGGCGATGACGAGCATCTGCGCGCCGGATCGGCCCACGCGGACGAGGAACCGGTTCACCAGCTGCTCCGCCTCGGCAGGGGGATTCCGGCTTTCGAAGACGTCCCCGGTGTGAAGGACGAGGTCGATGGAGTGCTCTTCGATGAAGGCCGCTAAATGTTCGAGCACCGCCTCCAGCTCGTCCAAGCGCTGGATCCCCTTCCATCGGCGGCCGACATGCCAGTCGCTGGTGTGGACGATCTTCATGGTCGGCGGTGCTCCCGGATGCTCCCGGCGGGGCAGTCTACAGGATCTTACCCCGCGAGCTCGGGCCGGAACACCGAGATAGAGTAAAATTTCTCCCGGGTCACGCCGTGGAGCTCTCTTTCCTCACAGAAATCGCCAGCGCCGTCCAGGATCAGGGCGCCCTTTCGAAGGCCGAGGTGATGGAGGCCTGGGGGCTCGGGGAGGAGGAGTACCGGGAGATCCAGGCGCGCTTCTCGCGCGATCCGGACATCGAGCCGGGGGCGCCGGGAACCGGCGGGTTCACTGCGCGGCACCGGCGGGGCCGGTTCCCGGACGAGGCGGCGACCGGGCCTCTCCTCCTCCGCGAGGGGTGGGAGCGGAGCGCCGTCGAGCGGCTCGTCGACCTCCTCCCCCATGCGGTGCTCGAGGATCTCCTCGCCGACCTCCTCTATACCCTGCGCCAGGTCCGGCTGCGGACCGAGGGCGCCGACCGGCGGGGGACCAAGCGCGAGCTCGCCACCGCCCTCGTCCTCCAGCATGGCATCGACCTCTTCGGCGCCGTCCCCGTCCGCGAGGCGGTGGCGCGGGCGACCGCGGTGCATTTCCCCAAGCGGTGGCATCCGGGGAAGTCCTCGGCCTCCGACTTCGTCCTCCAGGCCGGCTTCCCCGGGGAGCTCGCCGGCATCCCGGCACCCGAGGCGCTGCCGGACGTCGAGTACCTGGAGGGGCGCTTCCGGCTGAAACCGCTGGAGCCGTTCCAGCGCGAGGTGCAGCGCGGACTCCTCGAAACTCTTCAGGAGCCGCTCGGCCGGCGCTGCATCGTGGCCCTCCCCACCGGCGGCGGCAAGACCCGGGTGGCGGTCGAGAGCATCTCCTTCTGGCTCTTCGACCGCTACGACCGCGAGCGCGATCTCGCCACCCAGGGGACCGTCCTCTGGCTCGCCCACACCGAGGAGCTCTGCGAGCAGGCCTGCACCTGCTTTCGCCAGGTCTGGGAGTCGTCGGAGGAGGTCTGCCCGGTCTCCCTCGTCCGCTTCTGGGGCGGCTACACCCAGGACCTCCTGGCGCATCACGGCACCCTGCAGCAGATCCTCTCCCGGCCGAGCGTGCTGGTGACGACGCCGCACCGCCTCGTCCACCTCCTGGACGGCAAGTCCACGGGGGGAGCGGCGATCCTCGGCGAGCTCCTGCCGGCGCTCGGCCTGCTCGTCATCGACGAGGCCCACCGCGCCGCCGCCCCCTCCTACCGCCGCATCCTGGACGCCCTGGCGCGGCCGGAGCAGCCGGTCTCCGTCGTCGGCCTGACCGCCACCCCGTTCCGCATGGAGTACCTGGGCGACGACCCCGAGGAGGGGACGCGCGAGCTCAAGGAGATCTTCCACCGCCTGGTCGAGCCGCTCCGCACTCTCGGGGAGAACCCGCGCCAGCGCTTGCAGGAGATCGGGGTCCTGGCCGAGCCCATCTTCGAGGTCATCCAGACCCCGACGACCATCCGCATCCCCGGCCCGCCGACCCTCCCCCTCCTCACCGAGCAGGAGCTCGAACGGCTCGACCGGGTGCTCGCCATCCGCACCGACAACACCCCCCGGCGCCTGGCGATCCTCGAACGGCTCCTCCCCCTCGCCCGCGATCCCGGCGCCTCCATCCTCTACTTCGGCCCCAGCGTGCGGGACGCCGAGTGCATGGCCTTTCTTCTGCGCCAGCACGGCATCCCCGCCGCCGTGCTCTCGGGCACCACCCGCGACGTCACGAGGCGGCAGATCGTGACCGAGTTCAAACAGGGTGCCCTCCGGGTCTTGTGCAACTGCGAGGTGCTGACGACCGGTTTCGACGCCCCGCGGGTGAGCCACGTCATCATGGCGCGCCCCACGGTCAGCCGCGTCCTCTACGAGCAGATCGTCGGCCGCGGCCTGCGCGGTCCGCGCTTCGGCGGTACCGCGACCTGCGTCGTCGTCGATTGCGAGGACAACTTCAAGGGCGGCCGGCCGGTGCTCGGCTACGAGGCGTTCCGCCGGGTGTGGAGCGCGGGCAGGATCCCGGCCCGGGGCACCCGTTAATAAGGGAAGAAGCTAGCGCGCCTCCGGCTGACCGTCCTTCTTCTCCTCCTCGGGGTCCTTGTCCGCTTCGTCGTCGGCGCTCGCCCCGGGGCAGATGTCGAGCACGGTGCTCTGGGTGGGGAGGATCTTGCGCCACCTGGCGACCAGGTCCCGGTAGGCCTCGCCGACCGGCTGGAGGTTGCGGTCGAGGTCGGCGAGACCGAGAGGGTTGACCGTCCCCTTGTCGTCGCGGAGAGCGCTGTCCCAGTCGACCTGGTGGGTCAGGCTGTACCAGGTGAAGCCGACGATCGGCACCCCGTCCTCGCGGAGGCGATGGACGTTCGCCCACTCCTTTTGCAGCCACTTGACCGAATCGGTGTCGATGTTGGTCTCGGTGTGCATGACCGGCAGCCGGTAGCGGTCGAAGTACTGGTGGGTGATCACGTAGTAGCCGAAGATCTCCCCCGAGGCCGACAGGCTGCCGTTTTCGTGCACGAGGTTCTCGTTGGTCGTGTAGTAGTCGGTACCCATGACGCAGTGGGCGCGGAGGTGGTTGTGGTTGAACCAGTGGTACTCCTCCCGGGTCATGCCGTTGTCGAGGAGGTACTCGTACATCGTCACGTTGACATGCACCCCGTAGGTGAGGTCGAGCGAGAGGAACCGCTTCTCGTTGTTGATCCGCGCCAGTTCCTCGCAATCCGGGCTCTCGGGGTGGAAGTACTGGGACGACTCGCTCTGGATGAAAATGGCGTCGGGCCGCACTTCGAGGATGGCGTGCATGGCGAGGAGGTTCGCCTGGCAGAGGTGCTTTAAGCGCGTTGACGAACGCCCGGTCGCTCCGCAGCCGCTCGTTCCACCAGCCGAAGTTGGCCGAGAAGGTGGCGGCGACGTAGATCTCGTTGACCGGGGTGTAGAAACGCACCCAGGGGAAGCGCTGGGCGAAGGCCCGCGCGTACTCGGCAAAGAGCTTCGGCCAGTCCGGATTTTGAAAGTTGCCGATCCAGTCGGGAACCCCGAAGTGGCAGAGGTCGGCGATCGGGGTGACTTTCTGCGCGCGGAGGGCGGCGAAGGTCTCGTCGGCGAACGACCAGTCATATTTTCCCGGCCCCTGGTGGGTCGAGAAGTAGGGCGGGCCGTAGCGCAGATAGTGAATGCCGAGCTCGGCAAGCAGCCGGAAATCGTCGCGCCAGCGCCCGTAGTGATCGCACTTCGCCATCTCGTCCTGGCGGACGGTCTTGCCCTGCCATTCGATCGTGGGGTAGCTGTTCTCGATGCCGGTGGCGAAGAGGAACCGGGCCATCCTCCCTCCCTTCCCTTCAAATCTCGGTACCGGGTCCGTTTGAATCCGAGGACGGGCGACTGGCCGCGCGAAGCGCCCGAAGGAGCCCGCCCGCAGGTTCGAACGGGCCCGGTACCGACTCTCGTCAAAGAATGTCGAGCCGGCCGCCGTCGACCACCAAGAGGGTGCCGGTGATGAAGCGGGCCTCGTCGGAGGCCAAAAACGCCACCGCCGCGGCGATGTCCTCGGGCTTGCCCACGGCGCCCTCGACCTTTTCCTTACCGCTCTTGACGTTCGGGTTGTTCCACAGCATGGGCGTGTCGACGGCGCCCGGGGCCACGCAGTTGATCCGGTTCTTGTTCTTCTCCTGCTCGATGGCCAAGGCGCGGGTGAACGCCTCCATGGCGCCCTTCGAGGCGGCATAGGGCGCCACGCCGGCCTCGGTCTCGTGAGCGTGGACCGAGCTGATGTTGACCACCGCCCCACGCTTCATGTGGGGGAGCGCGTAGTGACAGAAGAGGAAGACCGAACGCAGGTTGACCGCCAGCACGTGGTCCCACTCCGTGACCGAAAGATCGACGACGCTCTTGAACGTCATCATGGCGGCGTCGTTGACGATCACGTCGATCCGCCCCCACTTGTCGAGCGCTGCCTGGACCGCCGCCGCCACCTGGCCCTCGTCCTCGACGTCGGCCTGGGCGAAGATCGCCTGGCCGCCGGCCTTGACCAGGGCCTTGACGGTGTCGTCGCCGTGCTCCGGGTTCAAGTCGACGACGACGGCTTTGCCGCCCTCTTTGACGAAGCGTTCGCAGCAGGCGCGGCCGATCCCCGATCCGCCGCCCGAAACGATGCAAACCTTACCCTCGAACCGCATCCTCACCTCCCAGGACCCCGCGCCTCTCCTCCCGGGATCGATCGTTGCATCCCTCGCGCCATGTGCTCGAAGAAGTGGAAACCCCGAGCGAGCGGACGATCGCGACCCACGGCATCCACCTCCATGCGTTCGAGGCGGGCCCGGTGGACGGACCGCTCTTGATCCTCCTCCACGGTTTCCCCGAGCCCGCCTTCGCCTTGAAGGCGCAGATCGGCCCCCTGGCCGCGGCCGGCTTCCGCGTCCTCGCCCCCGACCAGCGGGGGTATGACCGAAGCGACAAGCCGAAGGGGGTCTGCGCCTACGGTCTCGACCGCCTGGTGGGGGACGTCCTCGGGCTGATCGCCGCAGCCGGCCGCGAGCGGGCCTTCCTCGCCGGCCACGACTGGGGCGGCGCCGTGGCCTGGTGGACGGCGATCACCCACCCGGAGCGGGTGGCGAAACTCGCCATCCTCAACATGCCCCACCTCGGGGTCTTTAGAAAGCACCTCCGGAGGAGCCCCGCCCAGCTCGCCAGGAGCTCCTACATCTTCGCCTTCCAGCTCCCCTGGCTGCCCGAACGCCTGCTGCGCCGGAACGACTGGGCGCTCGCCGTCCGCGGCCTCCGCGAATCGGCCCGGCCGGGCACCTTCTCCGCGGCCGACCTCGCCCGCTACCGCGAGGCCTGGGAACGGCCGGGGGCGATGATCGCGATGATCGACTACTACCGCGCCGCCCTCCGTTCCCCACCGAAACAGCCCCTGGACCAGCGGGTCCGCGTCCCCACTCTCCTCCTCTGGGGCGCCCGCGACCGCTTCCTCGGCCGTGAGATGGCCCTGCCGTCGATCGACCGCTGCGACGACGGCCGGCTCGTCTTCCTCGAAACGGCCACCCACTGGCTTCATCACGAGGAGCCGGAGGAGGTCAACCGCCAGCTGCTTGAATTCTTCGGACCCGCCTGAAACCCGGCTCATGCCTCGCCGGCATCTCCGGCACCCGATTTGCATAGCCGGAAAGCGATAGACTCAGCCGCATAGGCCCGAGGTCCGCCCACCTCGGATTGTGCGGTCATCTTCTGGGGGGAGGAGTGTCAGCATGACCGGCGAACAGAGCACGGTGGCCGCGGGCGTAGCGACCTATAGGAAGCGGCCGAAGAGCGACCAGCTGCCGAGGGCCGCAACCGGGATCGCCGGCCTGGATGCGGTGCTGGGCGGCGGGCTGCCGCACAACCGGATGTACATGATCGAAGGCGATCCGGGGGCGGGGAAGACCACCCTCGCCATGCAATTTCTACTCGAAGGGGTGAGGAAGGGCGAGACCGGCGTCTACGCCACTCTTTCGGAGACTGAGGAGGAGTTGCGCGATGTCGCGCATTCCCACGGCTGGGATCTCGACGGCATCACCATCTGCGACCTGCAGACCGCCGAGGAGAGCTTGAAGGCGGATTCCCAGTACACCCTCTTCCACCCCTCCGAGATCGAGCTCTCGGAGACCACCCGGACGGTGCTCGAAGCGGTCGAGGCGGTCAAACCCCGGCGGGTGGTGTTCGATTCGCTCTCCGAGATCCGCATGCTGGCCCGCGATTCGCTCCGCTACCGGCGGCAGGTCCTCGCCTTGAAGCACTACTTCACCGGCCGGCATTGCACGGTGCTCCTCCTCGACTACCGCACCTTGCCGGGAACCGAGTTCCAGCTCCAGAGCCTGACCCACGGCGTGCTCACCCTGGAGCACCTCGCCCCCGAGTATGGCGGTCAGCGCCGGCGGCTCAAGGTGCAGAAGGTGCGCGGCATCCACTTTCACGACGGCTACCACGACTTCAACATCGAGCCCGGGGGCCTGGTCGTCTACCCCCGACTGATCGCGGCGGGCCAGAAACGGCAGTTCGTCCGCGAGGCGATCTCCTCCGGCGTGCCGGCGCTCGATTCGCTCGTCGGCGGCGGGCTCGAGCGCGGCACGAGCACGATGCTCCTCGGCCCCTCGGGGGTCGGCAAGTCGACTCTCGCCATGCAGTATGCCTTGGCCGCCGCCGAGCGCGGCGAGCGGGTCGCCATCTACGCCTTCGACGAGACGCCGGAGAACTGGCTGCTCCGCGCCGAGGGGCTGGAGATGAAGTTCGAGGAGCACCTAAAGAGCGGCCGGGTGATCCTGCGCCAGTTCGATCCCGCCCAGATGTCGCCCGGCGAGTTCTCGCAGGAGGTCTGCCAGGGGGTCGTCCAGGGCACCCGACTGGTCGTGCTCGACAGCCTGAACGGCTATAGGAACGCCATGCCGGAGGAGCGCTTCTTGACCCTCCACCTGCACGAGATGCTCTCCTTCCTCGCCCAGCAGGGAGCGGTGACGCTCCTCATCATGGCCCAGAACGGGCTCGTCGGGCAGGGGCTCGAATCGCCGGTCGATCTCTCGTACCTCGCCGACAACGTCATTCTGCTCCGCTACTTCGAGTCCTTCGGCGAGGTCCGCCATGCGATCTCGGTGGTCAAGAAACGCACCGGCGCCCACGAGAAGGCGGTGCGCGAGTGCCGCATCCACCCGCCCGGATTTCAGGTCGGGCGGCAGCTGCGCGATTTCAACGGAATCCTGACCGGCCAGCCGGTCTACACCGGCGAGGCCATCCCGCCGCTCGACCCACCGATCGAGGAGACTGCGGGTACCCTCGCATGACGGATCGCTCCGAAGAGAGGGTCCTCGTCTTCGCCCCCACCGGCCGGGACGCGGTGCTCACCTGCGAGGTGCTCGTCCGCGCCGGCTTCACGGCGATCCCCTGCGAGGACTTGAACGGGCTCTGCCGCGAGGTCCCGAGCGGCGCCGGCATGGCAGTGCTCGCCGACGAGGCCCTGTCGCCGCAGACCGTGAACCACCTCCTGGACGTCCTCGGCAGCGAGGGGCCGTGGTCGGACCTGCCGCTCGTCGTCTTCACCCGCCGCGACTCGACCGACGACGTCCTCGCGACGCTCGAACCGCTCGGCAACTCGACGATCCTCGAACGGCCGGTGCGGGTCAAGACCCTGGTCTCGGCCTGCCACGCGGCGCTGCGCGCCCGCCGCCGCCAGTACGAGGTGCGCGACCTCCTGCGCAGCCAGGCCCAGGCCGACCGCCGGAAGGACGAGTTCCTCGCCATGCTCGGCCACGAGCTCAGAAATCCGCTGGCGGCCATCCGCAACGCCCACTCGGTCCTCGAGCGGATCGGCTCGGCGGACGAATCGGAGGTCCGCCAGCGCGGGGTCATCGACCGCCAGACCCGGCACCTGGCGCGGATGGTGGACGACCTCCTCGACATCTCCCGGGTCACCCTGGGGAAGATCACCTTGAAAGCCCAGGCGGTCGACCTCCAGGAGGTCGTCGAGCGCTGCCTGCGCGAGCTCGGCACGGCGGCGCAGGCCGAGCGCCAGCACCTGACCCTGGAGGTCACGACCCAGCCGGTCGAGGTCGAAGGCGACCCGGTGCGGCTGGAGCAGATCGTCTCGAACCTGCTCCACAACGCCATCAAGTACACGCCGCCGGGCGGCCAGATCGCCATCTCGGCGGGGACGGTGGGGGGGGAGGCGGTGATCCGGGTGACCGACAGCGGCATCGGCATCCCGACCGACATGCTGCCGCGGGTCTTCGACCTCTTCACCCAGGTCGAGAGCTCGATCCCACGCTCGCAGGGTGGCCTGGGGCTCGGTCTCCCCCTGGTCCGCAGCCTGGTCGAGCTGCACGGCGGGCGGGTGTCGGCGGCCTCCCCCGGCCCGGGAGGGGGCAGCGAGTTCACCGTCCGCCTGCCGCGGCGCCAGGGCGGCGCCGAGACCTCTCACCCCTGCGCCTTCCCCCAGCTGACGGCGGCCGGGACCGCCTCCGGCCAGGGCCTGCGCATCCTCGTCATCGAGGACAACCAGGACGGCCGGGAGTCGCTCCGCGACCTGCTGGAGATCTGGGGCTACCGGGTGGAGGTCGCCGAGGACGGCCCGATCGGGCTCGAACGAGCCCTGACCTCGCCGCCCGACGTGGCGCTCATCGACATCGGCCTCCCCGGTCTCGACGGCAACGAGGTGGCGCGCCGTATCCGCGCCAACCTGAACGGTAACTCCCCCTGCCTCATCGCGATGACCGGCTACGGCCAGCCGGAGGACCGCGGCCGGGCCATGGAGGCGGGGTTCAATACCTATCTGGTGAAGCCGGTCGACCCCGAGACCCTCTCCCGGCTCCTCTCCGAGGTCTGCGAGCACGGCCACACGCTGTCAAAGGCGTAGGACCTCCCAGCGCGCGAGGAGGACCAGCACCAGCGGCATCAGGTTGGTGTTGACGATGTCGTGCAGGCTCGCCGGCCAGCCGAAGCCGTCGCGCAGGTCGAAGTACTCCATGAGGAGCGAGAGCAGGAACCCGGGGAGGAGAGCCCAGAAGGAGCTGAGCCGGCGCTTAAGGACGATGACCGCTCCCAGGAGGCAGAGGAAGCCGATGTAGATGTGGATGGCGTCCTTGGTCAGGGGGAGGACCGAAACCCACCACAGCTTGAAGAGCTGGTAGTTCGATTTCATAGGGCTCCTGAGACTACCACCCGGCCCCGAAGGGGGAAAGGTTGGTAGCCCGGCGCGCGCCAGGGCCTCGTCAGCGTAGGGGCGGCCCCCCGTGGCCGCCCTCCCTCCCAGGGCTTGGAGCGTAGGGGCGGCCCCCCCGTGGCCGCCCGCCCTCCCAGGGCACCCACAGGGGGGTGCCCCTACGACAGGAGTCTTCTCCCGGAGGTCTTCCCCCCGCATGGCATCAACGTTGCTTCTCCCCTCTCCAGAAGCACCTAAAAGGAGACTTGTCATGCATACCAAAACTTTCCTTCTCGCCGCCAGCCTCACTCTGCTGGGTACCGCCCCCGCGGTCTGGGCCCAGAACGATGCGCCCGAACACCGCTATCCGGATGCCGCCCACATCGAGCGCGTGATCGGAGTCGCCCAGGACATGTCGAGGACCGCCGCTTCCATGAGCCATCAGGCGGATCGCAACAACCGCAAGCCGAAAGATGAAGAGGCGGCGATGCTCGACCGCCTGCACGAGCTCGCCAGCCGTACCAAGCACTTCGAGACCGGGGTCGAGCAGTTCCGGCAGAGCCCCGAGCGCACCGCGGACGACTTCCAGGCCCTGGTCTCCACCTTCGACGCCACCGCGGATGCCCTCCGCACGACCAACCGCCGCCCCTATGTCGATCGCGGCATGGCCCACATCGCCCGGCTGATGGACGAGCTGTCGCCGTACTACGGCCGGAACGCCGATTTCCGCGAGCGCCACGGCTATCATGACGACGGCGACAATCGGGATCACGACCGGGATCACGACAAGGATCACGACCGCGACCCGCGTCCGCCGGTCCGCTGATCGCAAGCCTTCGGCGCGTCAGGCCCGGCCGGCTCCCGCCGGCCCGGCCTCTTCACTCCGCGCCGATCGCCGCCCCTTCCCGGTACTGGCTCCGTTGGGCTCCGAGGACGGGCGACTGGCTCCGCGAAGCGCCCGAAGGAGCCCGCCCGCAAGAGCCAACTGAGCCTCCCGCCACCATATACTCCCCGCCATGGAACGCCGGGCCAAGATCGTCGCCACCCTCGGTCCCGCCTCGTCCGACGAGGCCGGCCTCGCCGCTCTGGTCGAGGCGGGGGTCGACCTCGTCCGCTTGAACCTCTCTCACGGCAGTCATGAGGAGCACGCGGAGCGGATCGCCCGGGTGCGGCGGGTCGAGGCTTCCCTCGGCTGCCATCTGCCGATCGTCGCCGACCTGATGGGCCCCCGCTACCGGCTCGGCCAGCTGCCCGGCGGCACCCGGACGCTCGCGGCCGGCGAGGAAGTCTGCTTTGGAGCCAATGGCGCCAATGGCGGCGGCGTCGATCTCCCGGTCGACGACCCGGAGTTCCTCCGCCACTTGAAGCCCGGTGAGCGGATGCTGATCGACAGCGGCTTAGTCGAGCTCCGGGTCCTTGGCAAGGAGGGGGCGCTCGTCCGGGCGCGGGTCGTCAATCCCGGCCCGGTCTCGACCCGCAAGGGGATCAACCTCCCCGACACCGACCTCCCCTTCACCATCTCCGACAAGGACCGCGCCGACATCGCCTTCGCCGTCTCCGCAGGGGCCGACTTCATCGCCGCCTCCTACGTCGGCGAGGCGGCGCACGTCGAGGCCATCCGGAGCGCCGTGCGGCAGGCCTGCGGCGGCTCGCGGCCGACGCTCCCGATCATCGCCAAGCTCGAACGGGCGACCGCGATCGAGCACTTGGAGGAGATCATCGCCTGTTCCGACGGGGTCATGGTGGCGCGCGGCGACCTCGGGGTCGAGGTGCCGCTCTACACCGTGCCGGTGCTGCAGAAGAAGATCGTCGCCGCCGGCCGCCGGGCGGGCAAGCCGGTGATCGTCGCCACCCAGATGCTCGAATCGATGATCGAGCAGCCGCGCCCCACTCGCGCCGAGGCGACCGACGTGGCCAACGCGGTCTTCGACGGCGCCGATGCCCTCATGCTCTCGGGCGAGACCGCGGTCGGCCGGCACGCCGTGGCGGTCGTCGCCACCATGGCCCAGATCATCCTGGAGGCCGAATGCTACGGGCGGCAGAACCAGGCCGGCCCGCGCGCCCTCCTCCGCCCCCTGGCGACCGCCGAGGCCCGGCGCGCCTTCGACCTCAATATCGGTGAAGAGATGGCGAGCCTCGGCAGCGACCGGCCGGGGATCGACCTCTCCCCCGACGTCCCCGACATCGTCTCCGCCGCCGCGGTCTACGCCGCGGGCGAGCTCGGGGTGACGCGGATCGTCGCCTGGACCCAGAGCGGCTTCACCGCCCGCCTCGCCGCCCGCTACCGGCCCGACGCCTCGCTCGTCGCCCTCACCCCGAGCGCCGAGGTGGCGCGTCAGCTCCAGCTGGTCTGGGGGGTGCGGCCCCTGGTGGCGACCGGCGAGGTCGAGCATCTGGACGGCGTCATGCAGGCCGTCGACCGCGAGCTCCAGGCGGCCGGCCTGGCGGCGGCCGGCGACCGCATCATCGTCCTCATGGGCCATCCCATCCGCGAGCGGCCGCTCACCAACCTGATGCGGGTCCACCGGGTCCGCTCGGTCGAGGAGTGGGAGCGGACCCGGCCCCGCCTCACCCCCGCATGATCCCGCTCCGCCGGTGAGACTCTTCAGCCGCCGGCGCCTCCGCGCCCTCCTCCTCGCGGCGGCGCTCTGCGCCATCGACGCCTGGGTCGTCGAGCCCCACCTCCTGCTCTTCAGGGACGACGTGCGGATCCCCCTCGCCGCGGCGCCGCTCCGCATCGTCCACCTCTCGGACCTCCACATCGCCCGCGAGGAGCCGCTCCTTCGCCGGCTGCTCCGGAACGTCGCCGCGGCGCACCCCGACGTCATCCTCCTCTCCGGCGACCTGGTCCGCGATGTCCCCGACCTCGAGCCCTTCGCCCGCCACACCGCGGCAGCCACTGCCTTTCTCTCCCAGCTCCGCGCCATCACCCCCGCGATCTACGCCGTCCAGGGGCACAGCGAGTACCAGGGGCTGATCGTCTCGTCGCTCGCCGACGCCGGGGTCCATTGGGTCTCGAACCAGGGGGTGCGGATCGGCAGGGAACGGCCGATCCTCCTCCTCGGCTTGAACCAGCAGGTGGGCGAGGACGACTTCGTGCCCCACTTCCACCCACCGTTCCGGCTGACCCGGCGGCCGGGACGAGGTCCCTGGCACCTCTCCGGCGGCCGGGGCCTGCCCTACAAGGATTTCTATCTGCACTACGATCCCCCGCCCTTGAGCCTCGGCGACGAGGGCGGCCCCCTCGCCTGGAGCGGCTACGAGATGCTCTGCGACACCTGGATCGAGAACGCCGACGTCGGCGCCGGGATCGCCGTCCACAGCCGCTACGTCCTCGGCGAGGACCGGATGCTCCGGCTCCGCCGGGTGAAGTCCGAGGACGGCCGGCCGGGGAGCTTCTGGCTGATCGCCCAGGGGACGACCTTCGAGGGCCATCCGGACACCGGGGTCGATCCTCTGCCCCGGCGCTGGTACCGGCTGCGAATGCGGACGGTCGTCGAGCCGGGGGTGGTGCGCTTCTTCGCCCGGGTCTGGCTGGCCGGCGCGCCGGAGCCGAAGCGCTGGCAGGCCTGGGGGGAGGACAGAAGCCCGCTCCGCATCGAGGCCGGCACGGTGGGCCTCGGCGCCTGGGGGGGTGGGGACGTCCTCTACCGGAACCTCAAGGTGACGGCGGCGGACGGCAGGGTGCTCCTCGACGAACCCTTCGCCGGTCCCAAAAGCCCCCTCGGCTGGCGCCAGGGGGCCCGCGGCACCCGCCTCGCCCTGGCTCTCGCGAGGAGCCCCGCGGTCCCCCCCGGCACTCCGCGAGTGGTCCTCTCCCACGTCCCCGACGCGGCCCCCGAGGCCGCCTACCGCGGCATCGAGGTGGTGCTCGCCGGCCACACCCACGGCGGCCAGGTGCGGCTCCCCTTCGTCGGCGCGCTCACCACCCGCTCCCGGATCGGCGCCTACTACGGCCACGGCGTCTTCCCCTTCGCCGCCCCCAACCGGCCCGGCTGGACGACGCTCTTCGTCAACCAGGGGATCGGCACCTCGCTCCTCCCCATCCGCTTCTGGTGCCCACCGACCTGGGCGGTGGTGGAGGTCGGGGAGGTGGAGGAGGAACGTTGACGGAGGCCTTAGTGGTTCGTCAGCCTTGGAATGATAGGCAGGGTCTTTCGCATCGCCTGGTCCCGCAGGGCTTCCGCAGAAAGACTCGTTCAGAAGGGCCTCGGCTTGAGAAGAATCCTCGCCGAAGGGTTCCTCCCCCTGGGCGGGCGGGTGGAAGGGGATGGGGGGAGGGACGCTTCGGCGAGGACTCTTCTCAAGCCGGCACTTTACGAGAGCATTAATGCTGCACAGAAGCTCTGCGGGAGCCCCAGCGACGAGAAGCCTCTACCGATCATTCCGAGGACCTGCGAAGCTCTGGGCGGGATAGCCTGCTCTCAGGAAGGAGCCGCCATGGTATCTCGAGTATCTGGCTGCCTGCGAACGGCCGGTGAAGACGGGATCGTCGTCGCCCACTACCCAGCGCTCGAGAGCAGCTCATCCCGGGGCCGGACTCGCGAAGAAGCTCAGAGGATACATCGCGGGAGTCGCTTAAAGACAAGCTCTACAGCCGCGTAGGCAGCACCCTCGGCTGAGCTGCCTCTCCCCCGAACCTACGGCTGCCCAGGATAGAGCGCCTCGGTCGGCAGCGTCTGCGGTCCGTTCTCCGTGCAGACCGCGTACTTCGAGGGGTACATCGAAACCCCCGCGTGCTCGCCCTTCCGGTTCAGGATGTAGAAGTTGAGCCCGAAGTTCGGCTGCCCGCGATCGTTCCTCAGCCGCTTCTCGACCGTGTTCGCCGCCACCCGTTTGAGCGCTGCCATGCCGGCGTCCTTGGGGTGGGCGCCGCGGCGCATCTCCTCGACGATGAAGAACGAGGAGAGGTTGTAGAGGTTCGCCTCGCCCCGCCCGGTCGAGCCCGCCGCGCCGACCTCGCCGTCCACATAGAGGCCGGCGCCGAGGATCGGCGAGTCGCCCACCCGGCCGGGGATCTTCCAGGCGAGACCCGAGGTCGTCGTCACCCCGCAGACCTCGCCCCGGGCGTTGACGCCGTCGCAGTTGATCGTCCCCCACAGGTGCTCGCGGCGGAGGAGCCCCTCGCTCGCCATCTGGAGCGCGGTGGCGAACCCGGCCTCGGCGCGCTTCTTGGGATCGAGGTAGTGATCGGGGTCGGTGCGGCGCTTCCACTCGATCCAGAGGTGGCGGGAGTGCTCGGTGTTCAGATCGTCCTCGATCTTCCACCCCAGGCCGCGGGCGAACTCCTGCGCTCCCCTGCCGACCAGGAGATGGTGATCGGTCTGCTCCAAAACCGCCTTGGCGAGGAGCGAGGGGGTCCGTATCCCTTCGAGCGAAGCCACCCCGCCCGCCTGCTTGCGTGGGCCGTGCATGCAGCAGGAGTCGAGCTGGACGACCCCTTCGGCGTTCGGCAGTCCGCCGTAGCCGACGCTGTCCTCCTCCGGGATCGAGCTCCAGGATGTTAACCCCGGCGACCAGGGCGTCGAGCACGTCGAACCCCTGGGTCATCAGGGTGAACGCCTTCTGGACCCCGGTCATCTCGCCGCCGTTCTTGAACACGTTGCCGTTCGCCGAGGAGATGACGACCGGCCTGACCCCGCCGCCTTTCGGCGCGATCACCGCCGGCGCCGGGGCAGCCGGAGACTCGCCGAAGAGCGTCCGCGGAGCGGCGGCGGCCAGGCCGGCGGCGGCGGCGGTGGCGCCAACGACGAGGAAATCACGGCGGTTGAGCTGGTCGGTCATGGACGGGTCTCCACTCGTAGCAGAGCGATGAAATCCGCGTAATAGAGAATCTCGACGCCATCCTTTCCCGGAAGCTCGGCGTTGATCCGCATCGCGCGGCCGAGATCCTCGACGCGGATCTCGTGGAACCGGCTGGGGAGGATGGACGAGAGGAGCGGAAAGAGGGACTGCGTCAGACGGTCCTGCAGCCCGTAGCGGATCTCCCGGGTGACGAGGAGGCTCGGGCGGAAGAGGCTGGTTCGTGGGATGCCCGCCGAAGAGATGCCCGCCTCGGCCGAGCCCTTCAAGCGGAGATAGAAGTTGCGCGCCCCGGCGTCGGCCCCCGCCGAGGAGAGAAGCGAGATGTGCCGCACCCCCGCCGCATGGGCGCCGCGCGCAAAGGCGGCCGGGTACTGGACGTCCACCTTGAGAACTTCCTCCCGCGCCAGCTTCCGCGGCTGGCCGACGCCCATCGTGCAGAAGGCCGCGTCGCAGCCGCGCGCCGCCGCTACCGTCTCGGGCTCCAGTCGATCCAGATCGACAACCCGAAGCTTCAGCTTCTCGCGACCCGCGGCCCCCGCGAAGATCTCGACTGGCCGGCGGGTGAGCGCGGTGACCTCGGCCCAGCGCGGCGAGGCGAGCAGCTCGCGCACCAGGCTCGAACCCACGGCTCCCGTGGCTCCGAGAACGATGGCGCGTTGTCCATCCATGGCGGCGTTCTCTCCCGTCCTTCCGTCCGATTCGGCTGGAAGAGTGCAGAGAATCTTACTACGGCACCAGCTGCCCGAGCGCTAGCGTCCAGATCTAGAGTCCGGTCCGCCTTGCGTCTACTCTTTCGGACGCTAGCTTTCGTCTCCCAACCCTACGTTGGCTCGCCTTCTTCCTGACCGCAGCGGCAAACCACTCATTCTATTCAGGCTAATTACTGAGGCCACTTGAAGCCTTAGTGCCCTGACAGAGAGCGAACAGCCTCTCGGAACGACCGAAACGCAGGGCTTCGGACGCTAAAGTCACGTCTTCTGGACGCTACGAGATCTTTCTGGACGCATAAATGCTCATTTCGGACGTGGAAAAGAGGACTTCGGACTCAGAAATGCTCATTCTGGACGCCGAAAGGAGGACTTCGGACGCAGAAATGAATCTTCCGGACTCCGAAAAGAGCTTTCCGGACGCTGGAGAGCTTCTTTCGGACGCTAAAAAGCTCACTCTGGACGCCGAAGCGTTCATTTCTGCGTCCGAAAAGAGGTGTTTCGCGTCTGAAAAGAGGAGTGTAGCGTCCGAAATGGGGAGCTCGCGTCTCTAACGCCTGCAGGTGACCTGCGTCATCGCTCTTTCGGGAGTCTTTCGAAGCAGAGCCTCCCCAGGGCACAGCCGCTATCATAGATGGAGGACTTTACCTCCATGCCCTTCCCCCCGCCCCCGCCCCTCCCCGAGTTCCTGGAGGCTCTCCTCCCCTTTCCCCGGCGAGCCTACCGGCTCGCGTCCGGGCCGGATTCCGGCCGCCTTCTGCACTTCCTCGATCCGGGGCACCCGACTGCCCGCCCGGTGCTCCTCCTTCATGGCAACCCTACCTGGAGCTTCCTCTGGCGGCGGGTTATCGCCCTCCTGCCGGAATTCCACTGCGTGGCCCCCGACCTCCTGGGACTGGGCTTCTCCTCCAAGCCACAGCATCTCGCGGACCACTCGCTCGAACGGCATGGGGCGGCGATCGCGGAGCTGGTGACGGCGCTCGATCTCAAGGGGATCGTCCTCGTCGGACAGGATTGGGGCGGGCCGATCGCGGCGCAGGTGGGGGCGCGTTGCCCGGAGCGGATCGCGGGGCTCGTGCTCGCCAACACCGCGGTGCTCGTGCCGGAGCGGTTCGGGGGTACCTGGTTTCACCGCTTCTCCCGGATGCCCGGCGTCTCCAACCTGGCGTTCCGGGGTCTCGGGCTGCCCATGAACGTCTTAAACCGGGTCCAGGGCGACCGGCAGTCCTTAAGCGGCGAGGTCGCCCGCGCCTACCGGTTTCCGCTCCGTAGCTGGGCGGAGCGGGTGGCGCCGCTCGCCCTCGCCCGGATGGTGCCGGACGGCCCCGGGCACCCCAGCGTGCCGGCGATCCGGCGGGGCGAGGAGTGGGTGCGCTCCTTCGCCGGGCCCTCCGCCCTCGTCTGGGGGATGCGCGATCCGATCCTCGGCCGGGCGCTCTCCCGCCACGAGCGCGCCCTCCCCCGGGCCCAGGTCACCCGCGTCGAGACGGCGGGGCACTTCCTTCAGGAAGAGGTGCCGGAGGCGGTCGCCGAGGCGATCCGGGAGGTGGCCGGCCGGATCGGTACAGGCCCCAGGATCAATCCAACCTACGGGCTGGCGGTCGAGCCTTTCCTCAGCTCCTGATAGGCGGCCCTGGCCTTCTCGTCATCGATCACCCGGATGCCTGGCCAGGGGCTGTACTGGGGGTCGTTGTTGGGAAAACAGATGCCGTAGCCATACTTGTAGCCCCGGGTCGTCACCAGCTTCAGGCTCTCGATCAAGCTCTCGGAGAGAGTCAGCACGAATCCTTTCACCCCTAAGAGCCGCTCGCCCTCGACGACGAGGAACCCTTGGTACTCTCCCGGGGTGAGGGTGAACGTGCTCGCGAAGAAGGCCCGGGCCTCGTCGACGATCTCCGGGTCCGCCTCGACCAGGCTGCCGCCAGGATTCGCCGACTGCCTGGCGCTGATGCTGTCCCTGACCTTCATCAAGATCCGGTCGACCTGCTCCTGCTGGTCCCCGATCCACCGCTCACAGAAACGGATGCTCTCTCCCCAGTCCTCGTTCGCCTTGAGGACGACGCGGATGAGGGGGTACTCGACCGCAAACTGGCCCGGCGGAGGCGGCTGCCGGGAGAGGGTGTTCCGCGCCGGAAGATCGTAGATCACCCCCGTGGGGCCGCGGAGCACGCACCGGAGCCGCGATAGATTGGCGACCTCCCGGCCGGGGTTGAAGAGGTCCACGAAGACGATCGCCTGCAGGCTCCCCATGAAATGGCCGAGCAGGATCTGGTCGGGAATGTTGATCTGGAGCGGCGCCGGGGCGGCTTCGGGCTCCGGAGGGGCCGCGATCTCCCGGCCACGGTTCGGCGGCAGCTGCTGCAGGCGCTTCAGGATCTTGCGGCAGGCGGGGCTCAAAGCCGCGTTCAGATTCCCATCCTGGCGATCGGGGTCGAACTCGAGGAGCCCCAGGCCCATGAGATCGGTCGGCAATCGGAAGTCCTGGACGCCGGTCGGCTTGATGATGAAGTTCCGCTCTCGACCCAGCCGGCCGATGAAGAGCCCGAGCTCGAAGAGCACGTTGTCGCGCACCGCCGCGTAGGTCGCGTCGCGCAGCTTCACGGTGTCCTCGGGAGAAAAGATGAAGATCCCGGAGTCCACCCGGTCGAGCTGCTTGACCAGATCTTCCAGGGTGTAGCTGGACGGTTGGAAGACGTCCTGGTCCCAGACCGTGGCCTCGGCCTCCCTGGACACGTTCTCCTGGATCGCATAGGCCACGTCCAGCGCTTCTCTCGAACAGGCGATGAAGATCCGCGGTTTCATTCTTTCTCCGTCCTCAGCTGGAGATCCGGCCCGCGCTTTTGGGCCTCATCGCCGGGACGACGGGCGCTGCATGGACGCCGGGGTCTCGCCGTGCAGGATGAGCCGGCCGAAACGGATGAAGTACTCGACTCCGGAGTAGACCGTGACGAGGAGGGCCGCCCACAGCGAGATGGGCGCCAGGTGGCGGAACTGGTCGAGCTGCTGGTAGATGATGAGGAGGGCGATCGAGACGATCTGAACGAACGTCTTGACCTTCCCCGACATCCCCGAGGGGATGATGAGGTTCTCGGCGGCGGCGAAGCTGCGGAGAGACGAGACGGCGAACTCGCGGGCGATGATGACGACGACGATCCACGCCGGCACCAGCTGGTGATCGAGCTCGACCAGCGAGATGAAGGCGGCGGAGATGAGGATCTTGTCGGCCGCGGGATCGAGGAGGGTCCCCAGCCGGGTGACCTGGTTGCGCCGCCGGGCGAGGAAGCCGTCCAGGAAGTCCATCAGGGCGGCGAGGAGGAAGAGCCCCAGGCCGACGAACTCCTTGCCGGGGAACTTGGTGAGCAGCACCACCACGAGGGGCGGCACCAGCAGAATCCTGCAGATCGTGAGGACGTTCGGGACGTTGAGCATCGCGGAAGCGGGCGGACGGATCTCGCCCGGGGCATTGTATGCCACGCTCTCCGCCGCCGAACGTTCGCGAGTTTTTGATACCAGCGTGAAACCAGCGTGAAGCCAGCGTGAAACCGGCGAGAACCGGCCTATCGGCCGCCGTTGAAGGTCGAGGTCAGCAGCAGGCGGTTGTTGCCTTCGCGGGTAAGGTAGGTCTTGACCCCGCCGGGGCCGATGATCCCCAGCCGCGGCAGCGGTCCGCTGCCCCCCCCATGGTAGAGGGCGAGCACCCGCCTCACGTAGTCGCGGGTCTCGGCGTAGGGCGGGATGCCGTTGTGCTTCGCCACCGCCTCGGGACCGGCGTCGTAGGCCGCCACGGCGAGCTCGACCTGCCCCTTGAAGCGGTCGATCATCCGCCGCAGGTAGGTGGTGCCGCCGCGCAGGTTCTGGTCCGGATCGTACGGATCGGAGACCGCCAGCTCGACGGCGGTGTCCGGCATCAGCTGCATCAGCCCCATGGCCCCCTTGGGCGAGCGGGCGCGGACGTTGTACCCCGATTCCACCTGGACGACCGCTCGCACCAGCCGGGGATCGAGCTGCTGGCGGTCGGCGTGGCGGGCGATGAGCGGCTCGATCCGGGAGTCGGGGATGGGGACGAGCCGGTCGGAGACCCGCCGCTCGTGCTGGTCGACCGACTCGTTGCAGATCACCTTCCGGCCGTTCTGGCCGATGGTGACCCGGACCTGCGCCGCCGCTAAGAGCGGGCAGAGAAAGACGGCTAGCGCCGTGAGGACTCGAGTCTTCATCGCTTCTTCGAAACGAAAAACGAGCTGCCGAACTAAGTAAGGACTACTGGCGTGGATAGTAGCGCGCCCGGAGGAGATATTCAAGGGGGGCTAAATATTGGGAGCAGCGGGGGGTAGGGCGGACGCTAGGGGTGGCATGCTCTCAGGCCCACCTCCGCCACGCCGATGTCGAACCTGTTCAGGGGCGGAATCCCTCAGGACTTCGCCTTCTTCGCAGGTTTCGACTTGCCAGAACTGTTGACGCCGACCGCTTGGCGAATGAGCGCCTTGAAGGCGGACTCGTCAACCTCTTCTCCTTCGTGGATGTCGATCGCGCGGCGTACGTTTCCGTCGAGACTCGAGTTGAAGAGACGGGCCGGATCGTTCAGCGACGCGCCCTTGGCGAAGGTAAGCTTCACGACATTCTTGTAGGATTCGCCAGTGCAGAGGATGCCGTCGTGCGACCAGACCGGAGTGCCCATCCACTTCCACTCCTCGACGACATCCGGGTCTGCTTCCTTGATGAGCTTGCGCATTCTGCCGAGGGTTTCCCCGCGCCAGTCCCCGAGCTCGGCGATTCTTTTCGAGATGAGCTCCGATGCCGACTGGTCTTGGCTCGCGTCCGACTTTTTCATGTTCTCATCCTAGAAGTTCCGATCCATTTCATTTGCCCAGCCCCAGCCCTACTTCCCCAGCAGCTGCTCGCGCACCGCGTCCGGCACCGAGGCCAGGGCCTCGGGGAGCTTTTCGGGCATCTTGCCGCCGGCCTGCGCGAAGTCGGCCTTGCCGCCGCCGCCGCCGCCGACGACCGCGGAGAGCCGCTTGACGAGGGTGCCGGCCCGGATTCGGCCGGTCAGGTCCGGGGTCACCGCCGCCACCAGGCTGACGTTGCCGTTGCCCCGGCTGCCGATCACCACCACTCCCGAGCCGAGGCGGGAGCGCAGAGCGTCGGCCATGGTGCGCATCTCGTCGGCCGGCGCCGGGGGAACCTCGCGGGCGATCACCCGGATGCCGTCGACGAGGGTCTCCTGGTCGTCGGCGGTCGCCCCGGCGACGAGTTGGAGGCGGAGCTTCTTGACCTCGTCCTCCAGAGCGCTCTCGCGGGCCATGATCTGCTCGGCGCGGCTGATCTGATCGACCGGGTCGGTCGACTTGATCCCCAGGGCACCGGTGACCGCGGCCAGGGTCTCCCGCTGGCGGCGGATGGCGGCGAGCGTGTTGTCGCCGGTCGAGGCCTCGATCCGCCGCACCCCGGAGGCGATGCCGCGCTCCCCCTCGATCAGGAAGGCCCCGATCTGGCCGGTGTTGCGGACATGGCAGCCGCCGCAGAGCTCCAGCGAGAAGCCGGGGACGTCGACCGTCCGCACCCGCTCGCCGTACTTCTCGCCGAAGAGGGCCATCGCCCCCGCCGCCACCGCCTCCTGGTAGGAGCGCCAGCGGATCTCGGTCGGCACGGCGCGGAGAATCCAGGCGTTGACGAGGTCCTCGGCCTGCTGCACCTCGTGCGGGAACATGCCGCGGTGATAGGTGAAGTCGAAGCGCAGCCGGGTGGGCGAGACGAGCGACCCCGCCTGGCGGACGCTTTTGCCCAGCACCTGGCGGAGCGCCGCATGGAGGAGGTGGGTCGCCGTGTGGTTGCGCTCGGCAGCGATCCGCGCCTCGTGGTCGACCCGGAGCTGGACCCGGGTGTGCCTCGTGAGCTGCCCCTCCTCGACGTCGACGAAGTGGTAGAAGACCCCGGAGGCGTCCTTCTGGGTGTCGGTGACCCGCGCTCGGCCCCCTTCCCAGAGGATGAGGCCGACGTCCCCCACCTCGCCGCCGGACTCGGCGTAGAAGACCGACTGATTCAAGACCACCACCCCCGACTCCCCCGCCGAAAGGGCGGAGACCCGAAGCGGGTCGCCGTCTTTCCAGGTGGCGAGGCGCACCACCTCGGTCTCGGAGTCGGAGAGCTCGGTCAGGTCGTAGCCCTCGAAGCGGGTCTCCGGGATCTCGGCGTGACCGCGGATCTCCTCACGGAGGGCGCCGAGGCGGTTCTGCACCTCGCGGGTCGCCTTGCGCGACTGGGCGCGCTGCTGCTCCATGGCGGACGTGAAGCCGGCGTCGTCGATCGTGAAGCGCTCCTCCTCGGCGATCTCGCGGATCACCTCCAGGGGGAGCCCGTAGGTGTCGTAGAGGCGGAAGACCATGGCTCCGGGGAGGACGTTCTGCCCCTCCCGGCGGAGGCGCTCGACCTCCTCCTGCACCTGGCGGGCGCCGGCCGCCACCGTGCTCAGGAACTTCTCCTCCTCGGCCCGGATGGTCGCGATCGACGCCTGGCGGGTGGCCGCGAGCTCCAGATACGTCGAGCCCATGACCTCGCCCAAAACCGGCACCAGGCGATGGAGGAACGGCTCCTCGAAGCCCAGGCGCATGCCGTGCCGCACCGCCCGGCGGAGGATGCGGCGGAGCACATAGCCCCGCCCCTCGTTGCCGGGGATGACCCCGTCGGCGAGGAGGAAGGAGACCGCCCGCAGGTGGTCGGCGATGACCCGGAGCGAGACGTCCTGGTCCGGGTTCTGCCCGTAGGCCGTCTTGGCGAGGGTCGCCGCGGCCTCCAGGAGAGGCCGGAAGAGGTCGGTCTCGTAGTTCGAGTGGACCCCCTGGAGGATCGCTGCCACCCGCTCCAAACCGGCGCCGGTGTCGATCGAGGGATTGGGAAGGGGGGTGAGCACCCCGGCCTCGTTTCTCTCGTACTGCATGAAGACGAGATTCCAGAACTCCAGGTAGCGGCCGGAGTCGGTCCCCTCCGCCCAGGCGACCGCGGGGAGGTCGGGGTGGAGGTCGATGAAGATCTCCGACGACGGCCCGCAGGGGCCGGTGTCCCCCATCTGCCAGAAGTTGTCCGCCTTGCCACAGCGGTGGATGCGCTCCGCCGGCAGCTCGGAGAGCTTGAGCCAGAGGGCGTGCGCCTCGTCGTCCTCCTCGTAGACGGTGACCGCCAGGTGGTCGACGGGGAGCCCCCAGACCCGGGTCACCAGCTCCCAGGCGGAGCGGATCGCCTCCTCCTTGAAGTAGTCGCCGAAGGAGAAGTTGCCCAGCATCTCGAAGAAGGTATGGTGGCGCGGGCTGGGCCCGACGTTCTCGAGGTCGTTGTGCTTGCCGGAGACCCGCAGGCACTTCTGGACCGAGACGGCGCGCTTCGACTCCGGGGTCTCCTGGCCGAGGAAGTAGCTCTTGAACGGCACCATGCCGGCGTTGACGAAGAGGAGCGTGGGATCGCCGTGCGGCACGAGCGGCGCGCTCGCGGCGAGCCGGTGGCCGCGCTGGCGAAAGAAGTCGGTGAAGCTGCTGCGGATGTCGGTGCTCTTCATATCGTCGGTGGAGTCGAGGGGGGAACGGGAGGGACGGGAGACCGGGGCGCGGGGCTAGTCGTCCATCCCCTCGCCTACGGCCTCGCTCCCCTCTTCCCTCAAAACCTGGACGATAGCACGGCGGGAGAACCCCTTGCGCGCCAGGTGCCGGGCGAGCGCCGCCGGCTCCTTCCCCCCGCGCCGGGCCCAGCGGGCCGCCGCCTCGCGGGTCGCCGGCAGGTCGTCCTCGGGAAGGAGGGCGGTGAGCGCCGCCGCGGCGATCTCGGCGGGCGCCCCCCGCCGCGCCAGCTCGGCGGCGAGCCGCAGCCGCCCCTCCCCCCGCGACAGCCGGCCACGGAGGAACCCCTCCGCCGCCGCCCGGTCGTCGAGATACCCCTCCGAGGTCAGCCGGTCGAGCGCCGCCGCGATCTCGTCCTTCGGAAAGCTGCGGGTGGCGAGCTTCTGCTCGATCTCCCGCCTAAAGTGCGGGCGGGAGGCGAGGAGCTGGACGGCTTTCTCGTAGGCGGTGGGCATGTCTCGGTGGCGGGTAGCCAACAGTAGTAGCCCCGGAGGGGGCGACGGCATGTAGCCAGGGGCGCAAGCCCCTGGACAGGATCCACCTATTGAATTCAAAGCCCCGAAGGGGCGACGGCAGTGGCGGGCTTTCCGTCGCCCCTTCGGGGCTGGATCTCTTTTGTCTCTCACCTGGGGCTTGCGCCCCAGGCTACATGCCTTTGCCCCTTCGGGGCTTCCAGGCGGGTTGATCCCGCCGATGCCGCCGATCCCAATCAGGCTGAGGACCTGCTGCTCTCAGGAGCCTAGTGCCCGCTCCCCATGTCGATCTCGAACGGCGACTCGCTCGCCATCAGGTCGCCGTCGCCGGGGATCTCGAGCGACTCGTCCATCTGGTCGCGGGAGATGTCGGCGGTGAACTGGACCCCCTGGATCTTGAGCTTGAACTCGTCGGGGTTCGAGGCCCGGCGCATGGCTTCGTCCAAGGTGATGAGGCCGCTCTTGTAGAGCTGGTAGAGCGACTGGTCGAAGGTCTGCATCCCGTACTGCGAGGTCCCGAGGGCGATCTGCTCGCGGATGTACTTGGTCTTGTCCTTGTTCTCGATGCAGTCGCGGATGTAGGGGGTCGAGATCAGCACCTCGACCGCCGGCACCCGGCCGATGCCGTCGGCGCGCGGCAGGAGGCGGAGCGAAACGACCGCCTTCAGCACCTGGCCGAGCTGGATCCGGATCTGCTTCTGGTGGTGCGGCGGGAAGACCGAGATGATGCGGTTGATGGTCTCCGTCGCGTCCAGGGTGTGGAGGGTCGAGAAGACGAGGTGGCCGGTCTCGGCCGCCAGGAGCGCGGTCTCGATCGTCTCGTAGTCGCGCATCTCGCCGACCAGGATGACGTCGGGGTCCTGGCGCAGCGCCGAGCGGAGAGCCGGGGCGAAGGCGCGGGTGTCGACGTCGATCTCCCGCTGGTTGACGATCGCCTTCTTGTCCCGGTGGAGGAACTCGATGGGGTCCTCGATCGTCATGATGTGCTCGGTGCGGTTCGAGTTGATGTAGTCGATCATCGCCGCCAGGCTCGTCGACTTCCCCGAGCCGGTCGTCCCGGTGCAGAGGATGAGCCCCCGCCGCTCCTCGCAGATCTTCTCCATCACCGTCGGCAGCATCAGCTCGCGGATGCTCTGGATGCGCGCCGGGATGACCCGGAGGACGAGGCCGACCGCGCCGCGCTGCTGGAAGACGTTGCAGCGGAAACGGCCGAGCCCCGGCACCGAGTAGGCGATGTCGAGCTCGTACTCCTCCTTGAAGCGCTGCTTCTGGCGGGCGTTCATGATCGAGAACGCCATGGCGATGGTGTCCTCCTGCATGAGCCGCTTCAGGTCGGAGAGCGACATGAGATCGCCGTCGACGCGGATGACCGGATGGCTCCCCACCTTCAAGTGGAGGTCGGAAGCCTTGCGCTCGACGGCGATCTTCAGCAGGTCGTTGATGTTCACTTAGGTCACCGCTTCCCGGGCCACCGGGACCCCGACCGGGGTCAACCAGCCGTGGCGGTCGGGGGTCTCGCCGGTCACGATGCGCTGGAACTCGGCCATGATCCGGCGGGTGATCTCCCCCGGCCGCCCCTCGCCGACGGTCAGGCGGTCGACCGAGCAGATGGGGGCGATCTCGACCGCGGTGCCGGTGAAGAACAGCTCGTCGCAGGTATAGAGGAGGCCGCGGGGGACGAGGCTCTCGCGCACCGGGATCTCCAGGTCCTCGGCGATCTTCATCACCGCGTCGCGGGTGATGCCGGAGAGGAGCGACGAGGCGACCGGCGGGGTGATCAGGACCCCGTCCTTGACCAGGAAGAGGTTCTCCCCCGAGCCCTCGCTGACGTGCCCCGAGATGTCGAGGCCGATCCCCTCGGCGTAGCCGTTGGCGATCGCCTCCATCTTGATCAGCTGAGCGTTCAGGTAGTTGCCGGTGGCTTTCGCCGTGGCGGGGAAGGTGCTCGGTGCCGCCCGGCGCCAGGAGGAGACGCAGACGTCGACCCCGCGCTCTAAGGCATCCTCGCCGAGATAGCGGCCCCAGGGCCAGACCGCGATCGTCATCTCGACCGGTGCCTTGAGCGGGTTGACCCCCATGGGGCCGAAGCCGCGGAAGACGAGCGGTCGGATGTAGCAGGCGTCGAACTCGTTGGCCCGGATCGTCTCCAAGACCGCCTGGTCGATCTCGCGGTCGGAGAGCGGCAGCTCCATGCGGTAGATCTTGGCCGAGTTGCGCAGGCGCTTGGTGTGCTCGGGGAGGCGGAAGACCGCCGAGCCCTGCTGCGTTTTGTAGCAGCGGACACCTTCGAAGACCCCCGAGCCGTAGTGCAGCGCGTGGGTCATGACATGGACCGTGGCCTTCTCGAACTCGACGAGGCGGCCGTTCATCCAGATCCACCGGACGTCGGGATAGAGCTCTCTCGACAAGGCGCCCTCCTTTTGGGGGTCTCTAAAGATCCGATGCTAGCCCCGACCCGGGGTCGGTGTCTACGGGGACAGCACGAATCGTGCTACGCCGACGACCGCGGCGGTCTCGGTCCGCAGCACCCGGGCCCCCAGGCCGAGCGGCCGCCAGCCCGTGGCGCAGAGCTCCGCCCGTTCCTCTTCCGTCCAGCCGCCCTCGGGACCGACGAGAAGGGCCACCGGCGAGCAGGCTCCGGCGGTCGGCATCTCGGGGAGGACGGCCGCGGTGTCCAGCACCCGGCGGTCGGCAAACCCCGCCGTCAGCGTTTCCAGCTCTTCCCAGGGATGGGTGCCGGTGACCTGAGGTAGGCGAGCCCGGCCGCACTGCTCGACCGCCGCCGCCGCCACCCGCCGCAGGCGCTCGACCGTGCCGTCGCCGAAGGTGCGGGGGGCGCGGGAGCTGTGGAGGAAGCGGATGGCGAAGACCCCGACCTCGGTCGCCTTCTCGACCAGCCAGGCGGCCCGCTCCGGTTTGAGAGTGGTGACGAGGAGATCGACCCGCACCGCCGGCTCCAGATCCGGCGCCGGCTCGCCCAGGGTGACCGTGGCGGCGGCCTTCCCCACCCGCGCCACCTCCCCGAAGCGCGCCCTCCCCTCCCCGTCGACCACCCGCAGCCGCTCGCCCGCCGCCACCCGCCGGGCGCGGAAGAGATGCCGGTAGGGCTCCCCCTCGATCGTCAGGGTCGGCCCGGCGAGGCGCGCGGGGTCGGCGAGGAGAGTGATCATCGAGAGAGAGCGAGATGGAAGGCGACCCAGTCCCCCGCCTCCCGCCGCGCCACCTCGGCGAGCCCCAGCCCCCGCGCCCGTTCGAGCACCTGCCGGCCGCGCTCGACGAGGATGCCGGAGAGGATCGCGGCGCCTCCGGACTTCAGACAGCGCACGATCTGGGGGAGCTCGGGGAGGATCTGCTCGGGGACGACGTTGACGAGGGCGAGATCGAAATGGGGCAGCGCGCGGAGGGCGGCGGTGGTACCGGCGAAGAAGACCGGCTCCGGGCCGACGGCCGTCGCTGGGCGGTTGAGGCGCCGGTTCTCCAGACCATGGAAGGGGGCGGTCAGGTCGACGTCGAAGCCCACCGCCCCACGGGCACCGAGGAGAAGGGAGGCGAAGCAGAGGACCCCGGTGCCGGTGCCGACGTCCAGAACCCGTTGCCCGGCGAGGTCGACCTCCTCCAGGAGGGAGAGGACGAGGCTCGTCGACTCATGGCTGCCGGTGCCGAAGGCGCCCCGGGCCGGCAGGTGGAGGAGCCGGCGGCCGGCGGGGAGCACCGCCGGCTCCCCTGGCTCCCCTGGCTCCCGAGGATCGACGAAGAATCCGCTGGCGACCGGAAAGGGCTGGGCCTTCTCCCGCCAGAGGGCGAGCCAGTCGGTGTCGGGCTGGACCTCCCGTCCCACCGCCTCGACCCCGCGGGAGCGCCAGCGGTCGGAATCGATCTCGGGAGAGGCCCCCTCCGGGAACCAGGCCGAGAGCCGCAGCCGGCCGTCCGCGGCGGGAGCCGACTGCACCCCCAGGGTGCCGGCCTCGAAGAGATCGGCCACGAGGGCGTCCTCTAAGTCCGGCGGGAGGAGATAGGTGAGGAGAAGGTGGGGCATGGTAGGGGTGAAGGGGGAGGCTCTAGAGGCTCTAGAAGACGCATTTCGCTACGGTGCCTTGCGCTCCGTGGCGGCATCGGCGGCATTGGCGGCATCGGCGGCATCGGCGGCATGCCGGGCTTCGAGCTCGCGCAGGCGCCGCTCGGTGGCCTCCTGGGTCTTCAGGAGATCTTCCAGCAGCCGGGCGACGGTCTGGTTGTAGAGGTTCTGCTGCTCTAAAACCGGACGGGAGAACCACTTCATAAACAGGTGGAAGACCGCCTTGCGCGAGAACACCAGGAGCCGCCCGAGGACCGGCCGCGGCGAGACGCAGAGCGGCTCCTGGACGTACTCGCGGGTCTTGAGCTCGAGGAGCTTGTGCTGCGCCTCCTCGCTCCCGGTGCCGGCGGCGGCGACCTCCGCCTGGCGCTGGCGCACCCCCGAGCGCACCTGAGCGAGGACCTGGGCGACTCGCGCCCCCGGATCGTCGGTCAAACCTACGGCCCCTTCCCAGTGAAGTCGAGGAACGTCCCGAGATAGCGCTGATCGTCCCCCCCCATGCGGTGGGCGGGGACGACCCCGTCGGTCGTCGTCAGGTAGAAGCGGTAGAAGTACTCGTGGGGCGCCGCGTCGCCGAAGAACCCGAGGTCCCGGGCGACCGGCTTCACCTGGAGGTCGATCGGCGTCCCGTGGCGTTTGGCGTCGGTGTCGAAGGCGACCCGGATGCGGTCGATCCCGCTCTCCGCGGTGAAGACGTTGACGTCCGAGAGCGAGTGGACCCGGAAGCGGATCACCGAGACCGGCGCCGCGGTCACCAGGATGACCTCGGAGCGCGAGGCGCCCCGCAGCCAGACGCCGTTGGGGTTCCTCTCGTCGGCGAGGAAGTTCTCCTTCGGCACCACCCAGACCCCGTCCCCCCAGCCGCGGAGGAAGTAGCCGGGGATCTTGTTCAAGAGGGTGAGCTCGAGCGGCAGGGCCTGGAACGCCTTCACCCGCACGTGCGCCTGGAGGGTCGCCTCGGGGGTGATCGCCTGGGTCGGCACGGCGATCACCGCCAGGGTCCAGAGCCCGGCGGCGGCAAAGGGGAGGACGAGGCTCTTGCGGGCCCGCATCCGGCCGGGAAGGAAGAGGAGGGCCGGGTAGATGCTCGCGAAGTAGCGGTTCCCCAGGAACCCCAGCCCGCCGTGGTAGTTGTCCGGCCGCAACAGGACGAGGGCCAGGCAGTAGCCGAAAATCGAGAGCAGGAGGAGGTTCCGCCCGAGGTCCCGCTTCGGGCCCGCCAGGTAGAGCCCGAGGGCGAAGAGGGCGAAGGGGAAATAGGGGAGGAGCCCGGTGTGGCGGCCGAGGAGGAAGTACTCGGTGTCGTAGGCGAGCATCCGCGGGGTGGCCTGGATGCCGAGGCCCGACCAGGAGCCGAAGCTCGTGCCGCGGTAGAGCGCCCACATGTCCTTGTGGCTCTCGATCGGGTACTGGCTCTCGAACGACCGCCGCTGCACCCCGCGGTAGGGGCTCCAGGAGCCGGTCAGCCGGTGCTGGGTGCCGGCCAGGAGGGCGAGGGCGAGGAGCGCCGGGGCGGCATAGGCGAGGAGGGCACGGAAGCGCCGGCGCCAGAGGAGGTCGAGCCCGATCGGTATCCCCAGGAGGACCGCGGTCTCCTTGGAGACGAAGGCGGCGGCGACGAGCGCCCCGCCGAACGCCAGGAGCAGGAGGTCGCGCGGCCGCTCCTCTCCCCCCCGGCGGCGGAGATGCTGCCAGAAGAGGAGAGGAAAGAAGATGCAGGCCATGTTGAAGACCTCGGGCTGCATCCAGAAGACGTAGACGAAAGAGACCGAGGCGAAGAAGAAGCCGGCCACATAGAGGCCGACATAGCCCTCCTCGTCCTTCAAGTACCAGAGGCCGCTCCAGAACATGGCGAGGAAGAGCGCCATGTTGAAGACGACCAGCCCCTGCACCCCGAAGAGGCCGTAGAACGGCAGCGCCGCCGCCGAGTAGACGAAGGGCTTCCCGTAGTGCATGGTCTTGCCGCCGTCGTTGGTCGACAGCACCACCCCGTTCGGCCCCTGGTCCCACAGCTCGTAGGCGCGGAAGAGATCCCGGTGGTCGTAGGTCAGGTCGTGGTCGTGCCAGAGGCTCTCCGTCATCATGACGTAGGCGGCCTCGTCGGCCATCGGCCCGGGCGGGAAGTGGATCTTGTAGAGCGAGAGGGCGAGCCCGAGGAGCGCGACGGACAGGCAGACGGCGTGGGTGGCGCGGATTCGCATTCGGTTTGGGAGGGCCCGGTCGAGGGGGAACGATACAAGAGAATGGGGGCTCGGCGATAATCCCCCCCGCATGCCCGCCCGCTGGCTCGACCTCCTCGTCTTCTTCGCCCTCCTTCTGGCCCTGGGGGTCACCGGCTGGCGGATCGCCCGCCGGCTGCTCGCCGCGGGTGGGCGAGGGGAGGGGCCGCTCTCGACCGCCGTCGCCGGCTTCATGGTCGCCGTGGCCGTGGGGTCGCTGCCGGCGATCCTCCTCGGCCACTTCGGCCTGCTCCGGCCCACCTGGTATCTCTTGACGATCGCCGGCATCGCCCTCGCGACCTCCTTTCTCCGGACGAAACCTGGAGAGGCGGAGGCCCCCGCTCAAGAGGGGGTCTTCTCCCTCACCTGGATCGAGCAGGCGGAGACCGCGCTCGTCCTCGCCGCCGCCGGGGCGCTCGCCGTCTCCGTCCTCTATATAGCGTGGCAGCTGCGCTTCGAGCCGGTGGGGGCCTTCGGGGGGGACGACGCCTCCTACCACATGGCGGCGGTCGCCACCTGGATGCGGCACGGCGACCTGCGGATGATGAAGTTTGACTTCGGCGACCGGAGCACGCCCTTCTATCCCATCCTCGCCGAGATCGGGTCCTGGGCGCTCCTCGCGCCCTTTAGAGACAGCGACTTCGCCGCCCGCTGGACCCAGCTCCCCTTCGCCCTCGCCTCCCTCCTCGCCCTCGCCGCCCTCGGCCGGCGGCTCGGTCTGTCGCGCCGGGCGGCCACCCTCGCCCCCCTCTTCTACGCTTCGATCTTCCGGGTCCTCCCCCTCCTCGCCTTCACCGCCGGCAACGACCACACGACCGCCTTTCTCACCCTCGCCGCCCTGGACGGCGCCCTCGCCACGAGCCGCAAACCGACCGCCGGCCGCGCCGCCCTCACCGGCCTCGCCCTCGGGCTCCTCGTCGGCACCAAGTACATCGGCCTCTTCTACGCCGCGACGATCGTCCTCGCTCTCCTCGTCCTCCTCCTCGCCCAGCCGGAGGGAAGAGCGCTCTTCGCCGACGGCGCCGGCCGGCGCCGCCTCCTCGCTCTCGCCGGAACCCTCGCCGGAGTCGCCCTCCTGGCCGGCGGCTACACCTACCTGCGAAACGCCTGGACCGCCGGCAACCCCCTCTTCCCCGCCCCCCTCCGCCTCCTCGGACACGAGATCTTCCCCGGCTGGGATTCGGCGACCCTCGCCTACCGGCGCACCCGCGACAGCTTCCGTTTCGACGTCTGGACCTACCTGACCCACCGCGCCGACCTCTTCGGCCCCCTCTTCCCCTACACCCTGCTCCCGGCCGCTCTCCTGGCGCCTCTCCTCGCCCTCGCGAGGCTCCTCTGGCAGCGCCGGGATGGGGGGCCCGGCCGGGACCGGCTCCGTTGGCTTCCGAGGACGGGCGACTGGCTGCGCGAAGCGCCCGAAGGAGACCGCCCGCAGGAACCAACGGAGCCGGTTCCGGCCAGGCGGGAGGGCTCCCCCGCTCGGGAAAGCCGGCTGGAGGCGGCAATCGTCCTCACCCTCCCCCTCGTCTTCTTCCTCGAATTCATGGAGCTGATGGACGACCACCGGGACCTCCGCTACTGGCTCGCCGGCCTCGGCCTCCTCGCCGTCGGCCTCGCCTGGCTGACCGAGCGGCTGGAAGATCGGGTCCGGGGTGCCGGAGCCGCCGTGCGTGCGATCCTCCTCGGCCTCCTCCTCTTCCTCCCGCCGGTCGAGAACTGGATCGGCCTGGACTACCGGCGCAAGACTCTCCTCGCCCTCGCCCTCGTAGCCGTCGCCGCAATCCTCGTGACCCAGCGGGAACGGCTCCGCGCCGCCGCTCGCCGGCTGCCACGAAGGACAGGTGACCGTCCTCGCCATCGCCGGACTCGCCGTCCTCCTCCTCCTGACGCCCCGGCTGGCGCGGGGGATCGACACCTACCAGCGCCTGAAGCTCCGCGACCGGCCGGCCGCCCTCGCCCTGGAGCAGGCGGCGGGTCCACTGGGCGCCACGGTCGGCTACCTAGCCTTCAACCAGCCCTACCTCTTCTTCGGCAGCCGGCTCCAGAACGACGTCCAGATCGTCCCCACGACCTGGGACCTCCGCGCGCAGTACTACCGCTTCGGCGGGAGCGCCGAGTTCCCCTTCGACTACCCCGAGTTCCGCCGCTTCTGGCGCATCCTCACCGTTTTGAACGTGCAATATCTCGTGATCCGGCTCTCCGGCGGCGAGGAGCCGCAACGGAGCTGGATCCTCTCCCACCCCGGCCGCTTCCAGCCGATCTACCGGGACGGCGCGGAGGAGATCTACCGGGTGGTCCGGAGCAACGGGTGACCTCCGCCGTACAATCCTTTAAGATCGGTACGTCTGGAGGAGGAAGCCCATGTCATCCAAGCTCACATTGCGGCTGGACGAGGATCTGATCCGTTTCGGCAAGCGCTGGGCGCACCCTTCCGAGACAGAATCCGAAGAGCTGCCACCTAAGACTCGGGAGCTTCTGGGTTCCTTGAAGGATGTGGACGAATGGGATTACTACCGCTACCTTGAGCGGAAGCATTCTTGAAAGCTCTCTTCGGCACGAATGTATTGCGCGAAGCCACTCTGCTGATTCTCACCCCGGAAGACCTCGAAGCGGCACTCTCGTAGCCGAGCCGACGCGCCCTATGCCGAGCGCCTCCCGGCCCACCCTCGCCGTCGACCTCCGCGCCCTGGTGCCGGAACCGACCGGGATCTCCGTCTATACCCGGAATCTCCTCCTCGCTCTCGCCAAGCAGGCGAATGGCCCGCGGCTTCTCGGGCTCTGCCACAAGCCTCCCCGAGGAGCAGAGGAGCTGGAGGCGGCGGGGGTGGCGATCGAGGTGCAAGCGGCGCCACTGGGGGTGATCTGGCAGCAGGTGCAGCTGCCGCGGCGGCTGGCGCGGGGGGACGTTGACCTCTTCTGGTCGCCCCTGATGACCCTTCCCCTCGCCGCCAAGGTGCGGGCGCTCCCTTCGGTCGTCACCATCCACGACCTGACGACCCTCCTCTATCCCGAGACTCACACGGTCAAGGTCCGCTTGAGCATCCTCCCCTTTCTCGAACGTTCGCTCGACCGGGCGCGGCGGATCGTCGCCGTCTCCCAGGCGACCGCGGCCGACCTCGCCTTCCACTTCCCGGCCTCCGCCTCCCGGGTGCGGGTGGTCTACGAGGGGGTGGACCCGGTCTTCGCTCCGGGCTCTCCGGAGGAGGTGGCGGCGATCCGCCGGGAGCTCGGGACCCCGGAGGGCTACATCCTCTATCTCGGGAGCCTAGAGCCGCGGAAGAACGTCTCGGTCCTCCTCTCCGCCTGGGAGGCGCTCCGCCGCGAAGACCCGGCGACCCCGCCGCTCCTCCTCGCCGGCGGCGCCGGCTGGCACAACGATGCCCTCCGTGCCCGGATCGAGCGGCTCTCGAACTTCTCGAACGGCGGCGTCCGCTCCCTCGGCCGGGTCGACGACGACCGCCTCGTCCGGCTCTTCCAGGGGGCGCGGGCCTTCGCCTACCCTTCGCTCTACGAAGGCTTCGGCCTGCCGCCGTTAGAAGCCCTCGCCTGCGGGGTGCCGACCGTCGTCTCCAGCGCGTCGAGCCTGCCCGAGGTGGTGGGGGACGCCGCGCTCCAGGTCGCCCCCCACGACGCCGACGGCCTGGCCGCCGCGCTTGAAGAAGATCCTCGACGACCCGGCCCGCGCCGCCGACCTCTCCCGGCGCGGCGTCCTCCGCGCCGCCCGCTTCCGCTGGGAAGAGGCGGCGCGGGAGATGGCGGAGGTCTTCGCCGAGGCGCTAGACTAGCTCGTCGTCCCAGGAGGACACGGCTCCGTTGGATCCTGCGGGCGACCTTCGGGCGCTCCGCGCAGCCAGTCGCCCGTCCTCGGAATCCAACGGAGCCAGGAGACCCTTTGCCCTACACGATCGGCTTGGACGCGCGGAAGATCCAGGACTTCGGGATCGGCACCTACGTCCGGAACCTCGTCCGCTCGCTGACCGCGCTCGACCGCGAGAACCGCTACGTGCTGCTCGTCCGGCCGGCCGACCGGGAGTTCCTGCCGGAGCTGCCGGAGAACTTCAAGGTCGCCATCGAGAGCTCGCCGGTCTACTCGCTCCGCGAGATCCTCGCCCTCTCCTGGCAGCTCTACCGCCTGGACTTAGACCTCTACCACTCGACCCACTACGTCCTCCCCGGGTTCATCAAGGGGCGGGTGGTGGTGACGATCCACGACATCATCCACCTCCTCTACCCGGAGTTCCTGCCGAGCGGCCTCGCCTTCTTCTACGCCCAGGGGATGATCCGGCGGGGCCTGTCGCGCGGCGACCGCGTCATCGCCGTGTCGCAGAACACCAAGGCCGACCTCATGGAGTACTTCGAGGTCGACGGCAAGAAGATCCAGGTGATCTACAACGGGGTCGAGGACCGCTTCCGCCAGCGCCTGCCCGAGGACGAGATCGAGCGCCGGCTCGCCGAGCACGGTATCCGCCGGCCCTACCTCCTCTTCGTCGGCAACCCCAAGCCGCACAAGAACCTCGACAACGTCGTCCAGGCCTACGCCCGGGCCCGCCGCATCGCCCAGTTCGACGCGCCGCTCCTCTGCGTCGGCGGCAAGGAGGGGGGGACGAGAAGGTCCGCCAGCGGGCCCTCTACCTCGGCCTCGAAGACCGGGTACGGCAGATCGGCCATGTCCCCGACGACGCCCTCCCCGCCATCTACCAGGGGGCGGAGCTCTTCCTCTATCCGACCCTCTACGAGGGGTTCGGCCTGCCGGTGATCGAGGCCATGGCCTCCGGAGTGGCGGTGATCACCTCGAACACCTCGGCGCTCAAAGAGATCGCCGAGGGCTACGCGCATCTCGTCGACCCGCTCGACGTCGACGGCATGGCGAAGGCCATCGCCCGCTGCATGGCCGACCCCGAGCACCGGACGGCCCTCGCCAAGCTGGGGACGAGGCGGGCCGAGGACTTCCGCTGGGAGAGGACGGCCCGGCGCACCCTGGACGTCTACCGCGCCGCCCTGGGAGAGGCCCCCGATCTCTCCGGAACCGGCTCGCAGTCGATCCAGGTGCGCCCCCGCGAGGACGCCCCCTGAGCCGCATGGAGCCCCCCTCCGGCGGTGGCCAGCCGGCGCGGGTCGCCCTCATCCACGACTGGCTGACCGGCATGCGCGGCGGCGAGAAGGTCCTGGAGCATCTCTGCGCCCTCTTCCCCGGCGCCCCGATCTTCACCCTCTTCCACTTTCCCGGGAGCGTCAGCGCGGCGATCGAGAGCCACCCCATCCACACCAGCTTCCTGAATCGCGCCCCGGGGCTCCGCCGGCACTACCGGAGCTATCTCCCCCTCTTCCCCACCGCCATCGAGGCGTTCGACCTCCAGGGCTTCGACCTCGTCGTCTCCTCCTCCCACTGCGTGGCCAAGGGGGTGATCCCGCACCCGGGAACGTTTCACGCCTGCTACTGCCACACGCCCATGCGCTACGCCTGGGACCAGGAGCACGCCTACTTCCCGAAGCGCACCGGCCTCGCCGCTCACCTACGCTCGCTCACTCTTTCGGCGCTCCGCACCTGGGACGCCGCCTCGGCCTCGCGCGTAGACCTCTTCGTGGCAAATTCATCCTTTGTTGCCGAAAGGGTACGCCGCTACTACGGCCGGCATGCCGAAGTGGCACATCCGCCGGTCGACGTGGACTTCTTCACCCCTGCTTCAGGGACTGGAGAGGAAGAGCGCGACGCCCGTGGACACGCCCTGATGGTCTCCGCTCTCGCCCCCTACAAGCGGGTCGAGGTGGGGATCGCCGCCTGCGAGCGGCTGGGGCTGCCGCTCTACATCGTCGGCGAAGGCCCGGAGCGCGAGCGGCTGACCCGCCTGGCGGGTCCCACGACTCATCTCGTGGGCCGGGTGACGCCGGAGCGCCTGCGCGATCTCTACCGCGGCGCCCAGTGCTTTCTGCAACCGGGAGTGGAGGATTTCGGCATCGCCTGCGTCGAGGCGCTGGCCTGCGGCACGCCGGTTGCAGCCGTTTCCCGAGGCGGCGTGCTCGACGTGGTCGAAGAAGGTGTGCACGGCGCCCTCTATCCCGAGGAGGAAGGGGTGGACGGACTGACGGCGGCGATTGACAAAACTCGCCAGATTCGATCCAATCCACTGGATCTACGCCAGCGGGCGGAGCAGTTCTCCGCCCAGCGCTTCACTGAAGGGCTCAGCTCCCTGCTGACCCGCAAGCCGTCTTCATCTTGAGGGTGCGCTAGCCCGTGATCCGCCAACGCCATCGCATGACGGCCGGCCTCTACCTGGCCGGAGATCTCCTGGGAACCCTCGCCGCCTTTTTAGGCGCCTGGCTCCTGCGTTTCGAGATGGCGATCATCCCGGTCACCAAGAACGTCCCGGAGTTCACCCCCTACTTAAGACTGGTGCCGATCGTCCTCGTTTTGTGGCCGGTCGTCTTCTACTTTCATGGGCTCTACCAGAGCCGCAGGGGGCGAAGCCGGGTCGACGAGATCCTTACCCTCTTCGTGGCGGTGCTCTTGGCGACCGTCCTCCTCTCGGTGGTCATCGCCTGGTACCGGCCGCCGGTCTATCCCGGGAGCACCGAGTACTTCACCTACAGCCGCGCCTTCCTGGGGATCTTCGCCCTCGCCGACTTCCTCTCCGTCGGCGCGATCCGCATGGTCCTGCGCTTCGCCGCCCGCCGCTCGCGGCTCCTGGGACTCAACCTCCAGCGCATCCTGGTGATCGGCGCCGGCACCCTCGGCCGCGAGATCACCCAGAAGATCCTCGCCCATCGCGGTCTCAGGCTTCGACGTCGTGGGCTTCCTCGACGACGACCCCGGCAAGGCCGGCACCCTCGTCTGCGGCGTCCCGGTCCTCGGGACTCTCAAGCAGGCCGAGGAGGTCCTGGCGGAGACGCGGATCGACCAGGTCTACATGGCCCTCCCTATCGAGGCGCACAAGAAGACCCTCTCGATGCTGCAGCTGATGGCCCGCGAATGCGTCGAGACCAAGCTGGTGCCGGACATCCTCCAGTACGCGACGCTCAAAGCCACCCTGGAGGATCTGGACGGCACGCCGGTCATCAACCTCTCGCAGGTCCCCCTCCAGGGCTGGAACAGCCTCGTGAAGCGGGGGATGGACATCGCGATCGCCCTCGCCGCGCACCTCGTGCTCCTCCCCTTCTTCCCTTTCGCCGCCTTCGCCATCTGGTTCGAGGATCGCGGGCCGATCTTCTACCGCCAGGAGCGGATGGGGCTCGACGGCCAGAGCTTCATGATCCTGAAGTTCCGCTCCATGCGGATCGACGCCGAAGCGAGCTCCGGCCCGGTCTGGGCGGTCAAGGACGATCCCCGCCGCACCCGGGTGGGAAGCTTCCTCCGCCGCTGGAGCTTCGACGAGCTGCCGCAGATCTGGAACGTCCTGGTCGGCGACATGTCGATCGTCGGTCCCCGCCCCGAGCGCCCGACCTTCGTCCGCGAGTTCAAGCACAAGATCCCCCAGTACATGCTCCGCCACCGAGTGAAAGCCGGCATCACCGGCTGGGCCCAGGTCCACGGCTGGCGCGGCAACACCTCGATCAAGAAGCGGATCCAGTACGACCTCTACTACATCGAGAACTGGTCGCTGGGGCTCGACTTCAAGATCCTCTGGATGACCTTCCGGCATGCGATGCGGCTGAACGCGTACTGAGACGCTCCCCTCCGCCGGAGTACAATCGGTTCCGCACAAGAAGGGAGGAGCGGTGCTCCAGAGCTATACGGCGAGGTACGCGAAGATCGATTCCGGGTACATAGGCCAGCTCCTCGAATGGCCCGAGGTGGTCACGGAGGGGGGCACGATCGAAGAGTGCCGGGCGATGCTCCGGGACGCCCTCCACGAGATAGTATTGGCGTACCAGCAACTCGGCCAGGAGATCCCGACGATGTCCGTCGAGCAGCGTGACCTCGTCCAGTCCGGGTTGCTGCCGAAATTCTAGAACCCCCCGGAGACCAGCAAGCCCTGCACTTCCTTGGAGAACTGGCGCCGGCCCACTCGCACTTCCAGCCGCTTGGCCAAGCCCACGAACGCCTCGATCTCGCGTCTCTCCCCCCTGGGCGGGAGGCGGTTGGGTCAGGGGGAGGAAAGGAGGGGGGAAGCTCGCGGTAGTAAAACCTCCCTCATCTAGCCGCCCTCTTCACGCGTCCCGTGCGGCGCCGGATGACCTCCGCGCGCTGCTCACGACTCACCGAAACCTTCACACCGCCCGACCAGTGCAGCCGCCTGGGCGTCCGAACCCGAAGGGCAGCGACTCCCCCTAAGCTCGCGGTAGTCGCCGTCCGAGGGGCAGCGACTGCCCTTAAGCTCGCGGTCGTCCCCAGCCGAAGGGCAGCGACTGCCCTTAACCCAACTTCCACAGTCTCCGGTTCCGAGGAGGCCGATTTCGGTGGCTTCGTGGCTGTAAGTTGTTGATTCTTCGAGAGGCGGGATCGCCGATTCACGGAAATAGTGACGAAACCAGGGCCTTCGAGTTTCTGGTATAGAAGCCTTGTGTTCATCCGCAAGACCGTCAAGCGGTACAAGGACAAGACCTACACCAACTACCTGGTAGTGGAGACGGTGACCACTCCTCAGGGGCAGCGACTCCGGACCCTGTGCTCACAGGGTCCCCTGTCGCCGGGGCCCAAGAGCAAGTGGCCGGGCCTGATCGGCCAAGTCGAGGCGGCGCTTGCGGGGCAAACCTCGCTGAGGGCTCAGGCCCCGTTGGTCACCGAGGTTGTGAACCGTGTCCGTACCGCGACCAACCGCCAGGATCTCGTGTCCGTGCACACGGATCAGTTGCGCCAGGAAGAGGCGCGCGAGGCGGGACCTGTCCATGTGGGCCACCAAATGTGGCTGCGTCTGGGAATCGACGACACTCTGCTTGAGGTGGGCCTTTCGCCCAAGGCTCGGCGTCTCACCGAGGTCATGGTTTTGAATCGCCTGGTGGCTCCGTGCTCGGAACATGCAATGCCGGATTGGGTCCGGCGCACGGCGCTGGGCGATATTTTGGGGGTGGACCTGCGGGAGCTCACTGACGAAGCCCTCTATCGCAATCTGGATCGCCTGCACCCGAACCGAGGCAAGATCGAGGCGGCTCTGGCGAAGCGGGAGAAAAGTCTTTTCAATCTGGATGACAGCTATTACCTTTACGATCTGACCTCGACCTACTTCGAGGGCAAATGCGAGAGCAATCCTCAAGCCCGACGCGGCTATTCACGCGATCAGCGACCTGATTGCAAACAGGTCGTCATCGGCCTAGTGCTCGACCGGGAAGGCTTTCCCAAGGCCCACGAGGTCTTCGATGGCAATCGCCAAGACCGATCGTCGGTCGACGAGATGCTGCAGATCCTGGAGCAACGTACTGGGCGCAAGGGTGGAGGCACGGTGATCGTGGACCGTGGCATGGCCTTCGACGAAAATCTCCAGCAGATTCAAGCCTGCGGCCATCACTACGTGGTTGCCTGCCGTCAATCGGAGCGCCTGCAATGGCTCGACGATCTCGAGCAAGAGCAGGGCTGGCAGGAAGTCCTGCGAGAGCCCTCGCCGACAACCCGGCGCAGAAAAAGTCCCAGGTTTGGGTCAAACGGCTCGAGACCGCCGATCATCTCTACATTCTGTGTCGAAGCGAGGGGCGCCAAGCCAAGGATCGGGCGATTCGCGAAAAACAGGAGAAGCGCCTCCTGGCTGACCTGGATCGTCTCCAGGCGCGAGTTGCCAAGAAACGGATCGGGGAAGCGCAAGTCTATGAGGCCATCGGCCGCCTGAAGGAGCGCTATCCTCGTGTGGCCCGGTATTACCGGCTCAGCTTCGATCCTGGCCCCTGGAAGCTGATCTGGCAAGAAGAGACCGAGGCCAAGGCCAGGGCTCTTCGCATGGATGGCGCCTATCTGCTTAAAACGGATCGTAAGGATCTCGACACCGAAGAGGCTTGGCGGATCTACATTCTATTGACCCGAGTCGAGAATGCGTTTCGCGATCTCAAAAGTCCGCTCCGGGAACGCCCGATCTTCCATCAGCTCCAGAACCGAGTGCAGACCCACATCTTTCTCTGCGTGTTGGCCTATCACCTCTTGATCTCGATCGAGACCAGCTTTCTGCGGAAAAAGATACACACCTCGTGGGCGACCTTGCGCCAGCAGCTCTCCACCCACCAGGTGGTCACCGCAGTGCTGCCGACGCCATGTGGTCAACTTCTCCGGATCCGGAAAGGCACGAATCCGGAGAAGCAGCATCAGCTCATCTACGACACCCTCGGCATTCCCCACGAGGTCATGGCCCCCGTCAAAACCTGGCTGCCCAACCCAGAATAGTGACGAAAGTCAACTGTGGATCCTTATGGCTCAATACTTTATGCCGCAAAGCGTGGAAGTTGGGTTAAGCTCACGGTCATCGCCAACCAAAGGGCAGCGACTCCCCCTAAGCTCACGATCATCGCCAGCCGAGGGGCAGCGACTGCCCCTAAGCTCGCGGTCGTCGCCAGCCGAAGGGCAGCGATTCCCGCTAAGCTCGCGATCGTCGCCAGCCGAGGGACAGCGACCGCCGCCTGGCGCTCAGCGCCCAAACGCTACCGTAGTGTGTTCAACGGATGGATTCTGATCCCGGTGTGGTTCGCGCCGACCGTTCCTACCGTCATCCTGAGCACCGCGAAGGATCTGGGCGGGGGTGCGGCGCTTCCCCGACGAGTCCTTCGCTGCGCTCCAGTGATCTCAGTACATAATGTGGCTGACAAGTCCGGCATCGTGGAACGGCGGGGCTGCTCGCTCGCAGTCGCATACACCCGTCATCGTACAGGGGGATTCGTGGCTTTCTCAGAGACCCTGCTCGTCAAGTTAGGGACGCGCCTCGCCAAGTTCCTGTTCAAGACCTACCTCGGCCGGCCAGGCGAGGTGTTCGGCGACGATCTGACCGACATCGGTAAGGGTCAGATCGAGAGCCTCTTTGCCCGGCGTGACGCCTCCCGAGTCTTCGAGGGGCTCGGCGAACGCATCGCCGCCCAGCTCCTCCCTCTTTTTGAGGACGCCGACAACCATGGCGGTATCGTTGTCGCGGCCGTGACGGCCGAGGTCGAGGCGACCCTCGACGGCAAGATCTCGCCGGAGGTTCTCGTCGGGAAGGATCTCGATCCGACAAAGCTTCTTGCCGAGCTACGCGCCGCGCGCCCCCTTCCCCAGGGTCAGTTCTCGGCCGCGGAAGAGGAGTTCTACGACCGAGTGCTGGCGGAAGCCGTGCGCTACTTGGTCGAAATCGCGGCCCAGCTCCCCCGCTTCGAGAAGGCTGCCGTGGCCGAGAGCTTGAAGCGCCTCAGCCATCTCGGCGATATCGTGGAACAGACCGCCCGCCGGGTCGAGCACATCGAAGCCTGGGTGGCGACGCAGGAGCGCGATCCCGGGAATCAGAAGTACGAGTCCGACTACCGGCTGGAGGTTATCCGAAACCTTGATTTTCTTGAGCTCTTCGGTGTCGACATTCAGCCGGATTCGAGCAAGAGCCCTGACGGTCGCCTCCATCTCGCTTCAGTTGGAAACCGGTCCTCAGGACACTGAGGAAAGCGAGGGAGAATCCGCACCCGTAGAGTCCGTGCTGGACAGCCTTGCGCCAGGAGCCGGCCGGCTGGTGCTTCGCGGCGAGGCCGGAAGCGGCAAGAGCACACTGTTCCGCTGGATCGCGATCCAGGCGGCTCAAGGAAAGAACCGGCGATCCTCCCTATCGGAGACGGCCGAACACAGCTGGCGCTCGTGTGTCCCGTTCCTGATCCGTCTCCGCGACTGCCAGGCCGGGAGACTCCCGAAGCCTGACGACTTCCCCGAACTCATCGCCCAGGAGATCGGCACTCCGCCAGCAGAGTGGGTGCTCTCGGTCTTGCGGGCGGGCCGCGCTCTCCTGCTCTTCGACGGTGTAGATGAAGTACCCAATGCCCACCGCACTACGGTCGGCAACGAGATCTCGGCCATCGTCCGCGCCTATCCGGGAAACTACCTCCTGGTGAGCACGCGCCCTTTGGGCGTGCCGTCGGGCTGGTTGGCCAGCGAAGGCTTTCGCGACGCACGGGTCAATCCCTTGTCCGGTTTGGACCGCGCCCGGTTTATCGAAAAGTGGCATGAAGCCGTTGCCGAAGAGCTCCGCCGGATCGGGAAGAAGGCGGAGGACTTCGGCCAGCTTGCCGAAGAGGCTCAAACTACAACTGCCCGCGAACCCGCCCATCGCACGGCTGGCGACAAACCCGCTCCTCTGCGCCATGATCTGCGCCCTCCATCGCGACCGGCACCGGAAGCTGCCGGAGAGCCAAGCCGAGCTGTGCGAAGCCCTCTGCCACATGCTGCTCCACCGCCGCGAGCGCGAGAGCGGGCTCGACCTCAGTCAATTTCCGGAGAGCTACCGGTGCTTGAGCTACGAGCAGAAGAGGGCGATCGTGCGGGAGTTGGCGTACTACATGGTCGAGAACGAGGAGTCTTCGGTGGCCTACGAACGTGCCCGCCTGAAGGTTGCTGAGGTCCTCCGGCAGTTCCCCGGGCATGCCGAAGAGGAATCGAGAGAGGTCCTGGGCAGCTTAGTCGAGCGCAGCGGCATGCTGCGGGAGGCCCGACCTGGCTCGCTTGATTTCATCCACAACACCTTCAAGGAATTCCTTGGTGCCGAGAAATTCGCAGAAGCCGGCGATGCGGGCCGGCTGGCTAAGCAGGCGCTCGATCCGACGTGGCAGAGGGTCATCCTGTTCGCGGTGACGACGAAGAAGCAGGGCTTCGCGAGCGATATCGTCGAACGGCTCCTCGCGACAGAGGATCGTGCACCTATGGGGAAAGGGCGACGACCCGTTCTCGGAAATGCGCCAACCTCTCGCCGTACTCTGCAACTCCTCGCCCTTCGCTGCCGCGCTGCGGCCCTCTTCCTGCGACCAGATCTCGAACAGCGGATCGAGGGACTCGCGCAGGAACTCTTCCCACCGACCAGCATGGGAGATGCTGAAGACCTTGCGACTGGTGGCGATGTCATGGTGCCTTATCTGCAACTCAGCAAAGGTCTCTCTGCTCGGCAGGCAGCCGCGTGCGTCCGCGCTCTGCGTCTGATCGGAACGCCTCAGGCGCGCTTAGCCTTAGAGGGGTATTCTTCTGAAAAGCGCGTCACGGTACTCTCGGAGCTGGCGCAGGCATTTAATCCGCTGATCCTACCCGAAGTACAGAGAAGGCTTTTGATGGGTGGATACCTGCATGACGGGATAAGGTCGCAGATCTTCGATCTCACGCCTCTCGCAGGACTCAGCTCCCTGCAACAGCTCGACCTCTCCGGAACCGGGGTCTCCGACCTCGCGCCTCTCGCAGGACTCACCTCCCTGCAACAGCTCAGCATCTCCTTTACCCAGGTCTCAGACCTCGCGCCTCTCGCAGGACTCACCTCCCTGCGACAGCTCGACCTCTCCAGAACCGAGGTCTCAGACCTCGCGCCTCTCGCAGGACTCACCTCCCTGCAACAGCTCGACCTCGCCGGAACTCAGGTCTCAGACCTCGCGCCTCTCGCAGGACTCACCTCCCTGCAACAGCTCGACCTCTCCGGAACCCAGGTCTCAGACCTCGCGCCTCTCGCAGGACTCACCTCCCTGCAACAGCTCTACCTCGCCGAAACCGAGGTCTCAGACCTTACGCCTCTCGCAAGACTCACCTCACTGCAACAGCTCTACCTCTTCTTAGCCCGTCAAGTCTCAGATCTCACGCCTCTCGCAGGACTCAGCTCCCTGCAACAGCTCTACCTCTCCGGAACCGAGGTCTCAGACCTCGCGCCTCTCGCAGGTCTCAGCTCCCTGCAACAGCTCTACCTCTCCGGAACCGAAGTCTCAGACCTCGCGCCTCTCGCAGGACTCAGCTCTCTGCAAAGACTCATCCTCTACCCAACCCGGGTTTCCGATTTTTCTCCGGTGGAGGGCTTGCCCCATCTGGAAATCGTCAGATAGGACCTTCTCTTCGCCCCCGCCCCTCCACCCGGTTCTCCTGAGCATTGACCGCCTCCCACCGCCCCTCGCGATAGGCGAAGACGTCGGTGAACACACTCCGATCCAACTCCTTGCCTCCTCCATCGCTCGCCACGACCATGCCGGTCACGATCCCGACATCGCCGTACAGCCGAACGTCCAAGCGGTCGAAGCGCAGCTTGCGATCCGCCGACGGAAGATGCTTCGTCACCCAGTCGATATGCTCCGCCTTGGTCAGGAAAACCCCCGCGGATACTGGGTGGATGAAGTCGGGTGCGAGGATGCGGTCGAGGGTCGCGGCGTCGTGCGCGACGGCCCACTCGGTCTCGAGCGCGACCAGCGCCTGACGATCGGAGGCCGCGGTGCGCTGCGTCAAAGCAGCACCCAGCCTTGCGCACGAGAAGGTCACGGCCACCAAAAAGAGGGTGCGGCAGAAAAATTGGCTTCTCATGAAAGGACCTCGGAAAAGCTCGCCTCCAGTCTAGAACGCTCGCGCGGTTCGTGAAGCCTCAGCACCAGAGGCCGCTCGCGAGGACCTCTCTTCCGAGAACCGCGACGGCGCCAAAACCCCCATTCCGCCTCGCTTTTCTCGCACCTCACCTCGTCCTTGAGTGGCCAGCCTCACCCTCGCCACAAGATGGCTGACTCGCTCCTCATGCCTCACCCAACGCCTTGCGGTAGCCGCCAATGTTGCGGCGCGATTGCGCCATACCACTCCTGGAGTACGGAAATTCTTGACACCCTAGATCTTGTGGCGTAACCTCGGCGCCATACCCATCGCCCAGTGGACTGGGCAAAAGATCGAAAGGAGAGATCATGGCTACGGCAACGAAGAGCGCTTCGAAGACCCCCGCCAAGAAGACCACCGCGGCCAAGCCGGCCGCAAAGAAAGCCTCGGCTCCCAAGGCTGCGCCGAAGGCTGCGGCGAAAAAGACCGCGGCTCCGAAGGCCGCTGCTGCCAAAAAGAGTGCGGCTCCGAAAGCGGCGGCGTCCAAGGCCGCTGCTCCGAAGGCTGCTGCTCCGAAGGCTGCTGCTCCGAAGGCGGCTGCTAAGAAGACCAGCTCCGCCAAGCCGGCGGCTGCTAAGAAGACCGCGGCGGCCAAGCCCGCAGCGGCCAAGAAGACCGTGGCTGCCAAGCCCGCGGCCAAGAAGACCACGGCCGCGAAGAAGTCCGCCAAGTAAGTAGCTCGGAAGTAGCGGCCCTCTCGAGAGAGGGCGGCTCGAAAGACCAGCAGCCCCTTTCGTGTCGCCCTCCGGTACAAGAAACTCCCCGCGGTACCCCACTCCCTGAAACGAGCTTGCCGGCGAAAGTCGGCAGCGCATCCCCGAACGGAACTAAAAAGGAATCAGACGCTCGCGGACAGCTTCTTGGCCGCCGCGCGATCGATCAGCCAGAGGAGGTCGCCTTCCTCGGGCCGGACGATGCGCGCGGGGTAGAGATCGGCGTCGCCGACCTCTTCGAGCACGGCGTGGAGCGCGTCGGCCTTCTCGTCGCCGGCGGCGAGGAAGAGCACCGCCGCGGCGCGGTTGAGCACCGGCGGGGTCAGGGTGATGCGGAAGGTGTTGAACTTTTCGACCCACGGCGCGACGACCCAATGCTCGCGCTCGTGGAGCGCTGGCGAGCCGGGGAAGAGCGACGCCGTGTGGCCCTCGGGGCCGAGACCGAGAAGCACGAGATCGAAGCGCGGCAGGATTCCACTCCCTCCCGCTTCGAGTTGGAAGAACGTCCGCAGCTCTTTCTCGTAGTCGGCCGCCGCGGCAGCAGCGTCGGGGTTTTCGCCGTGGATGCGATGGACGTTCGCAGCCGGGATCTCCAGAGAATCGAGCATCGCCTCTTTCGCCATCCGGTAGTTGCTGTCGGGATGATCGGGAGCGACGTGGCGCTCGTCGCCCCAGAAAAAGTGGATCTTCTGCCACGGCAGGCGGGTGCGGAACGGTTCGTTCGGATCGGCCAGGAGAGCGAAGAGATCGCGCGGGGTCGAGCCGCCGGAGAGGACGAGGGTGAAGACGCCGCGCGCGGCGACGGCGGTCGCCGCGCGGGCGGTAAGAGCGGCCGCCGCCGCGCGGGTCAGCGACTCTTTGTCTTCCAAGATTTCGATCGAGCGTCCGGGTACCATCAGCAGTCCTTATCTTTCTTGGGTCGCGGCCGTGGCGTGCGCCACTGCCGGCCGTCGCGCTGGATCAGATCGTCGGCCTCCTTGGGGCCCCAACTCCCCGCGGGGTAGTTGGGGAAGTTGCGCGGCACGAGCGTCTTCCAGACATCCAGGACCGGCGTCACCGCCTCCCAGCTCGCCTCGACCACATCGCTCCGATGGAAGAGCGTCGAGTCGCCCTGCATGCAGTCGTAGAGGAGCGTCTCGTACCCGGTCTGCGGCGTCGAGCCGAAATAGTCCCCGTACTCGAAATCCATTTTCACCGTGTCCAGCGCCATCTTCGGGCCGGGGATCTTGGCGTCGAAGCGGAGCGACACGCCCTCGTCGGGTTGAATGTGAAGGACGAGAAGGTTGGGGTTCAAGCTCTCGACCGTCGTCTCGCGGAAGAGCATGTGCGGCGCGCGCTTGAACTGGATGGCGATCTCGGTCACCCGCCGCGGCATGCGCTTGCCGGTCCGCAGGTAGAACGGTACGTCCGCCCAGCGCCAGTTGTCGATGTACACCTTGAGCGCGGCGTAGGTCTCGGTCGTCGAGTGCGGCGAGACGTCGGTCTCGGCGCGGTAGGCGCGGGAGCGCTCGCCGTCGATCACCCCTTCGCCATACTGGCCGCGGACGGCGTTTCGCAGCACGTCCTCGGGGCTCATGGGGTGGAAGGCTTTCAAGACCTTCACCCGTTCGTCGCGCACGATGTCGGCGGCGAACGAGATCGGCGGCTCCATGGCGACGAAGGCGAGGAGCTGGAAGACGTGGTTCTGCAGCACGTCGCGGAGCGCGCCGGCGCTCTCGTAGTAGGTGCCGCGATCCTCGACGCCGACGCTCTCGGCGACGGTGATCTGCACGTGATCGATGTAGCGCCGGTTCCAGATCGGCTCGAAAATGCCGTTGGCGAACCGGAAGGCCATGATGTTCTGGACCGTCTCCTTGCCGAGGTAGTGATCGATCCGGTAGATCTGCTTTTCTGAGAGGACCTCGCGGATCTGGTGGTTCAGGAGCTCGGCGGATTCGAGGTCGTGACCGAACGGCTTCTCGATGATCACCCGCCGGAAGCTGCCCTCGGGCTCGTTCGCCATCTTCGCTTCGCCCAGGTGCTCGACGATGTCGGCGAAGAAGTTGGGCGGCGTCGCCAGATAGTAGAGGCGCGCGCCGCCCGTCTTCTTTTCCGTTTCGGCTTTCTGGATCGTGCTCTCCAGGCGCTCGTAGGAGGCCGAGTCCTTGAAGTTGCCAGAGGTGTAGTAGATCCGGCCGAGCAGCCAGTCCGCGAGGCCGGGGTCGACCTCGCGGGTGGCGAAGCGCGCCAGGTCCTCCCGCAGGTGATCGCGGAACTGCTCGCTGCTCATCTCGGTGCGACCGAAACCGACGATCGCGAACTCGTCGGGGAGGAGCCCGCCCGCCGCCAGGTTGAAAAGAGCGGGGATGAGCTTCCGCTTGGTGAGGTCGCCGGTGGCGCCGAAGATCACGACGGTGGAGGGCGGTGCCGGCTCACCGCCCTCTTTGGAGACCGCGGGCACCGCCCCTTCTGCCGTGGCCATGACCTACCCTCCCGACGGCCGCTCGACGTGACCGCCGAAGCCGTGGCGCATCGCCGAGAGGAGCTTCTCGGCGAAGGTGTGCTCGTGGCGCGAGCGGAACCGGGTGTAGAGAGCGGCGGAGAGCACGTCGGCCGGCACCGCTTCCTCCAACGCCGCGATGATCGTCCAGCGCCCCTCGCCCGAGTCCTGGACGAAGCCGGTGTAATCCGAGAGGTCGGGGTTGCCGGCGAGCGCCATGGCCGAGAGGTCGAGGAGCCAGGAGGTGACGACGCTGCCGCGGCGCCAGAGCTCGGTGACCGCACCGAGGTCGATATCGTAGCGCTGCGCCTCCGGCAGATCCTTGGCGGCGGCGTTCTTCATGATGTCGAGGCCTTCGGCGTAGGCCTGCATCAGGCCGTACTCGATGCCGTTGTGGACCATCTTGACGAAGTGGCCGGCGCCGGAGGGGCCGCAGTGGAGATAGCCCTCTTCGGCGGTGCCGGCGGTGCGGCCGGCGGTCGGCGCGATGCCGCTTTCGCCCGGGGCAAGGGTCTTCCAGATGGGATCGAGCCGCGTCACCGTCTCCTTGTCGCCGCCGACCATCAGGCAGTAGCCGCGCTCCAGGCCCCAGATGCCGCCGCTCGTGCCGGCGTCGAGATAATGGATGCCCTTGGCCGAAAGCTCGGTCGAGCGCCGGATGTCATCCTTGAAGTACGAGTTGCCGCCGTCGATCAAGACGTCGCCCGAGGCGAGCTTGCCGGCGAGGGTCTGGATCGTCGTTTCGGTGATCTCGCCGGCCGGGAGCATCATCCAGATCGTCCGCGGCGCGGTGAGCGCGGCGACCATCTCGTCGAGCGACGCCGTGCCTTTGGCGCCCTCGCCCACCAGCTCCTTTACGGGCGCCGGATCGCGGTCGTACACCACGCAGGTGTGCCCGCCGCGCAGCAGGCGCCGCACCATGTTGGCTCCCATCCTGCCCAAGCCGATCATGCCGATCTGCATTCGTCATCCTCCCTCTGTCGTTGAAAATCGGGGTGCCTGACCCGGGGGGCCACGGTCGCCCATGCGCTTTTGAGAGTCTATCCCGAGACGCTGATCGTGATGTGACAGGCGCTGGTACGAGCGTCGCGCTGGTACGAGCGTCGCGCTGGTACGAGCGTCGCATAGGAATGCGCGGCATGAAGACGATCTCACGCCTCTCCAATCTTCTGGGCATCGCAGGTATGGCCGGTCTGACCCTCCTCACCCTGGCCGGCCAGCCGGCGCGAGCGGAGACCGCCCTCTCCGTCACCGCCGGCTCGCTCGGCGGCGGTCTGGAGCTGACCCAGAGCTTCTCCCCCTACCTCGACGGTCGGCTGGGCTTCCACGGCGGCAACCTCACCCAGCGGCGGCGCCTGGTCGCCGACATCCAGTACGACGCCACCGCCAAGGCGCGGACGGGCACGGCTCTCCTCGACTGGCATCCGGTGGCCAACGGCTTCCGGCTGAGCGGGGGGCTGGTCTACAACGGCTCGCAGGTCGACGGCGAGAGCCTGATCCCGGACTCGGGGGTCTACCGGATCGGCAACGTCAACCTACCGGCCGCCCAGATCGGCCGGCTCTCCGGGAAGGTCGACTTCAACACCCTCGCCCCCTACCTGGGCCTCGGCTGGGGCGGACCGCTCGCCTCGAACCGCCGCGTCTCCTTTACCTTCGACTTAGGAGCCTTCTACCAGGGCGAGCCCAAGGTTACCCTCACCCCGGTCCTACCCTCCGGCAGCCCGCTCAACAATCCGATCGGGCGCGCGCTCCTCGCCATCGCCGTGGCCGAGGAGGAGCGGCGGGCGGAAGCGGATCTTTCGAGCTACAAGTACTACCCGGTGGTGTCGGTGGGATTGGCGTACAGGTTCTAAGGCACCGGGCCTGATCAGCGGCCCTACTCGGCACCGCGGAGGCGGGCCAGCTCCCTTTCGAGAGAATGGAGCCGCTCCTCGGCGACCTTCCGGGCCAGCTTTTCCTGCTCGGCCCGATGAGCTTCTTCGTCGGCCCAGGGCAGGAGCTCGCCGGAAACTGCATCGCGGAGCCGCAGGCGCGCCCCCTCCGGGACGAGATCGAGGCCCGTCGTCTGGCTCGACAGCGATTCGTCCGCCGCCGAGGACGTCAGGGCTCGATAGTGCCCGTCCGCCAGACGGTAGCCCTGGAGCCGGGGCTCCAGGTACTCGCCGAATGGATCGAAGAGGAAGTACTCGTCCACTCCCAGCCGCTCGTAGACGCCTTTCTTGAGCTTCAGGTCCTCGGTTCGGGTGCTCCTCGAGGTGACCTCGATGGCGAGGCTGGGGACCTGCCTCTCCTCCCAGAGCTTGTAGGTGCGCCGTACGTGCTTGTCCACCCCTTTGACCAGAAACAGGTCGGGCGCCAGGCAGGCCCGAGGGTCTCCCTCGACGTAATAGAGCAACATGTTGCCCCAGATGTAGACGTCCGGCACCTCGGCGTAGCGCCTCCCGAGGGCGTGGATCAGATCGATCATCACCTGGCCGTGCGCTTGGGTTTCCGCCATGGGCCGGCCATCGGACTCCGGGTAGTGGACCGTGCGAGAGAGAGGGATCGCGGACATCAGAAACCTCCAGCTCCGAAGATCCGGGATTCAAGCACAGGAACCCGTCGGAGCGCAACGCCTGCGGGAAAAGTCTAGCACCGGGGGGAGAGGGCCGCCAGCCTACCCCGCCTTGCGCATCCCCCGCTCCGCCTCGGCGAGATCCACCTTGAGCCGCTCCAGCTCCTCGTCCTCCAACGGCTCGCCGCCGAAGCTCTCCCGCAGGTACAGATCGATCACCCGCGCGGTGGAATCGGCGGCTCGCGGGTAGCGGGCGGCGGCGGCGCTCCTGAAGACGAGCGGCGGCACCGACTCGGGGAGGGCGCCGTGCCGGCCGAGGCGCCGGCGGAGCTGCCGGTAGGCGCGGGTGGCGGTGAGCGGGGTACGGTAGAGGCGGTAGAGCCACCAGCCGAGGGCGGCAAGGGCGAGGCCGCCCAGGGCGGCGAGGCCGGTCCCCACCGTCCAGCGGGGCGGGCTGGGGTCGGCGGTGGCGGCGGAGGTCGCCGGGGTCGCGGCGGCGTGGGTGGGGGGGGCGGGGTGCTCGACCGAGTGACGATCGAGGAAACGGAAGAGATCGTGCCAGAGATCGCGGAAGGCGGAGACGATCCGCAGCTGGTCGTAGAGGCCGTAGGTGAGGACGTAGCGGTCCCAGCGGAAGAGCATGAAGTCGTAGGCCTGCTGGGCGAGCCCGAGCATCCCCGTCGCTGCCTCGGTGGGCCGGCCGGCGGGGGGGGTGGGATCGTAGATCCGCCAGCCCTCGCCGGGGAGGTAGGCCTCGACCCAGGCGTGGGCGTTGCTGTCGCGGACCATCGTGTAGCCTTCGAACGGGTTGTAGTCCCCCCCCAGAAAGCCGGTCACCAGGCGCGCCGGGATGCCCTGCGAGCGCAGGAGGAGGACCATGGACGAGGCGAAGTACTCGCAGTGGCCGCTCCGGTAGCGGAAAAGGAAGTCGTCCAGGGGGTTCTCGGTCGAGCGGTCGCGGAAGTCCCGGGTGTAGCCGTAGCCCTGGATCAGATGGGTCTCCAGGCGCTTGGCGCGGAGGGCGGGCGTCCCCTCCCCCATCACCCGCTTGGCGAGCTCGGTCATCCGCGGGGTCAACCCCGAGAGGTCGAGCGTGGGCTCCCCCGGGGTCTCGGGGTGCGGCGGCTCGCCGGTCAAGACCGGCCGGTCGATCATCCCCACCCGGTACTCGGTGACCTCCAGGGGGGTGAACTCGAGCTGCACCGCGCCGCCCAGGTCGGACATCAGGTTCGTCACCCGCGGCTCCAGAAGGGTGGTCTCGACCGGCAGCGGGAGACTCCGGCTGTGGAGCGGCCGGAGGAAGATCTTGGCGAAGCGCAGGGGGCGGGCGGTTCCCAGGCGGAAGCGCACCCCCTGCTCGCGCTGGAGCGGACCGCGCAGATGCGTCTTCTTCCAGCTCCCCCCCTCGTAGACGTCGAAGGTGCCGGCCTTGAAGCGCAGCTCGCGGTCGGGGGAGGCGGCGTCTCGTCGAGCAGCCGGAGCGCCACCTCGCGGCTGTTGCGGATGACGCCGATCGAGTCGAGGGTGACCGCGTCCGAGAAGCCCGCCGCTTCGAGGACCGTGCCGGTGCCGTTGCCGCGCCCGACGATGTAAGGCGCGCGCACTCGCGGCAGGACGGCGAAGAGCGGCACCGCGAGGACGAGGATGGCGACGATCGAGAAGCCGAGGAAGCCGCGGAGCGGCAGCTCGGCGAGCGCCGGCTCCTCGCGGCCGAAGCCGGCGAGCACGTGCAGGAAGGCGAAACGGGTGAGAAGGACGAGCCCCAAGCCGCAGAAGAGCAGCAGGTAAAGGGCGATCGAGGGGTGGACCGAGGTCCCCATGCTGGCCAGGAAAAGGAAGAAGACGCCGAGCGCCGCCTGCCACTTGTCGCGCTCTCGGCTGAGCGAGAAGAGCTTGACCAGGAGGGCGAAGAGGCAGAGGTGGACCACCGGGTGAACGAGCTGGCCGTGGCCGAGGACGAGCAGGTCGACGACGAAGATCGGCAGGTAGGCGAAGCCGATGACGTTCATCGCCCAGAGCGGCAGCCAGTGCGGCGGATCGAGGCTCGCCCGGCGGAGGAAGAGGAGGACTCCCACCACGTAGAGGAGGAGCACCCACCACTCGACGATCTCGTTGAACGGCAAGGGGAGGGGCGCCACCAGGGCCAGGAGGCCGAGGAGCAGCCGCTTCTGGCGGCCGAAGGTCATGAGGCGATCCGCTCCGGCTCCATGTGGACCCGGAGCAGAGGCGCCCGCGGATCGGAGGAGGCCAGGGGCTCACGCCGCGGCGCCGCCTCCGCCGGGGCGACCAGGGCCAGGGCCTCCAGGATGCGTAGGCGCTGGCGCGGGCCGCCGGCGAAGGCCAAGGCGACGTCCCGGGTCACCAGCTCCACGTCGTAGCCGCGGGCCAGGTGGTCGAGAGCCGAGGTGGCGGCCTCGGAGACCAGGCGCTCGAAGCGCGACAGGAGGGCGGGGTCGGCGAGCTTCCCCACCGCGTTGTCGAAGAGGATCGAAAGGCGCCGGCTGCGCTCCGCCTCGCGCTCCATGTAGATCAACTGGCCGGTCCGCGCCGTCTGCTTCCAGTGGATGCCGCGCGGGTCGTCGCCGCGGCGAAAGGCACGCAGAGCATGGAGGTCGTGGCCCCAGCCGGCGCGGCGGCTGGCGTCCTCCCCCTGCGGATAGGAGCCCTGCGGCTGCGCTTCGGCGGCGGGGAAGATCTCGGGGAAGACGAGGATTTCGAGCCCCACCCGGTAGCGCACCCCCTTGGTGAAGAAGCCGAAGGGGAAGAGCGAGGAGACATGGGCGTAGGGGAAGCTGTGCCGGCCGCGGCCGGGGATCAGCATCTCGACCTTCCCGACGCTCCGGCCGCGGCGGGGCAGGAAGGGGACGAGGAGCGGCTGGCCCGAGCGGGCGACCGAGAAGAGCAGAAACCAGCGCGGCAGGAAGCGGCTGCGGCTCTTGAGCGTAAAGGGCAGGACGAAGCCCCGGTTGGCGAAGATCTCCTCCGGCGCTTCGAGCTCGACGTCCAGCCGGCGGACGTTCTCCCGCGAGGCGAGCCCGGAGACGACGAGCGCCGCGAGCATCATCGCGAGCACCATGTAGAGGGCGTTGTTGCCGGTGTTGGTGGCAGCGATCGCCACCACCAGGGTGAGGAGGACGAACCAGAGCCCGACCTTGGTGATGCGGATACCCTCGGGGACGGCGCGGCGCATCGCAGGCCCCGCACACCTACACCGGGACGGGGGTGGCCCCCACCACCCGCTCGATCGCCTTGCGCGCGCTGTCCAAATCGGCGGTGCCGCGTTTCAGCACCACCCGGTGCGAGAGCACCGGGGCGGCCAGGCGCTGGACGTCGTCGGGGATGGCGTAGCCGCGCCCCTCGCAGAGCGCCATCGCCTGGACGGCGCGGTAGAGGCTCTGCACCCCGCGGGTCGACACCCCGAGGATGAAGTCGCCCCCCCGCCGCGTGGTCTCGGCGAGCGCCAGCATGTAGTCGGCGAGCTTGTCGGCGACGTGCACCCGGCGGGCCCGCTCCTGGAGGTCCAGGAGGTCCTCCCGCGACAGCACCGGCTGGAGGGTCTCCAGGAGCTCCTCGACCCCGCCCGAGAGCAGGAGCTCGCGCTCGTCGGCCCGCGGCGGGTAGCCGATGAAGAGCGACATCAGGAAGCGGTCGAGCTGCGACTCGGGGAGCGGGAAGGTCCCCTGGTACTCCAGCGGGTTCTGGGTGGCGAGCACGGTGAACGGCTCGGGGAGGGTGTAGCGCTTGCGGTCGACCGAGACCTTGCGCTCGCTCATCGCCTCCAGGAGCGCCGACTGGGTCTTCGGGGTGGCGCGGTTGATCTCGTCCGCCAGCACGAGGTTGGCGAAGAGCGGCCCGGGCATGAACTCGAAGGACTGGTCCTTCTGGTTGAAGATCGAGACCCCGATGATGTCCGAGGGCAACAGATCGCTGGTGAACTGGATGCGCTGAAACGAGAGGCCTAAAGAGCGCGCCAGGGCCTGGGCGAGAGTGGTCTTCCCCACCCCGGGCACGTCCTCGACGAGGACGTGGCCCTTGGCGAGCAGGCAGATGCTCGCCAGACGGATGACCTCGCGCTTGCCGCGGATGACCCGGGCGACGTTCTCCTCCAGGAGGCGGATCGGCTCCGCGGCGCGCGATGCGTCGGGTGTCTCGAGGACGGAGGGTTCCATGCGGAGTGTACGGAGGCGAGTCGCTCTTGGTTGCTAGAGTTGACGGGACGGACGAGGTGGACGTTTCAGGACAACAAATTATAGCGGACGATCGACCAGATCGCCGAGAAGCCGTCCTTCCAGCCGATCTTCTTGCCCTCCGCGTAGGTGCGGCCGCGGTAGGTGATGGGGACCTCGTAGATGCGCGCCCCGTGCTTGGCGAAGCGGGCGGTGAGCTCGGGCTCGATACCGAAGCGGTTCGATTCGAGGGTGTTGGGGTCGAGCATCTCGCGGCGAAAGACCTTGTAGCAGGTCTCCATGTCCGACAAGTTGATGTCGGTCAGCATGTTCGAGAGGGTCGTCAAGAGGCGGTTGCCGACCGAATGCCAGAAGAAGAGGACACGGTGCGGGCCGCCCAAGAAGCGCGAGCCGTAGACGACATCGGCCTCGCCGGCGAGGATGGGGGCGAGGAGCCGGGGGTAGTCGGTGGGGTCGTACTCCAGGTCGGCGTCCTGCACCAGCATCACCTCGCCCGAGGCGGCCAGGAAGCCGCTCCGGATGGCGGCCCCCTTTCCCTGGTTGACCGCATGTTCGATCAACCGGAACGGCGGCTGGCCGGCCGCGGCGAGCTCGCGGAGGAGCTCCCGGGTGCCGTCCTTCGAGCCGTCGTCGACCACCACCATCTCGATTTCGACCCCCTCGGGGAGCGGGGCGCGCGCCACCCGTGCCAGGAGCTCCTGGACCGTGGCGCGCTCGTTGTAGGCGGGGATGACGACGGACAGCCGCATGGGGGCGTAGTGTACTTCAGGACGGTGCCCGCTTCAGAGCAGCTTGCCGAGCGGCCCCAGATCGAGGTTCAGCTCCTTGGGATCGAGCCCGAACCGACGGGACATCTCCTCGACGGTCTCTTCGAGGCGCAGGAGGGCGAGGCCGACCCCCTCCACCTGCTCGGGGGTCAGGGTGTCGGCGTCCATCCGCCGGATGGCCTGGCGTTCCAGCAACTGGCGGATGAAGTCGACCAGGGTGAGGACGAGCTTGGCGACCGAGCGCTGCACCTCCTCCGGGTCGGCGTTCCAGCGCGGCGCCTCGGCGGTCGCGATGCGGCTCTCGAGCTCCGCGCGGAGCGCTTCGAGCTCGGCGATCTCCAGCTCCACGACGTCGCTCATCCGACTCCCCGATCCCCGACATTCCCGACATCCCCGATATCCCCGATATCCCCGACCCCCGGTGCGAACGCGTAGGGCGGCCAGGGGCCGCTCACGGTGACCTTGCGGCCGGCGAGCGCCCCCACCGCAGCCTCGACGATCTGCCGGTAGTCCCCCGCCTCCTCCCGGCGGACGAGGTCGTGCGCGGTGGCCAGGAGCTGCCCCTTCTCGTGCCGCTCGATGCGCTCGGCGCGGAGGAGCGGCCGCAAAGCCGCCCGGAGGGCCGCCACCTCGGGGATACCGGGATTGGCCGCGCGCCGCCGGGCGGCCAGATAGCGGGTGCCGGGGCCGGCCGGCTCCTCGACGACAGGCGTCGCATCCGGCTCCCCCGGCTCCCCCGGCGCACCCGGTTCCTCCGGCACGCCAAACACCCGCAGGGTCATCTGGACGCACCCCTCGACCAGAATGAGGGCCCGGGCGATCTCCCCGGAGCGCGGCGCCAGCGACTCGGCCAAGAGGCGCGCGTCGGGCAGCCACTCGCCGAAGCGAGCCGGGAGGAGCGCCGGCACCCGGTCGGCCAGGCGGCGGACCGTCTCGTCCTGGCGGGCGAGGGCGGCGGCGGTCAGGGCCGGCCGGGGGGTCCCCGCAGCGAAGCTCCCCACGAGGGCGAACAGCCGGCCGCAGCGGACGGTAGAGAGCGGCTCGCCGCCGATCCCCTCTCCCAGCGGCAGCGAAGAGTCCGGCTCGACGCCGGCCAGGGCGTAGAGGTAGAGCGGGCTCATTCCGGCGCGCTCTTCCTTCCCAGCAGCCGGTCGGCGGCGCAGAGGACGACCGACAGCCGGAGGTAGACGAGATCCACCCCGGCGAGGCCGAGGACGACGTCGCCGGTCACCACCACCCCATGGTTCAACAGGTGGTCGACCAGCTCCAGTAGCGAGCCGTCGGCGCCGTCGAGCAGCTCCAGGGGACCGCCGGGATCGCTCATCCCACCTCCTCGATGAAGTTGTAGGGCGGCCAGGGGCCGGTCAGGGTGAGCTCGCAGGCGCTCGCGGCGAGGCGCTCCGCCGCGGCCTGGACCGCCCGCTCGAAGCTCTCCGCCACGGCACCCGGGACCAGGAACGCCGCGTCGAGGAGCAGCCGGAGGCCTGACTCCGCCGACACCGGCTCTCTCCGGCGTACCGCGTCGGCGTGGCGCGAGAGCTCGGCGAAGGCTTCGTCCACGGCCGGCCCTGCCTGGCTCGCCAGGTTGCGCGCGGCCTCCTGGGCCTCCTTCTTGCGGAGGAGAAAGCCGCGGCCCGAGACCGGCTCCCCATTCTCCGCCGAGGGGGCGGTCACCCGCTTCGCCCGGCCAGCCGCGCTGGCATTGAAATGGATCCGCACCCCCCACTCTTCGCGGCCGGCCACCTTCTTGAGCACCGCGAGCAGCCGCTCGCGCTGGGCCGAGAGCGCCGCGACCGCTCGCTCGTCGCTCTCGAAGAGGGTGAAGAGCTTCATGGGGACGACCGGCGCCAGGGCCGCGAAGTGCGCCACCACCCGCTCGTGGGCCACGGCGCAGGCGGAGACCCAGGCGAGGTCCGCGAGGCGACGCTCGATCTCCTCCGCGGAAAAGGCGGGGAGGGGCGCATCCCCCACCACCAGCCAGAGGTCGCCGCCCAGGGGGACGAGCCGCGGGGCGGCGGTCTCGGGGAGACCGGCGAGCGGTACGGGCGCGGTCTGATCCGGCGGGCCGGCTCCCTCGGGCGCAAAACCGAGCCCGGCGTTCTGGACGATGCAGTAGAGGTAGGTTGCCACGGCAGGCATCAGGAGGGGCTCCGCCGCCAACTCCGGCCCCAGTCGGCAAGCGCGGCGATACCGCGCGGCGGAGGGTAGAAGGCAGGAGCAAGGAGTATAGCGGAGCGGCTGGGGACGAGCGCCCGGAGCCGGTCCAGCTCGCGCTCCTCGACGTCCTGCCGTTCTGCAGCGGTCACAACCGGCGGCCGCAACGGCGTTTACCAGGAGGGGCGCCGTGGCGATCCCCAGCCGCTTAAGGGCGGCGAGCAGCCGGGCGGTCTCCCGGCGCGGCAGCTCGGCGGCGCGGGCGACCGGCACGAAGCGGGTCCGGCCGGGATCGGCGAGCAGCGCCGCCAGGCGGTTCAGGGTGCGCGACAGCTCGACCAGCTCGGCCGCCAGGACCCCCGGGCGCACCGCCTCCCGGTACTTGAGGAGGAGGGCGAGGAGGGCGCGGTCCCAGGTGAGGGCGAGGGCGGGCATTTCGAGGAGCCGCAGGGCGTGGCCGGTGGGGGCGAGGTCGACGACGACCAGGTCGTAGGCATCCCCGAACAGAGCGTCCGCCAGGGCGAGGATCGCCATCAGCTCGTCGAGCCCGCTCGGGGTCACCCCGGAGAGGGGCTCCGCGATCTCCGCGCGCGCCTCTCGATCGCCCGGCGGGCCGAAAAAGGCGGCGAGCAGCCCCTCGATCGCCTCCCGGCGATCCCCCGAGCTTTCATCTCCGGAATCTTCGCCCCAGTGCTCCAGGGCACGGACGGCGTCGAGCTCGCGGGCCCAGAGATTGGGGGGGCCGTGGGGGAGCTGCCGGAGGTCGTCGGCGAGCGGCACGTCGAGGACGTCACCCAAGGAGTGCGCCGGATCGGTCGAGAGGAGGAGCAGGCGCTCTTCCGGCCGCTCCGCGGCGAGGGCGAGTGCGGCGGTAGCGGCGCAGGTCGTCTTCCCCACCCCCCCCTTGCCGCCGAAGAGGAGCAGCCGGATCCCGGAGGGGGCGAGGAGGCCCGGCCACTCGGGCCGGCGGGGAGGACGGGACGATTGGCGGCGGATCGGTGTCCTCTTGCTAGGCTCGCTGGGCTTGCTGGGCTCGACGGCTCGACGAGCAGGTCCCGCCCGGCGGCCGGGTCGGCGAGGGCCTTCCCCATCCGGCGCAAACCGGCCACCCCCCGCGGCTCGCGGCCGAGGGCGGGAAGGAGGCGCAGCCGGTGGCCGGGGAAGACGGCGGCGGCCGCGGCGATCACCGCGAGCTCCGAGCGCCGCCGCTCGCCGCAGGAGGCGCAGAGGTCCCCCGGCGGGGTGACCCGGTTGACGATCACCTCGTCGACCGCGATCCCCGCCGCCTGGAGCGCTGCCACCCCGTCCTTTGCCTCGGCGAGCGACAGCGCCTCCGGCAGGAGGAGCCAGAGGAAGCGAGTGCGCTCGCGGTCGGCCAGAAGCGCCGCCAGGCTCCGCCCCTCGTCCTCGATCTCGCCTAGCGCCGCGTCCACCCGGTCGGGATGGTAGCCGCTACCGAAATGTTGGGCGATCTGGCGGTGCTTCTCCTGAAGGCCGTCGAGAAGGGTGGCAATACGGGTCAGCACCTCTGGGGTGGCGACGAGACGGAGGGTGTGGGCGGTGGGCGCGGTGTCGACCACCACCTCGGCGCAGCCGGTCTCGCGGGCAGCCCGTTGGAGGTCGAGGAGGGCGGCGATCTCGTCGATCCCCGGAGGCGAGAGCGCCAGCAGGCGATCGACGTCCTCCTCGTCCAGGTAGGTGCCGCGGAGGGCCGCGGCACGGAGCGCCGCGCGGCGGGGTTCGAGCCAGCGGGAGAAGGCGCGCTCGCCGGAGAGCTCGACCGCCCAGAGGGCGCCGGTCTTCCCCCGCACGGGAACCGGCCGGGGATCGGGGCCCAGCCGGCGGCCGAGGGCGTCCCCCAGGGAGTGGGCCGGGTCGGTCGAGGCGACGAGGACCGTTCCGCCCCCTTCAACCCTCTTTTCAGCCAGGGCGAGCGCGGCGGCCGCGGCACAGGTCGTCTTGCCGACCCCGCCCTTGCCGGCGAAGAAGCGGTAACGCGCCTCAGGCTCCGGCCGGTCGTGGCTCAGTTTGGCTCCGAGGACCTGCGACTGGCTGCGCGGAGCGCCCGAAGGAGCAGGCCGAGAGAACAAACGGAGCCACTACCCGCCGCCGCCGCGCCCGCCGAAATCGTCGCCGCCGAAGCTCACTTCGATCCCCACTACCCGCCCGCCGGCGGAGGGGCTGGCGGCGGCCGTCTCGCCCTGCTGGCGCTGGCGGATCTCCCGCATGCGGGGCAGGATCTCCGCCTCGATCTCGGCAAATTCGTCGTCGTCGATCTCCCCCAGCTCGAGCCGCATCTGGGCGGTCAGCAGCTCCTCCTTCAAGAGGCTCTCGTCGTCCATCTCCCGCTCGACCGCGGCCGCGATCTGGTCGAAGACGAAACGCAGGCCCCCGGTCAGGAGGTTGTCGAGGATGATCACTCCGCTTCCACCGCCCGCTCGAGCTTCAACCGGATGTTGACGAAGTTGTACGGCGGCCAGGGGCCGGTGTACTTGAGCTTGAGGTTGGCGTATTTGGCGTCGATCTCCTTGACCTTGGAGTCGAAGTCGCTCTCCCGGTCGCGGGTGACGAGAAAGGCGGCGTTGAGGATCATCTTGTCGCCGATCGGCTTGTTGGCCCGCGAGGCGACCGAGACGTCGGCTAAAGCGGCGAAGATCTCCGACACCAGCTGCTCCGAGCGGTCCTGGAGGAGCGAGTCGACGAGCCGGCCGTACTGCATGCGGGCGAAGTAGGTCGAGCCCTTCTGCGACGAGATCTCCTGGCGGAGGAGGCGCAGGTTCTCGTTCTCCTTCTCGATCTCGCGGATGACGAGCTCGGGCTCCCACACCACCTTCAAGCCAAATTCGAGCTTGTCCTCCATCTTGACCAGGACGTCTCTAAAGGCGTCGTAGGCGGTGCGGAGGAGCTCGATGATGTCCTCTCGGGTCTTGAACACCGTGTTGAACGACATCGGGATAACGGTGAACTGCTTCATCACCGCTTCGTTCACCCGCTCGTGGGCGAGCACGTTGTCGCGGGTCGGGTCGTAGACCTCCAGCGGGGTGTCCGAGACCACCGCCGCGATGTCCTTGTAGTTGACCGTGTGCACCTCGGCCGGCTCGCCGCCGATGCCGATGGGGCCGAAACGCAGCGCCTCGTCCGCCTCGATGATGCAGTAGACGTACTTGCCGCTGCGCTCGGCGGCCGGGGCGAATCCGCCGTCCTCTCCCGACGAGACGAACCGGAGGTGGGAGCTCTCGGCCCTCTCCTCATGGAGGCTCGGGGGGAAGGGGAGGGCCGGCGCGGCCACCCCGCCACCGTTACGGGCCGGACGCTTCGCCGCGCTCTTCGGCGCCGCGCTCTTTGCAGCACTCTTCGTCGCGCTCTTTGGCCCGCTCTTGGCCCCGCTCTTCGTCGGCATCGGCTGCGGAGCCTTTTTCGGCGCCGGTTCTGGCGCCTTCTTGGCGGTTTTCTTGGACGCCGGATTGGGCTTGGACTGAGGCTCGGCCACGCTCTTTTTGGGACCCGATTTCACGCCGGCGTTCTTGCCCGCGACAGGATTCTTCTTCTCTTTCACCAGCAGCTCCTTCGGTTGAGCCCGGTTTCTGGTCACGGGGGTCACGGGACCGCCTGTACTGCCAGGATGCGGCGGATCTCCGCCTCCAGAGCCTTGGGCAGAACCGGCTTGGTGATGACGGCGTCGCAGCCGGCCTCGATCGCCTGGTCGTGAGCGCTACGGAGGGCGTGGGCGGTCAAGGCGACGACCGGGATGTGGCGGGTGAGGGCGTCGCCCTTCAAGCGCCGGGTCGTCTCCCAGCCGTCGATCCCGGGCAGCGACAGGTCCATGAGAATAATGTCGGGGAGGAACTCCGCCGCCTTGGCGAGCGCCTCGAAGCCGTCTGCCGCGGTGGCGACTCGGTACTGGCGGAAGGCCAGGTACTCGGCGCAGATCTCGCGGCCGTCGTCCATGTCGTCGACGACGAGGACGAGGGGTGCCTGGGATGCGTCAGCCATGGGTCTCTCTCTCCTCGCCGTCCTTTCAGCCGCCGCTCGCGAGCGGCAGCTGCAGGCGAAACGTCGAGCCCTCGCCCTGGCGGCTCGTCACCGTGATGTCGCCGCCGAGGACCGAGGCCAGCCGGCGGCAGATGGAAAGCCCCAGGCCGGTGCCGCCGGCCCGCCGGGCGTACGAGCTGTCGGCCTGGCCGAAGGCCTCGAAGATCGTCTTCTGATTGTCCTCGGAGATGCCGATACCGGTGTCGACGACGGAGACCGAGACCCGGTCGCCGTGGCACTCGACCTGGATGAAAACCGACCCCTCGGGGGTGAACTTGAGCGCGTTCGAGAGCAGGTTGAGGACGATCTGCTTGACCTTCTTGCGATCGCTCCAGAGCGCGGGGATGCTCGCCGCCAGCTCGCGGGTCACCTTCAAGCGGGTGCGGGCGATGAGCGGCTCGACCTCGGTCATGACCTCGTCGATCAGCTCGGAGAGATGGACGGTCTCCAGCTGGACCGGCATCTTGCCGGACTCGATCCGGGTGATGTCCAGGAGGTCGTTGATGACCGCCAGCAGGTGCTGGGCGTTGGAGTCGACCCGCGTCATCTTGTCCTGCTGGCTGCGGGAGAGCTCGCCCGAGACCCCCTCGAGCATCAGATGGGCGTAGCCGATGATCGCGTTCAAGGGGGTCCGCAGCTCGTGCGAGACGTTGGCCAGGAACTGCGACTTCATGGCCGACGCCTGTTCGAGCTCCAGAGCCTGGCGGCGGAGGAGCTCGTTCTGCTCGGCGAGCTCGGCGGTGGCCTCCGCCACCTTCTCCCGCAGCTCTTCCGAGTGGCGCTTGACCTGCTCGTAGAGCTGGGCCTTCTCGACCGCCTCGGTCAGGTCGTGGAGGATGGTCACCGTCCAGGCGTCCTCCCCCTGGCGCGATCCCACCTTGCCCGAGATCGCCTCGACCGGCACGGTGCCGCCGGTGTTGGGGTCGAGGAGCGCGAGCTCGCCGCGGAAACGCATCGACTGGCTGGTGTAGAGGTTCGAGATGAAGGAGGTGAAGACCGCGTCGTTCGCCCGCACCCGGCGCTCCGCCTCGGCGCTCGCCCGGTCGGCCGTGAACAGCCGCTCGGCCGGCCCGTTCATGAGCAGGAGCTTGCCGCCGACATCGGTGACCAGGATGGGATCGAGCACCGAGTTGAGGATGAGGTCCAACCGGTCGCGCTCGGCCCGGGTCTGGGCCTCGGCGGAGCGCAGGCGGCGGTAGTTCTCCTCCAGCTCCTCGCCCGCCCGGCGCAGGTCGGTGACGTTTCTGAGAATCGACACCGTGCCGTTCTCGCCACGCCGCACCTTGACCCGGGTGCGGATCAGCTCGAACAGCAGGTCCTGCCCCTCCGTGGGGTCGACCAGAAGCAGCTCCTGACGGACCGGTCCGCTCTCCTGGGCGGAGGTGAAGAGGGAGGCCGAGAAGAGCATGTTGTTCAGGGCGACGGCGCGGCGCCGGCCCTCGCTCATCTTCTCGTCGGCCGAGAGCAGGGCCTCGGCGCCGGCGTTGGCGACCAGGATGCGGCCGTCGGCGTCGGTCAGCAGGATGGGGTCGGTGACCGCGTTCAGGATGGCGAAGAGCCAGGTGCGCTCGCGTTTGTGCCGCCGCTCGTCGGCCTGGGCCCGGCGGTACCAGAGAGACACCAGGCGCTCGCCGAGGAGCTGCGCCGCCCAGCGGACCTCTTCGCCGACCGGCCCTTCCCCCGGCCCGTCGACGAGCAGCAGGCCCGGACCGGTCTCCCCCTCGTCGCTGGGCTGCCCCAAGGGGACGACCTGGAAAGAGTCACTGCCTAAAGGGGTGTCGATGCCGACCATCCCGCCACCCGATCCCGCCGGCCCCACTGCGCCCCGGGGCGGAGCCGTGGAAGGCGACCGGCTCCGCCCCGACGAGGGCGAGGACGAGGGGATGGGAGCGCTCGCCGAGGTCGAGGCTCCAGGCGTCGACCTCGGCGAGTGGCACGCCGTAGCCGGCGAGCCCGTTCAAACGCGAGCCGTCGCTGTCGACGACGGCGCAGAAACCCCGCCGGACCCTGGTATAGCGGGTGAGCCAACGCAGGGCGAGAACGGCGCAGGAGCGCGCGTCCTGCTCGGCGAGGAGCCCCTCGACCAGCGAGAGCCTCGTCCGGGGACCGGCGCTCTCGAGGTCGGGGGCCGGGTCCAGGGGAACCGGCTTGGCCACGGTGCCTTACGTCTTGGCGGTCTGCCGGTTGGCGGGCTGCCGGCTTCTTCGCACCGGCGCCACTTCCCGTTCGCGGGACGCCGCGAGCTGGAGGCGCAGCGAGGCGTTCTCCGCCAGGAGATCGTCGTTCTGTCGCGCCTCGAGCTGCCGCGCCTCCATGGCGGCCGGACGCGACACCATCGACGTCTGGCCGACCGCTTCCGAGTACTTGATATACGTGTCGATCGAGGCGACGACGACGCGTGCCTCGACGGTGAGCAGGTCGATGCCCACGAGCGACACCCGCACCCACGCGTCGATCACGATCCCCTTGTCGAGGACGCGGTCGAGGACGTCGATGAGACTGGTGCCACCGGATGCTCTTTCAACCGGCATGGTCTACCCCCTACGTTTTGGACTTTTCGGGACGTGGCCGGACGGTGCTCGCCGGAGCTCCGAGTTTCCCGTGGCCTGCGGCGCCGCCGGCGGGGCGGGTGAAACAGGTGCCGCGAGTCGCTCGGGCGCTTGGGCGAGGGCGGTCACTCTCTCTTCCAATTGACGGACCTGCTCGCGCAGGACCTCATTCTCCAGTGCCAGCTTGCGGGCGCCCACCGAGAGGCTCGGATCCTGCCGCCACCAATCCAGCCCGATCTCCTCGGCCTTGTCGATCGAGCAGACCAAAAGCCGGATACGGATGGTGAGCAGCTCCACCTCGGCGAGCGAGACCCGGATGTCCCCCGCCACGACCAGCCCCTTGTCGAGGACCCGGTCGAGCACGTCGACCAGGCTGGTCGAACGGCTGTAGGCAGGCTGGATAGTTCCACTCATGGGCGATCCTTAGACTCCTGCGTTCTCTCAGGCAATGGAGGCGAATATTTGCAGACTGCCGGTCAATACGCAAGACCCCGACGCAAGACCCAGGCCGGCTGGTTTCAAAGGCGCGCAAGGCAGCGTTGCCGGGGAAAACGAGGCTGTTTCGGGCGGCGAGACCGCGGCTTTTTGCAAAGTTGACAAAAACGGGACTTGGCCTGGAAATCTTTGCCTCGCCGCGACGGACCTCCACAGAAGAACGCCCCCCCACTTACACTCAAGAATTGTTAATCTGCTGATCGGCTCGCGGGCGCTGCCCCGCCCACAGATGCCCTGCGATTCACCAAACCGCCGCAGCCGACGACCGGCTGTCGGCAATGAGTCGCAAGCGCCAGGCAGCGGGACGCAAGCGCGCCGGCGCCGGCCCTCCGCTGCGGAGAGCGAGCCCTTCGCTCCCGGGAGCGAGGGACTCGCTGCACGGAGCGGGTTCTCCGTTGCCGGTAGCGAGCGACTCGCTGCACGGAGCGGGTTCCCCGCTGCCTGGAGCGGGCGGCTCGCTCCTGGCAGCGAGCGGCTCGCTGCCAGGAGCGGAGAACCCGCTGCCGGGAGCGGGTCGTCCGCGCGGGGCGCCAGCGTCTCGCTCCGCGCAGCGAGCGTCTCGCTCCTAAGGACATCCGGCTCCGATAGACTACCCCCGTGCCCCCTCCCGCCCTCGAAGCCGTCGGCGTCCGGAAGACCTACGCCGACGGCACGGTCGCTCTCGCCGGGGTCGATCTCGCGGTGGCCTCCGGGGAGACTCTCGCCCTGGTCGGCGAGAGCGGCTGCGGCAAGTCCACCCTTCTGAAGCTCTGGAACCGGATGGTCGAGCCCTCGGCGGGGGAGGTGCGGGTCGCCGGACAGCCGGCGGCGGGGCTCGATCCGATCGGCCTGCGGCGACGTATCGGCTACGTGCAGCAGGATGGTGGTCTCCTCCCTCACTGGACGGCGCGGGCGAATGTCGAGCTGGTGCCGAAGCTCCTCGGCTGGGAGCCGGCGCGGCGAGAGAAGCGGGCGACCGAGATGCTCTCCCTCGTGGGGCTCGATCCCGAGCGCTACTCCGGGCGCTACCCCGGCGAGCTCTCGGGCGGCCAGCGCCAGCGGGTCGCCTTCGCTCGCGCGCTCGCCGCCGATCCCGAGGTGGTCCTCCTGGACGAGCCCTTCGGCGCTCTCGACGCCTTGACCCGGCTGGAGCTCCAGCGCCAGTTCCTGGAGCTTAAAGGCAAGCTCGGGAAGACCCTCGTCCTCGTCACCCACGACCTCGGCGAGGCCTTCCGGCTCGCCGACCGCATCGCCGTCATGCGGGCCGGACAGATCCTCCAGCTCGCCACCCCGGCCGAGCTCGCCGCTCACCCGGAAGAGGGCTATGTGCGCGAGCTGCTGGAGCTGCGGGACGGGATCGAGAGAGGAGGGGCTCCTGCTGCGTCCTGAACCGCGGTATGCCGGGCTCGGCTTCGCCCTGGCCCTGGCCCTGACTCTGGGCCTGGCCCTCGTTCCGGCCGCCGCCCAAGCCGCCGCGGACCGGATCGTCGTCGGTTCGAAGAACTTCGAGGAGAGCCGGCTCCTGGCCGAGATGTTCGCCCAGCTCCTGGAGCGCCGGACGGGGTTGACCGTCGAGCGCCGGCTCGGCCTCGCCGGCACCCAGGTCTGCTTCGAGGCGCTCAAGAGCGGCGCGATCGACCTCTACCCTGAGTACACCGGCACCGGCCTCGTCACCCTCCTCGGCGAGACCCCCAAGGGGAGCCCGAGCGCCATCCTGAATCGGGTGCGGGGCGCCTTCCTCTCCCGCTGGGACCTCTGGTGGCTCTCCCCGCTGGGGTTCGAGAACTCCTTCGAGGTGGCGGTGCCGCGGGAGCTCGCCCTCCGCGAACACCTGACCACCCTCTCCGACCTCGCCCGGGTCGCCCCGCGGTTGACCGCCGGCTTCGGCTACGAGTTCGTGGGCCGGCAGGACGGGCTTCTCGGCCTCCAGCAGGTCTATGGCCTGAAGTTCAAGCAGGTGCAGCCGATGCAGCAGGCCATCCAGTACCAGGCGGCGGGGGCGCGGCGGATCGACGCTCTGGACGTCTATACGACCGACGGCCGGCTCGTCCTCTACAACCTGACCGTCCTCAAGGACGACAAGGGCTTCTTCCCCCCCTACCAGGCGGTCCCCCTGGCCCGCGGTGCCACCCTCCGTCGCCACCCCGAGATCGCCCAGGCCCTCGCACTCCTGGGCGGCGCTCTGGACGAGGACCGCATGCGGGCGCTCAACCTGCGGCTCCAGGAGAAGCACGAGAGCGAGGTGGTGGTGGCGCGCGATGCCCTGGCCGAGCTGGGACTGGGGGGCGGAGCCAGGAAGGGGACGACGGAGGAAGCGGAGAAGGGGCCACGCGCGCGGAGCCTGCCGGCCTACCTCTGGCAGGAGCGCGCCACTCTGCTGCGCCGCACCTGGGAGCACCTCGGTCTCTCGGGGCTCGCCCTCGCCCTCGGGGTGCTGGCGGCGGTGCCCTTCGGGCTCTGGCTGGAGCGGCACCGGGGGCTCGCCGAGCCGGCGATCCGGGTCCTCGGCCTCACTCAGACGATCCCGTCGCTCGCCCTCCTCGCCTTCATGCTCCCCGTCCTCGGGGTGGGCGCCCTGCCGGCGATCGTCGCCCTCTTCATCTACTCGCTTTTTCCCATCGTACGTAATACCTTCACCGGAGTACGCGACGCCGATCCGCGGGCGGTCGAGGCGGCGACGGCGCTCGGCATGACCCCGGGGCAGGTCCTGCGGCAGGTCCGCCTGCCGCTCGCCGCCCCGGTTCTGATGGCCGGCGTGCGCACGGCGGCCGTCATCACGGTCGGGACGGCGACCCTGGCGGCCTTCATCGGGGCCGGCGGCCTGGGCGAGCCGATCGTCACCGGTCTGCAGCTCGCGGACTCGGCGATGATCCTCTCCGGCGCCATCCCCGCCGCCGTCCTGGCACTCCTCGTGGATGGCGCACTGGCACTCGTCGAACGGGCGGTCCGCCCCCCGGGGCTGGAGGTGAGAGGATGAACAGCGAGCAGCAGCAGGTCTCGGAGTCCGGGGTGGTGATCGAGGTGCGCAACCGGGAGCGCTGGGAGGCCCGCGACCGGGCCGAGCTCCAGACGGCGCTCCGCAAGCGGCCGCGCCGGATCCCCTCGAAGCTCTTCTACGACGAGCGGGGCTCGGCGCTCTTCGAGCGCATCACCGAGCTCCCCGAGTACTACCAGACCCGGACCGAGAAGGCCCTTCTGGAGCAGGCGGCCGACGCGGTGATCGCGGCCTCCGGCGCCCGGGAGCTGATCGAGATCGGCTCTGGGGCGGCGACCAAGACCCGGGTGCTCCTGGATGCCATGCGGCGGGCCGGCCGGCTCGCCCTCTACGTCCCCTTCGACGTCGCCGAGGGGACCATGCGCCGCTCTTCCGAGGAGCTGATCGCGGACTACCCCGGCCTCGCCGTCCACGGTATCGTGGGCGACTTCACCGCCCACCTGGGCCGCATCCCCGACGGCGAAGGGCGGCTCGTCGTCTTCCTCGGCGGCACGATCGGCAATCTCGGGCCCGAGGAGGTGCGGCGCTTCCTGGCCGATATGGCGAGCGCCATGGCCCCGGGCGACCACTTCCTCCTTGGCACCGACCTGATCAAGGACCCCGCCCGTCTGGAGGCGGCCTACAACGACGCCTCTGGAGTGACCGCGGAGTTCAACAAGAACGTCCTCCTCGCGGTCAACCGCCTGACCGGCGGCGACTTCGAGCCCGAGGCCTTCCGCCATCACGCGCCCTACAACCGGCAGCTCCACCGGATCGAGATGTGGCTCCTCTCCCTCGCCCGCCAGGTCGTCCACCTGCCGGCGATCGGGATGGAGTTCGAGCTGCGGGAGGGCGAGGGCCTGCTGACCGAGATCAGCACCAAGTACGACCAGACGGGGATCGAGATGCTCTTGGACGAGAGCGGCCTCAGCCCGCTCGCCTGGTACACCGATCCGGAGCGGCTGTTCGGGCTGTCGCTGTCGCGCAAAAAGTAGGAAGGCAGCAGTAGGCCAAAAAGTCGAAATACTTACGCTCGGCGGCCGAACGTCTCCACCCAGCCCGCGGTCTCCGCCAGCGCCTCAAGCCCGCGGTCGAGGAGCGCCTGGTTCTCCTTCTTGACCAGCCAGGTGCTCCGGCCCGAGGGGTGGGGTAGGGGCACGAGGTCGAACGCGACGCCCCCATGCTCCAGGGGGAACACCCGCCCCACCCGCTCGCCGAGCGGCGCCGGGGTGGGGAGGAACCTGGCGATGGCGAGCTGGCCGACGGCGATGATGGTGCGCGGGGCGAGGTTCGCGATCTCCCATTCGAGAAACGGCGAGCAGTTGGCGATCTCCGGCGGCGCCGGCACCCGGTCCCCCCCCTGCGGCGCGCGCCCTGGGAAGCAGCGGAGGACCGCCGCCATCCAGACCCGGGCCCGGAACTCCTCCTCCGGTACCCCGAGCTTGGCGAACCAGGCGAACAGCCGGTTGCCGGCGGTGTAGGCGAAGGGCCGCTGCTCGATCTTCTCCCGCGGCCCCGGGGCCTGGCCCACGAGCTCCACCCGCGGCTGCCCATACGCCGGATCGGGCAGGGCGCCGATCGGCGGCGGCTCGACCCCGGGGCACTTGCGGCAGCCGCGAATCTCGGCCAGGTGGCGTTCGAGGTCGCGGAAGGAGAAGTCCGGCACGCCGGGAGCTTACGCCTTCGGTGCCGGCGTTGGCGCCGGAGCGGGCGGAACGGGTGGAACGGGCGATGCCACTGGAGTGGCAGGCGGTGCCGCCGATACCGCCGGTTTCGCCGACATCGCCGGCTTGGTCGCCTCGGGCTCCGTCCCCTTCTGGGGGGAGTTCGCCACCCGGTCGTCCGTCGCCGTCAGGGCCTCGGGTAGCACCTCGACGGCCAGCTCCCACCAGGTCTCCCCCGGCGCGAAGAGGTCCCCCTCGTGCGAGCAGGGGGAGGCGACGTGGTCGCGGCCGTAGAGCGGCTTGCCCGAGTGCTTCTTTCGGTGGTCGGGGTAGAAGAAGCCGCAGGTGTGGCAGAAGTAGCCGATCACCCGGCCCTGCCTCTCGGGGGGGAGCTGGCTCTGGGGCGCGGCGTGCGGGAATCGGTAGACCATGGCTCTAAGTCTAGCGCGCCGCGAGCAGCTCGGCGCGGGAGAAGAAAAAGGAGATCTCCAGAGCGGCGTTCTCGGGCGAGTCGCTGCCGTGGATGGCGTTCTCCTCGATCGAGGTGCCGTAGAGCTTGCGGACGGTCCCCTCCGCCGCCTTGGCGACGTCGGTCGCGCCCATCACCTCGCGGAGGTGAGGGACGGCGTTGTCGCGCTCCAAGACGACCGGGATCACCGGGCCGCCGGTCATGAACTCGACCAGGCTGCCGTAGAACGGCCGCTCCTTGTGCACCTCGTAGAAAGCCTGCGCCTGCGCCTGGGTCAGGTGGAGGACCTTCAAGCCACGGATCGTGAAGCCCTCCTTCTGGAGGTGGGCGAGGATGTTTCCAGCGTTGCCGGCACGCACGCTGTCCGGCTTCAGAATGGCAAGCGTCATCATGATTTTAAGTCTCCTCCTCTAAGGATGTGTAAAGGCGACCGGAGGCCGCCCTATGTTTGGGTTGGACTCTTTGCTTTGCCTAGCCGATCACTTCCAGGTCCCCCTCCGCCCCGCTCACCCGGAAGGCCGTGCCCTCCACCTCGACGGCGCCGCCCGGCCCGAGGAGGACGGCCGAGCCAGCCGGTATCCCCAGGCCCCAGGTCACCCCGGGGGCGGCTAAGAGCTTCCGGAGCCGGCGGTCGTGGCCGGGATCGAAGTTCGGCTCGACCACCCCAGAGGGCAGCCAGCCGAGGCCGGGGATGCGCTCCCCCGCGGCGATGCTCCGCGCGAAGGCTCCGGCGCACTGGGCGGCAGCGGCGATCGCCACCACCACCCCGCCCTCCCGGAGCTTCTTCGCCAGGGCGGCGTTTGCAGGGGTAGCCGGGGTGCCGAGAAGGGCGTCGAGCAGGTGGTCGGCCACCCCGCCGCCCAGGTAGACCGCCGGGCAGGCGAGGATGCGCTCGGCGTTTCTCCCCCGCCTGCCGTCGCGAGGGCGGTAGATGGGGATGACCTCCAGCTCCCGCCCGAAGGTCTCCCCGAAGTAGGTGGCGAGGTGGCGGCCGTAGTCGGCCGAGCCCGCCGCCGCGGGGATGAAGCCGATCGGCCCCGGCGCCGTTTTGGCGAGCCAGGCGCGGTCGGCGCTCAGGGTCTCGTCGAAGGTGAACTCGCCGCCGCCGAGGAGCGCCAACCAACCCTCCCCCGCTACCCGCTCGAACGGGGTCGGAGGTATAGAAGCCAGGGCCGCTCTCCTACTTCCCGAGCGCCTGGAGCGCCTGGGCCATGGTCTCGCCGAGGAGAGCCGGCGAGTCGACGACGTGGAGCCCGGCGGCCTTCATGGCGGCCATCTTCTCTGCCGCCGTCCCCTTGCCGCCGGCGACGATGGCGCCGGCATGGCCCATCCGGCGGCCCGGGGGAGCGGTGCGGCCGGCGATGAAGCCGACCACCGGCTTCTTGTAGTTCGCCTGAATCCACTCCGCGGCGAGCTCCTCGGCGTTGCCGCCGATCTCGCCGATCATCACCACCCCGTCGGTGTCGGGATCGGCGGCGAAGGCGGTCATGACGTCGATGAAGTTGGTGCCGTTGACCGGATCGCCGCCGATGCCGACGCAGGTCGACTGGCCGAGCCCGAGGTTGGTGAGCTGCCAGACCGCCTCGTAGGTCAGGGTGCCCGAGCGGCTGACGACGCCGATCTTCCCCGGCTTGTGGATGTGGCCCGGCATGATGCCGATCTTCGCCATCCCCGGCGAGATGACGCCCGGGCAGTTGGGGCCGATCAGGCGGGTCGGGTGGTGGGAGAGGAACTCCTTGACCTTCAGCATGTCGTTGGCCGGGATGCCCTCGGTGATGCAGACGACGAGCTCGATCCCCGCCCCCGCGGCCTCCATGATGGCGTCGGCGGCGAACGGCGGCGGCACGAAGATCATCGTGGCGTTGGCGCCTGTCGCCTCCCGCGCCTCGGCGACCGAGTCGTAGACCGGGATACCCTCGACCGTCTCGCCGCCCTTGCCCGGAGTGACCCCGGCGACCACCTTGGTTCCATAGTCGCGGCAGCCGAGGGCATGGAAGGTCCCCTCCTTGCCGGTGATCCCCTGCACCAGGAGACGCGTTTCGTTGTTGACCCAGATCGCCATGAACTACCCTCCCCCTTTCACCGCGGAGACCACTTTCGAAGCGGCATCCGCCATGTGCTCGGCGACGATGAACTGGAACGGCGCCTCGCGCAGGATGCGCCGCCCCTCGTCGACGTTGGTCCCTTCGAGACGCACGACAACCGGCAGCTTGACGTTGCCCAGCTCCTCGATCGCCCCGACGACCCCGCGTGCGATGCGGTCGGTGCGCGCGATGCCGCCGAAGATGTTGATGAGGACGGCCTTGACGTTGGGATCGGAGACCAGGAGCTGGAAGGCGTTCTTGACCGCCTCCTGGGAGGCGCCACCGCCGACGTCCAGGAAGTTGGCGGGCTCGCCGCCGTAGAGCTGGATGATGTCCATGGTCGCCATGGCGAGACCGGCGCCGTTCACCATGCAGGCGATGTTGCCGTCGAGCTTGATGTAGTTCAAGTTGAACTTGCTCGCCTGGACCTCCATGGGGTTCTCTTCCGCCAGGTCGCGCATGGCGACGATGTCCGGGTGGCGGAAAAGCGCGTTGTCGTCGAAGTTCATCTTGGCGTCGAGCGCCATGACGTCGCCGCTCTTGGTCACCATGAGCGGGTTGATCTCGGCGAGCGAGGCGTCGGTCGCCAAGTAGGCGGCGGAGAGGGCGGCGACCTGCTTCGCGGCCTTCGCCGCGGTGGCGCCGCGGAGCCCCAGGCCGCGAGCGACGGCCCGCGCCTCGAACGGCAGGAGGCCGAGCTGCGGATCGAAGGCCAGGCGGAAGATCGCCTGCGGGTCTTTTTCCGCCACCTCCTCGATGTCCATGCCCCCCTCGGTGGAGGCCATGATGACCGGCTTCGCCTGGGCGCGGTCCAAGGTGATCGAGAGGTAGAGCTCTTTCGCGATGTCCGCCGTCTCCTCGATCAAGACCTTCTGGACCCGCTGCCCCTCGGGGCCGGTCTGGTGGGTGACGAGCTGCATGCCGAGAATCTGGCTCGCCAGCATCCGCGCCTCGGCGGTCGACTTGGCGAGCTTGACTCCGCCCCCCTTGCCCCGGCCGCCGGCATGGATCTGGGCCTTGACGACGCAGCGCCCCCCCATCTCCTCACAGATCCGGCCGGCCTCCTCCGGATCCTCCGTCACCTGCCCCTTCGGGGTGGCGACCCCGAAACGGCGCAGGATCTCCTTGGCCTGATACTCGTGGATCTTCAATTCCCCTCCTCCTCTAGAGCTGGTGCGAGTTGGATGTCCCCGAACGGGGCCCCTGGGTGGGATGACTGGCCCGGCTCTGCCGAGGGCGGAGTGTATCAAAAGAGAGAGCGCCTCGCAGGTGACCCGCCGGGCTGAATGGCATACAATCCTGGCAGGAGGTATGCCATGTCTCGGCAACCTACAACGTCGGTATCCAATTTTCATCTGCCCCTCTCACCCGAGCTCCACGAGATGCTCAAAGAGGAAGCCGAGGTCTCGGGCAAACCGGCGACGACTCTGGCGCGAGAGGCCTTGCGGAGCTGGTTGACCCTGCGGCAACGGCAGCGGCGTCACGAAGAGCTCGCCGCCTGGGCGACCCAGCACGCGGGAAGCGACCTGGATCTCGACGACGATCTGGAGCGAGCCGGGCTCGAGGTCTTGAAGGCCGAGTCCTCTCGGTGAAGCGGGGAGACGTGTTCTGGGCCGAGTTGGCCCCACGCACTGGATCCGAGCAGCGGGGCAGGCGGCCGGTCATCGTGCTGTCTCACGACGCCTTCAACGAAACGCCCTCCTGGCAGTCGGTCATCGTCATCCCCTGCTCGACTTCCGGAGCCCAACGCCGCCGAGGTCCAACCGCCGTCTACCTGGCCGCTGGAACGGCAGGGCTGCCCGAGGGCTCGATCGCGGTCTGCCATCAGATCACGACGCTCGATCGCTCGAAGCTCTCCCACAGAATCGGCGGCTTGCCGGAAGCCGACCTCCGCGCCGTGGAGGAGGGCTTGCGGGCCGCGGTGGGCCTCGCCTCCTAGCGCAGGTGCCGACGCCGGTATCATCGGCGTACCTGCACGCGATCAGTTCGATGCCCCGCCCTAGACGAAGTCTCAATCTGACAGTAGGTGTGTAGGACGGCTGGTATACTCCTTGAAACTCGACTGGGACAGTAAGTGCCATAGTCCCGAAAAGGAGTTTCCGTGAGCCAACTACCCAATCCACAGAAGATGGCCTACAGGGCGGTGGTTCATGCAGAGGAGGATGGTGGGTATTGGGCCGAGGTCCCGGACCTTCCGGGTTGCTTGACTCAGGGCGATACCCTGGATGAGGTGTACCGTAATCTCACCGAAGCCATTGCCTGTCATCTGGACCTCACCTCTGAGGACATCCGCGTAGGATTGCTGGAAATCGCTGCTTGAAGGTCGTCACGGGTGCGCAGTTCTGCCAGGTTCTGCGCAGGAACGGCTGGCAGCACCTCCGGACCCGAGGCAGCCATCAGACGTGGTGTAAAGGCAGCGCCAAGGTCACCGTCCCGGTGCATGCAGGGAGAGACCTGGGGCGTGGTTTGCTATCAGTACTGCTGAAGCAGTCCGGGCTGTCTGAATCTGATTTCTAGGGCTGAGGCGAACGGTTGCCGGCCCGCCCCTCTCTCGGACAGCCCGGCGCCGTCACTGGTTCTCCGTCTGCCCCCCCCTGACCACCACGATCCGCTGAGCCAGCAGCCGGTGGCCGCCGCCGCCGTCGCGTAGATCGATCTCCACCCGGTTCCCCAGCTGGAGATTCTCCGGGCTGTAGCGCTTCCCCTGAGACTCGACGTTGGTGTCGTCGTCGTACTGCACCCGGACCAGGTCGGTCCGACCCTGCCCGGCCGGCGTCTCGATCTCGACGGTGCGAGCGCTGGTGTCGACGTAGCGGACCGTCCCGCGCAGGTGATCCACGCGGGGCGAGTCGTCCCGGACCTCGGGCGCCTCCCGGACCTCGGGGGATTCCGGTACCACGGTAGCTCCCGGGGGGACTTCCCGTCCCTCTCGCGGCTCTCTGACCTCGGGCGCTCTCCTCTCTTCCGGAGTCTCGCGGATCTCCGGCGCCGGTCCGCCGTCCCCTCCGGCGAGCACCTCCAACTGCTGGATCATCAAGCCTCCGGGCGTCGTCTCGACCTCGGCCCGGATACGATCCCCCCGCCTGAGATCCTGGGGCCGGAAGTTGAGACCCTCGTGCCCCGGCCGGATGCCGGGTTCGTAGTAGATGGCGAGATCTCTCCCGGGGCGACCGTAGCGCTCGCCATTTCTCGGCTCGTCGCGGTCGTCCGTCCTCTCGCCCGGAGCGATATCGATGCGGTGGTTCACGAAGTCCACGCGCTCCACGGTTCCCCGCACCTCGCGGACTCGATGCTCGTCGTCGCTCGGGGCGGGAGCGGAGACGCGGTCCCGATCCCGATACGGATCCCGGTCTCTACCATGGACATCCCGTGGACCGGTCGAGAAGCAGCCGGTCAGCAGGGTAAGGACGGCAAGACTGCCGATGCCGGCATAGGCGGTAGAGAGACGGGTCGTTCGGAGGATTCTCATCTCGGTATCTCCAAGTCAGTCCAGGTCAGGGGTTTCCCGTCCGCCCCTCGTCCATCACTACGATCTGCTCGGCCAGGAGGCGCGCTCCGTGCTGGCGGACGGCGATCTCCACCCGGTCTCCCCGTTCGAGGCTCTCGGGCCTGTCGCGGCGCCCCTGAACCTCGACATCCGTCTCGCCGTCGTACACCACCTCGACCAGCCCGGGCCGGCCGTCGCTCGCGGGCGTCTCGATCTCCAGAGTATGAGCCCGGGTGTCCACATAGCGGATCGTCCCGCGCAGGGGGGCGGCGTTGCGCCGGTCGTCTCGCCGGTCCTGCGATACTTCGGGGGCAGGTTCCGGAGCACGGCCGCCGTTCACGTCGGCGAGCACCTCGATATCCTGGGCCATCAGGCCCTCCCGCGTGGTCTCGACCTCGGCCCGGATGCGATCGCCGGGCTCCAAGTCCTGCGGCCGGTAGCTCCGCCCCTCGTGCTCGACCGCGGTGGCGTCGTCGTAGTAGAGGGCGATCTCTCTCCCGCCCCGATCGTCCCTCGCGCCGTTTCTCGGGTCGTCGCGATCATCGGGATCGCGACGCTCGTCGCGGTCTCCAGCCGCGTCCCCCTCCGCGACGACGATCCGCCGGTTGGCGGGATCGACGCGCTCCACGGTGCCCTGCACCTCGCGGGCGTCGTCCCGCTGGTAGGGATTGCCATCCCGGTCGTAGACGCCGGCCGAGATGCAGCCCGTCAACAGAACGATACCGGAGAGAGCGGTCAAGAGGTGGGTCGTTCGTAGGGCTCTCATGCTCGTACCTCCAGAGACTTCACCTGCCTCGGAAAGGTGCAGAACCCGTGCCGACCTGCAGACGGTCGCCGCCGGCCGTGGGGCAACGGCTGCCCCTGTGCTCGCGGTCGTCGCCAGCCGAAGGGCATTGGCTGCCCCTCTGCTCCCGGTCATCGCCAGCCGAAGGGCAGCGGCTGCCCCTCTGCTCGCGGTCATCGCCAGCCGAAGGGCGACGGCTGCCCTTCGGCTCGCGGTCATCGCCAGCCGAAGGGCGGCGGCTGCCCTTCTGCTCGCGGTCGTCGCCAGCCGAAGGGCGGCGGCTGCCCTTCTGCTCGCGGTCGTCGCCAGCCGAAGGGCGGCGGCTGCCCCTCTGCTCGCGGTCGCCGCCAGCCGAGGGGCGGCGGCTGCCCCTGTACTCGCGGTCGTTGCCTGCCGAGGGGATTCGCCTCACCGCAGAGGTTTGACGTAGCGGACGATCTCCGCCGTGAATCCCAGCTCTTCGTAGAGCGCTCGCGCTCCCCGGTTCTCGACGAAGACGTGGAGCGTCATCATTTCGAACCCACGCTCGCGCGACCAGCGCTCGCCCGCCGCCATCAGGGCCTTCCCCACACCCCGCCCGCGCGCCTCCGGCGCCACGATGAGGTCGGCGACGTGCCCGCAGTCTTTCTGCAGGTAATAGTCGCTCTGGGGACGAAGGTGGATGACACCCAGCAGAGCGCCGCCCTCGTCTTCGGCGACCAGGACGATCGAACCGGCGACCCCATGGCCGGTGAGGGCCTCTTTGAGGAACCGCTCGTCGACCGCCGTCAACTCGGCAGCGTCGCGAAAGGGCGGCGGTCCGAAGGAGGTGAGCTCGGGGACGAGGGCGAGGATGAACCCGTGGTCCTCGGGTACGGCTTCGCGGATGCGCAAGGGGGCGGAGGTCGTCGTCATCACCGGGGCGGCAGGCGAACCGCCGACAGCTCGTAGCTCTCGTTCACCTCGTGCGCGGCCTCGAGGTCGCCGTAGCGCCGCCGGGACCAGGCCTCCAGGCGATCGAGGATCTCGTCCCGCACCGGGGCGGGGAGCGGGATGCCGGCGAGGGCGGTCTTGAGGCGCCAGGCCGAGAGGGGATCGATCGGGCGCTCGACGGTCGTCCAGGTGGCGACGACGCGCGGCGGCATGGAGGTGCCGCCGTGCTGGGCGAGGGCAGTGGCCAAGAGGTGCTGGGCGGTCTCGCCGCTCATGCTCTCGATGCCGCTTTCGCCGAGGAGCCGATGGAGGGCCCGGCGAAGGGTGGCGCGGATGCTCGACGCCTCCCGGCGCACCCGCCCCAGGATCACCCAGGCGCCCTCCGGATCGGCCGTGCGCACCGCCTCGGCCACCAGGGGCTCCAGGCGCAGGAGGTGCGCGGCGCGCGACAGGAAGAAGAGCCGGACGCAGCCATCCTCGACCGGCCAGGGCTGGTCGGCGTCGGCGCGCAGGAGGAGCGCCCGGCTGCCCTCCCTGTGCAGCCGCCACTCGAAGCGGCAGAGGGTAGGGAGGGAGAGATCGAGGGCGACGTAGCGCACGCCGGGGATGCAGGCGAGACAGGAGCCGATCTCCCCCGGTCCCGCACCGACGTCGAGCAACAGCCCGGTCGGGCTCGGGGCCAGGGCGACGATCGCGCTGGCGATCCGCTCGAATGCCTCGAACGGCAGACCGGAGCGGCGGCCGGAGCTCTCCGCCAGGGCTTCGAAGCCGGAAGGCAGCGGGCCGGGAGCGTGCGAGGAGTCGGAGGACATAGAGAGCCGCGCTACTCCGCGAGCCTCCGGCCCCGACCGCCACAGACACCTCGATCGCTCTTCATGGGACCCTCCGAGCGCCTCGATACCCGCGGCGAAAAGCCCACGAGTCGGGAGGCACAGCGCTCGGTCATGGATTGATTTCGGAAAGTGTACCACCCCTCGCCCCTCACCCTGCCACCACCCGCCAACTGTGCGTCTTCGCCACCAGCCAGACGGGGGTGCCGGTCCGGAGGCCGAGCTCGGCGACGGCGGCGGGGGTCAGGTGGGCGAGCCAGGGACCGACCCGGACGTAGACCGAGGTGCCGGCCACGATCAGCTCGTCGACCGCTCCCGCCACGGCATTGCGGGCCGAGAGGCCGCGCGGCGGAGCGGTGGCGAGGAGGAGGTCCTCGGCGTCCAGGGTGAGGAAGAGCCGGGCGTCCGGATCGAGATCGGAGGTGTAGGGGATGGTCACCGCCTCCCCCCCCTCCAGGCGGACCTCGCTCGTGCCCCCCTCCGGATGGTGGCGGACGAGGCGGGCCGCCGCCACGTTCTCCCACCGCCCGAGCCCTTCCACGGCCAGCCGCTCGGGGGCGCGGAGCACCTCCCGCGCCGGCCCCGCCGCCACCACCCGGCCCGCCGTCAAGAGGACGACCTCCGACGCCAGAGCGAGGGCCTCGCGCTGGTCGTGGGTGACGACGAAGAGGGGGACCCCGGTTCCATCGGTTCCGCCGCCGGCGTGGCCGAGCTCCGCGCGCACTCTCAAGATCCCGGCGAGAGCCTTCCGCGCCCGGAGCGGGTCGAGGCCGGCGGTCGGTTCGTCGAGGAGGAGGAGCCGGGGCCGGGCGAGGAGGGCGCGGGCGAGCGCCACCCGCCGCCGCTCGCCGCCCGAGAGGTGGCGCGGGTAGCGGGCGAGGAGGGGCGTCAAGTCGAGGGCAGCGACCAAGGTGTCGAAGTCCGGGCCGTCCATGCCGCCGCCGCCCTCCGCCTGCCGCGAGCGGCCGAAGTCGAGGTTCTTCCGCACCGAGAGGTGGGGAAAGAGGCGCTCCGTCCTGAGGGACGTAGCCGAGATGCCGGCGCTCGGGGGGCAGAAAGATGCCGGCCGCGCTGTCCTGCAGCACCTCGCCGCCGACGACCAGCCGGCCGCGGGCGTGGCGGAGGCCGGCGAGCGCCTCCAGGAGAGTGGTCTTCCCCGCCCCGGAGGGCCCGAGCACCGCCGCGGTCTCGCCGAGCCGAACCGCGACCGCGAGATCGAAACCGCCCTGGGCAAGGGCGAGGTCGATCTCGATATAAGGGGCGGGGGGCACGGGAGGCACGCCTAGCGCGAAAGGGTCCGGTCCCGCCGGCGCACGAGAGTCTCGGAGAGGACGAGGGCGCCGGCGGCGAGGAGGACGGAGACCGCGGCGAGCACCAGGGCCTCGCGGTCCCGCCCCACCTCGACCCGCTGGAAGAGGGCGAGGGCGAGGGTCTGGGTATGGCCGGGGATGTTCCCGGCGACGAGGATGGTGGCGCCGAACTCCCCCAAGGCGCGGGCGAAGGCGAGGACGGCCCCCGCCGTCACCCCGCGCCAGGCGAGGGGGAGCTCGACGGAGAAGAAAGCGCCCCACGGCCCGCGACCCAGAGTGCGCGCCACGGCCGGCAGCCGCGGGTCGACCTCCTCGAAGGCCGAACGCGCGCTCCGCACGAAGAGAGGAAAGGCGACCACGGCGGAAGCCAGCACCACCCCCCGCCAGCTGAAGGCGACGTCGATCCCCAGCCGTTCGTGGAGCACCCGGCCGAGAGGACCCGTGCGACCGAAGAGGAGGAGGAGCCCCAGCCCGACAGCCGTGGGCGGCAGGACCAGCGGGAGCGATACCACGACCTCGGTCAGGGTGCGGAAGCGGAAGCCGGGCCGCGACAGGGCCCAGGCCGCGGCGAGGCCGGGAACGACGAGGAGCGCCGTGGCGCCCGCGGCCACGGCGACGGTGAAGAGGACGAGGCCGCCGAGGCCGTCGATACCGGTGATGCCGGCAAGGCTTCCGGGAGAGAGGTCGGAGAGCACGGCGGCATCATATGCCCACCCCCCCTACGGCATCCGCAACACCAGAATCGTCTGGTCGTCCTCCCGCGGGTGGTGGCCGGTGAAGCGCTGGATGTCCTCGAGCACCCCGTCGCGCACCGCTTCGACCGTCTTCCCGGCCTGCCGGGCGAGGCTCCGCTCCAGGCGTTCGAAGCCGAACTCGTCGCCGCGCTCGGTCCGCGCCTCGACCAGGCCGTCGCTGTAGAGGAAGAGGATGTCTTGGGGGTTCAAGTGGGCGCGCTGCGGCTCGACCGCGAGATCGCCGCGGACGCCCAGCGGGTAGGCGATCGATTCCAGGGCGTGCACCCCACCCTGGGGCGAGACCACGTAGGGGAAGAGGTGGCCGGCGCTGGCGAAGAGGAGCTCGCCGTTTTTGGGGTCCAGGACGGCGTAGCAGAGGGTCGTCAGCAGGCGCTTCCTCGCCGTCTGGTAGACCATCCGGTTGAGCGTCCCGAAGACCGCCGCGACCTCCGGATTGAAGGTGACCTGGACGGCGAGGGCCGATTTCGCCATCGACATCACCAGTCCCGAGGAAACACCGTGGCCCGCCACGTCCCCCACCGCCAGGGCGAGACGGCCGTCGGCGAGCGCCAGGACGTCGTAGAAGTCGCCCCCCACCTCGGTCGCCGGGAGATAGGAGTGGGCGAGGTCCACCCCGTTGAGGCGCGGCGGCAGTTGGGGGAGGATCGAGCTCTGGATGCCGCGGGCGGTCTCGAGCTCCACCCGCTGGCGCTCGCGCTCGGCGATCCGCCGGACGTGGGGCGGGACGTCCTCGTAGCGGTAGACGAACTCGGTCCGGCTCGTCAGGCAGCGCAGGCTGACGAGGAGCGGGGTGAGCGCCACGGCGAGGGCGAGCCAGCCCTGGATGGCGAGGCTCGGGGCCGCCGCCGTCAGCAGGGGATGAGTCTCGACGAGGAGGAAGGTGAGAGCGGTGGCGAGGAGGACGGTCAGAAGGTCGTAATAGAGGAAGAGGAGGATCAGCGCCCCGGCGAAGAGCAGGGCGACGACGAGCCCCCAGAGGATGGGTAGGGGGAGAGCGGAGTTGAAGAGAAGGACGGCGCCCACCGGGGTCGCGGCGAGCGCCCCCCAGAAGCGCCCGCTGCGGTTCACTGCGGCCGGAACGAGGCAGAGGGTGAGCACGAGGAGCATGGGCAGAAAGAGGCCGAGCGTCCCGGTGACCACCTGCAACCCCGGCCAGGTGCTGGTCGTCTCCGCGGCGACGAAGAGGGTGGCGAAGGGCCAGGCCCCGAAGCGATGGAACGGCAGGAGGGCGGCGGTAAGCCCACCGGCGAGGGCGAAGCCCGCCGCCGAGCCGACGAACGACGAGCGCGCCACCGTGGCGTTGCTCCATTCGCCCTTGAAGAGGGCGTCGAAGGCGGCGAGCTTCCAGCCCCAGCGCTGGCGGCAGATCGACTCCCCCACCGACCAGGCGAAGAAGGCGAGGATGGCCCGCGGCAGGATGCCGAAGATCGAGACGAACAGGGCCGTCAGCCAGGTCGTCTGCTCCCGGGTGGCGAAGCCGACGCTGTTGTCCTGGGAGCTGGCGCGGACGGAGAGGAGGACGGCCACCAGGCCGAGCCCCAGCACCAGGAGGAAGATCTCGACGCCGCGCCGGACCCCGATCTCCCCTTCGTGATAGCGGCGGAGAAAAGGGATGGCGAGCGAAAACAGGGCGAAGAAGACCGCGATCATGCCGGCGATGCCGGCGAAGAGATCCTGTTGGAAGACCTGCTGGAAGGCGCGTTGCGCCGGGTCCTCGTACCAGTCCGAAAAGCCGGCCAGGCGGTCGCCGGCGAACTTGACGGCAATGCCGTAGGCCACCCCCGGCACCCCGGGGAAGGACCGGCGGTCGCGGTAGCGCACGGTCAGATCGGTGCGTTTGGCGAGCTGCTGGCTGCGGATCTCGGGCTCCCGGTAGCGGGCGAGGTCGATCCCCTGGCGGACGAGGAAGGCGTCGGCGCGGGTCCGCGCCTCCTGGGGGTCCAGGTGCTGACCAGAAGCCTCGGGATCGAGGCGCAGGAGGAGCGAGATCACCTCGCCGTTCAAGGTGACCTCGGCCTCGTAGGTCCAGTCCTCGCGGAGCGCCTCGGGCGGGTAGACGAAAACCTCCCAGACGAGCGCGCGCGCCGGGAGTCCGGTCGCCTCGATCCGCCCCCTCCCCTGCCGCGGGAGGGCGAGCTGGAGCCGTCGCTCGAGCATCGCATTGGAGTCGAGGCGCGCCACCACGTAAGCGTCCCGGACCGGCTCGCCCAGGTCCCGGAGCCGCGCGAGGGCGAGGGCGGTCGCCTCGCCGCGGGTCACCTTCCAGCCGTGCGGAGCGAAGGGAAAGGCGCGGGGGTAGGCCCAGACGAAGAGGAGCGCGCCGGAGCCGCCCAGGAGAAGCCAGAGGAGAAGAGAGCGTGCGTTTCGCATCAGTACACGCTACGAGGAGAGGGGTCGCCGAGTTGCGGAGCGATGGACGGCCGCCCAGAAGCAGAGGCGACCGCCCACCAGGATTTAAGGCTACCGGCGCTTACAGCTTGAGGCTCTTGACGAGAGCCTTGACCGCGTCGACCGACTTGTTGAGCTCGGCCTTCTCCTCGGCGGTCAGGCGGAGCTGGATGACCTCCTCGATGCCGCGCCGGCCGAGCTTGACCGGGACGCCCACGAAGAGGTCGTCGATGCCGTACTCGCCTTCGAGCAGCACGGCGCAGGGGAGGATCTTCTTCTTGTCGTGGAGGATCGCCGCCACCATGTCGAGCACCGCCGCCGAGGGGGCGTAGTAGGCCGAGCCCTGCTTGTAGTAGTTGACGATCTCGGCGCCGCCGTTTCGCGTCCGCTGGTTGATCTCCTCGATCTTCTCGGCGGGGAGGAGCTGCGGCAGGGGGACGCCGGCGACCGTGGCGTAGCGCGGCATGGGCACCATGGTGTCGCCGTGGCCGCCCAGAACGAAGGCGTCGACGTCCTCGACCGAGACCTTGAGCTCGCTCGCGATGAAGTAGCGCATCCGCGCCGAGTCGAGCACGCCGGCCATCCCGAAGACCCGCTCGCGCGGGAAGCCGGAGACCCGGCGCGCCACCTCGCACATGGCGTCCAACGGGTTGGTGACGATGATGAGGATGGTGTCGGGCGAGCGCTTGACGAGCTGTTCGACGACCTCCTTCAAAATCTCGGTGTTCTTGGCGAGCAGGTCGTCGCGGCTCATCCCGGGCTTCCGGGCGAGGCCGGCGGTGACGACGCAGATGTCGGAGCCGGCGGTGGCTTCGTAATCGCCGCCGCCCGTGATGGTGGCGTTGAAGCCGAGCACCGGCGCGGCCTCCATCATGTCCAGGGCCTTGCCCGTCGCGAGGTCGGCGGCGACGTCGACCATGACGACGTCGGCGAGCTCGTGCTCGGCGATCCGCTGGGCGGTGGTGGCGCCGACGTTGCCGGCCCCCACCACGGTCACTTTATGCTGCATGGGAAAAATCTCCTCTCGATCGTTCTTGGATTGCCGCTGAATGCCGCTGAATACCGCCGGGGCGTCCTACTTCAGGTTCTCGACGATGGCCTCGGCGAACTGCGAGGTGCGCAGCAGGGTCGCCCCGTGCATCTGGCGCTCCAGGTCGTAGGTCACCCGCTTCTGGGCGATAGTCTCGCCCAGGGCGCGCTCGACCGACTCCGCCGCCTCGCCCCAGCCGAGCCAGCGCAGCATCATCACCCCCGAGAGGATGAGCGAGCCGGGGTTGACGCGGTCCAGGTTGGCATACTTGGGGGCCGTGCCGTGGGTGGCCTCGAAGACGGCGATGCCGTCCCCCTCGTTGCTCCCCGGGGCGATCCCCAGGCCGCCGACCTGGGCGGCGAGGGCATCCGAGAGATAGTCGCCGTTCAAGTTGGTGGTGGCGATCACCGAATACTCCTCGGGACGCAGCAGCACCTGCTGGAACATGGAGTCGGCGATGCGGTCGTTGATCAGCACCTTGCCGTCCTGGCTGGCGCCCGACGCCGCCAGATCGGCTTCGAGGACGACCCGGTCTCCGAAGTGCTCGCGCGCCTCCTGATAGCCCCAGTCCTTGAAGGCCCCCTCGGTGTACTTCATGATGTTGCCCTTGTGCACCAGGGTGACCGAGCCGCGGTGGTTCGCCAGGGCGTACTGGATCGCCCGCCGCACCAGCCGCTGGCTGGAGGAGGGCGAGATCGGCTTGATGCCGATGCCGCTCTCGGGGAGGACCGTGGCGCCCAGGGTGGCGAGGAACGCGATGAGCTTTTTCGCCTCGGGCGAGCCCGAGGGCCACTCGATGCCGGCGTAGACGTCCTCGGTGTTCTCGCGGAAGATCACCATGTTCATCCGCTCGGGGTGGTGCACCGGCGAGGGGACCCCGGTGTACCAGCGCACCGGCCGGACGCAGGCGTAGAGGTCCAGGAGCTGGCGCAGAGCGACGTTCAGGCTCCGCATGCCGCCCCCCACCGGGGTGGTGAGCGGCCCCTTCAAGGCGACGCGGAACTCGCGGATGGCGGCGAGGGAATCCTCGGGGAGCCAGGAGCCGGTCCGCTCGTGCGCCTTCTCGCCGGCGAAGATCTCGAACCAGGCGATCCCACGCGAGCCGCCGTAGGTCTTCTCGACCGCGGCGTCCAGCACGCGCTTCGTGGCGCGCCAGATGTCGGGACCGGTGCCGTCCCCCTCGATGAAGGGGATGATCGGCCGCTTGGGGACTTCCAGACGCTCCTCGCCGGCATGCCAGAGGATCTTCTGGCCGTCGGCGGGGGGCTCCAAGTCATTGAATCTTCTGTTCAATTCCCTTGCTCCTCGGCGGATACTTAAAGGGGGGGAGATGAAAACCGCCGGACGGCGATCCCTGGTCTCCCATGGAGCCTATCACAGAGCGGAGCCGTGCTAGATTGCTCTCTTATGGAAGTGGATTGGGAGCCCCTCTTCGCCGCCGCCGCGGCGGCCCGCCGGAACGCCTACGCCCCCTACAGCGGCTTCCCCGTGGGCGCGGCGGTGCTCATGGAGGACGGCTCGATCCACGCCGGGGCGAACGTCGAGAACTGCATCCCGGCGCTCTCGGTCTGCGCCGAGCGGGTGGCGATCGCCAAGGCGGCCTCGGCCGGCCTCCGGGAGCCGCGGGCGGTGGCGGTGGTCACCGGCACGACGCCCCCCTCCCGCCCCTGCGGCCTCTGCCGGCAGACCCTCTCCGAGTTCGCCCGCGACCTGCCGATCCTCGTCGGCAACCTGGAAGGCGACCGAGAGCAGCTCTCGCTCGCCGAGCTCTTCCCGCAGCCCTTCTCGCTGGCCGACCGCACCGCTCCCCGCTAGGGCGCCGGTTGATCCCATACAAGCGAAAAGGGCGCCCGAGGGCGCCGGTTGATTCCGTACAAGCGAAAAGGGCGCCCTAGGGCGCCCTTTTGCGGTGCAGCAAGGCTGTTGAAGCCTCTTACGACTTCTTGCTCATTTTGCCCATCTTGGCGGCGTGCATCTGGATCTTGGTGGCGGTCTTGGTGTCGCCGTCGGCCTTGTACCAGACGGTGACGTTGTCGCCGACCTTGATGTCGCCCGAGGTCTTGCCCTTCGGGGTGATGGTGGTCTTGTCGTCCCAGGTCGCGGTGGTGTCGCCGCTCTTGCCCTTGACGGTGATGGTCTTGGCGGTCGCGTCGACGGCCGTGACCTCGCCCTTGACCGAGCTGGACTTGGCCTTCATGCCCTTGTCCATGCTCTTGTCCTTGCTCATGGTGTCGCCAGCCGGCGCGGCCATGGTGCCCTTGTCCTTGCTCATGTCACCAGCCGGAGCGGTGGCAGCCATGGCGGCAGCCGCGGTCACAACCATCAAACCCGAAAGAACCCAAGCAGTCTTGCGCATCACACTCTCCTTTTCGGGCGGAGTGAATCTCCCCCCGGTTGTCGTCAACCTATATTTGCATCCGCAATGCCAGCCTCTCCCCCAACGTTTTCCCCGGGGAAAGCGTATACGGGAGGGGGCGGCGCGCATTCCTGGCGTGCCACTCGCGGCACGGAACGGCCAAAACGGCAGATAAATCTCAAGCGCTTACGGCGAGGCGTGCGGCCACGCTGGCGGCGCCGAGCAGGGCGGCCTGGTCGTCCAGGATGACCTGGACCGGGATCGCTTCGAGGTAGCCCTGGAACCGCCCCTTGCCGGCGAAGGCCCGGAGGAAGGTGCCGTCCAGGAGTTTGGGGAGGAGCTTGGGGGCGATGCCGCCGCCTAGGAAGACCCCGCCGGTCGCCGTGCCGACGAGCGCCAGGTTGCCGGCGGCGGCGCCGTAGGCCCCCACGAAGAGGTCGAGGGCGCGGACGCAGAGCGGCGACTCTCCCGAGAGGGCCGCCGCGGTGATCGCCGGCGCCCGATCGGCCGCCGCGGCGAGGCGGGCGGCGACCGCCGGCACCTCCGCCGCCTTCCCCCTCAGATAGTCATAGATGTCGGGCAGGCCGGAGCCGGAGGCCACCCGCTCGACGCTCGCGTGGCCGTAGCGGGCGCGGAGCGCCGCGGCGAGTCCGGCCTCGTCGTCGCTCCGCGCGGCGAAGTCCTGGTGCCCCCCTTCCGAGGCGACCGGCACCCAGGTGCCGCCGATTCGCGGCAGGAGCGCCATCCCCAGGCCGGTGCCGGCAGCGATCAGGGCGCGGTTGCCCTCCCCCGCGCCCGGCGCCCCGGCCTGGAGGACGCGGAGATCCTCGGGGCCGAAGTGGGGGATCGCCTCCGCCGTCGCGACCAGATCGTTGATCAGGCGGAGACGCTCCTCCGGCAGCCCGCACTCGCCGGCGAGCGCCGCGCCGTCGAGCTCCGGCCAGTCGAGGTTGGGGAGCCGGGCGCAACGGTTGCCGGCGACCGGGCCGGCCACCCCGAAGCAGGCGGCACCGAGCCGGGCACCGTCGGCACCCAGGAAAGCGGCGAGGATCGGCGCCAGGCCGGGGAAGTCCGGGCTCGGGTAGTGGCCGGAGCGCAGGAGCCGCGGCCGGGCCCCCTGGGCGCTTGCGACGCCTGGAACACCCGCGAGCGCGAAGAGGCCGAGGTTGGTCTTCGTCCCCCCCACGTCGCCGGCGAGGAGCAGGCTGCCCGCCGGTTCGCCCGTGGCGCCCGAGCCGCTCAAGCGCGGAGCGCCCGCCGGAGGGTGGCGAGGCCGGCCGCCGCGTCGTCCCCGAGGTCGACCGTCAGCACCTTCCGGCCACGCTGCTCGAGCGCCTTCCTGTCCCCCGCCGCCTGGGCGCGGATGAGCCGGCCGAAGGTGTAGTCGGTCTCCGGCACCGGCAGATCCTGATGCGGGTGGTCGACGAGCTGGAGGAAGCGGCTCCCCGCCGGCCCCCCCTTGTGCAGCTGGCCCGTCGAATGGAGGAAGCGCGGGCCGTAGCCGAAGGTGGTGGCGAGCCGGGTCTTGTCGCGGATCTCCCCCTGGAGATAGTGGAGCGATTCCGAGAGCGCGGTCTGCGGGGCGAGGTAGGCCTGAACGCCGACGTACCCCCCGGTCCCGCCGAGGAGATCGGCGAGCCCGCTGGAAAGCGCCTCGCCGTCGCTGACCGGGACGGCCTTCGAATCGCCTCCTGAGCCCGCACCGCTCTGTGCCGGCCTCTTTCATCGCCTGCTTGGCGAGCACCTTGGCGAACTCCACGTCCGGCTGGTTGAAGGGGTGGATGCCGAGGACGGCACCGGCCGCCGCCACCGCCACCTCCCAGCGGAACATCTCGCGCCCGAGGTCGAGCGGGTCGGCGAGGGTGAGCCGCGCCACCGGGTGCCCGCGGCCTTCCAAGGCATCGAGGAGCGTGCCGAGCCCGCTGTACTCGCCCGCCACCTCAGGGCGATGAAGACCCGGTCGTCGGCGTAGGCGTCGACCTTCCCCAGCGGCTCCTCGGCCACCGGGACGATCCCCTTGCCGTCTCTTCCCCGTGCTCTCGGCGATCAGTTGCTCCAGCCAGTCGGGGAAGGAGCGGATCGAGGGGGCGGTCCAGAAGGTCAGCTTGTCGCGCCCGGCGCGGGCGAGCTCGCCGAGCGCCGCGCCCGAGGAGGAGACCGGGGTCCTGGCCGGCCGGCACCGTGGGCCCGCAGGCCGCCGCCGCGGCCCGCGCCCGGGCAAGGAGGGTCGAGAGGTCGACGCCGGCCAACGCCGCCGGGACGAGCCCGAAGGGGGTGAGGGCGCTGTAGCGGCCGCCGACGTCGGGCGGCGCGCGGGAAGATGGCGCGGAAGCCGCGCTCCTTGGCGAGCTTCTCGAGCGAGGTGCCGGGATCGGTGATGGCGACGAAGTTCGGCCCCGGATCGCCGCCCCGGAGGGCGCGCTTCGACCCGATCCCAGAAGGTATAGAAGTAGGACATCGTCTCGGTCGTGCCGCCCGACTTCGAGGAGACCAGGAAGAGGCACCGCAGGGGATCGAGCCGGTCGGCGAGAGCGGCCACGGCGTCGGGGTGGGTGCTGTCGAGCACCGAGAGCTCCGGCCAGCCGGGACGGTGGCCGAAGGTACGGGCGAAGACCTCCGGCGCCAGGCTCGAACCGCCCATCCCGAGGACCACCGCGCGGTCGATCTTGTCCGCCCGGGCGGCAGCGGTGAAGCGTTCGAGCTCGGCGAGCGTTCCGGGCGCGGTCTCCGGTAAAGGGAGCCAGCCCAGGCGGTCGACCAGATCCGGCGTCGCCGGGTCGGACGACCAGAGGGTCGGGTCCTTCTCCCACAGCCGGCGGCCGAACCCCTCTTTCTCCCAACTCGCCAGACGGGCGTCCACCGCCGCCTGGTACTTCCCCAGCCGCAACTCGGTATCCTCGCTCTGTCCACCCCGATTTGCCATCTCGCGACCTCCTTCTCTCTCCGCCCCGACTGTATGCGAAAACGCCGCGGGCGGACAACGCTCGCGAGAGGTCCCGGCGGCCCGATTCGGGCGTGCTACGATCGGCCCGTGGAGGGGCTTAAAAGGCAGGCATGAAAAGATCCGCGACCTGGGCGAGGGTGCTCCTACCCGGCCTTTTTCTTCTCCTCGCCGCCGGCTGCGCCCGCGGCGGGCGGGACTACACGGTGCGCGGCCGGGTCGTCCAGCTCCCTGTGCCGGGCAACCCGGCGAGCGGCTTCGTCCTCTCCCACCAGGCGGTCGACGACTTCGTCGACCGGCAGGGGGAGGTCGTCGGGATGGACCCCATGACCATGTCCTTCCCCCTGGGACCGCAGGTGTCGCTCGCCGGACTCGCCATCGGCGATCCCGTCGAGTTCACCCTGCACGCCGACTGGTCGGCGGTCCCGCCGGTCCGCATCACCCGTCTCCACAAGCTCCCCCCCGGCACCCCCATCGTCTTCCGGGCGGCCATCCCGCCGGGATCGCCGGGAAAGAAGCCCTGATTTCCACATTCAAAGGAGGGTTCGAGATGCCCGTACGTTCGGCGAAAGCAGTTTGGGAAGGTGGTTTGAAGGATGGCCAGGGGAAGGTGTCCCTGGGGAGCGGCGCCTTCGAGGGGCGCTACTCGTTCGGTTCCCGTTTCGAGGAGGCCGGCGGCACCAACCCCGAGGAGCTGATCGGCGCCGCGCACGCCGGCTGCTTCTCGATGGCGCTCACGGCCGGCCTCGGCCGGGCCGGTTTCGCTCCCAAGCGGGTGGCGACCAGCGCCAAGGTCCACCTGGAGAAGGTAGGGGAGGGCTTCAAGATCACCCGCATCGAGCTCGACAACGAGTCCGAGGTGCCGGGGATCGACGACGCGGCCTTCCAGGACCAGGCGCGAAAGGCGAAGGAAGGGTGCCCCGTCTCCCAGGCCCTGGGCGGTGTCGACATCACTTTGAACGCCCGCCTCGCCAGCTGACCGGCGATCCGGTACTGGGTCCGTTTTGAAATCCGAGGGTTCAAACCGATCCAGTACCGGCGATCGGAGCCCCCGGCTCCGGCCTCACGGAGTGGCGAAAAATATAGAAGAAACCCTATTTTTCTTCTTGACATCCTCACGCGGCGCCCATACCCTCGCAGTCACCTCGCTAGACGTTCAGAAGGAGATTCCTACATGGCGTGGAAAAGAGACGATTCACCCAACCCGAACCCGCAGCCCGAGCCGCAGAGCCCGCCCCGCCCTCTCCCCACCACCACCGCCACCGCCGCCCCCTCCTCGCCAGCCCCGGAGCCACCGCGCCGGAGCGGTGACCGGGCGACGATCGGCCCCTCCATCTTCATCAAGGGGGATCTGGCCGGCGAGGAGGACCTGGTGATCGAGGGCCGGGTCGAGGGCAAGGTCGATTTGAAGCAGCACAACGTCACCATCGGCAAGAACGGCCGGGTGAAGGCCGACGTCTTCGGCCGCATCGTCACCGTCGAGGGCGAGGTGGACGGCAACGTCTTCGCCGCCGAGCAGGCGGTCCTCCGCCAGTCGGGCGCCGTGCGGGGCAACATCACCTCGCCGCGGGTCACCCTGGAGGACGGCTCCCGGTTCAAGGGCTCGATCGACATGGATGGCACCCGCGCCGCGGGCGGCTCCGGCTCCAGCTCCAACACCGGCTCCGGCTCCGGCAAGGGCGCAGCGAACGAAGGACAGGGCGCCAACCGAGCCGCCAGCGCCGGATGAGCTGGTTCTCTTCGTCCGGCTCCCGCGAAAAGAAAAAGGAGCAGCGCACGACGGCCGAGGCCGAGCCGCAGATCCACCGCTCGCTCGCCCTAGCCGCCCTCTTCGAGGAGTTCCGCCGCGACCGCAAGCTCCAGGTCCTGGACCTGGGGCCGGCCATCGGCTCGAACGTCGAGTTCCTCTCCCAGTTCGGCTGCAAAATCTATATCGAGGACCTCTACGCCGCCCTCTCCGCCCGCGGCGTCGGCGGTCCGGGCGAGACGGAGGAGGCCGGCCCGCAGTTCTTCGCCGAGTTCCTCCCCACCTCGGAGCCGGCGAGCTTCGACGTCGTGCTCGCCTGGGACACCTTCAACTACCTCACCCGCAAAGAGCTAGGGCACTTCATGCGGCACCTGTCGCCGTTCTGCCACCCGGGCACGGTGGTCTTCTCCCTGATCTCGATCTTGAAGACCATCCCGGCGCAGCCCATCCGCTTCCGGATCGTCGACGAGCAGAACCTGGCCTACGAGATCCGGACGTCCTCCACCCGGCCGGCGCCGCGCTTCGTCCCGGCCGAGATGAACGACCTCCTGCGCGGCTTCAGGGTCGACCGCTCGTTCCTGCTCCGCCACGGCATCCAGGAGTACCTGTTCGTCAAGGAAGGGGAGCGGCCGAAGCCCTAGACGAGTCGCCGTAGATGGCGTCGACGGCATCGCTCACCAGGATGCTGCGGACGGACTCGGGATCGAAGCGGGGCGACCTCGCCAGCTGCTCGGCCCAGGCGACGATGCCGCTGCCGAGGCTCTCCCCGGAGTCGCGAGCGACGATCTCCTCGCTCCGCCCGCTGAAGCGGGCGAGCTCGAAGTCGTAGAAGCTCCCCCCCACATTGCGCAGCTCGGCCCCCCCGGCGGTGCCGAAGAGGGACAGCCGGAAGACGCAGTCCCTCCCGGCATGGGCGTTCCAGGACACCGCGAGCGCCGCCGCGGCGCTCTCGCCGGCCCCCGACTCGAAGTCGATCCGGGCGGTCGCGAAGTCGTCGATCTCGACCGCCCCCTCCCCCCGGCGGCGCGGCGCGAGCGGCCTCCCCTCTCTGAAGACGGCCCCCGAGACCGCCTGGACCGCGCGCGCTTCGAGCAGCCAGAAGGCGAGGTCGACGAGGTGAACCCCGAGGTCGAGGAGGGCCCCGCCGCCGGCGAGAGCAGGGTCGAAGCACCAGGGCTTGTCGGGGCCGTAGCCGTTGTGAAAAACCGCGTCGACGCTCCACACCCGCCCGAGAGCCCCCTCCCGCAGGAGCCGGCGGAGCTCCGCCGTCGAGCCGAGGGTGCGATAGGTGTAGTCGATCCCCAGCCGGCGATCGGCGGCACGGGCCGCCGCCACGAGCCGCCGCGCCTCCTCCCCGGTGACGGCGAGCGGCTTCTGGCAGAAGACGGCGAGACCGCGGTCGAGGGCGGCCAGGGTCTGCGGCGCGTGGAGCGCGTTGGGGGTGGCGATCACCACCCCGTCCAGGCGGAGGCCGGCGGCATGCCGCAGGAGGTCGTCGGGGTCGGCGAAGCAGTCGGGCGCCGCCCCGTCCACGCCCACCTTCCGGCTGAGGGCGTCGAGACGCTCGGACGAGGCGTCGCAGAGGGCGGCGGGGATCGCGATGCCCGCGGCGACGACCGCCTCCAGGCGCATGGCGCCGATCCAGCCCAGGCCGATGAAGCCCAGCCGCGGGGGGGGTCAGCGGCCGTCCTCCCCGGTGAGAACGAGCGCCTTCAAGAACCCTTCCGGGCGTTCCTCGGCGGTGCCGAAGGCCCGGTTGATCTCGGCGAGCGGGAAGCGGTGGGTGAGGAGAGCGTCCAGGTCCACCTCCCCGGCGGCGAGCCGCGCCACCCCCTCCTCCATCCCCCGCCGGTAGACCTCCGGGTCGCGCTCATGGGCATTGATGACGTCGATTCCCCGCCAATTCCAGAGCTGCATGTTGACCGTCCGGGTCCCGTCCTGGTGATAGCCGGCGACGATCAGCCGGCCGCGCACCCGGGTGAGCTCGGCGGCGAGGTCGAGCGGCCCCTGCCGGCCGGTGGCCTCGATCACCACATCCGCCATCCTCCCCCCCGACAGCTCGGAGATCCGGCCGCGCACGTCATCGTCGTAGGTCAGGGTCTCGTCCACCCCCAGGCGGAGAGCGGCGTCGAGCCCCGCCCGCCGCCGCGACACGGCGACGATCCGCCCCGGCTTTTCTCCCTGGAGGAGCTGGACGAGGAGCCCCCCGAGGAAGCCGGCGCCGAGGAGGACCACGAGATCCCCCTCGGCCACCCCGGCCCGGCGGGCGACGTTGACCGCGCAGGCGAGCGGCTCGCCGAGCACCGGCCGGCCGGCGAGAGCCGGCGGCAGGCGGACGAGCGAGCCCGCCTCGGCCACGTCGTACTCGGCGTAGCCGCGATAGGTGAGAGCGGTCACCGGCTCGCCTACCGCGAAGCTATCGACCCCCTCCCCCAAGCCGGCGACGGTACCGAACACCTCGTGCCCCGGAGCGCCGGGGACCATCGGATAGACGAGCCCCTCGATCCCCTTCCAGGGTCCCATGTCTGAGCCGCAGACCCCGCAGCCGTGGATATGGACGAGGACCTGACCGGGGCCGGGCTCGGGGTCTTCGAAGGACTGGATTTCGAATTCGCGCGGGTGGAGCAGGGTGGCGGATTGCATGCCCGGGCGATTAGCGAAAATCGTGCCCGGGCATGCCGACTTCCTCGACTTCCTACTTCCCCAACCGGCGCCCGGCCCGGAGGAGGGCGCAGGCGGTCTTGCTGTCGTGGATCTCCCCGGAGGCGGCCTGGGCGACCGCCCTGTCCAGGGGGAGCCTCTCCAGGGTCAGGATCTCGTCCTCCTGGAGCGCCTGCGTCGTCTCCTCGAGGTCGGTCGCGAGATAGAGCCAGATCCTCTCGTCGGTGAAGCCCGGCGTCGTCCAGATCCAGCCCAAGGGGGTGAGCTCCCCCGGCCGATAGCCGGTCTCCTCCTCCACCTCGCGCCGGGCGCAGGTCTCCGGCGATTCCCCCGGGTCGAGCTTGCCGGCCGGGACTTCGAGGAGATAGCCGCCGGTGGCGTAGCGGTACTGGCGGATCAGCAGCACCTCTCCGCTCGGCAGGACCGGCACCACCGCCGCCGCGCCGACGTGGTGGATGATCTCGAAGTCCATCTCCTTGTCGTTCGGCAGGCGGACCCGGTCGACGTCCAGCCGGACGGTCTTGCCCCGGAAGACCTCGCGGGTCCCCAGCCGTTCGCCCGGCTTGCGGTCGCCGCCCTCCTCCGGCTTACCGCTCCCGCTCATGCTTCCCCTCTTCCGGCTGCTGCAGCATCTGGGTCTCCTTGTAGCCGGAGGGAATCTCGAACTCAGAGTTGGGGATCGACTTGGATTCGAGCGAGGTGACCTCCATAGTCAGGTGGGTCACGTTCTGCTTGTCCTTCTGAGTCGAGGTGGTGGTGGTCACGGTCTTTAAAGGGAAGCCGCTCAGCCGCTGATTCTCCGACTGCGCCGCGATCAGCTTGTCGAACTGCTCGTTGCCGGTCCTCGGCGGATCGTGGCGCAGCCAGACCCGGAGGCCGGGGTCGGTGAGCTTGGTCGTCGCCCAGACCTCCTGGTCGGTGACCGTCTCTGAAGACCTGCCCATCCCGAAGATCTTCATCTTCATCGTATAGCTGGTGCGAAACTTGTAGTGCCGGGTGGGCAGGCCGAGGAGCGTGCCGCCGTCCCCCTCGGAGACCTTCTCGACCTTGGGGTCGCTGAACTCGAACTTGAGGATCGGGCCGATGCCGTTCATGATCCCGCCCAGGGCGCCGAGCATGGCGTTCAGGTCCCACTGGGCGTAAGTCTTGTCCTCGGGATTGACGAGGTAGAGGGTCTTGCCCCCGTCCTTGGTGAGGATGTAGGTCCCCGACTTCGCCATCGGGTTGCCGCTCTCCTTGAACTCCACCCGGGCCTTGTCGCCGCTCACCCAGCCCTCGACCTTCGCATCGCCGGGGTTGTTGTTCCGACTGCCACCGCGGCCCGCCGCGCCCTCCATGGTGCTCGTCGCCTGGTAGTGGACGCCGGCGAACGACGGCACTGCGACCGCCAGGGTGGCCAGGGCGGCCAAAATTACGGGGATCGCTCTCTTCGTCATTCTCATAAGACTCCTCCTCCTGGTTCAGCGGGCATTCTCCCACAACCGCCGAGGGCCTCTCTAGACGTGATTCAAGAGCATCAGCTCGTGCGGATGGGGCTGCAGATAGACCTGGTCTGCCAGATAGGCCACCTCCTGCCGGCGGACGTGGTGGCGCAGCAGTGTGATGGGGACGATCAACGGCAGGAGCCCCCGCCGGTAGCTCTCGATCGCCAGAGTCAGCTCCTCCCGGTCGGCACCGTCCAGGCCGTCCGAGACGAAGCCCGCCAGGTGCTGGAGGACGTTGGTGTGGCCGCGGCGGCTGGCGGGCCGGCTAAGCACCGCGGTCATCCCGGAGAGATAGTCGCGGGCGAGGTCGGCGGCGGGGACCTCCCGCCCGGCGCTCCCCAGGAGCCGGCCGAGCCGGCGCATGCCGGCCTGGTTCCTCGCCATCAAGAGGAACTTGTGCCGTTCGTGGAACCCGGTGAGGGCCGCCCGGCTCCAGCCCGCCCGCTCCAGCCGCCGGAAGCGGTCGTAGGCGAAGATCCGGGAGACGAAGCTCTCCCGGAGCGCCGGGTCGTTCAACCGCCCCTCCTCCTCGACCGGCAGCTCGGGAAGGAGCCGGAGGAGAGCCTCGGCGAAGATCCCCCGCCCCTCCCGGGCCGGCAAGGCATTCTCCCCCTCCCCCGCATAGAGCTTGACCCGCTCCATGCCGCAGCTCGGCGAGTCCTTCTTGAGCACATAGCCGGAGAGGTCGAGCTTGGAGAGCTCCGCCACCCGCCGCCCGGAGTACTCGCGCATGGCGGCCGTAAAGTCGGCGCCGGTCTCGGGAGCAACGAGCCGGGTCTCCCCCCCGATCTGCACCAGCCGGATCGCCGGCCGCGGGGTACCCAGGCCGATCTCGACCTCCGGGCAGACCGGCACCCATTCGACGTACGGCCCGAGAACGTCGGTCAAGAAGCGGTCGCGCTTGTGCCCGCCGTTGTAGCGCACCTCTTCGCCGAGGAGGCAGGCGGAGACGCCTAGGCGGAGCTTGGGGAGGGTGGGGGGCATAGGGACGTATAGTGTAAATCTTCTCCCCGTGCGATCCCGCCGTTGTACTGCCAGAGCGATCTCGAAAGCTGGATCGAAGAATGCCTCCGCACCTCGACAGCGAAGAGTGAATCACTTCAAAAGCATCATTAAACTGCTCCTAGCTGTTAATCGCCACTGGTGAGCATCCACCTGGACGAAGTAGGAAAGCCGGCTCCTGCAGATGAGGGACGAGTCTTCCGCCTGCAGGCACTGGGGGTACCAAGAGATCATAATAGACTGAGAAATCTAGGTCATTTCTGGGTGCCGGATTATTTTCTCCCGTGGCAGGCTCGGGGAATTCCCTATTGACGATAAGAACCTCGACCACCGCCTCCGGGGCCTCTGGGTTCGGTCCTAAGATCAGGGTCTGTCCTTTCGATGTACCGAATTTTTTGAACGAGAGTTCGACGTTATCTTCGAGACCGCCTATCTCCAGGGCCAGTGACTCCGAGAAGTACTTTTCTTTTTCCGTCGATCGAGTGCTTGGGTCTCCGACCGCACCGAAGATCCACGTCCCCTCCTGTATCAACCGGGTCGATAGCGTCCCCATAGTCAAGAAAGCACGTCCGGCAAGTAGGGACTGGGTAGGGTCCAAATCACCCAGGAGTTGAGGATTTACGAGCGCCCCCGGTACCGCGTTCTCCATAAGCGGGAGCCAGAACAGAGATTCTTTTTCGTCAGCCGTGGGGTTTTGAGGATCCTTGGGGACGGGATTCTTGACCTTCAGGTAGTTTGGATAAATGGAGCTAGCGTTTTCGATCCCAATCGTCAGATCTTCGCTGGCAAGGATGCAGAGTCCCAATACTGAAGAATCTAAGGGCCGGGTGCTCCCCGGCCGACGATTCTGCAGGTTGAATTCAACCATAGGAAAGTGCGGTAGTACGTGGAGATCTCCCGGAAGCGTGAGTCCGCTCTTTAAATCCCGGAAGAGCACGATGACTGAAGTAGGAGAGCCCCCGCTAGCCAGCGGCTTATCGGGCACGAAAGCGCAGAGACCACTGAAGACAATGCGGAATGTGTAGGACATGATCTTACCCTCCGAGCTAGAGTTTAATGAGGACCGCCTCCGAGAATCTCGAAGGCTCCCCAGATGGCGGGGCGGCGATCCGCGGCATCGGGGCTCTTGACAAAGGTGAGCTGCGCTTTTCTCAAGGCATCGGTAGGACTCGCCCCGTCCCGGAGGCTCGCGTAAAAAGCGAGAAAGAGCCTCCGAGTGGCCCGGTCGTCGACATCCCAGAGGCTCGCCACCACCGCTGAGGCACCGGCCGCCAGGAAAGCCCGGGCGAGGCTCGTACTGCCCTCGCTCTCCTGGACGGAACTGTCGCCCGTACCGCAGCCGGAGAGGACCACTAAAGCCGTACCTCTGAGGTCTAGCCGATAGATCTCCCAGGCGTAGACGGCCCCCGAGTCGTCTGTCCCCGGCCTGGGGGCCAGAGCGAGCATCGAGAGTAGTGGGTTCTGGTCATTCACGATCGCGTGCCCCGCATAGTGGACCCATCGATATTGACGGACATGCATCAAGAATTCTTCTCTGGTGGCAGAATCACCCAAAAGCAGACGAGTCCCCGGGAAATAGTCGCAGACCTCTCTCGCCTCCCTCTCTGCCCCCGGTAATCTAGCCAGGTTCGATCCGAAGCGTTGGGCGGCGAAAGCTGGGTCACCAATAATGAGTCCATGGGGACCGGCATAAGAGCTCTTGGAGGCTCTCCTGCGTGCCACGGCTTCGACATAGAGCGTTGCGCTGGGAGCCGTCTCAACGGGGTATAGCTCAATCAAGTATTTTTTAGAAACTCGATCGACGAGGCAGGAAAACGGTACTTCGACCAAAGTTTTATCGGGGACGATAACGATCGTTTCCTCCTGTCGAAGACTCCGGAGCCAGGGGGCGAGCAACAGGTCGGACAGGAGCAACGGATCCGCCGGCCCCGTCTCCAGGCCGTCTCTTCCAACCCTCCGGAAACTCATGACCCTCTCCTCGAGCTTCTTCCGGCTGATCTTTTTCTGAAAAGCCTGCATACCCGAGCGCCGCACCACCCAGACCAGGAGCCGATCCTCGAGAACGGAGTACTGCACCAGAACCGTCGACTCTGGAAGATCGCGAGATAAGTGCATTAGAGCTTTCGGCTCCGGCTCGGCCGCCAGTAGCTTCCGTCGTTCGGCCGGAGAGAGGTCCAGTGCGGAGGCAAACGCTGGCAGCACCTGGGTCCGCGCGCGGTCGGCATACTCAAATGCCCGGTCGTATCTTCGACGCTCGTTCGCCTGAAACGAGATCATCTGGTCGAAAAGATCCGAGCTCTTGGCGAAAAAAGCGAGAAGGGTCTCTTGCCGTGAGACTCTCCCGCCTAGGCGCTGGTAGGCCGCGAGGGCAGCCCGGAGATCCGCCTCCGCACTGTCGTATTCCTGGAGGTTCCGGTATGCCCGCGCCCGAGCCTGATGGCCTAGGAGAGCATAGATTTGATGATCAACCTTGGAATACAAATCAAGCGCGATGGAGAGGAGTTGGACAGCACGCCTTGGATTGCTCTCCGCAAAGAGATCACCCTTCACTAGGAAAAGATCCGCTTGATTCCGCATGCGGGCCAACTCGTCTCCATTACGTTGGACGCAACGCTCCGCCTTCCCAAGTTCGACGAGCGCGAGTCCACGTCGTCCGATCCTGTCGAGCATAAGACCGCGCCAAAAGTGGGCGTCGGCGAGCAGAGCGGGCCCGATTTTCAGGGCATGCTGTATAGCGTCTGCCTGAAACGCCAGGGCGGTCGCCGGCTCTCCCCTTCGCAGATTGAAGTCTGCGGCTTGCGAGCTGGCGACGAACTTGTGCCGAGGGTTATGGAACTGCCGGGCGGCGGCGAGCGCTCGATAGCAGTTCTGCCAAGACTCGCGAGAGCGCCCCAGTTGCTCCAGACTCGCGGCGAGCAGGCCGTGAACCACGGCGAGGTCCTCGGCTTCCCCCACTCGATCCAAGAGCCCCAACGCGATCTCGTAGGACTCGATCGAGCGCATCGGGTCGCCGCGCACCCAGTGTGTCACTCCCGTCATCCATTCTAAATGTGCCCGGAGGCTAGGGAGGCTAGGGTAGGGATGGTTATCGAGCTCGCGCCGCAATTGCTCGAGCGATCGAACCGCGTCGGCAAAACGGTCCAGGTTGAACTGGGCACAGGCAAGGTAGAAGGCGGCTTCGGCGGCAAATGGGCTGCGGGCTCGCGCGAGGGCCTCACGCGCGACTGTGAGGCTGTCGAGGGCTCGCTGCGTTTCCAGGCGATCATAATGCATGTAACCTTTCTGAAAGGCGCGGTGTCCTTCGACGAGTACTTGAAGCGATGCAGGGTCGCGTCGTGAAGCTGCGTCGATGCTAGCCACCGTCTCCTTGATCATTCGATCCCCGTCTCCTGCCGCGAGGGCCAGACCGATCCCGCGGGCAATCGTGAGAGCCCGCGTCGCCTCGGCAACTCTTCCCGTCGAGCTCGCCTCGGCCCAGGCGCCGAGTAATTCCTGCTCCGCATACTCCCGGGCGGGCTGCCGGAACTGGTCAACGATCTGTCGAACTCGTTTGGCATCGTTGCCCAGTACGGCAGTCTCGAGGAGCAATCGCTGCTCGTCCCAGCGGGACGGAGGCAAATTGAGCGCAAAGAGGTGGGCTTCCGCCTCGCCAGACCAGCCCGAGTGAGGATCGAGTTGGAGGTAGTCGAGCCAGGCAGCCCGAGCAGCCGCATCAGCGAAGAGGGCCTGGAGGATCAGGGCTCGGTTGAATCGAGCTTCCTTGAGGAGAGGAGCCGCCGCTAACGCACGGTCGGCAACCGAGAGCGCTCGCAATAGTTCGTAAGGATCCTCCAGCCGTTGGGCACGAATGTAATCTGCTGCTGCCAGATCGTTCAAGATGGACGCATTGTGGACATCTCCGGCTGCGGCCCGTTCGAACTCTGAGACCGCCTTGTCTAAGGACGACAGCGTCCTCCCCCACACTACTCTCGCGACACCTGCCGCGTGTAGAGTCTGCGGTGACGGACGTCTCTCCGCCGCTTTCTGAATCCCAAGAGCAACATGCCGGAGCATCTGAGATTGCGGAATCCCTGCCTCCGGCGAACACTGGGGCTCAGGGATCAATCCTGTCTTAGAAAACTGGGAACACGAAGCATAGGGGAAGCCTCCAGTCAGTCGTGGTTCCACGAAGCGGCGGTCGCCCATGGCACGCACGAGGGCTGGCAAGCTAGGCGCGATTGAGCTTCCCTCCCATAAGATCGAGGGACTTTGAATAGAGAGGGCAATAGCGAGAACGGCAGCTAGATGAAGCGCCCATCGAAGTCGGTCGGGGCTAGCTGCTCGCATTAGCGATAGAGCCTACTATGCTTCACGCGGCTAATGTAGACGGGATGTCGCCACACCTCGCCCATTCTCGCAGCGCTTCTCCCGGACGCGGGACGAGCGCGACCCTTGATCGCGACCGGTTCTGCGTCCTCTTATGCCTACCCCACCAGAATCCCCTCCGCCTCCGGAGTCCGGGTCGGCCTCAACCCCCGCCGCTCTGCCAGCCGGGCGAAGAGCGCCGCGTCGCGGAGCGCGCAGAGGTACCAGTCGTTGTTGAAGAAGGCGTAGACCGTGGCTCCGGGCGCCCAGAGCTCGGCCGCCCGTACCGCCCAGGCGTCGAGGGTCTCCTCTTGATAGCAGCCGGGCGGTGAGCCCGAGCCGCCGTGGAAGCGCAGGTAGCCCCAGTCGGCCGTCCGCCAGAGGGGCGTGATCGGCTGGGCGCCGCGGTCGGCGAGGCAGAGGGCCGCACCGTGGCGGGCGAGGAGCGACTCCACTTCGGCAGAGTACCAGGAGCCCTCCCGGAACTCGACGGCGACCGGGGCCCAGGCGGACAGGAGAGCGAGGGCGGCGTCCAGCCGGCCGGGGTCGCAGCGCATCTGCGGCGGGAGCTGGAGGAGGACGGCGCCGAGCTTGCCGCCGAGGCCGCGGGCGCGCTCCATGAGCCGGGCCACCGGCTCCTCGGGGTCCTTCAACTTCTTCATGTGGGTGAGGAAGCGGCTCGCCTTGACGACGAAGACGAAGTCGGCCGGCGTCTCCCTCTCCCAGTTGACGAAGACCTCGGCCTCGGGCAGGCGGTAGAAGGTGGCGTTGACCTCCACGGTACCGAAGAGCTCGGCGTAGCGGGCGAGCTGCTTGCCTTTGGCAAGGTCCGGCGGGTAGAAACGGCGATCCCAATGCTTGTACTGCCAACCCGAGGTGCCGACGAGGAGAGGCATAGGAGGTCAGATCTTTCTGGAGAGGAGCCGGGCGGCACCCGGAGAGGCTCGGGGTCCGGGGCCACCCCCGCTCCACCGGCCCACCCTCGTCGGCATCGCTCTTACAAGATCCGCGCCTCGGAGGGCGACCCTCGCCGTCCTCCCCACAACCATCGCCAACCAGGCGGCGGTCCTCGTCGCGGGACACGAATGGCTCCAGCGAGACACTATGGGCCCTCAACGAGACGCTACCGATCCTCAACGAGACGCTAAGTGCCTACCGCGATACACCGCCGGCGTGCCGCGAGACACCGCTGGCTTGCCACGAGACACCACCGTCTTGCTGCGAGACACCGCCGGCAGGCGCGTCGTGACTCGCAGCAGGCACGTTGTGACTCGCGGCAGGCGCGCTGTGACTCACGGCAGGCGCGTCGTGGCTCGCAGCAGGCGCGTTGTGACTCGCGGCAGGCGCGCTGTGACTCGCGGCAGGCGCGCTGTGACTCACGGCAGGCGCGCTGTGACTCGCAGCAGGCGCGTCGTGACTCGCGGCAGGCGCGTCGTGACTCGTGCCATCCCAGAAGCGTCTCGCCATCGGCATCTGGTATCTCGGTCAGCTTGAACCCACCCCTACAGGCCATGGTAGGATCGCGCCAAATTCTGCTTCCTTCCACTGCTTCTTTCAAAGAAGCCCCGGGCCTGACCGGGTGCGGCATCCAAAAGGGTTGCGTATGAAACGAGCGACGCTCCTCCCCTTCCTGGCCGGCCTGGCCCTGCTCTCCGCCTGCGGCGGGGGCTCGACGGCGGCCGACAAGACCGCTTTCGCTATGCTCGACGCCAACCAGACCGCCTGCGATCCGCTGGTCGACGGGGTCGCCGCGGCGTACCAGCAGGCCGCGGCCCCCACTCCGCCCGAGGCCGCCGTCCACAGCTACCTGAGCTCGGCCGGCGCCGACGCGGCCGCCGAGATCCAGGCGGGCCTGCCCTTCGCCGAAAAGGCCGTCCGCCCCGCCGCGGTCGAGCAGGGCGAGATCCGGAACCTCCTGGTCGACTGGCAGGAGCGCCAGGCGCACCTCTGCTCTGTCGCCGCCAATCCGGAGAACCCCGACGACTTGAAGGTCCTGGTCGGCGAGCGCGAGCGGGTAGAGAAGGCGATCCACGAGGACCGCACCCAGCTCGCCGGCAAGCTCAACCTCTCTCCCGCCGACCGGGCGAGCCTCACCAGGGAGCGCTCGCAGAGCGTGCATGCTGCGGTCAAGGAGCGCCGCGGCGAGCTGGCGGCCGAGGCCCAGCTCGCCCAGCAGCGCCAGTCCCGCGCCGAGGCCGAGGCCGCCGAGGCCCACCAGCTGGTCTTGGACGACGAGGCGCGCGAAGAGGAGAAGAAGCGGATGAAGGTGCAGGAGGAGGAGGACAAGGAGGCCCTGGTCGTCGAGCGCCGGACCGCCGAGGAGCTGGAGATCCGGATGAAGCGCGAGCGCCAGGACAAGACCATGCGCGAGCGCCAGATCCAGGGGGCCGCGGTGGCCAACCGGCAGATCCACAGCTGGGCGCAGAGCTACCGGCAGCAGATCGAGCCCTTCGCCCGGGCGGTGCGGACGGCCCAGCATCTGGCGGCGGGCGACCCCTCCATCTGCCCCTCTCTCCGCCACGCCGGGGACGGGGTGCACATCCCCCCGGCGCCGGACCCGAATTTGCAGGAACACTTGAGCGAGGCGCTCCGCCTGGTGAGCGCCGCTGCCGATTCGTGCGGCCAGAAGCTCAAGGACACCACGGCCTTCCGCCTGCAGCTGGTCATGGAGCATCTGTCCTCGATCGAGCGCGAGCTGCCGTCGGGACCGTAGACCGGAGGAGACATCATGGCAGGGGACGAACAGTTTCTGAGCTGGGACTTGGTCGACGCGCTCGACGGCAAGCCGCCGCGGGACAGCGTCTGGCAGGGGCCGAACGGCCTCGCGGCCCTCGAATCGGGCCAGGGCTCGATCAACATGCCGCTCCTGCGCCTGGCGATCAAGCTCCGGGCCGGCAACGCCGCCGAGAAGGCCGAGGCGATCGCCGGCTGGAAGGAGGTCTTCGCCTTCTTCCAGAAACAGTGGATGGGGAGCGAGCTGGGCTCGCGGATCTACGGCGTCTGGCACATGCTCGCCGTCGCCTCGGTGCTCGACTGGGCGCAGAAGAACAGCGGACCTGACGCCGCGGACGCCGCCGATCTGGGCGCCCTCGCGACCGGGTGGCTCCTGTACTGGTGGTGCCTGCTGAAGCTCGTCGAGGCGCCCGACGGCCGGCTGCTTTTGGTCGGCATGCGGAGCGGCGGCCACGAGCCCAACGCCGGGGTCCTCGAATGGACCTACGCCCTCGCCACCGACGGCCCGATCGACCACTGGGAGGCAGTGGCGAAATCGCTCAACCTGGGTCTGCGCCAGCAGTGGATCTACAGCGCCGCCCTGGCCTTGAAAGAGACGCTCCGGTCGAGCGCCGCGCCGATCCGAGCGGGCCAGGACCCGCTCACCCTGATCCCGAGCTACGGCCTGATCGAGCCCTTCCACATCCTCAAGACCGACGGGGGCATCGCGGTCTGGATCGAGCACAACAAGAACGGCAACACGACCCCCATCGCCGGCGCGGTCTGGACTCCGGCGAGCCTCGACTGGCTCCCCAAGGACGGCGGCAACCGCATCCGGCAGAAGTTCGAGACCATCGACTGCCGCCCCGAGGGGGGGAAGCTGGTCTACGACTCGAACTTCCAGGGACATCAGGAGATCGACCTCCCCCCCGGCAAGGTCCTGGCCGACATCACCCTGCCGCTCGGCACCCCCGCCGTCCCCGTGCAGCCGGACGGTCCGACTCCGACGCCGCCGATAGTCTCGCCAGACCACAACGGGCCGACGCCGACGCCCCCGTCGCCATCGCGGAGCCCGCAGGCGATCGCCGCCGACATCCTGACCCTCGCCGTCCCCAAAAAACAGGTCCCGCTCCGCCAGAGCCTCGCCGACCAGGTGAGCCAGCTCCCCGCCGGCCGAACCCCGGCCGAGATCGCCGCCGACCTCGGCACCCTCGGCATCTCCCAGGGGCAGCTCGACTTATGGCATCAGTTGGAAAGGGAGGTCGCGGCCCTCGGGTAGCCGGCGACAGGCCCGACCGCCGAAGCGCCGGCTCGGCTTAAGGCGCGAGCCAGTTTTCGAGCGCGAGGTGCGGCACGCGAGCGAATTCGTCGACGTTGTTCGTCACGAGGATCAGATCGAGCGCCAGCGCGTGGGCCGCGATCAGGAGATCGTTCGGGCCGATCGGCTTCCCCGTCCGCTCGAGGTGCCAGCGGACCTCGCCATAGTGGTGGTCGGAGGCTGGCTCCAGAGGGAGAACCCCAAGGCTTCCGAGGAGACTCTCGACGCGCGCCGAAAGCGGCGGGGAGCCCTTCTTGGCCGCGCCATAACGAAGCTCACAGGCCACCACGATGCTGGTGCAGACCGCAGCCTCTCCCACGACCGCAAGTCTCCGGGCCACGCGACCACCCGGGTTCCGGAGGAGGTCTGATAGGGTGTTGGTATCCAGAAGATAGCGGACCATCTCAGAGATTCACATCCTCAATGGGCTCCAGCCCGTCGATCTCTGGAAACTCCTCTTCGAGAGGATCCCAGGTGGACAACAGTTCCAGGAGGGAGGGTCGGGGCATCGGTTCGACGATGAGCCGTTCGCCTTCCTTGTGGAGGAGAGCTTGGTTGCCGGGGAGCTCGAGATCTCGCGGTATCCGCACTGCCTGGTTGCGTCCGTTCCGGAACAGGCGCACGATTCGTTCGGGCTGCATAGTGTCCTCCCGGCCGCCAGAGCGGCCTATGCCAAGGCATAGGCTAGCATAGAGCGAAGCGCAAGAGTGTCACCTGCTCCGGAGGAGAAGCCGTGCCCTAGTCTGAACGTAGGAGAGGGCCCACCCCCTACCCCTTTGCCAACCCCTTGATCGCCCGCTCCAGCCGCCGCCGGTGGCGGTTGTCGGGGTCCATCTGGAGGAGGATCTTGAGCGCCAGCTCGGCCTGCTTGCCGTCGCCCTGGGCCAAGAAGGTCTCGATCTGCTGGACCCCCTGTTCGACCGCCGCCTGGCGCCGGTGGGCGGTCTCCAGGCGTTCGATCTCGCCGAGCATGACGGCGATCCGGGGGTGGTCGGGGATCGTCCTTTCGAACTCGCGGGCCACCTCGCGCGCCCCGTACCAGTCCTCGTGGTCGAGGACGATGCGGTAGCGGCGCTCGAACTCCACCGCCTGCGTCTTCTGCTCCGACTGCGAGCGGATCGCGTCCAGACGGGTACGGTAGCTGTCCAGGGTGACCTTGGTGACCTCCAGGGCGGCGAGCTGCTGGTACTCGCTCTCGGCCTCGGCGACCCGGCGCTCGGCGAGGAACTCCTCCAGCCGGCGGCGGTGCTCGTCGAAGGCGGCCCCCTGCTTCTGGCCGCGCTCGGCGGTTTCGAGCTCAGCCCTTAAAGTACCGGCGCGAGTGGCGTCGAGCCGGGCGAGACCCTCGAGCTCGCGCCGGGCGGCCCGGAAGTCTCCCGCGGCGAGCGCCGTCCGGCCGGCGGCGAGGGCCTTCTCCCCCCGCTTCTCCTGCTCGATCTCGCGGGCGAGCCGCGAGATGGCGGCCGCGTAGTCCTCCCGCTTCGGATGGGCGGGCTGGAGCTCCAGGAGGGTGTCGAGGGCGAGCCGGGAGAGAGCGAGCTGGCGCTTGTCGAGATAGCCGGCCAGGACCTGCTCGGTCTCCGCCACCCGCTGCCGCTGCTCGGCGAACTCCTCGGCCTGCTTGACCCGCCACTTGAGCTGCTCCAACCCCTGGGCGCGCGGATTCACCCCCTCCATCTGGCGGAGGACCTCTTTCGCGTCGTCGAGCCGGCCGGCGGCGAGGGCGATCTCGGCCTTGGAGAAGATCTGCGAGCTCTCCTGGGCCCGGCGGCCGGCGCGCTCGATCTGCGCCAGAAGGTCCTTCTTCTCCTCGGCCGAGAGCTCGGAGGAGCTCCGCTGGCGGGGCGCCGGGGGGGCCGGGCGCGCTGGGCCTGAAACCCCGGGAACACCGAGGAGCCCCGGGGAGACCGCGATCTCCTGGGTCTCGATCGCGGCCAGGTTCTTCCCCACCTTCTCTAACGCATTGATGAAGGAGATGCTGTCGGGGTAGCGCTTCTCGCGGTCGCGCTCCAGGGCCCGGCGGATGACGCGGTCGAGCTCGGCCGGGATCTCCACCCGCGGATTGCGGCCGACGAGCGGCAGCGGGTCTTCGGAGAGCCGCTTGAAGATGAAGCCGTGCGGGTTCTCGGAGTCGAACGGGGGGAGCCCCACGAGCATCTCGTAGAGGACCAGGGCGAAGGAGTAGATGTCGCTCCGCCGGTCCAAGGTCTCGCCGGAGACCGTCCCCGCCTGCTCGGGCGAGCAGTACTGGAGCTTCCCCATGAACATGCCGACCTGGGTGATCTCCAGGTTGGTGGGATTGCTGTCGGGCCCGAGGGTCTTGGCGAGCCCGAGGTCGATGATCTTCATCCGGTACTGCCCCCGGCGGTCCTCGGTGATCATGAGGTTGTCGGGGGAGAGGTCTCGATGGATGACTCCGGTCTGGTGGATCGCCTCGAGGCCGCGGAGAGCCTGGATGCCGAGCTGGATGGCGACCGGCACGGGGAAGTGGCCGCTTTTGCGGATGCGGTCGCCCACGTCCTGCCCCTCGATGTGCTCCCAGACCATGTAGAAGCTGCCGTCCGTGAGGCGGGCGAAGTCGTAGAGGATGGCGACGTTGGGGTGCTTGATCTGGGTGGCGAGCCGCGCCTCGCGGAGGAAGCGGGCCTGGGCGGAGGGGTCGGAGGCCAGGTCCTGGCGGAGGATCTTGACCACCCGGAGCTCCTGGAGGTGGAGATGGCGGACGAGGTGGACCTCGCCCATCCCGCCACTGCCCAGGCGCCGGACGATCTCGTACTTGCCGTCTAAGACGGAGCCGGGTTCCCGCAAGCTCAATCGCACACCTCCGGTTGAAAGATCGGCTTATTGTACCCGGACCCGGGAGCCGCCAACCCGAGATTACAGTTTCCTCATGGAGAGAAACGGAGCCCGCACCCCAAAGTGGGGAAAGTGGGGGGTGACGCTCAAGCGCCATCCGATCCAGAATAGGCCGCTGCCAAAGGAGACGACCCTGAGCCCGAGCGCCGATCCGCCCCGCGCCTCCACCTCCTCTCCCCTAGCCACGGCCCTGGCGACCGTGGTGGGGAACCTCTACCTGGCCCTCGGGAGCACCTTCTTCTCGCTCCTCACCCTCCTCGTCTCCTGGATTCCGCCGCGCACCGTCCTCGCCTTCGCCGTGGCCCGCCTCTGGGCCCGCGGCGTCCTGCTCTCCTCGGGAGTCCGGCTCGACGCCCGCTACGATCCGACCTTCGAGCCGGCGGCGAGCTACGTCTTCCTCTCCAACCATTCGAGCCTCATGGACATCCCGGTGGTGATCGTCGGCTGTCCGGGGCAGGTGCGGCTGGTCGCCAAGCGGAGCCTCTTCCAGATCCCCGTCTTCGGCTGGGCGATGACGGCGGCCGGCTTCGTCTCGGTCGACCGCAAGGATCGGAGCACCGCCCGGGAGACCTTCGCCGCCGCCTCGGACAAGCTCAAGCGCGGCATCTCGATCCTCCTCTTCCCCGAGGGGACCCGCGGCCCCGGGGACGTCCTCCTGCCCTTCCAGCGCGGCGGCTTCCTCCTCGCGCTCCGGAGCGGTCTCCCCATCGTGCCGGTGGGGATCCGCGGCAGCCGCGCCGTCCGCGGCCGGGAGAACCTCCTCATCCACCCGCAGACCGTCGAGGTCCGCTTCGGCGCCCCCATCGACCCCGCCCCCTACGGTCTCCGCCGCAAAAAGGAGCTCGTCGCCGAGGTGAGGCGGCAGATCGCCGAGCTCGCCGGGGTCGAGGCGGGGGACGTGGCGGAGGTGTGAGCCCCCAGGAGTGTCCGCCCTCCCTCCCAGGGCACCCACAGGGGGGTGCCCCTACGACAGGAGCCTTCGCGATAACAGATTCGACTTTGACGGGGCCTTGAGGACTCCTGCGACCCCAGGGAGCCACATGGTAGGATTTACCACCGCCGCCCGGCAGGTCTCGGCCGGCAGCATCCCTACCTAGAGGAAGAGAGAGGCACGAAGCATGGCTGAGGATCTAGAGAAGAGCGTTTGGGACGCATTGAAGGCGATCAAGTTCCCCGGCATGAGCCGGGACATCGTCTCCTTTGGCTTCGTGCAGCAGGTGAAGGTCGCCGGAGGAACGGTCGCGGTAGACCTCCAGATCGCCACCCAGAAGGAGCGGGAGACCGAGCGGGTGAAGGCGGACATCGAGCACGCCGTCCGGGCCCTCCCCGGGGTGCGGCAGGTGACGGTCAACCTCCACACCACCCGGCCCGCCAACCCCCAGGAGTCGGCGCAGCGCGCCATCTCCCAGGACGCCGGGCTCATCCCCGAGGTTCGCCACGTGGTGGCGGTGGCCTCCGGCAAGGGCGGGGTCGGCAAGTCGACGGTGGCGGCGAACCTCGCGGTGGCGCTCGGCCAGCTCGGCTACCGGGTGGGCATCCTCGACTCCGACATCTACGGCCCCTCCGTGCCGATGATGTTCGGCATCCACGAAAAACCGCTCATCGAGGCCAACCGCATCCTCCCCTTCGAGAAGTACGGCATCAAGATCATGTCGCTCGGCTTCATCCTGGAGACCGACACCCCGGTCATCTGGCGCGGCCCCATGGTCATGCGCGCCATCGAGCAGATGCTGGGCGACGTCGTCTGGGGAGCCCTCGACTACCTCGTCCTCGACCTCCCCCCCGGCACCGGCGACGCCCAGCTGACCGTCACCCAGAAAGTGCCGCTCGCCGGAGCCGTGATCGTCACCACCCCGCAGGACGTGGCCCTGATCGATGCCCGGAAGGGGCTCGCCATGTTCAAGAAGGTGAACGTCCCGGTCCTGGGGATCATCGAGAACATGTCGTCCTTCGTCTGCCCCCACTGCGGCCAGGTGACCGACATCTTCAAGCGCGGCGGCGGCGAGCGCACCGCGGACCTCCTGGGAGTCCCCTTCCTGGGAGCGATCCCGCTCGACGCCGAGATCGTCCGCGGCGGCGACGCCGGAGTGCCGATCGTCGTCGCCCAGCCCGACGGCGCGCACTCGGCGGCCTTCAAGAAGCTCGCGGAAGCGGTGGACGCCGAGGTGCTGCGGACGAGCGCGGCGAAGCCGAAGCTGTCGATTGTGTAAGGGTTTCCGAGTTTCCTCATGCCTCACTTACCGATCGCTCCCGAGCAACTAGCGCGGTTCTGTCGGGCGCAGCACATCCGCCGCCTGTCCCTCTTCGGTTCGACGCTCGCGGGCACCGCCCGGCCGGACAGCGACATCGACCTGCTGGTGGAGTTCGAGCCGGGCCGTGAGCCGGGCCTGCTCGGGCTGGCCTCGATGGAGGCCGAGCTGGCCTCCTTGCTCGGCGGGAACAAGGTCGACCTGCGCACGCCGCAGGATTTGAGCCGGCATTTCCGCGACCAGGTACTGCGGACGGCCGAGGTGCAATATGCGCGATGAAGATCGCGTCCGCCTCCTCCACATGATCGAGGCGGCCGAAGCGGTCGCGCAGTTCCTGACAGGGCGGAGCCATGACGACTTCGATCGGGATCAGATGCTCCGTTTCGCCGTGGTGCGCGCAATCGAGATCCTCGGCGAGGCAGCAAACAAAATCTCTCCCGAAACCCGGGCTGCCGTGCCTCAGGTACCCTGGAGTGCCATCGTTGCGACACGCAACCGGCTCATCCACGGCTACTTCGACATCGATACTGAGGTTGTCTGGAAGACGGCAACCGCGGAAATTCCAGTGTTGGTTCCTCTACTGCGGGTGCTCGCCGATGCCGGCAACTGACAGGGAGTTGGCAGAGGTGGTGGACCGCGAGAGCGAAGCAGGTCCAAGATGCTCCAGACGAGTGAGGTAGACCCGAAGTGGTCCATCGTATCGACCTTTGGCGTCGCCGAAAATTCAGGACCTACCGCTCCGGTTCTCCTTCGGATTCCAGGGGAGCCGTTAGGGCTTTCGGGGAGGTTCTAACAAATTTCATGTCTTCGCCAAATTGGAGCGCCAGAATATCTTGCCATTTCGCCAGCAGCTCCTCAGGCTCGCCTTGGATCGAAGGCTCGCTTGGCTCGTCGAAATGGATGGTGTTAATCGAATAAGAAGCCTTGTAGGCCAACACGACTTGAAGACAGTGTGGACAGTCCTCCAGGAAGCGAAAACCTCCGGTCCACCTACCACTCAGGTATCGATTCGCCCACAAGTGTGGGCCATCTTTGTCCAGCGAGAAGAAATGGAGCCACCGGCCCGAAGCGAGAAAAAAGGCATCGCCATTCGGGCTGAATGCTACCGTTGTTGGCACGCTCTGACCAAGCTCAACCGGAACCGCGATCAGTGCACCCGTTCTAGCATTCCAAAGCCGAACGTTGCCCACTAGATCGGCGATCAAAACCTTATCACCTGCGGGACTGAACGACGCTCGCAGAAAAGAGTTCCCATCTATCTCTCGAACGAGCTCACCTGATTTGCGGTTCCAAATCTGTGCGCCGGATTCCGTGCTGGCCAAAACCCATTTATGATCAGGGCTGAGTACTGCGCTTAAGGCTCGCGAACCATCCCACACAATGATTTTCCCGGTGAGAAGGCCGGTTTTAGTACTCCAAAGTTCTATCTCTCCCTCCTCTTCACCTACTAAGATCGTACTCGCGTCTGGACCAAACCCGACGAAAGTAGAGGGGGTTTGGCTCTGTAAATGCGGCCTCAGGGACCGTCCCGTCTGGGTATTCCAGATTCGCAGATCCAGATCTCGATCACATGTCAAGGCCGTGAGGCCATCTGGACCGAGCATAGCGAGCTTACCGTACTTCGGAATCTGCCCCACGAGTTTGTGGTCAGCTGTAGTACGGATACGCACAGTCTTGTCGTAGCTATCGGTAAGAACGGTTCGACCATCTGGGCTAATAACTGCAGATTTCAAAGCATCGTCCAGGCCTGCCGCGGATTCCAGGAGGCCCTCATGACCGCTCTCTATATTGGAGGCATCATCGCTCGGAAGGGGCAAATGAGTATCCGGGCCGACAGACAAAGCGGCTAGCACCTGCGCTTCTTTTCGGCGCCTCGGAGTATCTTTCGCCTGAATTGCTTTCAGCCATGACAGGAGACTCTCGGCGCTGTGCTCGCGCAAAGCCTCGCGCATGGCCCGACGATCCCAATACTCCGCCATTAACTCATCAGCCCGGGTTTGCATGTCCCTATGCGAGTGCAGCCTTACATAGGCTTCCGAAGCAACCTTGAAGTCATCCGTAGCAGCGAGGATCTGCTGGAGATCGATACGTGGGTAGAAGACCGCAGACCATCCAGACCAGAGAACCGGCCAGAGCAGGGAAGCAGCCAAACCAGCGACGATAAGCTGGCGCCCAGGTCCGGTGGGCATCTCGGACTTCGCCCATTCCGAGGTAAAGACGAGCTCGTAGATACGGTTACGCACGGCGAGGTTTGCATCGCCTGAGACCTTGACTATCCCGCTGAGCTTGAGCTGGGCGAAAAGTGGGGAAGTCGGTTCATCGGCGATGATCCTTCCTCCGCGAACTCTCTGGTACAGCCGCAGGATCTCGCGTCCCGAGGCCCCTTTGGCCGCGAGCCGCGCTCGGGTGTACCTGAGATTGGTCTCTTCCCGCTGGGCCCTGGAAGAGAGGAAGAGGTCCTCGACAAGCGGATCGACAATAGCTTCCGCGGCAGCCCCCTCTCGGCTCTTTTCCTCCGTGGCGCGACACAGGGCCTGGGTTAAATAAGGATGCCCTCCGGTCCAATGGAGAACCCGATCCAGCCTCCTCGATGCGACTTCTGGATCGGGATGCAAGCCGTCCGCGAGGGGGCAAGCCTCTTCGGGCGTGAAATCCGTGAGGTCGATCCGGTATCCGATGTTGAACGGCGTGCGCGCGGTGTCTCGGATGAGCTGGTCCGGCGAGGCGACGCCAAGAAGCGCGAAGGTCAGACGTTCGAAGGCTGGGTCGGTCGCACGCGCATTGTGGCAAGCTCTGATGGCAGCAAAAAAATCGTCCGCGAAGGGAAGACCGATTGTGGAGTCGATCTCATCGATGAAGATCACAACCCTCCCTAGCCAGGTTGCGAGGACCATCTCACGGAAGAACTCGGTGAGGCGTTGGACAGACGGAAGATCCGCTCTTTCTTGCCACCAGGGGCGCAGCAGCTCCGTAATCCCAAGCTTCTTGTGGATCTCGTATGTCACCCCGAAGTACCACTGGGTTCCCTCCACGGCACCGCGTTCGGTCCCGGTCCGAGTGAGGTCGACGATTGCCGTGTGTACCCCTTCCCCTTCCAGGCGCTTCGCCGTGCTCGCCATCAGGCTGGACTTGCCCATCTGTCGTGCTGTTAGCACGTAGCAGAAATCACCTGTCAGGAGTCGCTCGTAAAGCTCGGCATCGGCCCCACGCACGACATAGCTCGGGGTTCCCGGTCGCAGGGTTCCACCTGTTACATAAAAGGAGTTGATGCTAGTTGAATCGCTCACAAGTGGCTTGCAAAGTAGGTCTGATAGAGAGCGTAACGCATCCGTGCCTCGCCACGGTTCTCCCCCGTTACCAGGCCAGCAGCGAGGAAACGATGAAAGAGAGCCTCGTCATCGCAGCCTTTGCCCTGGATGATGCGGAGCACCGCGACGCTCAGAGGTCCGCTCTGGCCGAGTGCCCAGAGATGCCGACGCAGGTGGTCACCAAATGGGCCGTTGTCGCTCGCGGCGACGCGTTCGAGGTCAAAAAGAGACCAACGTTCTGTCGTGAGGACATGGAGCGCCTGTCGTACGAGATAGGGATGTCCGCCAATTAGTCGGATGAGGCCGTCGACCTCTTCGGAGGTACAGAGTGGACTCCCATGCCGTGAGTTCAAGTCAGCGACTTGGTCGCGCGTGAAGTCCGACAGCCGAAGGCGGTCCCCGACGTTGAACGGCGACTCGTTCAGGTTTTCGATCCACAATGCTGGGTCGGTAGCATGGGCGAGAACGATATGGAGCCCTTCCCAGATTTCCTCGGTAGCCCGATTGTTGTGCCAGCCACGAACTGCTGCGAAAAAGTCGCCGCGGTAGGGTTGATCGAATAGCCGATCAACCTCGTCGAGAAGGAGAACGATGGGGGACGAATCGGGATCGAGCAGCAGCGCCTCCAAGAACGCAGAGAAGCTCCCCTTGTGCCCGAGAAATTCCGAGTCCCAGACGTCGGCCGGCCGAACCGTGCCCTTAAGCGCCCGGGCAATACGCGTGGCCAAAGCTCTAAGAGTGCTACCCAAGTTCTCGAGCTGGGAGGCGTCGAAGGTTTGAAAATCCAAGTAGACCGACCGTTGCCCCTTGAGCCGCGACAAGGCGTGGGCGCGGGCGAGGAGAGAGCTCTTCCCGCTCTGCCGCGGCCCTTTGACAATCACGGTGCTCCCTCGCTGATTGAGGCAGCGCTCCAAAGCCTCGTCCTCTCGCCTGCGGAGATAAAACGGGGAGTCGAGACGAATCGTCCCTGTCTCCAAGACGAGCCGCGGGTCTGCTGCGGGTAGGGGAGCGCCCGTCGGCTCGGTCGAGGATGGCGCCGAGAGGACTACTGGCACCTCCTCCGGGTCCAGCCCGGCCGGGGTGATTCCGGCTATCACTGCGTGGATGCACTTGAAGAGCGGCGCCACGGGCTCGTCTGGCTTCCAGAGAGAATACTGAATCCGGTTCAGGTAGGAGGCGAGATCGTAGGGCAAGTCCCCCTGATAGCCCACGCGGATAGGAAGGATCGTCATCTTCCCTTCGTGGCGCAACTCGACCGCGATCTGCACCTCTTGACGCACCATGTCGCTCCGAATTGAGGCCTCAGAGAGGAGAACGACGAGGAAGCCCGAGGCTCGGAGTTGCCGGTCGATCTCCTGAACCCAGTCGAGGCCCATCCGGATGTGCTTGTCAAGGAAAACCGCCAGCCCACGTTTTTCCAGATAGGAGCAGAGGCTCTCCGCAAGACCTTCGTCCGGCTGCACATGCCGGTAGCTGATAAAGACTTGGGTCAATGTTCCGCTTCCATGGAGCCTAAAAGTTTGCTCCGGACTTCAAGCTGTTTCGAAAGAGTCTGCAGCTTCTTGGAGGAGAGGTCAAGAGAGACCGCGTCTAATTAAGAGCGAAGCTCGTTGACCCGCATCGCGCGCCTTCCTGGGTATATCCTCTATGACACTCTGCCGCTTCATTCACGTGGGCTTCGCGCCTGTTTCCCAACCGAAACGCCCGCGTCACCCACTTCCGGCTCCCCTTCGACCCCTTCGAGCACTCTGAACAATAGAGCCTCCTTCGCGGGGCACTCTCAAAGTTTCAGACGCACCCGGCGGCGAGCCACCGCCGGTGAAGCAGAAGGAGGTGCTGCGGGGAGGACTGTACCTGCATGACGATGCCGTCTGTGTCTCTTAGGGGTAGTTTTTCTTAATTTTCATCTCATTCAGGAGGCTTCATGAACCCTCGTACATCACGAGTGGCTCTCGCTCTTGCTCTCGTCCTGCTCATGGGGGTCTTCGCATCCCCCGCCCTCCAGGCCTGCGGCGTGGAGCGCTGGTCGGTCAAGACCGGCACGGACGCCGACATCAGCAAGGTGAACGTCAACTCGTCGACGGCGAACACCATCGCCACCATGCGCAGCTGGACGGCGCCGAATCCGATCCCGGCCAACAACCGGGTCTCGCCCTTCGAGACCACGGTCTGGGTGCTGAACGCCACCTTGACCCAGTACAAGCTCGAAAGCGATCAGGACTACCACCTCATCCTCCAGGACGCCTCGGGTCTCACCATGATCGCCGAGATCCCCGCCCCGAGCTGTGTCGGCGGCGGCAGCCCCTTCGCCGCTGGCGTTTCCAGCGCGCGGGCGGCGTTCGACGCCAAGTTCAACGTCACGACGAGCTTCCAGACCGCCAACATCCCGGTGCAGATCAAGGGCGTCGGCATGTTCGACTTCCTCCACGGCCAGACCGGCGTCGCTCCCAACGGTATCGAGCTTCACGCCGTCCTCAGCATCGTCTTCAATCCCACCAGCACCCCCGACTTCTCGATCTCGGCCTCGCCGGGCTCGGTCTCGGCCGTGCAGGGGGGCTCCGGCACGACGACGGTGACGACGGCGGTCTCCGGCGGCTTCAACTCGGCGGTCTCTCTCTCCGCCTCGGGGCTGCCCTCGGGCGCCTCGGCGAGCTTCAGCCCGACCTCCATCGGCGCCCCCGGCTCGGGCTCGTCGACCCTCACCCTCTCGGCGGGGACCGCTGCCGCCGGCACCTACACCGTCACCGTGACGGGCACGGGCGGCGGGAAGACCCACTCAACGACCGTTTCCTTCACGGTCACGACGTCCGCCACCCCCGATTTCTCGATCGGCGTCTCCCCCACCTCGGTGTCGACTCCGAAGGGGAGCAACTCGACCGCCACGGTCTCGACCTCCGTCTCCGGCGGCTTCAACTCGGCCGTCTCTCTCTCGGCCTCGGGGGTCCCTTCGGGCGCCAGTGCGTCGTTCAGCCCGACCTCGATCGCCGCGCCCGGCTCGGGCTCGTCGACCCTCACCCTCGCCTCGGGTACCGCGGCCGCGGGCACCTACAGCATCACGATCACCGGGACCGGTGGAGGGAAGACCCACAGCGTGGTACTTTCCTGGACCGTGACCTCGGGCACCGTTCAGCAGCTCCTGCTCAACCCCGGCTTCGAGTCGGGGAACGTCAACTGGACAGCTTCCACCAGCGTCATCACCACCGCTACCGCCGAGGCCGCCCATAGCGGCACCTGGAAGGCCTGGCTCGACGGCTACGGGGTAGCGACGACCGACACCCTCTACCAGCAGGTGACGATCCCGTCGACGATCGCGACGGCGACCCTCACTTTCTGGCTCCACATCGACACCGCCGAGACCACGACGACGACCGCCTACGACACCCTCAAAGTCCAGGTCACGAATTCCTCGGGAACCGTGCTCTCGACCCTCGCCACCTATTCGAATCTGAACGCCAACACGGGCTACACCCAGAAGACCTTCGACCTCTCGTCCTTCAAGGGGCAGACGATCCGCGTGCTCTTGACCGGGGTCGAAGACTCTATCGATCAGACGTCCTTCGTCGTCGACGACTTCGCTCTCAATGTCCAGTAAAGGAGAATCGAGGAGAACCATGATGAAACCTTGCACCCTGGCAACACTCGCATTCTTCCTCACCCTGGGCAGCACCGTGCGCGCCCAGGAAACCCCCCAGGCGGCGCCGACCGCCGCTCCCCCCGCCGTGCTCGAGCACGCTCCGGCCGGCACGGTGGTCTTCGACGACGACGGCGGCCGGGCCCAGATCATTCCGAAGAAAGGGGTCGCTAAGAGCGCGGCCTCCTACCATGGCGGGCCCGTGGTCTCCCGCGGCAACGTCCAGGCGATCTTCCTCGGCAGCGCCTGGCGGGAGACGGCCAACCGCTCCCGCGAAGCGCGGGTCGTGGCTGGCCTGACTCGCGAGCACGCGAGCACCCTCGCCAAGTACGGCATCGAGGCGACCGACCTCCCCGGGCTCCTCCAGGAGGATCTTCTCGATCCCCTGGAAAACCGGACAGTCTCCGATCTCGAAGTCCAGCGGCGCCTGGATGCGCTCTTCGCGAGCGGCACGTTCGGACCGTACGAGTCCAACGCCGTCTACGTGATCTTCCTGGCGCCGGGCCTCGGCTCGACGCTCGGCACCAGCAGCTCCGAGAAGGACTACGTGGCCTACCACAACCATTTCCACGCCGCGGCGGGCGTCGTCCGCTACGTCGTGGTGCCCTATGAGGCCGACTTCTCGCTCTGGCTCGGCAACGCCCGGCAGAGCCTCGTCCAGGCGCTCATCAACCCCGAAGGGAACGCCTGGTACTAGGCGGCTTCCGGTAAAGCCCCTCTTTCCCGGCGCCACGGATCGCTCACGCGGTCCGTGGCGTTTTCCTTTCTGGTCGCGATAAAATACGGACGGCCAAGCCAGCAGACGGCCGGAGAGGGAACCCGCAGCGATGAGCGATCCGTCAGCCCAGCCGCTCTCACGCATCGTATGCCAGTGGTGCCAGACCCAGAACGAGCCCACGGCGGTCGCCTGCCGCTCGTGCGGCGCGCCGCTCGACATCAAGGACCTGGTCAGCGAGTCCGGCTGGCGCGAGGCGCCGCGGATCAAGGACATGACCGAGATCCAGTTCGGCACCTCCACCTGCCAGGTCGAGGGCGAGGTGGTGCCGGTCGCCGAGATCAACCTCGGAGCGGGGGATTCGGTCTTTTTCGAGCACCACGTCCTCCTCTGGAAGGACGACGCCACCAAGATGAGCGTCCTGCCGCTCTCGGGGGGCATGAAACGGGCCCTCGCCGGCATGCCGTTCATCATCAGCGTCGCCCACGGGCCGGGGCGGATCGCCTTCTCGCGCGACGCGACCGGCGAGCTCGTCGTCCTGCCGCTCCACCCGGGGATGGAGCTCGACGTCCGCGAGCACGCCTTCCTCCTCGCCTCGCACACGATCGACTACACCTACGTGCGGATCAAGGGTCTGCGCAACATCCTCTTCGGTGGCCAGGGGATGTTCATGGACCGTTTCGTCACCACCAGCACGCCGGGGCTCCTCCTCCTCCACGGCTATGGCAACGTTTTCGAGCGGATTTTAAAGCCCGGCGAGCACATCCTGGTCGAGCCCGGCGCCTTCCTCTACAAGGATGCCGCGGTCACCATGGAGGTGGAGACGGTGAAGCTCACCACCGGCTTTTTCGGCGGCACCGGCATGAACTTAGCCCGCATGACCGGCCCCGGCCGGATCGGCATCCAGTCCATGTACGTCCACCACAACACGGAGTAGGAGGCGACGATGTCCAACGAACCGCTCCGTGTCTACACCTGTACCTGGTGCGGCCAGGCGACCGACGGCACCGCCCTCTCCTGCCCGGCCTGCGGCGCGCAGATCGACGTCCGCGACATCGTCTCCGAGTCCGGCTGGACCGAGCTGCCGGGCCGCAAGGACATGGCGAAGCTCCAGTTCGGCCGCTCCTTCTGCCAGATCGAGGGCACCTACGTGCCGGTGGCCGACATGAGCCTCGCCCAGGGCGACAGCATCTACTTCGCCCATCACGTCCTCCTCTGGATGGACGGCCAGGTGAAAGTCTCCGCGATGTCCTTGAAGGGCGCCTGGAAGCGCATGCTCGCCGGGATGCCGCTCATCATGACCCAGGCCGAGGGACCCGGGCACATCGCCTTCTCGCGCGACGCCCCGGGCGAGCTGGTCGCTCTGCCGCTCTCCCCCGGCCAGGCGGTCGACGTGCGCGAGCACCTCTTCCTCGTCGCCACGAGCACCGTCGCCTACGACTGGATTCCGTCCAACATCTGGTTCACGACCCAGCAGGGGAACGAGAGCGAGACCCACTATCCGCTCGGCCTGTTCCTGGACCGTTTCACCGCCCCCCAGGTGCCCGGCCTCCTCCTCCTCCACGCCGCCGGGAACGTCTTCGTCCGCCAGCTCGCCCAGGGCCAGACCATCCTGGTCAAACCGACAGCGCTGCTCTTCAAGGACCCGACGGTCCAGATGCAGCTCCACTTCGAACGTCCGGCCGGCACCTGGAGATCCTGGCGCTCCTGGGGCGACCGCTACGTCTGGCTCCGCCTCTGGGGACCGGGGAGGGTCGCCGTGCAGTCGGCGTTCGAGCCGGTCGAGGATAACGGGAGGACGATCTCCAATCACTCGGGGGCGACGCAGCACCAGTGGTAGGGGTGGGCCTGGTCGGCTCCCTCGTTCTGCAAACCCCGTAACACAGAAAAACGCCCCCGGAATCCCGGGGGCGTTTTCGTATCCGCAGCTGGCTACGGTTTTACGGATGGATGGTCTTGGTCGCCGCGGCCGCCGGGCTCGGCGGAGCCACCGCCGCCGGTGCGGCCGGCGACGTCCCGACGGGTAGCACCGCGGGGGGCACCGGGGTCGCTGCCTTGGGCGCGTTGTCGCTCAGCCACTTCGCGTAGTTCTCGGCGGTGTCGATCGTGTAGTAGCCGCGCATCCGGTAGTGCGAGGGGCCGCAGAGCTGGGCGCAGGCGATCTCCCAGCAGTCGTGCTTGGCGGCGCAGGAGGGGAACTGCGAGGCCTCCGGCGTCACGTCCTTGGGGGTGAAGTAGACCGGAATCGTGATTCCCGGAATGGCGTCCTGCTTCACCCGCATGTAGGGCAGGAAAAAGCTGTGGATGACGTCGCGCGAGGAGAGCTCGATGAGCGCCGTCTTCCCCACCGGCAGGTGCATCTGGTTGAGCATCAGGATGTCGTCCTTGCCTGCCGGGTCGGTGGGATCGAGCTCGATCGTCGAGCTCTCCGCCACCGGCCGCACGCGGCCGAAGACCCCGTCCGCCCCTGGATACTGGACGTTCCAGGCGAACTGCTGGGCGATCACCCGCACGGTCACCGCGTCGCCCGGCTTGGGCACCTGACCGACCCGCTTGGCCCAGATCGGCACCGCGAAGCCGACCAGGAGGGCCACTTCGATGAGCGCGATGGCCGCCTCGCCATAGGTCGAGAAGTGGCTCTTCGCCCCCTCGTAGCTCGCAGTCGGGTTGCGCCCCTTCCGGAAGCGCACGAGGGTAAAGAGGAAGAAGAGCCCCCAGCCCACGAAGAGCACCAGCATGAGCCAGTGGACGAGGCCCGTGACGTAGTCCAGCTCCCCGCCGTGCGTCGATGCGTTGATGGGAAGCCCGAGGAATTTCTCCATCTAGTGTTTGCCTCCATGGATGAGCCGCAGATGTCGGACGCGCGGGGCGGCAGCGGCGCTCTCGGGCGGCGGCAGGCGCTTGGCCCGCTGCCTGAAGTCCCAGATCACCTTGCCGACGAAGACGTAGAGCAGCCCCACGAACCCCAAGAGAACCAGGATCGCCTTGTTCTGACCGTTGACCATCGGCGTATCGGCCGCGCCGTAGCAGGTGGCGCAGGCCGCCGCCAGCCGGGGGAGGGCGAGCGCCATCCCGAGCGCGAAGAGGGTCGCGTGCCGGTGGATTTTCTTTTCGAGTTGCATGGCCGATACCTCCTCTACTCCATCGTGCCTCTCCGTGGGCTCATTCTTCCGGGCCCATCTCCCGGAACTTCCGCCGCACCCTGACCCAGTAGATGAGAAGCACGAACGCTACCAGGAGAAAGAGCGCCGCGATCGCGAGCCCGGTGGCGTCGCCGCCCGAGCGGTAGCTGCCGATCCCCCACACGCCGACCCACACCGACAGCAGGATCGAGACGGCGATGAAAAAGACGTGGAAGGACCGCAGCGAGAGGCTCATGGCAGCATGAACCTCTGGTCCCAGTGCGAGAGCGACGGCATCGCCATCAGCACGATGAAGAAGGCGACGGTCAAGATGAGGATGCCGTAGATCGCCTTCTTCTCCGAGATGAGATGCATGAAGTAGGCGGCCACCATCGACCCCTTGATCGCCGCGATCATCAGGGCGACGAGGATCGCCATGGGAGTCGAGAGGTGCAGATAGGAGACCGCCACGGTCACCACCGTCAGCACCGCCAGGGCGAAGAAGATCATCATGTAGACCTTCACCTGCCGGTGGATCGCCTCGGGGCTCTCGTGATCGTAGGCGTTGTCGTGCCCGTGCGCTGGTGCGTGAGAATTTGCATCCATGGGTTCGTCCTCCGTCCAGTGGCCTACAGCAGGTAGAGAGTCGGGAAAAGGAAGATCCACACCAGGTCGACGAAGTGCCAGTAGAGGCCCGCGACCTCGATGCGGTGGGTGAACCGCTCGGGGTCGGTCTTCCACATCTTCGCCCCCGGTCCCCACATGTAGCCGTTGACGACCATGCCGCCCAGCACGTGCAGGCCGTGGAGGCCGGTCAGGGTGAAGTAGATGGCGAGGAAAGTGTTCTTCGACGGGAAGTTGCCGACCTCGAACTTGTGGTGGTACTCGATCCCCTTGATGACCATGAACCCCACCGCGCAGAGGATGGTGAGCCCCATCCAGAACCGGAACTTGGCGAAATCCTTGAGCTTGAGCGACGCCCAGGACCTCACCATGGTGACCGAGGAGAAGATGAGAACCAGGGTGTTGAGCGTCGCCAAGGGCACGGAGAGCCCCATCTCGCGGCCGTGCGGCCAGACCGGGGCGCCGGTCCGGAGCAGGATGTAGGACGAGAAGAGGGCACCGAAGAGCATCACCTCGGAGGCGAGGAAGAGCCAGATGCCCAGCTTGGCGTTGTACAGGCCGGTGTCCGGCCGGGTCTCGACGGTATACGGTATCTCCATCGTCGATCTTCCTTTCAGCCGTCAGGCCTGGTGCTGGGGGACGAAGTCCCGGGGCGCGCCGGGGACGCTGTAGTCGTAGGGGCCGCGAACGACGGTCGGGATCTCGGCGAAGTTGCCATGGGCGAGCGGCGGCGCCGTGGCGGCCCCCCACTCTAACGTGGTCGCGTCCCAGTGGTTGTCGGAGACCTTCTCGCCCTTCCAGATGCTCCAGAAGAGATTGATGATGAAGGGGATCTGCGCCAGCCCCAAGAGCCAGGCCGAGACCGACATGAAGGCGTTCCAGTGCAGAACCGGCTGGGCGTGGGCGTACTCCAGGCCACCGTCGTAGAGCCGGCGCGAGACGCCGGCGAGACCGACGATGAACATCGGCATGAAGATGCCGTTGATGAAGAGGAACGACGGCCAGAAGTGGAGCTTACCCAGAAGGTCGCTCATCTTCCGCCCGGTCGCCTTGGGGAACCAGTAGTAGATGCCGGCGAACATGGCGAAGATCGTCCCCGGCGCCACCACGTAGTGGAAGTGGCCGATGACGTAGTAGGTATCGTGGAGGTGGATGTCGGTGGGTGCCAGACCGAGCGGCAGGCCGGTCAGGCCGCCGATGCCGAACATCGGCAGGAAGGCGAGGGCGAAGAGCATCGGCGTCGTGAAGCGGATCGACGCCCCCCAGAGCGAGATGAAGAGGGCGGTGAGGATGATCACCGAGGGGATCGAGATGATCATCGTCGTCGTCTGGAAGAAGGTCGAGAGCACTGTCCCCATGCCGGTCATGAACATGTGGTGGGCCCAGACGATGAACGACATGAAGCCGAGGAAGATCGTCGAGTAGACCATCGAGCGGTATCCCCAGAGCGGCTTCCGGGTGTTGTTGGCGATGACCTCGGCGACGATACCCATGGCGGGCAGGATGAGGACGTAGACCTCCGGGTGGGCGAGGAACCAGAAGAGGTGCTGCCAGAGGAGCGGGCTGCCGCCGCCGGTGGCGGCGATCTTCTGGCCCGAGACGACGAGGCCGGAAGGCAGGAAGAAGCTCGTCCCCGCCAGGCGGTCCATGAGCTGGAGGACCGCGGCGGCCTGGAGGGCCGGGAAGGCGAGGAGGAGGAGGAACGAGGTGACGAACTGCGCCCAGACGAAGAACGGCAGCCGCATCCAGGTGAGCCCCGGGGCCCGGAGCTGGATGATGGTGACGAGGAAGTTGGTGGCGCCCAGGAGCGACGAGACGATCAGGAGGAACATGGCGAGCAGCCAGACCGTCTGTCCCGTGGGGGCGATGTCGGCGAGCGGCGGGTACGAGGTCCAGCCGGACTGGGCGGCGCCGCCGGGCATGAAGAAGCTCGACAGCATGGTCAGGCCGCCCAGGAAGTAGACCCAGTAGCTCATCATGTTGAGCTTCGGGAACGCCATGTCCGGGGCGCCGATCTGGAGCGGCACGACGTAGTTGCCGAAGGCGCCGACGGCGAGGGGAACGATGCCGAGGAAGACCATGATGGTGCCATGCATGGCGCCCAGCTGGTTGTAGAACTCGGGGGCCATGATGCCGCCGGGGGCGTTGGTCTCGCCGAGGAACCTGCCGATCCAGGGGATCGGATGCCCGGGGTAGGCGAGCTGCCACCGCATCATCATCATGAGGCCGAAGCCGAAGAGGAGGAAGACGAGGGACGTGAAGCCGTACTGGATGCCGATGACCTTGTGGTCCTGCGAGAAGACGTACTTCTGCAGGAAGCTCAGCTCCTCGTGCTCATGGTCGCCATGGGCATGGGCGAGGTGCTCGTCAACTAATGCCGTCATCTACTCCTCCTCGACTCGAGACCAGGAAGGGTTTGAGCCCGCTAGCCCGGCGCAGACTTCGCGCCATGGGCGCGATGGCTCGCGAGCTGACCGGGGGACCTGTTCTTGTTGCTTCAAACTGCGGTTTCCAGCGCATCTCTTTTTGGGACGGCTGAGTCTATGTCAGGGCGAAGGCGGGCCGCAAGAGAGGAGGGCGGTTCGGGGGCGCCCTCTTTCCGGGGAGGAGGCAGGTGACGGGGCGACTATGGGAGGAATGGGTTGAGGATAGTGAGGTTTCCGATCCGTTGGCCGTGGTTCAGGTCCTCGGTCCACAGGCGTTCGCAACGCTCTATGCTGGCTGCCTGGACCACGAGCGCATCCCAGAAGGAGATCTTGAGGGTCGCGGCCAGGCGGATGCCAGCAAGGAGGAGGTCCCCGGTGTTCGTCACCAGTCGCCAAGTGAGATACTGCTCGACGATGGCGAGCGCCTCGGGAGGCTGTAGCGGTCGCTTCATCTTGCGTGTCACGGTGACGAAGAATTCCTGCAGCACCTGTACGCTCAGCACCCCCTCCCCAGAGCGCCAGAGGTCCGCCACCAGGTCCCGCGCGATGGTGTGCTTGCTGCCGGCATCCCGGTCTTCGGCATAGACCAGGATGTTGGTGTCAACGAAGACCGGCACGGTCGTGCAGCTCGTCTCTGGAAGGCAGGGGGGCACCACCGAGGTGAGTACCCCGTTCGAGACGCTCGAGGGCGGCTCGCTTCGCCGTCTCGTAAGCCTCGTCCTCGGTCACCAGGCGAAACAGCTCTTCGCGCAGAAGTGCCGAGACCGACCGGTTGCGGCGCGCGGCCAGCACCCGTGCCTTAGAGATCAGCTCGTCGTCGAGCGTCAGTGTGATGTTCCGTTGCATCGTCTCTTCACCTCAGCACACGCTTTCCACGTGCTCCACCGATTCTACGTGATCGTAAGCCGAACGGGGATCTCGGTCAAGGCCACGAGGCTCCCCTGGAGCCCAGGACAGGCTTCGTCTTCCAGGGTCTCCCGAGATCCTCCTCGGAAGCGGTAAGTACGTCGTCGTCCTGCTCGCGCAGGCCAGGTAGACGGGGAGGGCCTTCGCCAGGGGAGATACCATGACGTTGGTTCGCATAAGATGCGCCATGAACGGCTCGCGACCCTGACCCCGCGAGACGCTTTTTTCCTGCAAGCCAAGGGCCGGCTGGAGTTCGCAACTCGCCGCTTGAGTTGGGTGGGAGGACGACCTCCGGTGGAGGGGGACAGTGAGAGGCATGGGAAGAAAGCGAAGACAACCGATCGAGGCCAGAGCTAGCAACAACAGAGCGAGTTGATTATGAGAGCCTTACCTTCTTACCAAGAGTTGCTGGATACAGTCGCCAATGCTGCGCTATTTGGCTCGCTAGGATTGTTTGTAGGCTCCGGCTTCTCGAAGGCATTGAACAGTCAGGCCCCATCCTTTCAATCATTGCTTGAATCGGCGCGTTGGGAGTTAGGTCTCGACTTCGACTTCAACGACGCCGATCGAGTGAGAGGGAAGTCTTACCCTCAGATTGCAGAAGAACTCGCCGAAATTCTTACCGCTGAAGGCCCGCGTCCCCATGCAGACGCGATCCTCGTCCTCAAGAGGGCCATCTGTAATCTGTGCGACCTAAAGCCAGAGCCTGCGAAGGCGACTGAATTTCGACAGGCCCTCCAGAGAATACCTCTTCAATGGGCTATAACAACGAATTATGACTTAATGCTGGAAGATATCATCCCGAATTCCGTCCCACTACTTCCTAATCAATTTCTCAATTCTCGCCCCGACTACATCCCCATCTACCATCTGCACGGGCATGTACGCTCATCAGGCAGTATTGTGATCACCGACTCCGACTATGTACGCCTTCTTGCGCCAACGGAGTACCGGCAGCTCAAGCTAAATCTGCTTATGGCGGAATCAACAAGCCTGATGATGGGCTACAGTCTCGGCGACATAAATGTCAAAAATGCCCTAGAGTGGTCGCGAGCCTTCAGTACTAACTGGGGACTTGAAGCAGAGCCCCACCAGTCCTTAGTTGTCCAAGCACTGTTCAAGCCTGGGGCTGATGCGAGGAATCCGTACTATGGTAAAAACGGAGAAGTTATTGTTGAGGTGAAGGACATCTTAGTCTTCCTGAGGGAAATATCCGAAGTAGTCGAGGCTAGAAGATCGGAACACGACGAATCGAAGGAACTGCTGAGATCCTGGCTCGTCAGCGGAAACGCGGAGTCTGTGGCGGATTACCCTTTAGCTCGCCGAGCTTTCCTCGATCTACTTAGGCGCTTTCCCCGTTCCTATGATGTCCAAACAGTGATTCGATTTCTCGATTCTGTCTTTGATCCTGTATGGGAAAGTGCTCGCCAGACTGGAGGCTGGGAGCACTATAATCGCTTTTTACAAGTGCTCCTTGATGCACTCAAGACAATACCTGTGGTACGCATTCATCCTCTACTTTTATCATACTTGGCCGAGCGACTCGATGAGCTATCTTATTTCGTGAACCCGCGAGGCGAAACAGAGGTTGGTACCGCTTTCGCGGCCTCTCGAAGTTGGCAGGAGAGAAAGGGCGAATTGCCGGAAGAAATGCGAAAGGCTCTCTGTGAATTTGGCAAGGATGGCTCGCGTCGGCGCTTACTGGATCTCCTTGACTGTTAACCAATTCGGAAGCGGAAGCTCGACCGTAGGCGCTTCACTTCACCGCCGTTAAATCTCGCATCAGCTTCCTCATCGCCGCCTCATCCTCCCCATCGTAGTACCCGCGGATGCGGCCCTGCCCGTCGACGAGCACGAAGCGGGTGCTGTGGAGAATGGGCTCGACAGTGCTGCCGGCGTCCCCCTTGGGGACGTCGATGGCAAGCTTGAAGCCCTCGCGGGAGAGGCGGTGGAGGTCTCGCTCGGGGCCGGTGAGGAAGAGCCAGCGGTCGGGAGCCTTGAAGGTCGCGGCGTAGCGGGCGAGGACCGCGGGGGTGTCGTGGTCCGGGTCTACCGTAAAGGAGACGAGGTGGAGGCGGTCCCCGGCCGGCAGCTCCCTCCCCAACCGCGCCAGGCGCGCCGTCATCAGCGGGCAGGAGGCGGCGCAGCGGGTGAAGACGAAGTCGGCGATCCAGGGCGCGCCGGCCAGCGTGGCCAGGGTCACCGGCCGCCCATCGCGGTTGGTGAGGGTGAAAGTTGGGACCTGCCCGAGGACCGGAGGGGCCAGCGAGCTTGGAGTGTGATGGAACCGACTCCAGCCGGCGGCCACCGCCACTCCGAGGAGGACCGCCACGAGCACGGCCCAGAGCACGATCCGCCGAACGGGGACCGGCCCGACGGCGGTCACTCGACTCTGCCGCCGCGGGTGACGACGAGGTCGGCCGCAAAGGCGAGAAGCGCCATGGCGACGGTGATCGCGAGCGGGATCGCGACCGGCGACATGGGCGGCGCGGCCGATATGGGCAACGTGGGCGATGTGGATGCCATGGCGAGCGTGCCGCGGAGAGCCGCGATGCCGTAGGTGAGGGGGTTCAGCCGCATGAGGAGACCCAGCCAGCGAGGGGCACCGGCCAAGGGAAAAAAGGAGCCCGAGAGCAGCCACATCGGGAGGAGCACGACGTTCATCACGGCGTGGAAGCCCTGTACCGAGTCGACCTTCCAGGCGAAGCCGAAACCGATGGCAGTCAGGGAGACGGCGAGGAGGGCGAGCACCCCGGCGGACGCCAGGAGCGCGGGCAGGGTGAGCGGGATGCCCGCCAGGGGCGCGAGGAAAAGGAAGACCACTCCTTGCATCCAGGCGAGGGTCGCGCCGCCCAGGACCTTCCCTGCGACGATCGCGCCGCGGGAGACCGGCGCCACCAGCACCCCCTGGAGGAAGCCCTCGTGACGGTCCTCGATCACCGAGATCGTCGAGAAGATGGCGGCGAAGAGGAGGACCAGAGCGATCGTCCCGGGAAAGAAGAACTGGAGATAGGAGACGTTCCCCGCTCCGGCCGCAGGCGCCCCCGGCATCCGGAAAGAGCCGGCGAGGCCGCTCCCCATGAAGAGCCAGAAGATGAGGGGGGTGCCGATCGCCCCGGCCACCCGGCTCGGCTGGCGGAAGAAGCGCGTAAGCTCGCGCTGCCAGAGGGTACCGGCCGCCAATACCGCCAACCCGCTCACCGCTTTCGCCTCCCCCGCCGGCTCCCCTTCTCCTCGGGCTCGGGCTCCGCGTCCTCTTGAGTGAAGAGGCCGTAGCCGGTGCGGCGGAGGAAGACGTCTTCCAGAGTGGGCCGCGCCACGGTCACCGATTCGACCCGCCCGGGGAGCGCCTCGACCAGCCGCGCCACGAGCTCGTGCGCCCGCTCGCGTTCGAGACGGATGCCGGTCTCCTGAACCACCGGCTGGAGATCGGGGTAGCGCGCCGTCAAGTCCCGCGCCAGGGCCTCCGGGTCGGGGCCGGTCAAGGTTACGACGTCGCCGCCGATTTCGTCCTTGAGCGCGGCGGGCGTCCCCTCGGCCACGATCTTCCCGCCGGAGATCAGGGCCAGCCGGTCGCAGCGGTCCCCCTCCTCCATGAAGTGGGTGGTGAGGAGCACCGTCACCCCCTCCCGGCGGAGGGTGTCGAGCGCCGTCCAGAGGTCGCGCCGGGCGCCGGGATCGAGCCCGGTGCTCGGCTCGTCGAGGAGCAGGAGCCGGGGCTCGTGGAGGAGGGCCTTGGCGATCTCGGCCCGGCGACGGAGTCCCCCCGAGAGCTTCTCCGCCCGCTCCCCCGCCCGCTCGGCGATCCCGAACCGCGAGAGCCCAGCATCGATCCGGCGCGCCAGCTCCGTCCCACGGAGACCGTAGAGGTGCCCTTGATGGAGGAGGTTCTCGCGGACCGTGAGTTGGAGATCGAGCGAGGGGGACTGGAAGACGACCCCCAGGAGCCGGCGCACCCGCGCGGCCTCCCGGGCGAGATCGGCGCCGAAGACCCGGAGTGTCCCCGCCGCGGGAGGGCTCAAGGTCGCGAGGATGCGGAAGAGGGTCGTCTTGCCGCCGCCGTTGGGACCCAGGAAGCCGAAGATCTCCCCGGGGGCGATGGTGAAGTCGAGACCGTGGAGGGCCCGGCGGTCGCCGTAGGAGAACTCGATCCCCCGCGCCTCGACGGCGGCCGGGGACGCCGATCTGGCCCCACCTGAATCCGGCAGGGCTTGACGTTCGTTCCGGGGGGAGGTCGCCGTCTCCTGCACGCGAGGCTCTAGACGATCAATGAACGATGCGGTCGACGAGCATCGCGAGGAGGACGCCGGGGAGATAGAGGAGCGAGGCCAGCATGAGCCAGCGCGCACCGGAGGTCGACCGGCTGCGGGCAAAGGCGACGCTCGCCCCCAGGTAGACGAGCCCGAGGACGAGGGCACCCACGAAGTAGATCGTCCCCATGAGGCCGAGGATGGACGGCATCAGCGAGACCGGCACCAGGGCCGCCCCGTAGAGGATCATCTGGCGCGCCGTCCGCGTCCCCTCGGGGTCGAGCACGGTCAGCATGGGGAAGCCGGCGTTCGCGTAGTCCTCCCGGCAGAGCCAGGCGATAGCCAGGAAATGCGGCATCTGCCAGAAAAAGAGGATGCCGAAGAGGACCCAGGCGGCAATGCCGACCTCGCCGGTCACGGCGCTCCACCCCATGACCGGCGGCAGGGCGCCGGGGATGGCCCCGATCACCGTGGCGAGCGAGCTCACCTTTTTCAAGGGGGTGTAGACGAAGACGTAGCCGGCGATCGCCAGCGCCCCGATGAGGGCGGTGAGGAGGTTGACGGCCACCGCGAGCCAGGCGAGGCCCGCCACCGCCAGGACGACGCCGAAGAGGAGGGCGGCGTCGGGGTCGATCCGGCCGGTGGGGAGCGGCCGGTTGGCGGTCCGCCGCATGAGAGCGTCGGTATCGCGCTCCATCACATGGTTGAGAACCGATCCGGCGGCCGAGACCAGGGCGGTGCCGAAGAGAGTGTTGAGGAGGAGGAGGAAGCGGAAGCCCGGCCGGGTGCCCTCGGCGAGGAGGAACCCCAGACCCGCAGTCAGGACCACCATCAGGGTGATCCCCGGCTTGGTCATCTCCTTCCAGTCCGCCAGGCGAGCGGCAATCGACGTGTCGGGGGACGTGGCGGGGACGCCGGAAACACCGGAGACGCCGGAGACGCCGGAGACGGCCGGCTCGACCGCTTCTGCCTTCAAGAGACTCAAGAGACCGCCTCCCGCGCCCCGCGCGCCGGAGTCGGCCGGGGCGCCCGCAGGGAAGCGCTCGCCGGTGCTTCCATCGTTCTGGCCGCGCGGGCCAGCCGCCGACTGTAGAGCGAGAGGACCAGGCTGGTGGCGAGGAGCGAAGCCCCGGTCACCACGTGAACCGTGTTGGGGAGAACGGCTTTCCGGGTCAGCACCACCAGAGCCCCGAGGGTGATCTGGACGGCGACCAGGCCGACCATGCCGAGGGCGGGGAAGGCCAGGGTCCGCTCCGACCGGAACCGGGACAGCACCCGCGCCGCCGTCCAGAGAACGAGGATGGCGACGGTGAGCGCCCCCAGCCGGTGGGCGTAGTGGATGCCGATCTTGAAATCGAAGTGGGGCGGCACCAGGCGGCCGAAGGCGAGCGGAAAGTCGGGGATGGCGAGGCCGGCGCCGTTGTGGCGCATGACCGCCCCGAGGAGGATCTGGATGTAGATCATCCCGGTCGTCGCCGCGGCGAGATTCGCCACTCCCCTCGTCTCCTCCGAAACCGTGCCCTGAGGCACCGTCCAGAAGCTCCGCCCGGTGACGACCGCGAGGCAGGTCACCAGGCAGAGGAACAGCTCGGCCAGCCCCGCATGGGCGATCGAGACCGCCGGCGGCAGGAAGAGAAGGACGGTGACCCCCCCGAGGACCGCCTGGGCGAGGACCGCGCCCACCGCCGACCAGCCCAGCCGCCGCACCCAGGCCCGCCGCTCCCCGCGCTGGAGGAGGATGGCGAGGAGGACCGTGAGCATGGCGATGGTGCCGGCGAACATCCGATGGCCATGCTCGGCCCGAACGGTGTCGATCCGCCACCAGTGCGGCGGACTGAAGGAGCCGTAAGAGAGCGGCCAGTCGGGAACCGAGAGCCCCGCCTCCTTGCTCTTGACGAGCGCCCCGGCCGCGATCAGGAGGACGATCAGGCAGGCGAGGGCGGTGGCGAAACGGTGGATGCCGCGCGAAACGGGCGCGGCAGGCGCGGCAGGCTCGGCGCCAGGGCGCGAGAGGTCTAGGAGGCTTCGTTGCTGCGTCATGCGAGTGTGGTTGGTGACAGGCGACGGCTGCTTCGGGCGGCCGGGCGCAAGTCTACCGCGAAGCGCGGGGGGATTGCACCCTCGCGGGGCCGCGCCCACAAAAGAAAGCCCCCCGCGGCCTTCCGGCCGGGGGGGCTCTCTCAGGCTTGTCGGACTCCGCTTACGACTTCGGCTTGAAGTCGAAGTTGGCGGTCACCGGCGCTCCGGCGGCCACCGTGATGTCCTGGTCCTGGGTCCCCAGCTCCTCGTGCCAGGCCTCCAGGGTGTACTTGCCGGGCGGGAGGTTGGGAATCGTGAAGGTGCCGTCCTCCTTGGTCACCGCGAAGAACGGGTGATCGAGGACGCCGATGTAGGAGCTCATCCAGGGGTGGACGTCGCACTTGAAGTGGACCATCACCTCGGGCTTGGTGAAGGTCTTCTCGAACTGCATGTTCTGGAACGGCTGGCCCTGGTTGAACTCCTGGTTGGTCTTCGGCAGGGCATGGATGTTGTGGAGCGTCGGGTCGCTGTTCTTGATCACCAGCGGCTGGCCGACCATCATGCCCTGGATGTGCGGGTGGTAGAGGCAGCCCTGCTGGTTGATCTCCGCCTTGGCGGGGGGGGCCGGGTAGGTCGCGCCGGCCGGCAGGCCGCTCTTCACGTAGACGAAGACGTTGGCGAGCTTGCCGTTGGCGACGACGGTCTTGCCGGTGGTCACCGGCTCCTTGTGGAGGCCGGCGCAGACCGGGTCGGCGCTCATGGCGATCGGGGTGTCGGTGCTGGTGCCGGCGAAGGTCGCGGTGCCGGTGACCGTGCTGGCCGGGCCGGAGGCGGCAGGCGCCGCGGCGGGAGCGGTACCGGCGGCGGGAGCGGCCGGAGTGGCGGCGGTATCGCCAGCCGGGGCGGCCTCCTTGTTGCCGCCGCCGCAGGCGACGAAGAGCGCCAGCGTGCACGGGGCGAGGAGCACCAACAGCTTATTCCTGCTCATACGTGAAAACCTCCTTGGGGTCGTTCGAAAGGGTGTACTGGATGGTTCGGCCGGGAAGGCCGGCGGCGCCATTATGTCACAGCGCGCCGCCGGCCCTCCTGGACTGGCTTCTAAGGTCCTCAGCGCCCCCCCGCCGCCGCGGGTGTGCCGGCTGCGGAGGAACCCTTCCCCGCCTTCGCGGTTTTTGCCGCGGGCGCCGGGGAGGTCTGCCGGGTCGCCTTCGCCGGGACCGTCGGCAGAGCCCCACCCCGGGATAGGTTCCAGATCTGATCGCGCAACGCGGTCGTCACCTTGTCGACGTCGCCCAGGAAGGCCTTGAGCTCGGCGTCGGAGGTGAACTGCTTCATCATCTCGGCCTTCTGCGCCGCGAAGGCCGGCGAGTCGATGGCCGCCGCGACCGGCGACTCGTACTTGCCGGGCGAGGTCTCGGGGAAGTTCGACGGCATGCGGGTGCCGGGAATCCACTTCTGCGGATCCTTCACCCACGAGGGCACCCAGTCGTAGCGCAGGCGGTCGTGGGCCAGGAGGAGCGAGGGGGCGAGGTCGGGGGTCATCCCCGTCGCCTTCGCCGCCTCGGCGCCGGCCGGATGGCACTTGGCGCACTGGAAAAGGTTGAAGACCACCTTGCCCACCGCGAGGCTCTTGGGGTCCGCTCCCGGGAACGGCGAGAGGAAGGGCTGGCGCTCCTCGCGGGCCGCGAAGTAGCTGAGAATCGTGTTGGCCTGCGGGTCGGTGAAGCCGAAGGTGGGCATGCGGACCGTGAGCCAGGGCCGCATCTTCACCCGGCTGGGGTCGTGCAGGTAGTTGAACAGCCAGTCGGACTGCACCCGGGCCCCCTCCGCCGCGAGGTTCGGCGGCAGCATCACCGGCTCGGTGATCACCCCCTTGATGGCGTGGCCGTTGCCCTCGATCAGGTGGCAGCCCTGGCAGTTGAAGTTGGTGATCAGCCGCCGGCCCTCGGCGAGCGCCGCCGTCCGCGGATCGTTGCCCGCCCGGTGCGAGGCCTCGACCGACTCCTTGGTGAAGCCCACGACGTTGGTCAAGACCGCCTCGGCCTCGGCGTCGGACATGCCGAAGTTCGGCATCTTCAGGAGGTCGTTGTAGTCCTTGACCAGCTCCTTGCCCTCGTCGAAGTGGCGCGGCCGCAGGAGCTTGACGTGGATCCAGTCGTGCCGGGTGTCGGGGATCTCGACATGGCCGAAGTCGAACTGGTGGAGCGGCTTCGAACCCTCGGCGGTGAGCTCGGTGCCGATCGGCTTGACGTTGTCGAAGCCCTTGATGTTGTGGCAGCTGTAGCAGCCGTACTTGGTGATCGTCTGGCCGCCCAGATAGACGTTGCGTTCCGCTTCCGGCATCGTCGCCAGCTTCTTCCGGCTGGCGTCGATCGTCAGGTTGGCCTGCAGATAGCCGAGGACCAGCTCGTCCCGGAGCTTGGGGTCGGCCGCCGGCAGCTGGACGTTCTCATAGCGCGGGTCGCGGCTCGACAGCAGGTAGGCGGTCAAGTCCGCCGCCTCCTGGTCGGAGAGGCGCAGCGACGGCATCGCCGTGTCCGGCCAGTACTGCTTGGGGTTCTTCAACCAGGCGTAGAGCCAGGCCGGCGACACCTTGCTCCCGGTGCGGATCAGGTTCGGCCCGTGCAGGCGGTTGATCGTCGGCAGGAAGTCGGCGCGCTTCACGCCGTCCTGCCGGAGGTGACAGCCGGCGCAGCCCACCCCGTTGAACAGCTTCTCGCCCTCCTGCGGGTTGCCGGCCGGGACCGCCCCGGTATAGGGGGTCTGGTCGGAGTTCGCCCACAGGTAGGAGACGATCGAGGTGATCTCCGTCTCCTGCCGCCGCTTGTTGACGTCGCCCTTGATGTTCTCCTGGAAGAAGAAGTGGGGCATGAAGGTCGTCGGGTGGAAGTCGCGCGGGGCGGAGATCCACTTGTAGGCCCAGCCGGGGTTGGTCTTGGTGGCGATGCGGGTGAGGTCCGGACCCGGCTTCCTCGGATTGCTGTAGGCCGGCAGGTCGATGGCGTGGCAGCTGTTGCAACCCATGTGGTTGATGAGGAAGCGGCCGGACTCCTGGGTCGTCGCCTTGGGGGTCCAGACGCCCGAGGCGTGACAGGTGACGCAGCCGGCCTCGCTCATGCCGGCGGGGAGGATGGGGTTCTCGAGGTAGGCCTGGCGCACCCAGCCGAGGCGCTTGGTCCAGTCCTTCTCCTGCGCCTCGTCCTTCGGGCTGTGGCCGGCGCGCGAGAAATCCGTCGCGCGGTCGAGGCCGCCGTGGCAGGCGGTGCAGCCGAACTTGGTGAAGGGGTGGGGCGAGCCGTCGCCCACGAACTGGTCGAGGTTCGGATGGGTGCGGAACGGCTCCTTCCACTCCGGACCGTCGAAGCCGGGCCGGTTTGCCGCCACGTGGCAGGTCATGCAGCGGTCGACCCGGTTGATGGTCGTGAAGTTCATGTTGTGGTAGAGCCCGGGGAGGACCACCTGCTGCACGTGGAGGCTCGGCAGGATGAAATCCATGAGCGGCGCATTCAGGACCAGGTAGTCGACCCCCTTGCCCAAGACCGCGGCCCGCTTCTCGACCGCGGTCAGGCCCGCCTGCAGGTCGTCGAGCTTCTTCTGGGCGTCGGTGATCGCCTTCCTCTTCTCGGCCAGCTGCGCCTCGGTGGCGGAGAGTTGGGCATCCAGCTCTTCCCGCTTCCGTTTGGCGTTGGCGAGAGCGAGCCGATCCTGGTCGGCTTCCTTCCCCTCCTTCGCCGCGCTCGCCTTCTTCTGCTGAGTGGCCTGGTCATAGTCGAACTTCTTGGCATCGAGAAGCGACTTGGCCTTCTTCCACTCCGAGATGGCGATGTTGCGATCGGAGGTCAGGTGCGCGATCTTCTTTTCGAGCTCGGCCGCGCCCGCGTTGTGCTGATCGACGTTGGCTTGGGCGCTCTGGACGTCCTTCTGGAGCTGGCCGACCTGCTGCTGGTTGATCTTCGCCTTCTCCGCCTCCTCGTCCTTGACGAGCTTTTGGTGCTCCAGGGTGCGGAATTCCGCCTGGTAGCGCTTCCAGGGCTGCGCGTAGTCCGCGAAGACCATCCACAGGGTGACCGCCAGGAGCAGGAGAGAGCTCACGGCGAACACCATGTTCATGCGCCCGAAGTTGTAATGCCGGTCCGGGCGCTTCTCCGGCAGAGATTTCGGAGGGGTCGGGGTCTTCGGCGGGGCCGGCGGGGCAGGCGGGCCCGGCGGAGTCGGAGTTGGAGGCGTCATACGTTTAAGAAGTACTCCTGGATATGGATGAAATACTTCAAGTTGAACAGCCAGCGGCAGTACATCTTGATGGGGAGGAGCATCATGACGAGGAAGAGCGCGATCCCGACGTAGAAGCGCGTCGGCCCCATCTTCTCGTAGTAGGGGCGCATCCGCTTCCACTTCGCGAGGAGGAACGGCAGGACGAAGAAGTAGGCCCCGATCAGCAGGATGCCGGGCAGCTCACGGAGAAACCAGTTGGGGGGCAGGCCGCTGTGCAGCAGCTTGATCCAGAAGTACTCCGAGAGGTCGACGTTGACCAGCGGATCGACCTTGGTGATGTCCCAGAACGCGAAGGGACCGAAGAAGTTCCAGTTGGGGCCCCGGAGAAAGGTGCCGATGACGATCATCTGGCTCCAGAGAACGAGCCAGCCGAAGAGGAAGATCGTGATCTCGACCCGGCGCTCGCGGAAGGAGAAGTAGCCGTTCCCCTTCGGGCTGGTGTCGATGTAGGGGATCGCCATCAGGCCGACGATGATGAGGCCGGGGAGCAGCACGCCCGCCAACCAGGGATCGAAGTAGACGAGCATCTCCTGGAGTCCCAGGAAGTACCAGGGCGCCTTCGACGGGTTGGGGGCGAGGGCCGGGTTCGCCGGGTCCTCGAGCGGGGCTTTGAGGACGATCGACCAGACCACCAGGCCGACCGTCAGGATGACCATGAAGATGAACTCGGAGAAGACGAGGTCGGGCCAGGTGAAGATCTTGTCCTCGACCTCGGTCTTCTCGAAGGTCGGCTCGCCCCGCGCGAGGAGCTCGTCGTTGCGCTTCGCCTTGCTCATCGAGAGCCAGACGAAGAAGCCGACCAGAAAGACCATCATGACGATCGGCACGTTGTCCGGCTTGGCGACGATCGCCCGGAAGTTCGGGTCGAACAGCGAGGCGACGAGGAACGCGGTGCCGCCGATCAGGAGGGTGAGGCCGCCCTTCTTCGTCCACAGCCACTTCGAGCGCAGCATGAGGAAGAAGGCGATGATCACCAGCGTGAACGAATACTGCGGCTGGGACAGCCAGTTGATGAAGTTCTTGATGGCCTCCATGCCCTGCCTCCTAGACCGGCCCCGAGATACCGCCGTCCTTGCGCACCCGCCAGAAGTGGACGGCGATCAAGAACGCGGCGACGAGCGGAATGCCCACGCAGTGGAGGACGTAGAAACGGATCAGGGTGGCGTTGCCGATGGTCCGCCCACCGATGAGGGCGAACCGGGCGTCGCTCCCGGCATGAATCAACCGTTGCCCTCCCAGTTTCAGGAAGGCGGCACCCGGTCCCTCGTTCCCTAACAGCGGCGTCGCGCGGGCCATGTTCGAGCCCACGGTGATGGCCCAGATGGCGAGCTGGTCCCAGGGCAGGAGGTAGCCGGTGAAGGAGAGGAGCAGGGTGAGGACGAGGAGGATCACCCCGATGTTCCAGTTGAACTCCCGCGGCGGCTTGTAGGACCCCGTCATGAAGACCCGGAACATGTGCAGCCACACCGAGATCACCATGGCGTGGGCACCCCATCGGTGCAGCTCGCGCATGATGCCGAAGGCCGCCGCCTCGCGGAGGTCGATGATGTCGACGAAGGCGTACTCGACGGTCGGCCGGTAGTAGAACATCAGGAGCAGGCCGGTGATCGTCTCGACCAGGAAGAGGAAGAAGGCCGTTCCCCCCATGCACCAGGTGTAGCTCATCCGGATGCCGGACTTCTTCACCTTGATGGGATGGAGGTGGAGGACCACGTTGCCGAGCATGGCAAGGGCCCGCTTGCGGTTGTCGGTCGGAATGCCCACCCGGAAGATGGACTTCCACACCTGTGTCTTGGTGATGCTCTTCTGGAGGTTGCCGATCATGAGACCTCTTTATTTGGAATCTATCGGATCAATCGTCGGATCAGTCGTCGGGATCAATCGTCTAGGGATCAGCCGGGAATGAAGGAGTTGGGGTCGTCCCACTGGCCCAGCTCCCACTGGAACTTCTGTCCCTTGTCGACGACGATGCGGCCGTCGTCGGGGCTGACGAAGATCTTCGCCCGCTCGAGCGGCCGCGGGGTGGGCCCTTCGAAGTTGACGCCGAGCTTGTCGTAGCCGCTGCCGTGGCAGGGGCACTTGAACTTGTTCTGCGCCGCGAGCCAGGCCGGCGGACAGCCGAGGTGGGTGCAGATGGCGATGAGGGCGAAGATCTTGCCGCCGTCGTGGACGATCCAGACCCCGTGCTCGTCAACCAGGCGGGTGTCGACGACGCCGACCGGGTAGTCCTCGGGCTTGTTGGCCTTGAACATCGTGGGCGGCTCGAAGAGCACGTTGGGGAACATGAAGCGTCCCATGGTCGTCACGCAGCCGCCGATGGCGACCGTGAAGCCGACCCAGGCGACCGCCGCCCAGGAGAAGAAGCCGCGCCGGCTGACGCCGTCGGCTCCCGCTGCGGCAGTCGGAGCCGCGGGGCGGGCGGCCGGGATGGCGGGCTTCGCGGCCCCGACCGGGGGCGCCGGCCTGGCCGCCGGGGTGGCGGCGGCGGACGTCCCGGTCGCGGCGGCGGCCGCGGCGACTGCCGCCGGGGCGGCCGGAACCTTGGCCGGCGGCGCCGCGGGGGTACTGGGTTGCGGCGCGTTGGTGCCGCCGGCGATCGCCGGGGCGACGGGAGCGGCGGGAGTATCGGCTCGCTCTGGAGCCCCTGGCGCGGTGGCCGGAGTTCCAGGTGCGGGACTGTCCTTTGTTTCCTCAGCCATCGAGACCCCTTTCGAGGGTGCAGTCACTGCTGGGTCTGTGTTTAGCGGGACCCTTTCTAGCGGAACGGGCAAGGGGGTGTCAAGTGGCGGGGTGGCTTGAGCGGGCGGCCCTGCGATTCTGTGACAGACGCCTCGCCTGTTCGTAAGAAGTCAAGAACGGACCCAGCTCTGGTAAGGAGACTTCTGATGGACACGAACCGGACAGCTCCCCGCCGCTCCCCCACCCTCCGCTCCTTCCTCCTCTGCGGCCTTCTCGCGACGGTCGGGGCCACCGCCGGAGCCGCCGCCAGCGCTTCCACCGCCCCCAAAGACGGCTTGAACGCCGGCCAGGTCCTCTCCCGGATGGCGGAGACCTACCGCGGGGCGAGCTCCTATCAGGACGAGGGCGAGGTGACGACCGTGTTCTACGAGGCCAGGGGCGAGCGCACGGTCGTCAAGCCGTTCGCGACCGCCTTCGTCCGGCCGGACCGCTTCCGCTTCGAGTTCCGCACGGTGCGCGGGGAGCAGGAGGAGGACCGGATGATCGTCTGGGAGCAGGGGGGGGCCGTCCGGGTCTGGTGGACCGCCGAGCCCGAGGAGAAGAAGGCCGCGTCTCTCGACCTGGCCCTGGCGGGGGCCACGGGAATCTCGGGCACTTCGGCGCACGCCGTCCCCAGCCTCCTGCTGCCGGACCGGGTGAACGGCCGCCGCCTGACCGAGCTGGACGAGCCGGCGAGGCTCGAAGACGCCACGGAGGGCGGCGTCGACTGCTTCCGCATCCAGGGGAGGTTCGGCGGTCGTGCCGGAGCTCCCGGCGCTCCCATGACCCTCTGGACCGACAAGGCGAGCTTCCTCCTGCGGAAGATCGAGACGGAGAAGCAGTTCCCGAAATTCCGCGCCACGGAGACGCTCACCTACCGCCCCACGCTGAACGGCTCGATCGCTCCCCGGCAGCTGGAATTCGGCGCGCCTGCAGCCGCCGGACGGTAGGGCTTCGCCGGCCGGTCCTGGCTCCGTCGATTCCTGCGGGCCGCTCCTTCGGGCGCTTCGCGCAGCCAGTCGCTGGTCCTCGGAAGCCAACGGAGCCAGTACCGCCGGTCGCACCTGAAGGGTAGGTGCGGGGTTTGCATCCTCCCCTGGGTATGGACGAGAAAACCGAACGGCGGACCCATCCCCGGCGGCAGGTGGCGGGGGTGCGCGGCCGCCTCCGGGTGAAGACGGAGGCGGAGGTCTTGAACTTGAGCCTGACCGGCGCGGCGGTCGCCACGGAGAGCCGGCTGGCCATGGGGGAGACCTACCGGGTCCTCCTCCGCCAGGGCCCCCGGCGGTTGGAGCTCGGGGCCACGGTCGCGAGGAGCACCCTCCGCGCGGCGCGGGGCGAAACCTCGACGCCGCCGGTCTACGAGATCGGCCTCGAGTTCCTCGGTGTGCTCGCCGAGCAGGGCCAGGAGATGTCCCGCTTCCTCGCCGAGCACACCGAGCCCCAGCTCGGCGGCCGGACCTGCGACCGTTTCCTGCCGCCGCCGGGAACGCGGGCGGAGATCGAGCGGGAAGAGGAGTTCGACCTGCGCTCGATCAGCCCCGAGGGGCTCGCGATCGAGACCGCCGCCGACCTGGAGCCCGGCCGGGAGGTCGCCCTGGACGTGCGGATGGAGCGGCCCGGCCTGGGCTTCTCGACCGCCGGGCGGGTCGTCTACCGCCTGCCGGTCTCCCCCGGGCGCTTCCGCCTCGGTATCGAGTCGGTCCCCGTCGCGGGCGCCGTCCCGGCCCCGGTCCTTGCGGCTCACCTCTCCTCCCCCACCCTGCCGCGGGCAGCGCGCACCTCGCGCCGGACCCGAAAAGACATCCCGATGGAGAAGGGGTAAAAAGCGGTACCCGGCCCGCGTGGTAGGCTTTCCTCCATGTCCTCGCAGCCGCGGCTTAAGCTCACCGAAGCCGAGTACCTGGAGATCGAGCGCCGCTCCGAGGTGAAGCACGAGCTCGTCGACGGCACGATGGTGGCGATGGCGGGAGCCAGTCCCGTTCACGTCTTGATCGTCACCAACATCGTGGCAGCGCTCGGCAGTCAACTCAAGGACCGCGAGTGCACGGCATACGCTTCCGACCTCCGAGTGAAAATCCAGAAGTCGGGCCGATTCACGTACCCCGACGTTTCGGTCGTCGGCGGACGTATCGAGCTGGGTACGGAGCAGCAGGACATCCTCTTGAACCCACGAGTCATCGTCGAGGTCCTTTCAGAGTCCACGAAGAACTACGACCGCGGGGAGAAGTTCGAGCAGTACCGCTCGATCCCCTCGTTCACGGAGTACCTGCTGGTCGCCCAGGATCGGCATCACGTCGAGCACTACGTACGGCAGAAGGATGGCCGCTGGCTGTTGGCGGAGACCGATTCTCTCGCCGACTCGGTGGTGCTGGAGTCGATCGACTGCCGGCTGACGCTGGCGGAGATCTACGCCAAGGTGCGGTTCCCGGAGACGTCGTAAGCTCGCAACTCGGCCGGTGCACCGCCTCCGGGTGAGACGATGCGGTTGCGCCCCGGTCCATCCCGCGCCAGAGCGGCCGCCGTTCGGGTCCAGGGGGACGCCATTGCCTCCGGGAACTCCCTCATCGCACTCCGAGGGGCAGCGACTCCCCCAGTACTCGCGATCGTCGCCAGCTGAGGGGCAACCACTCCCCCTGTGCTCGCGGTCGTCGCCGTCCGAGGGGCAGCGACTGCCCCTTTGCTGGCGGTCGTCGCCATCCGAGGGGCGGTGACTCCCCCTTTACCGGCGGTCGTCGCCAGCCGAAGGGCAGCCACTCCCCCTAAGCTCGCGGTCATCGCCAGCCGAGGGGCAGCGACTCCCCCTATGCCCGGGGTCGTCGCCAGCCGAGGGGCAACCACTCCCCCTGTGCTCGCGGTCGTCGTCTGCCGGGCGGCGGCTACCCCCGTATAGACGCCAGAAAGGCGGAGAGGGACGGGAGCGACGCCAGTATGCCCGCTCCCGTCTCCAGGTGTGCCTACTTACGTCTGCTGATGGCGGACGCGAATGCGCCCGACCTGCTCTTCGGCCGCGGGCCCGGCGGCTTCGAGCAGGGTGGCGAGGGCGAGAGGCGAGCGGACGATCGCCTCCACGGCGACGAGCGCCACGATCCCTGCCGTACCCGAAAGGGCGATTTTCCCTCCGGTTCTTACCGCGGCGGTCGAGAAGGCGGCCACCAGGAAGCCCAGAGTGACGGCCATCCCCGCCGAGCCCCAAAGGAGGAGCGGGGCGCCGCTTGCAGTGTCCGCCCACCTGCCGTACACTTCAATGCATGTTGGGTCGCACGGCATCGAAGAAAATCCCGGCAAGCTCGCGCAGCGAACGGCTGGAGGCGCGCATCTCCAGCGAGCAGAAGGCGCTTTTCCAGCGTGCGGCTGAGTTGCAGGGGCGAACGCTCACGGATTTCGTGATCGCGAGCGTGCACGAGTCGGCGGTCAAAACCATTGCCGAGATGGAGGCGCTCCGGTTGACGCCGGTGGACAGCCGCGCGTTTGCCGAAGCGCTGCTCCATCCGCGCGAGCCGGTCCCAGAGCTGCGGGCTGCCGCAGAGCGGTACAGGAAGATGGTCGGGGGCGGGAGTGACCGCGAACGAGAGCCCGCCGTATCGGATCGATCCACTTAACGCTCATCACGACCGGGCTGCTTTCACCTCGGGAGTGGAGCCGCTCGATCGCTATTTGAGGGCGCAGGCCGGCCAGGACAGCCGGCGGCGAGTGGCATCCTGCTTCGTCCTGACTCGAGCTGCCGAGCCCGCCCAAGTCCTTGGCTACTACACACTTTCAGCCCTGAGCATCGCTCTCACCGACCTGCCGCCCTCGATCGTCAAGCGCTTGCCTCGGTATCCGATCGTGCCAGCCACGCTCATGGGCCGGTTGGCGACCGATTCTCGGTTCCGTGGGAAACGGCTGGGCGAGCTGCTCCTCCTCGACGCCTGCACACGAGTGCTCAAGAGCGAGATTGCGACGTTCGCGCTGGTGGTGGATGCCAAGGATGCCGCCGCCGAGCGGTTCTATACACGGTACCGCTTTCTCAAGCTCTCGGCTGGCAGCCGCCGGTTGTTCCTGCCGGTGACGGAGGTCGCAGCGCTCTTCACCTGAACAGATTCTGATAGGTGCGCGGAGGCGCCATTGGCTTTCCGCTCATGGCAGGGGACTCAAGTGCGCCGCTTCTTTTCCTCATCGATCCGCAAGTGGAGAAACCGTACGTCCAAGACATCGCTCTCGCGAATCGTATTCTTCATTCGAATCAGGATCTGCTTGCTGGCTACCGGGATTTCGACATCGTGCACCTTGAAGATCTCGATGCTGGATACTGCGGCTTCGGGGTAGGTGACTCCGCAAGCGGAGGCCAAGAGGTCGACCACGATCTCGTCGGCGACGCGAACGACTTGATATTGAAGAACTTCGTCGTCAGAGAGGAGTGAGGCTGCGTTGTCCGGCAGGGTGGCCATTGCCCGCTTGACGGCACGGATGTTCTCTTCTGAAGGATCGACCAGCAGATCCACATCCTTGGTGCTGCGGATAAATCCATGGAGGATCACGGCGAAGCCGCCGATGAGCACGTACCGGGCACCTTCCCGGTTCAGAGCTGCGCAGAGGTCTAAGACGTCCTGGAGCTGTGGCGCGCGTGATTCGCCGCGATCTGGCGCATCATCCATTCGTCGGCCTCTTCGTGGGTATGGAAGCGGTAGATTCCCCGCGGAATGAGACCGCAACCCCGCAGCTCGTTGACGGTCCGCTGGAGGATGTCGATGTCCCGCAGGATGTCGTCCCCTTCCCGGCGGCCAGGCACCCTCTTCGTGCGCAGTGTCTCCATGGCTCTCCATTGTAGAGGCATTGCCTCGTTCACCCTAACGTGGGCTCCGGCCGCAAACCGCGGTACCACCGTTTGGCGTTGGGTTTGCCCTAAGGTGTCGCCGTCGGATTCGGGCTCGCCGGGCTAGACCCCCGGCTCTCGCCGAGCAAATGGAGTTGGGAGGGGGGCGGGATGGCGCGGAGCTTGTCGACCGCCGGCCGGGAGAGGTAGTCGGTCAAGGTGATGCCGATCAGGATGGTCAGCCAGAAGAAGCCGGCGACGACCGTCAGCTTGGTCAGGCGGCTGCTGTCCTTGACGTGCATGAAGAAGAGGATGACGAGGAGCGCCTTGGTGACCGCGATCACGAGGGCCACGATGTCGTTGAACGGCCCGAGGTTCAGCCGGGCGACCCCCACGGTGAGGACGGTGAGGACCATGAGGCCGCCCCACACCAGGATGTAGGTCTTACGCGAAGCGACGTGCTCGGACATGACTCCCCCTCACCCTCCGTGGTGCAGGTTGGCGCCGAACAGATAGAGCAGCGGCAACAGGAAGATCCAGACGATGTCGACGAAGTGCCAGTAGAGCCCCATGCACTCCAGCGGGTTGTGGTACTGGGAGCTGAAGCGACCCTTCCACGACTGCACGAGGAGCACCCCCAGGATGCTCATGCCGATGATCATGTGGAGGGCGTGGAGCCCGGTCATACAGAAGTAGATCGAAAAAAACATCCGGGCGTGCTGGGGGTCGGCGCCTTCGAAGTGGAAGCTGGCGCTCGGGTAGTGGTGCTCCTGAAACTCCTTGTAGTACTCGAACGCCTTGACTCCCAGGAAGACCCCGCCCAGAAGGATCGTGAGGAGGAGAAAGACGACGATCGCCTTTCGCTTGTCGACCTGCGCCGAGCGCACCGCCATCGCCATCGTCAGGCTGCTGCAGATGAGGACGAGCGTGTTGATGAAGCCGGCCTGCCAGAGGAGCGAGTTGCTGGCGGCGGCGAAGGCGACGGGATACTGCAACCGGTAGATCACGTAGGCGGTGAAGAGCCCGCCGAAGAACATGATCTCCGTCACCAGGAAGACCCACATCCCGAAAGTCGACGCCTCGCGCTGCTGCTCCAGGCTGTCGAAATGGTGTTCGAGAGCGCTGTGGCTGCTAGACAACGGGGGCCTCCTTGGCGCCCAGGGCCGTCCGGGGACCGTACTCGTAGGGTCCGTGGGTGACGATCGGCGTCACGTCGAAGTTCGAGGTCGGCGGCGGCGATTCGGTCTCCCATTCGAGACCGACGGCCCCCCAGGGGTTGGGCCCCGCCTTCTTGCCGTAGCGCATCGACCAGACGAAGTAGCACATGGGGATGACGTAGCCGACGCCCAGGATCGTCGCCCCGGCGGTCGACAGCACGTTCAGCACCTGGAACTCCGGGGGATAGGACCAGTAGCGCCGCGGCATCCCCAGGTAGCCGAGGATGAACTGCGGGAAGAAAGTGAGGTTGAAGCCGACGAAGACCATGAGGGCGGCCAGGCGCGAGAGGAACTGCGGATAGAGCCGGCCGGAGATCTTCGGCCACCAGTAGTGCATGCCCCCCATGTACCCCATGATCGCGCCGCCGACCATGATGTAGTGGAAGTGGGCGACGATGAAGTAGGTGTCGTGGACGTGGACGTCGAAACCGAGGGTGGCGACCATCACCCCGGTCAGGCCGCCGATCGTGAAGAGGCCGATGAACCCGAGCGCGTAGAGCATCGGGGTCGACCAGGAGATCGAGCCCTGGTAGAGGGTCGCCGTCCAGTTGAACACCTTGACCGCCGAGGGGATGGCGACGAGCATCGAGAGCACCGAGAAGACCGTCGCGGCGTACATCGACTGGCCGGTGACGAACATGTGGTGGCCCCAGACGAGGAAGCCCAGAACGGCGATCGCCACGCTGGCGAAGGCGACCACCCGGTAGCCGACGATCTGGCGCCGGCTGAAGGCGGCGACGAGCTCGCTCACCACCCCCATGGCGGGGAGGATCATGATGTAGACCGCCGGGTGCGAGTAGAACCAGAAGAGGTGCTGGAAGAGGATCGGGTCGCCGCCGTAGGCGGGATCGAAGATCCCCAGGTGGAGCACCCGCTCCGCCGCCACCATGGCGAGGGTGATGGCGAGAACCGGCGTGCCGAGGACCATGATGAGGCTCGTCGCGTAGGTCGACCAGATGAAGAGCGGCAGCCGGAACCAGGTGAGGCCGGGCGCCCGCAGCCGGTGAATGGTGACGATGAAATTGAGGCCCGTCATGATCGACGAGAAGCCGGTGATGAAGATCCCCAGGGCGGCGCTGATGACGTAGGTGTTCGAGTAGGTGGTCGAGAACGGCGTGTAGAAGGTCCAGCCGGTGTCGACGCCGCCATGGACGATCGCCCAGAGGGTGAACGAGGCCCCCAGGATGTAGACGTACCAGCTCCCCAGGTTGAGCCGCGGGAAGGCTAAATCCTTGGCCCCGATCATCAGCGGCACGAGGAAGTTGCCGAGCACCGCCGGGATCGACGGGATGAGGAAGAAGAAGACCATCACGATGCCGTGCATCGTGAACAGCTTGTTGTAGGTGTCCGGCCCCACCAGGTCGCCCTCGGGGGTGAGGAGCTCCAGGCGGATCAGGAGGGCAAAGAAGCCGCCCAGGAAGAAGAAGGCGGTCACCGAGATCAGGTAGAGGATGGCGATCCGCTTGTGGTCGCGGGTCAGGAGCCACGAACGCAGGCCGTAGGCGGCGTTCAGGTAGTTGCGCCGCGGCAGCTCGCGGTCCGAGGTAATGCCGGGCGGGGCGGGCGTCGGCTTGTCGATCGCGGTACGTGCGCTGGTCGGTATGGCTGTCATTTCGGCCGTCCTGGTGATCCTGATGCTGGTGATCCTGGTGCTGATGAGCCTGACTTCGAAGGCGAAGAGGGAGTGGGTTCGACGCCGCCGCCCTGGCCGCCGACCGGCTGGCTGCTGCGGCCCTGCCCACCGGTCTGCGGCGTGCCCGCGTCCGGGGTCGTCGCCGGACCGCCGGTCGAATTGCCGCCCCCGGCCGTCCCGCCGGAGTCCCCGGAGAGCGACTTGACGTAGGCGAGGAGCTGCACGAGCTGCTCCTCGGTGACCTGACCCTGGAAGGTCGGCATGATCGGGGTCCAGCCGGCGACGATTTTGGCGTTGGGGTTCAAGATCGACTCGCGGATGTAGTTCTCGTCGGCTAAGAGGGTGCGGCCGTCGGCGAGCTTCACCTGGCGTCCGAAGAGCCCTTCCAAACGAGGCGCGCGCGGTACCATCCCCGCCGCCGCCGGTCGGTGGCAGGTGTCGCAGGCGAAGGTCTGGAAGAGCTGCGCCCCCGAGGCGACCGTCGACAGCCCGGGCTGCGAGCCCGAGAGCCAGGCCTCGTAGGCGGTGGGCTCCAGGACGACGACCCGGCCGATCATCCGCGAGTGCTCGGTGCCGCAGTACTCGGCGCAGAAGAGGTGGTAGGTGCCCGGCTTGTCGGCCTTGAACCAGGTCGTCGTGTAGCGGCCGGGGAGCACGTCCTGCTTCATCCGGAAGGCGGGGACGTAGAAGCTGTGGATGACGTCCTCGGAGGTCATCGTCATCTTGATCGCCTGCCCCACCGGCACGTGCAGCTCGTTGATCTCGCGGTTGCCCTCGGGGTGCTGGAACTTCCACATCCACTGCTTGCTGACCGCGAAGTACTCGACGGCGTCGGCCGGCGGCCGGTAGATGTAGAAGAAGACCTTCGCCCCCCAGGCGAACATGAGGAGGCAGATGCCGAGCGGAATGACCGACCAGACGATCTCGAGCGCCATGGGCACCGTGTTGTCGGTGCCGACATCGTCCTCCCGGCGCCGCCGGTAGCGGGTCATGAAGTAGATGATCAGACCGGCGATCAGCAGCGAGAAAAAGACGCTGACGACGGCCCAGATGAAGAAGATGGCGTCGACCTGGTGAGCCCCGGTCGAGGCCGCTTCGGGAAACAGCGGGAGGTCCGACCGCATCTAGGCTCTCCCCAAGAAATCGCTCTCCCGACGACGGAGGAGCACCACCATGAGCAGGAGGCCGATCACGGTGATGGCGCCGCCCAGGCGGACGATGTTCATGGTCACGGCGCTGTACTTGCCGATGACCGGGTTGTAGTGGAAGCAGAAGAGGAGCACCTGGTCGACGACCGAGCCGATCTGCTCGCCCGACGCCTCGACCAGCCCCAGCCGGATATCGCGAGCCGGAAACTCGACGCCGTAGATGTAGCGCGAGATCCGCCCCTTGGGGGTCAGAAGGACGATGCCGGCGGCATGGGCGAACTGCCGGGTTTCGGTGTCCCAGTAGTAGCGGAAGCCGACCGCGCGGGTGATCGCGGCGATCGCCTCCGGCTGGGCGGTCAAGAAGTGCCAGGCCGGGGCGGTCGCGCGCTTGCCCCTGCCGTCGTTGTAGCGGGCGACGACCTCGTCCTTCTTGGCCGCCGCGAGCGACGGGGTGTCCGCTGGATCGAAGGAGACGACGACGATGTCGTAGTCCTTGCCGGGGGTGAAGGGGACGATCTTCAGGCTCGACGCCAGGTCGTCCATGACGACGTTACAGAGCATCGGGCAGCGGAAGTAGGCGAGGACGAAGATCACCGGCCGCGCTCCGAAGAAAGAGCCCAGGGGGACCGTGCGGCCGGTCTCGTCCCGCACCGGGGCGGCGAGCGGGAGCGACTCCCCCAGCCGCTGGTCGTACCCGATGTTCTTGAGCGGGGTCGGCATCTGCTTCGCCGGCACCGATGCCTCGTGGACGGGCGACGGGAACTCCGGCTGAGCCGAGACCGGGAGGGCCGTGAACGCGGAGACCGCGGCGAGGAGAAGCCCGGAAAGGACGAGGGCCCGCTTCACCGTGCGCCTCCGGTCGATTTGGCCGCGGGGGCGACCGGGGTCGGCGGTGCGGGGGCGGTCGTCGTCGGTGTCGGTGCAGCCGGCGCGGGCTTCGCCAGGGCGCCCGGCGCCCCCGCACCGCCCGTCCCTCCGGGATTCCCGTTCGCAACTGGGAGCCCGCGGCGGACGAGGACGTCGATCGCGAGGTCGACCGGGATGCGCACGGTCCCCTGCTTCTCGTCGATCCAGGAGGGGCGCTCGATCATCTGGTCCTCGGCGGCGCGGAGCCCCCGCATGTCGCCGTCGGCGTCGGACTGCAGGCGCGGCTCGGGCGGCAGGTGGCGCTCGCGCACCTCGCGGAGCGCCGGCGCCGGCGGATCGGCCGCCTTCTCCAGCCGGCGCAGACCGGTGAACAGCCACCAGACGAGGGCGAGGACGACCAGGGTGCCGACCGCCAGTGAGACCGCCGAGATGACCACCCCGCGGACGTTCAAGTCACGGTCGTACTGCACCGCGTCCGGCGTGTGGACCTCCCCCGGCCGGCGCGGCACGTCCGCCGGCTGCTCGTGCTTCCCGTGCTCACTCATGGGCGACGGCCTCCGCCAGGAACGGATCGTTGATCGGCAGGAGCGGCCGCTTCTTCAGTTCGGCGCAGAAGGCGTAGAGCCAGATCCCCCCCAGGCCCAGGAGGGTGGCGAGGAAGAGCCAGTGGAAGTAGAACTCCCCCTTGTGGAAGGCCGGCTCCGCCTGCCAGTAGAGGTCGACCCAGCGCATGAAGAGCATCAGGAGGGCGAGGCTCCCGAGCCGCTTCGGTACCCGCTTCAAACCGCGCGAGAGGAGGAGGAGAAACGGCATCCCGAAGTGGAAGAGGACGAGGGCGAGGGCCAGCCAACCCCAGCCGTTCTCGATCCGCCGCACGTACCAGACGATCTCCTCCGGCAGGTTGCCGGCCCAGATGATGAGGAACTGGGAGAACGAGAAGTAGGCCCAGAGCATGACGAAGGCGAGGAAGAGCTTGCCGTAGTCGTGGAAGTGCCGGGGGGCGAGCACCCGCTCCATGGGCTCCCGGCGCGACAGATAAAAGGCGATGAGGATGAGAAACGCCAGGGCCGCCAGATTCTGCCCGCCGATGAAGTAGATGCCGTAGATGGTCGAGAACCAGTGCGGCTGGAGCGACATCAGCCAGTCGACCGAAGCGAAGGTGGCGAGCAGGCAGTAGATGGCGAGACCCGGCGCGGCGATGAGCTGCATCCGGCGGGCGAGGCCGGGATCGGGTGCCACGTCCTGCCGGCGCGACAGGCGGTCGAGAATGAAGCCGAAGCCCCCCCAGACGACGAAGTAGATCACCAGCCGGAGGATGAAGAACGGCACGTTCAGGTACCAGTGCTTCTCCTGGAGAATGACGTCGTGGGCGACCACCTCCGGCCGCGCCCAGACGAAGATCTGCTTCATGCCGAGGAGGATGGGGATGGAGAGCAGGGCGACCAGCGGGATCGTCCGCGCCGCCGCCTCCATGGGCCGGCGCACCATCAAGCCCCAGGCGCCCCGCGACAGGTGGTGGAGCATGGAGAGCGCGAGGCAGCCCACGGCCACCCCGACGACGAGGAGCCAGGCGACCAGATAGGCGCGAAAGAAGACCGGCGCGTTCAAGAAGAGGCCGAGGAGAGAAGCCACGGTGCCGATCGCCCCGGCGAGGAGGGCCTTTCGCTGCAGGCCGTCCAGGTCTCCCGGCACGGCCCAGTCGGCGGCCGCGAACGGCAGGCGGAGGGGCTTCTGTCCGACGTCGAGGGTCGTCACTGGTGATCCCTCCCATCCTTCGTCCGCCCCGCCGTCTCCCCCCGGAGCGGCTCGGGAGCCTGGATCCCGTCGCGCGGCCCCTCGTCCTCGGGCCGAACCGGCGGCAGCTTGAAAGCCGCGTCGAGCCGCGCCCGCTCCTCGGGGGAGAGGTCGGCCAGGCGGGCGTTCTGCGACAGCTGGAGGGCGCGAACGTAGGCGACGATCGCCCAGCGGTCCTCGGGCGGAATCTGGCTGGCGTAGGAGGGCATCACCCCGAAGCCCTCGGTGACGACGTTGTAGAGATAGCCCACCGGCGAGTTCCGCAGGCGGTCGATGTGGTAGGACGGCGGCTGCTTGTAGCCGCGCTGCACCACCATGCCGCGCCCGGTGCCGGCCCGGTCGTGGCAGGGCGAGCAGAAGATGTTGTAGCGCTGCTCGCCACGCAGGAGCACCTCGCGGGTGACCGGGAAGGGGAAATCGGCGACCGGCTTGCCGTCCCGGGCGAGTCCCGTGTAGACGCCGGTGCCGCCAGTATCGGCGCGGAGGAAGCCGCGCGCCACGGTGTGGGCGGGGAGCGGCCGCGCCGAGGTCCCGTCGGCGAAGAACTCGCTCTCGCGGAGCGGGATGTACTTCGCCTGGTTGTGCATGTTCTGCCGGCAGCCGGCCAGGCCGAGCGCAAGGCCGAGAGCGATGCCGAGCGCCAGGCAGGCCACTAGCCATGAAGGGGTTCTAGACTTCAACTTCCGCCACCTCGCTCGAATTGAGATCGGCCAGGAGCTTCTCGGTCGCCGCGCGGTCGAACCGAGGGTCGGCCGCCTTGATGACCAGGAAGAAGTGGGCGCGCGACGCCTCGGCGAAGCGCGGCACGTTGAAGACCGGGTGGTAGGGCTGCGGCAGGCCGTTCAGGGCGAACATGCCGAAGACGGCGAAGAGGGCGGCCATCAAGATCGTGCACTCGAAGGTCGGCACGATGAACGCCGGCCAGCTGTGCATGGGCCGGCCGCCGATGTTCATCGGGTAGGCGTAGAGGTTGATCCAGTACTGGAGCAGGTAGCCGCCGGTGCCGCCGAGGATGCCGCCGATGAGAACGAGGAGCGACATCCAGGAGTGGTGGATGCCGAGCGCGTGCGACACCTCCTCGATGGGATACGGGGTGTAGGCCTCGACCTGGCGGTAGCCGGTGGCGCGCACCCGCTCGACCGCGTGGATGAGGTCGTCCGGGGTATCGAACTCCGCCATCAGCCCGTAGAGGATGGGCCGCTCTTCCAGCTGAATGCTCATTCCGGTGTCTCCATGCCCTCACCCTGAGAGCCCGGGGTGAGAGCGCGCATCTCGGCGATCGAGATCATCGGCAGGAAGCGGATGAAGAGGAAGAGGAGGGTCAAGAAGAGGCCGATCGTCCCGATGAAGGTGCCCCAGTCGATCATCGTGCCCCGGTACATGCCCCAGGACGACGGCAGGAAGTCGCGGTGGAGGCTCGTGATGACGATGACGAAGCGCTCCAACCACATGCCGACGTTGATGAACATGCAGACGATCCAGAGCGGCACCGGGTTGGTCCGCACCTTCCGGAACCAGAGGAGCTGCGGCACGATCGCGTTGCAGAGGATGAGCAGCCGCCAGTGGAGGTGATAGGGGCCGGTGATCCGGTTGAGGATCATGAACTGCTCGTAGCGGTTGGCGCTGTAGGCCGAGAAGAAGATCTCGATCCCGTAGCCGTAGACGACGATCAAACCGGTCGCGAGCATCACCTTCGCCATGTTCTGCAAATGCCGGGTGGTGATGAAGTCCTGGAGCCCGAAGGCGGCGCGGAGCGGGATCGTGAGCGTCAGCACCATGGCGAAGCCGTCGTAGATCGCCCCGGCCACGAAGTAGGGGGGGAAGATCGTCGAGTGCCAGCCGGGGACGATGCCGATCGCGAAGTCGAACGAGACCACGGTGTGCACCGAGACGACGAGCGGCGTCGCGAGGCCGGCCAGGAGGAGATAGGCGGCCTCGTAGTTGTGCCAGTGCGAGGCCGAGCCCCGCCAGCCCATGGAGAAGAAGCCGTAGAAGATCTGCGAGAACCGGTTCTTCGCCCGGTCGCGGAGCGTCGCCAAATCGGGGATCAGGCCGACGTACCAGAAGAGGAGCGACACCGTGGCGTAGGTCGAGACCGCGAAGACGTCCCAGATGAGCGGGCTCCGAAACTGCGGCCAGAGGCCCATCGTGTTGGGATAGGGGAAGAGCCAGTAGGCGAGCCACGGCCGGCCCAGGTGGAGGACGGGGTACATGCCGGCGCAGGCGACGGCGAAGAGGGTCATCGCCTCGGCGAAGCGGTTGATCGACGTCCGCCACTCCTGGCGCAGCAGCAGGAGGACGGCGGAGATGAGAGTGCCGGCATGACCGATGCCGATCCACCAGACGAAGTTGACGATGGCGAAGCCCCAGCCCACCGGCTGGTTGACCCCCCACACCCCGACGCCCTTGGCGAACAGCCAGGTCACCGAGGCGAGGAAGAGCATCATCAGGCAGAAGGAGAGGCCGAAGGCGACGTACCACCAGCGCGGGGTCTTCGCCAGCACCACCGCGCTGATCTTGTCGGTGACCGTGCCCGGGGTGTAGCCCGGCGCCAGGACCGGCGGCCGGTACGGCTTCTCGGGCAAGCCGTCGGGGAGCATCGCCCGTTCGTCGATCGTCGCCATCAGATCCTCTTGCCTTCCAACTTGCCTGCGGGCAATTCGGGGTTCGGATTCCGGAGCTTCGCCAGATAGGTTGTCCGCGGCCGGGTGTTGAGCTCTTCCAAGAGCGCGTAGTTCAGGGGATCGGCTTTGCGCTGGGTGGACACCCAGGCCGGGTTGTTGTTGTCGCCGAAGACGATCGCCTCGGTGGGACAGGCCTGCTGGCAGGCGGTCTGGATGTCGCCCGGCACCACCGTCCGGCCGGCGACCTCGGTGTCGATCTTCGCCCGGTTGATCCGCTGCACGCAGTAGGTGCACTTCTCCATGACGCCCCGCATGCGGACGGTGACGTCGGGGTTCTCGCGGAGCTTCAGGACCGGCACGTCGTGGTTCGAGAAGCGCAGGAAGTTGAACCGCCGCACCTTGTAGGGGCAGTTGTTCGAACAGTACCGGGTCCCCACGCAGCGGTTGTAGACCATGTCGTTTAGACCCTCGGCGCTATGGGTGGTGGCGGCCACCGGGCAGACCAGCTCGCAGGGGGCGTTCTCGCACTGCATGCAGGGGACCGGCTGGTGATGGACGGCGGGGTCGTCCAGGTCGCCCTCGAAGTAGCGGTCGATCCGCAGCCAGTGCATGGCGCGCTGCTTCAAGACCTGCTCTTTGCCCACCGTCGGGATGTTGTTCTCCGACTGGCAGGCGACGACGCAGGCGCTGCAGCCGGTGCAGACGTTCAGATCGATCGCCATCCCCCAGGCGTAGCCCTTGTACTCGTAGCGCGGGTAGAGGGTGAGGTCCTCCGTCCCCTCCTCTTTCGGCTCGCCGGGCTTCTCGTGGACGAGATTGGGGTTCTTGACGAAATCCCCGAGGGTCCCGGTGCGCACCGGCCGGCGGGCCACGGCTTCCCGATCGGCGGTCGGGATCTCGTCCGTGCCGCTCTCCAGGAGGTGGTGGTTCTGGGTGCTGGCGAGGGTGAAGGTGTCGCCGGTGCCTTTGAGGCCGATCCCGGGGACCGCCCAGAGGGCGGCGGTCGTGCGGAGAGCGTAGGCGTTGACCCCGTGCTCGTTGCCCACCGGCCCGGCGCTCCAGCGGCCGTAGCCCAGGTGAAGGGTGGCACAGCGGTCGGCGTGGCCGGGCTGGACCCAGACCGCCGCCTTGACCTTCCGGCCCCCCGCCGAGACCTCGACCACGTCCTCGATCTGGAGCTTCAACTGCCGGGCGAGGGCGGGGCCGAGGACGAGGGCGTTGTCCCACACCAGCTTGGTCATCGGCTTCGGCAGCTCCTGGAGCCAGGGGTTGCCGGAGTAGCGGCCGTCCCACACCGTGGGGTCGGGGCGGAAGAGGAGGGTGACCACCTGCGGATCGGTCTTGGCGCCCGAAATCGTCGCCGCCGCCTGCTGCACGGCCTCCGCGTTGACCGCCGCGGTCGCCGCCGGCTCGGCGGTCCCCGGGATCACCCCGTCGTGGAGCGCCTTCCTGAAGGCCGCCTCGGGGTCTCCTCCGGTCTTGGCGGCAGCCGGCAGATTCTTCTGCCAGTAGGCGTGGACGACGTCGTAGGCGGTGGCGTCGATCTGGTTGGCGAAGAGGCCGAGGAGCTCGTGGACGCTCTTGCTCTCGTAGAGCGGCTCGATGAGCGGCTGGATGATCGACGCAGTGCCGTCGAAGGCGCGGGCGTCGCCCCAGGTCTCCAGGGCGTGCGCTTCGGGGATGTGCCACTCCGAGAGCTGCGCCGTCTCGTCCTGGTAGAGGCCGTGATGGACCCGGAAGCGCGCCTTCTGGTAGGCGTCGGCGAACCCGAGGTCGGCCGGGGCGGTGTAGACCGGGTTGCTGCCGAGGACGAAGAGGGCCTCGACCTTGCCGGCGTTCAGATCGATCACCAGCTCCTCGATCGACCGCAGGTGGTCGACCGGGTCGGCCTCGACCGGCCGGATGAAACGCACGGTCTTCCCGACGTTCCCCAGCTTCTCGTTGATGGCGAGGGCGAGGACCTGCACCGCCTGCGGGGCATAGCCGTCGGCCACGACGAGCGAGGCGCCGGGGTTGGCCTGGAGATCTTTCGCTACCGCGGCGACCAGCTGCTGGGCGCGCGGCGAGAGCGGAGTCGCCGGGGTACCGGCGGCCACTCCCAGAGCAGCGGCCAAGGCGAGGGCGAAGGCGGCGATCTCGTCCGGCGGCAGGGGCAGGCGGTGGTCGGCGAGCGTCCCGGTGTTGGTCGGCATGCTCTCGACGGCGTAGAGCCGGTTCATCGTCGGCCGCTTGGCCCTTACCTGGCGGGCGCGCGAGAAGTCCCGCGAGTAGCGGAGGCTCCCCGGCCCCTGGGTGAGGAAGTCGGAGTCGAGCGAGAGGACGACCTTCGCCTGGGTGAGGTCGTAGATCCGGTCGTGCGGCCCGCCCAGGGCGGCGACCGTGGCGAGGGACTCGTCGTGCGCCGCCGCCGGCTCCCATCGGTGCCAGCGCGCCTTCGGGTACTGGGCGAGGATCGTCCGCATCTGGTCGGCGAAGGTCGGCGAGGTGACCGTGCCGGTCAAGATGCGCACCCCCAGGCCGCCCAGCGCCTGCTGGGCCTTCAAGAGCGGCGACGCTTCGTTGACGAAGGCCCCCCAGGTGCGGATGCGGCCGAGGTTGACGATCGACTGCGAGCGGTTGGGGTCGTAGAGGTCGAGCACCGAGGCCTGGGCGAAGACGTCGGTCGCCCCCAGGCTCGCCGGGTGATCGGGGTTGCCCTCGATCTTCGTCGGCCGGCCGGTGTGGCTCTCGGCGAGCACCCCGTAGCCGTAGCCCCCCTGAACGTGGGTGCTGGCGAAGTAGAGCGGCTTGCCCGGCACGACCTCCTCGGGCTGGCGGACGTAGGGGACGATCCGTTCGAGCGGCTGCTTGGTGCAGCCGGTCAAGCCGGCGAGCCCCAGAGAGGCGCCGGCGAGCTGGAGGAAAGCACGGCGGGAGACCCCGTCGTCGGCGGGCTCGACCCATTCCGAGGCCTGGCGGGGGAACTCGCGGTGCAGCCACTCCTGAAAGTCCGGGGTGCCGGCGAGCTCGTCCAGGCTCCGCCACATCTCGGGCCCCTGGGCTCCCTGGAGCTTCTCCTTTACAGCGTCGAGGTCGAGCGACCCGGACTGCCCCATCCGGTCGATCGAGTCGGCGCTCTCCATGGGCGTGCGGTCCTCGCTCTCGTTCACAGGTCCCTTCCCCTTCACCCTAGCGGTGGCAGGTCGAGCAGCTCGTCAGGTTGCGCGGCGGCAGCACGTGGTAGCTCTTGACCAGCCGGGCACCTAAGCCCGGGTCGTCGGCCGGCGGCTGCCAGGCCATGTTGAACACCTGCTCCCTGGGCCGGATGTACTTCGCCGGGTTCCGGTGGCAGTCCAGGCACCACTCCATCTGGAGAGACGCATTCTGGTACAGGAGCGGCATGCGGTCGACCCGCCCGTGGCAGGTGGCGCAGCCCACTCCCTTGGCGACATGGATGCTGTGGTTGAAGTAGACGAAGTCGGGCAGGTCGTGGACCCGCGACCAGCGGAGCGGCGTGTTGGTCGAGTAGGAGGACCGCACCGGCTCCAGAAGGGCGGCGTTGGTCCAGATCTGCTTGTGGCAGTTCATGCAGGTGGCGGTGGGCGGCATGCCGGCGAACGACGACTTCTCGACCGAGGTGTGGCAGTACCGGCAGTCGATCCCCAGCTGCGCCACGTGGTGCTCGTGGCTGAACGGCACCGGCTGCGGCTTGACCACCTCCTGCCCGGTCACATAGTGCGAGCGCAGGAGCTCCGAATACACCCAGCCGAAGAAGGCCAGGAAGAAGACCCCGCCGAAGATGCTCACCTTGGCGATCGTGTTCGTGCTGCGATGGAAGATCTGCGGCATCCGCGCTCCTCCCCCCTGGCTCCTACGGAGGGCACCATATCCCTAGCCCCATCCCCGGTTCAAGTCGCCCGATCCGACTTTGTGAAAGTCGTCACAAGCGGCATCCTAGCAGCGGTCTGAACGACGTGCAAGACAGGGGCCCGAGAGATCGAGGGATGGAGATGGGCGCATGCGGTGACGGCGCGCCTGCACCGGAAGGTGGGATGAAGGCGAGCCCCGAATCACTAGCGTGCCCGGATTCTCCCGCCTGCAGAGGAAGAGGGTGGAAGGCGGGGCGAGGCGTCCTCTCGGCCGGCTACGAGCTACGCCGGATAAATCCGGCTTCGAAGCCCATACGACGATGGGCTGGCGATCGCCGCGCTCAGCCTCTTGATCCTCTTCCTGTGGAAGAAGGCGCCCGAGCCGCTGCTCGGCGCCCTGGGTGCCGCGATCGGGCTCGCGGCCCACGGCATCGGACCTCTGCGCTGACCCGCAGGTCTGCGACGCGACAGGCCCGAAACGTCGCAGTTGCTAGGTCCGGACCTCGACCCCGACACGCCGGGCGACACGTCGGCGAAACCGGGACGGCGATGGAACGCCGCCCCGCATCTCTACTTCGGGGAGCTCAGCAGAAGTTCGTGCAGCAGGTGAACCTGCTGTTCGCAGAACAGGTGCAGGACAGAGCGGTGGGGGTACCACCGGCGATCCGCTCGAGCTCCGGATGCTCCAGTGCGCGCAGCGTCTCACGGTTCAACTGGAACTTCAGGCTCTTCTTCAGCTCTCTCTTCTTCATGACGTTCCTTTCTGGAAGTGACGCTGATCCGGTTCGCCAGCCCCCGGGCTTCTCCAAGAGCGTCCAAGGGCGTTCCAAGGGCGGCAGTGCCCGAGCATATTCTGGAGCTGCGAGAATGAAAAGACAGACCTCCTCCCCTTGCGCTATGCTCGCCGCCCCATGTCCGAGCCTCAAAATTTTCCCCCGTCGTCCGCTCCCGAGCCTCCCGAGGAGGGCGCCTCGGCGCTGCGGCAGTTCCTCGGCCTCTTCGTCGTCCCCCTTTTGGTCGTCCTGCTCTGCGTCGCCGTCTTCATCGGCTTCGGCTGGATCGCTCACGACCGGCTGACGACCGCTGACTGCCTGAACGATCTCCAGTCGGGCTGGAAGCCGCGGCGCACCCAGGCGGCCTACGAGCTGTCGAAGATCCTCACCAACGACCCCCACGCGCTCGACCAGGAGCCGGGGGCGCGCGAGCAGGTGCGGAGAATGTTCAAGGAGGCGAGCGAGCCCGAGGTCAAGCAGTACCTCGCGCTGGTGCTCGGCCGCACCAAGGACCCCCAGGCGGCGCCGCTCCTCTCCGCCGCCTTGAAGGACCCGGACGACAAGACCCGCATCTACGCCCTCTGGGCCCTGGGGTCGCTCGGCGACCGCACGGCCGAGGGGTCGCTCGCCGAGGCCCTCGCCGACCCCGACCCGGGCATCCGCAAGACCGCCGCCTTCGCCCTGGGCGAGATCGGCGACCCGGCCGCGGTGCCCAAGCTCCAGCCGCATCTCGAAGACGGCATCGCCGACGTGCGCTGGAACGCCGCCCTCTCCCTCGCCCATCTGGGCGACCGGTCGGCGGTGCCGGTGCTCGAAACCATGGTCGACCGAAAGCTCCTCGCCCAGGTCCCCGAGATCACCCGCGACCAGCAGGAGGAGGCCATGCTGAGCGCCTTGACCGCCCTGGGCGCGGTCGGCGGGCCGGAGGAATTCCCCGCCCTCGACCGGATCGCGGGCGACGATCCCAGCCTCAAGGTCCGGCAGGCGGCGATCGAGGCGAAGAAGGCGATCGAGAAGCATGGCGTCAGACCCGCCACGCCGGCCACTCCCTCCGCAACCGGCAAGCCGGCCACGCCGGCATAGGTCAGGCTGGAGAGCCGCGCGATGGGTCCCAACGCCAACTTACTGGACCTCCTCTTGGAGCTCCAGGTTCTGGACCGCGTACCGCGGAGCGGCTTCGTCCTCCGCGGGGTCGCTGACCCCGAGAGCGTCACCGAGCACAGCTGGCACGTCCTCTTCCTCGTCTGGTCGCTGGGGGCGCAGATCCCTGGAGTGGACGTTTCCCGGGCGGTCGAGATCGCCCTCGTCCATGATCTCGCCGAGCTGCGGATCGGCGACCTCCCCAGAACCTCCGCCCACTACTTTCCCGAGGGCGCCAAGAAGATCGCCGAGGCCGCGGCGATGGCGGACGTCCTCGCTCCCCTCCCGGCCCGGGCGCAGGAGCTCTACGCCGAGTACCAGGCGGCCGCCACCCCCGAGGCACGGCTGGTCAAGGCCTGCGACAAGCTGCAGCTGATGCTGAAAGTCGCGGTCTACGAGCGCTGGGGGGAGGGCGCCCTTGCCGAGTTCTGGGACAACCCCGACAATTTTCCCGACGGCGGATTCGCCCCGGTGGCCGAGATCTTCGCGGAGCTCCGGGAGCGGCGGGGGAAGACCGGGGCCTGAGCCATGTGGATCTCCGCCCTCTGGCGCTACCCGGTCAAGTCGATGGCGGGCGAACGGCTCGAACGGGCCGAGCTGCTGCCGGACGGGATCGCCGGCGATCGCAAGATCCAGGTCCTCGACGCCCGCGGCCGGGTCCTCACCGCCCGCACCCGCCCCCACCTCCTGGGGCATCGCGCCACTCTGGATGCCACCGGCGAGCCGCTGGTCGACGGCCGGCCCTGGCAGTCGGCCGAGGTGGCCCGGGACGTCGAGGCCGCCGCCGGCCCGGGCGCCCGCCTCGTCGACGACGGGGCTCCCCGGCGCTTCGACGTCCTCCCCCTCCTCGTGGCGACCGACGGCGCGATCCTAGCCTTCGGCCACGACCTCCGGCGGCTGCGCCCGAACCTGGTGATCGGCGGCGTCCCCGGCCTCGCCGAGCGCGACTGGGAAGACCGGCGGCTGCGCATCGGCGGTGTTGACAGCGTTGGCGGCGTTGGCGGCAGCGTGGTGATCGGCCTCGAACGGCTCCGCCAGCGCTGCGTCATGACCACCTTCGATCCCGACACCCAGGAGCAGGACGTGGAGGTCTTCAACGGCATCCAGCGCGACTTCGGGGGGCTCCTCGCCTTGAACGCCTACGTCGTCCAGGGTGGGGCACTGGCGGTGGGCGATCTGGTCGAGCTGGTCGGCTAGGCAGGCCGCTCGGAATGGAGCCCTTCGCCGAAGCCGAAGACGCCGACCGGGGCCGGAGCCGGGGGGGCGGAAGGCTCCGGGTTCTCCTCGTGGGCGACGACCCGCTAGCCCGGAGCGGCCTCGCCGCCCTCCTCGCGAGCGAGCCTGAAATCGCGATCGTGGGGCAATCGGCCCCCGGCGAGGACGCCGCCGCCGCCCTCGCCCAGGACGACCCCGACGTGGTCCTCTGGGATCTCGGTCCCCGTCCGGAAACCCCCCTCGAACCGCCGGGAGCCCCCGGCGAGGACGGGGTGCCGCTCCTCGCCCTCGTCCCCGACGACGGCCACGCCGCCGAGGCCCTGGCGGCCGGCGCCCACGGCGTCCTCTACCGCGACACCGCAGCCCCCCGTCTCGCCGCCGCGCTAGAGGCCGTGGCGCAGGGTCTAGTCGTCCTCGACGCCGCCCTCTCCCCCGCCCTCCTCGAGCCACAGATCGATGACGCTAGAGGCCAGGTCGCCAATGCTGCTGCCCCGGCTGCCGATCTGGAAGGCCCGGTCGAGCCGCTCACCCCCCGCGAGGTCGAGGTCCTCCAGCTCTTATCCCAAGGGCTCTCGAACAAGCTCATCGGCGCCCGCCTGGGGATCAGCGAGCACACCGCGAAGTTCCACGTCAACGCCATCTCCGGCAAGCTCGGCGCGCAGGGGCGGACGGACGCGGTGGTCCGTGGAGCACGGATGGGGCTGATCCTGCTGTAGCGTCTCAACGGCTATATCGCGGCTAATGCCGACGGTACGGTGAGGGGTTCCCTAGCCGATGGACAAGCCGGCTTCCGAGAAGGGGTTCCGCACTCGGAGACCGTTAATCCCGATGAAATCGTCGACGTTCCGGGTGACCAAGGTTAGATTGTGCAGGAGAGAAGTGCCCGCGATCAGGGAGTCACCCAGCTTGATCTTCTTTGCCTGGCGGAGCCGCACCGCTTCGTCGAGGATGGGCTGCGAGAGAGGCAGGGTCCAAGCTTCATCGAAAAAAGCTTCGAAATACCGGCGTTCCGTTTTAGTAAGGCGATGGTACCCGAGAACCTCGACATAGCTGACAGCGGATACCGCCGGCGCGCTCTCGGCGATGAGCTGCCGGAGAAATTTATTCTCGGGCTGCGCGGAGTAGATGATGATGTTGCTGTCGAGGAGCATCAGGATTCACGACCAGGAAGAATCCTTTCCTCCCGCGTCTCCCGTTCCCAGTCGGCAGCATCCCCGAAGCTCCCGGGCCCTCCGGATGCAGCCAGCCCCTCCAGAGCGGCGGCCATCGCGGCGCCTCGCGCCTTCGCGGTCGCTCTGGAATCCACGGTATCCAGAATGGTGACAGAAACCTCGATTCCGCGGTCCGGCGAGAGACCTTCCGGCTCCTCATCACGCCATTTCAGGCGATTCCCCTGTAGGACAGCTCGGTAGGCGGCACACATGGCGGGCTCCTCTCCACTTATGGTTAGCTCTACTCTACGCCAGAGGTCGATCCTTCATCTAGAGACCTGGCCCGGAGCCTCGAAAGCGCTCTTCCGACCGTCCTATTCCGACCTGCCTGATCGGGCAGGTCCCGCCTACCGGATCGGCGGATGTACACCCCGCCGCCGCCCGCTACTCTGGGGTCATGAGTAACCCCAACGAAATCCAACAGTTCTCCGATGCCCTCGCCGCCGCGGTCGAGGGAGCCAGCGCCAGCGTCGTACGCATCGAGGGCCGCCACCGCGGACCCTCCTCTTCCGGCATCGTCTGGTCCGCGGACGGTGCGATCGTCACCGCCGACCACAAGATCGAGCGGGAGGAGGGGATCGAGGTCGGCCTCCCCGACGGCCGGAAGGTCCCGGCCCGCCTCGTCGGCCGCGACCCCGGGACCGACCTCGCCGTCCTTCGGGTCGAAGCCACCGACCTGAAACCCGTCTCCTGGGCCCCCGCCGATACCGACAGCTTGAAGCTCGGCCACCTCGTCCTCGCCCTGTCGCGGCCGGGCCAGAGCGTGCGCGCCTCCCTCGGGGTGGTCGCCGCCCTCGGTCCCGAGTGGCAGACCCGCTCCGGCGGCAAGATCGACCGCTATCTCGCGACCGACGTCGCCCACCAGCGCGGCTTCACCGGCGGCCTCCTGATCGACGTCTCCGGCCGCGGGCTGGGGCTCAACGACGCCGGTCTCCAGCGCGGCCAGGGGATCGCCCTCCCCGCCGCGACGCTGGAGAGGGTGGTCGAAGCGCTCCTCGTCCACGGCGGGGTGAAGCGCGGCTACCTGGGAGTCGGCGCTCATCCGGTCCGCCTCCCCGGCCCCATCGCCGAGCAGGCCGGCCACCCCGTGGGCCTGATCGTCGTCGCCGTGCAGCCCGGAGGCCCCGCCGAGCAGGCCGGCATCCTCCTGGGCGACGTCCTCCTCTCCCTAGACGGTCACCCCCTGGGCGACATGGGCGAGCTCCAGTCGCTCCTCGGCGAGGAGCGGGCAGGAAAAGAGGCGGCGCTCCGGCTGTCGCGGGCGGGGGAGGTGCGGGAGGTGAAGGTTACGCTCGGGGCGCGGTAAGCGGGCGGACTCGCCGGAGGGGCAGGGCGCCTGTCTCTCCGGCGGTCTGGCTTGCCGCCCTCCTCCTCTCGGTCGTCGCCGCCACCGCCCTGCCGAGCCGGCCAGCCGCACAATGCACGGCTGCGCAGCGGTCGATTGCTCTCCTCGGCCGTCCACGCTGGGGTACAACTCCCTGCTACCAGAACCCAGGGCATTGGCGGTCGGCTGGTTCCAGAGACTTTCTACGCGCGTTTCTGAAGACTTTCCATGAGTTCCCGAGGACTGTCCACGAGTTCCTGAAGACTTTCCACGAGTTCCTGAAGACTTTCCACGAGTTCCTGAAGACTTTCCACGAGTTCCTGAAGACTTTCCACGGGTTCCTGAAGACTTTCCACGGGTCCCTGGAGACTTTCCACGGGTTCCTGAAGACTTTCCACGGGTTCCGGCAGCTTCCAAAAGCCGTCCGGAAGCTTTCAGGAGCTGTCCGGAAGGGCCCCAACGGTGTCCGGGAGGTCTCAAACGGCATCCAGCCATCCCCAAACGCCGTCTGGCAGATCTCAAACACCGTCCAGAGGACTTTCCGCGGCGTCCGGGAGCTTCCCAACCGCGTCCGGGAGGTTCCGAGCGGTGTCGGGAGACGTTCCGGGTCTTTGCGGCAGCGGGAAGGCCTCGCCGAGCCGGCGAAATATTTACCCTGAACCGACGACTCCACAGGGAGGAGAGGCTCCGATATGCTCTCCTTCCCGTGTCCGACCTCCTCTCCCTCTTCTCCGCCGATACCCTGAAAACCGCGACCCGGCTCCTCGCGGCCGGGCGGGTCGAGAACGCCACGTTCTTCCGTGGCGGCCTGGCCGGCGACGTCGTCGCTCCCAACGGCCGGGCCTTCGCCGTCACCCTGGTGCTCGACCGCGCCGGCAAGTTCCTGGTGGCGCTCTGCCCCTGCTCGCCGGCTCTCAGCGCCGGCACCCTCTGTCCGCACGTCGCCGCGCTCGCGCTCTCCACCGTCTCGCCCGAAGCCTCGGGACTCGGCCCGCAGGAGCGCTTCGAGCGGAGCCTCTTCTTCCTCCTCGCCCGGGCCGCCTTCGACGGCCGCGAGAAGGCGGTGCCCCCGCTGCCCCCGCTTCCGGCGGCGCCGGCGGCGGCGCGGACGGCCAAGGAACAGGCGCTCCGCCGTCACACCGAGACCGCCGAGGAGGTCGTGCTCAAACGCTCGGGCGTCAAGACCAACCAGCAGGCCTGGGAGGACTCCGCCTGGTTCGCCTGGGCCAAGAGCGGGTTCGAGGCCCACGGCGCGGGGTGGGAGGGGTTCCTGGACATCTCCTGCCGGGACGGACGGCTCGTCTTCCGGCACGCCGAGGCGAGCGGCACGGTCCTCGAAATCTCCCCGGCGCCGGCGGCGGTCGGCCGGCTGCTGCGCGAGCGGGACGGCGAGTTCTTCACCCGGCGGGGGCAGACGGTCCTGGGCGCGGTCCTCACCCCCTCCTTCCGGGTCGGGCTCGGCCCGGACGAGACCCTGCGGCTGACCCCGGTCGTCCTCTCGGAGCTCGGCGCTGGCGGCGGGAACGGAGAGGAGATCCACGATTGCGAGTCGCTCCTGGAGCTCGGAGGGTTCTTCTACCTGCCGGAGAGAGGCGTCTTCGCCGCTCTCGCCCGCCCCGGACCCGCCTTCGCCGAGCCGGAGGCGGCGCCGCAGGCGAGCCTCGGTTTCGCCGGGGGCTACTCGCCGTCGGGGCTCGGGGTGCCGTTCGGCCGCGAGACGATCGTCCCCCGCGAGCAGGTGGTCCGCTTTCTCGCCCGCCATCGAGACGAGCTCCGGCGGATGCCGGCGGCGCTCCTCTCCCCCACCCTCCGGGCCGCGGTCACCGCGGGCTGGTCCTCCGGTGCGACCGTGCGCCTGACGGCCGAACGGGCCGGCCGGCTGCAGCTCGCCCTCTTCTATGACGTGGGCGGGGACAGCATCCCCTTCGAAACGCTTCTCGCAGCGCGGCGTCGAGGCCAGCCGTTCCTCGTCCACCGCGACCGGCTGGTGGACGTGGGCGACGACGCGCTCGCCTGGATGGACGAGCTGGGGGACGACGCGGTCGCCGGGGTGGGGTCCGCGGCGCGGGTGGAGGTCTCGGCGCTCGAATACCTGCGGCTGCGCTCGCACCTCGAAGGGCAGGTCACCCTTGAGGGCGAGCCGCGCTCGCTCCGCCTCTTGGATGAGCTGCGGAGCGAGCCGGCCGCGCCGGAGCCAGCCGCTCTCGGCGTGCCGCTCTACGACTTCCAGGAGGCCGGCTACCGCTGGCTCTGGTTCCTCTACCAGAACGGCTTCGGCGGCCTCCTCTGCGACGACATGGGCCTCGGCAAGACCCACCAGGCGATGGCGCTCCTCCACGCCGTCGAGCTCACGTCCGCGGCCGCGGGGCTCTTCCTCGTCGTCTGCCCCACGTCGCTTCTCCCGCACTGGGAGGAGAAGCTCAGGCGGTACCTGCCGGACCTGCCGCTCGACGTCCACCATGGCGCGTCGCGCCGGCTGACCGCCACCCGCGGCGTCATCCTCACCTCGTACGGCACCCTCCGCAACGACGCCGCGCTCTTTGCCGAGCGCACCGTGGACGTCTTCGTCCTCGACGAGATCCAGACCTTGAAGAACCGCGGCACGGTCACCTACCAGGCGCTCGCCACCGTGCCGGCGCGCTTCACCCTCGGGCTCACCGGCACGCCGGTCGAGAACACGGTGGGCGACGTCAAGAGCCTCCTCGACTTCGTCCTTCCGGGCTACCTCCCCGGCGAGGCCGCCTTCAAGCGGCGATTCGTCATCCCCATCGAGGAGCGCTCCGACTCCGGAGCGCTCGGGAGGCTGCGGCGGCTCCTCGCCCCCTTCGTCCTGCGGCGCACCAAGGGCCAGGTGCTGCCGGACCTCCCCGCCAAGATCGTCGACAAGCGCACCTGTTCTCTCTCGGCCGAGCAGCAGGCGCTCTACGGCGAGGTCGTCGCCGGGCAGGCCGCGCTCTTAAGAGACCGGCTCGACGGCGACGCCCCCATCCCCTACCTGCATATCTTCGCCGTGCTCAGCCGCTTGAAGCAGATCTGCAACCACCCAGCGCTCGTCGACCCCGCGGCGTACGGCGACTGGACCCGGCCGTCCGGCAAATGGAGCCTCTTCGCGGAGCTCTTGGACGAGTGCCTCGCGAGCGGCTTGAAGGTCGTCGTCTTCAGCCAGTACGTCCGGATGCTGGACCTCTTCGAGGCCTACCTGCGGCATCGGGATATCGGCTTTGCGCTGTTGAAAGGCGAGACCGTGGACCGGGCGGGAGCGCTCGACCGCTTCCGCACCGACGACGCCTGCCAGGTCTTCCTCGCCAGCCTCCGCGCCGGGGGGCTCGGGGTGGACCTGACGGCCGCCTCGGTCGTCATCCACTACGACCGCTGGTGGAACCAGGCGCGGGAGGACCAGGCGACGGACCGCGTCCACCGGCTGGGGCAGAAACGGGGGGTTCAGGTTTTGAAGCTGATCACCCGGGGGACGCTCGAGGAGCGGATCGACGCGCTGATCGAGAAAAAGACCCTCCTCGCGGGCGATCTCGTCCCCGAGAACGATCCGCATCTGGCCCAGCAGTTCACCCGCGAGGAGCTCAAGGAACTGCTCGCGGTATATTAAGAAGGTCCAAAGGAGCCCAAGCATGCCTGTCCGTCCCATCGTCCGGCTCGGTCATCCGGCCCTCCGCACCCCGGCCCAGCCGGTGGCGGCGGGGCAGCTCGCCCTCGCCGCGACCCAGGAGCTGATCGACGACATGGTCGAGACCATGCGGGCCGCCTCCGGCGTCGGCCTCGCCGCCCCCCAGGTGGGGGTGGGGCTCCAGATCTTCGTCTACGAGGCCGGCCCCCGCACCGGCGAGGACTCGGCGATCCCCCTCCATGCCGTGATCAACCCCATGCTCACCCCGCTCTCCGGCGAGATGGTCTACGACTGGGAGGGCTGCCTGTCGATCCCCGACCTCCGCGGCCTCGTCCCCCGCCACCCGGGGGTGCGGGTACGCGGCCTCGATCGCGACGGCCGGCCGCTCGACTATGCGGCCAGCGGCTTCGAGGCCCGTATCCTCCAGCACGAGTTCGACCACCTCCACGCCGTCGTCTTCCTCGACCGCATGCGCGACTTTAAAACCCTCGCCTTCTACGACGAGTGGGAGCGCTACATGGTGGGCGACGGCGAGCCGCGCGATTTCGGCGATATCGGTGGCGAGGTCGGGGATAGGGGCGATGTCGGGGATATGGGCGATAGGGTTGAGGACGAGGGTGGGGACGAGCGCAACCTGGCTCCGGACAGAGAGCGGGACGACGAGCCGGACGGAGAGCTGAAGGCCGAGACCGGCCATCCCCACGCTGATCCAGAGATCCTCTGATGCCGAAGGCGGCCGGCCGCGAGCTCCTGATCGCCTGGGCCGGCCGTCACCAGCGGGCGAGCTGGGAGGAGATCTGCGCCGACTACCGGCGGCGGATCGCCCGCTTCGTGCCGGTGCGCGACCTGCCGGTCAAGGCGCGGGACTCCGGCGACGACCCGGGCCGCCAGCGCGCCGAGGGGAAGGCCCTCCTCGCCGCCCTCCCCGAGCCGTTCTACCTGGTGGCCCTGGACAGCGGCGGCAAGGCGGTCGACTCCCCCGGCCTCGCCGCCCGCCTCTCCCGCCTTCAGGACGAGTGGCCGCACGCCATCGCCTTCGCCATCGGTTCCGACCTCGGGTTGAGCCCCGAAGTGCTCGCCGCCGCCCGCTGGGTGCTCTCGCTCGGCCCCCTGACCCTGGGGCACGAGCTGGCACGCGCCGTGCTTTATGAGCAACTCTTCCGCAGCCTCTCCATTGCGGCCGGAATGAGCTATCATCGCGAGCCCATCTGACGGGCCGAACCACCTCGCGGGTGTTTGGATCGGAAAGGAGACAGCGTGGCCAAGATACAGAAGGTCAAGCCTGCCCCGGAAACGTCGACCGAAGGGTACGACGCCCTGCGCGCGCGGCTTCTCACGCAGAAGCAAGAGATCGTCAACATGTACAAGCAGGACGTGCGCGCGGGCCAGGAATCGGCGGACGACGGGACCGACGACATCGTGGACCGGGCCAACAACTCCTACAACCGGGAGCTGATGTTCTCCCTCTCCGACGGCGAGCGCCAGCTGGTCCTCCAGATCGACGCCGCCCTGCGGCGGATGGACGAGGCGACCTACGGCCGCTGCGCCAACTGCGGCCAGACGATCGCCGCCCCCCGCCTGGAGGCGGTCCCCTGGGCGCGCTTCTGCATCGATTGCCAGGAGCTCGCCGAGAAGGGGCTCCTCGAAGCCGAGGCGCTGTAGACGACGCTCGCTGTAGCTCGAAGAGACATCCGCGCGGCATGGTTCGAGGGCGACCCTTAAAAGTGGTCGCCCTTTTCTTACGTCCCCCCGTTCTCTATCCTCTCTAGCGATGACACCCATGGCATCTCCGGCATCTCCGGCACCCAACACCCCGAGCGCGCGGCCGGAGGTCGAGGCCTTCCTCGCCCGGCTGACCGCGGGCGGCGAGCGGCCGGGAGTCTGCCTGGTGACCGGCGACCTCGTTCTCGCGGTGCCCGCGGCCGAGCGGATCGCCGAGGCCCTGGCCGCCGCCGTCGGCTGCGCGGTCGAGTCCCACCGCCACCCGGCCTCGATCGCCCCCCTCCTCGCCGACCTCGCGACTTACTCCCTTTTCGCGCCGGGCAAAGTGCTCCTCGCCGTCGACACCGCGGTGCTCGCCGACCGCAGCGCCGCCGCGACCCTGATCGACGATGCCCAGGAGGGAATCCCGGCCGGTGGAGCGGGGGAGGCCCGCGGCCTCGGGGCCCGCGAGCGGCAGGCGGCGGTCCGCCTCCTCCAGGCCCTCCACCTCTTCGACGTCGACCCCTACGCCCGGAGCGCCGAGGAGGCGATCGCGGAGCTGCCGGCCTGGGCGCTCGAAGGGGGGTCCGGGCGGCGGGGCAAGCGCGGCAAGCGGCAGCTCGAGGACCTGAAGACCGGCCTCGCCGCGCTCCTCGAAGCGGCCCGGCGGGAGGGGATTCAAGGGGCGGGCGGCTCCGACCTCTCGGAGCTCTCCGCCCTCGTCCGCGAGGGGCTCCCGCAAGGCCACGCCCTCGTCCTCGCCGAGCGCACGGCGCCGGCCGATCATCCCGTCGTCGCCCTCCTGGCCGAACGCGGGGCGGTGCTCTCTCTGGGCGGTGTGGAGGCCGGGAAGGGCGGCGCCTGGGAGGGGATCGAGCGGCTGGCGACCGAGCTCGAACGGCAGACCGGCACTTCGATCGCCCGCGATGCATTGGCCGAGCTCGCCCGGCGGACTCTCCGCCAGGAGGGGGACGGCCGGAAGGGCGCCTCGACGGCCGCCGAGGCGGACTCGACCGCCCGCTTCGCCGGCGAGTACAGGAAGCTCGCTGGGCTCGCCCCGGGGGGGAAGATCGACCGCAAACTCGTCCTCCGGGCGGTCGAGGACCGCGGCGAGGAGGACGTCTGGCAGCTCCTCGACGCCGTGGCCCAGGGGCGGCCGAGCGAGGCCCTGGACCGGCTGCACCGCCTGATCGGCTCCGCCGAGGACCCGCTCGCGATGCGGCTCTCCTTCTTCTCTCTCTTCGCCTCCTTCTGCCGCCAGCTGACGGCGCTCCGCGGCATGATGCGGCTGGCGAGGGTGCCGGCCGGAGAGGAGAACTACGGCCGCTTCAAGGACCGCCACGCCCCCAACCTCCAGGCCAACCTGCCGACCGGCGGCAAAAACCCCCTCGCCGGCATCCACCCCTTCCGCCTCCACCGCGCCTACCTCGCGGCCTCCCGCATCCCCGAGCCCCTCCTGGCCCGCCTCCCCGCCCTGGTGCTCGACACCGAGCTGCTCTTGAAAGGCGAGGGCACCGAGCCGGACGCCGCCCTGGCGCAGCTGGTGGCGCGGGTGGCGTCGGCGGCATCGACGGCATCGGCAGCGCGGACAGCGAAAACCTGAGCCTCTCCCGAGGCCCGGCCCGGAGGCGCCGAGGCGGAGCGCTTTAGTCCCTGGAACAATGATCGATTCAAGGCGGCGAGAGAGCCTCAGTCCCTCCTACCGTCCACCGTCGGCACCCCGAAGGGGCGCGACCCCGAGGCGTCTCCGGGCGGGCCTCGGGAGAGGCGGCAAAGCGGCGCGCAACCACGAGCCCAGCCCTCGCCCCGTGCTACCATCTCGCCATGCCGCAGAGCGAGGTGACGTCGGCCCTCTGCCCCGAGTGTGAGGGGAGCGGCTGGGTGATCGCTCCGGACGGCGGGGCGGGCCGGGCGCGGCCCTGCGCCTGCCGGCAGCGGCAGCGCGCCGCCCACCTGCTGGCGACGGCCGCCATCCCCGATCGCTACCTGCACTGCAAGATCCCGAGCTTCTTCGTCTCCAGCCCCGACGCCCACGAGCACAATCAGCTCGTCCAGGCCCGCACGACGGCCCAGGGCTATGTCGACCAGTTCTTGAAGGAGGGGGGCGGCTGGACCGAATCGGGGCTCCTCTTCATCGGTCCCCCGGGAACCGGCAAGACCCACCTCGCGGTGGGCGTCCTCCGCGAGCTCATCAAGCGCTACGGGGTGCGCGGCCGCTTCGCCGAGTTCGGCTCGCTCCTCCACCAGATCCAGGCCACCTTCGATCCCGGCTCCCAGGAGTCGAAGCACGCCGTGCTCGACCCGCTGACCGAGGCGGACGTCCTGGTCTTGGACGAGCTCGGCGCCCAGCAGGCCACCCCCTGGGTGCGCGACATCCTCTACCTGATCATCAACCAGCGCTATCTGCGCCGGCTGCCGACGATCTTCACCACCAACTACCGGCTGCCGGGCAAAGAGGCGTCGATCGCCATGGCGGCGGTCAAACCCGAGCGGCTCGACCGCGGCCGCGATCCGGTGGGAACGGTGCCGGCGGGGGTGGCGGAGCCCGTCCACCTCTTGAGCTCGCGCATCCAGGCGCCGCTGGTCTCCCGCCTCTACGAGATGGCGCAGCCGATCGAGCTGACCGCGGTCGCCGATTTCCGCCGCGAGCACAAGCTGTACAAGGCCCGCGTCGCTCCATGAGGCTCTCGGCCATCGACTGTCTGCGCCGCGGCCTCGCGAGCTCGGGGGCGAACTGGGAGCTGGTGATCGTCCAGTGGCTGCACGGGTTCGCCCTGACCTTCCTCCTCGTCGTCGGCTCCGCCCTCCCCTTCGTCGCCCTGGGGTACGACCTCGCCACGGCCAGCCTCCCGGAAGACCTCGACCAGACCCGCTCCGAGCTCCTGCTGCGCGCCCAGGGGCGCCTGCTGATCCTGGGCGCCGCCCTCTTCGGCATGCTCGTGCTCTGGCTCCTCGCCGTCCTCCTCCACGCCTGGGTGCAGGCCGGCACCTACGGGGTGCTGCACGCCGCCGACCGCCAGGCGCTGCCGGGGACGGGGCGGGGGCTCCGCAGCTTTCGCACCTTCGCCTGGCGGAACTTCTTCGGCTGGGCGGGGCTTTACGCCCGGCGCTTCTTCGGCTTCGCCAACTTGGCCGGCCTGCTCTTCGTCGTCTGGGCCGTCCTCGTCCCCCTCTGGATGTCGGCGACCCTCGGCGGGGCGGCACGCTGGGGGGAGGGGGGGGCCCTCGGCATCGGCTGCGGCGGCGCCCTGCCGCTCGGCTTCGTCCTCCTCGTCCTCCTCCTCTGGTACGCCGTCGCCCAGGCCGACCTGGCGCGCGAGGGCTCGGGGCTCCGCGCCGCCTCCCGGGTCGGCCTCGAGGTGCTCGGCGCCCGGCTGGGGGCCGTCCTCTTCCTCGCCGTCCTCTTTCTCCTCCCTTTCGCGCTCCTCGCCGGCGCCGGCCTGGCGGCCCAGACCGCCGGCCTGCTCTTGACCGGCCGGCCGCTCCTCCGCGCCGCGGCGGAGATCGGCTTCACCCTCATCGCGTCTTTCACCCAGGGTCTGCTGCTCATCGCCCTGGGCGGCACCCTCGTCGCGCTCGTCAGGAGCGAGACGGCACGGGGAACCGGCAGCCCGCTAGCCACGTGAAAAAGCTTCAGCTCCCTCTGGCCCTGCTGCTCCTCGCCGCCTTCGGCTGCGCCGGCTCGACCCAGCCCGCCCGACCGAAAACCGCGCCGCGTCCCGCGTCTCCTCCGAACAATCGTCCGAACAGCCGTCCGGCACCGCCGGCCATTCCTCCGGTGACGCCCGCCCCGGCCCCGGCTCCGGCACCGCCGGTGGCGGAAGCTCCGCCGCCGGCGGCGGCCCCCAACCCGGCGGACCCGCAGCGCATCCGGGTCGGCCTGGCGAGCGATCTGGCCTCGGTCACCCTCCCCTGCTGCTCGGGGGAGACGACGGTCTCGGGCGACGACCGGGTGCTCGCCATGGTGCAGCCGGTGCGCATCGAGCCCGCTCCCGGTTCCTCCCAGGCCGGCCTCTACCGGCTGCAGGTCGCAGCGCTCCGCGACGAGCACCAGGCCCAGGAGCTCGCGGCGCGGCTGGAGAGCCAGACCGGCCAGCCGGGCGACGCCCATTTCGACGCCGGGATCGACCTCTACCGCATCCGGCTCGGCCGCTTCGCCTCGCGCGAGGAGGCGGAGGCCGAGGCCAAGCGCCTCGGGACCCTCGGGGTGACCGGCGCCTGGGTGGTGTCGGAGGGGGCCAAGGTCTCGGCCCCGGCCCTCCGCCTGACCCAGGGGGCGACGACCTCCCTCCTCCCCGGGCGCTGGGTGGCGATCGACAGCGAGGGGGGCGCCGTCCGCGCCGAGGGGCACCGCTACCACGGCCGCATCCTCGTCTTCTTGAACGACCGCGGCACCCTCAACCTGATCAACGAGCTGCCGCTCGAACAGTACCTGCGCGGGGTGGTCCCCTCGGAGATGGGGCCGGAGCAGTACAGCCAGGTCGAGGCGCTCAAGGCGCAGGCGGTCGCCGCCCGCACCTATGCGCTCAAGAACCTCGGCGAGTTCAACCGCGAGGGGTACGACATCTGCGCCACCCCGCGCTGCCAGGTCTATGGCGGCATCGACGTCGAGCACCCGCTCTCCGACCGCGCCGTGCTGGAGACCGCGGGCCAGGTCCTCCTCTACCAGGGGGAGCTGGTCGACGCCCTCTACAGCTCGACCTGCGGCGGCCACACCGAGGATGGCAAGGTGATGTTCCCCTTGAAAGAGGAGCCCTATTTGAAGGGGGTCCCCTGCGTCGAGGCGGGGACGGCGGAGCTCGACGGCGACCTCCCCGCCGGCATCCCCTTCCCCGAGGGGCTCACCCGGCGCCTGCTGCCGCCGCCCACGAGCGCCACGCCGGCCAACACCCCGGCGACCGCTCCGGCGGCGCTCGCCGCCCGGCTCCAGCAGCTCGCTGCTCTCGCCGGACTCACGGCGGCCCCGAACACCACTCTTCACTCGCTCGACCGCCGGGAGGTGCAGCGCTTCGTCGCCGTCGCCTTCGACCTCGCGCTCGACGCCCGGCTCCTCCTCGCCCCCGAGGACGTCGCCTACCTCGTGCAGTCGCCGCCGCCGGACTGGAGCGAGGAGGACCGCCGGCGCGCCGCCTGGCTTCTCCGGAGCGGCCTCGTCACCGGCGCTCCCGACCGGCCGCTCGCCTACGACGAGATCGAGCGCATGCTCCTCGCCTTCGCCGAGATGGTGCAGGTGGTGCGCCGCGAGGAGACCTCCTTTCTCTCGCTCGCCGACGGGCGCCTCACCGTCCGGTCGGGGAAGGACGAGAAGACCTACAGCCTCCCTGCTGCCGGCCTCGCCACCTTCAGAAAGAGCGGCAGCGAGACCCGGAGCGGCACCCTGGGCCTCGTGGCGGGCGACCATGTGACCCTCTTCTGGCAGGGCGACCGGCTGCTCGCCGCCCAGCAGGAGATCGACCCCGAGGGGGCGGCCTACGACCGGACCAGCCACTGGAGCTCCTGGACCCGCTTCAAGACCGACTCGCAGATCGCGAGCCAGGTGCAGACCCGGCTCCCGGGCCTGGGCTACCGCGGCTTCGAGATCCTCTCGCGCGGGGTCTCGGGGAGGGTGGGGAAGATCCGCATCGACGGCGACCGGGAGTCGGCCGAGGTCGCCGGCCTCGCCGTCCGCTGGACGCTCGACGTCCCCGACACCCTGTTCACCGCCAAGCGCCTGGAGCCGCCGCACAAAGAGGCGGGCTGGCTGTTCACCGGCCGCGGCTGGGGGCACGGCGTGGGCATGTGCCAGGTCGGCGCCTACGGCATGGCCCAGCGCGGCCACACCTACAGAGACATCCTCCTCCACTACTACACCGGGGTCGAGCTCGCCCGGGTGAAGGTCAACGCCCAGGGAGTGGCCGTCCCCGCCCGCTGACCCGCTGGTGTCGCCCGACAATGAGAACGCCGCCACCCTCGCCCGTTCCATCGACCACACCCTCCTCCGGCCCGAGGCCACGGAGCCCGAGGTGCGGCGGGTGATCGAGGAGGCGGCCGAGCACGGCTTCGCCGCGGTCTGCATCCCTCCCGTCCACGTCCGCTCAGCCGCGAGACTCCTCGCCGGCACCCCGGTGCGGGTGGGGACGGTCGTCGCCTTCCCCTTGGGCTACACCCACCCGGCGGTGCGGCGGGCGGAGTCGCTCCAGGCTTTGGCCGACGGCGCGGAGGAGCTCGACACGGTCTTGAACCTCTCCTGGCTCAAGGGAGGGGAGGACGGCCGGGTGCTGGACGACCTCGCCGCCTGGGTGGCAGGGACGAGAGAGGCGCAATCGGGGCTGACCCTCAAGGTGATCGTCGAGACCGCCCTCTTGACCGACCCCGAGAAGGAGCGCGCGGCCCGGTTGGCCGTAGAATGCGGCGCCGACTTCGTCAAGACCTCGACGGGCTTTGCGAAGTCGGGCGCCACGGTGGCGGACGTCCAACTCCTCGCCAGAGCGGTCTCCGGCCGCATCGGCGTCAAGGCCTCGGGCGGCATCCGCGACCTGGAGACGGCGCTCGCCATGATCGCCGCCGGGGCGACGCGGCTGGGGACCTCCTCGGGGGTTACCCTCCTCCGCGCGCTCCAGACCGCCCACCCAGAACCCGGGGAGTGACCTCGCCCGCCGGGGCACTCCCCTCAAACCCCAAGGACCCCCATGATCCACCAGCTCCTCGACTACTTCCTGCACCTGGACACCTACCTGGTCCAGGGCGTCAACGTGCTCGGCCCCTGGTTCTACGTCGCCCTCTTCCTCGTCGTTTTCTGTGAGACCGGCCTCGTCGTCACCCCGTTCCTGCCTGGCGACTCGCTCCTCTTCGCGGTCGGCGCCCTGGCGGTGGCGAAGGGGTCGACCCTCTCGCTCCCCCTCCTGGCCGTCCTCCTGGTCGTCGCGGCGGTCACCGGCGATGCGGTCAACTACGCTGCCGGCCTCGCGGTCGGGCCCCGGGTGTTCAAACGCGAGGACTCCTGGTGGCTGCACAAGAAGCACCTGGTGCGGACGCAGGAGTTCTACGAGCGCTATGGCGGCAAGGCCATCTTCCTCTCCCGCTTCGTCCCCATCGTGCGCACCTTCGCACCGTTCATCGCCGGCATCGGCCGGATGAGCTATCGCCGTTTCGCCGCCTGGAACATCGTCGGGGCTCTGACCTGGGTGCTGACTTTCCTCTTCGCCGGCGTTTTCTTCGGCAACCGGCCGGTGGTCAAGCGTAATTTCCACTATGTCATCCTCGCCATCATCGTCATCTCGCTCGTGCCGATCGCAGTCGAGGTCCTGCGCGCCCGCCGGCAAAACCGGCAGGCGGCGTGATCCGCTGTCCCGTCTGACTTAAAAAATCACACATCTAAAGTGATCCTTGCTCTTCGGGATCTGCCGCCCGCGCTCCATGTTCAACATTTCTGGGAGGACTGAAGATGCGTTTTGGATACCCTGTTATGCGCAATCTGCTATTGCTGAGCATTGCCAGCGCCGGGGCGGCCTTCGCGAGCCCCGTGCCGCCCCGGACGCCGCCTCACGCCGAGCCGCTGTTTCAGTGCGACGAGGCCAACAGCGGATTCTGTCCGGAGGTGTTCGACGTCAACTACGAGGGCAAATACGTCGGCCACGACGAGCCGGCCCTGCTCTTCTATTCGAACGTCCCCGGCTCGGGCAATTCGAGCCTCTACCGCCTGACGCTGCCGAAAGATCCCCCGACTCTCCCCAATCAGGCCGGTACGGGAGGGGTGTTCAACTTCCAGCTCCACTCGACGACCTGGCTCGGCATGGTGCTCTGCGACACCGAGTCGTCTCCGGAGTACACCAAGACCTGCGTGCCGAATACCGACGCCAACATCTTCGACAACCCCGATCCCAATGCGCCGGACTTCATCGGCCATCATCCCGGCTCCGCCTATCTGGAAGTGCAGTTCTATGCACCGGGCTGGATCAGCCCCTGCTTCGACCCGACCCACTGGTGCGCCGCGCTCACCTTGAGCAGCAACAACGTCAACCAGCTGACCGGCGAGCAGAACAACGCGGACTGTCTCAACAAGGTGGGCTCGGAGCCCGGTAACCTCGCCTTCCTCACCAAGAACGGCATCCCCGTCGCTCCCGGCAATCCGCTCGGCGCGAACTTCGGCACCTACCATTTCGATCTCAACAACATCCTCAAGTTCAATTCGGGCGACAAGCTGGCTGTCGACATCCGTGACACGCCGCACGGGGTGCGGGCCAAGATCCACGACCTGACGACCGGTGCCTCGGGCTCGATGACGGCGGGGGCCTCGACGGGCTTCGGGCAGGTCATCTTCGACCCCAACGCTGCGACCTGCCAGGTCCGGCCCTACGACTTCCACCCGATGTTCAGCACCTCCGGCGAGCACACCCGGACGACCTGGACGGCGCATTCGTACAACGTCGCCTTCTCGGACGAGATCGGCCATTTCGAGCTCTGCAACGCCGTCGACGACCAGGGGAACTGCACCTCTCCCGGTGCCGACGAGCAGGGCGGCGGCCTGGACGACGACGACACCCTCTGCTACGCGCCGCCGTCGCCCCTCCTGCCGCCGCCGCTGGTCCAGATCGGCGGCTGCATCAACGCGGATACGGACTACGACGGCGTCTCCTACCAGCTGAGCTGGCCGGGAGCGGTCACCGGGAACGACCGGCACACCCATCCGACCCCCGTGCGGTTCACCAGCCCGCAGTTCATCGCCTCCGGCTTCCCGATCGCCGGGCTCGAGCTCAACTACAGCCGGGTGGCCTTCGAGACCGACCTGCCGAACGTCGAACGTTCGAACACGGCGGCGCCGCCCTGCAACCCGATGACCGGCACCAACTGCGTCAACCCGCCGCCGGGAGCGGCGTTCTACCCCATTTTCACGACCGCCTTGACCGAAGACGGCTGCTCCTGGCAGTTCGGCGGCGCCCACATCCCGGGCACGCTCCAGACTTTCGGCGGCAACTCGACCGCCGAGTACGGTCCTCTCGTCCACCTGCCCTTCCTCCGCGGGGGCAACGTCGTCATGCCGGCGCCCGACTTCCGCCGGGTGGTGCCGTACAATCCCTGCCCGTCGTTCCCGTTCTTCGAGTAAGCGAAGCGCGACTCGATCCCGCCGCCCTCCCGGCGGCGGGGTTGTCCCGGCTCCCCTCTGCCGTCACACCTTCCTACTGAACCGAGGAGCCAGCTCGCAGTCGGCCACCAGCCGTTTCGCGGCTGCGGCCAGGGAGAGACTACCGTGGGCTCCTGAGTGTACCCGCCCCGCTGAAAGGAGCCTTTGATGAAACGTCTGTCCTGCCTCCTGCTGACGCTCGCGTCGCTCACCGTCCTCGCCGCCTGGGGAATCCCCCGGGCCTTCACGTCCCCCAGGCTCATCTCGAGGGCCGCCGTTTCGGATGCCGGAGGTAGCCACGGCTCTCGCGGCAGAGTGCCGGCTGCCCTGACCGACGAGCTCGGACGCTACGCCCCCATCGAGGGCTCGCGCATCGATCTCAAGGACGCCGCCCGCCTGAGCGCCAAGGGGGCCGGCAATGCCGGCGAAGATGCCGAGCCGCAGGGGGAGGACGCCGAGTCGCACCCCGAGCGGCCGATCTCGCAGGCGGAGGTGGCCCGCCTCCAGGAGCAGGCGAGACACCTGCCGCCGAATTCCCGGGTGCAGCAGCTTGGGAAGGCGGTCGCCAAGGACTTCTTCCTCGGCAGCAACCTCAAGATCCAGCCCCTCGGCGAGGGCATCGACGGTAGCCAGGCCTGCCGGACGCCGTCCGGCGCCGCCTGCTCGACGGTTCCGCCCGACCCCCAGATGGCCGTCGGCACCCACCACATCGTCACCGTCGTCAACGTCGCCCTGGAGGTCTTCGACAAGTCGGCCCACCTCCTGACCGGCCCGGTCTTCTTCCGCAACCTCTTCGCCGGCGTCGCCGGCTGCAGCCCGCAGTACTTCGACGTCAACGCGGTCTACGACGAGTCCGCGGACCGCTTCGTCGTCGGGGTCGACGTGCGCGGCGAGGGCTACTGCATCGCCGCCTCGGCGACCGCGGACCCCACCGGGACCTGGAACCGCTACTTCATCCCCTCCGTCACCAGCCCCGACTTCTTCGACTTCCCGCAGACCGGGGTGGGGCGCGACGCGATCTACCTGGGGGGCACCGACTTCGTCGCCGACGGCTCCGTCCTCGGGCTGGCCTACGCCATCCGCAAGCAGGAACTCTACGCGGGCACCCCGATCACGGTGGTGAGCGCCACGGTGGGCGCCGAGACCGTCCCCCAGCCGGCCAACCTGCACGGCTGGCAGCAGGGGACCTGGCCGCGCTCCGGACCGCACCTGTTCATCACCAACGACGTCTTCGACGGCGCGACCTACGCCATCTGGGCGTGGAACAACCCCTTCGGGGGCGGCCAGCTCACCCGGCTGGGGGCGATCAACCTGAACGCCGCGACCGGCGTCGTCGCCGGCTTCTCGCCGAACCTGCAGCAGAAGGACGGTCCCGACCTGGTGGCCAACGACTGGCGCAGCATGGACCTCGAATACCGGAACGGCCTCTACTGGACGGTCAACAACATCGCCTGCAACCCCGGCCCCGGGACGGTCGAGTGCACCCGCTGGGCGGTCTTCGAGCCCTGGACGCTGCACGTCCTGGACGCCGGGATCGTCGGCGGCGGCAGCGCCCACCGCGCCTACTCGGACCTCGCGGTCGACGCCTGCGGCGACATGGTGCTCGGCTACACTCTGACCAGCACCAGCACCTACCCCGGCATCGCCGTCGCCGGCCGCCGTTTCTTCGACCCTCTCGGCAAGGTACGCCCGGAAGGGCAGGTCCGCGCCGGGCAGGCGCCCTACACGGGCTTCGACGGTCCGCCGTCCCGCTGGGGTGACTACTCCGAGGTGACGATCGATCCCAACGGCAGAGACTTCTACTTTTTCAACGAGTACGGCAAGGCGATCGACTTCCCGCGGGCGAGCTACGGCACGTACCTCGCCAAGATGAGCTTCGACTGCCCGCTCTAACCCCGGCCGCACGCTCCCGGGAGGCCCTCCGAGGGAGGGCTTCCCGGCTTTATCCCCCCGCCGCCAGCTCTGCGACCCCCTCAGCCAGCCGAGAGACCAGCTCCGGCAGGGCCGCGGCGTCGACCGAGCAGTGGGCGATCCGCAGATAGCGCGGCTCGATCGAGATGAGCCCGGTATCGTGGCGTAGGAGCAGGTGCCGCCGCACCCGGTCGGCGGTGATGCCGGCCTGGGTGAGCCGGGGCGCCAGCTCGACCAAGGCAAAGCAGCCGGAGTTGAAGGGGAGGGGGGTGAAGAGCTCGGGGTCGGTCTTCGCCAGCGCTCCCGAGAGGGCCCGGTAGCGCTCTTCCAGGAGCGCGCGGACGACCTCCACCTCGCGCTCGATCCCCTCCTGGCGGAGAGCCTGGAGGAGGATCACCTGGCTCGCCGCCACCGGCGAGCCGACGGTCGCCCGCACCAGGCACTTGAGCTTGCTCTCCAACGACCGCGCCCCCTCCGAATCCTCGGGGAGGCCGAAGGTGACGAAGCCGACCCGGCCGCCGAAGAAGGAGAACTCCTTGGTCCCGCCGTCCACCTTGACCGGCACGAGGTCGGGGTGGGCGCCGACGAGCTCCCAGAACATCGAGGCGCGCGGCACGTCCGCCTCGTAGACCAGCCCGGCGTAGGCGTCGTCGCAGATCACCACCAGCGGCCGCCTCCCGGCCTCGGCGACGAGGTCGGCGCGCAGCTCCCGCCGCTCCGGCACGGTAGGCGAGTAGCCGCCGGGGTTCGAGGGCAGGTTCAGGAAGGCGACCGCCGGCTCGCCCGCCGGCAGGTCGGCCAGGGCCTGGGAGATCGCCCGGGGGTTGAAGCGACCGTCGACATAGGCGGCGGCGGTCGCCATGCGGGCCCCGGTGCGGACGGCGAAAGTCTGCCGGTAGTTGCCCCAGAAGGGCTGCGGCACCGCCACCGTCCGCCCCGAACCGCCGAAGAGGTCGGCGATGAGCGACAGGGCGTGGGTGAGCCCGTCGGTCACCACCGGCAGGGTCGACGGCACCGCCGCGGGAACGCCGCGCCGCTGCCAGTCGCGCCAGCGCCGCCGCACCTCGGCCATCCCCTCGACCGGCGAGTAGAGGAGGGCGGCGTTGCGGTCGGCCGGGGAGAGGCCGGAGAGCGCCGCCGCCAGGCCGGGCAGGGCCACGGCGCCGCCGCGGCCGTCGGTGATCTGGCCGACGGTGGCGTTCAACCCCTTGCCGCGGGCCTCGCCGGCCTGGAACGGGATGTCGGGGGGAAAGTAGGCGCGCCGGCCCAGGGGGGAGAGGGCGCTAAAGAGCGCCGGAGCTTCCCGCTCCAAGGGCGCGTTGACAGCTTCCACGGGATCGGATTTCTCGGCCACGTCGCTTCCTCCGTCGAAACCGCCAGCATCGCCGGTTCCATAGGTACTGCGGGCCTCAATTTACGGTCCCGCAAACCGGCGGAGTATATCCGCGGCAGGCGCGCGGCAGGGCGGGGGCTTGGCGGCCGGCGCCCTCTCGGGGTAGTTTTCGCACGTGCTCCCAGCGCCCAGAACGATCCTGCCCCTGATCCTGGCCGTCGTCCTGTCCGGTCTGACCGGCCTGCGGCCTTCTGACCTCCACGGAGCCGAGATGTCCGACCCGATCTCCTACACTCTGCGCTTTCCGGCCCCCGAGACCCACTACGTCGAGGTCGAGGCCCTGCTCCCGACCGGCGGCCGCCCCGCGGTCGAGCTGATGATGCCGGTCTGGACCCCGGGCTCCTACGTCGTGCGCGAGTTCTCCCGGAACGTCGAGGCGCTCGCCGCCAGCGGGGCGGAGACGGACTCCCCGCCGCTCGCCGTGTCGAAGACGGCGAAGAACCGCTGGCGGGTGGAGACCGGCGGCCGGCCGCGGATCGTCGTGCGCTACCGGGTCTACTGCCACGAGATGTCGGTGCGCACCAACTTCGTCGACGCCAGCTTCGCGCTCTTGAACGGTGCCGCCACCTTCCTCACCCCGGTCGGCGAGGGGCAGCGGCCGCACGAGGTTGCGGTCGTGCCGCCGCCGGGCTGGCGGCAGGTCGTCACCCCGCTCCCCAGTACCCCGATCAGCACGGGTACGGACACACACACCTTCCTCGCGGCGGACTACGACACCCTGGTCGACTCCCCGATCTACGCCGGCAACGCCGAGATCCACGAAATGGAGGTCGCCGGCAGGAAGCACCTGCTGGTCGACGAGGGGGGCGAGGGGGTATGGAACGGGGCGAAGGCCGTCGCCGGGCTCGAGAAGCTGGTGGCCGAGGAGATCGCCTTCTGGGGGTTCGCCCCCTATCCGCGCTACATCTTCTTCAACCTGCTGACCGAAGAGGGGGGCGGACTCGAGCACAAGGACTCGACGGTCCTCATGTCGAGCCGCTTCCGTGCCCGCACCCGGGAGGGGATGATCGACTGGCTGGGTCTCGCCGGCCACGAGATGTTCCACGCCTGGAACGTCAAGCGCCTGCGCCCGGTCGAGCTCGACCACTTCGACTACCAGCACGAGGCCTACACCGAGAGCCTCTGGGTGGCCGAGGGGCTCACCTCCTACTACGACGACCTTCTCATCGCCCGCGCCGGCCTGATGCGCCGGGACGAGTACTTGAAGCGCCTCTCGAAGCAGATCGACAGCCTGGAGGCCTCCCCCGGCCGGCTCGTCCAGCCGCTCTCCGCCGCCTCCTTCGACGCCTGGATCAAGTACTACCGGAAAGACGAGAACTTCGCCAACTCCGGGGTGAGCTACTACACCAAGGGGGCGGTCGTCGGCTTCCTCCTGGACGCCGAGATCCGCCGCGCCACGGGCGGCACTAAGAGCCTGGACGACGCCATGCGCCTCGCCTACCAGCGCTACTCTGGGGAGCGCGGCTATACCCCGGCGGAGCTGCGAAAGACCTTCGAGGAGGTGGCGGGGACCGATCTCGGCCCTTTCTGGACCCGGGCGGTCGACTCCGCCGCGGACCTCGACTACCAGCGGGCGCTCGACTGGTTCGGCCTCCGCTTCGGCGAGTACAGAGACGAGAAGGACGAGAAGCCCGGAGCCAGTGCGACGGGATCGGCTAGTTCTGCAGCTTCGGCGACGTCGTCGTCGCGCGGCGGCGGCCGGGCCGGTGAAGGACACCGCGGAGGAGGCGCCGAAAGAGCCGGCGGGCGACCTGGGGATCGACACCGAGGTCGAGAAGGGGCGCCTGGTGGTCACCGTCGTCCGCCGGGGAACCGCCGGCTACCAGGCCGGGATCAACGCCGGCGACGAGATCCTGGCGATCGACGACTACCGGGTTCCCCCCGAGGGCTTCAAGGAGCGGCTCAAAGCCTATCGCCCGGGGGACAAGGCGACCTTCCTCGTCGCCCGCCGCGAGCGCCTGACCCGTCTCCCCGTCATCTTCGGCGAGAAGCCGCCCCGCAAGTGGAAGCTCGAACCCGATCCCAAGGCCACTCCGGAGCAGAAGCAACACCTGGCGGACTGGCTCCGCCCGGCGACCGTGCCGACCCCCGAGCCGGTGAGCGCCGCCCCGGCGACCTCACGGCATTAGCCCTACCCCACGTACCCGAAACCCCGCACCTCCCACGTCCCGCCCTCGATCGCCAGGGCGCCGATGAAGTTGGGGGCGGGGAGGAAGTGGTGGAAAAACCAGGGCGCGGCGCGCTCGGCGCTGCCCTCCAGGGTGAGCATGCGCGGCGGCTCGCCGGGGGTCAGGGTGACGTCGAAGGAGTTCAAGGGCGCCGCCAGCCCCTCCCCCACCGCCTTCAAGTAGGCCTCCTTGCGGGTCCAGCAGTTGAAGAAGGCCTCCTTCTTCCGCTCCGCGGGCACCGCCGCCAGGGCCTGAACCTCGGACGCCGAGAAGAACCGGGTGGCGATCGTCTCGAAGTCGTCCATCTCTTTGAGGTACTCGACGTCCACCCCGATCTCCCGGTCGCTGAGGAAGCCGGCGAGAGCCAGGTCCTCGGAGTTCGAGAGGTTGAAGCCGAGGCCCGGCCAGTCGGGCAGGTTGGGCTTGCCGCGCGGACCGTAGCCGAAGCGCAGCCCGGCGGGATCGGCCCCCAGGTAGGCGCCGAGGAGCCGGCGGAGAGCCCCGCGGCCCACGATGTAGCGCCGCCGATGGACGTCGAAACGGAAGCGGCGGGCGCGCTCGTGCTCGTCCGGTGCCAGAAGGCGGGCCAGGCGCTCGACCTCGGCGGCGGCGGGATCGAGCGGGATCGTCCAGACCTGGACCTCCGCGGCAGCGAGCGCGAGCCGCGGCGGCAGGGGGTGCCGCGGGAAGTCGGTCACCGCGCCTGGGGGAGGAAGTGGCCGAGCTCGGCCAGGTCGCGCGCCAGGGCCTCGGTGACCAGATCCTTGGCGCTGTGGAGGAAGAAGTGGTCGCCGGGGAGCATCCGCATCCGGAAGCGGCCGCGCGTCTGCTTCTCCCAGAGCGCGATGTCCTCCCGGGTGACATCCACGTCGCCCAGCCCGCCGAAGGCGGAGATCCCGATGTCCAGCGGCGGCTCCGGCTGATAGACGTAGTTCTCGTTGACCGCGAAGTCGGCGCGCAGAATGGGGATCAGCAGCCGCATCAGCTCGGCGTGCTGCAGCACCTCCTCGGGCGTGCCGTTGAGCTCCCGGAGCTTGACGATGAACTCCGGCTCGGGGAGAGCGTGGATCGGCTCCTCGCGGGCCGGCCCGTCGGGCGACCGGCGGCCGGAGATGAAGAGGTGGAACGGCTGCGCCGCGCCGCCCCGCCGGCGGAGCTCCCGGGCGAGCTCGAAGCTGATGAGCCCGCCCATGCTGTGGCCGAAGAAGGCGAAGGGGAGGTCGAGGTAGGGCGGCAGGACGTCCGCGATGGCCTCGACGAGCGGTGCCATGTGGGTGAACGGCGTTTCGCGCAGCCGGCTCTCCCGCCCCGGCAGCTGGACCGGGCAGACCTCGACGTCCGCGGGCAGCGCCGCCCCCCAGCCGCGGTAGGCGGAGGCGCCGCCGCCGGCATAGGGGAAGCAGAACAGGCGGAGGCGCGCCCGCGGCCTGGGCTCGCGGTAGGCGAGCCACCGCTCGGTGGGGGAGCTGTGCGGCTTCACGATCGAGATCGACTCACGAGGGGTGGAGACCGGCGAGGACCGGAGAGCGGCCCCGCCGGCGAGCGAGGGGAGGGCGACGCCCGTTAAGGACGGGCAGACGCGCGACAGCCCCTCCATCCCCGCCTAGTTCGTCGACGGCTCCCCTCCCGCCTCTACCTGCGGCTGCTGCTGCTGGCGCTCGCGCTCCATCTCTTCCATCTTCTTGCGCAGCGACAGCGGCCGCATGTCGGTCCAGACCTCCTTGATGTAGGCCAGGCACTCGTCCTTCGGGCCCTCTTTGCCGACGGCGTTCCAGCCCAGGGGAAGCTCTCTGTGGGCGGCCCAGATCGAGTACTGCTCCTCGTGGTTCACGACGACTTTGTAGATCGTCGTATCTTCTCTTTCTTCCCAGCTCATTCTGTTCTCCTTTACAGCTTTCGATGCAGATGACCGGCGGATATCTTAGCCGGAGAGAGCCCGGCTCCACTAGTAGTGTGCCGGCCCGGCCCCAGGCGTGACATCCTGGGTTTCATATTACAGTATGACATGGAGGCTCGAATGACCCCGCCATCCCCGCGCTCCGCTCCCGAGCGTACCCTTCCCCCCTGCCCGAAGACCCCGAACTGCGTCTCGACCCAGAGCGCGGACGCCGGGCATCGGATGGAGCCCCTCCCCTACGGCGACCTCGAAGAGGCACGGGGGCGGCTCCTCACCCTCCTGGCGGGGAAGAAGAACGCCAGAGTGGTGACCGTCGAGCCCACCTACGTCCACGCCGAGTTCCGCTCGGCGCTCTTGCGCTTCGTCGACGACGTCTCCTTCCTCTTCGACGACCGGACCAAGCGGCTGCACTTCCGCTCGGCGTCGCGGCTCGGCCGCTCCGACTTCGGGGTCAACAGGAAGCGGATGGAGGCGATCGCCCGCGAGTTTCAAGCGCGGGCGCCGGGCCGGAAGTGACGATCTTCGAGCTCCGGACCGCGCAGCTCCTCCCCCGCGCCCGGGAGGAGGTCTTCGCCTTCTTCGCCGCTGCCGAAAACCTCGAGGTCCTCACCCCCCCCTGGCTCGGCTTCCAGATCCTCACCCCCCTGCCCCTCGCCATGCGGCAGGGGACGCTCCTCGACTACCGTATCCGCCTCCACCGCATCCCCATCCGCTGGCGGACCGAGATCACCGCCTGGGAGCCGCCCCACCGCTTCGTCGACGAGCAGCTCCGCGGCCCCTACCGCCTCTGGGTCCACGAGCACACCTTCGAGGAGATCCCCGGCGGCACTGGCGGCATTGGCGGCATTGGCGGCACGCGGGTCGACGACCGGGTCCGCTACGCCGTCACGGGAGGGCGCCTGATCAACCGGCTGCTCGTCGCGCGGGATCTCAAGAAGATCTTCGCGTATCGCAACCGGAAGATCCAGGAGGTCTTCGGCTCTATGGCTGGAGGAGATGAACCGGTTCGGATTCAGGTAGCCGAGGCGGAGGAGCCCAACTCGCTGCACGGCAGCGTTGTGCGAGAACAGGACCTGGTATCGCCGGACGAAGAGGACTGGGACGCGGATCGTTGATCACCGGGCCTGCTAAAGTCCTCTCTCCCATGGATGACCCGGCCCTCCTCTACGCCCCCCACGGTGCACCGGGGAAGTTCTGGAACCCGTGGGCCCCAATGACCACCGGGGTCCTCGACGTCCTCCGCTGGAAGTTGCGGAAGAACCCTTACGACAAGCGCCAGCCGCTCCATATCCCCCGGGTCGAGAACGACGGCGCCTATCTCGCGGCGGGCTCAGCGCCGCCCTCGCTCACCTGGGTGGGGCACTCGACCTTCGCCATCCAGGACGGGGGCGAGGTCTTCGTCACCGACCCCCACTGGGGGCCGCGGGCGCTCCTGCCGGCGCGCCAGAGCCCGCCCGGCATCCCGCTCGCGGCGGTGCCCCCGCACGCCTGTGCCCTCCTCTCCCACAACCACTACGACCACCTCGACGCCTGGACGGTCGAGCGGCTGCCTCCAAGCGTGCGCTGGTTCGTGCCGCGGGGGGTCGGGGCGTGGTTCCGCCAGCGGCGGGCGACCGCGGGGCTCGACGTCGTCGAGCTCGACTGGTGGGAGAGCGCCCCCCAGGGCCGCTTCACTCTCACCTGCCTCCCCGCCCAGCACTGGTCGAACCGGCTGGACGTGGGCAGGAACGCCTCCCTCTGGTGCTCCTGGCTGCTGACCGGCGGCGAGCGGAGCTACTACTTCGCTGGCGACAGCGGCTACTTTCACGGTTTCGCCGAGTTCGGCCGCCGCTTCGGGCCGGTCGACGCCGCCCTCCTGCCGATCGGCGCCTACGAGCCGCGCTGGTTCATGCGCCCCCAGCACATGGACCCCGGGGAGGCCCTCCGCGCCTTCCGCGACCTCGGGGCGCGGCACCTGTTCGGCATGCACTGGGGGGCTTTCGACCTGACCGACGAGCCGGTCGACCTCGCCCCCCGGGTCCTCGCCGAGGAGGTCGCCCGGAGCGGGGAGGACCCCGGCCGGGTCCACGTGCTCGCCGTGGGCGAACGCTTCCCGATCCCTTGAGCGGACGCCTCCGAACGGCCTTGGGGCTGTGCTACAGTCCAATTTCTCGCTTCTGGACGGCCCCGGAGAAAGCCCTCCGGCGCGGGGCGACGGGGTTCCGTCCGATGCTACCGGAGGTGCTCGTGCCGGCAAGATCGCGGACCCTGGCTCGCCCCGTTCCCGCCCCCCCTCGGCGCCCGCCGGAGGGGCTGAAGGAGCGCCGCGGCGCCGCCGGCCTGGCCGGTATCGCTGGTATTGCCGGCAAGGGCCGCCCGCTGCAGCTGGATCTCTTCGGCCGCGACGACACCCTCCCCGAACGCGGCCGGCCCCGTCCGGTCCCCCGGCCCGTCTCCCCACCCCCGGCGGCGCGCCTCAAGCGACCCCCGAAGCCCTCCTCCGCCGGCTCTCCCGACTCACCCGGGGGAGGCTCCAGTCGGTGATCCTGACCGACAACCGGCGCACCATCCTCTCGGTCAAGCCCGGCCGGCCGCGCGACGACTCCCGCCTCACCCTCCGCATCCACCGCTCGTTCGCGGGTGCGCCGGACGAGGTGCTGCAGGCGGTCGCCACCTTCGTCGAGAGCCGCAAGGGGAGCGACCGGGCGCGCGAGGCCCTGACCGTGCTCCGCGACCACTTCGCCCGCCACCGCGGTCCGATCCGGATGGCCGCCCGCCGCCGCCTCGGCCTCCACCCGGTGGGCGAGGGGCTCGACCTCCGGGAGCTGCGCGACGACTTGAACGAGCGCTACTTCGAGGGCAGGCTGAAGGCCGACATCACCTGGGGGAAGGGCGGCGGCGGGGCCGCCCAGACCTGCCGGGGACGGGCCCGGAAGAGCACCATCCAGCTCGGCAGCTACTCCTACGAGGACCGGCTGATCCGCATCCACCGCGCCCTCGACCAGCCGAACGTGCCGCGCTATGTGGTCGAGTCGGTGGTCTACCACGAGCTCCTCCACGCCGCCATCCCGCCCGTCATGCGAAACGGCCGCCGCCACGTCCACACCCCCGAGTTCCGCCGCCGGGAGCGCCTCTTCCGCCACACCCAGAAGGCCGAGAAGTGGGTGGAGGAGCATCTCCCCGAGCTGCTCAAGGCGCGCGGACGGAAGTAGCGCCTCCCCGGCGCGCGGCGAAGATTTCCGGTACCCGGATCGCCATCTCAGAGCCTGGCGAAGCTTTCCCGGCCCTCGGATCGCTATCTCAGGGCTTGGCGAAGATTTCCCGGTACCGGGATAGCTATCTCAGGACCTGGCGAAGCTTTCCCGGTGCCGGGATAGCTATCTCAGGGGCTGGCGAAGCTATCCCACCCCTAGGATAGCTATCTCAAGGCCTGGCGAAGCTTTCCCGGTACCGGGAAAGCTAGCTCAGGGCCTGGCGAGCATTTCCCGGTACCGGGATCGCTAATCCGGCTCTATCCCGCGTACTTGAGCGCCGGCCCCAGCTTCCGCGCGATGCGGTCGCGGATCCAGTGCGGGTCCCACCACTCCACCGGGTTGACCGGCAGGCCCTGGAGCAGCATCGTGAAATGCAGGTGGTCGCCGCCGGCGAGGCCGGTCTGGCCCGAGCGGCCGAGCTCCTGGCTGCGGTTGACGTGCTGCCCCTCCTTGACCTCGATCGAGGAGAGGTGGCCGTAGAGGCTCATCAGGCCGTAGCCGTGGTCGATCACCACCGCGTTGCCGTAGATCCCGAAGAAGCGGGCGATGACCACCGTGCCGCTGTTCGAGGCGGGGACGGCGTCCCGCTGTACCGAGGCCATGTCGAACCCCAAGTGGGTCTGCTGGTCGATCTGCTTGCCCTGGTACATGTAGGTCCGGCGCTGGGCGAAGGCGGCCGTGATCTTGGCGTTCGGCATGGGGAGGAAGGGCTGGGTCCAGAGGAACTCGCGGGCCGACTTCTCGGCCAGGGTCTTCAGGGCATCGCCTTGCTTGCGGCGCAGATCGCCGTTGATGGCGAGGAAGTTCTTCACCAGGTCCCCCTGGTCGCGGATCTCCGGCGACTGGGAGAGGATCTCGGGGACCACCTTGTTCAAGAAGGCGTCGTTGATCTGGATGATGTCGCTCTTGATCGGCTTGGGGAAGAACTGGTCGACGAAGCCGACCGCGGCCTCGTTGCCCACGTCGTCGATCGCCACCAGGCGGACCGCCGAGGCGTCGCCGGTGTCCCAGGGCACCGCGTAGAAGGCGAAGCGCAGCTGCTTGTCGGGGCCGGGCATGGAAAAGCCGGGGAACCACCAGTCGCCCGAACGGACGCCGTCCTTGATCGCGCTCTCCCCTACCCGGTAGACCACCACCTCGCAGCCCCCCTGGGCCACATAGTGCTGGGTGGAGACCGGCCCCAGGGTCGGGGGGGCGAGGCGGACCGGGAGCTTGACCTCGGCGACGACCGGCGCGGGGCGCCGCAGCCAGCTCCCCGCCCGCTCGGCGGTGACCCGTACCGTGGCCTCGCCAGTGCGCAGCCCCTTGACCGTGTCGCGGCCGACCTCGACCGTGAAGTCCGCCGGGGCGCGGCCTTTCCAGAAAGCCCAGGCCGGATGGCTCGCGAAGTCCTTCTCGGTAATCGGGGTGACGTCCTGCCCCTGCACCAGCTCGACCCGCACCTTCTCGACCCTCCCGGTGTCGTCGAGGTGGACCGCGATGGGCGTCCGCCGCCCGATCCCCTTCGCTCCCGGCTTCAACATCAACTCGGGAGCCGAGCCGACCCAGAACGTCGCGACGACGGCGACGATCAGGGCCAGGAGCACGGCGGCGAGCACCACGCGGACCAGGCAACCAGCAGCAGCCTTCCTCTCACGGACCATCGGTACCTCTCTTCAAGAAACGGGTGTTCCAGAACATGGGCCAAGCCCCCCGCGGGGCGAAAGCATAACGCAGCGGCTCCCCTCGCGGCCCGGCGGCCGGAAGGAGAGAGGCACGAAAAAACTATCCTTTTTTACAAAAAGGGACGTGCGGGAATGAACTTTAGGTAAAGGGCTGTTGCCGGGGGTACGCACCCGGTGGCCTCTGGTCACCGCAGAAGATCAGCTCGCTCGTTCCCCGGAGGTGTGGTTGAAAATTCCAGGCTCTCTGTTCGTCGCTTCGGCCCTGCTCGTCTCCGCCCTGCTTACCCCTCGATTTGTCGAGAGCGTCACCGATCGGGATCAGCTGCGTGATCAGCTGAAAGAAGGGAAACCGAGCCAGGCGGCGGAAAAGCATCGTTTGGGCCCGCTTGCACCTGCCCGCTATGCAGCGGCCGCCCAAGCTCTTCGCAAGAAAGATTTGCAAGGCTCGCGCCAACTGTTGGAGAAGGTGGGCCAGGAGAACCCCGTCGAGAAGGTGAGCGCCCGGCTGGTCCAGGGGCTCTACGCCTACGAGTCGCACGACCTTCTGCACGCCCAGGAGCTCCTGGCGGCGAGCCCCACCCCGGGGGGGCGCTCGAGGACTGGCGCCTCTATTTGCTGGCGGCGAGCGCCACCCGCCGCGGCGAGCAGGAGGTCGCCCAGAAGGCCTATGCCGGTCTCCTCGCCGGCTGCCCGCGGTCGCCTCTCCGCGGGGAGGCCTACTTCGAGGCGGCGGACCTCGCCCGCCGGCAGAACCGGACGCCACACGCCCTGGAATTGATCGCCGCCGCCCGCCGGGAAGGGGTGGAGGGGGACGCCGCGGCCCGGCTCGAAGATCTCGCCTGGCAGATCGGTAGGGAGAAGAGTGACTGGACGGTCCTCCGCGAGGCCGGGCGCCGGCTGCTGATCCAGGCGCCGCTCTCCGCCGCCTCGCTCGCCGTCCCCCGGCACCTGGCGCAGGCGGGCGCCCTCTCCGGCGGCGAGCTCGACGGGGCGACGCTCCTCTCGACCGGCGAGGTGAAGCGCCGGGCCCTCTCCTTCCTCGACGGCAGCCGCCTCGCCGCGGCGGCGGTCACCACGCTCGACAGCATCCCCGCCGGGGAGCGCGATACCGAGTGGTACCTGCTGGACGCCCGCGCCCTCCTCGCCGGCCGGCACGGGCAGGAGGCCCTGGCGGTCCTCGCCGGGGCGAGCCCCCGGAGCGTGGCTGAAGAGGCGAGCCTCGAAGGAGCGAGAGCGGAGGCGGCTTCGCTGTCGGCGATGCCGGCGATGCCGGCGATGGCGGGGCCGGCCCGGCTCGCCGCCGCGGAGCGCCAGCAGCTCCTCGCCGAGGCCCACACCCATCTGATGACCGCCGTCCGCCTGGGCGGCGGCAGTCTCCAGGCCGCCACGGTCCGGCATCTCTATACCCAGCTCCAGGAGGCGGGGCTCGCCGGGGAGGCGGTCGACGCCCTCCGCGCTCTGCGCCGAATCGATCCGGCGGACACCACCGCCGCCGCCGCCCTCTGGGAACGCGGCTGGAGCGGCTACCGGACGGCCGACGACCAGGCCGCGGTCGCCGCCTGGAAGCTCCTCCAGGAGCTCTACCCGGAGAGCGCGGACGCCCACCGCGGCCTCTATTGGCAGGCCCGGTCCCGCGAGCGGATGGGCGATCTGGAGGCGGCGCGCGACCTCTATCGCGAGCTCGTCGCGACCAGCGACACCGCCGACTTCTACGGCCGCCAGGCGATCGCCCAACTCGCCCAGAAACCCGGCCAGGAACCGGGTCCGGACTGGGCCGGCGTCCGGGTGCGGAGCGCCGGGCCGTGGCGGATCGACCCCTCTCTCGTCCAGGCCAAGCTGCTGACCGACCTCGGGTTGGACGGCCTCGCCACGCGCGAGATCGAGCTGGTGGCCAAACAGGCGTACAGCCAGGCGAATACCCCGGCAAGCAACCAGGCGAATACTCGCGACCTCCTCGCCTTGAAAGCCATCATCCTCGGCCGGCGGGGCGAAGAGGCGGCGAGCCTCCTCCTCCTCCGCCAGGCCTTCCCCGCCCTCGGCACCGCCTACCAGGCGACGGTGCCGCAGGAGATCCTCCTCGCCTACTATCCCCTGGAGTTCGGCGCCGAGATCCGCAGCTGTGCCGCCGAGCAGCACCTGCCCGCCTCTCTGGTGGCCGGGGTGATCCGCCAGGAGAGCGCTTTCAACCCCCGGGCGACCAGCCGGGTGGGGGCGCGCGGCCTCATGCAGCTGATGCCGGAGACCGCCCGCGAGACGGCGCACCGGCTGGGGATCTCCTACCGCCCCGAGGACCTCTACGACCCGCACCTCAGCCTTCGCCTGGGCACCGCCTACCTGCGCGAGCTGCTCGACGACTTCCACGGCAACCTGGAGCTCGCGCTCGCCGGCTACAACGGCGGACCCAACCGGATCGAGCGCCTCTGGCAGCAGGCCGGCGCCGCCCGGATGGACGACTTCGTGGAGAACCTCTCCCTGGACGAGTCGAAGAGCTACGTCAAGCGGATTCTCGTCCTCGCCGACAGCTACCGGCAGCTCTACCCCGAGGCGGGGTGAGGCCCGCTCGCCGCCCCCGCTCCTCGTTCAGGTAGGCAGAAGTTTTGCAGAGAAATGGGCGGACCCAGACAAAGGAGACATGGATGAACCTCTACGTAGGAAACCTCTCTTACCGCTTGACAGAGGACGAATTGCGGCAGGCCTTCGAGGAGTTCGGGCAAGTCGCCTCCTGCACCATCATCAAGGATAAGGTGACGGGAGAGTCGAAGGGCTTCGGATTCCTCGAAATGGCGGAGCGCTCGGAGGCCGAGGCGGCGATCAACGGCCTCAACGGGCGCGACTTGAAGGGCCGCAAGCTCAACGTCAACGAGGCGCGGCCGCGCACCGAGGGCGGTGGTGGCGGCGGCGGCGGCCGTAGCGCTGGCGGCGGCGGCGGTATGGGGAGAGGTTCCCGCGAGGGCGGCGGCGGTGGCGGCGGCGGCCGCGGCAGATGGTGATCGGCCCCACGACCGAGCCCGGCTGAGGAGAGAATCCCTACCTATCGACAGGGATCAGGGTCTGGCCGCCGGGACCGGCGGCCGCAACTGACGCTCACCTCCCGCTCGGGAGATCAGAAAAAAGGGCACGGTGTCACACCGTGCCCTTTTTTCTTGCGCTCCGTGCAACCTTTGCCCATCACCAGGTACGGGCTCAAGACCCCTCACCAGGGCCGCGACACGACGCAGGAGTTGATGCCGCCGATCCCCATCGAGAGCTTGCCGGCGAGGCCGAGGGGGGCGGGGGCGGGCTGGTCGAAGACGTAGAGGTCGTGGAGGCGCGCGATCTCGCTGTGGAGCTCCGCCCGGGTGAGCGGGGTGGGGAAGAGCAGGCCGCGCTCATAGCCCAGATACTGGGCGGTCAGCTCCCAGCCGCCGCCCGCCCCCATGCCGTGGCCGAAGGTCCCCTTCCGCGCGGTGACCAGGACGGAGCCGGGGACGATCGAGCGCAGGATCTCCATCTCCAGGTAGTCGCCGGGGGTGGCGGTGGCGTGGAGGTCCCAGGAGCCGATCTCCTCCGGGGGGACGCCGGCCGCCGCGAGCGCCTGGCGCATGGCAGTAGTGGGGCCGGCGACCGAGGGGGTGATGATGTGGTCGGCATCTGCGCTCACCCCGACCGCGAGCGGCTCCATCCCCAGGGGATGGAAGCCGCGCTCGCGCATCCGTTCGAGGTCGCCGACGAGCCAGAGCACCGCGCCGCCGGCGACATGGGTGCCACGCAGGCCTTCGAGCGGCTTCGACACCCCGGCGTCGGCGGAGATGACCCGCGCGTTGTAGAAGGCGCCGACGGTCAGCGGATGGGGGGGAGGGTCGGTCGCCCCCACCACCACCAGGTCGGCCTCGCCGCGGTCGATGGCGTCCATGGCGAGCTTCAGGGCAACGCCGAAGGTCGAGCAGGCGCCGACCGGCGCGAAGGCGAGCCCGGTGATCCGGCCGAGCATGGAGACCTGCGACGCCGGGGTGTTGTGGATGTTCCACACCAGGTTCGCCGAGACCGCCCGCCAGGGCGGCTCCGGGGCCCCCCAGCGCTTCTGGAGCTGCAGGTAACGGCGCTGCTTGTCTTTGAGGACGTTGATCTTGCCGGTCGCGACGTCGCCACGGATCGAGAGCGACTCGATCTCGGCGGTCTCCCGCAGGTAGGTGTGGAGATCGGGCGAGCCCGCCGCCCAGTGCTGCCACCAGGCGTCCTCGGCGTCCGTCCGGTCCGCGGCGGGCACGGTTTCGGGGGCCGGCGGCGCGCCAGCGGCGGCGGCACCGACTGACGCCTCGCGGGCCGGGTTGCGCTCACCCCAGAAGCGGTTCCAGCGCCGCTGCGCCCGGTCGAGGGCGAGGGCGGCCTCGCCGACCGTCGCGACGGCGCCCAGACCGGTGCCGATGTAGACGTGGGCCCGGGAGCCCAGCCGGGAGAGCTCCGCCTCGATCCCCGGGTTCTGCCCCAGGCTCTGGATGAAGGCGCCGACCGCATAGAGGGTCGGCAGGTCCATCTTCTCCTCCAGCTGCGAGAAGCGGTTGGGGGGGAAGCGCTCGGCGATCCAGCCCTTGTAGTCGGCGAAGGAGAACTCCGGCATGCCGACCAGGAAGTTGTCCGGGCCGAAGCCGTTGAAGGGGGTGAGCCAGCTCTCCGCCGAGGCGAGATTGGCGGCGAACACACCGACGTTCGGCGAGCGCGGCGCCACGATTCCCCAGCCGAAGACTCCTACTCTACGCAGAATCCCACCCCCTTCCAGGAGGCGGGATTCTCTCACATGGCGAGAGCCGGAGGACAACCGTCTACCGCGGGCTCGTGATCTCGATGCCGCCGTTGGTCGACTCCAGATGGAGCCGGCCGCCACCACCGTTGACGTCGCCGTCCAGGTGGTGCTTGCTGCTCTTGCCGTGCAGCTGGACCGGCAGGTCGGTCGAGACGTTGCCGTTAGTCGTGCTGGCTGAGATCGAGGCCTGGATGTCGTGCGGCACCTTCAGGGTGATGTGGCCGTTGGTGGTCTCGAAGCTCATCTCGCCGCCCCGGTCCACCTGCTTGAGCTCGACCTCGATGCTGCCGTTGGTGGTCTCTGCGACGACCGATCCGGCGGCGTCGGCGGCGGAGATGGCGCCGTTGGTCGAGCCGAGGTGGATCTTCCCATGGACGCCCGATACGTCGACCGCGCCGTTGGTCGTCTCCGCCCGCAGGTCGCTCGCCGTCCCGTGCACGGCGACCGCCCCGTTGACGGTCTCGACGTCGACCTTGACGCTCCGCGGGACCTCGATCTTGTAGGAGACCGAGGCGCCGCCGCCGCCGTCACCCGACAGCCAGCTCAGCAGTCCGCCGCCGAGCTGGTGCGGGAAGCGGGTGTCGATCCGCAGGTCGCCCGGCTTGGCGTCGACGTCGATCTTGAGCTCGGCGAGGCGCCGCTTGCCCTCCTCGGCATCCCGGGCCCTGACCTCTTTTTCGGCCACGACGTGGACCTCGTTTCTGTCCCAGGCGGTGACCGAAACGGGGCCGTTCACGTCCCTTAGGATGAACGATCCGCCGGCCGCGAGCGGATAGGTGTGCTCGAAATGATCCTTCCAGGTCGCGGCCGCCGCCACCTGGGCCGCCAGCGCGCCGGCCAGCGCCAACCCGAGAACGAACGTCGTCTTTCTCATCGGTCTCTCCTCCGTGTCACCTTCCCCTACGCAAACCGGAGGAAAAAAGTTCCGCGGCACCTTTCTTGCCTCGCCGGTATAGCCTTGAGGAAGGAGGGGGAGACCTTGGCTGAGAGACAGATGACCGACGACCTCGATCTCCTGCTCGCGGTGATGCCACCGGCGGTGCGCCGGGCGCTCGAAGAGCGCCCGGGGGAGGAGCCCCTGATCGAGGTGGTGCTCGACCTCGGCCGGCTCCCCGAGGCCCGGCTCCCCGACCGCGGTCTCGACCTCTCCCCGGAGCCGGTGACCCGCGAGGACATCGCCTACGTCGTCGACCGGGTGGGCCGCTTCGGCAAGGACAACCGGGCGGGGATCGAGCGCACCCTCCACCGCATCTCCGCCATGCGCAACCGGGTGGGGGACGCCGTCGGCCTCACCTGCCGGGTGGGGCGGGCGGTCTTCGGCACCGTCGACATCCTGAGGGACGTCGTCGAACGCGGCCGCTCGATCCTCCTCCTCGGCCGCCCGGGGGTGGGCAAGACCACCCTGCTCCGCGAGGCGGCCCGGGTGCTCGCCGACGAGCTCGGGAAAAGGGTGATCGTCGTCGACACCTCGAACGAGATCGCCGGCGACGGCGACATCCCCCATCCCGGCATCGGCCGCGCCCGCCGCATGCAGGTCCCCTCCCCCGACCTCCAGCACGCGGTGATGATCGAGGCGGTCGAGAACCACATGCCGGAGGTCATCGTCATCGACGAGATCGGCACCACCGCCGAAGCCCTGGCGGCGCGCACCATCGCCGAGCGCGGGGTCCAGCTGATCGCCACCGCCCACGGCAACACGCTCGAAAACCTGCTTCAGAACCCGACCTTGGCCGACCTCGTGGGCGGCATCCAGGCGGTCACCCTGTCGGACGAGGAGGCGCGGCGGCGGGGGACCCAGAAGACCGTTCTCGAAAGGAAGGCGCCGCCCACCTTCGACGTCGTGATCGAGATCCAGGACAAGGACACCCTGGCCGTCCACCACGACGTGGCAGAGGTCGTCGACCGCTTCCTGCGCGAGATCCCGCCGCGGCCCGAGGTGCGGGTGCGGACGCCCGAGGGCGGGGTGGAGATCCGGCAGCCAGGCCCAGCTGCCGGGACTTCCAGTAGCGGTGGCCGGGCTCGGCCGGAGGGGCCCGAGGGGACCGCCGAGCTCGCCGGCCCCTGGCGCTCGGGGGAGGCGGGCGGGGGCCGGCGGTCCGAGGAGGGGACGGTCGCCGGGCCGCGCGGCAGGACGGTGCGGATCTTCCCCTACGCCGTCTCCCGGGCCAAGCTCGAACGCGCCATCCGCAAGTTCCGGGTGCCGGCCTACATCGTCGAGGACCCCGACGAGGCCGATCTCGTGCTGACCCTCAAATCGCAGGAACGGCGCCAGTCGAGAAAGCTGCGCGACGTCGTCGCCAAGGGAGTTCCGCTCTACGTCGTCAAGAGCAACACCGTCACCCAGATGGAGAACTTCCTCCGCGGCGCCTTCTCGGTGGGCGACTACCTGGCGGGCGACGAGGCCGCCCTGCGCGAGGTCGAGGACGGCGTCGAGGAGGTCCTGGAGCAGGGGCACCCGGTCGAGCTCTCGCCGCAGAGCAACTACCTGCGCCGGCTCCAGCACCAGATCGTCGAGCGCCAGGGCCTGACCTCGGAGAGCAAGGGGGAGGAACCCTACCGGCGGGTGGTGATCTACCCGCCAGCTTGAGGAAGATCGATCAGCAGTTCGTCCAGATCCGCGGCCGACGGCGGTGGCGGCGCGGCCTCCGTGGCAGGGCTCGCGGGCTCGGGCGGCCCGAGCCGTTCGAGCTCCGCCTTGAACTCGCTGCTGTAGATGTCGACGACCGCCAGGAAGAGCGAGGCGACGACCGGCCCGGCGATGAAGCCCATGGCGCCGAACATCGACAGGCCCCCCAGGGTGGAGAAGAAGACCATCAGGTCGTGCATGCCGCTCCGCTGCCCGACGAGGCGCGGGCGCAGCACGTCGATCGAGGCGACCACCGAGACCGCGCAGAGGACCAGCCCCAGCCCCTGCCAGGGGTGGCCGGTCAGCACCTGCACGAGGGCCGCCGGGTAGAGGACGATCCAGGCGCCGAAGAGGGGGATGACGGCGAAGACCCCGGCGACCACCGCCCAGAGGACCGGCGAGGCGACCCCGAAGAGCCAGAGAATGATGAAGGCGAGGGTCGCCTGGAGGAGGGCGATGACGAGAGTGCCGCGGATGGTCGCCCGGGCCACGGCCGAGAAGCGCGAGATGATCGCCTCCTCGTACTTCTCCTCCATCGGCACCAGGTACTTGAGCCGCGCGATCAGGCTCTCGCCGTCGCGGAAGAAGTAGAACATGGTGAAGAGGGTCATGAAGAGGAGGGCGATCGCCTGGAGGGTGCCCCGCGAGGTGAGGTTGAAGAGCGCCGCGACGAACGCGCCCACGGTCGAGGCGACCTCCCGCCCGACGCTCTTCCAGTCCACCTCGTCGAGCCGGAGGTCGTGGAAGAAGCTCGATCGCCGGAGCTGCCCCAGGGGACCGGCGTCGCCCGCCGAGAGCACCGTGTGGATCTGCCGCGTCGCCATGCCGTAGAACTCGACCGCCTCCTGGGCCACCAGGTGAGCCACCAGGTAGAGCGGCAGGATGAGCCCGAGGAGGAGGAGGAGGCAGCAGGCGAGCGAGGCGAAGCCGCGCCGGCCGCCGAAGAGGCCCGCCACCCGCTCGTAGAGCGGATAAAAGAGGGTGCAGAAGACCGCCGCCAAGAGGACCGGAACGAGGAAGAGCCGCACCATCCCGAAGAACAGCAGGGTCGTCGCGAGGAGAAAAACGACGAAGAAGGAGCGGGAAAGCAGCTTGTCGCGGGTCATGTCCCTCGGTATTCCCCCGGTATTTGCTTCGGCATTTGCCTCGTATTGCGCTATTCAGATGAATAGATGCACAGCGATTGTACGCTCATGGCTCGTCCGTTGCATGACACGGGCAGAAGCCCGCGGAAGCGGGCAGGAGACCCGATCATGAACCGACGCATTTTCCCGCTCGTGCTGGCGCTCGCTTTAGCGCCGCTCGGGCTTGCCGCCGCGCCCCCGGCGCGGCCCGCCCCGGCTCCGGTCCAACCCAGCCCCGCCGCACCGCAGGCACCGGCCGTCCAGCCGGCTCCCCAGCCCGTGCAACCCGCACCCCAGCCCACCCCGCAGCCGGTGGCTCCAGCGGTGCCGCAGCAGCAGCCCGGCGCCGCCGTTCCCCCAGCGCCGGGAGTGCAGCCCGGGGTGCCCGGTCAGCCGGTGCCGCCAGCGCCGCCGATGCCGCCGATGCCGCCGGCAGTGTCGCAGCCCCAGCTGCCTCCCCCGCCGCCGCCGTCTCCCAAATCGATGTTCGACGTGCAGGTCCTCCTCGACCGGGTGAGCTTCTCGCCCGGGGTGATCGACGGCAAGGGCGGGAGCAACACCAGAAAAGCGCTCGCGGCCTTCCAGGCGGCGCACGACCTGCCGGTCACCGGCAAGATCGACACCGTCACCTGGCAGAACCTCTCGGCGGCCGGCGGCCAGCAGACCCTGGCCGACTACACGATCACCCCGGAGGACATGGCCGGGCCGTTCATCCCCCAGATCCCCGCGGACATGGAGGCCAAGGCGAAGCTCCCCTCCCTCGCCTACACCTCGCCCCTCGAGCTCTTCTCGGAGAAGTTCCACACTACCGAGCAGCTCCTCCAGAAGCTCAATCCCGGGGCCCCCTGGAACGCGGCAGGCCAGGTGATCCGGGTGCCCAACGCCCGCCCGGTCGTCGACGCCACGGTCGCCGCCCAGCAGAAGCCTTCGGACGTGCGGGTGCTGGTCTCCAAGAAGGACTGGACCCTGACCGTCGAGCGCGGTGACGACATCCTCTTTTTCGCCCCGGTGACGGCGGGGAGCGAGCACGACCCGCTGCCGATCGGCCAGTGGAAGGTCAACGGCGTCGCCCACCATCCGGTCTTTCACTACAACCCGAAGCTCTTCTGGGACTCCAAGCCGGAGAACGAGAAGGCGACTATCCCCGCGGGACCCAACAACCCGGTCGGGGTGGTCTGGATCGACCTCAACAAGGAGCACTACGGGATCCATGGCACGCCGGAGCCGGAGAAGATCGGTAAGACCGCTTCCCACGGCTGCGTGCGCCTGACCAACTGGGACGCCCTGACGGTCGCCAGCCTGGTCAAGCCGGGGACTCCCGTCATCTTCCATGAGTAGAAAGCCTGGAGAGCGCCCGGTCGGCCTGGCCGTATTCGGTGGCTTCGTGCTCGGCGCGGCGACCGTGCTGCTGATCGTCTGGGCCTATGGTGCCCGGTGGCGCGGCGACCAGCAGGCCGCCGCGCCGGCGCCTTCGGCCTCCTCTCCAGCGCCGGCGGCCCGCCCGGCCCCGGTGACCCCGGCGGGAGCCCAGGCCCCGGCTCCCGCGCCGGCCTATCCGTCCACGCCGGCTGCCCCGCCGAACCTGCCTACCGCGGCCCCACCGCCCGCTCCCCTGCCGGTTCCGGCTCCTTCGGGTTCCCCGACGCCGCCGGCCCGTCAGCCCGATCCGGCGGAGATCGCCGATCTGACGCGGCACCAGCTTCTCCTTCCCGTCCAGGGGATCCGCCCGGAAGCGCTCCAGGACACCTTCACCGACGCGCGTGGAGGGGGCGCCCGGGCCCACGAGGCGCTCGACATCGCGGCGCCGCGCAACACCCCGATCCTCGCGGTCGAGGACGGCAAGATCGCCAAGCTCTTCGTCAGCAAGCTCGGGGGGCTGACCGTCTACCAGTTCGATCCCACGACGACCTACGCCTACTACTACGCCCACCTGGAGCGCTACGCCGAGGGTCTGAAGGAGGGGGACCCGGTGCGCCGCGGGCAGGTCCTGGGCTACGTCGGCACCTCCGGCGACGCCCCCCCGGACGCGCCGCACCTCCACTTCGCCATCATGCTCCTCACCCCGGAGAAGCACTGGTGGCAGGGGACGGCGCTCAACCCCTTCCCGATCCTCCGCCAGAGCGGCACCACCGCCTCGCCCTCGCCCTCGCGCTAGGGATGCTGGCCCGGCTCGGTTGGGATCCTGCGGGCGGGCTCCTTCGGGCGCTTCGCGCAGCCAGCCTGTGCCCAGAATGGGTATCGCCCGTCCTCGGAATCCAACCGAGCCAGCCGAACCAGGACCCTCTTCTGCCTAGTGGTGCCCCGCGCCGTACTTCTTCTCTCCCGCCTCGACCCGCAGGGCGAGCTTGTTCTGCTTCGGCGGCAGGGGGCAGGTGGCGAAGGCGGTGAAGGCGCAGGGCGGGTTGTAGGCCTGATTGAAGTCGACCACCACCTTGCCGTCCTTGGGCGCCACGGTATCGAGGAAGCGCCCGCCGCCATAGGTGTCCTTCGAGTTGGTCGCGTCGCCGAAGATGAGGAAGAGCGAGCCGTCCTCCCCGCCGGGGAGCGCGTCCAGCCGGTAGGTCCGGCCGTCCCGCTCGAAGACCACCGCCCCCGGGGAGGGTGAGTTTTCGACCTGACCGAGGATGTTGGGGATGGCGATCGGCTTGGGCGGAGCGTAGGGCTCGAAACGGGCGGTGACCCGCCAGGCCGGCCGGACCGGGTAGGTGTCGATATCCTGGAAGGCGGCGCGGGCCGGGCTCTTGGTGTCCTTCACCCGTACCCCGACCCGATCGCCGCGGTAGATGACGAAGAAGCGCAGCGACCCGAGGGCGAGCTGGGTGGGGCCCCCGGGATTGTTTTCACCCGCGAGAGCGAGGTCGGCGACCGGCTGGCCGTCGTGGGTGAGGGCGACGCCGGGAGCGGCGTGGACCTTCACCTCTCTGCCGTGCCGCTCGAAGGTGCCGGCCAGGACCGGGGCGCTCCCCTCGGGGAAGATCACCTTGTTGCCGGCGCCGCTCCCGAAGCGGTTCTCCCCCTCGTCCAGCCAGAAGAGCCCCACCAGAGTCAGCCAGCCGTCCTCACGTTTCAGGCCCGCGATCCGCTCGCGGTGCCAGGCCGCGATCTCCTGCTCATAGGTGGCGGCAGCGGCTTCAGGGGTGGCGGCGGGAACGGCGGCCGGCGCCTTCGGCGGCTCCGCGGCTCCGGCCTGGACGGCGCCCAGAAGCGCGGCGGCCGCTAGCAGGACGGGAGCAAGACGGGATGTGGCAGTACGACCATGCCTCATAGGAGACCTCCGGGGTGACGACGGCGCCATGGAGACGCCGAAAAAGAAAAGATAGCGCACTTGGCATACCCTACCCTGATGAAGGTGCAGAGAGCGACCCAGAGGGAGACCGCCGCGGAAATCCACGGGCCATGAGCTTCTTAAAGACCCTCCCTGTCGGCTATCGCGGCGAGCTCCACGACGTCGAGCTCGTGCAGTTCAGCCTCGACCCCGAGGAGGCGGCGCGCTCCCTGCCGGCCCCGCTCACGCCGCGCCGGATCGCCGGGCGGGCCCTGGTCTCGCTCGTCCACGTGGAGCTCCGCCGGATGCGCCCGGCCTTCCTCCCCGGGCTCGTCTCCCTCTCCTACCGGCATGTCGCCTTCCGGCTGCTGGTGGACGACGGCGGGCTCGATCCCGAGGGGTCAGGGCGCGGGATCTTCTTCGTCCGCTCCTTTACCGACCGTCCCCTCCTCGCCCATGCAGGGAATCTTCTCACCCCCTATCGTTTGACCCCGGCCGAGTTGGAGGTCGATCCCCGCGGCCTCGCGATCCGGGAGGGGGGTCGCCGCCTCTCCTACCGGAAGGCCGTCCTCGGGGCGGAGGCCCTCTCGCCGGGCCTCTTCGGCGGCTGGGCCGAGGCGCGCGCCACCGTCGGCGCCATCGACCGGGCCTATGCGGTCGACCGGGAGGGCGGGGTCTGGCAGACCCGCACCCTGCGCCCGGACTGGTCGCTCGAGCCCCTGCCGCTCGCCGGCTTCGCGACCGACTTCTTCGAGTCCGCCCGTCTCGAATGCGCCTTCCGGGTCGCGAGCGACCTCCCCTGCCAGTGGCTGGCACCGGTGCGAATCGCTTGAGCCCTCCCCACCCCCGCTCTCGAAACCGACCGCTACCCGTTCGTCGTCGTACCGTACGTCTTTTAGCGCTTCACCTGGGCGTAGGGGTAGACGCCCTTGATCTCGGTGTTCAGGAACCTCCCCGCCGACTCCGCGTCCAGGAGGGCCCGGTAGCGGCGGGGAGGGACGTCGAAGTAGCGGTAGACCCGGCCGCCCTGGAACTCGACCTCCAGGGTGTGGCTGGAAGGTTCGTAGCCGACGCTCTTCAAGCTCGTTGAATCGAGGGGCGTGCGCCTCATCGCGGCACCTCCGAAAGGGAGGTTACGATAAGGCGTTACTTTTAATCCACCGTGCTCACTTCAGATATCAGGAGAGCAGAGTTGAGGGAACCTAACCGCAGCTTTTTGCCGACTGTGATTACAGTCCTGCCTAGAACCCCTTCCGCTGTAAGGTCTTGCGGTCGATCCCGAGGATCTTCGCCGCCTCGCTCTTGTTGTTGTTGGTGAGCTTCAAAACCCTGGAGATATGCCGCCGCTCCATGGCCTCCAGGCCCAGGGGCTCGGGGGAGGACTGAGTGGCGGCCCCCATCAGCGAGCGCACGAGGCCGGCGTCGACCTCCCCGTCGGCGAGCGAGGCGGCGCCCTCGACCAGGTTCTGCAGCTCGCGGACGTTGCCGGGGAAGTCGTGGGTCATGAGGAGCGCCAGGGCGTCCGAACGGAAGGCGGGGGCGGGGATGCCCTCGCGCCGGCTGAAGTCCTCGACGAAGGCGCGTACCAGGTGGGGGATGTCCTGGCGCCGCTCGCGGAGCGGCGGGAGCAGGACCTCCACGCCTTTGAGGCGATAGTAGAGGTCCTCCCGGAAGCGCCCCTCGGCCACCAGCTTCTCCAGATCCTGGTGGGTGGCCGCCACGAGCCGGACGTCGACCGGGATGGGCTGGCGGCCGCCGAGGCGGACCACCTCGCGCTCCTGGAGGACGCGCAGCAGCCGCACCTGGAGGGACGTTTCCATGTCGCCGATCTCGTCCAGGAAGAGGGTGCCGCCGTCGGCCAGCTCGAACTTGCCCGGCCGCGCCTGAACCCCGGTCGCCACCCCGCCCTCGATGCCGAAGAGCTCGCTTTCGAGGAGCGACTCCGGGAGCGCCGCGATGTTCAAGCGCGATGAGCGATCCCTCCCGCCTGGAGAGCAGGTGGAGGAGCTTCGCCACCAGCTCCTTGCCGGTGCCGCTCTCCCCCCGGACGAGAACGTTGACGCTCCGCGGGGCCACCCGCTCGACCATGTCGAGCACCTGGCGCATGGCCGGGGCGGTGGCGACGATCCGCTGGCCGGCGATCTCGTCCGCCAGCCGGCCTTTCAAAGCCTTGTTCTCCTCCGCCAGCCGCTCGCGCTGGGTCTCCAGCCGCTCGACCTGCCGGGCGCTGTCCAACGCCACCCCGGCGAGGGCGGCGACCGAGTCGAGGAAACGCCGGTCGTCGGCGGTGAAGGAGGAGTCGGAGTCGCCCCGCACCTCCTTGTCGAGGACCGCCACATAGCCGAGGTAGACCCCGCGGTAGGCGAGGGGAGTGGCGAGGAGCTCGCCATAGGCCCGGCCGGCGAGCTCGCCCTTGGCCCGGGCGAGGAGGCGCCCCTCGGTCAGCAGCTCGCGCCAGAGGGGGGAGGAGAGGAGGGAAGTGCCGGACGGAGGCGATTCGAGCCACCCCACCGTCGCCACCCCGCGCGGCCCGCCATAGGGATCGCGGGTGACCGCCACCGCCGCCGCCGGATCGAGCACGGCGCAGACCCGCTCCAGAAGCTCGTCGACCAGCTCCTGCTCGGCCCGCTGCCCGTGGAGGGTGAGGGCGAGATCGTAGAGCGTCTCGAGCTGGAGGATCCGCCGCTTTTCGGCGATGTTCGGCCGCGGGTCCGGCATGGGCCTAGTGTACCGCCGTCTTTATCGCTGCCCCTCGGGATGCAGAGGCTTCGCTGTTCCAGCAGCTATCTCCTGCCGGGCACGGCGCGCAGCTGCCGCGAGCTGTGCTTGAGTTTTCGCGAACGACCGCTCCCACTGGAGGTTGTCCCTGAGATCTGCGAGGAACTCCCGCAAGTACTCCGCGATCTCGATCATATTGGCCTCTAGCGCCGCCGCCCGCCCGCCCTTTTCGCGACCTTCCGCGCCGCCGGCAGCACCCCTTTGAGATACTGCCCGGTGAAGCTCTCCGGCGTCGCCGCGATCTCCTCCGGGGTTCCCACCGCGACCAGCGCCCCGCCCGCCGCGCCGCCGGCCGGCCCGAGGTCGATCACCCAGTCGGCGGTCTTGATGACGTCCAGGTTGTGCTCGATCACCACCACCGTGTTGCCGAGGTCGACCAGCCGGTGGAGGAGGCGCAGCAGCTTGCCCACGTCGTCGAAGTGGAGGCCGGTCGTCGGCTCGTCCAGGAGGTAGAGGGTGCGCCCGGTCTGGCGCTTGCAGAGCTCGCGGGCGAGCTTGACCCGCTGCGCCTCGCCGCCCGAGAGGGTCGTCGCCGGCTGGCCGAGGCGGATGTAGCCGAGCCCCACCTCGCAGAGGGTCTCCAGCACCCGCTCGACGGTCGGCACGTTCTTGAAGAACTCGTAGGCCTGCTCGACCGGGAGATCCAGAAGCTCGGCGATGTTCAAGCCCTTGAAGCGCACCGCCAGGGTCTCCCGGTCATAGCGCTTGCCGCCGCACACCTCGCAGGTGACGTAGATGTCGGGCAGGAAGTGCATCTCGATCTTGATCTGCCCGTCCCCCTTGCAGGCCTCGCAGCGGCCGCCCGGGACGTTGAAGCTGAAGCGGCCCGGCTTGTAGCCGCGCACCCGCGCCTCCGGGGTCATCGCCATCAAGTTGCGGATGGGGTTGAAGACGTTCGTATAGGTCGCCGGGTTCGAGCGCGGGGTCCGGCCGATCGGGCTCTGGTCGATGGCGATCACCTTGTCGAGCTGTTCCAGGCCCAGAATGTGGGTGTGCTCGCCCGGCTTGTCGGTCGCCCGGTAGAAGTGGCGGGCGAGCGACTTGTAGAGGATGTCGTTGACGAGCGTGCTCTTCCCCGAGCCCGACACCCCGGTCACCACTGTGAAGGCGCCGATGGGGAACTCGACCGTCAGGTCCTTCAAGTTGTTCTGCCGCGCCCCCTCGATCGTCAGCGGCTTGCCGCGCCCGGGCCGGCGCTCGGCCGGCACCGGCACTTCGAGGTCGCCGCGGAGATAGCGGCCGGTGAGCGATGTGGGATGGCGGGTGACCTCCTCGGCCGTCCCCTGCGCCACCACCTCGCCGCCGTGCACCCCCGCCCCCGGCCCCAGGTCGATCACCCAGTCCGCGGCGCGGATGGTCTCCTCGTCGTGCTCGACGACGAGGACCGAGTTGCCGAGGTCGCGCATCCCCTGGAGGGTGGCGATCAACTTGGCGTTGTCCTTCTGATGGAGGCCGATCGACGGCTCGTCGAGGACGTAGAGCACCCCCATGAGCTTGCTGCCGATCTGGGTGGCGAGGCGGATGCGCTGGCTCTCGCCGCCCGAGAGCGTCGCCGAGGAGCGGTCGAGGGTGAGATAGCCCACCCCGACGTCGTCCAGGAAGGTCAGCCGGTCGTTGACCTCCTGCACCACCTTGCCGGCGATCGCCTGGGCCCGGGCGTCGAGCGGCAGGGAGGCCATGAAGCGCCGCAGGTCGGCGACCGGGAGCGACGAGATCTGGTCGATGGCCCGGCCGGCGATCTTGACCGCCAGGGACTCCGGCCGCAGGCGGCGGCCGGCGCAGGCCGGGCAGGAGCGGACCGACATGAAGCGCTCGATCTCCGTCCGCACCGTGGCCGAGTCGGTGTCCTTGTAGCGCCGTTCGAGGAGCGGGATCACCCCCTCGAACGAGCCCTTCCACTTGTAGCTCGACTTCTGCCCTTCGAGCTTGAAGGTCATCTCCTCGTTGCCGCTGCCGTAGAGGATCGTCTGCCGCGCCGCCTCGGGGAGCCGGTTCCAGGGGGTGGTCAAGGCGAAGCCCATGGCCTTCCCGAGGGTCTGCACCATCCGCATCCGCCAACTCTTCGACCCCTCCGGCCAGGGGGCCACGGCGCCAGCGTCGATCGAGCGCTCGGGGTCGGGGATGATCTTGTCCGCGTCGACCCCCATGAGCGTCCCCAGGCCGGTGCAGGTCGGGCAGGCGCCGTAGGGGCTGTTGAAGGAGAAGAGCCGGGGGGTGATCTCGGTCAGGCTCGTGCCGCACTCGGCGCAGGAGTAGTTCTGGGAGAGGGTCTCCTCGGCGGCACCTTCCGGCGCGAGCACGACCAGGCCGCCAGAGACCTTGACCGCGGTCTCGATCGAATCCGCCAGGCGCTTCTCGACCCCGGGCTTGACGACGATCCGGTCGATGACGATGTCGATCGAGTGCTTCTTCTGCTTGTCGAGCGCCGGCACGTCGCCCGCCAGCTCGTACATCTGGCCGTCGATCCGCGCCCGGAGGAAGCCCTCGCGGGCCATCTGGGCGAGCTGTTTTTTGTACTCCCCCTTCTTGCCGCGCACATAGGGGGCGTAGAGGACGAGCCGGGTCCCCTCGGGGAGCACCATGGCCCGGTCGACCATCTGCTGCACGGTCTGCGGCCTGATGACCGAACCGCAATTCGGGCAGTGCGGCACGCCGATCGAGGCATAGAGGAGCCGCAGATAGTCGTGGATCTCGGTGACCGTGCCCACCGTCGAGCGCGGGTTCTTGGAGACCGACTTCTGCTCGATCGAGATGGCCGGCGACAGCCCCTCGATCGAGTCGACGTCGGGCTTCTCCATCTGCTGCAGGAACTGCCGGGCGTAGGAGGAGAGCGACTCGACGTAGCGCCTTTGCCCCTCGGCAAACAGGGTGTCGAAGGCGAGGGACGACTTTCCCGAGCCCGACACGCCGGTGATGACGACCAGGCGGTTGCGGGGGATCTCGACGTGGATGTTCTTGAGGTTGTGCTCGCGCGCACCGCGGACGACGATCGAATCCATAGGACCGGACATCCTAACAGACCGGAATGGCGGAGCATTCCCCCCGGGAACAAAGTCGCGGATGGGGGCGATCTGGGGAGGGTGGCTGGGGAGCGCGCTGCTCGCCGCCGGGGATCGGCCGCCCCTACACCATCAGATCCCCACCGTTGATGTCGAGCGCGGCCCCGGTGATGTACCCCGCTGCCTCGGAGGCGAGGAAGCAGACGAGGTCCGCCACCTCGACCGGCTCGCCCAGGCGGCGGATGGGGAAGCTCTGGGCGGCGGCCGCGAGCTGCTCGGGGGTGGCGTTCTCGCGCGTCAGCTCGGTGTCGAAGAGCCCGGGGCAGACGGCGTTGACGGTAATGCCGTACGGCCCCAGCTCCTTGGCCGAGGCGCGAGTCAGCCCGAGAAGGGCGGCCTTCGAGGCCGTGTAGTGGGCGCCGCCCAGGGTGCTCACCGTCTTCCCGGCGGTCGAGGAGAGATTGACGATCCGGCCGTACCCCTGCTCCTTCATGGCCGGCAGCACGGCGCGGGTGAGGAGGAAGACCGCCGTGACGTTGACGTCGAACGTCCGCCGCCACTCCTCCTCTGCGATCTTCTCGAACCGGGTCGAGAGCGCCACGGCCGCGTTGTTGACCAGGATGTCGATCCGTCCGAAACGGTCCAAGGTGCGGGCGACGATGGCTTCGAGGTCCGCGGGCTTCGCGAGATCGCCGGGGACGGCGAAGCCGCGGTCGCCCAGGAGGCGCGCGGTGGCCTCGGCGCGCTCGGGGTCGCGGACGTTGACGGCAACCGCGGCGCCGCGGGCGGCGAGGCGTTCGGAGATGGCGCGGCCGAAGCCGCGGAAGGCTCCGGTGACTAAGGCTACGCGGTGGGTAAAGTCTTCAGGCATGGACGGCTGGCCTTCAAAGGGTCTACCCATCCACGGCTTCGAAACGGACGAAGGTAAAGGTGCTTCTGGGCATCTCAATCTCCCGCTCTACGGAGCAGGATAGCAGAGGTTCCCTGCTGAGGCGCTCGGCGGCGGGAGTCGAGCGGCAACATCGAGGAGCGGAAACTTAAAAGCCGGCCAAAACCTCTCCAAACTCCAAAAAAGTCTCCCTAAACTCTGATTGCACCTCGATAAACTCAATTGCGCGGCCCCTAAACTCGTTCGGACTCTCGATAAACTACAAAGAACGGTCTCGAAACTCGTTTTGTCCCTGGATAAAGTGAAATATGCGGCCTCTAAACTCTCCATGCCCCTGGCTAAACTGGAATACGAACCCCCCTAAACTACTTTTGCCGGCCGCGAAACTACTTTAGGGACGTTCCGTGGAGCTTTAGGGGCGTTCCGTCGAGGGTTGGAGACGTTTCGCGGCGCTTTGGAGACCTCCGCGCCGGGTTTTACGAGGTCCGAAACTCGCTCAGGGACCTCCGTTGAGTCAATCTGCGCCCCCGAGCGCCTTTAGAGACCCCCGAAACGACTTTGGAGACTCCCGAAGCGACTTTGGCGCGACTTTGGCGGGAGTTGGGCGGCGGCCAGAAAAAGGAAAGGGGAACCGGCTATCCGGTCCCCCTCGGGTCTGGCGCGCGGCCTAGACAGCAAGCCACGGTATCAGGAGGGTGGTACCGCGGGGCGGAAGATCCGCCATGTTGGGTCTCCGTACGGCGGCGGACGCTCGTCGGACAGATTCCCGGAAGGGAGCTTGCGGGAATACATCTATCGCAATTTGGCAAGATAAGCAAGGGGGGACTTGCGCGATTTCGTCCTCCCCGCTGCGGCCCCCGGGGAGCTGATAGATTTGCCGCCATGGTCGAGGGCGTCGAGGACGTCGAGGGCGTAGGAGGTCTCCCGCGGCGCTTTAGGCAGCCGGCCGCCGATCCTCTGCGGAGCGGCCGTTGAGCGGCGACCCGGACGACCGCGCACTCCTCGCCCGCCTGGGGCCCCCGGCCGGGCTCTGCGCCACCTGCGTCCACCGCGAGCTCAAGGCTTCCGCCAGGAGCGTCTTTCTGCGCTGCACGCTGGCCGACGTCGATCCGCGGTTCCCGCGCTACCCGCCCTTGCCAGTCGTGGCCTGCCCGGGTTGGCTGGCCTCGAAGGCACCGACGTCCGCGTAGTACCGGCGGGCGATCTCCGCCGAGACGGGATTGGTGTAGATCTCCGGCACGGGGTGCTCGATGAGGCTGGCGATGGCCGCCGCCACCTCGTCGGCCGTCTGCGCCTGCATCGGGCCGCTGGGCGGCGGGCCGGGCGGGGTGCCGCCCAAGGCGTTCTGGGCGAACTCGGTCGCGACCAGCCCCGGCATGACGAGCGAGACGTGGATGCCGGGGTACTCCCGGCGGAGGTCCATCCGCAGATTGGCGGTCAACGAGTTCAAGGCCGCCTTGGCGGCGCTGTAGACCGAGCGGATGCTGGCGAGCGGCACCCGGCCGAGAAAGGACGAGATGTTGATCAGGTGCCCTCGGCCGCGCTCCTTGAAGTGCGGGACGATCGCCTGCATCCCGTAGAGCGCCGACTTGACGTTGACGGCCATGATCTGGTCGAAATCGTCGTCGGTGAGCTCCAGGGTCGCTTTGCCGATGCCACGCCCGGCGTTGTTGATCCAGACGTCGACCTGCCCGCAGGCGGCGAGCGCCCGGTCCCGCAGGATCTCGACCTCCTGGCGCCGGGTGACGTCGGTGACGACGGCGAGGGTTCCCGCGCCGCACTGCTCGGCGACCGCCGCGAGCGCCGGCTCCCGGCGAGCCGCGAGCACCAGCCGGTGCCCCTGGGCGCCGAGTTGCCGTGCCAGGGCGGCGCCGATCCCGCCGCTCGCGCCGGTGATGACGATAACTTTGTCGGAAGACATGTCGTACCCCCTGCCGGGCGAGGCCGGCCGTGATGTCTCCCTATCTTTTCACGAAGCCGGGGTTCGGCTGGGCATTGAGCGGGCAGGGCGGCAGGGGCGGGCAGGGAAGCCAAGCCTCCCTGCCCGCGCCGCCATCCACTGCCGAGCTCAGCCGCCGAGCGCCTGGAGCAGCTGGGCCCCGTCCGGGCTCCCCCACCCCGTGCAGGCGTCCCAACCCTGGCGGGCCGAGTAGGCGCCGTTGTTGCCCGCGGTGATGTCGCGGAACGCGCCGGTCCCGGAGACCGAGCCGTAGAGCAGGGGGTTGAGGAACCCCACCGGGTGCTGGAGCTTCTGGTTGAGCAGCGCGATCAGGCCGGCCCAGAGAGGCGCCACCGCGCTCGTCCCGCCGATGACGAACTCCTGGCCGTCGACGCGGACCCGGTATCCCGTGACCGGATCCGCATCCCCGGCCACGTCGGGTACCCCGCGCCCGGCACCGCCGCCCGGGTTGACCGAGACGGGGACGTTGGCGGTGCTCTGGTAGGACGGCAGGGGGAAGAAGCTGCTTACCCCGCCCCCGGTGGCGCTGCTGTCGGACGCCTCGTTCCAGACCACTTCGGAGGTGATCGTGGTGCCCGTCGCGACCAGCTTGGTGCCGCCGCAGGCGAGCGCGAACGGGCTCGACGACGGAAAGTCGACGTGGGCCCGGCCGTCGGTTTCGCCATCCCCCGAGCCGTTGTCGCCCGAGGCGCAGCAGACCGTCACCCCGAGCGCCGCGGCGGCCTTAAAGGCCTGGTCGAACTGCTGCATCGCCTGCGCGGTCCAATTCGACTCCGAGCTGCCCCAGCTGATCGAGATCACCGAAGGCTTGTGGACGTTGTCGTGGAGGGCGTGGGTGACGGCGTCCAGGAACCCCTGGCTGGTGTTGGGCGCGAAGTAGACGACGATCTTGGCTTTCGGCGCGATCGCGGCGGCGACCTCGATGTCGAGCATGACCTCGGCATCCGCACTGTCGGGGGTCGAGGGATGATTCTTGCCGCCGTCGACGCTCACCGTCGTCACCTTGGGCACCGGCAGGCCGAGCTCGGTGAAATACTTCTTGATGTCCCCCGGCCGGGAGCCGCCGCCGAGCTCGATGAGCGCGATGCACTGCCCCTTGCCGTCTAAAGCGGCCGGGAAGTTGTAGAGCCTGCCCAGCTGGCCGGGGGTGTACGATTGCGAGACGGCATGGGGAGCCGCCACCCCGGTCGAGCCGTGACGCTGGAAGTGCGGTTTGGCCTGGGGCCGATTGTCGAGCCCGAAGACCCCTGAGACGATTCCGGCCAGATCGGCGGGTACGCTGATCGAACCCGTCCGGCCGCGGTAGCTGCCGCCCTCGTGGTCGAACTGCTCCAGGGCGACCCCGAAGGCCGCATTGAAGGCCGCCGCCGTCCCCGAGAGGACGATGCTGCGCCGGGCGGCGCTCTCCTCGACGACTTTGAGGTCATGGGCCTTGGCGAAGGCGGCGACCTTGGCGAGGTCCTCCGGGGCGGCGCCGTGGGTCTCGGCATAGGCCTCCCGGCTCAGATACTGGCGCTCCTTCGGCAGCCGGTCCTCCAGGGCACCGCTGGCCGCCAGGCTTGAGAGCGAGGTCTTCGGCCGCAGCCGGACGGTCACCTCCAGGCGCTCGTCCGCCGAGACCGGACCGACGGCGCGAGCCCCGGAAACCGGGGTGCGTTCACTTCCAGGGACATCGACGCGTTCTGTGGTCATCGTTCAATCCTCCCATTCTGGAGGAAGGAACGAAGGCGGAGGGGATTTCCCCTCACGGTGGAGATAGGAACCGCCGATCGATATGGGGTCCGTTGAAATCGAGGACTCGGAACCCTACTCGAAAATGTCGGAGAGAAAGTCGTCCGAAATTCCCGCGGCGCGGGCGAGCGGCTGTTGGGCACCCGAGCGCGCGAGCCCGTACATGGCTTCTAGCGTACGCAGGACATTAACGTGGGTGACGCCCTTCCCCTCCGCAAAATCCCCTCTCTTGACATGGGCCCCGGCAAAGATCGTGACGATTCGATTGCGCTTGGCCGGCGCCTTGGCGGCGGGATCGGTCAAGCCGGTGGGCCCATGATCGTTCTCGTCGAAGGTGACGATCAGGAGACTGTTGTGCTCCTTAGCCCATTGGTAATAACCGTCCAGATTCTTCCGTAACCAGGTGTCGCCGGCGGTGATGCTTCCCGGCACCGATCCGTCGTGCATGTCGTTAATCAGGTTTGGAATTACGAAGGACACGGTGGGGAGCTTCGTAAGGTCGGAGGGGAAATCCTTGAACCTGAGGTTCGACGAGGTGGCGACCGTCTTGCCGTTGGGCAGGTTGGAGAATGTGATCCAGGGCACGTGTTTGCGGGCGTAGAGCCCGTCGCCTTCCACCGTCGATCCGATCGACGGCAGATTCTCGGAATACCCGGCGAACGAGCGGCCAGCGTCGAGGAGCTGCTTTCCGAGATTGCTTTTGGTGATCGGGGCGGGGATGAAGTCGTTGAATCCGATATTCTGGTTGCTGCCGGAGAACAGCCAGAAGTAGTTACCTTCGCTGTGATGCTCCTCGGCGTACATCCGCGTGAGGTTGGCACCCTCGGTACGCAACCGATTGATATAGGGAGCGGCGGGTTGACCGGCGACCTGCTCGTAATCCTTGTTCTCCTCGACGACGATCACTACATGGTCGTAGACCGGGAGACCCGCGGTCCACCCCGGCGGAGGCGGAGAGGCGGCCCCCAACCGCGACGCGGAAGGGGGAGGGTTGGTACTACAGGAGAGGAGAAAAAGGGCGAGCACGGGCGCATATCTCTTCATGGGCGGCTCCTTGATAGCTGTAGCGTTGGACGGCCGAGCTCAAGCTTTTCGCACCGCCCTGACTGAGTGATGACAGAGTGCCACCCATTCTCAGAGCTCGAGCGCCGCTCGGGCCACCCCGTACGCGTCCGACCGCCGGCGGCGAGGCGTGCAGCCGGTCAGTGTGCCCGCTGATGCAGGAAGGGGTCAAGCCCCGATGGCGCCGCCGGTCCGTCCCAGATCTGGCCGAGCACGCGGGCGAAGTTGCCGCCCAGCACGAGCTCCACGTCCGGCTCGCCGTAGCCGCGGCGCAGGAGCCCCTCGGCGAGATCGAAGACCCGCCGCGGATGATCGAGACCGGCGACGGCGTACCTCGGGCGGACCCGGCCGGTCCGCGGGTCGAGGGCATCCAAATCGGTGTCGCTCCCCAGGCCGACGTGCTCGACGCCGGCGAGCCGGGCGACGTGGTCGAAGTGATCGAGGACGTGCTCGAAGGTGGCCGGCCCGGAAGCGTGCACGAAGGCCGGGACCGTCGTGATCCCCATCACCCCGCCACGGGCGGCCAGGGCCCGGATCACCGCGTCCGACTTGCAGCGCGGCTGCGCGACCAGGGCCCGGCAGTTGGCGTGGGTGACGAGGACCGGCCGGTTCGACACCGAGAAGGCGTCCAGGCAGGTGCGCTCGGAGCAGTGGGAGACGTCGATCGCCATCCCCACCCGGTTCATCGCCTGCACGATCTCGGCGCCGTAGGAAGAGAGGCCGGCGTCCAGGGGCTCCTTGCAGCCGCAGCCGAGGCGGTTCTTCTCGTTGTAGGTGAGCTGGGAGACCCGCTGCCCCTGGCGATGGAACCGGGCGACGTCCGCGGCGGTCTCGAAGTGGTCGGAGTTCTGGAAGCCGACGACGATGCCGATCCGCCGCAGCCGCCGGGCGCGGTCGAGATCGGCAGCGGAGTCGATCCGCAGAAAGCAGTCGGGGCGACTGCCGATCAGGTGGTTCCAGCCGTCCATCCAGCGCTCGGCCGCGGCGGCGGGATCGGCATCGTCGGTGTCGACCGCCGGATGGAAGACCTGAATCCCCGAGCCCTGGAAGCGCCGGAGGTCGGCGGCAGCGAAGCGCTGCGGCTCGCGGAGCCAGAGGTCGAGCTTGGGCCAGTCGAGAGTGAGGAGGCCGAGCATGTCGATCACCGTCGCCTTGGCGACGAGGTCGATCGCACGCCCGGAGTGCTCGATCCGGTCGTCGGCGAAGAGCCGGAAGCGCCCGAGGTTGAGCATGGGCGCACCGAGAGTGCTGGCGCCGGCCAACACCCCCGCCCGGAGGAAGTCCCTGCGATTCACTACATCCGTCCCCGTAAAGGTGAACGGATTCTACGCCAGGAAAGGGGCGGGCGCCAGGGGGCGGGAGGGGACCGCTCAGCTCACCCGACGGCTGGCATCTCGATCAGCGGCATCCTCAAAGCCCCCAGACGAGCGGCACCAACGCCACGATCAGCACCCCGGCAATCAGGAAAAGCGGCAACCCCACCCGCAGGTAGTCGCGGAAGCTGTAGCCGCCGGGGCCCATCACCAGGACGTTGACCGGGTGACCGAGCGGAGTCAAGAAGGCCATGGAGGTCGCTAAGGCCACTCCCATCGCCATGGCGCGCGGATTGGCGCCCACCTGCTGGGCGGTCTGAATGGCTACCGGGGCGAGGACGGCGGCCACCGCGGCGCCGTTCATCGCCTGGGTGAGGAGGGCGGCGAGCAGAACGAGCCCGGCCAGGAGGGCCACGGGGCCGGCACCGCCCAGGAGGGCGATCAGCCAGCGGGTGAGGAGGGCGGCGGCGCCGGTCTTGGTCATCGCGATGCCCATCGGCAGCATGCCGGCGACCAGAAAGACGCTCTTCCACTCGATCGCCTGGTAGGCCTGGTCCATGTTGAGGACTCCCGAGAGGACCATGGCGAGCGCCCCGCCGAGCATCACCTCCCCCACCGGGAGCAGCCCCGAGGCCGCGAGCGCCAGGGTGACCAGCATGATCCCCAAGGCCAGCCGGCTCTTGCCGGTCGCGAGCGGCGCCTCCTCGTCGCCGCCGAGGAGGATCAAGTCGGGATCGGTGCGCAGCCGGGAGAGGTGAGCGCGGCCGCCCTGGAGGAGGAGGCCGTCGCCGAGCTCGAAGGGCAGCTCGGAGAGCCCCCGGCGGAGCGGCTTGCCGGCGCGCCAGATGGCGATCACGGTCATCCCGTAGCGGTCTCTGAAGTGGCAGTCGCGGAGCGTCTGGCCGATGAGCCGCGAGCGCGGCGAGAGGACGGCCTCGAAGATGCCGACCGCCGCCGACTCGATCTCGCTCTCCCGAAAGTTCTGGGCCGGCAGCACCTCGAGCTCGCCTTCCGGGCCGCGCGGCTCGCCGTTCAGGAAGAGGATGTCCTCCTCCTCGACGACGCTGTCCGGCGGCGGCGCCGGGATCATCCGGCCGCCGCGCTCGATGCCGAGGACGGAGAGGCCGTAGCTCTGGCGCAGGCCGCTCCCCTCCAGCGTCTTGCCGATGAGCGGCGACCGCGCCGGGACGCCCGCCCGCCGGACCCGCTCCCCCAGGTGGTAGACCGCGGCGAGGTCGTTCTCCCGGCGTTCGAGGTCGGCGAGCTTCTCGGCCGGCGACTGGGCCGGGAGCTTGAGCCGGCCCCAGAGGGCCATGTAGAGGACGCCGATGAAGACGATCGGCAGTCCGAACGGCAGGAAGGAGAAGACCCCGTAGCCCGGCAGGTCGTGGTCGCGGAGCAGGCTGCTGACGACGATGTTGGTGGTGGTGAAGAGGGTCGCCATGCCGCCCAGGATGGTCCCGAAGGCGAGCGGCATGAGGAGCCGCGCCGGGGTGACCCCCGAGCGCCGGGCCGCCCCGGAGACCGCCGGCAGGAGGACCGAGGCGGCGGCGATGTTGTTCATGAAGAGCGACAGGAACGCCCCCGCCAGCATGACGACGACGACCAGCCGCCCCTCCTCCCGGCCGGCGACCCGGATCAGCAGGCTGCCCACCTGCCGGGTGACTCCCGTCCGTTCGAGCCCCATGGCGAGGATGTAGATCGCCAGGATGGTGATTACCGCCGAGCGGCTGAACCCCGAGAAGGTCTCGTCGGAGGTGAGCACCCCGGTGGCGCCGAGGGCGACGAGCGCCAGGAGGGCCACGAGGTCGGGCCGCAGCTTCTCGGAGAGAAAGAGCGCGATCGAGACCCCGAGGATGACGAAGGTGAGGATCAGGTGGTCCATAGGCCGGCCACGGGGATCATACACAGGCCCGAAGCGGCGGGCCGACTCTTGCCCTTCCTATTTCGACCGCTATCGCCTACACTTTTCGAGTACTCAAAATCGGCGCACCCGAAAGCGCCGCTCGAAAGCGCCGCCCGAGGTGACAGGCGAGGCGTAGGAAAAGCGTATGAGCATAGAGGGAATCGATCTTCCGGAGCCCCGGCCGGTGGGGCACCGGTCGCTGGAGGGGATGCACTCGACGGTGGCGGTGCCCCCTTCCGGCGAGGGGTTCTGGCGGCAGTGGCGAGCGTTCGTGGGGCCGGCGTTTCTCGTCAGCGTCGGCTATATGGACCCCGGCAACTGGGGCACCGACCTGCAGGCGGGCGCCCAGTTCAAGTATGGCCTGCTCTGGGTGGTCGCTCTGGCGAGCAGCATGGCGATCGTCCTCCAGGTGATCGCCGCCCGGCTGGGGGTGGTCACCGGCAAGGACCTGGCGCAGTGCTCCCGCGACTGGCTGCCGGGGTGGACCCGGTGGCCCAACTGGCTCCTCACCGAGGTGGCGATCGGCGCCTGCGATCTCGCCGAGGTGCTGGGGAGCGCGGTGGCGCTCAACCTGCTGTTCCACATCCCGCTCCTCTGGGCGGTCATCATCACCGGCCTCGACGTCCTCCTCCTCCTCGGGCTCCAGCGGTTCGGCATGCGCACCATCGAGGCCGTCATCTTCCTCCTCGTGGCGACGATCGGCGTCTGCTACGGGATCGAGCTCTTCGTCCTGCCGGCGACCCGGCCCGGCTTCCTCGAGATGGGGCACTCCCTCCTGACGCCGGGCTTCCGGCAGAAGGGTATGATCTACGTCGCGATCGGGATCATCGGCGCGACCGTCATGCCGCACAACCTGTACCTGCACTCGGCGCTGGTGCAGAGCCGGAAGCTGCAGAAGGACGCGGCCTCGGTCAAGCGCGCGATCCGGTTCAACACGATCGACTCGACGGTGGCGCTCACCGTGGCGTTCTTTGTCAACGCGGCGATCCTGGTGCTGGCGGCGATGGTCTTCTTCGGCAAGAGCCAGGTGCTCATTCCCGGCGGTCAGCGGGTCGTCTTCAGCCCGCAGAGCGACTGGATCCGGATCGCCTACCTGACCTTGGCGCCGCTCCTGGGGACGGTCGCGGCGAGCGCGCTCTTCGCCGTCGCTCTTCTGGCGAGCGGGCAGAGCAGCACGATCACCGGCACGCTCGCCGGGCAGGTGGTGATGGAAGGGTTCATGCACTGGCAGATTTCGCCGTGGGTGAGGCGGCTCATCACGCGCTCGCTCGCCATTCTGCCGGCGGTGCTCGTCATCGGCCTGCGGGGCGACGGCAGCGTCACCGATCTGCTGACGCTCAGCCAGGTGGTGCTCGCGCTACAGCTGCCGTTCGCCATGTTCCCGCTCCTCTACTTCACCAGCTCGCGGGCGCGCCTGGGGACCTGGAAGAACGGCTGGTTCCTCGCTACCGCCGGCTGGGCGAGCGCGCTCCTCATCACCGGAATGGACCTCTACGGTCTGCCGGACGCGTTGAAGGAGACCTGGCTCATGATCTTCGGCGGCGCGGGCGGATAAGCCCCGGCGGCCGACGCACGACCCGAGGAGGCCATGTACCAGTCGATCCTGCTCACCTTAGACAACTCGAAGACCGACCGCGCCATCATCGAGCACGTCAAGCCGCTCGCCAAGCTGACCGGCGGCCGCATCGTGCTCCTCCACGTGGCGACCGGCTGGGCCGCCCGCCTCTTCGGGTCGGACGCGATCAGCCCCGAGATCGCGGACGACACCGCCTACTTGGACCGCATCCGCGCCGAGTTCGAGGCGGCGGGCATCCCGGCCCAGGTGGAGCTCGCCTTCGGCGAGCCGGCGAAGGAGATCGTCCGCTGGGTGCGCGAGAAGGGGTGCGACCTGGTCGCCATGAGCACCCACGGGCACCGCTTCTGGGCCGACCTCTTCCTCGGCGTCACCGCGAGCCGCGTCCAGCACAGCGTCGACGTCCCCGTGCTCCTGCTGCGGGCGAAGTAGGGGCCGTGACCGAAGACCCGAGACTCTGAAAGGAAGGATGATCCCATGCTCCTCCGGACAGCCATCCTGACCGCCCTCACCTTCCTGGTGACCCTCCCTGCCACGAGCCAGGAGGTCCAGACCGACAGCAGCACCGCCGTCACCATGCCCTTCCCCGGGTACACCCCGCCCACCGGCGCCGATCGACAGGACTCACGGTGCGGGCCGGGCCGGTGCAAGGAGGTCTGCGCGATCATGCCCGCCGAAATCCACGTCGAGGAGGTCGAGCTCTCCACCCGCAAGGTTGGAACGAAGCTCTGGCAGACCTGTAGCCTGGACAAGACCAGGCAGCTCTGGAGCTGCGGTCCGGATGCCCGTTTCGAGTGGTTCCCCAGCCACTACGAAACGCGGCGACAGGGCGTTCTCCTCTCGGTCTGCATGCAGGCCAGGAACCTCGACTCCGCAGCCCGCGAAGGGCGCCTGGAGGTCACCTTCAGCACGGAACGCCACTGGTGACGTACCCTGCCACGGGTGCGATAGAGTCTCCCCAGCCATGAACAAAGTTATGAACAACCTCGCCGTCGTCCAGGAGATGTACCGTGCGCTCTCCAGAGGCGACCTCGCCGCCGTCCGCGAGATCTTCCACCCCGAGATCGAGTGGATTCAGAACGCCGGCTTCCCCGGCGGCGGACGCCAGGTCGGGGCGGACGCGGTGCTCCACGGGGTCTTCCTCCGCTTCGCCGCGGACTGGATCGGCTGGCAGGCCAACGTCCAGCAGTGGCTGGACGCCGGGGAGACGATCGTCGCCCTCGGGGAGTACGGCGGCACCTTCAAGGCCACCGGCAAGTCCACGAACGCTGCCTTCGCCCACGTCTACGACGTCCGGGACGGCCGGATCGTGCGCTTCCGCCAGTACGCCGACACGGCGAAGGTCTGCGAGGCGACGCTCGCTTGAGCCCAGCCCCCTGATCCTCAGTTCCGCGCTCGCAGGAACACCATCCAGGAAAACGGGCTCTTCCCATAGGCCGGATCGAGCGCCGAGGGGAGGACCGCGACGCTCCCCACCCCGCCGAGGCCGAAGCGCATGCCATTCCGCTGCAGCAGGTCGTAGATGTAGCCGGCCGAGAGCTTGTTGGTGGTGAAGATGCGGCCGGCGAGCGGCTCGCCGTCCAAGAAGAGCTCGTCCTCCTCGACCCGCTCGGCGCGGCCGAAGACCGTGTGCCGCCCCGCCGGGCCGAAGCTCGCCGACGATTCGAGGAGGAGCGCGTTCGAGGGTGTGGCCGGAGGACTTGGCGTTTCGCCCCCAGGCGAAGGTCGTCTGCCAGTTCCGCCCTTCGGTCCCCGGCCGGTTGTACGTCGCCGAGGCCGTGGTGCGGGTGGTGTCGACCCCCGGCTCCAGCTGCTCCGGCCGGCGCAGGCGGCCCGAGCTCACCTGGAGCGACCAGTCCGCGGTCGGCTGGTAGGAGGCGCGGAAAGAATAGGAGTCGAGCGGCCCGGTCTCGATGTTGGTCCGGTTCTGGTCGGGCTCGCGGCCGTTGAAGAGCGAGCCTTCGAGCTTCCACCGGTCGTGCACCCAGCCGAGGGTCGTCACCCCGAAGCTGATGTGGGTCGAGTCGAGCCAGTGGTGGGCGATCGGCGCCTCCGGGTTGTCCATCGCCGAGAGCCGGTGCGGGAAGGCGGTGGGGCCGAGGGCCGGCTCGCCGGGGAGGCCGGCGTAGAGGAAGACCGAATCCTTCCCCGAGAGCGGCAGACTGTAGGTGCCGGCGATCTCCATGAAGAGGTCGTGCGGATGCTGCCGGTCGATCAGCCGGTGGACTCCGTCGGCCGTCTCGCCGGTCTGGAGGAGAAGCGGGTAACCCTTGGCGCCGATCGTCCAGGGCTCGGCCGAGAGCATCACCCGCACCCCCAGCCGGCCGGGACCGGCCTGGCGGCTGCCCATCACCATCAGCATGTTGGAGCTCCAGACGTCGTCGTCGCCGCGCCTCCCTCCCTGGTGGTCGGAGACGAGGGTCGCCCCGCCGTGGAGCATCATCTGCCAGGGGCCGGCGGTGAAGTGGAAGCCGTGGTGGGGTGTCGACTCCGGCTGCCAGGAGGTACCGGAGGACTCCCGGGTCATTCCGTAGGGGCCGAGAAAGCCCGGCATCATCTTCATGCCGTGCATGTTCATGCCGTGCATGTCGTGCATGCCTTCCATCCCAGGCATGCCGGACATGTCGCCGGATGGGTTGCCGGACTTGTCGTGCTCCATGCCCGGCATGGAATCCTGGGCTCGGGCCGGACAGGCAGCGGCCAGAGAAGAGAGCGAAAAGACGGTCATCGCCGCTCCGAGGAGGGCGGAAGAGAAAGGTCGCATGAGCTTCTATCCCTATTCCGGGCGCCGCTGACGAGAACCCGTGCGGCGGCCCGCAAAATGCCCGGCCCCCGGCGCGGTTCTACCGGGCCTCCCGGCCGCCCACCCCCTGCTTTGCTCCCACCATCGAGCCGGCGATGCCGAAGACGAGGCCGATCGCGATCAGGCCGAGACCCAGGAGGGAGCGGCCGTGCTCGGGAATTCCGGCATCCGCCGCCTGGTGGAAGAGGGTGCCGAGCCCGGCGTCGTGGGGGATCACGAAGAGCCCCACCGCCGTCGCCAGGAAGCCCACCGAGGCGAGCTTCAAGGGCAGCGGCGTGCGCGCGGGGCGGCCCTGCGCCTGCCCGATCGTGCTCCGGGTGTAGCCGTAGGCGGTGTAGATCGAGAGCCCGAGGACCAGCCAGCCGATGAACCGCCACCAGGAGGCGGGCGGCAGGTAGTACATGAGGAAGAGGCAGGAGCCGGCCCCCAGCATGGGGAGCAGCCAGTCGCCGAAGGGCACCCGGAACGGCCGCACCCGGTCGGGGTCCCGCCGGCGGAGGATGGTGATGCCGACGCAGACCAGGATGAAGGCGAAGAGGGTGCCGATGTTGGTCAAGTCGACCATCTCGTCGATCGAGGCCACTGCCGCCACCCCGCCGACCAGGACGCCGGTCAAGATGGTCGTCACATGCGGGGTCTTGAAGCGCGGGTGGACCTTGGCGAAGACCGGCGGCAGGAGGCCGTCTCGCGCGATCGAGAAGAAGATGCGCGGCTGGCCGAGCTGGAAGACGAGGAGGACCGCGGTGTGGGCGATGACCGACCCCAGGGCAACGATGGTCGCCGCCCATCTCGCCTGCGGCGCCACGTGGTTGAGCGCCATGGTGAGCGGCTCGGCCAAGTCGTTGGACAGCCGCTTCACCAGCTCCGGGTAGGGGATCATGCCGGTAAAGACCGCCGCCACCACCATGTAGAAAAGGGTGCAGATGGCGAGCGAGGCGAGGATGCCGATCGGGAGGTCGCGGGCCGGGTTCTTGGTCTCCTCGGCGACCGTCGAGACGGCGTCGAAGCCGATATAGGCGAAAAAGACGACCGCCGCCCCGGCGAGGGTCCCGTGCCAGCCGTTGGGCTGGAAGGGGACCCAGTTGTGCATCATGGTGTGGGGGGAGACGTAGTAGAAGGCCAACCCGATGAAGAAGAGGAGGATGAGGATCTTGATCCCCACCATGACGGCGTTGAACTCGGCCGACTCCTTGATCCCCCAGACCAGGACGACGGTGATCAGGGCGACGATGAGGAAGGCGAGGAGGTTGAAGACGATGGCATGGCCGAAGAGGTGCGGGGCGTTCTCCAGGATGCCCGGGATGCGCTTCGCCGTCCGGTAGTCGGTCGACAGCCAGGCGGGGATGTTGATGCCGAGCCCCGCCATCAGGGTGCGGAAGTAGTTGGCCCAGCTGATGGCGACCGCCACGTTCCCCACCGCGTACTCGATGATCAGGTCCCAGCCGATGATCCAGGCGACGATCTCGCCCAGGGTGGCGTAGGAATAGGTGTAGGCCGACCCCGAGATCGGCACCATGGAGGCGAACTCGGCGTAGCAGAGGGCGGTGAAGGCGCAGACGATCGCCGTGATGGCGAAGGAGAGCATGAGCGAGGGCCCGGCCCCCGGGCGCACCGCATCTCCGGCGGCGGCGGTACCGACGGTGGCGAAGATACCGGCGCCGATGATCGCCCCGATCCCCAGGAGGGTGATGTTCAAGGGGCCGAGGGTGCGCTTCAGGGCATACTTCGGGTCCTCGGCGGCCGCCAGAATGTCGTCCAGGTTCTTGCGTTCGAAGATGCCGCGCAGGGGGATCCTCCCACGACGAAATGGAACCGAGAGCCCGCGTCCGACGGGCCCGGCCCGGGTCGTTTGCCAAAGGCGGCGAGAGCATGACACGGCAGGGGCCACCCTGCAAACCGGCAGTTTCCTCGTCCTCCTTCCAGCTCTAAAGAACAGCGTCTCTCAGACCCTATGGGAGGGCATGCTGGTGTGGCGGCGCTTTTTCCACTAGCATTGCCCCCGCTTCGAACCGATCGGATCGCGACCCCCGTCCGCGCGGACTCGCGGGGGCCCTGGTCGTCTCGCTTTTTCCACCGGGTCGGCAGATGATTTGCATGGGACCGTGGCAGATGGGAGGAGGAGGTGCCGGAGATGGTGGGGATCGAGGCCGCAAGCCGAGCCATCCAAGTGCGAGGCGTCCCTCTTGACAGTGGATCTGTCCTGAGTAGACTCGCGCCAGGCTCGGAGGAAGGATGGCTTCCGGCGTTTTCGGCGCTCCTCTCGTTCCGGCCAGAAGTCAGCAGTTGTCAAGATTCATCTTCCTTCTCCCATTCGCGGAACCAAATCCTGGGTTGACCCTTCTAATTGGGGAAGTGGCGCTATGCATAAGACCTTGACCCTCCCTGCTCTCGTTCTCCTGGTGCTCCCGGCTCTGACCGGCTGCGACAAGGTCGCGGCCCGAGTGGAGCTGAAGAAGGGTAACGAGCTCTACCGCAACGAGCAATACACGGATGCGCTGAAACAGTTTCAGCTCGGCATCAAGCGGGACCCGGACGCCACGTTCGCCTGGCGCTCCGTGGGGCTGACCGCTCTCGCCCTCTATCGCCCCGGCGACGAGAGCCCGAAGAACGTCGGTTACGGCAAGACCGCGACCGAGGCCTTCGAGAAGTATCTGGTCGAGTACCCCAACGATCAGAAGGTCCGCGACTACCTGGTCTCGACCTACGTCAACTCCAAGCGCTACAACGAGGCGCTCGCCTACCTCGACCGTCGCGCGCAGGAGGCCCCCGCCGAGCTCAGCAACATGCAGCAGATGAAGCTCAACATCCTCACCCAGGCGGGCCGGCTGGACGATGCCTACGCCTTCGTCAAGCAGCACCCCGAGGCCGCCAAGCCCGAGACCTACTACTCGCTCGGCGTCGCCGCCTGGGACAAGTCCTACCACGACACCAGCCTCGATCTCGCCACCCGCACCCAGCTCATCGACAACGGGCTCGCCGCCTTGAACCAGGCGTTGACGATGAAGCCGGACTATTTCGAGGCGATGGTCTACAACAACCTTCTCTTCAGGGAGAAGGCGAAGATCCAGACCGACGCCAGCCTCCGGGCGGAGTACACGGCGAAGGCCGACGAGTGGCAGCAGAAGGCGCTCGCTCTGCGCAAGAAGACGATGGCCGAGAAACCGCCGGCCCCCGCAAAGTCCTAACCGATAGGTGGGAATGAGATGTTCGAAGACTCGTTGATGGAACTGGAAAGCAAGAAGCGGAATGCCGCGGGGGGGAAGCGGTGGCTGTCACTGCCGGTCGCCATCATCCTCCACCTGGTGGTGCTGGTCGGCGTCGTATTCGCCCAGTACTGGCAGGTCGACTCCGTTCCGGAGCCGCCGATCAACGTCGTGTTCCTGAACGCGGCGCCTCCCCCGCCGCCGCCGCCGCCGCCTCCCCCACCGCCGCCGGCCGCCAAGGTGACGCCCAAGGTGGTGACCAAGGAGGTGCCGACGATCGTGACCAAGGAGCCCGTGCAGCCGGTCGCGATCCCGGAGAAGGTGCCGGAGGCGCCCAAGCAGGCCGAGTCCACCGGTGTCGAGGGTGGGGTCGAGGGCGGCGTCGAGGGCGGTGTGGCCGGCGGTGTCCTCGGCGGTGTGCCGGGCGGCGTCGTCGGCGGGACGCCGGGCGGCGTGCCCGGAGGGGTGGTCGCGGACGAGCCGCTCCGGGTCGGCGGCGGCGTCAGCCGGCCGGAGATCATCGACCGCGTGCAGCCGCAGTACACCGAGGTAGCGCGCAAGGCCCGCCTGCAGGGGACGGTGATCGTGGAAGCGATCATCGACGAGCAGGGCCGGGTGCAGAACGTCAAAGTATTGAAGGGACTGCCCATGGGGCTCGATAAGGCGGCCGTCGAAGCGGTCCAGAAGTGGCGCTTCAAGCCCGCCATGTTCCAGGGGAAGCCAGTCAAGGTCTATTACTCGCTGACGGTCAACTTTCAGGTGCAATAGCGCCTGGGCTGGAAAAGGAGAAGAGCATGGATTTCGGACCCGTAGCCCTCTGGGTGTCGATGGGCATGATCGCCAAGGGAGTCGTCATCATTCTGGCCATCCTCTCGATCTACTCGCTCGCCGTCTCGGTCGAGCGCCTGATCGTCTTCGCCCGGGCGAAGAAGCAGTCGCTCCAGTTCGCCAAGCTGGTGACCGAGCATCTGAAGCAGGATCGGCCCCAGGCGGCCATCGACGCCGCCAAGAAGTTCCCCGGCAGCCACCTCGCCCGGGTCGTCTCCGCCGGTCTCCTGTCCTATCAGTATGAGAAGGACAACAGCCCGCTCTCCGGCGACGACATCATCGACGCCTCGAACCGCGCCATCGAGCGCGCAACCCTCCTCACCTCGGCCGAGTTCCGCCGCGGCATCGGCAGCCTGGCGACGATCGCCACCACGGCCCCCTTCATCGGGCTGTTCGGCACCGTCATCGGCATCATCAACGCCTTCCGCGGCATGGCTGCCACGGGCTCGGGCGGCATCGGCTCGGTCTCGGCCGGTATCGCCGAGGCCCTCGTCACCACCGCCCTCGGCCTCTTCGTGGCCATCCCGGCGGCCTGGATGTTCAACATCTTCACCAACCGTCTGGAGCGCCTGAACGTCGAGATGGCGAACTCCTCGTCCGAGCTCCTCGACTTCTTCATCAAGAGGGACCGTACTCGTGCGTCTGCATCACGGTAAGAATCTCCTGCCCGTCAGCGCCGTCCGGAGCGACATCAACGTCACTCCCTTGGTCGACGTCTGTCTCGTTCTCCTCATCATCTTCATGGTGGTGACGCCCATGCTCCAGAAGGGCGTCAACGTCGCCCTGCCGGAGACCCCCACCCCGGAGAAGATGCCGGAGAACCAGAAGCAGTTGACGGTCTCGATCAAGGTGGATGGGTCGGTCTACGTGTCGCAGAACTACGTCCTCGACAAGGACCTGCCCTCGACGTTCCGGCAGATCCACGAGAACAACCCCGACCGCGAGGTGGTGGTCAAGGGCGACAAGAACCTGACCTACAAGGACGTGCGCAAGGTGATGCGCCTCATCAACGAGGCCGGTTTCACCCGCGTCGGCCTGGTGACGGAAAAGAAGAAGACGGCGTAAGCGCTTCGATTCGAGAACGCAAACACTGAGGTACGTATCATGGGAATGAGCGCAGGTAATGGCGGCGGGATCAAGAGCGACATCAACATCACGCCGCTAGTCGACGTGGTGCTCGTGATGCTCATCATCTTCATGGTGGCGACCCCGTTGACCCAGATGGGTTACGGCGTCCAGGTACCGCCCAAGGTGGAGAGCGCCGTCCCCCAGCCCAGCGCGGACCAGATCATCGTCCGCATGGACAAGGACGGCAACACCTTCATCAACAAGGAGCAGGTCGCCTACAAGGACTTCGGCGGGCGTCTCACCCAGGCGCTCACCAACCGTCAGTCGAAGGTGATCTTCTTCGCCGCCGACGGCGACCTCCAGTACGGCAAGGTGGCGGACTTCATGGACCTCTGCCGTCACAACGGCGCGCAGAACCTAGGCATCGTCTTCGACGATCTCCGGCCCACCGCCGGCCTCGCCCAGGCGATCACCCCCACGGCCCCGGCCGCGGGAGCCGCGCCCGCCAACCCCTAGGTCCTAACCAGTTTGAGATCCCCGACGGGCCGCTCTCGCAAGAGGGCGGCCCGTTCGCTTTTTGGGGAGTTCCAATCAAATTTTCCGGATTTCTTCGGAACTAATCTTAAATCCACCGGTCTAATCATTTATCAGCCGGGCTCCACCGCACACTGCGGAAAAGAGCACTGGTCTATAAAGGCCGGAGGTGGAATTGTGTTCGAAAGCTCCCTGATCGCTCTCGATCTCAAAAAACAGCGCAGCAAGAGGTGGCTCTCTTTTCCGCTCGCCGTCGCGCTCCATTTAATCGTTCTGGTCTCGCTCGGATTCGCGCAGTACTGGAACGTCGATAAGATTCCCGAGCCGGACGGCAATCTCGCGCCCATGATGGTCGAGCTGGCGCCGCCGCCCATGGCACGGGGCGAGCGCGATGCGCGGCCCGCGATGAAGCCCGCGACGGCGCCCGTGCCGGTCGCGCCACACACCCTCCAACAGCCCCCGGTCGTTCCCGACCTGCCGGCACAAAGCTCTCCAGTGTCATCCTTCGATCCGGTGGCGAGCAGCAGCACCAGCAGCACAAAGACGACGGGCCCACTCAGGGCGATCCCAACGGGATCGAGAACGGGGACCCGAACGGCGTCCTTACCGGGACCGGACCGATCGGCAGCATCGGCAGCGGCAACTCCACGGAGGGGCCCATCTTCGTGATCGGTGCCGTCGTCCGGCCGGTTCTCGTCGAGCGAGTCGAGCCGCAGTATACGGAGACCGCGCGCCGGGTCCGTTTAGAGGGAACCGTGATCGTGCAGGCGGTGATCGACGAGGAGGGGCGGGTCGTCGACGTCAAGATTCTGAAGCCTCTGCCCATGGGGCTCGACAGGGCGGCAGTCGACGCGGTGTCCCGCTGGCGCTTCAAGCCGGCCACCCTCTACGGCCGGCCGGTCAAGGTCTACTACTCGCTGACCGTCAACTTCCGGGTGCAGTGAACGCAGGGTCTCGTCAAAGTCGAGAAACTTTGGCTTGGAGCGTAGGGGCGGCCCCCGTGGCCGCCCTCCCTCCCAGGGCACCCACAGGGGGGTGCCCCTACGACAGGAGCCTTCGCGATGCCAGATTCGACTTTGACGGGGCCTTGGGCCATGAACACCCCTACCTTGACATAGAAGTTTCTCTATGTAAGCCTCTCCGATCAGTCTTTTTCCGATCGGAGAGGCGCGAACCATGACGAAGCGCAACGTGTACCGCGGTCTGGTGCTGGCGGCGGCCCTGGCGATGCTGGCGACCACGGGCTGCGCCAAGCCGCCGCAGGCGGAGATGCAGTCGGCCCAGGCGGCCATGGACGAGGCCAAGGCGGCTGGCGGCGAGTCCTATGCCGCGGAATCGTTCAGCAAAGCGCAGGAGTCGATGTCTCAGGCCAAGGCCGAGATGGACGCCCAGGCGGCCAAGTTCTCCCTCATGCGGAGCTATACCAAGTCGAAGCTCCTGATCGCCCAGGCCAAGGCGGACGCCTACAAAGCCAAGGAGGACGTGGCGAGCGGCAAGGTCCAGGCGCAGGCGGACGCCCAGAAGTCCCTCGACCAGGCGCGGGTCGATCTCGACGCGGCGATCGCCGCGGTGGGGAGCGCCCCCGCCGGCAAGGACAGCCGGGCGGACATCGAGGCCATGAAGGGCGACCTCGAAGCCCTCCGCCGGACTCTGGGCGAGGCGCAGACCGCCACCGCGGCCGGCGATTTCGCGACCGCCAAGCAGAAGGCGGAGCAGGTCAAGCAGCAGTCCGCCGCCATCTCGGCCGATGTCGCCCACGCCGTCCACCGGACGAAGCGGGCTTAAAAAGAGTCCACCGGGCCGGCGTGACGAGCGCCGTGCCGGACGAGGCGCCGCCGACGAACGCGCGAGCCGCCGGCAGAGCCGGCAAGATCCTCGGTCTCCTCGCCGCCTGCGGCCTGGCGGCGGGCCTCGCCGGGGCGTGCCAGCCGCGGGAGCCGCTGCCCACCCCGGCCGCGGCGGCGGTCGAGCGGGCGCGGACGGTGCTGCGGCGGGCGCGAGTGGAGGCGGGGCGCGACGCCCCGGCCGAGCTCCTCCGGGCGGCGACCGCCGCGGCCCGCCTCGAGCGTCGCCTCGCCGAGGAGCGGGCGGCGCGCTTCGGGCCCAGCCACCCGGAGGAGATCGAGCAGCTCGCTCTCGATGCGGAGATCGCGGCCTGGAAGGCCCTCCGAGAGGCGCGGCGCTCTGCCGCTCGTCGGCGGAGCGAGATCGGCGAGCGGCGGGCCGAGATCGCCCTCCGGCTCGCCGCCTTTTCCGCCGAGGTCGAGCACATGCCCGCCGATCAGCAGCTCCGTGCCGAGTGGCAGAGCGCCCGGCTGGAGCTCGACGCCGTGGCCGCGGCCGCCCTCCGTGGCGATGCGGCGGCGGCCGATCGCGAGCTCGCCCTCGCCACGGCCGGCCTTGCCAGGGTCGAGGCGCTCCTCGGCGGCCACTACGCCCGGATGGCCGACCCGGCGCTCCGCGACCGCTGGCAGGAGTGGACCGATGAGACCCTGGCCGAGAGCCGGAAAGGAGGGATGGCGGTGATCGTCGACAAGCTCGCCCGGCGCTGTTTTCTCCTCGAACGCGGCCGGGTGGTCCGCGCCTTTACCGCCGAGCTGGGGAGAAACGGGCTCGCCGACAAGATCTACGCCGGGGATGCCGCCACGCCGGAAGGCCGCTACCGGGTGGTCGAGAAGAAGGAGGGGGAGGACACCGCCTACCACCGGGCCCTGGAGCTCGACTACCCCACTGACGCCGACCGGCGCGAGTTCGCCGCCGCCCGGAGCCGGGGCCTGGTGCCGGCGGGCCGGGGGATCGGCGGCTCGATCGAGATCCACGGCCACGGCGGCCGGGGGACGGATTGGACGAACGGCTGCATCGCCCTCCCCGACGCCGAGATGGACCGCCTCTTCGCCGCCGTCGAGGTCGGAACCCCGGTAACCATCGTCGGCACCGCCGACCTCGGAGACCGGCGATGAGCAGCCCCGCCACCCCCACTTCCCAGGTTTCGCCCTATCGGTCGGCCGCCGTGGCGCGGGTCCGCTTCCACTTCCCCTGGAAGCTCCTGCTCCTCGGGCTCGGCGGCCTGGTCCTGGCGGCTCTCGCCGGAGGGCTCGCCGGCGGCTTCAGCTACCGGGAGATCGCCGAAGTTCCCCTCCCCCACGCCCCGGCGGTCCGGCACGGCGAGAGCGCCCGCCTGGCGCTCCAGGTCGCCGGCCAGGAGACCCACGGCCTCTACATCGCCGTCGACACCGTCGCCAACCGGCTCTACCTCGTCCGCGACGGCCAGGTGGTGCGGGAGGCGGTCTGCTCGACCGGCACGGGCGGAGTCCTGGAGGACCCCGCGACCGGGCGGCGCTGGGTCTTCGAGACCCCGCGCGGCAGCCACCGGGTGCTGCAGAAGATCAAGAGCCCGGTCTGGAACAAGCCGGACTGGGCCTTCGTCGAGGACGGCGTCCCCATCCCCAAGAGCGCCGCGGAACGGATGGACACCTACTCGCTGGGCGACTACGCCCTCTACCTGGGCGACGGCTATCTCATCCACGGCACCCTCTACCAGCGCCTCCTCGGTCGCAGCGTCACCCACGGCTGTGTACGGCTGGGCGACGCCGATTTAGAAGCGGTCTACAAGGCCGCCGCGGTCGGCACCCGGGTCTACATCTACTGATGGCCGGAGCGGCCCGAAGGCGGCCCCTCTTCGCCCTCCTCCTCCTCCTCGCCTGCGGGATCGCGAGCGCGGCGGCGCCGGTCCGGAAGCCGGGCGAGCGGGCGCGCGCAGGGTTCCTCAACGCCGAGCTCGGCGCCGTCCGCAGCCACCAGATCTACCTCGTGCTCGACCCGCGAGTCCCGGCTCTCGATTTGAAGGTCGACGGCGTCCGCCTGCGCCGCTTCCCCGTCGAGAGCGCCCTTTTCGGCCGCTCGCGGATCGCTGGCGGCGACTACGCCTTTCCGGCCTACGCCTATACCCTGGTCTCCCAGCTCGACGAGCCGGAGCGGCCGAAGATCCCGATCCAGAATCCGGCCGCGGAGCCTGCCGCCAAGCCGGAGCCGGGAGCGAAGCCCGGTTTCGATCCCAACCACGCCAACCCGGCGGTCGGCCCGGCCTCCGAGGACCTCCTCGCCCGCGCCCCCACCCACTTCCGGCTGCGCTTCGATCCGGCCTTGGACGTCTCGATCCTCGGCGAGGCGGGGGTGGCGAACCTGCCCGGCCGCCTCTGGCGAACCCGGCACCGGCTGATCGAGGGCTGGGAGGCCCTGCTCCTCCGCCTCCGCGGCCAGACCGTGCCGCCGCGGGTCGTCCTCTACCTGACGCCCCAGGACGCCCGGCGGCTCTTCCTTGCCCTCTCCCCCAGGATCCGGTTGGTGCTGGCGGCGCCGGACACGCCCGCCGCGCGGTGAGGGCCCTACCCGCCGGTCAGCTTGTGGCGGACGCTGCCGAAGAGGCGGTTGAGCGGGTGGTCTCTGGAGAGGAAGGAGAGGACCGGCGGCCGGCGCTTCCCCATATCCTTCTGGAGCGCCAGGATCTCCTCGTTCTTGGGATCGATCTTCAGCCCCTCGCGGACCGCCTTGACCGCCCCCCGGCGGTCATTGGCGAGGAGGAGGGTGCGGGCGAGGTTCAGGTAGTTCTCCGGCTGGAAGAACTCGATCTTGATGGCATGCCGGCAGAGCTTCAACCCCTCTTCCAGCCGCTGCTCGCGAAGGGCGATGCCGTAGCCCAGGTAGGAGTAGAAGAGGCCGGGCAGGGAGGAGCGGTCCTCGGAGTCGGCAAGCAGACCGAGATAGGGGAGACCCTGGTCCCAGTGACCCTGGCGGCACTCCTCGATCGCCCGGCCGAGCATCCCGGAGATCGCCCGGCGGGGCGAGCCCGAGCCCGTCCCCGAGCCGGTTCCCATATTGCTGGGTGCGAATGGCATCGAGCGGATTATAGACGCATGAGCATTCTCTGCGAAGATTTCTTCCCCAACGCCGCCTGTAGGGTACTGGTTCAGTTTGATCCGCGGACGGACGACTGGCTGCGCGGAGCGCCCGAAGGCGACCGCCCACAGGTTCAAAGTGACCCGTACCCTCCTGATTGCAACCGTGTAATCCAGCGGTGGTACACTAGCCATTCCCTTTTCCGAGAGGCAGGCCGATGAGCGATCCCCAGAGCTCCCAGGACCTAGACGAGCTGACCGAGCTCGCACGCCGGTTCTCCGAGCGCGAGATGTACGAGGAGGCCGCCGATCTCTTCATGCTGGCCTTGCGGCTCGATCCCAAGAATCTCGGCGTCAAGCTGGGGCTGGCCGAGGTCCGCAAGCTCCAGCGCCAGCAGAAGGGTGGGCCGCCGCGGACGCTCAAGGAGATGATCCGCGAGCAGTTCCGGAGGAACGCCATCGATGCCGCCCACTTCCTGGGCCTCGCCCACCTCTACGCCGAGAAGGGGGAGAACGGCCGCGCCATCGAGTGCATCGAGGTCGCCAAGTCCAAGGACCTGGCCGACCCCGCGCACCACAAGCTGCACGGGCGCATCCTACTTCCGCCGTCAGGAGTTCGAGAACGCCGCCGAGGAGTTCGCCCGCGCTCTCCGCCTCAACCCCTTCGACCGCGAGACCGCCGAGAGCCTCGGGCGCGCCGAGTACGAGCGCAAGCAGTTCGAGCCGGCGCTCCGCGCCGCCGTCCATTCCTTCCTCCTCCTGGACGAGGCGGACAACGAGGGGGTCGAGCGGATCAGGCGGCGCATCCAGACTTTGAAGCAGATCCTGGGCTGGGGCAACCGCGAGCTGTCGCGCCTCTTTCGCGAGCAGCAGGACCTCCTCCACACCGACTTCGACCGTCTGGAATGGCATCGCGAGCGCTTCCTCGAAGAGGGCGGCATGCCGCAGGGGACGATGTTCTGGAGCACCGCCCCGAGCAAGGTCACCGGCGGCCAGATCGAGCTCGCCTCGCGCCTGCGCCGGCTGCGCCTGTGGTCGCACCTGACCGACGAGCAGATCTTCAAGCTCACCCGCGCCGTCGAGGAGGAGAGCCACGAGATCGGGAGCGTCGTCTTCGCCCACCGGAGCACCGGACAGGACCTCTACGTGCTCGACCGCGGCGAGATCACCATCCAGCGCCCCACCTCCTACGGCACCTTCGCCCTCGGCACCCTGGAGGCCGGCGACCTCTTCGGCGAGTCGAGCTTCATCACCCGCCAGGAGCGTTCGGGGGACGCCATCGCCGCCCAGCCCTCCCAGGTCTTCCGGATCGACGGCAAGGCGCTGGAGCAGCTGATCGAGGACTCCCCGGACCTCGGCACCCAGATCTACTGGAGCCTCTGGCACGCCCTGGCGCGCAAGCTGCGCGGCACCAACGACCAGTTGAAGGGCTTCTTCTCGGCCGACGCCCTCCCCGAGAACTTCCTCCGCCTGCGCAAGCAGCCCGCCGGGGTCCCCGGGGCGGTCAAGGTCGAGTCGAGCGACAAGATTCGGTTATTTCGTGAACAAGGATTGTCACGCCGCGAGCTGATGACTCTCGCCACCTTTTCCAAGGAGAAAAAGTTCCCCGAGGGCGCCTTCCTCTTCCAGGAGGGGGACAAGGGGGCCGAGATGTACGTCGTCCTCGAAGGCAAGGCGATGATCAGCAAGTTCATCCCCGGCGCCGGCGAGGAGGCCCTGGCGATCCTCGAGCGGGGCGACTTCTTCGGCGAGATGGCGCTCATCGACGGCGAGCCGCGCTCGGCGGATGCCAAGGCCTACTCGGGCCCGCTCACCGTCCTCGCCCTCGACCAGTCGACGGTCAAGGAGGTCCTCGCGATGGACCCCCACGCCGCGCTCGAATTCCTCCAGCTCCTCTGCCGGCTGGTCGCCAACCGCCTGCGCGAGATCGACGAGAAGGTCATCGGCTGGCGGATCCTCTCCGGCGAGCGCACCGAGAGCAGTCTCTCGGCGTAAGTGAATCCTCCCTCCTCGGTCCTGGCTCCGCTGGGCTCCGATGGCTCCGAGACGGGCGACTGGCTGGCGCCCGAAGGAGCCCGCCCACAGGAGCCAAGCGGAGCTGGACCCGGAAGTTGGCAGAGATCTTGCTTTTCTCGTAATCCCGATACCGGGCCCCCTTCGGGTCGGGCGGGGAGATGAGAATGAAGATCCAGCATGCGCAACCCGAAGCTTTCAGCAAAATGATCGCTGGCCAGGCCTCCAAGCCGGAGACCCAGGCCATCGTCCGCCACCTGCTCGCCGGCTGCGGCCGTTGCATCAAGAGGTCACAGGTGGCACAAAAAGAGGCCGAAGCCCAGGAGTGGAACTACGACCAGGCGTTCGCCCGGGCCGAAAGTTTCCTCAAGGACACCGCCGTGGAGCGCGAGGAGCAGCCCGTCCGGCAGCTGGCCTACGCCGGCATGCGGCACTAGCTAGGAAGCCGGGTACTGGGTCAGTTTGAAATCCGAGGACGGGCGACTGGCTGCGCGGAGCGCCCGAAGGAGACCGCCCGCAGGTTCAAAATGACCCAGTACCGGGAGCCGCCCCGACCGCCGGTATACTCCGGCGGTCATGGGCCGCCTGCTACCCCTCCTCTCCGATACCGAGCTCCTCGCCAGGCTGGTGGGGTTCGACTCGACCAGCCGCAACAGCAACCTTCCCTTGGCCGACTTCCTCGCCGGCTATCTGGATCGGCCCGGGGTGCGGATCGACCGCAACCTCTCCCCCGACGGCACCAAGACCAACCTGATCGCCTGGGCAGGACCGCCACCGAATCCGGAGGACCGCCGCGGGCTCCTGCTCTCCGGTCATCTGGACGTCGTCCCGGCCGACGAGGAGGGCTGGCGGAGCGATCCGTTCACCTTGACCGATGCCGGCGACCGCTGGGTGGGCCGCGGGGCCTGCGACATGAAGGGCTTCGTCGCCCTGGCGGCGAATCTCTTCTCTGAGGTCGACCTCGCCCGGCTCGCCGCCCCTCTCGTCCTCGTCTTCACCTACGACGAGGAGGTGGGCACCTTGGGCGCTCGGCAGCTCTACGAGAGCTATCCCTTAGGCACGGCGCTGCCGGCGAACGCCGTCATCGGCGAGCCCACCTCGCTCCGGGTGGCGCGCCTGCACAAGGGGCACTTGAAGATGCGGATCACCTTGAAGGGGATGTCGGCGCACAGCGGCTACCCGCACCTGGGGGTCAACGCCATCGAGCCCGCCGGGCGGGTGGTCGAGGCGTTGAGCCACCTCCGCCGCGCTCTCGAAGGGGAGGAGGTACCCCACCGCGAGCTCTTCCCCGAGGTCCCCTTCGTCCCCTTGAATGTCGGCACCATCCATGGCGGCTCGGCGATCAACGTGGTCCCCGACCGCTGCACGGTCGAGATCGGCCTCCGGCCGCTCCCCGGGATGGACTCGGAGCCGCTGATCGAACGGGTGCGGCAGGCCGTCCACGCCGCCGCCGCCCCGCTCGTCCCGGAGATCGAGGTGCTCAGCGACAGCCCGCCCATGCTCCTCCCCCCGGCAGCCCCCATCCTCCGCCACCTGACTGCCCTCGTCGGGCAGGAGGAGGAGCTGAGCGTCTCCTTCGCCACCGACGCCGGCTGGCTGGCCCGGCTGGGGATCGACTGCGCCATCTGGGGGCCCGGCACGATCGAGGTGGCGCACAAGCCCAACGAGCACCTCCCCAAGGCCGAGCTCGCGGCCGCCCGCGGCCTCCTGGAGACGACGGTCCGGCGCTTCTGCATGGAGCGGGTATGACCCCACTGGCGGCCCGGACTCTCGAAGCCGATCTCACCTGGACCGGCGACGCCTTCGAGCCCGGGGTCCGGGTCACGATCGACGGGGAGGGCCGGATTACAGCGCTCCAGCGGACCGCTGAAGCGGAGGGGCCCGCCGAGCCCGTGGAGCGCCTCGCCGGCCGCGCTCTCCTGCCGGGGCTCGTGGACGTTCATTCGCACGCCTTCCAGCGCGGCCTCCGTGGCCACGGCGAAACCTTCCCCGCCGGAGCTGGCAGCTTCTGGACCTGGCGCGAGGCCATGTACGCCCTGGTCGAGCGGCTGGAGGTGGAGGAGTTCCGCACCCTCTGCCTCCAGGCTTTCCGCGAGTTGCGCTCGGCCGGCGTTACCAGCCTCGGGGAGTTCCACTACTTCCACCACGGCAAATTCCACCACGGAAAAGACGGGGTGGATTTCGCCTATGACGAGCTGGTGCTCGAAGCCGCCGCCGAGGCGGGGCTCCGGCTGGTCCTCCTCAACACCTACTACCGGACGGGCGGCATCGGCCAGCCGCTCGCCGGCGGCCAGCGGCGCTTCGCCACCCCCTCTCCGGCCGTCTACTGGGAGCAGATGGACCGCCTCGCCGGCCGCCTCGCGTCCCCCCTCCAGAGCCTGGGGGCGGTCGTCCACAGCGTCCGCGCGGCGAGCTTGGAAGACCTCGTCGCCGTCCACGAGGAAGCGCGCCGCCGGGGGCTCGTCTTCCACATGCACGTCGAGGAGCAGAGAAAAGAGATCGAGGACTGCCTGGCGGCCTACGGCCGGACCCCCATGGCCCTGGTCAACGAACGGCTTTCGGTCTCCGACCGCTTCACCGCCATCCACTGCACCCACAGCGCCCCCGAGGACATGGACCGCTTCGGGGCGGCCGGCGGCAACGTCTGCCTCTGTCCTCTGACCGAGGCCAACCTCGGGGACGGGATCGCCGACGTGCCGCGGATGCGCGCCGCCGGGGCCGGCCTCTGTCTGGGGACCGACTCGAACGCCCGGCTTTCGATCCTGGAGGAGATGCGCTGGATGGAGTACGCCCAGCGGCTGGGGAGCGAGAGCCGCGGGGTCCTCCGCGCCGGCCCGGCCGGGGAGGTCGCCAGGACCGTCTTCCGGGCGGCCACCGTAGGGGGCGCCCGCTCGCTCGGCCTCCCCGTCGGCCGGATCGCCGCCGGCTGCTGGGCCGACTTCCTGGCCGTCGACCTCGCCGCCCCGGCCCTCGCCGGCTGGACCGAGAAGACCCTCCTGGACGCGCTGATCTTCGGGGCCGGCAACGAGGCCCTGGCGGCGACCTGCGTCGGCGGCGAGTGGCGGGAGCGTACAATTTAAGCCGTAGGTCTGGGTTATCGCAGTAGGAGTCTCATCATGTGCGGACGTTACACCCTGAGCTCACCCCTGGAGATCGTCGGCGACCTCTTCGAGATCGCCTATCCGTCCCTCCCCCACTCGCCGCGCTACAACCTGGCGCCGACTCAGGAAGCGCCGGTCGCGCTCGTCCGCGAGCCCGGCGCCCCGCGCACCCTGGAGGCGCTGCGCTGGGGGCTCATCCCCTACTGGGCGAAGGAGGCGAGCATCGGCAACCGCATGATCAACGCCCGGGCCGAGAGCGTCGCCGAGAAGCCCGCCTATCGCCACAGCTTCAAGAAGAAGCGTTGCCTCGTCCCCACCGACGGCTTTTACGAGTGGAAGAAGGAGGGCAAGGCCAAGCAGCCCTACCTCATCCGCCGCCGCGACCACCAGCCCTTCGCCTTCGCCGGCCTGTGGTCCACCTGGCGAAACCCGGAAGGGAGCCTCCTCGAGACCTTCACCATCCTGACGACCGATGCCAACCCCGACATCCGCGAGCTCCACGACCGCATGCCCGTCGTCGTCGGCCGCGACGACTTCGGGCTCTGGCTCGATCCCCAGGTGGACGACGCGGAACGGCTGCAGGCGCTGCTCAAGCCGGCGCCGGAGGGGGACTTTGAATTGGTGCGGGTGAGCCGGAACGTCAACAGCCCGGCGTATTCGGGGGCGGACTGTATCGAGGCGTTGGTGGAGGAGTAGCTAGAACGACCTCAAAGGTGGGCACGATCGCGCACGAGGAAACCTTCGCGTTGAGCCGCGATCACAAGGCGGTTATCGACGCAGACGAACTCCAGGGTCGAAGGCCTCCCCTCGGACGCCAGAAAAGCGGCCGCGAGTTGGAGTGAGTCTGCGGCACGAAGAGGATGGACCCGGAGGAGGCGCCGGGCGGTCTCTAAGACTGCATCCACCGGCTCGATGCGATGCCAGTGCCGCGCGAGAGCATCCAGACGCTCCAAGGCCTCTGTCACCGCCTGTGGAGAGAGCTGGCCTTCCCGTTCGAGACGGGCGACGGCCGAGGCGCATTCGACGGGCGTACCCCACCAGGCGATCGTGCCCGGCTCGCCGAGATAGAGGTCTCGGAGCGGAACCGTGGCCTCCTCCTCGACCAGCAGAGCCACCAGGGCAGAGCTGTCCCAGAACTTCACCGACCGTCCCTGCGCTCCGCAAGGAGGGCTTCGAGGGCGCTCGCTCCGCCGGAGGACCGGGGTGGTTTCGACATCAGGATCTCGCGCGGTAGCGGCGCTGAGGCGCGGCGCAGCAGTCCCTGGCGCTCCAGCCGGGCGAGCCGCCCCTCGGGATCGTCCCCCTCTCCGAGCACGGACTCCAGGCGAGCCACCGGACGGCCTCGGTCGAGAATCAGGATCGTCTCGCCGTGCTGCACCTGATCCACCAGAGCGCTCAGATTATTCTTGGTCTCGGTCAGAGTAGCTCGTTTCATCTGGCTAGAATAGCTATTAGGGAAGCTCAAGTCGAGCCGTCCGCCGCGGGGACCCTGCACGGTCATGCGGGCTGCTTTCGCCTCTCGCGAAGGCTATCCTCTCCGGCCAGGTGTCCACCTCAATGGTCAACGCACGCCGGAGCTCCCATCGGTACTGGCTCCGTTTGATTCTGCGGGCGGGCTCCTTCGGGCGCTTCGCGCAGCCAGTCGCGGTCGTCCTCGCCGTCCTCGTTCTCCCCCAGGCCGCAGCGGCCCAGGAGCGCATCCACCGGACCTATTCGGTCGACGACGGGCTCGTCGAGTCCCAGGTGCTGAGCGTCTTCGAGGATCGCGACGGCTATCTCTGGCTCGGCACCTTCAGCGGCGTCTCCCGCTTCGACGGCGTCGCCTTCACCAACTTCCAGGCGCCGTCCGGGCCACCGTCCGGGCCGGTCAACTCGATCGCCCAGGCCGCGGACGGAACCCTCCTCTTCGGCACCGAGCGCGGGATGGGGATCTACGCCGGCGGGCGTTGGAGCGTCGCCCCCGCGCTGAGCGGCCTGACCGCGGGCCCGGTACGCTCGATCGTCCGGGCTCCGGACGGCAGCCTCCTCGCGACCAGCTGGCGTAACGGGATCGTGGCGCGGCGACCGGACGGGCGCTTCGCGGCTCTCCCGCTCCCCGGCACTCCGGAACAGCTGCATGGGCTCTCCCTCCTCGCCGGACGCGACGGCACCCTCTGGCTGGGGACTTTCAGCCAGGGCCTCTGGGCCTTCCGCGGTGGTCGCCTGGCCGGGCACTGGAACGTGGGGCAGGGGCTCCCCGGTCCGCAGATCGCCGGCCTCGCGGAGGGGCCGGATGGGGCGGTCTACGCGGCGACCGCTGGGGGCCTCGCGGTCTACCGCGGCGGTACCCTCGCTCCCCTCCCCGGCTGGCCCGCCACGGCCATCCGGAAGATCGCCTTCGGGAGCGACGGCCTGCTCTATGCCGGCACGACGACCGCCGGGCTCCTCTTCGGCCGCCCGGACCGGCCGCCGGCGCGGATCGACACCCGCAACGGCCTGCCCTCCGATCAGGTCAACGACGTCGGCGAGACCCGTGGCGGCACGATGTACGTGGGGACCGAGCGCGGTGTGAGCCCCTTCGATCGCGGCCGGCTCACCGATTGGCTGCCGCGCCACGGCCTGCCCGATTCCGTCGTCTGGGGCTTCGCGGAAGAGCCGGGCGCCGGTCCGGAAAGACGGATCCTGGTGGCGACGGGCAACGGCATCGCCGGGCTCGAAAATGGCCGGATGACCCGCCTCGGCTTCTCGGAGGGGCTGCCGGACAAAGCCGTCCGCTCCCTCTGGCTGAGCCCCTCCGGCCGGCTCTACGCCGGCACCGCGGCGGGTGGGGTGGCGATCGTCGAGCACGGCCGGGTGGTCCGCACCCTGGGGACTGCCGACGGCCTCGCGAGCCTCCTCGTCCTCGCCATCCGCGAGGGGCGGGACGGGACGGTCTACTTCGGCACCCAGAACGGCCTCGCGATCTGGCGGGACGGCCGTTTCACTCATCTGGGGGTCAAAGACGGCCTCCCCTTGCCGACGGTCAACGCGCTCGCCCTGGCCCCTGACGGCGCCCTCTATCTCGCCACCATGGGGGGGCTCGCGCGCTGGGACGGCCGGGCGCTCCGGGTGTGGACCGAGCGCGACGGCCTGCCGGACCAGGTCGTCTGGTCGGTGACCCTGGGGCCCGACGGCGCGGTCTACGCCGGCACCGGGCGCGGCCTCTCGATCCTCCGGGACGGGCGCTTCACCACCTTCGACACCCGCCGCGGCCTCACCGACAACACGATCTACTGCTCGCTCCTGGACGCCGCCGGCCGGGTCTACGTCAGCACCGATCGCGGCGTCGACCTGATCGATCCGCGGGTGCCCCCGGGCCGGCCGGCCGTCGTCCGCACCCTCCGCCGGGCCGACGGGCTGGCGGGGGACGAGGGGGCTCTCGGAGCCTGCCACCAGGACGCCGCCGGGCGCCTCTGGTTCGGGACGATCGCCGGCGCGGCGGTCTACGATCCGACCCGCGAGCCGCCGCGGCCGGAGCCGCCGCGGGTCCATATCGCCGGCCTGGAGCTCTTCGGCCGCGCCCTCCCGCTCCCCCCGCCGGGCGCTTCCCGCACCTTCGAGAGCGGGGAGAACTACTTCACCTTCTCCTTCGTGGGGATCGACCTCGGGGCGCCGCACCGGGTGCGCTACCGCTATCGCCTGCGCGGGCTCGACCGCGGCTGGGCCGAGAGCGATCGGCGGAGCGTCCAGTACACCAACCTCTCGCCGGGAGACTACCGCTTCGAGGTCCAGGCGGCCGCGGGCGCCGGACCCTGGAGCCCCTGGAGCCCCACCGCGCGCCTGTCCTTCACCATCCTCACGCCGCTCTGGCGGCGCTGGTGGTTCCTCCTCCTGGCGACCCTCCTGGCGGGCGCCACCGTCACCCTCCTGCTGACCGCCCGCATGCGCCAGCTCCTCGCCATCGAGCGCCTGCGGACCGCCCTGGCCGCCGACCTCCACGACCACATCGGGGCGGGGTTGACCGAGATCTCGATCCTCTCCGAGATCGCCGCCCGCCGCGCGGCCGACGACGGTCCGGTCAGCCCACGGCCGGCGCCCGAGCTCGGCAGGATGGCCGAGATCGCCCGCCAGCTGGTCGACCGGATGGCCGACATCGTCTGGCTCATCAACCCGCGGCGCGATTCGCTGCACGAGCTCTTCCTACACCTCAAGGACTCCTACGCCGACCTCTTCGCCGGCTCGGGCATCCTCTTCAAGACCACCGACCTGCGCCTTTTCGAGGGCGTCCACCTGCCCATGGACTACCGGGAGAATCTCTACCTGATCTTCAAGGAGGCCCTGAACAACTCTCTGCGTCACAGCGGCTGCCGGGAGATCGAGCTCTTAGTGGCGGTCGCCGGCAAACGCCTGGAGGTGCGGCTGGCCGACGACGGCCGGGGCTTCGCTCCAGCCGACCCCCAGGGCGGCGACGGCCTCGACAATCTGCGCCGGAGGGCGGAGCGCATCGGCGGCCGGCTCACCATCGCCTCGGCGCCGGGAGCGGGGACCGAGGTGCGCTTCACCGGACCTCTGCGCCCCGCCCTCTTTAGTCGCCCCCGCCGGTGATACCGTCTCCCCGAAGATCATGATCGAAGTCGCCATCGTCGAGGTCGCCATCGTCGAGGACAACGCGACTATCCGCCAGGGCTTGGCGGCGCTCATCGACGGCACCCCAGGCTACCGCTGCGGCGGCACCTACAACGACTGCGAGAGCCTGCTCTGCCGCCTGCGCGAGCTGAAGGCGCAGGTCCTCCTCATGGACATCCGCCTGCCCGGAATGTCGGGGATCGAGGGGGTGCGCCGGGTCAAGGCGGTGCTGCCGGATCTAAACGTCCTCATCCTCACGATCTACGACGAGAACGATCTGGTCTTCGAGGCGCTCTGCGCCGGAGCCTGCGGCTACCTGGTGAAAAAGACGCCGCCGGCCAGGCTCCTCGAAGCGATCTCCGAGGCCGCGGCGGGCGGCTCGCCGATGAGCTCGCACATCGCGCGCAAGGTGGTGAACCTGCTCCGCGACACCAGCCCCCGCCCGAGCAAGAACGAGCCGGCGCTCCTCACCCAGCGCGAGCGCGAGATCCTGAACGGCCTGGCCGGCGGCGGGACCTACCAGGCTCTCGCCCGGAACTGCAACATCAGCACCGACACCGTCCGCTTCCACATCCGCAACATCTATCGCAAGCTCCAGGCGCACTCGCAGTCCGAAGCGGTGGCGAAGGCGCTGCGCCGCGGGATCATCTGAGCGCGGCCGTACCCTGCACGTCCGTGCAGGGCTTCTCTCCAGAACCACCGAAGACTACCGATCCATGCAGTTGTGGGCCTCCGAGCCGGCTCGCACAATGGGGCATGTCATAAGCGAAGTCGGTTCCACGCGGTTTATGGGCTCCGGCCCGGACACCGCACAACGCAACTGCAAGGAGAGACCCATGAAAAAGCAGATCGTCAAGAAGCTGACCCTGAATCGTGAGACCCTGCGCGAGCTCGTCGGCCGTCAGGCGGCGGGAGTGGCCGGCGGCGGCACCAGCTTCGAAGGCAACTGTACTCTCGTCAACTGCACCAGCGGCGGCCAATCGGCGGCAGAGGGCGGCACCTGCATCGGCTGCCAGCGCACGAACCCGAACCTCTGCAACTGATCGCTCCGCGGGGGGGACCCGCACTTCAGGCGGAGTCCCCCTCGCCACTCTGCTCGCGGGCATGGTAGAATGTCGCGTATTGACGCGACAGAGGAGCCGGCACCATGGACCCGGAGTTGATCACCTATCTCGACCAGCGCTTCCGCGAGACCGCAGAGCAGTTCTCAACTCTCCGCCAAGAGACCAGGCAGCAGTCTCAGGCTCCGCGAAGAAACTTCGGCTTCCAACGGATCGACGATACGACCCGGCAGACTCAGGTCCTCGTCGAGGGACTCCAGGGCGAAGTTCGCTTGATCGCCGAAGGGTTCGTCGGGCTCAACGAAAAGCTGGACCGTGTGCATGCCGAAGCCACGCTGGTCTTCGACGAGGTCAAGGGTTGGATCGAGCCCTACTACCGGAATCTGGACGGCCGCGTCCGTGTCCTCGAAGGCCGAGCCGACCGCCAGCAGGGGGACGTTCTCGATGCTGTTCGCAAGCTGCTGGGCAGGCCTCCCCTCGCATCGCCGGTGATCGAGTAGTCCCTCGAAGTCGCCGGCGCGCCCCTGCTCCATCCGCTGCTCCCTCTCGGACGCCGACGACTGACGGCAAAGGGGCAGCCGCTCCCCCTCGGATGCCGACGACCGGCAGCAGAGGGGCAGCCATTGCCCCTCGGACGCCGACGACTGACGGCAAAGGGGCAGCCGCTCCCCCTCGGATGCCGATGACCGACAGCAGAGGGGCAGCCATTGCCCCTCGGACGCCGACGACCGGCAGCAGAGGGGCAGCCGTTGCCCCTCGGACGCCGACGACCGGCAGTAGAGGGGCAGCCGTTGCCCCTCGGACGCCGACGACCGACAGCAGAGGGGCAGCCGTTGCCCCTCGGACGCCGACGACCGACAGCAGAGGGGCGGCCATTGCCCCTCGGGCGCCGACGACCGGCAGCAGAGGGGCAGCCATTCCCCTTTGGACGCCGACGACAGGATTTCAGCCCGCGACGGTGGAGGACTCGGGGGGAGGCTCTGGCGGGAAGCCGACGACCGCTAGCGGCCCGGAGGCTTGGCCGGTGTTGCCGACCTTGCCGCCTTCTGCTGCTCCTTGGGCGAGGTCAGGGCGTAGCCGAGCTGGCGGAACATCGAGAACTGATCGTTGATCGACCAGGTCTCCACGATGCGGCCTTCGGCAATCCGAAAGAAGGTCATGCCCTGGATGTCGATCTCGCGTCCCGCATCCCCCGCGTCGGTCTCCCGGTCCGCCTTGCGAACGGCGCGGACCGAGTAGCGGGCGACGACCCGATCCCCCTCGGCGACGAGCTGGTCGACGTGGTAGTGGATGTCTCCGAAGAGCGCCCGAATCCGCCCCTGGGCGGTGCGGATCACCCCCGGACCGCGGCCGTCCTCGGCGCCCGGAGAGTTGTCGACGTAGTTGGGGGCCACGAGATCGTCGAGCACCTTCAGGTCACCCCCGGAGAGCGCCTCTTCGATGTAGCGCCGGACGAGCGCTTTATTGGCGTCGATCGAAGCGGTCGGGGCAGGAACCGGCACGGTGACAGGCACCTGGGCCTGCCCGGCGAAACCGGGCGCCAGGAGAACGGCGGCGAGGAGGAGAGGGCGAAGAGCCCTCATCCCACCGGGTTCCCGGTCGCGGGATGGTCCGCCGCCGGCACTTCCGCTCGTTCCGGCGGGCAGACGTCCTCGAAGCAGACCCGGCCGGGCCGGCAGCTCGCCTCGTCGGCGACCCGGTCGTCCGGACCGATGTGGCTCAAGGTGTGGGTGCACCAGAAGAAGCCGGCGGCGGAAGAGGGGTGCGGCGAGTCCGGGGCGGTCTCGCTCTCCAGCTCCCGCCAGCGCAGATGGCAGCAGAGCCGCCTCGTCGTTCGCATCGTGCTCAAGCGTATACCTCCCGTCCGCTACAAAGCATAAGAGAGAAGGAAAATTCCGATCATCGCGAAGATCACGGCGATCTTGAGCGCGGTGCCGACGACCAGGCCCAGCCAGGTCCCCAGGCCGGCCTTCCCCGCCTGACGCCAGTTCCGGCGCGCGATGTACTCGCCGGCAAAGGCGCCGAGAAAGGGCCCGAGGATGAGGCCGGGAATGGAGAAGAAGAGGCCCACGAGCGTGCCGACCGTCGCTCCGATCATCGCCAGGGTGCTGGCACCGGCCCGTTTGGCACCGTGGCGGGTGGCGAGGAAGTCGAGAACCATGGAGACCACGGTCAAGAGGGCGAGAATCGTGAGGGTGAACCACCCCACCCGCTGAAAGTTGTCCGCCCAGGCGGCGAGGACGAAGCCGGCCAGAGCGAGCGGCGCCCCGGGAAGGGCCGGAAGGACCGTCCCCACGAGCCCGCCGAGGACGAGGAGGGCGCCCAGGAGGCGGACGAGAGAGGCGGTCTCCGGATTCATGGGGTCAACCATACTCCACGGCTCCACTCGCACCTCTTGGCTGAGGCGTTGACGCTTCCAGTGAGAGATCGTACCCTGCTTTCATGGATAGGGATGAGTACGGGCTCGACTTACGGAAGTCGCGGTTGGCTGCGGTTCGACAGCTCGAGGCCATGTCCCTGCCTGTCGGCGATCCCGACCAGATGGAGAGAGAGTCTGTACCCCTGGATGCGCTCCCGGTCGCCGGTGCTCCACCCGGAGTGAGAACCGATCGACCCATCGCATGCCCGAAAGCCTGACTCTCCCCGCCCCCGCCGCGCCGCGGGTCTCCATCGTCATCCCCGCCGCGGCTCGTCCCGAGCTTCTCTACGCCTGCCTGCGTTCTCTGGCATTGCACGGACCGCGCCGCATCCCCTTCGAGACCCTGGTGGTGCTCAACGCTCCCTCCTCCGTGGCCGAGGCGTTGCTGCGGGAGACCATCGCCGGGGTACGAATCGGGGTGCGGATCGTCGCCTCGCCGGTCAATCTCGGGCTCGCGGGGGCCGGCAACCGGGGGCGCGCCCTCGCGCGGGGCGAGTACCTGGTGATTCTCCACGACGACGCGGAGATCGAGCCGGGGTGGCTGGAAGCGCTGGTCGCGGCGGCCGAGGCGCACCCCGAGGCCGGCGCGGTGGGCGGCAAGGTCCTCCATCCCGACGGCAGCCTCCAGAACGCCGGCATGATCCTCTGGCGGGACGCCACCACCGCCCCGCCCTGGATCGGCCCCGTGCCGCCGCCCTCGGCGTTCGACCAGCCCCGGGCGGTCGACTACTGCGGCACGAGCTCGCTCCTCGTCCGCGCCGCCACCTGGGACGCCGTGGGCGGGCTCGACGAGCGGTTCTTCCCCGCCTACTACGTGGACGTCGACCTCGCCATGGCCATCCGCCGGCGCGGCCAGGTCGTCTGGTACGAGCCGCGGTCGGTCATCCGCCATCACCGGGGGGCGAGCGGCGAGATCCGCTTCCGGCTCTTCGTCACCCAGCGGAACCGCCGGCTCTTTCTGGAGAAGTGGGAGGGCGCGCTAGCAGAGCACGAGCCGCGGGGGGAGGAGGATTCGGCCGCGGCGGTCGGGCGCGCCCTGGCGCGGGCGGAGGATGGGGCCGAAAGGGCTCGTCAAGCTCCGCCGCCGGGCGCCGCGGGCGCTGCGGCCCCCGAAAGATCCGCGTTCGATCCCGCTCGGCAGGAGCGGCTCCATCTGGAGCGGAACCTGGCGCTCCAGCGCGCCTATGCCGACCACCTCACCGCGGCCCTCGAAGCGGCGCTGGCGGAGGCCGCCGAGCTCCGCGCCCGCGCCACCACCCTGGATGCCATCGAGCGTGGCCGCTGGTGGCGGCTCTATCTTCGGCTCCTCCCCGTCTTCCGCTTCCTCCGCGGCTCCCGCTGATCGGCACCGGGTCCGTTTGAATCCGAGGACGGACGACTGGCTGCGCGGAGCGCCCGAAGGAGACCGCCCGCAGGTTCAAACGGACCCCGGTGCAAAAATCAGCTGTCGCGCAGGCTCCAGTCGAAGGGGATGGTGCCGGAGTGGGGATCGAGGCGGTACTTGTCGGGGTCCGCGGGATCGAAGCGCACGGTGGGGAAGTTGGCGATGCGGCCCAAGGTACCGCCCCAGTTCTGGGTGGCGTGCCAGACCCCGGGCGGAATGAAGAGGAGGCCGGCGCTCTCGCGGGTGAACTGGAACTCGCAGAAGTGCCCCTTGTCGGGCGAGCCGTCGCGCCCGTCGTAGAGCACCACCCGGAGGTCGCCAGAGAGCACGAAGTAGCGGTCGGCCTGCCGCTCGTGCATCCCCCACCCCTTGATGCGCCCCCTTCTCAGGGTGAACAGGTAGCCGTGCACCACCGGCTCCGACCAGAAGGGGCGCGAGAAGTCGAGAAAGGGGTAGAGGGCGCCGCGGTGGTCGTGATGGCCCGGCACCCGCTCGATCCGCACCCCGGCGATGTTCCGGGCCATCACCGCGTCGGGCTCCTCCGCGCGCGGCCGGTCGGGCACCCCGGCGGTGCTGCCAGCGTTCTCTCTCATCCTACCAGCCGCACTTCTTGCCCTGGTTCTGCTGGTCGAGCCAGGTCTTCAAGGGGGCGAAGTAGTCGAGGATGGCGGTCGCATCCATCTTCTCGCTGCCGGTCACGGTCTTCAAAGCCTCCGGCCAGGGCCGGCTCTGGCCCATTTCGAGCATCCGCGCGAGCACCTGCCCCGCCTCCTTGTTGCCGTAGATCGAGCAGCGGTTGAGCGGCCCCTTCTGGCCGGCCGCCTTGCAGAGGCCGCGATGGAAGTCGAACTGCAGGATGTCGGCGAGGAAGTAGCGGGTGTAGGGGACGTTTCCCGGCACGTGGTACTTGGCGCCTGGATCGAAGTCCTTCTCGCTCCGCGCCACCGGCGGCCGGACGCCCTGGTACTTCTGGCGCAGCTCCCACCAGGCCCGGTTGTAGTCGGCGGGCTTGATCTCGCCGGAGTAGACCTTCCAGCGCCACTGGTCGATGAGCAGGCCGAAGGGGAGGAAGGCGATCTTCTCGAGCGCCTTGTGCATGAGGATGCCGAGGTCCTTCGAGGGATCGGGAACCTTGTCGATCAGGCGGACCTCTTTCAAGTACTCCGGGGTGACCGAGAGGGCGATGGTGTCGCCCACCGCCTCGTGGAAGCCGTCGTTGGCGCTGTCCTCGTAGAGGACCGGCTGCTTCTTGTAGGCGCGCTGGTAGAAGTTGTGCCCCAGCTCGTGGTGGATGGTCAAGAAGTCGTCGGCGGTGACCTGGGTGCACATCTTGATCCGCAGGTCGTCCTGGTTGTCGATGTCCCAGGCGCTCGGATGGCAGACGACGTTCCGGTCGCGCGGCTTGGTGATCATCGAGCGCTCCCAGAAGGTCGCGGGGAGCGGCGGGAAGCCGAGCGAGGTGAAGAAGTGCTCGCCGTACTTCATCATCTCGACCGGGGTGGTGTTCTTCGCCTTGAGGCGCTCGGTCAGGTCGTAGCCGGGAGCGGCCTGCGGCGGGGCGACGACGTCGTAGATGTTCTGCCACTCCTGGGCCCACATGTTGCCCAGAAGGTGCGCCGGGATCGGCTGGTCGAGCGGCACCACCGCGTTCCCGTACTTCTCGTTGAGCTTCCCCCGCACGTAGCAGTGGAGCGAGTCGTAGAGCGGCCGGACCTGGTCCCACAGCCGGTCGAGCTCGGCCGCGAAGGCGTCGGGCGGCATGTCGTACTTCGAGCGCCACATGGCGCCGGTATCCTTGTAGCCCAGCTCGCGCGCCCCCTCGTTGGCGAGGACGACCAGCCGCGCGTAGGGCTCGCGCATGGGGGGCGAGATGGTGTGCCAGCCGAGCCAGGCGTCGAGGAGCACCTTGGGGTCGCGGCTCTTCTCCATCGTCTCTTCGAGATCGGAGAACTCCAGGCACTTGCCGGCCGGCCCCTGGGGGCAGTACTTGCCGGAGCCGTACTCGGAGTCGAGCGAAGCCGCGAGCTGAGAGAGCTCGGCGGTCTTTTTGGGGTCGGCGGGCGCCGCGAGGGTCAGGCCGCGCTTCAGGAGGTCGAGCTTCCGGGAGAGGTCGGCTGGCAGGGCGACGCCGTTCCAGCGGCTCGCCTGCTTGGCGAGCTCCACCCCGACCGTGATCGCCTTCTCGTTCGCCTGGGCGGTCAGGATCTCGGTGTCCTGGGTGATGTAGGTCTCCTGGACCCAGCTCGCGCGCTGGGCGTCGACCGACAGCTGGCGCAGGCGCTCCTCGGCGTCGGCGACGAACTTCCGCGCCTCCTCGACGGTCGGCGCCGGGGTCGCGCCGGTTGCGGCGGCAGTGGCGGCAGGGGCGGCAGCGGCTGCGATAACGGGCGGGCCGGCGCAGAGCAGGAGCGCCGCACCGCCGAGCAGGATCGCGGTCAGGCGGAGGGTTCGGATCTCGCGCTTCATGGTCTCTCCAGATTTTTAAGTTTTGAGCACCGCGGCCATCCGCAGGAGCCCCTCTTCCAGGGTGGCACGGGAGCAGGCGAAGGAGATGCGGATGTGCTCGTCCGAGCCGAAGGCCGCCCCCGGCACGACCGCCACCCGCGCCTCGGCGAGCAGGAACTCGGTGAGCTCGACCGAGCCCTGGCGCCCCGGCCCGTAGCAGCCGGTGACCCGAGGGAAGGCGTAGAAGGCGCCGGACGGCGGCCGGCATTCGAAGCCGGGCAGCTCGTTCAGGCGGGGGATGAGGAAGTCGCGCCGCGCCTGGTAGGCGGCGAGCATCGTCTCGATCTCCGCCTCGGCCCCGGTGAGCGCGGCGAGCGCGCCGACCATGGCGAACGAGGTGGGGTTCGAGGTCGCGTGGCTCTGGATCTGCTCGACGGCGCGGATGACGTCGACCGGCCCCAGGGTGTAGCCGATCCGCCAGCCGGTCATGGCGTAGCTCTTGGAGAACGAGCCGACGAGGACAACCGTCTCCGGGAACTCGGCGGCGAGGCTCGCCGCGCTGGCGTGCGGGACGCCGTCGTAGACCAGCCGCTCGTAGGTCTCGTCCGAGACGACGAGGATGCCCCGCTCCGCCGCCGTCCGCACGATCTCCCGCAGGTCCTCGGCCCAGACGATGCCGCCGGTGGGGTTCGAGGGGGAGTTCAAGAGAATGGCGCGGGTGCGGTCGGTGATGGCGTCCAAAATCGGGCCGGCGTGGATGCGGAAACCGTCCTTCCCGCAGGTCGGGACGGTGACCGGCTCGGCGCCGGCGAAGCGGACCTGGTCCGGGAAGCTCACCCAGCAGGGGGAGGGGATGATCACCTCCTGGCCGGCCTCGTAGAGAGCGAGGGCGAGCTCGAAGAGCGCCGCCTTGCCGCCGACGGTGATCACCGACTGAGCGGCGGTCCAGGGGGAGCCGTAGCGCACCCGGCAGGACTCGGCGACCGCCTGGCGGAGCTCCGGGGTGCCGCTCCCCGGCGTGTAGCGGGTGAAGCCGCGGGCGAGGGCGTCGCGGGCGGCCTCGACGGCGACCGCGGGGGAGTCGAAGTCCGGCTCGCCGGCGCCGAAGTCCACCATCGAGACGCCCTGGGCGCGGAGCGCCGCGGCCTGGCGGGACACACGAAGAGTGGCGGACTCGCTGATCCGCGACATGCGCGTCGAGAGTTTCACGGGCCGGGATAGTATCACCGGGATAGAAGCAAGGGGCCGGGACCGATGGTCGTGTCCTCGCTGGAGCCTGCGGTCTGCTCCTTCGGGCGCTCCGCGCGGCCAGTCGCAGATCCTCGGCGCCAACGAGGACACGACTGGGCCGACCAAAATCCCTCTAGGATTCCCGAATAGAATCTGAGGTGGCCTTGTTCTCGTAGACGAGATCCGAGGGGAAGATCCATGCCCAGACGTGCAGCGCACCGCTCGCTCCAAGTTTTCCCTGCTCCGGGCCACGGTCCGGCCCGGCTCGGCCTGCCCGTCGCTCTCGCCTTCGTCCTCTGGGCCGCTCTGCCGTCCCTCCCGGCGGCGGCGGCGATCCACGGCCCCGAGCAGGCCAAGCTGGCGCTCGCCGCCGACCGCACCGCCTACGATCCCGGGACGACCGCCCATCTGGCGGCCCGGGTGACGATCGTCCCCGGCTGGCACGTCAACGCCCACAAGCCGACCTTCGAGTACCTGATCCCCACCGAGGTCGTAGTCACCCTGCCGGCGGGCTGGGCGGCGGCGGCCCTCCGCTATCCGGAGCCGAAGCTCCAGAAGTTCGCCTTCGAGCCCGAACCGCTCGCGGTCTACGACGACCAGGTCACGATCGCCGCCGACCTCGCGCTGCCCAAGGGGGTCGCCGCGGGGAGCTACCCGGTCCGCGCCAGCCTCTCCTACCAGTCCTGCAACGACAAGCAGTGCCTGCCGCCGGTGACCACCGAGGCCAGGCTGGAGCTGCGGGTGGGCGCCGGCGGCCAGCCGGTCCCCGGGTTCGGCGGCATCGGCGGTATCGGCGGCAGTGCGGGCGGCATGGCCGGGGTGGCGGGGAGCGGGGCAGCCGGGGCGGTGAAACGGTCCGCCGGCCGGCCGGCGGCCGGCGAGGGCATCTTCTGGATGCTCGCCCTCGGGCTCCTCGGCGGGCTGGTCTTGAACGTCATGCCCTGCGTGCTGCCCGTCCTCTCGCTCAAGGTCTTCGGTCTGGTGCGGAGCGCCGGCCACGGCCGGGCCGAGGTCACCGCGGGCGCCCTCGCCACGGCGGCCGGCATCCTGGCCTCCTTCTGGGCCCTGGCCGGGCGCCGCCATCGCAGCCCGCGCCGCCGGCTCGGCGGTGGGCTGGGGGGTGCAGTTCCAGCGCCCCGGCTTCGTCGTCTTCCTCGCCCTCGTGATCGTCCTCTTCTGCTTGAACCTCTGGGGGCTGTTCGAGATCCCCCTGCCGCAGCGGCTGGCCCGCCTCGGCGGCGCCGGGCCGCGCGAGGGGATCGCCGGGCACTTCGCCTCCGGCCTCTTCGCGAGCCTGATGGCGACCCCCTGCTCGGCGCCGTTTCTCGGCACCGCCATCGGCTTCGCCCTCGCCCAGAAGGCGCCGCTCATCCTCGCCATCTTCACCGCGGTGGGCCTGGGGATGGCCCTCCCCTATCTCCTCCTCGCCCTGGCGCCGGGCACCGCCCGGCTGCTGCCCAAGCCGGGAGCCTGGATGGAGAACGTCCGCGGGGTGATGGGCTTCCTCCTCGCCGCCGCCGCCGTCTGGCTCCTCTACGTGCTCGCCGCCGAGGTGAGCCCCGAGCGGTTGGCGGCGGTCGAGATCGGCATGCTCGTCCTGGCGCTCTTCGCCTGGCTGCACCACCGCGGGGCGACTCCCGGGACCGCCACCCTCCGGCGCCTCGGCGCCGCCGGCATGGTCGTCGCCGTCCTCGGGACCCTCGCCCTCGCCGCTGGATCGGAGACCCGGACCCAGAGCACCCTTGCCAAAGCCGCCGGGCTCATCCCCTGGGTGACCTTCGACCGCAGCCGGGCGGAATCGCTCGCCGCCGCCGGCACCCCGGTCTTCGTCGACGTGACCGCCGACTGGTGCTTCACCTGCAAGGTCAACGAAAGGGCGGTGCTCGACACCCCGGAGGTCGCCCACGCCTTTGCCGAGCACGCCGTGGTGCCCATGCGCGCCGACTGGACCAACCGCAACGACGAGATCGGCGCCTTCCTGGCCGAGCACGGCCGCTACGGCATCCCCTTCTACCTCCTCTACCTCCCCGGAGGCGAGGCGCAGGTCTTCAGCGAATTGCCGAGCAAGGAGGGGCTGGTCGAGGCGGTACGGAAGTCGACGGGAAGGAAGATCGCGGCGCGGTAGAACTCCCGCAGCGAAGCCCCCCTACTCCGCCCCCTTCTTCCCCTTCGCCCGCGCCCGCCGACCGCGAATCTCCTCTCGCCGCTTCTTGAGCTCGGCTTCGAACCCCTCTCCCTTCGGCACGTAGAGCTCGGTCCCGGCGAGCGCCTCGGGGAGGCAGTCGAGCCCTGCCGTCCCCTCCTCGGTGTCGTGGGCGTAGACGTAGCCCGAGCCGTAGCCGAGACCTTTCATCAGCCGGGTGGAGGCGTTGCGGATCGCCATCGGCACCGGGTCGGCGGGGCGCTCCTCGACGGTCCGCCGGGCCTCCTTGTAGCCGACGTAGACGGCGTTGCTCTTCGGGGCGAGGGCGAGGTAGAGGACCACCTGGGCGAGGGCGAGCTCGCCCTCGGGCGAGCCGAGACGGTGGAAGGCCTCCCAGCCGGCGAGCGCCTGGGGGAGGGCCTGGGGATCGGCGAGCCCCACGTCCTCGCTGGCGAAGCGGATCATCCGGCGCGCCAGGTAGAGCGGGTCCTCCCCGGCGGCGAGCATCCGGGCGAGCCAGTAGAGGGCGGCGTCGGCGTCGCTGTCGCGGAGCGACTTGTGGAGGGCCGAGATGAGGTTGAAATGCTCCTCCCCGGCCTTGTCGTAGAGCAGCACCTTCCTCTGTGCCACCCGCTGGACGGCGGCGGCGTCCACCTGCTCCACCCCCTCCTCCTGAGCGTCGGCGACCGCGAGCTCCAGGAGGTTGAGCGCCTTCCTGGCATCGCCCGAGGCGAGCTGCGCGAGATGGGCCAGAGCCTCGTCGTCGAGGCTGACTCCCGAGCCCCCGAGCCCCCGCTCGGGATCGGCGAGCGCCCGTTGCAGCAAGGTGATGAGGTCTTCGGAGGAGAGCGGCTCCAGGACCACCACCCGGCAGCGGGAGAGGAGCGCGGCGTTGAGCTCGAAGGAGGGGTTCTCCGTCGTCGCCCCGACGAGTACGATGTCGCCCTTCTCGACGTAGGGGAGGAAGGCGTCCTGCTGGGCGCGGTTGAAGCGGTGGATCTCGTCGACGAAGAGGAGGGTGCGCCGCCCCTGCGCCCGCCGCCGCCGGGCGGCCTCCGCCATCACCTCCTTGACCTCTTTGATCCCCGAGGTGACGGCGGAGAAGGGGAGGAAGCTCGACTTCGTGGCGTGGGCGATGATCCGGGCGAGGGTGGTCTTCCCCGCTCCCGGGGGGCCCCAGAAGATCAGCGAAGGCACCCGGTCGGCGGCGATGGCGCGGGCGAGGAACCCCGACTCCCCCACCACCTTACGCTGGCCGACCACCTCTTCCAGGGTGCGCGGGCGCATCCGCTCGGCGAGCGGAGAGCCGGCCCCGGGTGCGGTATCGGCTCCCGCCGCTTCCGCCGCGCCGGCCGGCCGCGCCGGCTCCTGGTCGTCGAAGAGACCGGGCATCGACCCCTAGGAGATCCTCTCCACCTCCACCCGCGCGTCGTTGAAGCAGGCGCCGCCCCCGAGGTCGGCGAGCGTGTCCGGGCACCAGGGCGTTGCCGGTCGTCCCCGAGAGCGTGTTGTGGCTCCAGAGTCCCTTGGGGAGGAAGACCACCCCGGGGGAGAGATCGGGGTTCCGGCGCGCCAGGCAGCGCACCTCGCCGAGCTCGTTCCACACCCGCACCCGGTCCCCGTCGGCGATGCCGCGGGACGCCGCGTCGTCCGGGTGGATCTCGAACGGCACCTGGGCGCGGTGGAGCTCGCCCAGGGTCGAGCTGATGGTGCGGTTGGTGGCCGGCGAGACGAGCGCCAGCGGGAAGGCCGCCGTCCCCGGGTCCTCCTGGAAGGTGTAGAGCCCGTGCGGGGTCTCCCGGTCGAGCTCGGCGGGGACCAGGTGGACCTTCCCGTCCGCGGTGCGCGGGAAGACGTCGACGAAGCCGATCGGGGCCGGCCCGGCGTCGGGGACGGTGATGCCGTTCGCCTCGATCTCCCCGCGGACCCGCGGCGAGGGGCCGAGGACCGTCGCGGCGAGCTCGTCGGGGGTCGACGGATCGCCCGGCCGTTCGAGCCCCAGCCGCCGGCAGAGCTCGGCGAACACCTCCGCGTTCGGCCGCGCCTCGCCCACCGCCGGCACGGCCGGCCGGTTGCGGTAGAGGAGCATCGAGCCGTAGCCGCGGACGATCTCGTCGTGCTCCAGGAAGGTGGTGGCCGGCAGGACGAGGTCGGCGAACTGGGCGGTGTCGGTCTGCACCTGGTCGAAGACCACCGTGAAGAGGTCCTCGCGGGCGAGGCCCCGGCGCACCAGCTCCTGGTTGGGGAGGGTCGCGAGCGGGTTGCAGTTGTAGACGAAGAGGAGGTCGACCGGCGGATCGTCTGCCGTCAGGAGGGTCCGCCCCAACTGGTTCATGTTGATCGTCCGGGTCGGCGGGGGCGCCGCGGCAGCGGCGTCGCCAAAGTCCCAGCAGGCGGTGTTGCTCATCGTGTAGCCGCCCCCGCGGACCCGGAACTTGCCCGCCACCGCCGGCAGGGCGAGGGCCGCGGCGAGGGCGGAGCCGCCGTTTCGATTGCGCTCCATCCCCCAGCCGGTGCGGACCACCGCCGGCGAGGACTCGGCGTAGAGCCGGGCGAAACCCTCGATCTCGGCCGCGGCGAGGCCGGTCGCCGCCGCCGCCCGCTCCAGGGTCCAGGGGGAGGCGCGGCGACGCAGCTCCTCGGCACCCTCGGCGAAGGTAGAGAGGAAGTCCCGGTCGGCGGCGCCGTTCTCGAACAGCCAGCGGATCACCGCCAGGCCGAGCGCCAGGTCGCTCCCCGGGCGGAGCCCGAGGTAGAGGTCGGCCCGCTTGGCGAGCTGGATGCGGCGAGGATCGATCACCACCAGCCGGGCGCCCCGGCGCTGCGCCTCCTGGATCACCGGCACCAGATGGATGCCGGAGACCGAGGGGTTGTGCCCCCAGAGGACGATGAGGCGGGAGTGGACGTAGTCGCCGAGCGCCACCCCCGGCATCTTGCCGTAGAGCCCCATGGCCGCGCTGGTCGACGGCGCGGCGCACACCGAGCGCGCCAGGTTGGAGGCCCCCAGGCGGTAGAAGAAGCGGGCGTCGGTGGTGTCCTGGGTGAGGAGCCCGTTCGAGCCGCCGTAGGAGAGGGGGAGGATAGCCTCCGCCGCCCGTTCCCCCCGGTGCTGGTAGCGGGCGCGGACCTCGCCGATCTTCTCGACGAGGAGCGAGAGCGCGGCGTCCCAGGAGATGCGCTCGAACTGCCCCGAGCCCTTGGGGCCGCGGCGCAGGCCGGGGTAGAGCAGCCGCTCCGGCGCGTAGAGGTGGTCGGCGAAGTGGCGGACCTTGTGGCAGATGAAGCCGGCGGTGAGCGGGTTCCGGTGGGTCCCCTCGATCCGCGTCACCCGGCCGTCCACCACCTCGACCTCCAGGCTGCAGGCGTCCGGGCAGTCGAGCACGCAGGCGGTCTCCACCGTCTGGCGGATCTCGCGTTCCGGCCCGATCGCCAACCCGGTCGCCAGCCCGGTATTGGGCGCGGTCCCCTGAGGAGAGCGCAGGACTTCGGTCATGATGGGCAATCCCCCTCTCCCAGGTGCCGGCAGCGCCCCAAAACGTTCCCTCGGCGCTCCACGTCAGGCCGGCGCCGCGGCGGCGGCCGGGACTCCCGCCCGCTCGATCGCCTCGATCACGGCGTCGGCGAAGCCGCTGGTCGTCGCCTCGCCCCCGAGGTCGCGGGTCTTGATGTTCTGCCGCACGATGACGTCGCGGAGGCCGGCGCGCAGGCGCTCGGCGATGTCGTCCTTGCAGAGGTGGCGGAGCATGAGGATGGCCGAGCGCATGAGGGCGAGCGGGTTCGCGAGGTTCTTGCCGGCGATGTCGGGGGCGCTGCCGTGGACGGCCTCGAAGATCGCCACGTCGAGCCCCAGGTTCGCCCCCGGCACGACGCCGAGGCCGCCGACGAGGCCGGCGCAGAGGTCGGAGACGATGTCGCCGTAGAGGTTTTCGAGCAGCAGCACGTCCCAGTTCTCGGGGCTGGTGACGAGCTGCATGCACATGTTGTCGACGATCCGGTCGTCGCAGATAATTTCGGGGTAGCCCGAAGCGACCTTGCGGACGCACTCCAGGAAGAGCCCGTCCGAGAGCTTCATGATGTTGGCCTTGTGGACCGCCGTGATCCGTTTCCGGCCGTGGCGGCGGGCGTACTCGAAGGCGAAGCGGGCGATCCGGGTCGAGGCTTTCTCGGTGATGATCTTGATGCTCTCGACCACCCCGGGGACCACCACGTGCTCCAGGCCGCTGTAGAGATCCTCGGTGTTCTCGCGGACGACGACCAGGTCGACGTTCTCGAAGCGGGTGGGGATCGAGGGCAGCGAGCGCGCCGGGCGCAGGTTGGCGTAGAGCTCGAGCTCCTGGCGCAGCTGCACGTTGACCGACTTGAAGCCGCCGCCGACCTGAGTGGTGACCGGCCCCTTGAGCGCCACCTTGGTGCGCCTGATCGAATCGAGGACCTCCGGCGGCAGCGGGTTGCCGGTCTTCTCGACCGCCTCTTTGCCGGCGATGTGGCGGTCCCAGGAGAGCTCCGCCCCGGCCGCTTCGAGCACCCGCACGGTCGCCTCCGCCACCTCGGGACCGATGCCGTCGCCAGGGATCAGTGTGATCGTCGTCTTACTCATGGCGGAAAGCGTATCACCCTCGGTCTCGACCCTGCTCCCGATCGATCGCCAGGGGATACTTCAAGGTCTTCGCGAGCCAGTCGCCGTTGTCGCGGGCGACTCCGAGCAGGTTCTCGCTCAGCCGGTCGCGCTGGTCGTAGAGCCGATAGCCCTCCCGCGGCCGCAGGTAGCCCTTCGCCCGCGGATCTTCGGCCACCGCCGCTTCGAGCCCGATCTCCGCCGCCCGGCGGGCGTGGCGGTCGCGGTTGTCGAGGAGCGCCTTGACCAGGAAGGGGAGGAGCATCGAGTAGTCGCCCTGGAGGCTCTCGGTCGTCTGCAGGTAGGTGTCCTTGTCGACCTTCCCCCAGGTGACCGCCTCGGCCGGCGGGCAGGAGGAGAGCGACCCCTCGGTGATCGGCGCCGAGACGATCTGCACGTCGAAGGTGTAGCCGCGGACGTCGGGGAGGCCGAAGATCTGGCCGAGCGCCGGCTCCGGCTGCAAACTGTAGTTTTTCGGCACCCCGCCGCCGAGGATGAGGGTGGCGAGCGAGCGGGCTTCGCTCTCGAAGAGCCCCCAGTAGTGGTAGGCGCAGCTCTCGAAGACCTCGGCGTGGAGGTCGAGCCGGAAGTCGTACTTGGGGACGAGCCCCGCCTTCTCCATGGCCCAGAGCTTCATCGAGTTCAAGAAACAGGCTGCCGTCCCCAGGCGCCCCGACGAGCACCGGGAGGGCGAGCCGGTGGCAGGTGGCGAGGAGGCCGGGGCGGATGCCGTTCTGGGCCTCCTGCGCGGCGTAGATCCGCCCCAGGAGGTAGCGCATCTCGGTCCCCGCCATCGTCTTCTGGAACTCCGGCCGGGTGAGGCAGGCGGTGGCGAAACGGTCCTGGTCGAAGAGCACCGCCTCCTCGAAGGCCATGTCGGTCACCCGGATCGTCCCCTCGTCGCGGAGGGCGCCGTCGTCGGCGAAGATCGGCACCTCGAAGACCGGGTCCCTGTGGGCGTCCAGGCTCCGGTGCCCGTCGTGATAGCAGACCGCGTCGGTGGTCGAGAGGTAGGCCACCCAGCCGGTTTCCAAGAGCGGGATGAGCCAGGCCTGGTGCTGCCCCGAGACGGTCACCGGGCCGGCGATGGCGAGAGTCAGCGGGCAGCCGGCGCCGATCGCCTGGTCGAGGATCTTGTAGAGGCGCCGCAGGTAGGCTCCGCCGAAGGCCGGCAGGCAGTGGGTGAAGAGCTCGTCGAGCGTCGCGCACTCGTCGACCCGGCGCACCTCGACGGTGCGGCGGGGCTTCGAGGGGGGGCGCTGCCCGCTGTGCTGGTCGTCCGTCATCGTTGACTGATCTCCTTGGAAGTACAGGATCCTGGGCGCGGGCGAAAAGAAGGGGCCGACTCCGCCTCACCGACGAGCGGAGGGATGGATCTGAAGGGAAGGCCGCACGACCCTAGCGGTCCCGCCCCAGTTCCTCGATCCTGGCGACGACGTCCCGATAGTTGGTGTTGATGCCGTAGATCTCGACGAAGGTCTTGTAGGCGGTGTCGGTGTCGCCCTGGGTGTCGTAGACGTTCCCCATGTCGTAGAGCAGGCCCAGGCTGTCATCCTCGGAGACGTTCGGCGATTCGAGCCCGCGCCGGTACCACTTGATGGCGAGCTCCGGCAGCCCCTTGTCGAGGAAGCAGAGACCGAGCATCGAGCAGCAGGCGACTAAGAGACTCGGCGACTTCGAGGCGAGCTGGAACTCGCCGATCGCCTCGTCGAGGAGACCCATCTCGCGGTAGGCGATCCCGAGGTTGAAGTGGGTATCGAAATCGGTCGGCGAGAGGTTCTCGGCCACCCCCTTCTTGAACCCCTCGACGATCTGCTCCAGCGACTGCTCGACCGGCTGGACGAGGAGGTCGCTGCCGCGGAGACCCTCCTCGCGCGACAGCTCCTGCTCGAGCTCACCCGCCAGATCGAAGAAGTCGTCCTCGTCGGCGAACAGCTGCCCGCCGCCGCCCTCCTTCCCCCGCCCCGCCTCCGCCTCGTCGAGCCAGCTCATCCCGGTGTCGTCGCCGAGCCCCGCGCCGGACGCGACGGCCCTGGCAGGCGGCGGTCGGGAGAGGGCGGCACGGCGACCGAGGGGGGGACGGACGGCGGCGGGAAGTCGATGCCGTCCAGGTCCTCGCTCTCGACCAGCTCGCCGATTTCGAGCAGGTTGAAGGTCTGCCCGAGAGCGGGGGCCGGCGGCAAGGGAGCTGCCGGCTGTGGCGCTGGCGATGCTGGCGGCTCCGGCGACGCTGGCGGCGCTGAAATCGCGGGGGCCTGGGGCGCCGCCACCTCCGCGGCTGCCGCGGAGGCCGCCGGGGCCGGGGGCTCCGGCGCCGGCCGGGGCGGCGGGGAGATCGGGTCGCGCTTCGCCGCCGATGTCGTCGGTGTCGCCGGCGGCCGGCGCGGGCTCTCCTTGCCGAGCAGGCCGCGGAGCAGGTCGTCGACCCCCCGGGCGGTTTTGGGGGCGGCGGGAGGGCGGACCGCGGGAGCGGCGGGAGTCGCCGGGGCCGGGCCGGAGAGCACCTGGTCGCCGTCCAACCGGTAGCCGGCGTTGAGCAGCCGGCGGCGCACCTTGAGCCAGGGGTCCCGGTCGGCGATCTCGGCGGCGGCCTTCGCCATCTGGTTGGCGAGCTCCACGACCCGCGAATGGCGCCCCTTGTCGAGATGGAGCTGGATCGCCAACGCGTGGGCCGGCAGGTGCCGCGGGTTGACCTTGAGCGCCTCCCGCAGGCGGTCGAGGGCCTTCTCTTCAAGGCCGTACTTGGCGAGCACCTCGGCCTCGGTGACCAGGTCCTCCTCGCGCTGGTGGACCTGGGGATGGAGCTCCGCCGCCGTGCGCTCGAGGAGATCGGGATCGATCCGCAGGGCCGAAGGCGAGGCCGGCAGGAAGGGCAAAACGGGCAGAACCGGCTCGGCTGGCGAAGCCGGGAGGGAAGACTCGGGCGGAGCGGCGGCGAGCGGTTCGAGGTCGGGCAGCGGCTGCAGATCCAGCTCGCCGCCGAAGTCGAGCTCCAGCTCGACCTCCTCTGCCACCTCTGCCGCCACCGGGGCCGACTCCGCGGGAGCCGGTTCCGCGGGAGCCGATTCCGGCTGCGGCTCCGGCTCCGACAGGGAGGGCGCCAGGGACTCGAAGTCGAGGTCGCTTTCGAGATCGAGCTCGATCTCCGGCTCGGCGGCCCAGGCCGGCGCCTCCGGCTCCGCTTCGGTGGCCCAGATCGGGGTCTCCTCGGCTGCTTCGGCCTCTTCGGCCTCTTCGACCTCTTCGGCTTCTTCGACCTCCTCGATCGCGATCCCCGGCAGCTCGAAGTCCTCCGGCGACCCGTCGTGAATCTCGGGGACCGGGACGGCCGCCGGAGCCATGAGGGGTGCTGCCGCGGCCGCGACCGCCTCCTCCGCCGCCTGCGCCCAGGCCGGCCGGCGCGGTGCGTCCCCGAGCATGTCGGGGGGCGGCTTGACCAGGCTCGCCGGCTCGTCCTCGCTCTCCATGTCGAGGACGAAGACCTCGTCCAGGTCGAGGTCGAACTCCTCGGGATCGGAGGGAACGGCGGCGACGGCGGGGGCCGGCGGGGGCGGGGGAGCGGCGGCGCGCGGCGGTGGGGCCGGCTCCTCGGCTTCTGCGGCATGGGCGGCATCGGCGGCATCGGCGGCATCGATGAACTCGGCGCCGAAACCCGCCGGGATCGCCGGCATCTCCGGGACTTCCGGGAACGCGAACGGCGGGGAGTCGAAGAGATCGGCGCCCGGCAGGCCCAACCCTTCCGTACCCCAGCTCAGCTCCACCGCTTCGGCGTCGGGTAAGGCCTCGTAACCCTCGGCGGGAGCCGGCGACGCCACCGACGCCGACGCCGCCTCGACGGCCGGCGCCGCGGAACCGCCGTCGTCCACCCCCACCAGGCGGGCCACCCGCTCGGCCTGCGGGTTGCGCTCGATGGCGGCGGCGAGGAAGCGCGCCGCGGCGGCATTGTGGCCGGCCTCGCGCAGCTTGAGCACGGCGTCGGTGATGAACGGGATGTTCGTCGCGTCGACCGAGAGCGCCCGCTCGTAGACCTGCGCCGCCTCCTGGGCGTGGCCAACCCCGAGCATCAGCTCGGCGATCGTCCGATACTCGGCCAGCGCCTTTTCGGTCAGCTGCTGCTGGTGGTAGAGCTCGGCCAGCTTGACGTGGTAGGTCGGGTTTTCCGGCTCGACCTCCGCCATCTTCTGGTACATGGCGACCGCCGAGGTCGAGTTCTCGTGCTTCAGATAGTAGTCGGCGAGGACCTGGTACTGGGTGCGCGCCTCGTTGACCAGCCCCTGCTTGTGGTAGAGCTCGGCCAGCCGCTCGTAGACCTCCAGGTGGGTGGGGTTGAGCTTGATGATCTTCTTGTAGATCGCGATGGCTTTGACGAAGAAGCCTTCCTGCGTGTACTGGGCCGCGATCTGGTTGAAGAGGTCGACCGCCTCGTCGATCCGCTGGATGCGGGCATAGAGGTCGCCCACCCGGTTGAGGGTATTGGCGTCGTTGGGGTTCTCGGCGAGGACCTTCCGGTACTCGCGGATCGCCGCCTCGATCTTGCCGCGCGAGACGAGCTTCTCGGCGCTCTGCACCACCTGCTCCCGGCTGATCGCCATCAGCGGCCCTCCAATCGTGGAACGACGGGGCGATAGGTCAGGCGATGCGAGGGGGAGGGGCCGTAGGCGCGGAGCGCCGCCAGGTGCTCGGGCACGCCGTAGCCCTTGTGGGCGGCAAAGCCGTACTGCGGGTAGCGCCGGTCGAGCTCGACCATCAACCGGTCGCGCTCCACCTTGGCGAGGATCGAGGCGCTCGCGATGGCATAGCTGATCGAGTCGCCGCGGATGACCGGGAAGCAGGGGAAGCGGAGACCGAAGAGGGGCACGGCGTCGATGACGGCGCAGTCGGGGACGGGTTGGAGGCCACAGAGGGCCTCGATCATGGCGCGGCGGGTCGCCTCCAGGATGTTGATGCGGTCGATCACGTCCGGCTCGACGGCCACCACGGCGAAGGCGAACGCCCGGCGGCGGATAACCGCCGCCAGCCGCTCGCGCTCGACGGCGGTCAGGCACTTGCTGTCGTCCACCCCCGGCACCGCGCAGCAGGAGTCGACGACCACCGCCGCGGCCACCACCGGACCGGCGAGCGAGCCGCGGCCGGCCTCGTCGACGCCCGCGATCCGCACGTAGCCGCACTGCCCGAGGCCCTCTTCGAGCCCACGCAGGAGGCGGAGGCGGTAGGCCTCGGCGATCAGATCGGTCAGATCGGCCATCGCTGGCGATCCCGTTCGTGGTGCCGTCGTCACCGCGGCTCCTCTACGGCCGTCCGCTCTCTTAAGCCCGCGGCGGCCGCTCGTCCCGGCGCTCCTCGATCCGCGCCGCCTTGCCGCGCAGAGCGCGCAGGTAGTAGAGCTTGGCCCGGCGCACCTTGCCCCGGCGCACGACCTCGATCTTGTCGACGTTCGGCGAGTGCAGGGGAAAGATGCGCTCGACCCCGATGCTGCCCGAGATCTTGCGGACGGTGAAGGTCTCCCGGGTGCCGTCGCCGCGGCGGGCGATGATCACCCCCTGGAAAACCTGGATACGCTCCTTGTCGCCCTCGACGACCCGGACGTGGACGCGCACGGTGTCCCCGGAACGGAAGTCCGGATGACCCTGGCGCAGATAAGTGCTCTCAACCTGATGCAGCTCGTTCATGGCATCACCTCTGTCCGGCCCGCCGTAAGTTTGGTGGGCTCATTATTTTCCATTTATAGAGGGGCATGCAAGCGAGCCGTCAACCGCCGTTTGCGCCGCCCCTCAAGACTCCCGCCTCCCGCCCGTCTCCTGCAACAGATCCGGCCGCTTTTCCCGCGTCGCCCGGAGGGCCTCGGCCCGCCGCCAGCGCTCGATCGCCGCGTGGTCGCCCGAGAGCAGCACCGGCGGCACCGCGAGCCCCTCGACCACCGGCGGCCGGGTGTAGTGCGGGTAGTCGAGGAGGCCGGCCCGGAAGCTGTCCTCTTCGACCGACCGGCTCTGCTGCACCACCCCCGGCACCTGCCGGGAGAGCGCCTCGATCAGCACCATCGCCGGCAGCTCGCCGCCCGACAGCACGTAGTCGCCGATCGAGATCTCCTCGTCGACGATGGTCGCGAGCACCCGCTCGTCAATCCCCTCGTAGCGGCCGCAGAGGAGGATCAGCTCCCGGCGGTCGTAGAGCCGGCGCACCGCGGCGTCGTCGAGCCGCCGCCCCTGGGGGCTCAGCAGCACCCGCCAGGGCCCGGAGGCGGCGCCGGAGCCATCGCCGCCGCGCTCGCCCGCCACCTCGCGCACGGCGCGGATCCAGGGCGGCGCCGTCATCACCATCCCGCCGCCGCCGCCGTATGGCTCGTCGTCGACGCTCCGGTGGCGGTCCGCGGTGAACCCGCGGAGGTCGTGGAGCCGCACGTCGAGGAGCCCCTTCGCCACCGCCCGCCCCACCAGGCTGGTCCCCAGGAAGGGGCCGAACAGCTCGGGGAAGATGGTTATGACGTCGATGCGCATGTCTCGAGGAGCCCCGGTGGCAGCTCGAGGTCGATCGTACCGTTCGCCACGTCGATCCCCCGGATGAAGCTCTGGACGAAGGGCACCAGCACCTCGCCGCGGTTCTCCCCCTCGCCCGCTTCACCGCCCTCAATCACCAGCAGCAGCCCGCCGCCGTCCTCCAGGAGGTCGACCACCACCCCCAGGTCGCGCCCGGCGTCCCGGCAGCGGCAGCCGAGGAGCTCGTAGTGGTAGTACGTCCCCTCCGGCGCCTCCGGCACCCGGGAACGGGGGACGGCGAGCCAGGCGCCGCGCAGGAGATCGGCCCGGTCGCGGTCGTCGATCCCGGCGAAGCGGACGAGGGCCCCCGACTTCTGCGGCCGGCGGCCGACCACCTCGACCTCGGCCGGCAGACCCGCCACCTTACGGGGTGCTGCCTCGGCATCGGCCAGGAGCAGCCGGCTGCCGGGAGCGAGGCGGTCCGCGACGTCGGAGAGCACCTCGACCGCCACCTCGCCGCGCACCCCGTGCGGGCGCAGGACGCGGGCCACCAGAACGGTTTCGGGGAGGTCAGTCCTCGAGGATTTCGAGCTCATAGCGCACGCCGTCGCGGTCTCCCCGGGTGTCGAGCAGGGTGCGCAGGGCGCGGGCGGTCCGCCCTTGGCGGCCGATCACCTTGCCCAGATCCTCGGGGTCGACCGAGAGCTCGAGCAGGGTCTCCTGCCCCTGGGGGACCACCGCCAGATCGACGGCCTCCGGCCGGTCGACCAGCAACCGGACCAGCTCCTTGATCTCGTCGGGCAGCTCAGGCACTCTTCTGGGCTTTCTGGGTCTGGTGGAGAAGCCGCTTGACCGTCGGCGACAGCTGGGCGCCCTGGCCGACCCAGTAGTCGATCCGCGCGCTCTTGAGAGTGACCTGGGCCGGCACCTTGGTCGGATCGTAGTGACCGACCTCCTCGACCGCGGAGGCGGTCGGGACCTGGCGCGAGTCGGAGACCACGACCCGGAAGAAAGGGTTGTTGCGGGCGCCCATCCGGCGCAACCGAATTTTGAGCATCGTCTTTTAAACCTCCAGAAGTTCTGTCCTTTGCGGACGCGGGCGGAATCGCACCACGGCCCACTGCGCAGCGGAGCCCGCGCGCAAAGTGAGGTAGCTTACCAGGAAAAAGGGAGCTTCGCCAGATACCCGGAAAGCTGACTCCGGGGAATACCCCCCCGCGCCGCGGCGCTTATCCAGGCCGGGGAGACCGCCGAATGCCTGACCCCAGAGCCCGCGCTGCCGGTAACCCGCGCCATGACAGGGACGAGAGAAACGACCGCGACGAGCGCCTCCGGGAGGCCCTGGAGCTCCTCGTCGACGAGGTGCGGGCGCGCATCGACCGCCATCCTCTCGGCCATCTGATCGCCGGCCGCGGGGAGCCGCTCGACCTGCGGCTCGCGGTGCCCACGAGCGTCCGCGAGGGGAGCCTCGAACGGGCCGGCCGCGACGCCTCGGAGGCGATCCAGGAGTCGCTCCAGGCCCTCCTCGACCACAGCGCCGTCCACCAGCCCGGGCGGGTCTACTGCCTGCGCTGCGGCACCGCCTCCTGCGTCCACGCCCTCCCCGCCGAGGGACGGCAGGTGTTCACCGGCTACGGCCCCACCGGCCTCCCCCGCTACCGCGACTTCGGCCAGTGGCTGCTCGAACGTCACGACCCGCGGGTCGACCTGCTCTATCGCGAGCCCCAGCAGCTCGTCGCCCTCGTCAGCCCGGAGTCGGAGCTGACCGGTGACCTCATCCCCCGGGTCGGCGAGCGGGTGGGCTACCGCCTGCACGGCCAGGTGGCGGTCGGCTGGTATCGCGACCGGGCCTCGGGCGGCGTGCCGCGGGCCTTCGCGGTCTCCTTCCAGATCCTCTCCTCCCGTCCAGACGGCGGCCGCCGCCGCTTCGGTCTCAACCTCATCGGCACCGGTCCGGAGGGCGAGCCGCTCGAAAACCTCTTCGACCGGGTGGGGGAGATCCCCTGGGCCGACCCGGTGCGCTGGGCGCAGACCGCGCTCGACGGCATCGAGCTCGCCGCCAACGATCGCGGCGGGCGCCGCGTTGCCGTGGAAATCGTGGAGCAGCGCCTGGAAGGGATCCTCGGGGGCCTCGCCCGGCGGCTGGACAAGAACTTCCGGGGGAAGGCGCGGCGCACCGGCCACGCCGAGCGCCGGCACGCCGAGGGCGACCGGCCGACCCGCATGGCGCTCGCCGACCTCGCCCGCGCCGCCCGCGAGGACCTGCTCTTCGATACCCGGAGCGACACCCTGGTGGTCGTCGGCGACCGCGGCCGGGCCCACGTCTTCAGCCTCGAGGGAAAGCTCGTGACCTCGGTGCGCTACAACCCCGCCTCGATCGAGAAGCGCCGCCAGAACGGCCTCTGGCGCCCGGCGGCCGAGGAGGAGGTGCGGAGCTTGAAGACACGGCTCGCGACGCGGGAGGCGTAGTTGGGCGTCAGGTTTTAGAGACTTTCCACCAGTTCCTGAGGACTTTCCACGGATTCCTGAAGACTTCCCACGAGTTCCTGAAGACTTTCTACGAGTTCCGGAAGACTTTCACGAGTTTCTGAGGACTTTCCACGGGTTCCGGAAGACTTCTCACGAGTTCCTGAAGACTTTCCACGAGTTCCTGAAGACTTTCCTCGGGTTCCGGAAGACTTCCACGAGATCCAGAGGACTTTCCACGGGTTCCGGAAGCTTCCAAAAGCCGTCAGGAAGCTTCCAAGAGCTGTCCGGCAGGGCCCCAACGGTGTCCGGGAGGTCTCAAACGGCATCCAGCCATTTCAAAAGCCGTCTGGAAGGTCTCGAACATCGTCCAGAGGACTCTCCGTGGCGTCCGGGAGCTTCCCAACCGCGTACAGGCGATGGGTTCGGTGCTCATGGTAGACCTCGCTCAGGTCGCGAGCGCCCCCTGGGCATGAAGGAAGTAGTGGGCCGTCTGGGAGCAGGCAGCGTTCCAGCCGAGGTCCCGCAAACGCTTCTCCAGCTCCCCCGAATCGTAGAAAACTTTGTAGACCGTAAACTCCCGCCCATCGTTCAGCCGGCGGTTCATCGTCACCTCGGCCGGGCCGGGGAGTTGATGATCGGCCGCGCTGGAGCTCGGATCGCGGAGCGAATCGATGAGGAAGAAGCGGCCGCCCGGCCGTAGGGCGGAGCGCACCAGCTGCCAGAACGGCTCGAATTTTTCCGGCGGCACGTGGGAGAGGAAGAAACCGAAGAAGACGACGTCGAACTGCCGGTCCGGCCGCCACTCGAAGAGATCCGCCTGAATGTACTCCACCTTGGCGCTCTGCAACTTCTGGCGGTGGATCGCGAGGACCTCGGGGGAGGCGTCGACGGCGGTCAGCTCCGTGGCGTGGCGGAGGAGCTGCTCGGTCCAGATGCCGGTACCCGCGGCCAGCTCGAGGACCGAACCGGTGGGGCGGAAGGCGTCGAGGGCCTCGGCGACGAGCCGCGCCTCGTCGAACCAGAGCTGGTTTCTCTCCGGGCCGTGATCGTAGCGGCCCTGGCGATAGAACCACTGGTCGTACTCGCCGGCCCGCGCCCGGTAGTACTCGATCTGCTGCTGGATGGCGGATTCCATGGGTTCCTCTGGAGAACCTGAAGCTACCGCGGGCCGCTGCTGGTTCCGAAAGTCACGTTCACCTCGATCTTCTTGCCGCCCCGTTCGACCACCGCCTTCGTCGTCTCGCCCGGCTTCGCCTTGCGGAGAACGTACATGAAATCGTAGATGTCGCGGATCGGCGTGCCGGCGAGCTCGACCAAGAGATCGCCCCGCGCCAGACCCGCCCTGGCCGCCGCCCCCTCCGGCCGGACGCCGCCGAGGAGCACTCCAGGACGGCCGTCGCCGGCGTAGTCGGGGATGGTGCCGAGGGAGGCGCCGTAGGAGCGCGAATCCCCCTGGGGAGCGGGGGCGGGCGCGCTCTTGTAGGCGAGCCGGGCGGTGTGGTCGGCGACCTCCCGGGCGAGATCGGCGACCAGGAGGGCGACCCGCTCGCCGCCCATGGCGTTGATCTTGTCGGCGGTGTCCGACGGCTTGTGGTAGTCCTCGTGAGCGCCGGTGAAGAAATGGAGGACCGGCACGCCGGCGGCGTAGAACGGGCTGTGGTCGGAGGGGCCGTAGCCGTCGCCCGAGAGCGAGCAGCCGAGGAGCTCGCGGGCGCAGGCCGGCGGCACCAGCTCCTTCCACTCGGAGGCGCTCTCGCCGCCGAGGATCGTCAGCTGGTTGCCGCGCAGGCGGCCCACCATGTCGAGGTTCAACATGGCGACCAGATCTTTGATCAGGAGGCCGGCCGGCGGCTTGCGGGTGAAGGCGGTCGACCCCAGGACCCCGGACTCCTCGCCGGAGAAGGCGACGAGGTAGACGTCCCGCCGCAGCCGGCCGCGCTCGGCCGCCAGGATGCGCGCCGCTTCGAGCACCGCCGCGGTGCCGGAGGCGTTGTCGTCGGCGCCGTGGTGGACGGCGTGGACGTCGGGGCTGAGCGAGCCGGCGCCGCCGAGGCCGAGGTGATCGTAGTGGGCCCCCACGAGCACCGCTCCGGGCAGCCGGTCGCGATCGGCGGCTCCGGCGGGGAGCCGGCCGACGACGTTGGCGGCCTTTTCGGTGCGGCGGGTGAGCCGGACGTGGAGGGCGGCACGCTGGCCCCCGGCCCTCCGGCACCCCCGGCACCCCCGGCGCTTCCGGAGCGGAAGAGCGCGGCGCCCGCGGCGCGGGTGACGAACGCGACCGGAATGCCGGCGTCCCCCCCCTGGCCGACCGCCGCGTCGAGCGCCGGCCTGGGGAGGGGCGCGTCCTCCGGCAGGGCTTCCCCGGCCGTACCGGCCGTTCCGGCCGGCGACTCCGGCAGGTCGACGACGAGGAGCCCGAGGGCGCCGTGCTCGCGCGCCGTGTACGCCTTGTAGCGGAGGTCGCCGTAGCGCCGCTCGGCCTCCGCAGTGAAGGCGCCGGCTTGGGATGTAGAGCGGGGGGTGAACCGGCGGACCGCCACGATCTTGCCGTGGACGTCGATCCCCTTGTAGTCGTCCACCCCCAGCTCGGGCGCCACGATCCCCCAGCCGGCGATGACGACGGGGCCTTGGGCGTCGGCCGAGGCCGAGAAGCCGGCGGGTTGGAACGCCGAGCGGTCGAGCGGCCGGCCGTCGAGCGCCACCGTCGTCCCCGGCTCGACCGCGACCGCCACCGGGACGTCGAAGGTGTGGAAATAGGTCCCGCCGTCGCCGGCCGGTTCGAGCCCCAGGGCCTCGAAGCGGTCGGCCAGGTAGTGTTGGGCGGCGGCGAGGCCAGGGGTGCCCACCCCGCGCCCCTCCCGCGCGTCGTCGGCCAGCCAGCGGACGTCGGCGGCGAAACGCTCGGCCCCCGCCGCTTCTGGAACGGCGGCGGCCGAAGCTGATGTCGCCACGGCGTCCCCGCCTTGCCAGCGGGCGACGAAGACGTTGGTCTCGTGCGGCGCCCCGTTGTTTCGATTGGACGCGAAAGCCAGACGGGTGCCGTCGGGCGAGAACATCGGGAAGCCGTCGAAGCCCGGGGAGTAGGTGATCCGCTCAAGGCCGGTGCCGTCGGTGTTGACCGCCCAGAGCTCGAACTCGCGGCCGGCCGGGTCGCCGTAGTTGGAGGAGAAGATCACCCGCTTGCCGTCGGGGAAGAAGGAGGGGGCGAAGGAGGCGGCGTCCAGATAGGTGAGCTGGCGGGCCTCGCTGCCGTCGGCGTTGGCGAGCCAGATTTCGAGCTTGCCGGGCCGCACGAGGCCGGCCGCCAGGAGCTTCCTGTAGTCGTCGAGCTCGGCGCCCTGCGGCCGCGAGGCGCGCCAGACGATCTGCTTGCAGTCGGGGGAGAAGTAGGCGCCGCCGTCGTAGCCCGGGGCGTTCGTCAACCGCTTGACGTTGCCGCCGTCGGCATCCATCCGGTAGAGCTCTAGGTCGCCGTCGCGGTCGGAGGTGAAGATCGAGCGAGCCGTCGAGCGGGCAGACGGTCGTCTCGGCGTCGTAGGCGTTGTTGTTGGTCAACCGCTTCAAGTCGCTGCCGTCCGGCTTCGCGGTCCAGATCTCGTAGCTCGGGTAGACCGCCCAGGTGTAGCCCTGCGAGCGGTCGGCCGGCGGCGGGCAGGCGTCGCCCGCGGCGTGGGTCGAGGAGAAGAGGACGCGGCTGCCGTCCGGGGTGAAGTAGGAGCAGGTGGTCCGCCCCTTCCCCGTCGAGACCAGCGCCGGAGCACCCTTCCCGTCCGCCGGCATGCGGAAGATCTGGTCGCAGGCATAGGGCGGTCGGGTGGACTGAAAGATCAGCTGCCGGCCGTCCGGCGACCAGTAGGCCTCGGCGTTCTGGCCGCCGTGGGTGAGCTGGACGATGTCCGCCAGGTGCACCTCCCGCGGATCGGGGGCAGCCGGCGCGGCGCCACGAGCGACGGCCGGAGAGAAGAGCGATATCGCACCGGCGAGCGCGGCGAGCGGCAGGGCGATTCTGGGGAACGGTCTCATCTTGAAGTCCTCTGTACTTCAACCCCTGTGATTCAACCCCGCTGTACGAGGTCGCGGGTGATGTCGGCCACGGTGGGGGCGCCGGCGAGCGCCATGGCGAGGTCGAGCTCGTCTCGAAGGAGGCTTAAGACCTGCGCCGCGCCCGCCTCGCCGTCGGCCGCCAGCCCCCAGAGGATCGGCCGGCCGACGAGGACCGCCCGGGCGCCGAGGGCGAGGGCTTTCAAGACGTCGGTGCCCCGCCGCACGCCGCCGTCCATCAGGACCTCGATCCGGTGGCCGCGAGAGGCCAGGGCGTCGGCCACCTCAGGGAGGACGTCGATCGTGGCCGGCGAGGTGTCGAGCTGGCGGCCGCCGTGATTCGACACCACCACCCCGGCGGCGCCCGCCTCGGCCGCGCGGACGGCGTCGTCGGGCCGGACGATCCCCTTGACGAGGACCGGCAGCCGGGTGATCGACTGCAGCCAGGCGACGTCCCGCCAGGACAGCGCCGGGTCGAGGAGGGCGGCGACGTAGGCGGCGAGGCCGGAGCCGGCGACCGCCGGGGGCACCTCGCCGTAGCCTTCGGACAGCAGGTTGGCGACCGCCAGGCCCGGCGGCAGGCGGAAACGGTTGCGGACGTCCCGCTCCCGCCGGCCGAGGAGAGGAGCGTCGACGGTCAGCACCAGCGCCTTGCAGCCGGCGGCCTCGGCCCGCCGCACCATCCCCTCCGTCGCCTGGCGGTCGCGGTAGACGTAGAGCTGGAACCAGACCGGCCCGGAGGCGGCGGCCACCACCTCCTCGACCGGGGTGGTCGAGAGGGTGGAGAGGATCATCACCGTCCCCGCCGCCCCGGCGGCCCGGGCGGTCGCCCGTTCGCCCTCGGCGGTGGCGAGGCGGTGGAAGGCGGTCGGGGCGACCAGGATCGGCAGGGCGACCGGCTGGCCGAGGACCGTCGTCGCGAGCTCGCGCCGGGAGACGTCCACCAGCACCCGGTAGTGGAGGGGGATGCGGTCGTAGGCGGCGCGGTTCGCGCGGAGCGTGACCTCGTCCTGCGCCCCGCCCGCGTAGTAGTCGTAGGCGGAAGGCGAGAGCCGCTCGCGGGCGAGCGCCTCGAATTCGAAGACGTTGACCGGTTCCATAAGTCCGCAAAATCCTAGCATGCGCAGACCGCGATCTTTTTGCGCGTTCTTCCTATAACGTTCTCCCTGTAACGTTTCGCCGTGGCAGGACGCCCCTGTTCGGAGAGAAACCACTCATCCAGGAGGAAAGCGCATGATCTCCAGTCCCCGATCCCTCAGCTTCGCTTCGCACGCCGTTTTTGGCGCTCGTCGCCCTGCTCTCGGCCGTCGTTCCCGGAGCGGCCTCGGTCAACACGGTCTACAGCTGCCCGAGCTCCGGGCACAGCGGGAACCACGACAGCATCGCGAACGGCTTTTACGTGCAGAGCGTGAGCGCCATCAACCTGCACTCGGTCACCCTCAACTACACGACCGACACCAACGGCACCTACACCCTGATGCTCACCGCCCGGCTGGGGTCCTACGTCGGTCAGCAGATCGGCCTCACGCAGACGAAGACGATCACCCTGTCGAGCTCGGCGGACACCGCGGTGACCTGGGACTTCGGCGACGCCACGATCGCCTCGGGGTCCAACCTCTACTTCACCCACACCGAGAGCGGCCCCGGCGGCGTCCAGTTCAACCTGCAGCCGACCCTCTGCCCGGGCGACGTCGAGTCCGTCGGGACTTCGGGGAACAGCAACAGCTTCAGCGTCGCCGTGACCCTCACCCAGAACGTCACGACGACCGGCTGTCTCTCCACCAACCAGATCCTCTGCATCGACGACCAGCCCGGCGACCGCCGCTTCCGGGTGACGGTCACCTACGCCACCACCCAGGCCGGCGGCAAATCGGGGAGCGGCCAGGCGATCTCGCTCTCCTCGCTCGGCGTCGACCAGGGCGGCCTGTTCTGGTTCTTCGACCCCAAGAACCCGGAGCTGCTGGTCAAGGTGCTCAACGGCTGCCCCGTCAACCAGCATTACTGGGTGTTCTACTCGGCGGGGACCAACGTCGGCCTCCATGTGACGGTCACCGACACGACGACCGGGCACTCGAAGACCTACACCAATCCCGACCTGACCGCGGCGCCGCCGGTGCAGGACACCAGCGCGCTCAGCTGTTCGTAGGGGGTTTGGCGGTACAGGCTCCGTTCGGAGCCTGCGGGCGGGCTCCTTCGGGCGCTGCGCGCAGCCAGTCGCCCGTCCTCGGAGCCCAACGGAGCCTGTACCTTCCTCGGGTCTTACTTCACCTCTTCGAGGTGCGCCTCGAACAGCTTCCAGATCCGCCGATACTCGTCGAGCCAGCTCGTCGGCTGGCGAAAGCCGTGGCTCTCGACCGGGTAGAGGGCGGTCTCGAAGTTCTCCTTCTTGAGCTCGATCAGACGCTGGACGATCCGCACCGTATCCTGGAAGAAGACGTTGTCGTCCTGCATCCCGTCGCAGATGAGGAGCGGCCGGGAGAGCCCCGCCGCGTACTCGATGGGCGAGCTCGCGGCGTAGGCTTCGGGGTCGATCTCTGGGGTGTTGAGGATGGCCGAGGTGTAGGTCTCGTTGTAGTGCGCCCAGTCGCTCACCGGCCGGAGCGCGGCGCCGGCCGCGAAAAGGTCGGGGTGGCGGAAGAGCGCCATGAAGGTCATGAAGCCGCCGTAGGAGCCGCCATAGACGCCGATCCGGTGCGGATCGACCTGCTTGTGCGCCGAAAGCCAGGCGACGCCGTCCTCCAGGTCCTCGAGCTCCGGGTGTCCCATCTGGCGATAGATCGCCGTCCGCCAGTCGCGGCCGTAGCCGGCCGAGGCGCGGTAGTCCATGTCGAGCACCACATAGCCGTGCTGGGTGAGGAAGGTGTGGAACATGAACTCGTGCCAGTAGCTCGACCAGCCGTAGTGGACCTCCTGGAGATAGCCCGCCCCGTGCACGAAGACGACCGCCGGATATTGGCGGGGGTGGGCCGGATCGAAGCCGGGCGGCGTGTACACCCGGGAGTAGATCGGCCGCGCCACGTGGGTCGACGGGATGGGCACGATCTCGGGCACCGTCCAGTCGACGGCGAGGAAGGCCGGGGAGAGGGTGTGGGTCAGCTGCCGCGGCTCGGCGTTGGAACGGACGGGCTTGGCGTCGGCGATGTTGGCCAGATAGAGCTCGTCGGGCCGGGTGAGCGAGGAGTGGGTGAGGAGGAGCCGCCGCTCGTCGGGCGAGAGCGCGAAGGAGGTGAGACCGCCCTGCCGGGTGAGCGGCTCGGCCCGGCCGCTCGCCACCTCCACCCGCCAGACCTCGTAGATACCGGGGTGCCCGGCGTTGGCCCGGTAGTAGAGGAAACGGCCGTCGTGGCTCGGCACCGGCTCCGAGACCTCGAACTCCCCCTGGGTGAGCTTGCGGCCGGAGCCGGCCGATGCCGCCGATGCCGCCGGAGCCGCCGGAGTCGCGGTCACGTCGACGGCGTAGAGGTGGGAGTAGCCGCTTTTTTCGGAGAGATAGAAGAGCGTGCGGTTGTCGGGCAGCCAGCCGAATTCGTTCAGGCTCCAGTTGATCCAGGCGGGATCGGTCAGGTGCTCGTGGGAGATCAGCCGGTGAGCGGCCAAATCGATCGTCGCCAGCCAGCGGTCCTTGTTGTCCAGCGAATGGACCTGGAGTGCCACCTGCCGGCCGTCGCGGCTCCAGAAGAGACCCTGGACCTCGCATGGACGCGGCTCCTGCTTGGGCTTCTCCGCGGTCTCCGGGATCTCCGGCTTGTTCGCCGGTTTCTCGGCCGCTCTGTCCGCCGATTTGGCAGCCGCCGCCTCCGCCTTCGCTACCGTTTCGCCGACCGGCCGACCCCGCTCCGCCGCCTCCTTTGCCTCCCGGGCCTTTCTGGCCGCGGTCTTCACCTTCTCCGCCTTCTCTCGCATCTCCTTCAACGGATCGTCGAAGATGCCGGGGAGGCTCGCGAAGTCGAGGTCGTAGCGCTTATGGGCGCGGAGGTCGAGGAGGGTGACCGAGCGGGCCACCGGTTTGACCCCCACCTTGTCGCGCCCGTCGACGACCTCGACGTTGCCGCTCTCGGTGACGTACTTGGGGAGGATCTGCTTGGGGGTTTCCGGCTTCTCGGGCGGCTTGGGGATCGTCACCAGCACCAGCCAGTCGCCGCTCGGCGCCAGCGCCGCATCGACGATCTCGATCTTGTCGCCGAGATAGAAGGGGACCGGCGGCCGCGCCGGGTCGGCCCGCTGCTCGGCGCGCTCCTCCTCCCGCTTCTCGTCGCGGTCGCGCTTCTCCTTGCGGAGCACGTCGAAGAGCCGGAGCTGGGCGTCGCGGAGGTAGGTGGGGTCCTCCTCCTGGGCGGGGTCTTTCTCCAGCCGCACGTCGGCCGCCTGCGAGACGAGCCCCGAGGCCAGGTCGTAGACGAAAAAGGAGCTCCCCCGCCTGAAGAGAACGCGGCCGTCCCCCACCATGAAGCGCGGCTCGCTCTCCGCCTCCGCGGTCCGGGTGAGCTGGCGGACCGCGCCCGTCACCGCATTCCTTAAATAGAGGTCGCCCTGCCGCGAGTAGACCTTCCACTTGCGGTCGAGGCTCCAGTCGCCGTCGGCGGTGTCGGCCGTCCCCCGCTCGGCCAGAGGCACGATCCGGGAGGTGCCGGTCGCCAGATCGAGCCGCACGAGATCGCGCAGCTCGCTCTCCGGCCGCTTCTGCTCGTAGTAGACCGAGCGCCCCTCGGCCCCCCAGTAGGCGCGCTCGGGAGGGTTGCCGATCCAGTCCGGAGCCGCCATGATCTGCTCCAGGGTGACCGGACGCGGCTCCGCGAGCGGCGCCGCCGTCGCCGCCGTCGCCGCCGATATCAGGAGGAAGGTGGAGAGCGGCAGGGCGACGACGCGGAGCCTCTGGGCAAGAGTCATGTCGGGCGTTCCTCGGGCGAAAGTGAAGGGCGAGACTATCTCAGGATCGGACGTTCAGGATCGGACTTCGCTCCGGATGCCGTGAGGGTCCTCCCCCCCTATCTCGCGAGGAGGCTCGGGGCTTCCCGCTCGATCTCCCGCAGAGCGGCGGCCACCTCCACCCTGGCAGGATCGTCCTTCAAGGTCCCGACCGCGATCCGCAGGCCCTCCCGGAGCCGCACGTAGGCCTCGGCTAGGCCCGCCCTCTGGGCTTCGCTCGCCTGGAGCTGCTCTTCGAGCCGCCGCTTCTCGGCGAGCAGGCGGCGCTCCCGGAGGGCCCACTGCTGCCGGCTCGAACCGCTCGCCGGGCCGCCGCGGCCGAGGTCCGAGGCCAGCTCCGAGACGAGATCCTGCTCGCCCCGGCTCAGCGGCGGCGCCGGCGCCGAGCCGTCCCGGCGCACGGTCACGCAGAGGTTGAGACCATCCTGCCGCTTGGTGACCAGGATCAACGGTGGCTCCTCCACTTTCCACTGGAAATCCCCCATGGGGGTGAGCTCCCGCAGGCGCCCGGCTCGCGCCGCGAGGGTGGAGAGGAGGCTCTGGGCCTCCATCTCGCTCGCGCTCCGCCCGTGAAGGGTCATGAAGCGCTTGACGGCTGTACGCGTGAATGCCCAACTGCTGCTCATCAAAGACTCCCTTCTCGTTCCGCTTTCCTCTACCGCGGAGAACCCACAGGGCGAGGCCGAGTGTGCCGCGTTGAGCCCGACGACTGTGGCGAGCGCCAGAGCCGACCAGGGCAGGAGACGCTCGACGCTCGCTCTCGGGTGGCTCGCCATGGCGGTTGGATCGGACTCCTCTCTGCGGTGAGCCGCCGGGCCTCTGTGCCCCGCGGTTCCTCTACTGTGTACGCGCCTTCGGGCCGGCGAAACAGAGGGCGGAGGGAGACTTGACAGAATCTTTACCTGGCTTACATCCGGCCCCGCTCCGGCCCAGCTCGGGCGGGCCTGGATGCGGCGGCCCCGGCGAGCCCCCCTTTACTCAGGCTCCGCCCTCACGCTAGATTCCCCTCCCATGGGACGTATCTTCGAGACCCGGAAGCACACGATGTTCGCCCGCTGGGACCGGATGGCGAAGGCCTTCGCCCGGATCGGCAAGGAGATCACCATCGCCGTCCGGGCCGGCGGTCCGGACCCGGCGGCCAACCCGCTCCTCCGGCGGGTGATCCAGAACTCCCGCGCGGTCAACATGCCGAAGGACAAGGTCGAGTCGGCGATCCGCAAGGCCTCGGGGAAGGATGCCGAGAGCTACGAGGAGGTCCTCTACGAGGGCTATGGCCCGCACGGGATCGCGATCGTCGTCGAGACCGCGACCAACAACACGACCCGCACGGTCTCCAACCTGCGCACCCACTTCAACAAGGGGGGCGGCAACCTGGCGAACACCGGGAGCGTGGCGTTCCTGTTCAAGAAGATGGGCGTCTTCCGCTTGCACCCCGCGGGGCTCGACCCCGACGAGCTGGAGCTCGAGCTGATCGACCACGGCCTCGACGAGATGGGCGAGAGCACCGGCGAGAAGGGCGAGCCGCAGCTCGTGCTGCGCTGCGCCTTCAACGACTTCGGCCAGCTCCAGAAAGCGCTCGAGGACAAGGGCATCACCCCCGTCTCCGCCGAGTCGGAGTACGTCCCCATGACCCCGACCGAGCTCTCCGAGGAGCAGGCGACCGAGGTGCTGAGCCTCGTCGACCGGCTGGAGCAGGACGACGACGTGCAGAAGGTCTTCCACAACCTCGGCTGAACCGGGGGCTCTCTTCCTCGCAACTCCAGGGTGAGATCGACGCGTAGCACCGCCCGCTTCTTCGCTGCGGTGGCCACGTTGGCGACGTTGGCGACGTTGGCGACGTACATACTCGCCGGGGCCGTCACGGCGGGACCGGCCCTCGCGCCGCCCCCCACGCCGGCCCCCACACCGGACGAAACGCGGCGGCTGGCCGCCGGGGAGGTCCTCGTCCGGCTCGAAGCGATCGCCGCCGCGGGCCCGCGGGAGGGCGTGGCCCAGGGGGTGATCGACGCTCCCCCGGAGCGGGTCGCAGCCGTCCTCGCCGACTTCGCCCACTACCGGGAGTGGATGCCCTTCGTCGAGCGCTCGGACGCCCGTCGGGAGGCCGACGGGACGGTGGTCTCCGCCCAGTCGCTCCGCCTCCCAGCGCTCGTCGGCGATCGCTCCTACCTTATCCGCGCCGTCTCCGCGGTCGCCGAGGGGAGGGACGGCAGGCTCTGGAGCCTCCGGTGGACCTACGTTCCCGGCTCGGGGAACGTCGTCGACACCCATGGCTCCTGGACGGTGACCGGTTTCGGCGGCCCGGCCGGCAGCGGCGGGGGCATTGGCGGCACCGGCGGCATTGGCGCATCGGCGGCGCCCGGCGGTCGCTCGCCATCTGCCACCTGTTCACCGATCCCGGCGGGCGGGTGCCCCACTGGGCGGTGGACCGGGCGACCGGCGAGAGTCTCCCCTGGATCTTCCGGGGATTGCGACAGCAGGTTCGGCGCGAAAGGTACCTGAAAGACTGAGGTCCTGGCTCAGTCTGGTTTCGAGGACGGGCGACTGGCTGCGCGAGCGCCCGAAGGAGCCCGCCCGCAGAATCAAACGGAGCCAGTACCGTGTTCTGGCGACGCTGGCCTTTCCCGGCTTGCCCGAGTAAGATACCGCCGCGAATCCTGGAAATTGCGCGGCGGGCCCGGAGAAAAGAACCGTGAAGAGTAGCGAAGCGCGCGCCCTCGAGACCTATCTCGGCACCGAGCTCTACCGCCGCTCGACCGAGCTCACCCGCGCCTGGCTGGAGCGGCTGCGGCCGCGGCTCACCGTCCATCCGAACCGCATCTTCCCCTCGGAAGCCCTGCTCAACCACATCCCGGAAATCCTCAAGAAGATCTCCGACTACCTGCTCTCCGGGGGCGGCGCGATCGCCGAGAACTCGGTCCGCGAGGAGCTCACCAAGCTCGCTCGCCTCCGCCGCGAGCAGGGCTACGACATCGACGAGATCCTGGACGAGTTCGAGATCCTGGGCTCGATCCTCTACGGCGCCCTCCGCGAGGAGGCGGAGAGCTTCGGCCAGAGCATCGCGCCCGAGTACGCGATCGAGGTCGCCGAGCGTCTCTACCGGGCCTTGATGGCGGTCACCTACGTCACCGCCACCACCTTCCGCGAGGAGGGGTTCAGGGACCGGCGCGACCGCGCCCATCTCCTCGGCAGCTTCGGCCGCACCCTGGCGCACGAGATGCGCAACTCCCTCGGCGCCGGCGAGGCCGCCCTGGAGCTCTTGTCCACCGAGGGGATGAGCGAGGGGCTCCGCGAGAAGGCGATGACCGTCCTCAAGAACACCCTGCGCCGGCTGGAGGGCCTCTCGGAGGACGTCCTCGCCCTCGCCATCGCCCAGGGGAGCGAGGAGTCGGCCCAGGGCCGGCGGCTGTCGCTCCGCAAGCTGGTCGAGGAGGCGGTCCTCGGGCTTGAGACCCTCGCCCTCGAACGCCAGATCCAGATCGACGTCCAGGAGCCCATCCCCGACATCCAGGTCGACGCCACCCGCACCGAGCTCGTGCTCATCAACCTTCTCGGCAACGCCATCAAGTACTGCCAGCCGGGGCGGAGCAGCTGGGTCCGCATCGCCGCCACCCGGGAGGAGGGCGGCTACTGGCGGATCGAGGTCAGGGACAACGGCCGCGGCATCCCCGAGGAGATGCAGCCGCGGGTCTTCGAGGAGTTCGTCCGCGCCCACCCCGAGGTCTCCGAGGGCACCGGGCTGGGCCTCGCCATCGCCCGCGAGGCCGTCGAGCAGATGGGCGGCCGGATCTGGCTCGCGAGCGAGCCCGAGGTCGGCACGGCGGTCTACTTCACCGTCGTCGATCCTCCGCAGGCACGCGAGTAGCGCCGGTTCCACCACTACCTCATTTCCCCTTGCGGGATCTCTCCATCCCCGTTATTATGTTTCGTTAGCATAGCTCCTACATAGCGGAGGGAGCGGTGACGAACCGCACCCTTCGCGCGTATGACTGGAAGCGGACCCGCGCAATCTGATTGAAGACGGAAAGAGGACCACCCACCGCTCGCCAGGTTCTGCTGGTAAGCTCCGGAACCAGTCCGCGAGTGCCGACCTGGATCGAATTCACCTAGGAGGACCGTCCTGATGCTCAAGATCCCCACGCCCACCCTGCGCTTCTCTGCCGGCCCGGCTCTGGCCGCGCTGCTGCTGCTCTCGACCGCCTCGACCTCGCCCGCCGCCGCGGACGCGAGCTGTGACCGCTCGGGCTGCGGTAACGCCGTCTGCGCCACCCCGGCCATCCCGGCCCCGGCGAACCTCTGGGGCGAGCTGCAGCCGGCCGACGCCTCGTTCACCGCCTGCACCCCGCTGGGGCCGGCCTACTGCCGCGACTCGACGGGCTTCAACGAGTTCCAGAGCTCCTACTCGTCCTACCCCTGGTACATGTCGGTCGACACCGAGAACGGCTACGCCTTCCTCGCCAACGCCTACGGCATGCAGGTCTGGGACGCGCGCACCACCCCGCAGAGCCCGACCCCGGTCGGCCGGCTCACCTACAGCGATCTTCCGGTCCCCGCCAACAACGCCGAGATCAAGTGGCCGATCCAGAGCGTCGACGCGCCCGCCGGCATCGACACCGTCGCCGCCCTGGCCGGCGAGGCCGGCATCGGCCTCGTGGCCGTCGACCTGACGGACAAGACCAGCCCCAAGGTCCTCTTCCAGAGCTTCCTCCTGGACGGCGAGCAGGTCTACACCGCCACTCTGGGCGGCCGCCAGTACGCCTTCCTCGCCGCCTCCAGCGGCAACCCCGGCGGCGGTGTCTTCGTCTACGACCTGACCCAGGCGCGCAACTACAGCCGGTGCTCCGAGCACTACCCGTCGCAGGATCCCACCGTGGTCCCCGCCTGCTCGGGCGTCTTCGTCGGCAAGCTCGGCACCCGCAGCTCCGCCCAGTACGTCCACGGGGTCGGCAACTTCGTCGTCCTCTCCTCGGGCACCGGGCGCGGCTTCGAGATCTACAACGTCGCCGACCCGGCCCATCCGCAGCTCGTCCTGACCGGCCTCGGCAGCCAGTCGGTCTACGGCGTCGCCATGTGGCAGGCGGCCGGGCACTACTACCTGGGTCTCCGCACCGACTTCTTCAGCAACCAGCAGTCGCGTGAGGTCAACCAGGCCCAGATCTACGACGTGACCTGCATCACCGGCAGCTGCTCCGGCCTCCCCGCCCCCGTCTCCTCCCTGGAGCTCGACAGCGGCACCTCGAACTTCTACGTCACCTACTCGTCTTCCAACGGGGTGCCCTACCTCTACTTCGGCGAGGACGACAAGTGCCGCGGCGGCAGCCAGCGCGAGTGGCTCTTCGACGTCTCGATCCCGGCCGCCCCGCGCGACGTCACCCCGGGCACCGGCTACTGGGGCTGGTACTACCGCGGCAACCCCACCGGTTTCAACAACATCATGCCGCGCTCGGGCAAGTTCATCGGCGACTACTTCTACCGTGCCGCCCTGGCGCTCTTCGACATTCACAAGCACAACCCGAGCGCCAATCCGACGCCCTACATCTTCGTCGGCGGACCGACCATCGGCTCGACCGGCCAGCCCCTGACCTTCACCGCCAGCACCGCGGTCTGCACCGCGGTGGCCGGGGCCTGGACCTGGAACACGAGCGGCGGCCTGATCGCCGGCAGTGCCAACGGCAACAGCGTCACCATCACCTGGCCGACCACCGGTGACAAGGTGATCACCGCGACCAACACCGGCTGCGTCGGCGCCGTCGGCACCCACACGGTGAGCCTCGGCGACAGCTCGTTCCTCTCCGCCAACTTCGGCTTCACCCCCGGCAGCCCCGCCGCCGGGCAGAACGTGACCTTCGACGCCAGCTCGACCTCGGGCAACCCGAACTCCTATACCTGGGACTTCGGCGACGGCACCGCGGGGAGCGGCAAGATCGTCAACCACACCTACGGCGTCAACGGCAGCTACATCGTGCGCCTCCGGGTGAGCCGTCCGGGCACCGGTCCGGGTTGCGATTCGTCCGGCGTCTGCACCTCGGACATCAGCCGGGCGGTCATCGTCGGCAACGGAGGTCCGGCGCTGCCCGAGGCCGACTTCACGGCCAACGTCACCTGCGTCAACCTGTTCGGCTTCGAGCAGTGCACGGCCTCGGCCGGCCAAGCGGTCACCCTGACCGCCACTGCGACCTCGACCGATGCCTATACCTGGAACTTCGGCGACGGCACGACGGGCACCGGCCAGGTCGTGACCCACACCTGGGCGACCGCCGGCACCTACGCCGTCCAGCTCGCCGAGAGCAACGCCCGCGGCTCGTCGAGCAAGACCGAGAGCTTCGTCATCGTCAACGGGCCGGTCGGCGGCTGCACCCAGAGCGCCACCCGTCTCTGCCTGGACGACAACCGCTTCGCGGTGGATGTCGCCTGGAGAACTCCGCAGGGGACCACGGGCTCGGGGCAGGCCGTGCAGCTGACCCGGGACACCGGCTACTTCTGGTTCTTCAACAGCGCCAACGTCGAGATGGTTCTGAAGGTGCTCGACGCCTGCAACGGCTTCAACCACTTCTGGGTCTTCGCCGGCGGCCTGACCAACGTCAAGGTCGACATCACGGTGACCGACACGGTGACCGGCACGGTCAAGACCTACCACAACGCCCAGAACACCCCGTTCCAGCCCATCCAGGACACCTCGGCTTTCGCCACCTGTGGCGCCAAGTCGGCGACCGCCGCCTCCGACTCCAGCCTGGAGCCCAAGTTCGGCACGCCCTCGGGCACCGCGCTTCTCCTGGGCACCGGCAGCCGCTTCAAGGTGGAGACCACCTGGAAGACGCCGGCCGGGGCGACCGGCGCCGGTCAGGCCGTGCAGCTGACCAGCGACACCGGCTACTTCTGGTTCTTCGACAGCAACAACGTCGAGATGGTCGTCAAGGTCCTCGACGCCTGCAGCCTGAACCAGCGCTTCTGGGATTTCGCCGGCGGCCTGACCAACGTGCAGGTCGACATCAAGGTGACCGACACCAAGACCGGCACGGTCAAGATGTACCACAACCCCCAGAACACGCCGTTCCAGCCCATTCAGGACACCAGCGCCTTCGCCACCTGCCCGTAAGGGCAGTAGCTTAAAAGCGCTTCACAGAAGCGGCGGCCCGGACTTCCGGGCCGCCGTTTTTCTTTGCGGGAAGGCTTTACCGGCGCTGGAACGCCGGCGAGCCGAGGAGGAGGCCGGCGACCTCCTGATCCGCGGTGGGGCCCCCCTTCTTGGGAGTGGCGGCAGGGAACGGCATGAGGATCGCTGAGCTGGCAGAGCCGCGGGCGAGCTCGGCGAGCTCGGCCAGGGCGGCGGGGTTGACCTTCACCCCCTTGACCTTGCCGGAGGCGAGCTGCAGGCCGAAGTTCATCCGCGAGAGGAGGGCGCCGGTGTTGACCCAGGCCTCGGCGCGGTCGGGGTAGCCGGTAGGCGCCTGGTAGGCGTAGAGCGGCTCGCCGATGCGGGCCACCCAGTCGAGGACCGGCTTGGGCTCGGTTAAGTCGGCGCCGAGGGCGCGGAGGGCGGAGGCGGCGAGCTCGAAGGGCGACTTGATCTTCGCCCCGCGCGCCTCGGGGCGCCAGAACTCGGGCGATTCGGCGAGCGCCGCGATCACCCGCCGGAGATCGCCGCCGGTCGCCGTGTAGACCCGGGCGAGGCGGTCGACGAGCTCCGGCGAGGGGTGGTCGGAGACGAAGCGCACCGCGAGCTGGGTGGCGAGGTGATGCGCCGTCGACGGGTGGACGGCGAGGAGGTCGAGCACCGCCTCCCCGTCCTCGATCCCCCGACCGCCCGGCAGGAGGTGGCCGAGGACCCGCTTGGGAGAGGCGTCGTGGGTGTCGGCGCGGAAGAGGAACTCGCCGCTCTTCCTGAAGCCATGACCGCCGATCTTCTGCTCCTGGGCCATCTTCTGCTCGATCTTCCCGAGGGCGTTCTCGTCGGGGACCACGGTCCAGCCGGTGAAGGCGCGGGCCACCTCGACGACATCCTCCTGGGTGTAGCCGCCGTCGACCCCCAGGGTGTGGAGCTCCATGATCTCCCGGGCATAGTTCTCGTTGAGACCCGGCGATTTCGGGGCGGACTGGGGGGAGGGCTTGGGGGAAGGCTTGTTTGACGAGGACTTGGGAGCCGGCTTGGCGGCGAGTTGGGCCGGGGGTTTCGCAGCGGATTTCGCAGCGGGTTTCGCGGCCGCCGCCTTGGCGAGGGCCATCTCGTCGCCGAAGGTCGTCGGCGTGCCCCCCGGGGCGACCGACTGGGCGTTATCCAGGTAGAGGAGCATTGCCGGATGGCGGGCGGTAGCCTCCAGCAGGCTGCGGAAGCGGCCGAGGGCGAAGGGGCGGATGGCGTCGCGCTCGTAGGAGAGGAGATAGGGCCGGGTGCGGTCGTTGGTCTGGGAGACGTTGAAGTGGTTGAACCAGAAGTCGGTCATCACCTCGGAGAGCTGGTTTTCGGCATAGACCGCGCGGAGGAGCTTCTGCGCCGCGAGCTGGTCCAGGAGCTCGCGCTGAGGGTGGTAGCCGCGGGATTTCGCGTACGAGTCGAGGAGGGAGCGGATCTCCTTCTCCCGCTCCGCTCCGGGGTCCGGGGGCGCTGCCAGGGGAGCCCCGAGGGCGACCCGCTCGAAGATCGACGGTCCTTGCTCCGTTGGGTCCTGCGGGCGGGCTCCTTCGGGCGCTCCGCGCAGCCAGTCGCCCGTCCTCGGATCCCAACGGAGCAAGGACCGGATCGGAGCGTGGAGCGGCATCCTGTCGTTGGCGGGAATCGCAAAGATGTTGTCGGCAGGGATCACCCCGGCCTTCTTCGCCTCGTTCCGGACCATCCCGTCGTTGGGGTAGGTGCGGAGGATCTGGCCCTCGGGCATGGCGAGCGCCGGATAGGGGGCGAGGCGGGCTCCGAGATCGGCCTCGGGGAGGCCGGCCTGGAGCTGCTCTTCGAGCCAGAGGTCGGGGCCCATCGCGGCGACCCTCGCGACCTCCCCCGGCCGGGCGCCGAAGGAGAAGCGGGAGAGGAGGTGAGCGGCGGCCTCCCGGCGGCTCATCCCCGCCGCGGCCCACGGCAGGCGGACCTCGATCCGCGCCCGGACCGGTGGCCGGGTGGAGGGTTGGGGCCGGCCCGCACAGGCGAGGCACGAGAGGGTGAGAGTCAGGGCGGTGGTGGCGTGAAGGGCTCGCATGCGGTCACCTCGGTTGCTTTCTTGGGCAAGTTCTACGCCATCTCCCTCTCCCCCGTGCCGGCCGCCGCGTCGCGGCGCCCCAGTGTCTCCAGGAGAGGTCGGAGGTGTCCCACGTCACGACCTCCCCATCTTGCCCTCCTTCCCCGTTCTTATTACTATCGTTGAATGTTTGATTCTACCGCCAGCGCCTTCGTCACCCTCGCCCTGGCCGCCGCCCTCTCCACCGGCTCGGTCGGGGACTGGCCGCAGTTCGACCTCGACGCCCGGCACAGCGGTGCGAGCGCCCAGGAGACCCTGATCCACGCCGGCAACGTCCACACCCTGCATTCGATCTACAGCCCCACCCTGCCCGCGGTGGCGGACGGCGCCCCGGCCTTTCTCTCGAACGTCCCCACCCAGCAGGGGGTGAAAGACCTCCTCTTCCTGACCACCAAGAGCGGTCACATCCTGGCCGTCGACGCCGCGACCGGGGCGACCGTCTGGTCGCACCTTCCGGCGACCACCCCGAGGTACACCACCTCTTCCCCGGCGGTCGATCCCAACCGGCAGTTCGTCTACTCCTATGCGCTCGACGGCAAGGTCTACAAGTACCCGGTGGGCGGCGACGGCACCCCGGTGACGACCGGCGGCTGGCCGGAGGTCGCGACCCTCAAGCCCGACGTCGAGAAGGGCTCCTCGGCGCTCTCGATCGCCACCGCCAGCTCCGGCGTCACCTATCTCTACGTCGCGAACGGCGGCTACCCCGGCGATGCCGGCGACTACCAGGGGCACATCACGGCGATCAACCTGGCGACCGGGGCGCAGAAGGTGTTCAACGCCGCCTGCAGCGACCAGACGATCCACTTCGTCGAGAACGCCAGCCCGGACTGCATGGGCCACGTGCAGAACGCCATCTGGGCCCGGGGAGGGGTGATCTACGACTCCGACAACGACAAGCTGTTCATGGCGACCGGCAACGGCGACTACGACGGCAATGTCGCCGGCGGGGGCGGTCACGACTGGGGCGATTCGGTCTTCGCCCTCCACCCGGACGGCACGGGCACCGCCGGCAACCCCGTCGACGCCTATACGCCGACCGAGTTCCAGCATCTGGAGGATGTCGACGCCGACCTCGGGAGCACGGCGCCCGCCATCCTCCCGGCGCCCCCGGGGAGCAACGTCGCCCACCTCGGCCTCCAGAGCGGCAAGGACGCCATGCTCCGGCTCTTGAACCTCGACAACCTCTCCAGTCATGCTGGAGGCGCGGGGCCCGGGCACCTCGGCGGCGAGCTTCAGAAGATCGCCGTCCCCCAGGGGGGGCAGGTGCTGACCACCCCCGCCGCCTGGGTCGATCCGGTCGACGGCAGCACCTGGACCTTCGTCGCCAACAACTCCGGGGTCTCGGGGCTGCAACTGACGGTCGACGGCGCCGGCAATCCGTCGCTCGTCTCGCGCTGGACGATCACCCCGGGCGGCAGCTCGCCGATCGTCGCCAACGGCATCCTCTTCTATGCCAGCTCGGGGAACCTCCAGGGGCGCAGCCCGCGGACCGGCGCCCAGCTGTGGAACTCGACGAGTATCGGCAGCATCCACTGGGAGAGCCCGATCGTCGTCGACGGCCGCCTCTACGTCACCGACGAGAGCGGCAAGCTCTGGGCCTTCGCCCCCGACCCGGCCCCCCTGAAGTTCTACACCGTCACCCCCTGCCGGGTCGTCGACACCCGCAATCCCGCCGGCACCTACGGCGGCCCGGCGCTCCAGGGCAACAGCGCCCGGCGCCGCTTCCCCATCGCCGGCCAGTGCGGCATCCCGGCCAACGCCCTGTCGGTCGCCGTCAACCTGACCGTCATCTCCCCCACCGGCCCCGGCGACCTCCGCCTGGGACCGAACGGCTTCGCCTCCCCCACCGCGGCGATCAACTTCAGCCCCGGCCAGGTACGGACGAACAACGCCATCCTCTCGTTGACCGGCGATCCGGTGGGGAGCCTCGCGGTAGAGACCGACATTACCTCCGGCGCCACTCACCTCGTGGTGGATGTGACGGGGTACTTCAAGTAGGGGCAGGTAGCCGGATTCCGGTCGGCGCCCAGCCTTCGCCAACAAAAAAAAATCGTCTCCTCGTTTTGTTCGCTTTTGCGGGAGGTCCCCTGAGAGACTCCCTCCAGCCGGCGCCGCTTACGGCGCTGGCTCTGGAGAGCCGCGAGGCTCGCGAAAGGAGAACGACATGAACCCGGAGACTCTCACGCCACCGCCGACGACCACCCCCCAGCCGGCCCCCGGTGGCACCCCCAAGCGGAAGGCCCGGAAGAAGGAGACCACCGCGGCAGGCAAGATCGGCAATTGGCAACGCCTGCTTGCCCCGCTCGTCGCCAACGGCGACGACCTGAAGCACCTGGAGGTCCCGCGCGCCCAGCTCACGGCGATGGCGGCCCAGGCCGTGGACCTCAAGAAGCAGCAGGCCGCCCACCGGGCCGCCAAGCAGACGGCCACCCAACAGCTCCAGGAAATGCTGACCGAGGGCGAGCGTCTGGCGACTCTGCTGCGCCAAGCGGTCAAGCAGCACTACGGCATCCGCGCCGAGAAGCTCGCCGAGTTCGGCCTGCAGCCCTTCCGTGGCCGCAAGCAGGCGGCAACCGCGCCGGCACCCCAGGCGCCCAAGATTCCTCCTGTCGAGCTCGCCGGCCCCCCTCGCTAAAGAACCCTGCCGCCCTGCACCGCGGGGGCGTGCGCCGCACGCCCCCGCTTTTCCCCCCCGCACCGAAAGTCGAAGTTCACGGACATCGTTCCAACTTCCCCCGGTTTTGGCTGCCGCTCCGGAGACTCCGTGGCGATGTCCAGGGGCTTTGCTATCCGGTCGCCGGAGGGCGAAGCCAGGTAAGGGGACCACGCCTTGAAGACCTGGACTCTGACTCTCGGTACCGCGCCGTCGTTCCAGAGTCTCGGGACCGCGATCTCCAGTCCCGGGACTGGACCCAGAGTCCGTGGATGGAGATCCGTGGTCCCGGGAGGATGAGTCGCCGTCTCGGCACTGCGATTGGAATCCAGGGGTTTGAGACCGATGTCCCGGGACTGCGACCTCAAGTCCCGCGACTGCAAACCAAGTCGCGGGACGGAGGCTCACGGTCCGCGCCCACGACCCGCGGCCGGGGGATTGCGGTTGGTGGTCCCGCGACCGCGATATCGAGTTCCGGGACCACGATCCAGAGTCGCGGGACGTAGACCCGTGGTCCCGAGACCATGCCTTCAAGCCCTGGACTTAGACCGCAAGTCCCTGGACCGCGAACCCATGTCCGGGACTCTGTCTTCGAGTCTCGGGACTGAGACCCGTGATCGCGGCATTTAAAGCATTGTCCCGGGACCGAGGTCAGCGCTGATGGAGCTCGTCTCGCAGCCGGGAGGTCTTCTCTTGGCCGCCTCGCCGAGCCGAGGGCACCGCCGGTCCCCCAAAATGATGACTTTTTCTTGCTTCCACCAAGAAGTGACTAAAATTTGGTTTCGAACGTAAGATGTCTGATAAGGTAGCTCAGAGACCAAGCTTCGGCGCATCACCGGGACGGTCGGAGCCGGAACTGCTCCGGCTTCGGTGTGGCCATGACCAGAAAAGAAGGTGCCGCGATGGGAGACAAAACTTCCTATGGGCGTTTTCCGTTGCTCCTGTCCGTGCTCATCGGGTTAGTGGGCTGTTATGGCGAGAAGCCCACGAAAGAGCTGACAGCGACCCTCTCCGTGACGCCCTTGGGGGCCACATCGTTCCCTTCCTCCAAATATGCACATTCTCTCCACTGGCCTCAATTCCTCCTGGCCGAGGGCAGCGGCCGATTCCTCTGGGGAGCAGGGAGCGATCTATATCGTATAGAGCACGAGACCGATCCCGATGTCACGGTAGCGGCGGATGCGGATTTCACCAAGGGACTGGACAGGTTGATTGCTGCAGCCCGGACATCGCAGGGAACCTTGGCTCTCCTCGACTCGGCAGGAACGATCGCAATCCGCAGCCCTTTGGCTGGGAAGGAATGGAGATTCTCGACCCACCTGGAAAACCAAGCTGTACACCTGGCTCTCACCGAGAGCCGCATTTATCTGCTGCTCCAGAATGACTCGGAAGAGAGTAGCGCCATTGCAGCGTTCACCTTCTCGGGGGCTGAAGCCGGCCGGTGGGGCAGGATGCCGGCGGCCGGGATCGTCCAAACGAGCCTCAACGGTGGTGGAGTGGCTGCCTGTCCGGATGGATCGATCTTCTACAGTTACATCAACAGCCCTCAAATCCTTCGCCTCGAAAACGGTCCTAAAAACGAAGTAAGAGCCCTCGGAAAGCGGAGCGAGTCCTTCACGCTGCTGACGGAGGGTAAGGTGCGGGAGGCTTACCGCGCGGGCAAACTTTTGGGTAGCGTGGCCCCCCTGGTCAAGCTCGGCTTGAGTGCTAGCCGCGTGCTGTCGCTTCTCTGCTCGGAGGAGGGTCTGCTGCTCCGCCAAGTGGCCCAACCCCGAGGCGGCGGAACTTATGTTGAGGTCTGGGATTCATCCTCCGAAACGTTGGTGGGCACGATTCCAGCCAAAGACGGGATTCTCCTCGATGTCAGGGATCAGACGCTGTACCTCGGCACCGCGAAGGACGATTTTAAGCTTGAACGGATCCGCTTTCGTGTCGATCCGCAGCGACCTGCCAAGGCAGCTCGCTCATGAACAGATTGTGGTGGGTTCTCGTCGCAGCTCTGTTGGCAGTCGATATCGCCATGCTCGCAGAGAGGCAGCAGCAACACAAAAGTTTTCTTGCCCTCGAGCAAAAATCCGACGCGGCAATGCTCAAGGCGAAATACGCCGCCGAAGAGGAGAACATCCTCAATGTTATTGGCTCTGTTCCTGCGACGTTCCCACGTATCCGGACCGCTGGACCGACCGAGGACGTCGTGCAGTTCTTCCTGCTGGCAAGCATCAAAGATTGCACGAACGCCGTCGAGGACGAGGTTTTGAGGCTCAATTCGGTTTCACGCAAGAACACGAGCCGCGTTGCCGGCGTCCAGGGCTTCTTCGTGGACGAGGATCAACCGGAGATTGCCAGACGGTTCATCACGAACCTGTCACCGTCTCCGGCCTTCCCCATGACGGTGAGAAACGTCCTCTCTCAACTGCCAGCGGCCCACACTCCGCTGGTTCTGGTCGTCCGCCTTCGAGATGGGAAGATTCTGGACGCCCATAAGCCAATCCCCCAAAACCTGACCAAACGCGACGCTTTCTACGCCCGCTGGACTGCTACCTTAGGACTCTAGCTGAAGCGATGTCCCGCCTCTTTCAAGACATCCGCCATAGCTTTCGGATTCTGGCCAGAAATCCCGGATTCACTTTCGCCGCGGTGATGACCCTCGCCGTCTCCTTGGGTGCCAACACTGCGGTTTTCAGCTTGATGAATGGGGTCCTGCTGCGGGCCCTGCCCTTTCCGGAACCGGACCGCGTCTTCGACGTCTCCATCCTAGTGGCTCCCAGCGAGGGTCATCCCGGTCAGAAGGATCTCCTCGAGCGGCAGCGATTCGAGACCTGGAAGAAGAGCTCCCGAACGGTCGCGCAGATGGCTGCCTACCGCTTGCGAGTAGGTACCCTGAAGGGCGAGGGAGACGCGGAACGCCTGACCGGCGCTAGCGTATCCAGTGGGCTGTTTTCGGTGCTCCATGTCCCTCCTGCCGAAGGTCGCACGTTCCGTGAGGAGGAACAGCGGCCCGGGCTGGAGCGGGTTGTCATTCTCAGTCATGGGCTCTGGATGCGCCGATTTCAAGGGAATCCAGCGATCGTCGGCAAGGCCGTAACTCTGGACGGAGGCCTTTTCACCATCGTTGGCATCATGCCCGAGAGCTTCTTCTTCCCAAACCCTGAGATCCAGTTTTGGACCCCGCTGGTCGAAGCTCCAGCGTCCCAGATTGCGGATTCCATCCATGCCGAATATCTTCCGGTGGTCGCCCGGCTCAGGGCCGGTATCTCGCCGAGCCAGGCGTCGGCCGAAGCGGAGGCAGTCTTTCGCGGCATGAGCCCACCGGGAATCGAGCCCTTGCACGGGAAGGTCCGCTTGACTCCTCTGCGGGACGAGTTGGTGGCCGAGGTACGACCTGGACTTCTCGCGATGTCCTTCGCCGTGGGCCTGGTGCTCCTCCTTGCGTGTATCAATCTCGCCAACCTGCTCCTGGCTCGAAGCGCCGCGAGGCAGCGAGAGATGGCCATCCGGAGCGCCGTCGGCGGCGATCGTAACTGCCTCGTCCGCCAGATGCTCACCGAAAGCATGGTTCTGAGTTTCGCCGGAGGAATCGCCGGGCTGCTCCTGGCGGTTTTGCTCCATCGCCTGCTCCCTGCTTTCCTCCCCCACAGCATCCCCCGCATCGAGGAAGTTCAGCTCGATGGCCGGGTCTTCCTCTTCGCCTTCCTACTCTCAGGGGTTACCGGAGTCCTGCTCGGGCTTCTACCCGCTCTCAAAAGCACGCGAGCCGACCTCAGCCGGCCTCTCCAGGGAACGGTGAGCGAGGTCTCCCCCGGCGGCTTCTCCCAGAGCCTCTTGGTGGTCGCCGAGGTCGCGCTGGCTTTCGTGCTGTTGGTCGGAGCCGGGCTGCTCCTCCGGAGCTTTCTTCATCTCGTAGGAGTGGACCTGGGATACGAGCCGGACCGAGTACTGACGGCTACTCTTGAGCTCGATCCGGCGAAGTACGGAGTCCCGGGGCGGGGAGAGGCCTTCTTCGACGAGATCCTGGACCGCCTCGGGAGACAGGGCACGGTAGAGGTGGCGGGCGTCGTGAGTTTCCTGCCGCTCAAGCCGGGGTTCTCGTTGACGAGCCTCTCTGTGGTGGGTCAGCCGCGCGCTCGGACCCTGGCCGTCCCTCAACTCTCCAGTCCAGGCTACTTGCGCGCCATGGGATTGCGACTGGCCGCGGGCCGTTGGCTGACCGAGCAGGACCTTCGGTCCCAGGCGATGGTAGCCGTCGTCAACAAGACATTTGTCCGCCGACACCTTGCGGGGCCACGGGCTCTGGGTCGGCAGTTGAAGGTGGGCTCGGAAGTCTTAGAGATCGTCGGCGTCCTTGAGGATACGCGCCTCGTGGGGCCGAGCTCCGACCCGAAGCCGGAGCTGTTTACTTCCTATCACTTGGCAAAAAAGATTACTGGCGAAGGCCCAGGACGTCTAACTTTGGTGATTCGGACCACGGGCGCCCCAGAGAACCTCGTCCCCTTTTTGCGAGCGCAAATTCACGAGATTGACCCTGGTTTGGCGCTGGAGGATGTGCAGACGATGGAGGCACGAATCGCCGCCTCCGTGGCGCAACCGCGCTTCTATGCTCTTCTCCTGGGGCTCTTTGCAGCGATCGCCCTCATCCTCGCTGCCCTTGGAGTCTATGGCGTCCTCGCCTATTCCGTCTCCCGGCAGACTCAGGCTATCGGTATCCGCAGAGCCCTGGGAGCGCAGCCGGGCGCGATCTTGGCAATGGTCTTCAGGAAAGGATTCCTCCTGGTACTCCTAGGACTCGGGATCGGCTCGGCGGCCGCTCTTACCGGTACCCGGATATTGGCGCAGCTCCTCTTCGGAGTGACGACGCGAGACCCGTGGTCCTTTGGCGCCGCCGCGGTTTCGCTGGGGTTCCTTTCTTTTCTTGCCTGTTACCTGCCGGCACGACGCGCCACTCGCGTGGAGCCGATCGAGGCGCTCCGCTCGGACCCGTGAGGGAGCGACAGCTCGCACCCAGTTTCTACAGGCCTCACCCAAAATGGGTGACCCTTTTTCTAAAAGGAGTTCAGAATGAAATTGGCAAAGGTAGGTCTCTTGCTGCTCGCCCTTGTGGCGATGGCCCTCTCGATCGCGCCTGCCGCCGCTCAGACAGATTACCAGGACCTGGGGGGAAGTGGCGGCAGCGGCGGCGGCGCTTGGCGCGTCACCTGCACGTACGACGGACAGGAGCATTTGCTATCGAAAAGCTGCAGCTCTGGGGGCAACAGCTCCTGCAGTTGCCCCTAGTTTGACGTAGTTTCAACAAACCCCCGGCTCTGCCGGGGGACTCCCCTACCGCTCCCGCGTATACAGAATATCCGCGCTCGTCCCCGTGCCGCTCTCGGCCTGCAGCGTGTAGCGTTTGTTCAGGATGTAGCGGATGCGGAAGGTGTTGATCGGCTCGAAGAGGCCGAGGCCGTAGGAGACGTAGAGGCGCGGCGAGAGATATTTGCCGAGGACGAGCGCCGTCTGGTCGAGACCGCCGGAGCTCTCCAGGGTCGCCGATTCGAGGCCGAAGCGGGCGGCCAGCTTCTTGGCGATCAGGTTTCCGCCTTTCAGGCCCAGCGAGGTCGCGGCGTTGGCGAGGAGGCTCCCCTCCTGCGGCGAGGCCTGGCCCAGGGGGTGGCCGAGGAGGAGGTAGGCGAGGGCCTCGGACTCGGTCATGACCGGGGTCGAGTAGAGGGTGACCTCGGGCTTCTTGAGCGTCCCCTGCGCCTGGATGCCGGCGATCGTGCCGTCGGTCGCCGTCCGGTAGGCGCGGAGGTCGATGCCGGGGTCGTCGAGCGGCCCGCCGGCGAAGATCAGCCGGCCGCGCTCGATCGTCAGGTCCTGGCCGTAGGCCTTGAAGGTTCCCTCGCTCACCTCGATCTCGCCGACCGCGCTCTCCGGCCGGCCCGGCTGCTCGACGACCAGGATCGAGCCCTTGGGCTTGGCGTCCAACCCCAGGGCCTTGAGCTCGATGTCGTCGCCGAGGACGAGGCGGACCCGCGCCAGGATCGCGAGCGGTGCCTTCGCCTTCACCGTCGTCGGGGGGCCGTTGACGAACACCACGTCCTTCGAGGTCGGCACGGCACCGGGCTTCTTGCGGTCCTCGATGTTGGTGCGCGCGAAGGGAACGTCCACCTGGCCGGTCAGATCGGCGCGGGTCCCCTGGTAGGTGAGGTCCAGGGCGGGCGAGACCTGAACGTCGATCTCCCGGGTGCCCGAGACCTGGAAGCGGCGGCCGGTGATCTTGAGCTTCAGGGGGGTGGCGGGGCTGGGGAAGAAGCCGGTCGTCCCCGCGATGGCGAGATTGCCGGGTCCGGAGCGGGCGCTCGCCTGGATCGCCAGGAGAGGGCTGCCGTCGCCGGTCGCGGTCAGGGTGATGTCCTTGACGTCCAGGCCGTACTCGGGCACCCGGGCGCGGCCGTTGGCGAGCCGGGCCGTGCCGGTGAGCCGGGGCGCCCCCAGGGTGCCGGCGAGCTGGAAGCCGGCGTTGAGGGTCCCGGTGACGCCGCGGAGCTCCGACACGAAGCCCTGGACGAAGGAGAGGTCGCGGAAGTTGAAGTCCAGCCGGCCGGCGAGCGGCAGGTCCTTCATGGCGACCTTCTGGGCGAGGCTCGGCAGCCGGGCGGTGAGGCCGAGGGTGCCGACGTCGGTTAGCGTCAGCTGGGCGTTGGCGTCGCCCCCGTTCTGCCCGAGTTGGGCGCGGACCGTGCCGCGCTCGAAGCGGACGACGATGGTCCGGCCGTCGTCCCCCGGATAGTGCAGCTCGCCCGGGCCGGGAGCAAGATCGGCGACCACCTCGGTCAGGCCCTTGGGGGAGCCGCTCGCCCGGGCGGTCCCCGAAAGGGTGCCGGTGATCGTGACGTCCGGCGGCAGGAGCGACTTCGCGAGGTTGAGCGGCAGGGCCGCGAGGGTCGCCTGGCCGGCCCAGGTACCCGCCTTCGCCCAGTTCCCTCCGGCACAGAGACTGGCGTTTCCAGAAGTTGGAGAGTGCCAGCAGAAGCCGTCCAGCCGGGCGGCCTGGGCCGAGGCGGCGAGCGGCGCCGGCTTCTCCAGGCTCCAGTCGCCGGCCGGGCCGCCGCGGAGGTCGAGCCGCTGAATCTGCCCCTGCCAGGCGAGCTGCGGCCCGAGCTCTCCCCGCGCCGCCCCGGCGAGGGCCAGGTCGAGCCGGGCGTTGGGATAGGTGCCGAGTCCGGTGGCCGCGGCGGTCAGGGTATGACTGTTGAGGGTCCCTCGCAGCTGGAGGGTGAGCGCCCCCACCTGCTGGCCGGCGGCCTGGATCTGCCGGGCGGTCAGGTCGAGCTGAGTGGTGCCCGCCGGCGCCAGGTCGACGTCGGCCTTGATCGTCCCGTGGGCGACGCTGTCAGCGCCGGAGCGCACGCCGTCGAAGCGGCCGTCCATCGTCACCCGCGGCGTCTTCAAGGGGCCCGCGAGATGGCCGCGGCCCGAGAAACCGCCCGCCGTCTGGGGCACCGCCAGGGCGAGGTTCGGCAGGGTGAGGTCCCAGCCGAGATCGAAGCGGTCGCCGACCCGGCCGGAGGCGACGAGCCGAGCGTCCCCCCAGTGGGCGTCGAGGTGAGAGATGTCGTAGCTCTTCCCAGCCAGGCGGACGGCGGCGGCGGCGGCTAAAGGCTGCTGGCGGAGCGTGCCGGCGAGGCGGGTGAGATCGACCGTCCCGGTCGGTCCCGCCGGCAGCATCTCGCCGCGGGTCTTGACGGCGAGGTCGAGCCGGCCGGGGAAGTCCGCCCGGACGACCGCCGGATCGAGCCCCTGCCCCTGGAGCGCCAGGTCCCAGCGCAGCCGCGGCGACCAGCCGACCGTGCCGCTCCCGGTCAGGTGGCCGTGGAGGATGTCGCCGGCGAGGGAGGCGAAGTGGAAGTCGTTCTTCGTCCCTTCCCCCGCCAGCACCCAGTGGCCGGGAGGGATCTGGCCCCCGGCCGGCCCGGCGGGACCGGCGACGTCCGCATTCACCCGGGCGTTGTAGCGGTCGGCGGTGCCGGAGACCGCCGCCTGACCGGCGGCGCTCCGCACCGTGGGGGTGCCGCGGAGCGGCCAGGCGACGTCGCGCCAGGCGGCGTTGACGTCGAAGCCCAGGGTCCCGCTCTTCGGCACCGTCACCCGGCCGGTGACGCTCGCCCGGGTCGGGGTGCCGGGGAGCGAGAGGTCGGCTTTCTCGATCCGCCAGGTCTCCCCCTGCCGGGTCACCTGGTAGACGGCGGCGAGCCGGCCGAAGGGGGCGAGGGTGGCCTCGACGGTGCCCGAGCTGGCGAGGGTGTCGACCGGGCCGTGGGCCACGATCCGGGCCCGGCCGTCCGGACTCTCGAAGCTCGGCTTGCCGCCGCGGAGCGGCCAGGCCAGGGCGTGCCAGGTAACATCGGCCTGGACGTCGAGCGGGGCCGACGCCTGCTTCGAAGCGGTGGCGTTCACCGACGTATCGGTATAGCGCCCAGAGAGATTCAGCCGGGTGGGGATGCCGGGGAAGCTTAAGTCGGCCTGGTCGATCCGCCAGGTCTCGCCGTTCTTCCCCTCCCGCGCCAGCCGGTAGCGGAGGGCGAAGTCCCCCGCCGGATCGTATTTCCCGCGCACCGTGCCCTCGCTCGTGAAGGCAGAGAAGCTGCCGCGGCCGGCAACCTCCCCGGAGGCCGGAAGGTCGGGGAGATCAGGCTTCAAAAGCTTCGGATTGATGTCCTTGAAGGCCACCCTGCCGTCGAAACGGAGATCGTAGAGCGGCTCGAAGAGGAGCGTGTTCACCTCGACCGGGAAGGGGGCGGTGACCGACTGGGTCACCTGCAGCCGCTTCAAGGTCCCCGAGAGCTTCCCGCCTCCGGCGACCTCGGCCATCCCCGCCGGCCGGAGCGACCACTTGGCGGTCAGGTCCAGGGGGTAGTCCCCCTGCGGCTGAAGCATGCCGGAAATGTCGGCGTTGACCACCGGCGAGCGCACCGCCAGGCGATCGAGATGGAAGACGTTCTTGAGCTCGCTCGTCGCCAAGTCGATGCTGTCGATCTTCACCACGCTCTTGCCGGCCTGGGAATCGACGTCCAGCCCGCGCACCCGGGCGTCTCGCAAGAGGATGTTGAAGCGCAGATTGACGTCGGGGAGCGGGGTCGTCTTTTCCGTTGGAGGTGCCTGGACGATCCGGACCCCGTCGGCATAGAGCTTCTGGATGTCGAGCCGGCGCGAGAGCAGCTCCCGCAGCCGCCATTCGAGGTAGAGGTGGTCGATGTGGACCGCCATCGCCCCGGGACGCTTGTAGGTCAGGCCGCGGATGTCGAGCGGTCCACGGATGGGGCCGTGGATCTCCGCCACCTCGAACGAGCCCGGCATCAGGGCGCCCAGACGGGTGAAGAGAAAGCGGGTCCCCGCCTGGGTGCCGAGGAGGAACCAGACGGCCAGGAGGAGCAGGACGACCAGGCCCAGGACGGTGATCCCGCAGCCGTAGAAGACCTTCCGGCCGCGGTGCCCGCGTTCCCGGTGTTCGGGCGGCGGCACTTTGACTTTGGGTGCGGAGTCGGGGCCGGGAGCGGGAGTGGGGACGGACGGCTCGCTCATAGATCAGGACCGATCGTGAGATGGAAGCGGATCGGATGGCCGGGCTCGCGGATGGCGGTCGCGGCGTCCAGGCGGACCAGGCCGATGGGGGACAGCCAGCGCACCCCGACCCCGGTCCCCACTTTCAGCTGGCCGCCGAACTTGTCGTTGGCGGTACCGGTATCGTAGAAGGTCGCCACCCCCCATTTACGGAGAAAGCGGTACTCGAGCTCGATGCTCGCCACCTCCAGGGCCTTGCCGCCGATGACATGCCCGAAGGCGTCCCGCGGGCCGATCCCCTGGTAGGAGTAGCCGCGGACGCTCTGGTCGCCCCCGGCGAAGAAGCGGACCGTGGGCGGCAGGGCGTGGAAGTCGTTGGTCTCCGTGTAGCCCAGGTCGGCCCGGGTGATCAGCCGGAAGCGCTGCTCGCCGAAGCTCTGGATGAACTTGCCGCGGGCGATCGCCTGGACGAAGGTGGCGTTCGAGAGCACCGACTTGTCCGCCGCCCGGAGGTCGAACTCGATCCGCTCGCCGCGGGTGGGATAGATGCGGTCGTCGGCGAAGAGCCGCTGCCAGCTCGCCTGGGGTCCCAGGAGGTGCGACACCCCGGAGTCGGAGCCGACCTTGAAGGTGGTGCGCTCGAAATCGAGCCCGATCGACTGCCGCCAGCGGCCGAGCGCCCGTGCCCGGGAGCCGCCGACGAGGAAGCTTTTCGAGGTGCTGGTCTGCGGGTGCAGATCGGCGTAGGCCAGGGTGTAGGTGAGAAGATCGGTGCTCGGGTAGACGCCAGGGATGATGTAGTCGGTCTTGCCGCTCTTCTCGATGTCCGACAGGCGCGCCTCGATGTCGGCGCGGTGGCCGCGGCGGTTCAGGCGGCGGATTTCGAGCCCGCCGCTGATCCGCGGGCCGGTGTCGTTGCCGTAGCCCACCCCCGCCGTCCAGCGCTGGCGCTTGGAAGGGGTCAGGTTGATCTCGATCGGCACCTCGACCCCCACGGCCGCCTCGCGCCGGGTCACCACCTCGACCCGCTCGAAGTAGGGGCTCGACGAGAGGCCGTTCTGGAGCTTGAGCAGCGCGTCCGCGTCCAGGGGGTCGCCCTCCTTGACCGTGACGTAGCCGCGGAGCAGATCGGGATCGAGAAAATTCTGATGGAAGGTGATCTTGCCGAAGCGGAAGCGCGCCCCGGTCTGGTAATGGAGGACGACCTCCGAGGTGTAGGCCGCGAGGTCGACCCGGATCTCGTGGACGAGGAACTGGGCGTCCAGATAGCCGTTGGCAGCGGCGTAGTCGTCGAAGGCCTTCCGGCCGCCCTCGTAGGCGGGCTGGAGGAGAGCGTCCCCCTCGCGCAGGGGAAAGCTCTGGACCGCCGCGGTGAAGCCGGGATCGGAAGCCCCCTCGCCGGTGACCTGGAGGTCTCGATGGGTGACCCTGAGGAGCGGCCCGGGCTCGACCTCATAGCGCGCCACCCAGGTGTCCCCCTTCTGGGTGAGGGTCGGGTGGATGACCGGCTTGTAGTAGCCGAAGGGCTGCACCGCCTGCTCGATCTCGGCAGTCCCCTGGGTGAAGAGCCGGCGGATGCGCGTCTCGTCCAGGTCCTTGTCCTTCCGCGATTCCTCGATCTCCAGGCTCGCGAGGACGTTCCGCTTGAGCTCCCGATTCAACCCCTCGACCTGGACGTCCACCTTGGGTGTCGCGGCCGCGGCAGCCGCGGTGACAACGGGGAGCGTGGAGAGGGCCATGCCGGAAAGGGCAAGGCACAGCACGGTCCACCCGTGCCGCATCCACTTGCGGATTCGATCCTGCCGTTGCCCGCTCACCGCGGGCGTAGGTGAGCAAGGACGGTGCCAGCTCAGGGCCGCAGCAGGGAAGTCAGAAGGACCCGAGATCCTTACGACCTTCGCCATCCAGGTCGGCGAGGACAAAGACTATCGCCGAGAAGGCAGAGCCTTGCGATGCGTAGACGCGAACGTTTTCTCCGCGTCAGCCTGCAAAGAGTACCCAAGACCCAAACTGCCTGCCCTGAGCTCCTCGGCAACTCGCCGGAGATTTTCGACCGCACTGTTGATCGCGCTTTCATGCCGTACACCGCCAGCATATTCGGCCAAGGCAGTGTTGATCAGCAAGTTCAAGCTAATATCCTGCCGAGCTGCACTTTTGGCGAGCTGTGTGTGAAGAGAAGGTGCCATGCGTAAAGAGACCGTACCGCTCAATTCTTCGGTAGAAGGCTCAGGAACAAGACGACCGGCGGTCAGGCGAGATTCGATCCAAAGCTCGCGAGAATCGGCTAGATTAGTAAGAGCTTCATCGGGAGTTTCACCTTCCGCCATGCAACCATCAAGATCAGGGTTGGTAACGAAGTATCCACCGCTTGCGCCCTCATGAATCTCGGCGGGATACTTGAGACTCATATAGTACGCGAGATCCTTAGTGGTCATCGCTTCCCTCCTTCTCCCTTTGCTGAATTATTTCAACTTCTTCGATTTTCTTGATCACCATAGCCACGGCTCCAGGGTCCAAGTTGTTCTTACCAGCCTTGCCATGAGGCTGGTGCACCGTCAAGGTAACGCCCTGGAAGTCCCAAACTTGGGCATGTCCCTTCGTCCTCCCCGGCGAAAAGCCCCATGCGCGAAGAGCATCCTCAGCTTCCTTCAACGTGCAAGAGTATTTTTTATTTTTGAGCCCTTCGAGAAGCTTCCTCCTCTTGTCCTTAGCCATGGCGCTTGGACACCTCAGCCATGGGCATGCCACCACATACGGTATCACTAGGCGAGAGGATGGTCAATTCAGCCCCCGAACAGCTCGAGCTGGGCGGCGACCGGACCCGGCCGCCTGAAGGCGGCGGTCGAGAGCTCGTAGTTGCGGTCGGAGAGGCCGAGGCGGCGGCAGGTGGTCTGGTAGAGGGCCTGCATCTGCTCGACGAAGATCCCTTCTCCCTTCATCCGGCTGCCGAAACGGGGGTCGTTGAGGCGCCCGCCGCGCATGCCGCGGATGCGGTTCAAGACCTTGTCCTTGCGGTCGGGGTAATGCTCCGTGCAGCCACTGCTCGAAGAGGCCGGCGACCGCACCGGGGAGGCGGAGCGGGATGAAGTGGGCGCTCTTCGCTCCAGCCGCTGCGGCGGCGGCGAGGATGGCCGGCAGCTCGTGGTCGGTGAGGCCGGGGACCATCGGCGCGGCGAGGACGGCGCAGGGGACCCCGGCGGCGGCGAGCTTGGCGACGGCTTCGAGGCGGTCCCTGGGGTGCGAGGCGCGGGGCTCCATGGTGCGGGCGACGTCGGGGTCCAAGGTGGTGATCGACATGCAGACGAGCGCCGCCCGGTGCTCGGCGAGGCTCGCCAGGTGGTCGACGTCTCTCGCCACCAGGGCGTTCTTGGTGATGATGGCGACCGGGTTTCTGAACTCGGCGAGGACTTCGAGGCAGCGGCGGGTGATCTCCAGCCGGCGCTCGACCGGCTGGTAGGGGTCGGTCACCCCCGACATGGCGATCACCTCCGGCACGTAGCCGCGCTTGCCGAGCTCGCGGCGGAGGAGCTCCGGGGCGTCCTCCTTGACGAAGATCCGGGTCTCGAAGTCGAGGCCGGCCGAGAGGCCCAGGTACTCGTGGGTCGGCCGGGCGAAGCAGTAGATGCACCCGTGCTCGCACCCGCGGTAGGGGTTGACCGAGACGGAGAAGCCGACATCCGGGCTGTCGTTCCGGGCCAGGATGGCGCGGGTCGTATCGGTGTAGAAGATCGTCGCCACTTTGTCGGGCGGCGGCTCTTCCGACTCGATCGAGAGCCGGGTGAAACGGTTCTCGGGGTTTCCCGAGGCGCCACGGCCGCGGGGGCCGGGGAGGGGTGAAGCGTCCATGAGGAGAGTATACCGCGGCTTACGCCTGGTTTCTCCCCGTCCTTTATAGGTGGAGTCCCAGCCCCGAACGCCGCAGCAGCTTCCCCAGCTCCTCTCCCGCCCGGCGCCGGATCTCCTCGACATCCAGATGGGTGAGCCGGCCGTCCTCCACCAGGACCTCGCCGCCGACGAGAACGTGGCGGACCGCGATTCGGCCGGCGCTCCAGGCCACGAGGTCGTGGAGGTCGATGTTGGGAGCGGGGGCGGCGAAGAGGGCAGGGTCTTCGAGGGAGAGGACGAGGAGGTCGGCGGCCTTGCCGGGCTCGACCGTCCCGATCTCTCGCCCCAACCCTACGGCGCGCGCCCCCTCGCTCGTCGCCAGGCGGAGGGCGTCGAGGCCCGAGAAGGCCTCGGGACCGTGGCGGAGCTTCTGGAGGAGGCCGGCGAGGCGGATCTCCTCCAGGGCATCGAGCCGGTTGTTGCAGGGCGCTCCGTCCGCCCCCACCCCCACGGCGATCCCGGCCCGGCGGAGGCCGAGGACGTCGGCGATCCCGGAGCCCAGCTTCAGGTTCGAGCTCGGGCAGTGGACGACGCTCGTCCCCGCCCCCGCGAGGCGCGGCCGGTGGCCCTCTGGAATCCACACCCCGTGGGCGAGCCGGAGGTCGGTCGCGAGGACCCCGGTGTCGTCGAAGTATTCGATCTCGTCTCTCCCCTGCCGGGTTCTGCGGACCGCCGCGGTCTCGTCCTGCTGCTCCATGGCATGGGTGTGCACCGGCCAGCCGCGGGCGAGGGAGAGGTCGCGGAGGCCGCGCCAGAGGGGGTCCGAGCAGGTGAGGACGAAGCGCGGGTTGAGCAGATAGGAGAGCCGCCCGCCGCCCGCCCCGTCGAAGCGCTCCCCGAGCTCGACGGTCGCGGCGAGCACAGAGTCGGTGTCGCCGCCGAGCGCCGCCGGGAGGCCCTCGCCGCCGTCCATCAGGCACGCTCCGGCGAGCGCCCGGAGCCGGGAGTCGACGAGCGCCTGGAGCAGCCCGCCCGCCCCGGGGCCGAGGCCGATATCCTGCACCGTCGTGGTGCCGCCCAGCAGGCACTCGGCGGCGCCCAGGAGCGAGCACCAGTAGGCGCTCTCGTCGTCATGGGCGGCTTCGAGCGGCCAGATGCGCTCGCGGAGCCAGGCGAGGAGCCGCCGCCCCTCGGCGAGGCCGCGAAAGAAGGTCTGCCCGAGGTGGACGTGCCCCTGGATCAACCCGGGGAGGACGAGGCAGCCCCTGACGTCGAGGCTGCGAGCCCCGGGGGGAGAGGCGAGGCCGGGGCCGACGGCGGCGATCCGCCCCGCCTCGATCCGGACGTCGCCGGCGAGGACCGTGGCGCGCTCGTCGAGGGTGAGGACGGTGCCGCCACGGAGGAGGAGCGGAGAGCCGCTGGTGGGAGGGGTCGCCATACCGTCGATCCGGGCGCGATCTTATCCCGCTCGGCGGACGCTGACGCGCCGGCCGGCCCCTCCATGGGGGCCGGCCGGACGAGATGCGGGAACGGCGTTGTTGAGGTTTACTGCTGGTTCTTGAGGTTTACTGCTGAGAGAAGGTTCCGGGGAAGAACTGGGTCAGGAAGCCGCGGACCGTATTCTCGACCCCCAACTGTCCACCCTCGGGGGTGTAGTAGCTGTAGGTGTTGACGAGGGCCGTCGAGTCGCTGAAAAGGCCGGTGCTGTTGCCGTTGCCGGAGCCGTTTCCATTGCCGGAGCCGGACCCGGAGCCGCCCGTACCACCGTTGTTACCGCGGAAGCCCTGGACGCCGGGATAGAAGAAGATGCTCACCGTGGTTACCGGGGAGTTGGCGAACTGGCTGTTCGTGGTGAGCGTGGCACGATGCCGCAGACCGCCCGACAGCCGGAGCGCCCGCATCAGATCGAAAGCCTGCTGGGTGGTAATCGCGATCTCCTGAGATCCCGCGTTGGTGTTCGCGAGGCCAGCGCCGCTCAGCGTCGTCAGGCCGTCGCTGTAGACGACGAGCGAGAAGTCGGCGAGCGAGCCGCCAGTGCCGGCACCGCTGCCGCTCCCACTGCCATTGCCGGTCCCGGAGACGCCGTTGGTCTGGCTCGCCACCGTATAGATGAGGATGGGAACCCGATCGAAAGAATTGCTGCTGCTGAGGCCGAGCGTACCGCCGCTCCCCCCGGTCCCGCTCCCGCTCCCACTCCCGCTCCCTCCCGTACCGCCACTGCTCCCGGCGGCATAGACGATGTTGGGCACCGTCACCGCGAGGAGGAGAATCAGGATGCTGCCTAACCACTTCATTAAACGGCTTGTTTCCATGATGGACTCCTTATGATGTATCAGCCGTGCCGTTCCCTACAGTTGCGGGCTTAAAGCAAAAACGATTCCATGAGTCGTCGCGCTCCCCGTACAGAGGAACGCCCCTGGCGAGGCACCGTTCACTGTGTAAAAACTGGCTATCCTGATCGATATTAATCAATTTGGAAAAGCGAATGTTTCTATTCGCCCGAAGAGACCGCCCGCAGGTTCAAAATGACCCAGTACCTACCGCCGCCGCGGCTTGACATCCTCTCCGGGGGCGCACCATGATGCCGCCCTCGTGTCTCCTCAGAAAGCCTCTGCCGGTCCCGGCCCGTTCCCGGTCTCCGCGGTCGCCTTCGCTCTCCTCCTCGGAGTCCTCGGCGGCTGCCGGCAGCGGGCAGCGAAGCCCGCCGATTCCACCCCGGCCTTCGAGGGGCCGGAGGCTTCCTGGGTCACCCTCTACGACCCTGAGCTCGCCTGGAACGGCTACACGCTCACCCTCCACGACCTCCGGGTCCCGGTCCTCCTCGACATGAACGGCCGGACGGTGCACAGCTGGCCTCAGGCGCGGATCAAGTCCCGGGTGCGCCTCCTTCCCGACGGCTCCCTCCTCGGGCTCGGGCTCGGCCGGCAGATCGTCGAGTACGACTGGGAGGGCCGGCAGACCTGGGCCTTCCCCACTCCCGGCGCCATCCCCCATCACGACGTCCTCCGGCTCCGGAACGGCCACACCCTGGTCCTCCTCCTCCGCGAGGGCGAGAGCACCGACACCCTCCTGGAGGTCGACCGCGCCGGGCAGGTGGTCTGGACCTGGAAGGCGGCGGAGCACCGCGGCGATCTCCTCCCGGAGCGGCCGGCGCACGCCGAGGACGTCACCCACGTCAACTCGCTCCAGGAGCTGCCGGAGAACCGCTGGTACGCCGCCGGGGACCGCCGCTTCCGGCCGGGCAACCTGCTCCTCTCGGCGCGCAACCTGAACACCGTCTTCGTCGTCGAACGCCCGAGCGGCAAAGTCGTCTGGTCGTTCACCGACGGCCTCGACCGGCAGCACGAGGCGCGGATGAACGGCCCCGGCTTCCCGGCGCCGGGCCGGATCGAGATCTTCAACAACCTCCCGGGGAGCTTCTGGGGCGACCACCAGAGCGAGGTGCTCGAAATCGACCCCCAGGCCGGCAAGGCGGTCTGGCGCTACCGCTCGCCGGGCTTCTTCTCGCCGACCGGCGGGGTGGAGCAGATGCTCCCCAACGGCAACCTCCTCGTCACCTCCACCCGGGGCGGCCGGGTGTTCGAGGTCACCCGGGAGGGCCGGCTCGCCTGGGAGTGGGCTCCCCCCTACGAGCCGGTCCGCGCCGTCCGGGTCGCGGCCGACGCCTGCCCCCAGCTCGCGAGGCTCGCCGCCCCTCCCCTCCGGGCGGTCGTGCCGGCCGCCGGCTATCGCTACGTCGACCCCGACTCCTACCGGTTCGCCCGCCAGGGCTCCCGGGTGGACGTCGTCGCCGCCGGCGAGAAGCGGACGGTGCTCAAGGAGGAGAGCGACTGCCGCGACCTGATGCTCCCCGCCGCGGCCAAGGTCCAGATCGGCTACGGCGTCGACCGCGACCGGCTCCGCGCCGCCCACCGGACGGCGCGGCCCCCCCGCTTCGCGGTCCGCCTGCGCCCCGCCGGCGCCAAGGCGGACGTCCTCCTCCTCTCCGACACCGTGGGGCTCGACGGGCCCGCCTGGCGCCAGCGGACCCTCGCCCTCGACGCCTACGGTCTCCAGGCGGTGGAGCTCTGCGTCGAGATCGACGGCGGCGCGCCCACCCCCGGCAACCGGCGCCAGCGCTTCGCCTACTGGGAGCAGCCCTGGATCGACGTCGCGAATGGCGAGAGCCGGCACCGCTCGCCGAGGGAGGGGACGGCGACGACGACGCCACCCGCGCCCCCCTCCCGGGCGACCTCACCCCCGAGGAGCTGGAGGTCCGCCGCCAGCACCTGAAATCGCTCGGCTACATCAACTGAGAGCCCGGCGCGGAGCGCCGCCTACCCGGAAAGCTTTCCAAGCCTTGGGATCGCTTCGCCGAGGACCCGGAAAGCTTCGCCGGGCCTCGGGCGGGGTAGGTCCTGACGATTTCAGCCCGCGACGTGGACGGGCTCTGTCGGTTGAGTCGCCGGAGCCGGTTGTGCCGGCTGCGCCGGCTGATACCCGCCGGGAACGAGCCGAGCGGCGATCGACAGGCGATTCCAAGCGTTGATGGCGGCGACCGCGAGGGTCAGGTCGGAGAGCTCTTTGTCGGTGAAGTGCGGCCGTACCTGTTCGTAGACCGCGTCGGGCACATGGCTTCCGGCAATCAGGGTCACGGCCTCCGTCCACTCCAGGGCCGCCCGCTCGCGCTCGCTGTAGTACGGGCATTCGCGCCAGGCGTCGAGCGAGTAGAGCCGCTGCTCGCCCTCGCCGATGGCGCGGAGGTCCTTCCAGTGCATGTCCAGGCAGTAGGCGCAGCCGTTCAACTGGGAGGCCCGGAGCTGGACGAAGAGCAGCAGGGGCTTCTCCAGTCCGCAGTCCTGGAGATAGCGGTCCAGTCCATCCATGGCGTCGTACGTGCCCGGTGCCACCTTGCCGTAGTTGAGACGAGTCTTCACGGTGTCTCCTCCTATCCATGAGGATGGGGAGGCGGTCCATCCGCCCCCTCGAGGACACCATCCTAGCGAGGAGTGGACTTGTCCAGTAGATCCATTTACGGTATTTTCTCTGTACCACTTCGATGGCCAAGCAGACGACGCCGCTCGCCCTCATGCTGCCGCCGCGAGAGCCCGGCACGCCGGCCACCCGCTGGCTGTATGCCGCCCTCCGCGGCGAGATCCTCGCGGGCCGGCTCCGTCCCGGAGCGCGGCTGCCGGCCACCCGCGACCTCGCGAGGCACTATGGGCTCGCCCGGGGGACGATTCTCGGCGCTTTCGAGCAGCTGAAATCGGAGGGCTATGTGGAGGCGAGCGTCGGCTCGGGCACCTACGTCGCGAGGGTCCTCCCCGACCGTCTGCTCGAAGCCGGCCGGGTGTCGCGGGCGGTCCGCGCGCGTTCGAGCGGAGAGGGCACGGCAGAGAACACCGAGGAGAAGAGAGCGCCCCGCAGGCTCTCCGACTACGGCCGCCGGGTGCATCCCTTTCCGGACCTGGAAAGCGGCCCCACACGCGCCTTCCGGGCCAACCAGCCGGCGGTGGACCTCTTTCCCACGACCCTCTGGGCGCAGGTCGCGGCGCGCCGGCTGAGGCGGGCCACCAGGGACCTCCTCCTGGGTTGCCCGCCGCTCGGGTACCGGCCGCTCCGGGAGGCGGTGGCGGCCTACCTGACCACCGCTCGCGGCGTCCAAGGCTCGGCCGAGCAGGTCGCGATCGTCTCCGGCGTCCAGGAGGCGCTCGACCTCGTGGCGCGGCTCTTCCTCAACCCCGGAGACCGGGTCGCCATCGAGAATCCCGGCTACATCGGAGCCACCTTCGCCTTCGAGGCCTTCGGCGCTACCCTCGTGCCGGTCCCCGTGGACGCCGAGGGCCTCACCCTCGGCGATCCGCTCAAGGGAGCACGGCTCGTCTACGTGACGCCGGCCCACCAGTTCCCCCTCGGGGTCAGCATGAGCCTGCCCCGGCGTCTGGCGCTCCTCGAATGGGCCCGCGCCTCCGGAGCGCTCCTCTTCGAGGACGACTACGACAGCGAGTATCGCTACTCCGGCCGTCCGGTGCCGGCGCTCCAGGGGCTCGACCATCACGGCCAGGTGCTCTTCGCCGGCAGCTTCAGCAAGGTGCTCTTCCCGTCCCTCCGCCTGGGATACCTGGTGCTGCCCCCCGACCTCGTGGACCGCTTCGCGGCGGCCCAATCGGTGACGAATCGGCACGCGCCGCTCCTCGACCAGGCGGTGCTCGCCGACTTCCTCGCCGAAGGTCACTTCGGCCGGCACGTCAGGCGGATGCGGGAGATCTATGCGGAGCGCCTGTCGGTCCTCCTCGAAAGCGCCAGGGAACGGCTCGCCGGGCTCCTCGATATTTCCGGCGTCGAAGCTGGCCTCCAAACGGTGGGCTGGCTCCGCTGCGGGGTCGACGGCGAGGCGGCGGAAAAGGCGGCGAGCGAGCGAGGCGTGGAAGTCACCCCGCTCAGCCGCTACGGCCGCGGACCGGTGGCGGAGGATGGATTGCTCCTGGGCTTCGCTGCCGTCGACCCCCAGGAGATCCAACGCGGAGTGCGGGAGCTCGCCGCGGCGCTCGAAGGGGAGGTCCGGGCTCCTCGACTGAGAGCTCGACGCCGAGCGCCGCCTACCCGGAAAGCTTCGCCAAACCTTGGGATCGCTGTCCCAGAGCCCGACGAGGCCGAGAAGGACTGTTGCGGGTAATTCACCCGTCATGATACCGTCATGACATGCGACGGAAGTTCAGCACGCTGCTCGAGGAGAGCCTCTACGACCGCACCCGGAGCGAGGCGATCCGCCAGGGCAAGCAGATCGCCGACGTGGTGTGCGATGCGCTCGCTGCGTACCTCGACGCCAAAGCGGCAGCCTTTGGGCCGCAGGGGGCCGTGGCGGAGAGCTGGGGCGTTCTCGCCATGCCGGCTCGGCAGGTCCGCGAGTTGCTCGCGGAAGAGGACGGGGTGCTTGACGGCTGAGGGCGCCAGGCCGCTGTTCGAGATTCCGGCGGGGACCAGCGTCTTTCTCGACTCGACCATCTTCCTCTACCACTTCACGGGTGTCTCGCCCTCCTGCCGAAGCCTGCTCTCCCAGTGTGAGGCCGGCCGGTTGCACGCTCTGACCTCGACCGTGGCCGTAGCGGAGGTCACGCACCGCCTGATGACGATCGAAGCGGTGGCACGCGGCCTGGTCACGCCTGGCAATGTCGTCAAGAAGCTCCGTGAGCGGCCGGAGATCGTCCGCCGCCTCTCCCTCTACCAGGAGCAGACCGCGAAGATCCCTGGGATGGGTGTGGAGGTCGTGCCTCTCGATCGGCGGTTGCTCGCCATCGCCGCTCCTCTGCGCCTGCGCTATGGGCTGCTGACCAATGACTCCATCCTCCTCGCCACTGCGCTCGACCAGGGCATCGCGGCTTTCGCATCGGCCGATCGCGACTTCGAGCGCGTCGAGACCGTGCAGTTGTTCTGCCCGACAGACCTCGAGGGCGCCGGAACGCCGTAACGGGAGACGAGTTGGTCACCGGCACTCTGCCGGCTATAGGCCGATCTCTCCGGTCTCGCCCCGTCTCTTTGCGAGCGCGGGAAAAATGTCTGCGGGGACCGCCAAAACTCCTCGGAATTCCGCCAGAAGCCCTCGGGGATGAATTCGAGCCTCTCCGTCCCGCGCCGAAGCCCCTCGGAATTAAATTCGAGACTCTCTGGACTGAACTCGAGACCCTCGCGGAGGAATTCGAGGCCCTCTGTACCGAATTCGAGGCGCTCGGGCGGAACTGGAAAGCCCTCTCGACTGAATTCGAGGTGCTCGGGGAGGAATCGGAGACCCTCCCTACCGAATTCGAGGCGCTCGGGCGGAACTCGAAGCCCTCTCTACTGAATCCGAGGCGCTCGGGGAGGAATCGGAGACCCTCCGGCTTGAATTCGAGGCTCTTTCGTCCCCTTAAGAGGGCATACAAGTAGGTGCTGACGACAGGTCGGATAGAATCCCCCCGGCATGGAGACCCCCCTGC
>CAVWRJ010000020.1:0-21538 GCA_963757335.1 uncultured Acidobacteriota bacterium | reverse complement strand
AGCGGTCCCGGTTGTGATAATGTGCGCAGCCGGTTCGACGCTTTCGGCGGCCCGGCTCCTTCCTCTCTCTCTTCACGCCAGGGGCTCGCGGTCTTCTGGATCGTCGACCCGCCCGTAGCTCATGGCCGGCACACCCGAGGGAGCCGGCGAGATCGCCCAAAAATGACCCGGAACGGGCAGCGGTGCCCGCTCCGTAGTTCCATTGCCGCGAATTGCCGCGAATGCCATCCATTCGTCCGATCTGGAGGAACCATGTCCGCACAACCAAGCGCTGACCGGAGGGGCCCAACCCTCATCAGACGACTGCTGCCGGGGCTCGCCGCTTTAGCCGCCCTGCTCTTTGCCGCCGTACCCGCCTCGGCGAGCGAAGCCGATCTCCTGCTCCCCGACCTCGGCTCCGTCAACTTCCTCGGGGTCTCCGGCCACAACCTGCTCCTCGGCGGCATTCTCGTCTGCCTCCTCGGGATGGTCTTCGGGCTCGTCACCTACGTGCAGCTCAAGAACCTCCCGGTCCACAAGTCGATGCGCGAGATCTCGGAGCTGATCTTCGAGACCTGCAAGACCTACCTCGTCACCCAGGGCAAGTTCATCCTCATCCTGGAAGCCTTCATCGGCGCGGTGATGGTCGTCTACTTCGGCTGGCTGCGGCACTTCGAGCCGGTCAAGGTCGTCATCATCCTCCTCTTCAGCTTGATCGGCATCGGCGGCAGCTACGGGGTCGCCTGGTTCGGCATCCGGGTCAACACCTTCGCCAACTCGCGCTCGGCCTTCGCCAGCCTCCGCGGCAAGCCCTTCCCGACCTACGCCATCCCGCTCAAGTCCGGCATCTCGATCGGCATGCTCCTGATCTCGACCGAGCTCGTGATGATGCTCGCCATCCTCCTCTTCATCCCCCGCGACTACGCCGGCCCCTGCTTCATCGGCTTCGCCATCGGCGAGTCGCTAGGCGCCGCAGCGCTCCGCATCGCGGGCGGCATCTTCACCAAGATCGCCGACATCGGCGCCGACCTGATGAAGATCGTCTTCAACATCAAAGAGGACGACATCAGGAACCCGGGCGTCATCGCCGACTGCACGGGCGACAACGCCGGCGACTCGGTCGGCCCCACGGCGGACGGCTTCGAGACCTACGGCGTCACCGGGGTCGCGCTCATCACCTTCATCCTCCTCGCGGTCAAAGACCCCACGGTCCAGGTGCAGCTGCTGGTCTGGATCTTCGCCATGCGGGTCATGATGATCGCCACCTCGGCGGTCTCCTACTGGATCAACGACGCCATCGCCAAGGCGCGCTACCAGAACGCCGATACCTTCAACTTCGAGGCGCCGCTCACCTCGCTGGTCTGGATCACCTCGCTCCTCTCGGTCGTCGTCACCTACATCGCCTCCTACCTGCTGATCCCGAGCGTGGCCGGCGACACCACCCTGTGGTGGAAGCTGGGGACGATCATCACCTGCGGCACCCTCGCCGGGGCGATCATCCCCGAGCTGGTCAAGATCTTCACCTCGGTGGAGTCGGGGCACGTCAAGGAGATCGTCACCGCCTCCAGAGAGGGCGGCGCCTCGCTCAACATCCTGGCCGGTTTGATCGCCGGCAACTTCTCCGCCTACTGGATGGGTCTGTGCATCGCCGGCCTGATGGGCGCCGCCTACGGCGTCAGCACGGCCATTCCCGGCGACCTGATGAGCAACGCCGCGGCGGTCTTCGCCTTCGGCCTCGTCGCCTTCGGCTTCCTCGGCATGGGGCCGGTGACCATCGCCGTCGACTCCTACGGCCCGGTCACCGACAACGCGCAGTCGGTCTTCGAGCTGTCGTCCATCGAAACCCTGCCGGGAATCAAGGCGGAGCTCAAGAAGGACTACGGCTTCGACGTCGACTTCGATCGCGCCAAGCACCACCTGGAGGCCAACGACGGCGCCGGCAACACCTTCAAGGCGACCGCCAAACCGGTGCTCATCGGCACCGCCGTCGTCGGTTCGACGACCCTCATCTTCTCGATCATCATGCTGTTGACCAAAGGGCTGACCGACACCGTCGCGATCAGCAAGCTGTCGATCATCCACGCCCCCTTCCTCCTCGGCCTGATCTGCGGCGGCGCCGTCATCTACTGGTTCAGCGGCGCCTCCTGTCAGGCGGTGTCGACCGGCGCCTACCGGGCGGTCGAGTTCATCAAGAAGAACATCAAGCTCGAAGGCGGCGGCGAGAGAGCCTCGATCGAGGACAGCAAGAAGGTGGTCGAGATCTGCACCAACTACGCCCAGAAGGGGATGTTCAACATCTTCTTGACCATCTTCTTCATCACCCTCGCCTTCGCCTGCTTGGACGCCTTCTTCTTCATCGGCTACTTGATCTCGATCGCCCTCTTCGGTCTCTACCAGGCGATCTTCATGGCCAACGCCGGCGGCGCCTGGGACAACGCGAAGAAGATCGTCGAGGTCGAGCTGCACGAAAAGGGGACGCCGCTCCACGCCGCGACGGTCGTCGGCGACACGGTGGGCGATCCGTTCAAGGACACCTCGTCGGTCGCCATGAACCCGATCATCAAGTTCACGACCCTCTTCGGCCTCCTCGCGGTCGAGCTGGCGGTCGGCATGGACCGGACCGTGAGCACGGTCCTCGCCATCGGCTTCTTCGCCGTCGCCTGCTTCTTCGTCTGGCGCTCGTTCTACAAGATGCGGATCCCGGTCGAAGGCTGATCGCCGCGTACCTGCACACTGGCCCCCGTCCGCACTCGCGGGCGGGGGCTTTTTCTTGATCTCTGCTGGGACCTCACTCCGTGACGTTTAACATCACAACCTTCGCACCTGAACCGTACAGGGTGAGAAGGCGATACCTGTTTGCGTGCAGAGGGGCACCGGCGGATTCGTGGCTTCCTTCGCCGACGCAAATATCAACGCATCCGGAGAGACCCAGCAGGAAGCGTTTGCCAACTTGAGAGAGCTGCTTCTCGACGTCTTCGAAAGTCTGACTGCCTTACCAGAGTCGAAGCTCGGTCCTGGGCCAAGGCGACCGCTTGTAGAGCTCACAGCAACCGGACCCAGGAATGGGCACCATGGGTCTTGCGCCAGAGAGGCCCATCCGCGGTGATGAAGTCACATTTCTGGTGCTGCGCCAGGACGACGAAAGCGGCATCGTAAGGCGATACCTCATGGCTATAGCTGAAAGCCAAAGCCTGTGGCAGCAGGTCGGTTCCCTCGACCACCTCGAGCGGGAGCTGGATCAACTCCTGCCAGATGGCTGACGCCGCCGCTTCATTGAGACCAGTGCGCCGCTTGACCCACAGAACATTGCAGAACTCGTAGTAGAGGGACAAGGGGACGATCACTCTTGCGGCCTCCTGCTCCAGCTCTCTGAGAAAGACCTCGGCCCGATCGGTGCCTTCTTCGGCGAAGAACCACTTCACGACGACGCTGGTATCGAGGACCCGCTTCACCATCCGTGATCTCGGGACTCGCGGACGATCTCGGTGCTGTCAGGGGGGATAGGCCCGATCGTTGCGCGGAGGTTTCGGATCCGCTCCACGAACCCATGAGCTGGCCGGGTGACTCCCAGATCGCGGGCCAGGAGGTTGCGCACGACATCCGATATGCTGGCCTGTTGAAGCCGGGACTCCTCTTCCAGCCTCGTGATGAGGTCCTCGTCGAGAAGCAGGTCGATGTGTTTCAAGGGAACGGACATCGTTACATTCTACCGCGGACGGTTTTTTTTGGACATCAGCAGGTGCCATGCGATTCGCTATGCCGGTGAGACCCTTGTCTTCGTCCGTGCTCAAGTGGCCTGACTGCCGCGAGGTGGAGCGGCGGCTCGTGGAATGGGCCGGCGAGGAGGCGCCGCGCCACCCCGGGCTCCTCCACCTGGGCTACTTCGGTTCCTATGCCCGGGGGGACGCCGGGGTGGGCAGCGACCTCAATCTGATCGCGGTGGTCGAGTCGTCGTCCGACCCCTTCGAGCGCCGCGCGCTCGGCTGGGACCTCACCCCGCTCCCCGTCCCCGCCGAGCTCCTCGTCTATTCGCGCGAGGAGTGGGAACGGCTCCAACAAGAGGGCGGCCGCTTCGCACGGACGCTGCAGCAGGAAGCTCGCTGGCTCCGGCTGGAGTCGAGCTAGTGGGCTGGCACAGCAGAATTGAACGGTTGGTCGCGGAGTGGCGCGACAAGGCGAGCCAGCGGTGGAACAGGACGGTCGAGGAGAACGCCCCCCATAGCCATTCTGGCCACAAGCAGGTGGGAGCGCTGCGCTCACGGCAGAAGAGGTGCCGAGCCCGGATCTTGGTCTTCCTGGCGACCAGGCATCTCCTTGGCTTCCGCCAAGAGGGTGGAGAACGGTTCCTGATTGCCTGCGGCGAGACCTTCACCGCAGCGGGCGCCTACGCTTTTAGGGCGGTGACGTTCTGATCCGCGGCGGAATCGTTCTTGTTTGGAGCGGTGACGTTCTGTTCTGCGACCGAACGGTTCTTGTTTGGAGCGGTGCAGCTCTCTTCTGCGGCGGAACGGTTCTTGTCTGGAGCGGTGCAGTTCCATTCCGCGGCGGTTGACCTCTGCTCCGCCGCAGTGCGGATCTGCTCTCGCCCAAAACGGTTCTGCTCCGCCGCGGTTGGCCTCTCAACCGCCCGTAACCAGAGCTGCTCCGCTCCAGTCGTGTGCGCCACCGCGGCAAACCTGTACCGGGCCGGGGCAGTTCGGTCGCAATCCGCTCCTTGCGCCGACCCTCCGGAGCCTGCCTGGCGCCATCTGTCAATTCTGCCTTGACAGACCACTAGACTAGGAGCCTGCAGATCCTCCTGAGTAGGCGGTCACCGCTTGCAGGCACACCGTGGCGGTTAGACCGGCGCCAGACACCGTTCCCGTGACGCCTCAGTGCGTGTGCGGGTGATCCGCTTCGCGGACGCGGTAGAAGATGACCTGGACCTTCTCCAGGGTCACCAACCCCTCGGGGATCAGGCCGTCGAGCTCGGGGAGGAAGGCGTCGATCTTCTCCTGCTTGTCGACGATCTCGACCACGATCGGCAGGTTCTCGGCGAGGTGGACGATGCGCGAGGTGTGGACGAGGCTGTGAGCTCCGAAGCCCTCGAAGCCGCGGAAGACGGTCGCCCCCGCGAGCCCCTTCGCCCGCGCCCGCTGGACGATGGCCTCGTAGAGGGGGATCCCCTCATGGCGATCCGAGTCGCCGATGAAGATCCGGAGCAGGACGCCTTCGCCTTCGAGCTTCATGGGGACCTCTTTCTAGACGACCTGGGACAGTGTATCGCCGGCCCAGACGCCCACCAGGCAACAGGCGGGAGCGCCGAGGCCGTTGAGCGCGGCGAGCGCGAAGCTCCCCTCCTGGACCAGACGCAGGGTCTCCAGGGCAAAGGAGGAGAAGGTGGTGTAACCGCCGAGGATGCCGATCAAGACGAAGGAGCGGAACTCCGGGGAGACCACCCGCCGCTCGTCGAAGAGGCCGGCCAGGAAACCCATCAGGAGGCAGCCGGTCAGGTTGACGACGAAGGTGCCCCAGGGGAGGGCGGGGCCGAGCGAGCCCCAGCGGAGTAGGACGGGCGAGCGTTGCACCCAGCTCTCGAGGAGATAGCGGGCGACCGCTCCGATTCCCCCGCCGACGGCGATGGCGAGAATGCGCCCGAGCACGGCTCTCAGACCGCCCCGGCCGTCCAGGCCGCCCCGCCCGCCGGCATCACTCGACGAGGATGGGGAGGAGCGTGCGCACGGTCGTCGCGGGCGACAGGTCGCGCGGGATCAGGATATGGCGATCGAGGATGTCCCGCTGGCGGGCGATCAGGACGTCGAGCGTGGTCTCGGTCAAAATACGCTCGACCGCCCGCTTGACCTCCAGGAAGACCTCGCGGATGGAGCAGTGATCCGGCCCGAAGTCGATCGTGCAGGGGAGGGCGAGGATCTGGTCGACGGCGGTGATCTGCCCTTCGAGGGTGATCAGGATCTGCCGGAGCGAGATGTCGGCGGCCGGCCGGCCGAGGATGTGCCCTCCCTGAGGACCGCGGTTCGACTGGATCAGCCGGTCCTTCGAGAGGAGGGCTAAAATCTGGCGCAGGTAGGGTTCCGGAATGCCCTGGCGGCTGGCGATCTCATGGCTGGTGACGGGGCCCTCCTCGGAGTGCATCCCGATATAGAGCATCGCCCGGATTCCGTACTCGCCTTTGGTGGAAATTTTCATCCGGAGTATCTTCTGGAAGTAGTGTCAGTCTAGCACAGGGGGACCTCCCGGGGGTCTCGTGGAGGGAGGGTAGGGGGCGCACGTAAGCCCCTGCCGGAAATTCTTCGGGCTAGGAGCTACGCCGGATCAATCCGGCTTCGAAGCCCAGCGCCGAGAGATCGGGAATGCCGCTATGGCGGCGGGAGCGGTCGAGCCGCACCGCCTCCATGCCGGCGGCGATCGCCCCCTCGACATCCTCCAAGGGGCTGTCGCCGACGTGGAGGGCCTCACCCGGCGCCACCTCAAGCCGCCGCAAGGCCTCGGCGAAGATGCGGCCATCGGGCTTCTCGACTCCCACCTCCGAGGAGGTCACGACGGCGTCGAAGAGGGGGGTGAGCCCGAGCCGTTTGAGGAGGAGCGGCAGGCGCTGGTCCCAGTTGCTGATCACCGCGAGGCGGAGCTCTTGCTCCCGGAGGGCCGTCAAGACCTCCCGCACCTCGGGGTAGACCTCCCAGGCCTCGGGGGTGCCGAAACGGTGGAACAGCTCGGCGGCGGCGAAGCGCGACGGGACGGGGGCTTCGAGGTGCTCGGCCAGGCGCTCGAGGAAGCGCTGCCAGAAACCGCGCGCTCCCTCCGGGTGGGAGCGGAAGCGGTCGCGTCCGGGGTCGGCCGAGCAGGCGAGCTCCTGCCAGACGAGGCGCACCAGCCGTCCGGCCTCGCCCGGGGAGACCGCGATCCCGTGCCGGGAGAGCACCTCGGCGTAGAGCTCGCCGAGGCGCGGGGAGTGGAGGAGGGTCCCGGTGACGTCGAAGGTTACGGCTCGAATCATCGCTGTGATAATTTCCCGGCGTGCCCCCCGCCTTCTTCGCGTCCCCCACGCCGCGCGCCGCCCTCGCGCTGGCGCTCCTCTCGCTCTGGATGGCGGGGCTGTTCTCCGGTGTCTTCGCGGGCGGTGCGGTCCATCTCCTCTTCGTGGGCTCCCTGCTGCTCTTCCCCTGGCGCTCGCTCCGGGCGGCTTAAGACTTCCCCCGGAACGCCTCGACCGGGTTGGTGAGCACCCCGAGCCCGGGGATCTCGACCTCCAGAGTGTCGCCGTCGGCGAGCGGACCCACCCCGGCGGGGGTGCCGGTCAAGATCACGTCGCCCGGCTCCAGGGTCATGAAGCGCGAGGTGTAGACGAGGAGCTCGACGATCCCCCACTCCATCTCGCGCACGTGGCCGCGCTGGCGCTCCTCGCCGTTGACCCGGGTGATCACGGCGAGGTCTGCCAGGTCGGCGCCGACCCAGATCGCCGGCCCCAGGGGGCAGAAGGTGTCGAAGCCCTTGCCGCGGGCGAAGGTGGCGTCCTTTTTCTGGAGATCGCGGGCGGTGACGTCGCAGGCGCAGGTGATGCCCAGGACAGCGCTCCGCGCGGTCTCCGGATCGGCGCGGGTGAGCCGTTGGCCGACGACGACGGCGATCTCCCCCTCGTACTCCACCCGCTGGCTTTCGGGCGGTAGGACGACGGGCGCCAGGGGGCCGAGGAGCGCCGAGGTGGCTTTCAAGAAGATCAGCGGCTCGGCAGGCATCGGGTTGTCGAGCTCCTTGGCGTGCTCGCGGTAGTTGCGGCCGATGCCCACGATCTTGCCCGGCACGATGGGGACGAGGAGTCCGGCCGACTCCGGGTCGACCGTACGGCCGAGCTCCCAGCCGCCGGGCCGGGTCTCGAAGGGGTCGGAGTAGAGGACCGAGAGCGGCGCCCCCGGCTCCTCGGCGACGGCGTAGAAACCTTCCGGTCCGATGCGGTAGAGGAGCATGGCCCCTATTGTACCCAGAGGCGTACCCAAGAGCGCCCAAGAGCGCCTAGGAGCGCCTAGGAGCGCCGGCGTAGGAGCAGCAGCCAGAGGAAGAACGGTCCGCCGAGGAGCGCCGTGAGCACCCCGACCGGCAGCTCGGCGGGGGCCATCACCACCCGCGCTCCGGCATCGCAGAGGGCGAGAAAGGCACCGCCGCCCAGGAGGCAGGCGGGGGCGAGGATCAGGTGGTCCTGCCCCACCGAGCGGCGGAGCATGTGGGGGACCATCAGGCCCACGAAGCCGATCGGCCCCGCCATGGCGACCAGGGCGCCGATCATCAGCGAGGTGACGAGGAGGATCTCCAGGCGCAGCCGGCCGAGGTCGATGCCGCGGCTCGCCGCCATCTCCTCGCCGGTCAAGAGAAGGTTCAGGTCCCAGCGCCTGAGGAGGAGGAAAGCGCTCCCCCCGAGCACCCAGGGGAGGAGCCAGAGGACCTCGCGATAGCCGGCGACCGAGAGCCCGCCCATCATCCAGCGCACCATCCGGAAGGTCTGGGTCGAGTCGGAGAGGTACTGGACGAAGAGGATCAGGGCCGAGCAGGAGAGGGAGACGGCGATGCCGGCGAGGAGCAGAGTCCCGGTCTCCTCCCCCTGGCGCCTCCCCCCGAGGCCGACGACGAGGCCGGTCGCCGCGAGCGCCCCGGCGAAGGCGAAGAGGGTGAGGAGGGGGAGGCCGAGGAGCTGCCGGCCCTCGGTGAGGCGGAGGGCGAGGACCGCTCCCAGGGCGGCGCCGCTCGCCACCCCCAGGGTGTAGGGCTCGGCGAGCGGGTTCCTGAAGAGGGTCTGAAAGCCGAGCCCCGAGACCGCGAGCCCGCCCCCGGCCAAGAGGGCGAGGATCACCCGCGGCAGCCGGAGCTGCCAGAAGATCGCCGCCGCCATGGGATCGCCGGCGAGGAGCTCCCGGACGAGCCCCGGGTGGCTGCCGACGAGCGGCGCCCCGAGGAGCACCGCCACCCAGAACAGGAAGAGGAGGGTGAGGGCGAGGGCCGGCCGCCGGCCCCGAGGGTGATCGGGAGGTCTTGGCTCCGTCTGGTTCCGAGGACCGGCGACTGGCTGCGCGAAGCGCCCGAAGGAGCCGGCCCGCAGGATCAGACGGAGCCAGGACCGATCAGGATGGCTCACGGCGCGAGCTCTAGGAGGGTCACCGGCCGCTCGCCGCCACGGACGACCTCGAAGCGGGTGCCGAAGAGGGTGCCGAGGAGCTCCGGGCGGAGGATCTCGGCCGGGCTCCCCACCGCCAGGGCCCGTCCGCCGGAGAGGGCGAGCAGCCGGTCGCCCAGGAGCGAGGCGAGGTTGAGGTCGTGGGTGGCGGCGACGACCGTCCGCCCCGCCTCCCCTTTGAGCTTGAAGAGGAGGGCCGCCACCTCCCGCTGGTGACGGGCGTCGAGGTGGGTCGTGGGCTCGTCGAGCACCAGGAGCTCGGCCTCCTGCGCCAGGGCGGCGGCGATGTAGACCGCCTGCCGTTCGCCCCCCGACAGCTGGTCGAGGGGCCGCTCGCGGAGATCGGCGATCCCGACGACCGCGAGCGCCTCCTCGGCGGCAGCGAAGTCCGCCGCCCGCGGCGCCAGTTGGAACGGCGAGAGGTGAGGGTAGCGCCCGAGGAGCACCACCTCGAAGACGGTGAGCGGCACCGAGGCGGGGCGGACCTGGGGGACGTAGGCGATGTGGCGCGCCCGCTCCCGCCGGGGGAGGCTCGGGAGGGGCCGGCCGCGGTAGCGGATCTCGCCGCTGGCCGGCGGGAGGAGGCCGGTCAAGAGCCGCAGGAGAGTGGTCTTCCCCGCCCCGTTGGGCCCCACCACCATCAGGCACTCGCCGGGGAAGACGTCGAGGTCGAGCGGCCCCAGGATCGTCCGCGTTCCCGCCCGCCAGGTGAGGCCGCGGGCGGCGAGGAGAGGCGGACCGCTCACCGGGGAGCCTTCACAGCGGTGGTGGATGCGGCGGTAGTGGCCGCGGCGTCGAGGATCTGTCCCATCTCCCGGTAGAGCCGCGGCAGACGGGGCCCCGGGACCACCACGTAGTCCCCGGCGAGGACGAAGACCTGCGCCCGGCTCGCCGCCTGGAGCTGAGGCAGACCCCACCACTCGGTCGTCAGCTGCCGGACGACCGCGGGGGACGGCAGATCCTCCCGGATCTCCAGGATCACGTCCGGCGCGCGGGTCAGCACCTCCTCCAGCGCCACCTGCGGATAGCGCACGGGAGCGTCGGCAAAGGCGTTCCGCGCCCCCAGGCGGGTGAGGAGCTCGTCGTAGAAGGTCCCCGGTCCGGCCACCAGGAGGTCGGTCAGCCGTCCGGCCTGCCGTCCCACCGAGAGGACCACCCGGAGGGGCGCTCCTTTACGGGGTGGCCGGGGGGCGAGCCCCCGGTGGAGCTCGGCGGCGAGCCGCCGGCCGGTCTCCGGCACCCCGCAGCGGTCGGCGATCGCCGTGAAGCCGTGCTCGACGTCGGCCAGACTCTCGTTGCGGACGACGAGCGAGGCGATCCCCAGCCGTGAGAGCTTGTCCCCCAGGTCGCGTTCGCTGGGGAGGAGCACCGCGAGGTCGGGATGGAGAGCCACGATCCGTTCGAGATTGGGGTCGAACAGCCCGCCCAGGCGCGGCCGGGAGAGCACCTCGGGGGGGAAGTGGGAGAAGTCGCCCACCCCGACCACCCGGGGGCCGAGACCGAGGGCGAAGAGAGTCTCGGTGAGGCTGGGGGCGAGAACGACGATGCGCCGCGGCGAGCGCACCGCCGCGGGCTCGGTCCGGCAGCCCGCGAGAGCGAAGATGAGGGCGAAAAAGAGGAGGAGTGCAAGGAGCGCCCGGGTGGGCGCTCCAGAGGATCTCGACCGGCCACCGCCGCGCGCTCGGCAGGACGGTGGCGAGGAGGCGGAGAGAGTCGTGACCTTGAGCTCCGGCGCGCCGCTCTACTGCGAGCTTGGCGGAGTCGGGGCTGCCGGAGCCGCCGATCCCGATCCGGCGGGGAAGGGCACCGGGATCGCCACCGGCTGGCCGCCGCCGCTCGCATTCGGGTTGATGAAGCCGGCCGGGATCCCCTGCGTCTGCTCCGACGACACGCCCTGCTGGATGGTGTAGGGCTTCTGCTGCTGGCTCTGCGAGAGTCCCTGGATCGCCTGGGTCAGGCGGTCGAGCGCCGCGGCACCCTTGTCGCCGTTGGGGTTCGGCTGGTCGTTGGGGGCGACCCCCAAAGAGATCGTGTTGTTCCGGATGGTCACGCCGAAGCCGCGGGTGGCGTTCTCCGCGGTGACGCTCTCGATCTCGTCCTTGCGCACGCCGACCCAGTTGCCCACCTCGGTCAAGAGCAGCACCATGCTCTTGTCCCAGCTCGCGTCCTGCGGCTGGTAGCGGGTGTCGATGACGGTGCCGGACGAGAGCTTGACATGGTAGATGTCGGCGCCGGCCGGCAGCGCCAGGACGAGCAGCATGCCGAGGGCCAGGCCGAGCCGGGAGAGCGAGCGAAGCATAGAGACCTCCTGCGGCGAGGCCGCGGGGAAGAAGTCCATCTATATTAGCACGGACTTCTGTGCCGGAGGAGCGAGGAGGTCCGCGAGCTGCCGGCGGAAGATCGCGGCCCCCCCGTAGGCCGGATGGCGGAGGGCGGGCACCTCGACCCCGAGGAGGCCGAGGGCGGCCTGGGCGGTCCGGCCCACGGCGATCACCCGCGCTCCGGGGCAGGCGGCGAGCATCTCCTCCAGGACATGGAGGTTGCCGGTCAGCAGCCGGCGTTCGGGGGTGCGGTTCGAGAGCGGCCCCTTGCCGGCATAGGGGTGCCAGGGGAAGGCATTCCAGAGGAGGACGCCGCGCGGGTCGCCGCCGAGGGCGCCCCAGACGACGCTGCCGGAGGGTTCGAGCCACAGCCCCGGCCGGGTGCTCGTCGACTGGAAAGGGGGGCCCGCCCAGGGGAGGCGCCGGCCGTCGTCGCCCGCGAGCTGTCGTTCGCTGGTAAAGGCGATCCCCGAGAACCGCCCGCCGCGAAATCCGAGCGCCTCGCCGAGCAGGACGATCCGCGGATGTCCCACCCGGTCGAGATAGGCCTCCAGGTTCTGCCGCCGTCGCCGCGCCGCGCCCGGCCGGTCGAGGGCGGGGTCGGAATCGCGGTACGGATTGACCACCGCGGCAGCCGCGCCGCGGGGACCAGGCATAAGTGAGCGAAGGAGGGGGGTGAAATGCGTCATGCCGGGAAGAAGGCCGCGATCCGCTCTCAAACTACCACGCGGCCGGGAGACTCGACATGCCGAAATGCCGCTTCAAGACCTGCTGCCTGCTGTCCTGCCTGCTCTTCCCGCCGTTGGCCGCCGCCCCAGGAGCCGCTGCGACCGCCAGGGCCGCCGCCCCCGCCGATCCTCTCCCCCCGATTGCCGCCTGGTGCCGCTCCTACCCCGCCGCCGCGCGCCCTCTCCATACCGCCCTGGACGAGGCGCTCTTGAGCGTCGGGCAGGGCTGGGGACCGGACTCGCACGGTCTCGGCTATCCGCTCCATGAGGCGCTGCTGCCGGTGGCCGCCCTCCTCCCCCTTCCGGAGCCCGTCCTCGACCGACGGCTTCGGCGGGCGCTGCTCTCCCTGGAGGGAGCTGCCGAGGCCTGCATGAAATCGATGCCGATGACCGCCCGGATCCGCCTCGTCGAGGGGAGTCGGGCTCTCGCCGAGCTCGAGGCGGGGCTCGCCGCCGTCACCGCCGAGTGCGTCCCCGCCCCCCGGGGCGGGGGAGCGGCGCTCACCCTGATCGTCGGTGTCGAAGGGGACGGTCTGGCCCTCCCCGATACCCCGTTAGGCTCGCCCAGCCCGCGCGGCGGCGGCGCTGCCATCGCTCCCAACTCCGCTGCCGCGCCACGCGGAGCTGAGAAAGCCCGCTCCCGGCGGGCTCCGCGGAGCCCGAAACCGCACCCGCCGGCGCCCGCCAAACCGCACCGCTCCGGCGCTCACCCGGCGGCCGGAAGAGGGCGGCAATGGCGAGGAGCGCTACCGGTGTGAGCGGGCAGAGGATGCGGAAGAACGAGCCCTGCAGGTGCTCGGCAGGCGGCAGGACGGTGACGAAATAGACCGCGACGTAGACGGAGAGGAGCGCCCCGACCAGTCCGGCGAGGACCGCCGCGGTGTCGTTTCGCGGCCGCCGCCGGGCCGCGGCGAGGAGGCAGACGGCGCCGGCGAGGAAGAAGGCGATCCAGATCCCCAGCCAGTCGGGGGCGAGGAGGTCGAGGGCGGCGAGGCGCAAGAGCACCCCGGCATGGGGCACCCGGATGGCCGCCCGCACCCACCAGCGGCCGGCGAAGAAGTCGACCCCGTGGGTGCGGGCGACGTTGGCTACCAGGCGGGACCCGGCGAGAGTCACCGCGGCCGGCAGGCCGAGGTCGAGCAGCCGCCGCGGGCGGTCCGGCAGGGCGGAGCGCCAGATCAGGAGGGCCGCGGCGGCGACGAGCGCGAGGGCGAGGAGCAGCCCCTCCTGCTTGATCCAGGGGAGAAAGCCGGCGGCGAGGCCGGCGAGCCGCAGCTGGGTTGCCGCGCGCTCGCTCTCAGCGGGGGCGATATTGGCGTCTTTGGTGGCATCCCCGCTCGTTTCGGCGGTCTGGAGGGCGCCGAGGACGAGGACGAGGGCGGTGACCACCCAGAGCCCCATCGGCAGATCGGCATGGCCGACGCCGATCGTGTCCCAGAGGACCGGGGAGACGGCGAGCCAGGCGGCGAGGGCGTTGGCGATCCGCCGCGATCCGCTCGCCAGGAGGAGCCCGTGCCGGGTGACGGCGACGAGCGCCAGGCCGAAGAGCGCATGGCAGACCTTGAAGGCGAGGTCGCCGGGGAGGGCCCCGAGGGCGAGCAGGCGCCAGGCGAACGGCAGTCCGAGAGGGTAGTGGGCCTCCGAGCCGTGGAAGATCCTGAGGTCCAAAAACCCGAGGTCGAGAGCCCCGTCGACGATCATCCGCCGGCTCTTCAACCCCCAGACCGCGAAGTGGTCCCAGGTCCACAGCGGGGCGAGCGCGAGCTTGACGAGGAAGAGCGCCAGGCCGGCGAGGACGAGGAGGCCGGCGAGCCCCGACCCACGGTCGCCGGGAACCCCCTCCTCCAGCCAGAGGGAGGCCTGCCGGTGTTGCCGGTGTTGCCGGTGTTGCCGGCGCTGCCGGCGACCGCCGACGAGGAGGGTGCCGGCGAGGATCACCGCCAGGCCGGCGATGCCGCCCGGGGTGACCGGCGCCCCGAGCCGGGCGAGAGGAAAGCCGATCCCCACGAGAAGGGTGATCCCGAAGACCAGCGCCAGCCCCAGGCCGGCCGGCCGGAGCGCAGCGCGGCGGCCGGATTGCGACCCCAGCGGCCGGAGGAGGCTCCAGCCGACGAGGAGCGCCAGGGCCGCCCCAACCGCGAGGTCGAGAAAACTAGCCGCCGCCGGACCCACGCTCCACCTCCACCTCGCCCTGCCAGTCGATCCGGACGACCGTCGCCTGGGGCGGAAAGCCCCGTCTCGCCCCTCGCAGCCGGATCGCCGCGACCCGCAGGTCCACGAGGTAGTAGTTGGCCAGATATTGGAACCGCTCCACCGGCCCCAGGTTTCGAGGAATCTGCAGGCAGATCACCTCGTCCGGGCCGAGCCCCGCCGCCACCCGGGCGAACAGGGCCGGGAGGTCGGAGCGCGGATGCGCCCACTGCATCCAGGTCCGCTCCTCATGGGCATCCAGCCGGTGCGGATCGCTGGCCAGGCCGATTCCCCGGGCCAGGCAGATCCCCCCCACCAGGGCGAGGAGCAGGGCGAGGAGGAGGCGTTCGATGACAGTAGACGACATAGAGCTGAGAGGCATACGCCGGTGGGAGGCAATCCGTTTGCGAACGGGCTGCAATCGCGCTGCCGACCTGGCCTACGCTATCTACCCCCCGATGGACTCCAGCCACCGAAGCCTGTGGCTTAGCGTGGGCTACCGAAGCGGAGCGAGGCGCGCCTGGAACGCGGCAGGCAGCGACTGGAGCGCGAGTGCGCGACTCTTCTGCCAGAAAGCGGACAGGAGGAGCAGGGCGGAGCCGAGAACCAAGCCGGTGATGGCGAAGCCGAGGCCCACGAAGCTCTTGTTCAGCAGGGCAGTGCAGGCGTAGAGGACGAAACACAGCGCCGACAGCAGGAGGGCGCGGCGATCTATGGCGAGAGAAACAAAGGCGATGGCAGCGTATAGAACGACGATCCAGAGCATCTGAACGCCTCTCGCCGGACCGGCGAGCGCGCCTATCTTGGTGAAGACCGGATCGACCAGGAGGGGAGCCGCCAGGAGATGGAGCCAGAAGGCGACATCCGAGCGGTAGGTCCGGCGCTGGGGATCGGAGGCGTCCCATCGCAGGGCGTAGCCGAAGACCGCGAGACCGGCGAGGAACATCAAGGGTGACACCCAGTCGTGGGTATTCGGAGCGAGGGAGACGACAGTGCCGATCACGCCGCTGACGACGGCGGCGGTACCCGCGGCCACCGTGATAGGGACCCGGAATCGCAGCCAATAGAGCCAGGCGGCGAAGGCGGCCCAGGTGCTCGCGATGGCGACGTTGCCGCTGCTCCGTTCAAAGAACAGGAAACCGGAGAAGAAGGCACCCCCCAGACAGGCGAAGGCCAACCCGATGGCGAGTAGGGCCATGCGGCGCCGGCGGGTGAAGAACTCCGCCAACGCCCAGGCGGCGACGCCGACGGCGAGCGCACCCACGCACGGACGAATGGTGTTGCCGATCCAGCCGATCGAGGTCAGCAGGAGGGCGCTCGCGACCACGACGAAGACGTCGCTGAAGCCGTTGACCAGGCGAAAGCGCTCTTCATCGACGGTCGGCAGCGGCTCGCGCTCGGCGACGTGCGCTTGAAAGGCCGCCGCCGCCTCGGCGCTCAACGCTCCCGCGGCGACCGCGGAGTCCAAGTCTTCGTCGCTGTACATGTCCTGTCAGAAGCCTACTCCTAGGGCCCCTCGGCCGCAACGATCCCGGCGGATCCGGCAGCGCAGAGCTCTCGCCTACCACTCCGTCCCCATCACCGAGAAGGTTCTGGAACGCGCTATCGACATTCAAGCCGAGTTGGCCCGGAGCGGCCAGCCCCGCGTTCCCATCCCAGACCTCATCATCGCGGCGGCCGCCGAAGCGGCGGGCCTAACGCTACTGCACTACGACCACGACTTCGACAGGATCGCCGACGTCACCCAGCAGCCGGCGGAGTGGGTCGTCCAGCGCGGGAGCGTGTAAAGAGAACGCACCCGTTTGAGGGAACGCCCGGAACAGCCCGGTCCGGCGGCAGGAAATCTGCCGAGCCAGAAGTCCTGATTCCCACCCTATTTCCTCGACGCAGGTTCCTACGGTTTGCCGACCCCGTGTCTCAGACTCTGCGCCCCCGTACTCTGACTCTGCGCCCCCGTACTCTGAGTCTGAGCCCCCGTACTCTGAGTCTGAGCCCCCGTACTCTGAGTCTGAGCCCCTGTGTCTCTGAGTCTGAGCCCCGGTGTCTCTGAGTCTGAGTCCCCGTGTCTCTGGCCTGGAGACCCGTATCTCGAACCTTGCGCCCCCGTATCTCCGAGTCGGAGTCCCCCTATCTCTGGTCTGGAGCCCCGTACCCCTGACTTTGAGACGCCTCGCTCACGCTTGGAGAGCCGTATCTCGGATCTGGATCTACCTGCTCATGGCTTGGAGCGCTGTGGCGGGGAACTCGGTCGCGCGGCGGCTCGCCGTTTTCCGGTCTGCAATGAACCATGAGCGACTCCCCTAAGATCGAGCAGATCGCCTAGACTCGGCAGATGACCGGTGCCCCTGCCCCCTCCGCCCCCGCGATGGAGCGGCGGCCGCGAGGCCGCGCATGAGCTGGAGCGGGCTCGACCGCGGCACCCTGCTGCGGCTGCTCGGCAACATCGCGCTCGTCGTCGGGGTCGTCGCCGGCCTCGCGATCTACATCGCGGCGAGCCGGAGGCTGCCGGCGGACTACGAGTTGCCCGAGACCAAGGCCTACCTGCGGCAGCTGGAGATGTACGGCGGCCAGGCGAACGTCCTGGCGACCGAGATCCGCGAGGGCTTCGCCGGACTCTGGCACGGCAAGCCGCTCGGCGTCACCGTCGCCGTGATTGGAGTCCTGCTCCGCGCCGGCCTCCGCTTCGTCGCCCTTCCGCTGCCTCCCGAAGAAGACGAGCCGTCCGTCCCACCGCCGCCCGAGGGCAGGTGAGCCGGCCGACGCGTTCCGGCTAGGCCACAACTCCCCCGCCAGCGCCTGGTTGACGACGACCGCCGCGAAACTATCCGCGTGCTTACCCCCTGCTTACCCGGAGAGTCCGGGTCCGAGGGATGTTCTGTAAGTTGTTGATTTCATGGTGCTCCCTAGAGGATTCGAACCCTTGATCTACAGATCTGGAGGCTGTCGCTCTATCCAGCTGAGCTAAGGGCGCGTAGAGATGGCGGGAAAGAACATTTGTCTCCCTTGAGGGAGAGCGTTACAGCGAGATGCCACGACCCGAGGAGACCTGGGCTACGTCTACGCCGCGCTCTACGATCCGATCTACCGGGACCGGTACAGAAGGCTCCTACACGGGGGCTTCACCCTCCACCTGGCGGCGCTCGGAGCGGAGCTGATCGGCCTTCACCTGCTCGCAGACCGGCGCCTCCTCGATCCTCCGGTCGGTCTGGTCGGCGATGCCCGCCAGCCCTTGGGGCCGCGCCCGCGCAGCTTCCTTCGCTATTGGGAGGACGAGGGCCGGCTCTACGTCAATCCTGAGGATCTCGGCTTCGAGGGCATCTCACCCGAGGTCGCGAGCTATGACATCGGCGGTCACCCGGTGCTCCGGCGCTGGCTGCGGTCGCGCTGCGGCCGGGTGCTCCTGCCCGAGGAGATCCTGACGTTCCGCCGGATCGCTTCGGCCTTGACCCTCACCTTGGAAGTGCAAGCGAAGATTACCGAGGCGGGGAACGGCTTCGGGGAGGCGAGCTGAAACGGTGACGAACGACGACCTGGCGGTCACCCTCTCCATCCTGCGCATCGTCCGCCGCTGGAGCCAGAGCGAGCTGGCCGAAGCGGCGGGAGTGACCAACAGCGCGATCTCCGACTACGAGTGGGGAAAGGTCGATCCGCAGACCCAAACCCTGCAAAAGCTCATCCGCGCTCTGGGGCTGCCGCTCTCGGCCCTCGACCAGACGCAGGCCTTTATCCAGATGCTCCGGGCTCAGATGAGCGCACCAGGCGAGGAGGATTCCCAGCACTTCTCCGGCGCTCCGGAGATCTCTCCGGAAGAGCGAGAGTTGCGGGCCGAAATCGCTTTAATCGTCTCCGAGGGCGGGCGCTTCGCATCGCGGCTGACCCGTGCGGTGCTGGAGATTCTCGCCTGGGGCAGTAGAGACGACAGCCAAACCGAGCGAGGAAAGAAAGAAGAGTGACCACTACGATGCGGGCCTCGGCCAGAGGTGTGTCCGAAGAGCAGTCCCCCGGAGAGGGGTACAGCGGAGATCAACTCATTCAGGGCATTCCAGAGGCGACTTTCTCTGTCCTTAGCCAATTTTACGACGATCCTTCGAGAAGTCCCTGACACCTAACCCTGTGGCGACGGCTACGTGCCGAGCTTCGACTGTGTTATGGACCACGCTACGGTGTAATCGGAATTCCTGCCGCATCCGGTCGCCGAGTCGCTGCCGAGATGCCTGGTGCGGCCATTATACTTCTGTGTCCCCGTACTCGCGAACAGGCTCTCGATATCGCGCCCCTTTTGATAACCGATGGGCTCGGCAGCGACGACGCCATCGCAATTGGCAAATGCAAGGGACAGAAGAGGACTTAGCAAAAGAGTGCCGATGAGGAAGTCGACACCAAACACGCCGACCCCAGCGCCGAGCAGGCTCCCGAAGATCGTCGGACCTCCGCCGGCGTCCAACACCACCTCGGGAAGGTCCGGCGAGATTGCGATCGTCGTAGGATCTGGAGAGGCCAGTGACTTTAACTGATCGTTGACATAGTCCTCGGCCCCCTTGAGGAGTATGCTTTGAATGCTGCCCATGGCGCTCGCCTGACCGCTGTTGACGATTGAATACGTGAGGATGGCGGGCTCGCACATCTCCACCACCACAGGGCCGAACACTAGATTGAACAGTTGTTGTCCGCCAGTGCTGACGTCACCGAGAGGAAATGTGGCCGTCTTCAAGGGCCACTTGCCGACTGTGAGTGTGGCGGCTACGAAATCTGTATCGCTTTGCCCGAGGTGGCCGTTGGAGCGAAGCGCGTCGATCTGTACGGAGTCGATCGAAAATGTGTAGTGTGATGGCAGCCTGAAGCGGGGGCCGTGCTCCCAGGAGCGCCAAGCCGTTCCCTCGTACGTCAGAAGATAAATCTGACCGTTCGACCTCGGCTGGACCATTTTCATGTCCGCGGTCGGCATGGCCATCGAGCCTCGGGCCGTACCCGTCGACACCAGCGACGGAGCGCAGACGCAGGAGGTCGTGATCGCCGCCTTGCCTTCGGACGGATCGCCGGCGCGCACCCAATTCCCCGTTTCACGCACTTTGCCAGTCGCATCGGTTTCGGTCTCGCCGTGCCAGCCGTCCTTGTCCAGCCACTTGTGCCAGATCGACGTGTCGCTCCCGACCGCGAAAACGTCGACACGAACTTCGGCGAAATTCGTCGCGGCCGACTGCGGCGGGTCGACGGGCGCCGCCGCAGTCGTGATGGTGTGCCTTTTTTTGGTGTTCACAATTATCGGCGCCTGGACGATCGGGTGGAGGGCCCGGGCGACAGGCTCGGACGTGAACGTGGTGACGGCAGGCGCGCTGTTGAGATTCACCGTGTTCGGTACAGGCTTCGGTCGATACGCGGGCCCGAGCGAGGTCCACGGCTTCCAGGTGCGTCCGTCGAACAGGGTCGTCCAAACAGCGCCATCGCTTGCCGTGACAAAGACGACAGTGCCGTTCGGGACTCGAACCGCACAGGGCGCGGAGGCGGCGGTGGGAGCGCCCAACAGGCCCGCACCGAGCGGGACCCAGGCGGGCACGGTGTTGGGAGTCCAGAGCGCGTGATAGATCTGAAAGTCCAGACCGCGAATGAAGAGATCGAACGTCTCTCCCGACGCGGGGAGGACGAAGGGGACGCTCGTGAATCCTCCGCCGAGCTCGTGCCACACGGTCCAGCCTGCTCCGTTCCAGGCGCGGTGCAAGAGCGATTGATCCGCGCCGAGCCCGAAGAGATCAATGCGCGCTCCCGAGGCTGTTCCCGTGGCCACAGCCGCCAGCGCGCTCGTGAAATTTCCGCCGAGGTTCTCCCAGGCCGGAGTCCATTGGCTGCCGGCGGGAGCTGTGGCATCGTAGACTTTGTGATAGACCGCGTAGTCGATCCCGAGACCGAAGACGTCGAGCCGATTCTCGTCGACCGCAACCGCGACCGGCGGGCTGGTGAAGATGCCGCCGAGATATGCGGAAAGAAGGCTTGATTAGAGTCGATCTCGCCCCACGTAATGTGATTGAGGGCGAAGGACCGGTCGAGCCATAGGATATCGAGTCGTTTGCCTGGAACCAAGACGATACCGTGCATTTAATACCTCCGAGTGGATTGCCTTGAGGCTCGTGGACATGACAACATGATACTCTTAATATGTGTTATGTGCAAAGCAGAGCTGAGAACGACAACGGGGGCGCCTCTCTTGAAGGGATTCCATCGAAAAGTGCGATATGATTATGGCTTCGCCGGCTCCGAGTCCTTCCGATCGGAAGACGCCAAAGGGCAGCAGGTCGAAAACCGTTACTTGACCGGTCGCGACGGTGAGAGGGTCTATCTATCTCCCCGGTGGGCTCGGGCTGGACGAGCAGGTTTGCGCGGCATATGAGGCTCGATGTAACAAAACGAACTCGTCCAGTTGGAGCTGGAGGCCGATGTCCAGCGCAACCCGGCTCCTGCCAGAAGACTCGGTGAGTGTGAGTTGGTCGAGTCGGCCGAGGGTCGCAAGGACACGTTGGCGGGAGCGGCCATCCTCCCATCGATTCTCGACGATCTGGAGCGATGGCCCCTGGAGTTTTTCTGGCGGAAGACATGGTGGTTGTGGGAGCGCCGGAGAGGAGGAATGGGATCGACGCCGAAGACCGCCCGCGGTGCGCCGCTCACTCAGCCGACACCCGCGATCGAGCGACGCCGGTGTCCCCCAATCGGCCCACGGACGGATTGGGCTGTTCCGCATGCCGGCGAGGCGGCGCAGGGAGGAGACCGGCATCCGCGCCGAGGTGCGCCAAGCTGCCGCGGAGCTTCGGCGCATCTCGCGGGCGCTCGCGAAGCTCTGGGAAACCGAAGACCCGACGCCAGCCGCGGACGGCTACCACTTGCTCCGGGAGGTCACCCACGACATGGGGTCCTCCTCGGCGATCGTCACGAGAGCCCCAGAGCGCCCGCGCATCGGATCTCGGCCGCGAGCGAGGTTCGTTCGGGCTCGCGTACCGGTCGAGCGCGCGCGGCGACCTCGCACGGCACGGAGAGCCTGGGGCCGGAGGCTCGCACCCGCCGCGACCTTCAAGCGGCATCCCCATTCGCCCCATATTCGCCCCTGGCAAGACGGTACCCGCCGGCCGCCGCGTGGCGGGGCGGCGCAAAGCACTCTAGGGATTATACTTAGG
>CAVWRJ010000019.1:0-24898 GCA_963757335.1 uncultured Acidobacteriota bacterium | reverse complement strand
CATCGCGTTCGGGAGGTTCCGAACGGGGGCGGTATCGTACTGGAAAGGCGGGCGGGTTGTCGAAGGAGACCTCGGCTAATTGGAAATTGAATTGCCAATCAGCCGGGCGGCGGCTAGCCTAAGTCGAATGCTGATTGCACGCGTTGCGGCTGCTACCGCCTCCCGTCCTGGAGGCGAGCTACATCGTGCACCTTCTCCAGCCGCACTACAGCAACCTCGGCACCTGGTGAAAGCGCCCAAGCTCTACTTCTACGACCCCGGCCTCGCGGCCTGGCTGCTCGGAACCCAGAACCCCAGCCAGCTCGCCATCCACTCCCTGCGCGGCGCTCTTTTCGAGACCTGGGTAGTCTCCGAGCTGCTCAAGGCCCGCTTCAATCGCGCCCTCACCTCGAATCTCTACTTCTGGCGCGACCGAAGCGGTCACGAGGTAGACGTGCTGATCGAGCAGGGGGACCGGCTGATCCCGGTAGAGATCAAGTCTGGGCAGACGGTGACCCAGGACTCCTTCGCCAACCTGGAACGCTGGGTCGAGATCGCCGGGTCCGCGGCCAGACGGCCGTGGCTGGTCTATGGCGGAGAGGCCCGGCAGAGCCGGGCGGAGGTGGAGGTTGTGCCGTGGCGAGACCTGCCCTCTATCGACGTGGGCTAGCGGCGGTACCCGCGTGAAGACGCGGGGAAGGGAGCTGCCGGCGCGCACCCTTCCCGCGTCGGTACCGCCTTACGCCGGTTGGCGCCGCGCACGGATTCGGCCGACCTGCTCCTCGGCGCCCGGGCCGGCGGCTTCGAGGAGAGTGGCGAGCGCCCACGGCGAGCGGACGATCGCCTCCAACAGGTGGAGCCCTTCCGCCCATCGCGGCTCGTACCGATCGAGCCACCCGGCGATCTGCGGTCCCTGCTCGCCGTATACGGCGACCAGCGGGAAGCCCTCGGAAGCCGCCTCTTCCTCCAAATGGAAGAGCGGCTCACGGTCGATCGTCGGCAGGAGCACGGAGAGGAGCTGCGCCGTCTCCAGATGCCAGAGGACGCCGACCGGCGGATCGCCGATCGCGAGATCCTCCCAGATCCGGAGGATGGCGACTGCGCCCGGCCGGCCCGGAACCGGCTCGATCTTCCAGGGCCCGGCAAGCTCCGCCTCGGCGGCGGTCAGGCTGTCGTCGCGCTCGCGGAGACGGGCCAGGTAGGTGGGGGAGAAGGCGTTGTCGAGGTGGGAAGTGGGGACACTGCTACCATTGCGTGGGCTGCGCATGGGTTCTGGCTCCTGCGTGGTCAAGAGGTCGGGCGGAGTTCGCAGCTCTGTCCGGCCTCGCTTTTGGGTGCAAGTGAAGATGTGTACCCTGACTCCGCTGCCGTTCTGAAGAACCTTTCGGGTGCTGTGCCGCCTTGTTGCGGAGAGTTCCCGTGAGGGCAAAGGGCGAACTATGAAAGAACGCTATCCAGAGGGCACAACCGCGAACATTGATGATTTCCGTCGCTCCGGCTGGAAAGCTGCGATTGAGTCTTCCAAACGGCAAGGCTACTCTAGCATGTGGGACGCCCTCTCTGAAGCAGCTGTTACAACCGCCGATGCACCTCAGGCGAAGGTACTTTGGTTGTTAGCCGACGCCTGCGCAATGAGGCTCAAGCCAACTAGTGCGAACGAACCCTTCCTACCGATCAAGTCAGTGGAGGGCAGGCGCACTCTCTTGCCCGATGATTTCAGAGAACCGGATGTCGACCTTCTTGCAGAGATATCCGAAGAGATTGATGACCATTGGCTTCAGGCACGCTTGGCGGATCTTGCTTGGCTTCTAAGTAAACCTAGAAACCCAATCCATGCTTTGCGAGCAATAGATGCCTACTGTGCAATTCCCATAGGCCTAGATACTTGGCTACAAGGTGGCCGGGAATGTTGGGAACGTGCCATCACTCTGACTCGTAGTCTTAGAACCGCAGCGGGCGATCGAATTCAGAAAATCCAGTCCGAGATCATAAGAGCCTTCAACGCAGCGAGTGAGGCTGATGGTTTTCTCTCCTTGTGGCTTGCCAATCTGTTACTTGCAAATGGCATTGGCAAAGACTGGCAAACCTCCACGGCAGTTAGGCTGGAGGAATTGGCTCGGGCCTTCGACCAACAAGGGGACAGGCATCGATCGCGTGAGTTCTTTGAAGCCGCTGCCAAGTGTTATAAGCAGGTAGGAGATGAGGGAAAAGCTATCACGATGACTACAGAGATTGCCGAGGGATGGGCCAAGGAGGCGAAGGCGCAAGTATCGCCACCACAGGGTAGTTACATGATGGTCGCAGGCTTTTATGAGAATGCAATCAAGGTTTATAGGAGCATACCGAGGAAGCAAAGAGAATTGCGCAAAGTTGATGAGCGCCTAGCAGAATTGTTCTGCCTCATGAACGCGGCGGGAGAGCGATCTACTGAAGAGCTAATGGTCATCGAATCACCTCCGATTGACATCAGCGGATTTGTTCACGCCGCGCGGGAGCAAGTAATAGGAAAAAGTGCGATCGAAGCGCTTTTGGCTCTCGCCAACATCCATCCTGGGTTCAGGGTGGCAAACATAAGGCAGAATGCGGAGAAGGCTCTTAGAGATAATCCCCTTCTGTGGCGTTTCCCCAGCACACATATCTCGCGAGATGGCCGGGTGATTGCGAGGCGATCAGGTACGGGACCTGGGGAGGATGACGTTTGGGCAGAGATGATCAAGAGCTTCGACCTTGAAGTACACTTCATCGTTCAGGCAGAAATTGTGCCTGCTCTCGAGATTATCCTCGTGGAGCACCGCCTGCGGGAGGCTGACTTTGTAATACAATCAGTCGCCGATCGTGCCTGCTGCACGTGAGCGCCTTTTCGGAAAGGCTCTCTTCCTTGGCTATGAGCTTGAGTTTGCAGAGGCGCTGCACTTGCTAGTGCCACAGGTTGAGAACATGGTTCGTACACATCTCAAGGCCGGAGGTATTAAGACAACGAACTTGGATTCCGAAGGGATCGAGAACGAGACAGGGTTGAGCAGTCTAATAGATAAACCTGAGACAGAACGGATATTCGGCCCAAACGTTGCATTTGAGCTGCCCGCGCTTTTTTGCGGCCCTCTGGGGCCGAACTTGCGTAACGAAATCGCACACGGCCTGCTAGACGATAACCACATCGGGTCCATCTTCTCTGTCTATGCATGGTGGTTTACGCTCAAGCTAGTGCTCAATACTTTCTGGAATTCCTTGCGCGTGAGCGCGCAACAAGAGTGATGCTGAAGTGGCTGAGGACAATGCGGAGTGATGCCCGAACCGAGGACGAGAAAGAGGCGCTTGAGAATATTCGAGAGGCGATTATGGCTTGGCTCTGAGCCGAGGACCAGAAGGTCGTGCCGGCTCTGCCCCAACGCGAGGAGCCACCCGTGGTGATCGCCGTCCAGCGCGTGGACTACTGGAGTGAAACTTGACCTTTCCGAAAATTAAGGGTCAGCCGCATGCCACGGAGGAAATCCAAGCCTAGGAGGCCATCGACTCCGGCGCTGGGTGGCAGGGTATGAGCGAGCACCGGGAGACCGGCCCGCTCCTCTCCGAGAGCCATGATCTTGAGCAGCGGGAGGCGAGGCACGAACTCGATCCCTCTGCCTGTGGTCACTTGGAGACGGTCCGGGACCAGCGCAGGGTCATAGCCGAGCGCGACCAGCATTCCGACGTTCGCCATCGTGCTCGTCGCTCCCGTGTCGAGCGCGAACCGCAGCACGGCACTGCCTGCCGGCCCCCACAGCTCGGCACGAACAATAACCAGCCCGTTATTCGGATCGAAGGGAAAGCTCACAGAACCACGGCCGTATTCACCGGCATCTTGCCCGTGTACAGCATGGCGAACCGTTTGGGCCGAAGCTCCACCGCTTTCCGATAGACCTCGTCCCGGTCCTTGCTGTGCCAGCGAACCGTCCCAGCCTGCACTTCGAGCGCCTCGTTGGTCTCTGGGTCTTCGACTAGAACCCATTCGGAGGCGAATTGGGCCTCGATCTGCGCGACGGTGAGGACGTTATTCATCCGTTGGTTCTCCCATCCGCGATTATAGACCTTTCCGTCCTTCCGCCGGCTTCGCCGCCGGCAGCCCGTCACCGCGGTCGGCGCAGCGCTTTCCGGAGCAGCGCGATCTGCCCACCGTGATAGGCGTTGTGCTGGAGGAGACCGTTGATCATCCCGCGGAAGGTGACGCCGGTGCCCAGGGCGGGATCGCGGTCGAGGGAGCCTCCCGGGTCGTCCAGGATCTCTTCCGGGCGGCCGGACAGATCCTCGATCAGGTCGGAGAGCGAGGCGGCGAGACGCTCCCGGTCCCGCCGCCAGGCGGTCTCCGAGAGGTCGGCGGGCGCGGGCCAGTCCCCCTCCTCGGGCAGGGACGGCGGCTTGCCGCCGAGGCGGCGGCGGACCTCGTTCTGCCAGGAGATCAGGTGGAGGACGATCTCCCAGACGCTGTGCGCTCCGGGCACCGGGTGCGCCGCGGCTTCCCCGGCGGTCACGTCGGCGAGCAGGTCGGCGACCGCAGGGCCGTGCCAGGGATCGTCGGAGTGCCCCTTGCGGAGCTGTTCGCAGAAGAATGGGATATCGCTCATCGGGAGCTCGTGCTCGGCCGGAACAAGGCGCGAAACGCCTTGAGCGCGGCCGGGTGATAGATCGTCGAGTGCTTCTCCTCCGGCATTCTCGCGTACTGCCAGTGGAGGCTCGGCGTCGCGTTCTTGGCGAGGATGTCCGCCAGCCGCTCGGTGCCCACGATGATCCCCGGCTCGTCACTGCTGGCGAAATAGAGCGTCTTTTCGAGCTTCGGCCGTCCGGCCAGGCGCTTCGCGGCGTCGTTCACGAGCTTCTGGCGGTTCCACCACAGGCTGGGATCGAGCGCGATATAGGTATCGAACAGCTCCGGCTCGAGGAAGAACGTCTCGACCACGAACAACCCGGCGAGCGACTCGCCGACGATCGCGGTTTCGTTCGTCGTTCTGTACCGGGCCTTCACCTGGGGCATCAGCTCCTGGCGCAGAAAGGCCCGAAACGCCTCCGACCCTCCCACCCGCGGCGCGATCTTCTTGTCTTCCGCGTTCTCGGTGGGCCCGGTGAGATCGCGGCGGCGCTCGGTGTTCTCGATGCCGACTAAAAGGAACGGCCGCATCGTCCCGTTGCCGGCCGAGACCTGGACCAGACCCGCCACGTGCAGGAAATCCTCCGCAATGCCGCCGTCGGGCATGTAGAGCACGGGGAGCCGCGCGCTCGAAGATTCGGAGTAGGCGGGCGGGAGGTAGACGTTGATGCGCCGGGTCTCGCCCAGGATCTTCGAATTGATCGTGAAGGTCTCGCCGATCACCAGCGGCGATGCGCTCGGCGGCGATGCGCTCGGCGGCGATGCGCTCGGCGGCGATGCGCTCGGCGGCGATGCGCTCGCCACCGCGCCGGCCGGCGCGCCGAACGTCTGAAGGAGCCACGCGAAGACGATCGCCGGCAAAACGGTGCGCGGTTTGAGCACGCCTATCCCTCCTCGACGGTCCCGTGGATCTCCTGAAGCGACCGCACCGACAGCCCGTCCCGGGTCAGGGCCGCGATCCCCTCCGCCATCGACATGACTCCGGAGAGCGTCGTGATGCAGGGGATATCGTACTTGAGCGCCGTGTCGTCGACGACGCGTGGGTGCCCCTCCTGCACCTTCTACGAGGGGCGGTTGCGCGGAGCGTCCCGATCGTTATATGCTTTTACAGCATCACCATCTCGCCGCGGGGGTGCTTTGCCTCCAGAGGTTGAGCCTCTGGGCGACAACGCGGACGGGTAGCCGAACCCGGAAAGGAGTCCTGCTTGAGCAAAGTAGCTGCGCTTCTTCTGCTTGCCGTTGTCTGCCTGCTGGCGCTGGCGTCCCCCGTCCAGGCGGTCCTCTGTACGATCGATGACGTACCGGGCGCCACCCTCCTGCTCCCCTACTTCGAGGTCGATCTGGCGAACCCGAACGGGGTGACCACCCTCTTCTCGCTCAACAACGCCTCGGCTACCGCCGTGCTCGCCCACGTCGTCCTCTGGTCGGACCTGTCGGTGCCGGTCCTCGACTTCAACGTCTACCTGACCGGGTATGACGTCCAGTCGATCAACCTCTCCGATATCCTCGTTCGCGGCGCCCTGCCGCAGACCGCGTCGGCCGGACAGGATCCGAGCAACACCATCAGCCCGAAAGGGCAGTTCTCGCAGGACGTCAACTTCGCGAGCTGCCAGGGCCAGCTGCCGACCGGCACGCTGCCCTCGACCTTCCTCGCCCACCTGCAAAGCGCTCTGACCGGCCAGTTCTCCAACCTCCTCGGCGGCTGCGCCGGCCTAGCCTACGGCGACAACCTCGCCCGCGGCTACATCACGGTGGACACGGTCAACAACTGCACCCTGCGCTTCCCCGGCGACCTCGGCTACTTCGCCGCCGGCGGCACGGGCGACGCGACCAACCAGAACGTGCTCTGGGGCGACTACTTCTACGTCGACCCGGGCGCCAACCGGGCGGACGGCGAGACGTTGGTCCACATCGAGGCCTCCGCCACCAACCCGGAGACCTCGGTCCCCGGCCAGTACACGTTCTACGGCCGCTACGTGAACTGGACCGCGGTCGACAACCGTGAGCCGCTGGCGACCCGGTTCGCGGCCCGCTTCGTCAATGGCCGCCGGTTCAACGGCGGTACGAGGTTCGTCGTCTGGCGCGACTCGAAGGTCCAACAGGGCGCCTTCAAGTGCGGCACGACCCCCGCCTGGTACCCGCTGGTCACGGAGCAGATCGTTATATGGGACGAGCAGGAGCACCCGGGATCCTTGGGCGACATCTTCCCGGTGTCGCCGGGGCCGCCGGTCAGCTTCATCATCCCGTTCCCGGCGGAGGCGCAGTCGGTCGAGGTGGGGGGGCCCGTGTTTCCGGTGCCGTACTCGTTCGGCTGGTTGTTCCTCGACCTCAACACGACCGTGACCCCGGCGGGCAACGTGCCGCCGGAGGACCCGGCGGCGGCGCAGGCATGGGTCGAGGTGGTGCTGAGCGCGCTCGGCCGCTACAGCGTCGGCTTCGACGCCATCCAGCTGGACAGCGCCTGTGCGGTGAGCCACACGAAGATCGGTACTTGAAGTGAGCCGCTACCTGATCGACACGAACGAGTGGATCTCCTGGAGCGACCGCACCGAGAGCCCGTCCCGGTTGAGCGCCGCGATCCCCTCCGCCATCGCCATGGCTCCAGAGAGCGTCGTGATGCAGGGGATGTCGTACTTGAGCGCCGTCCGGCGGATCTCCCCGTCGTCCTCGTGCGAGGCTCTTCCCAGCGGGGTGTTGACCACCAGGTGGATCTCGCCGTTGATCAGGTCGTCGACGACATGCGGGTGCCCCTCCTGCACCTTGTGGACGGTACGGACGGCGAGCCCCTGGTCGGTCAGGAAGGCGGCGGTGCCGGCGGTCGCCACCAGCTCGAAACCGAGCTCGGCAAAGCGGCGGGCGACCGGGACGAGCGCTTCCTTGTCCCGGTCGTGGACGGAGAGGAAGGCGGCGCCGGTCAGGGGCAGCTTGTGACCCGCCCCCAGCCAGGCTTTCGCGAAAGCGCTGCCGAAGGTGGTGGCCGAGCCCATCACCTCGCCGGTCGACTTCATCTCGGGGCCGAGCACCGGGTCGACCGCGGGGAAGCGGCGGAAGGGGAAGACCGGGGCCTTGACGAAGACGCCGGGGACCGCCGGCTCCTCGGTCAGCCCGACCTCCTCCAGGGTCTCCCCCGCCATCAGACGGGCGGCGAGCGCGGCGAGCGGCACCCCCACCGCCTTGGCGATGAACGGCACCGTCCGCGAGGCGCGGGGATTGACCTCCAGGACGTAGATCTTCCCGCCATGGAGGGCGAACTGGACGTTCATCAGCCCCACCACCCCCAGCCGCAGCGCCAGGCGCCTCGCGATGTCGCGCATCTCGTCCTGCATCTCGCGGCTCACCCGGTCGTAGGGCGGGAGCACCGCCGCCGAGTCGCCGGAGTGGATGCCCGCCTCCTCGATGTGCCGAAGGAGACCGACGACCACCGCCCGCTTGCCGTCCGCCAGGAGATCGAGGTCGAGCTCGAAGGCGTCCTCCAGGAAGCGGTCGAGGAGCACCGGATGCCCGGGGGAGACCTCGGCTGCCTCGCGCATGGTGCGGGCGAGCGTCCCCTCGTCGTAGACGACGGTCATCGCCCGCCCACCGAGGACGTAGCTCGGCCGGACGAGGACCGGATAGCCGATCCGCCGCGCCACGGCGACGGCTTCCGCGTAGGAAGAGGCCGTGCCGTTCTCCGGCTGAAGGATGCCCTCGGCTTCGAGGAGCGCCCCGAAGCGCTTTCTGTCCTCGGCCAAGTCGATGGCGTCCGGCGTCGTCCCCCAGATCGGCACCCCGGCGGCGGCGAGGCCGCGGGCGAGCTTGAGCGGCGTCTGGCCGCCCATCTGCACGATCACCCCCTGCGGCTTCTCCCGCGCCAGCACGGCGAGCACGTGCTCTAAAGTGAGCGGCTCGAAGTAGAGCCGGTCGCAGGTGTCGTAGTCGGTCGAGACGGTCTCCGGGTTGCAGTTGACCATGATCGTCTCGAAGCCGCGCTCGCGCAGAGCATAGGCCGCCTGGACGCAGCAGTAGTCGAACTCGATCCCCTGGCCGATGCGGTTGGGGCCGGAGCCCAGGATCACCACCTTGGGGCGGGAGGTGGGCTCGCTCTCGTCCTCCTGCCCGTAGGTGGAGTAGAGGTAGGGGGTCGTCGCCGGGAACTCGGCGGCGCAGGTGTCGACCCGCTTGTAGACCCGCTCGATGCCGTGCGCCTTAAGATCGCGGGCGAGCTCCTCTTCCTTGCAGCTCAAGAGCGCGGCGATGCGGGCGTCCGAAAGGCCGGTCGCCTTGGCGCGTCTCAAGAGAAGTTTGGGGACCGAGGCCAGGTTCCAGCAGGCGAGATCGGCCTCCAGCTCGATCACCTCCTGGATCTCGCGGAGGAACCAGGGATCGATGTGCGACGCCCCGGCCACCTCCTCGATCGTCCAGCCCTGGCGCAGCGCCGCGAAGACGGCGAAGAGGCGCTCCCAGTTGGGCACCGAGAGCCGGCGGCGGAGACGGACCGGGTCGGCCATCCGGCGCTCGCGGGCCGCCAGGCCGTCGAGCTCCAGCGCCGAGAGCCCCTTCATCAGCGCCTCCGCGAAGGTGCCGCCGAGCGCCATGACCTCCCCCACCGACTGCATCGAGGTGCCGAGGGTGCCGGTCGCCTCGGGGAACTTCTCGAACGCCCAGCGGGGGATCTTGACCACCGTGTAGTCGAGGGTGGGCTCGAAGGCGGCGCGGGTCTTCCCGGTGATGTCGTTCGCCACCTCGTCCAGGGTGTAGCCCACGGCTAAGAGGGCGGCGATCTTGGCGATCGGGAAGCCGGTCGCCTTGGAGGCGAGAGCGGAGCTCCGCGACACCCGGGGGTTCATCTCGATCACCATGCGCTCGCCAGTCTGCGGATCGACCGCGAACTGGATGTTCGAGCCCCCGGTCGCCACCCCCACCCGCCGGATGACCGCGAAGGCATCGTCGCGCATCGCCTGGTACTCGCGGTCGGAGAGGGTCTGCTGCGGCGCCACAGTGATCGAGTCGCCGGTGTGCACCCCCATGGCGTCGAAGTTCTCGACCGAGCAGACGATGATCGCGTTGTCCGCGGTGTCGCGGATCACCTCCAGCTCGAACTCCTTCCAGCCGAGGACCGACTGCTCGATCAAGATGCGCGAGGCGGGGCTGGCGCGGAGCGCCGTCGCCGCCACATCCTCCAGGTCCTCCCGGTTGTAGGACACCCCGCCGCCCTCGCCGCCCAAGGTGAAGCTGGGGCGGATGATGACCGGAAAGCCAATATCGGAAGCGATGGCGCGCGCCTCTTCGAGAGTCCCCGCGTAGCCGCTCCGCGGCACCTTCAGGCCCACCTCTTCCATCGCCTGCTTGAAGAGGAGCCGGTCCTCGCCCAGGCGGAGGGCGTCGATGCTCGCCCCCAGGACCTCGACCCCGTACTTCGCCAGCACCCCGCGCTCGTCGAGCGCGATCGCCAGGTTGATCCCGGTCTGGCCGCCCACCGTGGGGAGGAGCGCGTCCGGCCGCTCCCGGGCGACGATCTTCTCGACGATCTCCGGCACCAGCGGCTCGACGTAGGTGGCGTCCGAGAAGGCGGGATCGGTCATGATCGTCGCCGGGTTCGAGTTGACGAGCACCACCCGGTAGCCCTCGCGCTTCAAGGCACGGCAGGCCTGGGTGCCGGAGTAGTCGAACTCGCAGGCCTGACCGATGATGATCGGCCCCGAGCCGAGGACGAGGATGGAGTGGAGATCGGTCCTTTTGGGCATCGGCGGGGAAGCATAGCGCACACTTAAGGCCGGCATGCTGACGCCAACAAACGGAATGAAACGCTAGATGAGCCCCCTGGAGACCGCCCTCCGGGCCGCCGCGGCGCTCTGGATGATCGCCTGTACCCTGGCGGCCGCCTATCGGATCGGGTTCGCGGTCGTCGGAGCGCGCGGCCTCGCCCTCCGCTTCGGCGCCGTGGGGCTCGCCGGGATGGGCCTCGCGACCGCCGGCTTCCACCTGCTCCTCCCCTGCGGCGCCTTCACCCTCCCTGCCGGGCTCGCCGCCTGTACCCTCCTCGGCCTCGGCGCCTGGTTCCTGGCGCCGGGCTGGTTCCTGGCGCGGGGAAAGACCCCGCTCGCCGCCGTGGCGGCGCTGGACGCCCGCGCCCTGCGGCGGCTCTTCAAGGCTCACCGCGGCTCGCCGGAGCGGATCTCGACGGTCCTCTTCGCCGTCTTCGCCGTACCCCTCGCCCTCCGCACCCTGGTCGTGCCACCCCTCGCCTGGGACACCCTGACCTACCACGGATTGCGCGCCGCCCTCTGGGTGCAGAACGGGCAGTACACCTTCGATCCGGCTCCCGGCTCCTGGGGCCACTACCGGCACTTCTTCGCCGGCTCCGAGGTGCTCACCGCCTGGGCGATGCTGCCGATGCACGGCGACCTTTTCGCCGGCCTGGCGAGCGCCGTCCAGTGGGCCGGGGTCGGCCTCGCCGGCTACGCCTACGCCCGAGAGCTGGGGCTCCGCGAGCCCTATGCCTCGACGGCGGCCGGGGTCGGCCTCTTCATCCCTACCTTACAGCTCCTCGTGGGAACGGGGTACGTCGAGCCGGCGCTCCTCGCGGCTCTCCTCGCGACCGTCGCCCTGGCGCTCCGCTTCTTCCGCCGGCCCGATCCACGGCTGGCGTGCCTCGCCCTCGCCGGCTGCGGCCTGATGGCGGGGATGAAGCTTCCGGGGGTGCCCCCCGCCCTCGTCCTCGGGGGCTTCGTCATCCTGGTGGCTCTCCGCGAGGTCTTCGCCCGCCGGCCGGGGGCGTCCCGCCGGCGGGCCCGCCAGCTGACCGGTCTCGCCCTGGGCGGTCTCCTGGCGCTCGTTCCCGTCGTCCCCTGGATGGCGCACTGCTACCAGGAGACCGGCTATCTCGTCACCCTGCCCGTCCAGGTGCTGGGGGTGAAGCTCGGCGTGAGCGATCCGGCCGACGCCTGGTTCCTCGACCGGCCGGAGCTGACCCCCTACCGGTGGAATACCGAGACGGCCGCGCTCCGGGCGATCTTCGCCCGCCCCGGCAGGAAGACCGAGGCGCTCGGCCTCTTCACCCTCCTGCCGCTCCTCCTCTTCCCTTTCGGCCTCGTCACCCTCGCCCGCCGGCGCCCGCTCGCGGCGGGGCTCGTCCTCGGCCTGGTGCTGACCGTGGTCGCCTTCTACGCCAGCCGGGACGTCACCGTCCTTCGCCTGCTCTGGTCGGCGAACCTCTCCCGCTTCCTGCTTCCCGGCGTGCTGCTCGCCCTGCCGGTCAGCCTCCTCTGGTGCCCTCGGACGCCGCGCGCGGGGAGGGTCTACCGCGGCCTCCTCCTCGGCTCTGCGGCGTTCTACGCCTGGTCCTTCGCCCGTTTCGGGTGGGCCGCGGTCGAGCTCGGCGATGTCACGGTTATTCTCGTCGTCCTCGGCGCGGGCTTTCTGCTCGCCCGGCGGCTCGTCCGTTCCTCGCCGCGCCTGGCGCTCGGCTTCGCGGTGGCCTTCTGGATCGCCGGTAGCGTCCGGCTCGCGGTGCGGCGCGAGGAGACCCGCTCCCTCACCGCGCGCGAGAGCCTCCAACTCCACTGGCAGCCGAAGTACTGGGCCGATGCCGCCCAGCTCCTCGACGATCCCGGAGAGCCGCAGCGGATCGCCATCACCTCGGGGCCCCAGCAGGACGCCGACAACTGGTTCGCCTACTCCTTCCTCGGGCGGAATCTCGCGAACCGGCTGACCTATGTGCCGGTGACCCGCGACGGCGATATCGTCCCCTTGGGACCAGGATACGAGCTCGAACGCTCGGCCCGGCGCCAGCGCTGGCTCGAACGCCTGGACGAGCGGGGGGTGACGGCGGTGATGTCGTTTCGTCCTCTGTCGATCGAGCAGCGCTGGATGGACGAGATGCCCAAACGCTTCGAGAAGCTCGCGGGCGGTCCCGACTGGGGTCTCTATCGGGTCCGCTAGATCCATCCATGGCAGATGTTTTGCTTCCTCTCTCACGAAGTAGCTGTCGCTCTCATCCAGAAAGGAACACGCACCGTGGACAAGGCCAATGTCGAGCGTCTGAAGATGCTCCTTAAGGGACACGAGGAGATCCTGGAGGAGAAGCGGATCCATCCCGAGACCGCCCAGCGTCAGAACGTCGGTTTCCGGGAGGCCTTCAACGCCCTCGTGCGGTCGACGATCATGCCGGTTCTGGAGGAGGTCAAGGACCTCATGGTGGGCAAGGTCGAGACCGCCTCGATCTTCCACCGGCTGACCGCCGCCGGGCTCAAGGTGAAGCTCGACCGCTGGGAGGACTTCGAGCGCTCGCTCCTCTTCTTCGGCGACCCCGGTACCCGCATGGTGCGGATCACCCACGAGGGCGTGGGCTTCGGCCTGCTGACCAAGAAGGTCGAGCTCTCCCAGGTCACCCCCGAGATGGTGGAGGAGGAGGCGATGAAGTTCCTGAAGCGGGTCTTCGGGGACGAACAGCTCCGCCGCCCCCTCGCAACCAGCAACACCGGCGGGATGGGCGGGCTCGGCGGCAGCCGGCGCCGGCCGGCCTACGACGCGGGCAGCGACCCTGAGCTGGTGCGGCTGTAGAAATTACTCGTCCAGCCGCTCCACCCGGACGTCGGGATCGCCGTAGCGGTCGCGGGTGATGGTCAGCTGCCAGGGGTTGCAGCAGACCTCGCAGTCCTGCACCAGGGTGCCCCAGGTGTCCGGCTCGACGACGATCGAGACCCGTTCCGAGCAGTAGGGGCACTGGACCTCGATCTCGTCGATCACCTGCCGCCCCGTTTCCCCTTGCGCCCCAGCCTCCGGACGATCGCGAACTCTTCTTTGGTGGCCGGCTGGACGGAGAGCCGCGACCCCTTCTGGGTGACCACCATCTTTTCGAGCCCGGGGGTGGCCTTCAGCACCTCCAGAGGGAGGATGGCGGGGAACGCCTCGACGAAGCGGACATCCACCTGGCACCAGGTGGGGGCGTCCGGATCGCTCTTCTCGTCGTAGTAGACGCTTTTGGGGTCGAAGGCGGTGGGGTCGGGGTAGCCGGCGCGGGCGATCTCGGCGAGCCCCGTCACCCCCGAGGGATCGGAGTTCGAGGCATAGAAGAGGACGCCGTCGCCCACCTTCATATCGTCGCGGAGGAAGTTCCGCGCCTGGAAGTTGCGCACCCCTTCCCAGGTCGTCACTCCGTCCCGCTCCAGGTCCTCGATGGTGTAGGCCGCCGGCTCGCACTTCATGAGCCAGTAGCGCTTCTGCCGTGGCTTCTGCCCTGCCATGCGCCAGCTCCCTCCGTCCTCCGCCCAGGCTACTACTAGTCGTTCACGTCGTCGAAATCGGGCGGGGCGCCCGCCGGGGGCGCTGGCGCCTTGCGCCGCCAGGAGGCGGGGCGCCGGTTGAAGCCGCCCGGAGCCTCCTGCTGCAACGGCTGCTGATCGGGGTCGTGCGCCGGCCCCGTCGGCTGGAGGATGATCGTCCGGGTCGTCGGCTGCATGGCGCCGATCGGCGGCGGCGGCTTCCGGGGCCCGCTCGAGCGCCGCGGCTCCCCGCCCGTATGACCCGCGTGGCCGCCGTGGCCGCCACTGCCGCCATTACCAGCATAGCCGCCGGCGCCACCGCGGCGCGGATCGCCGGCACCGGCGCGGCGCGCCTCGGCCGGATGCCGTGGGCCACCCTGCCGCTGGGCTCCCGGCTGAGGCGGGTCCTGCCGACGCGGCGGCCCGAGGTTGCCGCGGCCATCCCGGTCGGCATGGCGCGGCGGTCCGTCCTGGCGGCGCGGGCCACCGTTGCCGGTGCGCTCCTGGCGCTCGTTGCGATCGCCCCGGCGCGGGCCGGCGGAGCGGGCTCCGGCGTCCTGCCGCCGGGGTCCGCCCTGGCGCTTGCCCTGATTCCCGGCCTGGGCCTGCTGGCCTTTCGGGCCGCCGGGAGCGTTGGAGCCATTCGAACCGTTGGCGCCCTGGGGACCGCCGGCGCGCGGCGCGCCGGCCTCCGGGCGCTTCTCGCGGGCGCGGGCCTGCTCTTCGGCGGCGCGCGCCTTGCGCTCGGCCTTCTCCTTCGCCCGGGCCCGCTCCTCGGCGCGGCGGGCGCGCAGGTTGGCGATCCGCTCGGCGAGCGGGACCTCCAGGCTCTCCTCCGGCTTCTGCTCGTAGTCGAAGCCGGTCAACTTCCACTGCGGCAGGCGGCGGCCGATCGCCCGCTCGATCGCCACTAAGTCCCCCTGCTCCTCCGGGCAGACGAAGGTGAAGGCGTCGCCGACGGCGTCGGCGCGGGCGGTGCGGCCCACCCGGTGGATGTAGTCGTCGGGGACGTTCGGGACGTCGAAGTTGATGACGTGCGAGAGGGCCTCGACGTCGATGCCGCGCGCCGCGATGTCGGTCGCCACCAGCACCCGGGTCTTGCCGCCCTTGAAGTTGGCCAGGGCGAGCGTCCGCTGCACCTGGCTGCGGTTGCCGTGGATGCGGTCGCAGGAGACGCCGTGACGGGTGAGAAAGTCGGCGAGGCGATTGGCGCGGTGCTTGGTGCGGGTGAAGACGAGGACGTTCTTGATCTCCTCGCGCCGCAGGAGCTCCAGGAGCAGCCAGGGCTTCAGATTCTCGCTCACCGGATAGGTCGCCTGCTCCACCCCGGTCGCCGGGGCAGCCTGGCGCTCAACGTTGATCGCCGCCGGCTCGTGGAGCATCTCGCGCGCCAGCTCGACGATCGGCCCCGGCAGGGTGGCGGAGAAGAAGAGGGTCTGCTTGGGTCCCGGCGGCAGCTGGTTGAGGATGCGCCGGACGTCGGGGAGGAACCCCATGTCGAGCATCCGGTCGGCCTCGTCCAGGACCAGGATCTCCAGGCCGTCGAGCTTGCCGTAGGGCTCCCCCAGGTGATCGAGGAGCCGCCCCGGGGTGGCGATGAGGACGTCCACCCCCTGCTTGAAGGCCTGCTCCTGCGGCCCCGCCGCCACCCCGCCGAAGACCGCCGCCCCCGTCAACCGGGTATGGCCGGCGAGCTGCACCAGATGCTCGTGGATCTGCGCCGCGAGCTCGCGGGTGGGAGCGAGGACGAGGCAGCGGGTGACGCCTGGCGGCTGGTCGGCGAGGCGGTTCAGGATGGGCAGCAGGAACGCCGCCGTCTTGCCGCTTCCGGTCATGGCACAGGCGAGGACGTCGCGGCCGGTCATGGCCGGGGGGATGGCATCCAACTGAATGGGGGTGGGCTGCGTAAAGCCCATGTCCGCAACACCCTGGAGTAGGTCGGCCTTGAGGCCGAAGCTCGCAAAAGTCATCGTTTCAGTTCACAGTCCTTCTGCGGCACCCCCCTGCGCAAGGGAAGCTCCACGTGTCGTTACCGGCAGGTTGACAGGAACGGGGACTTTGCCGGCGAGGCCGCCGCTCGGGCTCGAGGGAGCCCTGTCATCTCGCGGCGCAGGCTAAAAACCCAGGAAGGGAGGCCCGCGTGCGCGCCGCGGATGCATAGGATCTCATAATCCAGGCGTGTTTGGCAACCCAGAGGGAGAAAGGTCCCAGGGACTCGTCAAAAGTCCTGGGTGGATCTGGGCGTCTCGCCTTAGCTCTACTTTGTCAGACCAGCTTCTCCACCCTCTTCAAGAGCATGGGCTCGGCGGGGCTCTCCCAGTTGATACTTCTAAGTTATAATTCTGAGCGTCCAATAACTCTCGACGAGGAGAAATGTCATGAAGAAAAGTCTGAAGAAGCTTACGCTCAACAAGGAAACGCTGAAGAACCTTGACCTGGGCACCGTGGTCGCGGGCATGCCCGTGCCGCCAACCATCCCCAACGGCTCAGCTTGCAGCCAGGTATTCTGTTCACATTCTTATTGTCCACCGCTGACGGCTTAACGGTTCTCCCACCGCGAACCCCGCACCGGGGTCGTCGTCGGCACCGAGGTTCTCCACCTCCCCGCCAGCATCGACCAGGCTGGTGAACGGGCCCGGCGGCGGTTCGTCGAGCTCTTCACCGCCGAGATCCGCATCCCCATACCCAGAAGGCCTACGGCTCCGCCGTAGGCCGCTTTCTCGCCTGGTGCGAGGTGAGTCGCGAAGCGCAGGCGTGCCGAAGGCTGATGCCTCTGCGCCGAGCCTGTATCGCCCAGTTTTCTCCCGGCAAAGACGCTATCGGACGGAAAGGGAAGGCGGCAGACGGTGGCGAACGGGGATAGACTTCCCCTGTCTCAACCTCCAGAGAGGCCGGAGGAAGACGAACCCACCCCGATAGGTGCCAGCCGAAAGGTGCCGGCCCGCCGTCGCGGCGCAGGTGCCAGCCACCCGGCGCAGGTGCCAGCCACCCAGGCAGCAGTGCCCGCCGGGCAGGGCGCACGGCGCCAGTTCGGTCGGGTTGGGCGGGCTGGCCGGATGGGGGGGGGATCGCCCCGGGGTTCCCAGCGATCCTCCTCTCCAGGTGGGCGAGGAGGTCGGCGAGCGACCGTGCCCTACCCATGCTTCGCCTCCCACCCGGCCCGGATTTCGCCGAGCTTCGCGAGCTCCTGCTCCAGCTCGCGACCCGCAAAGTGCTTCCGGAGCGTGGCCTCCCACTCGGTCCAGCTGGCGAACCCGTAGACCTCCTCCAAGGTGCGCGGCTCCGGCCCGGAGTCCGCCCGGCGGCCGCCGAGCCTGGCGCTCCGCATGAAGCGCCCCGAGTTCTGCGCCTTGCAGAGCCAGCGGAGGAGGAAATTCCGCATCCCGCCGTAGGTCTTTCGATGGTTCGCGAGGAGCCACTCCCGGGCCTTCCTCGCCTCGCCGAGGACGTCCATGCCGGGGAAGGTCTCCTCCCACTGGGCGACGAGCTGGTCGGTGAGCGGCCACTGCGGCGCCCCCTCCCCCGTCCGCCGAGCCACGCAGGGGAAGAGGAGCAGCGGCGGGAGACTCGGGGGCGGCGCGGGCTCGGCGGCCCCGGGGAAGAGGAGCCCGCTGGCGCTCGCTTCGGCCGGCATCGCGGGCATGGCCGCATCGCCGGCTGGACGGGCTGGACCGGCTGGACGGGCTGGACCGGCTGGACGGGCTGGACCGGCTGGACGGGCTGGACCGGCTGGACCGGCTGGACCGGCTGAGCGGGCTGGGCGGGCACCGCCCGGCCTGGGGTCGGGACAAGCAGTGCGGGGGGAGATAAAGAGCACCCTCTTACACACAACTTTGTTCTGTACATAGGCGCCGAAGTATGTTCCCCTGTTTCCCCAAGACGGAATTACTATCGGGGAGGCGCCATGGGAAGTCGTGTCGCGGGAGAAGTCGAGAGTCAGGAGACCTGGCCCAGTCGAGAGATGCTGACGGCCAACTTCGGAGACGAGAGGTTGCGCCGCCGGGCGGAGAAGGTGCTGGAGGGCCTATCGAGGCGTCCGGAAGGGAGCGTCCCCTCATCGTTCCAAAGTTGGGGGGAGACGCAAGCCGCCTATCGCTTGTTCAGCAACGAGAATGTAACTGGGGAAAGGGTTTTGGAGCCCCACCGCGACGCGACTCTGGAGCGGATGAAGGAGTTTCCGGTCGTACTTTGCGTTCAGGACACGACCGAGTTGGACTACACGAGTAAGCCTCAGATCGAGGGACTCGGCCCTCTGACCTACCAGGCTTCCTCCGGTCTACATCTCCATCCGACTCTGGCGATTACCCCGGACCGGCTCTGTCTGGGGGTCCTGGATCAGTGGAGTTGGGCTCGAGATGCCGAAAACCACGGAGGCAAGGACCGCCACCACCGTTTGAACCGACCGATCGAGGAGAAGGAAAGCCTGCGCTGGCTCGAAGGATACCGATGCGTCTGCGATCTTCAGTGGGGCCTGGCTGAAACTCGTTTGGTCTATGTGGCAGACCGTGAGTCCGACCTGTTCGAACTGTTTGAACAAGGGCGCTCGGGGGAAGCAGCCTGGCTGATCCGGGCTTCCTATGACCGTAAGCTGAGCGACGGTCGCCATCTTTGGCAGGCGGTGCGGGAGACCGAAGTCCTTGGGATGCTGGAGTTTGACCTGGCAGCAGCCCCGGATCGGCCCACCCGGCATGTCGTTCAGACCTTGAGAGCTGCACGCGTGAAGCTGAGACCTCCCTCTCGGGTGGGCAGCAAACTCTCGGAGGTAGAAGTGACGGCGATCCTGGCTTGGGAGGAGTCCCCGCCACAAGGAGTCGAGCCGGTTCAGTGGCTCTTGCTCACGAGCTTGCCGGTGGCGAGCGGGGCCGAGGCCGAGGAGAAGGTACGGTGGTATCTGTGCCGTTGGCAGATTGAAGTGTACTTCCGGATTCTCAAGAGCGGCTGCAAGGTCGAGCAACTGCAATTGCAGACGCGAGATCGCCTGGAAGTTGCCTTAGCTTTCTACATGATCATCGCCTGGCGTGTGCTGTACTTGGCGATGCTGGGTAGAACGGTCCCCGATCTGTCCTGTGAAGCGGTCTTTGCCACCGAAGAGTGGAGAGCGGTCTATATCGTGGTCCAGAAGAAGAAGCCGCCCCTCTCTGCTCCACCCCTCGGGGAAATGCTATCCCTGATGGCCCGGCTCGGAGGGTATCTGGCGCGAAAGGGAGATGGTCCTCCCGGACCCAAGGCCATCTGGATAGGCCTTCAGAGAACCCGAGACTTTGTCATCGCCATCGACGCCGTGGGCGCCATTGGTAGCCTCGCTTAGATGTGTGTAAGAGCATGGATAAAGAGGGGGGAGTAAGAGGGGGTGCAGGGGGAGATGAGGGGGGAGAAGAAGAGGGGGGAGCGGCCGCGGGCCCTCCAAGGGCCCGGGAAGGGCCCACCACGGGCCCTTCTTGCCGCTCCGCTACATTAGAGAGTACCGAAGTCGTCTGGAAGTAGACCGTCATCGCCCGGCGCACGATCTCCGCCACGGTGACGCCTTCCACCGCCAGGGCCCGCTCGAGCTGCTGGGCGAGGAAGCCCCCCACCTGGCACTTCAGCATTTTCGTCCCCTGCATACACACCCCTCCTTCCACCACGAGACATGGACGGCCTCGCCCTCCCAGCGACTCCCAGAAAGGGCTCGCTCCCCGCGGAGCGATTCTGACGCAGCGCTATCTTTTTCTTCTACGTTTCGACTCTGCGGCACGTACTTAGTAACTCTGCGGCAGACTTATACAGGGACTACTGTCTCTCCGCAACCCCCTCTTCCCCGGGTAAAGCTCCGCCGAAGCTGCCGCGTCTCGAATCCTTCGGCGTGTACTGTACTCCCCGCAGAACCGAGAAATCGACACTTTGCGTCCAACGAATTTTTTTCCTTCTGCGGTGGAGGACTACCGGGAGGATGGCCTGGCGGACGGTCGTCGCCGGACTGCTGGCGGTCACCGCAGGGTAGGGTGGCGGTCGTCGCCGGCAGTCTGGCGATCGTCGCGGGACTCCTCGCGGTCACCGTCAGGTAGGGTGGCAGTCGTCGCGGGAAGGCTGGCGGTCGTCGCGGGACTACTGGCGGTCGTCGCTAGGCAGGGTGGGGGGCATCGCGGGAAGGCTGGCGGTCATTGCCAGGTAGGGTGGCGGTCATCGCCAGCAGCCTGGCGGTCGTCGCGGGACTACTGGCGATCACTGCCGGGTAGGGTGGCGGTCGTCGCCAGCAGAGCGGCGATCGTCGTCAGCAGTCCGACCCGCCGGCCGTGGCCTCCTGGAGGCCGCCGCCGCGAAGCTCGGCCTCCCCCGGCGCTCTGGGCCTATAATTGGGTCATGAAAAATCCAAGCCGGATGAGTTTTTTTCTTTTCTGCATTCCAATAATCGCTCTGGCTGGCGCCCTGCCCGCAATCGCGGCCGAGGTGTACGTTCCGCTGACGAGGCCCGCGGGGACTCAGCAGGGCCTCGCGATCAACCTGGAGCCTGGGGTGCAGCTCTATGACCTCGGCGGCACGCCAAGGCGCTTCTCGGTTCGGTTCGTACCCGCGGGGAGCGACGGCACCCAGCCGGGCCAGCCCCTCGGGAGTGGAAGGCTCGAACCCTCGACGAGGGCGGTCTCGGTCTTCTATGCCGGCAATTCGCCCGGGCTGATCGCCGTCAGCGGGGCGCCCCAGATCGCCGTTGTGGGTGACGTCTTCGTGGGGTGGGCGGTGGGCGGCGCCCAGATCGTGTCCCAGACGCAGTTCCCCGTCGTCAAAAGCGACGGGGGAAGCCCGGCCGGGCAATCGGTCCTCCTCAGCTTGCTCTCGTGGAGCCGCGATGGCTCCGCCGTCGCCGACCTGGGCGTTGTCAATCTCTCGCGGGCCGCCGCACACTGCATTGCCGACTTGAACGACACCCTGGAATCGGTGAAGACGCCGATCGACTTCACCGTGGCGCCGTTGTCCCTGGCCGCCTTCCCCGACGTCATCGGTACGCACCTCCAGGGTACCCCGCCCCCGGCGATTAGCCTCGTAACCCGGATCCGCTGCGACGCCCAGTTCTTCGCCTTCGGCGTCAACTTCTTCACGGACACGGCCGGGAACCATCAAACGGTGGTGGTCTGGCCGTCCACGCAGGTAGGATCGTAAGGGGCAGTTGCCAAGCCCGGACGAATCGGCCCCGGCTCCCGGCCGGCGGGGCCAACGCGCCCTGGCAGGCCGCCAGCCCCACGCCCCGATCATGAACCAGATGGTACGTCTCATCGCATCCTCCCGTGTCCAGCAAGCCGCCGGTGGAAACTCCAGTATTCTGCGCACCGCGAATCGCCTTTTGAGGAGGAACCGGCACTTCAGCTACTAGAGCAACCTGCCGGTGCCGCTCAAGGCCCCGGCATTCTGACCACGAGGAATCGCCGCCATGAAGAAGACAAACTGCAAGGCTTCGAAGCTCACCCTCCACCGCGAGACGCTCCGCGAGCTCGATCGCAAGAACCTGGAAAAAGTCGAAGGCGGAGTCACCGCCAACTCGTACTGCTGTCCTCCTACGGCCGTTTATTTCTCACGCTGCGTTCACTGCTGATCGGCCAGATCGCTGCAGGATGAGGAGGCCGGGGCCGCAGCGGAGCCACCGATGCTCAGCAGGCAAACTGTTGACAGGCAGGATCGGCTGGCGGATAATGAGTTTGCGGCGCAGACCGTTGTCGTGGCCTGGAGATCTCGATGAAGGACTTAGATCGCATCCGATTCGTCACCCGCCACTTCCACGAGCTTCGCGGCCTGTTGCAGGTGCCCCCAGGCATGCTCCTTCTGGGGGGGGGCGCAATTTATTTTGTTCACTCCCTGTCCCCGCCGCTCATATGGCTGCTTCTGTTCGTCCTGATACCGGGGCAGATGGGCGTGTTCCTCCTTGCGTCGTGGTACTACGAGAGGACCTTCGGCCACGTCGAGCGGCTGCCGAGGGATCTCCCGTTGCAGCCCGTTCCGCTCTCCATTTACAGCTCGGCCGGTACCACGCTGCGGCTTGCTCGGCAGCCGCTCAGCCCCGAGAGGTTGCGGGCGGGCCTCGTGGCCGCCCTGGCTCTGGCCCTTTTCTCGACTCTGCGAGCGATCAACCCCACGGTCACGATCCAATGGGGGAATGTTACAGAACCCCGATGGATGCCGTTCCTGGTGCAGGCGATGTACTTCCTTTCCGGCATGGCTTTTCTCGGCACCTGGCTGCGCAGGGAGCGTCGTCTCTCGCAGGCGTATTACCTGGTGTTCGCCGTTCTGATGCTGGGCCTTGCGGCCCTCGGCTTCAGCGAGGGGCTTGTTTTTCCGATCTTGTTGAATCAGGGGACGGGCAGGGCCGCCACGATGATCCTCTTGCCAGCGTTGCACAGCATCTGGGTGGTTCAAATTCTCTACGGCGCCGCGATTGTCCTCGCCGGCCTGCTCGATCACTTACAACTCCTCCGTATCCTCCGTCAGCCGGCGGTGGCGGAAGGGTGATGAGCACTCCCTTCGAGCAGCTCGCGCACCTCGACCGCCGGGTGCATGACCCGGCCCGGCTCGCCATTCTGACAGCGCTCTCGGCCTGTGAGAGGGCCGACTTCCTGTTCCTTCAGCGGATCACCGGCTTGACAAAAGGCAATCTCTCTTCCCATCTCGCGAAGCTCCAAGAGGCGGCGTTGATCGAGATCGAGAAGCGCTTGACGAATAAGAAGACCCAGACTCTCGTGCGGCTCTCCGGCACCGGCCGACAGGGGTCGAGGGCTATTGGCGAGAGATGGAAGAGCTCCGCGTGAGCGCCGTCCGCTGGCGGCCCGCAACCGCCTTGTTCGCGTCTCCGCAGAGTGCCCGGTGAGTGGCGGGGGGCGTGCGAGCCTTCGAACCGACGCAGCTCCTCGTGGACATCGTGGGCGGCTACAATGACTCCACCTTGAGCCACTGTACCTTCAACTGCACGACGCATTGAGTCTCCCGAGGGAGGAGACCCCGGTGAGGAGGACGATCTCCCGCCGCGAACCTAGCGGCGGGAGCGTCCTGGCCGGCGGCCTTTTGTGCTCAGAGACCACCCAGCGTCTCGCCAAGCGCGGCAACCTAACCAAACTCGACGGGATCGACCCGCCTTCCTGGAACTTTTAGGATGAGAACATGAAACAGTCGGACGCGAGCTAAGGCCAGTCGGCATCGGAGCTCATCTCGAAAAAAATCGCCGAGCTCGGGGACTGGCGCGGGGAAACCCTCAGCAGAATGCGCCAGCTCATCAAGGAAGCAGACCCTGACGTCGTCGAGGAGTGGAAGTGGATGGGCACTCCGATCTGGTCGCACGACGGCATCATCTGCACTGGCGAATCCTACAAGAAGGTCGTGAAGCTTACCTTCGCCAAGGGTGCGTCGCTCAAGGATCCGGCCCGTCTCTTCAACTCGAGTCTCGACGGAAACGTACGCCGCGCGATCGACATCCACGAAGGAGAAGAAGTTGACGAGTCCGCCTTCAAGGCGCTCGTTCACCAAGCGGTCGCCCTCAACAGTTCTGGCAAGTCGAAGCGTTCGAAGAAAGCGAAGTCTTAAGGATTCCGCCCCTCTCCGCCGTAGGCCGCTTTCTCGCCTGGTGCGGGTGAGTCGCGAAGCGCAGGCGTGCGCAGGCTGATGCCTCTGCGCCGAGCCTGTATCGCCCAGTTTTCTTCCGGCAAAGACGCTATCGGACGGAAAGGGAGGCGGCAGACGGCGGCGAACGGGGATAGACTTCCCCTGTCTCAACCTCCGGAGGCCGGAGGAAGACGCCCCACCCACTCCCTTCCTGTAAGGAGAGACCCTTGAAGAAAGCACCGAAGAAGAACCTGAAGCTGGAGATCCACCGCGAGACTCTGCGGGCCCTCGAACCGACGGAGCTCCTCGTGGACATCGTGGGCGGCTACAACTACTCCACCTTGAGCCACTGTACCTACAACTGCACGACCCATTGAGTCTCCCAAGGGAGGAGACCTCGATGGAGAGGACGATCTCCCGCCGCGAACCTCGCGGCGGGGTCGTCCTGGCCGGCGGGGGGCTCCGGCTCCCCCGCCGTCGCCGAACGGGCCGGCGAGCACGCCCGGAGACGATCCGATCCTTCCTGGGAGTCCCGATGCGTAACCTTCTTTCCCGCTCCACCGTGGTGCGGCTCGTCTTCGCCTGCTCGTTGACGCTCCTCTTCGTGCCGTCCGCGGCGAGACCCCTGCCGGCGGGCGGCGAGACGGGGCCCGCGAAACCGGACTGGGCACCGCTCTCCTTCCTCCACGGCGACTGGCAGGGAGAGGGCAATGGCAACTCCGGAGAGTTCTCCCTTCACCCCGACCTCTCGGGAAATGTCCTCGTCCGGCGCAATCTCGCCAACACTCCCGGAGGGCGCCACGAAGACCTGATGGTGATCTACCCGGAGACCCCGGGTTTCCGCGCGATCTACTTCGACAACGAGGGGCACGTCCTCCACTACCGCGTGGCGACCGCCGAGAGCCAGGCGGTGTTCACGAGCGAGGAAGGCCCCGGCCCGCGCTTCCGCCTGACCTACCGGAAGAATCCCGATGCCACCGTGCGCATCGTCTTCGAGATCGCGCCGCCCGGCGGCACTGCGTGGAAGACCTATATCGAGGGTTCCGCCCGCCGGAAGTGATCTCCGCTCCGCGCGGCCCGCCCGCTTTCACGGGCGGGGTGACCTGCTGACAGCGAGCGGAGTGGCATTCGGCTGGCTCGGTTATTCGATAAGCCTGTAAAAGCAGCTCCCAGGACTTGGACGTGGCCCTCGGCCAGGCGGCTTCAGCAGGCGCAACGTCCAGGCTGGCCCGTGCAGGTATTGATGCAGATGGTTGGATAGGTTTGGAAGAAGGCCGCCGCCACCTTGTTCAATTCCCCTTCTCTCAGGAGTCGGAGCGTTTCGCGGTTGAGGCTTAACTTCTTCGTTGTCTTTTTCCGCATCATCAATCTCCCCATCGACCAAGGCACTCCAGGTACCTTGCCGAGAAGATAATAGGCGTCCACATCGCCGTCGACAAGAGTTGTTGGACTCTGGCCATGCTGGAATCGGGCCCCCGAGAGGGGCTCCGGCAGGACC
>CAVWRJ010000018.1:0-12846 GCA_963757335.1 uncultured Acidobacteriota bacterium | reverse complement strand
CTTCCTCCCTTCCCTCCGGGCATGAGACGCTAGCGGCCCAGCGGGATGAGACGCTAAGCTTGATCGGAAGAGGCTCAACGCGGCGCCCAGACCTCCGCGCTTCCCCGCGGGGCACCCCTCTCGGTAAGCTTTCGCCTACCCCAGGACCTCTTCGGAAGCGCGGCTAATCCTTGGATCTGCAACGGCTTCACCGAAGGAGCACCGACATCTACGGCGTAACGCCCGCTGCTCGCTCCAGGACCCGACTGCGAGGCGCGGTGAGACGCTAAAGCCACTCTTGGGGGCGCTCCAGCTCCCTTTTGAGACGCTGCGGGTCAACCTTGAGATGCTACGCGACTCCCTGGAGACGCAAAATAGCTCCCTGGAGACGCTATGATCGACAACGGAGACGCTACGAAGCTGACCTGATCAGCTAAAAACGATGCTTGAGACGCTAAAGAACAGAGTTGAGACGCTAGAATCCAACCTTGAAACGCTAATAAGTCGGTCTGAGACGCTAGAAAGTCTCTTTGAGACGCTCAAGCTCTCTTTACAGCGTCTCCATCCGACTTTACAGCGTCTCCATCGGCCTTTATAGTCTCTCCACCGGACTTCACAGCGTCTCAACGGAGCTCTCCGCGTCCTCCAGGGCCGCCGTTCGTGTTGCCGACGACGTTCTTGCGTCTCCAAGGGACGCTCCCAGCGTCTCTAGATCGGTCGCCTTCCGCTCCGGCATCGCTGGGATCGCCTCCAATCCCCTCTTCCGCTCTCTCCTGGAGCCGCCGGCGCCAGTGCTAGAGTCTCTCGCGCAGATCGTAGACGACGATCCCTCGACAAGGAGAACCACCGATGCAGAGCTCCAGACTCCGGACGGCCGCCGCTCTCACTCTCATTCCGGCCGCCACCGTTCTGCTCCTCGCCGCCAGCCCGGTTGCCGCTCCGCGGCAGGCGCCGGCCGTGCATTCCGGGCTCCACGGGCTTCCCGGGCTTCCGATGCCCGCCGGCGCCGAGCGGGCGGCCCAGGCGATCCACCGGGGGAGCCTCGAAGCCCCTATCCGCTACCTGGCCGACGACCTGCTCGAGGGGCGCGGTCCTTCGAGCCGCGGCGACGAGCTCTCCCGGCTCTATCTCCAGACCTCTTTGGAGTCCTTGGGCTACGAGCCGGGCGGCCCGGGCGGCGCCTGGCAGCAGCCGTTCGAGATGGTGGGCATTGCCGCCACCATGCCCGACAGCTGGGACTTTCAGGCGGGCGGCGCGAGCGTCTCCTTGAAGCGCTCGGACGACTACATCGCCGCCTCGGGGGTCGAGAACGAGCGGTCGGTGCTCGCCAACGCTCCCCTGGTCTTCGTCGGCTACGGCATCCAGGCGCCGGAGTACCGGTGGGACGACTTCAAGGGGGCGGACCTCAAGGGCAAGGTCCTCGTCATGCTCAACAACGACCCCGACTGGGACCCCAAGCTCTTCGAGGGCAAGCGCCGGCTCTACTACGGCCGCTGGACCTACAAGTACGAGAGCGCGGCGCGCCAGGGGGCGGCGGGGGCCATCATCATCCACACCACCCCCTCGGCCGGCTACCCCTGGCAGGTGGTCCAGACCTCCTGGACCGGGAAAAAGTTCGACCTCCCCGCCCTCCCCGGCCAGCCACAGATCCAGGTCAAGGGCTGGACGACCGAGGACGCCATGCGGCGGCTCCTGAAGGCCGCCGGCCAGGACCTCGACAAGCTCGTCGCCCAGGCGCGGAGCCGCGATTTCAAGCCGGTGCCGCTCGGGATCACCACGTCGTTCACCCTCGCCAACCAGGTCGAGCGGGTGAAGACGGCGAACGTCGCCGGGCTCCTCCGGGGGAGCGATCCCAAGCTCAGGGACGAGGTGGTGATCTTCACCGCCCACCACGACCATCTGGGGATCGGCAAGCCCGACGCCACGGGCGACAAGATCTACAACGGGGCGATCGACAACGGGGCGGGCGACGCCCAGGTGCTCTCCATCGCCCGCGCCTTCGCGGCTCTCCCGGAGCGGCCGCGCCGCTCGGTGCTCATCCTCTTCGTGGCCGCCGAGGAGCAGGGCCTCCTCGGCTCCCAGTACTACGCCGAGCACCCCACCTTCCCACCCGGGAAGATCGCGGTCGACATCAACTACGACGGCGGCAACGTCCTCGGGCGGACGACCGACATCACCTACATCGGGCTCGGCAAGTCCTCGCTCGACCGGATCGTGCAGACGATCGCGGCGGGCCAGGGGCGGACGGTCGAGGGCGACCAGTTCCCCGACCGCGGCTTCTTCTACCGCTCCGACCAGTTCAACTTCGCGAAGATCGGCGTCCCCGCCATCTACCTGAACGCCGGCACCAGCTTCCGCGGCCACGACAAGGAGTGGGGCAAGCAGAAGGTCGAGGACTACGAGGCCCACCGCTACCACCAGCCGAGCGATCAATTCGATCCGAAATGGACCTACGAAGGCATGATCGAGGACGCCCAGCTCGGCTTCTACGCCGGCCTGACGATCGCCCAGAACCCTGCTCTCCCCACCTGGAACCCGGGCGACGAGTTCGAGGCGGCACGGAAGAAGGCTTTGGCGGCGGTGGCTAATGGAACGGAGGGGCACGGCGGGCGATAGGGCGCGAGTGAGCCCTCCGGCCGGCGATGCTGAGGGCCCTTTTACTCCAGATTCTGCACCAGGCGAAATCCGACCGGTTCTCGCTTGAAATCCGAGGGGGCCCCTTTCCTGCTGCTGGATTGACAGTTGGCCGCACTCGCCTCGTAGCCGCCGCCTCGGCGAACCCGTAACCTGCCCGCCGGAGGTCCGGTGGGATCGACGACCGAAGCGGACGAGTAGGGACCGTACCAGTCCTCGACCCACTCCCAGACGTTGCCGTGCATATCGTAGAGCTGCCAGGGATTGGGCAGGAACTGGCCGACCGGTGCCCGCTTGTCATACCCGTCCTCGTGGCTTTGCGAGCTCTTGCAGTTGCCATAGCGGTAGAGATCGGCAGGATCGTCACCGAAGCTGTAGTGGAAATAGCTGCCGGCCCGGGCCGCGTACTCCCATTCGGCTTCGGTCGGCATCCGGTAGATCTTCCTGCCGGCGCGATCGTTCAATTTCTGCACGAAGATCTGGGCCTCGTCCCAGGAGAGGAGGGCGGGCAGGTTGTCGTCCTCGCTCGATGGGAGATCCGGGCGGTCGGTCAGGACCTCGCGCCACTGCCGTTCCGTGACCTCGAACTGACCCAGGCAAAAAGGTTTCGTCAGGGTAACCTTGTGAACCGGCTTCTCGCCCTTCCGACGGGAGCCCATCAGGAACGAGTCCGGCTCGATCCGCACGAAGCGGATATCCGTACCCGGCGGCGAGGGGCAGTCGGGTGGCGAGGCGAGGAGCGCCGACGGTGCGGATGTATCAGCCCTCCTCGTGTCGCTCGGCGTCCGCGCCTTCTGATCGTGCCTCCAGAAGAGACCTGCCATGGCCAGGACGACGAAGAGCAGACCCGAAACCCAGGCATACCACCAGGTACGAGTCTGCCGCGGTTCCTCGAAAAGCCGCCCGTCGGAGGCTCGCATGTAGAGCACGGGCGTCCCCCACTCGCCGTCGTGCTGAGCGGCGAACATGGCCAGCCGCGCTTCGGACACCGCCCGGTCCACGGGAGCGTACTCGGCCAGGAGACGATAGAAGCTCCGCGCAAAGAGGACGGCCGCCGGGTCGGTAATCCCGAACTGCATCGCCACCACGGCCGGAATCCCCTTGCGGAGCAGGTCCTGGGCCACCCCCGTGAACGCGTCGGCGGCGCTGTGCCGAGCCCCGTGACAAGCATTGAGGACCACCAGTCGGAGGCGGTTGTCAGTGCTCTTTAGGAGCGTGCTGAGGCGCTGTGCATCGACCCGCATTCCCAGCCCCTGCTCGTCCTCAAAGATCAGGGCCCCGCCCGGGGTCTCCCCTCCAAACGTGCCATGACCGATGAAGTGGAGGATCTGGCAGGGCTCCTTTCGCACCTTCTCGCGGAGCGCCGGAAGCGTAGGGGGATCCAGCAACTCGATCCTGGTCTGAATGGCTTCCGGAAGTCCACCCAGGGCCGCGAGGAGATCCTGCCACTCCTGCTCGCCCGCGAGCGGAGCGACGTCCTTCGGACGAGGATGGACGACGAGGACGCGCAGAGGTGGCGCGACGATCAGAGGTTGGACGGGTTCGGCCAGCTCGGGATAGCGCACGATCGATAAGATGTGGCATAGGAACGTGCCCTTGTCGGGATCGAACAGATACTCCCAGGGCAGGACGGAAAGCTCCGGCACCTCGCCGAGGCGCAGACGGAGCCGTAGGTTTTCCCCCCGGGCAATGGCGCGTTCGAGGCCGGTCTGGAATGCGGTTTCAATCTTGCCGGTGAAGACCGCCCGGAACAGTGCCGCGCCGAACTCGGCCGGGTTTCCAGCGGTTATTGGATCCGCCCTGGGCTCGCCGCCACGCCAAGCGAGACCGGCCCAGAGGCCGATCTCCGGGGCCGGGAAAGGCAATCGAATTTCCGCCTTCTCCTCTCCCACAAGAGGCCCGAAGGCTCGCACCCGGTAACCCTCCCCCGATTTCTCGATTAAAAGGTCGAAATCGGCGTAGGACTGGCCCGGCATGACCGAACGCCTAGAGCGGCAGCATCCTCGGCCGGCGCCGAACCTTGCCGCCCCGCGCCAGGAGATCGGTCCGCGCCAGGGCCTCGCTGGCGGCGCGGAAGGTGACCGCGAGCGACGCCGCGGCTTCGAGCGTGGGACAGGCGAGGCCGCCCACCCGCTCGAGCTCGGCAGCGAGCGCCGCCCGCTGGCGGACGAGCTCGGCGCGAGAGGCGCGAAGGTGGGCCGGCACCCCGCGGTCGGCGGCGAGCCGGGCCCGGTGGTAGGCTTTGGCAGCCGCCTCGCTGTGCTGGCGCGCCAGATCGAGCTGGGAGCGCTCCCGCTCGACGCCGCCAACGCCGCTAATGCCGCCGACGCTCCCGCCGTTCATTGGATCTCGTCTCTCGCGAGCTCCGGCGCCTCCGCTGCCGGAGACTCCGGGCCGCGGAAGGTCAGAACCCGGGCTCGCCAGGGCATCGGCTCCTCGGCGAGGGCCCGCAGGAGATCGAGATCCGGAAACACCAGCTCCGCCGTGGACGCCTGCCGCTGCGCGCGCTCTCCTGGCTTCATCTGCTCTCCTCCTGGTCGTTGATCGGGACCGACACCGAGGCCGGTCCCTTTCCTAGACTCCACGCCGCTCGAATTGTTTAGACGGACTAGCGCCAGGATCTCCCTCCGGCGGAGCTCTCCGGGGGGGCTGATGCGGCATCCCCCACCCCGGCCGGCTGACCGGAGCGCCGGATCCGCACCTCGACCTGCGCCGTCGTCCACTCCTCGCTCGGAAACTCGGAAGGGGTAATCCCCCTCGATATCGGAGCGAAGCCCGGGGGGACAAAGGAGCGCGCCACTGGATCGGAGGGTTGACCGCCAGCCATCCCGCTCGGTGACGCCTCCTCCGGGCCGCGCAGGGAGGGCAGTTCCAGCCAGCGGAAGTCGGTGGTCCCCACCGTGGCGAAAACCTTGATCAGATCGCTGGCCTTGTCGAGCCCGGCGGGGAGATCGGCCCGAATCGGCAGCGGAAACCCCTTCCCGGGATCGAGCGGGAGGAAACTCCCCTGGTGCTTGGCTGGATAGATCTGAGTAACACCCCAGCCTGTGGTGAGATCGAGCACGACAAGATTCAAGATCCGGGAGGAACCGTTGACGATCCGCAGGAAGGTCCACTCCCCGTCCTTGAGCTCTATCGCGTCGGTCGCCGCGGTTCCCGGCCGAGGGGCTGGGCGTTCCCCCCGTTGGTAACGCGTCTGGACGCCGAGGAACTCGACGATCAGTTTCCCGGCCAGCGGCGAAACCGGGTCGAAGTTCTCGACCTGTCGCACGATCCGGTTCCGGGTCAGGTGAACCAGCCGCCCGACGACCTCGGCGAGGCTGGCAGGATCTTCTGCCTGGAGCGCAGGTCCCAGATCGGAGACGGGCTGCCCGTCGCGGTTCCGGATCTCGATCTCACCTTGCCTGCCGATCGCGACCTGGTATTCCCCGGAATCGGCGGGATCGCTCTCGCCTGGCAGGCGGAGAAACCCGCCTTCCGCCGCGATCCGGCTTGCGAGCGCGTCCAGGATCGACTCTTCCCCCGACGCAAATCCCTGGCGAAGCAGCCGGACCAGGCTCTTCCGCTCATCCGATCCGAGATCCAGAAGGAAAGCCTGGGCCCCCGGATCGATCGGCGATCGAGGCCCCTCGATGACCTCCGCCCACGACTCGGTTGCGCCCTGCTTCCGGATCTCGACGACGGCAGTCGGCTCGGCAGTGGCGGCGTTGGATCTCACCCCCAGCGGGTAGAGGGCAAACCGTGCGCCTTCGCCGATCCCTTGCGCCTGGCCGGTGTTGAGCAACAGACGCCGGCCCTCCGGGTCGACGGTGAGGACGTTGACGGCACTCCTCCGGGCCGCGCCGCCGGAACCGAAGACCATCCACTCGTCCTCCCCAAGAATCACGGGCGTCTGCCGCAACTCCTCGCCATGAACTTTGGCGACGAGGCGATTGTGGAGATCCTTGTAAGTCAAATCTGGCTCTCGCTGGGCGAGAGCGTCAAGGAGCCAATGGGTGAGCGCACCGCTCACCTGGCCATCGAACGCACATTCATAGGCTGACTCCTGATCGCGGCAGGCGGCGAGCAGTACGAAGCCTTTGGCCCCAGGGAGCCATTCATCACTCGCATAGGCATCGCGCATGACGCCTCCGCCGTTGCGCAGGGCCCCTCCGCCGCCCCGCATCACAACCCCGCCAGGCACGGCTCTCCGATCCTCCACCACCGGCCTGCCCGTCCAGGAGGCCAGGAGGTCTTCCCGGCTCGCCACGAGGCTGTCCCGGGGCCGCGAGGTTGTATCGGCGGCGGCCTTACCGTTGGCTTTGTGCGCACCCCGTGCGAATGCCGCGGCGCGGACGGCACCTCCCGAGTGGCAGCTGTCGAAGACCAGGCTCACCCGGAGCCCCTTGTCGACCATGGTCTTGATCAGGCGCGCCATCTCGAGGTCCCGGATATAGCGGGCCCGCGGAGTCCCTATATCGAGCGGAACCAGGGCTTCGTCCCACCCATCCTTCCCCTTTTTCTCGGGAAAGTGGGTGACGGCGCGCCCACCGTGTCCGGAGTAGTGGATGTAGACCTCGGCACCTGGGCTGGCTGCAGCGGTTACCTGTTGGAAGGCGGCCATCATGTTCTCGTAGGTCGGCCACCGCTCGGGAGGCTCGACCGGTGGGAGCCAGGTGGGAGAGGACCCGCGGGATGGCGGCGGCGCTTCCGGGAGACTCGCCGTGAGCTTGATGATCCGCTCCGCCGGTACGCCGAGAGCTGTGCGCAGGAACTCCTCCATCCGCGTGACGTCCCGCACGCAGCCGCCGAGCTGCGGGTAGAAGCCGCCGTCCGGCAGGCGGTTCTCCAGGTAGGCGTCGATGCCGATCAGCAGGGCATGGATGTCTTTCATGGTGTCTCCGTTCCCACCGCCAGGCGCACGGCAGGATCGCCGAGGACGGCGTAGTTCCGGGTGTCGTTGCTCGCCGTCCAGAGGTGGCCGAGAACGGAATCGTCGGTTGCCGCCGGGCTCTGGAGCGCGGCGCTCAGCTCCGACGACAGCTCCGCATAGCGTTCGGCGAAGAGCTCCATGGCCAGGCCCACCGGCTCGCCGTTCATCAGCGCTCGGCAGGCATCTTCGAAGACCTGGATCTGCCGGCCGACGCCCGGCCACTGGATCGAACATTCCCAGGCCCGCTCGACGTGGCCGATGACCGCCAACGCGCCCGCCGCGAGCAGCCGCTGGGGAAGCCGGGAGACGAAGGGGTGTGGCGCGACGGCTGTGCGCTGGCCCGGCGGCGCGCCAAAGTCGGCGAGGGCAGGGGAGCCGGCACTGTAGCAGGCGAAATGGAACGCGACGAGCCCGTCCAGACGGGAATCCGCAGGGATGTCCTCGGCTGCGAAGTAGTGGTCTGCCGAGAGCGGCCCCCGCCACGCTTTGGCTCCGGGCCAGTCCTGGCAGACGAGCGCACCCTGGTGTGTGGGTTGGAGCGGATTGTCGCTCGACAGCACCAGCCCGTGCCCTGCCGTGAACAGGAGGTCCGGCGTGTCACCACCGTTCAAGAGTGCCGTAAGCCGCGCCTTGGTCGCCTCCTCTCCCAACACGGTCCGGATCTCCCAACCTGGCATCTGCCCGTCGAGCGAAGCTGCCAGGGGGGCCACCAGCTCATTGGCGCTCAGGCCCGTGGCTGGATCTCCTGGATGTTGCGGACCGAAGAAGGTCGCCCGCCGCTTCCGTCCAGGGACTTCTGCCGCCTCCGCCTGAACGATGTTATGAGCATATCGAGCGTACTCCTCCGGAGTGTCGAAGAAGAGCCGACCTACGGCGTAGGGAACATCGAGCTGGTACTGGAAAGAATAGGGAATGATGGCGGGATCGCCGACGATGAGAAGGTAATACGGCATGCGCTCCGGATCGGCAGGACCGGGACCGACTCCGAACCGAGCGAGAAAGCTTTCTTTCGTATCTCCCGCCCGGTATCCCTTTACTCCCAGGAGCTCTCTGTAGTAATGCTCGTAAACCCGCCCAGCCTGAGCACGGCGAAGGTCGAGGAGCTCCTTCAATGCCTCGCGTACGGCCGGTGCCGTCTCGTCCTCCTGGGCAAAGATGACTCCCCAGCCGGCCTGGGCAAGGTCCTTAGCGTCCCCTCCCCGCAACCTCCGGTCGTTCGAGCGGCGCCAGATTCGGAGATCTTCGACCTCTCGGTCGCCCGGAGCTCCGGGCCGCGCGAGCGCCGCGATTTCCCGCAGCGTCGCGGGAGCGAAGGAGTAGTCGCCGGTCTCGCCATTGATACCATTGAAATAGAAGGGCTCTGCGGCCATTGCATCCTCCTCGGGTCAATTGGGTCGGCGATGGGACCGGGCGGCTCCCGGGGAGCCGTCCGGTCCTGGGCGCAAGCGGGGTCTACTGATCGGAATCGCCCGCGGCAAACCCGGAAGTTTTGCCTCCCGGACCGGTGGGAGGGCCGGGGTCGGGCTCGTCGAATGAGGCCAACTCGGGAATACCATAGCCGGAAGTCTTGCCGCCAGGGCCGCCGGGGGGACCTGGATCCGGCTCCTCGAACGAGGCGAGCTCAGGAGCGCCAAAGCCGGTCTTGTTGCCAGGGCCGGTCGGAGGCCCAGGGTCCGGCTCTTCGAGCGGATGGGGTCGAGCGTCCGCCTTATGATGATCGGTATGCCGCGTCTCTTCCATGGCGCCTCTCCTTCTTGGGGGGGCACATCATCGCGCCCATCCCTGTAGACACGGCAGAGGCGTATTTGTTGAATCCGGGGAGGGGAGGCGCCTCAGCGCCATTCGCCCTGGAGCACGAACCCGGCCCAGTAGTAGGGGGAGCTCCAGCTTCGATCGTCCATCATCGAGGCCTGGGTGGCGCGGAGCGCAGCCGCGGGCTTGAGCTTGCCGACGATCATATTCGAGTAAAACCGCCGCATGAACTCGGCGGTCCCCTTGTCGCTCACGTTCCATAGACTGACGACGACCCGGGAAGCGCCGGCATACATGAAGCCGCGCGTTAAGCTGATCAATCCTTCCCCTTTGACATCCCTCCCGAGAGCGGTTTGGCAGGCGGAGAGGACGACCAAGTCGACGGGCAGGTGAAGATTGTAGATATCGTGAGCCCGGAGGAAACCGTTCTGAAGCTGGCCCCGGGCGTCGATCAGCGACAGCACGATCCCGGAGAGTTCCGGACGCCGCGAATCGAGGACCGCATGCGTCGCGAAGTGAACGATCTTGTACTCTGCGAGGACAGGATTGAGGGCGAGCTCGCGACTGGCATCGAAACCGAGCGCGAGGTAACCCATGCCGCGAGGCACAAGGTTGTAGATGGACCTCGCCTCCTCCCGTGAGTTAGGAAGACGTTGGAAACCGGAGAGCCCCAGATCGCGTGCCGAACGCAGAGCATCGCTGAGATCCGAGGAAGAGGCACTGGAGGCCGGGGACCTCCGAAAGGCCAGCGGGACCCTCTCGTCGTCGGTTTGAAAGACGGGGTCCGCTAGCACAGCTAGCTCCTTGGCTGGAGCCGGGCGCCCCAGCAACTCGCGACGCAGAACGGCCGGGATAGAGGCAGACGGCAGAACGACGATCTCATGCTCGCGCAGCAGGGCTCGCTCTAAGCGAGGCGCGGTTGCGCGGAGAGGGAGCATCGCGAAGGAGACGTACTGCAAAGCCCCCTCGGCTACGACGAGAAGCCGGTCTTGGCCGAGTTCTCCCTCGATTGGATCGAGAACAAGGTGGGAGAGCTTCGCTGCCGCGGCATGGAGAGCTCTAAGGTCGCGAGGTTGAGATGATAGCTGGTAGAGATCTCTAGCCGCCATCTCGATCTCCTGACCGGGAGCGAGCTCTCGGCTGATGCAGGAGTTCTTGCGGACCAGCCACAGATAGCTTCGCTTGCCGCCTAGCGAGTAGGTCAGAAGCGCCGTCCTCTCGTCGAGGACTTGGGCTTGAATTTCGCGCAGATGAAGGGGATGAGGCTGGGTTAAGGCGGCGTAACGAGGATCGTTCTCTCGGATCTCGGCTCGCAGTGCGTCCTGCTCCTCTAAAATCGATCGGATCTCCGACTGGCTCGCAGTACGGTGTGCGATCGCGTCCCTAGCTTCTGTGACGACACCAGGGAGCTGTCCTTCCAGAGCCGTGACCTTTCTCTCCAACTGGGTTAGCCGCGCCAATCGGCCCGGATCCACTCCCGCCTGGATACCAAGGGTCGCCCCGCCAAGCTCGTCCAGCAGGGCCCGGGCGCGAGCTCGTTCGCTGAGTTCGAACGCCAGGTGCTCCAGCGCAGAATCTCCCTTACGCCGGGCCATTTGCATGAGGATGTCAATGTACAGCTCATAGTAATCGTGTCGAGTGGCGAAAAACGAGGCGCGCGAGACGCTGGACGCCGGCTTGAGGCGAAGATCTTCGACGATCGCGAGCGCCTTGTCGAGGTCGGCTCGCGCTTCCGGGAGTTGATCGGCGGCGCGGTGCGCCAGGGCAAAGCCATAGAGGGTCGCTGCAACCGCGGCGCGTTTGCCAATCCGCTCGAAGCCCCTCCTCGCCTGATCGAAACCACTCAAGGCAGCGCGCCAGTCTCCTCGCTCGTAGGCGATTCCCGCCAGATTGGCAGTAGCATCTGCTAGCTCAATGGGATCACCTCGCCGCAAGGAAAGGTTCTGGACCTCTTTGTATAGGTTAGACGCTTGATCGAGCTCATTTAGATCCAGGTGCGCCGCTCCGAGATTCGCGAGGCTACTGATTCGCAGAGCATCGTTCTCCGCTAAGTTCGCCTGAGCCAAGGAACGCTCGAGCAATTGTAGCGCGCGGGGGTGCTCACCGAGGCGGCTTTTAGCAGCCCCCATGATGCGCAAGCTGGCAGCAGAGCCTGCCTTGTCTCTGAGAACGTCCTCGATCCTCAGCGCCTGATGGCCGCGATCGTATGCATCCTCCGGGCGCCCCATTTCCAGGTCCAGATCGGCCAAGTCATTGAGGAGACGTGCTTGAGCCGTGGGAGCCCGCCCCATTTGTTGTCGGAGGTAGAGCGCTTGTTCGTAAGCGGTATAGGCCGCCCTATATTCACCCCAGCCTTGGTAGATCTGGCCGAGACCAACGAGAGCACCTGCCTGCGTCGGTAGGTCTCCGCTGTTTCGGCTGATCTCGAAGCTCTTGCGGTAAATAACGACCGCCTCCGTGCTTCTTCCGAGAGCCGCATTCGCTGCGCCCAAACGGTTGAGCACGCTCGCGGTCTCGACGGCATGGCCTTGAAGGAGGGGCAGAGCTTGGAGAAACAGCCCGATTGCCTCGTCGTCATGCCCCAGGTTTTGTTTCACCCAACCCTCGCGATATAGGGTCATCCCTTGCTGAAGGCGATCCTTGATGGAGCTCCAAAGGGTAAACGCCTTTTCGTACTCGGGAAGGGCGCGGCCGAGCCTAGGCTCTTTCCGAATCCTTTCGCCACGACTGAAGGCAGCGACGGCCTCCGCGTGAACACGGTCTATCGCCGAGGCACTCCGCGGCGCATCGACTCTCACGGTGTAGTCCCCATGGTTGTTCCCCGCCCGCACCTCCAGGCAGTAATCCCCCTGGGCCGCCGCAATCGCGAAGATCGGCTCTGGGCCTCGGCTGCCGTTGGGGCTGTTGATCTCCATCAACTCGCGACCCGAAGGGGCGCGAAGCGCGACTGCGACATCGGCGCCGCGCTGCTCGACGACGGCGTCAAGAACCTCGTCCCGTTTTCGCGCGATTCGATAGGCGTGGATGTCGCCGGACCGCAGCCGGCTGGGCACGGTATGGCGGGGAGTCAGTCGAAACCCGCTCGCGCAGCGGGCCGCGGCTTCCCTTTCTGGATCGGCAACGCGACCGCGCGGCGCCACGGCGACGAGTCCTCCTGCCACCGCGACCAACAGGCCGAGAGCCAGACAGAAACGCACCGGGGAACGCTCGCGAATCACGCCGCGATCAGGGAGACCGGATCTCGAAGGGGTAGTCGGCAAGTCTCTCCCGCTGCCCGTTCTCGACTCCAAAGAGACGCAAACGATAGGACCCCGGAGAGAGGAACCCAGAGGGAAGATCGAGTGTGAAGTGATCGTCCGAGCTTCGCTTCAGCTCTCGCCCGGTCCAGAGGGTGGGCCCAGGGATCGGGCTCGACAGAATCTCGACCTCGTAGCCAGGATGCTGAGGCAAACCTGCCGCGTCGAGATCGACAAAGGAGCGGCCGGCGGCCGAAGAGATCTTCACGCTTCTCCGCTCCCCGCCACGCACCTGGTCCCCTTCCGCGGTCAGCTCGGCGATGGCGACATTCA
>CAVWRJ010000017.1:0-165394 GCA_963757335.1 uncultured Acidobacteriota bacterium | reverse complement strand
GCGCCCTCGGCATCGACTTCGGAGAACGGCGGATCGGCCTCGCCATTTCCGATCCGGCGGGGCGTTTCGCCTTGCCGCTCGCCACCCTTGAGCGCCGGAGCGACCGGGTGGCGGTCGCCCAGATCGCCGAGATCGCCGATCGTGAGGGGGTCCTGCGGCTGGTCGTCGGCGAGCCGGTGTCGGTCGACGGCAGCCGGGGCGCCGCGGCCGAGCGGGCCCGGCGCTTCGCGGCCAAGCTCGCCGCCCGGACCGGCCTGCCGCTCACCTTCGTCGGCGAGGCCCTGACCACCGTCGAGGCCCACGCCCGGCTGCGCGAGGCCGGGGTCGACCCGCGGCGCCAGCCGGGGCGCCTGGACGCCCTGGCCGCCCAGATCCTCCTCCAGGAGGCTCTCGACCGGCCGGACCGGCCGGACGATCGGCAGGAGGAACCACTGCGATGAGCCCGGCGAGCGCCAAGCGAAAGAAGCCCAGGAAGCGCGGTGCCCTCTGGGGGTGGCTGCTCTTTCTCTTCCTCCTCGCCGTGCCGGCCGCCCTGGCGGGATACTGGTTCTGGAAGCTGCAGCAGCCCTACCAGGGCTTTGCCGGGGCGGAGCGCATCGTCAGCGTCGATCCGGGGATGAAAGCGTCGCAGATCCTCGAACGGCTGGAGTCTCAGGGGGTCCTCGCCAATGCGGGCCTCGCCCGGGTCTATCTCATCTATGTTCTCCGCAACCCGCCCATCCAGGCCGGCGACTATCTCTTCCACGGCCCGGCGACCACCGACCAGGTGCTTCGCAAGCTGATCCGGGGCGACGTCGTCTCCCACCGGGTCACCCTGGTCGAGGGGCTGACCCTGGAGGAGACCGCCGACGTCCTCGCCCAGGCCGGCTTCGGCGCGCGGGAGACCTTCCTCGGCCTCCTCCGCTCCCCCCAGCTGATCGCCGATCTCGACCCCGCGGCGACCGACCTCGAGGGCTATCTCTACCCGGAGACCTACACCTTCACCCGGCGCACGCCGGAGCGCGAGGTGGTGAGGACCCTGGTCAAGACCTTCCGCGGCCGCTTCGACCGCGACGTCCGGCCGATCCTTAACGCTCACCCCAAGCCGCGTTCCGTCCGCGAGCTGGTGACCCTCGCCTCGATCGTCGAGAAGGAGGCCAAGCTCGACTCCGAGCGCCCCCTGATCGCCGCCGTCTACCAGAACCGGCTCGACCGCCGGATCGGCCTGGCCGCCGACCCGACGGTGATCTTCGCGATGAAGAAGGCGGGCACCTGGAACGGCAACATCCGCAAAGACGACCTGCGGATGGACTCGCCCTACAACACCTACCGCTACGCCGGTCTCCCCCCCGGCCCCATCTGCTCGCCGGGCCTGGGCAGCCTGAAAGCCGCCGCCGACCCCGGGAACGTCCCCTACCTCTACTTCGTGAGCCGGAACGACGGCAGCCACGTCTTCTCCCAGACCTACGCCGAGCACGAACGGAACGTCAATATCTGGCAGCGCCAGTACTGGCGAAACAAGCGCGAGCAGGAACGCCGCGAAGCGGCCCACGGCCGGTAGATCCACCAAGGGACGGACGCGTGTCCTGGTGGGAGAAGGCTTCTGTCGTAGGGGCACCCCCCTGTGGGTGCCCTGGGAGGGAGGGCGGCCACGGGGGGCCGCCCCTACGCTCCAAGTCAAATTTCTCGACTTTGACGAGACCCTGCTACGTGAGAAATACATTGACAGCCACGCGGGGCTGGTGTATCAAGGTCAAAATCCGTTAGCACGAGCCCGCACGCCGGAGTTACCCCCAAGAGGAGGCCGCGACCGGCGGACGCCGCCCGGGAGGAGACCGCCGTATGAACATCCCTGAGGAGTTTGGGAACTATCTGCTGCTCAAAAAACTCACCGAAGACCCGCTCGGAGAGACCTTCCGCGCCGGTAAGCTGGGCCGGGAGGGTCTGGAGCAGGTGGTGCTCCTCCGCGTCTTGAACGGCAAGGGCATGGACGGTGAACGGCTCTGGCAGAAGGTCTCCGGCCGGGGCCCCGTCCAGCAGGCGTTGAAGAGCCCCAGCGTCGGCAGCGGGGTCGACCTCGGGCGGGTGCGGAGCTACCCCTACACGGCCTACGACTACATCTCGGGGAAGAATCTGGCGGTCCTCCTCGCCCAGTCGGCGAAGCAGGGGATGCCGATCCCGGCCGACCACGCCATGCTGATCGCCGAGCGCATGTCGCTCGCCCTCGCCAACGCCTACGAGAGCCGGGTCGGCGACGAGCGGGTGCTCCACGGCTTCCTCACCCCCCATCTGGTGATGATCTCGAACGAGGGCGAGACCCGCCTCCTCGGCTTCGAGGTCGCCCCCGGCCTCCGCGAGCTGGCCGCCACCGGCTGGCGCGACTCCGATCTCACCCCCTATCTCGCCCCCGAGGCCATGAGCCCGGGTGCGATCGGCCGGGCCGACGACGTCTGGTCGCTGGGGGCCATCCTCTTCGAGCTTTTGACCGGCGAACGGCTCCCGGCATCTTCCAGCACGAGCCCGGGCGGCTACGGCCCGGCGATCGACGCCGCGGTGACCGCCAACGACGGCACCCCCTTCCCGGCGCCCATCGCCGCTCTCCTCAAAAAGAGCCTGGTCCCCCGCGACCAGCGGATCGGCGACGCCGTCCAGTGGCACAAGACTCTCTCCAAACTGATGATCGAGGGGCACTACAGCCCGACCACCTTCAACCTCGCCTTCTTCATGCACAGCCTCTTCCGCGACGAGATCGAGCGCGAGGGGCAGGAGATGCAGACGGAAAGGAAGCTCGCCGTCACCGGCTTCGCCGGAGCCGGAGCGGGCAGCCGGGCGGCGGCGACCCCCGCCGGCGGCATGCCGTCGATGGCGCCGATGACGACGATGGCGACGATGGCCATCCCAGTGGCCGCGGCGGGCTCGGCGGGCGCCGCGGTAACTCCAGGGGGGGCCCATGCCGACCTCCGGGAGAAGACCGGCGTGCGCGAGCCCACCTGGCCGGGCACCCTCCCGCCGGAGCCTGCCGCCGGGAGCAGGAAGGGGTTGCTCGCGGCGGTCGCCGCGGTCGTCGTCCTCGGGCTCGGCGCCGGCGGCTGGTTCCTCTTCGGACGAGGCACGGGGACTCCCAAGGCCGCTCCCGGCGCGCAGCCGGCGGTGGCAATGCCGGCAGTGCCGGTCGCCGCGGCCCCCCAGGCCACCGAGGCCGGTCCCGCGGCCCCGAACCCGGAGGAGATCCAGAAGCAGATCGCCACCATGTTCGACGCCCGCAGCAAGGAGATGGAGGCGAAGCTCAAGGGCCAGTACGACGACAAGATCAAGGGGCTCCAGAAGCAGCTCGAGGAGAGCAAGCGGCCGGAGCGCGCGACGGTCCTGCCGGCGGTCTCCACCCATCCGGAGCCGACCGCCGTCGAAGCCAAGGCGCCGCCGAAGCCCGAGCCCACCCCCGAGAAGGAGAGCCCGGCCGCCACCACCGCGGTGGCTTCGACGACGTCGTCGTCCCCCCCGCTGCCGGCGGCTGGCACGCCGAAGCCGGAGCTCCCCCGGCCGGAGCCCGCCAGGGCGGAGACCCCGGCCCGCACGGCCCCGGGGTCGGCGGCATCGGCAGCGTCGGCAGCGGCCGGGCGCGAGTCGCAGGCCAAGCCGGGCGACCTCGTGCAGCTCGGTCCCGGGGTCGTCAAGCCGCAGGTCGCCGGCATGCCCGATCCGCGCTACCCGGCAGCGGCACGGCGGATGAACAAGGCGGCGCAGGTCGACTTGAAGGTCCTGGTCGACGAGCGGGGCAACGTCATCCAGGCCGAATCCTTAGGCGGCAGGGTCGGCTTCGGCTTCGACGAGGCGGCGATGGAGGCCGCCCGGCGCTCGACCTTCCACCCCGCCACCAAGGACGGCGTGCGGGTCAAGATGTGGACCATGATGCGGGTGACCTTCCGGGCGCCCCAGGGGTAGGGCGCCACCTCCGAATATGCAAAAGGACCCGGCTCGATGCCGGGTCCTTTCTTTTCGCCAGAAGAACAGTTGCCCGTGCGCGAAGCGCCCGAAGGAGCCCGCCCGCAAGATCAAACTGAGCCAGTACCGAAGTACGGTCGAGCCTAGAGGTCGGCCGCCTTGAGGCTCGCGGTGAGCTGCTGGATGCAGGGCTTCATCACCTTGTCGAACATCCGCTCGTCGTTCTCCACGCCGCCGCCGAAGCCGCCGATCGAGAGCCGCATGTTGCCCTCTTCCTTGCGCGCCTCGTCGGCCCAGACGACCTCACCCGTCGAGGTGTCGATCAAGCGGGCGTTGAGCGCCGCCACGAAGTTCTTCTTGCCGGCCGAGAAGCCGGGCAACCGGCCGATCCCGCCGCCGTGGGCGCCCGTCTCCTGGGCGCCGTACTCGGTGACCGCGCCGGTCAGCAGGTAGTTGACGCCCAGGAGCTTGCCGATCTTGACCGCGGTGGAGGGATCGACGTCGCCCGAGAGCGACAGGTTCTTCTCCTTCATCAGCTCTTCGAGCTGCTCGCGCTCGACGACCCGGAACTTGCCGCTCTTGACGAGCTCGGTGACGAAGACGTCCTGGGCCGCGGCGGCGCCGCCGTGGTACCACCACTGGTTGTCGGCCTTGTTCTTGAACTCGATCACCGCGACCCGCGGCTTGGTGCTGCCACCCGCTTTGGCGCCCTTGGCCAGCGCCAGGGCCGGCACGAGCAGGGCGGCGCAGAGGCCCGCGCTCAAGAGAAGTTTCTGGGTACGCTTCATGTCTCTAACCTCCTCATAGCTCTTTGGGGGAGCCGCGGCGAGCGGCTCCGTTTGAATGTCTCAGGAATCCCAGCGTCCTTAGATTGTACCGCGAATCGCCTCGCTCTCCTGCTCTTGAGCATCGACGACGCAGATCGCCGCGAGATTCACGATGTCGGTCACCTCGAGGCCGGGCTGGAGGACGTGGACCGGTTTGCCCATGCCGAGGAGGATGGGACCGATCGCCTCGCAGTTGGCGAGCCGCCAGAGCAGCTTGTAGGCGATGTTGGCCGACTGGAGCTCGGGGAAGATGAGGACGTTGGCCGGCTCCTTCAAGCGGCTCCAGGGGTAGCTCGCGTGGAGGATCGAGGGGAGGACCGCGGTGTCGGCCTGCATCTCGCCGTCGATCTCGAGGTCGGGGTCGTGCCGGCGGACGATCTCGACCGCCCGGCGCACCTTGACCGCCGCCGGGTGCTTGTTCGAACCGAAGTTCGAGAAGGAGAGCATGGCGACCCGCGGCACGATCCCGAAGCGGCGGACGAACTCGACGGTCAGGAGGGCGATCTCGGCCAGCTCCTCCGGGGTGGGATCGATGTTGACCGTCGTGTCGGCGACGAAGAAGAGCCGGTCGCCCAGGATCAGGATGTGCGCGCCGGAGACCCGCTTCACCCCCGGCCGGGTGTCGATGATCTGGAGCGCCGGCCGGATGGTGTCGGGGTAGGACTGGGTGAGCCCCGAGATCAGCCCGTCGGCGTCGCCCGCCGCGACCATCATGGCGCCGAAGTAGTTGCGGAGCCGCATTCGCTTGCGGGCATCGGCGAGGGTGACGCCGTCGCGCTTCCGGCGCTCGTGGAAGCGCCGGGCGTAGTCCTCGAACTGCTCCGCGCCCTCGTGATGGATGATCGTCACTCTGTCCTCGGGGAGGTCGAGCTCGGCGAGCTTCTCGGCGATCGCCTCCCGGCGGGCGAGGAGGATGGGATGGGCGATCCCCTCGTCGACGAGAATTTTGGCGGCGCGGAGGATCTGCTCCTGCTCGCCCTCGGGGAAGACCACCCGCTTGGGGGCGCGCTTGGCGCGGTCGATCACCCCCCGCATCAGCTCCAGCCGGCGGGAGATGAGGGTCTCCAGCCGCCGCCTATAGGCCGCGAAGTCGGCGATCGGGATGCGCGCCACCCCGCTCTCCATCGCCGCCTTCGCCACCGCCGGCGGGACGCGGAGAAGCACCCGGTAGTCGAGCGGCTTGGGGATCAGGTAGTCGCGGCCGAAGCGCAGGTGGTCGATCCCGTAAGCCCGGAGCACCCCGTCCGGCACGTCCTCCCGTGCCAGCTCGGCGAGCGCCTTGACCGCGGCGAGCTTCATGGGGAGATTGATGTCGGTCGCCCGGACGTCTAAGGCACCCCTGAAGAGGAAGGGGAAGCCGAGGACGTTGTTGACCTGGTTCGGGTAGTCGCTCCGGCCGGTGGCGACGATGGCGTCCGGCCGGGTGGCCTGGGCCTCCTCGTAGCCGATCTCCGGGTCGGGGTTCGCCATGGCGAAGATGATGGGGTCGGGGGCCATGCCGTGGATCATCTCCGGCGTGACGACGCCGCCGACCGAAAGGCCGATGAAGACGTCCGCCCCGACGAGCGCCTCTTTAAGGGTACGGGTCGCCGTCTCGCAGGCGAGGGCCGCCTTGTAGGGGTCCATCTCCTCCCTGCGGCCGCTGTAGACGACCCCCAGCCTGTCGCAGATGACGATGTTCTCCCGCCGGGCCCCGAGCTCGATATAGAGCTGGGCGCAGGAGAGGGCGGCGGCCCCGGCGCCGGAGAAGACGATCCGCGCCTCCGAGAGCGTCCGATGGGTGAGGGCGAGGGCGTTCAAGAGCGCCGCCCCGGAGATGATGGCGGTGCCGTGCTGGTCGTCGTGGAAGACCGGGATGTTCATCTCGGCCTTCAAGCGGCGCTCGATCTCGAAGCACTCCGGGGCCTTGATGTCCTCCAGATTGATGCCGCCGAAGGTGGGCTCCAGGAGCTTGACCGCGCGGATGAACTCCTCCGGGTCCTCGGTCGCCACCTCGATGTCGAAGACGTCGATGTCCGCGAAGCGCTTGAAGAGGACCCCCTTGCCCTCCATGACCGGTTTCCCCGCCAGAGCCCCGATGTTGCCGAGCCCTAAAACGGCGGTGCCGTTGCTGATCACCCCCACGAGGTTGCCCTTGGCGGTGTACTGGTAGGCGAGGAGCGGGTCCTTCTCGATCTCCTTGCAGGGGTAGGCGACGCCCGGGCTGTAGGCGAGCGAGAGGTCGAGCTGGGTGGCGGTAGGCTTCGTGGGGACGACCTGGATTTTCCCCTTGCGCCCCTGCGAGTGGTATTCGAGGGCATCCTCACGGCTGATCTTCTTCATGGGGAGGAAGGATATACCGGCCCGGCGAAGGGGCCGCGACTCACCCGGTGCGGCCCGCCCGTGGCTAAACCTTCTCAGGCCCCTCCTCAGAGGAACCCGGCTGCACGCCGGCGATAGCGATCTTCTTATCCCCGAAGACTGCGACGAGCTCCAACTGCCCACCCAGCGCGGCCACATAGCGCTCAAGTGTCGAGACCTGAGAATCGGCGAAACTCTCTCGGCTCTCTAGACGAGAGATGTCTGCCTGATCGATTTTAGATGCCGCCGCCACCTGGGCTTGCGTCTTCCCCGCCGCTTCTCGCAGGGTTCGCATCGTGAGATGAACACCTCGCTGCGCTCGCAGCCCACGACCGAGAACCCGCACCGGTTCCTCTTCACGTTCGGCTCGCCGTTTCGTTACCTGACTCATCGCTGACCTCCAGTCTCATAAACTTCCCGCTCCCCTGCTGTAGCCCGCCGCGCGCTGACGATTCGATCTCGTTCACCACGTTCGAGGTGGACCACGAAAAGGACGTGCTCCCGAAGGGAAGTGCCGATGACCACCATGCGACCTTCTACCGATCCATTGTCGAGGTACACGGCGAAGGGGTCCGCAAACACAGTCGCCGCTTCAGGAAACGAGATACCGTGCTTGATCAGGTTCGCTTCAGCTTTGGCTGAATCCCACTCGAAGTCCCCGTCCCGTACCGTGGCCATGAATCAGTATGGGTTAAAACCCATGTGCCCGCAAGCTCTCCTGGCTATCTCAAGCTTCCAAGTCCGCCAGTCGGCGGGTGAGGAAGCGCTGCTCGGCGGGATTGCTGGCGAGCTCCAGGGCCTGCCGGTAGGCGTCGGCAGCCTCGGCGGTGCGGCCGAGACGGCGCAGGAGGTCGGCGCGGGCGGCCGGCAGGAGGTGGTAGCCGGGGAGCGCGCCGCGCGCTTCGAGCGCGTCCAAGAGCTCCAGGCCGGCCGCCTCGCCGTAGACCTGGGCGACGGCGACCGCCCGGTTGAGCTCGACGACGGCCGACGGCTGGAGGCTGGAGAGCAGCCGGTAGAGCTCGGCTACCTGCCGCCAGTCGGTTTCCGCCGCCGTCGCCCCGCGGGCGTGGAGGGCGGCGATCGCCGCCTGCAGGGCGTAGGGCCTGGCGCCCCCGCGCCGGAGGGAGTCTTCGACCAGGGCCAAACCTTCGGCGATCTCGCCGCGGTCCCACCGCGAGCGATCCTGTTCCTCCAACAGCACCAGCTCGCCCCGGAGGTCGAGCCGGGCGGCGCGGCGGGCGTGGTGGAGGAGCATCAGGGCGAGGAGCGCCCGGACCTCGGTCTCTTCCGGCAGCAGCTCGACCAACAGCCGCCCGAGGCGGATCGCCTCGGCACAGAGCTCGCCGCGCAATAGCGCCGGACCGGCGGTCGCCGCGTAGCCCTCGTTGAACACCAGGTAGATCGTGCAGAGGACGGCGTCGAGGCGTTCTTTGAGCAGCTCCGGCGGCGGCACCCGGTAGGGAATGCCAGCGGCCCGGATCTTCTGCTTGGCTCGCACCAACCGCTGCGCCAGGGTCGGCACCGGGACGAGAAAGGCGCGTGCGATCTCTTCCGTCCCCAAGCCGCAGAGAGTGCGGAGCGTGAGCGCCACCTGCGCCTCCACCGCGAGCGCCGGATGGCAGCAGGTGAAGATCAGCCGCAGCCGGTCGTCCCCCAGCTCGCCGTCGTAGCCCCCCTCCAGAACCGAGAGGTCCGGCGGCTCGAAGCTCGGCGCCGTCCAGGCGAGCACCCGCCGCTTTTCCTCGAACCGCGACTGCCGCCGCAGGCGGTCGAGCCCCTTGTGCCGCGCGGTGCTCACCAACCAGGCGCGGGGGTTGGCCGGCACGCCGGCCCCCTCCCAGCGGGTCAGGGCCTCGGCGAAGGCGTCCTGGAGCGCGTCCTCGGCGATGTCGAAGTCCCCGCCGAGAAGCCGGATGAGGGTCGCCAGGACCCGCGGCCGCTCGGTCAGAAAGACCCGCTCGATCTCCCGGCTCGCCTGCTCCGCGATCGTCATAAAGACACCCCTCCCGCTCTCCTCAGGAGCGGCGGGAGGGGAGCTTATCGCACGGTGGGAAGCCACTACATCTTCTGAACCGGCCGCACTTCGATCTTGCCGATGCGGGCGCCGGGGATGCGGGCGGCGATGCCGATCGCTTCGTCCAGATCTGCCGCGTCGACTAAGTAGTAGCCGCCGAGCTGCTCGCGGGTCTCGGCAAAGGGCCCGTCCGTCGTCATCGTCTTGCCGTCCCGCACCTGCACAGTGGTCGCCGTCGCGATCGGCTGGAGCGGGTTGCCCCCCTTGTAGTGGCCGCTTTTGCGAATGCCGTCCGTGAACTCGTAGTACTCCTTGTACATCCCGCCGCGCGCCTCGTCGGACAGGGCGGCCCAGTCGCTCTCGGCCGAGTAGATCATCAGTAGGTATTCCATGGTCTCGTTTCTCCTTTCGGGGTGTGGGTCCATCCTCTAGTCGAACGGGCGAGCCCGAAATCGACAGGGCACGGCCCCGAGACGGGTAGACGCAAAAAGGGCGGCCTGCTTGAAGGCCGCCCCCTCACTTCAGTCCTGCCGAGCGCCGAGCGCCCTCCGCTTACCGGAAGTAGCCGTTGATGTCGACGATGACGTTCACCGTGCCGGCCGGCTGATCGCTCTTCACCACGAAGTCGCCGGCGGCCCCGAGGGGCACGATCCCGTTGTTGGAGCGCGTCTGGCCGGTGCCGTAGTTGATCGACGCGGCCAGCGGTGGCGTGATGCCGGCCTGGTAGAGGCGGAGGTCGCCACCCGTCGTGCCCTGCGTCACCGTGATGTTGTAGGTCACGGCCGTCGCGGCCGCCGGGATGCCGCACTGACCGGCGGCGACGAAGGTACGGGTCGAGAGCGCCGGGAGCGCCGGGCCGCCGTACGGACCGTTGGGATTGCGCGTATCCAGGAGGCGGCAGGGCGTCACCGTGTAGTAGATCCCCTGGAGCAGCGTATCCGTGTCGGTCGCCGAGTTGTTGCCCGGGGTCGGATCGGTCACCCCGGCCGGCGCCGTCACCGTCGCCGTGTTGGAGAGCGAGCCGGTCGCCGCGGCCGAAATCGCGCAGCTCGCCGTGTAGGTCACGCTGCCGCCGCTCGGCAGGTTCACCGTGTCGTTGAGGTTGCCCGAGCCCGAGGCCGTGCAGGTGCCGCCACCCGCGCCGGCACAGGTCCAGGTGCAGGTGAGAGCAGCCGGGAAGCTGTCGGCTACCGTCGCTCCCGTGGCGTTGCTCGGACCCGAGTTGCTCGCCACGATCGTGTAGGTCACCGAGCCGCCGGGGATCGCCGTCGTCACCCCGTCCGTCTTGGTGATCGAAAGGTCCGCGCTCGCTCCCAGCGTGTCGCTGTCGGTCGCCGAGTTGTTGCCCGGGGTCGGATCGGTCACCCCGGCCGGCGCCGTCACCGTCGCCGTGTTGGAGAGCGTGCCGGTCGCCGCGGCCGAGATCGTGCAGCTCGCCGTGTAGGTCACGCTGCCGCCGCTCGGCAGGTTCACCGTGCCGTTGATGTTGCCCGAGCCCGAGGCCGTGCAGGTGCCGCCACCCGCGCCGGCGCAGGTCCAGGTGCAGGTCAAAGAAGCCGGGAAGGTGTCCGCCACCGTCGCACCCGTGGCGTTGCTCGGGCCGGCGTTGGCCGCCGTGATCGTGTAGGTTACCGAGCCGCCCGGAGTCGCCGTCGTCACCCCATCGGTCTTGGTGATCGAAAGGTCCGCGCTCGCCGCCAAGGTGTCGCTGTCGGTCGCCGAGTTGTTGCCCGGGGTCGGATCGGTCACCCCGGCCGGCGCCGTCACCGTCGCCGTGTTGGACAGCGTGCCGGTCGCCGCGGCCGAGATCGTGCAGCTCGCCGTATAGGTCACGCTGCCGCCGCTCGGCAGGTTGACCGTGTCGTTGAAGTTCCCCGAGCCCGAGGCCGTGCAGGTGCCGCCACCCGCGCCGGCACAGGTCCAGGTGCAGGTCAAAGAAGCCGGGAAGGTGTCCGCCACCGTCGCGCCCGTGGCGTTGCTCGGGCCGGCGTTGGAGGCCGTGATCGTATAGGTCGTCGAGCCGCCCGGGGTCGCCGTCGTGACACCGTCGGTCTTGGTGATCCCGAGGTCGGCCTGGGGGGTCAGGGTGTCGCTGTCGGTCGCGCTGTTGTTGGCGGGGTTCGGATCCGCCGCCAGGGTCACCGTCGCGGTGTTGGAGAGCGTGCCGGTCGCTGAAGGCGCGATGGCGCAGGTCGCGGTGTAGGTGACGCTGGCGTTGGCCGGGAGGTTGACCGTGCCGTTGATGTTGCCCGAGCCGGAAGCCGTGCAGGTACCGCCGCCCGTGCCGGCGCAGGTCCAGGTGCAGGTGAGAGCCGCCGGGAAGGTATCGGTGACCGTGGCGCCGGTCGCCGGAGCCGCGGTGGTGTTGGAGGCCGTGATCGTATACGTCACGGACCCGCCGGGCACCGCTGTCGTCACCCCGTCGGTCTTGGTGATCGACAGGTCGGGGGCGACCACGGTGAAGCAGAGGGTGACGTCGTTGAGGGTCGGTGTGGCGGCGCTGTTGGTCGTCGAGAGGTACGCCCGGTACTTGAGATAACGGTTGCCGTTGAACTGGCTCAAGGACGCGCCGCTGGTCGTGAAGAACGTCGCCGCGGTGCCGTCGGGACCGACGAAGTTGAAGGGACCCGTATTCGAGTTGCTCCCCGCGACCTGGAACTGGAGCGCCGTGCTGGCCGGGATCGAGGCCGTAAAGGAGAGGGTCGACCAGACCGGCGTGAAGCCGACCGGCGGGTTGCTGTCCTTCAGGGATGAAACGAGATCGCCGGAGGCGGCGAAGCCGGTCTGCATGTAGGCCTTGAAGTTAAAGTCTCTGGTCGAATCGGCGGTCCACGTCGCGCCGTTATCGGTCGAGATGACTCGCTGCCCGTTGGCATAGGTGCTGGGACTGGAACGAATCCAGAAGTAGCCCCCGGCCGAGGGGGTAGCCACGGGACGCAGAATGAGAGCGTATTGCGTTCCGGACGTCAGGGTTGGCGGTGCGCCAAAGCTGCCTGTGTAGTAAACGCCTGACCCACTTGAAAAGCCGGGGATGGTCGCAGTGGCGAGGTCGGCGCCGGTGGGGAGACCACCGCTCGTGCTACGAATTGAAAGCGTCAGGTTCGGTGTGGTGCCTGTGCATCCGGAGCAAAAGAGCTGGACATCCACCTTTACGAGCTGACCGGAAACGGCCGGAATAAAGGTCTGTCCGCCCCAACTGGTGGTGCCGAAGCTCGTCCCGGTCGTAGTACCGGCCGTGTTCGACTGATCGAGGGTCGGCGTGTTCGACAGAGTCACGTCGCCGGGGCTGGTAATGAGGTCGACGTTGGTCCCCACACCCATCTGGAAATCCGCCTGGGTCGTATCGGTCGGGCACGCGCTGGTCGGCGCCGTGCCGAGCGAGAAGTTCTCTGTCGTGGTGTTGCCATCCGTCACGACGACGCTCGTCACCGTGCTCGAGTTGTAACCCGGAGCGCTGGCGGTGAGGCTCGGGTAGGTGCCGGCAGGAAGGTTCAGGAACGAATAGAAGCCGCTACCGTCCGCGGTCGTCGTCCGGCTGCCGAGGGTCAGGGTCGCGCCGCCGATCGGGGCGCCCCCCACCGTGGCGGTCACCGTGCCGGAGAGCGTTCCGCCGGCGCCCACCGGGGTGCAGGAAGGAAAGCTGAAAGTGCCGATCCTCGTCAGGAAGGCTCAGGCCGTCGACCCCGTAATACTCGTTCGTGTACCAGAAGCTGCAGCCGTTGGGGTCGAGAGACATGGCGCTGTAGTCGCCCCAGCGGATGCAGGAGGAGGTGCCACAATTGCCGGTCTGGGTGCCGGCGCCCTGGATGAGCAGCTGCTCGGTCTGGCCGAGCGTATTGATCGGATCGGTCGCCAGCCGGCCCGCGTACTTGATCGCCGGCTTCGTCGTGCTGCTGGAGGTGCTGTAGCCGAGGGCCATGTCCCCCGCGCGATCGAGCGCCAGGCTGGGCATGAAGCGGGAGATGACGTTCGCGCCGTCCGGATCCCAGGTAGCGGCCTGCGGGAGATTGGCGGCCACCGTGCCGCCGGTGACGTTCACCTGGTACCAGCGCGGGGCCGCGAAGCCGGTCGTATCTCCTCTGCGGACCGTGTGGGTGGTCCACAGCGATTCGACCCCAGAGAGATTGGTGTACTGGTTCTGCACCATCGCCCGGATCTGGAGGACGTCCAGGCTGTTGCCGCCCTGGGAGAGCGCATTCGGCACGGCCGCGTTCGGCCAGCCGGTCGCGGCCAGGGGGGTATCCGGGCCGGTGAAGGTCGACAAGGAGATGCTGTTCCAGTCGACGTGGAACTTGTACACGCCGAGCGCGTTCGTGAACTGCCAGGTGGAGACGAAATAGTTGGGAGTACCGGGGAGCGGAGTGCCGGTCTGCAGCCGCGCGTTGCTCGGCACGACCGTGAAGTCCGCGGACGGAGCATTGAACGACACCACTTGGACCGTCGGGCTCCCGGCGTACATCTGCGCCTTGTTGAGCGCCCAAACCCGGGGATTCTGGAAGGCTCCGCCCGTAAAGCTGAACATGTTGGCCGACATGTAGATGCCGTCCGGCCAGATGCCGAACTTCGGATAGTCACTGAGAGCATCGGTAACGTGAAGCGAGTAGAAGTTCCAGCCGCCGGTGACCGGGTCCCCCGTCTTCGAGGTCGCGAAGCACTCGTAAACGCCGGGTGGATTGACGACGTTGCCGGAGTTGAGCTGGAACGCGAAGTCGGTGATGACCCAGCGATCCTCGAAGGAGTCGTAGAGGATGACGGGATCGCCGAAATTGTCCGTGTCGCACAGGTTGCCGAAGCTGCCCTGGCTCATGAAGGTGTTGAAAGTGAAGGCCGCCACCCGGACGCCGTCCGATTTGCGATAGACCCCGATCGAAGTGTTGATGGCCTGGATAAAGTACGTCGGGCCGACGTCGCCGACGGGGTCCGGCGGATGTCCGGCGCCCCAGTTGGCGAAATCGAGGCCGTCGAAGTCGAGGGTCGTCGCCGGCGCGGGAGCGCTCGGCCCCGGCACCGAGGGAAGAGCCGTCTGCGGGGGAGGACCGCCCGGGAGAGCCACCGGGTTGAGCTCCGGATCTTCGAGCTCCGGCCGCTCCTGTTTCTTGGGTGGGGTCCTCGGCAGGTTGCGCAAATCCACTGTCGTGCTCCCGGCCCGCGTCAACGCGGTCTCGACCGGTTTCCCGAAGGGGATCGGACCCGGTTGGGTCGCGGCGACTTCCTCCGAGCCCTGGGCCACGGCGCGGCCGGCTGGGACAAGCAACAGCAGCATCAACAGCGCTGCGAAGAAGGCGCACTTGGTCTTGAGGGCGCCGGTCAAGGCAAGGCGGGTCTTCGTGCCGACACGGATGGTGGCCATACTCGGACTCCTCCCCAGAAATGAATGCAGAGATCCGGGAAAATCTCACGCTTGGAAGCTGAAACTGGAGGAGACTGTATATCAGAGGAGCCGCAGCAGTGTCCAGGGGATCTTCGGTCCTGGCAAGTCGAATCTGGCGTCTCTAAGAGTTCTGTCGTAGGGGCACCCCCCTGTGGGTGCCCTGGAGGGAGGGCGGCCACGGGGGGCCGCCCGGACCGATCTCAAGATCAGTAAATGCACGCGTCGAGAAGGCTCAGCACTTCGTTCAGCGCGGACACCGGGACTTTCTCGACGAACCGGGCTCGGCGAGCCTGGAAGTCGATTGCCTTGACCTGCTCGACCATGACGAAACCGGTGACCGAGCTCTCTTCGGGCAGCGCGACGTGGAAAGGGAAGTTCCTCTCTGTTTTAGTGATCGGGCAGACGATCGCCAGCCCGGTTCGACGGTTGAACAGATCGTTGCTGATCACCAGGGCCGGCCGCCGACCCTTCTGCTCGTGGCCCGCCTGGGGATCGAACGTCAACGCGATCAGATCGCCTTTCGCGGGGGTGTAGTCGGCCATCCGGCTACCACGCCTCGCGACCCGCCGGAGGACCCCAGTCCTCTTCAGCCGGTCTGTAATCTTCGGGCATCCGAGCGACGAGATCCTCGAGCCGATACCTGCCGCGAATACGCTGTGAAGGGGTGACGACGATCCGCCCTTCCTGGACCGTCACGTCCACCTCGTCACCCACGGCGATGTTGGCCTCTTCGAGGGCTCTCTGGGGGAGACGGATGCCCTGGCTGTTGCCCCACTTCTGTACCCTGGTCGACATCATGGACCTCCTCCTCGACCCTGCCGAGTATATACATGGCTAGCCGTGGGGTGCAACCGGCCCCTCCCCGGCTTCCGCCAGCCTGGGATGGGGCCGCGTCCCTTCGCTTTCCTTCGATCCCTCCACCTTTGTTGTAACGCGGGCCTGCTGCCGGCGCCTATCGATAAAAAGGGAGGGTTGACGATGGCAGACATACTCACAGAGCAGCTTCTCGACGCAATCGGGAGCGGGATCTCGCTCGCCCGCGACGGGGGACCTCAGGTGAGCCCCGGGCAGGCCGTGCACTTCCGCGTCCTCTCGCCGGATCTTTCGCAGTTGAGCGTGCCGGTGATCGCCGCGGGAAACCTTTCGGTGACCTGGTTGGCCAAGGGCGTCCGTTTCCATGACGCCCTCCCCGCACCGCTCGGAGTCAACACGGACGGCAGCCCCAAGAGCTTGGCCGACTCGCTCTCCGACTATTTGGGGTCGGCGGCGAACGTCCTCGGCGGGATGCCGATCCCTACCGTGCAGGTGCCGCTCCCAGGGCCGCCTCTAGAAGGGGCCATTCCGCCCGCGGTCGATGTCGGCGTCGCCATCACGACGATCGGCGGCACTCTCCCGGTGGTCTCGGGCTTCGGGCTGCCGCCCGCCGTGGCGAAGTCCCCAATGGCGCTGCCGGCGATCCCGCCGCTCGCGCCGAGCGCGATCACCCAGAATGACGTGCTGAGCGGCGTGCCCGGGCTCCTCGGCCAGATCGCCGGCGCTATCCCGGTGCTGGTCAACGCGCCGGTGTCGATGAGCGTGACGTGGTCGGTGGAGCGCGACGGCGTCGATCTCGTCGAAGGGACCGATTTCCTGGCGCCCGGCGGTCTCTCCTCGCCCGTGATCGAGCTCCTCTTCGGCCCCACCTTCAAGGAGCTCGGCCAGGAGGGCACGTCGACCCTCACCGTCACCGCCCATGTCACGCTGCACGCCTTCACCGAAAGTGTCGACGTGCCGCCGCTGTCGTTGACCGTCACCCTTCCCGACCTCGGCCTGCCGCGGGTGCTCGCCGCTTTCCGGCACAGCAACTTCGCAGCCAAGGACGGCGGCGACAGCGGCAACGTCTTCGTGATGGTGCCGGGAAGCTATCCGTTCCGCGCCTTCAACCAGCTCTCGCCGGTGCTGACCACCTTGCAGACCGCGCTCTCGTCGCTGCAGATGTTCGCGCACGTCGCCGGGTTCCTCATCGGTTTGAACGACCTGCTGAGCGCCGTCCCCGCCCAGCCGGACCTGCAGTTTCGCGCCGCCGACGCGGTCGGGGATCTCGAGGACATCGTCTTCGAGTCGCACCTGTTCGGCGACTACGATGCCGACGAGGGGATCAGCTCGGTCCTCCTGATCGGCTTGGCCGGGACCAGCGTCGAAATCTTCAACGAAGACGACTTCGACGGCGGCGACGGCAAGGTGACGCTCACCACCGGCGAGCCGATGTGGGCCGCGCTGACGAGCTTCTCGTTCCACGACGAGGGGGAGGCCGGCGGTTTCGCCCAGCCCGACCCCTCCGTGGTGGCGGTGAGCCAGCACATCGGCGACGATTACAACGACGAGGCGGAATCGATCCGGTTCGCATGACCGGTTGGGTCTCTGTCGACGTCGGGCTGCTCCCGAGGCTGGCGTCCGTGACCGTGCGTGTGGGCGACCGCTCGGGAAGCCCCGGCGAGCGCCTCGCAGCGCCCGCGGGGCCGACTCGGGTTCTGGTGATGGCAGAGATGGGACAAGCGAGCGGAGTGCTCAGCGTCGACGCTGTGGTCGTGCCGGGGCGGGTGACGACGATCTCCTGCCTCCCCTGGGTCGACAGCAACGCGGTACCCTGCGGGGAGCATCCTCGATCCGAACGGCAGAACACCCGCCGGCACCCGACAAAATGGGAGACCCTCCCCGCCGGAGATGCGGGCTCGGGCATTGATCCGAACGGGAGGTAACTCGCGAGGGCCGGAGCCGGGGAGCTCCGGCCCCTGCCTTTCATTCGCGGAAGGTCGAAGATCGGCGCGCGAGCCCTGATAGGATGCCGCGCGCATGAGTACTCGGGAGTGGCAGATCGGCCTGGTTGGCACCTTTGATGTCGAAAATTACGGCGATCTGCTCTTCCCGCTGATCGCCGAGGCGGAGCTGGCGGAGCGGCTCGGCCGGGTCCAGATCCACTGCTTCTCGTACACCGCGAAGTCGGCTGGAGAGTGGCCCTTTCCGGTGACCTCGGTGACGGAGCTGCCGCGGCTCGCCGCCGGCCTCGACGGCCTTCTGGCCGGCGGGGGCTTCCTCGTCCGTTTCGACAAGCAGGTGGCGGCCGGGTATGGCCCGCCGACCTCGGCCATCCATCACCCCACCGGCTTCTGGCTCTCGCCGGCGCTGATCGCCCTCCAGCACGGCCTGCCGCTGCTCTGGAACGCGCCCGGTGTGAGCTACGACGACCTCCCGGCCTGGGGCGATCCGCTGATGGAGCTGGCTTTCGGGCAGAGCTCCTACATCGCGGTGCGCGACGAGCCGTCGCGGGCGGCGCTCGCGCGCTTCGTCAGCCCCGACCGCATCGCCATCGTGCCCGACACCGTTTTCGGCATCCGGCGCCTGTTGGCGGACCCGCCTTCGTTCGAGCTCAACCGGCTCCGGGAGGCGTGTGGGCTGACCGGGCCCTACATCATCCTCCAGGGGGTTCGCGGCCTGGACTCCTGCTGCCGCTTCCTCAAGCGCCATGCCGACCGGCTGCGGGGCTACCGCTTTCTGGCCCTGCCGATCGGCCCGGTGAACGGCGACAGCACGGCGCACCTGGATGCCGACCTGCCAGGGCTCGTCCAGCTGCCCGCCGCGCCGCAGCCGCTGTTGCTCGCCGAGCTCATCCAGCAGGCAGCGGCGGTGATCGGCCCCAGCTTTCATCTCGCGATCACCGCGCTCACCGCGGGCGTCCCCATCTTTACCCCGGCGAACCTCAAGCTGGGGAAGTTCCCAGGCTTGGCGGAGCTCCCCGGGATCTATCCGCTCCCCACGGAAGAAGATTCGGATCCGAGCGGTTTTCTCTCTCGGCTGGGGAGGTCTCCGGTCGCGCCGCAGGTCGACGCCGCCCGCGATCGGCTCGCCGAGCACTGGGACAGAATCGCTGCCGTCTTAGAGGGCGGCCTCACCGGCACGCCGGTGGCGGTCGGCCGGTTCTGGCAATCGCTGCCGGGGGTGTTGGAGGAGGCGGCCCTCCGGCGGGACGCGGCGGTCGCGGCCCTCGAGGCGCGGAGCGTGGTCGAGACGGAGCGGGCAAAGAGCGAAGAGCGGATCGCAGAGCTCCGCCGGCTGCTGGCCCTGGCCCGGACGGAGATCTCGACCCGTGACTACCGCATCGCGCAGCTGCTGAGATCGACCTCCTGGAAACTCACCTCCCCGCTGCGCTTCGTCGGCCGGCGTCTGGGGCGGTAAAGGACTCGCTGCGGGAGAGAACATGCTCGACTTGACCCAGATCGCCCGGCACACCCTGGAGACCCAGCCGTACTCCTGGGCGGAGATCGGCGGCCTGTTCGCGCCCGAGGCGGCAGCGGCGCTCGCCGCGACCTATCCGCGCGATCACTTCAAGACCCTGTCCGGACACGACGGAGAGAAGGAGTACCTGTACGAGGCCTCGGCGCTGCTCAAGCTCGGAGAGGACACCGTCGCCCATGCCGCCGAGCTCTCCGACGCCTGGCGGGAGCTGGCCCACGACCTGCTCTCGCCGGAGTACCGGAGCGCCATGTCGTTGCTGACCGGATACGACCTCACCGCCGCACCGATCGAGGCGAACGTCTATCACTACGGACCGGGATCGAGCCTCGGCCCTCATCTCGACCTGCCGTACAAGCGGGTCACCCACGTCCTCTACTTCAACCGCACCTGGAATCCGAGCGACGGGGGGTGTTTGAGCATCCTCCGTACCGGCAACCCGGACGACGTCGTCACCCGGATCCTGCCGCTGGTCGGCAATTCCGCCGTGCTGGTGCGCTCGGACTGCTCCTGGCACGCGGTCCAGCCGGTCGCCGAGAGCTGCCGCAAATCGCGGCGTTGCGTGACGGTGACGTTCTATCGCACCGGCTCGGTCAGCCCGATGTGGCCCCCCGGCGATCCGACGCCGCTCCACCGCTACCTGGGTACCGGCTTGGACGCGGAGGAGGCGCCGCCGGCGAGGTCCTGGGCGCAACGGCTGCGGCGTTTCGCAGCCAGATAGGTCCGTCGCGGACAGACTCTGCGCCCCCGTACTCAGACTCTGCGCCCCCGTACTCTGAGTCTGAGCCCCCGTGTCTCTGAGTCTGAGTCCCCGTGTCTCCGGCCTGGAGACCCGTATCCCTGAGCCTGCGCCCCCGTGTCTCCGGCCTGGGCCCCGTGTCTCAGACTCTGCGCCCCTGTGTCTCTGAGTCTGCGCCCCCGTGTCTCCGGCCTGGAGGCCCGTATCTCGAACCTTGCGCCCCGTATCTCCGAGTCGGAGTCCCCGTATCTCTGGTCTGGAGACCCGTACCCCTGACTTTGAGACGCCTCGCTCACGCTTGGAGAGCCGTATCTCGGATCTGGATCTACCTGCTCATGGCTTGGAGCGCTGTGGCGGGGAACTCGGTCGCGCGGCGGCTCTCTCCCTCGTTGCCCTCCTCGGCAGAGCCGAAGAGGCTCTCCCGCACCCGCACGACCTCTCCCACGACCAGGGTGGCCGGCGAGCCGATCCCCATCCTCTCCCCGGCGGCCAGCTCGCCAAGGGTGCCGGTCCAGAGCCGGCTCTCCGGCAACGTCCCGCGCTCGACGACCGCGACCGGATGATCCGCCGGCCGGCCGTGCCGCAAGAGGATCTCGGCGATCTCCTCCAGGCGGGCGGCCCCCATGAGGACGACTAAAGTGTCGATCCGCGCCAGGGCGGCCCAATCGACCCGGTCCTCGCCCAGGCAGTGGCCGGTGACGACGGCGAACCCCGAGGCTACACCACGGTGGGTCAGGGGAATGCCCGCGCTCGCCGGGGCGGCCAGGGCGCTCGAAACACCTGGCACCACCTCCCAGGCGATTCCGGCCGCGGCGCAGGCCAGAGCCTCTTCTCCGCCGCGGCCAAAGACGAACGGATCGCCCCCCTTGAGCCGCACCACCACCCGGCCGGCGCGAGCGTGGCGGACGATCAAAGCGTCGATCTCCTCCTGCCGCAGAGCCTCCCGACCCGGACTCTTCCCGGCATAGACCCGCCGAGCCGTCCCCGGAGCCTCCGCCAGCAGAGCAGGATTCACCAGCCGGTCATAAACCACCACATCCGCCCGCTGCAGACACTTCAATCCCTTGACCGTGATCAGCTCGGGATCGCCCGGCCCCGCCCCGACCAGATAGACAACTCCGCTCACCACTGCTCCACGGGAAGAGGTCGCTCGATCCAGGAAGCCCGAGCTGCTGGATCGGGCGAGGACGGAGCGCAGTCGCTACAGCCCGAAGGGCGTATCTGGACATCGCCCGAAGGGCGTATTCGAGCACCGCCCGGAGCCCGATCCAGCAGCTCGGGCGAAACTTCGCGCAGGCGGCGCAACGCCGAGAAATTCCAAGAACCTCCCGTGAGCCGCCGTCTCCTCCCCCCGACGCAGTAGCTCCAGAACATCCGAGTCGACGAGCCGATACCACCGCGCCCGCCGCTCCTCGAAATCAGGGTGCCGCGCCGCGAGTGGAGCCCGCACCTCGGAAGCCATCTCCAGGAACCGGGCATGCTCAAAGCCGATCTCACTCTCCAAGCGTTGCCGCAGTCGCACCGCGAGGACCGGAGCCTTGCCCGCGGTCGAGATCGCGATCGTCAGGTGGCCCCGCCGCAGAATCGAAGGGGCGATCCAGTTGCACCGCGGCAGGTCGTCGACGGTGTTGATAAGGACGTTCCCCTCCCGGGCCTCGGCGAAAACCGCGTCCCGCACCCCCGGATCGTTCTCCGTGACGATGACGAGCGCCGCTCCGGCCAGGTCCCCGTCCTTGAAACCCCGCGCGAGATGCACCAGGGCCTCCCCGCGGGCCAGCTCGGCGAGCCCGGCCGTCCCCTGCCGGGGCGATCACCGTCACCCGCGAGCCGGCGGCGAGGAGACCCCGGGCCTTCTCCTCGGCGAGCGCCGTGCCGCCGACCACCACTGAGAGGCGGTCCCGGAGATCCAGATAGATGGGGTAGTACGACATAGCGCGACCGTCAGACCTCGACGCTGTCGACGGTGACCCCGGAGCGGTCGATCTCCAGGGTGAGCTGGCAGGAGTCGGTGGCGATCTCGAGGCGAAAGGCGCCGGGCGCCCGAGGGCTGAAGGAGAGCCCCTGGATCACTTGGCCGGCGAGGGCGGAAAGAGCGCGGTTCGCCCCCTCGACCGTCCGCGCCAGGGCGAGGCCTCTGGGGGTCTGGCGGAAGAGACGGAGGAGCGCCTGCTCGCCCTCGGCCCCGTGGAGCCGCCGGGTGCGGCCGGTGGCGAGCGAGAGGTCGAGCACCTCCTCCAGCCGGGGGAGAAGCGACTCGTCCACCTCGCCCGCGGCGACCGCCCGGGCGAGGTGGCTGTAGCGGTCGCTGGCGTCCGGCGGCAGCGAGGCGGTGAGCGCCTCGATCTCGCGGCGAACGACCTCACCCTGGGCCGCGTCCAGGGCCAGGAGAGCGGGGGCTTCCGGCATCTTTTTAGCCTTGCGGCCCCGTGGCCTTGCCGTGGAGGATCGCCTCTACCTCGTGCTCGAAGCCGCCGGTCTCGATCGGACAGTGGATGCCGCACTCCTTGGGGGCGTTCTTCTCCCACCACCAGCGGCCGGCCCGCGGATCCTCCCCGACCTGGGTGGCCCGGGTGCAGGGGGTGCAGCCGATGCTCGTGTAGCCCTTCAAGTAGAGCGGGTGGACCGGGACGTCGTGGGCCTGGTTGTACTCCTGGACCTCCCCGATCGTCCAGTCGGCCAGCGGGTTGATCTTCGCGAGACCGCCATGATCGTGGTCGATCTCGATCTTCCGGGTGTTCGCCCGGCTCGCCCACTGCTCGCGGCGGAGGCCGGTCACCCAGGCGTCGAGCCCCTCGAGCACCCCGCGGATGGGCTCGACCTTCCTCACGCTGCAGCAGTGCAGACGCGCCGAGACCGCCTTCTGGAAGAGGTTGGGGCCGAAGCGGCCGACCATCTCCTCGACCTGCCGGGCGTCGGGGAAGTAGACCTCGATCTCGATCCCATAGCGCTCCCGCACCTGCTCGATCATGTCGTACGTCTCTTGCGGCAGACGTCCGGTGTCGACGGTGAAGAGGCGCACCTCGGGGTCGATCCGCCAGGCCATGTCGAGGATGGCCATGCCCTCGGCCTGAAAGCTGGTACAGATGGCGAGCCGCGAATGCCAGCGTTCGAGCGCCCACCCGATCACCTCCTCGGGGGTCGCGAAATCGAAATCGTTGGCCAGTTGGCCCGCCTCGTACTCGTCGAGGAAGTCCCGCTGGCTGGCTGGCCCGAACTTGTGCTCGATGATCATGCTCGCCTCTCTTTTCGTCTCAGTTGGACGGGGTCACTTCCGTCGTGCCCGCGCTTCCTGCCATCTCCGACATTCCCGACATCTCCGACATCCCGGCCATCCCGGCCATCGCCAGGAGCTCCTCGTCGGCATGGCGGGTGAAGAACTGCTGGATCCTCTCCCCCTCCTGCCTCGATTCTAAGTAGGAACGGAAGAGCCGTTCGATGACCATGTGGACCTCCTCGCCCGGCACCCGGCGGAGCACCGGCCGGCCGATTGCGGCCTCGCGCCCGAGCCCGCCGCGGAGAAAGAGGTCGTAGCCCTGCAGCCGCTCGCCCTTGGGACCGCGCTCGCGGAGCGTCGTCCCCTGGAGGCCGATGTCGCCGGTCCAGTGGTGGGCGCAGGCGTGGGGGCAGCCGTCGAGGTTGAGCCGCAGGTCCGCCGCCCGCTCGCCGAAGGTCGTCTCCAGGTGGGCGACGATGGTCGCCAGGCGGCCCTTGGTCTCGGCGACCGTGAAGTTGCAGAACGGGTCGCCTGTGCAGGCGATCGAGAGGGCTTTCAGGCCCCCGGCGCTCGCCGGATCGAGCGGGAAGCCGAGCCGGGCCGCCTCGGCGAGAACCTCCGGGAGCCGAGCCTCCGGGATGTGGGTGAGGATGAAGTTCTGCCGCCGGGTGAGCCGGATCTCGCCGCCGTAGCTCGCCGCGAGATCGGCCAATCCCAGCATCTGCTCGGCCGAGCAGAGCCCGAGGTGAACCGGGAAGCCGGCGTAGTAGAGCCCCTCCCCCTTCTGCGGATGGATCCCCGTGTGGTCGTGCTCTCCCCCCGGGGCCAGCGGCGCCGCGCCGTCTGCCAAGGGGCGGCCGAGGCGGGCCTCGACCCGCTCCCGGAAGGCAGTCACTCCGAGATCGTCGACCATGAACTTGAGCCGCGCCCGGGCCCGCGACAGGCGGTACCGGCGGTCCTCCCGCCAGACGTCGACGATGGCCTGGAGGACCGGGATGGCCTCTTCAGAGGGCACGAAGACGCCCAATTCCGAGGCGAGCCGGGGCCAACTCGCGAGCCCGCCCCCCACCCGAACGCCGAAACCGGGCCGGCCGTCCAAGAGGGTCCCGATCAGGGCGATGCAGTGGATCTCCGGGGCGTTGCACTGGTGGGCGCACGACGAGATCGTGATCTTGTGCTTGCGGGGCAGATCCGAGTACTCGGGGCGAGAGAGGAAGAACGCGGCGGTCTCCTCAAGGAGCGGCGAGCAGTCGAAGAGCTCGTCCGGATCGAGGCCGGCGACCGGGCAGCCGGTGACGTTCCGGACGTTGTCGCCGCAGGCCCCCGTCGTCGACAGGCCCGCCTCGCCGAGGAGGCTCAAGACCTCCGGCAGGCGCTCCATCGCCAGCCAGTGGAGCTGGATGTTCTGCCGGGTAGTGAGCTCTCCGTGACCGCGGCCGTACTCCTGGGAGACCCGGCCGATGGTGCGGAGCTTCGCCGGGGTGAGGACGCCGCCCGGGGTCTTCACCCGCAGCATGAAATAGCCGAGCTTGGGCTTGTCGTGATAGAGGCCGTACCACTGGAGGCGCACCATGTCCTCCTCTCTAACCGCTTCGTAACCGGCCTCGATCATCGCCGGCAGGTCACGGAGGACGTCGAGCCCCGGCTTCTCGTGCTTCAGCCGCTCGACGAAGTTCCGTTTCCTGACCAACTCCCAATCCGGCTCGATCTCTGGCGCCCGCGACATCCGCCCTCCTCCCTATTTGTGACCTAAGTTATCACCAAGCCTTCAAGGAGGAAAGTGCCGGCAGGGGGGCAATAGGTGACAAAGTTGGTGACAAAGAGGGAAGAGGTCCCCTCATCCGTACTGGGTCCGTTGAATCCGAGGACGGCCGACTGGCTGCGCGGAGCGCCCGAAGGTGACCGCCCGCAGGTTCAAACGGGCCCAGTACGGAGGGGGACGACCTACTCGCCGACCTTCGCCCCGCCCAGCGACGCGAGGCCGGTCATAGCGCCCAAGCCCATGGTCTCGACCGCCGAGGAGGGGACGATGACCATGCTCCCCTTCTCCTTGATCGCCTCGTAGAGCATGTTCATGGCGCGCAGGTGCAGGGCGACCGGGTTGCCGTTGTAGACCAGGGCGGCCTGGGCGAACTTGTCGGCGATCTCGGTCTCGGCGGTGCCGAGGATGATCCGGGCCTGGCGCTCGCGCTCGGCCTGGGCCTGGCGCGACATGGCGTCCTCCAGATCGGGGGGGATCTTGACGTCGCGGATCTCGACCGACTGCACGGTGATCCCCCAGGGGTTGGTCTTCTCGTCGAGGATGCGCTGCAGCTCACGGCCGAGCTTCTCCCGCTCGGTGACCATCTCGGCCAGGTCATGGCGGCCGATCGCCTCGCGGAGCCCGGTCTGGGCGGAGAGGAAGATGGCGTTCCAGAAGCTCTCGACCTCCAGGATCGACTTCTCGGCGTCCCACACCAGCCAGAAGACGATGGCGTCGACGTTGACCGGCACGGTGTCTCTGGTGAGCGCCGACTCGGCGGAGACGTTCGAGGCGCGCACCCGCTGATCGACGAAGTGGGCCACGGTGTCGACCACCGGGACGATCCAGAAGAGGCCCGGTCCGAAGAGGCCGCGGTACTTGCCGAAGCGCAGGACCACCGCCTTCTCCCACTGGTTGGCGATCTTCAGGGAGAACAGCAGGTAGAGGCCGAGAAGGAGGGAGACGAAAGCCAGCGCGGCCCCGGGGAGCGGCGAGACGGTCGCGACGAGCGCGGCGCCCAACCCGATCCCGACGATCCAGACGACGACCGCCCCGGCGACCGCGGTGCGGTTGACGTGCTTGCGCATCTCTTCCTTCTGCTGCTTCGCCGTCCGCTCCCGGTCCTCCGGCGTCTCTTCCAGCTTATTTTTCAACTGCTGCAGGATTCCGTGCAACATGGCTCTCTCCTTGGCTCCGCGGGGGAGCCGCTTCTAGGCGCCCGTCTCGCGCTCGGCGAGCGCGTCGCGGATCTCTCCCAGGGTGAGGCCCTGGGCCGCAGCCCGGGCCAGGAACTCGTCGACCAGCTGGGCGACGCGGCGCCGGCGTTCCACGTCGTCGATCGAGACCGCCGTGGCGGCGACGAAGGTGCCGCTCCCCTGCTGGGTGGTGAGCACGCCGCGGATCTCCAGCTCCTTGTAGGAGCGGGCGACCGTGTTCAGATTGACCGCCAGATCCACCGCCAGCGCCCGCACCGTCGGCAGCCGCTCGCCTTTCGCGAGCGCCCCGGTCGCGATCCCGCCCAGAACCTGGTCGATGACCTGGCGATAGAAAGGGACCCCGGAGGCGGTGTCGAGCTGGAAACGGATGGGCATGGCGGCTTCTTGTACTGTTTGTACTAGATGACTAGTACAAGATAGGACGGCGAGGGGTAGGTGTCAAGGGGGGAGCGAGAGGCGGGTGTTATCCTTCTATAAGATGGCTCTTCCCGTGGCGGCTTCCGCCTTCTCCCGCCGGCTCCTCGTGGCGTCCGTGGTCTTCGGGCTCTTCGTCCTCTGCGACATCGCGCTCTTCGGCTGGCTGATCTTCCGTTCGCTGTCGCAGCACGAGGTCGAGAGCGTGCTCTTGGAGACCCGCAACGAAGCCGAGTCGGTCGCCCGCCAGATCGCCCACCAGGCGCAGGGGAAGGGCAAGGACCTCTACACGGCGATCGCCGTCGAGCACGAGACCCAGACCTACATCGACTCCGTCCTCCGCCAGCGCGACATCGTGCAGGAGGTCGAGATCCGCGACAAGAACAACCTGCTGGTCTACAAGGCGAAGACCAGCGCCATGGTGCCGGTCCCCTCCTCGCGCTCGGGTCCGCTGGTCGGCACCGGCGAGCTCGGGCCGCGAGTGGAGACCAAGAGCACCGACCGCGAGCTCCAGTACAACGTGCCGAGCATCCAGGTGCCGATCGGCGACATGGGCATGCTGGTGGTGGGGATCAGCGGGCCGGAGCTCGCCCGGCGGGTCGAGGTGCTGCGCGGCACCCTGGTACGCCAGGCGACGGTGATCGGGCTCGTCACCCTGGCCCTCCTGACCTCGGCCTACATCTTCATCTGGCAGCTGCTGCGCCGCGCCGCCCGCCTGGAGGCGCAGAGCAAGGAGGCCGAGCGGCTGGCCTACATCGGCACCCTCGCCTCCGGGCTCGCCCACGAGATCAGAAACCCCTTGAACTCGCTCAACCTCAACATGCAGATGCTGGAAGAGGAGATCCGCGAGTACGGCGGGGCGCCCACCGGCGGGCGGCTCCTCTCGATCACCCGCTCCGAGATCAGCCGGCTGGAGCGGCTGGTCACCGACTTCCTCGCCTACGCCAAGCCCCGCCCCCTGGAGCTCGAGGACGTGCCGCCGGCCCGCCTCCTCGACCGGGTGACGGCGATCCTCGCCGGCGAGATCCAGCGACGGGGAGCGAAAGTCGAGATCGAGGACCGGACCGGCGGCGCGCGGGTGCGGGTCGACCCCGGCCAGTTGAACCAGCTCCTCTTGAACCTCGCCCAGAATGCGCTTAACGCCACCGAGGAGAGCGGTCGCCCCCCGGTACTCCGCTTCCTCGCCTACCGGCACGGGGCGGACGTGGTCCTGGAGCTGGTCGATAACGGCATCGGCATCCCCGCCGGCGAGGAGCGGCGGATCTTCGACCTCTTCTACTCGACCCGCAAGGGCGGCACCGGCTTAGGCCTCGCCATCGTCGACCGCATCGCCCAGACCCACGGCGGCAGGATCACGGTCAAGAGCTCCCCCGGCGTCGGCACCTCGGTCGCCCTCGCCCTCCCCGCCGTCGCTCAGGAGTCCCCAGCGCGGGAGCGGGCGCAGATCGAGTCGCCGGTCGGGACCTGAAGGGACGGAGAATGCCCGGAGAATGCCGCTGCCGAAGTGAAGTATGAGCGCGAACGTCTCTAAAGTCTGAAAGTGCCGACTCTTTTGGGGAAATGGTAGACACTCTCATGATTTAGCCTATACTGTTACTGCTCGTGGTCGACGCCAGCCGAGCAGAAGGATACGGAGTCGCTTGTGCCCAACCGCGACGCACTAAATCGCAAGGCCGAGTTGCCCGCCCAGGTAGCCCTGGTCAACATGCCTTTTGCGATGGCCGACCGCCCCTCCATCCAGTGCGGTCTCCTCAAGGCCGAACTAGCCCAGCTTGGCCACCGGGCTGACGTTTTCTATCTGAACCTTGAGCTGGCCGCCGAGCTCGGGGCTGCTCCCTACAGCATGCTCGCCCGCCTCCGGACGGACCAGTTACTGGGAGAGTGGCTCTTCGCGGCCACCGCATTCGGGACCCGGGGCGATGAGTCGTCTTATTGGGAGGCATGCCCATCCCTAGCGAGGACCTGCCAGGATCTCCAGATAAGTTTTGCCAACCTGTGCAGGCTCCGCAACGAGGTCCTGCCGGCGTGGATCGAGCGCCTGGAACGCGAAATTGACTGGAATCTCTATTCGGTCGTGGCTTCACCAGCACGTTCGAGCAGAACACCGCAGCATTCTCTCTGGCCCGCTGCATCAAGGAGGAACATCCGGATCTTGTGATTGTTTTCGGCGGCGCGAACTTCGACGGCGAGATGGGGAAGGAGTACCTTCGGGCCTTGTCCTTTATCGACTATGTCGTCACGGGCGAGGGCGATCAGGTATTCCCGGCGCTCGTGGACCGCGTCTCTCGCGGTGAGAGCATCGCTGGCCTGCCAGGCGTCCTATCACGGTCCGGAGGCGGTGTCGTCGAAAGCGGGCCGGCGGCGTTGATTCACGATCTTAACAGCCTCCCTGACCCGAACTACGACGAATATTTCGAAACGCTCTTCCGGCTCGGCAGGGAGCGAGTTCTCGGCGACTCTCCCCCGCTCCTCCTTTTCGAGACGGCAAGGGGTTGCTGGTGGGGAGAAAAGCAGCACTGCACGTTCTGCGGGCTCAATGGCAACGGCATGAAGTTCCGGTCAAAAACTCCGGAAGAGACCCGCGGACAGCTCCGGCGGTTGACCCAGAGATACAAGATCGTCAACCTTGAGGCCGTCGACAACATCATGGATCACAATTACCTAGACAAACTCTGTTTGTCGCTGATCGAAGAGCGCAGTGACTATCAGATTTTCTATGAGGTCAAGTCCAATTTGAAGCAGGCTCAACTGCGGACGATGGCACAGGCCGGCATCACGTCCATCCAGCCGGGTATCGAAAGCCTCAGCTCACACGTCCTCGCCCTGATGCGAAAAGGCGTGACCATGCTGCAGAACGTGCGGCTGCTGAAATGGGCCTACTACTACGGCATGCGGGTCGGTTGGAACATCCTGACTGGCTTTCCCGGCGAGGTCCCGGATGATTATGACCGGCAGCTCCTGATCCTGCCGTTGCTGCGGCATCTGCCACCGCCGTCGGGCAGCGGCCGGATCTGGCTGGAGCGCTTCAGCCCCTATTTCTTTGACGACGCATTCCCCACCCGCAACGTACGCCCCCGGAGGCTTATCGATTCGTCTTCCCGGAAGAGCGGATCGATCTCCATCAGATCGCCTATTTCTTCGATTATGAGATGGATGGCGTGCTTCCCGAGACCTGTCATCAGCCCCTGCACGAGCAGGTTCAGGTCTGGCGGGAGAGCTGGCAACGTGAGCCGGTTCCCGTGCTCATCTATCAGCGAGCACCGGACTGGATCCAAGTCGTAGATCGGAGAGAAAAGGAGGCGAGGGTGCATGCGTTTCAGCGCCGACAGGCCCTGATCTACGACTTCTGTGGCGCGACGGATCGCACGGTCGGGGAGATCCGGGAGCACCTCCGGAAGACCGACGGAGACTTCGCTAGTCTGGCTGAGGTGGGTGCCTGCCTTGACGAGTTCGGCGCCCCGGGCTTGATGCTGCAGGAGGATGGCCGCTTCCTAAGCCTGGCCCTCCCTGCCAACCCGAACTGGTAATCTCATGTACCGGACCCAGCCTGACGGCGAGAGCACCGCTCCCTTCCTTCCTCTGGACACCCTGCGCCGGCGCGGCGTCAAGGCACCCCGCCTAGACGATGATTCCTTCGCCATTGTATCGGAGCACCTCGACGAATTCGCGCAGGGCCTCTCCGAGCGCGAGAGAATGGCCCTTTCGGCCCTCCTGGAGATGGTGACTCCCGGTTCGGGACTGACCGCGCTGGCCGCGGAGCCCGCCGAAGCGGCACTCGCGCCTCAGGAGATCGCCGTCGTCGACCGCCTGCTAGCAGCGCCCCGGGCGGAGGGCACCAGCCGACGCAATAGCCTGGTCCTGGTAATGAAGGCCACACGCCATTGCAATTTACGGTGCACCTACTGTCACTCTTGGCGCGAGGGTCCCAACCAGATTATGACTTTTGAGGTGCTGGCCCGCGCCACCCATGGCGCTCTGGCGTCCTCGGTGACGGCTGTGGAGTTCGTCTGGCACGGCGGTGAGACCACCCTGCTCCCCCTATCATTCTTCCGTAAGGCGCTGTGGCTGCAGCAGCGCTTCCGGCGGTCGGGCCAGAAGATCTTTAACGCTTTGCAAACGAACGGGACGAACCTCACGCCCGAGTGGCTGGACTTCTGCCGTCGCTACGGGTTCAGCCTCGGCATCAGCCTGGACGGCCCGCCTGAGATCCATGACCGCCGTCGGATCGACGCCGCCGGCCGGCCCACGTCCCAGCGAGTCGGCGAGGCCCTTCTGGATGTCCAGGCGAGCGGCCTGGAACACGGCATCCTAATGGTAATCGACGAAGATGTGATCGCCCTCGGGGCGCAGGCGATGCTCAACTACCTCCTTGAGATCGGGGTGTGCAGCGTCGGTCTCCTAAATGTCATCCCCGAAAACATGCCGAAGGGGTCTCCTCTGACGGGCTCGTATGTCGCCTGGTCACGCTTCGTCAACTTCCTGCGAGACCTTTTCCGCCTCTGGTGGCCCGCTTTCGCAGATCGGATCTCATTTAGGGAGCTCGCCGATCTGGTCGGCAAGATCCAGGGCCAGAGAGCCCGTTCCTGTGTCTTCGACGGCAACTGCATGGGCGGTTTCCTGACGATCGAGCCGATGGGCGAGGTCTCGGCCTGTGACAAATACATTGAAGCCGAGGGCTACCGGTTCGGTAGCCTTGCGGAGAGAAGCCTGGCGGACCTCCTCGCCTCCCCCACCCTTGCCAGTGCCTGGACCGAGACGGCGAATGGTATCGCACTGGCCCGCAAGTGCCCCTGGTTTCATATCTGTGAGGGTGGCTGCCCCCACGACCGGTACCTTCGGGGACGTCTGGGCGTCCTCCATGACGAGAGCTGCTGCGGACTCGCACCCCTGCTCTCTGACATGGCCGCGGTGTTGGGACATCCCTCTTTGAAGACCGATCCTCGAAGCGAGACATGACTCGTTCGAGAACACGAAGGAGAGACGACAATGGCCCATAAAGAGGAGGAAGGAAAGTCCGATCCACAAAGTTCCGTGGGCTCACACGGAGCCGAGTACACGAAGAGCCACGCGACTCGTATCTCTAAGGAGGAGGTCGAATCAGTCGCGGAAAAGCTTTCGGAGTTCGTCAAGGATCTTCCCCAGCAGGAGAGGGACGTGCTGGGTTGGATCCTCACTCGCGCCCAAGCCGCTCCAGCGGCTGAGATGGCCGCGGCCGCAGCGGCAGCCGCTCCCCAGGTTTCAGGTTTGAGAACCCCCCTCGCGACGCAGCTAGCCCGTTCGGTAGGCTTCGGGACGGGCGGTGCCGCAAAGCCCGAGGTCACCGTCATCGTGGGCTGGCAGTATCGGTTCGGCCTTGAGACGCCGGGGGGAGAGGTCATCAATCCCGCGGCGAGGGGCAAGCGATGAGCGCAAAGAAATGCTCGTCCGGGAGAAGAGGCAGCAGCTCCTGAACGGAGAAGGCTGCCGCCTTCAGCCAACGACGATAGCTTTCGAGATCGTGGATACCTCCGCGAGGTGTACGCAAGGCGAGCCGAAGCCCAGTGAGCAGGATCGTCAGCGGTGCCTCCTCTCTTTTTTCCGGGATGGTGTCCACGATGACCAGAAGGCCCCCGGGACGGAGGGGTGGCCGGAGCCGTCGTAGCAGGACCGCCACCTCCTCGCCTGGTTCGAGGTGACAGAGGTTCGCTACGAGTACGAGGTCGAAGGCTTCAGAAGGCAGCGGGACCGTTCGCCAGTCGCCCTCTAGCGACTCGAAGCGCGCGCCGAGCCCAGCAGACTCGGCGCGCGCACGAGCGATTTTCAATACCGCGGGGCGGTCTACCGCCGTTACGGTAGCCTCTGGATCTCCGGCCGCGGCCGCGAGGCTCCAGACCGCCGAGCCCGCGCCGACATCGAGGATCGCCGCGCCCTGCCGCAGTTGATCGGAAGATCGCAGGTAGCCGGCGAGCTGGCGCGCCGGCTCCCCGACGAGACTGGCCAGCAACTCGACAACCGGGGAGTAGCCGTACCCGTCCGGGCGGTCCATGGCGAGGTAAGGCTGGCGGGTACGCGCCCAGTCCGGCAGCCAACTCCAGAAGTCGGCCGCCTCCTGAATCGGCCGGCTGGGAGTCCCCAGGCGCTTTCCAGTCTGGTAGAGCAGACCGAGCGGAGGCGGCAGGGAGTATCGGTCCCCACTGACCCCGAGCAGTTCGGCGGCGGCGAGTACCTCGAGCAGGCATGTAGTAGTGGATCGGGGCGCTCCGCAGGCCGCCGCCAACTCCTCGGGGGTTGTCGCTCCGTCCGCAAGGACCTCAGAAGCGCCGATCTGTTCAAGAGCCAGCAGCGCCGCCGGGACAACGAACAGCTTGGTGGTAAGGGCGGAGACCTCAGAAGTAGCCTTGGCCCTAGCCTCTTGAAGCCAGTCGAGAAGCGCCCGCAACGCCTCTTGCTCCCGGTCGCTCAGGTTTCCGGCGAAACGCTCCAACTGGGCGCCGGCCGCCCGAACTGTCTCTGCTCCTAAGCCGGGCTCCAGCCGCGCCCCCCCGGCACGCGGCAAGGACTGGCTTCTGGCTGCACTTCCGTCCTCCTTCAGGCCAGCGTCGGCCGCTACCGCGCGGCTCAACTCCGCAGCCATCTCCTCCCCCGTCCGGAAGCGCTCCTTAGGATTCTTCTCCATAGCCCGTAGGAGCACCGACTCGACTCGCGGCCCAATGGCCGAATTCAGACCGGAGGGGAAAGGCACGGGAGAATCGCAGTGCTGCTCGGGGAAGCACGGCCACTCGTCTCCCTCGAACGGATATCTCCCGGTCATGCTGCGGTACAGCAGCACGCCTAGCCCATAGAGATCGCTTCGCCCATCGGCGGGTTCTCCACGCCAGACCTCAGGAGGAACCACTTCCGGCGTTATATCCAGCCCCGTCTCTCCGCCGTTACGGGAGCCGATATGCCGCACGGAACCAAAATCAATCAGGACCGCCCGGCCATCCCCCCCGAAGACGATGTTCCGTCCGTTCAGATCCCCATGGATCCAGCCTGCGCTATGAAGCCTGTCGAGAGCGCTTCCGATCTCACGGGTGAGGGATACGTACGCTTCCGGCCTGAGGGAGCCGTAGCGGTCAAGAAGCGTCCCCCCTAGCAGCCAAGCCCCCGCCAGGTAAGATCCCCAGCGCGAGCGCCCCGCGCGATAAAGGGGGAGAATGTTCGCATGCTCGATCGTCGAACGGATCAGTGCCTCACGCCGAAGGCGAGACGAGGCCGTTGCCCTGTTGGCGTCATCTAACCGCGTCACCTTGACGGCTACATTGCGATCAAGACGAACTTCCCGGCAACAGTAGACCTCATTGAAAGGGCTCCGGTAGACCAGGGTGACCACCTGGTATGGTCCTATCCTCTGGGGACCTTCCGGGGCTTTCTCCTCCTTTCGCATCGATCTTCATTCCTGCCAAGTGTTTATTGTAACCGTTCGGAATCCCAGTGAGCCGTGGAGAGGACCCTGGCCGAGGAGCTATCAGGTGGCGATCTGTTGAACTCCCCAGAACTAACCCTGCGGAGCCATACCGGCACCCGCGGGCCTCTGCCCTACGGGTCCCCCTGAGTCGGCACTCGATCGCCGTGGCCCTCCTCGCCGTCGCCCCGCAGTCTCCAGCAAGGGAACGGTCCCCCATAGAGTCGCCGGTCGGGACCTGAATGCCGGAGAATCTCGGAGAATGCCCACTGCCGAAACTGATACGAGCCGGCGCAAGCATCTTAGCTGAAGGAGCTAAGTGTCGGCTCGGTCAGACATCGAGCCGCACCTTCTTAGGGTAGACACCCTTCTCTCCTCAAGGAGCCAAACGTGAAGAAGAAAAAGCTCATACTGAACCGGGAAACGGTCCTCCAGTGAATCTCTTCAGAGCCAGGTCCCGCGGGAGGTCCGTCCCCGCGAGGCCTCTGCCCTACGGGCAGGGTCAAAGCCTCGGGCTGGCTCGCAGCCCGTGATCCCTGGCGCCGGTCTTGCAGTATGGGCGAGGGTCGCACCCTGAGCCCTTATGCCAATTGCACCCCACGGGAGTGTCGAAAACGATCCGGCCGAGGTATTGGCAGAGCGGGAACGACTGGCAGGGCTGAGCTCCGACATCAGCACGGCTCTCGTGCGCGGCCACGATCTGCAGCAGACCCTTAACCGCTGCTGCGAGGCGATCGTCGACAACCTGGACGCGGCGTTCGCTCGCATCTGGACCCTCGGCGAACGATCCGACATCCTGAAGCTCCAGGCGAGCGCGGGGATGTACACGCATCTGGACGGTGCTCACAGCGAGATCCGGGTCGGCGAGTGGAAGATCGGCTGGATCGCAGAGGAACGGAAGCCCCACCTGACCAACCAGGTGATCGGCGATCCGCGGGTCAGCGATCAGGAGTGGGCCAAGCGGGAGGGAATGGTGGCTTTCGCCGGCTACCCGCTCGTCGTCGAAGAGCGGCTGGTGGGGGTCGTCGCCATGTTCGCCCGCCAGCCGCTCTCCGAGGCGACGCTCCAGGCCATGGCGGTGATCGCCGACGGGATCGCCCTGGGGATCGAACGCCACCGGGCCTTGGCGCAGCTCCACGAGCAGACCGAGGTGGTCGAGACGATCAACCGGATCGGCCAGCTGCTGTCGGCGGAGCTCGACCAGCAGAAGCTGGTGCAGGCGGTGACCGATGCGGCCACCGAGCTCACCGGCGCCGAGTTCGGCTCGTTCTTCTACAACGTGCTCGACAGTCAGGGCGCCTCCTACATGCTGTACACCCTGTCGGGTGTGCCGCGGGAGGCGTTCTCGAATTTCCCCATGCCGCGAGCCACGGCGCTCTTCGGGCCGACGTTTTTAGGCGAGGCCACGATCCGCATCGACGATGTGAAGAAGGATCCGCGCTACGGCAAGAGCGCGCCCTACCATGGGATGCCCTCAGGGTCATCTGCCGGTCACGAGCTACCTCGCCGTCTCGGTCGTCTCCCGCTCGGGCGAGGTGATCGGCGGACTCTTCTTCGGCCATCCGAAAGTCGGCGCGTTCACCCGCAGGCATGAGCGGATCGTCGAAGGGCTCGCCGCGCAAACCGCCATCGCCATGGACAACGCGAAGCTCTTCCAAGACGCCCAGCAGGGGCTCGCGGAGCGGGAAGCCCTCCTCCACCGCGAGCAGCAGGCGCGCCAGGAGGCCGAGGCGGCGAGCCGCGCCAAGGACGAGTTTCTGGGCCTCCTCTCGCACGAGCTCCGCACCCCGTTGAACGCCATCCTGGGCTGGACCCGATTGCTGAGCACGGGGAACCTCACGGGGGAGGCCTTCACCCGCGCCATCGAGACCATCGATCGAAACGCCAGCTTGCAGGCGAGGCTCATCGAGGACATGCTCGACGTCTCACGGATCATTTCCGGCAAGCTCCGCCTGGACGCCCAGCCGGTCGACCTGACTTCGGTTATCCATGCGGCGGTCGACACCTCGCGCCCCGCCGCGGACGCCAAGGAGATCCGCATCCAGATCGTCCTCGACTTCGGCGCCGGCTCGGTTCTGGGCGATCCGGTGCGCTTGCAGCAGGTCGTCTGGAACCTGCTGTCGAATGCCATCAAGTTCACTCCCAAGCGGGGACGGGTGCTGGTGCAACTGGAGCGCGTCAACTCGCATTTGGAAATCACCGTGAGCGACACCGGGCCCGGGATCGACTTAGAGTTCCTGCCCTTCGTGTTCGAACGTTTCCGCCAGGCCGACAGCACGAGCAGCAAGAAATTCGGTGGCCTGGGGCTGGGGCTCGCCATCGTCCGCCACATCGTCGAGCTCCATGGCGGCACGGTCGAGGCCGCCAACCGGAGCGATGAGCAGGGCGCTACCTTTTCGGTGAAATTGCCCCTCATGGTCCTCCGGCCGCCCCTGGCGCCCGAAGCGGCCGAGTCGCGGCGGCGGGTCCACCCGGCCGTCAACGGAGCGGTGCCTTTCGACTGCCCACCGACGCTCGAGGGGATCAGGGTCCTGGCGGTCGACGACGAGGCGGATGCCCGGCTTCTGCTCACCGCCGTTCTGGAGCAGTGCGGGGCCGAGGTCCGCACCTGCGGCTCCGCCGCCGAGGCGCTCGCCGTCCTCGTGGAGTGGAAACCGGACATCCTGGTCTCCGACATCGGGATGCCGGGAGAGGATGGGTATACCCTGATCCGGAAGGTGAGAGCGCTCGAACCCGAGCAAGGTGGCCGGGTCCCGGCGGTGGCCCTGACGGCCTACGCCCGGGTGGAGGATCGCCTGCAGGCTCTCTCGGCGGGGTACAACATGCATGTGCCCAAGCCGGTCGAGCCCGCCGAGCTCGCGGTGGTCATCGCCAGCATGATCGCGCAGAGCAAGAAAATCTGATCGCGGTCAGCCCCCCGGAAGGGTCGGCTTTGGAGAGCGTTTCCTCGTCAGCCGCTGCGCGACGGCCGCCGCGGTGCCGAAATCGATCCGGCCGTCGAAGATCCGGTCGTCCAGGTCGTCGTCCCGGCCGGCCAGGCTCTCGACGAGCGACTTTACGTCGGCGGGGAGCTCGGGACCGGGGAGCGCCGCGGCTCCCAGCCGGCGGAGGATCTCCTCGCAGGCCCAGTCGTCGTGCTCCCCGAGCTCCTGGCGCTTGGAGATCTCGGCGAGGAGAGCGGCGCAGGCGGAGAGGTCCTCCCAGATCCGCTCGCCGCCCTCGCGATCGAGGTCGGGACCGCCCCAGCGCAGGATGCGCTCGAGGAGCCGCCTTAGCTGGACCCGGTCGCTGATGCGGAGGTCGCGATAGACCTCCAGATCGAAGAGATCGCCGATGCTGGTGGCGGCTCCCTGGAGGCGGTCGGAGATGCCCGCAAGCCGGCCGACGAGACGGAGCTGGCGGCGGAAGCTGGCATAGGCCCGGCGGGCCGCGAGGGCCGAGGTGAGCTCGTCGTTGAAGCCGAGGACCGGCGTGATCCCCTCGGCGCGGGTGATGACGGCTTCGAGAGCGGCCAGAGCCTTCTGGATCTGGCGCAGGCAGCTCCCGGCGGCGGCGATGATCCGCCAGGAGTCGGCCTCGGCGGGCAAGCGGGCGAGGCTCGCCATCTTCTGCCGGAGCTCCAGCCGCGCGATGAAGGCGAGATCCGCGACCCGCTCCCCATGCGCCTGGTCCAAAAGGATCTCGTCCACCTCGCGCCTGAAGTTCCCGGCCCCGCTCTCGGCTCCGGCGGGTCTGGCGGGTCCGGCCGCCGGGGCCGCCGGGAGAGCGTCCTCGTCGCCCTCGTCGCCCTCGTCGCGGCCGTAGGTATCCAGGATGCGATCGAAGAAGGCGAGCGCATCCTCCAGCAGCTCGCCGACGACGGGCACGAGGCCGGTGCGCAGCTCAGGAGCCTCGGCCCGCTCGTGGGCAGCGATGTCGATCGCCCCGGCGCTCAGCGAGAGCCGCACGATCTTTTCGAGCAGGGGAGCGGAGCTCCGGCGGACCGGTGCACGGCCGTCGGTCCCGCCAAGCCCGGCTCCCGAGGCAGGTCTCTGGGCCATGGACAGGGATTCTTTCATGTCTGCCTTCGGCCAGGAAACCTGGTACGGCTCGTGCAGTCACCCGGGAACGTCTGGAACCGTCGTTGAAACTTTGCGCTGCACTTACCTAAGGAGATTCTCATGTCCATTCTCGCCTGGATCGTTCTCGGCCTCATTTCCGGTTTCATCGCCAGCAAGATCGTCAACAAGTCGGGAGAGGGAGTCCTCCTCGACATCATCCTCGGCATCGTCGGCGCGGTCGTCGGCGGCTGGCTGTTCAGCCTGGTCGGGCACAGCGGTGTGAACGGCCTCAATATCTATAGCTTCCTGGTGGCGATCGTCGGCGCGGTGGTCGTGCTCCTCGTCTACCACGCCATCCGGCGGGCCTGAAGATCGGGCGAGGGGCGCCCTTGCGGTGGACGCCCCGTGCTCTCCTTTCCCGCTGGCGTCACCTGGCGTCACGCCGCCGCCACTCCGGGCGCGCCGAGGCATGTTACGATCGGTTTCGGGCGGGGTGGAGGGGGAGAAGGGCCGCGAGGCCCATGTCAGAACCATGGACGACGGACATAGTAGAAATTCTACCGGCTCTGGTGCTTTCCATGCACCGGCAGCCCTCGGCGCGATAGCGCCGCGGGGCCGGCGCCGGCTCCTGTTCCGGCCCGCCTGACAGGCGGGCCGGCCAGCCGCCTCCGCCTCTCGCCCCCGGCCGCTACTGGCGCCGGGGGCGCCGGGGCCGCCTGCAAGGGCGCGAAGAGAGGAGGCTGGCGATGCTCTTCCTGACATCCATCGTCGACCTGCCGGTCGAGGGTAAGAGCGGCGACCGGCTCGGCCGCCTCGCGGATCTCATCGTCCACATGACGGGGAACCAGCCCTATCCCACGATCACCGGCCTCGTCGTGCGCGACCGCCGCCGGCGCTTCTTCGTCCCGGCCGCCATCCTCCAGACGATCGACGCCAAGGCCAGGCTCGCCTCCTCGACCGTCGACCTCCAGCCCTTCTCGCGCCGCAACGGCGAGGTCCTCCTGCGCCAGGACGTCCTCGACCACCAGCTGATCGACATCACCGGCCGGCGGATCGTGCGGGTCAACGACGTGCAGCTCACCCAGGTCGACGGCATCTACCGGGTCGTCGGGGTCGACATCAGCCCCCAGGCCCTCCTCCGCCGGCTGGGGCCGCGGGCGCTCGCCGGCCGCGTCGTCGGGCGCCAGGTGATCGACTGGGCCGAGGTCCAGTACCTGGCGAGCGCCGCGCCGGTTCAGCTCAAGGTCTCCTACGACCGCCTGGCCGAGCTCCACCCGGTCGACCTGGCGCGGATCGTCGACGCCCTCTCCTACCGGGAGAGCGCGGAGATCGTCGCCGCCCTCGACGAGGAGACCGCCGCCGAGGCCCTGGAGGAGGTGAGCGACGCCCGCCTGGCCGACCTGCTCGAGGGGATGGACCAGGAACGCGCCGCCGACATCCTGGAGGAGATGACCCCGGGCGCCGCCGCCGACGCCCTGGAGGACATGGAGGACGACGTCGCCGAGCAGCTCCTGGCGAAGATGGAGCCGGAGGAGGCGGCCGACGTCCAGACCCTCCTCTCCTACGACGAGGACAGCGCCGGCCGGATCATGAGCACCGACTGCGTGCGGGTCCCCGCCAATGCCACGGTGGGCGCCGCGCTCGCCGTCATCCGCGGCCTGGAGGAGGTGCCGGACCCGCTCCTCGCGGTCTATGCCATGGCGCCCGACGATCCCGACCGGCTGCAGGGCATCGTGCGCCTGCGGAGCTTGATCCTCGCCGACCCGGCGACCCCGCTCGCCGAGGTGATGGACAGCGACGTGCCGACCGTCCACCCCGAGGACCGCGCCGAGGAGGCCGCCGGCGTCCTCGCCGAGTACAACCTGCTCGCCGTGCCGGTGCTCGACTCCGCGGGCCGGCTGCTGGGGATCGTCACCGTCGACGACGCCCTGGCCGAGCTGCTGCCCGAGATCTGGCACCGCCGCGGTCCGCGGTCGTTCGCCGCCTAGAACGCCGACCGGCGCGGGAGGAAGATCGGATGCAAGAACAGGCCCCCGGGCGGCTCGAACCGGCCGCGCGCCCCGCCCGCGTGCGGTCGCGCCTGCGCCGGTTTCTTCCCTATCTCGTGGCGCTCGGGCCCGGGCTCCTCGCGGCGAGCGCCGGCAACGACGCCGGCGGCATCGCCACCTACGCCTCGGCGGGCGCCTCCTACGGCTACGGCCTGCTTGTGGGCGATGGTGCTCGTCAGCATCTTCGTCGGCGTCGTCCAGGAGATGAGCGCCCGGATGGGGGCGGTGACCGGCAAGGGCTTCTCGGACCTCGTGCGGGAGAGCTTCTCGCTCCGCACGACGGCCTTCATCCTCGTCACCCTCTTCGTCGCCAACGCCGGCATCATCTTCTCGGAGTTCATCGGCATCGCCGCCGCCTCCGAGCTCTTCGGGGTCAGCCGCTATCTCTCGGTGCCGCTCTCGGCCGGGCTCGTCTGGCTGCTCATCGTGCGCGGCTCCTACGCCCGGGTCGAGAAGATCTTTTTAGTCCTCTCGCTCGCCTTCTTCGCCTATATCGGCGCCGCCTTCCTCGCCCATCCCGACTGGCACCAGGTGCTCGTCGAGACCGTCCACCCCCACCTGCGGATGGACGCCGGCTATCTCTCGCTCCTGATCGCCCTCATCGGCACCACCATCTCCCCTTACATGCAGCTCTACGTCCAGTCGTCGGTCGTCGAGAAGGGGGTGACGCCCGACGAGTACCGCTACACGCTCTTCGACGTCATCGTCGGCACTGTCTTCTCGGGCGTCGTCGCGGTCTTCATCATCATCGCCACCGCGGCGACGCTCTTCCCCCATGGCCTGCACGTCGATACCGCGGCGGACGCGGCGCGCGCCCTGGAGCCGATCGCCGGCCACTACGCCCGGGTGCTCTTCGCCCTCGGTCTCCTCGGGGCGTCGCTCCTCGCCGCCGGGGTGCTGCCGCTCTCCACGACCTACATGATGAGCGAGGCTCTGGGGTTCGAGCGCGGCGTGTCGCGCTCGTGGTCGGAGGCGCCGGTCTTCATGGGGATGTTCACCGGCCTCATCGTCCTCGGCGCCGGGGTGGCGCTGGTCCCCGGCCTGCCGCTCATCCAGGTGCTGGTCGGCGTCTATGTCCTGAACGGCCTGCTGCTGCCGATCGAGCTCTTCGCCATGCTGCGCCTGGTCAACGATCGCGAGCTCATGGGCTCGCACGTCAACGGACCGGTCTACAACTGCGTCGCCTGGTCGATCGCCATCCTCGTGAGCCTGCTCTCGCTCGCCCTCCTCGTCCAGACGGTCCTCGGCTGGTTCGGGATCGGCAAAACCTGAAGAGCTAAAGAAAAGGCCCCGCCGAGAGGCGGGGCCGGGTACCGCGAGGGGCCGGCGGTGCCGCGCCGGCCGACCCTATGTGCTTTCAGACGCTCAGGCGATCTCGATCTTCTTCGGGCGCGCCTCGGCCGCCTTCGGGATCGTGATCATCAGAAGGCCGTTGTCGAACTTGGCCTGGACCTGGTCCTGAGAGACCCGGTTGGGCAGGGTGAAGGAGCGAGCGAAGCTGCCGTAGGCGCGCTCGATCCGGTGGTACTGCTCCTTGTTGACGTCCTTCTCGAACTTCCGCTCCCCCTTGAGGGTGAGCAGGTTGTTCTCGACGGTGATCTCGACGTCGTCCTTCTTGACCCCCGGCAGCTCGGCCGTCACCTGGTAGGAGGTCTCGTTCTCGAGGATGTCGACCCGCGGCGCCCAGGCCCGGGCGACCGTCTCGTTCTCGTCGGGGGTCGCGGCATCGCCCGAGAAGAGCGGCGCGAAGGCGCGGTTGAAAGCCTCGAAGGCGTTCCAGGGACTGGGATTGGCGTAGTTGCTGCGACGATTCAGGGAAGTGCCGTTGTACATGACCATTCCTCCTTTGATTTTGTCTCAAGTCAAGGGGCCGGGGTTCCTATCCCCCTGTCTCGCCCCTTCTGCCGGTAACAACCTTGAGTCCATCACGCTTATTCCCATCGACGAGCAGATCTTAGCCAAAGAAGCTCATCCTCGTCAAGAGGGTGAGTCCGCAAAGCTAATATCTTGGGACAGCGCTGGTTCTTATGTTGCGTCCATCAGCTCCTCCAGATCCTCGGGCAGGATGAATTGCTCCGGATCTTCGTTGCCGCAGGCCGGGCAGAGGATCTCGGTGAGCTTCTCGCCGAGCCATTCGAAGTCGTAGACCGGGGTCTCGCAATCGAGGCAGACCATGTACTCGGGAGCCGCCATGGACTTCCCTCCAGGTTCGTTTGAGTTTGAGGTTGGGAGAGGATTCTAAGCCAAGTCGGACCGGGTGGCGCGGCGGAACTCCTGGATCGCCGCGACCAGGCGGTCGGGGCACTCCCAGTGGACGGCATGGCCGCAATCCGGGATCACCGTGAGGGTAGCGTGCGGGAGGGCCGCCGCCATGGCCGCGGCCGTGGCCACTGGAAAGAGGCCGTCCCGCTCTCCCCAGATGAGGGCCGCCGGGACCTCGATCCGGGCCAGATCGGCTTCGTCGAAGGCGTCTCTCTCCTCGGTGCCGGAGAGAATGGTCTTCACCCCGGGCGAGGTGTAGGCGGCGAGGAAGGCCGCCTTCGATCGGCGTAATACCCAGGGCGCGCGGACGAAGAGGGCCTCGTACAGGCGCTCGACCCCGGCGATGTCCGCGATCTTCACCAGCTCCTGCACGCGGTCCCAGTCCTGGTGGAGATAGCCGCCGGCGTCGATCAGCACCAGTCGGGAGACGAGGTCGGGACGGGCGAGGACGAGCCGCACCGCCATCCAGCCTCCCATGGAGAGACCGCAGACGGTCACCGGCCGGCCGTCGAGCTCCGCTTCCAGGAGTTGGGCCATGACCGCGGCCCCCTGCCGGATCCCCAGCCCGCCCCCCGGGGCTCGGGTGCCGCCCAGGGCCGAAAGCTCGGGGACGATGAGGCGGCACTCGCGGCGGAGAGCCGACATCACCGGAATCCAGCTCGACCCGACCGAACCCAGCCCATGAAGGAGGATCCAGGGCTCCCCGTCGCGCGGCCCGAGGACGGTATAGGCGAGCGTCACCTTCCCCGCCAGCCGGAGCTGTTTCCGCTTGGCCCCGAAGAAGGTGAGGAGGAAGGTGGTGGTCAGGCTGAAGAGGTAGAGCAGCATGCCGGGGGAGGATAGCAGCCCCGCCAGTCGCCCCGCCAGGTCGCCCCGCAAGGTCGCGATATCGACCTTGGCAAAGCCTGCCGGCGACGAGACACTTTGGCTTGGAGCGTAGGGGCGGCCCCCCGTGGCCGCCCTCCTCCCAGGGCACCCACAGGGGGGTGCCCCTACGACAGGACCTTCGCGATGCCAGATTCGACTTTGACCGGGCCTTGCCGGCTGACGACTGGCGCGTTGACCGCCAATCCATCCCATGCTATGGTCTCCCGTCCACGCGTTTTTGACGCCGATGGTTGAGGAGCGTTTATGTACGCAGTGATCCAGAGTGGTGGTAAGCAATATCGGGTGACCCCGGGGGATGTGCTCGACATCGAGCTCCTGCCGGGGAGGGAAGGGGAGGCGATCCGTTTCGACCGCGTCCTCATGATCGGCGGCGGAGAAGACGCCATCCAGGTGGGCAACCCCCTGGTCGCGGGCGCGCTGGTCAACGCCTCCCTGGTCCGCGAGCTTCGCGGACCCAAGATCCGGGTTTTCAAGAAGAAGAAGCGCAAGCAGTACCGGCGGACCAACGGCCACCGGCAGGACCTCCTCCGGGTGCGCATCGACGACATCCACCTGCCGTCCAACTCGTAAAAGCGCTCTAGCGCGCTCGTAAGAGCCGACCCGATTCGATTTCTCAAGGGAGCAGCAGCTCATGGCACATAAAAAAGGACAGGGCTCGAGCCGCAACGGCCGCGACTCCAACCCGCAGTACCTGGGCGTCAAGCGTTTCGGCGGCGAGAAGGTGACCGGAGGCTCGATCATCATCCGGCAGCGCGGTACCCGCTTCCTCCCCGGCGTCAACGTTGGCCAGGGGAAGGACGACACCCTCTACGCCAAGATCGACGGCGTCGTCCAGTTCCAGGACCGGGGCCGCCGCGGCAAATTCGTCAACATCCTGCCGGCGCTGCCCGCGGTCGAAGCCGCCACCGCCGCTGGCGCCACCGCCAATACCGCAGAAACCGCTGAGTAGCCCCCGGGCCCGGAACCTTCCGGGCCCGGCCGGCTTCCCGGCCCCTCCTCGATTTTGATCTTCTTAGACGAAGCCACCATCCACGTCCGAGCCGGGCGTGGGGGTAACGGCTGCATGGCTTTCCGGCGGGAGAAGTTCGTCCCCCGGGGCGGCCCCTCGGGCGGCGACGGCGGCGACGGCGGCTCCGTCTACCTGGTCGGGGAGGCGCAGCGCAACACCCTCTATCACCTGCGCTTCGCCTCGCTCTACGCCGCCGACCGCGGCCACCACGGCGAGGGCTCGAACAAGACCGGCAGGACCGCAGACGACCTCCTCGTGCCGGTCCCCCTGGGCACCCAGGTCTACGATGCGGAGACCGGCGAGCTCCGGGGCGAGATCCTCGCCGACGGCGAGCGGCTGATGGTCGCCGACGGCGGACGGGGCGGGCGGGGCAACGCCCGCTTCGCCACCGCCACCAACCAGGCGCCGCGCCGGGCCGATCCCGGCCGCGACGGCGAGGAGCGGCGGCTCCGGCTCGAATTGAAGCTCCTCGCCGACGTCGGGGTCGTGGGGCCTCCCAACGCCGGCAAGTCGACCCTCATCAGCGTCGTCTCGGCGGCCCGGCCGAAGATCGCCGACTACCCCTTCACCACCCTCGTGCCCCAACTCGGCGTCGTCGCCCGCGGCCCCTACGACGAGACTTTCGTCATCGCCGACCTGCCGGGCCTGATCGCCGGAGCAGCCCAGGGGGCGGGCCTCGGCTTCCAGTTCCTCCGCCACGTCGAGCGCTGCCGGGTCCTCGTCCACCTGGTCGACCTCTCGAACCCGGAGGGGGACGCGGCGGCGGACTTGGACACGGTCGAGCGCGAGCTCGCGGCTTTCGAGGCGAGCCTCCTCGGGCGGCCGCGCCTGGTGGTGGGGAGCAAGCTCGACTCCGCCGTTCCCGAACGGCAGACGGAGCTGCGGCGGCGGCAATGGCGCGCTCCCTCCCCTACCTCGAGATCAGCTCGGCGACCCACGAAGGGGTGGACCGGCTGGTGATCGAGATGGAAGAGCGGCTGGCGGCGGAGAAGAAGCCCGCTTGAAGACGACGAAGATCGGTCTCTATGGGGGCAGCTTCGACCCCGTTCACCGCGGGCACGTCCAGCCGATCCAGGAGGCGCGGCGGTCCCTCGGGCTCGAGCGGGTGATCTACCTGCCCACCGCCCAGCCGCCGCACAAGCCGCTCCGCGAGCTGGCGCCCCCCTACGCGCGGTACGCGATGGTCGAGCTGGCGCTCTTAGCCGAGGAGGGGCTCTTCGCCTCGCCGCACGAGCTCACCCCGGGGAAGCCCGCCTACACCGTCGACACCCTGGAGGAGTTCAGCACCGCCATGCCGGAGGCCGACCTCCACCTGCTGATGGGGAGCGACTCCTTCCTGGAGCTCCACCGCTGGTGGCGCTTCCGCGACATCGCGCGCCTGGCCCACATCGTCGTCCTCGCCCGCCCGGGCTGGGACCTAAAGACGGCGGCCCTGGCTCCGGAGCTCGGAGATCTGGCCGCCAGTGGCCGGGTCCTCCTCTTGCATCAGGATCCGGTCGATGCCTCGTCCACTCAACTGCGCCGAATCCTCTCCCGCGGGGAGACGCCGCCGCCCGAGGCCATGCCGGCTTTGGTGCTAGACTACGCGCGGAAGTATCAGCTCTATCGATGAAGGCACAAGCCGACACTACCCGAAAAGCTACCCTCGACACCCCGATCCGCGTCCGCGAGGCGGTGGCGGCAGCCGACGACCGCAAGGCCATCGACTTGAAGGTCCTCCACCTCGCGCGCGTCAGCGACTTCACCGACTACTTCCTCATCTGCAGCGGCAGCAACGAACGCCAGGTGCAGGCGATCGCCAACGGTATCGAGGAGCGCCTGCGGGAAGAGGGGGCGCGCCCCCTGCACATCGAGGGCTACAACCGGGGCCAGTGGGTGCTCCTCGACTACGGCGACCTGGTCGTCCATGTCTTCGACGGGCAGACCCGCGGCTTCTACGCCCTGGAGCGCCTCTGGGCGGATGCGCCCGACGTCACCCAGAACTTCCAGACCGGGCCGGCCTAGAGCCGGCGATCCCGATCCCAGCAGCGACCCCTCTCTCCCTCGCCCGTCTCGCCCGCGACTTCCCGGTCCTCGCCGGGGCGCTCCCGGGAGTGGAGCGGGCGGCGGCGAGCGAAGCGCCGATCCTCCTCCTCGGCGAATCCGGGAGCGGCCGCTCGACCCTCGCCCGCGCTCTCCACCAGGCCAGCCGCCGAGCGGCGGGGCCGCTCGTCGAGGTCGACGTGGCGAGCCTCCCCAGCTCGCTCTTCGAGAGCGAGATCTTCGGTTACCGGGCGGGCGCCTTCACCGGCGCCGACCGGGCGATCGAGGGGCGGGTGGCGCGGGCGGCCGGTGGCACCCTGGTGCTCGACCAGATCGAGGAGCTCCCGCTCGCCGTTCAGGGGAAGCTCCTGCGCCTTCTGGTCCGAGCGGCGCTACGCCCCCCTCGGGCGGCCCGGAGATCGATGCCGACGTGCGCTTCGTCGCCACCGCCTCCGAGGACCTCCCCCTGCGGGTGGCCCGCGGCGCTTTCCGGCAGGACCTCTTCTATCGCCTGGAAGTCCTCGCCTTTCGCCTGCCGCCGCTCCGCGAGCGTCAGGCCGACCTGCCAGCGATCGCCGCCCACCTCCTGGCCGACCTCGGGGAGCGCTTCGGCCGTCCCGGCCTCACCCTCGCCCCGTCGGCCCTCGCCTGGTTCCACGACTACCCCTGGCCGGGAAACCTGCGCGAGCTCCGCAACCTGCTCGAGCGCTGTCTGGTGATGACGGACAACGATCCCCACGATCCTAAGGATCTAAAAGATACCCGCGATCCGCTCGCGCCGCTCGACCCGGCGCCGCCACCCGGCGCGATCGAGAGCCGGCCGCGACCGCTCGTCGAGATGGAGAAGGAGGCGATCCGCGGCGCTCTCGCCTACACGCGGGGGAACCAGCGGCTGGCGGCCGACCTCCTGGGGATCAGCCGGAAGTCTTTGTGGGAGAAGCGGAAACGGTACGGGATACCCTGAGGGCAGGTCGCTGGCCGGTTTGGCTCCGAGGACCTGCGACTGGCTGCGCGGAGCGCCCGAGGGAGCAGACCGCAGGAGCCAAACCGAGCCTTCTAGCGAGCGCGGACGTCCTCGACGGCGCGCCGGGGGCCGGTCTCGGGGAGGCCGACGAAGAGGTCCGAGGGGAGCGCCAGGCCCGGGTGGAAGCGCTTGCACAGCTCGCGCAGGCGGCGCAGCTCGACCTCGGGGATGCGGCTGAAGGACTCGACCACCCGCGGATCGAGCTGCTGGCCGGAGACCCGCTGCAGCTCGGCGATCGCGGCCTGGTGGCTGTGCGCCCGCCGGTAGGGGCGGTCGGAGGTGATCGCGTCGTAGGTGTCGACGGCGGCGAAGATGCGGGCCGCGAGAGGGATGTCCTCGGCGGAGAGGCCGCGCGGGTATCCCTTGCCGTCCCAGCGCTCGTGATGGCTGTAGACGATCTCTAACGCCGGCTGCTGCAGGAAGCCGACCTCGGCCAGCATGTCGAAGCCCCAGTTGGGGTGCTGGCGCATGATGTGCCACTCGTCGTCGGTGAGCGGTCCGCTCTTCCTGAGAATCTCGTCCGGCACCACCATCTTGCCCACGTCGTGGAGCAGGGCCCCCCACTCGATCGCCTTCAGCTGGCCGCCCTTGACGCCCATGTTGCGGGCGAGGGCCACGGCATAGTGGGCCACCCTGAAGGAATGGCCGGTCGTCTCGTGGTCGCGGGCGTCCGCCGCGGTGACCACGGCGCCCACCGCCTCGACATAGGAGCGCTCGCGGGCGCGCTGCGACTCCTCCAGCGAGACCAGCAGCTGGCGGAAGGTCTTCTCGATGAGCTGCACCTCGCGGTCCCCACCGGCGCTGGGGAAATCGCTCTCCAGCTCGCCGGTTCGCGCCATCTCCGACATGGTGGCAGAGAGCCGGCGGAGCGGGAGCGTAATGCGCCGCGCCCCCAGCCAGGCGAAGATGAAGGCGAGGACGAAGGCGACGAGACCGATGAGGAGGAGCCCGCGGCCGATCTGGTAGGCGAGCTGCTCGGAGCCGTCCAGCGGACGAAGGAGGATCTGGGCGAAGCGGCCGCCAACGACGACCGCCACGATCGCCAGATCGCTGAAATCGAGGGGAACGACCCGTTCGACGGCCAAGTAGGCCATGCCGTGGACTTCGATCCGCCGCGGCTGCGTGCCGTCCAGGAGAGGCTGGCGGCGGGCCGCCTCGCGCGCCTGAGCCGCGGGCAGCGAGCTGGCGAGCACCCGGCCGTCGGCGGCGACGACCAAGAGGTCGGTCTGGACGAGACTCCGCAGGTGGCGGGCGGCGGTGCTGCCGGCGTCGACCCCGACGAGGACCGCCCCCACCCGCCGCCCGCCGGCGAGGCTCTCCACCGGCACCGACACCACGTCGCAAAGCCTGTCGCCGACGATCCACCAGCCGTGCCCCTGGCCACCGGCGAGGGCCGAGCGGAGGGGTTCGACGGTCGCCAGGTCGGAGGTTTCGAACCGGCCGGGGAAGCCGTCGGCGGCGAAGAGGGTGCCGTCGGCCGCCGCCAGGGCGAGGAGCTGGGTCCCGGGGAGCCACTGGCGCAGGCTCCGCGCGAGGAGCGCCGCCGCCGCCCGGTCCCGGCGCTCCAGCACCGCCGCCAGCTGCGGCGCCCGGGCGAGGAGCCTCCCCCGCTCCTGCCGGTTGCGGAGGACGTCCTGCTCGTGCTCCTCCAAGGCGAGGGCCGTGGCCCGCAGGCGCTGCTGATTGTCCGCCAGGGTCGCCGATTCGACCTGCTTCTGGACGAGCAGGAGCGCCGTCGCGAAAACCACCGAGACGAGGATCGCCGTGAAGAGGAAAATCTTCTTGCGTAAGCTCAACTCACGACTCCAAAGGATGACGGGACCCGTGCCCCGCACCCTCCCAAAGCAAGGAATCGAACCGGACGGACCGAACCTCAGAGTCTCTACCGTCCGATGATCGCGACCGCTGTCTTAAAGTACGCGCGAGTATACGCCAAGGCGTCTAAGCAAGCCAACCCTTCAGCGCTAGCGTCTCAACCCGCTGTCCTCCGTACACGCCTGTCACCCATAAAGGTGTCCCGAAGCGGCGGATTCGCTCCCCTGTTAGGATACGGACCTCGCCCTATGCGCAGTTTCCTACTTTTCGCACTCGTCGCCATCTTCACCTCCGGGGCCGCCGGGGCTTCGGGGGCGATGGCGCCGATGGCGCCGATGCGGCGATGGCGGCGATGCGGGCCGCCGACCGACGCCCGGGCCCTCGTCTCCGCCCTCGCCCGGTACGGCCCCCGGCCGCCAGGCACCCCCGCCCACGCCGCGGCGCTCGCCCTGCTGCGCCAGGCGATGCTCCAGGCCGGACTCACCGGGGTCACGGAGATCCCGGCTCCCGGCCGGGTACCCCTCAGCAGCCTGACCGGCGTCCTTCCCGGGGCGACGGGCGACGAGATCGTGCTCTCGGCTCACTACGACACGGTGCGGCGGAGCCCCGGCGCGGAGGACGACGCCTCGGGCTGCGCCACCGTTCTCGCCGCCGTGAAGGATCTCGCCCGTACCCCCCGGCAGCACACCGTGCGGGTGCTCCTCCTGGACGGCGAGGAAGGGGGCGACCTCGGCAGCCGCGCCTGGCTCGCCGCCCTCGGCCCGGCCGGCCGGGACCGCATCCTCGCCGCGGTCAACCTGGAGATGTTGGGCTGGCGAGAGAGCGCCGGCCCGGTGATCCTCTCCTTCCCCGTCCGGCGGAGGGGCGAGCGGACTCTGGCCCCGGGCTGGCTGGTGCATGCCCTGCTCGAAAGCGGCGAGGCGGTAGGCTGGCGGCCGGCCTTCGTCGAGACCCGCGGGCTCGCTCCCCGCCCAGCTCGTCCTGCGCGCCACGGTCTCCCACTTCGGGGCGGACAGCGACGCCTTCGTGGCCGCGGGGGTCCCCGCCGCCACCCTCTCCGACAACTCGCTCCTCCACCTCGACCCGGCCTACCACCGGCCGACCGACACCGCCGACCGGCTCGACCCGGCCCGCCTAGAACGCTGGACGACCGCGACGGCCGCGGCGGTGCGCCGGCTCGACCATCTGGCCGGACGGCCGCTCCCCGAGGATCAGTATCTGGTGGCCTTCGGCCGGGTCTGGCTGCGGCGCGATCTCTACTGGGTGGGGTTCCTGCTCTGGGGGCTGCTCGTCCTCCGGCACCGGCGCCAGCGGACGGCGCTGCCGGGCTTCGCCTTCCGCATGCTCCTCCTCGCCGCGATTTTCGTCGCCCCGGTCTTCTCGATCCTGCTCTACCCGGCGGCCCTCCTCGCCCACGTCCCGCCGCGCTCGGCCGGCGCGGCGGGCGCTCTGGATCGGCCTCGGGCTCGCTCCCGCGCTCCTCCTCCTGCTGGCGATCGGCGGCGCCGCCGCCCTGGGGCTCGTCGGCCGCTACGCCCTGGGGCCGGCCACCACGCTCCTCCTCGCCGGCACGCTCGCGGCGTGGACCGTCCTCTGCCTCCGCGAGCCGCCGGCCGCCGCCTAGTGCTTGGCCTTCGCCTGCTTCACCTTGGCCATCGCCTGCTGGGCCAGCTGTTGGCCCCACTGCTGGCCGGCGGCCATCGAGTCCTGGAGGATCGCCGGCTGGTTGGCGACCAGGTTCCGGCCGGCTGGCGATTCGTAGAAGGCGATCGCGGCGCGGATGTCGTCGTGGGAGAGGTGCTTCTTGTAGATCGGCACGATCATCTCGATCAGCTGCTGGGGGTCGACCTCCTTGGCGAACTCGTCCCAGAAGCCGGCGGGAGCGTCGGGCGCCATCTGCTTGAGGTTCGGGATCAAGGCCGCCACCATCTGCGATGGCGAGCTTCGAGCTCCCGCTGAGCTCGAGGAGATGGCGGATGTCGCGGTCGAGACTGGCCTGCTCGGGCGTGCCGGCGACAGCTGGCCGCTGCTGGGCGTGGGCGGAGACGGCCAGGCACAGCAGGGCGAGAACGGCGGCTACGGTGCACCTCTTCATGGGCTCCCCTTTCGGTTGCGGGTTGTGGTGTCTATTATGCAGATCCTGGAAGCGAACCGCGGCGGAGGTTCCTCGCGGAATTTACGGATTCCGTCCGTCCCAAGCATTTGGAGGCCCACGAAGGGAGGTCCTGATGGCTCCGGTCAAAAAGATCATCGTCGCCGTTCATGGCATCGGCGATCAAACGCGCTTCGCTACGGTCCAGCAGGTGCTGGCGCAGTTCAGCCGCTACTTCGGCGGAACTGCCGCGGTGCCGCTAGGCAACTTCCAGCCCTCTGGAAACGCCGTGGTCTTCACCCCGAACAGCCCGCCGGGGCTCAGCGGCTTCGGCTTCGCCGAGGTCTACTGGGCCGACATCCCGCGCGAGGTCGTCAAAAAAGGGTATGTCCTTGAGGACGTCCAGCCCTGGGTGAAAACAATCATCGGTCGCGTGCACCAGCGTCCATCGACGACCCTCAAGGACGCCGACGCGCGCATGATCGAGCAGGTCCTGGGCGAGATGCTGCAGACGATCGACGTGCTGGAACGGCTGTTTTTCTTGGCCGGAAAGATGGGTGTCTTTTCGTTCGATCTCAAGAAAGTGCTGGTCGACTTCTTGGACGACGTGCAGATCGTGGCCGAGTTCAAAGAGCAGGGCGGCCAGATCGGCCAGATCTTCGCGGAACTGATGCAGGCCGTGGACGACCAGCTCCAGGACGCGGAGGAAATCTACCTCGTCGCCCATAGCGAAGGCACGGTCGTCACCCTCTTGGGACTGCTCACCGCGCTCTGCGCCCAAAATAATCCATGGATCTCTAAAATCCGCGGTTTGATGACCATCGGCTCGCCGATCGACAAGCATCTGATCCTCTGGCCCGAGCTGTTCGCAACTTTCGAAAAACCTTGCAGCCAGCTCGACCCGCCCATCGAGTGGCACAACTACTATGACTACGGCGATCCCGTCGGTTTCGAGTTGGAGACGGCCCGCCAGCGATTCGCGAGTGGGTCCTGGGAGAACGTCTTCCATTTCCCTGCCACCAACGACCATGGCTTCGCGCGGTATCCGTTGCCGGGCAAGGCCCACAACGACTATTGGCAGGATGCGGACGTATTCGACCACTTCATCGACAACGTCGTGGTCAGGGCTCCGGCGGAAGTTAAGGCCATGCCGGAAATCGAGGCGAAGAGCCTACCGGCGGCGCCGAAACCTGTGGCCGAAAGCTACAAGAGAGCGCCGCAAAGCAAGGCGAAAGCACGGATCGTCAGTTGGGTCGTGCCCTATCTGGGTGCCGCGGCGCTCCTCTTCTGCGCCGTGCTGGTCCTCTACAAAGCGGTCCATGGATTCCTGACGCCGGATGAGTTGAGGGAGGGGCTTCGACCCGTCTTCAGCATCGTGGCAGGTATCAGCTGTCTTTTGGCCGGAATCACGGTGATGGCACGCATGCCGCGTTTGACCCGGGTCTGGTACTGGCGCTTGTTCGGAGGCCTTTTCTTCCTCCTCTCCATCGCCGGGTTTCGGGCGTTCTCCTCTGGCCTCCACACCGGCGACTTAGGGTACCGGCTCGTCAGCGATCCACTTCCTGGGTCGGGGCTTGGGCTCTCTGGGATCGCGATGGTTCTCGTCGGAGCGATCTATGTTATTTCCGCGCTTTTCCCGAAGCTGGGAATGCGCGCGCTGCTGATCCCTGGCGCCCTCGCCGTGGCCTGCGTCGTCGCTGTCCATCTCAAGGACACCTCCGTCCACGGCAACCTGTGGCCAGTCTTCCTGGCGGGAGCGGTGTTCTTGTATCTCTGGTGGCTGGTCGCGCTCCTCTTCGATCTGACCTTTGTCTGGCACCGCTACATCCGGTTCGCGGTCCCGGTCGGGGAACGGCGGAAGAAGAAGAGCGTCACCCCCCAGCTGGTGACCGGGGCCTCCCCCCCTACACCCGTTCCGCCAGCTCCGTGAGCGTCTCGATGGCGTGGTCGCACTCCGCCTCGGTGTTGTAGAAGTGCGGCGAGAGCCGGATGCCGGCGTTGGGGCGGTAGTCGCAGACGATCTCTCTCGCGATCAGCTCTCTCGTCAGCCGCTCGGCCTCGGGGTGCCAGACGGAGACCGTGCCGCCCCGGTGGTGGGGATCGCGCGGGGTCCGCACGGTAAAACCTGCCGCCTCGGCGGCGTCCATCAGGTGGGTGGTCAGGCCGAGCGAGCGCTCGCGGATCTTCTGCGCCCCGACTCCGGCGACGATCTTGTAGCCCGCCCGGCAGGAGTAGAGGGCCGGGATGTTCGGCGTGCCGGTCAGGAAACGCCAGGCGCCGTGGGCGCGGTGGATGGGCCCGGGACGGAAGGCGAAGGGCTCGTCGTCGGCCTGCCAGCCGGTCACCGTCGGCTTGAAGCGTCTCGGCGAAATCCGGCTGGACCCAGAGGTAGCCGGCGCCGGGGCCGCCGCAGAGCCACTTGACCGAGCCGCCCATGGCGGCGTGCACCCCCCACTCCTCGAGGGCGAGCGGCATCACCCCGGTCGACTGGTAGACGTCGAGGAGGAGGACCGCCCCCACCTCCCGGCAGCGCTCGGCGATCGCCTTCGCATCCTGCACGAAGGCGCTCCTGAAGAGGGTGTGCGAGACCGGCACGAGCCGGGTCCGCTCGTCGATCGCCGCCAGCAGCCGCTCGGTGGGGACGCCGATTCCGTCGTCCGAGGGGACGGTGACGATCTCGGCCCCCTTCTTCTGCTCCCCGTCCGAGAAGGTACATGACGTTGGGGAAGTTGAGCCCGGTGTAGACGATCCGATTGCGCTCGGCCGGATAGTCGATGGCCGAGAGGAAGACCGCCGCCGCCACCGCCACGTTCTGGTGCATGGCGATGCTCCCCGGCTGGACGCCCAAGAGCGGCGCCAGGAGGTCGCCCGTGGTCACCGCCATCTCCCACCAACCCTCGTGCCAGGCCCGTACCCCGCGCTCCTCCCACTGCCGGGCGAAGGTCTCGACCTCCTGGTGGACGGCGCGCGGCATGGCCCCCAGGGAGTTGTTGATCAGGTAGGTGGTGCGTTCGAGGATGGGGAACTCGGCGCGGAGCGCCAGGAGCTCGGGGTGCGGGGCGCTCACGATGGCCATCCGAAGACCCGGTAGGCGTTGTCGCGGAGGATCTTCCGCCGGGTCTCCTCCGGCAGATCGAGAGTCAGGAAGTCGTCCAAGTTCTTCTCCATCCCGGAGACACCGGGGTCGGGCCAGTCGGTCCCCCAGAGCACCTTGTCGGCGATGCCGGCATCGGCCAGGCGCGGCAGGTAGTGAAGGAGCCGGCGCGGCGGGATGCCCGAGACGTCGAGGTAGAGGTTGGGGTGGCGCCGGGCGAGGAACACGCAGGTGTCCATATAGAGAGGACGCCCGGCGTGAGCGAGGATGAGCCGTAGATCCGGAAAGTCGACCGCCACGTCGTCCGCCGCCATGGGGTCGGCGAACCGGTTCCGGGCACCGGGGAAGACCGAGGTGCCGGTGTGGATCATCACCGGCATCCCCAGCGCCTGGGCCTCCCCGTAGACCTCGGCCAGCCCCGGCAGGTCGTCGAGGTAGGCGTTGGCGGCGAAGAGCTGGTGCGGTGGGTGGATCTTGAGCGCCACGATCCCGAGGTCCTTGAGCCGCCGCACCTCCGCCCCCGGCTCGGCGGTCAGGCGCGGGTGGACCGAGCCGAAGGGGATCAGCCGGTCGGGGGCGAGACGGGCGGTGGCGGCGGAGAAGTCGTTGACCGCCGCCGTGAAGCCCATGAGCGGCGAGACGTAGTGGATCATCCCGATCCGCTCGATGCCGGCCCGGTCCATGAGCGCCAGCACCTCGGCCGGCCGGTGCATCAGGGCTGCCAGCTCGGCCGCCCCCGGCCGGCTCTCCATCCGCGCCCGGACCTCCGGCAGCATCTGCTCCCAGGGCTGAAGGTGGACGTGGATGTCGACCACCCCGTACCCCAGCCGGGGCGCCTCGATCACCGGCCCTTCCATTCGGCGGGCCGCTTCTCGAGGAACGCCTTCACCCCCTCCTCTTTGTCCTCCGAGGAGAAGCAGAGGCAGAAGAGGTCGCGCTCGTAGGCGATCCCGTCCTCGATCGAGAGCTTCTGGCTGGCGCGGACGGCCTCCTTGGCGATCTTGAGGGTCAGCGGGCTCTTGCTGGCGATCTTGCCGGCGAGCTCCAGGGTCTTGGCGCGGAGCTCCTCGTGCGGCACGACCACCTCGACGAGGCCGATGTCCTTCGCCTCGGCGGCGTTGATCATGTCGCCGGTCAGGACGAGCCGCATCGTGTGCCCGAGGCCGATCAGGCGCGACAGGCGCTGGGTGCCGCCGCCGCCGGGGATCAGGCCGAGGTTGATCTCGGGCTGGCCGAAGCGCGCCTTGTCCGACGCGATGCGGAGGTCGCAGGAGCTGGCGAGCTCGCAGCCGCCGCCTAAGCAGAAGCCGTTGATCATGGCGATCACCGGCTTCGGGAAGCCCGCCATGACGTCGAAGATCCGCGGGCTCCGCATCGCCTCGCGCTGGTCGAAGGGCGAACGGCCGGCGAACTCGGAGATGTCGGCGCCGGCGATGAACGACTTCTCGCCCGAGCCGGTGATGACGACGGCGCCGATGCCGTCGTCGTGCTCGATCTCGGCCAGGGCGGCCAGGAGGTCGACCCGCACCTGGTCGTTCAAGGCGTTCAGCTTGTCGGGGCGATTGACGGTGAGGATCGCCACGCGGCCCTCCCTCGCCAGCAGGATGGTCTCGGACATCGGGCTCTCTCCTTAGAGGTGAAACGTTAGCGGTGCTGCCAGACCGGCTTGCGCTTTTCGAGGAACGCCGTCAGGCCCTCCTCCATGTCGGCGGTGGCGCAGAGATCCTGCAGGTAGATCTGCTCGGTCTCCTCGATCGCGGCATCGAAGGGCAGGTCGCGGCCGGCGGAGACTGCCCGCTTGGTCAGCCGGGTGACGGCGGCGCTCTTCGCCGTCAGGTCGGCGAGCACCCGGGCGATCCCGAGATCGAGACCGCCGGCCTCGACCCGCCAGGTGACGAGCCCCAGCCGTTCGGCCTCCTCGCAAGAGAGGGTGCGGCCGGAGAGGAGCAGCTCCAGGGTGCGCGCGGTGCCGAGGAGGCGCGGGTAGAGGGCCGCGGCGGCCGGCGGATAGCAGCCGAGCTCGATCTCGGGCTGGCCGAAGCGGGCGTCGTCGGTCGCCAGCACGAGATCGCAGCCGAGGGCGAGCTCCATCCCGCCGCCCAGGCAGTGACCCTGGACCGCGGCGACGGCGACCGCCGGGAGGTCGCGGAGACCGCGGATGGCGCCGTGGAGGCCGTCGAGCATCTCCCGCACCTTGTCGGGGGTGTGGTCCTGGACCGAGACGCCGGCCGAGAAGGCGCGCTCGCCCGCCCCGCGGAGCACGACCACCTGGAGATCGGGGTCTACCGCCAGCCGGGCGATCACCTCGTTCAGGCGGTTGAGGGTGGCGAGGTCGAGGATGTGGAGCGGCGGCCGGTTGAGGGTGAGGGTGGCGGTCCGCCCGGCGCGTTCGAGGAGGACGGTGTCGCTCATGCCGCCTCCTCCGTGGCGCGCACGAAGTCCGCCCACAGGGCGCGGTGGAGCGTCATGGCGACCAGATTCTCGGGGTGCCACTGCACCGCCCGCACCCACCAGCCCCGCGCGCTCGTAGCGGTAAGCTCGAACGCCTCGACCAGGCCGTCGGGCGACAGGGCCGCCGTCGAGAGACCGGGGGCGAGATCCTTGACCGCCTGGTGATGGCGGCTGTTGACGACCGGGGTCTCGCGGGAGAGCCGCGCTGCCAGAGCGCCTGGGGCGGCGCCCGGGAGCACCGTGTGGGCGAGGGTGTCGGGGGTGGTCGAGACCTCGTGCGGCACCGGGCCCGGGAGCTGGGTGGGGAGGTCCTGCCAGAGCGTGCCCCCCAGGAAGACGTTCACCACCTGGAGCCCGCGGCAGACCCCCCAGACCGGGAGCTGCCGATCGTGCGCCGCTGCCAGGAGCTCCCACTCCATGGCGTCGCGCTCCGGGTAGACCTCCAGCCGGGCATGAGGCCCGCGGGGCCTCCCCATAGCGTTCGGGGGCGATGTCGGCTCCCCCGGAGAGGACCAGCCCGGCCGCCCCGGCGACGATCTCGGTGGCGACCCCCGGCCGCATCCCCGGGGTGAGGACGACGATCCGCTCCGCCGGCACGCCCACCGCCCGGAGCGCCTCGACGTACGGGGCCGCCTTCTCGTCGAAACCGGCGGCGACGACGATCCGGCCGGCGGAGTGGCCGGTTCATGCCGCTCGGCCTTCCATCTCGACCAGGGCCGCGAGCCCCATCCCGCCCGAGACGCAGAGGGTGGCGAGGCCGCGCTGGCCGCCGCGGGCGGTGAGGCCGTGGAGGAGGGTGACCAGGATACGGGCCCCGGTCGCCCCGATCGGGTGGCCGAGAGCGATGGCGCCGCCGTCCCGGTTGACCCGCTCCGGGTCGAGGTCGGGCAGCCGCTTCAAACAGGCGAGCACCTGGCTGGCGAACGCCTCGTTGAGCTCGATATCGTCGATCTCCCGGCCGGAAAGCCCCGTTTTTTGGAGCAGCTGCTCGACCGCGGGTACCGGGCCGATCCCCATGATCCGCGGCTCGACCCCCACCACCTGCCAGCCCACCAGCCGGGCGACGACGGGGAGCCCCAGCTCGACCGCCGCCGAACGCGAGGCGACGACCAGAGCCGCCGCGCCGTCGGTGATCCCCGAGGCGTTGCCGGCGGTGACCGTGCCGCCCTCGCGGAAGACCGGGGCGAGCTTCTGGAGCGCTGCCAGGGTCATCCCGGCGCGCGGGTGCTCGTCGGTCTCGACGATCGTGTCGCCCTTCCGGCCGGCGACCTTGACCGGCACGATCTCGGCTGCGAAGCGGCCGGCGGTCTGCGCGCGCTCCGCCCGCTGCTGGCTAGAGAGAGCCCAGGCGTCGGCCGCGGCGCGGTCGATCCCCACCTCGACCGCCAGCTCCTCGGCGGTCTCCCCCATGACGAGGCCGGAGAGGGGGTCGTTGAAGCCGTCCTTGTACATGCCATCGACGATCTCGGTGTGCCCCAGCCGGTAGCCCCAGCGGGCGCCGGGGAGGAGGTAGGGGGTGTTCGACATGCTCTCGGTCCCGCCGGCGAGCACCACCCGGGCCTCGCCGTTCAGGATGGTCCGGGCGGCGGAGAGCACCGCCTGGAGGCCGGAGCCGCAGGCCTGGTTGACGGTGTAGGCCGGCCGGTCGACGGGCACCCCGGCGCGGAAGGCGATCTGGCGCGCCGTGTTGGGACCGCCGCCGGCCTGCCGGGCGTGGCCGAAGATCACCTGGTCGATCTTGGCCGGATCGAGGTGCGCCCGGGAGAGCGCCGCCGCGGCCGCCGCCGTCCCCAGGTCGGCCGCCGAGAGGGCGGCCAGAACCCCGCCGAACTTGCCGATCGGGGTGCGGACCGGCGCGGCGAGGACGATGTCGTCTCTGGAGTCCATCTCTATCTCTATCCTCTGCGCCGGCTACTTGCCCACGAAAACCGTCTTCGACTCGGTGTAGTACTCGAGCGCCTGCTTGCCGAGCTCCCTTCCGAAGCCGCTCTGCTTATAGCCGCCGAAGGGGGCCCCGGAGTCGTACCAGTTGTACTGGTTGATCCACACCGTCCCCGCCTGGAGGTCGCGGGCCACCTGGTGAGCCTTGCCGATGTCGCGCGTCCAGACCCCGGCAGCGAGGCCGAAGACCGAGTCGTTGGCGAGCTTGACCGCCTCTTTCACATCGTCGAACGGAATGACGACGAGAACCGGGCCGAAGATCTCCTCCTGGGCGACCTTCATGTCGTTCCGGCAGGCATCGAGGATCGTCGGCTGCATGAAGAAGCCCTTGCCGCCGACCGTCGCCGCCTCGCCGCCCGCCACCACCTCCGCCCCCTCGCTCCGCCCCGCTTCGACATAGGAGAGGACGGACTCCCGCTGCTTGCCCGAGACCAGAGCCCCGAGGCGGGTCTTGGGGTCGAGCGGATCGCCGGGCGAAAGCTTCTTGGTGCGCTCGACGAGTTTTGAGACCAGCTGCTCGTGCACCGAGCGCTCGACGAAGAGCCGCGAGCCGGCGGCGCAGACCTCGCCCTTGCCGTAGAAGATGCCGGTGTAGGCCCCCTTGACCGCCGCGTCGAGGTCGGCATCGGCGAAGACGATGTTCGGCGACTTGCCGCCGAGCTCCAGGGTCAGGCGCTTGATCGTCGCCGCCGCCCCCCGCATGATGTCCTTCCCCACCTCGGTCGAGCCGGTGAAGGTGATCTTCGCGACGTCCTTGTGCTGGACGAGGGCGTTCCCCACCTCGGCACCGCCGCCCGGCAGGACGTTCAAAACCCCCGGCGGCAGCCCGGCCTCGCTCGCCAGCTCGGCGAACTTGAGCGCTGTCAACGGGGTGTAGGAGGCCGGCTTGTGGATCACCGTGTTGCCGCAGGCGAGCGCCGGGGCGATCTTCCACAGGGCCTGGATCAAGGGGAAGTTCCACGGCGTGATGGCGGCGACCACCCCCACCGGCTCTCTCAGGGTGTAGGCGAGGACGAAGGGCCCGGAGACCGGCAGGGTCTCGCCGGTCACCTTGTCCGCCCAGCCCGCGAAATAGCGCAGGGCGTCGATCGCCGCCGGGACGTCGACGTAGCGCGACTCGAAGATCGGCTTCCCGTTGTCGAGGGTCTCGAGCAGCGCGAACTCGTCGATCCGGGCCTCCAGGGCGTCGGCGATCTTCCACAGCATCCGGCCGCGCTCGCGGGCCGAATACTTCCGGCCCCAGTCGCCTTCGAGAGCAGCCTTGGCCGCCGCGACCGCCCGGTCGACGTCGCCGGCCGAAGCCGAGCCGACCTCGCCGATCGTCTCCTCGGTCGCCGGGTTGACGCTGGTGAAGGTCTTGCCGCCCTCGGGCTCGGTCCACTGTCCGCCGATCCACAGCTTGGCGGGGGGGACCTTCGCCTGAGCGGCGCTCTTCTCGGTGCTCACCGCGGTCGCCACGTCACACCCCCTTGAACTGCGGAGTCCGCTTGCCGATGTAGGCGTCGAGCCCCTCCTTGGCGTCCGAGCTCTCGAAGAGCTGCTGCTGCAGCTCGCGCTCGATGGCGAGACCGCTCTCGAACGGCACCTCGGCGCCGGACTGGACGGCGCGCTTGATCCGGCCCACGGCCTTGGAGGCCCGGTTGGGCGGGCAGAACTGCTTGGCGTACTCGTGGATCTGGCCCATGAAGTCGTCGCCGTCCAGGATCTGGTTGACGATGCCGATCTTCTCGGCCTCCTCGAAGGAGATCAGCCGGCCGGTGACCATCAAGTCGATCGCCAGGTTCTTGCCCACCCGGCGGGCCAGGCGCTGGGTGCCGCCGGTGCCGGGGAGAACGCCCAGGTTGACTTCGGGCAGGCCGACCTTGCCGGAATTGCGCTTGGCGATCAGGAGGTCCGCCGCCATGGCGATCTCCAGGCCGCCGCCGACGGTGTGCCCCTTGAGTGCCGCGATGACCAGCTTGGGGGTCTGCTCCAGGCGGTTGAGCGTCTCGTTGGCGTGCAGGCAGAAGTAGTACTTGAAGTGGGGGTCGGCGGTCTTCAGCATGTTGATGTTGGCCCCGGCGCAGAAGAACTTCTCCCCCTTGCCGGCGAGGACGATGACATAGACGTTCTTGTCGAAGCGGGCCTGGAGAATCGCCAGATCCAACTGCCGCATCATCTCGTGGGTGTAGGTGTTGGCGGGGGGATCGTCCAGGGTCAGGTAGGCGACTCCATCCTTGACTTCATAGACGACTAAGGTGCGCTGGGCGACCTCGGCTTCGGCAGTCTGGGCCATCGTTGACTCCTCCTCGAATCGAAGAGAGTGGGTTTGCGGAATGAAAACGGGGCGCCCGGAGTGATGATACGGGCCCGGCTATTGTGGCATGCCAGTCCAGGGACCGTCCACCTCCCCCGCAACCTCAAGGGCAAGGCGGGAATTCCGGGGGGAACGCCGCCCGGTCGACTCTAGCGAAGCAACGGCCGGTTGAGCTCCGTCTGCCAGGTGGCGGGGTCGGGGCTCGACTCCGGGCCGGCGACGTAGCACTCCCAGAGGTCCGGAGCCGCCGTGAGCCCCTCCCCGGCGAGCCAGGCATCGAGCTCGCCCCAGGCGGCGCCGAGGCCCTCGTAGGGGCCGTGGTAGACCGACCGCACGATCTTGGCAGCGGGCAACTGGCCGGCCTGCACCCGGCCGGCAGGGGAGACCGGCGCCGGGACCGGCACGCCGAGCTCGAAATCGAAGGTACCCGGGTCCATCCTCAAGTGGTGCGAAAAGAGCGGCCCGGAGGGGGTCAATCCCTGCGCGGCGACGGTGGCCAAAAGCTCGGCGATACCCGGCCCCATGACCTGCCGGATCTCCTCTCTGGGGATGGTGAAGCGGATGACCGCGGCGAGTTGGGTGTCGGTTTGGGTGATCTGGGGTTTCTCTAGCATGGGGGTCTCCGGTTCTCTTTGGGTTTCTACCAGGTCCGCTGCAACGGATGAGCCTCGGTGTTGAGGACGACCTTCCCCAGGTCCAGGGTCCCGTCCGGCGCGAAGAGGAGATAGAGGTACTTCAAGGTCTCGGCCAGGAAGTAGCTCGGCATGAGGTCGCCCTTCTCCTTGGTGACCCCATCCTTCAAGACCGTATAGCCGTCTTCCGTCCGGCAGTGCGCGAGGAGCCCCATGAAGAAGGTCCGCCCCATCTCCAGGTAGCGGGGGTCCTTGGTATACCAGTGAAGGTAGTAGGCGGACTCGACGATCTCGGGCCGCAGGGGGTAGCCGGCCTCCTTCACCTGCATCGTCCGATAGTCGAGGACCTCGGGCTCGATGCCGTTCAAGTTCCACATCTTGTAGGCCGAGTCCTCCAGGCGCCGCGCGCGGCCGAGGTCGCCGGGATCGCCGCCCAGGGCGAGGACGGCAGGGAGGAAGGCGTGGAGGGCGCCGAACTCGCTCGCCGTGCGCTCCCCCGTCGTCCGGTCCACCTGCCCGTACCAGAGACCCGTGGGGGCCTCGTCGGCGAGGTACCGGTTGATCGCCCGGACGCTCTCCTTCCACATCGCCGCGAGATCCTGGTCGCCGAAGAGCCGCGCGGACTTCAAGAGATACTCGTAGTAGGAGTCGATCCCGCCGCCCACATGGCTGGCCGGGCTCAGCCACTGGCCGGTCTCGACGTCGATCTCCTCCCCCACGAGGCCGATCTTCGAGCGCCGCTTGTAGAGCTCGACGACGGCCCTTTTCGCCTTGTCGTAGAAGACCGGCTTGCCCGTCAGCTTCGCCAGAGTGCCGAATTCGAGGAGGAGGGTGCCGATCTCGGCCGGGTTCGAGTGCGCGTCGCGGGTCTTCCCGGTTTTGAGGTTGACGAACCGGTAGGGCATGCCCGTGGGGGAGTTAAAGACCGGGAGAAGGCGGGTCCCGAGATCCTCGGCGAGATTCAAGAGGCGCCGGTCGCCGGTCTTCTGGTAGCCCGAGAGGAGGCCGCCCAGGAGCCGGATGGTGACCTCGAAGTTCTGGACCTCCATGTCCTTGTCGAAGGAGAGCCTCTCGACGATCAGGGCCTTCGCCTTCTCCGCCTCCGCCTTCTCGCCCAAGAGGAGCAGGGTGTCCAGGGAGTCCACCGGGGTCATCAGGAGAGAGTCGCCATACCAGTCGCGGAAGGTCCGGCTCACGGGCCGGAGCTCGTCGTGACCCCAGGCATAGCGCTCGTACCCCTGCCAGGAATGGAGGAGCTCGGCCCGCGCCCGGGCCGCCCACGCGGCACGGTCGAGCGGGGCGGGAGCGGGAATCGACGGCGCGGCCCGGCCGGCGCCGACGGCGCATCCCGCCACCCCGAGGAGGAGACCCGCGAAGAAGACGGCGCCGAAGGGTCGGAGGTTCATCCGCGAAGCCTACATCACAGGCTTCTGGCCGGTGGGGCGGGGGGCTCTCGCTAGACTCTCCGTGCACCTATGCTTCCAGGGCCCTCTCTCCCGAGGGATTTTATAAGGAGAAGCGTAGATGAGAAAACGTGTAGTGAAGCTCCAGTTGCATCGAGAGACCCTGCGGAACCTCCAGGCCCACGAGCTCTCCGTGGCGGTGGGCGGAACCGACTCGGTTCACACCAGTTGCGAATGTTTCATCGCGACCGGCTGCGATTGCGCCAGCCAAGGCCCGGCTTGCACTCTGCCGTATACCGCCTGTCTCGCTTCCTGTAGCTGCTAGATCGCGCCCCTTCCCCCTCTCCCGGGGCCGAGCTCCGGGAGAGGCCTTTCCGGGTAGGCTCAGCCGCGGACTGGCAGTTACAAGGCACCGTCCACCGGCATCTCCTCCAGCAACGGGGCTCAAGCTACCCTGCCCCGACCGTCCGTTGCCAGTGAGGGGATCGCGAGCGTAAGGTCGACTCCCGCCGAGGGCGGGCGGGTTTCTCCCGCCCTCGGAGGGGGCAGGTGGAGCGCAGGGGAGCAGCGGGATCGAGGAGCGGAAACTTAAAAGCGGGCCCAAACCTCTCTAAACTCAGAAAAAGTCTCCCTAAACTCTGAAGGACCCTCGATAAACTGAAATGTGCGGCCTCCAAACTCCTTTCGGCTCTCGATAAACTGAAATGCGCGGCCTCTAAAGTCCTTTTGTCGCTGGATAAACTGAAATGGGAGGCCTCTAAACTACTTTCGGCCCTCGGTAAACTGAAATACCGGCACGCTAAACTGTTTTTGCCGGTCTCGAAAGTCGGTTAGGGACGTTCCGTGGACCTTTAGGGAGGTTTCGCGGACCTTTAGGGACGTTTCGCGGAGCTTTAGGGACCGTCGGTGGAGCTTTAGGGACAGTCCGCGGAGCTTTAGGGACGTTCCGCGGGGCTTTAGGGGCGGTCCGCGGAGCTTTAGGGGCGCTCCGCGGACCTTTAGCGAGGTTCCGTGGAGCTTTGGAGGCGCCCCGAAGGCACCCCGAGGGGGTTTCGAGCCGTTTCGGGAAGGCTCAACTCTTGGGGAGGGCGAAGGAGGCGAAGGGGAGCTGGGGATCGTGCTGCGCCCGCCGGAAGTAGGCGTGGAGCCGGCGGGCCTCGCGGGGGATGCCCTGGTGCCTAAAGATCGGCGCCGTCTGCCGGGCCAGCGGCCCAGGATCTCCGCCCAGACCCTCGCCGCCGCTCAACTTCATCCTCGAAGCCTGCCGGCTGGCGATCGACGACCAGGTCGCGCTCCACGGCCCGGCCTTCCGGTGAACCCGCGGAACCGTCAGGGCTTGGAGAGGTCGAGACGAAGCGTGCCGCCGGTCGACAGGTGGCCCGTGGTGCACGTTGCCAGGGGTGCGGCCCAGCCGGAGGCCTCCCACTGGACGAGGACGGCCTGGGCAACCGTGCAGGCCCTGTACTCCCCCGGGGCGACCGCCGGAATCGTCACATTCCTGCCCGGCTCAGCTGGCGAGTTGCCGTGACCGACCGCCCATCGGTAGAGCGCATCCGGAGGGACGGGGAGGCCGTTCTGGAAAATCCAGAGGGAGACGTTGTCCTCCTTCTCCGCATCGCTCGATTTCTCCGGCAGCCGCAATTCGAGGCTCCCCCCTTCCTCGCTGACACTCAGAGTTTGCGGACCCTCGCCGACGGACAGGGCGAAGGCGCGCAGCGCAAAGCCGGGGGCGCTCACGACCGCCGCCGCGGTCTCGATCATCGCCGGGACCTTCCCGGTGAAGGTTCCATCCAGATCCGTGCGGACCGAGTCGCCGAACATCACGAGGGGACGGAAGGGGACGACGGCCACCCCAGCTCCGGGCACCGGGCCGCGGGGCGACTGGACGAGGCCGGAGATCTGCCGGGTCTTGCGCAGCCGCAGCTCGACCGGCCCGTGGTCCTCTCCCTCGCCGATCGAGAAGACGACCCGGTCGCTCGTCCATTCCCCCTTCGCCGAGGAGAGCAAGGCGGCGGCATAGACCGTACCCGCGGGGAGCCCGCGGTAGTCGAAGCTCCCCGTCTCGTCGGCCCGTTGCGACATGCTCGCCGCATCGGTGCTCAGGCTGACGTCGGCCGAGGGAGCCGGCTGGCCGGAGTCGTCCATGACGACCTTGCCGAAGAGGTGGGTCGCCGGGAGCACGATGTCGACGGTGCCGCGCTCGCGGCCGACCGTTTCGACCTTGGCCCTCGTCCGTAGCTGGAAAGCCGGCAGAGGAGAATGGATGTCGACGATCCACCAGCCGTCTTTCGGCAGGACCCCATGGAACTTTCCCTCCGAGTCGGACTCGAGCTCCACGTTCGAGCTGCCGAAACGGCCGCCGAACCAGAGCGTGGCCGCCAGCGGTTCGGTGCCGAGCTTGATCGTGCCGCGGACCGTGAGAAGCTTGAGGTCGATCGTCTGCCGGGCCTCGGCAGGGCCCAGCTCCAAGATCTTGGCGAAGAGACGATTGTCCCGCGAATCCGAGACATGCAACATGAATCGGCCCGGCGCCTGCCCGGGCACGGTCACCAGTCCCTGCTCGTCGGCCAGGCCGTGGTACGTCTCGTCCCTGAAGGTACCCGCGGTCGAGGAGACGCGGGAAACCTCGACCTTCCAGCGGTGGTCGAGCCAGTCGAGCGGGGGGGAGATCGCGAGCTCCAGCTGGAAGGGGCGTTTCAGGGTGACCGGCTCGCGCAGCAGGGTCTCCGACCGGGGGTAGACCTCGATCGGCAGCACGGTGCCGGGGGCGAATCCCTTCTGCCGAACTTCGAGCGAATAGGTGCCCGGGGGCACGGCGCCGAATTGGAAGAATCCGTCCTTCGCGACCCGCGCCTCGACCGTCGTCCGCTGGATCTTCTCGGCGATTTGCCCTCCGTTCCCCGGACCGAGGAGAGGCGTCAGGCGAGCGCGACAGGATCCCGCATCGATCGCGCCCTCCTCCACCGCAACCCAGCCAGCCACCGAGGCCCCGCGCTTCAGCTCTATGGCTCCCACCTCTCCCACCTTGCCGGGAAGCACCTGGAGCCCCCAGCGGTACTCCGGCGAAAAACCCTCGGCAGTGAAGGCGAGATCGTAGGTGGCGGCAGGGAGCGAGCAGGTCCATCGCCCCTTGGCATCGACCGGGCAATCCATCTGCCCCTTAGGGGGCGGCTGCGGCGGAGGGTTCCGAACGCGCGGGGCGAGAGTGGTCACCCGGATCGTCCCCGGCGGCCGCCCGCCCTTCTCGGCGAGCTTCACCGAGCCAGCGATTTTCCCCATCGGCCAGAGGGCGAGGCGACTCTTGACCGGCTCGCCGGCAGAGCTGGCAGCGACCGTCTGCCGGGGCCCCCAGACCGCTGGAAACTCCGGGGTCACTTCCCAGGTCGTCGAGCAGAGGACCACCGTACGCGCCGGGGTACCGACCCGGGCATCGACGACGATCGGCTCCCCATCCCTCCCGACGGGACGGAGGGTGAGCTTCCCCGCGAGCCCGTCGGGCATCGACGCCCGGGGGTCCAGAACAAATTCTACCGGGGAGAGGCAGAAAAGAGGGGCGTCGCTCGCCTGCACCGGCCTGATCTGGACAGCCAGAGCGGCAAAGCCGAAGAGCAGGAAAGGCATCCAGCGGCCGAGTGAGGTGCTCCTCTGCATGGATGCAGGTTTCGTGGCCTGGCGGTAGAGCTCCATCTTTATTGCCGCTGGCCCCCACCACAGCTGAAACACTGGGCTTCGCAAACTCCCCCGGCACCTCGACCACAGCTACTGCCACCCCCGCCACCGCCGCCGCCTCCACTACCACCGCCCCCATTCACGATAATGCCGAAACAGGGGTCGTTGTTGGTATAGCACGCGGATCCGCCCAACATACCTGGGTAGTCGTCGCACTGGGTACCGTCGCCATTTTGTCCATCGCCTACCTGCATGCAGGTCGCCGCGATGCCCGTGGGGCGCTCATACTTGCAGTAGAGGCAGCCATAGTAGGTAGCCGCAGAAGCGACACCAGGAACAGCTACGAGGGCGAATAGAACGAGCCGTCTCACCCAAAGAAAGAAGCTCTTATACATAAGTCTCTCCTCTCTGCCTGCTTCGAAAGCCACTACATCTGTATTCAAGCTATCACGCGCAAACAACTCGGGCAAGTGCTTGCGCAAGGACCAACTCACTGCTCTTCAATACAGCCCGATCGTCGACCCATCCCGGAGCCGGCCGCAGGGCTGCCTCTTCCGCACCGTCCACGGCCCGATCCGCATCTCCGCGGGCCGCAGGAGCCGCAGGCCGCGGACCTTGCCCGGCTGCTCGCTCCAGCCCTCCTCGCCACCCGGCCAGCGGCCCAGGATCTCCCCCCAGACCCTCGCCGCCACCTTCCTTCTTATATGGATGGGATCGAAGCCGTACCAGGAGAGGTCGGGCTCGACCACCTCGGCTCCAGCCGCCCGGGCGAGCCGGGCCACCTCCTCGTTCAGCCACCGCGCCTGGGCCAGGAGATCGGTGCGGTCCATGGAGCGGCCGGGGAAGAGGACGGTCCGGGCGAGGTGGAATCGCCAGGGGGGGATCCGTTCGAGGCTCGCTAAGGGGAGGAGGGTGACGACGGTCGCCGCCCGGGCCTGGGCGAGCCGGTCGAGGCAGGTGGCGACCCAGAAGACGATCCGCTCGACCGGATGGCCGTAGGCGAGATCGTTGCCGAGGTCGGTCAGGAGCGCCACGGTAGGGAGGGGCGCGCGGCTCGCGAGCTCCGGCCAGAGCCCGGAGCGGACGATCCCGGGCAGGCGGCGGACCCCGAGGAGACGGCTCTCCTCGCCGTAGGAGCGGCCGCGGCCGAAGGCCCCCAGCACTTCGACCGGGCCGGCGGCGCGGCGCTCGACGAGCGCCAGGATGCGGGGGAAGGAGATCGCGAGGTTGCTCGCCCCGAGGAGGACCGCCCGGAGGCCGGCGGGCACAGCGTCTAGGCTCCGCCGGCAGAACCGGCGACGGTGAGCGCCGCGACGTCTTCGAGCTGGCGGAGGAACTCGGCCGTCCGGCCGTCCAGCCAGCCCGCCGCCACCTTGGCGAAGAGGCGGTCGCGGCGGGCCCGGTTACGCTTCGCCAGGGCGAGGAGGCCGGGCTCGTGACGGCGGCGGCGCTCGGCGCGGAGGAGCTTGTCGTCCGGGGCGTCCTTGAGGGTGAGGTCGAGGAGCCGCGCCGCCCGCTCCTCCGCGGCCGCGGCGAGGAAGCGGGCGAGCTCGTGTTCCAGGACGTGCGCGTCGTGGAGCTCGCCCAGGAGATCCTGGAGCGACTTGATCTTCTGGACCGCTGGGACTGCCGCCGGCACCTCGTCGCGGAACGGTTCGAGCAGATAGCGCAGGCGCTTGGCCCGGATGCGGGCCTTGTGCGCCTGGGTCTCGTCGCCGGGGCCGTCGATCCGGGCGAGATGATCGCCGAGTTCCTCGGCCTGGGCGGCGAGAATCTCCGCCGTTGCCGCCCCCAGGGTCCGCCGCGGGGCGTTGCGGTCGAGGCGGTCGAGGCGCACCTCGGTGCGGTAGACGGAGAGCTTCTGGCGGAGATCCGCTTCGAGGTCGGCGAACTCGTCGGCCACCTCCTCCCCGATCTCTCGGTAGGCATGGCGCTTCTGCTCCCCCAGCCGGGCGAGCAGCCAGGCGTGACCGGGCCGGTGGGCGGCGGCGAGCGGGCTCCCCGGTTTGCCCCCCTGCTCGCGAATCCATTCGATCTGCACCTCGGTGTCCCGGCCCGCGCCGGTGGCATCGGCCAGCCGGCGCAGGCGCCGCGCGAGCTTCTTGGGGACGCTGTCGTCGAGGACTTCGCCGTAGGCCTGGAGGCAGCTGCGCAGCCGGCGGAGGGCGACCCGGAAGTCGTGCAGGGCCTCGCCGTCGTCGGGGTCGTCGAGCCGGGGGCGGGCGGCGGCGGCCTGGTCGAGGAAGGCGAGGGCCAGGAGGCGCGCCCCCTCCTCCGGCGGGCGGGGGAGGAGGGGCGGCGGGGCGGCGGACTCTGCGGACGCGGTCACCGCGCGTCCGCCAGGTCGCGCAGCTGCGCCGGGGTCAGGGCCCAGAGGAGGGTCGCGGTGCCGGCCCCGACCTCGCCGCTGAACTCGATCAGGCAGGCCCCCCCCTTGCGGAAGGAGAAGATCCGGCGCTCGCTGCCGGTCAACAGCCAGGAGAGGATGAGGCTGATGCTCGGCTCGTGGCCGACGACGGCGATCCGCCCCGCCTTCTGCTTGCGCAGCCAGCGCAGGAAGTCGACCGGCGCGGCCTCCGGGGTGAGCTCCTCGATCTCCACCTCGTTCAACCCGCCGTAGACGGTATCGAGGATCGCCCCGGTCTGGGCGGCGCGGGTGAGCGGGCTGGTCGCCAGAAGGTGGATCTCCGGCACCAGCTGCCGCAGGCCTCGGGCCCCCTGCTTCATCTTCTTCCTTCCTTCGTCGGTCAATGGCCGTAGGCGATCGTCCCTGCCGGTCCGGGCGAAATCCTCCCGCTCCTCGGCGACCGCGTGGCGGATGACGAGCAGTTGCATGCGTCACCTCCTATAGAGAGAGATATCGCTTCCCGGCGAAAGTTGCAAAAGTGGGAAGCCGGCGGGGCGCGGCTCCGCTCGGTCCGAGGAGCTGCGACTGGCCGCGCGGAGCGCCCGAAGGAGCAGCCCGCAGGAACCGAACGGAGCCGCTCCGGCAGGGTCGGGCCGTGATACCGTTTCGTGCCGAGAGCAGAGCCAGGAGACGGATCATGGGTGAAGACCAGGCAGAGCTGAAGCGGACCCCCCTCTACGAATGTCACCGGGAGGCCGGGGGGAAGATGGTGCCGTTCGCCGGCTGGGAGATGCCGGTCCAGTACACCGGGGTGATGGAAGAGCATCGGGCGGTGCGCACCGCCGCCGGCCTCTTCGACGTCTCCCACATGGGCGAGATCCGGGTGCGCGGGGCCGGCGCCCTCGCTCTGCTCCAGCGGCTCACCCCCAACGACGTCTCGAAGCTCGCCCCCGGCCGGGCGCACTACAGCGGCTTCCTGACCGAGCAGGCGACCTACGTCGACGACCTCCTCATCTACCGGCTCGGCGCGGAGGAGTACTTAATCGTCGTCAACGCCAGCAACGCCGACCGCGACTTCGAGTGGATCGCCTCCCGGGCCCAGGCGGCGGGGGACGACGCCGAGGTGACGAACGCCAGCGACGACTACGCCCTCCTCGCCCTTCAGGGGCCGAAGGCGCTCGCCATCCTAGCCCCTCTGGCGAGCCTCGACGCAGGGAGTCTCCGCTACTACGGCTTCGCCCAGGGGGAGGTGGCGGGGGTGCCGGCGCTCATCTCGCGGACCGGCTACACCGGGGAGGACGGGGTCGAGCTCTACCTCGCCCCCGGCGACGCCCCGGCGGTCTGGCGCCGGCTGCTCGCAGAAGGCGCCGCCCATGGCCTCGTGCCGGCCGGGCTCGGGGCTCGCGACACCCTCCGCCTGGAAGCCGGGATGGCCCTCTACGGTCACGAGATCGACGACTCAACGACCCCGCTCGAAGCCGGGCTCGGCTGGGTGGTCAAGCTCGGCAAGGGGGACTTCCTCGGCCGCGACGTGCTCGCCTTCCAGCAGGCCGAGGGGGTGAAGACGAAGCTCGTCGGCTTCGAGATGGTGGGGCGCGGGATCGGCCGCCAGGGGTATCCCGTGCTCGACGGCGACGGCAAGCCGGTCGGCAGGGTGACCAGCGGCACCTTCAGCCCGACTTTCGAGAAGGCGCTGGGAATGGCCTACGTACCTGTCGGGTTGGAAACTCCGGGCACCCGGCTGACGCTCGAAGTCCGCGGCAAACCGGTCGAGGCGCAGGTGGTCGCGCTGCCGTTCTATACCCGGGCGAGGTAAACTTTCCACTACCTGAAACAACGTCTCAGGTTCGAGTGGCCGGGCGGCCAGCGACCCGGGCCAGGAGGGTGACGATCCAATGTATCCAGCCGATTATCTCTATTCGAGGGAGCACGAGTGGGTCAAGGTCGACGGTGACGTCTGCGTCGTCGGCATCACCGAGTTCGCCCAGCAGGAGCTGGGCGAGGTCGTCTTCGTCGAGCTGCCCGAGACCGGGCAGGTCTTCAACTCCGGCGACGAGCTGGGGACGATCGAGTCGGTGAAGGCGGTGGCCGAGGTCTACACCCCGGTGGCCGGCGAGCTGGTGGAGATCAACGACGCGGTGGTCGAGGACCCGGAGCTGCTCAACGAGGACCCTCACGGCGAGGGGTGGCTCGTCCGCATCCGCTTCTCCTCGGCCTCCGATCTAAAAGAGCTCATGAACGCCGAAAAATACGAGGAGTTCGTCAAGAGTGGCGAGTGAAACCGTCCAGTTGGAGCGTGCCGGGGCCGCCGCGTCGGGCACGCCGGTCGCGGGAACGGCAGGCGGAGCGCCCGAGGCGGCCACGGCGGCCGAGGTGAAGATCACCGCTCTCGGCGCGCTCCCTCCGGCCGGCGTCCTGGACCCGACCGATACCTTCGTCCGCCGCCATCTCGGGCCGAGCCCGGAAGACGTCGCGGAGATGCTCTCTCTCCTCGGCCTCTCCTCGCTCGCCCAACTGGTCGACGAGACGGTCCCCGAGTCGATCCGGATCGCCCGGCCGCTCACCCTCCCCGGCCTCCCCGACCGCCTGTTCGGCGAGCGCGAGCTGCTCTCCTGGCTGCGCGACATCGCGCGGCAGAACCGGGTCGCCCGCTCGTTTCTCGGCATGGGGTACAACGACTGCATCGTCCCCGGGGTGATCCAGCGAAACGTCCTGGAGAACCCCGGCTGGTACACCCAGTACACCCCCTACCAGTCGGAGATCTCGCAGGGACGCCTGGAGGCGCTGCTCAACTTCCAGACCCTGATCGAGGACCTGACCGGCCTGCCGATCGCCAACGCCTCGCTGTTGGACGAGGGGACGGCGGCGGCCGAGGCGATGCACCTCTGCGCCGCGGCGAACCACCGTTCCGGCCGCTCGGTCTTCTTCGTCGCCGCCGACTGCCACCCGCAGACGATCGCCGTCGTCGAGACCCGGGCAGCCGCCATCGGGATCGAGGTCCGGGTCGGCCGGCCGGAGGAGATCGACTTCGCCCAGACCGGAGAGAAGGGGGGCTCCGACCTTCTCGGCATCCTCCTCCAGTACCCGACGACCGACGGCCGGATCGTCGACTACGCGCCGCTCGTCGAGCGCGCCCACCAGGCGGGCGTCCTGGTGGTGATGGCCGCCGACCTCCTCGCCCTCACCCTCCTCCGCTCGCCCGGCGAGATCGGCGCCGACGTCGCCGTCGGCAATACCCAGCGCTTCGGGGTGCCGCTCGGCTACGGCGGCCCGCACGCCGCCTACTTCGCCACCCGGGACGAGTTCAAGCGCCAGCTCCCCGGCCGCATCATCGGAGTGTCGAAGGACGCCCGCGGCAAGACCGCCTACCGGATGGCGATGCAGACCCGAGAGCAGCACATAAGGCGGGAGAAGGCGACGAGCAACGTCTGCACCGCGCAGGTGCTCCTCGCGGTCATGGCGAGCATGTACGCCGTCTACCACGGGCCGGAGGGGTTGAAGCGGATCGCCCGCCGGGTCCACGCCCTCACTCTCACCCTGGCCGCCGGCCTCACCCGGCTGGGCTACAAGCTGGGCGACGGACCGGTGTTCGACACCCTGCGGGTCGAGCTGCCAGCGGGACACGCGGCCGCCGACCTGGTGGAAGCCGCGGTGAAGCGCGACATCAACCTCCGGCCCCTGGGGGACCGCGCGATCGGGATCTCGCTCGACGAGGCGACGACCTCCGCCGACCTGACCCGGCTTCTCGAAGTATTCGCGGGCGGGGTGGCCGCGGCCACGGCCGTTCCGGACGTGCACGAGCTGGCGGCGGGGATCGATACCGGAGACATCGAGTACGCGTCTCCCCACGCCCGGAGCTCGGAGTTCCTCACCCACCCGGTCTTCAACCGGTACCACACCGAGCACGAGATGCTCCGCTACATCAAGCGCCTCGAGTCGCGCGACCTGTCGCTCACGACGTCGATGATCCCGCTCGGCTCCTGCACCATGAAGCTCAACGCCACGACCGAAATGCAGCCGCTCTCCTGGCCGGAGTTCGCGAACCTCCACCCCTTCGTCCCGGCCGACCAGGCGCGCGGCTACCAGACCCTCTTCGACACCCTGGAGGCCTGGCTCGCCGAGATCACCGGCTTCGCCGCCGTGTCGCTCCAGCCCAACGCCGGTTCCCAGGGGGAGTACGCCGGGCTGCTGGTGATCCGCGCCTACCAGAAGGCGCAGGGGCAGGGGGAGCGCGACGTCTGCCTGATCCCGGTCTCGGCGCACGGCACCAACCCGGCCTCGGCGGTGATGGCGGGGATGAAGGTGGTAGTCGTCGCCTGCGACGAGCGGGGCAACGTCGACGTCGCCGACCTGAAGGCCAAGGCCGAGCAGCACAAGGACCGCCTGGCGGCTCTCATGGTGACCTACCCCTCGACCCACGGGGTGTTCGAGGCCGAGATCCGCGAGATCTGCAATGTCGTCCATGCGAACGGCGGCCAGGTCTACATGGACGGGGCCAACATGAACGCCCAGGTCGGCCTCTGCCGGCCGGGCGACTTCGGGGCCGACGTCTGTCACCTGAACCTGCACAAGACCTTCTGCATCCCGCACGGTGGCGGCGGGCCGGGCATGGGCCCGATCGCCTGCGCCGCGCACCTCGCCCCGTTCCTCCCCGGCCATCCGGTGGTGGCGACCGGCGGCGAGCGAGGCGATCGGACCGGTGTCGGCGGCCCCCTGGGGGAGCGCCAGCATCCTCACCATCTCCTGGATCTATATCGCGCTCATGAACGGTGCCGGGCTGACCCGGGCGAGCGAGGTGGCGATCTTGAATGCCAACTACATGGCGGCCCGGCTCGCCCCGCACTACCCCATCCTCTACTCCGGGGAGCGCGGCCGGGTGGCGCACGAGTTCATCCTCGATCTACGCCCCTGGAAGGCCGCTGGCGTCGAGGCGGAGGACGTGGCGAAGAGGCTCATCGACTACGGCTTCCACGCCCCGACGATGTCCTTCCCCGTCGCTGGGACGCTGATGATCGAGCCCACCGAGAGCGAGTCCAAGGGGGAGCTCGACCGCCTGGCCGATGCTCTCATCGCCATCCGGGAGGAGATCCGGGAGATCGAGGAGGGGCGGATGGACAAGCACGACAATCCGCTCAAACGCGCCCCCCACACCGCCGCCGAGGTCACCGCGACCGAGTGGAACCGCCCCTACAGCCGCGAGCAGGCGGCCTTCCCCGCCCCCTGGGTGCGGGAGAACAAGTTCTGGCCCAACGTCGGGCGGGTCGACAACGTCTGGGGAGACAGAAACCTGCTCTGCTCCTGCCCGCCGACGAGCGACTATGAGTAACCCGAGGAGTACCCCGACGAGTAACCCGAGGGCTCTCGACCGGCGGCGGGTGGGATGACCGATCGGGCGGGCGCGCTGCCCCCCCGCCCGATCCGCAGCCTGGAGGTCGTTCTCCTCGGCCTCTTCCTCGCCTGCTGGGCGGTGCTCCTCCTCGCCTGTCTCCACCTCGCCCAGCTCTCGGGCCACGCCCCGGTCCCCCTCTACCGCTTCTTCAGCTTCGCCTCCGCCCTCGGCTGGTCGACGGGCACCCTCTATATCCAGCGCGGCAGGAAGCTCGCCGACCCCGACCGGCGGCTCCTGCGCTGGGTCTACTACCTGGGCCCCCAGGGGATCGTCTACCTCCTCCGTGCCCTGGCGCCTCTGGCCGACCAACGCGCGGCACCCCTCGTGCCGCTCTGGGCCTTCGGGGTCTACACCGTGTTCTTCCTGGTGCCGGTGCTGGTGCGGCGGACGATGGGGATCGATCGGAGCGATCGGCGGTAGGGCTGACTCCGAGGGTGGCACCCCGCGTGCTACGCTGATCGAGGATGGACGCCATGGTGAACCTCACCTCCGATATCGATGCCGTCCTCGCCGACTTGGCCGCCCGGGGCTCGGCGCTCGTCGCCTACTCGGGCGGGGTCGACTCGGCGGTGGTGGCGGCCCTGGCTTTCCGGGCGCTCGGGGAGAGGGCGGTCGCGGTCACCGCGGCGGCGGAGACCCTGGCGGGGGCGGAACTCGATCAGGCTCGGCGGGTGGCGGCGGAGATCGGCATCCGGCACGAGCTCGCGACCTACAGCGAGCTCGACGACCCGGAGTTCGTCGCCAACCCGAGCTACCGCTGCTACGTCTGCCAGGGAATGCGGATGGGCACGATGCAGCGCCTGGCGAAAGAGTGGGGCTATGCGGTCGTCTGCGACGGCACCAACGCCTCCGATCCGGGGCCGGACCGGCCGGGGCTCCAGGCGGTCCGGGAGCAGGGGGTCTACTCGCCGCTCCTCGCCCATGGGGTGGACAAGGCGGCGGTCCGCGCCATCGCCCGCGGGTTCGGGCTCTCGGTCTGGGACCGGCCGGCCAACGCCTGTCTCTCCTCGCGCATCCCGCACGGCCAGCTCGTCACCCTGGGGAAGCTCCGCCGCATCGAGGCCGCCGAGGAGATCCTTGCCGGCCGTGGCTTCCGGGTGATCCGGGTGCGGCACGACAGCGGCGAGGCACGGGTGGAGGTCGGCCCCGAGGAGGTGCCGCACCTCCAATCGATCTGGGGCGAGGTCGAGCCGGCCCTCCGCGCCCTCGGCTTCGAGCGGGCGGACTACGACCCGCGCGGCTACCGGCGGGGCGGGGCGGACCTCCCGGTATGAACCCCAACCCGCGCGAGCTGCGCCAGCTGCTGGAGGCCGTCGCCGCCGGCGCCCTCTCCCCCGCGCAGGCGCTCGACGACCTGGCCGAGCTCCCCTATGCCGATCTCGGCTTCGCCAAGCTCGATCTCCACCGGGAGCTCAGGAACGGTCATCCCGAGGCGGTCTACGCCGAGGGCAAGCGGATCGACGATCTCCTGGCGATCGCCGCCCGCTTCCTCGCCAACCACGGCCGGGTGCTGGTCACCCGGCTCTCCCCGGAAGGAGCGGCGGCGCTCCAGGCCGCCCACCCCCAGGCGACCTACCACCAGCGGGCGCGGATCCTGACCGCCGGCGAGCCGCGCGAGAGCGCCCCCGGGACCATCGCGGTGCTCGCCGCCGGCACCTCGGATCTGCACGTGGCCGAGGAGGCAGCGGTCTGCGCCGCCTGGTTCGGCCACCCGGTGACCCGCACCTTCGACGTCGGGGTGGCCGGGCTCCACCGGCTGCTCGGCAATCTCAAGGAGGTCCGGCGGGCGGACGTGGTGATCGCCGTGGCGGGCATGGACGGCGCCCTCCCCACGGTGGTCGCGAGCCTCGTCGCGGCACCGGTCGTCGCCGTCCCCACGAGCGTCGGCTACGGGGCGAGCTTCGGCGGCCTCGCCGCCCTCTTGACCATGCTGAACGGCTGCGCTCCGGGCGTGGGGGTGGTCAACATCGACAACGGCTACGGCGCGGCGGTCCTCGCCAGCCGGATCGCCCGGCGGATCGGCGGGCCGGCCGGGCAGGAGCAGGATGCCGCCGTTCAGCCGGCCGAGCGCTCGACGAGCATGGCGTCGCCGTAAGAATAGAAGCGATAGCCCTCCGCCACCGCCTCGCGGTAGGCGGCGAGCACCCGGGTTTTTCCAGCCGGTCCAGCTGATCCGGCAAAGGCGGAGACCAGCATGAGGAGGGTCGAGCGGGGGAGGTGGAAGTTGGTGAGGAGGACGTCCACCACCCGAAAAGCGAAGCCCGGGGTGATGAAGAGCTCGGTCGCTCCCTCCCCCGGCCGTACCTCTCCCCCACCGTCACCACCACCGGCAACCGCAGCGGACTCCAGGGTCCGCACCACCGTCGTCCCCACCGCCACCACCCGACCCCCGCGGGCGCGCGTCCGGGCGAGGGCCGCCGCGGTCTCTTCGGACACGATGTAGCGCTCGGACTCCATCCGGTGCTCGTGGACCAGCTCGGCGGCCACCGGCTTGAAGGTCCCGATCCCCACGTGCAGGGTGACCGCGGCGATCTCGATCCCGCGCTCGCCGAGCTGCTCCACCAGCTCCGTCGAGAAGTGGAGGCCGGCGGTGGGCGCCGCGATGGCCCCGGGGTTGCGGGCGAAGACGGTCTGATAGCGCTCGCGGTCGGCGGGATCGTCCGGTCGTTTGATGTAGGGCGGGAGGGGGATGTGCCCCAGGCGGTCTAAGTGCCCCTCGACCGGCGCCGAGAAACGGACGAGGTGCCGGCCGTCCTCGCGCTTGGCGAGCACCTCTGCGGTGAGGCCGTCCCCGAGCTCGATCACCGTCCCCGGCCGGGTGCGCCGGCCGGGTTTGGCGAGGGCCTCCCACTCCCGCTCGTCCCGCTTCTCGACTAGCAGCAGCTCGATCCTGCCCCGGCTCTCTCCTTCGACCTCGCCACCGGCCCGGCGGCCGAAGAGGCGGGCCGGGATCACCCGGGTGTCGTTGACGACGACGAGATCGCCGGGCCTCAGGAGCGCGGGCAGATCCTTGATCCGCCGATGCCGTTCGGCGCCCTCGCGGTCCAAAACGAGGAGCCGGCTCTCCCCCCGCGGGGCGGGCCGGTCGGCGATGGCGGACTCCGGCAGGTCGTAGTCGAACTCGGCGGTGAGCACGTCAGCCGATCTGGATCTTCCGCAACAGGTTCCAGGCGTAGAAGAGGGAGAGGACGAGCAATCCGCTCGCCGCCCAGAACGGCCAGGCGGCGGAACGGGCGCCGGCCATACCGAAGAGGAAGGTCCCGGCCAGAGGTCCCAGAAAACGGGCGAGGGCGCTGAACGAACGCGAGACCCCGATCGTCCCCCCCTGCTCGCTCTCGTCCGTCAGCCGCGAGACGAGCCCCAGAGTGGCCGGGCTGTTGAGGCCGTTGCCGACCGCGAGGAGAAGCCCGGTCACCCCGAACAGCAGCACGGTGGGAGCCGTGGGCAGGAAGAACAGCCCGGCCGCCATGAGGACCATGCCGGTGAGGATCAGCCACCGCTCGCCGAACCGCCGCACCAGACGGCCCAGGAGCCCGCCCTGGACGATCACCAGGATGATCCCGATATAGACGAAGAAGATCCCGGTCTGACGCCGGCCCCAGCCGAACCGGTGTTGGCAGTAGAGCGCGAGGGTCGACTCCATCAGCACGAAGCAGAAGGTCACCAGGAAGTAGAGGACCAGGAGGCCGAAGAGCGGCCGGTTGGCGGCCAGGCCGACGAAACCCCGGACGTCGAACCACCGGTTTTTCCCCCCTCGCGAACGCAGCTCCGCCGGGAGAGATTCCGGGAGCCAGACGAGGGCGAAGAGGAAGTTGAGCAGGGCGAGCCCGGCCGCGGCGAGCCCTACCGCTCGATCGCCATGACTCGACAGGGCCGCTCCGAACCCGGGCCCGAGCACGAAGCCGAGGCCGAAGGCCGCCCCGATGAAGCCCATGGCCTTCGAGCGGTCCTCCGGTTTCGACACGTCCGCCAGGTAGGCCTGGGCGATGCTGTAGTTCGAAGCGGCGATCCCCGAGAGGCCCCGGGCGAGGACGAGGAGCCAGAAGCTCGGCGCGAAGGCGAAGAGCAGATAGGCACCGACGCTGCCGGCGATCGAGGTGACGAGGACCGGCCGCCGGCCGATGCGGTCCGACAGGCGCCCGAGGGGCGGGGCGAAAAACAGCTGCGCCAGGCTATAGGAGGAGAAGAGCACGCCGATCTCAAAGGCGCTCGCCCCGAACCGCTGCGGGTAGTAGGAGAGGATGGGGAGGATCATCCCGAACCCGATGAGGTCCAGGAGCACGGTCAGGAAGATCGTGAAGAGGACGCGGCGGCGAGGGAGGGCCTGGGCGGTGGTCACGGCGGCGGAGTTTACCACCGCGCCGGGTCGGTCCCATCGGGCAGATCCGCTACGGCGGCGGCCGCCCGGCCCCGCCGCCGGCGGCGCGGGTCGAGGGCATCGCGGAGCCCCTCGCCGAGGAGATTCACCGCGAGCACGGTGAGCGCGATCGCCGCCCCCGGGAAGACCGCCACCCACCAGGTGGTGGCGAGGGTGTCGCTGCCGTCGGCGATCATGTTCCCCCAGCTCGGGGTGGGCGGCACGATCCCCAGGCCCAGGAAGGAGAGGGAGGACTCGACGAGGATGAGGTTCCCGAGGAGGAGGGTGGCCTGGACGAGGACCGGGGTGAGCGCGTTGGGCAGCAGGTGGTGCCAGAGGATCGAAAGCGGCCGCGCCCCGATGGCGCGGGCGGCGAGCACGAACTCGCGCTCCCGGAGCGAGAGGATCTCGGCGCGCGCCAGGCGGCTCACCTCCATCCAGCTCGTGGCGCCCAGGAAGAGGACGACGAACACCCCCGCCGGGCGGAAGAGGGCGGCGAGGAGGATCAGGAGGAAGAGCCAGGGGAAGGCGAGGAGGGCGTCGACCGTCCGCATCAGCGCGGCGTCGGCCCAGGGTCCCCCGAGAGCCGCCGCGGAGCCCACCGCAAGCCCGAGGGTCACGGCGAGGAGCACCGCGACGAAGCCGACGGCTAGAGACACCCGGGCGCCGTAGAGCACCCGCGAGAGGACGTCCCGCCCGAAACGGTCGCTGCCGAGGAGGAAGCGGCGGCGATCGGCGACCCCGGTGGCGGTCAGGTTCCGCACCGCGGCCGGGGCGAGGGTCTCGACGCTTCCCAGGCGGCTCACCACGAGCCCGGCGGGAGTCCGAACGGCGCTCTCGGCGAGCTGCCAGCTGCCGTCCGCGAGATGGATGGCGGCCAGCCCGGTCCCCGGCGGGCGCCCGTGGGAGACCGCGGCATCGAGTTGCTCGTCCGGATCGTAAGGCGCGAGGAGGGGGGCGGCCAGGGCGACGAGCACCAGGCCGCCGACCAGGAGCGCGCCGGCGAGGAGGAGGCCCGAACTAGGCATGGCGGCTAGGCATGGCGCAGCCGGGGGTCGGCCCAGCCCTGGAGGAGGTCGGCCAGGAGGTTGCCGGCGACGACGAGGAGCGCCGAGAGGGCGGTGGTGGCGAGGACCACCGGGTAGTCGCGGGCGAGAATGGCGTCGAAGTTGAGCCGGCCGACCCCGGGCCAGGCGAAGACCACCTCGGTGAGGAGCGAGCCCGAGAGGAGGCCGGAGAGCGACAGGGAGAAGACCTGGATCAGGGGGAGGAGGGCGTTGCGCAACCCGTGCACCCAGACCACTCGGCGCTCGGAGAGCCCCTGGGCGCGCGCCGCGGTGATGTACTCCCGGGAGAGCACCTCGAGCAGGCTGCCGCGGACGAAGCGGGTGCTCTGCGCCGCGCCGTGGAGACCGATCACGAGGACGGGGAGGACCATATGCCGGGCGAGGTCGACGAGGCGCGCCGCGGTCCCCATCTCCGCCGCGCCCACCGAGCGCATGTGGGAGGCCGGCAGGATCGGGAAGGCGAGAGAGAAGAGGAGGACCGCCATCAACCCGAGCCAGAAAACCGGCTGCGAATAGAAGAGGAGGGAGAAGAAGCGGATCAGGTGGTCGGTGGCGGTCCCCGGGCGCCGCGCCGCCGCCACCCCGAGGAGGAGCCCGAGCCCGTACTGGACGACGAGCGCCGCGCTGGCGAGGAGGAGGGTGGGCGGGAGGGCCTCGGCGAGGAGCGCGGCCACCGGGCGCTGGGCGGAAAACGAGATCCCCCAGTCGCCGTGGAGGGCGACCGCCCGGAGCCAGTCGAGGTACTGCACCGGGAGCGGCCGGTCGAGGCCATAGAGATGGAGCAGGTAGGCGTGCTGCTCCGCCGTCATGTTCTTGTCCTCGAAGAGCGACACCGGGTCGCCCGGAGCGACGTGAACGAGGAAGAAAGTGATGGTGAGGACGAGGAGGAGGAGCAGCAGCGCGGCGGCGAGCCGCCGGATCAGGAACTTTGCCATGGCGGGAACCGCCCCGGACCGATCGGGATCACCGCCCCGGCTCGACCCACCAGTCCTCGAGATGGAAGAACGAGAACAGGACGTTGGGTTTGGCGCCGTGCAGCCGGCGGTTGATACCGTTCAGCCGCTGCGACTCCCAGAGCAGGGTGTAGGGCTGATCCCGGTAGAGGATCTCCTGGATGTGGAGGAGGTCGGCCCGGGAGTCGACGATGTCGGGCCGGGCCATGGCCTGGGTGATCAGGCGGTCGATCTCGGGGTTGCTGTAGCGGGCGTAGTTGCTGCCCTCCTTGATCGACGGCGAGGCGAAGTTGCCGGTCAGGTCGAGGCTGGTGTCCATCGCCATACCGGCGATCGTGGCGTCGTAGTCGCCGGCGTTCAACTGGCTCACCATGCTGTTGAACTCGACCACCCGCGGCTGGGCGCGGACGCCGATCTTCTTGAGTTGATCCTGGACCATCACCGCCGCGTCGTTGCGCTGCCGGTTGCCGGCGTTGCTCATCAGCTCGAAGGCGAAGGGCTTGCCGTTCCGGTCGAGGACGCCGTCGCCGTCGCTGTCCCTAAAACCCCGGGCGGCCAGGATGCGGCGCGCCGCCGCCGGATTGTAGGGCAGAGGGGTGAGGGCGTTGTCGTGAGCCCAGACCTGGCCGACGTACGGCGAGGTGGCGACCCGGCCATAGGGACCGAAGAGGGTCTCGACGATCGTCTTGCGGTCGATGCCCAGGGTCAGGGCCCGGCGGACCTCGGGATCGTCGAACGGCGGCCGCTGGTTGTTCCAGGCCACGGCGACGACCAGCCGGTACCAGTAGGCGATGAGCTCCAAACGCGGATCCTGCTTGATCCGGTCGGCGTCTCCCGGCGAGACCTGGTGCATGAAGTCGATGGTCCCCGAGAAGAACTGGGTCGAGAGGCTACCCTGGTCGGGCACCACCCGGATGACCACCTTGTCGAGGTAGGGCCGGGAGCGGTCGTAGTAGCGGGGATTTCGCGCCAGGACCAGCTCCTGCTGCGGCGTCCACGACGCGATCGTAAAGGGGCCGTCGACCACCACATGCTGCCGGAACCAGTCGGCGTGGGTCCGCCACTGGTCGAAGGGGAGCTCGCCCCAGGCGTGCTTGGGGAGGATCATCCCTTCGTTGGCGTCGAGCAGCTGCTTGGCGTAGGCGCGGGAGAAGTGGAAGCGCGCCGTATGCGGATCGACGACCTCGACATCGGTGATCGCCACCTTCATGTAGGAGGCGTCCCAGCCCACGTTCTTGTCGATCTGGGCCTGCCAGGTCCAGCGCACGTCCTCGGCGGTCACCGGCACGCCGTCGCTCCAGACGACGTCGTCGCGGAGGTGAAAGGTGAGGGTCTTGTGGTCGGGAGACCAGTCGTAGGACCTGGCGAGCTGCGGCTTCATCGTCGGCGGGTGCTGCTCGAAATCCGGCTGCTCTTCGAGCAGGTGGAGGAAGACCCGGAAGAGCACCTCGTCGTTCAGGTTGCTGGTCGGGGCGCTCAGCTCGTTGATCCCCTTGATGTCGGTCGTCCAGCCGATCACCGCCGTGCCCCCCCGCCGGGGCTTCCCGCTGTCGGCGCTCTTGCCGGCCTTCCCCTCCGTGCCGCCCCGGCAGCCCGCCACGACGAGCGACGCGGCGAGCGCTACGGCGAGGCAACCGAAGGACAGGAGCCGCACCCGGCGGCGATGAGCGGGAGAGGGGAAGGTCATAGGGGGCGATGGGGATCGTACCCGAGGGGGGAGGGAGGGTCAAACTCCGCTTCAAGCAGATGCTGGAGTTAAGCAAATCCATGGTTCGGCCTTTGCAGTAGCTACCCAGCAGTAGCTGCCCTGCATGCCGTGCCGGATCTCGGTTGAGTCGGCAAAATCCCCTCCCCGAAAGGCGGATCTCGAATGCCCATACGGTCGAACGTCCATACCCTCGCGAGCGCCGCTCTGGCTCGCGCTCTGCCTCCTCGCCATCGGCTGCCATACCCTGAAGCCGGAGAGCTTCGCCGGCAGCATCCCACGCTTCGAGCCGGACAAGTTTTTCGCGGGCCCCACCCGCTCCTGGGGGGTCATGGAGAGCCGCTCCGGGAAGCCGAAGAGCCGCTTCCGGACGGAGATGATGGGGGTCCGGGACGGCCAGGACCTCGTCATCACCCAGGACTTCACCTTCGAGGACGGGCGTAAGCAGCAGCGGGTCTGGCGCCTGCGCCGGATCGACGACCACCGCTATGAAGCCACCGCGAACGATGTCGTCGGGGTCTCCGTCGGCCAGGCGTTCGGAAACACCTTCCATTGGAAGTACACGGTCGCCCTCCGACCCGGAAACCGCCTGGCGAACGTCCACTTCGAGCTCTGGATGTACCTGGCTGCCGACGGCGAGACGATGATCAACCGGGTCGTCATCCGCAAGCTCGGGATCATCCTGGCCGAGACCACGGAGCACTTCCAGCGCGGTTCCGGCCCGGTGCCGCCGGTCCACTGACCGCACCGTTAGAACGGATTCCCGAACGAGAACGAGATCACCGGCGAGGCGTTCTCGCGGCGATCCCTCCGGAGCTTCCAGCCGAGATCGACGCGGATGGGGCCGATGGGCGAGAGGTAGCGCGCGCCGATCCCCACCCCGGGCTTGAGGTCGCGGAGCTTGATGTCCCGCCAGTCGGCCCAGACGTTGCCGGTGTCGTAAAAGAGCGTGCCGCCGAAGGTGCCGGCGATGGGGAAGCGGTAGTCGAGGTTGACGAGCAGGAGGCCGTTGCCGCCGACCGGTGAATAGTCCTTCTGGCCGGGGACGGTGAACAGGGTCCTGCCGGGAATCCCCAGAAGATCCAGGCTGTAGGCCCGGTGGGTCGTCGAGCCGCCGGCGAAGAAGCGCTCGTCGACGAAGACGTTGCTCGATGGCAGCCCGATGACGTTGGGGTCGGAGGTGGGGAGGGTGCGGAAGGGCTCGATCGCCCCCAGCCGCAGGCTTGCCGCGAGCACCCCGGGCCGGCCGAGGTTGACGAGCTCCGTCTGCTGGCCGAAGAGCTTCAGGAACCTGGCCTCCGAGCCTAAAACCGGGAGCGAGAGCTGGGGCTGGAAGAGCGTGCTCCAGCCGCGGGTCGGCAGCAGCGGGTCGTCGCGGCGGTCCAGGAGGACGCTCGGGATGACGCTCGCGATGCGGTAGGGCCGGTCCCGGCGCTCCAGGTTGTTCAAACCGACCCCCGTCCCCAGCTTCACCTTGTCCACCCGGTAGTCGAAGCCCAGGCTGTAGTGCCAGGCGCCGATCACCTTGGTCGCCTGGGTCCGCGCCCCGTACTTGGTCACCACGAAGCCACGGTTCACGTCCTCGGAGACGATGTAGAAGAGCGACGAGGTGACCGGCAGCGCGTAGCGGAAGAAGGTCGGCTGGTCGAAGAGGATGCGGGCGATCCGGTCCTGGCGCTCGGAGAAGCGGAAGTCGCTCGACAGGCTGTAGGCGCGGCCGGCGACGTTGCCGTAGGTGTAGCCGACGGTGGCGCGGACCCCCTCGTCGGTGGCGTAGCCGAGACCGTAGGTCAGCGTCTTCGACTTGCCCTCCTCGACCCGGATCACCACGTCCCGGCCCGAGACCCCGAGACCGGCGCGGGTCAAGTCGACGTTCACCCGCGAGAAGATCCCCAGCCGGTAGAGGCTGCGCTCGGCCTCGAGCAGGCGGCTCCGGGAGACCTCCTGACCGGGCTTCAGGCCCACGGTGCGCTCGATGACCTCGGTCTTCGTGTGCTGGTTGCCGCGCACGATGATCCGGTCGACCCGCGCCTGCGGCCCCTCGACGACGGAGACCGTGAGGTCGACCCTCGTGTGGGCCGGGTTCCAGGCGGTCGTCGCCGAGACCTGGGTGGCGTCGAAACCGCGGTCGTCGTAGGCCGAGCGGATGGCGTCCAGGGTCTGGTCCAGAAGGGCGGGATGGAAGGGGCCACCGGCGTGGAGCGGCAGCTCCGCTTTCAAGGGATCGAGCTTCAGGGCGTCGATGCCCTCGAACTTCATCTCCCCCACCTGCTCCCGCGGCCCCTCGACGATGGGGATGGTCAAGCGCAGGCGGTCGCCCTTCTCGTCGACCCGCGGCAGGCCGACCTTGGCCTCGATGTAGCCCTGGCTGGCGTAGTAGGCGCGCAGGTTGTCCAGGTCCTGGTCGAGCACGGACTGGACCAGCCGGCCGCTCCCCAGGGCGAGGAGCTTCTTGGCCGAGAGCTCCACGTGCTGGCCGAGCTCGCGGTCGGAGACCCCCTGGTTGCCGGTGAAGTTGACGTTTTCGAGGACATACTGCGCGCCCGGCTTGAAGGTGATCGTGAGGACCGCGACCCCGCCCGCCCGGGTCTCCACCGAGTCGACCTGGACGTGGTAGTAGCCGTCCTTCTGGTAGAAGTCCTTGATCCGCCCCTTCGCCTGCTGCACCAGGGCCTCGTCGTAGCCCTCGCTGCCGAGGAAGGGGAGGAGGCCGTTTTTCTTCAGCTTGTCGAAGTCCGCCCCCTTCACCTGGACCTCCAGCTTGGGGCCGACGTCGATGGGATAGGTGAGGCGCACCCGGTTGCCCGGCTCGCGGTCGACCCGCGGCGTCTTCACCGTCGCCAGGTTGTAGTGCTGGGATATGAGCCAGCCCTGCAGACGGTCGTCGCTGCTGTCGGCCGCGCTCTTCGTGTAGCCGGCGCCGGCCTTGACCGTCAGCTCGCGGAGGAGGTCCTGGGCGGAGAAAGGGGCGATCGTCCCGTCGAAGACGATGTCGCCGACGACCGATTGCGGGCCGCTGTCGACGACGTAGGTGACCGTCGCCCGCCGGGTCGCCGGATCGACGGCGACCTCCGGATGCACCTTGGCGTCGAAGTAGCCGCGCTCCTCGTAGAGCTTCTCCAGGTTGTAGAACCCGGCGAGCACCTGGTCTTCCGAAAGCGGCTGGCCGCCGCGCTGGGTCAAGGCGTCGGCGAGCTCCTCTCGGCGCAGGCCGAGCTGGCCGCCAACGCTGGCCGCCACCTGAACAGAGTCGACCTGCACGGCGGCGCGGAGGACGACGACCACCACGACGCCCCCTGAAGGCGCCGGCCGGGTGTAGACCTCGACCTCGGTGCCGCGCCCGCTCGCCTGGAGGTTCCGCAGGGTGCGCCGGACATGGAGGTCGGTGAGCGGCTGGCCGACCGCGATGTCCAAGAGCGCCTCGAATTCGCGATCGTCGCCCTGCGGCGCGTCGCTCCGCACCTCGATCGCGGCGACGACGGGAGCAGCGGCGGGGAGAGCGGGGAGAGCGGGGAGAGCGGGAGGAGCGGCGCGGGCCGGCACCGCTCCCAGCAGGGGGACCGCCGCGAGCAGCAGGCAGAAGAGCCCGGCCGGATAGCCGGCACGAGCGCGGCTCAGAAGCGCCTCTCCCAGCGCGCGTCGACGGCGTAGCCCTTGTTGGTGGTCTGGGTCAAGAGGAGGGTGACGTTGCTCGCCACCCGCCATTCGACCTGGAGGACGTTCTGCCGGCTCGCCGTGGGGTCGGTCGAGTAGGTGACGAAGACGTCCTTCGACAGCCGCTTGCCGACCGTGACCCCGACCCCTCCCACCGACTGGCCGGTCTCGGCGGCGATCGGGTTGATCCGGAAGCGGTCGAAGCCGAAGAGGCTGCCCACCCGCTGGCCGATGGCGGAGGCCGCCTGGCCGGCGAGGAAGGAGCCGGCGGTGATGTTGTTCTGCGGGAGGAGCGCGGTCTGCCCCGGCGGCGTGCTGAGCGCCCGCAGCCGCTCCTCCTCGCTCAGCTCCTGGCCGGTGGCGAGGAGCGTGAGGATCTCCAGATCCGCCAGGTTGGCGTTCGAGGAGAAGTTGGTCGACAGGCGCTCCAGGGTGCCCGAGAAGTTGACCGTGATGTCGAAGTCGCGCACCCTCGTCCGCACCACGACGTCGATCACCGGGTCGATCCTGTAGGCGTTGTCGAAGGTGAGCTGGCCGCGCTCGACCCGGTACTCGTTGTCCGAGTAGACCAGCTTGCCCCCGGGCTCGATCTGGACGCTCCCGAGGACGACCGGCCGGGCGAGGTTGCCGCGGAGAGTCAGGTTGACGTCGCCGTGGAGGTCGGCCACGTTGTTGTGGACGCGCAGAGCGCCCGGCCCGGCGACGACGATGTTGACCTGGGTCGAGGCCAGGAAGCCGTTGGTCGGCGCCACCTCCAGCCGGCTCCGCTGGAAGAGCCGCTTGACGATGTCCAGGGTGGCGACCGGCACGTTCTCCAGGTAGTAGATGCGGTCGAGGTTGACCGTGCCGCGGAGCAGCCGGCCGCCTTCCGAAGGGGTGAGCGTCAAATCGACGTCGCCATGGTTCACGAACCCCTCCGGGTAGCGCAGAGTGATCCCCCGGGCGGCGATCTGCGCCCGGTAGGAGAGGGGCCTGCCCGGCTCCGGGAGGGTCATGTTGCCGGAGACCCGCACCGTCCCCCCCGCGAAATCCCCGGCGACGAGATTGTCGACGACGACCTGGTCGCCCGAGAAGCGCACCTCTCCGGCGATCTTCTCCAGCGAGGAGGGCAGGCCGGGCACCACCAGCCGGGCGTCCCGGAGCACCGCCTCGCCGCTCACCGCCGGGTCCTTCAAGGTGCCGCGCACGGTCGCCAGGACATCGACGTAACCGTCGACGTCGAGATCGTGGGCGAAGACCTTCGCCCAGCCGGCCCAGACGGTGCCCTGGAGGTGGAGATTGAGCGGCCGGTCGGCGGTCAAGCCCCCCTTTGCCAGGCCAATATCGCCGCCGGCGATGAGCTCGAAGCTCCCGTGCTCGGCCTCCCGCAGGTCGAGGGAGCGCAGGGTGACCCGGTCGGGGTCGAGGTCGACGATCACCGGCTCGACGTTGCGGATCGTCCGCCCCTCGTACTGGGCGGTGAGGGTCGGCAGGGTGAGCTCGGCCCGGAAGGTCTTCGCCGTGAAGTCGGCGGTCGCCATCACCCGGCCGTCGAAGGCACCGGTGAAGGGGGGTAGCGGCCGCCGGGCGGCGAGGCGCGCCAGCCCCGGCAGGTTGTCGCTCTTCAGGCCGAAGGCGACCTCGGCGGCGTGGGTGTCGAGCCGGCCGCCGCCGTCGAAGGTGACGAGCCCGAGGAGCGACCCGGAGGCGTGCACCGCCGCGCCGTCCCAGGTGGCGACGAGCTCGGCCTTCCCCCCCTCCCCCAGCGGCTGACCGGCGAGCGCCAGGCCCTGGGCGCGGGCCGAGACCATCACCTGCGGATGGTCGAGGCTGCCGTTGACCGTAGCGGCTAAAGAGAAGTTGCCGGCGGTGCCCTGGGCGAGATCGCGGAAGGGGGGAGCGGTGAGCGAGAGGGTCGGGGCGGCGACAGTGAAGGCGAGGGTTTTGGCAGCGGTGTCGAAGCTGCCCTCGACCATCGCCTTGCCGGCCGGGGCCTCGATCACCCCGTTTTCGATCCGCACCGTGGTTCCGGCAAAGGTCACCCCGGCCCTCGCCTGGCCGAGGGGGAAGCCGGAGACCGCGAGGTCGGCGACCTCGGCGCTGGCGGTCCCGGTCAGGCTCTCGGTCGAGCCGCCGAGGTCGACCCGGCCGCTCGCCAGGCCGGTGATGGCGACCGGCAGGCCGGGGTAGAGATAGGCGGCGACGCTCGCCGCCGGCCAGCCGGCGGCATCGACGACCAGGGTGAGCGGGTCGGAGAGCGGGACCTTCAGACGGTCGCCGGGGAGGGGGACCCGGCCGGAGACGGCGAGCCGGCCGCGGCCGCGGGTCAGGTCGAGGTGGAGGTTCTCGATCGCCCGCGGGGCGATCTGCAAACCGCCCTTCACGGTGTCGGCGACGATCGCCGGATCGGGGCTCCGCACGTCGGCGAGGTCGAGACCGAGGTCGATCACCAGGCCGGCGGGCGAGAAACCGAGGCTCCCCGTCGCCTGGCCGTGGCCGGCGGTCACCCGCCAGAAGGCCGGGGTGGCCGGGGTGGGATCGGCGGGCAGCAGGCGCATCACCGCCCCGGCGTCTTCGCTCGCGAGCTGGAAGTCGAGGCGGCCGGTGCGGGCCGGGAGGTCGACCGAGAGGGTGCCGGTAGCGCTCTGGCCGGGGGCGGTGAGCTGGAGCGCCGGGCTCTTGAGCACCCCGCGCTCGAAGACCAGGGGCACCGTACCGCTCACCGGCAGACCGGTCGCCGCATTCTGGCCGGACAGCTGAGCCCGCCAGGGTGAGGTTCGCCCGGCCGCTGCCGAGGAAGGGGGAGCCGGAGTTGAAGCGGTAGAGAAAACTGCCGCTCCCCTCCCCGGAGAGCCCCTGGATCGGCACCTTCTCCGCCGCGAGAGCGGTGGCGATCGACACCCCGCGGAAGGTGAAATCGAGGTCGACCGGCGGACCGGCCTTGGGGATCGTCGCGATGTCGACGTCGACTTTCCCCTGGGCCGCGCCGCCGGCGTAGGTCGCGCGGTCGATGTCGACGTGCACCCGCCGGGCGTCGCCCCGGGCGCGGCCGGCGACCGCGGTCGCGGTGCGGCCGAGGAAATCCACCCGCGGCGCGGTCGCCGCCCCGGCGAAGCTCCAGTCGTCGCCATTCAGGGAGAAGCGGCCGCCGGCGACCCGGAAGGGGCCGGTGATCGGCGCGTCCAGGTAGCCCAGGTGGTTGACCAGCCGGGTGTCGCCCGCGGCGTCGAACCGGATCTCGACCCGGGTGGGGCCATGCCAGCCGACCCAGCCGGTGGCGCTCGCCTTCAAATCGGCCCCGGTCACCCGGGCGGCGTTGATGCGCAGGAGGCTGCGACTGGCGAGGAGGGTCACCTTCCCCGAGACCGTCACCGGGTAGGGCTTGCCGTTGGGGAGCGAGGTGACGACCTCCTGGGCGGTGGCCATCCCTTCGAGGTTGCTCGGGCGCGGTCCGTTGAGCCGCCCCCAGATCGAGCGGGCGGAGATGTCGAGGGTCACCTTGCGCTGGTTCAGCCGAAACTCGCCGCGCTGGACGATCAGCCGGCCGATCTGGAGCTGGAAGTTGCTCTGGCCGCTGCCCCCCTGGCTCTTGAACTGGGGGAGATTGTTGGTGCCGTCGGGTCGGAACTCCAGGTAGAGGGTGGGGTGGACGGCGTCGATCTGGTCGAGCCGGATCACCCGCTGGCGCAGGTAGCTCCAGGGGATCTGGATGCGCAGCAGCTCCGCCGTGGCGAAGGCCGGCTCCCGCGGCGCGGCGCCGGGGATGACGAGGCCGCGGAGCTCGACGGCGAGCGGGAAGAGGCTGTAGTCGATGCTCTCGACCTTGACCGGCCGGTTGAAGAAGTCGGACGCCTGGGTGATCGCGAAGTCGGCGAAGCGCTGGTGGACGAGCCGGCTCCCGATCAGATAGTAGAGGCCGACCAGAAGAGCGGCGAGGAGGACGAAGAACCAGACGAAGGGCCGGACGAGGAAGCGCCGCACCCGGCCCGGCCGGCGGCGCGCGGCCGGCGGGGGCGAGGCCGGGGGCAGTGGGGATGCCGCAGGCTCGGGGGTATCCCGGGTCTCGGGCGGGGGCTCGGGGGCAGCGGGGCTCACGTCGAGGGATCCGGCCCGGTGCTCGCGAGGCCTCCCCAGCGCAGCTTGGCCCGCAGGTTGTCGTAAAAGCTCGGGGTGTCGACCTTGACCAGCCGGACGACCGCCTGGCTCCGGGTGACGCAGACGGTGTCCCGGTGGCCGAGGGAGGTGCCCTCCTGGCCGTCGCAGGTCAAGTAGACCTCCTCGCGCGGGGTCTCCAGGGTCACCTCGATCGAGCCGGCGTCGGGGACGACGATGGGGCGGAGCGACAGCGCGTGCGGGCAGATCGGGGTCAGCACGACGACCGGCAGGAGGGGGTGGACGATCGGCCCCCCCGCCGAGAGGTTGTAGGCGGTCGAGCCGGTGGGGGTCGAGATGATCACCCCGTCCGAGCGGTAGCGGGCGATCAGGTGGCCGTCGACCTTGAGGGTCAGCTCGATGATCCGGGCGAGGGCGCTCTTGGTGACGACGGCGTCGTTCAGCACCCTGAAGGGGGAGACCCCGCCGCTCGCCCGCCGGAGCTCGACATCCAGAAGCGAGCGCTCCTCGGTCTCGAACTTGCCGGCCAGCACCTGCACGAGGGCCGGATAGAGGCCGCCGCGGCCGACCTCGGTGAGGAAGCCCAGAGTCCCCAGGTTGACCCCCAGGATCGGCACCCCGGGCGCCAGGTTGCGGGCGGTAGAGAGCAGGGTCCCGTCACCGCCCAGTGCGATCACCAGGTCGTAGGGCTCCTCCGAGGGGGAGGCGGGAGCGCCGTTCACCCCCTGGGCGCGGAGGGTGGCCTCGTCGAGCACCGCCTCCAGCCCCCGCCGGCGCAGCCACTCGGCGAGCTCGTGGGCGGTGTGCACGGCCTCCCGGCTCCCCAGCTTGGCGACCACCCCGATGCGCTGGAAGCGCTGGCGCTTGCGGCTCATACCCCGTTCCCCTCCGGTTTCAGGAGCAGTGCGAAGGCCTCCCGGTTGCCGCCCATCCCGGCGACCGGGGAATCAAAGAGACCGCAGAGCGTAAGGCCGAGGGCGGCGAGGCTCGCCGCGCACTCCGCCACCACCCGCTCCCGGAGCTCGGGGTCGCGCAGGATCCCCCCCTTCCCCACCTGGCCGCGGCCGGCCTCGAACTGCGGCTTGATCATGGGCAGGAGGAGACCGCCGGGAGCGAGGTGGGGCAGGAGGGCCGGCACGACCTTGGCGAGAGAGATGAAGGAGACGTCGACGGTGACCAGGCTCGCCGGCTCCGGCAGGTCCCCGGGGCCGAGGTGGCGGGCGTTGAGCCGCTCCATGACCACCACCCGCGGGTCCTGGCGCAGCCGGGCGTCGAGCTGCCCGTAGCCGACGTCGATCGCGTAGACCCGGGCCGCGCCACGCTTAAGCAGGCAATCGGTGAAGCCGCCGGTCGAGGCGCCCACGTCGAGGCAGATCCGGCCGGCGGGATCGATCCCAAAATGGTCGAGGGCGGCCGCGAGCTTGCGGCCGGCCCGGGAGACGAACGGCTCGCGGACAGCGGTGACGGCGAGCCCGGCGCCCGCGGGCGTCGGGGTCCCCGGCTTGTCCACCCGGCGGCCGTCGACCTCCACGATCCCCGCCATGACGGCGCGCCGCGCCTGCTCCCGGCTGGGGAACAGGCCGCGCTCGACCAGCAGCTGGTCAAGGCGCAAGGCTCCGCCCCCGGTGAACGACGGCCGGAGGTCAGCGCCCCACGGCCGATGCCGGAAGCGCCTCCTCGATGAGCATGATGGGGATGTCCGAGACGATCGGGTAGACGAGGCTCGAATCGGCGCAGTAGAGCCCCTGCTCGACGACCGGCTCCTCGTCCCTGAAGTGCTCTCGGTACTTCTCGGCGAGCGTCGAGCGGATCTCGGACGGCAGGTCGATCAGGGTCAGCTCGCCCTTGGTCTTGGGGCAGACCAGGATCTCCAGAAGCTCAGGATCTACAGCCATGGCAGGACACCTCCCCAGAGGAGCGAGGATAGCACAGGGCCGGGGCGGGGCTTGAGCGGGAGACTTCCAGGCAGGGTCCGGAAGCGCCCGGACGGGTTTCCGGATCTCCTTGTCAGGATCTCGTTCGGGAGCGCCTAGCTCTTGACATACCCTAAATGCGCGCATAGAGTCCACTTAAGTTCTCGGCAGAGATAAAGCCATGCCATCATACCCGCCCCCTCCCCCAGTGAGTTCGGTCGTCCAAGCTCGAGACTCGGAACCGGCGGCGGACAGCGTAGCTCGGCGAACCGCTGACCAGGTGAGCCTCAATTACGAAGCCTTTCGTAAATTATTACCCGGTCTATTGCCCGAAAACCTAGGTAAGTACGCCCTCATGAAAGATGGCTCCGTGGTTGGCATCTTCGCTGATGCGATGGGGGCGTATACGGCAGGGAAGTCGCAGTTCGGCCTCGGTTCTTTCTCCATGCAGAAGATCATCGACCAGCCCGTGGACCTGGGCTATTTCTCTCATGCCAGCATCAGAACTAGTGTAGTGCGTCAGAAATACGTTACCTTGAGTGCGCTCATCCCAAGCTCCGCAAATCCTCTCCTTTTCCCACCGTCATCCTGAGCGGAGCGAAGGATCTGGGCGGGAGGAGTAATGCGCCCACCTCCAGATCCTTCGCTCCGCTCAGGATGACGGTAGGAAAGGTCAGCGCGAAGGCGCGGGGATAAGTACACATCTGTTGGCCGCACTACACTAGTTTCAACCCAAGCGAAGGCCCCCTCGTCAAAATTGGTATTCCGCCCTCGATATCTCGCCATCTGAAGCGCCGCACAGAGTCGTCACTGTCTGTGCATTGATCGATACAGGCGCCGACCTTACATGTATTTTCCCCTCCGTCGCGGAGGAGGCGCATGCTCTCTCGTTCGAGAAGCGCGACATGATGTCGGCGAATCACGCAGACGCTCCGCCGGACTGCCGTATGGAATGGCGCGAAGCCGGATTCTCTGCCAGCCTCGCTGATTCCGGGGCGAGCACTTCTACTGTGCTAGGCTGCCGTAACGGTTGAAGGAGTGCTCCATGATTGCAGGAGTGATTCAAGGTTCGTTCCTCCACCAGCGCCCCCATGGTGCCGCAGTTCGGCCGGTGAATATGCCTCCGGCAACTGCCGGAGGGCCTGCTGCTCACCCCCGAGTGCATGCGCCCGCCCCGCTGCCCCGAATCGGTCCGCCGATGCCACCTGGCCGCCAGGTTTCGGCTGGCCGGCCGGCATCCGCTCCTGAGCCACTGCGGACGAATGCGGTCCAAAGGCAGTCGGCACCGCTCTCCTCGACAGCGCCGGTTCATCGGCCGCCCGGGGCAGCCGTGTTCAAGCTGGACTCGGTGTTACTGCGCAAGACCGGGCCGGGGCAGCCGCTGCCGGACGAGTTGCGCCGCCAGATGGAGCGGACGTTTGGCACTGACTTCGGCAGCGTGCGCGTCCATGTCGGCCCGCAGGCTACCCGTATCGGTGCGCGAGCTTTCACACATGGTGCGGACCTCTACTTTGCGCCGGGTCACTATCAGCCCCAAACGGTTGCCGGACGTCAGTTGATCGGCCACGAGCTTACCCATGTTGTCCAGCAGCGTCAGGGGCGGGTGCGGAATCCGCTGGGGGGCAGTGTGGCGATCGTGCAGGATCAGGCATTGGAAGCGGAAGCGGAGCGGTTGGGACATCGGGCCGCCGCACAGACGGTCGCACACCCGACGGCATCTCGACTATCGTCGCCTTCTGCGCGACCCGCACGAAACGTAGGGCGACAGCCTCGGGCCGTCCAACGGATGGAGTCGTTGACCACGACCTCCAACAAGCCTTCCGGGGGGTATACAGCTCCGCCCTTGTACCTCGGCTATGAGACATGGCTGAGCGAGAACGTCCTGAGCTCCTTGAATGCCCGAGAAGAGGTCAGGAGGCGCCTTGCCTTGGCGCAGACAGCCATCGGGTATACGCGCGCGAAGTTGCCGTTCGGGGCCGCCAACATCAAAGCACAATTTGAAAGCTCCCTGGGATGGAGCCACGACTTGGCGGGGAAGATAGACTATCTCGCGGGTGGGATTTTCGGCAAGCTTGGGAATAGAGTCATCGAGAAGGAAGACATCGGAAAGGTTACCTGGGGGAAGGAGAGAAATGAGAACGCAGGGCATTTGAATCTCATGGCTGCTCGCGCAATCGTAGCGCGGAAGGCTGGCGCGGGTGTGTGCGATGACTTCGCTGCCGTCACCCTGTTTTACCTTCAACGGCACGCGGGCGGTCAGGATCAAATGTATCGTATCTCCGTCGACGTAGGCAATCTTGCCCACGCGGTCATAGTCATCGGAGATCCAGGGTTGCAGTCGACGGATCTCATGAGCAGTGATACGTCCGTTGTGGTAGACGCATGGCCCACAGAGCCGTTCGCCGTGAGGGCCAAAGAATGGAAGTACCGGGCCAACCACATAACAATAAAAGGTTTTCTTGAAGGAAGCGCCGAAGCCAAAGACACCCTCCCCAATAGAATGCGGGCATTGTACAAGGTTCCCTATGAATTTGAAGGGGAAAAGTATTACCGAAGACTGAGCGACGAAGATGAAACTCCGGATACCACATCCTATGCTCGGTACATGGAGCCGCTCAAGGAACGAAGGAGGCAAGCAGAGAAAGCTCTCTTGAACACCAAGGGTCCTGACACGGAAAGCGGATGGACCCAAACTTGGGAAGATGTGAACTCCTTGGACGAGGAGTTGAGAAAAAAGATTTAAAGCCATGGAATCGCCGGCCGCCACCTTCACGCCGCCTTACCGGGCGTACGCTTTCTCGTGCGCTTGGCCCATGAAGACTATGACCGCGACGATCCTGGGGAGAACGGCGGCCGGGCGCGGCGAAAACCTCTCCGGGCATCGCCAAGACCCGTCGAAGTTCACCCAAGACCTCTCGGATTGCCGCTGGAGGTTCCGCGATTCCATTCCGAACCCCTCGAATTCATGCCACGAGGCATCGGAGTTCAGCCAAAACTTCTCGGATTGCCGCCGGAGGGTCTGCGATTCCATTGCGAGCTCCTCGAATTCACGTCCTGGGGCTCGCAAGCAGCTCTGGAGGGCTCGGGGTTTATCTTGAAGGACCTTGAATTCAACTTTGTCGGTCTGGAATTTCCTTGGCGGGCCTTGGGGAAGAACTTTGGAGGGTTGTGCGAAAACTTTGACGGCTGCGGAAAGAACCCAGAGAGGTTTTTGCAGCTCCCGGACGTGTTTTGGAAGAGCCTAGAGGGCCTCTGTAACCTCCCGGAGAGGTTTCGACAGCGCCCGGAGGGGTTCAGGCGGCTCCCGGAGGCTTTCCACCGTCGAGGAGCCGGGGTTGGAGGAGGCGCTCGATCATCGAGCCAGGATAGCAGAGGAGGGCCGATTCAAAGTTGAATCTTCAATCTGCCCGTCCGGTGCGCCGGGAATCCGTGACGGCGAACCTGCCCTCGGCGCCGGTCAGAGCGCAAAGCGCGCCTCGACCAGGGCGTTGAAGCGGCTCTTGCGCCCCTCCCGATCGACCCGGGAGACGACCGGAAACGCCACGGAGAGGCCGAGCGAGAGCTGCTCGGTCGCCACGTATTCGAGGCCGGGGGCGAGGAGGAGCTCGGTGCGGCGGGTTCCGGCGAGGAGGGTCCCGCGGTAGCTGTCGGCGGCGCGGTGCTCGAGGCTGGTTTCGAGGAGCGCGAAGACTTCGTGCCCGGGGGTCTCGTAGCTCAGCGGGAGGACGATGGCCTCGGCGTCGAGCCGGAGATGGGCCTCGTCGCCGAAGCGGTAGCCCCCGTCCTCGCCGTTGACCCGATAGCCGGCGGCGGCGGCCTGGACGAAGCGGCCGTGGGCCTGCTGGTAGGAGAGGTCGAGAAAGGCGTCGGTCGAGCCGCTCCCCGGCTCCAGGGTCCGGCGGAGCGCGAGAGGGAAGCGGAGGTCGACCGGCGCGCCGCTCTCGCCGGTCGGCAGCTTCACCCCCATCTCCAGGGCGGCCTGGCGGTCCCCCCAGCGGCCGAGCTGGCGGAAGAAGCGGTACTTGCCGGTGACCGCCACATCCCCGAGGCCGGAGAGCGCCGCCCTCCCCACCCCGGCCACCCGCGCCGAGCGCTCGACCCGGGGGATCGTCAAGGCGAAGCTCCAGCTCGTCGCCGGGGTGTAGCGCAGCTCGGTCGCGACCACCGTTTCCCGCAGATCCTGGCTGCCATCGAATCCGCCGTGCTCCTCCCCCACCGTGACCTCACCCAGGAACGCGAAGCCGCGGTAGACCCCGGTGCCGGGGGCCTCCGTGCGGAGAGGAGCGGCGCTGGCGATCGCGCCGGGGAGCAGGAGGAGCGCGAGGAAAGGGGCCGCCTTAAACGGCCTCACTTTCCCACCTCCCAGCGCTCGACCGCGATCGACTCGCCCTCCGGGCCCTGCCCCCAGGGCCCGTTCACAGTGAAGAGAGTGCCCACGGGCACCTCCTGGCGGAGCTTTCCGAGGTTCGCGCCGGAGAGGACGAAGATCTGGCCGGTTCCGGAGGCCTGCAGGCGACCCTCGGCGGTCAAGCTCCCGCGCACCTCGATCGAGGTCGCCTCGATGTCGTAGCCGGCCTTGACGATCCCGTCGTGCATCTCCTTCCAGGCGACCGGCCGGTCGGGCCGGGGGGTGAAGACGAAGTGCCCCTTCTTGACGTCGGTGACCTTCATGTCCTGGGGCGCCGGGGCAAACGAGAGACGGCGCACGGCCGTCGTGATGTTGTGCACTCAGAGCCCGCAGAGATAGCCGGCGACGTCGATCTCGACGTGGCGGACCTCAGCCGCGGCGACCGTGGGAAGGGAGAGGAGAGCGAATAGAATCAAAGACTTCTTCATGACGAGCCTCCTTGGGCTGGAAAGGGGTAAAGGTTGGCGCGAGCGCGTTAGAAGCGCTCGTCCGGACACACTTCTCCCAGGAAGCTTTAAATCAGGAAGACGGCGAAGAGGGTGTAGAAGCCCACCCCCTGGACGATCGCCGGGGCGGGCAGGAGCTCGGTACGGCGGCGGGCCGGGAGGGACCCGGCGTTGGCGGCGGTGGCGGCATTGGCCGCGTTGGCCGCGATACCCGCGGTGCCGAGATGATCGACCGGAGCGAGCACGAGGTCCGGCAGCTGGGGCTGGGCCGAGACGTGGGCGAAGCCGCTCCGCGGACGGTTGGCAGCAGTCGAGGCCTATCTGCCGGCACGCCGCCCGCGCCGACCTCGACATCCGGCACGACTCCGAGTCGCAGTCCGGCACCCGGGCGAGCAGGAGCAGGCTGGCGACCAGGACCAGGGCGGAGAGCGCGCGGAGGAGAGGCAGGCGACCCATCGGATCCATGGTAGCCAGACCGCCGCGCCAGCGCAAGCCGCGGCGGGGGGGTGGGCAGGCTTCAGGCGACCGTCAAATCTACTGTGACTGGACCCCTAGGACGCGACCGCATCCTCACTCAACCCGGGCGCACCGGGGAGGTCGAACCAGAAGGTGCTCCCCACCCCGGGCTCGCTGTCGACGCCGATCCGCCCCCCGTGGTGCTCGACGATCGCCTTGCAGATCGCGAGGCCGAGCCCCGTCCCGCTCTGGTCTCTCAAGTCCGAAGTCTCGACATGGGCGAAGCGCTCGAAAATGATCTGCTGGTGGCTGGCGGGGATGCCTCTGCCCTGGTCTTTCACCAAGATCCTCACCCAGCCGTCTTCTCTCGCCTCGGCCCAGACCGTGACTTGACGCCCCGGCGGCGAGAACTTGATGGCGTTGGAGACCAGGTTGATGAGGACCTGGACGATGCGCGTCGCATCCCCCCACACCTCAAGCCCGGGCGGCATCGCCGACCAGGGCGATCCCCCGCTCGTCGGCGACGAGGCGCACCGCATCGAGCGACTGCTCGAACAGGGGGCCCAGGTCCACGTGGGCGCGCTGCATCTCGATCCGGCCGCTGTCCAGCCGCTCGAAATCCAGGATGTCGTTGATGAGAGCGGTGAGCCGGACCGAATTGCGCTCGGCCAGACAGAGGATTTCACGGACCTCGGGGGAGAGCTCGCCCAGGACACCGGCCGCCAGCAGGCCGAGGGCGCCGCGGATCGAGGTGAGCGGCGTGCGCAGCTCGTGGCTCACCGTCGAGACGAACTCCGACTTCAGCCGATCCACCTCCCGCCGCTCCGAGATGTCCTGGAAGTTGGCGGCGAAACGGCGGCCTTCGGGCGCCGCGAACTCGAAGAGCGCCGCCTCGGTGACGAAGAGCTCGCCGTTCTTACGCCGCCCCCAGACCTCCGTCACCCGGCCGACCGCCCCCCGGTGCGCCTGGCGGAGGAAGAGCTCTGGATCGGCGGCCGGCACGTCGGCCAGGAGGATAGCGACGCTCTCGCCGAGGAGCTCTTCTTGCAGGTAGCCGAAAATCCGTTCGGCGGCCGGGTTCACCGACTCGATCCGGCTCCGCTCGTTGAAGGTGATGATCCCGCCGATCATGTTCTCCAGGAGGTCGCGGTTGCGCGCCTCGCTCAGCCGGACGACCTCCTCGGCCTTCTGGCGCTCCTTGAGCTCGTTCTGGAGCTCGGCGGTGCGGCGTACCACCAGCTCCTCCACCCGGGCTGCTCGCGAGATGACCATGAGGAGGAAGGCGCCGAGCAGCCCGCTGAAGAGAAATCCGCCGAGCAGGATGAACCAGGCGTACCACGACCGGTAGTCGGTTTGGAAAGCGCGGGTCGCCGCCACCCGCACCTCCCACGGCCGCCCCCCGAAGACGAAGGACTCCCGCCATTCGAGCCCCCTCGCGGCCTTCTCCTCCCGGTTTCTCCACTGTGAATCCTCGTAAAGCAGCGCCGGGGCCGTCGGGACCTCGTCGTCGAAGAGGGCGACCGTCACGTCGTCCCGCGGCAGGTCGCGGAGCGCGGTCTCCACCAGGTCGCCGAGGCGGAAGGCGCCGGTGGCGTAGCCGCGGATCTCGCTCCGGCGCTGTTCGACCGTCGCCGGGACCTTCCCGACCCCGTAGACGGGGGCGAAGAGGAGGATGGAGAGCTGCTCCCCGCCGTCGTTGACCAGCCGGAGCGGCCCCGTCGCCGCGATCTGTCCCAGGTCCCGGGCTTGGGCTAAAGCCGCGAGCCGCACGGGTCCCGCCGCCACGTCGAGGCCCAGGGCCCGCTGGTCCGTGGCCGGCTCGACATAGCGCACGACCACGTACTCGGCCTTGGGCGGCGCCAGCACGCGCAGTCCCTGGGGATCGACTTGGGTGATGGGGGCTCCGGTCTCGGCCTCGAAGCGGGCACGGTCCTGGGCTTCGATGCGCGGATTCCACGACAGACCCCGGATGCCCGGATGCCGGGGGAGGGACCTCGACACGAAGCCGCTGAACTCCTCCCGGCTGATGGTGGGAACGCTCGAGAACAGGGCGTTCAAGGAGATCAGGACCTCCAGGTGACTGTCACAGCTCACCCGGACGGCCGAGGCCAAGGGCCGGGCCCGATCCGCGAAGGTCCGCCGCAGGGTCTCGTCCTCCTGCCGGCTGGCATAAACGAAAAGGAGGACGGACAGCCCCAACGCCGCGGCGAGCGGCAGGATCACCGAGAACCGGCCACGCCGGCGCCAGCGCGAAGTCATGGAAGATCTTTATGTTACCACTTCATTGCCCTGGGTACCTCATCGCCGCTCCGGCAGGTACTGGGTCCGTTTGAATTCGAGGACGGGCGACTGGCTAAAGCGGAGCGCCCGAAGGAGACCGCCCCGCAGGTTCAAAAGGACCCAGTACCCTCCGGCAGCCAGCGCTCCAGCCAGCGCCCCAGGATCAGCGCCGCCCAGAGCGGCCGCGCGTGGTTGGCCCGGCCGGCTCGGTGCGCGGCGAGAAAACCGCCGATCCGGGCGGCGTCCAGGAGCCCCTGGCGCTTCAGCCGCTCCGGTTCGAGCAGACGATCGACCTCCGCGCGGAGACCGCCGTTGATCCAGCCGGCGACCGGCACCGAGAGCCCGCGCTTCCGGCGGTAGACGACCGCCCGCGGCAGCCAGGCGAGAGCCGCCCGCTTGAGCACCCGCTTGCCTTCGAGGCCGCGGATCTTCTCTCCGATTGGCAGACGAAGCGCGAAGCTGGAGAGGTCGCGGTCGAGGTAGGGGGCCCGGGCCTCGACCGAGCTCAGCATGGTCGCCCGGTCGACCTTGACCAGGAGGCCGTCCCGCAGGTAGGTCCGGTAGTCGAGGAGGAGGGCCGCGGCCGGGTCGTCCCCCGCCTCGGCGAGCAGGGCGTCGAGGCCGGCCCGCTGCCAGCCCGCCCGGTCGCCGACGAGGCCGGTGCCGAACCAGCAGAGGTGGCGCTCGGCCCAGGGGCGCTCGGCCTCGGCCTGGAACCGCTTGAGGAGGTACTCGAAGGTCACCTTGCGGCCGGAGGAGGGGAGCCGCGCCAGGCCGGCGGCGAGGCCGCGCCGCAGGGGGCCGGGCAGACTCAGGAACCCGGGGGCGAGGCGGTGGCCGAGGTAGGTGGGATAGCCGCCGAACAGCTCGTCGGCCCCCTCGCCGGAGAGGACCACCTTGACCTCCGCCCGCGCCGCCCGCGCCAGCAGGTAGACGGGGAGGGTGGCGGGGTCGGCCAGGGGCTCGGCGAGGCGGTCGGTCACCGCCGTCCAGGCTGCCAGCAGGTCCCCTTCGTCGCAGGGCACCTCGACGTGGCGGGTGCCGAGCTTCGCGGCGACCCGGGTCGCCCAGGCGGACTCGTCGTAGGAGCGGGCGGTGAAGCGGGCGGAGTAGGTGTGGACCTGGTCCGCCCCCAGGTTCCGGGCGGCGAGGGCGGCGAGGATCGACGAGTCGAGCCCGCCGCTGGTGAACACCCCCACCGGCACGTCGGCCACCACCTGCCTGGCGACCGCGGCCTCGACGAGCGAGCGCAGGCGCGGCACCGCCGGGCCGGCCGGCGGCGGCCCGGCGGCGATCGCGGCGGGGTCCCAGTAGCGGACCCGCTCCACTTCGCCATCCTGAGAGAAGCAGAGGAAGGTCCCCGCCTCGACCCGGCAGACGGCGGTGAAGAGGGTGCGCGGTTCGAGGACATAGCCCAGGGCGAGGAACTGGGCGAGGGCCACCTCGTCGAGCTCCCGGGAGAGGCCGGGCACCCCGAGGAGCGCCTGGACCTCGGAGGCGAACCAGACCGCCTCCCCCAGCCGGGCGTAGAAGAGCGGCTTCTCCCCCGCCCGGTCGCGGGCGAGGATCAGCCGCCGGGAGCCGCCGTCCCAGAGGGCGAGGCCGAACATGCCGTCGAGCTCGGCGAGGCCGGCGAGACCCCGGTCACGGTAGAGGGGGAGGAGGGTCTCGACGTCGGAGCGCGAGACGAAGGGGTAGTCCCGGTAGCGCCGGCGGAGCTCGGGAGCGTTGTAGATCTCGCCGTTGCAGGCGAGCCAGAGCCGGCCGGCCGGGCTCGCGAAGGGTTGGTCGGCGCGAGGGTCGAGGTCGACGATCCGCAGGCGCTCGACCCCCAGGCCGGCGCCGGCCTCGACTCGCATGGCATGGCCGTCCGGACCGCGGTGGTGAAGGGCGCGCCCCATCCCGGCGAGAATCTCGCCCAGCGCGCCGGGGTCACCGAGGGTCCGGCCGCTCGGCGAGACGGCACCGTAGATCCCGCACACGCCTAGGAGCTGCCAGCCGGTGGCGGCGGGGTGCAGGGTCCGTAGGCGGCGAAATCGTTGTCGGTGTAGCGCCGGGGGAGCCCCGCTCCGTCGAGGACCGCCCGGTTCTCCCGATCCTCGCTGTGGACGACGAAGAGCATGGGATGGCTACAGGCGGCGAGGGCGCCCTGCCACCATGCGAGGGGGCGGAGCGGAGTGCCCGGCGCCTGGAGCCACTTGGGGTAGGAATCGACGATGTAGTTGCTGGTCAGCTCCCGGCCCCGCGGGCCGACCACCAGGAGAGTACGCCCGAGGTAGAACGGGAGCGACGTGGGGAACGCCCGTACCCCCACCACCTCGACCCCCGGGGTCAGGTAGGGGGCGACGGCCACGGCCAGGTCGCGGGAGGAGAAGGCGTCGCCCATCGTGGCGAGCACGGGGACGAAGAGGAGGGGCAACGCCGCGGCGGGCAGGGCGAGGGCGAAGAGGGCCCACTCCCTCCTGGTCGCGGAGAGCCAGGCGCCGATCCCCCCGAGGATCGCCGCCAGGCCCCAGGCGAGGGCGGCCCGCGCGATCGGCCCCACCTGCTCCGGCGGCAGGGCGTGGCGCCCGGGGAGAAGGAGGCCGGCGGCGAGCAGCAGAGCGCCAAACCCGATCCACGCCAAAGCCCCCGCCCGAACGCCGGGCAGCGGACCCGCATCTCGACCCCGCCAGGCCGCCGCCACGAGCAGGGCCACCGCCGGGAGGAGCGGCAGGATGTACTGCGGCCGCTTCGAGTGGGAGAGCGAGAAGAGGACGAGGGGGAGGGCGATCCAGAGGAGCAGGAAGACCAGCCGCCGGTCGAGCCGGCCGTTCTCGTCCCGCCGGGGCAGGCGCCGGCGGGCCCCGAGGACCACGAACGACCAGGGGAGGGCGCCGACGAGCAGGCAGGGGAGGAAGTACCAGAACGGGCCGGTGCGCTCGAACCGGTCGGTGGTCAGCCGCCGCCAGGTCTCCGAGACCAGGGTGTAGTGGAGGTACTCCGGGACCTGCCGGGACATCGCCCACACCCAGGGCAGGATGATCCCGAGGAACACGAGCGGGCCGAGCGGGTACCAGAGGGCCTTTCCGGCGCGGCGCCAGAAAGCGTAGGGAACCACCACGAGGAGCACCACGCCGAGGGCGACCGGCCCCTTGACGAGCACCCCTAGGCCCATCGCCATCCAGGCGAGGGTGCTCCAGGCCCAGACGGGGATGCTGCCACGCCCCTCCGCCGGCTTTTCGATCGCGAGATAAAAGGCGACCAGGGACAGGGTGACGAAGAAAGTCAGCATGCTGTCGAAGATCACCGTCCGCGCGAAGGCCACGGCGAGCGGTGACGCGAGGGCAACAGTTCCAGCGATGCCGGCAGTGCCGGCAGTGTCGACCGCATTGCCAGCAGTGTCGCCGCCGAAAAGCCGGGCGGCGAACCAGGCGGTGAGGCCCGCCGTGGCGAGGGCGAAGAGCAGCGAGGGGAGGCGCGCCGCGAGCTCGCTCGGACCGAGCAGCTTCAAGGCCAGGGCGTCGGCGGCGAAGAAGAGGACCGGCTTGTCGAGATAGGGCAGCCCGTCGATCCGCGGCACCAGGTAGTCGCCGGTCGACACCATCTCGCGGGCGACCTCGGCGTTTCTCCCCTCGTCCGGATCGAGGAGAGGATAGCCGCCGAGCCGGAAGGCGAGCGCCGCGAGGAGAAGGGCGAACCAGGCGAGCCGCAGGAGCCGCGAGGTCCGGCGCTCCGCCCCGGCGAGCGCGGGCAGGGCCGCCGCCGGGACCCGCGAAGGCCAGAGGGAGAACCGGCGGGACGAGTTGGTCTCGATCGTTCGCAAGGGAGCCTACGCGCGTACCGGTCGCGGCGACCGGGGTGGACTAAGATACTACGATGCAAGGGGTTCGCCAGCACGCTCCCGGGGATTCCCTTGACCGTTGACGTCTCGCTCGTCATCCCCGTCCACAACGAAGAGGAAAATCTGGCGATCCTGGCGGCGGAGATCCGCGCCGCCCTCGACGGCTCTGGGCGGAGCTACGAGGTCCTCTGGATCGACGACGCTTCGACCGACGGCAGCTTGGCGGCGCTCGGCCGGATCGCCGTGGAAGACCCCAGGGCGCGGGTGCTCCGGCTGGTCCGGAGCTCCGGGCAGTCGGCGGCGCTCGCCGCCGGCTTCAGGAACGCCAGGGGTGAAGTGGTGGTGACCCTGGACGCCGATCTCCAGAACGACCCCGCCGACATCCCCCGGCTGCTGGCGGAGATGGCGGAGACCGCCGAGACCGCCGAGATCGCCGAGACCCCCGGCTGGGATCTGGTCTCCGGGGTCCGCATAAGGCGGCGCGACGACTGGGTGCGCCGGCTCTCCTCGCGGATCGCCAACGCCGTCCGCAACTGGGCGACCGGCGAGCGGGTCTCGGACAGCGGCTGCTCGCTCAAGGCCTACCGCGCCGAGTACCTCCGCCGGGTCCCCATGTTCAAGGGGATGCACCGCTTCCTTCCCACCCTCGTCCGCCTGGACGGGGCGCGGATCAAGGAGGTGCCGGTGAACCACCGGCCGCGGCTCCACGGCAAGACCAAGTACAGTATCGGCAACCGGATCTTCCGGTCGCTCGCCGACCTCTTGGCGGTGCGCTGGATGGAGCGGCGCTGGATCGACCGGCGCCTTCTGGAGGAGATCACAGATTGGAACCCAAGCACCTATGGCTCGTCGTCGGCTTCCTCGGCCAGTCCCTCTTCTTCGGCCGTTTCTTCCTCCAGTGGATCGCCACCGAGCGGCGACGTAAGAGCGTGATCCCGCGCTCCTTCTGGTACTTCTCTCTCGGCGGCGGCGCCGTCCTCCTCGTCTACTCGATCCACCAGAGAGACCCGGTGTTCATCGCCGGCCAGGCGACCGGCCTCTTCATCTACTCGCGGAACCTCTGGTTCGTCCGCCGATCCGACGCCGCCGACGCCGCCGATGTCGCCGACACCGCGGAACCGGCCTCCGAGCCCTAGTTGTCGTCGGCGTCCCAGCCCTCGTCGAGCCGGCGCGGCCCCGGAGGTGAGGCGGGCAGCTCCGGCAGCGGGGCGGGCTCGAAGCTGTGGAGACGGCTGATGTCGATCGACAGCAGGCCGTTCCTGGGCGGGTTGAAGAGATTGGTGAAACGAGCCCCCCAAGCGATCTCTTCCACCTTATAGGAGGAGCGGGCGTGCACGGTCTGGGCGAAGGTCTCGTCCGTGCCGGAGAGGAGGACCAGGAACTCGCCGTCCGCAGCGAGGACGTCGTCGCGGGTGAGCCCGAAGAGCGGGCTCTCGGAGTCGATCGGATGGACGATGGTCCAGGACAGGGGGAAGAGGGGGACCCGCTCGCGCTCGAGCTTGAGCGAGGTGAAATCGCGCCCCCCTCCCCGGCCGTCCTTGAAGCGGCTGAAGAGGACCTTCGCCTCCACCTGGATGAGCTGATTCCGGCGGGCGTTGACGATCCGGAACTCGAAGGCGGTGATGCCGTGGTAGGGGGCGATGAGCGCCTGCTCGCTGAACAGGATGTGGGCCGTCGGCCGCGAGAAGCGGGCAAAGAGAATGCCGGTCGCGAGGGCGAAGCCGAGGAGGCCGACCAGCGACTCCAGGGTGACGACCAGGTTGGCGCCGATCCCCACCGGCGATATATGGCCGTAGCCGATCGTGGCGAAGGTCTGGACGCTGAAAAAGAAGGACTGGAGGAAGCGCGAGCCGAGCCCGGAGCCGTCGGCGCCGGCCAGAGCGCCCGGACCGAGGGCGAAGAAGGCGGCGCCGAAAAGCGCGTTCAGCCCCAGATAGCCGACGATGACGAGACCCAGGAAGCGGGGCCAGGAGACGGTGAGGAGGTAGTGGTAGGGGCTCCAGGAGGCGAAAAACTTGAGCCCCTCGCGGACGACGTTGAAGCTGCCGTCCCGGTTGAGCAGCCGCTTCTGGCTCTCGCGGGCGACGACGGCGCCGAACCCGAGGTCCCGGTCGATCTCCTCCTGCCGCTGCCGCTCTGCCGCCATCCCGCCCTGGATTCCCTCTTTTCGTCCGTCTTTCAGGCCGTGGGGTCCGGAATGAGCAGACGTTCGATCCCCCGCGCCTTGCCGGTCGCCTCGTCCACGTCGACCACCGCGGCGGCCAGCCGGACGTCCTTCTTCGCCACCTCAAAAGAGGACGGGGTCTGGAGGAGGAAACGCTTCAGCACCTTGTCCACCCGCATCCCGATGATCGACTCGTAGGGGCCGGTCATCCCGACGTCGGTCTGGAGGGCGGTGCCGCCGGGGAGGATCCGCTCGTCGGCGGTGGGGACATGGGTGTGGGTGCCGAGGACAGCGCTCACCCGGCCGTCCAGGTAGAAGGCGAGGGCCTGCTTCTCGGAGGTCGCGTCGGCGTGGAAGTCGACCAGGATCACCTTGATCTTGGGGTCGAGGCTCGCGAGCAGCCGGTCGGCGACGACGAACGGCGACTCCAGGCTGTTCATGAAGACCCGCCCTTCGAGGTTGATCGTCGCCACCGGGATGCCGGCCGCCGTCTCCCCCACATAGAGCCCCTTGCCCGGATTGCCCGCGGGGTAGTTGGCAGGGCGGAGAAGTCGGGGCATGCGGTCGAGGATCTCCACCCCCTCCTTCTTGTCCCAGACGTGGTTGCCCGTCGTATAGCAGTCGATCGGCAGGTCCTCGATCTCGGCGAGGACCTCCGGGGTCACCCCGAAGCCGCCGGCCGAGTTCTCGACGTTGACCACCACATAGTCGGCCCGGTGGCGGTCGATGAGCCGGGTGAGGAGGTTGCGCACCGCCCGGCGGCCGGGCTTGCCGATGACGTCGCCGACGAAGAGGAGCTTCAAATCGACCTCATGTTCACCGTGCGAACTCGATCGAGCGCGTCTCGCGGATCACCGTCACCTTGATCTGGCCGGGGTAGGTGAGCTCCCCTTCGATCTTCCGGGCGATGTCCTTCGACAGCCAGAGCGCCTGCTCGTCGCTGATCTTGCCGCTGTCGACGATGATGCGGACCTCGCGCCCGGCCTGGATGGCGAAGGTCTTCTGCACCCCCTTGAAGGTGGAGGCGATCTCCTCCAGCTTCTCCAGGCGCTTGACGTAGGTCTCCAGGATCTCGCGGCGAGCCCCGGGGCGGGCGGCCGAGAGGGCGTCGGCGGCGGTGACGAGGACGGCCTCGACGGTCTGCGGATCGTAGTCGCCGTGGTGGCAGGCCATGGCGTGCACGACCTCCTCGCTCTCGCCGAACTTGCGCAGCAGGTCGATGCCGATCTGCAGGTGGGTGCCGTCCATCTCGCGATCGATGGCCTTGCCGACGTCGTGGAGGATGCCGCCCCGCCGGGCGACCTGGACGTTGGCCTTGAGCTCGGCGGCCATGGTGCCGGCCAGGAAGGCGACCTCCTTGCTGTGCTGGAGGACGTTCTGGCCGTAGGAGGTGCGGTAGCGCAGGCGGCCGAGGAGCTTCACCAGCTCGGGGTGCATGCCGGGGATCGCGAGCTCCAGGAGGGCGGACTCGCCCTCCGAGAGGATCTTCTGCTCGAACTCGGCCTTGACCTTCTCGACCACCTCTTCGATCCGCGCCGGGTGGATGCGGCCGTCGGTGATCAGCCGCTCCAGGGCGACCCGGGCCACCTCGCGGCGAAAGGGGTCGAAGCCGGAGAGGATCACCGCCTCCGGGGTGTCGTCGACGATCAGGTCGACGCCGGTCGCCATCTCCAGGGCGCGGATGTTGCGCCCCTCGCGGCCGATGATCCGCCCCTTCATCTCCTCGTTGGGCAGCATGACGACCGACACCGTGGCCTCGGAGACGTAGTCCGAGGCCGAGCGCTGGACGGCCATGCCGATGATGCGCTGGGCCTGCTTGTTCGCCGTTTCGCGCGCCTCGTCCTCGATCCGTTTGACGATGTGGGCGGCCTCGATACGGGCGTCGTTCTCCATCCCCTTGATCAGCTCGTCGCGCGCCTGGTGGGCGGTCAGGCCGGCGATCTGTTCGAGCTTGACCCGCTCCTCGTCGACCATGCGGTCGAGTTCGCCCTCTTTCTTCTCCAGGACCTTCTCGCGGCCGGCGAGCAGCTTGTCCTTCTGGGACACCTCCTTCTCGCGCTGGAGGGTCTCCTCCTGCCGCTTGTCGAGGGTGTCCTCTTTCTGGGTCAGCCGCCGCTCGATACCCTCGAGCTCGGTGCGGCGCTTGCGCGACACCGACTCGAACTCGGTACGCGCCTGGAGGAGCTTCTCCTTGGCCGCGATGTCGGCTTCGCGCATGCGGTTTTCCGCCCGGCGCTCGCCGTCCTCCACGGCCTTCGCGGCCTGGAGCTCAGCCTGCTCCAGGATGCGCCTGCCGGTCCGGCGCAACCCTACCCACCAGAACAGGAGAACGCCTGCTCCAATGGCTAGGGCCACGGCCAGAGCCGCTATCATTTCGGTGCTCTTCACCGGATCCCCCTGTTCCAGCAACAGGGGGTTCGGGCAGATCTGGGAGAGGGTGAAACTACACCCCCCGCGCGGCCATGCGGGTGTGCGTTTAGAACCTGAAACGCTCCAGGTGGGTGTCCGCTTCGCGAGCCGTTAGCGTCCTCGTACGAGCGAGGCTGGCACAGGCCACGTGAGTAAAAGACTCCCTAGGTATGAATGTTGGTTCTACAATCGATTGACCCAACACGAACCGCACGGGGGATGCAAAAACAATTTCGGTCATATTTCGAAGTGACATCGCCGCCTGCTCCTCAACCGTCGAGGGCTGCCGTTAATTCCTCGGCAAGCTCCGTCACTTTCTCCTTGATCTCGACCCGTTCCCCTTCTTGCCGTTTCTGACTTTGGAACAGTTCGTCAGCTAAATTGAGGGCCGCCAGGATGGCGATGCGAGCCGTATCGGCCGTCGCCACATGCTGGGCGACCTCGCGCATCTTGCCGTCCACAAGATCCGCCAGACCCTGGAGGTACCCGCTGTCGTCACTCCCACGGACATGGTACGTGGCACCGAAGATTCGAACCTCGGTATGGCTCGCGGTCATGATGCTCAAGTCCGTGGTCCTAATGCCTTACCCAGGCAGCAAGTTCCGTCGTGCCAGGGATTTGAATGGGCAAACTATAACACAGGTAGGGCGGTGTCCAGGGGCGGCCCGGGAGAGCTAGAATCCGCCTGTCCATGCCCCCCTCCTCCCCCGGTTACGCGCGCCTCCGGAAGCTCCTCTTCCGCCTCGATCCCGAGACCAGCCATGGGCTCGCGATGAGCGCGCTCCGGGCGGCGGCGGCCGTCCCCGGGCTCGTCCGGCGGCTGGCCCGGCGCGCCGAGGTCGCCGACCCGCGGCTCGCCCAGGAGCTCTTCGGCCGCACCTTCTTGAACCCCGTGGGGCTCGCCGCCGGCTTCGACAAGGACGCCGTCGCCCTCCGCGGCTGGCCCGCCCTCGGGTTCGGCTGCGTCGAGGTGGGGACGGTGACGCCCTGGCCCCAGGCCGGCAACCCGCGGCCGCGGCTCTTCCGCTTCGCCGAGGCCGCGAGCCTGCAGAACGCCATGGGCTTCAACAATCAGGGGATGGACGCTCTGGAGAGACGCCTCTCGCGACTTCGGAGGCATGGTCCGGCGCCGCTCCCTTTGGGGATCAACCTGGGGAAGAACAAGGCGACCCCGCCGTCCGGGGCCCTCGCCGACTACGAGGTCCTCGTCCGCCGCCTGGCGGGATTCTGCGACTACCTGGTGGTCAACCTCTCCTCCCCCAACACCCCCGGCCTCCGCGACCTCCAGAACGAGGCGTTCGTCCGCGCCCTCCTCGCCATGGCGACCGGGATCACCGCGCGGCCGGTCCTCGTCAAGCTCGCCCCCGACCTCGACCTCGGGGCGGCGGTCGACCTCGCCGAAACGGCGGTCGCCGCCGGTGCGGCGGGGATCGTCGCCACCAACACCACGATCGAGTACGGGCTCCTGCCGGGGGCGAAGGATTTCGGGGGGTTGAGCGGGAAGGTGCTCCAGGAGAAGAGCTACCGGATGCTCCAGGCGCTCGCGGCGCGCCTCTTCGGCCGGACCATCCTGGTTTCCGCCGGCGGCATCGCCACCGGGGAGGAGGCCTACCGGCGCCTCCGCGCCGGGGCCTCCCTGGTCCAGATCTACACCGGCCTGATCTACGAGGGGCCGGGGCTGCCGCGGCGGATCAACGAGGAGCTGCTGCGCTCGATGGACCGGGACGGGGTGAAGACGATCGGCGAGCTGATCGGGGCCGATGTCTGAGGGGCGGGAACGTGCGCTACAATGTGGTGCATGAAGACCGAGGTCTATAGCTGGAGGCTCACCCCGCACCTCAAGAGCGAGTTGGCGGAGGCTGCCCGCGACCGTCACAAGAGCGTGGCGGAGCTTCTGGAAGAGATCACCGTGGACTGGCTGGAGCGCGACGGCGGCCGGGACTGTGAAGAGTCCGAACGGCAGCGGCTCTTGCACGAAGCCGGCCTGAAGTTCGTCGGCACGATCGCCGGTGACCGGCCTGAGCGGGCCGAGAACGCCAGGGCCGAAGTACGCACCCGGATCGCACGCCGGCATGGGCGATAAGCCACGAGGCTTGATTGATACCGGAGCGATCCTTGCGTTCCTCGATCGCAACGATCGCTGGCATCGTGCCTGCGCTTCCGCCTTTACCAGGCTCCCCCTGCCGCTCGCGACTTCCGCCGCCGTGCTCGCCGAGCTGTTCCATCTCCTCGATGGCCCCCACTGGTTGGCACCCGCCTGGGGTTTCCTCCGTTCCGGCGCCGTGACCGTCCTTCCGATTGGCGACGGCGATCTGCCCGAGATCGAGGCGCTGATGCACCGCTACCACGATCGACCGATGGACTTCGCCGATGCCACGCTGGTCCATCTCGCTCGCCGTGAGTCGTTGACGACGATCTTCACCGTCGACCACGCCGATTTCGAGACCTACCGCATTACGGGCCGGCAGCGCTTCCAGATCTTCCCAGAGCGGATCGGAGCGGGCTCGTAGCGGGCTTCCTACTCTCCGATCAGCGCTTCCAGCCCCAGAGTCAGCTTCTCCACCCGCCGCCGGATCTCCTCCCGCTCCGCTTCCCAGCCCTGAGCCGACTCGTCCGATTGGACGACGGCGAGCTGGGATTCGAGCTCCTCGACCTTCTGGATCAGGGCCCGGTTCTCCTCTTTGAGCTCGCTCAAGCGCTCGGAAGCCTCCCGGACCTTGAGCTCCAGGACATCCAACCAGTCGATCGCGATCGTGCTGCCAGCCGTGCTCGCCATGCTGTCTTACCCCCTGAAGCCGAAGCGGCGCTCGAGGTCGGCGGTCAGCGCCTGCTGTTGGCCGTTGACCTCCTCCTGAGTGAGCGAGCGCTCGCGCGAGTTGTAGAAGAAGTGGATCGTCGTGTTGACCGCCCCGGCGGGCACCCCCTCGCCACGATAGCGCACCGTGAGCCCGAAGGAGACGAGATCCGGGGCCGACCCCGCCGCCGCCCGGATCGCGGCCTCGATCTCCGTCCAGGGGACGTCGAGAGCGTGGGTGAGGGTCGAGTCGGCGCCAATGCCGGGGAAGCGCGAGGGCGGATCGATCGTCAGGTGGGCCGCCGAAGTCTGGGTTTCGAGATCGGGGTCGAGCGCCTCGGCAGCGATCTCGGCGACATAGAGCGGATAGCCCTCGCCGCCCGCCACCCGGCCGAAGAAGCCCACCCCCTCGCCCGGCCGCTCGGGCCGGTAGAGCTCGGCAGCGGTCCCGGCGAGGAGACCGGGGAGGCTGGCCGCCGGGCGGGCGAGGAGGCGCACCCCCATCTCCTGGGCCAGGCTCTCGATTGCGCCCTTCAAGTCGAAGAGGTCGAGCTCCAGCTGGCGCTCCCAGGGGGTCCCCACGGTGCCGCCGCAGACCAGACCTACCATCTCCGGCTGATCGGGGAGCGTCGCATCGGGATTGTCGAAGAAGACCGTCGCCACCTCGAAGAGGCGCACCGCGGTCGCCCCGCGGCGCTGGTTGAAACGGGCACTCTCGACGAGCCCCGGCACCAGCGAGCGGCGCATCACCGAGGCCCGCTCCGAGATCGGGTTTTCGAGCGGCAGGGCGCGGGCCTCGGGGCGCAGGCTCGGGAAGGCGCTGTCGCCGGCCGGATCGACGAAGGCGAAGTCGACCGCCTCGGCGAAACCGCTGGCAGCCAGATGCCACTTGACCTTCCGCCGCCGCGCCGCCCCGGCGTTGGGGTGGCCGTCGGGGCCGGGCAGGGCGGGGAGCGCCGAGGGGATGTTGTCGAAGCCGAAGATCCGCAGCACCTCTTCGTAGAGGTCCTGCGGATAGAGCGCGCCGTTCTCCCCGGCCTGAACGTCGAAATACCGCCAGGAGGGAACGGTGATGTCGAGGAGCCCTGGCCCGGCCTTCCGAGGGTCGAAGCCGAGCCCGGCCAGCCAGCGCTCGGCATCGGCGGGAGGGATCGCGACACCGGCGAAGGCGTCGAGCTTCGCCAGGTCGAGCCGCCCGTGGTGCTCCGGCCGTTCCGCCCCCGCCCCGCGCTCGTCGATGGAACCGGCCAGCACCTGCCCTCCTGCGACCTCGACGATCAGCGCCGCCGCCCGATCGACCGCCCGGAGGCAGGACCCGAGGTCGGCGCCACGCTCGAAGCGGTGGCTGGCGTCGGTGTGGAGACCGAGCCGCTTGGCGGCGATCCGCACCGTCTTGCGGTCGAAGTGGGCGCCCTCCAGGAGGATGTCGGTGGTCGCCGCGGTCACCTCGCTGTCGGCGCCCCCCATCACCCCGGCGAGGCCGACCGGCCGGGAGGCGTCGGCGATCACCAGCATGGCCGGGTCGAGCACCCGGTCGACCCCGTCGAGGGTCGTCAGCCGCTCGCCCTCCGCCGCCCGGCGGACGACGAGCTTCGCCCCGGAGATCTGCGCCAGGTCGTAGGCGTGGAGCGGCTGCCCCATCTCCCAGAGGACGAAGTTGGTGACGTCGACGACGTTGTTGATCGGGTTCTTCCCGATCGCCCGGAGCCGGCGCTGCAACCACTCCGGGCTCTCGCCGATCCGCACTCCGCGGATCACCCGGGCCACGAAGCGCGAGCAGCCCTCCGGGTCGGCCAGCTCGACCGCCACCGCGCTCCCCACCGTCTCTGAAACCTCGGCGAGCGCCGGCTCCGGCAGCCGGAGCGGCCGCTCGTAGAGCACCGCGAGCTCGCGGGCCAAGCCGAGGTGATTCATGGCGTCGGGACGGTTGGTGGTGACGTCGACGTCGAAGACGACATCGCCCTGAGTCTCCTCGATCCCGTCGATCGCAAAGCCGGCGAAGGTCAGCCGGCGGCCGATCGCCTCCGCCCCCTCGGAGAGGTCGACGTACTGCCGGAGCCAATCGAGCGAGAAGAGCATCAGCCGCGCACCTGGCGCAGGAGCCGCTCGTCGTTCTCGAAGAAGACCCGGATGTTGGGGAAGTCGTAGCGGTTCATCGCCACCCGGTCGACCCCGAGCCCGAAGGCGAAGCCGCTGTAGCGGTCGGGGTCGATGCCGCAGTTGGCGAGCACCCGCGGATCGACCATGCCGCAGCCCATGATCTCCATCCAGCCGGTTCCCGAGCAGGTGTCGCACCCCTTGCCGCCGCAGATCTGGCAGCTGACGTCGACCTCGGCCGAGGGCTCGGTGAAGGGGAAGAAGCTCGGCCGCAGCCGCACCAGGACGCTCGGCGAGAAGAGGCGCTTCAAGAAGGCTTCGAGGGTCCCCTTCATGTGACCGAAGGTGATCCCCTCCGCCACCGCCAGACCCTCGACCTGGTGGAACATGGGCGAGTGCCGGAGGTCGTTGTCGAAGCGGTAGACCCGCCCCGGACAGATCACCCGGATGGGGGGCTTGCGCGACAGCATCGTGCGGATCTGCACCGGCGAGGTGTGGGTGCGGAGCAGGAGCCCGTTTTTGAGGAAGAAGGTGTCCTGGGTGTCCCGCGCCGGATGGTCAGGCGGGAAGTTCAGGGCCTCGAAGTTGTGGTAGTCGTCCTCGATCTCAGGGCCCTCGGCGATCGAGTAGCCGAGCTCGGCGAAGATCTGGTAGAGCTCTTCCAATACCCAGGTGAGGGGATGGAGGTTGCCGAGCTTCGGCCGCCGCCCGGGAAGAGTGACGTCGACCGCCGACTGCCGGCGCGCCGCCTCGCGCTCCCGCTCCCCCAGCTCGGCGTCGATCTCGGCCAGCCGGTCCTCGACCCTACTTTTAAGTGAGTTGACCGCGGCGCCATAGGCCTTGCGCTCGGCCGCGGCCACCTGGCCCATCCGGCCGAGAAGGGCGCGCACCACCCCCTGCTTGCGCCCCGCCCAGCGCAGACGCAGCTCCTCCCAGGCTGGGCGGTCGACGACCGCTGTCGCCTCGCGCTCGAAATCCTCGGCGAGTTGATGGACCTCCGCGATGCCGGCCGGGGTGCCCGCCCCCGGCTCCCCTTGCGGGGCCAGGGGCGTTCCCTCGTCGCTCAAGCTAACTCTCCGCGGGAGCGCCGGCTTTCGCCGCGCTCCCGAGGGCGCCCTTGGCAGCCTCGGCGAGGCCGGCAAAGGCCTGGGGGTCGCGAACGGCAATATCCGCCAGCACCTTGCGGTCGAGGTCGGAACCGGCGGCCTTCAAGCCCGCGATCAACCGGCTGTAGGAGAGGCCGTGCAGGCGCGCCGCGGCGTTGATGCGAACGATCCAGAGGGCGCGCAGCTGGCGCTTCTTCTGCCGGCGGTCGCGATAGGCATACGAGAGCGACTTGTCCACCGCCTGCTTGGCGATCCGGTGGGACTTCGACTTCATGCCGTAGAAGCCCTTGGCCAGGCCTAGGATCTTCTTGCGGCGGTCCTTCCTTTTGGGTCCACGCTTGACACGCGACATCTTCGGAACCTCGTTTCTGCTCCCGCCCCGCTTCTAGAGGGGGACATCGGGAGCGGTCAAGTGGCCCGCGCGGCGCTGCCGGACGTTTCTTGCGTCCGAGCTGCGGCCGGGAGCCGCGACCCCGGTGGACAGGTCCATTCCCACCGGTGGCCGGCTGTTTTTGAGTGTGTCTCGTCTCCTGCCCTCTCTTCAGAGGTGCAGGATCTCCTTGAGAATGCTGGCGAACGCGGGCGAGACCTGGACGGCCTTGCGCAGGTTGCGCTTCCGCTTGGTGGTCTTCTTGGTCAGGATGTGGCTGTGCATCGACTGGTGACGCATCACCTTGCCGCCCGCCGTGACCTTGAACCGCTTCGCGGCACCCCGGTGCGTCTTCTGCTTGGGCACGGGTGCCCTCCTTTCGCTTCCTACGTCAATTAGGAGCCCGAATCGGACCCCTCCTTCTTGGCAGACTTCTGCCGTGGCGGCCCCAGAATGGCGTGCATCCGGTTCCCCGTCATTTCGGGCGAGGATTCTAGCACCCCTCGTTCCCCGATGTCCTGGGCGACCCGCTGGATCAGCTTGCGGCCCAGGTCGGTCCGCGCCATCTCGCGTCCTCGGAACTGGACGGTCGCCTTGACCTTGTCCCCCTCTTCCAGGAAGCGGAGCGCGTTCTTCAACTTGAAGTCGTAGTCGTGCTCGTCGATGTTGGGCCGGAACTTGACCTCTTTGACATGGACGATCTTCTGCTTGCGCTTCGACTCGTGCGCCTTCTTCTTCTGCTGGTAGAGGAACTTGCCGAAGTCCATGATGCGGCAGACCGGCGGCACGGCGGCCGGCGCCACTTCCACCAGATCGAGCGCCTGTTCGGTGGCGCGGCGCAGAGCGTCCTCAATGGGAACGATCCCCGCCTGGCTGCCGTCCGATTCCACGAGGCGGACCTCGCGAACCCGGATACGGTGGTTGACCCGTGTTGTTTTATCGATGCTCAGGTGAAGCTCACCTCCTGGAGAGCACCTCGCCCATCTGGCCTAGAGCTCACTGCTCCGGGTCCTGGCAAGGTCGTGTACGCGTGTAACGAATGCTTCGATCGACAGGGTCCCGAGGTCGGGGCCGGAGCGCCGCCTCACTGCCACCGTCCGTTCCTCCTGCTCCCTCGCGCCTACCACCAGCATGTAGGGGACCTTCTGCATCTGGGATTCCCGGATCTTATACCCGAGTTTCTCGTTGCGCGAATCGAGCTCGGCCCGGAGGCCCGCCTCTGCCAGTTTGGCGCGGACCTCAAAGCCATAGTCGAGGAACTTCTCGGAGAGCGGCAGCACCACCGCCTGCACCGGCGCGAGCCAGGCCGGCAGCGCCCCCGCGGTGTTTTCGAGCAGGATCGCCATGAACCGTTCGAGCGATCCCAGCATGGCGCGGTGGATCATCACCGGCCGGTGCTCCGCGCCATCGGCGCCGACGTAGGTGAGCCCGAAGCGCTCCGGCATCTGGTAGTCGAGCTGCACGGTGCCGAGCTGCCAGCTCCGCCCGAGGGCGTCGTGGACGTGAAAATCGATCTTCGGCCCGTAGAACGCCCCCTCGCCCGGGCTCACCTTGAAGGGGATGCCCTTCTTCTCCAGGGCCGACATCAGGTTCCCCTCGGCGCGCTCCCAGACCTCGGCGGTGCCGATCGACTTCGCCGGCCGGGTGCCGATCTCGATCTCGAAGCTCGCGAACGAGAAGACGGAGTAGACCTCGCGGATCATCTCGACCACCGAGATCACCTCCTGCTCGACCTGTTCGTCGGTGCAGAAGATGTGGGCGTCGTCCTGGCAGAAGCTGCGGACCCGGAAGAGCCCCGAGGTGACGCCGCTCCGCTCGTAGCGGTGGAGGCGGCCGAAGTCGGCGTAGCGGATGGGCAGGTCGCGGTACGAGCGCATCCGGGTGGCGTAGATCAGGCAGTGGGTAGGGCAGTTCATCGGCTTGGCCGCGAACTGCTTCTCGTCCACCTCGGTGAAGAACATGGCGTCTTTGTAGTTGGCGTAGTGCCCCGAGGTCTTCCACAGCTCGACGTCCAGGATCTGGGGGGTGAGCACCTCGCCGTAGCCGAAGCGATGGTAGAGCTCCCGGATGTAGTCCATGAGACCGTTGTAGACGACCGCGCCCTTGGGGTGGAAGAAGGGCGAGGCCGGGGCGACCGGGTTGAAGCTGAAGAGGTCGAGCTCCTGGCCGATCCGGCGATGGTCGCGCGCCCGCGCCTCCTCGACCTGCTGCAGATACGAGTCGAGCTCGGCCTGGGTGGCGAAGGCGGTGCCGTAGATCCGCTGCAGCCGCTCGTTCTTCTCGTCGCCTTTAAAGAAGACCCCCGACGATTCGAGGAGCTTGACCGCGCCGATCTGCCCCAGCCGCTGCACGTGGGGGCCGCGGCAGAGATCGGTGAACCGGCCATGCTTGTAGAGGGTAAGGGTGTTGCCCTCGGGGATGTCCTTCAGACGCTCGACCTTGAGGCCCTCCCCCATCCCGGCGAACAGCTTCCCGGCCTCCTCGCGGGAGACCTCGACCCGCTCGAAGCCGCCCTCCTCCTTTACGATCTCCCGCATCTTCGCTTCGATGGCGGTCAAGTCCTCGGGGGTGAAGGCGCGCGGGAAGCGGAAGTCGTACTGGAACTTCTCGCTGTGGTCCTTGCGGCCGACGTCGATCTGGGCCTCGGGCCACAGCCGCTTCACGGCGTCGGCGAGCACATGCTCGGCGCTGTGGCGGATGAACTCGCCGGCCTCCGGGCTCTTGGCGGTGAAGATGCGGAACGCCCCGCCTGCCGCGAGCGGCAGGCGCAGGTCGACCTTCCGGCCGTCCAACTCGGCGCCGATCGCATCCTTCGCGAGGCGCGGGCCGATCGTCGCCGCGACGCCGAGCGGCGTGGTACCCGGGGGCACCTCGCGCACGGAACCGTCGGGTAAAGTCAGGCGGATCGCCTCAATGGCCGCTGGCATCGTCCCCATAGCGCTGCTAAAGAATGGAAGTGTTCGGGCGAGCGCCCGCGGGACAGATCACGAGCGGGAAGGGTGGTAGGCGCTATCGGACTCGAACCGATGACCTCTACCGTGTGAAGGTAGCGCTCTAACCAGCTGAGCTAAGCGCCTGAACATGAGGCTTGAGAAGTCTCTCCGGGATCTCTCCGGGTTTTCCGGTACAGTCGATGGTAGGCCCTAGCGGACTTGAACCGCTGACCTCTACGATGTCAACGTAGCGCTCTAACCAACTGAGCTAAGGGCCTATGAATTCCCCTCCCGGCGGACCACCCGGCCGTCAAGAGGAGGTGAAGGCTAGCAAAGAGCAGCGGTGGCTGTCAACGGAGAGGCCGAGTACGGCCTGGAACCCTCACGGGGGATGAAGTTGGCCATTCTCTCCGTAAACATGGCCCGTAAATATGGGAAAATGGGAATCATGAAGACGACCCTGGAGATCCCCGACGACCTGTTCCGGCAGACGAAAGCCACCGCAGCCCTCCGTGGCGAGAGTCTTAAAGACTTTGTGATGGCGGCCCTGCGGGCTCACCTCACGAGTGGAACGGGCCCAGCGCCGCCGGAGAGTGGCTGGCGTAGCGTCTTCGGAAAAGCTCGCCGCGAGGAGACCGAAGAGGTCGACCGGATCGTCGCCGAAGAATTCGAGCGCATCGACCCGGAAGCCTGGCGGTGATCCTGGACACCAACGCTGTCTCGGCACTCCTTGCCGGCGATGCAGCCCTCGGAGATCTCCTCTCCGCCCAAGCACGTCACCATCTACCCGTCATCGTGATCGGCGAGTATCGCTTCGGCCTGCTCCGGTCCCGCCATCGCGAGTCTCTCGAGCGCCTCCTTGCCACGCTCGTCCGGGAGTCCGTCGTGCTGCTTGTCGACGAGGCCACAGCCGAGGTCTACTCGCACGTGAGAGAAGAGCTCCGCGGGAGAGGCCGCCCGCTTCCGGAGAACGATGTCTGGATCTCCGCCCTGGCGCTACAACATCATCAGCCGGTAGTCACCCGCGATGGCCACTTCGACGAGGTCGAAGGTCTTCGCCGGCTGAGCTGGTAGGAGGAGGACGGAGCGGCACGGTAGGCGTACGCGCGCCTTCCTGATGCCCGAGCGTTGGATCCGACTGTATGGGCCCCTACGCGGCCCGGCTCCCCGGCTGCTTAATCAGGCATTCCGCCGGAATACCCAGTCCGTTGTGTAACTTCCAGATCATCTTGAGAGTGAGCGGCCGCTTGTGGCCGAGAATTTCGTACACGCGATTGGAGTGGCCGATCATCGGTTCGAGATCCTTGACCGTCAGCCCGCGCTGATCCATCACAAACTTGATGGCCGCCATGGGATCGGGCAGATCCAGCGGGAAATGCCGACGCTCATAGGCTTCGATCAACGTTACCAGAACGTCGAGCCGCTCCCCTTCGGGGGACTCGGGTTCGGCCCTCATCAGCGTCTCGATCTCGCGGAGGGTCGCTCGATAGTCCTCTTCGGTTTTGATCGGCTTGACGTCCATTCGCTTGCTCCTTCAGATTCTCTGCGCATCGATCTCGTCGTATTGGGAGTGAGTACCAAGGAAGCGTATGTAGACTACCCGATACCCGTAGTTGATCCACACCACCAGCCGGTAGAGCGCCCCCGATAGGTTCCGTTTAGGGTGGTACCTATGTACCGCGTGGAGAGTTCCTCCGGCTTCGGGAGCCCCACAGCGCCGCAGCGCCTTAAAGCGAGCGGGGAGGCCCTACGAGATCTGGCGAAACCACCCCTTGTGCGCGCCCGGGCACGCACAAGGGGTTTACTTCGGTAGAGCCCTGCTTACCCTCACTCCTACTCGGTCCCCTGTCCCGCCTTCGCCTTCTGGAGCTCCGGCTGGGATGCCGGGGGCGGAGTGGGGGCCGCGGTCTTGTGGCGCAACGGCCGGCGGCGGAGCGGACGGATGCCGAACTGCGTCAGCTGCTCGGTCGTGGGGCCCAGCTCGGCCCGGATCGCACCGCGCAGACGGATCGCCTGGTCCTTGCCCTCGACCAGGATCTCTTTCAAGGTCTGGGTCGTGGTCTGCCGGCTCGCCCCGTGCGAATCCTGGACTCCCTTGGCCTTCTTGGCCTTGTCCAGGGTGTCGGCGAGCGCCGCCCGGTGCGGCTCGACGGACGCCAGGTCCGGCGCACGGTCCGCCACCGCGGCGAGCAGCGAATCCCACTGCTGGAGGACGTCGGCGAAGGCGCTGGGCTTGTTCTTCTTCTTCGGCTGCGGGTTGGGGCTGGGATTGGGATTGGGACTGGGATTGGGCGTCGTAGCCATGATCGTTTTCCTTTCTGAAGTTGTCGTGGTTTTAGGGTGATCGTTTTCGTTAGCCGAGATCCGCCGCGAGATCCAGGAGAGTCCCGGAGATCCCGCGGTCGGGGCGGCCGTAGAGAGTGACGACGAGTTGGCCGTTCGTAACCGCGATCCCCAGCGGCGCGCGGCGGCCGGCCGCCACCTGGACGACGAAAGCGGCGTAGGCCGCGGCGGCCTGGGGGTCGACGAATTTGCGCACCTTGCGGATCGCCCGGCGCTCCGGGGCGAGCTTCCAGCCGGGCAGCCGATCGAGGCGCTCCATCACCTCGATGCGCCGGACCGTCTTTCGAATCGACAGCCCCTCCTGGACCCGTTCCGGCTTCAGCCGCTCCACTCTCCCGCGGCTCGGCCTGGCCAACTTCGCTCTCGAAACGGCGACATCCTTTTGCTCCGTCTTCATATCGCATCTCCTTCGTTCGATCGCCCGGTGCCTCCATGGCTCCGGGGCGAACACAGTCTCTCAGGGGAACACCCGAGAAAGCGACAAAAACGAGGAGACAAAATAAATTTGTTTGGAGGGGCTAGGATTCGCCGGCCGGAGAACCGTCCTCATCGTCGCGGATCAGCTGCTCGATCTCCCGCTCCAACACCCCGGCGAGGGCGGCGACCTGGGGCGCCATCCGTTCGGCCAGCTCCGCCAGGCTCTGCTCGGTGGCGTTGAGCTCGCTCAACTGCCGCTCGGCCGCCACATTCTGAAGAAAGGTTTTGAGGAACGAGAGATCCGCCGTCACGGCGAGCATCTCCGCCAAGGTGTAGGAGAAGTGAGGATGTCTCTCTCCGTAGGTGGAGCGGGCGAGCAGCCGGTCCTCGATCACGTCGACGAACTGCCGGAACACCTGGGCATCCTCCGGATCGAAAAGAAAGAGAAAGGTTTCCCGGAACGCATCGGACGTCTGGAGCAGACGCGCCTGCTCCTCCTCGGTCGCCACTTGTGGCTCCTGCTTTTTCATCGTTTCCCTCCTCACTTGTGAACGGCGGATTCGGCCGGCTGCCCGAGGAGCGCGCCGGCCAGGGCTTCTCTCAGCACGCGGGGGGTCTGCTCGATGGCCTCCTTGAGGGTCGAGAGCCGCACGTCCGCAGAGGTCACCGGCCCTCTGCCGGTCAGCAGGTAGTCGGTGGTGACCCCGAGCACCAGGCTCAGAGCGACGATCGATTCCATCCGCGGCCCGGTGCGCGTCCGCCCCCAGCGGGAGAGCGACGAGACGTTCGTGCCCACCTTGGCGGCGAGCTCTTTCCACGACAGCCCTTTCGCCTCCCGCAACCGGTTGACCCGATCGGCAAAGGCCCGGCGCAGCTCTTCATCCGCTTTCGGCATGTCCCCTCGTCCTCCCTGCCGATCGGTTGGGCCGTTCGGCGGCAGTTGCGAGGCTACGTTCGGCCTGCCGAGGCGTCAAGCGAAACAGGACCTATTGCCCAGATTTTCCGAAACAGTCGCCAGATTGGCCCGGTTTCGGCTCCCCGCGCCGGGGTTGCTGGTAGGAAGACCTTTGTTGCGGAGAGTGGAAAGTCGCGAACCGGGCACTTTTGCCCGCTTGGAGTGGGACAATGTGCGCGGCTCTTGCGACACTAGGTCATCCGCACCGTGTCGCGGGCGCCGGGGGCCATGCCGGCCTCTCGACGTCCCACGGCCCAGGAGGTTTCATGTCTCACCACCGTCTTCGTCAGCTCGGGATCACCCTCATCCTGGCCGCCGCTCTCGGCCTTGCCGGAGCCCAGCCGGGAGCGGCCCGGGTCTCCCGCCACGGCGAAACCCGGCACGTCCTCCCGCAACCGGGGCTTTTGGAGAGCGCCTGGGACTGGCTCGGCAGTTGGGTTCCCGGAGTGCCGAGCCTCTCCCGGCTCTGGGCAGCTTCTGGGCCGGGCATCGACCCTAATGGCGTCAGGACCACCGGCACGCCTCCGGCCCCGGTCCCGACGACGACCGACATGGGACCTGGCCTCGACCCCAACGGCGGCCACTAGGATCCGCCGCGGGGGCGGCCGGCGACCGCCCCCGCGTTCCCGCCAGAGGTGTTTCCAATACAGAATGTGAGATACTTACCGGACTACCGTTACCGAGCAAGACCTGTCTGGAGGTCCCTTGAGCGAGCACCTCACGTCCACCAGCGTCGCGGACCTGCTCGAAGGCCGGCTCACCCGCCGCGCCGCGCGAGCCGTCGTCGCTCACATGTTTCAGGGCTGTGAAGCTTGCGCCGCGGCGCTGCTCCCGCGGCCGGCGGAGCACGAGTACGAGGGAGCCATCGACTCGGCCTTCGCCACCGCCCGGGCCCGGGTGCGGGAAGGGGCCGAGGCCGAGCGTTGGCTGGCCTTCTACATCTCGAGCGGCCGGCGCCCCTTCTCAAGCTTCCCGGTGCGCCAGAAACGGCGGATCGCGAGCTGGAGCCTCTGCGAGACCCTCCTCCAGCTGAGCCATGCGCTCCGCAAGGACTATCCCCAGGAGATGGTCCACTTCGCCGAGATCGCGGTCGAGGTGGCGAGCCTCGTGTCCTGGCTGCCCTACCGCCTGGAGCAGCTGCGGGACCTCGAAGCCCGGGCCTGGGGCGAGCTCGCCAATGCCTACCGGGTGGCGGACGAGCTGCCCCTGGCCGAGTCCGCCCTGGAGCAGGCCTACGAGCGCTGCAGAGTGGGGACCGGCGAGCCGCTCCTCCTCGCCCGGCTCGACGACGTCGCGGCCTCCCTCTTCGCCTCCCAGCGACGGTTCGAGGAAGCCTTCCGGTGCCTTGAGAAGGCCCGCGCTCTCTTCCTTCAAGCCGGAGATCGGCATCGCGCAGGCCGGACTCTGATCAGCATGGGTCTCTTCTCCGGGTACGATGGTCGCCCGGAAGCTGCGGTCCAACTGCTCACCGATGGGCTCAACGAGATCGACCGCGATCGGGATCCTGACCTCGTATACCGGGCTCTCCAGAACGTCGTCCTCGTCACCGAGCAGCAAGGCGACTTCGAGCAGGCCCGGAACTACCTCACCTTGCTGATCCCCATCGCCGACGTGCGGGCCGGCCGACTGGACCGCCTCAAGCTCCGTTGGATCGAGGGCAGGCTCGCCGCGGGCCTGGGCGATTTCGCGTCTGCCGAACAGATCTTTGCGCAGGCCAAGCGGGCTTTTGAGAGGGCCGGCCTCTTCTACCATGCCGCGGGTACCGGCCTCGACCTCGCCGCGGTCTGGTTCCGGCAGGGCAGGACCGCCGAGGTCAAGGGCCTCGTCGGCGAGCTGGTCACCGCCTTCAGCCGGGTGCAGGTGGAACGGGAGGCGATCGCCGCGCTGCTGATGCTGCACAAGGCGCTCGCCCGGGACCGTGCGACCTTCGAGCTCATCCAGCAGGCGAGCGCCGCCCTGGAGCGCCTGGCAGGAAAGCCGGGGAAGCCGGGCCGGCGCCGGAGCTAGCGCACCTTAGCAACTGTCCTAGGCGGAGAGGAATTCGAAAGAGCCATATGGTCGACCCAGGCAGTTCGAAGGCGAGCTTACACGATTAGGACGGCTGGTTGAACGGTTGGCGGCTGTGGCGGTCCCGCACGTTGTCTGATCCCATCGCCTTTCACGCGAGGGGTGTCAAGTAAAATTTAAGGATGAATCGAGGACACTCAGGACATGCTATGAAAGAGAAAGTGGCTATGAAGTGGGTGGAGCATTTGGCGGAGGAGGAACACCATACTCGCATACAGTTTTACGGGCTCATAGTATCGTGGGCACTCTTTCTATACAGCTTCCAGTTCAGTGTACTACCTCTTTTCGGAGACTTTCCGCTTCATAATTGGCTGGAAACCATCATTCATGACCTTACAATTGCTTTAATCGTCTCATTGACAGTATTCATTGTCGAGGCCCGTCTCCGGAATCTTCACCTGGAACAAGTCCAAGCGAACGTCTGGCAATCTACCCTCAAGTCAATGTTACCGGAGGAACTTGCTGAAGAAATCACGATGCTGATAAAGGAGCCTGTTTTTAGAGAGAACATTCGATATGGGTTAACCATTTGCCCTTACAAAACCAAGGAAGGTTTAATCGACGAAAACTTAGTCGTGATCAGAAGAGAACTTCGCTACACAGCCAGGAACATTACCGACACAAAGAGAGACTACTCGATAAAGTCAATAGTCGAAGACAGGCATTCACTTCTGTTCTCGGATGATGATCCCCCACAACCGGTCGGCGAATTGCCTATCTTGGAAATTGACGACAGGAAAGTGCAACTCGTTCCTTGGCTGAGAAGGCCTCGAAGCGGATTTCAGAATCTAGTCAAGGATCTGAAAGATAGATTTCTCGAGCGAAGGACCGAAAGACTTATTGTGGACAAAGAGGACAGGGTTATATCTTTCTCGAGGAACATTAGCATTCCACCAAGAGGTAGTGCGAAAATTTATTATATCGGGGAGGAGGTTTTACGCCTAACCGAAAGAAAGAATACCTATGTCTTACTTCGCCCCGGGGTCAACTTGTTCGTCAATGTGGCAAATAGTTTCCCCGAGAAGGTTAAGCATATAGACATTTCCCTAAATCATCGAAGAGATTTCGAGACAGACCACGTCCTCAGCCGGCGTTTTGAGGGAGGCATCTTACCCGGTCAAAGCTTTGAGGTGGAGTGGAAGCTAGCTGAAGACATCGCGCCTGCACCGGGCACGAAAGTTCGAAGGGTCTAGTTGACAACTTTCGTCGGATGTGTCACTCTAGATTTTGGGAGGATTTATGCTGGACAAGACAATAGACGGTTAGGTACACTCTTCTAACGGTTCCGGAGAAACCTTGACTGAGGCCATCTAATGAGGCCTCAAGAAGGGAGCTATCCTACCTTCCATCAGCCGTCGATAGTCTTCTCGTACATGGCACCCTCCTTCATACCCATACTTTCACTCTTCCGAAGGATTGTCAACCCTTGCCGTCTGCGGCATGCCGCCCGGCGGGAAGCCGGGCCGGCGGAGCGGTCCCGGACCTAGCCCTCCTCCAACTCCTCCCCGTCCGCCACCTCGGCAACGCCGCGCTTCTGAGGCACGAAACCGAGCTTCTCCAGCTCCTCCTTGAAGATGTCGCGGACCTCCAGCCGGGCCTGCGAATTGAGCTGGCGCCGCCGCAGCTTGGGCGGGAGGATTTCGTTGACGTTCCTCCGCACCTGATCGACCGCGGTGCCCTGCACCTCGGGATAGGCTTGGCGGAAGAACTGCCCGGGGGTGAAATCCAGGAGGGCGGCGAGATCGAGGATGTGCCGGACCTTGAGCTCCGACTTCCCGGCGAAGAGGAGCCGCAGCCAGCCGTGCCCCACCCCGAGAGCGCGCTCGACCTCGCGCTGGGTCCGGCCGGAACGCGCGACGAGCTCGGCCAGGAGCTCCAGCAGGCGCGCCGGTTCCTGTTCGTACATGCTGGGTAATCTACACCGAGAGCGGCGGTTTCGACAGCGTTCGCCCGCCCGCGGCCGCCAGTGCCGCCAAGGGTCCCCGCGGGCCGCAATCCCGCCAAGTCCCTTTGTGTCGAAGTGCTTCGCGCGGCAGGACCCCACCTGGCTGGACTCCTCGCGGCGACCATTGTACCCTTTGGCAGGGAGGCACCCATGAGCCCTCAACGACGACCCACCGTAGAGCCCGCAGCGCCGGAGCGGATTGCCGCGGCGGCGGACCTGTTCGAAGCCCGGCAGAGCGGTGCCCAGGAGCCGGAAGGGACCTGGACCGATCGCGTCTGGCTCCCCAGCGACGCCGAGCGCCGGCCCTGCTGCGACGGCCTCGAACCGGACAAGCTCAAGGACCCGCAGAAGCTCCGGAGCCACTGCCGCACCCTCCTCCACGTCGCCCAGCACTTCGACCTCGACAGCCGTCTCCTCCGGGCGGAGCTCAAGCGCCGGCGGGAGGAGCGGGAAGAGCGGGGGCCTGCCCGCGCCGAGATCGCCTTCGAGCCCCGCGCCCGGCCCGCCGCTCGGCCCCTCGCTCGAATCAACCCGGGAGAGGAGGTCGTCTCGGCCGAGGCGACGGTGCTCCACGCCAAGCTCGTTCGGCTGCTGGCCGAAAAGCGGGCGGACCTCCGGGACCTGGCGGGACGGGCCGCCGAGCGGTGCGGCGAGCTGCGCCAGCTGCTCGAAGACGAGGGGCAGCCGGTCGAGGTGGCGATCGCGGAGACCGGAGCGGGAGACCTGGCCGGCGATCTCCAGGCCCTGATCGACGACATCCACCACCTGGTGATCACCCGCGACACGATCCGCCGAGTGCTCTAGAAGGACCCTCATCCCGGGTACTGGCTCAGTTTGATCCTGCGGGCCGGCTCCTTCGGGCGCTTCGCGCAGCCAGTCGCCGGTCCTCGGAACCAAACTGAGCCAGTACCTCATCCCGCGCTCCCCCCCTTCCGGCGGGACCGGCGGCGCGCCGTCCGCCCCTCGGGAAACTGCCGGACGGCGCGGAGCTCCATCGCCACCCGGCAGCAGTCGAGGGCCACCTGGCGATAGAGACGGCGGCTGCGGCAATCGCCCTGCCGGCTGAGCGCGAAGAGGCGGGCCGCCTCGTCCAACAGCAACTCCTCTTTCATCCGCCTCAACCCCTCCTGCCCGTGGAAGCACGACCGTTGCGCCCGATCCTAACCCGATCCAGCCGGGGCTCTGCGTCAAGAGAGGTCTACTGCATCGAATTTCCAAAATTCTCGCCACCCCGCCCCTTTCACTCCAAGTCATACCGCACCGAGATGCCGTGCTGCTCGGCCAGATTCCGCAGGTGAGCGAGCCTCTGCTGCCCCTCCTCCACCTCCCCGACGAGCCCCGGCACGTCCGCCACGGCGGCGCCGATCACCTCCAGCCGGACGGCCGCCCGCCCGAAGAGCTGATGCGCCCGCGCCAGGGCCGGATAGCGCCCGGCCACCTCCGCCACGTTCCGGCGCGCCTGTTCGAGCTCGCGCTCCAGCTCCGCGTAGGCCTGGATGGCGCGCTGGAACCGCCGCACCGCGCCGCCGATCTCGATCTCCTTCATCGCCCGCTCCTTTCTCCGCTCCAGGATTTCCGGTAGTCCTTCCCCCGCAGGCCGGGGGCGAGGGCGCCGCAGAGGAGCCGCGACACCAGGGGGGCGCCGTAGCGGCCCTTGAGGCCGGCCTCCGACAGATTCGAGCTCCACCCCAGCGCCCGTCCCACCCGCAGGTCCAGAAGGCCGACGAGGAAACTCGCGGTCGCCGGCCCCGAGGTCTCCTCCTGGCCCAGGTCGTCGAGGATCAGGACGTCGGCCCGGCCCCAGCGTTTCGCCTGGATCTCCGCTTCCGAGCGCTCGAAGGGGTCGTAGAGCGCCCGGCCGCGCACCACGGCGGTCAGCTCGGGAGCGGTGACCAGCTCGACCCAGCGGCCGCTCTGCGCCAGCTCGCGGGCCGCGGCGCGCAGCAGGTGGGTCTTGCCGCACCCGGTGTTGGTCTCCAGGGCCTCCGGTCGGAAGAGGGCGAGCTGGCTCCCCGGGCCCTCCTGGCCCTCCTGGCCCTCCTGGCCCTCCGGGCCCCCCTGGCCCCCAAAGCCGGCCTGGCAGACCGCCGCCCAGGCGCGGGCGGCCTGGAAGGCCTCGGGCTCGCGGAGACGCTCGAAGGAGTCGAACGTCTGGGCTCCCGAGACCTCCCGGGCCACCACCGCGGCCCGCTCCGCCTGCCACCGCGGGCACCGGCCGTAGACGGTCCCCTGCCCGCCGTCGCGGCGCAGGTGCCAGCCGCCCAGGCAGCAGTGCCCGCCGGGCAGGGCGCACGGCGCCAGGTCGGCCGGCTCGGCCGGGTTGGCCGGATGGGGAGGGATCGCCCCGGGGTTCCCGGCGGCGATCCTCCTCTCCAGGGTGGCGAGGAGGTCGGCGAGCGAGCGTGCCCTACCCATGCTTCGCCTCCCACCCGGCCCGGATCTCGCCGAGCTTCGCGAGCTCCTGCTCCAGCTCTCGACCCGCAAAGTGCTTCCGGAGCGTGGCCTCCCACTCGCTCCAGCTGGCGAACCCGTAGACCTCCTCCAGGGTGCGCGGCTCCGGCCCGGAGTCCGCCCGGCGGCCGGCGAGCCTGGCGCTCCGCATGAAACGCCCCGAGTTCTGCGCCTTGCAGAGCCAGCGGAGGAGGAAATTCCGCATCCCGCCGTAGGTCTTTCGATGGTTCGCGAGGAGCCACTCCCGGGCCTTCCTCGCCTCGCCGAGGACGTCCATGCCGGGGAAGGTCTCCTCCCACTGGGCGACGAGCTGGTCGGTGAGCGGCCACTGCGGCGCCCCTTCCCCCGTCCGCCGAGCCACGCAGGGGAAGAGGAGCAGCGGCGGGAGACTCTGGGGCGGCGCGGGCTCGGCGGCCCCGGGGAAGAGGAGCCCGCTCGCGCTCGCTTCGGCCGGCATGGCGGGCATGGCCGGCATCGCCGGCATCGCCGGCTGGACGGGCTGGACGGGCTGGACGGGCTGGACCGGCTCGGCCGGCTCGGCCGGCTCGGCCGGCTGGGCGGGCTGGGCGGGCACCGCCCGGCCTGGGGTCGGGACAAGCAGTGCGGGGGGAGATAAAGAGGGGGGAGTAAGAGGGGGTGCAGGGGGAGACGAGGGGGGAGAAGAAGAGGGGGGAGCGGCCGCTGGCCCTCCGAGGGCCCGGGAAGGGCCCACCACGGGCCCTTCTTGCCGCTCCGCTACATTAGAGAGTACCGAAGTCGTCTGGAAGTAGACCGTCATCGCCCGGCGCACGATCTCCGCCACGGTGACGCCTTCCACCGCCAGGGCCCGCTCGAGCTGCTGGGCGAGGAAGCCCCCCACCTGGCACTTCAGCATTTTCGTCCCCTGCATACACACCCCTCCTCCACCACGAGACATGGACGGCCTCGCCCTTCCAGCGACTCCCAGAAAGGGCTCGCTCCCCGCGGAGCGATTCTGACGCAGCGCTATCTTTCTCTTCTACATTTCGACTCTGCGGTACGTACTTAGTAACTCTGCGGCAGACTTATACAGGGACTACCGATCTCTCCGCAACCCCTCTCCCTCGGGGAAAGCTCCGACGAAGCTGCCGCGCCTCGAATCCCTCGGCGTGTACTGTACTCTCCGCAGAACCGAGAAATCGACACTTTGCGTCCAACGAATTTTTTTCCTTCTGCGGTGGAGGACTACCGGGAGGATGGCCTGGCGGACGGTCGTCGCCGGACTGCTGGCGGTCACCGCAGGGTAGGGTGGCGGTCGTCGCCGGAAGGCTGGCGGTCCTCGCGGGACTCCTGGCAGTCGTCGTCAGGTAGGGTGGCGGTCCTCGCGGGACTACTCGCGGTCACTGCTAGGTAGGATGGCGGTCGTCGCGGGACTGCTGGCGGTCACCGCCAGGTAGGGTGGCGGTTCTCTCGGGAAGGCTGGCGGTCACCGCCAGGTAGGGTGGCGGTCATCGCCAGCAGCCTGGCGATCGTCGCCGCTCGGGCCGCGGGCGTCTACACGCTCAAGATCACCGACCGATTCGACCGCTGTAAGGGCTCGCGGTTGTGTCTTCACCCTGGAGATGCCGCGTGAGGGCTTGACACGCTGAGGTATAATAGGCGCCGGAGCGCGGTAAGCAGCGCGCTGCTTACCGCGCTCCGGCGCCTATTGCTCCCTTGACAGTCCAACCCAAACGTCCAAGAATGAGGCTCCAACATACCGGAGGGACAGCGCGCCTCCCGGTATGAGGCTGCAGTGCGTCCCGAATGGGCGGACACCCCGCACCCTGAAGTGCAGGGTGGACACGTGTCTCTCTCTGCGGATAGACGCTGAATCTGTACGAGATCATCTTGGCCTGTTCAGTTGCCTGTTCGGCCAGTTGAACGGCTGAGGAGAGTAGAGAGTGATGAACCCATACCTGAAGGTCAGTGGACTTGATGCGGCTACCTGTGCCGGATTGCTCGGCTACAGCCCGCGCCTTTTTCAGGAGTGGGCGGCAGGACAACGGCCGATTCCGCCCTCCATCGCGGCACACATTTCGTCCGTTCTAGGCGTGGCGGCTTCGGATCTCCTAACTCCCAGCCGAAGGCCGTTGGACGAAACGACAATTGAGCCCGCCGTTTGGTTTAAGTTACGAAGTCAAGGACTCGGCTCCGCGGATCGCGAGCTCGTTTTGCTCGTTCGGCAGCTAGGGACCTTCTATGAAGAGCTTGAGCAGATTCGTTCCGAGGCGTCGTCGGGTTGGCAGCTCGTCTTCGAGCAGGTCCGGCGGGAAGTAAATGCGCAGGCCCCTCCACGGGAACAGGGTCGAGTAGCAGCACAAGCCTTTCGGCGTCTTCGGGGATGGAATCAGGGAAGGTCCGGGATTGGGGCGATTCTGCGAGGCTCCCTTCGTAGTCTCGGCGTCCTGATTGTAGAAAGTCCCATTGCGGATTCCAGGATTGAGGGCTGCGCGTTTCCCGTTGGGGCCGGCCAGCGACCTTGCATCTTTGCGAATACTCATAGCACTACTTGGTTTCGACGTAACGCGATAATTCTACATGAGCTAGCACACCTAATTTTCGATCTTGGTTCCGAGGGAGCGGCACTTGACATCTTTGATTCCCCCTCGACCTCGAAAGATGAGCTAAAGGAGATACGCGCGGAAGCGTTTGCCCAAGAGAGTGCTGTCCCGCAGGAAGTACTGGCGCATATTGCCCAAGGGCACGGAATTTCTTGGAAGTCTCCCCTCTCTGGGGATCACCTGGCCAGCATTGTTGCGGAGGTGCATGTCGAGCCGCGGCTAATCGTAAAGGCAGCGGTCGAGTATGGCTTCTTGGATCAAGGCCAAGGCGATAGCCTACTGCAATTACCTATCGGGGATCGCCTGAAGGCGATAAGCGATCATGCGCTATCCACCAAGGAATTCCTTTCCAAGGTGGGCAGAGACGCGGCCGACTGGAGTGCAAAACGGAATACCACCATCCCATCCCGAAAGCTCATGCTTCCGGTAAACTATGTCAAGAATGTTGTAGAGGCTTGCCGTGAGGGCCTCATTAGCATAGGTAGAGCTGCACGCTTGCTCATGATTAGCGAGGACGCTTTTGTCGGGCGCTTTGATATGACATGGTTGCTGGACGAAGAATGAATGGCGCCGCCACTTTTGCTGTTTTGCGACACCGACTGCCTCATACAGCTCTTCATGGTAAACCAAACGTCCTTACTGCGGTGGTTTAGGACGAGGTATCATCTTGAGGCTGTGGTTGTGCCAGAGGTGGAGAACGAGCTATCCTGGCATATGAAATTCAGGGATCAATTTGACCCAGAATTGAGAAAAACTATCGCAAGCGGTCTTCTCGCGGTCCTTGATTACTCCCAACCGGAGCAGTTATCCGACTTTTTCTCCATTCCTCATGCGGCGGCTGCCACCTCACAGGCAATCACCAAGACAGGTAACGATTACGCACTGAAGGTCGGGGAGGGAGAAGCCTACTCGCACGCAGCGTGCATTCACCTGGGAATGCCATTGCTGAGTCATGACAAAAGCGCGATCAACACCTTGCTGTATAATGATCTTAAAACCGCAGCGCCCGTGCTTCGCGTGTTTGACCTTATCGCCTTGGCTTATCAACAAGGAGCGCTGACGGTCAATGCCTGTGATTCGATACGGCAAGGGCTCGGCCGCGCGCACGAATTCATACCGAAAGCCTTCAGGCACGCCTCGTTTGAACGTGGCTTGAAAGAGTTCGATCCGCGTCTCTACGAACTACCTGCGAATGCAGACAGACCATCCCCTTGCCAGAACTTCGATGACCGATATTGCCTCAATCCTACCTAGTGGCGACCGTTCGGACGAGAAAATAGAAGAAGTGGCCGTTTAGGTACCGAGGCTTCAAAGCTTTCTCGGACGGTTTAGACAAAACTGACCGAGATCCTGAACGTTGGGCGGCTAATCTCCTATACCGCCGCCGGATTCTGTGCATCCATCCCCTTCGCCATGAGCATGCGGATGCTCGCTCACGCCAAGCTTCAGCCTTATTCGCGGCGCCAGGCTTGGCGTATAATCCCTCTCGCTAAACCTCCCGAGCGGCCGGAGGAAGACGAACCCACCCACTCCCTTCTGAAAGGAGAGACCCTTGAAGAAAGCACCGAAGAAGAGCCTGAAGCTGGAGATCCACCGCGAGACTCTGCGGGCCCTCGAACCGACGGAGCTCCTCGTGGACATCGTGGGCGGCTACAACTACTCCACCTTGAGCCACTGTACCTACAACTGCACGACCCATTGAGTCTCCCGAGGGAGGAGACCCCAATGGGGAGGACGAGCTCCCGCCGCGAACCTCGCGGCGGGGTCGTCCTGGCCGGCGGGGTGCTCCGGCTCCCCCGCCGTCAACGAAACAGGCCGGCGAGCACGCCCGGAAAACGATCCGATCCTTCCTGGCGCACCCCACGCTGAAGCGCCGGCTCGTCTTAAGGTGCGAGCCAGTTTTCGAGCGCGAGGTGCGGCACGCGAGCGAATTTGTCGACGTTGTTCGTCACGAGGATCAGAGCGAGCGCCAGCGCGTGGGCCGCGATCAGGAGATCGTTCGGGCCGATCGGTTTCCCCGCCCCCTCGAGGTGCCAGCGGACCTCGCCATAGTGGTGGTCGGAGGCTGGCTTCAGAGGGAGAACCGCAAGGCTTCCGAGGAGACTCTCGACGCGCGCCGAAAGCGGCGGGGAGCCCTTCTTGGCAGCGCCGTAACGAAGCTCACAGGCCACCACGATGCTGGTGCAGACCGCAGCCTCTCCCACGACCGCAAGTCTCCGGACCACGCGACCACCCGGGTTCCGGAGGAGGTCCGAGAGGGTGTTGGTATCCAGAAGATAGCGGACCATCTCAGAGATTCACATCCTCAATGGGCTCCAGCTCGTCGATCTCTGGAAACTCCTCTTCGAGCGGATCCCAGGTGGACAACAGTTCCAGGAGGGAGGGTCGGGGCATCGGTTCGACGATGAGGCGTTCGCCTTCCTTGTGGAGGAGAGCTTGGTTGCCGGGGAGCTCGAGATCTCGCGGTATCCGCACTGCCTGGTTGCGTCCGTTCCGGAACAGGCGCACGATTCGTTCGGTCTGCATCGCGTCCTCCCGGCCGCAGAGCGGCCTATGCCAAGGCATAGGCTAGCATAGAGCGAAGCGCGTGGCGTCGCCGAACCGATCGGTGCCAGCGCCTTCTCACCGACGGCGACAGAGGGCCGAGGTCACTTCAGGGAGAGCCAACACGCTGACGCCCAGTGAAGAGGCATGGGACAAAAGCTCCTCGACTCGGCCGCTCCCAGCTTCCTCAATGTATCGTTTGGCCAGGGCGGAAGAGTCGAGAAAAAGCTTCATCGTGCCCGCCGCTCCTTGAGAATAGCCTTCGCGAGGGATGCGCCGCTCACCGCGAGTCGCAAGCCCGGGCGATTCGGGGAAAGAAAGCGAAGCGGTCATCGGGCCAAAGGTCGCCCGCCGAGGCCTTGAACCGGCCCCGGAGGGCGCGAAATCTCTATTCCACCGTGATCATCGCCCTCTCTAATCCGCAGCCGCTCCGCGAGGGGAAGTTGCCGATCACCCGATTGAGGCCGACGTAGATGTAGGACCCCTCGGCGGGGACGGCCTTATCCGGCAGGGCGAAGAGCTGCTTCGTCCCCACCGTCTGGAGGACGTGGTAGGGGGTCCCCCAGCTCAGCCACTGGTTCTTCACCGTGAACTTGATCGCTCCATAGTTGAGGCTCATGTTCTCCTGGTAGAGATTGTTGTCGCCCGGACCCAGCCGGCTGCCCGCCACCCACAGGATCTGCTGGTTGATCCACGCCTCGGAATTGTTGGGGGTGGTGGTGTCGCCACCGTAGGCGTCGTTGGTCGGCGAGTCGCCGATGTTCAGGGTGAATCCGATCGGTTTGTCGTACTCGACGACGACCGACGCCTCCGAGCAGGGTGGAGCGAGGTCCACTCGCAGCGCCGCAGCGTACCAGGAGGTCGGGCAATCCGGATTGGGAGTGGTGCCGATCGACAGGAGAGTGATGCGGGCGGGAGCCGTGGACGGGAACGTCTGTCCGGTCGTCAGGTCGACGAAGTAGGTGCCCTTGGGACACTGGGCATGGGCGACGCCAGTGAATCCCAGTGCCCCGCCGAGAAACCCGACAATTCCGAGGGCGCGGAAGGCGACGAGAAAGAGACCTCGACGATTCGCTCGATTCGTGTGGTGAACCACGTTGAACCTCCTCTTTAAAGAGTGGACGTTATATTTATTTTAGTACTGCAAGAATCATGCTAGCGCAGCGACTCCGCCGGCCGCGGAGTCGCTCATGAAAGAAAGGGCAATATGCAGATTAGGTGAGAGAGCCGGCGTTGCCAGCTTTGCCGATGTTGCCGGCTTTGCCGGCTTTGCCGGCTTTGCCGACGCTGCCGAAGCTCACGCCGTACTTTTCGCGGATCCCTTGCAGATGGTGCGTCACATGGCCGGCCATCATGTACACCAGGGCGCGCACCGACACCGGATCGTTGTTGGCCGAGCCCATCCGTTTCGAGGCTTCCTCGCTCAGAGCCCGCAGCATGATGACATTGCCACGCCGCTGGTGCTCGAGCTCCGAGAGGAGATCGCGCAGGGTCCGGTGGTCGGCCGCCGAATTCTCCTCGAATGCATCTTGATCGTAGCCGGTCAACGCCTGGGTCTCCCCGCGGGCGATACAGCAGGCGCGGTAGGCGAAGATCCGTTCGGTGTCGACGACATGCGAGAGGACCTGGCGGAGGCTCCACTTCCCGGGTGCGTAGCGATAGAGCTCTTTCTCTTCGGGAACGCTCTCGACGAAGGCGCGAACCTCGGCCAGTTGGTCCTCGAAGATTTTGAGGATGTCCCCTGCCGGGACCAGCGAGACATAGTGCTCGTAATAGGGGATGTACTCGGTCGGTGCGGGTCTTTCCATGGCTCTCAATCTCTCCTCAAAGTTCGCTCGCCGGCATCGCTTCAGAAGCTCACGCCGTACTGTTCCCGCACGATCCGCAGGTGATGCGGAATGTGGCCCGCCATGATGTACGCCAGGGCGCGCACCGAGACCGGATGACCGGAAGCCGTGCCTACCCGCTTCCAGGCCTCCGCGGGGAGCCGCCGCAGCATGGCGATGTTGCCCCGCCGCACGTTCTCGAATTCCTGATAGAGATCCGCCATGCTCGTGCGATCCGCCTCCGCCTCGACCGCATACTCCTCGGGCTCGTAGCCGTTGAGCGGCTGGATCTCCCCGCGAGCGATCGAGAACGCCCGGTAGGCGAGGACCCGCTCGGTGTCGACGAGGTGCCCGAGAACCTCCCGGAGGGTCCACTTCCCGGAAGCATAGCGATATCCAGCCCGGGCTTCAGGGACCGCCGCGACGAGAGCACGGAGTTCCGCCAGTTGGCTTTCCAGGTGGTCGAGGATGTTGCCCTCGGGGACGAGCGCGATATATCTCTCGAAGTAAGGGAGGTGCTCGGTTGGTTCAGGGCGTTGCATGCTATCGATCTCCAGGGTGCTTTCACTCGTTGTAGATGGCTCAGCCCAGACGGCGGAGCGGCTCGAGCTTTTCGATGGCCGCGGCCTCCCGGCTTCGCATTGCATGCCACAGATCCCAGTCCTGCTGGAGCCCGAGCCAGAAGTCGGCGGACATCCCGAGGACCCGCGCCAGGCGAAGGGCGGTGTCCGGAGTGACGGCGCGCTTGCCGCGGACGATTTCGTTGAGGCGCGGGAAGGACACTCCCAGGCGGATCGCGAATGCCGACTGGCTGATCCCCAGCGGCTTCAAAAACTCCTCCAGCAGCATCTCTCCCGGGTGCGTTGGGGGCAGATTCTTCGGGAGGCGACGCTCGCGGGTCTTTCGAGTGCCTCCCGTGCGGGGAGCTTTAGTGGTAGTCCGTGATTTCGATGTCGTCGGCATACCCTTCCTTCCAGCGAAAGCAAACGCGGTACTGGTCGTTGATCCGGATGCTGTACTGACCCGCCCGATCTCCTCTCAACCGCTCCAGGCGGTTGCCTGGCGGCACCGCCAGCTCCGTCAACTCGCGGACCTGGTTGATCTGGGTGAGCTTCCTTCGCGCCACCGCCCACAAGCCCGACGGGCAAACGGATCGCGCGCCCTTGCTGCTGATGCCGTCGAACACGTCTTCCGTTCCTTGGTCGGCGAAGGAACGTATCACGGGCTCTATTATAACGGCCTACGGTATAAGCACAACCGCCTTGAAGCTCTCCGCTACCGCAGATAACCCAGCGAGCGCAGCTTCGTGATGTGGTTCCATTCGAGGTAGGTCGCGTTCAGCGATTCCGAGCCCTGGAGATATCTTCCCCGGGCCTTCACCCGCTCCGCCATCTCGCGCTCGCCGTAGGCGCGGAGCGCTGCCGCGGTCTGGGGCTCGCGGGCGGCGACGTTCTGCTTTTCGCCGGGGTCGGTCTCCAGGTTGTAGAGCTCGACGGGGAGACCGGGGACGCGGGGGACCACCAGCTTCCAGGGGCCGCGGCGCACCGCCCAGCGGGGCTGGCCGTGGAGGAGGAGGTCGGAGATCAGGGTCTCGCGCTCGGCCGGCCCGCCGTCGAGGAGGGGCACCAGGTCCCTCCCCTGGCTGGGCGGCGGCTCGACCCCGGCTAAGTGAAGGAGGGTGGGGAAGAGGTCGACCGTCTGCACCGTGGTGTCGATCACCGCCGGAGCGCGGCCGGGGACCCGGACGAGGGCGGGGACGTGGAGGAGCTCCTGGTAGTGGGTGTGCCCGTGGTCGCCGTTCACCTCGTAGCCGAACGCCTTTTCCTGGTCCAGGCGCTCCCAGAACTCCTCCCCGTGATCGGAGACGATGGCGACGACGGTGTTCCGATCGAGCCCGAGGTCCTTTAGACCGGCGAGGAAGCGGCCGACCTGGCGGTCGGTGAAGGCGATCTCGGCCTTGTAGAGCGCTTCGAGCCAGGGGCGGTCGGCGGCCGGCGGGAGGGGGTTCTCCGGCCGGCGGTCGCCGGTGCAGCCGAGCGGACCGTGATAGTCGGGCGCCAGCCGGCGGGCGACGGTGGTGCACTCCGGCTCCGGGGGCGAGTAGGGGTTGTGGGCGTCGAAGAGGTGGAGATAGAGGAAGAGCCGGCGGTCGGGGGCGTAGCGCTTCAAGCGCGCCAGGGCCTGGTCGACGAGGACGTTCGCCGGCTCCTCGTAGGAGGCGTACTCGTCGAATCCCTGCTCCAGGCCGAAGGCGGGGTTGACATAGATGTTGTGGTAGACCCCGAGGGTGTAGAAGCCGCGGTCGCGGAGCACCTCGGCCATCGTCGTCGCCCCGGCGGGGAGACCGGTGGGGGCGAAGTTGCCGAAACGCTGGCCGGCGCCGTGGGTCTGCGGCTGGAGCCCGGTGACGAGCGAGGAGACCGAGGGGAGGGTCCAGGGCGCCGGGGACATCAGGTTGGCGAAGCGGAGGCCGCTCCGCGCGAAGGCGTCGAGGTTGGGGGTGAGGCCGTCCTTGCCGCCGTACACCCCGAGAGCATCGGCGCGGAGGGTGTCGATCAAGAGGACGACGAGGTTCTTCCCCGCCGGGCGGCCGGGGAGGACGAGGAGCGGATCGCCCCACAGCGCCACTCCCTCCGGCAGGGGGTTGCCGCCGCGGCTCGCCTCGACCGTCAAGGTCAAGTGCCGGCCGCCGCTCCCCGCCGGCAGCTCCCTCTTCACCGTCCGCCAGCCTCCCCCCTCCCCGTTCGAGCCGGCGAGGGTCTGCTCGAACCAGGGCTTGCCGTCCAGAGCCGCCCGGAAGACCGCCCGGGCGCCCGGACGGTCGACCTCGGGAACGAGGCCGATCCGGCTCTCGAAGCGGGCGCCCCGCGCGAGGTCGCGGGGGAGGGGAAGGTCGATCTTCGCGAGCCCCGGGAGGGCCGGCAGACTCTCCCCCTTGAGCGACATCGAGCGATAGAGATCGGCCCCCGGCTTCCCGGAGAGCCCGAGGACTTCGAGCGGCCCCCCGGTGGCGGAGAGCCGGAGCCCCACCACCCGACCCGTCCAGTACGCCTCGTGCCCGAGATCCACCTCGTAGACGTGCGGCTGGCCGTCCGGGTTCAAGGGGAAGGAGAGGGTGCGGAACGGCGGGAAGTGGGGGTCCTGGGCGAGCCGCCAGGAGACCGTGGCGAGCGTCGCGCTCCCCTTCGCCTGCACCTCCAGCCGGGCGATCCGCGCCGCGTCGAGGTCGACCGGAAACTGCACCGGGTCGGCCCCGAGGGTCGTGGCCCCCGGAAGATCCACGGCGGCCGCCGGGGGAGGGGCGGCGAGGGTGCCGAGGCGGAGGAGGCCGCGGGGGGTAGAGGGGTTGCAGGCGGCGAGAAGGAGAAGGAAGGCGAGAGGGAGAAGGAAGAGGAGGAGCCCCCTCACCCTCATGATTCTTCTGAGCATAGGAGCGGGATCTTACGGCCCTCCTCGACGCAGGTCGAGCTGCGGGTTTCGGAGGGGGGCAAAGATCTGCGCGGCAGTCGTTGCCACCCGGCGCGGCACTGCCGCACCTGGTACGACCAGTGGTGATACCATCTCTCCCATGAGCAGCGCCAAGGTCGCGATCTCTCTGGACCCCGAAGCCTTGAAGCAGGTCGACCAACTCGTCGAAGGCGGAGCCTTTCCCAGCCGCAGCAAGCTCATCCAGGATGCGGTCGCCGAGAAATTGCAGCGTCTGCGCAAGGTTCGCCTCGCCCAAGAATGTGCCAAGCTCCAGCCTCTTGCCGAACAGGCTGCCGCTGAGGAACGCTTCCGTGGCGAGGCCGAATGGCCCGAATACTGAGAGGCGACATTCTCTGGGCCGACCTCGATCCGGTTCGCGGTCGGGAGCAGGCCGGCCGGAGACCGATCCTGGTGCTGAGCCAGGACGTCTTCAACGAGCGTTCCGGGACTGTCATCGCCGTCGTGCTCACCAGTCAAGAACCCGCCGTCGGCTATCCTCTGGCTCTGGAGGTCCGGTCCGTCGCCCTGCCCAAGCGGTCCTGGATCAAGCTCAGCCAGATCCGTACGCTCTCGAGCGAGCGCTTGGGCAACCTTCTTGGGCGCCTGTCTCCCGAAGAGCTCCACCTGGTGGTCGAAGGTTTGAACGAAATCATCGGCGATTAGCTCTCCTTTGTCAGACCGCAAACGCTGCCCAAGGTCACGCTCGGCTCGCCCACCCGCGGGCGGCGCTCGTGTGTTCGAGACAGAGGGGGAGCCGCTGCCCCTCTTCATTGCGTAAACGGCTGCTCGGCGCCGGCAGCGGCCGGCGTGGCGCGGGAGACGTTCTGCACGCTCGCGTTCGGCGGCAGCTGCCACTTTCCGCCAGGGTACGGGGCCCCAGGAGCAGAATGCCGTCGCTTCGCCTGCCACAGTCCGCCATGGGTGAGGAGCTCCTCTGCCTCAGCGGCTCTGCGCGATGGCGTGACGACGGCGAGCGGACTACGGAGGAGGTGGCGGAGGCTCGAGGGTTATCGAGTTCCGTCAGAAGGTCTCGCCCCGGGGAGCCAGGATGCGGCAGTCGGACAAAGTAGAGTTAGCTGCCCAGGCGCCAAACCTAGGAGTTGGATCGTATCTTCTCGATGTACTGCACGCCGGGGAGTCCCTTGAAATCTGAATCCTGAGTCCAAACCTCGGCATTGAAGGCTCGGGCGGTCGCCAGGATGATGCTGTCGGCCAGAGGGAGGCGGTGAGCCATCGCGAGCGCGACCGCGCTCCGCGCCAACTCGGCGTCGAGATCGATGACGGTACCCTGCTCCATGAGCGCCATGGTCTGGATAGCCGCCTGCTCGTCGCGCTGCCGGTGAACGACTTTGCCGACCTCCAGAATGGCGATCGTTGGGACAAGCAGAGTCTCGACCTCAATGAGGGCGGATGCGAAGAACTCGGCGTTCGGTCCCTCCGCCAGGTACTCCAGCCAACCACTCGAATCGACGACGTTCACAGGCGGTCGGGATCGCGTTCCAAGGTCGTGTCGATCCCTTTCAGGAATCCACGCATCTCGCGGATCGAGCGCACCGGGACGAGCTCGATGCGGTCACCGTAACGGAACACCTGCAGCTCCTCACCAGGCTTGATGGAGAGCGAGTCCCTCACCTCTCGCGGGATGACGATCTGGAACTTGGGAGAGACGGTGACCTTGGTCATGCGGGCTCCGATCGATTGAGCTTCCATCCTACAGAAGGGCGATCGATACCACAACCTCAGGGCGTCAGGAGGGTGACCGACGGAAAATAGGTCCGGAAACGTCCCAGATCGGCGGTCACGAGCGGCCATCCCATGACCTGGGCATGGGCACCGATGAAGAAATCGGGCAGCGGTAGCGAGGGCGCGTCGCGACCGGATTCCGCCCGTCGACGCTCTCTGTACTCCAGGTAAGCCTTGGCGCACGGCTCCGCTGCGGCAGCGGGAACGTCAAGGAGGGTGATGCCCCAACTCCGGATCCGATCGGCAACGGCCTCCGGTTCGGCATCGCCCACGCAGATCTCTGCGAGGCTGACCGCATTGACCGCCGCTCCGTCCTCCGACGCCCCAGCGGCGATCGTGCGCCGGGCCCAATCAAGAAAGGGCGACCCTTCAGTGGAGGCGTAGATCAGGACGTTCGTATCGAGGAGGATCATGGCTCCCGAGTCGTGGCCTTCAGGGAGTCCCAGGTCATCTTCGGCCGCAGTGGGGCGGCGGCGATGGCCTCGAGGCAGCGAGCCATGCTCATCCCAGGTTCCGGCTTCGGACGTTCGAGGCGCACCAGGAGCAGGCGGCCCTCACCCTGGCTCTGGATGTCGAAGACGTCCCCGGGTTTTGCCCCAGGAAGGATCACGCGCCGCTTGGCATCCGCTGTCGATGTCGCCATGGTGGGATTGTCCCACCAAAACCCAGCGAGGGCAAATACGAGGGCGGTCGGCCTACCCGCGGCAAGTGGCGGACCTTCTGGTCGGTTTGAGGTCGAAGGCCCCGCATCAGCGATAGGGTAGATTAGAGGTCTGGCGGCGGAAGGACAACGGCGCCAGGGTAGGGCTCGGGAGCGGAGGGGGAGCGATGACCGACCGTCTCGTACTGATCGTCGGGGCCGGGCCCACCGGCCTCGTGCTCGCACTCTGGCTGACCAGGCTCGGCGTGAGGGTGCGGATCATCGACAAGACCGCCGAGCCGGGAACCACCTCTCGCGCCGTGGCCGTGCAGGCGCGCACCCTGGAGCTCTATCGACAGGTGGGCCTTGCCGACGCGGTCGTCGAGGCCGGCGTCCAGGTCGCGGGCGTCAATCTCTGGGTCCGGGGGGCCAAGGCCGCGCGCGTGCCCCTGGGGCGGATCGGAGAGGGATTGAGTCCCTTTCCCTATGCGTTGGCCTACCCGCAGGACGCCCACGAGCGCTTGCTGATCGAACGGCTGGACGCCCTGGGGGTGCAGGTGGAGCGCCGGACGGAGCTGGTCCGTTTCGATCAACATCCTCGAAGGTGTGCGGGCGGTGCTCAAGCGGCCGGACGGCTCGGAGGAGATCTGCGAAGCGGCCTATCTCGCCGGCTGCGACGGCGCGCACTCGACCGTCCGGGAGGCGCTGGCGACGGGCTTTCCCGGGGGAACCTACTCCGGACTGTTCTACGTCGCCGACGTGGACGCCGCCGGCCCGGCGACCGACGGCGAAATCCATGTCGATTTCGACGAGGCCGATTTCCTGGCGGTCTTTCCCCTCAAGGGTGCGGGCCGCCTGCGCCTGGTCGGACCCATCCGCTGGGACGCCGGACCGCGAGCACCGCGAGCTGACCTTCGACGACGTCGAGCGAGCGTGCGATCGGGAACCTGAAGCTCACGATCGCCAAGGTGAACTGGTTCTCGACCTATCGCGTGCATCACCGCGTGGCGGCGAAGTTCCGCGAGGGGCGCGCGTTCCTCCTCGGAGACGCGGCCCACGTCCACAGCCCGGTCGGCGGCCAGGGGATGAACACCGGCATCGGCGACGCCGTGAACCTGGCGTGGAAGCTCGCCGCCGTGCTGAACGGAGGGGCCGCGGAGAGCCTGCTCGACACCTACGAGCCGGAGCGGATCGGCTTCGCGCGCCGGCTGGTCGCCACCACCGATCGCGTCTTCACCCTGGTGACGAAGCAGGGCCGGGTCGCCCGGTGGATGCGCACCCGGCTCGTCCCGCTGATCGCCCCGCTGCTGTTCCGGCTGGCCCCGGTGCGCCGCTTCCTGTTCCGCACCGTGTCGCAGATCGGCGTCCACTATCGCGACAGCCCCCTGAGCGCGGGCGCGGCCGGAGCCGTCCGGGGCGGGGATCGCCTGCCCTGGGTCGAGACCGAGCCGGGAAAGGACAACTTCGCCCCGCTCGCTTCGCTGACCTGGCAGGTTCACGTCTACGGCGAACCGCGAGCCGCGGCGCTGGCCGAAGCCTGCGCCGAACTTCAGCTGCCGCTCCACCCCTTCGCGTGGCGGCCGGAGATGCGGCGAGCCGGCCTCCTGCGCGGGGCGCTCTATCTCGTCCGGCCGGACGGCTACGTCGCGCTGGCCGATCCGCACGCCGACCCCGGACGGCTGCGCGGTTATTTTCCCCGAATCCAACATCCACCGAGCACCCGGGTCCCCTGATAGAAGACCGCCGCCTGCCCCGGTGCCACCCCGCGCTGGGGGGTCGCGAAGCGCACCTCGACCTCCCCGTTCTCCCCCACGGCCCGGATGCGGGCCAGCACCCCGGGGTGGCGGGAGCGGATCTTGACCGTCGCCTCGATCTCGCTGCCGGCGGGGGGCGCGGGGCCGATCCAGTGCAGCCTCTCGCCAGAGAGACCGGGGGAATCCAGCTCCGCCTCCCCCCCCACCACCACCCGATTCGCCTCGGGCTCGATGCGGAGGACGTAGAGACGCTCCGGCGCGGAGATCTGGAGGCCGCGGCGCTGGCCCACGGTGTAGCGGTAGTAGGGCTGCCCCTCCCCCAGCTCCTCGCCGGCGGTGTCGACCAGCCGCGCCGGGGCGGCGGCGGTTGCCGCGGCGGCTCCGGGGTAGCGGCCGGGGAACTCGGCCACCTGCCCCTCCACGAACTCGCGGATGCCGCCCGACACGAAGCAGACCTCCATGCTCTCCCCCTTCTCCGCCACCACGAGGCCAGCCTCGCGGGCGAGACCGCGGACCTCCGGCTTGGTCATCTCTCCCAAGGGGAAGAGGGAGGCCGCGAGCTGCTCCTGGGTGAGCTCGAAGAGGTAGTAGCTCTGGTCCTTCTCGGTGTCGACAGCGGTGTGGAGCTCCAACCCCTCGGGACCCTGGAGGATGCGGGCGTAGTGCCCGGTCGCCACCTTCCCGGCCCCCAGCGCCCGGGCGCGAGCGAGGAGGAGGTCGAACTTGACCCAGGTGTTGCAGCGGACGCACGGGGAGGGGGTGCGGCCGGCCAGGTAGTCGGAGACGAAGGGGTCGACCACCTTCTCCCGGAACTCCTCGTCCATCCGCAGGGTGTAGTGGGGAATGCCGGCCTGCTGGGCCACCCGCCGGGCGTCCCCCAGGTCGAGGGCGCCGCAGCAGCGGCCGTGGGCGTTGTCGTCCGAGCGGTCCCAGAGGAGCATGGAGAGGCCGACGACGGGAAGGCCCTGGCGGGCGAGGAGCCAGGCGGTGACCGAGGAGTCGAGGCCGCCGCTCATGGCGACGGCGATCTGCGCCTCCGCCGCCGCGGGGGCGCTCATCGGGTCACCATGGGCGCGGTGAGAGTGCGGAGCGCCGCCGACTCGGCGGCCAGGGCGGCGAGGAAGCCGTCGACCTCCTCCAGCCGGTTGGCGGGGCCGAAGCTCACCCGCAAGGAAGAGAGCGCCTCGGCTGCCGGCAGACCGAGGGCGAGGAGGGTAGGGCTCGGCTCGACCGCCCCGGAGGCGCAGGCGGCGCCGGTCGACACCGCGTAGCCGGCGAGGTCGAGCCGGATGAGGAGCGCCTGGCCGTCGATCCCGGGGAGGGCCACGTTCGAGGTGTTGGGGAGGCGCGGGGCCCTGGCGCAGTGGACGACCGCGCCGGGGAAATCCCCGTTGGTGAGACCGGCCTCGAAGCGGTCGCGGAGGGACGCGAGGTAGGCACCGCGCGCGGCGATCTCCGTCCGGGCGAGCGCCGCGGCCTCGCCTAAGCCGACGAGGGCCGGCACGTTCTCGGTGCCCGCCCGCCGGTGTCGCTCCTGGCTGCCGCCCACGAGGTGGCCGTCGAGCGGCGTCCCCTTGCGCACCCAGAGCGCCGCGGCGCCCAGGGGACCGCCGAACTTATGGGCTCCGAGGGTGAGGAAGTCGACCCCCAGGGCGGCCACCGAGACCGGGAGCTTCCCCACCGCCTGCACGGCGTCGGTGAGCACGGGCACCCCGCGCTCCCGGCAGCCGGCGGCCACCGCCGCCACCGGCTGGAGGGTCCCCAGCTCGTTGTTGGCGAGCATCAGGGCGACCAGCCGGGTATCGGCGCGGAGGGCGGCGAGGACCGCCGCGGCCGGCACCACCCCGTCCGGACCGGGGGGGATGCGGGTCACCGCCATCCCGGCCGCTTCGAGGCGCGCCGCCGAGACGCGGATCGAGGGATGCTCCAGGGCCGAGATCACCAGGTGCCCCCCGGGGCCTCCCCGCCGCGCGACGTCGAAGAGGACCGCGTTGTTGGCCTCGGTGCCGGAGGCGGTGAAGACGATCTCCGGCGGCCGCGCCCCGAGGAGGGCGGCGACCTTCTCGCGCGCCTCCTCGACTGCGTTGCGCGCCGCCTGGCCGAAGCGGTGGGCCGAGGAGGGGTTGCCCCACCTCGCCCCGAGCCAGGGCAGCATCGCCTCCAGCACCCGCGGGTCGAGCGGGGTGGTGGCGTTGTGATCGAGGTAGACGGGTGGGTGGGTGGAGAGCATCGGCATCGGACCCTTAAGGAGGGTGTATTGTAGCGCGCGAGTCGGAATGGCGGCCGCCGGGCCCTTGTTGAGGAGGGATACGGCCCTGTTTCGGCCCGCGCTCGCGGCTCTCCCGGCCGCCAGCTTGCCTCACGCTTCGCGAGCACCGCCCATGAGGATGAATCGAAGAGCCCCCTCCCTGCACCTCCTCCCCGCTTTCGCCCTCGCCCTTCTAGTCTCCTGCCTCGCCCTGCCCGCCGTGGCCGATCCGCCGGCAGCCGTTCCGGCGCCTCCGGTCTCGGCCCCGCCGGCAGCCGCTCCGGCCGCCCCGGCTCTCCCTGAAAAGCCGGGAGACAAGCCGGGGACCGACGCTAAGCCGGCGACGCCTCCCGCCACGATCCCTGCGGCAGCTGCGGCGCCCGCGGCGCCCGCGGCAAGCGTCAGGAAGCCGGGGAGCGACAAGCCCAAGAAGCTCAGCCGGTCGGAGCAGAAGAAGGCCCTGGCGGCGCTGCCGCACGCCTACAAGTCGTGGCTCGAGGAGGTCGACGTCCTCATCAGCCCGGAGGAGAAGGCGGCCTTCCTCACCCTCGACAAGGACTACCAGCGGGACGCCTTCATCGAGCGCTTCTGGCAGGTGCGCGACAAGTACCACCTGGGGGGCCACAGCGCCTTTCGCGAGCAGTGGGACGCCCGGGTCGAGGAGGCCCGGACCCACTACGGCAACATCAAGGAGGACCGCTCGCGCATCCTCCTCCTGAACGGCCCGCCCGCCGCCCAGATCGTCTCCAACTGCCAGCTCCTCTGGCCCCTGGAGGTCTGGTACTACGTCAACAGCGACCGGGTGCGCTACGAGTTCTTCGTCATCTTCTACCAGCGCTGGGGGGCCGGGAACTACCAGATCTTCGAGCCGACCGCCGGTCTGGGCGAGCTCTTCAGGGACAGCTCGAACCCCGACGAACGCTCGCTCAACGCGGTCGCCGACGGTTGCATCAACGGCGACAAGGTGGCCGGCGCCATCTCCTGGGTCGTCCAGCAGCGGCTCGGCTACGGCATGCTGGAGGCGCAGTTCCAGTCGCGGCCCGAGGGGCCGGGCACGGAGTGGACGGCGACCTTCAACACCTATACGACGGACCTGCCGGAGTCGGCCGTGACCTTCCCGGCCAAGCTCACCCTCGACTACCCCGGCCGCTACCAGGCGCGGACCGTCGTCCAGGCCGTGATGGAGGTGGCCGTCGGGGACATCGGCCAGGCGCAGCTCGGCGATGCCCGCTCCTACAACCTGCTGGTGACCGGCGAGGTCATCCAGGGCAAGAAGCTCTTCGACAGCTTCCGCTACAAATTCGACTTCCCGGCGGGTGAGGTCCAGGACGGCAAGCTCCCCCTGGTCTTCCAGCGCTACCTGCGCCCCGGCACCTACACCCTGGTGCTCAAGGGCGAGGACGTCAACTCAGGGAAGTTCTACCGCTCCGAGCAGTCGATCACGGTGCCGGAGACCGACAAGGTCGCCCCCACCGCGCCGCCCCTCATGGATCCCGAGAGCCGGCGCATCCTGGACGAGGCGAACAAGGCCCTCCGGACGGGGGAGACGACGCTCAAGATCATCCGCCCCCAGGGCGAGCTGCACACCGGGATGCAGCGCTTCGACACCCTGGCGACCGGCAAGGACATCCAGAAGGTCACCTTCATGCTCGACGGCAAGCCGATCCTCACCAAGAAGGTCGCCCCCTACAGCGTCGAGCTCGACCTGGGACCGGTGCCGCGGACCCGCAAGCTCGACGCCGTGGCCTACGACGAGAAGGGGACGATCCTCACCCAGGACCAGCTCCTCATCAACTCCGCCGGCCACCGCTTCGCCGTCCACCTGGTCGAGCCGCAGCGCGGCAAGCGCTACCAGAAGAGCCTCCTCGCCCAGGCCGACGTCGACATCCCGGAGGAGCAGGCGGTCGAGCGGGTGGAGTTCTTCTTGAACGAGACGCTGGTCGCGACCGCCTACCAGCCGCCCTACACCCAGCCCATCCTCCTGCCCAAGAGCAACGCTCCGGCCTACGTCCGGGCGGTCGCCTACGGGGTCGACGGCTCCTCGACCGAGGACCTGGTCTTCGTCAACGCCCCGGAGGGGATGGAGCGGCTCAACATTCAATACGTCGAGCTCTTCGCCTCGGTGCTCGACAAGAAGGGGCGCCCGGTCGAGGCGCTCACCCAGAAGGACTTCACCCCCTTCGAGGACAACGTCAAGCAGCAGATCACCCGCTTCGACCGGGTCCACGACCTCCCCCTCCACACCGCCATCACCCTCGACATCTCGGCGTCGATGGAGGCGAGCCTGCCGGAGACCCAGCAGGCCGCCCTCGAGTTCATCCAGCAGACGGTCAAGCCCAAGGACCGGGCGACGGTCGTCACCTTCAACGACCATCCGAACCTGGCGGTCAAGTTCACCAACAACGTGACGACGCTCGCCGGCGGCCTGGCGGGCCTCAAAGCCGAGCGCGGTACCGCCCTCTACGACAGCATCATCTTCACCCTCTACTACTTCAATGGCATCAAGGGGCAGCGGGCGATGCTCCTGCTCTCCGACGGCAAGGACGAGAGCAGCCGCTTCACCTTCGACGACGCCATGGAGTACGCCCGGCGGGCGGGGGTGACGATCTACTCCATCGGCCTCGGCAAGGACGTCGACAAGAAGCACCTGACGAAGATCGCCGAGGAGACCGGCGGCCGCAGCTTCTTCGTCGCCACCGCCTCGGAGTTAAAGCCCATCTACGCCGCGATCGAGAAGGAGCTGCGCTCCCAGTACCTGATCGCCTACCAGTCGACCAACGCCGGCGAGGACACCAACTTCCGGAGTGTCGACCTCAAGGTCGACCAGCCGGGGCTGGAGGTGAAGACGATCCGGGGGTACTACCCGTAACCCCGAGCTGGGGGGCACTGAAGGTAACGTATCTCTGACGCACTACACTAAAGGCCAGCCAGGAACCGCTCGAGCGCCCGGCAGAACACCGCCGGGGCCTCGGCGTGGGGGTGGCTGCCGCAGCGCTCGAAGATCTCGATTTCGGCCTGGGGGAGCTTGCGGAGCCAGAGAGCGGCGGTTTCCATCGGGGGGTGGGCGGCCTTCCTCCCCCAGGCGATCCAGGCCGGCAGATCGGCGCTGGGGAGGCTCGCGGTCGCCGGCCGCAGGCTGCCGGAGAGATAGGCGCCGAGGGCCCGCCGGGCCTCCCGCCGGTGGCTCGCCCGGTAGTGGTGCTCGACCAAGCCGGCATCCACCCGCTCGGGAGCGGCATAGACCTCGCGCCGCAGGTGCTCGGTCAAGGCGATCCGGGAGGTGAGGAGGTCGAGCACCGCGACGCAGACGAGGGGCAGGGCGAGGAGCCGCCGGAGGAGGGTCGACCCCGGAGCGCTCGCGGCGGGTTCGATCCCCTCGGGGCCGACGAGAGCGAGAGCGCGGACGAGGTGCGGCCGCGCCGCTGCCACCTCCAGGGCGTAGGCCGCGGGCAGCCCGGCAGCGACCACCACCGCCGGTTCCCGCACCACTCCGGCGAGGAACTCCTCCAGAACCGAGACGTAGACTCCAGGACGGTAGGTGCGGGGCGGCGCCGAGCGCGCCCAGCCCGGCAGATCCGGCACGTAGACCGACCAGCGGCCGGCCAGCCCTTCGGCCACGGCGCGCCACTCGGCCGAGTCGTGGCCGGGGCCGAAGGAGTGAAGGAGGAGGATCGGCGGGCCCTCGCCCAGCTGCTGGAAGGCGATCTCGCCGTGCCGCCCGGCGTAGCGGTGCGCCCGGCCCCAGGTCGGCGCCCGCGGCGGCAGGGCCCGGCGGGCGATCCAGGCATGGGCGACGGCCGGCAGCGCCAACGCCGCGCCCCCCAGGAGCACCCCTCCGAGCCAGGCCGGGGGCCGGAAATGCCAGCGTGGCTGACAATTGCGGAGGTACTCGCGCTCTCGCCGCCCGCTCGCCCCTCGGTTGCGCATCGTCGGTTCGACCGCCCTCAATCCTTGAGCTCCACACCCCGCCGCCGGAGCACCCGCTTCAGCCGCTCGTAGACCTTGTCGCCGAGGAGCTTGTGGGCGGTGAGCGTGATGTCCCTTAAGACGATGCGGAGGTCCTCGTCGCCGCTCCAGTGCTTCCTGGCGTAGGGTTCGAGCTCGCCGCCGAAGGCCTGGGAGAGGACCGCCGCGGCGAGCACCAGGTCGTCCAGATAGCCGACCGGCCCCAGGATCGCCTCGGGCAGGAGGTCGAAGGGGAGGATGAAGTAGGCGAGGGCGCCGCCGATCATCGTCCGGGTGGCGCCGGGGACGCTCTTGTCCAGGGTCAGGCGGACGAGGAGAATGAAGACGTCCGGCACCAGGAGGAGCATGCGGACGGCGTCGCCCGGGAGCTTCCCGGTCTTGCTCTCGACCGTCTTCAGAATCTTCTCGCGGAGGGTGTCGTAAAAGGAGAGGAGCCCGGTGCTCGGGAGGTCCGTCCCCCTAGCGAGGGCGAGATGCGACTCCGACTCCGCCGCCTCGATGTCGAATGCCGCCAGGTCCTCCGCCACGGCGGCCGAGATCTCGTCGGTGCCGCCTTTCACCTTCCCATCCGTCCGCTCCGTCTGCTCCGTCCGCTCCATATCGAGGCCTCCCGCCCGGATGCCATCCCGCCGGGCGGCACCATCTTAGGACAGGAGCGCCTAAAACAGGTATGCCAGGGCGAAGCCGATCTGGGCGGCCATCCCTCTGCTCTCGCTTAAGCCGGTGCCGCTCAGGCGAACCAAGGTATGGGGCTTCTTGCCAGAGTCGGCGCCAGGGCGCTGACCAGAAACCGATGATCGAGCATCCCAACGGCGATGCAGGCAGCGCCACCCACGGCGAGGGCCAGGTTCGCGCTCTCGGCTGCGGGGGCGAGCATGCTTTGGAAAGCCCCGAACGCCAAAAAACCGAGACCCAAAAAGAGGCGGTCGAGCTGAGGTCTGGCCAGACCCTGGGCGATCCAGGGCAGGCCGAAACAGGCATATATCGCGATCCCTAAAGGCCGCAGAAAGTCGAACAGGATCAGCGAGGCGATCAGAAGAGTCAGAAAAGAAGGACATCGCCGCTCGCTCGGCCGGACGAGGCCTAGCCCCCGGTAGTACGCCGACAACGCCCAAAAGCCGGGAGCCAGCAAGAGAGTCATACCGACGCCGATGAAGGCCAGAAGGAAAACGAAGTAGGCCCTGACGTCATAGGCTCTAGATCCGACAGCGCCCAGCTCCTCGGAGTACCAGGAGCTAAAGCAGATTCCCACGAGGAGACAAGCCAGGCCCATCCACGCCGTCAGCAGGCCGCGGAGGTCCTTGAAGTTTCGCTTGATGAAACCGCTCCGCTCGAGAGCCTTTCGGGCGTCCAGATCTTGAGAGAGACTAGTTTGCATGGCAAACCTATTCTAGGTGGCGCCGATTGGTGATGTCAACTCTCCAGGTTGTCAGGCCTAAAACAGGTATGCCAGGGCAAAGCCGATCTGGGCGGCCATCATCATCAGGTACATGTGCTTCCAGGAGGGGTGGTTCTCGGTCTCGGTGAGCGAGGCCGGATCGCGCACGAGGAGCCAGACCGTGTAGGCCCCCCAGAGGGTGAAGAGCACCCCCATGGCGGTGAGGAGCCGGGGATCGCCGGTGAGGATCGGATGCGAGGGGTCCTGCGGATCGCGCAGGTGGGCGCCGAGGGGCAGGAGGAGCCAGGGGAGGACGAAGGACGGGCTGATCATCCAGGCCGCTTTTTTCGGGCCGTAGAGAATGGGGAGGGTCCGGCAACCCCCCAGGCGGTCGCCCTCGATGTCGGCGAAGTCCTTGGTCGAGAGGGCGCCCAGGATGAAGAGGCCGAAGATCGACCCCAGGGCCCAGGGCTCGGTCGAGCCGACGTAGGCGACCATCCCCCACCCCGCCACCTTCAAGAGGACGCCACGGGGGATGGCGATCGTCCAGTTGGCGAGCATCCCCCGCGCCTTGGTCCGGCCGAGCGACGGCGCCGAGTAGATGAAGGTGAAGAGGAGCCCCGCCAGATAGATGAAGAAGGGGGCGTGCTGGGAGACCGGTGCCGCGAGCTTCTCCCCGAGCGTCGTGTACGGATAGGGGACGACGAGCCAGGTGGGGACGAGCGCCAGGGCGTAGAGGATCCAGGAGAGGATCCAGACCTCCCGGATCGACAGCTCGCCGGTGACGAGCGGCCGGTCGGGCTTGTTGAGGCGGTCGATCTCCAGGTCGTAGATCTGGTTGATGGCGTTCGAAGCCGCGTTCATGAAGCTGGCGCAGAGCGAGCCCAAGACGACGGTGGCGACGACCGCGAGGGTGACCGCCCGGCGCGGGTCGGGGTTGTGCACCGAGCCGAAGGCGCAGATGGCACCCGAGATGATCCCGAGGAGCGGCGGGAGCAGGGTGAACGGACGCACCAGCTTGCTGTAGAGCGAGAGCTTCGAGGCCACTTTCTGATCTCTGCCGGAAACTGCCTAGAAAAAGACGAGGAAGGCCGCGCCGAGAGCGGCGGCGGCGACCGCGCCGACCAAGGTGTTGAGGAAATTGAGGGCCTCGTTGTCGAGGAGCTTCCGCTTCTCGAGCGCCGCCCCTACCAGACTCTCGAAGGTGGTGCCGATGAAAGCCGCGAGGACGACGGGGATCACCCCGATCCAGTCGTAGAACCCGACCCAGGCGCCGAGCGCCGCGATGAGCAGCGAGGCGGCGATCCCGGCGAGCGTCCCTTCGAGCGAGACGGCGCCCTCCGTCCCCTTCGGCACCGGCTTGAAGGTGGTGAGGAGGAAGGTGCGGCGGCCGAGGAGCTGGCCGATCTCGGAGGAGGCGGTGTCGGCGGCGGCGGTGGCGAAGGCGCCGGCGAAGGCAAAGAGAGAGAGAGAGAGGAAAGGGGTGGCGTGGGCGAAGAGGGCGCAGGCGGCGGCCACCCCGCAGTTGGCGAAGGCGTGCCGGGCGCCCCGCCTCCCCCCCTTTTCCTGCGCCAGGTTCAAGGCCGCCTTCCGGCGGTAGCCGAGCTTGGTCGTCGCGCTTCCGAGGACGAAAAAGGCGAGCATGAGGAGGAAGCCCTGCCAGTCGAGGAAGCCGTAGATCACCGTCCCCACGAAGATGCCGCCGATCACTCCCGAGAGGTCGACCGTCCGCGCCGCCCAGGCGACGGCGGCGAGGATGGCGTTGATCGCGAGGCCAAGGAGCAGCCGGCGCCCGAGCCCCTCGTCGAAGAGGACCCCCCAGTGGCCGCGGGTGAAGGCGAGCCCGAAAAGAAAGACGCTCCCGAGGAGCGGCACCCCGAGGTTGTCGTCGAGCCCCTCGGGGATCGACTCCAAGCCGGCGGCGACGAGGGTGGCGGCAAAGCAGATGGCGAGGGCGAAGCCGGTCTCGTAGCGGCCCGGCGCCGTCCACAGGAGGAGCCCGGTGGCGGCGAAGGTACCGAAAAGGACGTAGGCGAGGCTCCCGGCCCAGCTCTTCCCCGGATTCCAGGGGAGCTTGGCGCGGCCGAGGGTGATGCCGACGACCGCCGCCATGCCGTCGCCGAAAGCGAGGATGCCCCAGCTGGCGGCGGCGATCTCCAGGTGCTTCCAGTAGAGGAGGACGAGGAGGAGGACGGTCAGGGGATAGAGGACGATCCCCACAGCCGAGCCCGAGGCGTGCTCGTGGTCGCGCCAGAGCTTGCGGCCACCGAGGCGGGGCAGGAGGAGGAGGTTGAAGGCGAGGGCGCCCGCGGCCAGGCAGACGGCGAGCGCGGGGCCGAGCGGGCGGAGGGCGAGAGCCAGGAAGCCGGCCCCGATGTGGACCCCCTTGCGCAGCACCTCGCTCGGCGGAATGCGGCTCATCTTTGGCCTCCCCGGCGGCCCCCCCGGCCGTTCTCTTTCTTCCCCTGCGGCCACTGGCCCGATTCGCGGAGCCAGGCGATCGTCCCCTCCATCCCCTTCTTGAGCGGCCGGAAGCGGTAGCCGAGGGCGGTCCGCGCCCGCTCCGAGCTGTAGGCCCAGTCGTGCCGGTAGACCTCCACCAGGTCGGGGGTGAGCTGCGGCGTCTTTCCCCGGAGCTGCGCCAGGGCCTTGTCGGCCGCCCCGGCCAGCTTGGCGACGCCGTCGGGCAGGCGCCGCTTGGGGGCCGGGATGCCGGAGAGCGCCTCGAAGGTGCGGTAGAAGTCGGACTGGAGGACGTTCTCCCCGCCGAGGACGTAGCGCCCCTCCGCCTTGGCGGTCAGAGTGGCGACGATGCCGCGGGCCACGTCCTCGACATGCACGTAGTTCCAACGCCGCTCGGGCTTGCCCAGGAGGACGGGGAGGCGCCGGTGGGCGAGGTCCAGCAGGTGGCGGACGACGATGTTCCCCTCGGTCAGCTCGCCCGGACCGTAGATCACCCCCGGGTAGACGACGGAGACCGGCGCCCCCTCGGCGATGGCCGCCCGGGCGATGCGGTCGGCGAGCGTCTTGGTGCGCTCGTAGTCGTTGATCCAGACCCGGTCGCGCGGCTCGGCCGACTCGTCGAGGACGCCCCCCGAGCCGCCCTCGGTGGGCCCCAGGGCCATGAAGCTCGAGACGTAGAGAAAGCGCGAGAGGCCGCCGGACTCCGCCGCATGGAGGGCGTTCCTGATCCCCTCGACGTTGATGCGGTCGAAGTCCTTGGCGGGGGCGAGAATCTTGACCAGGGCGGCGGCATGAAGAATGGCGTCGCAACCCTGGCAGGCGCGGACGAGGGAGAGGCGGTCGGTGACGTCCCCGGGGGCGAACTCGACCGTCCTGGGGAAGCGCTCGCGCGAAGCGCCGCCGCGTACCAGGAGCCGCACCTGGGCGACCTCCGGGTGTGCAAGGAGCTCGGCGACGACCCGCCGGCCGAGGAATCCGGTACCACCGGTGACGAGGACTTTCATTCTGGACGCGGAATATATCAGGCGGCCGGCACGGGCGGCGCCAGGGCGGCTGGCGCGCGGCCGCCGGGACTCGACCGAAACCGTGGGCCCGATTCTTGCTAGATCCTACTTCTGTTTCCGTTGTAAACCCGATCCGAGGAGTCGGTTCTCCTCTTCCGCCACTCTAACGTCACGAGGTGACGCATGATGAAAACGACCCGCACCGTCCTCCTCAGCCTCCTCCTCCTCGGCGCCTTCGCCGGAATGGGCTCCGCCGCGGTCTCGGTCTCGGCGGGAGTCCGCATCGGCTCGTCCGGCCGCGCCGCGGTCGATCTCGGCTACTTCTACGACGACCTCGCTTCCTACGGCAACTGGGTCCAGCGCCCGAGCTACGGCTGGGTCTGGACGCCGCGCCAGGCGTCGTCCTCCTGGCGTCCCTACCAGCAGGGGCACTGGGTCGAGACCGACGAAGGCTGGACCTGGATCTCGGACGAGCCCTACGGCTGGGCGACCTACCACTACGGCCGCTGGTACCAGGACCCCGAGGCCGGCTGGGAGTGGGTTCCGGGCAACGAGTGGGCTCCGGCCTGGGTCTCCTGGCAGGAGGGGGGCAACTATGTCGGCTGGGCGCCCCTGCCGCCGTCGGCCCAGTGGAGCGGCCAGGGCTTCGGCGGAGTCGATTTCTCGACCGCCATCGCGCCCGAGGCCTATCTCTTCGTCCCCGAGCGCCAGTTCCTGGCGCCGCGTCTCGACAGCTACTACGTCCAGCGGGGAGGGGAGAGGAACATCTTCCAGCAGACCCGGAACGTCACCAACTACCGGGTGGTCAACAACCGGATCATCAACCAGGGCCTCCCGGTCGAACGGGTGCAGCAGGTGATCGGCCGCCCGGTGCCGCACTATCAGATCGGCGACCTCGGGGCCGACCAGCGTCACCGGGGTGGGCAGATCCAGGCGAACCGGGTCTCCCTCTTCAGGCCGCAGGTGGAGAAGGCCAACGTGGCACCGCCGCCCGAGCGTTCGGCGGCGCGGCGCTCGGTGAAGAGCCCCGCCGACGTCCAGGCGGCCCGCCCGAACCCGCCGGCGGACGGCCGCCAGCGCGGGTTGGCGCGCCAGGCCAACACCAATCGCCCCGCGGCGCCCCGGAATACCCCCCCTTCGCCGGCAGAGCCCCAGGCGCGCCAGCCGCGGCACCAGCAGCAAGCCGCCCCTGCCGCCCCCACTGAGGCGGCACAGCCGCAGCCGCAGGCCACCCGGCGCCACCAGCAGGCCCACCAGCAGGCTGTCCAGCAGCAGCAGCCCCAGTCCCAGGAGCAGCCCTCCCGTCAGCAGCGGCAGCCCCGGCAGCAGCCCCAGCCGCAGCCGGCGCAGAACAACCGGCCGCACGGCCAGGCGGGTCAGGGTCAGGGTAGGCCCCAGGGTCAGGGTCAGGGTAGACCGCAGGGTCAGCCCCAGGGTCAGGGCAAGCCGCGCGCCAACCCCAAGGACGAGCACAAGCCTCCTCCCCCGCAAAGTCCGGGGCGGTAGTCGCCTTAAAACAGCTTGACGAGAAGCGAGAGCCCGGCGATGGAGCCGGGCTCTCGCCTTTTGCGGCCGTCCGTCCGCTCCCGGACCCGGGCCTGTCCTCCCGACCGGTCTATCGGCCCCCGGCCCCCCCGGGAGATCCCGGGCACGGTTCTTGCCCTATAGGAAAGGTGAAAGCAGTCGCCGCGGTGCCATTCCGGAAGTACGACCTTTTCAACCCACCGGGCATCGCAAACCGTAACGAGGTGACCTATGAAAACAACACGGATCGCACTCCTCGCCCTGTCCCTGGGCGCCCTCGCCGGGGCGGCCTCCGCCTCGACTTCGGTCACGGCGGGGATCCACATCGGCTCCTCCGGCCGCGCCGCGGTGGACGTCGGTTTCTTCTACGACGACCTGGCACCCTATGGCAACTGGGTCGACCGCCCGCAGCACGGCTGGTGCTGGGTCCCGCGGCACACCCGGAGCCATTGGCGCCCCTACCAGTCCGGACACTGGACCCTGACCGACTATGGCTGGACCTGGGTCTCGGACGAGCCCTATGGCTGGGCGACCTACCACTACGGCCGCTGGACCGATGACCCCGACTACGGTTGGGAGTGGGTCCCGGGTCAGGAGTGGGGTCCGGCCTGGGTCTCCTGGCAGGAGGGGAACGACTACGTCGGTTGGGCTCCCCTGCCGCCCTCGGCCGAGTTCAGCGGCAACTACGGGGTCGATTACGGTGGGGTGAACTTTTCCGCCAGCCTGACGCCTGAGGACTACGTCTTCGTGCCGGAGCGCCAGTTCCTCGCCCCGCGCCTCGACAGCTACGTGGTGTCGGAGGTGCAGGCCCCGGAGATCTGGCGGCAGACCCGCAACTTCACCAACTACCGGTTCGAGAACAACCGCTTCATCAACCAGGGCGTGCCGGTCGACCGCATCCAGCGGGTGATCGGCAGAAACGTACCGCGCTACCAGGTCGCCGACCTGGCGCCGGGCCAGCGGCACCAGCGGGAGCAGATCCAGGGCAACCGGGTCGCCCTCTTCCGCCCCCAGGTGCAGCGCGCCGCCTCGGTCGCTCCGCCGCCCGCCCGCCCGATCGCCCGGCGCGCGGTGATGACGGCTGCCGCAGCAGCAGTCGCCATCCGAGCCAACCATGTCGCCCGCCAGCAGCGGCAGACGCTTGCCGCCCGGCAGCCAAACAACAACCCGCGCAACCAGCAGGCCCAGAACCGCCAGCAGCAGATCGCCGGGCGCCAGCAGCAGCGCGTCGGACGCCAGCAGCAGGCCAGCCAGCGCAACCAGCACAACCAGCAGGCCCAGCAGAACCGCCAGCAGCAGATCGCCGCTCGTCAGCAGCAGCGCGTCGGCCGCCAGCAGCAGGCCAGCCAGCGCAATCAGCACAACCAGCAGGCCCAGCAGAACCGCCAGCAGCAGATCGCCGCACGTCAGCAGCAGCGCGTCGGACGCCAGCAGCAGGCTAGCCAGCGCAATCAGCACAACCAGCAGGCCCAGCAGAACCGCCAGCAGCAGATCGCCGCACGTCAGCAGCAGCGCGTCGGCCGCCAGCAGCAGGCTAGCCAGCGCAATCAGCAGGCCCAGAACAACCGCCAGCAGCAGGCCGCCGCTCGCCAGCAGGCCAACCAGCGCAATCAGCAGGCTCAGCAGAACCGCCAGCAGCAGGCCGCCGCTCGCCAACAGCAGAACGCCCAACGTCAGCAGGCCAACCAGAATCGTCAGCAGCAGATGGCGGCTCGCCAGCAGGCTCAGCAGGCGCGCCAGCAGCAGCGCGCCCAGCGTCCGCAACGCCAGGCACCCCCGCCCCGGCAGGCTCAGGCTCAGGCCCAGAATCGCCCCCGCGGCGGCCAGGGTCAGCCCCAGGGTCAACCCCAGGGCAACCCGCGCCGGAACCGCCAGCAGCCGCCCCCCCCGAACGGACCGGGCCAGTAGACAGCGCGTCACGGATCGATCCACGAAGGAGCCCGGCGAGCGCGATGCCGGGCTCCTTTCGTTTTTTCCGCTCTCTGGGGACGATCTATCCGGCGTGCCCGCCAGCGCACGTCCGCTGGTGGATCTCCCCGGTCAGCTCTTCGATCCGGGAGGTGAGCTGCTGGGTGAGGCGGGTGAGCTCGGTGTTCTGGCGCAGGAGCTCCAGGAGCTGCGCCCCCTGCTGGGCCGCCATATTCTGTCGATCGAGGTTCGCCGACGCCAGGGCCTCGCGATGCTGGGCATCCGCTTCGGCGAGCGCCTTGTCGCGATCGGCCTGCCGGGTCTGGGCGAGGAGAATGAGCGGCGCGGCGTAGGCCGCCTGGAGGCTGAAAGCGAGGTTCAGGAGGATGAAGGGGTAGAGGTCGAACTTGACCCAGCCGGCGACGTTCGCCAGGATCCAGCCGAAGACGATCACCGACTGGGCGATGAGGAAGGTCGGCGTACCAAAGAAGCGCGCGAACGCCTCCGCCTTCTCCCCGAACCAGCCGGACCCGAAGACCGGTGCCAGGTGGAAGCTCGGGGCATGGAAGCGCATGTGATGGTTGAGGTCCGCTGTAGGGGCGGCGGGCGGCAGGGTCGAGGGAGTCGAAGCCATGGGCTTAACCTCAGGGTCAGGAGTAGGAAAACTGCTCAGGAACGATCGTCCTCTATGGTAAACCGGCAGAGCAGGCAGGCGAAAGTGGGGGCCGGACGCAACCCAGAGCGGCCCGAAGCCGGCCTCGATCTGCCGGATCAGATCCGCTCGTTTCAAGCGCAGGCAGCCCGCGATCGGGTCACTGCCGAGAACATCGAGCGCCCACGGCGGGAGCGGAGCTAGGAGCTGCGCGGCAGGACGTCTCCCTCGCGGTGACCCAGACATCCGCATGCTAGGATCAGCGTCATCATGAAGACGACGATAGAGATCGCTGAGGATCTGTTCGCGCGCTCGGAGGAGGTCGCCCAGCGCGAGGGAACGACGCTACGCACCCTGATCGAGGAAGGGTTGCGGGCCGCACTGGCACAGCGAGAGCAGAAGGCATCCTATCGATGGCCCGACCTGAGCGTCGCTGGCGAAGGAGTCGCGCCCGAGATCGAAGTGGACAACTGGAACCTTCTTCGTGACCGGATCTTCGCGGGGCGTGGGGCTTGATCGCGGTCGACACCAATCTCCTGGTTTATGCCCACCGAAGCGATTCACCCTGGTTTGAGCTGGCGCGGCAGGCCTTACGCCCCCTCGTCGAGGGCACGGCTACCTGGGCGATCCCCTGGCCCTGCATACACGAGTTCATCGCCATCTCCACCCACCTCAAAATCTACCGTCCCCCTACCGAGTTGGGACGCGCGCTGGAGCAGGTCGCCGCTCTGCTCGCCTCTCCAAGCCTGGTGCTGTTGAGCGAGCCCGCTGGCTACTGGCCGGTGCTCGGGCGGCTGCTCGCCGCAGGGCAGGTAACCGGCGCCAAGGTGCACGACGCCCGAATCGCCGCCCTCTGTCTCGGTCACGGTGTGACCGAGCTCTGGTCCGCCGACCGCGATTTCACGCTCTTCCCGGAGCTGAAGACTCGGAATCCGCTTCGGTAGGTTCTACGGACGCCTGTAGCGCGCCCCTACCCCCGGACCGCCGCCCACAGGTCCGCCAACGCCTGGTCGACCGTCCGCTCCGGCCGCCACCCGAGCGCCCGGAGCCGCCCGCTGTCGCCTAAGAGCAGCGGCAGGTCGGCCGGCCGCATGCGGTCGGGGTCGATCTCGATCCGGGCGTCGACCCCCGAGACCGCTTTCAACCGGTCGAGCGCTTCGCTGATCGAGAAGGCCGTCCCGCTCGCCAGGTTGTAGGTGCCGCCCGGCTCGCCCTTCTCGGCCAGCAGGCGGAGGGCGGCGGCGGCGTCGTCCACGTGGACGAAGTCGCGGCGGGCGGAGAGGTTCCCCACTTTCAAGACCGGCTCCTGCTCGCCGCGGGCGATAGCGGCGAGCTGGGCGGCGAAGGTGGGGAGGGCGAAGGCCGGGCTCTGCCCCGGTCCCACCAGGTTGAAGGCGCGCACCACCACCGCTCCGTAGGCATAGGCGAGGCGCTCCGAGGCCGCCTTGGTCAGGGCGTAGGGGGTGCGCGGATCGACCGGCTCCTCCTCGCGGATCGGCTGGCGCTCGGGCGGCACCGCGCCGTAGACCTCGGCCGACGAGGCCACCACCACCCGCCTCCCGGCGGCGGCCTTGAGGAGGTTCTCCGTCCCCAGGACGTTCACCCGGAAGTATTCGCCCATCCGCTTCCAGGACTCCCCGACGTGCGAGAGGCCGGCCAGATTGACCACCGCCTCGGGGTCGACTTCGGCGATCACCCGGGCGAGCGCCGGGGCATCCAGGAGGTCGGCCTCGTGGAGCTCGATGGCCGCCAGATCCGGCAGCGCGGGCCGGATGTCCAGGTAGGTGCCGCTCACCTGGTCGCCCCTGGCGAGGAGGTGGAGCGCCAGGCGGGGCCCCACGAAACCGCTGATGCCGGTGATGAGGATGCGCATCGGCGCCTTCCCCGCCTACGCCGGGACCGGGGCGGCGACCGGACGCTTGCGGCGCGCCACCACCTCCCGCCAGTAGTCGAGGAGGTCCTGGACCGTCTGGTCGAAGGGGATACGCGGCTCCCAGCCGGTATCGGCGCGGAACTTCGAGCTGTCGCCGATCAGGATCTCGACGTCGGAGGGGCGCAGGCGGGTGGGATCGACCTCGGTCCGCACATGGACGTTCGAGAGACCGAGGATCTTGTCCAAGAGAGCGCGGATGCTGATCCCCGTCCCCGTCGCGATGTTGTAGACCTCCCCCGGCCGGCCCTTGGTGACCCCCAGCCAGTAGGCGCGGACCATGTCGCGGACATCGGTGAAGTCACGGATGGCGTCCAAGTTCCCCACCCGGATCACCGGCTCCTGGAAACCGGCCTCGATCGACGCCACCTGGCGGCAGAAGTTCGAGGTGACGAAGGGGTGGCCGCGCCGCGGGCCGGTGTGGTTGAAGCCGCGGGTGCGGATGACTCTCATCCCGTAGCTCTGGAAGTACTGGTAGCCGAGGAAGTCCTGCGCCACCTTGGAGACCGCGTAGGGGGAGAGCGGCCGGAGCGGATTGGTCTCCTTGATCGGCACCTCGTCGGGGTGGACCAGGCCATATTGCTCGGAGGAGCAGGCGATCTGGATCACCGGGTCGAGCCCGAGGGCGCGGACGGCCTCGAAGAGGTTGGTCTGCCCCGCCACGTTGGTGGTCAGGGTCTCGGCCGGCGCCGTCCACGACGAGGGGACGAAGCTCTGCGCCGCGAGATGAAAGATGTAGTCGGGCCGGATGCGGTCGAGCGCCGCGTAGACCGAGGTGTAGTCGCGGAGATCGCTCTCGACCAGCTCGATCTGCCCCTCCAGGTGCTCGACGTTGTCCATCCGGCTGCGCCAGCGATAGGTGCCGAAGACCGCAACGTCTTTATGCTCGGCGAGCAGGTACTCCGCCAGGTGCGACCCGGCGAAACCGGTGATTCCAGTGATCAAAGCCTTCATCGACTTCCTCCTGAAGCGATAGATGTCAGGTACTCGGCGAGCCCCATCTCCCAGGGCTCGACCCGCCGGCCCACCGCGGCCTCGAAACGGGAGACGTCGAGGACCGACCAGGCCGGACGGATCGCCGGCCGGGGGAACTCCGCCGTGGTGACCGGCACGACCCTACCCGCGGGGTTCCCAGACGTGAGGCGCGCGATCTCAGATGCTAAACCATACCAGGTTACCGGCTCGCGGTTCTGGTAGTGGAGAACGCCGCCGATGCCGCCCATGCCGGCGGCGACGAGCGGCGCGAGATCGAGCAGGGCCTTGGCGAGATAGGGGGTATAGGTGGGACCGCCACGCTGGTCGTCGACCACCCGGAGCGGCTTCTGGCCCTCCCGGAGCAGCCGGACGATGGTGGCGACGAAGTTCGGACCGCCCGGGCCGAAGAGCCAGCTCGCCCGCACCACCAGGGTGCGGCCGTACTGGAGGGCCAGCCGCTCGCCGGAGAGCTTGCTCTCCCCGTAGACCGAGAGCGGCCCGGTCGGGTCGTCCTCTCTGTAGGGCTCACTTCCCCGGCCGTCGAAGACGTAGTCGGTCGAGACGTGGAGGAGGACGGCGCCGCCGGGGATCGCGACCGCGGCCGCCTCGGCCACGGCGTCCAGAGCGGTGCCATTGATCGCGAAGGCCGTCTCGCGCTCGCTCTCGCAGAGGTCGACCTTGGTGTAGGCGGCGGCGTTCACCACCAGCTCCGGCCGGAACTCCCGCACCCAGTAGAGCAGGCGCTCCCGGTCGGTGACGTCGGCCTGGGCGTGCGAGAGGGCCAGGGCGGGGAAGCCGCGCCGCCTCGCGGCGGCGGTGACGGCCCGGCCCAGCATCCCGGTGCCGCCTAGAATGAGGGTCCGCACGCTAGGTGATCCCCACCTCGGAGTTGTCGCCGAGCATGAAGCGGTAGGCCTTGGGCTTCTGGTCGGTCTTGACGATGCGGACGTTGCGGCCGATGAGCGAGCCGTCGATCCGCAGCGGAATGTCCTTGATCTCGCAGTCGGCGAGGATGATCGAGTTCTCGATCTCGCAGCGCTCGATCTTGCAGCGCTCGCCGATCGAGGTGTAGGGGCCGACGAAGGCATGTTCGAGCCGCGTCCCGTCGCCGATGACGACCGGCCCGCGGACGAGCGAGTCGACGATCTCGACCCCCGCCCCGAGCTGCACCCGCCCCTCGATCCGGCTGCCTTCCCCCGAGTCGCCGATGGGATGCGGCACGTTCAGGGTTTCGAGGACGATCCGGTTGGCCTCCAGCATGTCCTCCAGCTTGCCGGTGTCCTTCCACCAGCCGCGGACGATGTGCGGGTGGACGGAGAGGCCGCGGTCGATCAAATCCTGGATGGCGTCGGTGATCTCGAGCTCGCCGCGGGCCGAGGGCTTGATCCGGTGTACGGACTCGAAGATGTTCGAGTCGAACATGTAGACCCCGACGAGGGCGAGATTGCTCTTCGGCTCCTTGGGCTTCTCGACCAGGCGCTCGACCTTGCCGCCGGGGGCGAGCTCGGCGACCCCGAACTGCTCGGGGTTGGGCACCTCGGCGAGGAGGATCTCGGCGTTGCAGCCCGAGCTCTTGTACTCCTCGACGAGGCTCGTGATGCCGCCGGCGATCAGGTTGTCGCCCAGGTACATGACGAATGGCGTGTCGGCCAGGAAATCCTCGCCGATCATCACCGCGTGGGCGAGGCCGCGCGGCTCGTCCTGCTCGATGTAGGTGACCCGGGCGCCGAAGCGCGAGCCATCCCCCACCGCCGCCTTGATCTCGCGCCGGGTGTCGCCGACGACGATGCCGATCTCCGTGATCCCGGCCTCGATCATCGCCTCGATGGCATAGAAGAGCACCGGCTTGTTGGCCACCGGCACCAGCTGCTTGGCGGAGGTGTAGGTGAGCGGCCGGAGCCGCGTCCCCTTCCCGCCGGAGAGGATCAGTCCTTTCATGGTCTCTCTTTACTGACCCCCGTAGGCGCGACCGGTAAGGTCCAGGAAGGTGCCGACGTTCTTGAGCGACAGCGAGAAGCGGTAGTCCGTCGTCCGCGTCGCGAACGGCCCGGTCCCGGAGCGGTAGTCGCGCAGCTCCACCTGCAAGCCGAAGCACTGCGACGCCCAGCTCGCGATGTAGCGCTGCTGCTGGAGGAGATGGTTCTCGGCGTCGAAGCTGATCTGGGCATCCAGGTGCAGCCGCTTGGGGAGGATCTCCAGACCGGCGGAGATCCCCACCTGGTCGCTCTGCTTCTCGCCCGTCTGGGTCAGGTAGCGGGTGAACCAGGAGAGGCCGACGGTGTCGGGCCCGAGCGCGAGGTTGCCCGAGAGGGCGGTCCCCGACAGGCGTTTGAAGAGGGTGTCGTAGGTCACCTCGTACTTGAGCGAGGTGACCTCGGTCGGGTTGAAGCGGATGAGCCCCTCGATCGGCCCCGCCTTGGAGGCCAGGGGCGGGGTCTGCGGCCCGGTCTCGGTGGGCGGGATGACCTCGCCGGTCTGCAGCGGCTGCTTGGGATCGAAGCTGTAGGAGCGGGCGACCTCGACCAGGAGGATCTCCCGCGCGCTCCCCTTCTTCTCGTCCTTGGGCTTGCCGAGCAGGCGGTTGTCGAGGGCGATCCGGCCGACGTTCATCGCCGACTGGAAGTCGACCTCGTCGAAGAGCGGGATCTCCTCCGGCTTGTCGATCGCCCCCTGGTAGGTGTAGGTCCAGCGCGGCTCGATGACGTGCTTCAGTTTGCTGAACGACCCGAAGCCGCCGAAGATCCGGGTGAACGACGGCCCGACGAGCTCGGCGCTGGCCTCGGGGAGGTTCCTGGTCAGGCCGCCACCGGTGAACTTGGTGCCCGTGGGATCGACCTTGTTGCCGTACCAGGTGAGACGCTCGCCGCCGGTCAACGAGAGCGACAGCCAGGGGAAGGTCCGGATGGGGAGGGTGAGCTCGGGGAAGACGTCGGCCCGGCCGTAACGGCCGGAGTAGCTCTGCGGCCGGGCGATGTCCAGATAGTCGAGCGAACCCTGGAACTGGAGATAGAGCGGCAGCTTGCCGAGCTCGGTCGAGCGCAGGCGGTATTCGAGCTCGGGGAGCTTCCTCTGGATGATGCTGTTGGCGCTGGTGAAGGTGTTGGTGTTGTCGGTGTCGACGAAGGTCGCCCGGTCGTCGACTAAGAAGTTGAGGAGGTTCGGCCCCCAGTTGCCGGTGATGAACCCGCGGCTGTAGATCGAGCGCAGGCTGTTGGCGTTGATGTCGCGCTCGAAGTCCCGGTAGTAGTTGAAGTCCGACACCTTCTGGTAGGAGATCACCCCGCGCATGCCGAAGGGGAGGTCCTCGGTGACATGGTTCAAGAGGAGCTTGTAGCGATAGCGGTCGACGGTGGGGTCCTTGATGGCGTAGCCGAGGAACGAGCCGATCGTCCCCTCGGTCGGGTGATAGCGGAACTCGTCCCCCACCCCGAAATACTTCTTGCTGTAGTCGTCGAAGTGGAAGGTGGTGTCGTAGCTCCGGCCGAGGACCTGGTAGTAGGCGAGCCCGAAGAGGGCGCCGCGGGTCGCCGAGTAGCCGAGGTTGGGGATCAGGAGCCCCGAGGTGCGCTCGGACTTCGCCGGCCAGAGGATGTAGGGGGTGTAGAAGACCGGCAGCTTCTTCGCCTTCAAAGTCGCGTTGTGGATGCGAGCGTAGCCCTCGACCTCGACCTCCGCCCGTCCGAGCTTGAAGCTCCAGTCGGGGGTCTTCTGGCTGCAGGAGGTGAAGATGCCGTCGACCACCTCATAGGTGTCGTCGCCGGTCTTCGAGATCTCGCGGCCGGTGAAATAGTAGTCGGGCTGCACCTGGGCGGTGGCGTTCTCGAGCGTGCCGGTCTTGGTGTCGAGGTCGAACTTGAGGGTGTCGCCCGACATCCGGCGCGGCCCCTGGTCGACGATGACATGGCCGGTCGCGGTCACCAGCTTGGTCTGCAGGTCGATCTCGGCGCGGTCGGCCGAGATGTCCATGTCCTGGTACTTCACCTTGACGTTGCCGGCGAGCACCGCGAACGTCTCGCGCACGTATTCGAGCGAGGCGGCGCTCCCCGCCGCGCTCCCGCCCCCCTGTTCCTTGGGAAAGTTGAGGTTGAACTCGATCCGGTTGGGGTCGGGGGGAGTGGGGACCGGCACCGGGGCGCCGGGAGCCTTGGCGGGGGCGCCGTTGGTCGTGGGGACCCCGGGCTCGGGTTTCGCCGGCTGGCCGGGAAGAACGATTGCCGGGGTCCCGGCCGCCGCCGGCTGGGGGTCGCCCGGCTTCGGCGCCGCGGGGGACGGAGCCGAGGACGGCGCCGCCGGGGTGGCTGTGCCGGGAGGCGTCTGGGCGACCAGCGTCGACGGTCCGATCGCCAACATCGCGGGAAGGGCGAGCAGCGACGCCAAGACGAACGGCAGCGGGCGTGGGCGGAGCGTAACCATCCTGCCGGTCAGCCTTCCGTGCGCTCGACGAGGATCGCCGTCGCCTCGCCGCCGCCGATGCAGATGGCGGCGACCCCCAACCGGCCGCCGCTCTGGCGGAGGGCGTGGAGGAGGGTGACAACGATGCGGGCCCCGGAGGAGCCGATCGGGTGGCCGAGCGCCACCGCCCCGCCCCGCACGTTGACCCGGTCGGCCGGGAGGTCGAGGTCGCGGAGGAAGGCCTGGGCGACGACGGCGAAGGCCTCGTTGACCTCCCAGAGGTCGACGTCGGCCGCCTTGATCCCCGCCCGTTCGAGGAGGGCGCGGGCGGCGCCCACCGGAGCGGTAGTGAACCACTCCGGCTTCTGGGCGAGGCTCGCGTGGGCGAGGATCCTGGCGATGGGCTTCTTCCCCAGCCGGGCGGCGTGAGCGGCGGTCGTCAGCACCAGGGCGGCGGCGCCGTCGTTGATCTTGCTGGCGTTGCCGGCGGTCACCGTGCCGTCCTTCTGGAAGGCGGGGCGCAGGCCGCCGATCTTCGCCAGATCGACCTTGAACGGCTCCTCGTCGCGGTCGACGACGGTCGCCCCCTTCTTGCCGGCGATCGAGACCGGGACGATCTCCTCGGCGAAGAGCCCCTTCTCCCAGGCCTCCTTGGCCCGGCGGTAGCTCTCGACCGAGAAGGCGTCCTGCTCCTCGCGGGTGAACTTGTACTCGGCGGCGCAGAGCTCGGCGCAGTTGCCCATGTGGAGGTCGTTGTAGGGGTCCCAGAGGCCGTCGTGGATCGTCGAGTCGATGAGCTTGCCATGCCCGAGCCGCAGGCCGTCGCGCACCCCGGCCGCCAGATAGGGGGCCTGGCTCATGCTCTCCATCCCCCCCGCGGCGACCACCTTGTAGTCGCCGCAGCGCAGGTCGTTGGCGGCGATCATCATCGCCCGCATCCCCGAGCCGCAGACCTTGTTGAGGGTGATCGCCCCGGTCGAGACCGGGCACCCGGCGGCGAGCGCCGCCTGGCGGGCGGGGGCCTGCCCCTGGCCGGCGGTCAAAACGCAGCCGAGGTTGACCTGGTCGATCTCCTGGGGGGTCAAGCCGGCGCGCTCGATGGCGGCCACCAGGGCCTTGGCCCCCAGGGTATGGGCAGGAAGGCTGGCGAGCGACCCCTGGAAGGCCCCGATGGGCGTGCGGGCAGCGCTCAGAATGACGACGTCGTCCATGGTTCTCCTCGAATTCGTACGGATGCGGCCAGGATTCCGTAACAGGCCGCGTCGCCTCCAGGCGGGGCGTCTGATGCTACCACGGAGGCG
>CAVWRJ010000016.1:0-24050 GCA_963757335.1 uncultured Acidobacteriota bacterium | reverse complement strand
GCAGTAACTCGGAAGGGTTCGGTCGGAACTCGGAGAGGTTTGGCAGTAACTCGGAGAGGTTCGGTCGGAACTCGGAGAGGTTTGGCAGTAACTCGGAAGGGTTCCGTTGAAATTTCGAGGGTTCCTACCGCCCCAGCCTCCCCGCCGCCCGGTCCACCTCCCGCGCGAAGCTCTCGATCGCCCGCGCGCTGACCCCGCTGCCCCTGCTCCCCTGCCTCCGTCCACCGGCGCTGCTCGATCGCCTCGCGCACCGCGGGTAGGACCCGCATGCTGCCCGTGGAAGTGACGGGACCGTAGAGCTGGTGCCGGTACCAGGGGCGGCCCGGCAGGCCCTCGGGACGGAGGAGGGCGCGCTCCGCCTGCAGGAGGATGTGGTCGAGCCCCGGCTGGGCGCCCGCCGGGAGGGCGAAGCCGCCAGCCCCGGTCCGCTCCATCGCCGCCGCGTAACCCCTGGCGCTCTCCGCCAGCCGGGCGACCGCCCGTTCGAGCGGGGCGAAGTCGAGCGGCGGCACCGGCTCCTGCGACTTCGGCGGGCGCATCGGGTGGAGGGGGTCGTCGGCCAGCTGGGAGACCCCCTCGGCGAGACGACGGCGGAGCTCGGCGGTCTCCTCTCGCATCCCATCGGCGAGCTGGGCGAGGCTTTTTACGGACGTCCCCAGGCTTTCGGCGTAGGGCACGAAGTCGAAGGGGAGGACATCGGCTTCGGCCAGGCGGAGGACCATGCGGCCGCTGGTCTCGGCTAAAGCCACGCCGTAGCGGAAGCCGGGATCGACGAAGCGGGTGAAGTGGTCGATCGAATCGTAGATCGAGTGGTACTGGCCGTACTCCTCCTCTCCGCCGCCGTAGGCCATGTCGACCGAGGCGATGCCCAGGAAGGAGAGGAAGGGGGTGTAGTCGGTGCCCGTCCCCATCGGCGGGAAGAAGCCCGGCTCGCCCGCCTCGGCCCGCCGCGCCTCCTCGGGTGAGCCGTAGAGGATCGTGCTGGCGCGGAGCCGGGCGAGGCCGCTCCCCCCTTTCTCCGGATCGGTCACGTCGCGGCTCGCCTGGTCGGCGAGGGTCGCTAAACTGGGGGTACCGCTGGCGTAGAAGGTGCCGCGGGAGTTGCCGTCGGAATTCAAGTAGGCGACGAGGTGCTCGCGAAGCTCCGCGGCATGGGTCTCCGCCCACTGACCGAGCCCAGGAGCCCCGCCTCCTCGCCGTCCCAGGCGGCGTAGAGGATCGTCCGCTTCGGCCGCCAGCCGGTCCGCGCCAGCTCGCCCACCGCTTTGGCCTCGGCGAGGACGGCGACCATGCCGGAGACCGGGTCGGACGCCCCGGTCACCCAGGCGTCGTGATGGTTGGCGCGGAGGATCCACTCCTCCGGCCGCTCGGCGCCGGGGAGGCGGGCGAGGACGTCGTAGGCCGGGACCAGCTGCCATTCGAAGGCGAGCTGGAGATGGACCCGCGCCGGCCCGGGGCCCAGGTGGTAGGTCACGGGGACGGCGCCGCGCCACTCCGCCGGGGCGACCGGGCCGTCGAGAGCGCGGAGCAAGGGGAGGGCGTCGCCGGAGGAGATAGGGAGAACGGGGTTCTTGGCGATCGTCTTGGCGTCCTCCCGCTTCAGGCGCCTGACGTTGCCAGTTCGCCGTGGCTCCCACGAAAGGGGTGAGCGGGTCGCCGGAATAGAGCGTGGGATCGGAGACCGAGCCGCGCTCGACCCCCTGCTCGGGCCGCCAGCCGCCGGCCGGGTAGACGTCGCCCACCCAGGAGCCGCCGTCGTGCGGATCGTTGTAGAGGATGCAGCCGACGGCGCCGTGCTCGGCGGCGAAGCGCGGTTTCATCCCCCGGTAGGAGCCGCCGTAGCGGGCGAGGACGATCTTGCCCCGGACGTCGACGCCGTAGCGTTCGAGCTCCGCATAGTCCGCCGGCAGCCCGCGGTTGACGTAGACCAGGTCGGCGGTGACGTCGCCATCGGCAGAGAAAGCGTTGTAGGTCGGGAGCTGCTCGGCGGTCTGTTCGAGGTGCGATCCTCCGGGAGCGGCGGTTCGGCGAGGGCGGCGGTGAAACGGGTGGGCGCCACGAGCTCCAGGCGGCGGAGCCGGGGAGTGGGGAAGAGGACCCGGAACTCCTCGATCCGGGTGTCGTAGCCCCAGGAGCGGAAGAGCCCCGCCATGTACTCCGCGTTCTCCTTGCCGTGCGCCGACCCCAACGGATGGGGATGGCCGCGAGATGCTCCATCCAGGTCCGCTGGTCCTCCGGTTGGAGGGCGGCGTCGAGCCGCGCTTCGAGCCCCCGCTCCGCGGCGGCATGGGCGGGGCTGAAGCCGTAGATCGGCGGGGTGGGTGGAGGGACCGGGGCGGCGAGGGGGATGCCGAAGGCGGCGAGGAGCCAGAGATGGGCTCGCCGATTCGGGTGGCTCGGACGGGTTGCGGCGCTCATATTTTCGGAAAGTTTCTCATAGCCGGATTCACCTCCTGCGGCGCGTCTCTCTCTTGTCTCATGCAGATCCCATATGCATAATGAGGCGTGCAGGAGGAAAGGCAGTATGCGCAAGGAATATGACTTCACCGGCGCCCAGCGCGCAAAGGACGTACCCCACCTGGCCAAGCTGCAGGCGGAGGTCGCGGGAGGCAAGACCCGCATCACGATCTTGATCGACGCCGATGTGCTGGCGGCCTTCCGGGCTCGCGCCGAGCGCGAGGGTAAGGGCTACCAGACACTCATCAATGCGACCTTGCGCGCGGCCATGGCGCCGGAGCAGGCGCCGGTCACAGTCGAGGCGCTGCGCGAGGTCCTGCGCGAGGAGCTGCTGGCCCGTGAGGGCCGCTGAACCTCACGCCCCCGGCTCCCCCGGCTGCCCGCGGAGCAGCCGCCCGAGGACGAGGAGGAGCACCACCACCGCCGCCACCAGAGCGCCCCAGAAGATCTTCCTTCCCGTCGCCGCCGGGTCGGGCTCGGGAACCGTGGCGCGGGCCTCGGGGGCGAGGGCGATCTCGTGCGCGGCCTCGCCCAGGAGCCGGGGGGCGAGGAGCGCCAGGTCGTAGCGCGGCGTCGGCAGCCCGGGCTGGCCGTAGAGGAGCTTCAACGGCGTCTGCGGGTGGGGCGGATAGAAGAAGCGCAGCCGGGTGGCGGGCAGGAGGAGGTGAGGTGCGTCCAGGGGGAGGGGCGCGTTGTCCCCCTCTTCTACCAGAAGCTCGAAGCGGGTCGCCTGGCTCGGCGGGATCTCCAGGGTCAGGGCCGGCGCCGGGGTCTCGGTGTCGGCGTGCCGCCAGCTGGCGAGCGCCACCGTCCGCTCCTCGGGCTCGGCGCCGCTCCGTCGCGTCTGGGCGCCGGCGATTTCCTGGGGCTCGACGAGCCGGACCTCACGCTCGAAGACCCGCGCCGTCGTGCCGAGGATCAGCCGGGCACCGGGGAGCGAGGGGTAGGGGAGCTCGACGGAGTAGCGGGAGAGAGAAGGCGGGTCGCCCTTCTTCGCCTGCCGCTGGAGCTTGGGGAGGGCGAGCGACAGCGGCTCGTCCCGCTTCTCCAGGAGATAGGGGACCTGGCGGCCGGTGGCGTCGGCGAGCCGCAGGTCGGCGAGCTCCACCGCGCTCCGCGAGAGGACGGCGGCGTCGAGGAGGAGCGCGGTGAGGCCCGGCGGGGCGGTGGGGACCGGACGCCGGTAGCGGAACTTGGCCGGATCGAGCGGCGCCCCGAGGGCCGGGAGGGGGCTCTCCGCCGCTACCCCCTCTCGTGGCTCGCGGTCGCGGACCTTCCCCCAACGGGCGACGGCTGGGGGTGCCTGCCGGTGGGAGATCTCCTCCCGTGCCGCTTCGAGGTCGTAGCGGGGCGCCACGGCCCGGGGGTCGCCGAAGCGGGCGGTCAGCGGGGCGGTGCCCGCGGCCTCGAAGTAGATCCAGGGGAGCGGCGCGAGAATGGCGGTCACCCCGGCGAGGTCGAGCGGCGGGTTGCTGCCGTCGTCCACCGTCAGCTCGAGGTCCGGCCCCTCCGGCGCTTCCAGAGGTATGCGGAGATCGGCGGCGGCGAGGTCCCCGCGCACCGCCCGGCGGAGGGTCGCCTCCCCCAGCCGCACCGGGGTGATCTCCGTCGTGTCACGGCTCCTCTCCGCGTCGAGCCTCCCCTCGGTCACGGTCGCGGCGCGCAGCAGGGGGCCGCCGGGCACGGCGAGCTCCAGCGCCACTACCGGCAGCCGCGCTCCCGGCAGGCGGAGGTGGAAGCGGCTCTTGCCCGGTTCGCTCGGCCGGCGCTCGCAGGCGACCGGCACGCGGGCGGCTGGCCCGGGGTCGACCGCCCGGGCGAGCCGGGCCGCGGCCCCTCCCGGCATCGGCTGGCGGCCGGAGGAGGTGTCGTTCCAGGTCACCCGCAGATAGCGGAAGTCGCCCTCGGGGAAGTCGACTTCGGTTAGTCGGAGCCGCTCGTCCGGCAGATCGAAGAGAGTCCCCTGGGGGACGAGGAGAGTCCAGTGGCTGCGGTCGCCTCCCCCTTCCAGTCGAAAGCGCTTGAGGAACGGCGCCGGCAGGCCGCTCACCCGTAGGCGGTCGACAGGTCCGGCGGTCCCCAGGTCCACCTCGAAGCCGCTCTCGGTCTTGGTCGGGGTGAGGGGAAGGAGGCGCCCCTCCCGCCATTCCGGCCCGCGCCGGGTCGGCTGCACGAGGAGATAGGGGACCTCCCGGCCGGCGGCGTCGACGAGCCGGAGGTCGGCAAGCCCGCCGCCGGTTCCGCTCCCGTCCCCCCCGATCTCGAACGGCACGGCGCCGGCGAGGAGAGCGACGTCGGGCTCCAGCCGGTTGGGCCCCGCCGCCCCGGGGAGGACCGGCCGCTCGTAGCGCTCGTGGCCGGGCTCCCCTGCTTTCCCCGTAGCGAGGCCGGCGCTCAGCAGGCCGGCGAGGAGGAGAGTGCCGGCGCGGCCTCTCCTTCGGCTCATCCGGCCTCCCGGCGGGAGAGGACGTACTTCTGGATCAGCACCGCCATCAGCGCCAGGCAGACGGCGAGGCCGGCGAACGAGCCGGCGCGGTAGAGGCCGCCGAGCTGCGCCATGTCGTGCACGAAGCCCTTGAGCACCGCCGCCAGGAGGAGGAGGATGGCGGCGATCCGCGCCGGCTTGTTGGCGAGGGCGATCCCGGCGATCAGGAGACCGATAGCGAAGAGCGCCCAGCCGAGGGTGTAGGCGAGCTCCTCGGGAAGCGACGCCCGGCCGGAGAGGAAGTCGAAGGTGAGGCTCTGGCCGGGTGAGAAGAAGTCCGCAATCTCGATGTTGACGAGGAGGAAGAGGAGCACGACAGCGGCGGTCGAGGCGAGGCTCGACAGCCGGGGCAGGCGGGTAGCGAGCCGGCGAGCCGGTCGTCGCCTTTGGCGAGGAGCCAGGCGGCGAGGAAGAAGGCGAGAGCGGGCACGAGATAAGTGTAGAGGTACCAGTTCCAGATCGGCAGGCCGCCGCGGGCATGGTATTCGAGGACCGCTGGGTTGAAGGCCAGCCGGGCGAAGACGACGGCGAGGAGGCCGGCCGTCCAGGCGAGCAGCCCGCGGTGGGGGATGCGCAGATAGAGGGCGGCGAGCGCCGCCGCGAGCAGGGCCCAGCCGATCGTGATCCACTCGCGGTCGAGCTGCAGGGGAATGGCGGCGGTGATGCAGGCGAGGACCGCCCCGGCGACCAGGGCGAGCCGCCCCGGGTCGCGTTCCGCGAGCGGGGTTCCTCTCTCCAGCCGCACCAGGCGGGCGAGGAGGAGGGCGAGGGCGACCGCCTGCGCCACCGGGAGCGCCCCGATCACCCCGCCATAGCCCCCGGCGAGGAGGGCGTGCCGGCCGAGGAGGAAGAACGGCAGGCTGGCGAGGACTGCCGCCAGATAGGGCTGCCTGAGCCGCCGCGCCCGTTCTCCCGCTCGTTCTCCGAGAACGAGGGGGAAGGCGAGGTAGGGAGGTAGAGCGCCCCGGCGAAGGCCAGCTCGTACCACCAGGGCGCACCCTCACCGTGGGCCAGCCGCCAGACGATCACCGCGGCGGTGGTGGGGACGATCGCGAGCGGCACCAGCCAGGGCCGCTCGGCCAGCCGCGAGAGGTAGAGGAGGGCGAGGAGGAACGCCAGGTGGGTGGCGACGGTGAGGGCGAGAGGGGGCGCTCCACCGACCGCGGAGGCGGCGATGAGCACCGCCTGACCGAGAAAGAGGCTCGCCACGGCCCCCTCGGCAACCCTCCCCAGGAGCCCGCCCGTACCGTCCGCTTTCGCCGCCCGGCGGCGGGCGAGGAAGATCCAGAGAAAGGCGAGGCCGGCGAGCGCCGTCGCGCTCCCCAGGGCGACCGCCGGCCAGGGGGCGGTCCGCGCCGAGAGCACCCAGGCGAGGAGGATGAGGTCCGAGGCGGCGAGGGCGGCCACCCAGAGGGAGGCCCGGCGGAGCCAGAGGGTCGCCACCCCGGCCGCGAGGTCGAGGACGGCGAGGACGCCGAGGAACGGCCAGGGTGGGATCGACAGCCGCGGTTGGGCGGCGACGACGAAGAGGAAGGCGTGGCCGACGAGGGCCAGATACTGCCCGCCGTTCCCCAGCGGGTCGACCCCGGCGCTCCCGGCCGCCACCCCCGCCTCTCGATCTCCACCCCGTTGATGCCGCATCCAGATATTGCCGGCGAGGCCGAGGACGGCGAAGCCGGCGACCAGGAAAAGCGCCGGGACGAGACTCGCGGCGAGCGGCACCGTCGCCCACCAGACCCCGATCAGCACCCAGGAGAGGACCGTGCCGGCGAGGGCCACGAGCGGCCGCCGGTGGGTCCCGGCCTCCAGGAAGAGGCCGGCGTTCAGGATGACGAGAAGGAGCGCCATCCCCCAGAGCGCCGCCTGGGCGAGCGGGCCGGCGGCGAGGAAGAAGAGGAGGCCGAGCGAGAGGAGGAGGAGAAACGCCCCGCTCCCCTCGGGCGCCAGGCGTCGGCGGAACCGGCGGGCGAGGAGCGGCACCCCGAGGTAGAAGAGGCCGAAGAGGGCGTAGATCCCGATCCCGGCGAGCAGCCGCTCGGGGGTGAGGGCGCGGGCCGACCAGACCGCCTCGGCGGCGATGGCGAAAAAGGCCGCGGTGGAGTGGAGCGACCCCTGTTCGTAGAGGAGGGCGAAGCCGGCCGCCGCAGCGAGGAGGAGGAAGAGGACGGCGAAGGGCAATCCCGGGGCCGTCGCCGCCGGCTCGATGGTGAGGAGCACCGGGAAGGCGAAGAGGAGGAGCGGCCCGGCGAGCGCCCCCTGGCGCCCCGCGGCTCCGAGCGGCCGGCCGAGCCGGGCGGCGAGCCAGGGGGCGGCGAGGTCGAAGAGGACGAAGAGGGCGAGGAGGCCGAGGATCGCCGGCCAGGCCTCCCCGCGGGGATACGAGGTGCTGAACCAGATCAGGAAGACGACGAGGGCCGATCCGGCGGCCAGGGGGTGGAGGACCCGCGGTCCGCGGACGGCGGCAACCGTGGCGAGCCCGGCCTGGAGGAGAAAGAGGAAGCCGAAGAGCAGGCCGAAGCGCGCCCCGTAGGCCGGAACGGTGGCGGCGTAGAGGGCGAAGCCGAGCGGCAGCAGGGCGGAGACCGCCGCCGTGCGGGCGAGGAGACGGCCGGCGGGATCGTCGGCATCGCCATCCTCTCCCGGCTTCCCGGCCCGGGCTGCCTTCGCGGCGGAGCCGGCGAAGAGCGGGGCGAGGAAGGCGAGGAGGGGAAAGACGAGGAAGATCCCGAGGGCGAGCGGCAGCTTCGAGGCGTTCAGGAACTTCCACACCCAGCCCCACTGGTAGACGGTGGTGAAGGCGAGCGAGAGAACGGAGAGCACCGCCCAGCGCTTGCGCAGCGCCAGCCAGGCGAGGCCGGCGTTCAAGAGCAGGAGATAGCCGAAGAGGCCGAGCGGGTGGTCCTGCCCGGTCGAGAGGAGGGCCGGGGTGGCGAAGCCGCCGATCAACCCGAGGAGGGCGATGAACAGCGAGTCGTGGCGGATCGCGAGGACCACCGCGACGACGGTGACGAGCACCATGAGGGCGAAGGTGGGGGCCGGCCCCACCAGGTGCCAGAGGGTATGGGCGGCGAAGAGGGTGGAGAAGAGGATGACGATCCCCGCCGCGGAGAGGGCGTTGGCGGTCGTCGCGTAGCGCCGCGCCCGCCGGCCCTCGCAGGCGGCGAGGAGCCCGGCGCCGAGGAGCAGGCCCAGGGTCATGCGGATCGGCGGGGTCACCCAGCCGTGGTCGATCGTGTAGCGCAGGAACTGGAGGGCGGCGAGCGCCAGGAGGATGCCGGCGATCCAGGAGAACAGCTTGACCCCCACCAGGCTCTCCCAGTCGAAGGACCGGCGGGGGGCCGGCGGCGGTACGGGAGGTGCTGGGGGGATCGGCGGGGTTGGCGGCACGGGGGAGCGCGGCGGCGGCGGCACCGGCTGCGGCCGGGGCTCGACGTGGGCCGCCGGCGGTGCGGGCACCGGGGTGGAGACCGCCGCCGCGACCGCGGGATACGCCAGGGCGGGCGGGATCGCGGGGGGAGAGAGGAGAGGCGGCTCGACCGGCGGCTCGACTGGCGATGGCCCGGCGATCGGTACCGAGAGGAGCGGTGGCGGAGGGGCTACGACCGGTACCGGTCTCGGCGGTGCGGCGGCGGGAGCGGGAGCTGCCGGCGCCCGGACCTTCTCCAGGGCGGCGATCCGCCGGAGGAGGTCCGCGTTGCCCTCGCCCTGGACCTTGAACAGCTGCTCCAGGTCCTTCACCCGGCGGCCGAGGAGCCAGGCATAGCCGGCGAGGACGCAGAGAACCAGGAAGCCGAGCTCTGTCATGCGAAGCCTCCTCGATGGCGCGGGACCGTCGCGCGGAATGCTCTCGGTGCGGGTGAGAATCAGCGTATCACGGTGCCCGGAAGGGGTCGGGCCGCCGCTTCAGCCGATCGGCTCGAAGGCGAGGTGGGGAACGGCGTCGGTCTGGCGCGCCTCGGCCTGCAGCTCCTCGCTCCGGGCGAGAACCTGGGCGAGCCGGTCGGGATCGTTGACCCGGCGATAGCGGGCGGCCGCCTGTTTCAAGAGGGCGAGGGCGGCGCCCGGTTGGCCCTGGGCGGCCCGGACGGCGGCCTCGAATTCGAGGAGCCGAGCGTCCACCAGGACATCGCCGGTGCCGTGGGCGAGGCTGGTGGCGGCGGCGCGGAGAGCCGCACCGGCCCCCGCCAGGTCGCCGACCGCGAGGCAGGCCTCGCCGCTCGCTGCCCAGGCGCGGGCCCGGAGGTCCTGGACCAGGGAGGCTGGATGCTGCCCGCCCAGGTGACCGGAGACGGCGAGGGCCAGCCGGGCCCGGCGCCCGGCCTCGGCGGCGTCCGTTCTCCCGAGGAGTATCTGGCTCTGGGCGAGGAGGAGCTCGGCGAGCCCCCAGGTCTGGAAGCGGGGGTCGACGGCGATCCGGCACGGCTGGACGGCGGGCGGGTGGGCGAGGAGCTCGGCCAGGAGCTCGGGGGCGCTCGCCCGCTCCTGCTCCAGAGCCTGGCGGGTGCGGGCCAGGCGCAGACAGAGGGCGCCGTCCTCCGCCGCCGAATTTTGCCCCATTGCGGAACCTCCCAAGCCCGACCCGTACCACCAGCCCGGCGCTCGCCCTTCGTTTGTGTGTATTCAAGTGCACAGTGTCGGCAGGGGACCCGAAGCGGGACGGAGGGAAACGGGCCTAGAATGACCCCCGTGACCCCCGCCGCGTCCCGGATGAGCGACCTCGCCAACTTCCGCACCTCCGCGCTCGGCCGGCTGGTGCCGCCGCTCGCCGTCGGCGCGGTGCTGCGGCTGTGGAACGTCCGCGCCCAGGTCCTCGCCGGGGACGAGCTGCACGCCGTGCGGGTCGCCCTCGCCGAGCCGCTGTCGCACATCCTCACCACCTACGAGCTGCGCGACAACTGCATCCCCCTGACCGCCCTCTACCGGGTCCTTTTGCAGAGCGGGGTCCCGCTCTCGGAGCTGGTGGTGCGCCTCCCCATGCTCCTCGCCGGCCTCCTCGCCCTCCTCGTCCTGCCCGGGATCGTCGCCCGCTGGCTGAGACCGCTGGGACCGCTGGGGCCGCGGGTCGCTCTGCTCTTCGCCTGGCTCGTCGCCCTCTCGCCCCTCCTCGTCCTCTACAGCCGGATCGCCCGTCCCTACGCCCCGATCGTCCTCTTCGGCTTCGCCGCCACCGCGGCCTTCGAGGCCTGGTGGCGAACGGGGAGACGGGGGCTCGCCGCCCTCTCCGTCCTCGCCGCCGCGCTCGCCGTCTGGTTCCACCTGGGGACGGCGCCCTTCGTCCTCGCCCCCTTCCTCTTCGCCCTCGGCACCCTGGCGATCGATCGGCGCTGGCGGGGGGAGGCCGGGCGGCCGGGCCTCCTGGCCCTCGTCGCCACGGGAGCGGCCACGGCGGCGGCCATCCTCGGCTTCATCGTCCCCGCCCGGGCGTCGCTCCTCGCCCTGGTGTCTTCCAAGCACGAGCCTCTGGCCCTCTCCTGGGGGACCCTCACCGGGGTCCTCCGCTTGCAGTCGGGGGCGGTCTATCTGGTGCCGGTGGTCCTCTTCTGGGCCGCGGCCCTCTACGGGCTCGTCACCCTCGCCCGCCGGGAGCCCCGGCTCGCCGCCTATACCGCGACTCTCGCCGTCTGCCAGGTGGCGGGCCTCGTCGTCCTCTCCCCGGAGATGCTCGGTCACCCCCTGGTCTTCGACCGCTACCTCCTGCCGGTCCTCCCCTGGCTTCTCCTCTGGGTGGCGGTGGGGCTCGCCGCTCCCTGGTGGCGGGGCCAGCGGCCGCTGGGGGAGCTCGGCCAGAGCGCCGCCGCCTTCGTCCTCGTCGGCGCCCTCTTCCTCGCCGGGCCGCTCGTCGAGCCCGGCTTCCTGTCGAGCTCGTTTTCCGGCCACAACGACTTCGTCGGCTTCTTCTGCCCGCGCGCGTCGCTCTCTGGGGGGGGTGGCGGGGTCGGCGGGGCCGGCAGCCAGATCCCGGGCTTCTACAACCAGGTCGTCCGCAAGGACCGGGGAGCGCCGGTCCTCGAATACCCCTGGATTCCCCTCTGGAGCTACAACCGGGTCTTCTACCTCTACCAGGAGGTCCACCACCGGGACGTCCTGGTCGCCATGGTCGAGCCGCTCCGCGGGGCGCGGGCCCTGGCCTTCCGCAACATGCCTTTCACCTCGCCCGAAGGCTTCCTGGCGAGCCGGGCGCGCTACCTGATCGTCCACACCGACGTGCTGGCCGAGGAGGAGAAGGTCCGCGGGCACTGCTGGCCGATCATCGCCGAGATCAAGCCGCGGCACCGCCGGGAGCTCGAGCGGGCGGGGGAGCGGATGGCTGTTTCGCTGACCGCGATCTGGGGGCAGCCCGACTATCGGGAGGACGGCCTGGTGGTCTGGGACCTCGCCCGGCTGCGGCGGGCCGGAGCGCAGGCGGGGAGACCGGTCCCGCCCGCGGTGCGATAGGGCCCGCATGGTTAGGGGCAGGTCGAGAACGCGGCCGTCTCCTGGAGCGGCGCGAACGCCGTTCCCTGGGGGTTCCTGTAGGTCTCTACGGCGCCGCTCCGGGTATCGGTGACGGTGAGGGTCGTCGCCACATTGGTCAGGCCGCCGGCGAAGACCCAGTAGCGGCCGTTTACCGGGCAGCCGTCGAGCACCTTGACCAGCAGCTCCACGTTGGCGGCGTCGAAGAACCAGAAGTAGGCGCTCTCGGCGGTCAGCCGCACGGCCTGCCCCACTCCGGAGCCGCCGTCCGGCGTCCGCCAGGCGACCTCGACCCGGAAGCGGCCGCCGGCCAGGCAGAGGTGGGTCGCGTCGTCCTGGCAGTCGGGAGCGGCGGGGGGCGTGAAGAGGAGGTAGGTGGGGAGATAGAGGGGGAGACCGGTCACGAAGGCGCCGAGGAACGCCCCGTCGCTGCCGCGGTAGCGGAGCACCTGAGAGGTGCTGATGCTGACCACATAGAGGTTGCCGTCCGGACCGAAGGCGAGGCCGTACGGCCCGTTCAACCCACCGCTCCGCGCCGGCACGAAGACGTCGAGGAACGCCCCGGTCCGGCCGTCGTAGCGGAGCACCTGGTGGGTGAACAGGCTGCTGACGTAGAGATTTCCGTCCGGGCCGAAGGTCAGGCCGACCGGCTTCTGGAGACCGCCGCTGCCGGTGGGGACGAAGGCGCCGAGGAGGGCGCCGGAACGGCCGTCGTAGCGCCGGACCTCGTTCGCGTTGGTGTTGCTCACATAGAGATTGCCGTCCGGCCCGAAGGTGATGCCGCTGGGGCTGTCGAGCCCGCCGCCCCCGGGGACGAAGGCCCCCAGGAAGGCGCCGGTCCGGCCGTCGTAGCGGAGCACAGCGTTGGCGTGGAGGCTGCTCACGTAGAGGTTGCCGTCCGGCCCGAAGGCCGGGTACTCCGCGACGTCCAGGCCGCCGCTGCCGCTCGGCACGAAGGTCCCCAGGAGGGCGCCGGTCCGGCCGTCGTAGCGGAGCACGGCGCTCGCCCGTTCGCTGCAGACGTAGAGATTGCCGTCCGGTCCGAAGGCCATGCCGTCCGGGTTCGTCAGGCCCCCGGAGCCGGCAGGGACGAAGGCGCCGAGGGAGGTGCCGGAGAGGTCGAAGCGTTCGACCGTCGATCTGCCGTTGCTCGACACCAGGAGATCGACCGGCATCGCCGGCGTCGCCGATATCGCCGATATCGCCGATCTCGCCGGCATCGCCGCGAGAGCGGTCAGACCGGCGGCGAGGAGGAGGGTCGCGGCGCGCATCGGCCCGGCTCAGAAGGCCGAGGTATCGGCGAAGCTCGCGAGCCGGCCCTGGGGGTTGGTGTAGGTCCGGACGGCTCCGGTTACGGTATCGGTCACGGTCACCGTGTAGGCGACGTTGGAAAGCGCGCCGTAGAATACCCAGAAGTGGCCGTTTAACCCCCGGCCGTCGAGGACCTTGACGATCAGCTCGACGTTCTCGGGCGAGAAGAACCAGAAGGCGCCGGTGTCGCCGGTCAGCGGGAGCGTCCGCCCGTCGCCCGCCAGGGGGCCGGCCTGGTAGGCGACCGCGACCCGGAAGCGGGCGGCGGAGAGGCAGAGCGCGGTGCTCCCGGGAGCGCAGCCGGCGGCGTCCGGCAGCGCGTCGGGCAGCGCGTCCGGCAGGAGGAAGGGGGCCGGGGCGAGCGGTAGGGGGGGTAGGTCTGCGCTCCGCGCGGCGCGGGTCACCGACGCGGGGGACTCGGGGGACGCGGAGGACGCGGGGAAAGCCGAGGTGTCGGCGAAGCTCGACAGGCTCCCGGCGGCCTTCGGGTAGCTCTTGACCGCTCCGGTCGCGGTGTCGGTGACGGTGAGCGTGTAGGCGACGTCGGAGAGGCCGCCGGCGAACACCCAGAAGGCGCCGTTGACGGCGCGGCCGTCGAGGACCTTGACCACCAGCTCGAGGTTGCCGGGGGCGAAGAACCAGAGGTCGGCGGTGTCGGCCGAGACCGCCTGGGCGTGGGCCGCGGTGGCCGGGCCGCCGGAGGTCGCGAAGGAGACCGCGACCCTGAAGCGGAAGCTCGCCAGGCAGACGCCGGCGGCGTTCTCGGTGCAGCCGCTCCGGTCGAGGGCGTAGAGCCCGTGCCGGGTGGCGGCGTAGAGGGGGCCCGAGGGGCGGGGATCGAGGGCGAGGCCGGTCACCCCGAAGGGATCGAGCCCGCCGGTGATCCGAGCCCAGCTGTCGCCGCGATCGGTCGAGACGAACACCCCTCCGTAGGTGAAGGTATAGAGCGTCCCCGGCCGGCTGGGATCGAGCAGCAGGGTGCGGTGCGAGGACGGGGGGACCTGGATGGCCGGTGCCTGGGCGAGCCGGCTCCAGGGGCCGGCGCTGCCGTCGGCCGCCAGGGGCGCCCGGTAGAGCTCGCCTCCGGACAGCACGAAGAGGGTGCTCGGCACGGTGGTGGCGTCGATCCGGATCTCGTAGACACTTTCATTGCGCAGCGGAAAATCGAGGGACGTCACGGTCGTGCCGCCGTCCTCGCTCAGGAAGAGGTCGCCGGCCGCGGTGCCGAGGTAGAGCCGCTCGACGTGGGCGGGGTCGAAGGCGGCCGACTGGTAGGGCGCGGAGCCCGCGGGATGCACGACGTTCCAGGTCAGGCCGCCGTCGTTGCTCAGGGCGACCCCGCTCCCGCTCTGCCGGGGATAGCAGGGTGGCGGCGGGGAGAGAGCGGGGAAGATCGCGCCGTCGCCGACCGCGAGGAGATGGCCCGGAGCGTCCGGCAAAACCGTGAGGTCGGCGAGCCAGCCGACCTCCGGGGAGGTCCTGCGCTGCCAGGTGACCCCCCCGTCGGGAGACTTCCAGACGTTCGTGCGATCGGTCGCATAGAACGTCCCCGCCTGCGACGGGTCGGGCGCCAGGAGTGGTGTCGAGGAGAACGGGCAGGCATCGGCCGGGAAAACGAAGCCGGTGGAGGTCGCTCCCCCGTCCGTGCTGCGGAAGATCGCATCCGCTGCCGAGGAGGTTGGCGAGGAGGTATAGACGGTGCCCAGGGGGGAGGGCGGGAGCGCCACCGCCCCGAGATTCGCCTCGGCCGGGCCGACCAGGCGCCACGGGCTGGCGGCGGCCGTGGCTGCCGTGGCCGCCGGCATGGCGGTGAGCAGCAGCAGGGCCGGGATGGACAGGAGAAGCGACGGCGGAGCTGCGTGCTGCCTCGGATTCATGACGAGCCTCCTGCTAAATGCTCTATCAGCATACAAAGCAACAAGGCAGGCGTCAAGGAGGCCCAGTGGAGGTCAACCCAGAGGCTGGCCCGGCCGCGAGGGAAGTCAGGCCGGCGAGGAGAAGGACGAACGTATCGGTCTAGGGCAGTTTGAACCGGGAGGGGCGCAGGCAGGAGCGCCCCCCCGGCCGGTCAGGAGCTCAGCAACATCTGCTGTCGCAGGTGGTGCAGTTACTGCGGCAATTCGAGACGGTCAAGCCTCCGATCACCTCTTCGAGCGCAGGACTTTCCAGGGCGCGCAAGGTTTCACGGTTCAGCGTCAGTTTGAGGTTCTTCTTCAGCTCGTTCTTTTTCATCGAGTTTCTCCTGAGCTGTGCAACAGCCACTTCCGGACCATCCGTAAGTGGACGTCAAGCATATCTTAAAAAAGCCATAAGAAGAAGTGAGGGTGGGATCGGTACTGCTCCAGGCTCAGGCGAGAGGAAGCCACCCGCCCGGGAGGAACAACCACAAACTAGACGGACAGAGGGCCATTATCCCACCGCCGCGGGCTCGGGCGCCGCCGGCGCCGCCTCGATGGCCGGCTCGTAGGACTCGGCGTAGCCGCAGCCCTCGGTGTTGCAGATCAGCTGGGTGCCGAGCTTCTTGGTCGTCTTCTCGAGCAGGAAGGGGGCGTGGCAGTCGGGGCACTCCTTGCCGACCGGCTTTTTCCAGAGGGAGAACTTGCAGTCGGGGTAGCGGTTGCAGGACCAGAAGGTCTTCCCCCGGCGCGAGCGCTTCTCCTCGATCTCGCCCTTGCCGCACTCCGGGCAGGCGACCCCGGTCGGCTTCGGCGCCTCGGGCTTGGGGCCGGTCTTCAGGATGCCTTTGCACTCCGGGTAGCCGGTGCAGCCCCAGAAGGTGCCGAAACGGCTGCGCCTGATCTGCATCGGCCGGCCGCAGTCCGGGCAGACCGGGACCTCTTCCTCGGCGGCGGCAGGCGCCGCTCCGGCAGAGTCGCCGTTCGCCACCGCCGGGCTGGCGGGAGCGGCGGGGGTGTTGAGCTCGCGGGTGTACTTGCACTCGGGGTAGTTGCTGCACGCGACGAAGGCCCCGAAGCGGCCGAAGCGCATGAGGAGCTGACCGCCGTCGAGCGGACAGATCTCGCCGAGCGGCACCCCTTCCTTCTTGACGTTCGGCATCTGCTCGCCGGCGGTCTCCAGATCCTTGGAGAACTTCTTGTCGAAGTCGGCGATCGCCGTCTTCCACTCGATGAGGCCGTCCTCGATCTTGTCGAGCTGCTCTTCGAGCTCCGCCGTGTAGCCCTCGTTGATGATGTCGTGGAACCCCTTCTGGAGCATCCCGTTGACGAGGCTGCCCAGGGCCGACGGCCGGAACCGCCCCTCCACCTTGTCGACGTAGTCGCGGTCGGTGAGTGTGGAGAGGATGGTGGCGTAGGTCGAGGGCCGGCCGATGCCGCTCTCCTCCAGGGCCTTGACGAGCGTCGCCTCGGAAAACGGCGCCGGCCCCTGGGTGAACTTCTGCTCCGAGGTGACCTTTAGGAGGGTCAGCATCTCGCCCTCGGCGATCGCCGGCAGCGTCGCCTCCTCCGCCTCGTCGTTCTCCGCGGCTCCTTCCTCGGGAGCCTCGCGGTAGACGGCGAGAAAGCCGGGCGACTTCAACACCCGGCCGGAGACCCTGAGGGTGTAGCGGCCGCTTACGACGTCCACCTGGGTGACGTCGAAGACGGCGGGGTTCATCTGCGAGCCCACGAAGCGGTCCCAGATCAGCTTGTAGAGCTTCCACTCGTCGGCCCGGAGGGAGTCCTTGAGGGCGTCGGGCGGCAGGTCGAAGCTGGTCGGGCGGATCGCCTCGTGGGCGTCCTGCGCCCCCTTCTTCGACTTGTAGACGTTGGGCTTCTCGGGGAGCGACTGCGGCCCGTAGGTCGCGGCGATCAGCTCGCGCACCCCGTCCACCGCCTCGTCGGCCACCCGGGTCGAGTCGGTTCGCATGTAGGTGATGAGGCCGACCTGGCCGCGGTCGCCCACCTCGGTGCCCTCATAGAGACCCTGGGCGAGCGCCATGGTCCGCTTGACCGAGAAGCCGAAGCGCCGTGCCGCCTCCTGCTGCAACCGGCTGGTGATGAACGGCGCGCCGGGGCGCTGGAGGGCCTGCTTGCGCTCGACGGCACCGACCTTGAACGTCCCCTGCTCCAGGTCGGCGACGATCTTCGCCGCGTCGGCGCCGTTTCCGACCTCGGCCTTCTTGCCGTCGATCTTCTGGAGCCGCGCCTGGAAAGCCGGCGGCAGCTTTGCCGAGAGCTCGGCGCCCAGGTTCCAGTACTCCTCGGGCACGAAGGCGTCGATCTCGGCCTGGCGCTCGCAGACCATCTTCAAGGCCACCGACTGCACCCGGCCGGCCGAGAGCCCCTGCTTGACCTTCTCCCAGAGGAGCGGCGAGAGGCGGAAGCCCATCAGCCGGTCGAGGACCCGGCGGGCCTGTTGGGCGTCGACCTTGCGGAGGTCGATCTGGCGCGGGTTTTCGAGGGCGGCTAAAACGGCGCGCTTGGTGATCTCGTTGAAGGTCACCCGGTGCACCTGCGAGGGATCCTTGCCGAGGACTTCCGCGATATGCCAGGCGATCGCCTCCCCCTCGCGATCGGGGTCGGGGGCGAGGTAGACGGTGTCGGCGTCCTTGGCCGCCTTACGGAGCTTCTGGACGACCTCCTTTTTCGCCGTCAGGATCGCGTAGTTCGGCTCGTACTGCGGACCGATCCCCATGTCCTTCTTGACGAGGTCGCGGATGTGTCCGAGGGAAGCCTCGACGGCGTACTGCCGGCCGAGGAACTTCTTGAGGGTCTTGGTCTTGGTTGGGCTTTCGACGATCAGCAGATTCTTGGCCACGGTCCCTCTCAACGCCGCCGGGCGGCTCGGTATTTCAGTGCGGGTTCCGGGAGCGCCGGCAACAGGCCGGGGACACTAGCACCCCGAAGAGCCGCCCCGCAAGGCAGGGCGCGACGCTCCGGCGATACTCCCGAAGCACCCCGCTGGCAGGATTCATCCCCTACAACAACCCCCCATTCCCGCTCCGCCAACGACGGGGGCGACGGTGCGAGGTGCTGGAGGTCGGTTGAGGCGCGGCGGCTGTCTCGGTTCCTCTATTTCTGCGCACCTAGTTAAACGTACCGGTGTTCCATCGACTCATCTCTGAAAGGAGTACCCCATGTCGAAACGGACTCTCTGGCTACCCGCAGCTCTCCTCGTCACCGCTTTCTGCACTGTAGGGCCGGCGAGCGCCAAGGACGTTCCGGCGGAGCCCAAGCCTTCGCCGGCCGCGGCGCGCTGTACCCCGGTCGCCATCGATCTCACAAACCCTGCTGTCGTCGCCCTGCTCCAGAACACCCAGTCCGCTCGGCCAGTAAGTGAAATCCGCGTCGAGACCCAGGGCAAGGGCGCCACGTTCACCCGCGTGGCCAGGCAGGACTTCGAGATCGCTCCCGTGGATCCCCCGACGCCAACCCCGACGCCAGCCCCGACGCCAACGCCGATCAAGACGACGGTCACGTGCACCAGCGGCACCTGCCTGGGACTCAACTGTGCCGTCCTGGGCTGCGATCCCTTTACGGTGAATGGTCAGACCGGGTGCAGCCCCTGCAGCTGCACACCGGTGCCGCCCGCGATCACCTGCGGCACGAATTCCTGCACCTGCACTAAGGTGACGACCGTGACGCCGACGACGCCCGCCTCGCCCACTCAGACGAGCTCTGAGACTACCCCTCAGCAACCCTAGAACGCTCGTTCCGGGCCGCCCTCCCTGCGGCGGGCGGCCCGGGCCCCACCTTCTCGCCCTTCACCAGGCGGCTCGCCGTTCTGGTTGCAGACTGACCCGGCCGGCCGCGGCCTCATGGCCTGACAGCCGGCGCGGAATCGATCTCAAAGGATCGGGGAGTCAGACCTCACGCCGGCCCGTTGTTCGTGCAGTCGCAGCCATTCGTGCTGCCTTCGCAGGCGTAGTTGATGACACACTTCGCCAGGTGGTAGCCGAACCGGTCCAGGTAGTAACAAGCGGAATTGGGTGCGGCCCCCTGACAGGACGAATAGCTGCAGGAGCCGCAGAGGTAAGTTGCCCTTCCCGAGGGCTTCGGGGTGAAGGTGAAGTCGGTGGATTGGACGTTGAACAGGCTGGCCGGGCAGAACGGCGCGGCACCGGGAGCCGCGGCCGCGGTCGCGACAGCCGCCTGCGCCGGAGTTTGAGCGCTCGTCAGAGTGGCCATCAGCAGCAGAGAGGCGAACCCCATCAGACCGATCTTACGCTTCATGCTTGTCTCCTTTCCGAAGTAATCAAGGCTTACTTGCCTTACCGAATAAGGTGCAGGCGCCTCCCTTTTGCGCTACTTGGGAAAGGCATGCGACAGGCGTGATGCGGGTCTGGGGATCCCCAACGGGCTGCCGCGCCGGCTCGGCCATCTCGCACCGAGCCGGCGTAGCGAGGGTCAGCAGACTGCGGCCGCGACGCAGCCGAAGCATTCCGACGGGGTGTCGGTCTCGACGATGCCGCCCGCCACCCGCTCCAACTCCGTCTCGACCAGGCCCCGCAGGGTCTCCTTCGAGAGCCTCAGCTTGCCGGGCTTCTTCACTTTGTGCATGGTGGGACTCCTTTCACCCTAGAGGTGCGCCGCCTGCCTCGACCCGGGACGGCTCGATCTCCGCGAGCAGTTGACGGAGCTCCTGCGGGTCCATCGGCTTCGTGAAGTGGCGATCGATCCCCGCCTCCCGCGAGCGCTCGCGGTCCTGCTCCTGCCCGTAGCCGGAGAGCGCGACCAGGTAGGGCGGGGGGGAGCTCGCGTCCCGGCAGAGGGCCAGGGCGACCTCGTAGCCGTCCATGCCGGGGAGGCCGATGTCGAGGAGAACCACGGCCGGCCCGAAGCCAGGCGCCAGGGCGAGGGCGCTCGGTCCGTCGTGCACCACCCTCGCCTCGTGCCCCCACAGCTCCAGCAGCTCTCCCAACGACTGGGCGGAGTCGAGGTTGTCCTCTACCACGAGGACGCGGAGCCCCGTCCGGGAGGCCGGCGGGCCGGCGGTGCGCTCGTCGTCGGCGCCAGCGCTCTCCTGGGGCGGGGTCGGGTCTGCCTGGGGCAGGCGCACGACGAACTCGCTCCCCAACCCCAAGCCGTCGCTCCGTGCGGTGACGCTGCCGCCGTGGAAGCGCACCAGGTTGCGCACCAGGGTGAGCCCGATGCCGAGACCGCCGTGGGTGCGGTCGAGCGAGCGGTCGGCCTGCACGAAGAGATCGAAGATCCAGGGCAGCAGGTCGGGCGGGATGCCCTCGCCGTCGTCCCGCACCCGCAGCACGGCCTCGCCGGCCTCGGCGGCGACCTCGACGGCGATCCTCCCCCGGGCGGGGTGAACTTGGCCGCGTTGTTGAGCAGGTTCGTCAACACCTGCTCCAGGCGCACCGGATCAGCCACCAGCCAGAGCGGGGCGGGCGGCAGCACGACCGTCAGGTGATGGCGGCGGGCCTCGATCGCCGCCGAGCTCTCCTCGACCGCCCGCTCGACCATGTGCACGAGATCGACCCGCTCCAGTCGCAGCTCGATGGTGCCCCGGGTGATCCGCGAGGCGTCGAGCAGGTCCTCGATCAGGCGCGCCATATTGCGGGTCTGGCGGTTCATCACCTCGAGCGCCCTCTGGCGCACCGCTTCATCGCTCCCTCGCTGCCGCAGGATCTCGATGGCGTTGACGACCGGGGCCAGGGGGTTTCTGAGCTCGTGCGCCAGCGTGGCGAGGAACTCGTCCTTGCTGCGGCCCGCCTCCTTGAGCGCCTCCTGGGCGCTGTGCTCCTCGCTCACGTCGCGCAGCACCGAGAGGTGGAGACCAGGCAGGAAATGGGCCCGGGCTCGGTAATCCGCAATCCGCGTCACGCCGTCAGGGCGCAGAACGCGGAAGATGCCGCTCTGCTCCCCCTCGACCAGGAAGGCGTCCCAGGCGATCTGGGCCTGTACGGCGTCGGCGCCGGGCGTGAACGCCTCGATCGTCTGGCCGACGATGTCCTCACGCCGCCGGCCGTAGAGCCTGCAGGCGGCTGGGTTGGCCTCGATCAGCACCCGCCCGGTCGTCGGCCACCAGGATGGCGTCGAGGGCGCTGTCGAAGATGGCGGCGAGTTTGCCCTCGCTGGCGTCGAGCCGCGCCGTCACGCGGTCGCGGTCGACCACCGCCGCGAGCAGCCGGGCCACCCGCGTGAGGAGCCGCGCCGGTCCGAAAGCGAAGTCCGCCGGCTGCCGCAGATAGATGCCGAGCGCTCCGACCGGGGCATCCCGGCCGTGAATGGGGACGAGGAGCGCGGTCTCGATCCTGTGCTCCTGGAGCAGCGGGGGCATCCGGGACCAGGTCTCGGCGCTCGCCTCCTCGACGAGCACCGGGGCGCCGGTCCGCAGGACATGGCCGGCGTACGATCCGCCGCCGGTCGGGATCGTCGCCCGCCCTACCTGTCCCGGCTCCCACCCGAACCCGGCCCGCAGCAGCAGCAGTCCTTGCCCGTCGGGCAGCAGCTCCCAGAGGGCGGTCAGGTCGGCCGACAGGTGGCGGGCGAGCGCCGTCACGCTCGCCGCGAAGATCGCATCCGGCTCCGCGCCGGAGATCGCCTGCTCGGCGATCTCCCCGATCAGGATGGAATCACTGGCCGGAGACGGTCCCCCGGGATCGAGAACGGTACGGATGATCTCGAAGCCTCCTTTGGAGCTGGCGGAAGCGAATAAGACCCGGGGCAACCAGCCCCGAGCGCTTCCGCGCGAATTCCTAGCCCATAGCCTACGGCTGGCGGGCCCTACCGAGGTCTCTCCTGCCGCACAGAAGATCGCCTGGGGTCCCAAGATTCATGAAAATTTCTTTGTAGGACCCCTCGCCTGCTACTGGCTGTCGCGATCGGAAGGCCGGTCCTGAAGCGACCAGTGAATTGTGGCGGAAGCGATGCCGGACTAAGCGCCAGGGTCCGGGAGGAGATATTTTGGAGATTCGGGCCGCCCACCATCCGGCGGGCGGCCCGAACCTTTATCGTGGGATTCGCTCAGCTGCCGACCGCGGCCGCGACGCAGAAGCATTCCGACGGGGTGTCGGTCTCGACGATGCCGCCCGCCACCCGCTTCAGCTCACCTTCGACGACGTTCCGCAGGGTCTCCTTCGAGAGCGTCAGCTTGCCGAGCTTCTTTGTTTTGTGCATGGTGACTCCTTCATCCTTAAGGTGCCCCGGTCGCCTCACCCCGGGACGGTCGCCGCCGGCCGGGGCACAGCAGGTCACGGAAGCGGCGGCGCTCTGCGGTCTAGGCGGTTCAGCGTGGTCTGGCGGGAATGGGCCCCCCCGGCGCCGGGGCATGTCAGCGACTTGCCTATCTACGAGGTGCAGTTCCACCTGTTATTGGTGCACTCGCAGTCGTAGACGAATGCATCGATAGTACAACTATTTGTTGCGCCGTTTGTACAAGTTTGTTTAACCAGCGTACTACAATCAGGAATGGCGAACGTCTGAGCTGAGTCGACAAATAGAGGTAGGACCAAGATTCCACTGAGCAAAAGCAGTTTCCTTTTCACGAGGTTCTCCTTATTTTTTTCGCAGGCATTCCATAACACCTAAAGTATACACAAAGGGCGGTGCATGGCAAGCATGAGCAGTCAAGAGACTGAAAAAACATCCCCGCGAGGGCTTGTCAGAGGTGTGTACCAGACGAAGATCTTTGAACCGACTGGCGGAAGCGCATGGGAATCGAACCCACCCCCCGGACCGCAACCGGTACGGGACAACGGTTTTGAAGACCGCGAAAGGCACCAGCCCCCGAGCGCTTCCGTACCGATTCTAGCGGAACACCTGGGCTGGGGGGTGATAATCTCCTCCCCTCTTTAAGCGAGGACCCGAAAGATGCCCCGACGCTCCACCCTGCTCCCGATCCTCCTCCTCGGCGCCACCGGCATCGCGGGTATCACCGGCATCGCCTGCGGCGGGAAACAGGAACCGATGCCTGCCCAGACTGCGCAGGCGCCAGCCCCCTCCCCGGTGACCGCGCCCGAGGCCGCCCCATCGTCTCCAGCACCCGCTCCGGCTCCCGATGCAGGCCTGGGGCCGATCTCCTCGCGCGGCACGACCCCGGACGCCGGCGCCCCCACCGCTCCCTCCTCGGGCGAGGCCGCCGTCGAGAACGGCAAGCTCCAATTCGACCTGCCGAAGGCGTGGACCTCCGAGACCCCCGGCTCCTCCATGCGGCTCGCCCAGGCGTCGATCCCCGGTGCGGCCGGGGCGGGGGAGCTCGGGGTCTTCTACTTCGGCGCCGGGCAGGGGGGGAGCATCGACGCCAATCTCCAGCGCTGGACCGACCAGATGGAGGCGGGCCCCGGGACGCCGAAGCCGGCGCGCGGCACGCTCGAATCTCATGGTCTCAAGGTGACCTGGGTCGACGTGCACGGCACCTTGAAACCGAGCTCGATGGGGATGGGGCCCTCCAGCCCCGTGACCGATGCCCGCCTGCTCGGGGCGGTCGTCGAAGGGCCCGGCGGCCCCTGGTTCTTCAAGGCCACCGGGCCGGACAAGACCCTCGCTCCCCAGCGGGACGCCTTCTTCGCCATGCTGAAGAGCGTCCGCACCGCGCCGAACGCCTAGCTAGTACTACTGTGTCATCAATTATCCTGTCTCTCCATGTCCCTCGCCGACCTTCGGCGCCCCGGCGGTGATCCGCTCCCGGCAGCGAGTGATCCGCGCCTGCCGCCGGTCCGCCGCTCCCGGGAGCGGACGATCCGCTGCCGGGAGCCAGTCCTCCGCTACCGGGAGCCGGCGGCTCGCTTCCGGCCGCCGACGATCCGCTGTCCGGAGCCAGCGATCCGCTGCCCGGAGCGAGGGGCTCGCGGCCGGCAGCGGGCGGCTCGCTCCCCGTCGCGGGCGATCCGCTCCTCCGAGCGAAGGGTCCGCGCCTGGTAGCGGGCGACCCGCTGCCGGGAGCGGATGACCGGATTCCGCGGTCCTCGAGCCCAACGCTTGCCTTTCACCGCCCGACTTGCGCCGAATTTCACGGCCAGCTTCAAGAACCGGCGCGGCTCGCGCTCCTATCTCTGAGAAAACTGAAACCTACCTCTGAAAGTGTTTGCGCACCCTCCAGAAACTAAAACACGGGCTAGCTCGCTCCCGGCGGCCGGGCGATCGGCAAGGTGCGCGCGATCGCCGACCCGCAGCACGCGGCGGCCTACGCGGCCTTCGCCGTTTCACTGGCGGCCGTGCGTCACCAGCCGCTCCGGCTCACCTTCGCATCCGGCCAGCTCGCCCCGCCGCCTAGACTAGCTAGTCTGTCGCCATCCTCAACGCGGCGAAGCGGGTGGTGGCGGCGGGAGGGCGCCTTCGGGCGAGTCCGGAGGGGAGGCCGGAACGGGGGCGAGCTGCGCGGCGGGAGGCGGGAGCGCTCCCGGGCGAGGCCGCGGAGCCGGGGCTAGCTTGGGGGCGATCCTGGGCCGGAG
>CAVWRJ010000015.1:0-23985 GCA_963757335.1 uncultured Acidobacteriota bacterium | reverse complement strand
TCATCCAATCGGGGACAGAAAGAACACCCGGTTCCTGACCTGCACGGCATCCAATCTGGCGTGCAGTGCCCGGAGCTCCCGGACCCAACCCCCAATGCTGGCCTGATACTGCGGCGAGAACGCGATGCCCGCATGCTCTGCTCCTTCTGCCGCAAGGCGGAGGAAGTCCTGGTCGTGGGTACAGAGCATTCGGGCCAGCTCGGTGGCCCTCCGTAGGTGAGAAGGATCGTCGCTACCCAGCTCTCCAAGCTCGCGGACCGTCACGGCGTCGATGCCGGACAAGGAAAGCTGGCGACCGACCTCTGTCGGGACATTCTCATCGAGATAGAAGCGGATCTCGCTCACGCGCTCAAGCTACGCGTCCCTGGGCCGTCAGGTGCTTTCGCCAGATTTCGGCTTGATCTCCGTTGGCCCGGATTTCCGAGTCGACGGCAGCCTTGTTGCGGTAGTAGTAAGAGAGGGCAGCATGAACTCGGGACAGATCGAGATCGAACTGCACGGCGAGTTGATCCGGGGTCAGGCCGGCCAGGGTGTGATAGGCGGCCAGATCCGAGACCCGCAACGTGGTTCCGGCAACGACCGGCCGGCCGTCTCGAACGTTCGGATCGCTCACCACGAATTCGATGGGAAGGACTTGGGCTGGCATCGTTCCTCCTACGCTCAAGGGTACCATGCGGCCTTACGAGCCAGGGCAGGGCGCAGCCTCGCCGCCGCCCGGTCCACCTCCCGCGCGAAGCTTTCGATCGCCCGCGCGCTCACCCCGATCTGCTCCCCCGCTTCCGTCCACCGGCGCTGCTCGATCGCCTCGCGCACCGCGGGCAGTACCCGCATGCTGCCCGTGGAGGTGACGGGACCGTAGAGCTGGTGCCGGTACCAGGGGCGGCCCGGCAGGCCCTCGGGGCGGAGGAGGGCGCGCTCCGCTTGCAGGAGAATGTGGTCGAGCCCCGGCTGGGCGCCCGGCGGGAGGGCGAAGCCGCCAGCCCCGGCCCGCTCCATCGTCGCGGCGTAACCCCTGGCGCTCTCCGCCAGCCGGGCGACCGCCCGTTCGAGCGGGGTGAAGTCGAGCGGCGGCACCGGCTCCTGCGACTTCGGCGGTCGCATTGGGTGGAGGGGGTCGTCGGCCAGCTCGTAGGTCCCCTCGGCGAGGCGATGGCGGAGCTCGGCGGTCTCCTCGCGCATCCCATCGGCAAGCTGGACGAGGCTTTTTACGGACCTCCCCAGGCTTTCGGCGTAGGGGACGAAGTCGAAGGGGAGGACGTCGGCGTCGGCCAGGCGGAGGACCATGCGGCCGCTGGTCTCGGCTAAAGCCACGCCGTAGCGGAAGCCGGGATCGACGAAGCGGGTGAAGTGGTCGATCGAATCGTAGATCGAGTGGTACTGACCGTACTCCTCCTCGCCGCCATAGGCCATGTCGACCGAGGCGATGCCCAGGAAGGAGAGGAAGGGGGTGTAGTCGGTGCCCGTCCCCATCGGCGGGAAGAAGAGCGGCTTGCCCTCCTCGGCTCTCCGCGCCTCCTCGGGCGAGCCGTAGAGGATCGTGCTGGCGCGGAGCCGCGCGAGGGCGCTCCCTCCCTTCTCCGGATCGGTCACGTCGCGGCTCGCCTGGTCGGCGAGGGTCGCTAAACTGGGGGCGCCGCTGGCGTAGAAGGTGCCGCGGGAGTTGCCGTCGGAATTCAAGTAGGCGACGAGGTGCTCGCGAAGCTCAGCGGCATGGGTCTCCGCCCACTCGACCGAGCCCAGGAGCCCCGCCTCCTCGCCGTCCCAGGCGGCGTAGAGGATCGTCCGCTTCGGCCGCCAGCCGGTCCGCGCCAGCTCGCCCACCGCCTTCGCCTCGGCGAGGACGGCGACCATGCCGGAGACCGGGTCGGACGCCCCGGTCACCCAGGCGTCGTGATGGTTGGCGCGGAGGATCCACTCCTCCGGCCGCTCGGCGCCGGGGAGGCGGGCGAGGACGTCGTAGGCCGGGACCAGCTGCCAGTCGAAGGCGAGCGCGAGGTGGACCCGCGCCGGCCCCGGGCCCAGGTGGTAGGTCACGGGGACGGCGCCGCGCCACTCCGCCGGGGCGACCGGGCCGCCTAAAGCGCGGAGCAGGGGGAGGGCGTCGCCGGAGGAGATGGGGAGGACGGGGATCTTGGCGATCGTCTTGGCGTCCTCCCGCTTCAGGCGCTCGGCGTTCGCCGTGGCGCCCACGAAGGGGGTGAGCGGGTCGCCGGAGTAGAGGGTGGGATCGGAGACCGAGCCGCGCTCGACCCCCTGCTCGGGCCGCCAGCCGCCGGCCGGGTAGACGTCGCCCACCCAGGAGCCGCCGTCTTTCGGATCGCTGTAGAGGATGCAGCCGACGGCGCCGTGCTCGGCGGCGAAGCGCGGCTTCATCCCCCGGTAGGAGCCGCCGTAGCGGGCGAGGACGATCTTGCCCCGGACGTCGACGCCGTAGCGTTCGAGCTCCGCATAGTCCGCCGGCAGCCCGCGGTTGACGTAGACCAGATCGGCGGTGACGTCGCCATCGGCAGAAAAGGCGTTGTAGGTCGGGAGCTGCTCGGCGGTCTGGTTCGAGGTGCGATCCGCCGCGAGCGGCGGCTCGGCGAGAGCGGCGGTGAAACGGGTGGGCGCCACGAGCTCCAGGCGGCGGAGCCGGGGGGTGGGGAAGAGGACCCGGAACTCCTCGATCCGGGTGTCGTAGCCCCAGGAGCGGAAGAGCCCCGCCATGTACTCCGCGTTCTCCTTGCCGTGCGGCGACCCCACCGGATGGGGATGGCCGGCGAGATGCTCCATCCAGGTCCGCTGGTCCTCCGGGTGGAGGGCACCGTCGAGCCGCGCTTCGAGACCCCGCTCCGCGGCGGCATGGGCGGGACTGAAGCCGTAGATCGGCGGGGCGGGCGGGGGGACCGGGGCGGCGAGGGGGATGCCGAAGGCGGCGAGGAGCCAGAGATGGGCTCGCCGATTCGGGTGGCTCGGACGGGTTGCGGCGCTCATATTTTCGGGAAGTCTCTCATCGCCCGGATTCACCTCCTGCGGCGCGTCTCTCTCTTGTCTCATGCAGATCCCATATGCATAATAAGGCATGCAGGTCGAGCTCGACCCGAAGAAGGCCGCCAGCAATCGGAGAAAGCATGGAGTATCCCTCGATGAAGCCGTGGGTAGCCTGCTCGATCCATTGGCGTTGGTGCGCGAGGATGAGAGCGCCCAGGGCGAGGCGCGTTTCGTGCTGGTGGGTATGTCCCGCAAGGGGCGGTTGCTGACCGTCTGCTACACGCTCCGCGAGGAGGAGACGATCCGGTTGATCTCCGCCCGGAAGGCCACCGGCAAGGAGGAAAGGCAGTATGCGCAAGGAATATGACTTCACCGGCGCCCAGCGCGCCAAGGACGTCCCCCACCTGGCCAAGCTGCAGGCGGAGGTCGCGGGAGGCAAGACCCGCATCACGATCTTGATCGACGCCGATGTGCTGGCGGCCTTCCGGGCTCGCGCCGAGCGCGAGGGTAAGGGCTATCAGACTCTCATCAATGCGACCTTGCGCGCGGCCATGGCGCCGGAGCAGGCGCCGGTCACAGTCGAGGCGCTGCGCGAGGTCCTGCGCGAGGAGCTGCTGGCCCGTGAGGGCCGCTGAACCTCACGCCCCCGGCTCCTCCGGTTGCCCGCGGAGCAGCCGCCCGAGGACAAGCAGGAGCACCACCACCGCCGCTACCAGAGCGCCCCAGAAGATCTTCCTCCCCGTCGCCGCCGGGTCTGGCTCGGGAACCGTGGCGCGGGCCTCGGGGGCGAGGGCGATCTCGTGCGCGGCCTCGCCCAGGAGCCGGGGGGCGAGGAGGGCCAGGTCGTAGCGTGGCGCCGGCAGCCCGGCCTGGCCGTAGAGGAGCTTCAGCGGCGTCTGCGGGTGGGGCGGATAGAAGAAGCGCAGCCGGGTGGCAGGCAGGAGGAGGTGAGGTGCGTCCAGGGGGAGGGGCGCGTTGTCCCCCTCTTCTACCAGAAGCTCGAAGCGGGTCGCCTGGCTCGGCGGGATCTCCAGGGGCAGGGCCGGCGCCGGGGTCTCGGTGTCGGCGTGCCGCCAGCTGGCGAGCGCCACCGTCCGCTCCTCGGGCTCGGCGCCGCTCCGTCGCGGCTGGGCGCCCGCGATTTCCTGGGGCTCGACGAGCCGGACCTCACGCTCGAAGACCCGCGCCGTCGTGCCGAGGATCAGCCGGGCGCCCGGGAGCGAGGGGTAGGGGAGCTCGACGGAGTAGCGGGAGAGAGAAGGCGGATCTCCCTTTTTCGCCTGCCGCTCTAGCTTAGGGAGGGCGAGCGAGAGCGGCTCGTCCCGCTTCTCCAGGAGATAGGGGATCTGGCGGCCGGCGGCGTCGGCGAGCCGCAGGTCGGCGAGCTCCGCGCTCCGCGAGAGGACGGCGGCGTCGAGGAGGAGCGAGGTGAGGCCCGGCGGGGCGGTGGGGACCGGACGCCGGTAGCGGAACTTGGCCGGATCGAGCGGCGCCCCGAGGGCGGGGAGGGGGCTCTTCGCCGCCACGTTCTCCGGCTCGCGGTCGCGGACCTCCCCCCAGCGGGCGACGGCCGGGGGTGCCTGCCGGCGGGAGATATCCTCCCGTGCTGCTTCGAGGTCGTAGCGGGGCGCCACGGCCCTGGGATCGCCGAAGCGGGCGGTCAGCGGGGCGGTGCCGGCGGCCTCGAAGTAGATCCAGGGGAGCGGCGCGAGGACGGCGGTCACCCCGGCGAGGTCGAGCGGCGGGTTGCTGCCGTCGTCCACCGTCAGCTCGAGGTCCGGCCCCTCCGGCGCTTCCAGAGGTATGCGGAGATCGGCGGCGGCGAGGTCCCCGCGCACCGCCCGGCGGAGGGTCGCCTCCCCCAGCCGCACCGGGGTGATCTCCGTCGTGTCACGGCTCCTCTCCGCGTCGAGCCTCCCCTCGGTCACGGTCGCGGCGCGCAGCAGGGGGCCGCCGGGCACGGCGAGCTCCAGCGCCACCACCGGCAGCCGCGCTCCCGGCAGGCGGAGGTGGAAGCGGCTCTTGCCCGGTTCGCTCGGTCGGCGCTCGAAGGCGACCGGCACCCGGGCGGCTGGCCCGGGGTCGACCGCCCGGGCGAGCCGGGCCGCGGCCCCGTCCGGCAGCGGCTGGCGGCCGGAGGAGGTGTCGTTCCAGGTCACCCGCAGGTAGCGGAAGTCGCCTTGGGGGAAGTCGACCTCGGTCTGCCGGAGACGTTCGTCCGGCAGATCGAAGAGGGTCCCCTGGGGGACGAGGAGAGTCCAGTGGCTGCGGTCGCCTCCCCCTTCCAGCCGGAAACGCTTGAGGAACGGCGCCGGCAGGCCGCTCACCCGCAGCCGGTCCACGGGCTCGGCGGTTCCGAGGTCCACCTCGAAGCCGCTCTCGGTCTTGGTCGGGGTGAGGGGGAGGAGGCGCCCCTCCCGCCACTCCGGCCCCCGCCGGGCCGGCTGGACGAGGAGGTAGGGGATCTCCCGGCCGGCGGCATCGACGAGCCGGAGGTCGGCGAGCCCGCCGCCCCCCCTGGTCCCGGCCGCACTCCCGTCCCTCTCGATCTCGAACGGCGCGGCGCCGGCGAGGAGAGCGGCGTCGGGCTCCAGCCGGTTGGGCCCCGCCGCCCCGGGGAGGACCGGCCGCTCGTAGCGCTCGTTGAGGGCGCCGGGCTCCCCTTCTTTCCCCGTAGCGAGCCCGGCGGTCAGCAGGCCGGCGAGGAGGAGAGCCGCGGCGCAACTTCTCCTTCGACTCATTCGGCCTCCGGGCGGCGGGAGAGGATGTACTTCTGGATCAGCACCGCCATCAGGGCCAGGCAGACGGCGAGGCCGGCAAAGGAGCCGGCGCGGTAGAGGCCGCCGAGCTGCGCCATGTCGTGGACGAAGCCCTTGAGCACCGCCGCCAGGAGGAGGAGGATGGCGGCGATCCGCGCCGGCTTGTTGGCGAGGGCGATCCCGGCGATCAGGAGACCGATGGCGAAGAGCGCCCAGCCGAGGGTGTAGGCGAGCTCCTCGGGGAGCGACGCCCGGCCGGAGAGGAAGTCGAAGGTGAGGCTCTGGCCGGTGGAGAAGAAGTCCGCGATCTCGATGTTGACGAGGAGGAAGAGGAGCACGACAGCGGCGGTCGAGGCGAGGCTCGACAGCCGGGGCAGGCGGGGTAGCGAGCCGGCGAGCCGGTCGTCCCCCTTGGCGAGGAGCCAGGCGGCGAGGAAGAAGGCGAGGGCGGGCACGAGATAAGTGTAGAGGTACCAGTTCCAGATCGGCAGGCCGCCGCGGGCATGGTATTCGAGGACCGCCGGATTGAAGGCCAGCCGGGCGAAGACGACGGCGAGGAGGCCGGCCGTCCAGTAGAGCAGCCCGCGGTGGGGGATGCGCAGATAGAGGGCGGCGAGCGCCGCCGCGAGCAGTGCCCAGCCGATCGTGATCCACTCGCGGTCGAGCTGCAGGGGGATGGCGGCGGTGATGCACGCGAGGACCGCCCCGGCGACCAGGGCGAGCCGCCCCGGGTCGCGTTCCGCGAGCGGGGTGCCCTTCTCCGACCGCACCAGGCGGGCGAGAAGGAGGGCGAGGGCGATCGCCTGCGCCACCGGGAGTGCCCCGATCACCCCGCCATAGCCCCCGGCGAGGAGGGCGTGCCGGCCGAGGAGGAAGAACGGCAGACTGGCGAGGACCGCCGCCAGATAGGGCGGCCGGAGCCGCCGCGCTCGTTCTCCCGCTCGTTCTCCCGCTCGCTTTCCGAGAACGAAGGGGAAGGCGAGGTAGGGGAGGTAGAGCACCCCGGCGAAGGCCAGCTCGTACCACCAGGGAGCACCCTCACCGTGGGCCAGCCGCCAGACGATCACCGCGGCGGTCGTGGGGACGATCGCGAGCGGCACGAGCCAGGGCCGCTCGGCCAGCCGCGATAGATAGAGGAGGGCGAGGAGGAACGCCAGGTGGGTGGCGACGGTGAGGGCGAGAGCGGGCGCTCCTCCCACCGCGGAAGCGGCGATGAGCACCGCCTGGCCGAGAAAGAGGCTCGCCACGGCCCCCTCGGCAACCCTCCCCAGGAGCCCGCCCGCACCGTCGGCTTTCGCCGCCCGGCGGCGGGCGAGGAAGATCCAGAGAAAGGCGAGGCCGGCGAGCGCCGTCGCGCTCCCCAGGGCGACCGCCGGCCAGGGGGCGGTCCGCGCCGAGAGCACCCAGGCGAGCAGGATGAGATCCGAGGCGGCGAGGGCGGCCACCCAGAGGGAGGCCCGGCGCAGCCAGAGGGTCGCGACCCCGGCCGCGAGGTCGAGGACGGCGAGGACGCCGAGGAACGGCCAGGGTGGGATCGACAGCCGCGGTTGAGCGGCGACGACGAAGAGGAAGGCGTGCCCGACGAGGGCCAGATACTGCCCGCCGTTCCCCAGCGGGTCCACCGCAGCGCCCCCGGCCGCCACCCCCGCCTCTCGCTCTCCACCCCGTTGATGCCGCATCCAGATATTGCCGGCGAGGCCGAGGACGGCGAAGCCGGCGACCAGGAAGAGCGCCGGGACGAGGCTCGCGGCGAGCGGCACCGTCGCCCACCAGACGCCGATCAGCACCCAGGAGAGGACCGTGCCGGCGAGGGCGACGAGCGGCCGCCGGTGGGTCCCGGCCTCCAGGAAGAGCCCGGCGTTCAGGATGACGAGGAGGAGCGCCATCCCCCAGAGCGCCGCCTGGGCGAGCGGGCCGGCGGCGAGGAAGAAGAGAAGGCCGAGCGAGAGGAGGAGGAGAAACGCCCCGCTCCCCTCGGGCGCCAGGCGGCGGCGGAACCGTCTGGCGAGGAGCGGCACCCCGAGGTAGAAGAGGCCGAAGAGGGCGTAGATCCCGATCCCGGCGAGGAGCCGCTCGGGGGTGAGGGCACGGGCCGACCAGACCGCCTCGGCGGCGATGGCGAAAAAGGCCGCGGTGGAGTGGAGCGACCCCTGCTCGTAGAGGAGGGCGAAGCCGGCCGCCGCAGCGAGGAGGAGGAAGAGGACGGCGAAGGGCAGCCCCGGGGCCGTCGCCGCCGGCTCGATGGTGAGGAGCACCGGGAAGGCGAAGAGGAGGAGCGGCCCGGCGAGCGCCCCCTGGCGCCCGGCGGTTCCGAGCGGCCGGCCGAGCCGGGCGGCGAGCCAGGGGGCGGCGAGGTCGAAGAGGACGAAGAGGGCGACGAAGCCGAGGATCGCCGGCCAGGCCGTCCCCCGGGGATACGAGGTGCTGAACCAGATCAGGAAGACGACGAGCGCCCCCCCGGCGGCCAGGGGGTGGAGGACCCGCGGTCCACGGACGGCGGCAACCGTGGCGAGCCCGGCCTGGAGGAGAAAGAGGAAGCCGAAGAGGAGGCCGAAGCGCGCCCCGTAGGCCGGAACGGTGGCGGCGTAGAGGGCGAAGCCGAGCGGCAGCAGGGCGGAGACTGCCGCCGTGCGGGCGAGGAGACGGCCGGCGGGATCGTCGTCGGCCTCGGTCTCGCGACCGGCGAAGAGCGGGGCGAGGAAGGCGAGGAGGGGGAAGACGAGGAAAATCCCCAGGGCGAGCGGCAGCTTCGAGGCGTTCAGGAACTTCCCCACCCAGCCCCACTGGTAGACGGTGGTGAAGGCGAGCGAGAGGACGGCGAGCACCGCCCAGCGCTTGCGGAGCGCCAGCCAGGCGAGGCCGGCGTTCAAGAGCAGGAGATAGCCGAAGAGGCCGAGCGGGTGGTCCTGCCCGGTCGAGAGGAGGGCCGGGGTGGCGAAGCCGCCGATCAAGCCGAGGAGGGCGATGAACAGCGAGTCGTGGCGGATCGCGAGCACCACCGCGACGACGGTGACGAGCACCATGAGGGCGAAGGTGGGGGCCGGCCCCACCAGGTGCCAGAGGGTATGGGCGGCGAAGAGGGTGGAGAAGAGGATGACGATCCCCGCCGCGGAGAGGGCGTTGGCGGTCGTCGCGTAGCGCCGCGCCCGCCGGCCCTCGCAGGCGGCGAGGAGCCCGGCGCCGAGCAGCAGGCCCAGGGTCATGCGGATGGGCGGGGTCACCCAGCCGTGGTCGATCGTGTAGCGCAGGAACTGGAGGGCCGCGAGCGCCAGGAGGATGCCGGCGATCCAGGAGAACAGCTTGACCCCCACCAGACTCTCCCAGTCGAAGGACCGGCGGGGGGCCGGCGGCGGCACGGGAGGCACCGGCGGCGGTGGGATGGGCGGGGTGGGCGGCAGTGGGGAGCGCGGTGGCGGCACCGGCTGCGGCCGGGGCTCGACGTGGGCCGCCGGCGGTGCGGGCACCGGGGTGGAGACCGCCGCCGCGACCGGGGGATACGCCAGGGCGGGCGGGATCGCGGGGGGAGAGAGAAGAGGCGGCTCGACCGGCGGCTCGACTGGCGATGGCCCGGCGATCGGTACCGAGAGGAGCGGTGGCGGAGGGGCCACGACCGGTACCGGTCTCGGCGGTGCGATGACGGGAGCGGGAGCTGCCGGCGCCCGGACCTTCTCCAGGGCGGCGATCCGCCGGAGGACGTCGGCGTTGCCATCCCCCTGGACCTTGAACAGCTGCTCCAGATCCTTCACCCGGCGCCCGAGGAGCCAGGCATAGCCGGCGAGGACGCAGATCACCAGGAAGCCGAGCTCTGCCATGCGAAGCCTCCTCTACCGCGGGACCGTCGCGCGGAATGCTCTCGGTGCGGGTGAGAATCAGCGTATCACGGTGCCCGCGGGGGGCCGCTTCAGCCGATCGGTTCGAAGGCGAGGTGGGGAACGGCGTCGGTCTGGCGCGCCTCGGCCTGCAGCTCCTCGCTCCGGGCGAGAACCTGGGCGAGCCGGTCGGGATCGTTGACCCGGCGGTAGCGGGCGGCCGCCTGTTTCAAGAGGGCGAGGGCGGCGCCCGGTCGGCTCTGGGCGGCCCGGACGGCGGCCTCGAATTCGAGGAGCCGAGCGTCCACCAGGACGTCGCCGGTGCCCTGGGCGAGGCTGGTGGCGGCGGCGCGGAGGGCCGCACCGGCCCCCGTCAGGTCGCCGGCCGCGAGGCAGGCCTCGCCGCTCGCCGCCCAGGCCCGGGCCCGGAGGTCCTGGACCAGAGAGGCTGGATGTTGGCCGCCCAGGTGACCGGAGATGGCGAGGGCCAGCCGGGCCCGGCGTCCGGCCTCGGCGGCCCCCGTTCTCCCCAGGAGCGCCTGGCTCTGGGCGAGGAGGAGCTCGGCGAGCCCCCAGGTCTGGAAGCGGGGGTCGACGGCGATCCGGCAGGGCTGGACGGCGGGAGGGTGGGCGAGGAGCTCGGCCAGGAGCTCGGGGGCGCTCGCCCGCTCCTGCTCCAGGGCCTGGCGGGTGCGGGCCAGGCGCAGACAGAGGGCGCCGTCCTCCGCCGCCAAATTTTGCCCCATTGCGGAACCTCCCAAGCCCGAGCCCGTGCCACCTGCCCGGCGCTCACCCTTCGTTTGTGTGTATTCAAGTGCACAGTGTCGGCAGGGGACCCGAAGCGGGACGGAGGGAAACCGGCCTAGAATGACCCCCGTGCCCCCCGCCGCGCCCCGGATGAGCGACCTCGCCAACTTCCGCACCTCCGCGCTCGGCCGGCTGCTGCCGCCGCTCGCCGTCGGCACGGTGCTGCGGCTGTGGAACGTCCGCGCCCAGGTCCTCGCCGGGGACGAGCTGCACGCCGTGCGGGTCGCCCTGGTCGAACCGCTGTCGCACATCCTCACCACCTACGAGCTGCGCGACAACTGCATCCCCCTGACCGCCCTCTACCGCGTTCTTCGGGAGAGCGGGGTCCCCCTCTCGGAGCTGGTGGTGCGCCTCCCCATGCTCCTCGCCGGCCTCCTCGCCCTCCTCGTCCTGCCCGGGGTCGTCTCCCGCTGGCTGAGACCGCTGGGACCGCGGGTCGCTCTGCTCTTCGCCTGGCTCGTCGCCCTCTCGCCACTCCTCATCCTCTACAGCCGGATCGCCCGCCCCTACGCCCCGATCGTCCTCTTCGGCTTCGCCGCCACGGCGGCGTTCGAGGCTTGGTGGCGAACCGGGAGGCGGGGGCTCGCCGCCCTCTACGTCCTCGCCGCCGCGCTCGCCGTCTGGTTTCACCTGGGGACGGCGCCGTTCATCCTCGCCCCCTTTCTCTTCGCCCTCGGCACCCTCGCCGTCGACCGGCGGTGGCGGGGTGAGGCCGGGCGGGGGGAGGCCGGGCGGCCGGGCCTGGTGGCCCTCGTGGCCACGGGAGCGGCCACCGCGGCGGCCATCCTCGCCTTCGTCGTCCCCGCCCGGGCGTCGCTCCTCACCCTGGTGTCTTCCAAGCACGAGCCTCTGGCCCTCTCCTGGGGCACCCTCACCGGGGTCCTCCGCTTGCAGTCGGGGGCGGTCTACCTGGTGGCGGTGGTCCTCTTCTGGGCCGCGGCCCTCTACGGTCTCGTCACCCTCGCCCGCCGGGAGCCCCGGCTCGCCGCCTATACCGCGACTCTCGCCGCCTGCCAGGTGGCGGGCCTCATCGTCCTCTCTCCGGAGATGCTCGGGCATCCCCTGGTCTTCGACCGCTACCTCCTGCCGGTCCTCCCCTGGCTCCTCCTCTGGGTGGCGGTGGGGCTCGCCGCTCCCTGGTGGCGGGGCCAGCGGCAGCTGGGGGAGCTCGGCCAGAGCGCCGCCGCCTTCGTCCTCGTCGGCGCCCTCTTCCTCGCCGGGCCGCTCGTCGAGCCCGGCTTCCTGTCGAGCTCGTTTTCCGGCCACAACGACTTCGTCGGCTTCTTCTGCCCGCGCGCGTCGCTCTCCGGCGGCTCCGGCGATGGCCAGATCCCGGGCTTCTACAACCAGGTCGTCCGCAAGGACCGGGGAGCGCCGGTCCTCGAATACCCCTGGATTCCCCTCTGGAGCTACAACCGGGTCTTCTACCTCTACCAGGAGGTCCACCACCGGGACGTCCTGGTCGCCATGGTCGAGCCGCTCCGCGGAGCGCGGGCCCTCGCCTTCCGCAACATGCCCTTCACCTCGCCGGAAGGCTTCCTGGCCAGCCGGGCGCGCTACCTGATCGTCCACACCGACGTGCTGGCCGAGGAGGAGAAGGTCATGGGCCACTGCTGGCCGATCGTCGCCGAGATCAAGCCGCGGCACCGCCGGGAGCTGGAGCGGGCGGGGGAGCGGATGGCGGCTTCGCTGACCGCGATCTGGGGGCAGCCCGACTATCGGGAGGACGGCCTGGTGGTCTGGGACCTCGCCCGGCTGCGGCGGGCCGGAGCGCAGGCGGGGAGACCGATCCCGCCCGCGGTGCAATAGGGCCGCATCGTTAGGGGCAGGTCGAGAACGCGGCCGTCTCCTGGAGCGGCGCGAACGCCGTCCCCTGCGGATTCCTGTAGATCTGGACGGCGCCGCTCCGGGTGTCGGTGACGGTGAGGGTCGTCGCTACATTGGTGAGACCCCCGGCGAAGACCCAGTAGCGGCCGTTTACGGGGCAGCCGTCGAGCACCTTGACGAGCAGCTCCACGTTGGCGGCGTCGAAGAACCAGAAGTAGGCGCTCTCGGCGGTCAGCCGCACGGCCTGCCCCACTCCGGAGCCGCCGTCCGGCGTCCGCCAGGCGACTTCGACCCGGAAGCGGCCGGCCAGGCAGAGGTGGGTCGCGTCGTCCTGGCAGTCGGGAGGCGTGAAGAGGAGGTAGGTGGGGAGGTAGAGGGGGAGACCGGTGACCAGAGCGCCGAGGAAGGCCCCGTCGCTGCCACGGTAGCGGAGCACCTGGGAGGTGCTGATGCTGACTACGTAGAGGTTGCCGTCCGGCCCGAAGGCCAGGCCGTACGGCCCGTTCAACCCACCGCTCCGGGCCGGCACGAAGACATCCAGAAAGGCGCCGGTCCGGCCGTCATAGCGCAGCACCTGGTGGGTGAACAGGCTGCTGACGTAGAGCTGGCCGTCGGGGCCGAAGGTCAGGCCGACCGGCTTCTGGAGACCGCCGCTGCCGGCGGGGACGAAGGCGCCCAGGAAGGCGCCGGTCCGGCCGTCGTAGCGGAGCACCTGGTGGGTATTGGTGCTGCTGACGTAGAGGTTGCCGTCCGGGCCGAAGACCATGCCGCTCGGGGTGTCGAGGCCGCCGCTCCCGGCGGTTACGAAGACGTCGAGGAAGGCGCCGGTCGTGCCGTCGTAGCGGAAGACGGCGTTGGCGTGGGTGCTGCTGACATAGAGCTCGCCGTCCGCTCCGAACGCCGGGTACTCCGCGATGTTCAAGCCGCCGCTGCCGGCGGGGACGAAAGTATTCAGGAAAGCGCCCGTCTTCCCGTCGTAGCGGAGGACGGCGCTCGTCTGCTCGCTGCAGACGTAGAGATTGCCGTCCGGTCCGAACGCCATGCCGTCCGGGTTCGTCAGGCCCCCGGAGCCGGCCGGGACGAAGGCACCGAGAGAGCTGCCGGAGAGGTCGAAGCGTTCGACCGTCGATCTGCCGTTGCTCGACACCAGGAGATCGGCGCCGGCCGCCGGAGCGCCCGCCACCGCCGACCCGGTCGCGAGAGCCGTCAGGCCAGCGGCGAGGAGGAGGGGCGCGGCGCGCATCGGCCCGGCTCAGAAGGCCGAGGTGTCGGCGAAGCTCGCGAGACGGCCCTGGGGGTTGGTGTAGGTCCGGACGGCTCCGGTCGCGGTGTCGGTCACGGTCACCGTGTAGGCGACGTTCGAAAGCGCGCCATAGAACACCCAGAAGTGGCCGTTTAACCCCCGGCCGTCGAGGACCTTGACGATCAGCTCGACATTCTCGGGCGAGAAGAACCAGAAGGCGCCGGTGTCGCCGGTCAAGGGGAGCGTGCGCCCGTCGCCCGCCAGGGGGCCGGCCTGGTAGGCGACCGCGACCCGGAAGCGGGCGGAGGAGAGGCAGAGCGCGGTGCTCCCCGGGGCGCAGCCGGCCGCGTCCGGCAGCGCGTCGGGCAGCGCGTCCGGCAGGAGGAAAGGGGCCGGGGCGATCGGCAGGTCTGCGGTCCGCGCGGCGCGGGTCACCGACGAGGGGGACTCGGGGGACGCGGAGGGCGCGGGGAAAGCCGAGGTGTCGGCGAAGCTCGACAGGCTCCCCGCGGCCTTCGGATAGCTCTTGACGGCTCCGGTCGCGGTGTCGGTGACGGTGAGCGTGTAGGCGACGTCGGAGAGGCCGCCGGCGAACACCCAGAAGGCGCCGTTGACGGCGCGGCCGTCGAGGACCTTGACCACCAGCTCGAGGTTGCCGGGGGCGAAGAACCAGAGGCCGGCGGTGTCGGCGGAGAGCGCCTGGGCGTGGGCCGCGGTGGCCGGGCCGCCGGAGGTCGCGAAGGAGACCGCGACCCTGAAGCGGAAACTCGCCAGGCAGGCGCCGGCGGTGTCCTCGGCGCAGCCGCTGCGGTCGAGGGCATAGAGCCCGTGCCGGGTGGCGGCGTAGAGGGGGCCCGAGGGGCGGGGATCGAGGGCCAGGCCGGTCACCCCGAAGGGATCGAGCCCGCCGGTGATCCGAGCCCAGCTGTCGCCGCGGTCGGTCGAGACGAACACCCCTCCGTAGGTGAAGGTATAGAGCGTCCCGGGCCGGCTGGGATCGAGCAGCAGGGTGCGGTGCGAGGACGGGGGGACCTGGATGGCCGGTGCCTGGGCGAGCCGGCTCCAGGGGCCGGCGCTGCCGTCGGCCGCCAGGGGCGCCCGGTAGAGCTCGCCTCCCGACAGCACGAAGAGGGTGCTCGGCACGGCGGTGGCGTCGATCCGGATCTCGTAGACGCCTTCGTTGCGGAGCGGGAAATCGAGGGATCTTACGGTCTTGCCGCCGTCCTCGCTCAAGAAGAGGTCGCCGGCCGAGGTGCCGAGGTAGAGCCGCTCGACGTGGGCGGGGTCGAAGGCGGCCGATTGGTAGGGCACGGAGCTCGCGGGATGCACGACGTTCCAGGTCAGCCCGCCGTCGGTGCTCAGGGCGGCTCCGTTCCCGCCCTGCGTGGGATAGCAGGGCGGCGCCGGGGAGAGGGGGGGGAAGATCGAGCCGTCGGCGACCGCGAGGAGATGGCCCGGAGCGTCCGGCAAAACCGTCAAGTCGGCGAGCCAGCCGACCTCCGGGGGGGTCCTGCGCTGCCAGGTGACCCCCCCATCGGGAGATTTCCAGACGTTCGTGCGATCGGTCGCATAGAGCGTCCCCGCCTGCGACGGGTCGGGCGCCAGGAGGGGTGTCGAGGAGAACGGGCAGGCATCGGCCGGGAAAACGAAGCCGATGGAGGTCGCTCCCCCGTCCGTGCTGCGGAAGATCGCATCCGCTGCCGAGGAGGTTGGCGAGGAGGTATAGACGGTGCCCAGGGGGGAGGGCGGGAGCGCCACGGCCCCGATATTGGCATCGGCCGGGCCGACCAGGCGCCACGGGCTGGCGGCGGCCGTGGCTGCCGTGGCCGCCGGCATGGCGGTGAGCAGCAGCAGGGCCGGGATGGACAGGAGAAGCGACGGCGGAGCTGCGTGCTGCCTCGGATTCATGACGAGCCTCCTGCTAAATGCTCTATCAGCATACAAAGCAACAAGGCAGGCGTCAAGGAGGCCCAGTGGAGGTCAACCCAGAGGCTGGCCCGGCCGCGAGGGAAGTCAGGCCGGCGAGGAGAAGGACGAACGTATCGGTCTAGGGCAGTTTGAACCGGGAGGGGCGCAGGCAGGAGCGCCCCCCCCGGCCGGTCAGGAGCTCAGCAACATCTGCTGTCGCAGGTGGTGCAGTTACTGCGGCAATTCGAGACGGTCAAGCCTCCGATCACCTCTTCGAGCGCAGGACTTTCCAGGGCGCGCAAGGTTTCACGGTTCAGCGTCAGTTTGAGGTTCTTCTTCAGCTCGTTCTTTTTCATCGAGTTTCTCCTGAGCTGTGCAACAGCCACTTCCGGACCATCCGTAAGTGGACGTCAAGCATATCTTAAAAAAGCCATAAGAAGAAGTGAGGGTGGGATCGGTACTGCTCCAGGCTCAGGCGAGAGGAAGCCACCCGCCCGGGAGGAACAACCACAAACTAGACGGACAGAGGGCCCTTATCCCACCGCCGCGGGCTCGGGCGCCGCCGGCGCCGCCTCGATGGCCGGCTCGTAGGACTCGGCGTAGCCGCAGCCCTCGGTGTTGCAGATCAGCTGGGTGCCGAGCTTCTTGGTCGTCTTCTCGAGCAGGAAGGGGGCGTGGCAGTCGGGGCACTCCTTGCCGACCGGCTTTTTCCAGAGGGAGAACTTGCAGTCGGGGTAGCGGTTGCAGGACCAGAAGGTCTTCCCCCGGCGCGAGCGCTTCTCCTCGATCTCGCCCTTGCCGCACTCCGGGCAGGCGACCCCGGTCGGCTTCGGCGCCTCGGGCTTGGGGCCGGTCTTCAGGATGCCTTTGCACTCCGGGTAGCCGGTGCAGCCCCAGAAGGTGCCGAAACGGCTGCGCCTGATCTGCATCGGCCGGCCGCAGTCCGGGCAGACCGGGACCTCTTCCTCGGCGGCGGCAGGCGCCGCTCCGGCAGAGTCGCCGTTCGCCACCGCCGGGCTGGCGGGAGCGGCGGGGGTGTTGAGCTCGCGGGTGTACTTGCACTCGGGGTAGTTGCTGCAGGCGACGAAGGCCCCGAAGCGGCCGAAGCGCATGAGGAGCTGGCCGCCGTCGAGCGGGCAGATCTCGCCGAGCGGCACCCCGTCCTTCTTGACGTTCGGCATCTGCTCGCCGGCGGTCTCCAGATCCTTGGAGAACTTCTTGTCGAAGTCGGCGATCGCCGTCTTCCACTCGATGAGGCCGTCCTCGATCTTGTCGAGCTGCTCTTCGAGCTCCGCCGTGTAGCCCTCGTTGATGATGTCGTGGAACCCCTTCTGGAGCATGCCGTTGACGAGGCTCCCCAGGGCCGACGGCCGGAACCGCCCCTCCACCTTGTCGACGTAGTCGCGGTCGGTGAGAGTCGAGAGGATGGTGGCGTAGGTCGAGGGCCGGCCGATGCCGCTCTCCTCCAGGGCCTTGACCAGGGTCGCCTCGGAAAACGGCGCCGGCCCCTGGGTGAACTTCTGCTCCGAGGTGACCTTCAGGAGCGTCAGCATCTCGCCCTCGGCGATCGCCGGGAGCGTCGCCTCCTCCGCCTCGTCATTCTCCGGGGCCCCTTCTTCCGGAGCCTCGCGGTAGACGGCGAGGAAGCCGGGCGACTTCAAGACCCGGCCGGAGACCCGGAGGGTGTAGCGGCCGCTTACGACGTCCACCTGGGTGACGTCGAAGACCGCGGGGTTCATCTGGGAGCCCACGAAGCGGTCCCAGATCAGCTTGTAGAGCTTCCACTCGTCGGCCCGGAGGGAGTCCTTGAGGGCGTCGGGCGGCAGGTCGAAGCTGGTCGGGCGGATCGCCTCGTGGGCGTCCTGCGCCCCCTTCTTCGACTTGTAGACGTTGGGCTTCTCGGGGAGCGACTGCGGACCGTAGGTGGCGGCGATCAGCTCGCGCACCCCGTCCACCGCCTCGTCGGCCACCCGGGTCGAGTCGGTTCGCATGTAGGTGATAAGGCCGACCTGGCCGCGGTCGCCAACCTCGGTGCCCTCATAGAGACCCTGGGCGAGCGCCATGGTCCGCTTGACCGAGAAGCCGAAGCGCCGTGCCGCCTCCTGCTGCAACCGGCTGGTGATGAACGGCGCGCCGGGGCGCTGGAGGGCCTGCTTGCGCTCGACGGCACCGACCTTGAACGTCCCCTGCTCCAGGTCGGCGACGATCTTCGCCGCGTCGGCGCCGTTTCCGACCTCGGCCTTCTTGCCGTCGATCTTCTGGAGCCGCGCCTGGAAAGCCGGCGGCAGCTTTGCCGAGAGCTCGGCGCCTAGGTTCCAGTACTCCTCGGGCACGAAGGCGTCGATCTCGGCCTGGCGCTCGCAGACCATCTTCAAGGCCACCGACTGCACCCGGCCGGCCGAGAGCCCCTGCTTGACCTTCTCCCAGAGGAGCGGCGAGAGGCGGAAGCCCATCAGCCGGTCGAGCACCCGGCGGGCCTGCTGGGCGTCGACCTTGCGGAGGTCGATCTGGCGCGGGTTTTCGAGGGCGGCCAAAACGGCGCGCTTGGTGATCTCGTTGAAGGTCACCCGGTGCACCTGCCCGGGATCCTTGCCGAGGACCTCGGCGATGTGCCAGGCGATCGCCTCCCCCTCGCGATCGGGGTCGGGGGCGAGGTAGACGACGTCGGCGTCCTTGGCCGCCTTGCGGAGCTTCTGGACGACCTCCTTTTTCGCCGTCAGGATCGCGTAGTTCGGCTCGTACTGCGGACCGATCCCCATGTCCTTCTTGACGAGGTCGCGGATATGTCCGAGGGAAGCCTCGACGGCGTACTGCCGGCCGAGGAACTTCTTGAGGGTCTTGGTCTTGGTGGGGCTTTCGACGATCAGCAGATTCTTGGCCACGGTCCCTCTCAACGCCGCCGGGCGGCTCGGTATTTCAGTGCGGGTTCCGGGAGCGCCGGCAACAGGCCGGGGACACTAGCACCCCGAAGAGCCGCCCCGCAAGGCAGGGCGCGACGCTCCGGCGATACTCCCGAAGCACCCCGCTGGCAGGATTCATCTCCTACAACAACCCCCCATTCCCGCTCCGCCAACGACGGGGGCGACGGTGCGAGGTGCTGGAGGTCGGTTGAGGCGCGGCGGCTGTCTCGGTTCCTCTATTTCTGCGCACCTAGTTAAACGTACCGGTGTTCCATCGACTCATCTCTGAAAGGAGTACCCCATGTCGAAACGGACTCTCTGGCTACCCGCAGCTCTCCTCGTCACCGCTTTCTGCACTGTAGGGCCGGCGAGCGCCAAGGACGTTCCGGCGGAGCCCAAGCCTTCGCCGGCCGCGGCGCGCTGTACCCCGGTCGCCATCGACCTCACAAACCCCGCCGTCGTCGCCCTGCTCCAGAACACCCAGTCCGCTCGGCCAGTAAGTGAAATCCGCGTCGAGACCCAGGGCAAGGGCGCCACGTTCACCCGCGTGGCCACGCAGGACTTCGAGATCGCTCCCGTGGATCCCCCGACGCCAACCCCGACGCCGACGCCAGCCCCGACGCCAACGCCGATCAAGACGACGGTCACGTGCACCAGCGGCACCTGCCTGGGACTCAACTGTGCCGTCCTGGGCTGCGATCCCTTTACGGTGAATGGTCAGACCGGGTGCAGCCCCTGCAGCTGCACACCGGTGCCGCCCGCGATCACCTGCGGCACGAATTCCTGCACCTGCACTAAGGTGACGACCGTGACGCCGACGACGCCCGCCTCGCCCACTCAGACGAGCTCTGAGACCACCCCTCAGCAACCCTAGAACGCTCGTTCCGGGCCGCCCTCCCTGCGGCGGGCGGCCCGGGCCCCACCTTCTCGCCCTTCACCAGGCGGCTCGCCGTTCTGGAAGTTGCAGACTGACCCGGCCGGCCGCGGCCTCATGGCCTGACAGCCGGCGCGGAATCGATCTCAAAGGATCGGGGAGTCAGACCTCACGCCGGCCCGTTGTTCGTGCAGTCGCAGCCATTCGTGCTGCCTTCGCAGGCGTAGTTGATGACACACTTCGCCAGGTGGTAGCCGAACCGGTCCAGGTAGTAACAAGCGGAATTGGGTGCGGCCCCCTGACAGGACGAATAGCTGCAGGAGCCGCAGAGGTACGTTGCCCTTCCCGAGGGCTTTGGGGTAAAGGTGAAGTCGGTGGATTGGACGTTGAACAGGCTGGCCGGGCAGAACGGCGCGGCACCGGGAGCCGCGGCCGCGACAGCTGCCTGCGCCGGAGTTTGAGCGCTCGTCAGAGTGGCCATCAGCAGCAGAGAGGCGAACCCCATCAGACCGATCTTACGCTTCATGCTTGTCTCCTTTCCGAAGTAATCAAGGCTTACTTGCCTTACCGAATAAGGTGCAGGCGCCTCCCTTTTGCGCTACTTGGGAAAGGCATGCGACAGGCGTGATGCGGGTCTGGGGATCCCCAACGGGCTGCCGCGCCGGCTCGGCCATCTCGCACCGAGCCGGCGTAGCGAGGGTCAGCAGACTGCGGCCGCGACGCAGCCGAAGCATTCCGACGGGGTGTCGGTCTCGACGATGCCGCCCGCCACCCGCTCCAACTCCTTCTCGACCAGGCCCCGCAGGGTCTCTTTCGAGAGCGTCAGCTTGCCGGGCTTCTTCACTCTGTGCATGGTGGGACTCCTTTCACCCTAGAGGTGCGCCGCCTGCCTCGACCCGGGACGGTCGATCTCCGCGAGCAGTTGACGGAGCTCCTGCGGGTCCATCGGCTTCGTGAAGTGGCGATCGATCCCTGCCTCCCGCGAGCGCTCGCGATCCTGCTCCTGCCCGTAGCCGGAGAGCGCGACCAGGTAGGGCGGGGGGAGCTCGCGTCCCGGCAGAGGGCCAGGGCGACCTCGTAGCCGTCCATGCCGGGGAGGCCGATGTCGAGGAGAACCACGGCCGGCCCGAAGCCAGGCGCCAGGGCGAGGGCGCTCGGTCCGTCGTGCACCACCCTCGCCTCGTGCCCCCACAGCTCCAGCAGCTCTCCCAACGACTGGGCGGAGTCGAGGTTGTCCTCTACCACGAGGACGCGGAGCCCCGTCCGGGAGGCCGGCGGGCCGGCGGTGCGCTCGTCGTCGGCGCCAGCGCTCTCCTGGGGCGGGGTCGGGTCTGCCTGGGGCAGGCGCACGACGAACTCGCTCCCCAGCCCCAAGCCGTCGCTCTGTGCGGTGACGCTGCCACCGTGGAACCGCACCAGGTTGCGCACCAGGGTGAGCCCGATCCCGAGACCGCCGTGGGTACGGTCGAGCGAGCGGTCGGCCTGCACGAAGAGATCGAAGATCCAGGGCAGCAGGTCGGGCGGGATGCCCTCGCCGTCGTCCCGCACCCGCAGCACGGCCTCGCCGGCCTCGGCGGCGACCTCGACGGCGATCCCTCCCCCGAGCGGCGTAAACTTGACCGCGTTGTTGAGCAGGTTCGTCAGCACCTGCTCCAGACGCACCGGATCGGCCGCGAGCCAGAGTGGGGCGGGCGGCAGCGCGACCGTCAGGTGATGCCCACGGGCCTCGATCGCCGCCGAGCTCTCCTCGACCGCCCGCTCGACCATGTGCACGAGATCGACCCGCTCCAGTCGCAGCTCGATGGTGCCCCGGGTGATCCGCGAGGCGTCGAGCAGATCCTCGATCAGGCGCGCCATATTGCGGGTCTGGCGGTTCATCACCTCGAGCGCCCGCTGGCGCACCGCCTCGTCGCCCCCTCGCTGCCGCAGGATCTCGATAGCATTGACGACCGGGGCCAGGGGGTTTCTGAGCTCGTGCGCCAGCATGGCGAGGAACTCGTCCTTGCTGCGGCCCGCCTCCTTGAGCGCCTCCTGGGCCCTGTGCTCCTCGCTCACGTCGCGCAGCACCGAGAGGTGGAGACCAGGCAGGAAATGGGCCCGGGCCCGGTAGTCCGCGATCCGCGTCACGCCGTCCGGGCGCAGAACGCGGAAGATGCCGCTCTGCTCCCCCTCGACCAGGAACGCATCCCAGGCGATCTGGGCCTGTACGGCGTCGGCGCCGGGCGTGAACGCCTCGATCGTCTGGCCGACGATGTCCTCACGCCGCCGGCCGTAGAGCGTACAGGCGGCGGGGTTGGCCTCGATCAGCACCCGCCGGTCGTCGGCCACCAGGATGGCGTCGAGGGCGCTGTCGAAGATGGCGGCGAGCTTGCCCTCGCTGGCGTCGAGCCGCGCCGTCACCCGGCCGCGGTCGACCACCGCCGCGAGCAGCCGGGCCACCCGCGTGAGGAGCCGCGCCTGTCCCAAGGCGAAGTCCGCCGGCTGTCGCAGATAGATGCCGAGCGCTCCGACCGGGGCGTCCCGGCCGAGAATGGGGACGAGGAGCGCGGTCTCGATCCCGTGCTCCTGGAGCAGCGGGGGCATCCAGAGCCAGGTCTCGGCGCTCGCCTGCTCGACGAGCACCGGGGCGCCGGTCCGCAGGGCATGGCCGGCGTACGATCCGCCGCCGGTCGGGATCGTCGCCCGCCCCACCTGGCCCGGCTCCCACCCGAACCCGGCCCGCAGCAGCAGTCCGTGCCCGTCGGGCAACAGCTCCCAGAGAGCGGTCAAGTCGGCCGACAGGTGGCGGGCGAGCGCTGTCACAGAAGCCGTGAAGATGGCATCGGGCTCCGCGCCGGAGATCGCCTGCTCGGCGATCTCCCCGATCAGGATGGAATCACTGGCCGGAGACGGTCCCCCGGGATCGAGAACGGTACGGATGATCTCGAAGCCCTCCTTTGGAGCTGGCGGAAGCGCCTGGAGATCGAACCCATCCCCGGACCGCTATTGGTACGGGACAATGGTTTTGAAGACCGCGAAAGGCACCAGCCCCCGCTTCCGCGCAGATTCTAGCGGAACCCTGGGCTGGAGGGGTGATCGAAGAAATAGCCTTGACCGCCACGCACAAAAGCATAAAAATGTGATCATGAGAACCACAATCGATCTCCCCGACGAGTTGCTCCGCCAAGCCAAAGCGAAGGCCGCTCTCGACGGCATGAAGCTGAAGGATCTCATCACCCAGTTTGTAGAACAGGGTTTGGGGCGGGGCGCCCTGCGCTCCACGGCACCGCTCCGTCGACGGCGTAGCGAGCTTCCTGTGGCGCGAGCGGCGACGGGCCGGAGGCTGCCCTCTCTGACCAACGCGGACATCTCCCGCATCCTGGAAGAGGAAGAGACCGCCGGTGGCCGGACCGACTGATCTGCCCGACATCAACGTCTGGCTGGCTTTCAGCGTGGCGGACCATGTACACCACGCGAGGGCGCGCCACTACTGGTATGAGGAAGCGGGCGACCAACTCGCCTTCTGCCGGGTGACAGCCCTGGGCTTCCTGCGTCTCAGCACCAATGCTTCGGCAATGGACGGACAGCCGCTCACGGTGCCACAAGCGTGGCGGGCCTATAGCGATTTCCGCCGGCTCCCCGAGGTGGTGCTGGCCGCCGAGCCGGAAGGTTGTGAGCCCTGGCTGGAGCAATGGGCCGTGGGGGGCCGCACGACTCCCGCCAATGGACCGACGTCTACCTGGCCGCCTTCGCCAAGGCGGGCGGATTACGGCTCGTATCTTTCGATAGGGATTTTGTCCACTTCGACGGCCTCGATCTTCTGCGATTGGAAGCGTAGCCGCACCCGGCTTCGAGCAGCCGGTTGTAAAAAAATGGCCTGTCCGCAAGCCGAGGAGAAGCGCGGGAAACGAAGCCGTAAACCATGAAACCGAATGGCGGAAGCGCATGGGAATCGAACCCACCCCCCGGACCGCAACCGGTACGGGACAACGGTTTTGAAGACCGCGAAAGGCACCAGCCCCCGAGCGCTTCCGGGCGAATTCTAGCGGAACCCTGGCCCGAGGGGGTGATAATCTCCTCCCCTCTTTAAGCGAGGACCCGAACCATGCCCCGACGCTCCGCCCTGCTCTCGATCTCCTCCTCGGCGCCACCGGCGTCGCCGGGTTCACCGGCGTCGCCTGCGGCGGGAAGCAGGAGCCGGCGCCCGCCCAGAGCGCGCAGGCGCCGGCCCCCAGCCCGACGGCCGCGCCCGAGGCCGCCCCGTCGTCTCCGGCCCCCGACCCTGGCGTGGGGCCGATCTCCTCGCGCGGCACGACCCCGGACGGCGGCGTCCCCACCGCTCCCCCCTCGGGCGAGGCCGCGGTCGAGAACGGCAAGCTCCAGTTCGACCTGCCGAAGGCGTGGAACTCCGAGACCCCCGGCTCCTCCATGCGGCTCGCCCAGGCGTCGATCCCCGGCGCGGCCGGGGCGGGTGAGCTTGGGGTCTTCTACTTCGGAGCCGGACAGGGGGGGAGCATCGACGCCAATCTCCAGCGCTGGACCGACCAGATGGAGGCCGGCCCCGGAACGCCGAAACCCGAGCGCGGTACGCTCGAATCTCATGGTCTCAAGGTGACCTGGGTCGACGTGCACGGAACTCTGAACCGGCGCGATGGGGATGGGGCCCTCCAGCCCGGTGACCGACGCCCGCCTGCTCGGGGCGGTCGTCAAGGGCCCGGCGGCCCCTGGTTCTTCAAGGCCACCGGGCCCGACAAGACCCTCGCTCCCCAGCGGGACGCCTTCTTCACCATGCTGAAGAGCGTCCGCACCGCGCCGAACGCCTAAGCGGCGGGCGGGGGCGTAGCCTCGGGCTCCGGCTGAGGCCGCGGAGCAGGGACAGGTCGCGGAGCGGGGGCGACCCTGGGGTGGG
>CAVWRJ010000014.1:0-38333 GCA_963757335.1 uncultured Acidobacteriota bacterium | reverse complement strand
ACAACCGCTTCGTGCGCCTCCTGCCCATCTCGCCGCAGGTGCCCGAGCTCGACAGCTGGCAGGGGAACTGACGCGCCGGGTCAGCCTCTGTCGACGGATATCGTCCTCTCTTCTCGGGTACACTGAAACGATGACACCGGCCGCTGCGGCAGAGCTGATCCCTCTGGTTGCCGACCCCGAAGGCGTTTTACGAATCACGGGCACTCGCGTGACTCTCGACGCAGTCGTTGCGGCCTACGGCGACGGGAGCACGCCGGAGGAGATCGCCCAACGAGATCCGTCTCTTCAACTCGCGGATGTCTACGCCGTGCTGACCTACTACCTGCGCCACAAGGAGCAGGTTGACACCTACATTCGCCGTCGCCAGGAACCGACGACGGCAGCCACCTACGAAAGCCGGAAATCGCTTTTCCCCGCCCGAGTGGCCGGGTTCGATCTGGAGCCGGGGCGCCGGGGTCGAAACCTACACACCGCACGGAGAGTGGCTGGCAGAGCTGCTGCATCTCGCCGAGCGCCGGGAGTTCCACGAGCTCATCCTCTCCGCACTCGGCCAGTTCCTGACGATTCGCAACGAGCTCGCCAGCGGCTAAGCGCAAGCTTGCTTCTTGCAGCAGCATTGTCGGTCTTGTCAGCGGCTCGCTGGATGCTCTCGCTGAGCGGAACGGCTTCCCAGGAGGGAACGTCGAGTATTGGCATACTGACCCGAGTGGCGCCTAACGTTTAACGTTGCGTAAGATCACCGGCACATGGGCGCGAGCCCAGGTGTTCGGTGCATCGCTTGGTTCTGCGTCATTTACCTTGCCCCCTCTCTTGATAGGAGGCGACTCGCGCCCTATAGCTCGGTTGTAGAGCATCAAAGAGCGCCACCAGCCTAGAGCATACCTCACGATTGACTGATGCGAACTCGTGGTACTTCTTCCTCGCGAGACCCCTGATCAGAGCTGGTAGAAAAGCTACTCCGAATTCAGTATGCTCGTCAAGTTCAACATCTAAGGCGAGCGCTCTGCAGTTCACCCACAACTTGAGGCCGTCTAGAATTTCGAGTTCCTTATCCCGGTAGTGCTCGCGATGAACTATGGCATGCCTGTCTTGGCGGTACGGTTCGAGGGTAGCTCTCAGTTGGTCGAGCGAGTCAATAACAATAGGGCTAAGCTTATCCGAATGCCTGCGCACGTTTTTATCATCTACTCGCCGCGAGGCGACGCCGAGTTCGCAAATCGTGTTCACTGCTATCAGAGCACGATCGTAAATCGATGCTGTGCGGATTATATAGTCCTCTATGCTGTGCTGCAAGTGAGACTTGCGCGTGATGCCGGCATCACGCATGCGTTTGGAAGGAGAGAATGAGGTCATGAATAGTGCAGCTTGCTCCAAGCGGTCAATCATGGAGAAGAGTCCGGCGAGGTGTAAGTTGACTTTCTGGATGTAGCTATACAGTGGATTTGTTTGCAGCTTGAGCAGGGCTTGAAGGTTTCGCTCTGAAAGCGTGGCTTCGATCTGGCGAGTTGCAAGCAATGACTCGATCACAAGAGCATGCGCCATCAATTGATAGCTCAGAGGCTCAGCCATGGGATATCAGCTTCTCTGACGCAGAACGCTTCTGCTGCTAACCGGCGGCGTCGCCGCCCGGTTGAGCAGCTGGGTTGGGCGACACAGCCATTTACGCACTACGATTAATTCGGATGGCTTCAGCCAAGACAGTGTCCAATTGCTGCCGCACATCCACCTGTACAAGCGTTGGAAGGCTCTCTCTTCCGCGAATAGGGAGATGGATAAGACCGTCACTAATTTTGCGCGAAGCGCCATCGAGATGCGAAGCGGCCTCCTTAAAGGACTTGCCGCCGTCCCTATAGTTGTTGGCCACCTCAGCGAACGTTTGGTAGCCAAACAGCGGTGGAATGTGATCAAGGACGGCCTAGTGAGAAAAGCGACGGCATGAAAACATTGGCAGCGAAAACAGATATTAACTTCCTCGCACAGCCTAATGAGGCGGGAAACGTCGAGCTGCGAGGGTGCCAAAGCGGCCAGGCCGTCCAGTCGCTCAGCGTCCACGAAGGCTTCAGCTAAGGAAAGCGGCATCGCCGAAGACTCGCTGATAAGGGCGAGTTCGGCCGAGAGAGTGGCAACAAGTCGATCACGCCCAAGATCTACCAGCTCAGGAGAATTCAGATTCAGTTTTACGGCGTGTTGCGTAAGACGTGATTGGCATTTGTCAATGTTGGCACCGAGCCAGTCGATTGCTAGCTGAGTGATAGCTGGTTTGAGATCGCTAGCTTGGCGCCGCGAAGCACCAGAGAGAACTCGGGTAGCTGAGGTGAGCGCAGTTTCGCGGCGATTCTCAAGGTCAGACTCAAAGCATTGCTTGGTCTTAAAGACGTTGTCGCTGCTATGATAGACGCCGCGACCCATGAGGCCGCCCCACAGCTCATCTAGAGTATGGTTGAGCTCACGGTCGGCCCGATACTTCTCCTGCGCCAGAAGTGCGACGAAAATCTCGGTTAGGTTCTCGGCCATAGATATTCCACTAAGTCTTCACCGCGTCGCTCAACCGGCGTATGAGTTCAGCGGCAACAACCGGGCGAACGCCCGGTCGTTGCCCGCTGCAACGAGGGGTTAGGCGCATCGCGCACTATGCCTAGCCTCTCGTCAGGTACTCGGCGAGTTCCTCGCCGATCACGAAGCGCTGAGTTTTCCCGCTGGTGATCTCCGAGACAAGGCCGTAGTTCTGCAAGATCCTGACAATGCCGTCTAGGTTCGGATGGTCCTCGTAGTAGTACACGAACTCGCACTCCTTGCCCCAGTACCCCCAGGCCTTCTTGAGAACGACGAACTCGCGGTAGAGAGGATTGGTCTCGAGATCCTTCCTCATCTCGGCAAGGAACTCGGGGACCAGCAGTTGAAGCCTCTCAAACGGTCCTAGAGAGATGTCGGGTCTGCGCGCTTCAAGCCTTAGAAGCGCCTTGAGCTCAGCACGAGCCTTCCAAGAGTGCAGGACGCTCGTCGGGTACCGTGCCTCGTCGTTGTCCACTAACTTTGCGCAAGTCTGACAAAGCCAGATGCCGTTCTCGGCTGATCGACGCTGCTCCTGGGTCAACGTGCAGTCGTATCGGGGACCGCCCGGCGATGCTGCGGTTATGTGGGCAGCCACGCCCACGTTGATCGACTTCGTCGGGTCCGTGCGGGGCCCGTGCGTTGGTTGCTCGCATCCGTCGCGCGAGCAGAGAAGGCCAGCACGCTCTGCCAGAACCTGTTGCACGGAAATAGGAAAGTCGTCCCTCATTGTTCGATTTTAGCTATCGCTCCGAATGCCGCCTAACGTTCTGGGCCTAACCGGCGGGGCCGCGCGACAGCGCGGTATCCGTCCGGTTGAGGCCCCGGGTTGGGCGTTGCTCATGTTCAGTAAAGAGAGGTGGCACACCCGCAGGATCGGCCCCTACCACGATGATCTCACCGGCCCCCATTTTAAGCTTGCTGGAAAAGACAGATAAGGGTTCAGCAGGTGGCCAGAAATATAGTATGCCGGCACCGGCCCCAGACGAATCCAGGAAGTACTGCATCTGAGCTACGGCCACATTCAATATCCGACTCGCACGACCATGTTCAATTTCTATGACGACAACCTCTCCATTCCGGCGAAGAAGAAGATCGACGGTTCTGTTGGCCAACGGCACCTCTGGCGTAACTTGGATCCCAAGCGAAAGCCCCACAATGAAGCCGCTAAGGCTACCAAGCAGTTCGGCTTCACTTCGAATCTCGGCGCTCTTTTGGTAATGGCTAAACAGAACTAGAAATCGGATGGCCAGCTCAGATAAGGCTTCATTACCTACGGGAGCAACTTGCATCGCGAGAATCTCGCGATGGCGCTCAGCTTCGGCACGATGACGCTTGAAGCTAACCGTTTCTACCACTTGGTCCAGCAAAACAAGGGAAAACGCCGAAACACTAACGATGGCAAGCAGCGCTTCCTGCTCAGAAAACAAAAGCGTATGGTCATGAGTAGCCGGATTTCTCCACTGCGTCCTATAATTCCTGAACAGTCCCAGTACTCGTTCGGTTAGGCGCTTTTTATTTAGGAAGTGCTGCTCTATCTCGTACGGGGAAAGTTGCTTCTTGCCCCCATTTCCAAGGATTGAGTAAGCCTCCTTGAGCATGCCTTCGAATGCCTGATTGGTTCTATAGATGACATCATTGAAGGTATCTGCATCTTGCTCCTGTCGCCCACGAGAGAGATACCGCTCAGCCACCTCTATATGCCGCACCGCAGCCTTTAGGCCGTTCACTCGGTCATGCGTACCGAGATGAAGAATCCTGCGATTAATTTCGCTCAGTAAGTCCATTTTGCTTCATCCGTTTCGCCCAACGTATGTGTGACCGACAGCATCCGTCACTTGGCTGTCTGCCTTAGCGTCACCTGCCTCGGGGACGTCTGCCCATTGCGGCTTGCATCGAGCTATCTTTCTGTGCACGTTTGACTTGCTGGCACTCTACCCTAGTCTAGTTCAGGATCAGCGTCAACGTTGGAGTGAATGTCGTATAGGCGGAACGGTCGCGGGAAATGGGTTCATACGCTTATCCGACACAGGATCTACATGCTTAGTGAAATCACGATCCCACAACTTACGTCCCTTCAAAGCGATGCCGGAGCGATGAGGCTGGCCCGCAGACTCGATTGTCGCTATGCAGTCTTCCAATCGGTCGGGAAGATGCATATACGACATCCGAGCTGTCGCTATTGGCGTCTTGTGCGTGCGGCGCGGATGTCCTCAAGTACCTGTCCGAGTTGCACTTGGTGACGGCTCCCCGCAAGCCGGAGGGTTGCCTCTACGGACAGAGGCTCGGTGAATCGCCCACGGCCGGAACGGCTCCAGGCAGGCTCCGGAGCGTCGGCGCAGGGAGCGGATCGCGACCGGACTGCTCCGGACCGGTACGGGTCTGCCGCGGTGGTGTATACGACTGGAGCGGAGACGTTCTCGTTGCGCGCGGTTGAGATCTCGACTGCGGCGGAGTAGAACCGTTTTGGGCGAGAGCAGATCCGCATCGCGGCGGAGCCGAGGTCAACCGCCGCGGAACGGAACTGCACCGCTCCGGCTGAGAACGGCTCCGCCGCGGAACGGAGGTGCACCGCTCCGTCTGAGAACCGCTCCGCCGCAAAACGGAACTGCACCGCTCCGGCTGAGAACCGCTCCGCCGCAAAACAGAGCTGCGCGGCTCCAAACAAGAACGGTTCCGCTGCAAAGCAGAACGTCATCGCCGCAAAACCGTGGACGCCCGGAACCTCTTGCCTGACCGAGAGGCCTCCTACCTCGCGGTCCCCTCGCCCGGGTTCCGCGCGTACACCGCGATCTCCGGGTCGATGAAGCGCTGGGAGGAGCCGACGTCGTCGGCTGAGAGGAGATCGAGGAGCGGCTTCGACTGGTGGTCTAAGACCAGCCGGTAGCCGAGATCGCCGTTCTTCAACCGCTCCGTCATCTCCGCCTCCGAGGGACGGCGGATGTCGGTGAGGTTGACCGTCACATAGTCCGGTTTCCTCTCCAGCAGGGCCTGGCCGTCCGAGCGCAGGACCTTCTCCCAGGCGATGCGGTCGAAGCGCGGCACGTGGTGGGGTCTCCCGATCGCCAGCACCTGCTCCGGCTTCACCCCCCTCTGTTCCAGCCAGTCCTCCACGTAGTACCGCGAATCGGCGAGCAGCCGGAAGTCGACCGAGCTGGCGTAGAGGGCGCTGTAGAGGCCGACTAAACCCACAAGCGCCAGGGCCGCCCGGCGCAGCGCCGGTCGCTCGTTCGGCAGCGCCAGAAGCTCGCCCAGGAACCGGCCGCCGAAGAGGGCGAGGAGCACCGCCACGGGGAGGACGTAGCGGTCGAAGGTGAAGAGGATGAGGTTTAAAAACGTCAGGTAGTAGGAGACGACGAGGAGGAAGATGCAGCCGAGGAGGAAGACCTCCTCCCGGTCCCGCCGCTTCACCCCCTTGTAGAGGGTCAGCAGGAGGCCGAGGACAGCGGCCAGGGTGAGGGCCGGGTTGAGCGCGAAGGCAATCTGGCGGAGGAAGAGCTTCAGTAGATCGAAGTGACCGGCCCAGGTGTCGGGGAAGTCCTTGTAGCCCTCGCTCATCGGCCCCAGGAGGAGATGAACGTGGACTTCGAAACGATGAAAGTTGCCGAACAGGCCCTGGAAGAGGGCGAAGCCGAGGGCGGCGGTCAGCCCGCCGGCGATCAGCCGGGGATCGAAGAGGGAGCGCAGGAGGCCCCGGAGGGGGCCGCGATCCCGGAAGTCGTGCCGGTAGAGGCCGGCGATCAGGCCGAGCGGGGCGAGCATGTAGAGGCCGTAGGCCTGGTCCTTGGTGCACACCGCGGCGGCGGCCGCACCGCCGAAGAGCAGGTAGTCGCGCAGGCGCTGGTCCTTGATGGCGCGGACGTAGGCGAGGAGCGAGAGGGCGAACCAGCAGAGGTAGGGGACGTCGAGGTTCGTCATCTTCGCGTAGTAGACGAAGGGGGCGATCGAAGCGGTGACGAAGACCGCACAGAGGGCCGAGCGGCGGTCGTAGATCTCGCGGCCCACCCGGTAGACGAGCCCGAGGGTCGCCAGGGCCATCACCAGGCTCACGAGGCGGCCGAAGTAGGTCAAGAGCGTATTGGCGTCGAAGTCGTCGAGCGCCAGCACCTTGTGGTCGACTAAGGAGCGCAGCGGCCAGGAGGTCCAGTAGAGCAGGGCGAAGTGGAGGGGCGGATAGCGGGCGTGCCAGCCGGTGGGGGTGGCGGGCGAGATCGCCTTCCCCCAGGTGGGGGGGTTGAGCTCGTCGCCCGCCCAGGCCATCCAGTTCGGTAGACCCCAGTGGATGCCCACCGCGAAGAGCACCAGGGCCCAGGCGAAGAGCCCCAAGAGCGCCCAGGTGTAGGCGCGGGAGGCGCGGGCGGAGGGCGGGGGGGGCGGGGGACTCGGGGGCCCCGGGAGGCCGGAGCGGCTGCGAAGACCGGGTTCCATCGCGATTCCGCTCGGCTCAGCCCACGGTGCCCGGCGGGCCGGGGAACCGCTTCGCCAGCCAGGCCTCGACCTGCTCGGGGTGATAGCCGAAGGGGCCGGGCTCCCCCTTGAAGACGATTTTCCCCGCCTCGTCGATCACGTACAGCCGCTCGGGCCAACCGGAGTAGAGCCGCTCGGCCTGATTGTCCATGCCGTCGACGGCGAGCGGCACGGGGTAGCCGAAGCGGCGGGTGAAGTCGTTGGCGATGGCGAGCCGCTCGGCGAGGGTCTTCGGCTGCCGGTAGCAGACCCCCTGCTTCTCGTTGTCCTCCATCTGCCACTCGTCCAGGGGATGAGCCTCCTTGATGTAGACGGTGACGAACCGGGCCCGATCACCGTACCGCCGGTAGAGATCCGCGACGCGCTCGACCGAGCGCCTAAAGGGCGGTCACGTGTAGCTGCCGAAGACGAGGACGACCGGCCGGTCGCCGCTCCCCGCGAGCAGCCGCCGGGGGGCGCCGTCGAGCCCCGTCAGGGTCACGTCGGGGGCCCGGTCGCCGACCTGGAGCGTCCCGGGGTGGCGCTGGTCGTAGCGCAGGAGGCCGACGACGTTCCGCGGCCCGATCTTGGCCACCATGTATCCAGCAGCCCCGAGGACCGCCAGCCCGAGCACCAGGAGGACTTTTTTCACCACGTGTCACCTCCGATTCGAGGACAGAGACGCAACCTACCCTCTTTCCTGGGCGTATTCAACCGTCACGGCTGGGTACTGGGTCCGTTTGAACCTGCGGGCGGTCTCCTTCGGGCGCTTCGCGCAGCCAGTCGCCCGTCCTCGGATTCAAATTGACCCAGTACCCCCGGATGGGGGTGTGTTGACAAGCCCTGGAATCCAAGCGATGATTCAAACGTTCGTTTCAATCGGACGTTTGATTATGACCAAGACGAGCGAGCAGATCGAAGCCGGTACGCGGGAGAGCCTGCTGGACGCCGCGGAGAGCCTGTTCTCCGAGCGGGGCATTCAGGCCGGGTCGCTCCGTGCCATCACCGAGCGGGCGGGAGCGAACCTCGCCGCCGTGCACTATCACTTCGGCTCCAAGCAGGGGCTGGTCGGGGCGGTCTTCTCCCGCCGCCTGGCACCTTTGAACGCGGAGCGGCTGCGGCGGCTGGAAGCGTCCGAGGCGGCCGGGGGCGGCGTCGAGGAGGTGCTCCACGCTTTTCTCGCGCCGGCCCTGGACATGGCGCGCGAAGCCTCCCACGGCGCCTTCGGGCGGCTCATGGGGCGCGCCTTCATGGAGCCGGACGACGAGACCCGGGAGATCCTCATCGAGCAGTTCTCGGAGGTCTTCCACCGTTTCACCGCCGCCTTCGCCCGGCTGCTTCCCGAGCTGCCGGAGAGAGAGATCGTCTGGCGCTTCCACTTCGTCGCCGGCGCCCTCGGCCACACCGTGGCCTGCGGCCAGCTCATCGAGCGCTTTTCAGACGGTCGCTGCCCGCTGGGCGGAGCGGAGGGGGCGACCGATCATCTGGTGACCTTCCTGGCGGCGGGGCTGCGCGCCCCGGCGCCGGGTGAGGGTATGGCCGGCCGGGACTGCTGATCCCGGCCACGACTAAGGAGAGAGAACGTTGACCCTACGATCCATATTCGTCTGGGGGGGAGTCCTGCCCCTCCTCTTAGGAGGTCTGCCCGCTCGTGGGCAGGGGGCGCCGGCGGCCGCTTCGAGCGCATCGACCGCGTCGACCGCTTCGGTGACCTCAGTGACACCGCTAACGCTGACGCTCAACGACGCCCTGAAGCGCGCCCTGACCGCCAACCCCGCCCTCGGGCGGACGCGAGCCCAGATCGCGATCGCCGAGGCAGAGACCCGAGTCGCCATCTCGTCGGTTCTGCCCAAGATCAGCCTCGCCGGCGCTCTCACCCGCAACAGCCTGGAGGCCGGCTTCGGTTCGGGTAAGGACCGCACGATCATCCTCGCCCGCAACGACTGGAACTACCGGGTGAACCTGGCGCAGCCGATCTACGCCGGCAACCGCGAGCGGCGCGCGCTCGAGCAGGCCCGGCTTGCCGTCACCACCGCCCAGGAAGGGAGCCGGGGTGCCGAGGAGAACCTCCTGATCGCCGTCGTCGCCGACTTCCTGGGGATCGCCCAGGGGGACGCCCTGATCGACGTCGAAAAAAAGAACATCGGGCTCGCCCAGCAGCGGCGCGAGCAGGCGCAGAACCTCTTCGAGGCCGGCGAGAGCACCCGGGTGGACGTGCTGCGCGCCGAGGCCGACACCAAGGCCGCCCAGCGCCGGCTGGCCGAGGCCCAGCGCCAGCGCGACCAGAGCGAGAGCCGCCTGCGGGTCGACCTCGCCATCGACCAGCCGATCCGCGTCGGCCCGCCGGGCGCCGTCTTCCCCAAGCTGCCGCCCGAGGCCGCCCTGCTCGTCGAGGCGGAGCGTGGGCGCCCGGAGGTGGCGGAGGCCAACCTGGCGGTCGAGAACGCCCGCCTGGAGATCCGCAAGCAGCGCGGCGCCCTGCTCCCGGTGGTCACCGCGAGCGGCGCCTACATCTCCCAGCGCTCCCCGTTCCCGGCGGATCGCTACGGCCAGTTCTCGCTCAACTTCAACGTCCCCATCTTCGACAGCGGCGAGGTGAAGGCGCGGGTGGCGGTGGCCCGGGAGCAGGAGCTTCAGGCCGAGCTGCAGCTCGCCGAGACCCGCCAGGGGGTGCGCGAGGACGTCCGCCGCGCCCTCGTCGACCTGAATGCCGCCGAGGCGAGCCTGGTGCTCGCCAGAGACCAGCTGACCGCGAGCGATGCCGAGTACGCCCAGGCCTCCGACCTCTACCGGGCCCAGGAGACGACCGCGCTCGACCTCGCCGCCGCCGAGGCGTCGCTCGCCGATGCCCGCCGCGCCGTCGCCACCGGCCAGCTCGACCGTGACCTCGCCGAGCTCCGCGTCTGGGCGGCGGCGGGCCTGCTCAAGAAGACTGTTTTCGAGGAGGGTGCAAAATGAAGCGCCATACCCTGTCGCCGGTTCTCGCCTCCGCCCTGCTCCTCGCCGGTATCTCCGGCCTGGCGGGCTGCGGGCATGCCAATCCTCCGGCCGCCAAGACGGCTGCCCGGTCGACCGATACCGCCAATCCCGCCAATCCCGCCAATGAGCCGGCCCTGCCCTCCGACGTGACCCCGGTCGCGGGGATCGCCAGGCCGGAAGCCCCCGCTCCGGCCTCCGCCTCGACCTCTCAGACCGCCGCGAATGCCGCGAATCCCGCGGGCGCTCCGGCCCGGGCCGCCGAGGCGGCCGCCAACCCTGGAATCGAGGACGGCGGCAAGGTCGCGGCGACCGGCGAGCTCGTCTCCCCGGTCCGCTCCGAGCTCGCCATGCGCCTCCCCGGACGGGTGGGGAGGGTCCTCGTCGACGAGGGCGCCCGGGTCCGCCGCGGTCAGCCGCTCCTGGAGCTCGAGACCGAGTATCTGAAGCTCGATCTCCAGCGCGCGGAGGCCGACGTCACCCGCGCCCACGCGGCGACCCAGGATGCCGAGCGCGACCTCGGCCGCAAGAAGGAGCTGATCGCCAAGAACTCGGTCTCCCAGGCGGCCTACGATCGCTCCGGCTCGGCCTACGACTCCGCCAAGGCGGCCGAGCAGTCGGCCTTCGTGGCGCGCGACCTCGCCCGCCAGCGCCTGGCGGACGCCGTCCTCCGCTCGCCGATCGACGGCGTCGTCGCCGAGAAGCGGACCGACGTGGGCCAGCGCCTGGGCGACAACTCGGTGGCCTTCGTCGTCGCCCAGACCTCGCCCTTGAAGCTCCGTTTCAAGCTTCCCGAGCGCTACCTCTCCGCCGTTCACCGGGGGCAGGCGGTCACCGCTTCGGTCGATCCCTACCCCGGTGAGCCCTTCAACGGGCGGGTGACCCTGGTCGGCGGTGTCGTCGACCCCGCCACCCGTTCGTTCAACGTCGAGACCGAGTTCGACAACCGGGACGGCCGCCTCTACCCCGGCCTCTTCGCCCGCGTCGAGCTCCAGGTCTCCCCCGGTCCGCCCGGCGCGCCGGAGGCCCCGGCGATCCCGGCGACCCCGGCGAAAGGAGGCCGCCCATGAAATCGCTGGCTGAGCTCTGCATCCGGAGGCCGGTCTTCGCGACCGTCCTCATTCTCTCGCTCGTCGTCGTCGGCCTCTTCGCCTATGTCAAGCTCGGGGTCGACCGCTTCCCCAAGGTCGACCTGCCGACGATCACCGTCACCACCCGCCTGGTCGGCGCCTCCCCGGAGGAGATGGAGACCGAGATCACCGACAAGATCGAGGAGGCGGTCAACACCGTCTCCGGCATGGACCAGCTGATCTCGACCTCGTCCGAGGGCACCTCCGTCGTCATTGCCTCCTTCGACCTCGAAAAGAACGGCGACATCGCCTCCCAGGAGGTGCGCGACCGGATCAACTCGGTCCTCGCCCAGCTCCCCAAGGAGGCCGATCCGCCGATCATCGAGAAGATCGATCCCGACGCCCAGCCGATCCTCCTGATCGCGCTCTCCGGGCCGGCGCCCATCCGCGACATCACCGAGTTCGCCGACAAGAGCCTGAAGCGGCAGATCGAATCGATCAACGGCGTCGGCCAGGCCAAGCTCGTGGGCGGCCGGCCGCGCCAGATCAACGTCATCACCGACTCGACCAAGCTCTCCGGCGTCGGCTTGACCGTGGCCGACGTCGTCCGCGCCCTCCAGACCCAGAACGTGCAGATCCCCGGCGGCCAGGTCGAGCAGGGCATCCGCGACCTGACCCTCCGCACCTACGGCCGGGTCGCCACACCGGCCGAGTTCGGCGACATCCCGGTCGCCCAGAAAAACGGCTATGCGGTGAAGCTCCGCGACGTGGCGCAAGTGGAGGACGGCCAGGCCGAGGCCGAGACGCTCGCGAGCGTCGACGGCAAGCCGGCGGTCATCCTCCAGGTCCGAAAGCAGTCGGGCACCAACACGATCGAGGTCATCAACCGGCTGAAAGAGCGGATCGAGCAGCTCCGCAGCCAGCTCCCCAAGGGCTGGAAGATGGACATCGCCCGCGATCAGTCGGAGTACATCACCGCCGCGGTCGACGCGGTCAAGGAGCACCTGCTCTTAGGCTCGCTCTTGGCCGCCGCCACGGTGCTCCTCTTTCTCCGCCGTTTCCGGCTCACGATCATCGCCGCGGTCGCCATTCCCACCTCGCTCATCGCGACTTTCGCGGCGATGCAGTACATGGGCTTCACGCTCAACGTCATCACTCTTTTGGCGCTCGCCTTAGTCGTCGGCATCGTCATCGACGACGCCGTCGTCGTGCTCGAAAACGTCTTCCGGTTCCTCGAAGAAAAGAAGCTCTCGCCGCGCGAGGCGGCGGCCCAGGGGACGGGGGAGATCGCGCTCGCGGTTCTGGCGACGTCGCTCTCGCTGATCGCCGTCTTCCTCCCGGTCGCCTTCATGGGCGGCATCGTCGGCCGCTTCATGAACTCCTTCGGCGTCACCATGGCCTTCGCCATCGCGGTTTCGCTCCTCGTCTCGTTCACCCTCACCCCCATGATGTGCTCGCGCTGGTTGAAGCCGCAGGATGCCGGGACGGCGAACGCCGGGCATGCGAGCACCCGGGAAAAAGGTTTCTATGCGACGATCGAGCGGGGCTACCTCTGGCTTCTCGACGGCTCCATGGCCCACCGCTGGATCGTCGTCCTGGCGCTTATCATCGTTTTCGTCTCGACCGGCCCGCTGTTCACGCGGGTGAACAAGAACTTCCTGCCGTCGGACGACGAATCGCAGTTCGAGGTCACTCTGCGCACCCCCGAGGGTTCGAGCCTCGAGGCGACGCAGACGGTCGCCGAGTCGATCGCCCGGCGCGTCCATCAGTACAAGGAGGTCGAGGCGACGGTTTTGACCGTGGCCAACGATCCCCAGCACACCCAGAACCTGGCCTCGGTCTACGTCAAGCTGGTCCCGGTCGGGAAGCGCAAGGTCGACCAGTTCGTGGTCATGGACCGCATCCGGCAGCAGGTGCTGCCGGCCTACGCGCGCTTGAATCTGCGCACCCAGGTGGCGCCGGTCTCGGCGATCGGCGGCGGCAACAACGCCGAGATCCAGTTCTGGGTCGGCGGCCCCGATTTAGACCAGCTCGCCAAGTACTCGGCGAAGCTCCTGGCCGATTTGAAGTCGGTGCCCGGGGTCGTCGACGCCGACTCGAACCTGATCGTCGGCCAGCCCGAGCTCGGGGTCCGCATCGACCGCGCCAAGGCGGCCGACCTCGGGGTCCACGTGCAGGACGTGGCGTCGACCGTCAACGTCCTGGTCGGCGGCCAGGAGGTGACCTCCTACATGGAGGCCGGCGAGCAGTACGAGGTGCACGTGCGGGCCGACGAGCGCTACCGCCGCGATCCGCAGGGGATCGCCCAGGCCGAGGTCCCCTCCGGGGTCCGCGGCTCGGTGGCGCTCCGCGATGTCGTCGAGCTCCGCCCCGGCACCGGGCCGTCGCTCATCAACCGCATCGCCCGCCAGCGCCAGGTGCTGCTCTACGCCAACATGCTCCCCGGCTTCTCCTCGCAGACGGTGCTCGACAAGCTGGCGAAGAGCGCGAGTGAGCTCAAGATGCCGCCCGCCTACTCCTCGGGCTTCACCGGCCGCTCGCGCGAGCAGGGCAAGGCGGCGAAGAACTTCGGCCTCGCCTTCCTGCTCTCGATCGTCTTCATGTATCTGATCCTCGCCGCCCAGTTCGAGAGCTGGCTCCACCCGGCGACGATCCTCCTCGCCCTCCCTATGACGGTGCCCTTCGCCCTCTTCTCGCTGATCGTCCTCAACCAGTCGCTCAATATTTTCTCGGCGCTCGGGGTCCTCGTGCTCTTCGGCATCGTCAAGAAGAACAGCATTCTGCAGATCGACCACACGATCAACCTCCGTGCCCACGGCCTCTCCCGGGCGGAGGCGATCCGCGAGGCCAACCGCGACCGGCTGCGGCCGATCCTCATGACCACCATGGCGTTCGTCGCCGGCATGATTCCGCTCGTCGTCTCTTCCGGCACCGGCGCCGCCACCAACCGGGCCATCGGCTCGGTGATCATCGGCGGCCAGACCCTCGCCCTCCTCCTCACCCTGATCGGCACCCCGGTCGCCTACAGCCTCTTCGACGACCTGGTGGAAGCACGAATCTTCGGCCGGATCGGAGACCGCCTCTTCCGCCGGGCCCCGCGAGCCGAGCCTCCGAAGGCCCCGGTCGAGGCGTAGAGAGCGGAGCGTGTGAGGGAAGGGTGAATCCTGGCGGCAGGCGGGAGGCTACGGGCCTCCCGCCGCTCTTATGGCCTCTGCTCAAACGGATTCCCCGCCAGGGTTGCCTCCGCCCATAAGGTCTTTTCGTTGCTCATCCGAGGATTCGGCAGGGCTCGTGCCAGGCACTCTGCCGCCGCACGAATCACGCTCACTGTTGCGGTTTCCCGTTCGGCCGCCTGTCGGAACGCTGCGAGCGAAGCGAGTGCCTCGCGATCGACTCCCTGCGCCTCGAAGATGGGCACAAGGCTCCGAGCCATGGCCTTCACTTCTGCGGGTCGCCCTTCGCGTGCAAAGAGCGTCGCAAGGTCAAGCGAGACGAGCGCGGCATCAAAGGTCATGTCCGCAGATATGAAGTCGACGCGAACGTGATTGAAAAGCGAGATAGCGCGGTCGATTTCCCGCTGGCCGGCAGCGATACGTGCCTCCGCCCAGCGGAGCCGCACGATATCGAGCCGGTTGCTCAAGCGACGGCACAGTTGGATCACTTCGGGCAAGAGCTCAGAAGCCTCTGCGAAGTCCTGGAGTTCGACGAGGAGCAGGAGAAGGTTTTGCCGGTAGCACAGGAATAGGCGAGGTTCGCCTTCGGGATCAATGCACGGAGCCGCACTGCGGAGTACGGCAAGCGCTTCTGCCGCTTCGCCCGCCTCTTCAAGAGCCTTTGACTTGCTAAGAAGGAGCACGCCACGCAGGATCTCCTGCTTGTCGAGAGCGAGCGCCTGATCGAGAAGCTCGAGCGCCTCGTCGGACCGCCGTTGCTCTCGTCGCAGTGCAGCTTTCATTGCGATGAGTCGGGCCTCATCGAGAAGTGTGATCGGATCGTCCTTCCCGGCTTTCCAGAGTTCGGAGAACTTCGCGAAGGCTTCGTCGGCCTTCCGAAGATCTCCGAAGATGCGATAGGCATTGCCGAGGTGGGCATATGCAAACCCCCGAAGCTTCGAGAGCCAGGGCGTGTGACCGGCAATCGCCTCGGCAGTAGTGACGGCAAGCTGTGCCAGTTCCAGAGCTTTCTCCGCGTCTTCAGCCGCGACCCGCACGCTCTCAAGCGCCAGAAATTCAGCGAGAGACCAGATATGGAACTCTTTGGCCTCGCGGACGATCGCCTGCTGCACCTTCAGGGGATACGGTTTCAGCCGCAGGAAGAGCCCAGGTGCCTCCGCCCGATCCTCCGTGCGAGCAAAGACGTGGGTGCGGTAAAGGAGCGAGAGATACGCCCGGGTCTGGTCGATCGCTGAGAAGTAGAAGCCCATGCAGGCAAGGAGCCGCTCGATCCGAGGGTATTGGGGCGTTTTCTTTCCCGATTCATAGTCGGAGAGGGCGCTCTGCGAAATCTCGGAGAGCATCGCAAGTTTCCCTGGCTCAGGCCCCGTGCCGTGCGAAGAATCTCGATGGTCTTTCCAAAGGTGGGACCGCCGTCCGCATTATGCTTCTTGTCCGCTTTTTTCTTCTTGCTCATAAGCCTTTCCGAGGAAGATTAACCGGCAAATTGGAGGCGAGGATTGTGGCGAGCGTTCTGTAGGTACTCGGCGAGGCGTTTCGCAAAAGCGAGGGTCACGGTCTCGGTCAGAGCGGCATGCCGGAATATGGCGAGTGCGGCGAGCGCTTCCCGGTGTACGTCCTGCGACTGGAAAATGGGCATGATCTCCCTCGCGATGCGCTTCACTTCCTCGACCTGGCCGGCCTTGAGGCGGAGCACTGCAAGCTCCAGGGAAACGAGCGCCGCGTCAAAGCCGATCTCTTGCGCGAGAAATCCTACCCGCACCTCTTCGAACATGGCAGCCGCGGTCACGGCATCCTCCCGCCCGCGAGCGATCCGCGCCTCCGCCCAGCGGAGCCGCAGGAGGTCGAGCCGGTTGCCGAGAGTCTCTGACAGATTCCGCACGGCGGGCAGGAGTTCCTCGGCCTCGCTGTAGCGGCCCTCGGCGGTGAGAAGGAGGAGCAGGTTGTGTTTGATGCAGAGGAGGAGTCGTGGCTGCGGATCGATCCCTTCCGCAGCCTCCCGGAGGCAAGAAATGGCCCGTAGAGGATCGCCCATTTCTTCAAGCGTCTTCGCTTTGGCGACAAGGATCGCGTTCCGAAGGAACGGGCCGCCGTCCGCGGCGAGCGCCTGGTCGAGCAGTGCGAGCGCTTCCTCAAAACACCGCTCCTCGCGCCGGAGAGAAGCGTTCAGAGCTAGATAACGCGCTTCGTAGCCGAAGGAGTCACCGGCTACGTCGGTTCCGGCTTCCCATAATTCGCGAGATTCCCGGAAGGCGTCTTTGGCGCTCCGGAGTTCCCCGAGGACTCTTCGGGCATTCCCGAGATGCGCAAAGGCATAGGCGCGCACCTGGTCTAGCCAGGAGCCTTCGAAGAGCCCCTCTTCGAGGAGCGAGGCGACGAGGACGGCAAGCTCGGCGAGATCTGTTGCTTGGAGCGCATCGCTCGCCGCAACCCGTTCGCTTTCAAGGCAGAGGAACTCAGAGAGCCCGATGTTCCAAAATCGGTCGTCTTCCCGGATACGGTTCCCCTGTTCCTCGAACGGAAGCCGGGAGAGTTCCTCGAAGAGGGCCGGAGCCGCCCGGCGAGAGCAGGCGAGTTCGACGTCGACCGCGCAGAAGGTAAGGCCGATCGCGCCCGTCCGGTAGAGGTCGAGGATCGGTCCCCCGACCGCGCGGCAGGCGGGGCAGACGGCGAGTTGGTGGAGGAGAAGGAGCGTCTCCTCTTTTCCCCGGTCGCGGTCGAGGAGCCTCTGGAGTATCTCTTGCGTCAGGTGATGGTTTTCCATACGGCACATCCCTCCAAAGTTTGCGGAAAAGGTGAAGTTCCCTCAACGAGCGTAAGTGCGCGAACCCTCTCCGCAAGAGACACCGACCAAGAGAACAAGTTCCCAGAGGCCAAAAAGCGATTGACTATCCACCTTAGTAGATATCTTACCTCTTCATGGGCGACACTCTTCCCTAAGAAACAGCGGCCGGGCGGACGGCCATAATGGCTCCGCGCCCGGCAGCCCGGAAGGGAGTGTTCTATGTTCTCGATGAATCGAAAGAGCAGAGCGGCAGTTCTCCTCGTCTCGCTTGGCCTCCTCGTCGCATCGGCAGCTTTGGCCGGCGAGCGGTCGCAGCGGCGCGGGCACGCCGTCGCAGCCGAGCGGCAAACCGAAGAGGCGAGCCTGCTTGCGCGGCTCCAGCACCTCCTCACGAGCCTGTGGGCTCCTAACGGCGCCTCGCTCGATCCCTTTGGCAACCCCCAGGCCAGCGCGGCTACTCCTGCCGCGAGCGGTCCCTCGGTCCAGCCGTCGGGTGACAATGGCGCCTCGCTCGATCCTTTCGGGGGCCGCTGAGGCTCCTCCCTTGCCAGGGTCGGCCCGCAACCGGCCGACCCTGGCCATGAGAATCAGAATCCGCGTTTTTGTATCCGCTATAGCTCCGGGCGATACCGCTACGCCATCCCCATAGTGAAGTGCTCGTGTCGCTCTCTGGAGCCTCTACAGTCCTGGCTCAATGGCTACCCAAGACATCGAATCCTCGGTTCCCGATCTCGCCTGGTGCTTTTGGAACGAGGATACGAGTCATGCCCTTGAGGTAGCGCTTGCCGGCGGCCACCATCTTCTCCTCGTCGGTCCCGCGGGCTCCGGGAAGACCGGAGCCGTCCGCGAGCTCCCTCGCCTCTTGCCGTCGCTCAGAGAGGAAGAAGTCCGTGAAGTCGATGCCACCTACCGACGGGCTTCGGAACTGCGCTCCGACCGGAACCTGCCGCCGATCCGCATCCCGAGCCCGGCAAGCACCCTGCGGGGGTTCCTCGGCTTCGGCAAGCGGCCGGGCGAAGTGGAGCTTGCCCATCGTGGGGTCCTCGTCCTTGACGAGCTGCCGGATTTCCGGCGCGATGTACTCGGTGCGCTTCGGCAGCCGATGGAAGAGGGAGTCCTCCGGGTCGCCCGGCCCGGCGAGCGGGGACCGCGGCGGGCGGAGCTCATGCTCCTTTCCACTATGCGCGCCTGCCCCTGCGGGAGACTCGAACGCCATCGCGAGGGCTGCTTCTGCGCGAGGGCAAAGATCGTGCGGTACCGGCGGCGGGCCTCAGAGCCGCTCGGATCCCTCTTCGACATCCAGTGCGAGATCCGCTTCGCCCGTTTCCAAGCGACGACCGGAAGCGCTGCAGCGCGGGCGCGCATCGAGGGAGCCCGGGAGATCGCCCTGGCACGCGGTGGCGGTGGAAACGCCGCGATGAGCGCAGAGGACCTCCGTCGCTTCTGCCAGCTCGACCGGGCGGGCAAGGCGCTCCAGGTCGCCGCCTTCGAGCAGCTCGGCTGTACTCCCGGGGTCTTCGGCCGTGTCCTCCGGGTTGCCCGGACCGTTGCAGACCTTGCTGGGAAAGAGGTGATCCGCTCGGCTCATCTGGCCGAGGCTCTGTCCTACCGCTCCCTTCTCCTCCCGGGACCCTTCCTCGAAGGAGTACACGATGGCAAACGACGCTGGCGGGCACGGTGCGATCCAGGCGGGCCGCATAAAGGACAGTGTAGGAGGGAGCCTCCTGCTCCGCTCGATGAAGTCCGCTGGACCGTCGCTAAAGTCACTACGAGGGTCCCTGAGGACCCTCGCGACCTCCCTAAAGTGCCCCTGAGGGTCGCTAAAGCAGATCTGGAGATCGCTGAAGCAGATTCGGAGGTCTCCGAGCGACTTTCGGACCTCGATAAACTCCGCCGGAAGGTCTAAAACCCAGGTCAAAACGTCCCTAAAGCTCCTCCGAACGCCTCTAAACCCATTTAGGGTGCCCGTATTTCAGTTTATCGAGGCCCCTTAAGAGTTTTGAGGCCGCGCTTTTCAGTTTAGAGAGAGACAAAACGACTTTACCGACCGCACATTTAAGTTTATCGAGGGTCCGTTCGAGTTTTGAGGCCGCATATTTCAGTTTATCGAGGGGCATTTCGAGTTTTGCGGGACTCCTTTGGAGTTTTGAGAGAGTTTTTCGGAGTTTGGAGGCGATTTGGGCGGGCTTTTCAGTTTCCGCTCCTGTAAGCAGCCCGGATCGGCGTGCATCGGCTCGGTTCGGACCTCGGCGGACTTCCGTTAAAGCCAGCCATGTCTGCGGTTAGCGGTAATAATACTCCCGTTCCATGGCTGCAAGGCGAACTTTTCCATCTTTAGCTCTTGACTTCACGCGGAATCCGGGTACTATGTCCCTCGTTAGACAGGAGTACATCAGATCGAGCAGCTTGGCTCTCCAGGCAATGGCGCCTGGGGGGGACCGCGGCTCCAAGGAGGGCAGATGAGAAGGCATTCGTCCGCACGGGCGTCGCCGTGAGGCGTGCCACCAGCGAGAAGGATGTAAGAGGTTGGAGGAGAGCCCCCGGCCAGGGGAGCCCTCCTCCGAAAAGCACCGGTGTCGTACCCCAAACCGGCTACGGAGAGCGCCTGGCTTCACCTTTTGTCGAGGTGTCGAGGGCCAGGCGCGTCCATGAGGGACAGCTCCGTAGCTTAAACCAAAAGTTAGGGAGAACCAAATGAGCACTGAAGCGAACATTCCGAACGTTCCTGCCCATCCCGCGAAGGGAAATCTCCAGGGACAGACGACCCTGGCCGCCAAGGTCGACCGCTGGACGGGTCTCAACAACAACCTCGTCCCGCTCATCGACCAGATGCCGCAGTTCAAGGATCAGATCACGCAGTTCCAGGGCTTGCTGGCGCAGACGCAGGCGCTCCGCGACCAGATCAACACTCTCAAGGGCCAGGGCGAGGAAGCCTTGAAGCAGCGCGATGCGCTCTTCGTGCAGGGCGACGACCTCTTCACCCGGCTGGGCCTCGCGCTCCGCGCGGTCCATGGGCCGGAGAGCAGCCGGCTCCGCGCCTTCGGTCTCAAGCCGCGGAAGAAGAGCGGCCGGCCGAAGAAGAAGACCCCTGTCCCCGTCCCTCCCGTGGTTGAGGCCAAAGCCGAAGTCCAAGCCGAGGCCAAAGCCCCGGCCCCGGCGGCCGCCGGGGCCCAGGAGGTGCATGGGGCTACGAGCTCGAAGTAGCAGGAAGTAGAAGGACGCTGTAGATAAGTCCGATCCCCCGGGGCCTGTTCCCGGGGGACTCGCTTAAGCCGGGCCGGCGAAGCGATCCTGCCGTCCACCTGGCCTGCCACCTGCCCGCCCTCGGGCAGCTCCGCCGCGCCGATCCCGGCTTTCAAGTCCGGCCCTTGGTCTCCTGCTCTCCGCTCATAGGTCTCCTCCCGCTTTCGTCATCTTTGTCGCCATCCCCGCTCGCCCGTCAGGGGCAGTTGCTGATGCCGCTCCGGGCCGAGGCCGCGACGAGGTTCGTCTGGGCCAGGCCACCGCCGTTCACGCTCAGGTGAATCCCGTTGACCGTGAGGCCGGTGGGGTCTGGGACCTGCTCGTTGAGCACCAGCGAGACCGCGCCCACGGTCACGTGCGTATTGGGAGCCACAAGCGTCGGTGTGGCGATCACGACCGTCGAGCCGATCTTCAAGTAGGCGATCGTCGCCGCCCCGGTGGACCCGTCGCAGCGCGTGGTCGAGGTCGAATGCACCGCCCCGACCGTGATGGTGGGAAGGGTGGCAACCGAGAGCGAGAGATCCGCCACCGAGGCCACCGCCGTGGAGGCCGCCGGGAACGCCGTCGTGGTCACCGACGCGCAGAGAGCGTGAGCTTGCAGCAGCGGACCCGAGAGCGTCGCCACACAGGGCACCGACGTGCTCGAGTCCAGGGTCGTCACGATCTCCCCGGTGTCCGGCGTCGGCGGCTGGTTGAGCAGCGGCAAGCCGAGCAGGCTCACGTTCGCCTTCAGGCCATAGGCGCGCCCGGTGAGCGTCTGGGGCGTGATCACCACCGGCTCGCTGCCGCACGCCGAGCGGACCGGGAGGTTATTGAGGTCTCCGCTGTAGGTTGCCACCCAGTTGTAGGTCCCGGCGGCCCCCACCTTGACCTTGCCCGAGTTGCTCACCCCAGAAGCGCCCACCGGCACCGTGGTGCTCGAGAGGGCGTTCGAGCACGTAGCGTCCCCCGGGCCGTAGAGGGTAAAGGTCACGCTGCCCGTCGGCGCATAACCTCCCGCGAGGGTCGCCGAGTCGGAGATCAGGCCGCCGGCGGGGACCGACGGCGACGCCAGGGTGGAGAGCGCCGGGGTGGCCGCGGGCCGGATGGCGAGGAATCCGCCCTTCGAGCCCGGGAAGTCGTCTCCGACCGCCATGCAGCCCCCCGCGCCGCACGCGATTTCCCACAGGCCACTCGCTCCGCCCGCGTACTGAGCCGAGCCGGGGACACCTCCGGAGATCGGAACGATCGCGTCGAAGTTGAAGCTGCTGTCGGAACCCACCGCCACGCACGAGGTGGAGCAAGCGACGCTCACGAGGAGACCCGTGCCTGGCACCGCCTGGTACGGGCCCGCCACGCCATCGTCGATGGCCACGATGCCGCCGGAGCCGTCGTTGCCGTCGCCGACAGCCACGCAGTGGGAGGCGTCGGTGCAGGCGATAGAAAAGAACTCCACGTTGGGGGAAATGAGCTGGACCGGCCCCGCCGTGCCGTCGGTGACGGCGACGACGAAGCCCCCGACCGAGTGGCTCCCGGCGAACGAGCTCCCGCCGGCGATCACGCACGTGCTGGGGCTCGGGCAGGCAATGGCGTTTAAGTAGTCCGCCCCGGCGACGACCTGAGCTGGACCTGCGACGCCGTTGGTGATGGGCACGAGGACGCCCTTGATGTCGTTGGTCGTCCCGATCGCGAAACACGAGGTCGCGCTGGGGCACGACAGGTGCCGGAGCAGCGCGGCGCCGGGCACGGGCTGAGGCGGACCGGCGATGCCGTTGGCGATCGGTACGACGACGGCGGTGCCCGGTGGGACGCTGTCGGCGAAGTCGGTGCCGACCGCGACGCACGATGTCGCGCTGCTGCAGACGATGTCGTAGAGGACTGTCGTCCCGGGCACGGCCTGCAGCGGGCCCGCCACGCCGTTGGTGATGGGCTGGAGGAGGCCCTCCACGTCGTTCGTCCCGATCGCGAAACACGCGGTGGGGCTGACGCAGGTCAGGCGCGTCAGATCGAAATTCGGGATGAGCTGCGTGGGACCGGGGATGCCATTGGTGATGACGGTCAAGGTGGTGTTGGAGAAGGTCGGATCGAAACCCATGCCGAGGCACACGCTCGGACTGGGACAGGCCACCTCGAACAGAGAGAGCGACTCGGGGATGTCCGTAAAGGGACCCGTCCGGAGCACCAGGGGGACCAGCGACACGAAGTCGAGCTCGGTGCCCGCGCCATCGGCGGCGGTTAAGTCCGACCCCTGGAAGCTGAGGGTGGCCGACGAGCCGGTGGCGGTGACCTCGTATTGGTGGAGGGACCACGCGAGCCCCGCACCGGGCGCCTGCGGGCCGAGGTTGTCGACGACCCGGCCGTCGAAGCGGATCTCCATCTGGTTCTGCGCCGCGGTGGTGCCCGGCCGGGCCGCGAAGGCGAAGGCCAGCGAGTACGAGGCGCCGGGCGTCGTCGCCACCACCTGGCTCACCCCGTTCACACACGTCGTGTTGAGCTCGATGGACTGATTGCCCTCGGCGGCGGCGCCGAAGGCGCTGCGGTCGATCTCGATGCCTGGGCCGCACGAGTTCGTGGGCTGCCACCCTGGAATCGAGCTGAAGAGCTGGAAGGGCCCGGCGATGACGGGATCTTCGAAGCTCCCGTTCACGAGCAGCGAGCCTGACGGAGTCGCCGCCTGGGCGCTCGAAAGACCGGCTCCACAGACGACCAGGACCGACGCGAGCAGAGCGAGCTTTTTCATGGGGTACCCCATTCTGAAAATGGTTGCTGCTTTGTGGATCGCCACCTGGCCCGCCACCTCCGCGGGCACCGCCTCGCTGTCCACCTGGCCTGCCACCTGGCCGCCCTCGGGCAGCTCCGCCGCGCCGATCCCGGCTTTCAAGTCCGGCCCCTTGGTCTCCTGCTCTCCGCTCATGGGTCTCCTCCCGCGTTCGTCATCTTTGTCGCCATCCCCGCTCGCCCGTCAGGGGCAGTTGCCGATGCCGCTCCGGGCCGAGGCCGCGACGAGGTTCGTCTGGGCCAGGCCACCGCCGTTCACGCTCAGGTGGATCCCGTTGACCGTGAGGCCGGTGGGGTCTGGGACCTGCTCGTTGAGCACCAGCGAGACCGCGCCCACGGTCACGTGCGTATTGGGAGCCACGAGCGTCGGAGTGGCGATCACGACCGTCGAGCCGATCTTCAAGTAGGCGATCGTCGCCGCCCCCGTGGACCCGTCGCAGCGCGTGGTCGAGGTCGAATGCACCGCCCCGACCGTCACCTGGGGAAGGGTGGCAACCGAGAGCGAGAGATCCGCCACCGAGGCCACCGCCGTGGAGGCCGCCGGGAACGCCGTCGTGGTCACCGACGCGCAGAGAGCGTGAGCTTGCAGCAGCGGACCCGAGAGCGTCGCCACACAGAGCACCGACGTGCTCGAGTCCAGGGTCGTCGCGATCTCCCCGGTGTCGGGCGTCGGCGGCTGGTTGAGCAGCGGCAAGCCGAGCAGGCTCACGTTCGCCTTCAGGCCATAGGCGCGCCCGGTGAGCGTCTGGGCCGTGATCACCACCGGCTCGCTGCCGCACGCCGAGCGGACCGGGAGGTTATCGAGGTCTCCGCTGTAGGTTGCCACCCAGTTGTAGGTCCCGGCGGCCCCCACCTTGACCTGGCCCGAGTTGCTCACCCCAGAAGCGCCCACCGGCACCGTGGTGCTCGAGAGGGCGTTCGAGCAGGTAGCGTCCCCCGGGCCGTAGAGGGTAAAGGTCACGCTGCCCGTCGGCGCGTAGCCTCCCGTGAGGGTCGCCGAGTCGGAGATCAGGCCGCCCGCCGGGACCGACGGCGACGCCAGGGTGGAGAGCGCCGGGGTGGCCGCGGGCCGGATGGCGAGGAATCCGCCCTTCAAGCCCGGAGAGCCGTCTCCCACCGCCAGGCAGCCCCCGGCGCCGCACGCGAGCTGCCACAGGACACTCGCTCCGCCCGTGTACTGGGCCGAGCCGGGGACGCCTCCGGAGATCGGCACGATCGCGTCGAAGTTGAAGCTGCTGTCGGAACCCACCGCCACGCACGAGGTGGAGCAGGCGACGCCTCCCAAGAAGCCGACGCCTGGCACCGCCTGGTACGGGCCCGCCACGCCATCGACGACGGCCACGACGCCGCCGGAGCCGTCGCTGCCGTAGCCGACCGCGACGCAATGGGAGGTGTCGGTGCAGGCGATGGAATCGAGGGACAGGTTGGGGGCAATGCGCTGGGCCGGCCCCGCCGTGCCGCCGGTGACGGTGACGACGAAGCCCCCGGTCGCGAAGTTGAGCCCGCCGGCGACCACGCACGTGCTGGGGCTTGGGCAGGCGATGGCGTTTAAGTAGTCCGTCCCGGCGACGACCTGGGTTGGACCCGCGACGCCGTGGGTGATGGGCACGAGGACACCCTGGACGTCGTTGGTCCTCCCGAGCGCGAAACACGACGTCGCGCTGGGGCACGTCACGTACCGGAGCACCATGGCGTCGGGCAGGTGCTGAGGCGGACCCGCGATGCCGTCGGTGATCGGTACGACGACGGCGGTGCCCGGTGGGAAGCTGCCGGCGAAGTCGAGGCCGACCGCGACACACGACGTCGCGCTGCCGCAGGCGACGCCGTAGAGGATTCTCGTCCCGGGCACGGCCTGCAGCGGGCCCACCACGCCGTTGGTGAGGGGCAGGAGGATGCCCTCGAAGGTGCTCCTTCTACTCCCGACCGCGAAGCACGAGGTGGGGCTGACGCAGGCCAGGCTCTTGAGATCGACATCTGGAATGACCTGCGTGGGACCAGGGATGCCGTCGGTGAGGACGGTCAACGTGGCGTTGGAGGCCGGATTGAAACCCAGGACGATGCACACGCTCGGACTGGGACAGACGACGTCGAACGGAGAGAGCGGCTCGGGGATTTCCGTAAACGGACCCGCCCGGAGCACCAGGGGGACCAGCGACACGAAGTCGAGCTCGGTGCCCACGCCATCGGTGGCGGTTAAGTCCGACCCCTGGAAGCTGAGGGTGGCCGACGAGCCGGTGGCGGTGACCTCGTATTGGTGGAGGGACCAATCGAGCGCCGCACCGGGCGCCTGCGGGCCGAGCTGGTCGACGACCGAGCCGTCGAAGCGGACGTCCATCCGGTTCTGCGCCGCGGTGGTGCCCGGTCGGGCCGCGAAGGCGAAGGCCAGCGAGTACGAGGCGCCGGGCGTCGTCGCAACCGCCTGGCTCACGCCGTTCACGCAGGTCGTGTTGAGCTCGATGGACTGGTCGCCCTCGGCGGCGGCGCCGAAGGCGCTGCGGTCGATTTCGATGCCGGGGCCGCACGAGTTCGTGGGCTGCCACCCTGGAATCGAGCTGAAGAGCTGGAAGGGTCCGGCGATGACGGGATCTTCGAAGCTCCCGTTCACGATCAGCGAGCCTGACGGAGCCGCCGCCTGGGCGCTCGAAAGACCAGCTCCACAGACGACCAGGACCGACGCGAGCAGAGCGAGCTTTTTCATGGGGTACCCCATTCTGAAAAGGGTTGCTGCTTTGTGGATCGCCACCTGGCCCGCCACCCGCCCGTCCTCGGGCAGCTCCGCCGCGCCGATCCCGGCCTTGAGATCCGGCCCCTTCGTCTCCTGCTCTCCGCTCATCGGTCACCTCCGGCTGCCGTCATCTTTGTCGGGGCCTGTCCCCGGGGGACTCGGCTTACGCCGGGCCGGCGAAGCGATCCTGCCGCCACGCCTCGCCGGCCGCCTCGTCGCGCGAGGAGGTGAGGAAGCGCACCCAGGCCTGCTGCTCGTGCCAGACCGGAACCAGCTCCCAGACGCAGAGCGTCGGCTTGTGGGCGCCGTCCCGCGGGAAGAGCTCGAAGTCGGCCATGGCGTCGCCGTTCTTGTAGAAGACGGTCTGCCACATCTCGTTCGAGTTGCGCCAGGTGCAGACGATGAGAAAGTAGAAGTCGTTCCCGCAGCGATGGAGGATCACGAAGCCCAGCCCCTTGGCTTCGAGCGGGGTGGCGGCGAGCCTGGCGCGGGCCAGCCGCATCACCTCCGCGGGCACCGGCCGGTCGTCGGCATGGAGCCCGTACCACTTGAGCACCGTCCCCGGCAGCTCGAGCGGTTCGCCCGGCGTGACGCGCTTCGGGTCGTGCCGGTACCCCGGATCGACCCCGGAGTCGGTTGCTAGGATCTGGGGGAGAAAGGGGGTCTGTAGGGTCATGGGCCGATTGTACGCGAGGTCCCACCGCCCTTCCCCTCGGCTTCCTTCCCGCGCCGCACCTCCGCCTCCGCCTCGGCGCGCCGGCCCTGGCGGGTGAGGACATCGGCGAGGACGTAGTGGCCGAGGGGGGCGAAGCCGGAGTTGCGGTCCAGGGCGAGGCCTCGGCGGGCCTCGGTGGCGGCTTTTTCGAGGTTGCCGGCATCTAGGAGGGTCTGGGCGAAGAAGAGGTGGCCGACCCCGAAGTCGGGGTTCTCCTCGACCGTCCTGCCGAGCGCTTGGGCGGCTCCGGCGGGGTCGCCGCCGCGGGCTAAGAGGCGGCCGAGGTTGAACCAGGCCTTGTAGGAGGTCGGGTTGTCCGCCACCTCGGCGCGATAGGCGTCGACCGCCCCTTGGAGGTTCCCCTCCGCTTCGAGGATCAGGGCGAGGTTGTAGCGGGCGTAGCGCGCCTTGGGATCGATGGCGAGCGCCCGCGCCAGGTCCTGCCTCGCCCCGGCGTAATCCTTCTTGCGGTAGGCGAGGACGGCCAAGCCCACCTCGGCACGGGCGGTCCTGGGCTCGATCTGGAGCGCTTTCTCGAAGTAGCGCTCGGCTTCGGCGTTTCTCCCGGCGTCGAGGAGCACCTGGGCCAGGCGGTAGGTGATCTGGGGGTTGTCGGGATCGCGTTCGAGGAAGCTCCGGTAGCCGAGGACGGCGTCGTCGATCCGGTTCCTTGCCACTAAGGTGTCGGCGAGACCGATCATCGCGTAGTCGTGGTCGGGGCGCTTCAGGAGGGTTTTCTTGAAGAAGTCCGCCGCCTTCTCATACTCCTGCTTCTGGGTGTAGGCGTTGCCGAGCATGAACCAGGCGTCGATCACCTCGGGGTCTGCTTTCAGGATCTCGTTCAGGGTCGCGATCGACTGGTCGTGCTGGCCCGCGACCGTCTCCTGGCGGGCGCGGTCCATCAGGTCGTAGACCCGGATCCGGTCCTTGGGGTCGGGGAGGTCGCGCCAGGATTTGCCAGCGGTCTTCGCCATCGTTCCCACATAGCCGAGGGCGGCGAGCTTGCGGAGCGTCTGCTCGTCCTCCTCGATCGGCACCGGGGCGGCCTTGGGGGCGCCGGTCTGCGCTTCGATCTCGCCCAGATTCTTGCGCAACTCTGCGACCGTGCGGCGCTCGGTGGCGGCCAGGTTGTGGAGCTCCCCCGGGTCGGCGGCCAGGTCGTAGAGCTCGGCGCGGGGGGCCTCGATGAAGTGGTAGCGCTCGGTGCGCACGGCGCGGAGCTCGCTCCAGCCGTAGTGGAAACGGGCGTAGAACGCCTCGCTGTAGCCCGGTGCCGGAGCGCCCGGAGCGGCCGGGGTGGGCGCCGAGCGCGGCGCCCTGCCGGTGATCAGGGGGACGAGGCTCCGCCCCTGGACCGGCGGGCCGTCGGTCACCCCCAGGAGCTCCAGAAGGGTGGGCATCAGGTCGACGTGGCGGACGACCGGGCGCACCCGCTTGCCTCGCAGGCCCGGATAGGGGCCGGCGAGGAGGAAGGGGACCCGGGTCGTCGGCTCGTAGAGGAAGAAGCCGTGGCCGGTCTCGCCGTGCTCGCCCAGGCTCTCGCCGTGGTCGCCGATGATGGCGACGACGGTCCGCTCGCGGACCCCCAGGCGGTCCAGGCCGGCGAGGAGCTGGCCGACGAGCGAATCGGTCCAGGCGATCTCGCCGTTGTAGGGGTGGTCGGCATAGCGGCTGGCGAAGGGCTCGGGCGGCTGGTAGGGGGCGTGCGGGTCGTAGAGGTGGACCCAGGCGAAGAACGGCCGGTCGCGCACCGCGGGGGTGCCGATCCACTCCAGGGCCTTGTCCACCACTTCGTTGCCCGGCCGCTGGATGTCGCCCATGCTCACGGTTTTGAACTTGGAGAGGTCGAAGTCGTCGAAATAGCGGTCGAAGCCCTGGGCGATCCCCCAGCGGTGGTCTAGGACATAGGCGGCGATGAAGCCGCCGGTCGCCCAGCCGTGGGATTTAAGCACCTCGGCGAGGGTGACCCGCTCGGGGGCGAGCTTGAAGCCGCCGTTGTCGCGCACCCCGTGCGCCGCCGGGAAGAGGCCGGTCATCAGCGAGCAGTGCGCCGGGAGGGTGAGCGGGGTGGGGGAGATGGCGGTCTCGAAGAGCACCCCGGAGGCGGCGAGGCGGTCGAGGTTGGGGGTCGAGACGTCGCGCGAGCCGTAGCAGCCGATGCGGTCGGCGCGGGTGGTGTCCAGGGTGACGAGGACGAGGTTCAAGCGCCCGGGGGTGAGGCCGTCCGGCAGCGCGCCGAGGCCGCCGTCCCGGCCGCTCCTGAGGCTCCGCCAGGCGAAGAGGAGACCGGCGGCGAGCCCGAGGACGAGGAGGGCGAGGGCGGCCGGCCGGCGCCAGGACCGAGACGGCACCGGCGGGGAGGTCGAGGTCTCCGGCCTCGCCGCTCTTTCCGGAGCCGGCGGCGCTCCGGCTCTCCTGCCGGGCTGCTTGCGGGAGCGGGTCATGGGCCGAATACTACCGCCCTCGGCCGTTGGGTACGGGCTCTGTTGGAATCCGAGGACGGCGACTGGCTGCGCGAAGCGCCCGAAGGAGTCCGCCCGCAGGATTCAAACGGAGCGGGCCAGGGTCTCGTCAAAGTCGAGAAACTTTGGCTTGGAGCGTAGGGGGCGGCCCCCCTTGGCCGCCCTCCCTCCCAGGGCACCCACAGGGGGTGCCCCTACGGACAGGGGCCTTCGCGATGCCAGATTCGACTTGGACGGGGCCTTGCGGAGCGGGCCCCTGGCCGTTTACAGCAGTGCCATACCGATGCTAGCGCCGCCATGAAGAAGAAATTTATCGGAGACCGACAACAAGCCTCCGCTTCACCCGCGCGATCGTCGTCGGCGCGTCCTCCGGCATCGGCGCGGTGATCGCGACGCGCGTTCTCGCAGCCCCTACACGTTGACCGCCGCGGCGTGCCGGCCGCTCTGGAGCGCGGTGTCAGGGATCGATGACAGGGGCTGTACGTTTCTCTTCGGGCCGTAGCCAGCGGAAGATCACCCTCCAGTGTTGTTCGAGGGGCTGCCCGGCTGGATCAAGAGCGACGATCCAGCGCCCCTGCTCGATTTGGTCACGAGCCCCCCGGATGATGAATGGAGCGACCCCCGGCGAGGCTTCTAGGAAGTGGGCGGTGGCCTTTCCTTCACTGTCGACATGGACCTGGAAGGAGATCTTCTTACCTGCCAAGAGTGGGTTTCCGGGGGTCTCCGGTAAGCGCATCGATCGTTCCGGGCCTCGGCGCGCCCGTACGGTCACCTTGTCGGTGAGCTTCTCGTTCGGAGTCTCGGGAGCCTTGAGTTCGTTCGGAGGCTCCATCACCTCAATGGGATTCAGCTCGACCGAGCTAGGGGCGGGAGGGGCAGGGTCGGGGGATGTCGCGCTCGTCGTTGCTACCTTCGGGTTCGTCTGCGGTAGCTCCTTTACGGGGCGGGTAGGGATTTGAGAAGACTCGGGCTCGGGCCTCGGCTCCACCTCGGGGGCGCGGGCCTTGGGTTTGCGAGTCTCTCGCTCGGCCGAGCCTCCCTCTCCGGCCGGGGAGGGCAGCGACGGTGTCGGCGCCGCCGGCGTGACCCTGGGCACCGCGGGTTGACGCTGGGCAGGAGTCATCGGAGCCGGCCTCGGAGGATGGTTGGAGTCCTTGGGAGAGGTGTGCACGATCTGGTAGATCGTGCCAATCACAGTAGCCAGGGCGGCAGCCACGCCCAAGGCGAGCTTGAGCTGCCTCCACAGGTGCCGGAGGAGTCGTCTCGCTCCGGCTCCGCTCGTCCGGGGAGATCGCAGGTGTCGAGCAGGAGAGGGCTCCGGGGTGCTGGGAGGCAGAGGATAGGGCGGTGGGCCAAGGGGGGCCAAGGTCTTCTCCATTTCTGTCCGATAACGCAGCCGGCGTTGTCGCAGGGAAGCGAGGTCCAGACAGGCGTGGCCCCACCCGTCGCTCTGGCGACTTTCTAGAAAAGACCCGGTTGCAGGAGAAAAGTTGAGGGAGCGACAGGGCCGCTACCTCCTCTCTTGGGGAACGCCGGGCGCTAAACAAACCCTCCGCCTTCGGGTCTATCTGACGAGAAGCCCCTCCAGTGGCTCCGGTGCCGGTGGCGTTTTTGCCCACCGGTGGTCCGCAACGACAAGGGGAGGAGAAATCATGACCGGCTCGCGCACCTTCCGTTTCTTTTCCTGGTGGCCATTGATCCTGGTCACCTTGCCCCTCTCCGGTTGTTGGGCCGGCGAGGTGCTCAACGATGATCGGTTGACCTGGCTCTGGGTGGTCCTGCCGCTCGCCGGCTTCACCTTCGCCGGTGCCGTCCTCGCGCATTGGCGCCGGTACCTGAACCTTGCGGCCTGGCGGCTCGACCATTCGCCGTCGCTCCCTGCCACCGGCGGGTTCTACGGCAAGGGGCTGGCCCTTTGGCTCGTGACCGTCGTCCTTTTCCTGATCGCCAATGTCCTCGTTCCCAACCACGACTCTCGGCAGGTGGTTTGGAACGTCCTTGGCTGGCTCACCGGGGCGCTCGCCGGGGTCGGGCTCGGCATCTATCTCGGCATCCGCCAAGCAGAAAAGAAATACGCCACGCAAACCGTCCCGGAGGTCGCGCGATGAGCTCTTTGATCCTGTGCGGAGGTACCGGCGCGCACGTGGGAATGACTCTCCTACGCCTTCATACCCTGGGTGAGGCTCTCGGGTTCTTCGGCCCGAAAAGCGAGTTTCTCGCCCCGTCGATTTTCCTCATCGACCAGGATTCGGGGGACGGAGAGCAGGGTCGCAGCACGGCCTGGCAGCTGGTTCGCTACCTGGTCGACAAGCATCCGGCCCGTCTGCGCTGGACGCGTCCCAACCTGGTCCAGGTTTCTCCCCTGCCCATCGGGGCGCAACAGAACTGGTTCCAGACGTTCAGCACCCTCGGGACCCGCTTCGAGACCTCGCAGTTCCTCGAGATCCTGGCCGCCGAGCGCCAGCGGGGCATCGATTACTCCAAGGGGATGATGGGCTCGCCCGCGATCGGCTCGCTCCTGTTCAAACTCAAGGAGTTCGATGCGCGAGATCGGCTCAACCATGACAAGGCGTTCGGCGAGCTGCTCGCCAACCGCGGGCGGATCGTCGTCGCCGGCTCGGGGGTGGGGGGGACGGGGGCCGCCGTCGGCCCGACCCTGGCGCGCAAGCTGGCGGACGACGACCGAGCGCGTCGAGTCATGGCGGTCATGGTCCTCAACTGGTTCCGTTTCGAGGAGAACGAGGGCGATCCCCAACTGCGGAGCAAGGCCCAGCTAAGGAATCGCATCCTCCGCGAGAATGCGAACTCCGCCCTCCAGTTCTATGGCCGGCGTCTCGCGGACGCCGTTGCCGCCGTGCCGGTCGGCGTCCCCGAGGCGGCGATGGTCAAGCGCATCTACACCGGAGACATCGCGCAGCCCATCCAAGAGTCGTTCATCCACGGAGTCGCCGCCCTCTGCGCGGCTCGCCACTTCCTGCGCGAGCCCGAAGGCTACCCGGCCGGTCTCTACGCAATGGGAGCGGTCGACCCGACGCGGCTCGCCGCCGGCACGGCTATTCCGGGCGGCACCCTCCAGGATCTGGCGAACCAGTCGGCGACTCTCGCGAGCGCGCTCCGGGTCTGGCAAAAGGTGCTCGAGAGGGCCCAGGACGAGCGCCTCCGACCGCGGCTCTACGATGCCGTCCGCGAGCTCGGAGCCGACCCGCGAGCGGTGGCGCAGAGCCTCGGCGAGGAGATCGCGCATTACGAGGAGCAGATCGCATGGCTGCGGGATCACCTGGAGATCGCTTCCCAGCCGGCCGGCGGCTTCACCCGCGAGGCTGACGTCCGAGCGCGCCTGCAGCGGTTCGCGCTCCAGCTGGGTCCCCAGAAGCCGGAGCCTGAGCCGGTCGCTTCCGTCCTTTTCGAATGGACGGCGCGTTGGGTCCGCGACGCTGCCCAGCCCGAGAACGGGCTGAGGAGCCCGGTCGCCACGGTCGGCGGAAAACACTGGCCCGATCGGCTCAACGAGGCGGTAGGTGTGGCCGTCAAGACGCCGGGGGACCTCACCCAGATTGCCCAGCAGGACATCGACGCGGTGCTTTCCGGGTTCATCGATCCGGCGCACATCACCTGCAACGGCTGGCCCCATCCGATCGCGGCGCTCGACTATTTCCGCTATGCCATCGAGCGCGGTGACCGCGCTGCCTATCGCCAACTCGAGCTCCTGCTCCTAGGTCTGGTCTCCGGCACCTTGGAACTCCGCGCCCTGGCCCCGCCGCGCCAGCAGACGCCGGACGTGTCGCTCGAGTCGCTGGTCGCGACTTACAGCCGGAGCGACTATCCGGACTTCGGGACCTTAGTCCTCGTCCTGCCAGGGGAGGGGGGGGCGAGAGGATCGTCGGTTTCAACTCTCCCTATACGCTTTTCTGCCCACTGCCCTTCATGGACGACGAGACCGGTAACCGGCTGTGGAACGGCCTCTGGTGGAAGCTCTCCGGAACCGACGACGGCACGCCCTGGAATGACTTCCGCCGCGCACCGCGGCGCTTCGCCCAGAACGATCGCAACGTGCTCCTCATCCGGAGCTGGCTGCTGCACTCCCGCCGCAACCGGGCTGGTACGGCCCCGGCCTGGACCCGGGTCTTTGCCGACTATCCGGCGCCGGAGACCTTCCTGCCTTTCGGTCTGGGCAGCCTGCTCAAGGTGTTCTGGGGGACCGATTCCGATGCCGATCGGCCGCTCATCGCTCTCCAGGTCCCGACCCGAGAGGCGGGCAAGATCCCCGTTCCCAAGGAGCTACGGGTGCTCGAAGAGTCGGAGCTGAGCTCGAAGCTCCCCGAGCTCGCGGAGCTCCGCAATGCCGGCGGCGAGATTCTCTTCCAGGCCGTCGACCTCGAAGTACCTGGAGCCGAGGTACGGCTGCGCGGTTTTTGGAGCGATCATCTCGACCGCTTGCAGGAGCTGAACCGAATCCTCTTCTGGACCTGGGACGACGAGGAGCAGGTCGTCCTCGTCACCATAGTGGAGGACGATCCGCATGTCACCACCCTCCTGCGCTCCCGGCTCCTGCAGCGCGACCTCATCGCGATCCGCGGCTGGCAGCCTCTCGCCCAGCAACCGATCTTCGGCAACCCGGGAGCGGACGAGCGCATCAAGCACCCGGACCTGCCCGTGCGCGGCGACTACCTCGACCTCGTCCTGGTGGGCGAAGTCTCTCTCCTCACCCTGCTCAAAGAGGGCCGTTATGAGGAGATCCCACGCTGGAAGCCGACCGAGGCCGAGAGGCGTGGGCTGATCTGGCGCCTGCCGGTCAAAGGCCGCCGGGATCCCCTGGAAATCCGGGTGGAACCGGTCGACGAACCCGAGGAAAAGGTGCCGCAGGCGCACTGGATGGTCTGGCCCAGAGTACGGGCGCAGGAGGGGCCCGAATGGCGCGCCTACTATGTTTTCGAGCAGTGCGAGAACATCCACCTCCATCTCGACACCCTCTGGCTGGATGGCGAGGGCCAGGTCCGTCGCCGGTTCGCCGGGACTTCGTCGCGCGGTTCGCAGGGAGTCGCCAAGGACGAGCGCAAGGCCTATCCTGTCTATTACGACGTTACCCGCAGCCGCCATGCCGGCGGGCCGCCGCTGGCCTTCAGCCTACGCAATCTCAAGAGCGAAGAGGAACTGGGAATCTACCTGGTGCGCCTCGAAAGCCTGCGAAGCGTCTCCGCTCGGACAGCTGTGGCCATCGACTTCGGCACCTCGCACAGCGTCGCGGCGTCGCGAACCGAGGGGGGGAACCCCGGGTCGTCGAATTGATGCCCGAGCTCGCTCCGGAGAACGCCGCCCGGGGACTGTCGTTGCAACTCTCGGAGAGCTACGGATTTGTTTTCGATCGCGCCGGTCTCTTGGCGACGGGTGGCTGGATGCCGACCTACGTGCCGAGAGGCAAGGGTTTCGTCCCTTCGGAGCTCCTCTTGCCCCAGAAGTCGAGCGCCATGCGCGCGATCGACACTCGTCGTTGGGTCCCTGGGCAGGACTTCCTCATCCCGCCGCTCGAGTTCGGCCGGGATCAATTGGCGGACTACCTTCTGAGTGACTTCAAGTGGGATACTCCTTCGCAGGAGTTCCGTGGTCACGAGGGAGACCTGCGCACGCATTTCCTCTCTCACTTCCTGGAGCTCGTGCTAGCCGACGTGGTAGCGCGTCATCTCGAGGGTTTCCCCCGCACCCCGGTCGACCTCACCTTCACCTACCCCCTGCGCAGCACCCAGCCGCAGATCCAGGCCTTCCGGCAGTCGTTGGGCGAGGTTCTGGCGCGCGCCGAGGCAGCCACAGGACTACGGCTTCAGCTCAAGGACGGGATCGGGCTTTACGATGAATCGCGAGCGGCCCGGGTCTCGGCAGGTCTCTCCGGACAGGTGACGATGGTCGGTGACCTCGGGGGAGGAACGCTCGATCTCCTGATTTCGACCTACAGCAGCGGCGGCGAGAGTTTCCCCGAAGTTGCGGACAGCGTCCGCCTCGGCGGTAACCTTTTGCTCGAAGAAGATCGCTGCCCATGCCGGCCGCTATCTGCCCGCGAATGGGGGTTGGAAAAAGAACGGAGAGAACCCCAGGGACATCGAAGCCAAGCTGCGGGCGTGGATGCGCTCCGAGGGCTCGCCCAACCTGTTCGGCCTCGCCGCGGAGAGGAGCGAGCTGACGAAGATGAGCCTGCGCGGTTTCGATAAGGCGGCCGAAGGGGGAGCGACCCGCATCCTCATCGATCGCTACTTCCGATTGATCGTGGAGTACATGGCGCGAAACCTGGTGGCCTACCTCTATAACTCCTGGTATCCGCGCATGGAGGGAGACGGGGATAGTCTCAAGATCTTCATCCAGTTGCGCGGTAACGGCTGGCGGTTGCGCTATCAGGCGCAGGACCCTGCCGCCGCGACCAATGCCATCCGCGCACAGGTCGAGCAGCGAGTCGCGGCCCTGTGGAAGTTTATCCCCAACAATCCCTATCCGCTGCCGCCCGCGGACGGTTGGCTGCTCGCGCCCAAGTCTGACCCGGAGGAGCTCAAGCTGGCTCCGGTCCGGCGCGTGGCCGGCCAGGCTCAGCCCTACAAAGACGTGCTGCGGGATTGGCATACTCACACCCTCGTGGACCTCAAAGTGAGGCTCGAGAAGGGTGCACGGCCCGTGCCCTGGTTCGCCAAAGTCCCCTTCCCGACCGAAGGTTCGCAGCGGGTGGAGCTCGGCGCCATCTCGCCGCCGCTCCTGCTCAGCAATCCGGGCGCTGAGAACCCTTATTCGATCTCCTCACTGGACATTGATGTGATGGAGAAGATCAATCGGGGGCTGCACGAGAAGGACGGAGTTCCGGATCCGGACAGTTTAGACTTCCGGGCTCCCGTCGCCCCTCTGGTATGGGAAGCAGTCTTCGGCTCCAATGTCTTTCTCGGTTGAAAAGGTGCTGCCGTGGAGCGGATGAGCCCCCTGCCGTTGCTGAGCGGCCTTGCTGCCGGTATGGTCTTCATGCACGTCTTCGACCGCTACTCCGAGAGAATCTGGAGCACCCCGGAGGTGCTCGTCATCGGCCTCCTGGGTGGGCTGGGGCTTGCGGCCGAGATCGTCTGCCTGACCTGGAACCTCGCCCAAAGGGGCCACCGCGAGTTCGTTACGAAGGATCTGGAGTTGCCGCGACGGAATGACCCGGCTCTGCTCCCGAAGCTGCCGGAGCCTCACATCATTCCGGCCACGCCCGAGAGGACAAGCCGAGAAGAGCCGGGTACGCCAGCCGCAGTTCCGAAACCTCTCGCTGCCCCGGCTCCGCCTGCCCCAGCTCCGGCTCCCGCGATAAGCCGCGAAGATGCGGGAGAGCCTTGGATGGCTCCTCGACAAGAGTTGCCGTCGCTTGCGCTGCCCGAGACTCCCATGCCGGCGGAGCTCGCCTCACAGGTGGAGAGTCTGACGGCACTCTGGAACCGCTACCTGGCCGAGGGCAATGGGCTCTTCTCGGTCCGCGGGCTCCAACGACAACTCGACAAGGAAACGCTGGCAGGTGAAGTCCTCTCCGGGGAGAGCCTAGGGCTCTCCGACAGCGTCGCGGCAGTCGATCTCAAGGACGAGTGGGGGCGTCTCTATCTCGTGCCGAGCTTTACCCGGTCGACCCTGGCAGTGGCGGACTGGTTCGATGCACCCTTCAGCAACGCGCGCACCGCCCTGGTCAAGAGATTGCTTCGACCCGCAATTCTCAGTCAGACCGCAGAGGGGTGGCAGTGCATCCGCCGGGGAGCGATCGAGTGAACCATCCGTGGAGCTTCGAACAGGAAGGGGATCGCATGCAGATCGTCTCAAGAGATCTCGGAAGCGCGCGTCGAGGTCGTCGCGCGGCGTGGGTGATCTCTGTGCTCGCCCTATTGGGAGGGGCCTGCAACTCTGGGGGGGACCCTGTCCCCGTGGATTCACTGCACCTGCCCTGCCAGGCCCTGCGGACGACGAGCTCACAGGCCGACAGGCGGCCGCGGCCTCTCGCCGGTACCTTGCGGATCTACCTCGACGTCTCGGAGCCCATCGGTGGCTTCCTGCCGTTCGACGACCGGGAACGTTCGGGCTTCAAGCTCGTCGTGCAGAGCCTTCCGGGACACCTGAGTGAAGCCTTCGGAGGCGGTCGTCAGATCGACCTCCAGTGGAAAGGAGTGAGCGACGGTCCGCCCGCGGACCTCAAGGTTTCCAGGATCTCGCGCGATCGTTTCCAGGGCAAAGAGAGCCGGCTCGACTTGGCGATTCAGGCGATGATCCGAGATGTAGAGAACGGGGCGGAAGGCGCCGCCCTGATCACCGATCTCGTGGCGACCGGCCCCCTCACGGGTGCCATGGGAGTCGCCAATGCCCTCGATCCGCCCTTTGCCCAAGCCGTCCAGGATGGGCGGTACGAGCTTGGGCTCCTGGGAGTGCGGGCCCCTTATTGGGGTGTGAAGTCAAAGCACTGCAAAGGGCCCAACGCGGGTTTGGGCTGCTGGTTCAGCGAGCTTAAGCCGGGGTATCAGCCCCTAACTAAACCGGCAAAGGTGCCCTTTTACATCTTCCTCATCGGTCGGGCGGGCGGTGGTGTCGAGAACTTAGGCATGAGCCTGCAGAAGATCGCGGGGGAGCAGAAGCTGGAGACCCGCTGGGAGCTCCTCTCCCGGTCGGCCTACTTGCCGCAGCTCGATCTCGCCTGCAAAGCTGCCCTGCTTACGGACGAGGGGACTGTCGATGTGCACCGGCGGCAGGTCACGCTGGTGGCCGATCGTGCCGGGTTTCGCTGCCAGCGCAGTGAGAAGGTCGAGCTGAGCTGTGTGTCCCCCTTTGCCCTGGGGCCAGCGGTCTGGGCACCCTCTGGAACCGGCAAGAGCCCCTGGCAAGAGGCTGTACGCTTTTCGAGCAAAGCGAGACCCGGAGCTTTGGGCCTTGCCCTGACAATCGATTGCGACAAGCTGCCGGACCACCGCAATCTACCCGAGCCCCCACCGTTTCGGATGGAGGTCCGCCGCTCGCTTCGGGCTTCCTGGGAGGATTGGTCGAGCGAGTCGGACGAGAGGGAGACGGACCTCGGAAGGACTCTACAGTTGAAGCTCTTCATCGAGCGAGCGCGGCTTGCGCCGCCGAGCTTTACGGTACTCTGCGGACCGCTGCGGCCGGCTGCACCTATACCCTAGCCAGGGTCCCCTGATCAGTCGAGGGAGAGAGGTGTGAGCACACCGGTGAGCCTGCCGCGCCGGATCCCTGCGAGCCTGGAAAGCTCCCCCAGGTTCGCGCCTTTTCCCCGCGACGCTCCCTCCGGGTCCCTCTCTCCAGCCTCCCGCCGCTCCCCCACGCCACGACGGAGTAGCCGGGCTGTGGGAGATCCGTAACGACTTGCTCCCATTTGAGCGGCCCGAGCTCAACTCGACCTCCGGGAAAGGGGGGCCGGGGAGGGCAACGCCCTGCCGCCC
>CAVWRJ010000013.1:185000-870137 GCA_963757335.1 uncultured Acidobacteriota bacterium | reverse complement strand
CCCTCCCCGCGTGCGATGGTCGCGTGCCGACTGATGACTATCTGATGACTGCTGGATTGTTCGGCACCGAGGGATTTGCTGTAAGTGCTTGAAAGGATTGGTGCACCCTGAGGGAGTCGAACCCCCAACCTACAGATCCGTAGTCTGTCGCTCTATCCAATTGAGCTAAGGGTGCACGAGGTACTACCACGTGCGGAGGGGGAATTGTACGGCACCCCGGGCCGGCCTGCAACCCTACTCGATCATCCCCTCCAGCGGGGAGGAGGCGTTGGCGTAGAGCTTTCGGGGGATGCGGCCGGCGTGTGCGGCGAGCCAGCCGGCTTCGACGGCCAGGCGCATGGCGCGGGCCATGCGGACCGGGTCCTTGGCCTCGGCCACCGCCGTGTTCATGAGGACCCCCGCCGCTCCCAACTCCATGGCGAGCGCGGCGTCGCTCGCCGTGCCTACCCCGGCGTCGACGATCACCGGCACCGTCGCCTGCTCCAGGATGATGCGGAGGTTGGCGGGGTTGCGGATGCCCATCCCCGAGCCGATGGGGGCTCCGGCGGGCATCACCACGGCAGCGCCTAAGTCCGCGAGCTTCTTGCAGACCACCGGGTCGTCGTTGGTGTAGGGGAGGACCACGAAGCCCTCGGCGACCAGGCGCTCGGTCGCTTTCAGGAGCTCGACGTTGTCGGGGAAGAGGGTCTTTTTGTCGCCGATGACCTCCAGCTTGACCCAGTTCCAGCCCCCGGCCTCGCGCGCCAGCCGGGCGGTGCGGACGGCCTCGTCGGCGGTGTAGCAGCCGGCAGTGTTGGGGAGGAGCAGGTAGCGCTCCGGGTCGACGAAGTCGAGGAGCGAGCCGCGGCCGCGCTCGTCGAGGTTCACCCGGCGCAGAGCAACGGTCACCATCTCGGTGCCGGAGGCCGCGAGGGCGGCGGCCATGGTCTCGAAGTCCCGGTACTTGCCGGTCCCCAGGATGAGCCGGGAGCGGAAGGTGCGGCCGGCGATGATCAGCGGTTCGACTTCGGAAAGGACGAGCGGGTCGAGCGTCGTGGTCGTGGACATGCTTCCTCCTGCCCGGCCATTCTAGCCCACTCAGGTGGCCGGAGCTGGCGGATGCGGCTTTAGCAGGCTCGCGGGGTAGTCGTCACGGTGAATTGCACGGGGGCGTCCGAGCGCCGCAGCCGCACGGCGTGGAGCGGACGTTGAGAGACGATGCAGCGGCAGTTGGAAGCGGGCGGCTCCTCCAGGAGATCGACCCGGAGGCCTTCCGGGGTACCGGTGATGCCGCGGACGGTCACCTTCGAGACGCAGGACTGGGTCGGCATGGCGGCCACGATCACCATGTCGGTCTGAAAGTCGACCGTCGGCGGCGCTGCGGCGAGCGAGCTCCCCGCCCGCAGCTCTCCCCAGGCCTGGTTCCAGGCCGCCGCATCGCGGATCACCTGACGGATCTCGCCGCCGCTCTGCCCCGGCACCCCGGCCTGGGCCACGGTCGTGAACGGCACGGCGCCCCCCGGATCGCTGGGCGCGCTCGCGCGCTCGGCACAGGCGGTTCCGAAGCAGAGGCCAAACACGCTGAAGACGCCCAGGGCGGCCAGGAAGCGGAGCAGGATCGACATGGCTGCGAGGAACTGCAAGGGCGATGCCCGCGGTAAGCGGGGTGCCAGCCTACCCCGCGACCGCCGCGAGCCTCGGTGCCGGTGCCTCGGCGAGCCTCCGGTTGGCCCCGTCGACGAAGACCAGCGAGGGCTGGTGCCGGCGGGCCGCCGTCTCGTCGTAGGTGGCGTAGGTGGCGAGGATGACGATGTCGCCCGGCCTCGCCTTGTGCGCCGCGGCGCCGTTGATGACGATCTCCCCCGCCCCGGGGCGGCCGGGGATGGCGTAGGTGGCGAAGCGCTCGCCGTTGGTCACGTTGTAGATCTCCACCCGCTCCCAGGGGAGCAGGTCGGCCGCCTCCATCAGCAGGGGATCGACGGTCACCGACCCCTGGTACTCCAGGTTGGCATCGGTCACCGTCGCCCGGTGGATCTTCGACTTGAGCAGGGTCCGTTCCATGGTCTCGTTCCTCTATTCGATAGCAAGCTGGAAGTTATCGATCAACCGGGTGCCGCCGATCCGCACCGCGAGCGGGAGGACGACCCGGCCGGTCAGCTCTGGGATGGGTTGGAAGGTGGCGGCGTCGACCAACTCGGCGTAGTCGATCCGCGCCAGGGGCTCGGCGGCCAGGACCTCACGGAGGATGCGGCGGACCTCGTCCCCCCGCCGCTCGCCAGCGGCGATCGCCGCAGCGGCCGCGGCGAGCGCCCGATGGAGCACCGCCGCCGCCCGGCGCTCCTCGGGTCCCAGGAAGACGTTCCGTGAGGACATCGCGAGGCCATCCGCCTCGCGGAGGGTGGGGGCGCCGACGATCTCGACCGGCAGATGGAGGTCGCTGCACCATCCGCCTTACGACGGCGAGCTGCTGGGCGTCCTTCTCGCCGAAGACAGCGAGATCGGCGCCGACCAGGTGGAAGAGAGCGCAGACGACCGTCGCCACCCCCCGGAAGTGGCCGGGGCGAAACGCGCCCTCCAGCCCCTCGGCCGGCCCGCCCGGCTCGACGAAGGTGGTGTGCCCCGGCGGGTAGAGGGTCTCCACTTCGGGGAGGAAGAGGAGGTCGCAACCGGCAGTGGCCAAAAGCTCGGCGTCGCGTTCGGGCTGGCGCGGGTAGCGGCCGAAGTCCTCCCCCGGCCCGAACTGGGTGGGGTTGACGAAGACCGAGGCCACCACTCGGGCGGCCCCCCGCTCGCGCGCCAAGCGGACGAGCGACAGATGCCCGGCATGGAGCGCCCCCATGGTGGGGACGAAGCCGATCGTCCTCCCCTCGGCTCTCCAGAGCTCGACCTCCCTCCGGAGATCGGATGCGGTGCGGACCGTGAGCATCGCGGCAGGCCCCTAGCCGTAGAGCTTCTTCAAGTCGTCGGCCGGCGGGGCCGGCTCGGTCGATGGGGTGGACCCGGCGGGGCGCCGGCCCTCCCCGTAGCTCTCCTCGGAGGCGGGGAAGCGGCCCTCGCGGACGTCGGCCGCGAAGCGTTCGATCCCCTCTCTGGCGAGGAGCCCGAGCTCGGCATAGCGGCGGACGAAGCGGGGCGCGATCCGCTCTTCGAGCCCGAGGAGGTCGTGGAAGACGAGCACCTGGCCGTCGCAGCCGGCGCCGGCGCCGATCCCGATCGTGGGGATCGTCAGGCGGCGAGAGATCTCGGCCGCGAGGTCGGTCGGCACGCATTCGAGGACGAGCGAGAAGGCCCCGGCCGCCTCGACCGCCAGGGCGCCCTCGAGGATCGCCTCGCCCGCTCGCTCGCCCCGGCCCTGCACCTTGAAGCCGCCGAAGCGGTGGACCGACTGCGGGGTGAGCCCGAGGTGGGCCATCACCGGCACCTCGGCCGCCACCAGGGCGGCGACGAGCTCCGGCCGCGCCCCCTCGATCTTGACCGCCTGGGCGCCGGCCTCCTTGACGAAGCGGATGGCGTTGCCCACCGCCTGCGCCTCGCCCAGGTGGAAGGAGCCGTAGGGCATGTCGGCCACGAGGAGAGCGCGTTTCACCCCTCGCCGGACCGCGCGGGTGTGGTGGAGCATCTCCTCCATCGTGACCGAGAGAGTGTCGGGGTGGCCGAGGACCACCATGGCGAGCGAGTCGCCGACGAGCACGATGTCCACCCCGGCCGCGTCGGCGGTCCGCCCCTGGCCGTAGTCGTAGGCGGTCACCATCACCAGCCGCTCGCCCCGCTCCCCCCGCTCCGGCGCCGCTGCCACCCAAGGGACGGTCACGTTCTTCTCGCCAGCCATCTCTCGCCTCCTTGAGAGCCCGAAGGATTCGGGCCCAGAAACCGGAAAAGCCCCTCCGCCGTGAGACGGAAAGGCCTTGACGAGACACCCCTCTTAGCATCGCGGCCGGCCGAGCTGGAGGCTCGAAGAGGTGTCGGTCCCGAAGGATCCGGCCCTCTTTTGGCTGGCGCGCGCGCCGGGGGGCGGCGCTGGCGATTCCGTCTCGGTCCCGGGGCCTGGCGACGTTTACGTCGGAGCCAGGCTAGTGGGATCCAAGCGGCTGGTAGTACTCGGTCCCCTTGATCGGCCGCGCGAGTCGGAAGAGCAGCTCGTCGAAGTCGGCCGGCCGGTCGGGGAAGTTCATGTGACGCGTGTCCACGACCAGGAGCGGGGACCGGCTGTAGTAATGATAGTAGTGATTGTAGGCGTCGATCAACTCCGCGATGTATTTCGGCGCGATCGACTTCTCTACGTTCCGCTGCCGCTTCTTGATTCGCTCCATGCAGGTGTCGACGTCCGCCACCAAGTAGAGCACGAGGTCGGGGACGGGGATCTGCGGTTCGAGGAGAGTGTAGAGCTTGTCGAAGAGCATCAGCTCGTCGTCCGACAGGTTCAGATAGGCGAAGATGCGATTTTTCTGGAAGGTGTAGTCGGAGACCAGCATGCGGTCGAAGAGGTTGCGCTGCTGGACCTCCTGCTGCTGCTTGTAGCGCGAGAGCAGGAAGTAGAGCTCGGTCTGGAAGGCGGCCCCCGGGCGGTCCTGGTAGAAGTCGCCGAGGAACGGATTGTCCACGTCCTCCAGGATCTTCACCCCTTCGAAACGGGCGGTGAGCATCTCGACCAGGGTGGTCTTGCCGACCCCGATGGGGCCGTCGACCGCCAGGTAGTGAATGCCTGGAGCGTCGGGTTTCAAACCGCGGCGGGGCTCTCTGCCGGAGCGGTAGGCACCGCGCCCGCCGCCGCCGACGGGAGGAGCCGGTTGTAGAGGGTGTCCCGCTCGACCGGCTCGAAGCCGGCGAGGCGGACGATCCGCTCGAGCTCGGGCCGGGAGAGCTGCTGGGAGGTGCCGGCGCCCGCCATGTGGTAGATCTTCTCCTCGACGATCGTGCCGTCCATGTCGTCCGCCCCGAAGCGCAGGGCGATCTGGGCGAGCTTGGGGGTGACCATCACCCAGTACGCCTTGATGTGGGGGATGTTGTCGAGCACCAGCCGGGAGGTGGCGATGTGGCGGAGATCGTCGCTCCCGGTCGTGTGGTAGATCAAGCCCCATGTAGTTGTTCTCGGGGTGGTAAGCGAGCGGGATGAAGGCGTTGAAGCCGCCGCTCTCATCCTGGAGATCGCGTAGCCGCATCAGATGGTCGACCTTGTGCTCCGGCTTCTCGACGTGGCCGTAGAGCATCGTGCAGTTGCTCTTGATCCCCATCCGGTGGGCGGTCCGGTGGACCTCGATCCACTCGTCGGCGTCGAGCTTGCCGTCGCAGATGATGGCCCGCACGTCGGGGTGGAAGATCTCGGCGCCGCCGCCCGGGAGCGACCCCAGGCCGGCGTCCCGCAGGCGCCGCAGCACCTCCTCGATCGAGATCTTCTCGTACTTCGCGAACCAGCCGATCTCGATCGCCGTGAACGCCTTCAAGTGGGCGTCGGGGAAGCGCGATTTCAAGCCCCGCATCATCTCCAGGTACCACTCGAGCGAAAGGTCGGGGTGGAGGCCGCCCACGATGTGGAACTCGGTGACCGCGTTGCCCCCCTGGTCGGCGGCATGGGCGTACACCTCCTCGTGGCTCATCTGCCAGGCGTGGCTCTCGCCGGGGAGCGCCGCGAAGCTGCAGAACTTGCAGTTGTAGGTGTAGACGCAGATGTTGGTCGGGTTGATGTGCCGGTTGACGTTGAAGTAGGTGACGTTGCCGTTCAGGCGCCGGCGCACGGTATCGGCCAACCGCCCCAGGTGGAGGAGGTGGGGGGTCGTGAAGCAGAGGAGAGCGTCCGCGGCATCGAGCCGCACGCCGTCCCGCACTTTGGCTGCGAGGTCACGGAGAGGAGCGGGGAAGGTCGTCGGGTCGAGGGTGCCCATGGTGTCAATGGTGCTAGATGTCGCTCACGCGAGGAGTATATCAAGAGCGGTCGCCGCGAAGAGCCAGATCGAGAGCAGGCCGTTGGCCTGGAAGAACGCGGCGTCCAGCCGCCGCAGGTCGCCGGGCCGCACCACCCAGTGCTGGTAGACGAGGAGGGCGAGGCACCCCGCCCAGCCGAGCCAGAACCCGGCGCCGAGGCCCGGGTAGAACCGGGGGAGGAGGGCGAGAAGGCCGAGCATGGCGAGATGGAAGGCGCCCGAGAGCCAGAGGGAGCCCACGACCCCGAAGCGGGCCGGGATGGAGCGGAGGCCTGTCGCCCGGTCGAAGTCGAGGTCCTGGAGGGCGTAGAGAATGTCGAACCCGGCCACCCAGAGGAGGACGGCCCCGGCGAGGCAGAGGGGGGCCGCGGTGACGTCGCCCCGAATGGCGATCCAGGCGCCGAGCGGCGCCCCGGCGAGAGAGAGGCCGAGGACCAGGTGGGAGGCCCAGGTGAAGCGCTTGGTGTAGGAATAGAGGAAGAGGATGGCGAGCGCCACGGGCGAGAGGGCGAGCGCCAGAGGGTTGAGCTGCCAGGCGGCGACGACCAGGAGGGCCGCGCTCGCCGCCACGAAGAGCGCGACCGCGGCCGGCGAGACGAGGCCGGCCGGCAGCGCCCGCCCTGCCGTCCGCGGATTGGCAGCGTCGATCTGGCGGTCGATCAGCCGGTTCCACCCCATGGCCGCGCTCCGCGCCCCGACCATCGCCACGACGATCCAGGCCACCTTCCCCCACGCCGGCCAGCCATGGGCGGCGAGCAGCATCCCCAGGAAGGCGAACGGCAGGGCGAAGAGGGTGTGCTCGAACTTGATCATTTCGAGCAGGGTCCTTAAGGTCTTCATGGGATGGGGGGCGGTGGGGGGCATACGGAAGGCTCCGGTCGCTCGTGTCAGTCTAGTGGATGGCGCCAACGTAAGCCGGGGAAACGTTTGAAGCCACGGTCGGCCGTGAGCCACTCGCAACCCGACTCGATGGCCAGTGCGGCAAAGTAGGCGTCGGGCACGATGTTGCCTTCGGCTCGAACCTCCCGGCAAAGGCGACAGAAGATCGACCAGTGCCTCGGGCCCGGCACCACAGACAGGCAGTTCGGCTGATTCCGTACCGCCTCGACGAAGGCCATCGCCGCTTCCAAGGGGGTCGGGAAACGGAAGATCTTCCGGTTCGTGACGATCCGCAGAAAGCCGCTCAGGGCGAGGTCGGCTACGCCGAACGGCTCCTCCGCAGCGAGGACAGCCTGGAGCCAGGTGCTGTAGGAGAGGTGGTCGGGGCTGTCGGGCCGATGCGCGTAGACGAGGACATTGACGTCACAGAGGATCATCCGATCCTTCCATGATGTCGAGGAGAGCAACGGAGTTGTCGAGGTCGACTCCCGGCAGCAGGCCCCCATGGCCCCAGGTCGGGAGGTTCACGGGCTGCCTACCGCCCGCCTGCTGCCGGCGGTAGAGCATTTCGCGCAACGCCTGCTCGATGATCGAAGTGAGAGTGCTCCCCGTCTGAGTGGCATGCTTCTTCGCCTCGTTCAGAAGCGCTTCGTCCAGGCGCACCGTCGTCCGCATAGGATGAGCATGCGCAGACAGACATCAATATGTCAACCCTCTTCCCCTCGTAGGCACTGGGTGCCGTTTGAAACCAGATGCAGAGCTACCATGGCCTGGCCCGGGAGTTCGCTGGCCACGACACCGTAGACCACTCGGCCGGCGAGTACGTCCGGGGCATCGTCCACGTCAACTTCTCGGAGTCCTACTTCTCCCTGTTCAAGCGGGACATCATCGGCGCCTTCCGTCACATCTCGCGCAAGCACATTCAGCGGTACTTGGAGGAATTCGACTTCCGCTGGAACCGGCGGAAGATCTCCGATTCAGAGCGGATGCTGGCGGCAGTGGCGGGGACCGAGGGTAAGCGGCTCTTCTACCGGGCGCCAAAAGTGGCTCCCGATGTCGACCGCCTGATTCAGGATGATGACGTAGACACCAAAAGAACCGGGGAGGGTGAGGCCGTCCAGCTCCTCCTCCCCATCCTGGAGATCGAGCGATGGCAGAGGAAGACGAGGAAGCCCAAAAAGCAGCGGAGGAGGAGGAGAAAGCCTCCGGCCGGCGAACGGTAGAGAAGCCATTCTCCCTACATCCCCTCACTTTCGAGGAGGCAGTGGGGGAACTCCTGAAGGTACGGCCGGAGTCGCCGGGAGTTAGACCGTCACCGAAGCCCGAATAGCTCTAGACCCAGGTTACGGGAGGTTTCTTTCGGAGGGAGATTTCATTGCCCACCTCATAATCGACGCAAGCTCCAAGATTGTTTCCTGCCCTGGCCGCTCCAAGGCTCCCCGCACAGATTCCCTCACCAGCGGCGTTATTTCGCGTGATACTACAACATCCAGAGCTTCGCCCTCCCAGTGATCGGCGAGGGCGTTGAAGTTGTTTTGTATAAGCAGGAATTGATACGCTAGCCGTGGCTCGTCGAAGGCGAGTTGCCCGGCGCTTTTGGCGAGATCCCGCAACTGTTCTTCGTAGAGTTCGTTAGGCGGTATGGACTCGATGAACTTGCGGACGACTGAGGAGGTCCCCATTGATCGTCAGGTCCCCATTGGAGTCGGCATTGAACAGCGAGAAGTATGGAAGGCCACGCTGAAGAAGGGCCTTCCCTCCGCCTTCTCCCCGATCAACCAAGGCGATCACGGTGACGATTTCGCACTGGCGCCTCTCAACCTCCTCAATAGCCTTGAGGATTGATCCGCCTTTCGTCACTACGTCGTCGACCACTGCCACTCGCCGACCGGGACAGAGCAGCTCCCGATTGTCGGGATGATAAGACTCCGCCACCATCTCCTTCGTTCCGTGCTTTTTTGGCTCGTCACGAACCGTGAAAGCGTAGATCGGATGATCGTGCTGGCTACTGACCAGGGCGACCGCCGTCGCGATGAAGGCCGCGCCAAGGGTTAGACCGCCGACCGCCTGCGCCTCGCCATCAATGAGGCTGAAGAGAATCTCTCCAGTCATTTGAGCGCCCTCCGGCGACAGGGTTACTTTTTTAGTGTCACAGTAGTATCGGCTATGCGCACCTGATGCCAGGACGAAGTCAGGTTCCCCGGTAGTCTTCTTCACAATGCTCCTAGCCTGAACCAGGTCGCACAGTTCGCGTAAGCGCCCATCAATTTTGCGCAAGGCGATCTCCTTCGACCTTACAGCGGACTCCGCTTCTAGCATGTTTGCAAGTTGGCTCATCTTGGTTCTCCTCCCCCTGGGAGAAAGGGGATATGCTACCACCCGGGCGCACCCCGGTCCACGAGTTCCTTGGCGGTCTCTACCGTCAAGCTCATATGACGCAAGGACTTAGATCGCAAGATGTTGGGACTTGTCGTTCCTGGGCCACCATCCCTAGTGCCCTAGTATTAGGCATACCTACACGTCCTGTCAAGAGCGACGTGGCCCACTTGTGGACCAACAGGTGGACCAAAGGTGGGACACTCGGCGGTCCACTCGTGGACCACGGCTATGCTAAACTTGTTGATCCGCCATGGCCGCGAAGAACAGTCCGGCTCAGGACACGCCCGTCAAACGTCCGAATAAGCGCCTGAGGTGGACTCCAACCCCTTATGTCTGGGCAGGTCTAGCGCGTATCGAGAAGCTGGGAATCTTTGGCGCGGACCTAAGTGCCATCGTGAATCACCTCGTCGGCGAGGAGTTGAGGCGCCTCCTGGAGAGCAATCTGCTCGACCGCAAAGAGCTCGACCAGGAGGTGGAGAGCCTCACTAGGGGAGGCGGCGAGAGCCCGTTCCGGGCAGATTCGGACGAGTAGTTCTTCACTCCCGAAGGAACCACCCCACCTCCCGCCCGTAGGCCTCCGCGAACCGCGCCAGCTCCGGCGGATCGATCCGCCGTTCCGCCCGCTCTACCTTGGAGACGTAGGACTGCGGCTTGCCGAGTCGCTCGGCAACCTCCGCCTGGTGCAGCCCGGCTTCCTCCCGAGCTTGTTTCAACTTCTCCACCATGGCCCTGTAGTCAGGCGAGCTGAGGCGGTACTCCGGAGCAGGCATGCCCGCATCAAATAACCTAGTCCAGGATAACCCAAACTAGGTTATTGTCCCAAGTCTGACTTGAGGAAAGGAGGTGGCCGGCCACTACGCGCCGGAGAGGGGCGTGCTCTATCTGGCGGACCCTACACAGTCGGCCCGGCGGAGTGCTGGAAACACCCCACCGGACCTTGCCGAGCACAGGAGCGAACCTATGCCCGACCACGGAGGTCCGCGAAGCCCGCTGCAAGGGCACCTTCAGCCCCTATAAGTACACCGTCCGCGTAGACGACTCCCACGATCAGTGGCGCTACCGAATGGCGACGACTGCCCTGTCGGGGCAGAGCGTCGATGTCCCGAGCTTCTTCATGCTCTGCGCCGAGTACGTGATCCAGCACCACCGCGGCTTGAAGGAGGTCCGGCCGGCTATCCAGGAGCGGGAAAGGAGCTGAGGTGACGCAAGCGCGAGAAGGAACGGGGGGCGAGAGTCGCCTTCCGGACGAACCCCGGCATGTACCTGCGGGAACCGCCCGCGATGCCGAAACCTAGGAAGCGAGGGAGGAGATCCTGATGGCGACCTACTCGCCCCAGGGCATCACCCGCCCCCGCCGCCGAGGACCCCATCCCGGGGTCCACGTGACGAAGGGTCGGCCAGTCGGGGCCGCCTTCCGCCAGATCACCCTCCGCGTTCCGACACCGCAGTACAGGGAGTGGCTCCGGGCCTCCGGCGCCATCGAATACCGGGACCTCCGCCTGTGGCTCGCCTACCTCGCCGACCGCGAGGCGGAAGCCTCTGTTAACCCTTCCTAAAATTCCGCAACACCCGGGGCCTACAGGCCCCCCACTAGCGAGTTTGCCAGGTATATAATCCCGAGGCGTTCCGCGCAGCCAGTCAAACGGACCTCAGTACTCCCCTCGTAAGAGGCTAGTAGTTCAACCGCCGGGCCACGAAGTCCCGGAAGGGGTTCGGTTTCACGCCCGGCCCGGCGTAGGTGTAGGCGAGGAGGATTCTTTCCCCCTCCTCCAACAGCGTGATCCCGCGGTGGAGCACGCGCCCGCCCCGCATCACCAGGAGGTCGCCGGGCCGCATGGCGACCGTGCTCCGCGGGAACAGCGAGAAGATCTGGGGGAAGGCGTAGAGCGGATAGAGCAGGAAGCGCAGCCAGCGCGACAGGCCCGGAGAGATGAACTGGGTCTGCCCCTCGTTGCTGTTGGTGAGCGTCACCAGGGCCACGTAAGGATGACCGTCGAAATGCCAGCGGAATCCATGGTCCCGCCGGGCGTAGACCTGGACGCGCATGGCGCGCCGCGGGCTCCCCAAGGGAGCCAAGGGCTCGCGGGCGAAGTCCTCCGCGAGAGGCCTCACCCGCGTCTCCCCGAACTTCTCCACCGCCTGGAGGTGAGCCTGGATCTGGGCGCCGTCGATCACCCGGTAGCGGGGACCCAGCCCGCCGCGGCCGTGGACCTCCGTCAACAGGTCCCGACGCTCCGCGACGAGCTGCCGCAGCCGCGTGAGCTCCTCCGCGGTCATGAAGCCGGGAACGTGGCGGTAGGTTTCCATCTCTCTTCCTTCAGCTTAACCGCGCTTCACCTGAGGCGATACACGCGGGCCGCGGAGTCCGCATAAACAGGCTGGAACCAGCGCTGCCCCAGGGCGTCCTCCGGGAACGGTAGAAGATGCTCCTGGCTCGGGATCAGCGGGTTCGGGACTAGCAGATAGCCGGCCTCCAACCGGCGGAGCCGGTCGTGGAGGTCCTGGGGACCTTGCAGATTCGCGAGCACCCGGTCGAACTTCGCCGGGCCGACCCAGTCGCCCAGAAAGCGGCCCCGGGCGTAGTAGCTCAGATTCTCGGCATGGAGAGCCCAGACCGTGTAGCCGCTCCCCAGGGTTCGGTTGAGATAGGCGACCGCAGGGTAGCCGGGCTGCCAGCGCGCGAGGTAGGCCTCGCGCCCGGCGGGGGTCAGCGGCAGGGGTCCCAGGTGGTGGAACCGGTAGAGGGCATAGAGCCAGCCGGGCAGGAAGCAGGCGGCGCAGAGCGCCGCGGTCAAGAGCCCGCTCCTGCGCGGGAACCGGCCGGGGAGCGCCAGGAGCGCCCCCGCAGCCGAGAGGCTGACGAGCGGCACGGCGGGAATCAGGTAGCGGGCGTCGGGGGGGAGCCCGAGACAGCAGAACGCATAGGCGGCGGCGAGAACCAGGAGCCGCCTCTGCCGGGAATCCTTCAAGGCCGCGACCAGGGCGAGAGGCAGCACGGCCAGGTAGAGGGGCGAGTACGGCGGCTGGCCGCCGTACTCGCCGCGCCTCCACACCAGGTCCCAGGGCAACCGCACCAGCTCGATCCCCCGGGCTCCGAGGAGCCCCCAACCCGGAAGACCCTCGGCGGCGCGAGCCCCCGCGGCGGGCAGGGGAGGCGCGAGGAAGCTCCGGAAGCGGCTCGGCGCCCAGGGACTGGAACCGAAAACCTGCGGAAAGTAGGGGAAGATCGGATTGCCGGTCCAGGCATAGATGCGCCCGTACCAGGGCGCCAGCACCAGGACGGCGACCCCGGCGAAGAGGAGAGCGCCGGCCCAGTGGACCCGAACCTGGCGGCCAGGGTCCTGCCCTGCGTCGAGCCGTCCGAAGAGCACGGTCAGCCCGATCACCCCGACGAAGAACAGGCCGAGATACTTGGTGTCCGCCGCGGTGGCCGCGAACACCGCGGCGAGGACCAGCCATCGCCGTTCTCCCGAGCCCCGGAAGCGTCTTACGGCATAGAGCGCAGAGGTGACGAACAGGGTGAGCCCGGCGTCGACGTAGCCGATGCCCGCCAGGTAGACCACGATGGGGTTGCCCAGGTAGATCGCCGCCGCCAGCCAACCCGCCGCCGGGCTCGAGAAAGAGTCCCGCGCCCAGGACCAGAGGAGGGCCGCGGTGAGCATCGTCATCAGCCACGAAACGCCATGGACGGCGATATCCTGGAGCAAAGAACAGGACCCAGGCGAACAGCATCTCGTTGACCTGCGGGAAGACCGGAAACCGCAGATCGGCCAGGAAGGGGAGCCCGCCGGAAGCCACGAACCCCCGCGCGAAGGGGAGGTGATAGAGGGTGGCGTCGAACGCCGTGGGCGGATAGAGGGTCGAGAGAGCGAGGGGGAGGACCGCCAGGGTTGCGAGGAGTACGAGCCGCACCCGCGGTCGCCTCCAGGGCTCGGTCCGCAGCCCGCTCGGCCAGCTCAGCCAGCCGGACCAGCCGCGGAAACCGAGGAGGTGAATCCCGGCGACGACCAGGAGCACCGCCGCCGGCCGGAGGAGGCCCGCGAGGCCGAGGACGAACCCCAGATGGGCGAGACCCGCGAGGCCGAGGGCGGCTGGGATCGCCCAGCGCTCCACCGGGCGGTCGAGCTCTCCGGTCAGCCTCCGGCCCAGCACGAAGGCGGTGACGGCGAGGACGAGGAGGGTGAGCGCGACTCCGAGGAGGAGCGAAGCGGCTGCGAGCAACGCCGCCACGGCTAGCGGGGGGAGGGGGAGGAGCCCGGTTTGCTGGCGATCCAGGTCAGCAGGTAGCCGAAGCGGCCGGGCCAGCGCCACCGGGTCTCCAGGAACTGGAAGGGGGCGAGCAGCAGGGGGCTCAGCCGGTAGAGGGGGATGCCGCGGGTGTAGAAGAAGAGGTCCGCCATCCGGAGATAGCCCGGCAGGGTGAGAATCCCCGTCCGCTCGAGCGGACGCAGGCCGGCGTTCTCCAAATCCCGCCGCAGCTCGCCGGAGCCGAAGGACTTCTCCGGCGCGTAGAGGTACTGGCCGAAGGCGTCCAGGATCCAGACCATGAGCGGCCGCAGGAAGAGGTTCCACTTGTGCGGCACGCCGACGATCGCCCGGCCGCCCGGCCGCAGCACCCGGTGGATCTCCCGAAGCGATTGGGGATACTCGTCGATGTGCTCGATCGTCCCCATGGTATAGACGACGTCGAACGCGCCCGAGGGGAACGGCAGCTCGCGGATGTCGGCCCGCAGCAGCGCCAGGGGATGCCCCACAGCCAGTGCATTGCGGCGCGCCCGGTGGGCGACCACCCGGGAGAGGTCGAGGCCGACGACCTCCGCCCCTTGAGAGCGCATCCAGTCCAGGATGCGGGTGTTGAACGCCTCGTTCCAGAGGTCCAGCTTGAGCACCCGCTTGCCCCGGAGGTCCCCCACCGCGTGCTCGATCAAGGCGATCTCGCAGCGGCGGTAGTAGAGGGTGCTCGGCGCGGCGGCGAAGTCGCGGACCGAGGCGGCGATCCGGTCCCAGTCCCGGCGCTGCCGCTCGCGGAGAGAGGGCTCGGGCGCCGCCGCGAAACGAGCCCCGGTCTCGATGGCTTTCGATCATCTCCCCTACGATTCCTTCCGAGAGTCGCAAGTCTTCGAGGGTACGGACCAGGCCTTCCGTCAAGGAGAGGGGCTGATAGCCCAGCTCCCGGCACGCCTTGGCGGAGCTGAAGCGCCACTCCCGGAGGAGCGTCTCGACGGCGGTAGCATATCCGGCCCCCGCCTCCTGGCCGCACAGGCGATCCACGATCCGGGCGGCCGCCCGGGCCGGACCGGCCGGCAGGGACAGGGCCATCCCCTGGCGCCTCCCCGCGAGCGCCAGCACCCGCCGGGCGAGCTCCCGCGGCGAGACCTCTTCGCCTCCCAGGAGATACTCCTCCCCCACCGCCCCGCGCTCCTCGGCCGCGAGCATCCCGCGCACCACGTCCTCCACGAACACCAGGTTCCGGGGCTGCCGGCCCCCCGCCAGCCAGATCCGGGGTCCCCCCTCTGCAACAGGCGGCGGATCTCGGCGGTCACCCGGTTGGGGTGGGACGGAGGATCGGGACCGAAGACGATCGTCGGACAGACGGTGACCGCCGGCAGCCCCTCCCGGGCGAGCTCCCGGAGGCCCCGCACCGCCTCGACCTTGGAGCGCACGTAGGCCGAAGCCGCCGGATCGAGGGCGTCCTCTTCCGTGCGGGCCTGTCCCTCCCTCGCCGGTCCATAGACGAGAGCGGTGGCGACGTGGACGAACCGCGCGACGCCCCGCTCTCCGGCCCGGCGGGCGAGCGTCAGGGTGGCCCCGACGTTGACCTCCTCCAGCTCCCGAACCCGGACGTGCGGATGATGGCGCAGGCCCGCCAGGTGGAAGACCGAGGCTCCCGGGGTCAGCAGCGGCGTGTAGGAAGCCGGCTCCCGGAGATCGCCGGCGGCGATCCGCAGGTCGGGATAGCGGGGACCGGCTCCAGAACCGGCCCCCAAATCGGCCAACCCCTCCGGCTGCCGGCAGAGGCCACCACGGAGCGCCCCTGGGCGAGCAGGGCCGCGACCAGGTGGCGGCCGAGGAAACCCGAAGCCCCGGTGACCAGGGCGGCTCCCTTCGGAGGAGTCCCTCCGCTCTTTACCGTCGCCCCCTGCCGCCGGACCGTTCCCCCGGCACCGCTCGCGAAATCAGAAGCAGCGGCTCGCCTCGGCTGGCGCGGTCTCCGGGGCGCTGGGCGCGCTCCAGAAGCCGGGGTCTGCCGGCGGCAGCGACTGGCAGACCTTGCCGCCGCAAGTCGGGCAGGCCTTGAAGGTGGCGTCGCAGCGGATCGAGACGGAGTCGATGGCACAGCGGGAAGCCGCGGTCTGGCAGACCGTGGTGGTGCCGTCGCAGGTGACCGAGTTGGTTCCCACGGTGCAGGAGGTGGCGCCCGAGCAGCTCACCGTCTTATTGGGCGCCGAGCAGCTGATGACCACGCCCGAAGGGTTGCACTCCAGCGACTCGTGGCAGGCGTTGCTGCAGGTGAAAGACGCGGTGCAGCTCGCGAGAGCTCCCTGGGGAGCGACGAGGACCCCCATTCCACCGAGCAACAGAATCATTCCAAGCTGCTTGAGCATAACCCCTCCTAAATTAAGGTATCGGATGCGTTTACCGCGTCCGGGGAGTGTAACCTCCGGGCCCGCCGCGGAGCAACGCCCCGCCCGCCCCGCCTGGGTGCCAGCCACTAGTCGCCCCAGCGGAGACCCGGCTCCCCCGGCTCGGCGATCCCGAGCCGGTCGAGGACGCGGAGGGCGTAGTGGTCGAGGAACCGCCCCAGGTCCTCCCCGCCGATATAGAAGGCCGGCACCGGCGGCAGGAGGGTCGCCCCGGAGAGCAGGAGCCGCCGCATGTTCTCGATGTGGACTAAAGAGAGCGGGGTCTCGCGGAAGCCGAGGACGAGCGGCCACCCCTCCTTGAGCGCCACGGCCCCGGCGCGGTGGACGAGGGTGCGCGCCGAGCCGGTGGCGAGGGCGCCCAGGGTGCCGGAGCTGCAGGGAAGGATGACCGTACCGGTCAAGCGGTAGGAGCCCGAGGCGATCGGGGCGTCGAGCTCGTTGTCTCGATGGATGCGGACCTTCTCCAGCTCGGCCGGTCCCAACCCGGCGGCGTCGACCAGGTCCTGGGCGCCCGTCCGCTCCGGCCCCAGCTCGTGTCGCAGGACCTGGCTCGCCCCCGCCGAAACCGCGAAATGCACCCGCTCGATCGCCGGATGGGCGGCCAGCCGACCCAGCAGATGACGGGGAAGGAGCATCCCGGAGGCACCGGAGACGAGGAGGGCGATGCGGTGGGCCATGGCGAGGGCCATCCTATTCGGACGCCCGAAGATAGGCGGCGATCTCCGGCTGCTTCAAGTGGTCCGCCCAGTCGAGCGGTGTCCCCTGGTGAATGCGATCTCTCGTGCCGAGCCCGGCCCCGGCCGCCACGAGCACCTGGACCGCGTCGAGGGAGCCCGCGGCCACGGCGTGATGGAGAGCGGTCCCGTGCGGGTGGAGCCCGGCAGGGCTGTAGGCCTGGAGGTCCACGCCGCGATCGATCAAGAGGCCGAGCGTGGGAGCCTGGCCGTAGAGCGCGGCGCCGGCCAGCGCGGCCTGCTGGTCTTCGGCGCTGGCGTCTCTGAGGAGACGTGTCACTTCGGCGGTTCGCCCGGTGCACACCGCGGCCAGCAGCGTCAACCGGGCGCCGTGTTCGAGGAGCCGTTCCGCCGCGGCGAGCTCGTGGTGGGCGAGAGCCGGCACGAGGGCGCGGTCGGGATCGGCGCCGGCCTCGACGAGCAGGTCGAGGAGCTCGCCCTGGGCTCCGCACTCCCGCGCGATCCGTCCGGAAGCCACGAGCTCGAGCGCATAGTCGAGCTGTTCCTGCCGGCTTTCTACCTGCTGGCGTTCCGCCGCCTGAAGGATCGTCCGGGTGATTTCCACGATGTTTGCGGGCAACCTGCCCTGCCGGATCGGATTTTCCGCCACGAACCAGAGCAGGTACGGCTGCCGGAAGTAGCCCTCGCCGAAGTCGAGCCGATCGCGGACCAGCTCGGGGTGGGCGGCGAGAAGGCGTTCGAGCGCGCTCACGTCACCGGCGTCGATGGCGGAGACGGCTTCGCGAAACAGCGGGTTGGGAATCTCAGAGTTGTCCAAGGATTGCTCCCACGTCTCCACTGCATGGATGCAGTTGGAAAGCCTTCGAAACGGCGGCTTCGAAAACCGATCCCCCGGGGACAGGCCCCGGGGGATCGGACTTTCTACAGCATACTTCTACTTCCTTCTACTTCACGCTCTCCACAGCCGCGGTAGCCCAATGTGCCTCCTGGGCTCCGCCGGACTTCCGGGGCCGGGGTTTTGGCCTCGGCTTTGGCCTCGACCGTGGGAGGGACGGGGACGGGGACAGGGGTCTTCTTCTTCGGCCGGCCGCCGGCCTTCTTCCGGGGCTTGAGGCCGAAGGCGCGGAGCCGGCTGCTCTCCGGCCCATGGACCGCGCGGAGCGCGAGGCCCAGCCGGGTGAAGAGGTCGTCGCCCTCCGCGAAGAGCGCATCGCGCTGCTTCACTGCGTCCTCGCCCTGGCTCTTGAGAACGTTGAGCTGATCGCGGAGCGCCTGCGTCTGCGTCAGCACGCTCTGGAACTGCGTGATCTGATCCTTGAACTGCGGCATCTGGTCGATGAGCGGGACGAGGTTGTTGTTGAGCCCCGTCCAGCGGTCGACCTTGGCGGCCAGGGTCGTCTGTCCCTGGAGATTGCCCTTCGCGGGATGGGCGGGAACGTTCGGAACGGTCACTTCAGTGCTCATTTGGTTCTCCCTAACTTTTGGTTTAAGCTACGGAGCTGTCCCTCATGGACGCGCTTGGCCCTCGACACCTCGACAAAAGGTGAAGCCAGGCGCTCTCCGTAGCCGGTTTTGGGGTACGACACCGGTGCTTTTCGGAGGAGGGCTCCCCTGGCCGGGGGCTCTCCTCCAACCTCCTACATCCTTTCTCTCTCTGGCGCGCCTCACGGCGACGCCCGTGCGGACGAATGCCTCATCTGCCCTCCTTGAGAGCCGCGGTCTCTCCCAGGCGCTATTGCCTGGAGAGCCAAGCTCCTCGATATCGTGTACTCCTGTCCAACGAGGGGCATAGTACCCGGATTCCGTGTGAAGTCAAGAGCCAAAGACGGAAAAATTCGTCTTGCAGCCATGAAGAGAGACGATTCTTACCGCTAATCGCAGACATAGCTGACTTTAGGGGAAGTCCGCAGAGTCCGAACCCAAGCCGCTGCACGCGCCGTCGATGTGCCTGCTCTTTCGGGCAGACGCAGAGCCGGACGGCGACGTGGCGGGCAGGGCGGAGGTCGCTTCGGATCACCATGCGGCAGAGTGTGCCAGCAAGGTGTCCGAGAAAGCGACAAATTCGGGGGAGGAAATTTAAAAAGATTCGGCGGCCTGGGGGGAAGGCGCGATCTCCTGGCGTCGAGAGCGCATTCTTGCAGCTTCTTAGGTGCTTCTTGCCCGCCGGGGTATACTCGGAGCGTGAGCGTCGCCCTGTACAAATCCGTTGACCTCAATGAGGTCCCCCGGTACTCCGTCGGTGAGGCGGCCCGTTACCTGCGGATGCCGGAATCGACGCTTGCGAACTGGGTCGCTGGCCGAACTTATCCTGCTGCTGGTGAGGAAAAGTTCTGGCCGGCCCTGGTTGGCCGTCCCGAAGAAGGAGATTCTCGTCTCTCGTTTTCGAACTTGATCGAGATCTTCGTCCTCGGCGCTCTGCGAAAACAGTACCGGGTCAAGATTCCGGTCATCCGTAACGCGATGGACTACGCAGAGAACAAGCTCGGGGTCAAACGTGTGCTCCTGAGCAGAGAGCTCCGCGCTACTCGCGACGGGAATATCTTCCTACAGTACCTGGACAGTTTGATCAATGTCGGGCGTGGCGGTCAGCGAGCCTTGCCCGGAATTTTAGAGGCCTACCTGGAGCGCATCGATTGGGCCGAAACCGGCGCCCCTCTTCAGGTGTTCCCCTTCACCCGCTCGGATTACCTGAACGCACCCAAGCTCATCACCATCAATCCCAGTCTCGCGTTTGGGCGCCCGGTGATCAAGCGGCGCGCGATCAGCACCTCGGCCATCGCCGAAAGATTCAAAGCTGGCGAATCCATCCGAAGCATTGCCGAAGATTACGATCTCGAGGCTTCCGAGGTTGAAGACGCCATCCGCTACGAAGCCCTACCTCTCGCCGCCTGATCTCACTTTCTTTACGGACCGCGACCTGGGAAAGCAGTTTCCCGGCATCCTGCGAGAGAATGAGCTGCGGGTTGTGAGTTATTTCGATCACTATCACTCCGACATCATCCCCGATCATGAATGGATCGAGTACGCCGCGTCCGCCGGATTCGTGGCGTTGACACGCGACAACCGAATTCGAAGCGACTCCATCGCCATTCGAGCCGTGATGGAGAACCACGGTCGACTCTTCATCGTGCGCGGAGAGCTGATCGCCTCGGAACGAGCCGCCATGTTCCTCAGTGCCTTGCCGTCGGTGACTCGCACTCTCGAAAGGCAATCTCCGAATCCCTTCATTGCGAACCTCCGGCGAGAATCGCGACCCGGCGGACCCATCTGTTTGGCCAAGGTCATGCTGACCTATGACGCGTGGCTAAATAAGGGTGAAGCCGGTTGGCGTTAGCCTCCAGGAGCCGATACCGCGTCAAATTCTTGTCCAACTGTCCCGCCTCTATTCGCTCAGGGGATTGCGTATCCCCTTCATGGCTGTCAGGGCATCCTCTACGGTCAAATCCTTGAATAGGGCCTCCCGCTCTACCGTGTAGTTGCCGTATCCGGTCGTGAACTGCTTGAGGAAGCGTAGCGTGGCTACGAGGCCCAGCTCTTTGGTCAATAGCTCGATGGCCTGCTCGGTGATTTCGCTTAGGCTCTTTGTTTGGCCATGCATGTGACGACCTCCCTAGCGAAGTTTCCGAGAAGCACGCTCCGCTCTCGCTCCGGCTAAGTGCCCCCACCGGCGCTTACCAGCGGGACCTCACCTAAGCGCCCTACGCGGAATTTTTAGCGGCTGGCCTCCAAGTGGTCGAGGGTCGCTGCCCCGTCGTCGCGCAATCCTGGAGATAGAGGTTGATGAGCGTCTGGTAGGGGACGCCCAGCTCGCCCGCGAGGTTTTTGAAGTAGTCGATCGTTTGGATGTCCAAGCGGATCGTGATCTGCTTCTTTAGTTGCTTCGCGTACGGGTTGCGCGTGGCATTTGAGAAGTCGTAGGTCTTTCTCATCGATGAAGGCTCCTGTTGTACTCTTCTCGTTCGGATCGGTCAGCCTTACGCGCCGAGATGATCCGGATGACCCCCTGCACCTCGCGATAGCAGTGGCACACGACAAGGTTCCGGACCCTGACGCTTAGGAGCAGAAACTGAAAAGCTCGGCCAAAACGCCTCAAACTCTAGATGTTCTCCTCTAAACTCCAGTAAAACTCTCCAAAACTCGAATTGCCTCCCCGTAAACTGAAATGCGAAGCCGCAAAACTCGAGTTGGCCCTGCCTAAACTCAAATACGGAGCCCCTAAACTCTCTTTGTTCCTGCCTAAACTGGAATGCGCAGCCTCAAAACTCAAGTTGGACCACGAGAAACTGAAACGCGGACACCCTAAACTCGGGTTAGAGGGATTCGGAGGAAGTTTAGGGGCGTTTCGGCCTGGCTCGGAGACTTTCCGGCGGAGTTTATCGAGGTCCGGACTTCGGTTAGAGATCTCCGTCGCCACGTGAGAGGCGCCGCAAGAGTCCTCAGGGACCCTCGTAGCGACTTTAGCGACAGTCCCGCGGACCTAATCGAGCGGGAACTCCAGGTTGTACGCGAACCGCCCGCGCTGGACGACGAGCGGGAGGCCGCCGCGGTCGTAGCCGCGGAGGACCTCTTCGCCGAGGGCGTCGAGCTTCGCCACCTCGTGGCCGTTGGCTCCTAAGATGACGTCGCCGGGGCCGAGGCCGGTGCGGTCGGCCGCCGAGCCGCGGGTGACTCCCTTGACGACGAGGCCTCCGCGCTCCTCTGCGACCTCCAGGCCTACGCCCTGGGCGAGGATGCGGAGGCCGAGGTCGCGGGGGGGACGGAGGGGGTGGAGGGTGGCTTCCAAGGTGCGGTTGCCGCGGCGGACGGCGAGGTGGAGGGCGGTGCCCTCGGGGAGCGAGTAGAGGGCGGTCGTCACGTCCTCCCGGCTGAGGACGGGCTGCCCCTGGAGGGTGGTGACGATGTCGCCCTCGGCGAGGCCGGCCTGGGCGGCGGGCGAGCCGGGGTAGACCTTGAAGACGTAGGCGCCGCGGGCCACCGCGAGGTCGTTGCGGCGGGCGAGCTCGGGGTCGATCGAGACCAGGCGGAGGCCGGTCCAGAGAGGGTGGAGCTCGCCGAAGCGGAGGAGGTCGTTGACCACCCGCCGGGCGCGGTCGGCCGGGATGGCGAAGCCGATGCCGTTCGCCCCCGAGACGATGGCGGTGTTGATGCCGATGACGTCGCCCAGGATGTTGACCAGCGGCCCGCCCGAGTTGCCGGGGTTGATCGAGGCGTCGGTCTGCAGGAAGTCGGTGAACATCCGCTCGCCCTGCTCGGAGGGGACGGTGCGGCCGCGGGCCGAGATCACCCCGGTGGTCACCGAGTGGGAGAGGCCGAAGGGGTTGCCGATGGCGATCACCGTCTCGCCGATCATCAGGTCGGCGGAGGAGCCCAGGGGGACGGCGGGGAGGTTCTTGCCGTCCACCTTCAAAACCGTCAGGTCGGCGTCGCGGTCCGATCCCAGAACCTGAGCCTTGAGCTCGCGGCCGTCGAGCGTCGTGACGGTGATGCTCGACGCCCCCTGGACGACGTGGGCGTTGGTCACCACGATGCCCGCGGGATCGACGATAAAGCCCGAGCCCAGCGACTGCGTCCGCCGCTGCCGGCTGCCGAAACCGCCGAAGAAGGGGTCGGCCTCGCGGACGATCGACTCGGCCGAGATGTTGACCACCGCCGGCGAGACCCGCTCGACCACCTGGACGACCGGGGTGCGCCGCTGGCGCTGGGCCGCGGGGTCGGCGGTCGCCGGAGTGGTGAGCCGGCGGGCCGCTTCGGCGGCCGGGTTGGCGGGGTTGGTGGGATGGGCGGCCGGGCCGGCGGCGGTACGGGCGGCCGGCGCGGCCGGCGCCGGACCGACCCGCAGGGCGGCGAGGGCGAAGAGGCAGCCGAGGAGGAGGGAGATCGCGAAGAGGGGGGCGAGGCGTCGCATGGCACCCTTTAGATTAGAATATCGCCGGCCTCCGGGGGAATCCGCCCTCCGCCCCCAACCTTCAAGGCCCCGTCACGAAAGGAGAACCTCATCGTGCACTTTCGCTTCAGCGCTCTGCTTCTCGCGGGGATGCTGGCTTCAGCCACCTTCGCCGCGGCGGCCCCCAAGCCCCCCGCGTCGCAGGACATCTTCCCGTACCCAATCCACGAGACCACTCTCGGCAACGGCCTCCGGGTGGTCGTGATCCCCTTCGACAGCCCCGGCATCGTCGCCTACTTCACCGTCGTGCGGGCCGGCTCGCGCAACGAGATCGAGGCGGGCCACAGCGGTTTCGCCCACTTCTTCGAGCACATGATGTTCCGCGGCACCGACAAGTACCCGGCGGACGCCTACAACGATCTCCTGAAGCGGATGGGGGCGGACAGCAACGCCTTCACGACCGACGATTACACCAACTTCTACACCATCGGCCCGGCGAGCTCGTTGAAGACGATGATGGACATGGAGTCGGACCGCTTCAAGAATTTGAAGTACACCGAGGACGCCTTCAAGACCGAGTCTCTGGCCGTTCTCGGCGAGTACAACAAGGGGGTCTCGAACCCCGGCCTGCCGATGGAGGAGAAGGCCCGGGACCTCGCCTTCCAGCAGCACACCTACAAGCACACGACGATCGGCTTCCTCGCCGACGTCAAGGCGATGCCCGGCTACTACGCCTACAGCCGGCAGTTCTTCGAGCGCTTCTACCGGCCGGAGAACGTCGTCGTCTTAGTCGTCGGCGACGTCAAGCCGGAGCAGGTGTTCGCCCTGGCGAAAGAGGACTACAGCGACTGGAAGACGGGCTACAAGGAAGTGAAGATCGCCCCCGAGCCGCCGCAGACCAAGGAGCAGGAGGGCCACATCGACTGGCCCACCCCCACCAGGCCCCAGATGCTCGTGGGCTACCACACTCCCGCCTTCTCGACCGCCACGGTAGACACCGCGGCCCTGGCCATCCTGAGCGACCTCCTGTTCAGCGAGTCGGCCCCGCTCTACCAGGACCTGGTCGTCCAGAAGCAGTGGGTCGACGGCTTCCAGGGGGGCAACGACGAGCACCGCGACCCCTACCTCTTCGAGGTCTACGCCCAGGTCAAGTCGGACGACCTCATCCCCAAGGTGCGGCAGACGATCGACCAGTACGTGGAGCAGCTGAAGAAGCAGCCGATCGACCGCCAGCGCCTGGAGCGGGTCAAGTCGCACCTGCGCTACGCCTTCGCCCTCTCGCTCGACAGCCCGGGGGCGGTCGCCTTCCAGGCGGCGCGGGCGATCGCGCTCACCGGCGACGTCCACACCCTGTCGCGCATCTACGATCAGTACCAGAAGGTCACCCCGGAGGACATCCAGCGGGTCGCCCGCCAGACCTTCCGGCCCGAGAACGAGACCGTCGTCACCCTGTCGCACCCCGGATCGGCCAAGCCGGCCGCGACCCCGGGGGGGAGATAGCCATGAAGAGCTGGAAACAGACTGCCGCGACAGCCCTGGCGCTCGCCGCGCTCGGGACGACCGGGAGCGCCGCGGCGCAGACCGCTCCCGCCCATGCCGCCAACGCCACCCATGCCGCCAATCCCGCCAATACCGGGGGGATGCAGGTCGTCACCGTCCCCAGCGCCGGCTCGCCGCTCGTCGCCATCCGGCTGCTCTTCGACGCCGGCTCGATCTACGACCCGGCGGGGAAAGAGGGGCTGGCGTCGCTCACCGCGATGATGATCGGCCAGTCCGGCACCGCCAAGCGTTCCTACAAGGACCTCGTCGAGGCGCTCTACCCGATGGCGGCGTCGGTCGATTCCAACACCGACCGCGAGGTGACCGCCATCTCCGGCCGGATCCACCGGGACAAGCTCGCCGACTACACCGCCCTTCTGGAGGAGGCGGTCCTGGCGCCCGGCTTCGCCCAGAGCGATTTCGAGCGCAACAAAGAGCAGCTCGTCGCCTACCTGACGACGACTCTCCGGGCCTCCGACGACGAGTCCCTGGGGCTCGAAGCGATCCAAGACGAGATCTTCGCCCATCACCCCTACGGCCACCCCACGTCCGGCACGGTCGAGGGTCTGAAGAACATCACGCTCGACGACGTCAAGAGCTTCTACCGCGAGCACTACACCCGGGCCGGCCTCATCCTCGGGGTGGCGGGCGGCTACCCGGCCGGCTACGTCGAGCGGGTCGAGAAGGACCTCGCTGCCCTGCCGGCCGGGCAGGCGGGCCGCAAGGCGCTGCCGCCGGCGCCGCGGACGACCGGTCGCAACTTCCACCTGATCGAGAAGGAGACCGCGTCGGTCGGCGTCCACTTCGGCTACGCCCTGCCGATCGACCGGGTCGACGCCGACTACTACCCCCTGATGGTCGCCAACAGCTTCCTGGGCGAGCACCGCACCTTCCACGGCCGGCTCCAGCAGCAGCTCCGCCAGGCGCGGGGCTTGAACTACGGCGACTACTCCTACGTCGAGTACTGGCTCCAGCCGCCGCACACCAGCAAGCCGAGCCCCGGGGTGCCGCGCCGGGAGCAGTTCTTCTCGGTCTGGCTCCGGCCGCTGGTGCCGAACACGGCGCACTTCGCGCTGAGGAACGCCCTCTTCGAGGTCGAGCGGCTGCGCGACAAGGGGCTCACCCAGGCGGAGTTCGACCTCACCCGGGAGTTTCTCTTGAACTACTCGAAGCTCTGGGGGCAGACCCTGGACGACCGCCTGGGCTTCCAGGTGGACAGCCGCTACTACGGCATGCCGTCCTACCTGGACGAGATCCAGAGCCGGCTGCCGAAGCTGACCGTCGACGACGTCAACCGGGCGGCCAGGAAGTACTTCCAGACCGAGAACTATCAGGCGGTGATCGTCACCGCCAAGGCGGCGGACTTCAAGGCCGCCTTGGAAAAGGACGAGCCGAGCCCCATGAAGTACAACACCCAGGCCGCCCCCGAGGTCCTGACGGCGGACAAGACGATCGAGGCCCTGAAGGTCAAGCCGACCTCGATCGAGATCGTGCCGGTCGCCCAGGTGTTCGAGAAGTAGGAAGCGCCCGCGAGCGCCCGGGGGGAGACCCCCGGGCGTACCCCCCCTCGACACACCGCACCAGGAACGACGGCCCGTTGGGCCTGACCGGAGCCCTCTCCCCTACGCGAGCGCGATCCGCAGCGAGAGATCCCCCGGCTGCCGGGTCTCGACCCCGTACTTCCTCCCGGCGGCCTTCTCGTCGGCGAAGAACTTGGCGATCGCCCCGCCGACCGCCGGCACCTCGAACTCCGCCGTGGGGTAGGTGAGGTGGATCGTGAAGCCGTCGTCCGGCCGGGCGCGCGAGATCATCTGGAGGGTGTCGACGTCGGGGTTGTCGTACTTGCCGTCCGCCGAGATGACGTAGTGCCGGGCGCGGAGGGTCTGGAAGTAGTCGTCGGCGACGTCCCGGTCGCTCCCGTGGTGGGGCATCTTGAGGACGTCGAGCTCGATCTTTCCGTCGGCGAGGAGCCCGGCGGCCCTGAGTCCCGCGATCGTGTCGTCGCCGCGGCCGTCTCCCGTCAAGAGGATGCGCTTGCCGTCCCCCTCGACGAGAACGACGATGCTCGACAGGTTGTAGACCGACTTGTCGACGTAGGACGCGATCTCCGCCCGGGCGCCCTGGTCCTTCTCCCTCTGGAGCATCGGTTTGATCTTTTTGTCCCAGTCGTCCTGGAGAGCGAGGAGGTTCGCCTTGCTGGGGGCGACGACCGTGAGCGTCAAGTTCCCCAGGGTGATCGGGGCGTGGCCGGCCAGGACGAGCCCCCCGAACGGCGGGTTGCCGGCGAGCCCCAGGGCGTCGAGATTCTGCCGCAGCTCGCGCCCCTGGCCGACGCTCGCCAGCAGGAGCGCTCCCGCCGGATGGAGCAGGTCGCCGATCGAGGCCGGGCTCATGGCCCCCCCGGGAGACGACACCGAGGCGATCGAGGCGATCGAGGCGTCCGAGTTGCCGAGGACGTCGTCGAACGAGTTGTGCCAGAAGCGCCTTATCCGCCACGGCACCGGCTGCTTCGCCTCGCGGAGCTCCTTCATCTTACCGGTCAGCTCCAGCATGCCGGAGATGTGGTCGGCATCCATGTGGCTGACCATGGCGAGGTCGACGTCGAGCGGGGTTCCGCCGCTCGCGGCCGCCCCCAGGCCGCGCTCCTGGCGGATGGCGTCGAGCCGCGGCTTGACCGCGTCGTTCCAGACCCCCGGCGGGCCGCCGTCGACGAGCGCCAGCCGGGGCTCCTCGGCAGTGCCGAAGTGGAGGAGGAGGGCGTCGCCGTACTTCGCGCGCAGGGCTTCTAAGACCAGCATATTGATCTCCTTTTCCGGTACCGGTGGCGAGCTCGATCCTGCGGGCGGGCTTCTTCGGGCACTTCGCGCAGCCAGTCGCCCGTCCTCGGATTCAAGCTCGCCGCCGGTTCCTCCTCTGTTCAGACCGATTGCAGGGCGCGGAGGACGTCGAGCATCCCGGCGCCCTGGAAGTACTTCTCGCGGCCGAGGTCGGTCGCCGTCGCGCAGAGGATCTCCTTGATCCGCGCCGGGCGGCCGACGAGCTCGTTGTAGCGGGCGAGGAGGAGGGCCGCGGCGCCGGAGACGTGCGGCGCCGCCATGCTCGTCCCGTCTTTCAAGCCGTAGAGCTCGTTGGGGAGCGGGGCGGTGATCTTCTCCCCTGGCGCCACGAGGTCGGGCTTGCTCCGCCCGTCGCCGGTCGGCCCGCGGCTCGAAAAGTAGCTGACCCCGTAGGTGTGCGGCCGGAAGCGGTGGGTGGCGCCGACGGTGATGACGAGCTCCGCGTTCCCCGGATCGGTGATGCTGATGCTGTTGTAGGCCTCGGTCGTCCCCTCCTCCGTCGTGTACCGCCGGTAGCCCTGGTTGCCCGCCGCGGCGACCACCACGACCCCCGAGCTCACGACCCGCTCGCACTCGTCGCAGACCGGGGTCCGGCCGCAGGCATAGTTCGAGATGTCGTGCGGGATCGAGAGGCTCAGGTTGACGCCGTGGACGACCATGAAGTCGTTGGTCGAGTTCAGATAGCGGATGAACTGGAGCGCCGCCATGACCGTGAACTCGTCGCCCCGCCCGTCGGCGTCGAGCACCCGCAGGTCGTAGATCCGGAGATCGGGGCAGACGCCGACTAAGTCCTCCTCCAGGACCCCGCCCGACTCCGCGCTCCGCCAGTCGCCCGCCAGGATGCCGGCGACGTGGGTGCCGTGGTCCATGCCGGGATCTTTGTACTTCCCCTCCTCGTGGGGGACGCAGAGGAGAGGTGCGATGAGCTTCCAGTCGAGGGTGCGGCCGTTCGTCATCGCGGTGTTCAAATCGGCGAGCGTCGCCTCCATCTTCGGTTCCTCACCGCGCCGCTCCTGCACCATGGCGGGCTGCTCGTCGGTGTCCGGGTCGAGGAGGAGGTCGATCTGGGTGAAGTCGTAGGTCGCGACGACCCGGGTGCGGTTGCAGGGCTGGCCCTTGTCGTCCGCGAACGGCTGCGCGGCAGGGGTCGCGGGGGTCGCCGCAACGTTCGAGGAGCGCTGGCGGAAGGCGGGGTGGCGGGCGTCGACGCCGCTGTCGACGACCGCCCAGGCGAGATCGCCGCAGGAGATGTTGAAGAGCCGCCGGGCGGCGTCGGCCTTGATCGCCAGGGTGGAGCGGCTGATCGTCGGCGAGGCCTCCCGGTTGAGGCTGACCGAATAGATGCGGGCCTTCCCCGAGTAGGGGGTGATGCCGCGGATGGCCCGAGCGACCGCCGCGGTGACCGTCTCCCAGTCGGCGGGCGTCGCGCCGGCGACCCCTTCCTTCCCCAGGAAGGCTTCCGGCAGGGGCTGGCGATGGTGGTAGAGCGCCAGGGCGCCGGCGACGCGGATCATCCAGAGGAGGGCGGGCGGCAGGCGGAGAGCGGTCCCCTTGCCGGTCTTGATCGCCGGCGGATGCTCGGGGTCCTTGACGGCGGCGGCGAGCTCCGCCTGCACCTCCGGCGTCTGCACCCCCTCGATCTTCCACTGCTTGTCGAGCCGCGCCCACCAGTCGGTCATCGGCAGGACGACCCGGATCAGGTCCTCGAAGTGGAGGGTGGCGGCGACGGTCGTCTGGTTGTAGGCGACCCGCGGCATCGGCTCGGGGGGGTGCTCGAAAGCCTTCCACTCGTCCGTTTCCCGCTCGGCCTGGAGGCGCTCTCGCAGCTCCCGCCGCACGTCGCCGGCCGAGTGCTCGCGGTAGGGGGTCAAGAGGAGCTTGACCGGCGGGAAGGGGTCGTCCGGATCGGTCAGGGTGGTCAGCCGGGAGGCCCGGTCCTCGGGTCCCTTGGCGTACTCCATCCAGACATCGGGAAGAACGGGGGAGTCCTGGGTGAAGCGGCGCACCCGGCCGGTGCCGAAGATGAGCTGCTCCAGGATCTTGCGCTCGAGCTTCTGCGGGGGCTCGTCCCCCTTCTCCGCGGTCGCCATCTTTACCTCGCTCCAGAACCTTCGTTCGCCGTTCAGCAAACCCTACGAGTTCCCGCTCCAGGGGTCAAGCCTCTGCCCCTTCCTCTATATGTAGAGGTCCCGGCCCGCCGGAGCCCCGGTGCTAGACTCCCGGCCGCATTTAAGGGGAGGGACGGCAAAGCGCATGGAGATCGAGACCGAGGGGACGACCGAGGAGACCGCCGGCCGGCAGGAGGGTTCCCCCTCCCGCCTCTGGCTCGCTCTCCCCATCCTCCTCTGGGCCGTCCTCGCCGCCTGGCTCGCCTCTCGCCTCGCCGGCAAGGCGCTGGACGACTTCTTCATCACCTACCGCTACGCCTGGAACCTGGCGGCCGGGCATGGCTTCACCTTCAATCCGGGGGAGAGGGTCTTCGGCACCACCGAGCCCGGCCTCGGGCTGCTCCTCGCCGGCCTCACTCTCCTCACCCGGCTCCCCATCCCCTCTCTCGGCACTTTCGTCACCGCGGCGTCGCTGGTGGGGATCGCGGCCCTCCTCCTCGCCGAGGCCCGGGAGCGGGGGCGGGCCCCGGAGGCCATGGCGGGCGGCACCGTCGTCCTCCTTACCTCGTTCCTCTGGGTCTGCCACGGTGCCGGCGCCTTTCCGGCCCTCTTCCTCCTCCTCCTGGCCGCCCGGCTGGGCCCCGAGCGCCCGCTCCTGGCGGGTCTCGCCGCCGGCCTCGCCGTCTGGCTGCGGCCGGACGCGGCGGTGGGGACCGGGCTCCTCGGCCTCCTCCTCTGGGGCGAGCGGCGGCGGCTCCCCTGGATCTACGGGCTCGCGGCGGGCGCGGCGATCGCCGTCGGTGCCGCGGCGGCGGCCCAGGTCTTCGGCAGCCCGCTCCCCAACACCCTCCTCGCCAAGCACGCCATGGCCGCCGCCTCCCCCGGCGGCCCGGCCGGGGCCGCCTTCTGGCCTCGCGCCGTCCCTCTCCTCGAACGGCACGCCGGGAACCTCTGGCCCCTCCTCGTGGCCCTCGGCGCTGCCGGCCAGCTGCCGCTCCTCCGCAGAATGGGCCGGGCCGGCCGGCTCCTCGCCCTCTTCGGCCTGACCCTCGCCGTCCTCTATCCCGTGATGAAGGTCCCCTTCTTCCCCTGGTATGCCGTGCCGGTGGCGATCCCTGTCCTCTACGGGGTGGCCTTCGCGGCCGGGGCGGTGGGGCGCTGGGTCGGTGGGCAGGTGAAGGGAAGGGAGACGAATCGGCTGGCACTCCCCAGCGCACTCCTCATCACGGCGCTCCTCCTTCTCCCCGTCTTCCTCTCGCTCCTCCCGGCGAGCCGGCACTGGTTCTCGATCTACCGCTGGTACCCCTACCTCGACACCTACCGCCAGGCCGGTCTCTACATCCACCAGCGCTCGCAACCGGACGACGCCATCGCCTACGTCGAGATCGGCGTCCTCTCCTACTACAGCCGCCAGCCGGTAGAGGACCTCTTGGGATTGGTGACCCCGGCCGTCCTCCCTTATGTGGAGAAGAACGATCTGCCCGGAGCGTTCCTCCTCCGCCCCACGACCTGGGTCGTCTACCACACCCGGGGGAGGATGGGGCCGCTGTTGGATCGGCGCTGGTTCTGGAAGGCTTACGAGGAGGTGACGAGGATCAAGGACGCGGACGGCGGCGGGGAGATGACGGTGCTCCGCAGGAAGCCCGGCGGGGAGCTGCCGCCCGCGCTGCCGCCGGGGGTGGGGAAGTGGAACCGGGGGCGGTGAGGAGGGGAGAGTGAAAGTCTTATTTCTTGACGAATCTGGAGACCACAGCTTGAGCGCGATTGATCCGCAATACCCGCTGTTCATCTTGGGCGGTATCATCGTGGATGTGGACTATGCAAAGGGTGAGATGACCGAGAGGTTGAACACCTTCAAGCGCCAGCTGCTCGGGAACGACCAATTAATCCTCCACACCGCCGATATGGTGCGGAATCGAAACGGCTTTGAACGGTTGGCGAAGCCTGTTTTCCGGGCCCATTTTTACGATCAACTCAATATGCTGCTGGCAAGCTTGCAGTATCAAATAGTGGCTTGTGCAATCCGCAAAGAGGCTCACCTGGAGCGCTATGGGTTGGCTGCCATAGACCCCTACCATCTCGGGCTGGAGGTATTGGTGGAACGCTTTTGCTACGAAGTAGGCCAGCAGGTGGGGGCGGGTGTAATCGTGGCGGAGAAGCGCGACCGATTTCTAGACCGCCAACTGAAGCTGGCGTGGCTGACCCTGAAGTCAGGAGGTACGCGCTTCGTTCAGGCCGTGCAGGTCGCCAGTCGCATGAAGGGAATGGCGCTCAGGGGGAAAGAGGATAATATCGCGGGTCTTCAAGTGGCCGATTTAGTCGTAACGCCCATCGGCCGGTCGCTTCTTGGCAAGCGCTCGCTTGTGGACTACGGGATTATCCAATCAAAGTTCCGGTGCAACCGGCAGGGAGGATACGACGGCATCGGCCTCGTCGTACTACCAAAAAACTAAAGGGCCGAGACCCGCTAACGCAGTTCTCAGCCCCGTATGCATTCTAAGAGCAGATGCGTCGCGAGTCAAGGGGGTGTCTTCCGCCTTGGCTACCCCTGGCAGCCGAGTACAATTGCCACGGTGGCAACTCCTCGACTCACTCCGAACGTGACCTTGCGCCTCCGGTTGCTCGTTGACATCGAAGCCGAGCGGCAGTGATGCGTCCCGATCAGCCCCCGCGGATCGGCTGCGCGGGTTGGAGCCTGCCGCGGGCGGAGCAGGCGCATTTCCCAGAGGTGGGGAGCCATCTCGAACGCTATGCCGCCCGCTTCGACGCGGTCGAGATCAACAGCTCCTTCCATCGCCCGCACCGCCCGGCCACCTATGCCCGCTGGAGCGCCAGCGTTCCCCCAGCGTTTCGCTTCTCGGTCAAGGTGCCGAAGGCGATCACCCACAATCTCCGGCTGCGCGATGCCGGCGAGCTTCTCCAGACGTTTCTCGCCGAGGCGGCCGGCCTGGGGGAGAAGCTCGGATGCCTGCTCGTCCAACTGCCTCCCAGCCTGAGCTTCGAAGCAGACCCCGTGATGAGCTTCTTCGCGGACCTCCGGGCGCTCTCGTCGGCACCCCTGGCCTGTGAGCCGCGCCATCCGAGCTGGTTCGAGGCGCCCGCCGACGAGCTGCTCCGGGATCTCGAGGTCGCCCGGGTCGCCGCCGATCCGGCGCGGGTGCCGGCGGCCGGAGAGCCGGGGGGCTGGCGTGGGCTCAGCTACTACCGGCTCCACGGCTCGCCCAAAATGTACTATTCGGCCTATTCCGAGGAGTACCTCGCCGCCCTGGCCTCGCGAATGCAGGCGGACCGATCAGCGGGACGGGATGTCTGGTGCATCTTCGACAACACGACGCTCGGCGCCGCCACTCGCAACGCCTTGGATCTCCGGGAGCTTCTATGACATCAGGGATGACATCAAGGAAACAGAGCCCCTTCGAGATCGGCGGCGCGCCGATCGTGATCCTGGAGCGGCCACGGCCGTTCGATTTGAGCCAGCCAGCCTTTCTGAGCGCCACGATTCTCCCGGGGCGAGGGATGATGACCCTGCAGATCCGGGCTCATCTCCCCTCGCGGGGGGACATCGACCTGCTCGACGCGCCTCCCCTGGAACAGGCCGGCCAGATCCTCGACGACCCAGGAGAAGAATGGAAGGGGAACCCTTCCTACGGGTTCGGCGGCGCCATCCTGCTCCCGTTCGCCAATCGGATTCGTGGGGATCGGTCGGCGGACGGGAAGACCATCGATACGACGATCCTCGGCCGGACGGTCACCCTGCCGGCCAACGCCGGAGGCAAGCAGCCGGGGGCGGAGCACTACGCGATGCACGGTCTCATTCTCGCCTCGCGCGTCCGAGAGATCCGTCGGGAGACGACGGCAGAGGAGGACCGGCTCTCGGGAGTCCTCCGGGCCGGCGATTTCGACCACCAGTGGCTGTCGGCGACCGAGGTCACGTTCGAGAACGTCCTCCAGAGCGATTCGTTCACCTTGACGGTCACCGCCAGGAACGTGGGCGGCGAGCCTCTTCCCATGGGAATCGGCTGGCACCCCTACTTTGCGCTGCCGAGCGGCCGGCGGCAGCAGGCGCGGATGCACGTCCCGGCCCGGCAGCGGGTGGTGGTCGACAATTACGACGAGGTGCTGCCCACGGGAGAGGTGGTGCCGGTCGCCGGCACGCCCTACGATTTCTCGGCACCGGGGGGGGCGCCGCTGGGGGAGCTCTACCTCGACGACTGCTTCGTGGACCTCGTCAGATCCGCGGAGGGTTCGGCGGTGGCGGAGATCGTCGACGAGGCGGCCGGCTTCGGCCTGCGGGTCGAGGCGGCCTCGCCGCACATCCAGGCCATCCAGGTCTATGGACCGCCGGAGAAGGTGTTCCTCGTGCTCGAGCCGCAGTTCAACTGGGCCGATCCGTTCGGACCCGAGTGGGAACCGGGCGTCGACACCGGGATGGCGATCCTCGCACCGGGGGAATCCGTCGTCTACTCGGCGCGGCTCACCCTGTTCACGCCGTAGTCTTGGCGCGCGCGCTTGACTCCTCACGGTGTGGGTGGTATAAATCCTGTACTGCGGGGCCAACCAGTGGCTCCCTGGTATTCCAAAGCCGAAAACGTACGAAAGGGACCTGTAGCTTAGAGGGTCCCGTTCTGCGTTTTTGGGGCACAAGAAAGAGAGAAAAAGAGCATGCGTAACACGGGTAAAGTGAAGTGGTTCAACGACGACAAGGGTTTCGGATTCATCACGCCGGAAGACGGCAGCAAGGACCTTTTCGTCCATCACTCGGCCATCCAGGGCGGCGGCTTCAAGAGCCTCGCCGAGGGTGAGCGGGTCGAGTTCGACGTCGTTCAGGGCACCAAGGGCCCCGCGGCCGAGAACGTCACCAAGCTCTCCTAACACGGAGCCCTCCGCCTCTTGAACCTGCCGGGAAGGGTGGCTCGATCAGGGGAGTTCTCCTGGAGAGCCCCCGACCCGGAACCTTCAAGCCTCTAAAAAACAAGCACCGTAGAGACTCGCGCGGCGGCCTTCGCCTCGTGGCTTCGCTATCCGTGTGCGCGCCGTCTAGATCCCCCGCCGAAAGCGATACACTGCCTCCCGGACCGGCCCTTCCGGCCGGTGGGGACTCCTGATGCTCCAGAAGATCGCAGAGCGGTTTCGTACCCGGATCGGGGGGCTGGCGCTCGCCGTTCTCCTGGGCTGCGGGGGCGGCGGTGGGCGGACGCCGCTCGTCCTCTACTCGCCGCACGGGCGGGACCTCCTCGCTCTCATGGAGAAGACCTACGAGAAGCTCCATCCGGAGATCGACGTCCGCTGGCTCGACATGGGGTCGCAGGAGGTCTACGACCGGGTGCGCTCGGAGGGGGCGAACCCGCAGGCCGACCTCTGGTACGGGGGGCCGCAGCAGATCTTCGCCCGCGGCGCCGCCGAGGGCCTCCTCGTCCCCTATAGACCGTCCTGGGCGGGGGCGATCCCGCCGGAGAGCCGCGGCCCGAAGGACCTCTACTTCGGGCTCTACCGGACGGCCCCGGTCCTCGTCTTCAATGCCGCCGCCGTCCCCGCCGACCAGGCGCCCAGGGACTGGGACGATCTCCTCGATCCCAAGTGGAAGGGGAAGATCCTCATCCGCGATCCGCTCGCGAGCGGTACTCTCCGCACCCTCTTCGGGATGATCCTCGCCCGCTCGGTGGCCCAGACGGGTAACACCCAGCAGGGGTTCGACTGGCTGCGCCGGCTGGACGGCCAGACCAAGGATTACGTGATGAGCCCGGCGCTCCTCCTCGAGCGCATCAACCGTCGGGAGGGGCTTCTCACCATCTGGGAGCTGACCGACGTCCTCTGGCAGAAGAAGCGCGGCTCGCCGATCGATTTCCGCTTCCCGACCAGCGGCACCCCGGTCATCGACGACTCGATCGGCCTCGTCAAGGGAGCACCCCATCCCGCCCAGGCCAAGGCGTTTCTCGAGTGGGTGGGATCGCCGGAGGCGCAGGCCCTGGCGGCGAGCCAGGCGTTCCGGCTGCCGGCGCGGACCGACCTGCCGGCGGCGGAGCTGCCGGCCTGGGCCCGGCAGGTGGTGCACGATCTGGTGCCCGCCCGCTTCGACTCGCACCTCTCGACCGCGCACGGCCAGGAGTGGATGATCACCTGGGACCGCACGATCCGCGGGCATGGGGCGTCGCGGTAGGACCCAACGGAGCCACGGCACCTTCGAACTTCCGACCCGCGGAGCCGTAGAACCCCCATGCCAGCGTTCCTCCACCTAGACGGGCTCGACAAGAGCTTCGGCCGCGAGCGGGTTCTCCGCGGGATCTCGCTCGAAGTGGCCAAAGGGGAGGTCCTCGCCCTCCTGGGACCTTCGGGGAGCGGCAAGACCACGGCTCTGCGCACCGTGGCCGGCTTCGAGACCCCGGACGCCGGGCGGATCGTCGTCGACGGGGAGGACGTCACCCGCCTCCCTCCCGCCCGGCGCAACTTCGGCATGGTCTTCCAGCACTACGCTCTCTTCCCGCATCTGACGGTGGGCGGCAACGTCGCCTTCGGCCTCGCCGGCCGGGGGCTCGACCGTGCCGCGGCCGGGCGGCGGGTGACCGAGTCGCTCGCCCTGGTCGACCTCCCCGGGTTCGCCGAGCGCCGGGTGGGGCAGATCTCGGGCGGCCAGCAGCAGCGGGTGGCCCTCGCCCGCGCCCTCGCCCCCGAGCCCCGGGTCCTCCTCTTGGACGAGCCGCTCTCGAACCTCGACCCGACGCTCCGCGAGCGCACCCGCCGAGAGCTGCGGCGGGCCATCCGCCGGGTGGGGATCACGACCGTCCTCGTCACCCACGAGCAGGAGGAGGCCTTCCATCTGGGCGACCGGGTGGCGGTGCTCTACCGCGGCACCCTGCAGCAGGTGGGCACCCCGGAGGAGCTCTACGAGCAGCCGGCCACCCGCTTCGTGGCGACGTTCGTCGGCCGGGCGAGTGTGCTGCCCGGCCGGTTCGTGGCTGGGGAGGGGGGGGGCGGCGCGGTGCGCCTCGACCTCCCCGGATCGCCGGTGTGGCAGGGGGTCGCCGGGGAGCCGCTCGCCGCCGGGGAGCCGGCCGAGCTGATCATCCGCCCCGAGTCGTTCGCCTTCCGCGCACCGGGGAGCCCGGGCACTCTCGCCGGCAAGGTGGTCGAGCGGCGCTATGCGGGCCTGGTAACGTACTTCCTCGTGGATCTCCTAGGGGGTGCCGAGATCGAGGTGCTCGCCCCGTCTGGAGCGGCGGCGGAAGGGGATGCTGTCGCCGTGGTGCCGACGGCCGGGGACGGCCGGATCGTGCCGCGGATCTGGAAGCCGGCGGCGGAGCCGGTCCCATGAATCCCATGAATCCCGCAAGGAGCCGGCGGGCCGGCCTCGCCCTGGGGATCGCCCTCGCCCTCTTCCTCGCCTGGCTGGTGGGCTATCCTCTCCTCATCACCCTCCTTCAGGCGCTGGGCCTGCCGGGCAAGCTCTCGTTCGCCCCCTTCGCGGCCTTCTTCTCCCGCCAGGACGAGTGGATCGCCCTCTGGCGGAGCTTCTGGATCTCCGGCGCCTCGGTCGTCCTCTCGGCGCTCCTCGGCATCCCGCTCGCCTTCGTTTTCGAGCGCGCCGAGTTTCCCGGTCGCCGGATCCTCGGGGCGGTGGTGGCGCTCCCCGTCGCCCTGCCGCCGCTCGTCGGGGTGATCGCCTTCCTCTTCCTCTATGGGGAGAGCGGCTTCGTCTCGCGGGCCGTGATGGCCCTCTTCCGGCTGGAGAACCCGCCCTGGCGGCTCGCCGGGGCGGGGGCGATCCTCCTCGTCCACGCCTACTCGATGTACGTCTACTTCTATCTCTTCACCCGGGCCGGTCTGCAACGTCTGGACGCCGCCCTCCTGGAGGCCGCCGCCTCGCTCGGGGCGGACCGGCGGCGGACGCTCTTCACCGTCACCCTCCCCCTCCTCCGTCCGGCGCTCGCCGGGGCGGCCCTCCTCACCTTCATGACCGCCCTCGCGTCGTTTTCGGCACCCTACATCTTCGGCGGCGGTTTCCGGGTGATGCCGACCCAGATCGTCGCCTCGAAGCTGAACGGCGACCTGGTGATGGCGGAGGTGGAGACGGTGATGCTCGCCGCCCTCGCCCTCCTCGGCCTCTGGGGGCTGCGGTGGAGCGATCGGGCGCAGATCGGCGGGGTGGTGGCGGGGGCGGTGCGCGGGGTGGCGCCGGCGCGGCGGCGGCTCGCCGGGCGGGCGCGGATCGGGGCGGCGCTCGCCGGCTATCTGCTGGCGGCGGTTCTCCTCCTGCCGCACGCGGTCCTCCTCCTCATCTCGCTCGTCCCCCCCTTCACCTGGACGGCCGAGGTGATCCCGCCGGTGTTGAATCTCGGCAACTACCGCGGGCTGGTCTCCGACCCGGAGCACCTGCGCCCGGTCGTCAACTCGCTCTGGATGGCGACCGCGGCGACCCTCGCCGCCCTCGCCCTCGGGCTCGCCGCGGCCCGGGTGGCGAAGCGCCTGGGGGGCCGGATGGGGGGGACCCTGGAGTCGCTCCTCGCCCTCCCCTGGGCGATCCCGGGGACGGTCTTCGCCATCGCCCTCGCGGTGACCTTCAGCGTCCACCAGCCGTTCCTCGGGCGGTTCGTCCTCATCGGAACGCCCCTGATCCTCCCCCTCGCCTATCTCGTGCGAAGCCTGCCGGTGACCGGCAGGGCGGCGCTCGCCGGGCTCGCCCAGCTTGACCCGGCGCTCGAGGAGGCGGCGGCGTCACTGGGCGCCGGCCCGGTGCGGCGGCTCTTCCGGGTGACCCTGCCGCTCCTCCGCCCGGCGCTCGCCGCCGGGGCGGGGCTCGCCTTCATCGCCGCCCTGGGCGATCTCGTGACCTCGATCGTCCTCTACACCTACGAGACCCGCCCCATCGCGATCGAGATCCTGGGGAACCTGCGACTCCAGGACATCGGCACGGCGGCGGTCTATGGAGTTCTCCTGATGGCCGTCTCCGCCATGGCCTTCCTCGTCGAAGGCCGGCGGGAGGCGTAAAGGGATGACCCCGAAGATCGCGACCCCCGGGACCTCCAATCCGCTCCAGCAGCTCTGGGTGCTGATGACGACGGCGTTCATCGACCAGATCGGCTTTCTGATGATCGCGCCGCTCCTGCCCTTCTACGCCAAGCAGCTCGGGGCGCGACCGTGGATGATCGGCGCCCTCTTCGCCTCCTTCTCCCTCGCCCAGCTGCTGAGCGCGCCCTACTGGGGCCGCTTCTCCGACCGCTACGGGCGGCGGCCGATGCTCCTGATCGGCCTCCTCAGCTCGGCCGTCGCCTTCGTCCTCTTCGGGATGGCGAACAACATCTGGCTGCTCTTCGCTTCGCGCCTGGTGCAGGGGGCGGGGGGGGGCACGACGGGGGTGGCGCAGGCCTATATCTCGGACTCCCTGCCGCCGGAGGAGCGGGCGAAGGGGCTCGGCTGGCTCTCGGCGGCGACCAACCTCGGGGTGATGATCGGGCCCACTCTGGGGTCGTCGCTCACCCACTACAGCAACCGCGCCCCGGGCTTCTTCGCCGCCGGTCTCTGCCTGGTCAACATCGTCTTCACCTGGTACTGGCTGCCGGAGACCCGGGTGCGCGAGGCGGCACCGGCGGAGGGGGAGGCGCCCCGGCCGCGGCGGTCGCTCCGGAGCGCCATGGAAGAGGTGCTGACCCACCCCACGGCGCCGGTCAGCTCGCTCGTCTGGGTCTACGCCATCGGCATGATGGCCTTCACCGCCATGAGCGCCATGCTCGCCCTCTACCTGGGGGACCGCTTTGGGGTGACCAAGGAGACGATCGGCTGGTTCTACCTCTACGTCGGCGCGGTCTCGGTCGTCATGCGCGCCATTCTTCTCGGGCCCATCGTCCGCCGCTATGGCGAGCTCGCAGTGCTCAGGATCGGTACCTTCGCCATGGTCCTGGGCTTCGCCATGTTCCCCCTCGCCCGCCCTTGCGGCGACCCCTTCTGGGGCTGGACCTGGGGGCCCTGCGGCTACTGGGCGCTCGGCTTCGTGGCCCTCTTCGTGCCGATCGGCACGGCCCTCCTCTTCCCGGCGACGACGGCGCTGGTCTCGCGGCGCAGCTCGAGCGCGGAGACCGGTCAGATCATGGGGGTCCAGCAGGCGTTCGGAGGGGTGTGCAAGGTGCTGGGACCGCTCTGGGCGGGGTGGGCGTACGGGAACCTGGGGATCCGTTCCCCCTTCTGGATTTCGGCCCTGCTGATGATCGGGGTGAGCTTCCTCACCCATCGCCTGAGCGACGAGGAGGGGCGGCTCAAGCCGCAGCCCGTACGGGAGGCGCTTTAAACCACGCTGAATGCAAAAGGCCACGCTTTCGCGTGGCCTTGGTTTTACAGGAGAGTTGGTTGCGGGGACAGGATTTGAACCTGCGACCTTTGGGTTATGAGCCCAACGAGCTACCAGACTGCTCCACCCCGCGGGTGGATAGTCGCACCGCGGCAGGGGCTTGTCAAGATCGGTCCTGGCTTAAAGCCTGCGGTCTGCTCCTTCGGGCGCTCCGCGCGGCCAGTCGCAGGTCCTCGGCTTTTAAGCCAGGACCACGACGTCCAGCCTCTCAACCCCGCAGATGGCCGAGGAACTCCTGGACGAGGAGCGCGCGGAAGCTCGCCAGGCGCTCGGGTTGAGGGGCGGCCCGCCGGGCTTCGGCGATGATGACGTGCGGGAGACTCTCCTCGTCCACATAGGTTTCGTGGCGCTCGATCCCCTGGAAGATCGGCAGCTCGCTCTCGCCCCAGCGGCACCAGCGGAGCTCGGCGAAGCCGCAGGCGAGGAGCGCCTCGGCGAGCATCTCCCGGTTCCAGAGGAACTGGTGCTCCCAGCCGCGGAAGGCCCGGTTGATGGCGAGGGCGGCCTGGCGCTTCCGGTCCGGGGGGGCGTCCAGGCGGTAGTGGGTGCTCCACACCCAATCGAGGTTGGGGGTCGAGAGGCGGAGCCAGCCGCCGTCCCCGAGCACCCGGTGGGCCTCCAGGAGAAAGCCCACCGCGGCGTCGACCGGCAGGTGCTCCAGGAAGTGCTCGGCGTAGATCGCCTCCACGTCCGAATAGGCGAGGCCGCGGGTGACGTCGGCGATCACGTCCACCCCGGGGATCGCCTGCATGTCGACGTTGATCCAGCCGGCAAGCCGCTCCCGGCCGGAGCCCAGGTGGAGGCGGTTGGGAAGGGGGGAAGGGGCCGCGCGCGGCGTTCGGGGCATGGTCGTCTGCATTCCTCGGCATCCCGTTTGCTTGACAGATGAGCACCCGAGCGCTGCTCCCAGCGTTCGAATCATCAAAAAGCTTGAGACGGCGGGACTTTACCGATAACCTTTCCGCCGGGAAGTCTAACTGAAGCAGCCTGCGAAGGAGAGGGATGTTCCGTATCGAAGAGATCGTCGCCCGCGAGATTCTGGACTCTCGGGGCAACCCTACCCTGGAGGTGGATGTCGTCCTGGACGGCGGGGAGTGGGGCCGCGCGGCCGTCCCTTCGGGAGCGTCGACGGGAAGGCGAGAGGCCCTGGAGCTCCGCGACGGCGGTAAGCGATACAACGGCAAGGGCGTCACCCGTGCCGTCGCCAACGTCGAGGACGAGATCGCCCCCCGCCTGACGGGCATGGATGTCCGCGAGCAGGCGCTCATCGACCACGTCCTGATCGAGCTCGACGGCACCCCCGACAAGAGCCGGCTGGGCGCCAACTCGATCCTCGGGGCCTCGCTCGCCATCTCCCGGGCGGCGGCCAAGGCGACGAGCCTGCCCCCCTATATCTACCTGGGCGGGCCGGGCGCGACGGTGCTGCCGGTGCCGCTCTTGAATGTCTTGAACGGCGGCGCCCACGCCGACAATTCGGTGGACATCCAGGAGTTCATGATCGTGCCGCTCGGCTTCGAGACCTTCGCCGAAGCCCTGCGGGCCGGCGCCGAGGTCTACCACACGCTCAAAGGGGTGATCAAAGACCGCGGCAAGACGACGGCGGTGGGGGACGAGGGGGGCTTCGCGCCCGACCTCGCCTCCAACCGCGAGGCTCTGGACCTCCTCCTCCTTGCCATCGAGCAGGCCGGCTACCAGCCGGGCCGCGAGATCGCCCTCGCCCTCGACGTGGCGGCGAGCGAGCTGGTCGAGAAACGGAAGGGGAAGAGCAAGAAGGTCACCTACGCGCTCCCCGGCGAGGGCAAGAAGGGGCTCACCAGCTCCGACCTGATCGCCGTCTACCGCGAATGGCTGGACGCCTACCCCCTGGTATCGATCGAGGACGGGCTTTCCGAGGACGACCGCGACGGCTGGCAGGAGATGACGGCGGAGCTCGGTGACCGGGTGCAGCTGGTGGGCGACGATCTCTTCGTCACCAACCCCGAGATCCTCGCCCAGGGGATCAAGGACGGGCTCGGCAATGCCCTCCTCGTCAAGGTGAACCAGATCGGCACCCTCTCGGAGACCCTGGCCGCGGTCGAGATGGCCAAGGCGGCCGGCTATGCCAACATCATCAGCCACCGCTCGGGAGAGACCGAGGACACGATCATCGCCGATCTGGCGGTCGCCACCCGCGCCGGCCAGATCAAGACCGGCGCTCCCTGCCGGAGCGACCGGGTGGCCAAGTACAACCGACTGCTGCGTATCGAGGAGGAGCTGGCAGGTGTCGCCACGTATCCCGGGATTGCCGCCTTCCGCCGATTCCTCACTTGAGCGACCGAGAAGCCCCCGTCCGGCCGGACTCGTTGCGCTCAGTGCTGGGCGCGGCGGTCCTCTTCGCCCTCGTCCTGCTGGCGTTCGCGAGCGTCAAGAGCCACCGTGACCTGGTGGCAGCGCGCGATCACGAGCGCCTGCTGCGGACGACGATCGGCCTGACCGAGCACCGGATCGAGCGCCTGCACGGCCGCATCCGGCAGCTGCGCAATGATCCGGACACCCTGGAGCGCCTGGCCCGGGAGGAGCTGGGGCTGGTCAGGCCGGGCGACCTCGTGCTCGTCCTCGCCGAGGAGCCAGGGGACGCCAGGCCTGGCGCCGCCTTTGAAGGCGCCCGCGGCGTTTCCGGCCTGCTCGGCAATCCCGGTGTCCCTGCTGCTCCCGGCGCTCCCACTCCGGCGGTCGCCGCCGCCCTCCGTCCCGCCGCCCTGCCGACGGTGGAGTCCGCCAGGAGTCCGGCCGGGGCGATTCACTAGCCGTTTTCCTCGTGGATGCCCCTCCTGGAGTCTGCCGAGCCCGCCGAGCCTTTCGAGCCATGCGGTGACGATCGCCGCGCCCTCCTCGCTGCCGCCCTCCTCTTCATCGCCTTAGCCCTCTTCGGCCAGCGCTACCACTGGGTGGAGGAGGCGGGGACGGCGGAGCGGGACGGCTACGTGGCGCAGGCCGAGCAGCTCCTCCACGGCACCCTGCCGCACGACCCCTTCCGGCCGCTCCTCTACCCGCTCCTGACCGCCGGTCTCGCCTGGCTCGTCCACGACCCGTTCACCGCCGCCCGGCTGCTGTCGAACCTCGCCGCCGCCAGCCTCGCCTGGCTCGCCTGGGCGACCGGCCGGCGCCTCGCCGGGCCGGTCGCCGGTGCCTGGGCCATGGCGCTCCTGGCGATCAACCCCAACCTCTGGATTTTGGGCCAGCACGTCACCACCGACATGCTGTTCGCCGCCCTCGGGGCCGCGGCTCTCCTCGCCGGTCTCATCTACCTGGAGAGCCCCGGCTGGCGGCCCGCGCTCGGCGCCGGCCTCGCCTTCGGGCTCGCCGCCTTCACCCGCAGCAACGCCCTTTTCCTGCTCCCGGCGCTCCTCCTCGCCTGGTGGGGTGGGCGGGACGACGTCCAGAGCCGGCGCCGGTGGGGCCACCTCGGGGCGGCAGCGGGGGTGGCGGTCCTCGTCCTCCTGCCGCACTGGGCTTTCCGCCAGGCCGCCTTCGGCAATCCGTTTCACGATGAGAACTGGAAGAACCTCGCCTTCAAGCTCCACGGCTATCCCGACTGGTCCTACCTCGACCGGGTGCCCTACCGGAGCGCCTGGGCGGTCGTGCGGGAGAGCCCCGGGGCGGTCGTCCGCGGGGGGATCTCGGAGCTGGTCCGCTTCGCCCGAGGGGGTGTGGCGCAGCTCCTGGGGACCTGGGCCCAGATCCTCCTCTTCGTGGCCGGTGCGGCCTGGGCTCTGCGCTCCCGGCCGCGCTCCGCCGGTTGGCTCCTCTTCGCGGGGGGGAGTTTCCTGGGAGCCCTGGCGCTCAGCTTCTTCACCTGGGGCCGGCTGCTGCTGCTGCTGCTGCCCGCCTCCTATGCGCTCGCCTTTTCTCCCTGGGACGGGGCGTTGGCGCCAGCCGCGAGCCGGCCTGGCCGGCGCGCTCGGCTGCTGGCCGCGATCGCTGCTGCCCTCGTCCTCCTCCTTGCCGTCAAGACCTTCGGTTTCCGGCTGCCGGCGTTCGTGGCGGGTCACCCCTATCGGGAGGTCGCGACTCTGGAGCGTCTCGACGCCGGCCTCCCTCCCGGTGCGCGCCTCGCCGGCACCTCCCCCTTCCTCGGCCGCTACCTCCACCATGGGTACGTCTACGTCCCCGACGCCTTCGGCCCGGAGGTCGCGAACCCCGGGCTCTACTATGCGAAGCTCGCGGGGATCCTCCGCGGCTCGGGGGTGGTTTACCTGGTGGTGGGGGAAGGGGACCTGCGGGACCGCCCGGTGGCGCTCCTCGGTGCCCGGGCGCCGGTCGACTGGCTGGCCCCCGTGGCGACGGGGCGAGGGGTGGCGGTCTGGCGCGTGCAGGGGCTCCGAGAGCCCTGAAACGCGAAAAGCGCCCCGCCGGGATCACTCCCGAGGGGCGCCGTCCTAGATAGGCTCGCGGAAGCGGCTAGGAGATCTTGACGACGTTCTTTGCCTGCAGGCCCTTGGGTCCCTCGACCACCTCGAAGGAGACGCGGTCCCCCTCATTCAGGGTTCGGAAGCCCTCGGCGACGATCGAGGCGTGGTGGACGAAGACGTCCGCACCGCGCTCGCGCACGATGAATCCATAACCCTTGGTGTCATTGAACCACTTCACGGTACCTTGCTCGGTCATACTCGTTGCTCCTTGAAACAGGTTGTTGTTATTCGCCGCTTTCCGCGCGGCCTTCCCGTCCCGCGAAACGGGCCGGGAAAAATCGATCTCCACCTAAACTGCCGTCCTGTCCTCGATGCGGTTGCGGATCGCCGGGTGTGATCTTCCTCGAGGCAAGCTGGACGTATGAAGAGGCGTGGATGGATCTGCTGCGGGAGGGAGTTGCGAGGGTGTGATCTCTAAGCTGTTTCCAACCAAGGCGCCAGGATAGTACAAGGAGTATTGCAGGGGGACAAAAAAAAAGCAAGGGAGGGCCGAGAGGGGATCTCTCCCCTCTTTTGAGCATACGGAGCGGCCTCCGCGACCGTTTAGGGCAGCGGTAGAGAAGGAGGCGCTCGGCGTAGTAGGCTCCCACGACTTAGCCTCAAAATCTTCAACGCTCGAACGACCCTTCAGACGACTCCGTGGCCGAACCGCTCCCCAATCCCCCCAACCCCCTCAACCCGATGCCGGCGACATCCTCCGTGCCCGTGCCGAGCGAGCCGAGCTCCGATTTCCCCCAGGGGCCCGGCGGGCGGGATCTCCTCTTCCTCGCCCTTTTGGCCGCCGTCCTCACCTTCGGGCTCTTCCTCTACGCGCGCCGGCTCGATTTCTACGTCTCCGAGGAGGGCTTCCTCTGGTACGGGGCGATCGGCGCCGCCCATGGCGAGGTCCCCTTCCGCGACTTCTACTCCTACGACCCCGGGCGCTACTACTGGGCCGCGGCCTGGGCGAAGCTTCTGGGCGACGGCATCCTCTCGCTGCGCCTGTCGACGGCGGTCTTCCAGGCGCTCGGCCTCTTCTGCGGGCTCTTCGCCGCCTGGCGGCTCACCCCCCGCCCCGTCCTCCGACGCTGGCTGATGGCTCCCGTCGGCATCCTGCTCCTGGTCTGGATGGAGCCCCGGAACCGGCTCTTCGAACCGGCTCTCGCCATGGCCGCGGTCGCGGTCGCCGTCGCCCTTCTCGAGCGGCCTTCTCTGCGCCGCCACTTCTGGGCCGGTGCGCTGGTGGGGCTCGCTCTCTTCTTCGGCAAGAACCATGGCCTCTACCTGGGGGTGGCCTTCCTCCTCCTCCTCCTTCTCCTGCGCTGGCGCTGGCCGGCGCCGGGCGAGCCGGGGCTGCCGCGACGCCTCGCCGCCTGGATTGGCGGCGGTCTCGTGGGCGCCTCGCCTCTCCTCCTGATGCTCGCCTTCGTCCCCGGCTTCTTTAAGGCCTACGTCGACTCGATCCGCTTCTTCCTCGAACAGGGGCGGACCAACTTCCCTCTCCCCATCCCCTGGCCCTGGCGGGTGGAGCTCGCGGGCGAGGGTTTCGTCGAGGCTGCCGGCGACCTCTCCCAGAGCGTCGGCTTCCTGCTCTTCCCCCTCTTCGTCGCCCTGGCGGCCCTGGTGGTCGCCCGCACCCGCCGCTCGGAGCTCCCCTCCCGGGCCCTCCTCATCGGCAGCGGGGCCGTCGCGCTCGTCTACATGCACTACGCCTTTTCTCGCGCCGACATCGTCCACCTCGCCCCCAGCATCCATCCCCTCCTCCTGGGACTCCTGGCGCTGCCGGTCCTCCTCCCCGGAGGCCGACGGTGGGTCGCGGCCGGGGCCGCCCTGGCGCTCGGGGTCTTCCTGGCGGCGGTCACCGCGTTCGGGATCGTCCCCACGACCCCCTGGTTCAAGGAGATCAACGTCCATCCCTACCGCCCCTACCGGGTGGCGGGGGACGAGCTCCGCCTCCTGCCGCGGACCGTCAATCTCCTGAGCTGGGTGGAGCGCAAGACGGAGCGCGTTCCGGCCACCGAGGCGCTCCTCATGGTCCCCAACCTGACCGGCCTCTACCCGGTCCTCGGGCGGCGCTCGCCGGTCTGGGACATCTACCCGATCTGGCCCGCCTCGCCGCGGCTCGACCAACGGATGCTCGACGAGATGAGAGCGAGAGACGTGCGCTGGGTGATCGTCACGGACTATGTCGTCGACGGGCGCGAGGACCTGCGCTTCGACCGCACCCACCCCCGGGTGGGGCGCTACCTGGACGAGGAGTTCGAGCGGGCGGAGAAGTGGCGCCACAAGCCGGGTCCCTGGGGCTCGGTGCTGCTGACGAGGAAGGGCCCGGAGGTCGTCACGTCTCTGCGTTAAGCTACGCGCAATTTGAATTTCACATCATCGTATCGACAAGGAGGGAGTGCATGTACAGCAAGCTTTCAACTTCGCTGCTCGCCGAACTCATCGGGACGTTCGCGCTGATCTTCATCGGTGCCGGCACCGGCGCCCTAGGGATCGGCGGGCTGGTGGGCGTGGCCCTGGCCCACGGCCTGGTCGTCCTCGGCTTTGCCTACGCCTACGGCCACTTCTCGGGCACCCACATCAACCCGGCGGTGACGATCGGGGTCTGGACGGCTGGGAAGATCGAGTCGACCCGCGCCCTCTGCCTACATCGCCGTCCAGCTCCTGGGCGGCATCCTGGGGGCCTTCGCCCTCGCTCATGTCCTCGGCGGCGTTCAGACCGGCCTGGGGGCGACGACCCTGAACCATGCCCTCCAGGCGGGCGGGACGACGATCAACGTGACCCCCACGATGGGGGTGATCCTGGAGGCGATCCTCACCTTCTTCCTCGTCAACGCGGTGATGAACGCCGGGATCAGCGGCAAGGCGACCATCCCCGGCGGTCTCGCCATCGGCCTCACCCTCACCTTCTGCATCCTCATGGGCGGGCCGCTCACCGGCGCCAGCCTCAACCCCGCCCGCACCCTGGGGCCGGCGGTCGTCACCGGCAACTTCGCCGACATCTGGGTCTACTTCGTGGGGCCGATCGCGGGCGCGGTCGTCGCCGGGCTGCTCTACCGCGGGGTCTTCGCCGAGCGGGGCTGACCCGCCTCCGGCAGCACGTCCGGCCACCAGGTGCCGGGCTGATTCAAGGGCAGCGGGCAGGCCTGGACGATGCCGAGCTCGTGGAGCATCGGGTGGTCGGAGCGGAGCGCGAGGTCCAGGCCCTCGCGCCCGCCGCACCGGTAGTTGGGGGTGGCGAAGGCGAACCCCAGGACGAGCAGCACTTCGAGCCCGAGATAGACCCCCATCCCGCGGGCGATCCGCGGGGCGAAGCGCGGCCGCCGGGAGAGCGCCCCCAGCCAGAGCACGAGGGGGAGCACCGCGGCGTGGAAGAGGATCAGCACCTGCCAGGCCATGATCGTCGTCGGCGCCAAGGCGAAGACGATCACGGCCGCGGTCAAAATCCAGATCAGATAGCCCTGCAGCCACTCGCGGTCGGAGGCCTCCGACCGCGAGTGCGGCCAGCGTCGCCAGAGTCGCCAATCGCGAGCGAGGAGAGACCAGGCCTCCCTGAATCGCCGGGTGCGGCGCCAGAGCCGTGGCCGGGTGCGGCGCACGGCCCGGACCCAGGCCGCGATCGGCAGGAGGACGGTGAGCCCGCCGAGCCCCTCGGCGAGGAGGAGGAAGAGGGGGCGGAGCAGGCGGTCCGCGGCCGGCCCGAGGGCGCGGCGGATGTCGAAGTCCCCCATCTTGCCGCCCACCGAGAGCGACGAGTAGCGGAGCAGGTAGAGCACCCCCCGGAGCAACGGAAAGAGGTAGACGAGGCCGCGGCCGAGGAAGCCGTGCTGGGGAGCCGCGATCGCCGGGTTGCGCGAGACGTCCAGCAGCCAGGGGACGAGGGGGAGGCTCGCGATCACCCCGCCGAGCACGATTCCCGGCCAGCTCACCCTGAAGTAGCCGCGGAACCAGAGGAGAGCCGAGGCCATGACGAGGAGCAGGAACGAGGCATGGACCTGGAAGGCGAGGACCAGGCAGGCGGCGTGGAGGAGGGAGTAGGAGAAGCTCGCCTGCCGCCTCTGGGCGAGCGCCGTCCACAGGTGGACCGCCCCGAAGAGGTAGAGGTAGTTCGGGTTCCACAGGAAGCCCGAGTAGTAGAGTCGCCACGGGCTCAGCCAGTAGAGGACGGCGAAGAAGACCCGCTCGCGGGGAGAGAGGATCGGCCGGAGCACCCGGTCGAGGAGCAGGTAGGCGGCGACGTGGAAGAGGCAGATCACGAGGCTCGGCGCCCGGAAGTCCCGCCAGAGGAAGAGCGGCAGGCCGACCAGGAGGCTGGTGATCCCCCCCGGCGCGTTGCCCCCCGCCGAGGTCGGGTTGCCGTAGGAGATGAAGCGCCCGTCGACCGCCAGGAGCCAGCCGCGGGCGAGCAGGTTGAGCTGGTCGCCGCCGACCTGCTGCCGGGCGATGAGGAGCGCCGAGAGCGCCAGGCCGAGGCCGAAGAGAGCCCAGACCCAGCGCGCGGCTTCGGCGGGAGTGAGAGTGTGGGGTTGCCGGGGCGGGGCGCTCATCTCGCGGGCGAGGATACCAGGGGTCCCAGATCGAGAATGCCGAAGCGCGCCGGCTGGTGGAAGTCGGCCGGCGCGGTCAGGGTCGGGGACCAGGCGCTGAATTCGGCCGCCCCATCCCGCGGCCGCTCGATGCGGTAGAAGTTGGCCCGCCAGATTTCGGGGAGCGGGGCCCTGGGCCTGCCCGGCACGAGAGCCGCCCAGGGGATCGCGAGAGTGGCCCACCAGTCCTCGGCGGCCTCTCCGGTCCCCGCCTCCCAGCAGAGCCCCGGGCAGTCCCAGGCGGGATCGACCTGCATCGTGGACCGGTCCGAGTCGGGGTTTATGACGATCGCGTCGAACAGGGTGCCCTTCGGGCTGACCTCGAATTCGAAGTAGCGCGTCGGGTCACCGATATCGGCGATATCGGCGATATCGGCGGCGTTGGAGGCGAGGAAGACCTCGACCGCCTCCTCCTGGTAGATCGGGTCGTTCCGCCGGCTGAAGGTCCCCCAGGCGTCGCGGTCGGCACAGTCGAAGCGGACGTGGAGCGCTTCGTCGTTCCAAGCCAGCCGGACCGCCGTCTGCTGGACGGCCGGGCCGCTCCCGTCGGCGAGGAGGAAGGGGGAAAGCGGGGGAACCCTCGCCCAGTCCGGGAGGCTCATCCCGGGCTCCAGGCGAGGGACCGACCAGCGGGGAAGGGGCGGGATCACCCCGGGATCTTAGCGGGGTGTCGCCTTGACGGGAATCCGCCGCTCCCGCCGGAGCGAGGCGGCGAGTTGCTGGGCGAGCTGGGCGGTCAGGCGCTCCTCCTCCGCCGCGTGCTGGAACATGAGGAGGGCGGCGATGGCCTCCCGGTGTACGTCGCGCGACTCGAAGACGGGCATCAGCTCCACGGCGAGCTGCTTCAGCTCCTGGGTGCGACCCTCGTTGGCATAGAGGACGGCGAGATCCAAGGAGACGAGGGCTGCGTCGTAGCCCATGTGGTAATTGAAGAACTCCTGTTGTACCTCACGGAGGGCCGTTTCGGCCAATTCGAGGTTCCCGAGGCCCAAGGCGATCCTGCCCTCCGTCCAGCGGAGCCGGACGAGATCAAGAGGCTTGGCGATCCGGCCAAGGAGTTCGCGCACTCCGGGAAGGAGGCGGGCCGCCTCCTCGTGGCGCCCGGCAGTCGTCAGGCACAAGATCAAGTTGTACCGTCCGTAGACAAGCAGCCGAGGTTCGCGCTCCTCCGTGATCATTTCGATGGCACTGGGAAGTAGCTCGATCGCCCGGCCCAATTCTCCGCTCTCTTCAAGAACCTTGGCCTTGATGATCAGCGTACGACCCATCCGATGCCGGTCATCTTGCTCGGCATGGAGCGCAAAGGCGCGGTCCAGGAGCTCGATCGCCTCCTCGAATCGGCGTTGGTCCTTTCGGAGCGAAGCCTTGAGATCGAGGACCTCTGCTTCCACTTGGGTATTGCCGGTCATGCTCTCGGCAAGGAACCCTTGGGCGTCCCGGAACGCCGATTCCGCGCTCCGCAGCTCGCCGAGCACGCGGCGGGCGTTACCCAAATAGGCGGAAGCCTTGGCGCGCAGGTCGAGGACCCAGTACGGATCGTAGGCATCATCCAGATACTGAGAGATCTTGACGGCCAGATCGGCGAAGTTGACGGCTCGCGCCGGATCCTCGAAGGCCGCTTCCAGGCTCTGTTTAAGTAGGAGCTGACAGAAGCCCCAGGTCTGGAAGCTCTCGTCATCCCTCACCATGCTGAGCTGCTCGTCGAACGGCAGAGTCGAGATCTGGTCGAACAGCTCGGGTGCCTGCTGGCCCTCGAAGACGGCGACCCGCTCGTCCCAGTGCTCGACATCCCGCTTGAGCCGCAGGAGCTCCTTGTACTGGGTGTGACAGGGAGGGCATCGGGTAACGAAATGCTCGACCAGCTTGAGCAGATCTTCGTACGGTAGATCCCCGGTCAACCACTTGGCCAGGGTTTCGAGTGACGGATGAGCGTTCTTCACGCGGCCTCCTTGCGATGTGCATGATTTCAAGAACTTCTTCGGATTACAACTCCCTCCTACAGGTAAGTTACCGCACAGGCAGAATTCGGGACACTAGGTGAGAAGAACTTGGGGGCCAGCTCGTGGCCCCCCAGGGTCTGCCGAGCCGTCTGCCTAGCCGTTGGGGTCGATGGTCATCCCAGAATCTCTCGTCGGACCGTGACCTCCCCAGGGATCGATCGAACCGCCACTGGAGGGGTTGGTCCCACCTCCATTGGGATCGATCGAGGGACCCGAGGCGCCCCAGAGGCTCGTGAGCCGATGCCAGATATCGCCGAGGAAGCTCGTGGATGCGGCGACGGGTCGGCTGTCCCGGTGCGGCCGGTTCGGGCGGGCGTGGGCGACGGCGGGGGTGACGAGGAGAGCGGCGAGCAGGGTGAAAGCCGGCAGGGTATGACGCAGTCGGATGGTGGACATGAATCCTCCCACGGGGTAGATCCACGGGCGGCAGAAGGACCGTCCGGGTCTCCCTCTAAGAGACAAAGTGTCATAACACCGCCACAGAGTGACATCTCAATAGAAGAAATCAGGATCTCGTCCGGCGCTGCCTCTCCTTCCGGTATCCTCACGAGAGTACGAAAAATCGGGATAGAGTCCGCCGGATGCCCGTCGATTGGAGGCTGGTCTTCACCCTGGCCCTGGCGCTCGCCCTCACCCAGGGGGTGTGCGTGCTCCTCGCTCGCGGCCTCGGGCTCCGGCTCGGCCGCTGGGCGATCCTCGGGGGACTCCTCCTGCCGCTCGTCTTCCTCGCCCCCTGGCTCGGCGGCTCCCGGCTCCTCGCCCCCTGCGACATCTTAGAGGCGCCGATCCCGGGGGCTCCGCAGCTTTCGCATCTCGACCGGCACGACCTGCTGAACGACTCGATCTATCAGTTCCTCCCCTGGGAGCTGGAGATCCGCCATGCCCTGGCCGCCCGCCGGCTGCCGTTCTGGTCCGACCTCCTGGAGGGGGGCAGCTCCCCCTGGGCCAACCCGCAGGCCGGCGTCCTCTCGCCGCTCCAGATGCCGGCCCGCCTCCTGCCCATTCAGCATCACCTGCTGGGAGCGCTGGCGCTCAAGATTCTCGTGGCGTTCGAGGGGACCTGGCTGCTCGCTCGCCGGGTGGGGCGGAGCCGGGCGTCGAGCCTCCTCGCGGGGGCGGGCTATGCCATCGGCGGCGGCATCCTCTCCTGGGGGCTCTTCCCGCACACCGCGGCGGCGGCCTGGGTGCCCTGGCTTGCCGTCGGGGTGATCGGGCTGTTCCGCCGCCCCACCGGACGGAGCGTGGCGACGACCGCTCTCCTCACCGCGGCGCTCCTCCTCTCCGGTCACCCGGAGGTGGCGGCCATCGGCGGGCTCTTCGCGGCGCTCTCTGGGCTTCTTCTGAGGCGGCGCTCGCTCGGGCTCCTCCGCGGCCTCGGGGTGGCGACGCTCGCCGCCACCCTCGGCCTCGGCTTCGCGGCGCCGCACGTCTTCCCGTTCCTCTCGATCCTGCCGGCATCGCAACGGGCGCACGAGACCCTGGCCCTCTCCCTGCCGCCCACCCACCCTACCCTCCTGGCGCCGAGCTCCTGGTTCCTACCCGGCCGCTCGATCCTCGTCCTCGCGCCCACCAACCCGCGGGCCTTCGGCCTGCCGTTCGAGAATCCGCACGAGGGGCCGATCGACTGGGCGGACGAGGACAGCGGCTACACCGGCCTCGTCGCCTTCGCGGGCGCCCTCCTGGCCCTCCTCGCCTGCCGCGACCGCCGGGCCCTCCCCTTTCTCCTCTTCGGCGGGGTAGGGCTGCTCCTCGCCGCCCGCTTCCTCCCCTTCGCCTACCTCCTCCACCAGGTACCGCCGCTCCGGATGCTCGCCTACGAGCGCTTCCTCCTCATCGCCTGCCTCGGCCTCGCGGTCGCGGGCGCCTTCGGCACCGACCTCCTCCTGGGGTATCGAAGCGGGGCGCCGCGGGCCGGGAAGCTCCGAATCTGGATCGCCCTCGCCGCGGCGGCCGGGATCAGCCTGGCGGTGCATGCGGATGGGTATGTAGGTCTGCTCTGGGGTCTTCTCGCGCTCGCCGGAATCACCGCGTCATCGGGTATTGCGGGTATTGCCGGCATTGCGGGCACTGCCCGCGGGCGGGCGGTCGCGGCCGGCCTCCTCGGCCTCGCTCTCCTGCTCGACCTCGTCCCCTGGGGCCGGAGCCTCCAGCCGGCCGGTCACGCGGCCCTCTTCTACCCGCGGACGCCGTTCCTGGCCGATTTGACCCGCGAGGTGTCGGCGCCGGGCGGTCCCTACCGGGCGGTGGGGGCGGAGTTCCTCGCCTACCCGTCGCTCCTCCCGGTCTACGGCATCGCCGAGGTGCGGCCCCACAACCCGCTGGCGCCCATGCCCTACATCCAGGTCCTCTCGGCCGCCTTCCACTTCCACCCGTCGATGGTCGAATACTTCTCGCCGCTCAAGAACGTCGACCACCCCCTGCTCGACTTCCTCAACGTGCGGGCGGTCGTGGGGAGCGTCGCCATGCCCCCCAGCCGCAAGCTGGAGCCGGCGGACGGCGGCCGCTACGCTCCCTTCTTCCTCTACCGGAACCCCCACCCCCTGCCGCGCTGGTTCATCCCCGACGCTGTCGAGGTCGTCGATCGCTCCGGGATCACCCCCTTCATCGCCGGCATGGTGGACCCCGCCCGGGTCGCCCTCTTCGCCGACGAGGTGGGAACCTGGCGCCCCACCGGCCTGCCGCCACGTCCGCTGGCGCTCACCCCCGTCAGTGGAACCGCCACGGTCCCCGGCCACTTCGCCCTCGCCCTTCCAGCGCCGACGGGGCCGGCCGGCACCCTGGTCGCCACCTCGATCCCCTACTCCCGCGGCTGGCAGGTCCGGGCGAACGGGCAGCCCCTGCGGACCCTGACCGTCGACGGCGCCTTCCTGGGGATTCGGGTTCCGCCCGGGGTGACCCGTCTCGACCTCCGCTTCCTCCCCCCCGGTCTCGTCCCCGGTCTCGTCGCCTTTCTGATCGCCGGTTTGACCTGCGCCGCCCTCTGGCGGCGTTCCTCGCGGTTCTAGTCGGGAACCTCGCGCACGCGGTTGGGAACCTCCCGGACGCAGTTGGGGAGCTCCCGGACACCGCGCAGGGTCCTCTGGACGGTGTTTGCGACCTTCCAGACGGCGTTTGGGATTGCTGGATCCCGGCTTGCGACCTCCGGACACCGTTTGAGTCCTTCCGGACAGCTCACGGAAGCTTCTGGACGGCTTTTGGCGCTCCCGAAACCGGTTAAAAGTCTTCCGGAACGCTTGGAAAGTCCTCGGGAACTCGTGGAAAGTCTTACGGGACTCGTGAAAAGTCTTCCGGAACGCCTCGAAAGTCTTTGCCAACGCCTCGAAAGTCTTCGGGAACGCGTGGAAAGTCTTCGGGAACACCTCGAAAGTCTTCGAGAGCGCGTGGAAAGTCGCCAGAACCAGGTCTACGCCGGCAACAGGGGCACCCCGTAGGCCGCGAAGGCGGCATCCCGGGTGACGATCGTCAGCTCCTCCATCCAGGCCTGGGCGATCAGCATGCGATCGAACGGGTCCTCGTGGTGACCGGGGAGCGAGCCGGCGAGGAGGGCATGGCGGGCGGAGATCGGCAGTTGGAGGAAATCGTTGGCGGCGATCTCTTCCAGGAGATCGGCGCTGCCGGCGTCGAGCTTGCCGAGCCGCGACTTGATGGCGATCTCCCAGAGGGACACGGCGCTCACGTAGACCACCGCCCGGGGATCGGCGACGAGCTCCCGGGCCTGCGCCTCGAGCTGAGGATCGTCGGCCAGCCACCAGAGGAAGGCGTGGGTGTCGAGGAGGAGCTTCATTCCCCCTCTCCCCGGAAGGCGGCGGCGAGCCCGCCGGGGAGCGGGGCGTCGAAATCGGGGGCGATCGTCAGCCGGCCGGCCAGGCTCCCGGGGTGCCGCGGCTCGCGCGGCAGGGGCACGAGCTTGGCGACCGGCTTGCCGCCGCGGGTCACCAGCACCTCCTCGCCCGAGAGCGCGCGGTCGAGCAGCCGCGAGAGGTGCCGCCCCTCGTCCTCCCGGCGCACCGCCATGGGCTCGGCGATCATCCCCGCCATCGCCGCCCTCCCGGTTTCGGATTGGGGACCGGACGGCAGGGCGAGCGTCGAGGGGAAGGCCCGCGGCCGGCCGGCGGCGCGGACGACCAGGCAGTCCCCCTCGACCTCCAGCTCCACCTCGTCGGCGAGGCCGGTCTGTTCGAGCAGCGGCTTGGGAATCCGGATGCCCTGGGAGTTGCCGATACGTACGATGCGCGCCTTCATGGTTCCTGCCTCCCCTCGAGGTGATTACATTGTAATCCCCCGAGGGGAGGGGGCGCAACGCCTGTACCTACTTCTTTGCCACCTGGATGTTCTGCAGCCGGGTCGGTTCGATCGAGAAGTCCTCCAGGCGGAGGAGCTTGCCGTTCGCATCCGGGACCACCTTGGTAGCGATCGACATCTTGCCCTCTCCCTTGCCGTCCGGTCCGAGGTGGATCTCGATCAGCGTGAAGGGGTAGTCCAGGGAGCGCGTGTTGCTGAAGGCTTCCCAGTAGTTGATCCGGCGGTCCGTGGCGAGGAAGATCCGGGTCCCACCGTCCGGGGTCGGCGTCACGTGCGCGTAGTGGAGGTCCCAGCCGATGCTGTCTGGAGTGCGGATGTAGCCGACCCGCGGATTCTCGTGGAGGGCCTTGAGGAGGTTGTCCTGCCCCTTCTGCAGGGAGCTGAGGAGCTCATTTCTCTCCTGCTCCGTCGACAACCGTTCGATCGAGATCTCGACGGTCCCCGCAGTGGCGGCCGGCCGGTTCGAGCCCAGGTTGATCGCGAAGGCGGTGAGCTTGAAGGGGGGGGTTGGTGGAGCTGCCGCCGCGCTGCGCAGTCCGAGGACGATCAGGGCGAGCATCAACGATCCGACGATTCCGACGACTTTGCCGTTGTTCCTTGTCATCTCTTTTTCCTCTCTCTTCCGGGCCGTGGGACGGCCGCCGTTGTTCTAGATCTCGTGCACGAGGGGCTGCGGACGGGTGATCCAGTAGCCCTGGGCGTAGTCGACGCCGATCTCTTTCAGCAACTCCATGGTCTGGCGGTTCTCGACGCACTCGGCGATCGTCTCGATCCCCATCACGTGGCCGATCTGGTTGATCGACTCGACGAGGGCTCGCTTGACCCGGTCCTCGACCATCCCCTGCACGAACTCGCCGTCGATCTTCAGGAAATCGACCGGCAGGTCGCGCAAGTAGGCGAAGGAGGAGAGGCCGCTCCCGAAGTCGTCAAGGACGAAACGGCAGCCCTGCTCCTTGAGCGCGGCGATGAACGCCATGGCGCTGTCGAGCTTGCTGATCGCCGCCGTCTCGGTGATCTCGAAACAGATCCGGCGCGAGTCGACCCCGGAGGAGGCCAGCTCCGCGATGACGAAGGGGAGGAAGGTCTCCTCCGAGAGCGACTGGCCGGAGAGGTTGATCGTGAAGAGGAGCGGCCTGGCGAGCTCCCGGCGCTGCGCATCGGCCAGGGCGCGAAAGGCCGTCCGCACCACCCAGCGGTCGATCGTGCCGATCAGGTGATAGCGCTCGGCGGCGGCGATGAAGGCGGTCGGCTCGACGATCCCCCCCTTGCGGTCGAGCATGCGGATGAAGATCTCGCACATCAGCTCGCGGCCAGCGTCGGGGGTCAAGGGCTGGATGATCTGGTAGTAGAGCCGGAAGCGGTGGTCCTCGAAGGCCCGGTGGATGCGGTGGATCCACTGCATCTCGCCGTAGCGCTCGGCAACCAGGGTGTCGTCCTGCTCGTACTCGTGGACCCGGTTGCGTCCCCGGTCTTTCGCCACATAGCAGGCGGCGTCGGCGGCGGAGAGGACGTGGGCGAGGTCGCCGCTCTCGTGGTTGATGGGGACGAGGCCGATGCTCACCCCGACGTCGAAGATCTGATCTCTGAAGGAGAAGCGGAACTCGCGGACGGTGCGCCGCATCTCCTCGGCGATCTGGCGGGCGTGGGCGAGCGGGCAGTCTTCTAAAAGGACGCCGAACTCGTCTCCCCCCAGCCGGGCGAGGATGTCGCTCCGCCGCACCCGCGCCCGCAGGATGGCGGTCACCTGCTTCAGCATCTCGTCGCCCTGGAGATGGCCGCAGGTGTCGTTGACCACCTTGAACTCGTCGAGGTCCAGGTAGAGGAGGACGTGCTGGCGCTGCTCGGAACGGGCGCTCCGGATCGCCCGCTTCAAGCGGATCTCGAACTCGCGACGGTTGATGAGCCCGGTCAGGGCGTCGTGGCTCGCGAGGTAGATCATCTCGCGTTCCATGCCGCGGAGCTGGGTGACGTCCTTGAAGACGAGGACGGCGCCGATCAGCTCGCCCTTCCGGTCGCGGATGGGCGCCGCCGAATCGCGCACGGCGAACTCCCGTCCGTCGAAGCCGACCAGGACCGCGTGCCCCGGGGACTCGACGATGTCCCCCTCCGCCAGGCAGCGCTGGACGGGGTCTTCGAGCGGCCGGCGGGTGACCTCGTCGACGATCTTGAAGACCTCGGAGACCGGCTCGCCCAGGGCGCGCTCGGAAGCCCAGCCGGTCAGCCGCTCGGCCACCGGGTTGATGTAGTCGATGCGGCCTTCGGGGTCGCTCCGGATCACCCCGTCGCCAATCGAGGCCAGGGTGACCTGGGCGCGCTCCTTCTCGCGGTGGAGGGCCTCCTCGGCGTGCTTGCGCTCGGTGATGTCGAGCGCGAGACCGATGCAGCCGATGATCCACCCCTGGGCGTCGAACAGCGGCTCCACCTGGGACTGGAAGAGCCGGCCCTCCCACTCGTGCTCGAAGGAGACCGACTCCCCGGCGAGGGCTAAAGCGTGGGCACGGTAGACCGGGAACTCGGGATCTCGGGTGCCGAAGTAGTCGTAGAGGGTCCCCTCGGCCGGCATGCCGCCACCGCGCGCCGCGGCCAGGAGCGAGCCCGGGGCGGAAAGGAAGCGCAGCTCGCGATCCGTCGTCCAGACCAGGGCCGCCATCGACTCGGGCAGCCGGCGGAGGGTCGACTCTCCGAGGGAGGTCTCGCTGCTCATGCTGTGGCCCTCCGCAAGGGAGGCCTGCCCGATCGGAGTCACGTTCGCCGCATCGTCCATCTCCCAGGGAGCGTTCACTTGAGCCGAGCCGATCATCTCTATCCTGTCATGGGCCGGCAGGGTAAGAAGCAAGAACCGAGCCCACAGCGGTTCCTGGCCGGAACGGCGGATCGGCGAAGGCTGCGCGGAGCCCCGAAGAGCCGACCGCGAGCTCGAACCCGGGCCCCACGAACGTTCCCGCCTCGGGTCGTCCTGCAACTTTGTCCACAGAAGGATTGTAAGTACGTTACAGCAGGGGCTCGGGGGCACCGATCCAGTAGCCCTGGGCGTAGTCGACTCCGATCGCCCGCAGGACCTCCTGGGTGGCGCGATCCTCGACCGCCTCGGCGATGGTGAGGATGCCCATGATGTGGCCGATCTGGTGGATCGACTCGACCAGGGCACGCTGGACCGAGTCGCCTACCATGTTGCGCACGAACTCGCCGTCGATCTTGAGAAAGTCGACCCGGAGGTTTTTGAGATAGGCGAACGAGGAGAGGCCGCTCCCGAAGTCATCGAGCACGAAGCGGGCGCCTTTCGCTTTGAGAGTGGCGATGAAGCGCCGGGCCCGGGTCAGGTTGGCGACCGCGGCGGTCTCGGTGATCTCGAAGCAGAGGCGCTCGGGGGGCACCCCGCTCGCCTGGATCTCGGCGACGACGTAGTCGAGGAAGTCCCCCTCGCCGATCGACTGACCCGAGAGATTGATGGCGAAGCAGGTGCCGGGGGCGGCGCTCGCCAGGGCGCGGCGGGCGAGGATGTCGAAGGCGGTGTGGACGACCCAGCGGTCGATCGAGGGGATCAGGTGATAGCGCTCGGCCGCCGGGATGAAGTCGGCGGGCGAGGCGATCCTCCCCTGCTCGTCGACCATGCGGATGAAGATCTCGCAGAGCGGGGCATGGCCCCCGGGGCCCTCGGGGTCGGCAGGCCCCAGCGGCTGGATGGGCTGGCAGTAGAGGCGGAAGCGCTCCTCCTCGAAGGCCTTGTGGATACGGTGGATCCAGTCCATGGCGCCGTAGCGCGCGGTGACCAGGGTGTCGTCCGGCTGGTACTCGTGGACGCGGTTCCGGCCCGCCTCCTTGGCGACGTAGCAGGCGGCGTCGGCGGAGGAGAGGACCTGCACCAGGTCGTGGCTCGCGGGGTCGATCATCACCGTTCCCAGGCTGACCCCGACCTCGAAGATCCGGTCCTGCCAGACGAAGCGGTGGGCGCGGACCGCCGTCCGGAGCGCCTCGGCTAAGGTCCGCGCCCGTTCGGGCGAGGTGTCCTCGAGCAGCACCCCGAACTCGTCGCCGCCCAGCCGGGCGAGGGTGTCCCCGGGGCGGAGCTGGGCGGCGAGCACCGCGGTCACCTGCTTCAAGAGCTCGTCGCCCGCCAGGTGGCCGGAGGTGTCGTTGACCAGCTTGAACTCGTCGAGATCGAGATAGAAGAGGGCGTGGTAGCGCCCCTCCTCGCTCGCCGTCCGCAGGCAGCGCTCCAGGCGGAGCTCGAACTCCCGCCGGTTGAGGAGGCCGGTCAGGGCGTCGTGCTGGGCGAGGAAGCTCATCTCGCGCTCCATGCCGCGGAGCTCGGTGACGTCCTTGAAGACGAGGACGGTGCCGGTGATCCGGCCCTGCCGGTCGCGGATCGGCGCCACCGAGTCGCGGATGGCGAACTCCATCCCGTCCCGGCGGAGGAGGACGGAGGCGCCGGGGACCTCGATCACCTGGCCCTCGTCGAGGCAGCGCTCGACGGGATCGAAGAGCGGCCGGGCGCCGGCCTCGTCGACGACGTTGAAGATCTTCCGGAGCGGCTGCCCGGCCGCCTCCTCGGCGCTCCAGCCGGTCAGCCGCTCGGCCACCGGGTTCATGTAGTCGACCGCGCCTCTGTCATCGGTGCGGATCACCCCGTCGCCGATCGAGGCGAGAGTGACCTGGGCGCGCTCGCGCTCCTCGACCAGGGCGATTTCGGCGAGCTTCCGCTCCGTGATGTCGAAGAAGGTCGCCATGCCGAGCACCTGGCCGCCACGCTCGAAGCGGCCGGCGGCGGTGTCGATCCAGCGCTCGCGGCCGTCCCGGGTGAGGAGCCGGGTCTCGTAGTGCACCGGGGTCTCCTCACCGCGCAGGCGGGCGGCGATGCGGGCGCCGATCTCCCCCCGCGCCTCGGGATGGACGATCTCCTCCGGGCGCATGGCGAGGAGCTCGGCGGCGAGATAGCCGGTGAGCGTCTCGCAGGCATGGTTGACGTAGAGCAGCCGCTCGGCGCTGTAGACGACGATGCCGGTCGCCGTCGTCTCGGCGAGGGTGCGGAACCAGTGCTCGCTCTCGCGGAGAGCCTCCTCGGCGCGCTTGCGCTCGGTTACGTCGACGGCGGTGGCGAGAGCGGCGGGAGCCCCCGCCATGTCGACGATGGCGGCGTTCACCGCCAGCCAGCGCTCGGCGCCGTCCCGGCGGACGATCTTGAACTCGTAGCTCGGCGGGGTGACCTCGAATCCCTGCAGGCGGGCGCGGGCCCGCGCCTCGACCGTCGGCCGGAAGTCGGGGTGGGTGAGCTCGAAGAGCTCCATGCCGAGGAGCTCGCAGGCGGGGTAGCCGGTCAGCTCCTCGCAGGCGCGGTTGACGAAGAGGAAGCGGTCGCGGTAGACGAAGATGGCGATCGAGGTGTTCTCGGCCAAGGTGCGGAACCAGGCCTCGACATCTGAAATAGCGGGTGAGATGGCGGGCGAGATCGCCGGCGGGGCCCACCCCTCGGGGGCCCACTCCCGCTCGCTGCCGTGGGGGACCGGTGGGGTCGGATCGGGCGGGGCGGAGATGGGCGGCTCCTTGGGGTGCGTTGGGGTGTGCGGTAGACCGGCCTCGTAACGTACAGTCATTATAGTCTCTGCTGCGGAGGGCGGGTTAGTCGCGCTCCGCGAGGAGGCCATGGAGCCAGACATAGGCGATATTGGCGGCATCTGCGACATTGGCGACATTGGCGACGTTGGCGGCATCCAACCCAGGAGAACTCCCATGACGAGACGCGTGCGACGCTTTCCGCTCTCCCTGACCACCTTCGGCGCCGTCCTGCTCCTCGCCGGCTCCCTTGCCGGCCCCCTCGCCGCCGCTCCGGCCGCGGCGCGGATCGGCCGCTGGATTCCCCTCGGCCCCTTTGGCGCCACGGTCCTGGCCCTCGCTGCCGACCCCGCCGACCCCCAGGTCTTCTACGCTGGGACGAATGCCGGCCTCTTCGCCACCGTCGACGGCATGGCGTCGTGGCACCGCCTCCCCACCCTCCCCAAAGACATCTTTGATCCCGCGGTCTCGGCGGTCTGGGTCGATCCCGCCGACCCCTCCCGGATCGTGATCGGTACCGGATCCATGATCCTCAAGAGCGAGGATCGCGGCGTCACCTGGGTCCGGAGCACCGTCGGGACGAACCCGAACTTCCTGCCGGAGGTCAACTGCCTGATCGCCGATCCCACGAACCCGGCTGTCCTCTACGCCTGCTCCGGCACCGTCTTCGGCCAGGGGGTCTTGAAGAGCGTCGACGGCGGCACCACCTTCCGGCTCGCGAGCCACGACCTCGACTTCGCCAATGTCGGTTCCATCGCCGTCGACCCGGCCGCCCCGCGGACCCTCTACGCCGCGGTGCCGTCCGACAGCCCCTCCTCACCCCCCGGCCCCACCGGGGTGGTCAAGAGCACGGACGGCGGGGCGACCTGGAAGACGAGCAACACCGGCCTCCCGCTCTCCCGCGAGGCCGTGAGGCGGGTGGTCGTCGCCGGGCCGGGGGTGCTCTATGCCCTCCTCGGCTCCGGCTTCACCCCCTCCGGAGAGGTCTGGCGGAGCCGGGACGGGGCCGCCACCTGGTCGGCTCTGCCCGCCGCTCCCCCCGCCCTCTCCCTGGCCGCGGCGCCCGGCGGCATCCTCTATCTGGTGGGGCCCACGGGGGGCTTTAGCAGTCGGGACGGCGGCGCCACCTGGACCCCCACCGCGCCGCTGGGGACCTCGGTGCCCCTGCCGGGATTGTCGGCCGGGTTCGGCGTGATGCTCCTGGGCACCGGTCTGGAGGGTCCGACCTCCGTCTACGCGGCGGCCCAGGGCGGCGTTCTCCGCTCTCTCGACGGCGGGCGCGACTGGCAGCTCTCGAAGACCGGCCTCACCGCGGTCGACGCCAGCGCCGCGGCCATCGACCGCGACTCCGACCTCTATACGACCCTGCCTTTCGACGGCCCCGTCTACAAGAGCCCGGCGGGGAGCGGCGCCTTCCACCGGCTGGGCGCCGACGTCCTCTTGCCCACCCCCGACCCCTCCGATCCGGCGCGGCTCTTCGGCGTCTTCCCCGGCGGCCTGCGGCTCGGCAGGAGTCTCGACGGCGGCGCCACCTGGCAGCGGCTCCGGCTGCCTTCCGCCTGCGTCGTCCTGCAGACGATCGCCGTGGCTCCCTCCGATTCGCGGGTGGTCTATGCCGGCGGCGTACCGATCCCCGGGCCGGGGAACGGCCACGACCCCGATCCCGCCTGTGTCGCCAGGTGCCAGGCGTTTCGCAGCCTCGACGGGGGAGACAGCTGGAGCTGCCTGCCGCTCGACGAAGTCTCCGGTTTCGTCGTCGACCCGGTGCACCCCCTGACCCTCTACGCCCTCGGGGCGGGGAGCGGCTCCCTGTCGCTCCCGCTCGCCAAGAGCACCGACGGCGGCCTGACCTGGAAGGACCTGGGCCCTGCCCTGGAGAGCGCGTCGGGCCTCGGGGACCCCCAGGTGAGCGCCCTGGCGATCGATCCCACCCGCCCCCAGCAGCTCTACTTGGTCCTCGACCTCTTCAGCCACCCCCGGCTCTTCACCAGCGCCGACGGCGGCCGTTCCTGGAGCCGCTCCCCGACGGAAGTGCCGTCGCTCACCGGCTTCACCGTTTCGGTCCGCTCGCTGGTCGTCGATCCGCGGTCTCCGGTCGTCCTCTACCTCGGGCTCTTCCGGGGCGGCATCCTGCGCAGCGCAGACCTGGGCGCCACCTGGACCGGTCTCACCAACGGCCTGCCGCCGGGGCACACCGACGGCAGCCTGCTGATCGACCCGCGCGACCCCGACGTTCTCTATGCCGGCAGCGAGCAACATGGCATCTTCCGGATTCGGGTGCGGCGCTAGGCCACGCTGATGGCCCTGGGGAGACCGATGACGATCCTCCAGACGGAGAGGCTCAGCCTGCGGCAGTTTTCGGTGGACGATGCCGAGTTCATGCTCCGTTTGCTCAACGAGCCGTCCTTTCTTCAGAAAACATCGGCGACAAGGGCATCCGGACGCTGGCGGAGGCCCGTCAGTACATTCTGGATGGGCCGATCACCAGCTATGAAACCCTGGGTTTCGGAGTCTGGCTGGTGGCAACCCGGGAGGCCGGGGTCCCGCTGGGGCTGTGCGGCCTGCTGAAGCGGGAGGCCCTGGAGGATTTCGACATCGGCTACGCCTTCCTCCCGGAGTTCTGGTCTCAGGGGTATGCCCTCGAAGCGGCCGCTGCCGTCCTCTCCTATGCGCGTGACACATTCGGCCTGGAGCGGGTCGTGGCAATCACGAGTGTGGACAACCAGCGCTCGATCCATCTCCTGGAAAAGATGGGCTTCGAGTTCGAACGGCGGGTTCGCCTGTCCGAGGGGGCCCCAGAGATCAAGCTGTTTGCCTTGGATCAGCCTTTGAGTTGACGTGCTTGGCGAGGAGGACCTATCGCACCGCCGGCGCCAGGAGTCCGGGGTCGAGCAGCCCCTCCCGCTCGGCCAGGCGGAGGAGGGCCTTCGCCCCCCCTTTGAGGTGATAGGCGCGGAAGCCCTCCGCCTGCATCCGCTCGGCGAGGTAGGCGCTTTTCAGGCCCACCTCGCAGACCAGGACGTAGGTGGCGTCGCGGCCGAACGCCGGGTAGGCGGCGACGGCCTGCGGGAAGTCGAGGTGGAGGGCGCCCGGGTAGTGCCAGGCGAGAAAGGCGGTGCCGGAGCGCAGGTCGAGAACGGTCGCCCCGGGGGGCACGGTCGCGGTCTCGACCGGCAGGAGATCGAGGTCCGCCGCAGGAAGGGCACGGAGGTCGTGGACGGTGCGCGCCGCGACCGCCATCCGCACGCCGCCCGGTTCGAGCTTGGCTTCGTCCCCGAGCACCGAGCCGAGGCTCGCCCGGGTGGCGGGGCGGCGGCTCTCCAGACCGCAGTACTCGGCGACCTCGGCGGCCGCATCGTGCACCCCGATCTGGCGGGCGAGGGCCACGATCTCCTCCTTGTTGAAGCCGAGGAGGGGCCGGAGGATGGGGAGGCGCACCGCCTCGGAGATCACCGCCAGGTTCTGCACCGTCTGCGACGAGACCTGGCCGATGGCATCGCCGGTGACGATCCCCGCCGCGCCCCCCTGGCGGGCGATGATCTCCGCCGCCTGGAGCATGAGGCGCTTGAGGAGGATCTGCCAGTAGCGGGGCGCGGTCTTCTCCTGAAGCTCGGCGACCAGCGGCCGGAGGTCGACCTCGTGCAGCCGGGGCCGGCTGCCATAGCTCCAGCGCTCGGCGATCCCCCGCATCACCTTGAGTACCCCCTGCCGGTGAGCGGCGCCCCCCAAATTCAGAAAGACGTATTCGAGCTGCACCCCGCGCTTCAAGAGCAGCCAGGCGGCGACCGCCGAGTCGAAGCCGCCCGAGACCAGCGCCACGGCCCGCCCCTCGACCCCCAGGGGGAGGCCGCCGTGGCAGGAGAGCTTGTCGAGGAAGAGGTGGACGGTCCCCGGCTCCAGCTCGACATGGGCGGTGACCTGGGGGGTGCGCAGGTCGACTCCAGAGGCGTAGGGGAGGAGGGCGCGGCCGAGGGCGTCCTCGACGTCGTGCGAGCGAAACGGGATGAGGTTGCGGACGCCGCGGCGCGAGGCGCGGACGGCGAAGCGGCGGCCGGCGACGTGGGGCCGGAAGAACGCCTCCCCCTCCCGCACGACGTCCGCCAGGTCGACGAAGGGGCGCGGAGCGATCTCCGACACCGACTGCAGGCCGAACACCCGGGAGAGCACCGCGGTCGCCGATTCCGCGGTCTCGGGGTTCTCCGTTCCCCCGACGTTCGCCTCGGTCTCGACATAGAAGCGGCTCCAGTTCCGCTCCAGGCGGTGGGGGATGCCGTGCGAGGTCAGGGCGTCGACGATGTTCTTCTCCAGCCGGCGGAGGAACCGCATGCGGGTCTGAGCGCGCCTTCGTATAGAGGTCGCCGGAGAGGCGGAGGACGAGGCGGCGGTCGGGCACGGCGAGTTGATTCTAGTCTTCTCCTCTCACGGCCGCAGCACCGTCACCAGCCACAGCCGGGTATCCCCCTTCAAAGGGGCGTCGAACACCCGCGCCGCCCCCACCCGGACGTCGACCGCCGGGATGCGGACGATGGGGAGGGGGGCGAGCGAGAAGCGCCATTCGAGGCCGGCCAGGCGCAGCCAGTCTCCAGAATCCATCCGGTGGCGCTCGAAGAAGAGGGGGGCGGGGAGGAAGCCGAGGCGGAGCTCGGCGCGCTCGCCCAGGTAGTCCCGGCCGAGGAGGGTCCCGGCCGGCAGGGCGGGGACGGCGACCCGGCCGGCCAGGGCAGACTCCGGGAGCAGGCTGCTGCCGTAGCCGCCGACCTGGACCAGGTCGAAGGGCCGCGGGGTGCCGCTCGCGCGGTCGCGCCGGACGGTGAGGCGGAGGCCGTCCTCGTCGTGGCCCGCCCCGAGGGTGAGGTCGCCGCCGTAGCGGCTGAAGGAGTCCCCGCCCCCGCTGCTCTCGCCATGGAGCTGCACCCCCTCCTCCAGAGAGGAGAGGCCGCGGCTGTGGACGGCATGATAGCGGGCGTCGAGGAAGCCGATGGCCCCATGGACCGAGGATGGACCGAGTCGCCCAGCCGGGGATCGACCGCGGTGAACAGGCCGCCCCCGGCGAGGGCCAGCCGGGCGGCCCCGAAGCGGCGGTCCCAGTCCGCCCGCACCTCGGCTCCCCGCCGCTCGAGGTCGAGGGCGCCGCTCCGGGCCGGCGTTCCCAGGTGCCCGGTCTGGCGGGAGGGGAGCTCCCGGACGTCGAAGAGGCGGAAGGAGAGATCGACCGGCGCGCCCCGGTAGGTGGCGGCGGCGGTGCCGCCCCGGAAGCTGCCGGCGCTCCCCAGGCCCCCGAGGACCAGCCAGTCGAGCCGGCCGACGACGTCGCCCCCGCGTACCCCCAGCTCGGCGACCCCGGAGGCGGCGGTGGCGCTCCCCGCGAGCATGGGGAGGAGCTCCTGCCGGCCGAGCCCGTAGGGGTGCCCCGCCGGCACCTCGGCGAGAGCGAAGGGCGCCGGCACCGGGGGAGCCGGGGGGCGGACCGCGGGCGCCAGCTCGGCGGCGGAGAGGGTCGGCAGGGTCGGGAGGGCCTGCGGTGCTGGCTCGGCGGCGGCCGCCTCCGGTCGGGTGGCAGCGAGGTCCAGGCGCCGGAGGTCGAGGCCGTCGGCCTGCATCCCCAGATAGAAGAGGGCCTTGCCGTCCGGCGTGGGGGCGGGGGCGAGGGCGGCCCCCGGGGTGCGGGTCAGGGGGACGGGAGTCCCGGCCGGGTCGAGCGGGAAGGCCCAGACGTCGACGAAGCCGCCGCTCCCCACCGTCGCGTAGACGGTCTTTCCATCGCCGCTCCAGGCCGGGGCGGCGACGGTGGCGCCCGGGGGTGGGGCGAGAGCGGTCTCGGCACCGGTCGCGAGATCGCGGACGGCGAGCCGCCAGTCTCGCCGCTGGCCTCCCCTCCGGCGTGCCGGGCGTAGACCGCCCGCCGGCCGTCGGGGCTGATCCGCGGCTGGTCGTAGACCTCCTCGACCGCGGGCTCGGTCACCGCCTGGACCGCGCCGTTGCCGTTTTTCGACATCAGATCGACCCGGACCACCTGGGAGAAGCCGTTCCGGTTGCGGATCGCCAGGGCCCAGGTGCCGTCGGGCGCCGGATCGGGCTCCCGCAGGTCGGCCTCCCGGGTCAGCCGCTCGACCCGGCCCGCGGCGATCTCCCAGCGGAAGAGATCGGGATGGAGGAAGCCGCGGCCGTCGGGCTCGAAGCGGACGAAGAGGATGGACTTCCCGTCCGGCAGGAAGCGCGGCATCGTGGGGGAGATGCCGTCGATCGCCGGTAGGGTGTGGAGGGCCTTCCGGGGGAGCGGCCGGGTGCGCACCGCCGGCACGTCCTGGGGATCGCGGGCGGCGAGCTTCGTCCGTTCCTCCTCCCACTTGCGCTCGGCAGCGGCGTCCGGCGCCGTCGACCAGACGACGAGCTGGGACGGCTTGTCGCGCTTCCGGAGGACGATGGCGAGGCTCTGGCCGTCGGGGGAGAGGGCGGGGGCGCCGGTGCTCCAGGAGAGGTCCTGCCAGAGCTCCCCCTCCCGGGCGGCCGGGCGGAGCCGCCGTTCGGCCTCGACCGCCTGCCAGGTCAGCTCGGCGGTGAACCGGCCGTAGAGGTCGGCGGGCGATTCGCCGTAGAGCCCCTTCCAGGCCTCGTCGAAGCTCCGGTCCCGGCGGGCCGAGAGGCGGGCCCAGAGCTTGGGCAGGCTGCCGCCGCCGGCTCTGGCGTCGGTCCATTCGAGGAAGGCCGAGCCCATCAGGTAGGCCATCGACTGCCCCATCCAGCTGCGATCCCCGTCGAGCCCCCCGTAGCTCGGCAGCTTTCCCTCCTGCGCCCGGCGGCGGAGGATCGCCGCCCGCAGGTCGCCGTTGGGCCTTCCCGAGGCGGTGAGCCGTCCCTTCGACGACCGTGGCGTAGCCCTCGGTCACCCAGCGCGGCGATTTGAGCGCCACCGGTCCCAACGGCAGGAAGAGGGAGAGCGCGTGCCCGAGCGGGTTGCGCGAGGGCCGCAGCAGGTGGACGAGGTGGGTCCCCTCGTGGGTAAGGAGGAGCTCGCTCCAGTCGGCGTAGTGGCCGATGACCGATTCCGGCTCGGGCGGGCTCGTCCACAGCTCGATCCGCGGCCAGCCGAGAAAGGGGAAGGCGGCGCCGTTCGCCTCGGCGACGGGGTCCGAGACCAGCACGTCGATCACCTCCGGCGGCCGGTATCCCACCTCTTCCTCCACCCGCCCCCAGATCGACTCCAGCCGCGCCGCCGCATGCCGGGTCCAGGCCGCGGACTCCGCCGGGTAGTGGATGCGGAAATGCGCGGTGGTGAGGGTCTCCCAGCGGGCGTCCGGCCCCTGGGCGGTCGCGGGGCTGGCCGGGCAGAGAAGGCAGAGGGAGCAGAAAACGAGGAGGAGCGATGCGGGGCGGCCCATACGCCGTACTCTACGGGAGAAAGGGCCGTCCCCGCCCGACCGGGCTGGCCTTACGCCCCCGGCTTCGGCGGCAGGTCGCGCGCCTGGGGATCGTCCTGGAAAGCGTGGTGGTTGTGGCTGCCATCGCAGAACGGCTTGTTGTTGGACGCCCCGCAACGGCAGAGCGCGAGGGCGGTGCGGCCCGCCAGGCCGTACGCCTTGCCGGTGGGATCGACGATCTGGATGTTGTCCCCCTCGATGCGGAAGGGGCCGTTCTTCATCACGGTGATCTTGGTCTCGGGCATTCTCTCTCCTCTCCCGGGAGCATCCTGCACCCGGTTTGAATCTTCTGCAAGAGTTGCCGATCGCGCTCCGGCCGTCAACCCCGGCCGGTGCCGGGCGACTCTCAGCGGAAGACCGAAAGCTGGGCCGCTTGCGGACCCGAGGCTCGATCGAGGAGTCTCTTCTTTTCGGCAGTGACCGCCGTCAGGACGGGGGAGAGATTGGCGCAGTGAGTGGACCGGCTCCTCATCAAAGGCTTTGCACCCCTCCCGAGGAGCTCGGCGTTTCCGGTCGCCGAGACGGGCATTCCTTCATACACGGCGGCGAAGAGGGGCACCCCCAAGTCGAGGGATGTCTTACCGGCCTCGTAGCTGCCTCCCCGTTCCCGTGCCTCGATCAGCACCATGGCCAGAGACAGGCCGCAGATCGTCCGGTTGCGCTGCATGGCGTGATGAACGCTCCAGGGGAGTCCGGGCAGGAACTCGCTCACCACCACGGCCCTGCCGGTATCCCAGCTGTCGAGCAACTCTCGCTTTACCTTGAAGTGAAGGATGCCCTCGGCCAAGACCACGGTCGTGGTGCCCCCAGCTTCCAAAGCCGCGCGGTGGGCGGCGAGGTCGACCCCCGAGGCGAAGCCCGAAACCACGTCGAGGCCCGTCCTGGCGAGTTGCCGGGAGCAGTCCTCCGCCGTGGAGATCCCTTTCTCGCTCGCCTGGCGGGAGCCACAGAAGCCGACTCCAGGGGTGTTCAGCAGAGCCGGGTTGCCAATGACGAAGAGGAGAGGCGGCGCCTTCTCCAGCAGCCTGGCGCGCAGGACAACCGGATAGCGCGGGTCCGAGATGGGTAGGAGAACCACCCGCTTCTCCTCCAGGCTCTCCACGAGCCGATGAATCCGGTCCTCGTTCCTCTCGAACGCCGCGGATTGGGCCGCGGACAGGAACGGGCGGAGCCACCGGTCGTCGAGGGCGTTGCCATGGTCCTCCTTACCGGCCTGGCTCAGGATGCGTTGTGCTTTGACCGCGCCGATCCCCGGGGTATCGAGCAGGCGCAGGATCTGGACGGCCGGCAGGACGTCAGACACGGGAGTGACCCACGTTGTCGTCGTTACGGCAGGTCTTCTCACAGGCGAGCCCGAGCACCGCTTCGGCGCCGGCTTCGAGGAGCTCCATTGCAACGTAATTCATGGTGACACCCGACTGATAGAGGTCGTCCACCAGGAGCACGGTTCGACCCCGGAAGGGACCTCCTCCCGCTATGCTGATGGTACCTCGAATAGTCGCCAGTTTTTCAGCTAATGGAACGTTCTTGACGGCTGGCCTCTCCCTGGACACCACTTGGTCGCTCAAGTCGGCTTTCCCGATTTCGAGACCGATTCTCCTTGCGAGGTGTCTCGGCAGATCGAACGGCTTATCGGGTCTGGAGGGTGGCATCGCCACGACGGCATCAGCTGTTTCATAGCAGGTCATGGAGCGCAGGAACGACAGGCATTCTTGAACGAGTTGGTCCGCCGCTTCGAGAGTCTCGGCCGTCGGGCTGCGGTCGTACGTCTTGGCCCGGTAACGCAAGGCTCCGACCCGTGTCTGAGGCTTGTTCGGATCGCCGCCCTCGCGTTCGTAGTCCAGTGCGAACGAGAGGGCAAGGCAGTCCCTGAGGACGACATACCGTCCTACTGTCTCCAGCCAAAGGCGGACGCGCTCCAGTGCGCTGGCATCCGCTCTCTTGAGGTAGGTGTACCAGCCGCCTTCGGGGTTCTCTCGCAGGCCAATCGAGGGAACCTTGCACGTCATCTCGAAGGAGTTCCACAGAGTCTCCCCGAACGGGAACTGGATAGACCAGTCCTTACCCTCCACACGGGGGGCTCGCAGGAGGTTTGGCTCTTCGCGAGCCAGCTGTTTGCGACGCGGCTTCTTCTCCACCATCTCCGCAATGGCGGCCGGGGTGATCCTCGGCTGGTTTGGGGTCGACATCAGCGGGTCGGCGAAGTGTAGCGCATGCCCTGCTATCCTGAAGCGCCCTCGGGGCCGACCTGACCATGCTCGAATCGCTGACCGAACCCCAGCCCACTCCGGAGCCCCCCCGTCGCTTTCGGGGGCTGCGGATCGCCGTCAAGTGGGGGCTGGTGGTGGCGGCGCTCTATTTCTCCTGGCGGTTGATCGCGGGGATGCGGTGGGCGGAGCTCGCGGCTCGGCTGGCGGCGGCGGACCGGCCGCTCGTCGCCGTTTCGGTGCTCTTCCTCGTCCTTCGCTTTGGGCTCTGGGACCTGCGCTTCCGGATTGCCGCCCGGCGGACGACGGGGGAGCGGGTGACGGGGGCGGTCTTCGGCTTCTCGGTGATCCTCGCCTCGGCGGCGCTCAACCTCCTCACCCCGGCGGCGCGGGTGCTCTCCGGGCCGCTCCGGGCGCGGAGCTTCTCCCGCGTCTGCCGGCGCTCCTTCGGCCTGTTCTACGGCATCGTGCTCTACGACCAGCTCGCCCACCAGGCCGTGGTCTCCGTCATGACCGGCCTCGCCGTCCTCTCGGCCGCCATCGCCCGGGGGTATGTCGCTTCAGGCGTCGCGGGCCTCGCCGGGATGGCGGTCGCGGTCTCCGGGGTGATCCTGTGGAGCCGGCGGCGGGGGCCGTTCGCGGACAACCCCATCGTGCGGTTCCTCTCCCGCCAGGCGGAGCGCGCCGAGGGGAGCCTCCAGCGGGTCTACATCCAGGGGCACGAAGCGGCTGGCACCTTCGTGCGGCTCCTCGGCGACTCCGGGATGGCTTTCCGGGCGGCGGCCCTCGGCATCGCCCTCTTCCTCGCCAACGCCGTGGCTCAGTGGTTGATCTTCCGCGCCCTCGGCCAGGAGGTGGGGGTGCTCGCGGTGGTGGCGGTGGTGGCGCTGGGGAATGCCGCGGGTATGCTGGCGGGGACTCCCGGTGGGATCGGGACGACCGAGGCGGCCATGGTCGCCGCCTATGTGGCCCTGGGGGTGGACCGGGCGAACGCCGGGGCGGCGACGCTCCTCTTCCGCGGCCTCCACTACGGGCTGGTCGTCGTCGTGGGCCTGCCGGCGCTCGCCTGGCTCGAAGCGGGCGGGGCGCGGCGAGCGGGCAGGGTGCCGGTCGTGGAGACCCCGCCCTAGATGGGCGATCGTGGCTCCGTGGGCTCCGAGGACCTGCGACTGGCTGCGCGGAGCGCCCGAAGGAGCAGGCCCGCAGGACCCAACGGAGCCATCACCTGGCGGACGAAGGAGGATCGAGACCGATGGATTTCGCACAGCTCGTAGCCCTCCGGGCCGAGTTCCCGGTCACCGAGCGCTACGCCTATCTCAATCACGCCTCGGTCGGCCCCCTGCCGCGGCGCTCCGTCCTCCAGATCGCCGCCCTCGCCGCCTCGATCGCCGAGAGCGGCGACCGGCGGTGGCCGGAGAGGAACGCCATGGCCGAGGAGGTGAGGGGCCTCGCCGCCCGCCTGCTCGGCGCCCGGGAGCCGCACGAGGTCGCCTTCGTCGAGAACACCTCGACCGGCCTCTCCGCGGTCGCCGAGGCGCTCGCCTGGCAGCCGGGGGACAACGTCGTCGGCGTCGCCTGCGAGTTCCCGTCGAACGTCTATCCCTGGATGAACCTCGCCGCGCGCGGGGTCACCTGGCGCCCCGTCCCCGAGCGCGACGGCCGGGTCGACACCGACGAGCTGCTCGCCCAGGTCGACGACCGCACCCGGGTCGTCGCTCTCTCCTGGGTCGAGTACGCGAACGGTTTCCGCTTCGACCTCGCCCGGATCGGCGCCTTCTGCCGGGCCCGCGGGGTGCTCTTCGTCGTCGACGTCATCCAGGGTCTGGGCGGCCTCGTCCTCGACGTCGAGCGGGAGGCGGTCGACGTCGCCTGCGCCTCGGCCCACAAGTGGCTTCTCGGCCCCGAGGGGATCGGTCTCCTCTACGTCTCGGACCGGGTGGTCGAGCGCCTCCGCCCGCAGCGCGCCGGCTGGCGCTCGATGCGCGACCAGGGGAGCTGGACGGAGCTCGAAATCGACTGGGGACCGGGCGCCAAGCGCTACGAGAGCGGCACCCTGAACGGGCTCGGCATCTGTGCCCTCGGCGTCTCCCTCCAGATGTTCCTCGATCTCGGACCGGCGGCGGTCGAGAGGCGGGTCCTCGCCCTCGCCGACCTCGCCGCCCGCGGGCTCGCCGAGCGCGGGCTCGCGGTCGTCAGCTCGCGCCTGCCGGGCGAGACCTCCGGCATCGTCGCCGCCCTCCACCCGCACCTTCCGACCGAGCGGATCGTCGACCGGCTGCTCGAACGCGACATCGTGGTCTCGGCCCGGGCCGGCCGCCTGCGGCTGTCGCCCCACGTCTACAACACCGCGGACGAGATCGAGCGGGTTTTGGACGAGATCTCCCGGCTGGGCTGAACCGCCGCCCTGTCCCGTCCTGCCGTCTCAGGGACACTACTCGAATGGACACTCAAGGACAGGGGAGCGGCAGACATGGCGAAGAGGGAGGCGCAAAGCCCCGTCTGGGGGGAGCTCGTGGGCGACTCGCCGGCGATGCGCGAGCTGCTCCATCAGGTCGAGCAGGTGGCGGCGACGGACGTCACCGTCCTCATCGAGGGGGAACCGGGGAGCGGCAAGAGCCTCGTCGCCCAGATCCTGCACCGGCTCGGCCGGCGCGCCGGGCGGCCCTTCGTCCGGGTCGACGCCGCCGGGCTGGGGGAGGAGTTCTTCGACAGCGAGCTCTTCGGCTACATCCCGGGGGTGTTCCCCGAGGCTCCCGAGGTGCGCGAGGGCCTGGCCGGGGTGGCCGACGGCGGCACTCTCTTCTTCGACGCCGTCGACCGGCTGCCGGCGGACAGCCAGGGGAAGCTGGCGCGCTTCCTCGATTCCCGCCTGGTCCAGCCCCTCGGCGCCGCGCACCCGCGGCCGGTCGACGTCCGCATCCTCGCCACCAGCCGGGTCGACCTGCGCTCCGCGGCGCGGGCCGGGCGCTTCCGTTCCGACCTCTACTACCGCCTGCGCGGTTTTCTCCTGCGGGTGCCCAGCCTGCGCGACCGGCGGGAGGACCTGCCGGCCCACGTCGACCACCTGCTCGCCCACTACGGCGCCCGCTACGGCAAAAAGGTCGCCGGCATCAGCCCGGAGGCCCTGGCGCTCCTCCTCGCTCATCCTTTCGAGGACAACCTGCGCGAGTTGGAAAACGAGATCGAGCAGGCCGTCCTGCGCACCCCGCCCGGGCAGGTTCTCCTCGCCGAGTCGCTGCCCCTGAGCGCCGCGGCGGACGAGAGCGGGACCGGCGAGGTGAAGCTCCGCCAGTACCGGCGCGAGCAGGAACGGGGGATGGTCGTCGAGGCCCTGGAGGCGACGCGCTGGAACGTCTCCGCCGCCGCCCGCCGGCTCGGGCTCTCGCGGGTCGGGCTCTCCAAGAAGATCAAGACGCTCGGCCTGCGCCGCCCCGCCTTCCCGCTCGGCCGCCGGCGGGTGCCCCTCCTCTGATCCGCTAGGGAATCAAGCCGTAGGTGGCGAGCCGCTGGGTCGCCTCGTTCGAAGGCGGTCCCGACTCTGGCGACCAGGGCGCGCGCCTCGCTGTCGTGCCCCGTCCGGCAGGCGTTCCCCAGGTCGCCGATCTGGGTGTAGGCCGCGCGGAGCGACCGGTTGACCTCGCCGTCGGGCGAGGACCAGGCGGCGGGATCGGCGAGCACCCGTTCGACCTCCAGAGTCAGATCGCCGCAGGCGGCGGCGGTGCTGAACCGCACGGTGCCCGCCGTCTCCACGTAGGCCTCGAGGATGGGCTGCAGGCCGCGCAGGATGCCCGCGGTCCGCACGGCGTAGACCGCGTGCCAGTCGGACATCCGGCGGGTTGCCTCGTCGACGACCACCGGCTGGGCGAGCACCGGCTCTTCGGCCCGGACTCCCAGACGGGGACTCGCGGCCAGCTTCTGGCGGGTCTCCAGGTCGTCGTACTCCTGGTCGTAGCGGCGGGCCTCCAGGGTGCGAGCCCGCGGTGCGACTCCCGTCCCCCAGGCCCAGAGGGCGCGATCGAGCTCGGCCGGGGTCAGACCGCAGGCCTCCCGCAGGGCTTGGTCGGTCGTCCGGCCGGCGGCGAAGGCGGCCAGCAGGCGGGGGATGGCCCGGTCGCCGAAGCGGGTCTCCAGGAAGTTGATCGTCCAGGCCGCCTCGTTGTACGCCAGACCGACCAGCTGCTCCTCGGCGAAGCCGCTCAGGATGGGCTCCAGGGTGGGGAACGAGAGGGCATGGCCGGTGCCCGCCAGATCCGGGAACGGATTGACCCGCCGGGTCCCCATCTCGATGTGCTGCGCCACCCCCTCCTGCACCCAGTGGGGCGCGAGATCGTGGGTCGCCTCGGCGATCAGGGCATGGGCCAGCTCGTGCGAGAGGATCGCCACCAGAGGCGGCTGGAGATTGCGCTGCTCGGCGAAGGGGACCCGCATCTTGCCGTCGAAGAGGCCGACGACGGCGACGTCGCCGCCGAAGTTGGTGTAGAAGTCCGCCGCGGGGAAGAGGTGGACCTCGATGCGCTTGCCGCCAGCTCCTCCCGTACCGGGCTTTAGGGGTGTCCGGGGGATCCAGTGCTCCAGGCGTTGGCGCTCCTCCTCGAGCACCCAGGCGACCTGGCGGGCGTACCACTTCTTCCCCCGGTCCGGGGGATAGCGCACCTCGAAATGCTCCGAGCGGAAGCTGGCGTAGGAGCTGGCGAGATCGCGGTCCATGACGAGCTGCCGGCGGCGCCGCTGGCCGCGCGGCTCGGGGAGCTGGGCGTCGGCCTTGTCGATCAGCTTGATCGCGGTGTCGAAATCGTCGTCGGCGGCGAACAGCTCGGCGAGGTCGAAGAGGGTGGCAGTGGCGGGGCGGCGGCTGGCGATGTCGCTCTTCGCCAGGTTCAAGAGCAGCTGGCGCGCCTCGCCGTCCCGTCCCAGCCGATGGAGCGCCTTGGCGCGCAGGCGAACGAGGCTGGCCGGCGCGCCGCCGCCCCCCTCGGCCACCGGCTCGGTCAAGCCGACCAGCTCGTTCCAGCGCTGCTGGTCGTCGAGGGCGCGGCCGGCCCGCTCGGCGAGGCGGAGGAGCCGGGGCTCCAGAGCGCCTCCTGGGGTCGCCGTGGCCCGGATCGCCCGGATCACCGGCACCGCCGCCAGCGCCCGTGCGTCGCCATAGTGGTTCCAGCTGTCCGCGTCTTCGAGCACGGCATCGAACGGCGCCAACTCGGCGCCGCCGGGGACGAGCAGCACCGCGCTCCCCACCCCGAGGCGGAGAGACTGGCCACAGGTGGCGGCATGGATCTTGGCGAGGAGGGCGGCGGGGAGGGCGAGAGGCCGCCGGACGCCAGCCGGGGCCAGCCGGGCCTCCTCGGGGCTCCCGAGCTTGAAGAGGGGGAAGACGGTAGGGCGCGCCACGATGGCGGCGAGGAGAGGGCTGGCGAAGAGGTTGGCCCGCGGCACCGGCTCCAGCTGCCAGGCGTGACGGAGGAGCGCCTCGGCCTCCTCCATCCGGCCTTCGCTGGCGGCGACCTGCACGGCGTCGTACCAGGGCTCGGAGAGGCGCGAGCCCATCTCCACCATCCGCTTGAAGTCGGCCTCCGCCCGCTCCCCCTCGTCGGTCAGAGCCTCGGCGAACGCCGACTCCAGGCGCAGGCCGTCGTCGTCGAGGCCGTGGCGGATCGCCCTCTCGTAGAGCCAGCCGGTCTCCACCTTCTGCACCCGCTTGAAGGCGAGACGGGCGCGGAGGAGGTCGGTCAGGGGAGGGATCGAGATCTCCGGGAAGCCGCGCAGCAGAGTCTCGGCGCCGGTCAGGTCCCCCTCCTGGAGCAGGTACTGCGCGCGCCACAGGGTCTGGACGTCGCGCCGCCGGCGGTCGCCGGCCGACGGCGAGGAGAGGGGTGCCAGGGGCATCGCCAGCATCGCCAACCGGCGTGCGATCTCCGCCCGGTCGGCGCCCGAGGCCAGGGCCGCCCGCAACGGGGCGAGCGGACCGAGGCTGTAGCCGGCCGCCGCCGCCGTCGCTGCCGCCCCCCCCGAAGCCGGCTCCGCTCTGCCCACCGCTCCCGCCGAGCCCGGGCTCTCCCCCTGCCGCCCCCCCGCGAATCCGGCCCAGCCGAGTGCCCCGGCGAGGATCGCCGCCGTCGCCAACGTCACCGCCACGCCGAGGGCCGCCGGCTTCTTCCCGGTCCCCCGGAGCGCCAGAGAGATCGGGACTCCGACCAGGAGGAGGCCGAGGGCGGCCAGCCAGAGCGGTCGGCGCCAGGTTGGGAGGGCCGCGGGTCCGCTGGCCCCGGCATCGACATCGGCGGGAGCCCCCTGCGGGATGGCGTCGCCGGGGACCACCGCGGCGTCCGCCAGGTCGGCGGCGATCCGGATCTCGGCGATCTTCCAGCCCCCCTCGTCGACCAGGCGGAGGGTGAGGGTCTCGTCCAGCCCGGAGGCGAACTCGATGCCGAAGACCGCCTTCTGGGGGTCGGAGCGGCCGGGGGTGAGGAGCTGCCAGGTGGCGCCGTCCGCCGGCCCCACCCGCGCCGCGATCTCGGCCACAGCGGCCGGCTGCCCCAGGGCGCGGAGCGGCGAGCCGGCCGCCAGGTGCTCCCACCAGGCCGCCGGTCCACCCTGAAGATAGACCGCCGCGAGCCCGACCGCCGCCTGCTCGGCCGCCGACAGCTCGCGCGGCCGGGCCTCCATGGCGCCAATCCCGCCGATCCCGCCAATCCCGCCGACCGGAGACCCGGCAGGGGGCGAAGCCAGGGCGCCGGAGAGCGCCGGTGCCACGGTGAGGAAAACGGCCAGCGAGAGGACTCGTCCGTTCAATCGTCCATCGACTTTCGAAGTCTGCGGTGGAGCCTCAAGGATATCAAAAGCCGGCCGGCGCCCGTCACTCGGGCTCTTCTCGGGGCGGAGATGCTGCGGAGCAGAGTGGAAGGAACGATGGCGCGGGGAAGAAACCGGGGTGGGCCCGATGCGAGACCGGGCCCACCCTTTTGAAAACTACAGCTTAGCCGCCGATCCGCGTGTGGTTCGCGGTGCAGGCGCTGTCGAGCTTGATGGCGTCGAAGCCCACGCTGTAACGACCCAGCGCGCTCATCACCGCCTCCACCCAAGCCTGCGCCGCCGCCGGATCCTCGGGCGGAACGTTGCCCGCCGCGGCCACCGTCGTGTTCAGGTTGAGGAACACCCAACCGAACTTGTACGGCACCGGGAAGGCGGCGCCACCGACCGCCGTCGACTGCGTCTCCGCCGGGAACGGGATGATCCCGGTCTGCGGCGGCTGCGGCGACACCGGAATCGTCGTCGGGACGCTCGGGTGCTCCTGCTCGTCGAAGATCACGATCTGTTCCTGGCCGAGGGGGTACCAGGCCGGGGTCGTGCCGCACTTGAAGGCACCCTGACGGACCTTCGAGTCGCGCCAGACGACCAGGTTCGTGCCGCCGGTGAAAGCTCCACCGTTCAGGAACCGCACCGCGAAGTTGGTCGCCAGCGGCTCACGGTTGTCGACCGCCGTCCAGTTCACGTAACGGCCATAGAAGGTGTACTGCCCGGAGACCGAGGTCTCGGGGTTCGTGGCGTCGGCCTCGATGTGCACGAGGGCGTTGCCGTCCGCCCGGTTGGTCGCCGAATTGACGTAGAAGTAGTCGCCCCAGAGGACGTTCTGGTTGGTCGCGTCGCCCGAGCCGCCGGCCCCGAAGTAGCCGAGGTCGCCCGGGAAGCGCAGGGTGCAGTTGTTGACCGTGTCGACGGTCACGTAGCCGCGGGCGATGTTGTCGCCGTAGGCGAGACCCGCGCAGCCGCCGAGCAGGTTCGAGAACTGGCCGGTGAGCGCGGTCTGCAGGTGGGAGACGAAGGTCGCCGGCAGCGCCCCGGTGGGCAGCTGACCCGTGCAGCTCGCGAAGTTGATGTCCTGCGAGAAGTTGCCCTTCGGGCTGATGGTGTCGGTCGGGTCCTGCCCGGCCGAGGCGGTCTGCGGCAGGTTGCCGGCCAGGATGTCGCGCATGTTGATCGACTGCACGTCATAGCCGGTCAGGTACACGTTGAAGTCGAGGACCGGGACCGAGAGGTCGGACCAGACCACGACGTGGGCGAGCACCGCGGTTGCCGAGGCGTTGTTGATCGAGAACAGGGTGGTGACCCCGTTCGTGTTCGCCAGATCCACCTCGAAGTAGGGAAGCAAGAGCGTTGCGCCGGGCACGTCGTCGACCGTGCAGATGACGGCGTTCGCCGGGACGGCCAACGCCAACAGGCAGGCGGCCGCCAGCAGAAGTGCAGCTGATCTCAAGTAGGGACTCCTTTCCGGGTGTCGACCCGTCTTAATCGTCGTCGCAGAGATTCGCCCACGGAACAAACGAGCGTACCCCCCGGCGATGGAAGTGAGCAGAGGGTATCACCTCCAGGGAGCGTGGGAACAGTGCATCGAAAGATTTCTATCCATTCGGCTCACATTGAGGCCAGGCAGGCGAGAATCCTCCTCTGGGTCGGGGCGAGGGCGGGGAACGGCTTCTCCTGGGCGGCCAGCTGCACGTAGAGGCTGCGGAGGAGCTGCTTCGAGTTCTCGACCGCGGCGAAGCGCCGGGGGTCGAGCTTCCCCTGCCAGAGCGGCTTCGCCGTGGCGGCGAAGCGGTCGGTCAGGGCGGCGAAGGCGGCGGCGTCGAAATCCGCCCGGCGGACGAGGGCGAGGACCGCCGCCGAGAGCCGCGCCCCCTCCCCATAGGTGAAGACACCGCCGGGGTTGTCCATCTTGCGGCCGATCGCGGCGAGGATCCGCCCCTGGTCGGCCGGCTTCAGGTAGCGGCTCTCGCCGAGGCCCCGGAGGAGGTCGGCGGTGTGGGCCGCCGAGTGCATCCAGCCCTTCTCCCGGTCGTAGCCGCGGACGTCCTGCTCGCCGTCCAGGTAGTCGAGGGCGGCGGTCAGCAGGGCCGCGAACTCCGCCGGGGTCAAGAACGGCTTCTCGCCGTCGAGGAGAGCGACGTCCGAGAGCGCCAGGGCCGAGTAGGAGCGCCGGAGGACCGAGTCGGTGCCGCTCTCGCCGAGGCCGACGGTGAGGTTGGCGCTCCAGGCGGCGAGGCGCTCCCGCAGCTCGGCCGGGGTGAGGAGCTTCTGCTCGTAGACCCACTCCTCAGTGATGGCGGCGGCGAATTCGTCCCGGAGCTCGGGGTCGGGCGAGCCGAAGTCGCCGGACAGCTCGCGGAGGAGGGCGGCGGGCGACTCGCCCGCCGGCACCGCATACTTGTGGCGCACGATTTCCCGCCAGAATTCCCGCGAGTGAGGGGGCGTGGCGGTCCCGGCGGTCGCCGCGGTCGCCGCGCCGGCGATGCCGGCAACGAGGAGCAGGAAGCCCGGCCAACGCGCTCCGCAGACCCTCACGGCAGCCGCCCGGCGAGGAGGGCGCTCATCGTCGGCCCGTCGATGTTGCCGCCGGAGAGGATCACCCCCACCCGGCCGCCCGCCTGGACCGCTCCCGACAGCAGCGCCGCGACCCCCAGGGCCCCCGAGGGCTCGACCACCAGCTTCAGCCGATAGAAGAGGAAGAGCACCGCCTCGGCGATCGCCTCCTCGGCGACCGTCCGCATGTCGGCCACATACTCCCGGACGAGGGGGAAGGTGACCTTCCCCAGCGACGGGGTGCGGGTGCCGTCGGCGATCGTCTGCGGGTTGTGGACGGTCTGGAGGGTGCCGGTGCGGAAGGAGCGGGTGGCGTCGTCGGCGAGCTCGGGCTCGACCCCGATCACCCGGCAGCCGGGGTCGACCCCGCGAGCGGCGATCGCCGTGCCGGAGAGGAGCCCGCCGCCGCCGCAGGGGGCGAGAAGAAAGTCCAGGTGCTCGAGCTCTTCCAACATCTCCAAAGCGACCGTCCCCTGGCCGGCGACCACCCGGCGGTCGTCGTAGGGGGGCACCACGTTGTAGCCGTGCTCCGCCTCCAGCCGGCCGGCGATCTCCTCCCGGTTCTCGGTCTCGGGGTCGTACAGCACCACCTCGGCGCCATACCCCGCGGTCGCCGCCAGCTTGGTGGCCGCGGCGGTCCGCGGCATGACGATCACCGCCCGCACCCCCATCTCGCGGCAGGCGAGGGCCACGGCCTGGGCGTGGTTGCCCGAGGAGAAGGCGATCACCCCGCGCCGCTTCTCCTCCGGGGAGAGCTGGGAGATGGCGTTCCAGGCGCCGCGGATCTTGAAGGCGCCGATGCGCTGGAGGTTCTCGCACTTCAGAAACACCTGGGCGCCCACCCGTTCGTCGAGGGTGTGCGAGGTGACGATGGGGGTGCGGTGGGCGATGCCGCGGAGGCGCACTGCGGCGGCCTGGATCTCGGGGAAGAGGTCGTCGGACATGGGGGGATTCTTCCACAGGTCGAGAGGGCTTTCGCGCCCGCGCTCCTCCCCTGGAGCGGCGTCGAGCTCCTCGTCCTCCCTCGGATCGTCCCTAAACCTCCTCAGACCGTCCCTAAAGGTCTTCAGACTGCCCCTAAAGGTCTTCAGACTGCCCCTAAAGGTCTTCAGACTGCCCCTAAAGGTCCTCAGACTGCCCCTAAAGGTCCTCAGACTGCCCCTAAAGGTCCTCAGACTGCCCCTAAAGGTCCTCAGACTGCCCCTAAAGGTCCTCAGACTGCCCTAAAGGTCCTCAGACTGCCCCTAAAGGTCCTCAGACCCTCCCTAAAGGTGCTCAGACCCTCCCTAAAGCTCCTCGGACTGTCCCTAAACCTTCTCGGATCGTCCCTAAAGCTCCTCGAAACGTCTCTAAACCCCTTTCGGGTGCCCGCGATTTAGTTTTTCGTGGGTCCTTTTGAGTTTAGAGGCCGCGTACTTCAGTTTCGAGAGGAGGAAAAGTAGTTTGGAGGCCGGGTATTTCAGTTTAGGGAGGGGCTGAAACAGTTTAGCGGCCGCGTATTACAGTTTATCGAGGGACCTTTGGAGTTTAGAGAGGCTTCTTTCGACTTTAGAGGGACTTCTTCGGAGTTTGGAGGCGTTTCGGCCTGGCTTTTAAGTTTCTGCTCCTCAAGGACCCGGGTCTACCCTCCACCCGGAGCCGACCCGACCCCTACAACCACCCCTTCTCCCGCACGATCCGCGCCGCCTGGTCAAGATAAGCCCACTGGTACATTCCTTGCTGCCGCTGCTCCTCATGAAGACCCCCCTCAAGATCTCCAAGTACATCCACTCCTGTCTCCTCTTCGAGCAGGAGGGGGAGAAGCTGCTCTTCGATCCCGGGAAGTTCTCGTTCGTCGAGGGCCGGGTCCGCCCCGAGACCTTCGGCGATGTCTCGACCGTCGTTTTGACCCACGATCACCCCGACCACATCGATCTCGACGCCCTGCGGCAGATCCTGAAGCTCAGCCGCGCCACCGTCGTGGCGAACGGCGAGGTTGCCGACCGCTTGCGGCAAGAGGGGATCGAGGTGAGCGTCCTGGAGGAGGGGACGCGCCAGGCCGGGCCGTTCGCGTTGCGGGCGATCCCGTGTCAGCACGAGGCGATCCTCGCCGACTCGCTACCGCGGCATACCGCCTTCCTCGTCAATGAGCGGGTGCTCAACCCCGGCGACTCGTTGCAGCCCACGCTCCTCCCCTGGAAGGGCGTCGAGCTCCTCATCCTCCCGGTGACCGCACCCTTCCTGACCGAGGTCGGCGTCGCCGATTTCGTCCGGCGAATGGAGCCGCGCCGGATCCTCCCCGTGCACGACGGGTACGTCAAGGACTTCTTCCTCGAACAGCGCTACAAGAACTACGGATCGCGCTTCGAGAAGCTTGGCATCCAGTTCCACCCCTTGGCCGAGCCGGGGGCGAGCATCGAGCTCTGAAGGCGAACTCTGCGGGCTCTCCCGCCGATCGCGGACCCCCGGGGGTAGGGGATACCCCCGGGAGCTCAGGGAGAGGGGTGGCGAGGGATGTCGCTCCTCAGGTGCAGCAGACCCTCACGGTGTCCTGACAGGTGACCGGACAGGTGCCCCCCCGCGAAACCGGGATCGGTGAACCGGCCTGGACGCCTTCGAGCTGCTCGAGGTTGCCGTCGCTCAGCTGATGCAGGGTCTCCTTGGCGAGGGTCATCTTTTTGGGATGGTGCTTCTTCATGAGAGCTCCCTTCAAGCGTTGTCCGGGCCGTGCCGACCCGGCGTGAGCAAGATAACATGGCGGTAGGCTCAGATCCTGAGCGGCGCGGCCAGGGGTGCGACCCCGCGAATCGACGGGTACCTGGCCCGGCGCGCGGAAGTCGTGCTTGCGCACTTACTCTTCTGAAGGCTGTTCGGCGCTCTCGCCGACCACAGATCACCCGAGAGGAGTACTGCATGAAGACGTTCGCCACGGTTCTCGTTCTGCTGGCCCTCTTCGCCCTTTCCGACCGCGCGCTGGCCGCCGTACAGGCTGGATCCACCTCCCCCGCGGCCAGTCATGCCGCATCTCTTCTCTCGAAAGGAACTGCCGGCCGTTCTTTCTTCAATCCCTGCCCGCCCATCTGCCTCGACCCGGACTGCAACTGCGTGATCTACGGATTCTGGGCCGGCGGCCAGTGCATCTACCAGCAGACCTGCTCGGAGATGTAGGCCGAGCGAGAAAGCGCCCGGCCGGCGCACCCGCCGGCCGGGCCGGACCGCATGCTACAGTCCTTCCATGGCCTCCGAAGCCAGCCGCCGGATGACGGTCGAAGAGTACCTTGCCCTGGAGCGGCAGTCCGAGACGAGGAACGAGTACCTGAACGGCGAGACGTTCGCCAGGACTGGCGCGAGCCGCCGTCACAACCGGATCGCTCTCAACGTCGCCATGGCGTTCGACCGGCAACTCGCCGGCCGCGGTTGCGAGGTCTTCGTCAGCGACATGCGGGTGCGGGTGTCCGCCGCCCACCACTTCACCTATCCTGACGTGGTAGTGGCCTGCGGTGAGCCGCAGTTCGCCGACGGGGAGGCCGACACCCTGCTCAATCCGACCCTGATCGTCGAGGTGCTCTCCACCAGCACCGAGCGGTATGACCGCGGGACCAAATTCGAGAGCTATCGCACCCTACCGTCCCTCGCCGAGTACGTCCTGATTGCCCAGGACCGCGTCCACGTCGAGCACTTCGTACGCCAGGGGAGTGGCGCCTGGCTGCAGACCGAGACCGATGGCCGCGAGGACAGCGTCGAGCTGCCGCCCATAGGCTGCACGCTGGCCTTGGCGGACATCTATCAGCGGGTTCGATGAAGCCCTCCGAATCCAAAAACCTGACGATAGCCCGGCGCTATCTCGAAGCGATCGAGCGTGGGGAGCCCGGCGATTCGCTGGCCTTCTTTGCGGAAGATGCGGTGCAGGAGGAGTTCCCCAACCGCCTGACGCCGCGGGGAGCGCGGCGGGACCTGGCGGCGCTCCGGGAGGCGGGCGAGCGCGGCCGCAAGGTGATGACGGCCCAGCGGTACGAGGTCCTGAACGCGATCACGAGCGGCGACCAGGTGGCGCTCGAAGTCCAGTGGACCGGGACGCTCGCCATCCCCTTCGAGTCGATCCCCGCGGGCGGCCAGATGCGGGCCCGCTTCGGAGTCTTCCTGGAGCTCCGCGAGGGTAAGATCGTGCGGCAGCGGAACTATGATTGCTTCGAGCCCTGGTGAGGCGGCGGAGAAGCTCAAGGAGAAACCATGCCCTACCACGACCGCATCGTCAGCGACCCAGCAATCTGCGGTGGTCAGCCCGTCGTCCGGGGAACCCGCGTGCTCGTTCGCGTCATCCTCGGCTATCTCGCGCATGAGGAACCGATGGACGTGATTCTGCGCGAGTTCCCGAGCCTTAAGGAAGAGGATGTGCGAGCCGTCATCTCGTTCGCTGCGGCCTCGGCAAGCGAGGACCTTCCTGCGCCTTCGCCGGTGCCGCCACAGGCGAGTCTGGAGGCTGCCCTCTTGGTGGCTGACCAGATCGAGCGGAGTGATTCAAGATGCAAGACAAGCTAGTCGAGTTCCTAAGGAAGCGGGATTACATCCTCGTCAAAGAACTAGGCCAAGGTGCATGCGGCAAGACAGTGTTGCTACATGACGATATTCTCAACGAGTATTTCGTTTGCAAGAAGTACTCTCCGTTCTCCGAGGCTCATCGACAGGAGCTATTCGCGAACTTCGTCCGAGAGATAAAGCTGCTTCATGAGGTTTACCATCAAAGCGTAGTGCGCGTCTTCAATTATTATTTATACCCCGATCAGCTAGCAGGGTATATCCTCATGGAGTACGTAAGCGGGCACGACATCGAAGGGTACTTACGGCAAGCGCCTGAAAAGGCAAACGAAATATTTCTCCAGACGTTGCAAGGGTTTCGCTACCTGGAGGCCAACAACATCCTCCATCGAGATATACGACCTCAGAATGTCATGGTCCGGGATGACGGCGCAGTAAAAATCATAGATCTCGGTTTCGGCAAACGCATCCGGCAAACTACCGATTTTGACAAAAGCATTAGCCTCAACTGGTGGTGCGAACCGCCGGCTGAGTTCCGAAACTCTGTCTACGACTTCAAGACAGAAGTCTACTTCGTGGGTAAATTGTTTGAGAAGCTCATTCAGGAACTTGGCTTAGATTGCTTCGAATACAAGGGCGTACTCTCGAGGATGTGTAACCGAAATCCCGATTCCCGAGTGGCAAGCTTCCAGGATGTAGAAAAGGAGATTCAGAGTAGTCGTTTTGTCGAAATTAGGTTTAGCCAATCGGAGAAGGCGCAGTACAGGAATTTTTCCCATTACCTGGTAACTCATGTCACAAAGATACAGAGCAACGCTCAGTATATTGACAACATTGAGCGCGTACAGTCCCAACTCGAAGACGCTTACCGAGGCTTCATGCTTGAAGAGATAGTGCCAGACGCAGCTAGCGTCAGTAGATGCTTCCTGGGCGGGTCATACTATTACCGTAAGGCCGGATTTCCAGTTGAAGCCGTTCGCGATTTCTTGAGCTTGCTGAAATCTACAGGGCCCGAAAAGCAGCGCATCATTTTGGCGAACCTTCACACAAAGCTCGATTCCGTCGATCGTTATTCGTTTGAACCTACAGAAGATGACATTCCCTTCTAGCAACAATTTGGCGAAAAGGAGGACCACACCCCCAAGGTCTTCCGTCTCTCCGAAGGCGCCTCCGCTCTCACGGCTGTCATGCCTCGACAAATTGCACCTCGGCCTCGGCCAGCACTCGATGGACCAACTCGGCGCCGAGAAACCCGGGGGTGTTGAGGTCGACCCGACGACCGAGGAGGCGCGAGAGCTCCTCCTCAATCAGAAAGAAATCGAGGCCCGGTATGTGGTCCGGCGCGAACTCGGCCAGCACATCGACGTCGCTGGACGGCCCGAAATCGTTGCGGAGAACCGAGCCGAAGAGGGCCAACCAGCGGATGTGATGCCGTCGGCAGAGATCGGCGAGTCTTTGAGAGTCGATCGGGATCTTGGAAGCCATGAGATGTGCTTTCGAGGATAGCATGCGACAGCACGGCATCCGGTGAGCTCCGAGCCTCTACGGGATCGCCTGTAGGCGGGCGACATGCCTGGCACTTACCGGCAGGCCCGGGGGAACGCCTAGGGCGGCTGGATGAAGCGGAACCCATAGACGAAGGGATCGTCCTCCAGGGCGATCTCTTCGATGGCTTCGATGGCTTCGCCGAGGGTCATGTGGTCTCGGTGACGTTGAGGCCAGCACAGCATGCCGGGGAACGGCTGGTCCTGCTCGCGATACCTCTTCGGACGCCATAGTGCCCGCTCGTCGCTCGACAGGATGACATAGCCCTGTTGGAGGGCGTGGGTGAAGACCTGTTCGTCATCCGAGCCCTGACCTAGTGTAGTGGGTCCGATATTCCGGCGCCTATGTTACCTTCTCCTGGGATGTAGTAGCTCCAGGAGGGAAGAAGATGCGAGTGGCGGTCCAGGTTGTTCTCTCCGTAGAGGAGAGGGAGGAGTTGGAGAGATTGGCGGCCGGCCGCAGGCTCCCTGCGCGCGTTGTCGAGAGGGCAGGCATCATTCTGCTGGCCGGTAAGGGCAAGCAGGACCGGGAAATCGCAAGCGTCTTTGGTGTATCGCGAAAAACGGTAAGTCTTTGGCGTCGGCGGTTTGTGGAGAAGCGTATCTCCGGCATTTTGAAAGATGCTCCCCGTCTCGGGACAAAGCGCAGGATTAGCCCGGAGGTGGTTACCAAGATCATCCAGAAGACCACTCAAGAGAAGCCGGTGGGCCGGACTCATTGGAGCACCCGCAGCCTGGCCAAGGTCATGGGATTGAGCCCGAGCACGATTGGTCGAGTCTGGAGGCGTCACGGCCTCAAGCCTCACTTGTCCCGCACCTTCAAGGTGAGCCGGGATTCGAAGTTCCTGGAAAAGCTGAACGACATCATTGCTCTGTATGTGAACCCTCCGGAGCACGCGTTGGTCTTCTCGGTTGACGAGAAGAGCCAGATCCAAGCGCTGGACCGAACCCAGCCGGGACTTCCGCTTGTCCCAGGGCGTGCTGGCACCATGACCCACGACTACAAACGCAATGGGACGACGACTCTGTTCACGGCGCTCAATACGCTGGATGGAACAGTGATTGGGACCTGTATGCCGCAACACCGCCATCAGGAGTGGCTCAAGTTTCTCCGTCTCATCGACCGCAAGACTCCCAAGAGCCAGGACATCCACCTAATTGCGGATAACTACGCGACTCACAAGCACCCTAAGGTTCAGGCTTGGCTGGAGCGCCATCCTCGCTTCACCATGCACTTCACGCCAACCAGTGCCTCATGGCTCAACATGGTCGAGCGCTTCTTCCGTGACCTGACGCAAAACCGACTGCGCCGGGGAGTGTTTCGCAGCCTTGGGGATCTAGTCACCGCCATCGACGAGTATCTCGTGCACCACAACCAGGATCCCAAGCCCTACATTTGGACGAAGTCCGCCAGCGATATCCTGGAGAAGGTCACCCGTGCCCAGCAGGCCGTGCTTAAGGCTATATCTGTGTGACCCACTACACTAGCTCGGTTTCGAGGTCGACGACGCGCAGAACCGTCCAGCCGCGCCGATGCAGCGCCTGCACGAGGGCGCGTGGCACGTGCTCGTCCACGAGCAGTGGGAAGCGGCCAGCCATTCAGCGGCCGGCGTGAGCCTGCTGTTCGCGTTCCGCTTGTCGGCCTCGACTCGCGTCTTCCGCGAGCGTCGAGTCGATCTCTGCTTGATGGTCGTAGTAGTAGGTCAGTGCGGCATGGATCTCGCTGAGCGTCAAGGTGCGGGACGAGAAATACTCCGTCAGCTCCTCGTCCGGTACGCCGGCCTTCCGCGCTCCCACGACGTCCATCACGCGCACCCGAGTGCCATTGATACAAGGACGGCCGCTCATCACCTGCGGTTCTGCAGAGATGTGGGGGTACGGAAGCGCAGGGAGCGAAGCCATGCGGCCATTATAAGCTCCGGGAATACAGGAGACCAGCAGCGCCGGCCTGAGCGCCACCTTGCCCCCCCCTACTTCCGCATCAAACTCTCCAACTCATCCGGCCGCGCCGAGCGCATCCGTGCTTCCTCGGGGTCGACCTTCCCTTCTCTGACCAGGGTGGCGAGCGAGTCCTCGAAGGAGAACATGCCCTGAGCTTTCCCTAAGGTGATTTCGTTGTAGAGCTTCTGTAGATTTTGGCTGCGGATGTGGTGGCGGACGGGGTAGGTGCCTAAGAGGAGCTCCAGGGCGGGGATGCGGCCGATGCCGTCGGCTCGCGGGAGGAGCTGCTGGAAGACGATGGCGTGGAGGGAGAGGGCGAGCTGCTGGCGGATCTGCGACTGGTGGCCGGGGGGGAAGACGTCGACGATCCGGTGGATGGCCTGGACGACATCGCTGGTGTGGAGGGTCGAGAGGATCAGGTGGCCGGTCTCGGCGGCGGTGAGCGCCGTCGCCACGGTTTCCAGGTCGCGCATCTCGCCGACCAGGATGACGTCGGGGTCCTGGCGGAGGGCGGCCCTTAGCGCGGCGGGGAAGGAAGGGGCGTCCAGGCCGATCTCCACCTGCTCGATGATCGAACGGACGTTGGTGTGCTCGTACTCGACCGGATCTTCGATCGTAATGATGTGGGCGGCGCGGCTCTGGTTGATCTCGCCCAGGAGAGCGGCGAGAGTCGAGGACTTGCCCGAGCCGGTGGGGCCGCAGAGGAGGACCAGGCCGTGCGCCTGCTGGACGAGCCGGGCGAGGCTCTTCGGCAGGTTGAGCTTCTGGAGAGTGGGGATCTCGCGCGGCAGGGCGCGGATCGCCACGGCCAGGCGGCCGCGCTGGCGGTGGAGGTTGACCCGGAAGCGCCAGCCGCCGCCGATACCGCCCAAGCGGAGAGAGAAGTCGGCCGAGCCCTCCTCGTCGAGCTGGCGGCGGGCGCGGGTCCCCTGGTAGGGGCTGAGCATCTGCCGCAGCTCCTCCTCGTCCAGGGGATCGAGGTCAGTCACCGCCAGCCGGCCGTCGAGGCGGAGGATCGGCGAGAGGCCGGTCAGGAGGTGGAGGTCGCTCGCCCCGCGCCGGGTCATCTCGTAGAGCAGGCGGGCGAGGGGCTCCCCCTCCGCGACCTCGACCAGCCGCCGCTCGGGCACCGGGGCGGGAGGCGGGGTGAGGAAATCGAGGGCGGCCAGGTCGTCCTCGGAGGCGGGGGGCAGGTCGAGGGCGGGGTCCGGGGAGGCTCCCCCTGCCCGGCGGTTGAGATCGCCGATCAGCTGGTCCAGCTCGGGGTCGCGGAGAAGGTCGCTCACGACGGGATTGTACGGTTGAGAGGTGTCGCGTGTCGCGCTTGTGACAGCTTGCACAAGCTCCCGAGAGTTGCTACACTCCGCCCACACGTGGAGAGGGGTGCGTGTGCGGGCTCGCTTGTCGGCTGCTTGTAGGCTAAAGCCTGCCCGGGGTGCACAGGGCCTGTCGGCGGAGTCCGGCCCACGGTCTGGACCCGCGATGCCCACGATGCCCGAGCCGAAGAAAAAGCCGCCGACCGGTACCCGGATGTTGGGGGTGGGCTTTGAGCTCGCCGCCGCGGTGGCCGGCTTCACCCTGATCGGGTACTGGGTCGACCGGCACTTCGGGCACGGACCCTGGGGAGTCATCGTGGGGGTGACCCTGGGGCTGATCGGCGGGATGTACAACCTGATTCGCGAGTCGCTCGCCGCCTCCAAAGAAGTCGGTAGCGGGACCAAGACATCGAACGGCGACCGCAAGCGATGACCGGCATCCACCCGCGGACCGCAGCGTACCTGCGGTTCCTGGCGTGGACGGTGGCCTTAGCGGTGATGATCGCCCTGCTCGGCTACCTGCCGACCAAGCGGTGGGGGGGCGAAAGTGCGGTCCGCGCCATGCTGGCGGGCTGCGGGGTGGGAGTAGTGGCGTCGGCCCTGGGAGGGGTAGCGGTGCTGCTGTTCTCGGGGACGGGGGGAGCGTCAGAGGCATCGGGAGTCCTGGCCGCGATGGCCGTGCGGTTCGCCGCCGCCCTCGGCCTGTCCCTCGCCGCCGCCCTGTCGGGAGAGTTCGCGCGCGGCCCGCTGTTGATCTGGGTGGCGATCAGCTACATGGTCCTCTTGACGGTGGATACGCGCTACGCGCTCGGGGGCTTTGGCAGCCCCAAACAGAAGAAGGAACAGGAGACGTAGGAACAGGAGACGTAATGCTGCCCGCTTTCGCACTCATCGCCGCGGAGAACCCGCTGGAGCACGTCGTCCAGCACCCGCTGGTCACCCGGCCGGCGGACCTCGGGAAGCTCCTTACCCCGCACGGGGTGATCACCGTGCTCTCCGACCAGATCGTCATGATGATCCTGGCCGGCCTCCTGCTCATCCTGCTGGTACCGCTCCTGGCGCGTCGGCGCCGGGGGGGCGACGCCATCGGCCGCCAGGTGCCGGCGGGCTTCGCCAACTTTCTCGAGGCGGTCTGCCAGTACCTCAGAGTCGAGGTGGCCGAGCCGGCCCTCCACGAGCACACCGACCGCTTCGTCAAGTACATCTGGAGCGTCTTCTTCTTCATCCTGACGATCAACCTGCTCGGGCTGCTGCCGGTGACGCCGCTCTCGAAGCTCGCCGGCGCTCACATCGGCGGCACGGCGACCGGCAACATCTGGGTGACGGCGACGCTCGCCATCATGACCATGTTCCTCATGGTGGGCAACGGCCTGCGGCTGGGCGGCAAGGCGTACCTCGCCCACTTCTGTCCCGGTCCCCTGTGGCTCGCGCCGCTCCTCATCCCGGTCGAGATCATCGGCCTCGTGGCGCGCATCTTCGCCCTCGCCATCCGGCTTTTCGCCAACATGATCGCCGGCCACATCCTCCTCGCTGTGCTCCTCGGGTTCATCCTCTCGGCGGGGACGGCGATGGGCGCCGGCGGCGGGATCGCGGTCGCCGTGCCGGTGATCCTCGCCTCGGCCGCGATCATGATGCTCGAGATCTTCGTCGCCTTCCTGCAGGCGTTCATCTTCACCTTCCTGACGGCGCTGTTCCTGGGTGCCTCGGTGAACGTGCACCACGCCGCGGATCACGACGACGAGGTGGCCCACGCGGCCCACTAGATTCGAATTCGCCATGCCCGGACCGGCGCGGGGCACTCGGGCCATGAGGCGTGACTGCGATGGCGAACTGTAAGCGGCGGACGGCCTCGCACGGCTGCCAACGATTTGAATTTGAAAGGACGGAGAAGACGATGGATAAGAAGCGCTATTCGAAACTGATGTTGACCCTGATCGTGGCCGGGCTGTTCCTCATGTTCCTGCCCGTCACCGCTCACGCCCAGCCGGGCGTCGGCACCGAGGCGGCTCGGGGTGGCAATGCGACGTTCCTCACCACCGACGGCGCCCGGAAGCTCGGCGGCGCCATCGGCGTCGGCCTCGTCATTATGGGCGGCGCGGCGGGCATCGGCCGGATCGGCGGCAGCGCCGTCGAGTCGATGGCCCGGCAGCCCGAGGCCGCCGGCCAGATCTCGACCGCGATGATCATCACCGCCGCCATGATCGAGGGCGCGACCCTGTTCGCGGTCGTCGTCGGCCTTCTGGCGGTCCTCGGCGGATAAATCTCTGGACGACCGGCTCCCGCTCGGACGCGCGGGGGCCGGTTCGTATGGAACGAAGGGTGAAAACGATGCGAAAGATGAAAACCGGACTCCTGACGTTGACCCTGGGGCTCGCCGCCCTCCCCGCCATGGCCGCCGAAGCGGCGGAAGGCAAGGAGGCGAGCAACCCCTTTGCCGGCGACATCGGCAACGCCCTGTGGACGGTGGTGATCTTCGGGCTCGTGCTCTTCGTGCTCGGCAAGTTCGCCTGGGGGCCGATTTTGAAGTCGCTCCAGTCGCGCGAGTCGTTCATCCGCGAGTCGCTCGAGAAGGCGCAGTCCGATCGGCTCGAAGCCGAGGCGCGCTTGAAGGAGTACCTCGACAAGATCAACGCCTCCCGCGCCGAGGCGACCGCCATCGTCGACGAGGGGCGGCGCGACGCCGAGGCGGTAAAGCACCGGATCGAAGCAGACGCGCGGGAAGAGGCGGAGAAGATCCTCGCCCGCGGCAAGCATGAGATCGAGCTCGCCACGGCGACCGCGGTCAAGGAGCTCTACGCCACCTCGGCGAAGCTCGCGACCGACCTGGCCGGCCGCATCCTCGCCCGCGAGATCAAGCCTGAGGACCACGAGCGCCTGATCGCCCAGGCGATCGACGAGCTCGGCCGCCAGACGCCGCAGCACGGCACGGCGGACAGCACGGGGCTCAATTAGGAGAGCGCAATGGCGGGCTTGAACGACAAGTATCTGGCGGTGGCGCGGGTCTACAGCCAGGCGATCCTCGATCTCGCGGAGCAGCAGGGGATCTCCGACCAGGTGGGGGAGGATCTCGCGGAGCTCGCCCGCTACGTCGGGGAGAACCAGGAGTTCGCGGACTTCCTGGCGAGCCCCCTGATCGACGCCGGAGAGCGCCAGGTGGCGATCGAGAAGATCCTCCGCGGCAAGGTGAGCGATCTCCTGGTCAACGCCCTCCAGGTGGTCAACCGGAAGGAGCGGATGCTCCTCGTGCCGGCGATCGCCGAGACCTACCGCCAGGAGCTGCGCGACCTGCGCGGCCGGGTGGACGTCTCGGTGCGGACGCCGGTGGCGCTCCCCGCCGCGCTCCGCGAGAAGCTGCGGGCGGCGGTCACCCGCTTCACCGGCCGGCAGCCGGACCTGATCGAAAAGGTCGATCCGGCGCTTTTGGGCGGCATGGTGGTGCAGATCGGCGACGACAAGATCGACGCGAGCGTCGCGTCACAGCTTAAAGCCTTGAGCGGGGCGCTCGAAAAGCGCGCTTCGCAGGAGATCGTGCGCGGCACCCCCTACGCGGGACAGTAGCCGGCTCACTTGGGATAGATCGAGGGAAACTATGAGATTCAAAGTCGACGAGATCACTTCGGTCATCACGGAGGAGATCCGCCAGTTCAAGAGCACGGTCGACCTCGCGCAGGTCGGCAAGGTCCTGGAGATCGGCGACGGCATCGCCCGCATCTACGGGCTATCGAACGCCATGGCCGGCGAGGAGGTGCTGTTCGCCAATGGCGCCGCCGGCCAGGTGTTCAACCTGGAAGAGAACTCGGTGGGCGTCGTCATCCTCGGCGACTACCTGGGGATCCGCGAGGGCGACGAGGTCCGCCGCACGGGCCAGCTGCTCTCCGTCCCCTGCGGCCCGGCGCTCGTCGGCCGCGTCGTCGATCCGCTCGGCCGTCCGCTCGACGGCCTGGGATCGATCGACACCCCGCACCGCCGGCCGCTCGAATGGAAGGCCCCCGGCATCGCCGAGCGCCAGCCGGTCACCGAGCCGCTGCTGACCGGGATCAAGGCGATCGACAGCATGATCCCCATCGGCCGTGGCCAGCGCGAGCTGATCATCGGCGACCGCAAGACCGGGAAGACGGCGATCGCGATCGACACCATCCTCAACCAGAAGGGGAGCGGGGTCATCTGCGTCTACGTCGCCATCGGCCAGAAGGAGTCGACGGTGGCAGGGTTAGTCGAGCGCCTGCGTTCGGCCGGCGCTCTCGACTACACGATCGTCATCTCGGCCGGCTCGTCGGACCCCTCGCCGCTCCAGTACATCGCCCCCTACTCGGGCGCCGCGATGGCCGAGTACTTCATGTACACGGAGGGGAAGGCCACCCTCTGCGTCTACGACGACCTCTCGAAGCAGGCGCAGTCCTACCGCCAGCTGTCGCTCCTGCTCCGCCGGCCCCCCGGCCGCGAGGCCTACCCGGGAGACGTCTTCTATCTCCACTCGCGGCTTTTGGAGCGCAGCGTCAAGATGCGCGAGGAGTACGCCGTGGTCCCCAAGGACACTCCGGCGGACAGCCGCGACCGCGGGCTTCTCGTCAAGAACCCGCAGGGGCTCGAAGCGCCGGCGGACATCCGGCCGGACGACGCGAACGGCCTCTACCACCGGCCGCACGGCCGGAAGAAGGCCGAGGCCTTCCTCGCCTCGCTCGCCGACAAGGACAAGTACCGGGTCCACCGTTTCCCCGACACCGGCGGCTCGATGACGGCGCTCCCGGTCATCGAGACCCTCGAAGGCGAGGTCTCGGCCTACATCCCGACCAACGTGATCTCGATCACCGACGGCCAGATCTATCTCGAGCCCGACCTCTTCTTCGCCGGTGTGCGGCCGGCGGTCAACGTCGGCATCAGCGTCTCGCGGGTCGGCGGCAACGCCCAGCGAAAGGCGATGAAGAAGATCTCCGGCTCGCTCCGGCTGGACCTCGCCGCCTTCCGCGACCTCGAAGCCTTCGCCCAGCTCGGCACCGAGCTCGATCCGGCCACCCAGCGCCAGCTCGATCGCGGTCTCCGCATGGTCGAGCTCCTGAAGCAGCCGCAGTACCAGCCCTATTCGTTCGTCGACGAGGTGCTGTCGATCTTCACCGGCACCGGCGGTTTTCTCGACGACCTGCCGGCCAACCAGGTGGCGAAGTTCGAGCAGGCGCTCTTGAAGCACTTCCGCGACGAGCACCCCGACATCGGGAAGGAGCTGGCCGACAAGGGCGAGCTGCCGGACGCGCTCGCCGACCGCATCCGCGGGGTGATCCGCGACTTCAAGCCGCACTGGCAGGGCCAGGGAGCCGGTCCGGCAGCGGGTCCGGTCGCGGCCCAGGCAGCGGGACAGGCAGCGGGAAAGTAGTCTAGGTAAGGGATCGCCATGGCCAACCGGAGAGTCTTAGTCAAGCGGCGCAAGTCGGTGCGCAACATCAAGAAGATCACGCGCACCATGCAGCTGATCGCCACCGCCCGTTTCCAGGCGGCGTTCAACCGTGCCGTGGCGACCAAGCCCTACGCCGAGAAGCTGGCCGAGCTGGTGGGCGACCTGTCGCGGGCGGCGGCCAACATCGAGCATCCGCTTTTGAAGACCCACGACGAGGTGCCGCGCTCGGCTTTAGTCGTCCTCACCGCCTCCCGGGGTTTGGCCGGCGGCTACAACGCCAACATCCTGCGCTCCGCCATCCAGCACCTGGAAGCGGAGGAGAAGCGGAATGTCGACGTCTCTGTCACCATGGTGGGGAAAAAGGGGATCAGCTACTTCAAGTTCCTCCGCCGGGACGTCGCCGAGGCGCGGACCGACATCGGCGAGAAGCCGCGCTTCGAGCAGGTCGAGCCGCTCGCCAACGACTTGATGGACCGCTTCACCCGCGGCGAGATCGCCTCGGCGCACGTCGCCTACATGCGCTTCATCTCGGCCGGCCAGCAGCGGCCCGAGGTCGTCCAGATCCTGCCTCTGGTCGGGGCGTTGAAGAAGGAAGAAGGCGACGCGGCGGCCCCGCCGGGCCCGAATATCGAGTATGAGTTCTCGCCCTCGCCCCAGGAGCTGCTCGACGAGCTGCTCCCGGCGGTGGTGCGGGTGCGGCTCTTCCAGGCTTTTACCGACGCCGCCGTCTCCGAGCAGGTGGCGCGGATGGTCGCCATGAAGGCGGCGACCGACGCCGCCGGCGACATGATCAAGTCGCTGACGCGGGAGTACAACCGCGCGCGGCAGACCCAGATCACCATGGAGCTCCTGGACATCGTGGGCGGGGCCAACGCCCTGTCCTGACCCGGGAGCCTTACGACAGGAAGCACTGCTATGGCAACGGAAACCGGCAACTACGGCACTGTCACCCAGGTCATCGGCTCGACCCTCGACGCCCATTTCGCCGAGGATCGCCTGCCGTCGATCTACAACGCCCTGCAGATCGAGGTCGAGAACGACGTCGAGGGCAAGAAGGTCAAGGACACGCTCTGGTGCGAGGTCGCCCAGCACCTGGGCGGCGGACAGGTCCGGGCCGTGGCCTTAGGCTCGACCGACGGCGTGCAGCGCGGGGTCCGCATCCTGGACACCGGCACGGCGGTCACCGTGCCGGTCGGCGAGGGGACTCTCGGCCGCGTCTTCAACCTCGTGGGCGCGCCTATCGACGGCCTGGGGCCGGTCAAGGCCACCGAGCGCCGGCCCATCCACCACGCGCCACCCGAGTTCGACGAGCTGTCCTCGAAGACCGAGCTGTTCGAGACCGGGATCAAGGTCATCGACCTCCTCTGCCCGCTCGTCCGCGGCGGCAAGGCCGGCCTCTTCGGCGGCGCCGGGGTGGGGAAGACGGTCATCATCCAGGAGCTCATCGCCCGCCTCGCCCGCTTCCACAGCGGCTACTCCTGCTTCGCCGGGGTAGGCGAGCGGACCCGCGAGGGCAACGACCTCTGGATCGAGATGCAGGAGGCGCAGATCGGCGACACCGGCAAGCGGGTCATCGACCAGACCGTCATGGTCTTCGGGCAGATGAACGAGCCCCCCGGCGCCCGCCTCCGGGTGGCCCTCTCGGCGCTCACCATGGCCGAGTACTTCAGAGACCAGACCGGCGTCGACACCCTCCTTTTCATCGACAACATCTTCCGCTTCTCGCAGGCGGGGTCCGAGGTGTCGGCGCTCCTCGGCCGCATGCCGTCGGCGGTCGGCTACCAGCCGACCCTCGGCACCGAGATGGGCGAGCTCCAGGAGCGCATCACCTCGACCAAGCGCGGCGCCGTCACCTCGATCCAGGCGATCTACGTGCCGGCCGACGACTATACCGACCCCGCCCCGGCGACCGCCTTCACCCACCTCGACAGCACGGTCAACCTGGAGCGCGGCATCTCGGAGAAGGGGATCTACCCCGCCGTCGACCCGCTCGCGTCCAGTAGCCGCATCGTCTCGCCCGAGTACATCGGCGAGGACCACTACCGGGTCGCCCGGCGGGTGCAGCAGATCCTCCAGCGCTACCGGGACCTCCAGGACATCATCGCCATCCTGGGCGTCGACGAGCTGTCGGAGGAGGACAAGGTGATCGTCCGCCGGGCGCGGAAGATCGAGCGCTTCTTCTCGCAGGCGTTCTACGTCGCCGAGCAGTTCACCGGCTTCCCCGGCGTCTACACGCCGCTCAAAGACACCATCCGCTCGTTCGCAGAGCTCTGCGACGGCAAGTGGGACCACCTGCCGGACCAGGCGTTCATGTACGTCGGCAACATCGAGGACGCGGCCGCGCGGGCGGAGAAGCTGGCGAAGGAGTAGGGACGGATGGCCAAGGGCGACACCTTTCACTGTAGCGTCATCACCCCCGAGCGGGCGGTGCTCGAGGCCGACGCCACCTTCGTGGCCTTCCCGGCCCACGACGGCGAGGTCGGCATTCTGCCCGGCCGGGCGCCGCTCCTCTTCAAGCTCGGCATCGGCATCCTCCGGGTCGAGACCGGGGGTGGCGAGGAGCAGATCTTCGTCGACGGCGGCTTCGCCCAGATGGTCGAGGACCGGCTGACTCTCCTGACCGAGCAGGCCAAACGGCCGGCGGAGATCGACCGCGCCGCGGCGGAGAAGGCGCTCGCCGCCGCGCACGACATGCCGGCGGAGAGCGACGCCGAGTTCGCCGCCCGCCAGCGCGCTCTCGAACGGGCACGGGTCCAACTGCGGATGACGGGGGCCCCCGCCTCCATCTAGGAGCGGCGGGGCCCGCATGCGCTCCGATCTCTTCGCCGACCGTTCCGCCGCCTCCGACCGCTCCGAGTACGATCCCCTCTTCTCCGGCCGTGGCGATCCCGCCGCCACGCCGGAGGACGACTTAGAGCCGGTCCGCGAGCGTTTCGCCGCCGCCAGCCGGCCCTACCTCCACTCCCCCTGGTCCTGGCTCGCCTGGGCCCTGCTCCTCCCGGCAGCGGCGCTCGTCACCCCCGAGGCGGTGCGCCGGGCGGGGCCGGCCGGGGTGCTCTTCATCTGGTCGGCGACCATCCTGCTCGGCGGGACGGTCGAGATCGGAGCCATCCTGAGAGCGGGACGAGGGGGCGTCGGCGGCCGCGCGGCGCGCACCCCGCTAGCAGCCTATGTGCTGCGCCTCCAGGGGAACCTCTCCTTCGTCGCCCTGGCGCTCTCCGGACTCTGCCTCTGGCTCGACGCGGCCTGGGCCCTCCCCGGCATCTGGCTCCTCCTCCTCGGCCACTCCTTCTACATGCTGGGCGGCCTCGCCTTTCCACCCTTCCGCACCTGCGGCCTCGTCTTCCAGCTCGGCGGCCTGGCCGCCCTCTGGCCGACGCTCTCTCCCCTGCCGGTCTTCGCCGTCACCACGGCGGCGGGGAACCTGTGGATGGCATGGCGGATCTGGCGCGAGCGCTCGGCGCCCCCCTGACTCCGCGGAAGGAATCTCTAGGCAGCGCGGAAGGTATTGGAACCGCTCAGCAGATCGGTCAAAGTCCGCCCCTTGCCGGCCAGGAGGAGCGGCAGGCCGAGGGTGGCGGCGGTCAGGAGGCCGCCGAGCCAGCGGCGGGCGGTCTGATCGAAGGTCAGGGGCTCGCCGTCGCGATTGCGCGAGAGGAGGCCGGCCCAGGTCATCCCCAGGGTCTGTCCCCAGAAGGCGAGCGGCAGGATGGTGTAGAGGAAGGAGAAGGCGAGGAGGAAGATGACCATGGGGGGCCACTCGGCGAGGGTGGGGCTCGCACCCAGGAGCCGGGCGCCGGCCAGGGCCAGGGCGGCGATGGCGGCGTGCACGAGGAGGTCGGCCAGGCCGGCGGCGAACCGGCTGCCGAGGCCCGGCCGGCCGGTGGCTCCGGCAGCCTCCACCCTCTCGGCAGCCGCTGGGACGGCCGGAGTGGGGACAGGGGCAGGCCGGCGCGGCGGCGGTGCCGCCAGCGGCGTGGGCCGGTCGGGGGCGCGTTCCTCGCGCACGGGCCGGGGCCGGAGCGGTGCCGCGGCGATCGCCTCGTCTTCCTCGCGCGCCTCCTCGGGGTCCAGCCGGTCGTGGTCCGGCAGATCGAGCGGCAGGTCGAAGAGGCTGGGTTCCTGGTCCTCTCCCTCGGGGTTCCGGCGTCGCATCAGCGGTACGGCAGGTACTTTACGTAGATCCGGAAGAGCAGGTCCTGCGGCCGCTCCTGGTAGGTCTGGGCGAAGAGGTAGTGGCGGCGCAAGGTGGCATCTCCCGGCTCGAGCTTCAGGGCTTCCGCGAACTGGCTGGCCGCATGGGTCGGATCGGCCCGCTGCAGGTCGCGGATGCCCAGATTGTAGTAGGAATCGACGATCAGGCGGCTGACGTTGTGGTCGTCTGGATTGGTCTCCCGCATCTTCCAGAGGGCCGGCAGGATGTACTCCCAGTCGTGCTGCTTGAAGAGCTTGACCTGCTCCGCTAAGGGCTGAAGCTTCCTCTTGGCCTGGGCGAGCTGGTCGGCGTCGGGACCGTCGAGCCTGGCCAGGGCGGCCGCCTGGTCGTAGAAGTCGGCGGCGTGGAGGTAGTCGGCCTGGGCGAAGGCCTTGCGGCCGGACTCGATCAGCTCCTGGCGGTGGGCCGCGGCCTCGGTCGAGATCGGCGCCCCGGATACCCCGGGAGTGCCGGGAGTGCCGGGAGTGAGGGGGCTGCCCGATGTCCCCGATGTCCCCGATGTCGCTGATATCGCCGGCTCGGTACCGCTCGCGGCGGTCCCTCCCGCCTCCCACTGGGCGAGGAGCTTCTGAGCCTCCGCGTAGTTGGGGTCTCCCGCCGGCACCCTTTTCAGCAGGACGAGGGCGTTGGCCGTCTTGCCCTGGTTGTGGAGGGTTACGGCCCGGGTGACCAGGTTCGCCGTCGGTGCCGGGGTGGGCGCCGGGGCCGTCAGGTGGTCGTTCGGCAGATTGGGAAAGAAGCTGTCCCGCTTGAGGTAGAGGAACCCTCCGGCGAGGAGAACGATCGCCAATACGGCGCCGCCAATATAGAGGAAACGCTTGCCGGCGCGGCCCTGACGGACCGCCGCCCGACGGGGCTCCCGGCGCTCGCTCCGGGCCGCCGACTCGCCGGGCTCGGGCGGCACGAGGATCTCCTCCTTGAGATCTCTGGGACTTTCCGACAGGTCCGGCAGGGAGAGGACGGCGCCGGGCTCCGGCACCGGACCGCCTCCGCCCGGGCTCATCGAGGCCTCGCGGCCGGCGGGGCGCGGGGCGAGGACCGGGGTCACGCCGTCGTCGATCTGCTGGAGGTACTCGCGCGCCGCCAAGTAGCTCGGCTGAAGGGCCAGGACCTGCTCGAAGGCCCGGCGTGCCGCGGGGAGGTTGCCGGTCTCCAGGCTGTTGAGGCCGTCGTGGAAGATCTCCTCCACCTGGCGCTCGTTCTCGGCTTTGAGCTTGCGCGCCTGCTCGATGCGGCGCGCCGCCTCCTGGTGGTCGATGTCGATGAGGAAGATCCGGGACCAGGCGTCGATCGCCGCCTGGGGGTCGCCGGCTTCGTAGGCCGACTGCCCCTCGGCCAGGAGCTGGGCGATCCGCCGCTCGCTCTCCGAGTCGCCGCTGCCACCGCCGAAGAGGTCGGGGGGCGGCGTCGAGTTCGGCCGCAGGGCCGCGGGCAGCTCCGTCGCCGCGGGCTTGCTGGGGTTGCCGACGGCGGGGACGAGCCGCTCGATCTCGGCGATGCCGGGGTGGGTCGGATCCAGGGAGCGCGCCTTGTCGAGCAGCCGCCCGATGTCCTCGGGCTTCCCGGCCTCGAGGGCCTCCCGCGCTTTGGTGAGGAAGCGGCCGACGTAGGGCTCGGCCTCCAGCCGCTCCTGGGCGGTCTCCGCCAGCTTGCGCAGCTCGGGGTCGCCGGTCACCACCCCCTGGTTGGCCTGGGCGAGAGTGAGGAAGTCCTGGAAGCGGCGGGCGGCGAAGAGTTCCGAGAGCCGGCCCCCCACGAGCCCGGGATCTCCCCCGTTGCCGGAGAAGCTGGCCGGCAGGTCGTCCTCCAGGCTCGGCAGCTCGTCCAAGGAGTCCAGCGAGTCGAGAGAGCCCAGAGCCTCGAAGGAGCCGAACGAGTCGAGGCTCACGAGGTCGGCATCCAGGGGCCCGGGAGACCCGGGGAGCTCCGAGGAACCCTTGAGGTCGTCGACGCGCACGGCGCCGCTGGCGGCCTTGAGGCGGTCGAGCAGGCGCCGGGCCGGCTCGAACTGAGGGTCCATGCGCAGGACGAAGTCGCACCCCAGGAGCGCTTCCTGCCGATTGCCCTGCTCGGCGAGGTCGAGCGTCTGGTTGAAGGTGCCGAGGATCCGTTGCTGCGCGTCGGCAGAGAGCGAGGGATTACCGGAATAATTCATCGGTAGTAGGGGTCAGGTGTTCAGCACCCGGAAATCTACGGTTGGGCATGAAAGCTGCCGCTATCCTAACAAACTCCCCAGGGGCGCACAACCCGCGGCATTGCTATACTTTGGACCCTGTGCCGCAGCTCACGTGCGTCCCCAACGTCAGCGAGGGCCGGCGACCGGAGGTGGTGGCGAGGCTGCTCGCCGCCGCCTCGTCGGCGCCCGGCGTCCGGCTGCTCGACGCCTCCTCCGACCCCGACCACAACCGCTCGGTCCTGACCCTGGCTGGCGAGCCGGAGGCCCTGCACGAGAGCCTCCTCGCCCTCTACGCGGCGGCCCTGGAGGAGATCGACCTCACCCGGCACCAGGGGGTCCACCCGCGAGTGGGGGCGGTCGACGTCACCCCCTTCGTACCGCTCGAAGGGACCCCGATGGCGGTGGCGGTGGCGGCGGCCGAGCGGCTGGGGGCGGCCCTGGCGGAGCGCTTCGGCCTCGCGGTCTACCTCTACGAGCAGGCGGCGCGGGTGCCCGGCCGCCGCCGCCTGGCCGACCTCCGGCGCGGCGGCTTCGAGGGCTTCGCGGCCCGTCTGGGCGACCCCGCCTGGGCGCCGGACTACGGGCCGGCCCGGGTCCACCCCACGGCAGGGGTGACGGTCGTCGGCGCCCGCTTCTTCCTCCTCGCCTTCAATGTGGTGCTGGAGACCGCGGAGGTGGCGGTGGCCCGCGCCATCGCCCGCCGGGTCCGCGAGTCGGGCGGCGGCCTGCCGGCGGTCCGCGCCATGGGGGTCTACCTGGCGAGCCGCGACCGCGCCCAGGTGAGCATGAACCTCGTCGACTTCCGGCAAACGTCGCTCTTCGCCGCCCTCGACCGGGTGCGGCAGGAGGCCGAGGCCGAGGGCACCCGGGTGCTGGAGACCGAGGTGATCGGCCTGATACCGGAGGCGGCGATCTGGGGAGCGCTCCGCGAGGCGTTACGGTGCCCGGTGTTCGGGGGCGAGCGGGTCCTGGAGGACCGCCTGCGCGTTCCCTCCTGAGGGGCCGGGGGTCTCGGGGCGGCGCTGGCGCAGGGCTTCTAAAACCCGGTGGGGCATGCCGTCGAAGGAGCCGGAGGACATGGTCGCGACGACGTCCCCCTCCTGCGCTTCGTCGAGGGTCCGGCCGAGGACCTCGGCGGTGTCGGCACAGAGGGTCGCCGGGACCCCCGCGCGGGTGACCTCGGCGGCCAGGGCGCCGAAGTCGAGCCGCTCGTCGGCGCTCAGACGGCCGAAATGGAAGGTGGGGGCGAAGAGCACCCGGTCGGCCTGGCCGAAGGCGGCGCGGTAGGGGTCGTGGAAGAGGGCCCGGCCGGCGGTCAGGCTGCGCGGCTCGAAGAGGACGACGAGGCGGCGCCCGGGGTAGCGTTGCCGCAGCGCCCCGAGGGTCTTGTCGACGGCGGTCGGGTGGTGGGCGAAGTCGTCGACGACCGTCACCCCGCGCGCCGTCCCCAGCTCCTCCAGCCGGCGCTTGACGCCGTGGAAGCGGGCGAGAGCATCGACCACCGCCGCGGCGGGGAGGCCGTCGCGCCGGGCCGCCGCCCAGACCGCCAGGGCGTTCGCCACGTTGTGCTCGCCGGCGAGCGGCAGGGTGATCTCGACCTCCCCGGCCTCCGGATCGGCCACCCGGAAGCGGCTGGCCTCGGGGCGGGCCTCGATTCCCGCCAGCCCCCCCAGGGGGTGGAGGTCGTTGCCCGGGTCGAGGCCGTAGAAGAGCACCGGGCAGCGGGCCCGCCGGGCGAGCTCCCGCACCTCGGGGGTGTCGCCGCAGGCGGCGAGATAGCCGTCCGCCGGGAGCAGGTCCAGGAGCTGGGCATAGGCGGCGCGGAACGCCTCCGGGCTGGGGTAGAGGTCGGCGTGGTCGTACTCGACGCTGGTCAGGAGGAGGGTCTCGGGCCGGTAGTGGAGGAACTTGGGGCCGCGGTCGAAATAGGCGGCGTTGTACTCGTCCCCCTCGACGATGAAACGCCCGCCGGCTCCGCCGCGCCCGCCATGGAAGCTCGCCGGCAGGTCGCAGGGGACGCCGCCGATGAGGTAGCCGGGGTCCTCGCCGCAGGCGCTCCAGACCCAGGCCGCCATGGCGCTGGTGGTCGTCTTGCCGTGGGTCCCCGCCACCACCAGGGGGCGGCGCTCGGCGAGGAAGAAGCGGGAGAGGGCCTGGGGCATCGAGACGATCGGCAGGCCGCGGCGCTCCGCCTCCAGGGCCTCCGGGTTGTCGCGGCGGATGGCGTTGCCGATGACGACCAGATCCGGCGCCGGTGTCAGATGGGCGGCGTCGTAGCCCACGAGCGGCTGGATTCCGGCCCGTTCGAGCAGCGTGCTCATCGGCGGGTAGAGCGGTCCGTCCGTCCCCCGCACTCTGTGGCCCTGCTCTTGCAGCAGGCAGGCGAGCGGAGCCATCCCCGTACCCCCGACGGCCATGCAGTAGATCTCCAGTGGCGTGGCTGGCTTGGTCATCAGGGCCGCAGAGTGTAGCATTACCTTGCATTTACCCGCTGTCTGATCCAAAGGAGTCGAGCCGTAATGAAACGCCAAGTCACGACTGCCATTTTGACACTTTGTGCCCTGCTGGCCCTGGCCACCACCCTCTTCGCCCAGGGCGCCGCGGTCGTCAACAAGCCGAAGGCCGTCGCCGTCGAGCCGGTGGCGGACGTCGGTTCGGTCGCCAAGGGTGACACCGTCAATCACGATTTCGTCATCAAGAACGATGGCACCGCGCCGCTCGAGATCACCAAGGTCCAGCCGGCCTGCGGCTGCACGGTCGTGAGCTTCGACAAGACGATCGCCCCGGGGAAAAGCGGCGTCGTACACACGGTGGTCGACACCTCGACCTTCAACGGACCCATCGCCAAGGGGGTGACGGCCTACACCAACGACGCCGACAGCCCGCAGATCCAGCTGACGATCAAGGCGAAGGTCGAGCCCTACATCTCCGTCAAGCCGGGGTATGCCCGCTACATCGTCGTCCAGGGCGAGCCGGCGGAAGGCGACATCGCCCAGCTCCTCTGGTCCTCGGACGGCACCCCGTTCGACATCCTCTCCGTCGACTCGCAGCTGCCCGCCCTGAAGGTCTCCTTCCGCGAGGCCACGGAGAAGGAGCGGCTGCCGGACATCAAGGGCAAGCAGTGGCGGGTGGAGACGCTCCTGGCGAACAACGCGCCGGTCGGCCCGCTCGCCAATTACGTGACCGTCCACACCAACCACCCGAAGCAGAAGATCGTGCAGATCCCCGTCTCCGGCTTCGTGCGCCCGGTCGTCGCGGTGACGCCGCCGGTCGCCGACTTCGGTCAGATCGAGCTCAAGGAGCCCTTGAAGAAGGCGCTCCTCGTGCGCAACTTCGCCACCGAGTCGATCAACGTCACCAGCATCGACAACAACGTCAAGGGGCTCGACGCGAAGCTCGAGCCGGTGACCGCCGGCCGGGAGTACCAGGTCCGCATCACCTTGAAGCCGGAGATGGCCAAGGGGCCGTTCAGCGGCAAGATCACCGTTCACACGGACAGCCCGAAGACCCCGATGATCGAGGTCGAGATCAAGGGCGTCATCCTCTAGATAGAGCGCAGCCGCGGGGCGGGGCGGCTCCACCGCCCCGCCTCGCCATCCCAGATCGCGGCCCCTAGGGCCGCCCCCAGAGATCCTTCTCCGACTTGGCCGGCGCCTGCCGGCGGTGGACTTTCGCCTGGACCGCGGCGACCTCCTCCAGGGTCGTGGCGAGGACCTGGCGCTGCACCGCCGCGAGCTCGCCGATCCCTTTCAAGGCGAGGTCGAGCATGGCGTCCATCTCGTCCCGGCGGAAGCTCCGCTTCTCCCCCGTCCCCTGGACCTCGACCAGCGCGCCGTCGGCGGTGCCGACGACGTTCATGTCGACCTCCGCCACCTGATCCTCGACATATTCGAGATCCAGGAGGGGGACGCCGCCCACGAGGCCGACGGAGACCGCGGCGAGCTGGGCGGTCAAGGGCCAGACGGTGATGTCGCCGGTCAAGAGGAGACGGGCGAGGGCGAGCGCGGCGGCCACATAGGCGCCGGTCACCGCCGCGGTCCGGGTGCCGCCGTCGGCCTGGAGGACGTCGCAGTCGAGGGTCAGGGTGCGGTCGGGCATCGCCGTCGTGTCGATGACGGCCCGCAGGCTGCGGCCGATCAGGCGCTGGATCTCGGAGGTCCGGCCGGAGGGCTTGCCCTGGGAGACCTCGCGCGCCGAGCGGGTGTGGGTGGCGCGGGGGAGCATCGAGTACTCGGCGGTCACCCAGCCCTTCCCCGAGTCGCGGAGGAAGGAGGGCACCCGGTTCTCGACGCTGGCGGCGACCAGCACCCGGGTGTCGCCCAACTCGATCAGCGCCGACCCTTCGGCAAACTTCAAGACACCGGGCTCGATGCGGACCGGGCGCAGGGCGTCGACGGCGCGGCCGTGGGGGCGATTTAAGCTACGGTTCGTTTCCATACCGGGATTGTACCCGTACCCGGTCGGCGGTCAGGACTAGACGACCTCGACCCACTCGAGGGGCAGGTCGGGGTCGCCCAGGATGCGCCCGGCCACGAGCTTGAAGCTCTCGCCGCCATCGGTGACGCAGAGGTGCTGCGTGGCGCCTCCGGGGGCGCTCGCGGCGCGTGCCAGGCCGGCCGCGGCGAGCCCTTCTGCCACCACCTCCGCCACCGCCTCGGCCGAGTCGACGAGGGTGACGGCGGGGCCGGCGACTCGGGCGAGGACCGATTTGAGCAGCGGGTAGTGGGTGCAACCGAGGACCAGGGTGTCGATCTCGGCTTCGAGGAGGGGGGCCAGATAGCGCTCGGCGATCCGGGTAGTGACCTCGTCGTCCTCGTGCCAACCCTCCTCGACCAGGGGGACGAAGAGAGGGCAGGCGCGGCTCACCACAGAGAGGTCCGGCCGCAGCCGGCGGAGCGCCCGCGGATAGGCGTCCGAGCGCACCGTCGCCTCGGTGGCGATGACCCCCACCCGGCCGCGGCTGACCTCGGCGGCCCGCCGCGCCCCCGGCTCGATCACCCCCCAGAGCGGCATGCCGCCCGCGAGCTGAAGGTTGTCGAGGGCGAGAGCCGAGGCGGTGTTGCAGGCCACGACCACGGCCTTCACCCCGCGCTCGACGAGGAACTCGATGTTGCGCCGGGTGTAGCGGGTGACGGTCTCGGGCGACTTGCTGCCGTAGGGGAGCCGGGCGGTGTCGCCCAGGTAGAGGATGGATTCGGCCGGCAGCCGGCGGCGGAGGGCCGCGACCACCGTCAGGCCGCCGACCCCCGAGTCGAACACTCCGATCGAGTCCATCCTCAAATCCTTAGTGTGCAAAGAGGCTGCGGTCGGGGACCAGCGGCCGGCTGGTGTCCAGATGGCCGGAGAAGGTCACCCGCTGGGTACCGTTCCAGAGCAGGACCACCCGCTGCGCCTCGGGGACGTTCAAGGCGATCGAGTCGACCAGGCTGTAGACCTCCTGCATCTCGGCATCCGAGCCGCCGGGGGGAGGTTCGTCATGATCGGCCCAGTGCAGGTCGAGGTAGGCGGTGCCGTCGGCGGTCAGCTCGACCGCGCCGACCTCCACCCCGACGGGCAGCGGGCGGACGAGACCGGGGGCACCGGACTGCGGGGCCACTGGGGCCAGCGGGGCCGGCGGGGCCGGCGAGGAGGGCCTGGACGATCTTCCGGATCCGGTCCTTGGGAGCGTCCGAGCCGACCAGATTGCGCCGCTCGGCACGGAGGCCAGTCTCGGCCGGGAAGTAGAGGTCGACGGCGAAGGTCGCCTGCGGGCCCACCGGCCCCGCGGCCGGCACGGCGCTCCCCCCCGGCCGCCGGACCCGGCCGCTCCACCAGAACCAGGCGAGGCCGAGGGCGAGCAGGAGGAGGGCGGCGCCGAGGATGAACCCGGCCGCCCGCCGGCTCATGGTTGGCGCGCTCCGCCGGGCGGGCGCGCCCCCGTCGCGGGCGGCTTGGCTTTGGCTGGTGGGGCGGCCGGCGAGGCGGCCGGCGGAGTGGCCGGCGGAGTGGCGGCCGGGGCGGTCGGGATGGGGGGAGCGCCGGGTTGGGCGGAGCTGGCAGCTGCCGGGGTACCCGGGGTGCTGCCCGGGGCAGCCGGGTTCTCGGGCGCCTCGGCGAGCGCCTTGTAGCGGGTGACCGCCCGTACCAGGGCCTCCACGAGGTCGGCCCGGTAGGCGGCGTCCTGGAGCTTGGCCTCCTCCTCCGGGTTGCTCAGGAAGCCGACCTCGACGAGGACGGCGGGCATCGCCGCCCCCATGAGGACGCGGAACGGTGCCTGCTTGACCCCGCGGTCCTTGAGCTGCAAGGTTTGGTTGAGCTCGCCTTGGATGAGGTTCGCCAGGCGCTGGCTCTCGGTCAAATGGCGGGTCTGCGCCAGGTCCCAGAGGATCAGCCGCAGGTCGTCCTGCGCGGCATCGGAGGCACCGGCAGGAGTGCCCGCGGCGCCCTCCTGGGCGGCCTTCTCGGCGTTCTCCGACCTGGCGGCGCTGGCAGCGCGGGTGTCGGTCGCCTGCGAGCTTAAGAAATAGGTCTCCGCCCCGTGCGCCCCGGCGCCGAGCGAGGAGTTCAAGTGGATCGAGATGAAGAGGTCGGCCCGGTTCTGGTTGGCGATCGCCGCCCGGGTGTCGAGCGGCAGGTTGGCGTCCTCCGAGTGGGTGAGCACCACCCGCACCGGCAGCTTCTGCTGCAGCCGGCTGGCCAGCGCCTGGGCGAGGAGGAGGGTGAGCCCCTTCTCCTGGACCCCGCCGGGGCCGATCGCCCCGGTCTCGGTCCCGCCGTGGCCGGGGTCGATGACGATCGTGTGGATGCCGCTCGCCTGGGGCGGCGGGGTGAAGGCCGGGCCGGTGGGCGCCGCCGCGGCCGTCGTCTCGCCGTGGACGTCGAAGACGATCCGGAAGGGGTTCTCCAGGGTGTAGCTCTCGACCGCCGCCTCCGGGGCGAGGTCGATCCGCACCCGCTCCGGAGCGATGTCGACCGCCTTGACCAGGGGATCGTCGATCTTGCGCGGCGCGGGGACGGCGAGATGGTCGGCGAGCATCTGCACCTCGACCCGCCCCGGCTGCTGGTTCAAGTGATAGTGCGGCACGTCGCTGAACTGGAGGACGACCGTCGTCATCCCCTGGAGGTGGACGACGTCGAGTGTCACCGGCAGCTCGCGGGCGCTCCGCCGGCCGATCGCCAGCCGCTGCTGCTCGGGGCGCCAGTCGAACGAGAAGCCCGCAAGGTCGCCGAAGGTCTTGCCGAGGAAGTCCAGGGGGACGGCGAGACCGCCCTCGCCCCGGGTCGGCGGCTGGGAGAGGGAGACGATGGTGTCGCCCACCGTGACGACGGCGCTCCCCAGGCCGACGACGACCTCCTTGCCGCCGATCTTGAGCGTGTAGCTCTCCCCCGTCTCCCCGGGGACGAGCTCGCCGCCCAGGGCCTCGGTCAGGGCTTTCAGGCCGAAGAGCGGTCCCCCTCCGGCGAGGCTCACCGGGACCCGGATCTCGCGCCCGTCGAGGGTCACCGTCGGCGTCGCCGCCGCCTGGGCGAGCAACAGGACCGGGACGAGCAGGAGGAGGAGCGGCAGGGAGGCCAGGGGCCGGCGGCGGGTCACGGCGCAAGAGGATACCACTTGCTCTGTCCTCTTGGGTCGGCGGGTCCCGGCCCTCAGGGTCTCGTCAGAGTCGTCGCGTCTCGAATCTCGGGCAGAGGCAAGATCTCTCTGGAGGACTGCCCCGAAGGGGCAAAGGTTGGTAGCCTGGGGCGCGAGCCCCAGGAAGCAGGTTCATTCAGATTCCAGCCCCGAAGGGGCGACGGTACGCGAATCATCGTCGCCTAAGTCCGCCGGGAGAGTCTAAAACGACCGCTCCGGCGCCTCCAACTCGGCTCCGCCGGTCGCCAAGCGGGGTTGGGCTCCCCTAAACTCCGGTCGCGCCGCCTCCGGCGTCGGTCGAAACGCCGCCAACCCGCCGCGGAACGTCGATAACCTGGGTTTAGGGGCCCCGAGTTTCAGTTTTCCGTGGAGAAACTCGAGTTTTGGGGCTCCGTATTTCAGTTTAGGCGGGGGCAAAGAGAGTTTTGGGGCGTCCTATTTCAGTTTACGCAGGCCCAATTCGAGTTTAGGGGCTGCCTATTCCAGTTTAGGCAGGGGCAACTCGAGTTTTGGGCGGTTTTACTCGAGCTTAGGGGCGTTAAACTTGAGTTTACGGCGTTTCGGCCTGGCTTTTAAGTTTCTGCTCCTCCAAGCGTTCGCCCTACCGCCGGCAGGGCACCGGCGGCGGCGCGTTCGAATCGCGGCCGACCCGCGCGTCCATCCACCGCAGGAGGGTGAAGTAGGTGAGCGGGGCCGTGTAATGCAGGTTCAAGTCGTGCCCCGATGCCGGGATGGCCACCGCCTCCGCGCAGGCGTCCGCCGGATAGAAGCTCGGCTCGCTCGCGAGGCTGCCGGACGCCGAGCAGGACGGCGCATTGCAGAAAGCGAGATCCAAATCGCCCACCATGACGAGCACCGGGACGTGGATTCCGCCCGACAGGCCGAGCGCCGAGAGGCCCGTGGTGAGCTCCGCCACGGTGACGGTCTCCTTGGTCTTCTCGTCCAGCGCGAAGACCCGGGGGTCGTAGAACGGCGCCTGGTAGAAGATGGCGCGCGTGCCGGGGAGCGTCGTCAGGTAGCCGTCGGGGAGGTTTCGGCCCGCGAAGCGCGGATCGAGGCTCGCCGGATAGAAGTCCACCGCGCTCTCTCCCAGGAGCGGCGTCACGGTGTGCGACGCGCCGGTCAGCACGACGCCGTCCACGTCGCCGTAGGTGGCCGCCTCCTCGATCGCGGTCAGCGAGCCCAGGGAGTGGCCGACGAGCGCCACCCGTTCGGCGTGGACCCGGCCGAATCCGGGCACGACCCGGTCTCCTCCTCGGAGCGCCTGGACGATCTGGTGGACCACGTAGGCGTTGGCCGCGGTGTCGACCGCCGCCGCGGGCGGGTGATCGCTCCGGCCGATCCCGATCCGGTCGAGGTCGAGGACCGCGTAGCCCGCCGCCGTGGCCCGGCGCACGTAGGAGTAGATCTCGGGCTCGAAGGGCCAATCCCAGTAGAGATGGCTGTAGGTAGCGCCATGCAAGGTGATCTGGAACGTCTGGTGCCGGAGGCCGTCGCGGGAGCAGAGGACGCCGAAGACGTGGTAGGACTGGGCGTCGCTCGGAGAAAGGGTGACGGAGAACGACATCTCCTCACACCGCGGCCCCTCCTCCGCCCGGGCGCTGGCCGGAACGACGGCCGCGCTGGCAATGCCGACGATGCCGGCCATGCTGGCAACGGTGGTGGCGATCGCGCAGAACCGGCCCATCCAGTGGAGAACTCTCATCGTTCAGCTCCCTTCCCGATGGAAAGATCTCCCTCGGCGGCTAAGAATATACGCCACCTTGAGGGGGTGGTGGCGGCCCGCCACTTTGAAACTCGCTTGCCGAGTGTGGTAAATGCTGGGGCCAGAAGGCACCAGACCGCGCGGCCGACCGCCGGCGGGGAGACATGAGGAGAGAGCGATGGAGATCCGGCAGTTTCGCGTAGTGGTCCGGGCCAAGAACTTCGAGCGCACCTGCCGCTTCTATGGCGAGAGCCTGTCTCTCCCCCGGCTCCAGAGTTGGGAGGGCGAGGTCTCCCGGGGCGCCATCTACCAGGCCGGAAGCGCCATGGTCGAGGTGCTCGGCCGGCCGGCGGCCGCTGCCGGCGCCGCTCCGCGCGGCCGGGACGAGGTCTTCGAGTACCAGGGTCCGCAGCAGAAGCTGACCCTCACCTTCGTCGTGCCCTCGGCCGAGAAGGCCTATGAGGAGCTGCTCCAGCGCGACAAGAACATCCCCGGGGGGTTGCGGCACGAGGACGACGGCGCCCTCATCTTCGAGACCCACGACCCCGACGGCGTCAAGATCGTCTACCGCCAGGCGGAGGCCTGATCCTGGGAGTGGGGCAGCGCTCGCGTCTCCTCGTTTTCGGCCTCGGCCTCTCCCTGGCGCTCCTCCTCGTCCCGGCGCGCTCCCGGGCGGCCGAGCGCTGGACGGTCGACGACCTCGTCCTCGCCGAGGGGGCCGAGGACTGGACGGTGTCCCGCGCCGGCGATCTCGCCGCCTGGGTCAAGGTCGGCGCCGAGAAGTCCGGCGAGGAGGAGGTGCGGATCGCCAACCTCTGGCTGACCCGCCTCCGCACCGCCCAGTCGATCGAGCTCACCCGCGGCACCGACCTGGTCGCCCGCCCCGCCTTCTCCCCCGACGGGAAAGAGCTGGGTTTCCTCTCCAACCGGCCGCTGACCGAGCGCAAGCCGGTCCCCGCCGCCGTCGGCGGCGCTGCCACCGCCGCCACCGCTGCCAATGCCGCAAATACCGCCGCCGCCGAGTCGGAAGAGGCCGAGACCCAGCTCTGGATCATCCCGGTGGCCGGCGGCGAGGCCTTTCCGGTCACCCGCTTCGACCGCGACGTTCTCGACTTCGACTGGATCGACGACGACACCCTCCTGGTCCTCGCCAAGGAGTCGCCGAGCTTCAACGAGCAGGAGAGAAAGGAACGGCAGGACACGGCGATCGTCGTCGACGACGCCGAGAACGAGCCGCCGGTCCGCCTGTTCAAGGTCTCGCGCGACGGCCGCGATGTCCGCCGGCTGACCGCCAATGACGACTGGATCGACTCGATCGACGTCTCGCCCGACGGCCGCTTCGCCGTCGCCAGCGCCGAGCAGAGCCTGTCCTACAAGTTCGACCAGAAGATCCCGCCCCGCACCTACCTGATCGACGTGGCGACCGGTGCCCGGCAGCGCCTCTTCGAGGGTGCCGGCCGCGTGCCGCACGACGTGCGCTGGGCTGTCGACTCCTCCGGCTTCTACTTCGCCGACGACCGCAGCAGCCACCCCACCTACCGGACGGCGACCGTCACCGACCTCTACTTCCATACCCTGGCGGACGGCCGCACCGAGCGGGTCGATCTGGGCTGGGAGCGCGGTCTGGGCGGCGCCTACGCGGCGACCCCCGACGGTTTCCTCGCCCTCCTGGCGGACGGGGTCCACCTCAAGGCGGCGCGCTATACCCGGACCGGCCGCCAGGGGGCATGGAAGCGCCAGGACGTGGCCGGCACGCACGCCGCCCACCTCGACACCTGGACGGTCTCCCGGGACGGCCGCGCCGTGGTCTACGAGACCTCGACGGCGAACACCCCGCCCGCCGCCTACGTGGCGCGGCTCGATGGCACCCGGCTCAACGCCGAGCGCCGGGTCGCCGAGCTCAACCCCGGCTACAAGGGCAAGCCCACCGGGAAAGTCGAGGTCGTCCACTGGTCGGGGGCCAAGGGGGATACGGTCGAGGGTCTCCTCCTCTATCCGCTCGACTGGAAGGCCGGCGAGAAGCGTCCGCTCATCCTGGAGATCCACGGCGGCCCCAACGAGTGCGACCGGGACAGCTGGCGGGCGGACTGGAGCGACCCCGCCCTCCTCTGGCGGCAGCGCGGCGCCTTCGTCCTCGAAGCCAACTACCACGGCAGCTCCTGCTACGGCCTCCCCTGGGTCGAGTCGATCGCCGGCCACTACTACGAGCTCGAGATCCCCGACCTCCAAGCCGGGGTGGACGCGGTGATCGCCCGCGGCCTCGCCGATCCGGCGCGGCTGGCGAGCGCCGGCTGGAGCAACGGCGGCATCCTCACCGTCGAGCTTCTCACCCGCTCCCAGCGCTACAAGGCCGCCTCGGTGGGGGCGGCCGACGTCGAGTGGATCAGCGACTGGGGAAACGTCGACTTCGGAGCGTCTTTCGATAACTACTACTTCGGCGCCCCGCCCTGGGAGAAGCCGCAGGTCTACGTCGAGAAGTCGCCCTTTTTCCGCCTCACCGAGGTGACCACCCCGACCCTCGTCTTCGCCGGCACCGAGGACCGTAACGTTCCCCCCCACGAGTCGTGGTCGCTCTTCCGCGCCCTGCAGCAGATCGGCAAGGCCCCCACCCGGCTGGTCCTCTTCCCCGGCGAGCCGCACAGCCTCGGGAAGGTCGCCCACCAGCGGCGGAAGCTCGAAGAGGACCTCGACTGGTTCGACCGCTACCTTTTCGGCAAGCCGCGAGCCCGGCGGGCGGCGGTCAAGGACGGCAGCCCGCTCTGGGGTCTCCTCGGCCGCACCAAGGCGGCGCGGTCGGGGAGCGCCTTCGGCCGTCTGGAGAAAGGGCTGCTCCTCCCCGAGACCGTCCCCTTCCACGGCCTGGAGGTCGGCCGCTTCGAGGTTACCCGGGCGCAGTTCGCCGCCTTCGACCCCAGCATTCAGGTGGGGCAGATCGGGCAGGTGGGACCGGTCGAGTCGGGGAGCGAGAACCTCCCCATGACGGGCCTCTCCTACGAGCGGGCGAAGGAGTACGTCGCCTGGCTCGCCAGGACGACCGGGAAGCCCTTCCGGCTCCCCACCGAGGAGGAGGCCCGGGATTTAGCCGAGGTGGCGGGAGGAACCGGCGGCAACACCCTCGACCGCTGGGCGGGCTACGCCCCCAACCCTCACGATCGCAAGGAGATCGAGACGGAGGTCAAGAGCCTCCCAGGCTCCGCCCCCCTCCTTCTCCCGGTGGGGAGCCTCGCCGGCGCGGGAGACGATCCGGTCTTCGACCTCGACGGCAACGCCGCCGAGTGGGCGACCGGGGAGAAGGGCAAAGGCATTCCAGTCGGCCCGAGCGCCGACCGGCCGACCGATCCGCGGAGCGACGATCTGCCGGGGGCGAATTATGTGGGGCTGCGGGTCGTGCAGTCGGCGCGGTAGGCCGCCGCCGGGTCGAGCCGTCCGATAAAAATCACGTCCCCCACTCCACCCGGTAGACCGCCACCGGCTGCGCCTTGCCCTTGAGCTGGAGGGGCGGGAGGGCGGTGACGCTCGGGGGGGCTTCGAGGATCTGGTGGAGGGCCTCGCCGATCAGGATCTCGCCGGGGCCGGCCTCGGAGCAGAGCCGGGCGGCGGTGTTGACGGCATCGCCGATCACCGTGTATTCGAGCCGGCGGTCGCTGCCGATGTTGCCGGCGAAGACCTCGCCGGCCTGGAGGCCGATCCCCACCGCCAGGGGGCGCCGCCCCTGGCCGCTCCACTCCTCGTTCAGCCGTTCGAGCGCCCGCTGCATCTCGATCGCCGCCCGCGCCGCGCGGTCGGGGTCGTCGGGGTGGGCCAGGGGCGCCCCCCAGATCGCCATCATGGCGTCGCCCATGAACTTGTCGAGGGCGCCGCCGTGCTCGAAGACGATCTCGACCATCTCGGTAAAGTACTCGTTGAGGAGCGAGGCGATCTCGTCCGGGGAGAGCTCTTCAGAAAGGGCGGTGAAGCCGCGGATGTCGGCGAACATGACGACCGCCTGGCGTTTCATCCCGCCGAGCCGGATCTCCCCCTCCTGGGCGGCGATCTCCTCTGCCAGCTCGGGGGCGAAGTAGCGCTGAAAATTCGACAGCACCAGGGCCTCCCGGCGCACCCGCTCGACCAGCTGGCTGTTCTCGATCGCCACCGAGACCATCCCCGAGAAGGAGGAGAGAAACTCCAGGTCCTCGTCGGAAAAGGAGCCCGGGGCCGTCAGGCTGTCGAGGTAGATGAGCCCGAGCGCCGTCCCCGCGTTGCCGAAGAGCGGGGCGCACATGGCGCTCTGGACGTCCCCCCGCTCGGCGGTCAGCGAGCTGTCGAAGCGGTCGTCCGCCGGGGCGTTCTCGATCAGGAGGGCGGTGCGCTCGGCGATCGCCTCCCGGGCGAGAGCCTCCGGCACGTGCCAGACCGCGCCGCGGCCGTCCACCCGGCAGAGCGAGACCCGGGGGACGAGCTCGCCCGCCGGGGTGAGCATGAGGATGGCCACCCGGTCGACGCTCATCACCTGGAAGGTGAGGTCGACCACCTTGTCGAGCAGGCGGTCGAGATCGGACTGGACGGAGAGCTCCTTGGCGATGTCCAGGAAGAGAGCGAGGCGGCGGCCCTGGCGCTCCTCCTGCGACTGGCCGCCGATCCGCAGCCGCGAGCGGCCGTGGGGGGCCGACACCCGGGCCGCGATGTCGGCCGGCCCGGCGACCGGCACCCGGCGGAGGATCGTGGCGTCCAGGGCGCCGACGTCGGGCTCGACCGGGGTCTCCTGGATCTCGTCCGCTTCCTCCTTGAGCTCGAAGACCGAGCGGCCGAAGGCGACCTGCTCCCCCGGCAGCGCGGTCGCCTGCGTCACCCTCTCGCCGTTGACGAAGGTGCCGTTCATCGAGCCCAGGTCGCTCACCGCGAGGCCCTCCCCCGCGGGGTCGATCGCCAGCTCCGCGTGCTGGCGCGAGACGCTGGGGTCGCGCACCGGGAGATCGCAGGCGATCGAGCGGCCGACCAGGAGCACCCGCCCTCGGGGGAGGGTGACCGTCTGATTTCCGATGGTGGCGACGAGCTTCAGGGTCAAAGCGGAACCTCGGGCGCGGCGGGGGGCCGGGCGAGCAGACCCCTACCCTACTACATCCGGCGGTCCCGGGTCCGGTACTGCGTCCGCTGGAACCCTGCGGGCCGACTCCTTCGGGCGCTCCGCGCAGCCAGTCGCCGGTCCTCGGATCAAACGGACCCAGTACCCCCGGGTCCTTCAGGTTGAACCCGGGCGCGCGGCTGTGTTACCCTCCGCCGGTCTGACGATGCGTGGCGCATTCGTCTAGGGGTCCAGGACGCCGGCCTCTCACGCCGGTAACACGGGTTCGAATCCCGTATGCGCTACCAAGCTCTCTCCGTACCGCCCGTCCCTACTCCACCTCTCGTGATCCGGCGTGCTCGCTTGCAGGAGGAGCTCGGCGCGGTGGTCCGGCTCGCCCTGCCGGTCGTCGCCGTGCAGCTCGGCCTCATGTTCATGGGAGTCGTCGACACCATGATGCTCGGCCGGGTGTCGGCCGCGGCCCTCGCCGCCGGGGCCCTCGGCAACTCCCTCAGCTTCAGCCTGCTGATCGGGGCGGTGGGGATCCTGATGGCGATCGATCCCCTGGTGTCCCAGGCGCATGGAGCCGAGGACCGAGCGGCGATCGGCGCCCACCTGGAGCGCGGCCTGGTGCTGGCGCTGGTCCTCGCGGTCCCCCTCTCGCTCCTCCTCTGGAACGTCCGGACCGTCCTCGCCCATCTCGGCCAACCTCCCGCCCTGGTGGAGGGCGCCACCGCCTTCGTCCGCGGCATCGTCCCCGGGGTCGTCCCCTTTCTCGTCTTCATCGTTCTGCGCCAGACGCTCCAGGCGATGGGGATCGTGCGCCCGGCCGTCGTCGCCATGCTGGTGGGCAACGTGGTGAACTTCGTGGGCGACTACGTCCTCATCTTCGGCCACTTCGGGGCGCCGGCCCTCGGGGTCGCCGGCTCGGCCTACGCGACCGCGATCGGGCGCTGGTTCATGCTCGCGACTCTCATCCTCTTCGCGCGCAAGGACCTGGCACCCTACTTCCAGGGCTTCACCCGCCACGCTTTCGTCTGGCGGGCGCACGGCCAGCACCTCCAGCTCGGGGTGCCGATCGGGGTTCATGACTCGCTCGAGCTCTGGGTCTTCGCCACCGTCGCCCTGCTCATGGGTCGACTCGGGGTGCACGAGCTCGCGGGCCACCAGATCGCGCTCAATCTGGCGGCTCTCTCCTACATGGTTCCGGTGGGGGTGGCGGCCGCCGCATCCACCCGGGTGGGCAACGCCATCGGGAGGGGGGACATGCCGGGCGCCCGCCGCGCCGCCGCCGTCTGCCTGGTTCTGGGAGCCGGGGTGATGGGCCTCTTCGGTCTCCTCTTCGCGCTCGCCCCGCGCCTCCTGGCCGGCCTCTACAGCGCGGACCCCCGCGTCCTTGCCATGGCCGCGACGCTCCTCCCCGTCGCCGGTGCCTTCCAGGTCTTCGACGGCGTGCAGGTGGTGGGCGCCGGGGCGCTCCGCGGTGCCGCCGACACCCGCTTCGCCGCCGTCGTCGCCCTCGTGGGGTACTGGGTCCTCGGGCTCCCCCTGGGCGCCTACCTCGCCTTCCGCCGCGGCCAGGGTCCCCGCGGTCTCTGGTGGGGCCTCACCCTCGGCCTCGCCTTCGTGGCGGTCCTCCTCCTCGCCCGCATCGTCCGGCGGTTCCGCGGGCCGATCGCGCGGGTGGGGGCGGTACACTAGCCGCGCGAAGCCCTCTGCCGCTCAGCGCTCGAGCCGATGCCCCGCCGCCAGAAACTCCTCCTCCTCGCTCTCCTCGCCCTGGTGGTCCTCGGCCTGGGCGTCTGGCTCTTCCTTCGTCCCCGGACCGGTGCGAAGCCGGTGCCGGATCGGCTGGTGCTGACGCCGGCTCGCTTCGCCGACCTCCCGGGCTGGCGGGAGGACGCGGTCGAGGAGGCCCTCGCGGCCTTCCTGCGCTCCTGTGCGCGGATCGAGCGGGTGGAGAGCCGTGCCGCGGAGTCCCTGGGGACGACGGCCGAGTGGCGGGCGGTTTGCGCCGCGGCGGCGAAGGTTCCGCGCCGGGATCGGGGGGCGGCACGGGGGTTCTTCGAGGCGGCGTTCACTCCGGTCGCGGCGAGCAATCATGGAGAGCGGACGGGGCTCTTCACCGGCTACTACGAGCCCACCCTCCATGGCAGCCGCAAGCCGAGCGCCCGCTATACCGTCCCCCTCTACCGGCGTCCCCCCGAATTGGTGACGGTCGACCTCGGGCTCTTCCGCGAGGAGTGGAAGGGGCGGCGGATCGCGGGCAGAGTGGTGGACCGGGCGTTTCTCCCCTTCCCGGATCGGGCGGCAATCCGCGCCGGGGCGCTCGCCGGGCGAGGGCTCGAGCTCGCCTGGGTGGACGACCCGATCGACGCCTTTTTCATGGAGATCCAGGGCTCGGGCCGGATCGAGCTCGCCGAGGGGGGGGTGCTGCGGGTGGGCTATGCGGCCCAGAACGGCCAGGCCTACTTCGCCATCGGCCGCGATCTCGTCGAGCGCGGAGCCTTGAAGAAGGAGGAGGTCTCCCTCCAGTCGATCCGCGCCTGGCTTCTCGCTCACCCCGCCGAGGCGCCCCAGGTCCTGGCGCGGAACCGTTCCTACGTTTTCTTCGACGAGCTCAAAGGCGAGGGGCCGCTGGGAGCGGAAGGGGTGCCCCTCACCCCCGGGCGCTCGCTCGCCGTCGACCTCAAGTACCTGCCGCTGGGGGTACCGGTCTGGCTCGACGGTACAGCGCCCGCGGCGGCCCCGGCGGGCGAGAAGGCACCCGATCGGCCCCTCCGGCGGCTGCTCGTCGCCCAGGATACCGGCGGCGCCATCACCGGACCGGTGCGGGGCGATGTCTTCTGGGGGCACGACGCGGCGGCGGCCGCGATCGCCGGCCGCATGAAGCATCCGGGGCAGATCTGGCTGCTCCTGCCGCGGAGCGCCGCCGCCCGACTCTCCGCTCCGAAGTAGATCCTGCGGGCTCTAATGGCGAGATCTTTGACTCCAGCCCCCTCCCCCTCTAGAATGACGCCCTGCCACACCGCGGAGAGGTGCCGGAGTGGCCGATCGGGGCTGCCTGCTAAGCAGTTGTTCGGGGTAAACCCGGACCGAGGGTTCGAATCCCTCCCTCTCCGCCATTTCTGGTCTCCCCCATTGGCCCCGCTGCCCCCCCGAGCCGGCCCCTTCGCCTCACGGTAGGAAGTTTGCAGGCTTTCCGTTCACCATGAAAGCCATCAATCCCGCTACCGAAGAGCTGATCGCCGAGTACCCCGACCACGATGCCACGGAGGTGGAGCGCCGCCTGGCGCTGGCTGCCGCCGCATTCCCCTCCTGGCGTGACTTCTCCTTTGCCGAACGCTCCGAGCTGATGCGACGGGCCGCCGACCTCCTGCGGGAGAACCGCGACCGCTTCGCCCGGCTGATGACCGCCGAGATGGGGAAGACCCTGACCTCGGCCGAGTCGGAGGTCGACAAATGCTCCTGGGTGTGCGACTTCTACGCCGAGCATGCCGAGCGCTTCCTCGCCGAGCAGGCGGTGGCGACCGATGCGACCCGGAGCTTCGTCGTCTACCAGCCGCTCGGGCCGGTGCTCGCCGTGATGCCCTGGAACTTCCCCCTCTGGCAGGTCTTCCGCTTCCTGGCCCCGGGGCTCATGGCGGGGAACGTCGGGCTCTTAAAGCACGCTTCGAACGTGCCGGGGACGGCGCTCGCCATCGAGGCCCTGTTCCACGAGGCGGGGTTTCCGGACGGGGTGATGACCACCCTCCTCGTCCCCTCCGCGCGGACCGCCGAGCTGATCCGCCACCCGGCGGTCATGGCCGTGACTCTCACCGGGAGCGAGAAGGCGGGGCGGGAGGTGGCGGCGGAGGCCGGCCGGTGCCTCAAGAAGACGGTCCTGGAGCTCGGGGGCTCCGATCCCTTCATCGTCCTGGACGACGCCGACCCCGCCGAGGCGGCGCGCCAGGCGGCCAAGGCGCGGACCATCAACTCCGGCCAGAGCTGCATCGCGGCCAAGCGTTTCATCGTCGAGGCGGCGGTCGCCGACCGCTTCGAGGCGGAGTTCGTCCGCCAGATGGAGGAGCTCACGGTGGGCGACCCCCTGGATTCGGCGACCGACGTCGGCCCCATGGCGCGGGAGGATCTGCTCGGCGATCTGGACGACCAGGTGAAGCGGACGGTCGAGGCCGGGGCGCGCCTCGCGGCCGGCGGCCACCGGCTGCCCGGCAAGGGGTGGTTCTACGCCCCCACCGTCCTCCTCGGGGTCGAGCCCGGGATGGCGGCCTTCGACGAGGAGACCTTCGGACCGGTGGCGGCGGTGGTGCGGGCGCGGGACACCGCCCATGCCATCGAGCTCGCCAACCGCTCCCATTTCGGCCTCGGGGCGAGCCTGTGGACGGGCGATGCCGCGCGCGGCGAGGACATCGCCGCGGCGATCGAGGCCGGCTCGGTCTTCGTCAACGGCGTCGTCAAGTCCGACCCCCGGCTCCCCTTCGGCGGCATCAAGAGCTCGGGCTACGGCCGCGAGCTGTCGGAGGTCGGCATCCGCGAGTTCGTCAACATCAAGACGGTGTGGGTGAAGTAGGGGCGCCGGCCCCCTATCGCCCCTTCCCCCCGCCGGTCCCTGCCGCCGACGCGGCGCGGATGAACTCCGTCAGGTCGCGCTTCAGCTTCTCGTGCTCGCTGCGGCGGAGGTACATCATGTGCCCGGCCTCGTACTGGATCATCCGGATGTTGGCGCGGAGCTCCGGTGGCAGGCCCAGGTGGTCGAGGGTGTAGACCGAGTCGAAGTAGGGGGTCGCGAGGTCGTAGTGGCCGCCCACGACGAGGACCTTCAAGTCGGGGTTCTGGGTCATCTCCTGGCGCAGGGGCTCGGCCAGGTTGGCGTACTGGTTGGGGAAGGATTCGAAGCTCCAGGGGTGGACCTTGCGGGAGAGGAACTCGTAGACGAGGTCGCTCTTGAAGCCCAGCTCGCGCCGCAGATAGTCGTTGACCGCCCCCGCGTACTGCCCGCCGGTCGCGGCGCTCGCCGGGTCGTACTCGGGGACCTCGCCCACCGAGTCGAGGTCGCGGCCGGTGAAGCGGGTGTCGAGCCGGCCCACGGTTCGGCCCTGGTCGCGGAGCAGCTCCTTGGTGAAGCGGTCGAGCTCGACCCGCAGATTGGCGCGGAGCACGTAGTCGACCGAGAGGCCGGTGTAACGAGCGAACCGGGCCGCGACCTCGCGCCGCTGCGCCTCCGGCAGACGGTCCCCGGCGAGGAGGGCGAGGGCGTAGTCGTGGAGGGCGAAGGACTCGACCTCGTCCAAGGTATGCCGCAGGTCGCCGCTGAGCTCGGGCGGCAGCCTCTTGTGGTACCAGGCCGCCGCCGTGTAGCTGGGGAGGATGAGGAGGTACGGCATGTCGTTGCCGACGTGGAAGTCCTGGTCCTGCCAGTTGAGGATCGAGGAGACCAGGATGACGCCGTTCAACATCAGGCCGTAACGCTCGTCCAGGTAGCGGGCGAGCCCGGCGGCGCGGGTGGTGCCGTAGCTCTCGCCGGCGAGGAACTTCGGCGAGCCCCAGCGCTCGTTGCGGCTCGTCCACAGGCGGATGAACTCGGCGACCGACTCGATGTCGTTCTTGACGCCGGTGAACTTCTTGACGTCCTCGCCGGGGAGCGGCCGGCTGTAGCCGGTCCAGATCGGGTCGATGAAGACGAGGTCGGTCACGTCGAGGATCGAGAGATCGTTGTCGATCAGGCGTGCCGGCGGCGGCAGGGCCATCCCCTCGGGATCGCGCGCCACCGCCTTCGGCCCGAACGCCCCCATGTGGACCCAGACCGAGGCGGAGCCGGGGCCGCCGTTGAAGGCGAAGGTGACCGGCCGGTCGCGGGCATCCCGGACCCCATCCTTGCTGTAGGCGACGTAGAAGAACGAGGCCCGCGGGGTCCCGTCGTCGTCCTTGAAGAGGAGGGTCCCGGCGGTCGCGGTATAGGCGATCTTCTGGCCGTCCAGAATCAGGGTGTGATGAGTCTGGGAGACCTTCTCCTCGGGGAGGGGCTTCTTCTCCTTCTCCTCCCGGTGGAGCGCGAGGGCCGTGGAAGCTCCCGCTGCAGCTAAGGCGGTTTCGTCGGTTTCGGCGGTCGTCGGCCGGTCGGGGGCTCCCTGTCCCAAGACCGGGAAGACGGGCAGGGCGAGCAGGGGGAGAACGAGCAGCGCGACCGGCAGACCAGCTCTCTTCATCACAGACCTCCAAGGGATAGGAGCCGCCATTCTACGCGCTGCTAGATTTCACGAAGATTGCAGCCGAAATCACAGGAAAAAGGGGAGATTGGAATTCCGGCTGTCCCTGGAAGGTTGAGCGGCTTATACTAAGCCTCGGACCCACCAGGGTAGTAGTTGAGCCGAATTGACTAATATTCCAGGCATGGGCCTGGAATTCGAAGCCGCTCCGGCCGGTTGTTTTCGATACATTGGACCGCCAAGCCAACCTGGTCGACCGGCCCAAAGTAGATAGGGAGAAGCTAAGACGGCTTCTCCGAGGAGAATCCAAATGTCGGAACGTATGACTCTGCCCGTGCTTCCTCTCCGGGACTTCGTGCTGTTCCCGGGAGTTACCACGCCGATCAATGCCGGCCGGCCGAGCACTCTGCGGGCGATCGAAGCGGCCCTGGCGACCCCCGGGCGTCTGGTCTTCGCGGTCTCGCAGCGCGAGGACGTCAAGGAGGTCACGCCGGAGCACTTGTATACCATCGGCACCGTCGCCCGCATCGGTCAGGTGCAGCGCGGGCTCGCCGGAATGCAGCTCCTCCTGCACGGTGAGAACCGTGGCATCTCCATGCGCGTCATCGAGAAGGACGGCCATCTCGAAGCGACCGTCCGCGAGGCGGAGGAGATGGCGCCCTTGAACACGCAGCACCCTTCGTTCATCGCCCTCTTCCGCGAGGCGCGGGAGCGGGCGGCCGAGCTCGGCAAGAAGGCCGGCCTGCCGGACGAGGTGGTCCAGAACGTCCTCGCCGGCGTCGAGGAGCCCGGCCGCCTGGCGGACCTGGTCGCCGCCTACACCGAGCTCACCCAGGCCCAGCGCCAGAGCCTGCTCGAAGCCCTCTCGGTCGAGGAGCGCCTGCGCCGGGTGCTGGTCCACGTCCAGCGCCAGCTGTCGGTGATCGAGGCGCAGGAGGACATCAAGAGCAAGGTTCAAGAGGAGCTCGGCGACCGCCAGCGCGAGATGCTGCTCCGCGAGCAGATGCGGGCCATCCAGAAGGAGCTGGGCGAAGGGGACGACCCCAGCGCCACCGACGGCCTCCGCGAGAAGCTCGCCTCGCTCGCCCTCCCCGAGGAGGTCAGGAAGGAGGTCGACCGCGAGCTCGGCCGGCTCTCCCGGATGGGCCGCGAGGGCATGGAGTCCCAGGTCATCCGCACCTACCTGGAGACCATCTCCGAGCTGCCCTGGAGCGAGCGGAGCCCGGAGCACCTCGAGCTCTCCCAAGCCTCCGACATCCTCGAGGCCGACCACTATGCCCTGGGCGACGTCAAGGACCGGGTGCTCGAATTCCTCGCCGTCCGCCAGCTGCGCCAGAAGGTCGCCAGGGCCGAGAAGGCCCGGGAGGCCGCCGAAGAGGGTGAGGCTTCAGGCGACGATGCGATCGGCGGTCTCCATGTTTCCAATGCCGCCGATGCCGCCGATGCCGCCGATGCCGGCGACTGCCGCCGATACCGCGCCGGTCGCGTCCGACAGGGCGGTGCCCGGCAACGAGGACGAGAAGACCAAGGGTCCGATCCTCCTCTTCGTCGGCCCTCCGGGAGTCGGCAAGACCTCGGTCGCCAAGTCGATCGCCCGCGCCATGGGGCGCAAGTACGTCCGCATCTCGCTGGGCGGCGTGCGCGACGAGGCGGACATCCGCGGTCACCGGCGGACCTACGTCGGCGCCATGCCGGGCCGCATTCTGCAGGGGATGAAGCAGGCGGGGACCAAGAACCCGGTCTTCCTGCTCGACGAGGTCGACAAGCTCGGCGTCTCCTTCCAGGGAGATCCGGCGAGCGCCCTCCTGGAGGTCCTCGACCCGGCGCAGAACGACACCTTCACCGACCACTACCTGGGGGTGCCGTACGACCTCTCGGAGGTGCTCTTCATCGCCACCGCGAACTTCATCCAGAACATCCCGGGGCCGCTCCTCGATCGGATGGAGGTGGTGCAGTTCGCCGGCTACACCGAGCGCGAGAAGCTCGCCATCGCCCGCCAGTACCTGGTGCCGCGCCAGCTGACGGAGAACGGGGTCACCGGCGACCAGGTGGCGATCGGCGACGGCGCGGTCTCCGAGGTCATCACCGGCTACACCCGAGAGGCCGGCGTCCGCCAGCTCGAACGGGAGATGGGCCGCCTCGCCCGCAAGGTGGCGCGCAAGATCGCTTCCGGCGAGTGCGAGCGGATGGAGCTCGGCCGTGACCAGGTGCGGGGTCTCCTCGGCCGTCCCAAGGTCCACCCGGAGCAGGCCTCGCGCGAGGACCAGGTGGGGGTCGCGACCGGCATGTACTACACCCCGACGGGCGGCGACATCATGTTCGTCGAGGCGTCGACCATGCGCGGCAAGGGCGAGCTGGTCTCTGACCGGTCAGCTCGGGGACGTGATGAAGGAGTCGGCCCGCGCCGCCTGGAGCTATGCGCGCTCCCACGCCGTCTCGCTGGGGATTCCGGACGAGGCCTTCGACCGCGACATCCACATCCACGTGCCGGCGGGCGCCATCCCCAAGGATGGTCCCTCGGCAGGGGTGACGATGGCGACGGTCCTGGTCTCGGCCCTCTCCGGCCGGCCGGCCCGCCACGACCTCGCGATGACCGGCGAGATCACCCTCTCCGGGCGGGTGCTGCCGATCGGCGGGGTGAAGGAGAAGGTGCTCGGGGCCGTACGCTCCGGGATCACCAACATCCTGCTGCCGAAGGACAACGAGCCGGATCTGGAGGACCTGCCGCAGGAGGTACGCGACATCCTCACCGTCTACCCCTGCGAGGAGCTCGGGCAGGCGCTCGCGATCACCCTCCGGGGCGCCTCGTTTCGTGAAGGGCGCCTGATGTTCGGCGAGGAGGAGGCGCTGCGCATCCCGCCGGTCGTCCACGGGCCCGAGGTGCACTGACCCGGACCCGCTCAGCTCGGTACTTTCCGCCCCGCGGTCTCCCCAGGAGATCGCGGGGTTTTTCTTTTCCGTCCCCTACGTTCCGTTCCTACGCCCGCAGGTGATCGGCGCGCCAGGCCTGGATCTGCTTTTTGATGACGTTCTGGTCGTCGATGTGTTCGTCCAACACCCGGCGGGCGAGGGCGGGGAGCTCGGCGTCGCTCGCGAAGCGGAGAGCGACGAGCTGGCCGGTCGACAGCTCGCCGGTGCGGTTCTTGAGCTCGGGGCAGAGGCGCTCCAGGCGCAGGCGCTCCTCGAGGCGGATCACCCGGTTCTGGACGCTCAGCGGGAAGATGCGGGTATAGAAGGCGACCAGGGGGAGGGCGAGGGCCGGGAGGAGCTCGAAGAGGTGATCCGTCGAGAAGTGGAAGATCACCCGGTAGAGCGCCCAGAGGAGATAGACGAGCAGGATCCCGAAGGTGAGCGCGTGGAATCCGGGGACGAACTTGCGGTGGTTCGCGTAGCTTTGCGCAACCGGGGCGGCCATGGTCTCCTCCTTGGCGGAAAAAGACGGCGTTTTGACGAAAGTAGTCGCCATCATCCTATAGGCTTTCCGTTATTCGTGACAGATGCCGGGGCGAGTAGAATCCAGCCGTGCCGAAGATTGCCGAGATCGAGACGGAGCGGCTCCGTCTCCGCCCGCTCCGGGCCGCCGACCGCAACGACCTCCATCACCTCTTCACCGATCCCGACGTCCGCCGCTACCTGTGGGACGATCAGGTCCTCCCCATCGAGCAGACCTGGGCGGTGGTGTCAGAGAGCCTGCGGCGCTTCGGGACGGACGGTACCGGCCTCTGGGCGGTCTACCGGAGCGGCCGGGCGCCGGTCGCCGGGTTCGGCGGCTACTGGCCCTTCCCGGCGGGGCTGGAGATCCTCTTCGGCCTGGCGCCCGTCCACTGGGGGCGAGGCCTGGCGACCGAGCTCGTCCGCACGCTTCTCCGCTACGGTTTTGAAGAGCTGGGGCTCGACCGCGTCGACGGCAGCTCCGACGCGCCGAACGTCGCCTCCCTGCGGGTCATGGAAAAGGCCGGAATGCACGAGGTGGAGAGGATCGCGAAGGGCGGGCGGGAGACCGTCCGCTACAGCCTTTCGCGGGAGGAGTTCCAGGCCGGGAAAGAGCGCTATATCGTTCACCGGCCGTAACGACCGCTGCTCCCTTACAACCCTGACAGGAGCGTGAGGTACTCCTCGGCGCCCATCGGCCGCGGGTTCGCGGCGTTCGAGCCGTTCTGGGCGGCGCGCTTGGCGATCCAGGGGTAGTCCGCGCGGGGGATGCCGAGGTCGGTGAAGTGGGGGGTCTCCAGGGCGCGGACGAGAGCCTCCACCGAGACCAGGAAGCGCTCGGCCCGCTCCCCGTCGTCCGCCCCGGTGGGGCCGCCGGGGAGGTTCGCCTCCAGGGCAGCGAGCTGCGGCGTGACCGCCGCTCCGTGCGAGCGCAGGACCGGTGCCAGGAGGACCGCGTTGGCGAGGCCGTGCGGGGTGTCCCAGCGGGCGCCGACCGTCTCCGACAGGCAGTGGACGGCCCCCACGTCGGCATTGCCGAAGGCCATGCCGGCGAGGGTCGACGCCTGCGCCACCCCTTCCCGCGCCGCGGCGTCTCTGGAGATGTCCTCGACCGCCCGCTTCAGGTAGCGGAAGAGGAGGGTCACGGCGCGCGCCGCCAGGGCGTCCGAGGCGGGGTTGGCGGCGCGGCCGGTCACCGCCTCCAGGGCGTGGGTCAGGGCGTCGAGCCCGGTCCAGGCGACGAAGGAGGGGGGGAGGGTTTTGAGGAGATCGGCGTCGACGAGCGCCCAGTCGGGGTACATCGAGTCGCCCTTGAGGCTCATCTTCCACAGCCGCTCGGGGTGGGTGATCACCGACACCCAGGTGACCTCGGAGCCGGTGCCGCAGGTGGTCGGCACGGCGAGAAAGGGGAGCGAGGCCTGGATGGCGCGGTTTTTCCCCTCGTAGTCCTCGGCGCGGCCGCCGTTGGGGACGAGCATCGCCAGGGCTTTGGCGGCGTCCAAAACACTCCCGCCGCCGAGGCCGGCGACGAGCGTCACCCCCTCGCCGCGCGCCCGTTCGGCCAGGCGGTCGACCGTCGTCGAACGGGGATTGGGCTCGATCTCGTCGAAGAGGAGAACGGGGAGGGATCGGGCGGTGAGGTCGCGGACCACCCGCTCCGGGATGCCGGTCGACCGGTAGCCCCGGTCGGTGACGAGGAGGACCTTCCCCGGCGCGTAGCTCGCCGCGATCTCCGGCAGGCGCGCGATACACCCCGGTTCGAGGACGGTCCGCGTCGGCAGGCGGAAAGGCATGGCGGGGCGGCGGTAGGACGGGCTCGCGCCCGTCCTACTGCGGCTTCTTCTGGCTGGTGCGGAAGAAGTCCGCCATCGAGCCGAAGCCCGATCCGCTGCTGACCGAAGAGGCGGCTGGCACCCCCTCGTCCCCGCGATCGCCACGGTCCCGCTCGCGCTCCCGGCCGCCGCCACCCCCGCCGCCACCGCGCGATTCGCGCTCGCGGCGCGGCCGCTCCTGGCGTCCGCCGCCACCACCCCCACCGCCGGCATTGCGCCCGCCGCCGCCGCCGCCACCCTCCCGCTCGCCGCGCATCGACGCAGACGGCTCTCGCGACTCGCTGCGCTGCTGCGGCTCGTCCCGCTCGCCCTGGAGCGAGAGGGAGATCCGGCGCTTGGCCGTATCCACCCCGAGCACCGTCACCTCGACGTCCTGGCCGAGCTGCAACACCTCGCGGGCATGATTGATCCGCCGGCCGGCCCCCAGCTCGCTGATGTGGGCGAGCCCTTCCAGGCCCGGCGCCACCTCGATGAAGGCGCCGAAGGTCTCGAGCCGCATCACCCGCCCCTTGACCTTGGTGCCGTCGGGGAAGCGGGTCGCCGCCTCCTTCCAGGGGTCGGCCTCCAGGGCTTTTCTGGAGAGCGAGATCCGCTCCCCCTGCTTGCCGCCCTTGGCGGGCTCGATCTTCAGGATCTGGACTTCCAGCTCCTGGCCGACCTGGAGCACGTCCTTGGGATGAGCGGTCCGCGCGTAGCCGATCTCGCTCACGTGGAGCATCCCTTCGAGGCCGCCCAAGTCCAGGAAGGCGCCGTACTCGGTGAGCGACGTCACCTTGCCGTGCACCACCGCGCCGGGCTGGAGCCGCTCGCGGGTCTCCGCCGCCTTGGCCTTCTGCTCCTCTTCCAGGAGGGAACGGCGGGAGAGGATGATGTTGGGACGCCGTCCCTTGCCACCCTCCTCGTACTTGGTGACCCTGAAGGTCAGCCGCTGGCCCACGAAACGCTCGGGGTCCTCGACATAGCGCAGGTCGAGCTGGGAGACCGGGCAGAAACCGCGCAGCCCGGAGACCTGCACCTCGACGCCGCCCTTGACCACCGCGGTCACCAGCCCCTCGACGGGGATGCCGTTCTGGTGCGCCGACTCGATCTCCGAGCGGGCCTCGGCCCCGCGCCCGCCGCCCCGCTTCTTCAAGACCAGGCTGCCGGTGTCGCTGTCGACCCCCGTGACCGTGGCCTCCAGGGTGTCGCCGACCTGAACCGTGACCTGGCCCTCGGCGTCCTTGACCTGGGCGAGCTCGATCATCCCCTCGGCCTTACCGCCCAAGTCCACGAACGCCGCTTCCGGACCGACCGAGAGGATCTTGCCGCTCACCTTGTCCCCCACTTTGGGGGCCTGAGCGCCCTCGGTCGCCGGTTTGTCCTGCTCGAACTCGGCGAGGATGGCGCCGAAATCGGTTTTCTCTTGACTCTCGTTCTCATTCATAGGTGCACCACTGTAGCGAAGCGGAGGCGCGAAGTCGACCCCATCCGCACGAATCTTGCCCTAAAATGCTCCGGCTCGTCTACAATGATGTGCCCCCGAGAGGACGGACGGGGCTCGAAATTGCGGGCCCTGGCCCTGGACGGCTCCCTCTCGACCCGCCTCCCTCTGCCAGGGAGGGCCATAACTTCGTCGTCTCCCTGCCCGTAGAAGACCTCGCATGGAATCCGTCACCCGTCCGGCTCCGGTTTCGGCCCTCCTTCAAGACCCCCTCGCAGGTCTCCGCCGCCCGCCAGCGCGCCGCCGCCCTCCCCTGGTATCTCTATACCGCCCTCTTCGGCTCGACGAGCATCGCCGTCGGCCTGCTCTGGGACATCTCCTGGCACGCGACGATCGGCCGCGACACCTTCTGGACCCCGGCGCACCTGGCGATCTACCTCGGCGGGGTGCTCGCCGGGCTGTCCGCCGGCTGGCTGGCGCTCCGGACCACCTTCGGCGGGGCTGCGGGCGTGTCCGAGGCCCCCGCCGCCGTTCGTTTCTGGGGTTTCCGCGCCCCGCTCGGCGCCTGGGTGGCGATCTGGGGCGCCCTCGCCATGGTCACCTCGGCCCCCTTCGACGACTGGTGGCACAACGCCTACGGCCTGGACGTCAAGATCATCTCGCCGCCTCACATGGTTCTGGCCGCCGGCATGATCGCCATTCAGCTCGGCACCATGCTGCTCGCCGTGGCCTGGGCGAACCGGGTGCCGCCCGCGGCCAAGCCGCGGCTCACCCTCGCCTTCACCTACGCCGCCGGCATCCTGCTCGTCCTCGTCGCCACCGTGGTGATGGAGTACAGCGAGCCCAACCGGCAGCACGGCGGGCTCTTCTACAAGCTCTCCTCTGCGCTCTATCCGTTCCTCCTGCTCGCCGTCGCCCGCGGCGCGCGCCTGCGTTGGGGGGCGACCTGGACGGCCCTCTCCTACACCGCCCTGAGGCTCGCCATGCTCTGGATTCTGCCGCTCTTCCCGGCGCGGCCGCTTCTCGCCCCCATCTACAACCCGGTCACCCACATGTGGCCGACCGAGTTCCCCCTCCTCCTCCTCCTGCCGGCGCTCGCCATCGACCTGCTCGTACAGCGGTTCGGCGACGGTCGGGACGGTCGGGAGGCGCGGGACGGGCGCGACGGGCGCCTCGCCCTCGCCGCCGGCCTGGCGTTCCTCGCCGTCTTCTTCGCCGCGCAGTGGCTCTTCTCCGGCTTCATGCTCACCGCGCACGCCCGCAACTGGTTCTTCGCCGCCGACCAGTGGACCTACTACAACCACATCGGCCCCTGGCAGCACCAGTTCTGGGACACCGACATCGACCCGGTGACCCCGTTGAAGCTCGCCGTGGCCTTTCGTCCTCGCCACCGTCTCGGCCCGGCTGGGTCTCCTCTGGGGGAGCTGGATGGGCCGGGTGCAGCGTTGATCGCGGCAACTCGCAAGCCGGCGAGCTCTCTTCTTCGGCATGGCCGCGGTGGCCCTCGTCACCATGGGGCACGTGGGGAGCCCCGACGTCTTTTTCGACAGCATGGCCGGCCCCTACCCGGTGCGGATCGTCGTCCGCCCGCCCTCGGTCGTCCCCGGCCAGGCGGAGATCACCGTGCGGACGGCGATGCCGGCAATGCCGGCGATGTCGGCGATGCCGGCGATGCCGGCCGGAGGCTCCGAGGGGGGGATCACCGCGATCGCCGTGCAGCCGGTGGTCTGGAATGCCGGTCCCGAGGGGGTCCCCCCGGCCGAGCCGGCGCGGCGGGTGCGCGGCGACTCCAGCCTGTGGAGCGCCCAGCTCTGGCTGATGCGCCCGACCTCCTACAGCGTTCGGGTCGAGGTGAAGGGCGCCGCCGGCACCGGCACGGTGCTCGTCCCGGTCGTCGCCGTGGCCACCCGGCGCCTGCCCATGCGTCGCGGGATGGCGATCGTCCTCGCCGCCCTCGGCGCCTTTCTGCTGGCCGGGGCGCTGACCGCGATCGGGGCCGCCGTGCGGGAGAGCGAGCTCCCGCCTGGAGTGGAGCCCGATCGCCGCCACCGCCGGCGGGCCCGCTGGGTGGTGGCGGGGACGGCGGTCCTCCTCGCTCTCGCCCTCTGGGGGGGCCGGGTCTGGTGGCGCCAGGTCGACGCCGAGTTCGCGCGGACGATCTATCGCCCCTTCCCGGTCGCGGCGAGCGTCCGCGCCGCCGGGGCGGGCCGGGAGCTCACCCTCAAGATCGACCCGCCCGCCGTGGGGGGGCGCGGGTGGACCCCCCTGCTGCCCGACCACGGCAAGCTCCTGCACCTCTTCCTCGTCCGCCAGCCGGGGCAGGATGCCTTCGCCCACCTCCATCCCATCCCCGAGGGCAGCGACCCCTTAGCCTTCGCTGCCACCCTGCCGCCCCTCCCGGCCGGCCCCTACCGGCTCTACGCCGACGTCACCCACGAGGACGGCTTCTCCGAGACCCTGACGGCGAACGTGAACGTTCCGCCGCTCCCGCTGCTCCCGCCGAGCGCACCGCCGAGCGCGACCCTTCCGGCGCCCCCCTCGCCAGACCCGGACGACTCCTTCCGGGACGATTCCAGCCCGCGGGCTTCGCGGCCGGACCGGGCGGTGCCTTCGCCCTGGGCGACGGCCTCATCCTGACCTGGCTCGGGCCGGCCGGGGCGCGGAGGGCCGGAGAGGATGCCGGCCTCCGCTTCGCCCTCCACGGCGCGGACGGCAAGCCGGCGCCGATCGAGCCCTACATGGGGATGCTCTCCCATGCCGCGGTCGTCCGCGACGATCCGAGAGACGGTAGCGACGGTGGCGGCCAGGTGTTCGTCCACCTCCACCCGGAGGGGACGGTTTCGATGGCGGCGCTCCAGTTCTTCGACAAGCAGCAGGGGAAAGGCATGGCAGGGATGGCCGGAATGGCGATGGCGCCGGCCGACAGTGTCCTCTCCTTCCCCTGGGCCTTCCCCCAGCCCGGCCGCTACCACCTCTGGGTGCAGGTAAGGAGCGGCGGCCCGGTGCGGACCGGGGTGTTCGTGGTGGACGTGAAACCGCCAGCCTCGACGATCTCGCCCTAGTGGGTCGTCAGCCTTGGAATGAGGACACTGGGGCGACTGGCGCAATGCCACCCCCCTCCTGTCCTCCCCCCATCCCCTTCCACCCGCCCGCCCAGGGGGGAGGGACGCTTCGGCGAGGACTCTTCTCAAGCCGGTCTCAAGCCGGCTCTTTACGAGAGATTTTGCTTGCGGAAGCTCTGCGGGACCAAGCGACGCGAAGCCTCTACCTATCATTCCAAGACTGACGAAGCACTCGTGGTTCGGTCACCGTCGACCCTCACGACATAAGAGATCTGTTCGGTCCCTTCCAGGATCTTTGTGCGGCTTCCCAATAGGTTGACGACCTAAACAACGATTCGTCGGTACCGATATCGGAAGTCGCATCTTCGGTTCATAAGCGGCACCTTCCGTCCGCTGCACCCCTCTTTTCAGTCCTCGCAGGCCGGATTTTTCGCTGGTCCCGGTGCTTCGTTGCATTCCAGAGTGATAAAGTCGGCGCTTCTGGCCTTGAAACATCGCGGGGCCTCTATCCCATTTCGCCATGGATGACGCCACCCCACCCCCGCGCTCGCCCTCCGGGCCGGCGTCGATGGACGAGCTGATCGAAGTCGTCCGCCCGAAGGTCCGGCGGGTCTTCGCCCAGTACCGCGTCCCCCACCAGGATGCCGAGGACCTCATGCAGGAGGCCCTGATCGTCACCTTCAAGCGCTGGGACGACATCTACTTCAAGGAGGGGTGGCTGCTCGGCACGCTCCGCCACAAGTGCTCGATCTACTGGCGGGAAAAGCAGGGCAGCCGGTTGCAGGCGGTCGATCCCGTCTTCCTGGAGGTGCTTTCCGAGCCGGTCTCCCCCGAGCAGGAGCGGGAAGAGATGCTCTGGGACTTAGACCGGCTCTTCGAATGTCTGGAGGACCGCCACAGCGCCCTCCTCGCGCTCCGCTACCTCTTCGGCTACAGCACCGCCCAGTGCGCCGAGATCCTCGGCTACAACGTGTCGAGCGTGCGCAAGCTCTCCTGCCGGGCGGTCGCCAAGATGCTCCGCCGGCTGGACGAGAGCCGGCCGCCGTCGGCGCGGCTGGCGGCCGGCGAGTAGAGAACGGCTCTTCAGTCGATCTGGGTGAGGAGGAGGGTGCGGAGGACCCGGGCGTTTCTCTCGGCCTCCGCGGCGCGTTCCAGGTAGCGCTGCTCGATCAGGGGCAGACCCTTGGCATGCATCCGGAGCGCCATGCGGCGGGCGAAGTCGGCCCCCTCCTTGAGGCTCCGCTGAGCGGCCCCGAGGGCGAGGTCGACCCGCTCCTTCTGGAGGGCCCCCAGACTCTCCGGCGAGTAGGCGTGGCCGGTGCGGCACCGGTAGCGGTGGAACCCCTCCTGCTCCCACTCCCAGAGGCCGCCGCCGCAGTCCGGGCAGGTGAAGCCGGAGGGGGTGCCGAAGTCCTCGCCCGATTCGCCGAGCAGCTCGCCGAACCCCTCGGGAGCGTCCGCCGACCGCTTTCCACCATTGGGCTCCTGGGATTCCTGGGAGAGGGGCTCCCCGCCGTCTCCGGACGGTCCCGGGGGCACCGGCTCTTCGGCCAGCCGGACGAGGAGCGACCCGAGCGCGGGCAGGGGCATCACGTGGTCGACACAGACGCTCTCGACCGCGTTCTTCGGCATCCCCGGATAGTCGGCCTCTTCGGGATCCTGGACGACGGCGAGCCCCCCCATCTTCTTGATCTCCAGGAGGCCCGCCGTGCCGTCGTCCAGGTTGCCGGTGAGCACGACCCCCACCACCCGCGGGCCGTAGACCTGCGCCGCCGAGCGGAAGAGGACGTCGATGGCCGGCCGGTGGCCGTTCTCCTTGGGGCCCTGCTCGAGGAGCAGCTGCCCGTTGCCCACCCGCAGGTGCCGGTCGGGAGGCGCCACGTAGATCCGGCCGCGCCTTATCGGCTCGCGGTGGACCGGGTGTCCGGCGGGGAGCTTCCCCGCCCGGGTGAGGATCTCCGGCATGGAGCTCCGGCCGGGGCCCAGGTGGAGGGCGACGAAAATCGCTGCCGGCAGGTCGACCGGCAGGGTACCCATGATCTCGGTGAGCGCCTCGACCCCTCCGGCGGAGGCACCGATGACGATGATGTCGTGTCCAGGCATGGCGGTGAAACGGCCTTTCAGCGGTCTTTAAGCCCGGGCGACTGCCGGGGCGGGCCCTCGAGCACCTCTCTCAAGGTGCGCAGGAGCAGGCTGGGGGGGAACGGCTTCTGAAGGAAGAACTCGCCGGGCTCGAGAACGCCGTGGCGGGCGATGGCGTCCTCCGGGTAGCCGGAGATGTAGAGCACCTTCATCTCCGGGCGGGAGGCGGCGAGCTGCTCGGCGAGCTGGCTGCCGCTCATCCCCGGCATGATGACGTCGGTCACCAGCAGGTGGATGGGCTCCTTCTGCCGCTTGGCGAGCTCCAGGGCTTCGGCGCCGTTGGCGGCCGCGAGCACCCGGTAGCCCTGCACCCCGAGCACCTCGACGACGGGCTCGCGGATGTTCTCCTCGTCCTCGACCAGCAGGATGAGCTCGGAGCCGCCGCGCTTCGACCGCGAGGCGGGGCGGCGCGCCAGCGGCTCGGGGATCGCGGCTACCCGGGGCAGGTAGATCTCGAAGCGGGCGCCCTGCCCAGGCGTGCTCTCGACCCGCATGTCGCCGCCGCTCTGGCGCACGATGCCGTAGACCGTGGCGAGCCCGAGACCGGTCCCCTTCTCCCGCTCCTTGGTGGTGTAGAAGGGCTCGAAGATGTGGGACTGGGTCTCTTCGTCCATGCCGATCCCGCTGTCGGCGATCGCCAGGCGGACATAGGGGCCGGGGGGGATGTCGAGCGGCCGCTCCGGATCCTTCTCCCCGGCCTCGACCGCCGTCGTCTCGATCGTGCAGCGGCCGCCGTCGGGCATGGCGTCGCGGGCGTTGACGAGGAGGTTCAGGAGGACCTGCTCCAACTGCGCCAGGTCGACGTTGATCGCCCCCGCCCCGGGGTCGAGCCGGGTTTCGAGCTCGATCTGCTCGCCGATCAGCTGGCGCACCATCGGCTCCATGCTGGCGATGACCTCGTTGAGCGCGGTCACCCGCGGCTGGAGCACCTGCTTTCTGCCGAAGGCGAGGAGCTGGCTGGCGAGCGCCGCCGCCCGCTCCCCGGCGATCCGGATCTCGTCGGCGTGGTCGCGGAGCGCCTCCCCTTCCTCGCCGGCGCCGAGACCGTCGGCCAGGAGTTCGACGTGGAAGGCGATCGCCGCCAGCAGGTTGTTGAAGGAGTGGGCGATGCCGCCGGCCAGGCGCCCCACCGCCTCCAGGCGCTGGGAGTGGCGCAGGCGCTCCTCGCTCTCGCGGAGCGCCTGCTCGGTGGCCTTGGCGCGGGAGATGTCGCGGACGATCCACAGCAGCTGGTCGGGCGCGTCTCCCGGCCTCTCCTCGCGCGACACGGTGAGGAGGGCCGGCAGCTCCGACCGGCCCCGCGGGTGCAGGGACATCTCGCAGTCGGCGAACCGCTCGCCGGCGAGGAGGCGCGGGAAGAGGCCGCGGAAGCGGGAGCGGTCGGCCGCCGTGACGAAGACCGCCAGCGGCTTGCCGCGGGCCGCGTCCGGGTCGACCCCGAGCAGGGTCACCGCGGCGCGGTTGGCCTCCCTGATGGTGCCGGCGAGGTCGGTCACCAGGTAGCCGTCGGGCGCCAGCTCGAAGAGGTCTCGGTAGCGCTGGCGCTCGGCCTCGAGCGCCTCGTGCACCGTCAGCAGCTCCTCGTTCTGGAGGGCCATCTCCTCGTCGGCCACCTCGACCTCCTCCAGGGCGATCTGGAGGTCGTGGAGGGCCTGGGCCACCTCGTCCCTGGGCGGGGAGCCGGAGGCGAGGTCGTGCTCGAAAGCCTCCAGGCGAGCGCGGAAGTCCTCCAGGCGCCGGTGGGCGTTGGGGTGGGCTCGATTCATGACGCGCCGTTCCCGCTTTCCGTTCGCTCGGGGTGCTGCGGACCGGAGGCGGCACCGCGCGGCGCCTCTTCCATGATGAGCAGAACCCGGCCGGTACCGTTCTCGGCGCCGGCGAGCGGCCGGCAGGTGATCTGGCAGCGGATCGGCTTGCCGCGCCGGTTGACCCCGTCGATCGCGATCCGCTGCGGCTCGTCGGCAGGATCGGCGATATTGGCCAGGCCGGCCAGGCAGTCGCGGATCGGCTGGCGGAGTGGGAGGAGCGGAATGCCGATGTCGAGCTTCAAGAACGGCTTGCCGAGCACCTCCTCGACGCGCAGACCCCAGAGGTCCTCGGCCCGGCGGCTCCAGGCCCGGATGGTGAGAGCGGGGTCGAGCACCGCGATGCCGAGGTTCAGGCTGCCGAGGATCGATTCGAGGAGGCCGTTGACCTGATTGAGCTCGACCGAGCGCTGGTGGAGCTGGTCGTTCATCGTCCGCAGCTCCTCGTTGGTCGACTGCAGCTCCTCGTTCATCGTCTCCAGCTCTTCGTTGGCCGACTGCAGCTCCTCGTTGGTGGTCTCCAGCTCCTCGATCGTCGACTGCAGCTCCTCGTTGGTGGTCTCGAGCTCCTCGTTGGTCGACTGCAGCTCCTCGTACGCGGTCTCCAGGTCCTGGTGGGCGCGCTCGAGCTCCTGCTTGAGCAGCTTGGCCTCGGTCAGGTCGGCGAAGGAGATGCTCGCTCCCAGGAGGGCGTCTCTCTCGTCGGTCACCGGGGTGACCCGGAGCTCCAGGTGCAGAGTCTTGCCGGGCTCCCCGGGCCAGGTGATGTCGGGGGTCCGCATCGCGGCGCGGCTGGCATAGACCGTGTCCAGGGCGGACCGCAGGTCGACCGGCCGGTAGGAGACCTCCAGATCCTGGAGCTGGCGGCCGAGATCGGAGGCGGCGAGGCCGAACAGGCGCCGGGCCTGCTGGTTGGCGAGCACCAGGCGGCCCTGCCTGTCCACCACCAGCTGGGCGAGCGGGGCATGGTCGAAAACGGCATCGCGGAGCCGCACCTGGCGGACCCCGACGGGTCTCTCGGTGGGGCTGGCGCTCGGCGAGATGGCGAGCAGACGGTCGCGCAGGTTGGCGTTCGAGGCGCGCTTGAAGACCCGGCGCTTCAAGTCGACCGGCCGAAAGCTGCCGCCATGCGAAAGGAGCGTCTCGGCCTTGCCGAGGAAGAGATAGCCGCTCTTCGCCAGGGCGAAATGGAAACGCGCCAGGATCTTGCTCTGGGTTTCTCCATTGAAATACATCAGCGTGTTCCGGCAGACGAGAAAATCGATCCGCGAGATGGCAGCGTCCTGCACCAGGTCGTGGCGACCGAAAATCAACGAACGCCTGAGGTCCGTGCGAAATACATGCCGACCATTCACCCGGTCGAAGAAGCGGGCGAGCCGCTCGGGCGAGACGTCCTCGATCTCGCGGTCGTCGTAGGTCGCCAGGCGCGCCTGGGCCAGGGCCTCCTCGTCGGCGTCGGTGGCGTAGATCTTGACCCGCGCCTTGAACGCCTCTTCGCCGAGCGTCTCGGCGAGGAGCATGGCGATGGTGTAGGCCTCCTGCCCGGAAGCGCAGCCGGCGCTCCAGACCCGGAGGATCCCGGTCGCCCCCTTGTCCGCGAGGATCTGGGGGATCACCTGCTCGGCCACGTACTGCCAGGCCTCGGGGTCGCGGAAGAAGCTCGTGACGTTGATGAGGACGGTGTTGAAGAGGGGGCCGAACTCGTCCGGGTGGACCTCCAGGTAGTCGGTGTACTCGGCGTAGCCGTCGATCCCCACCTCGCCCATGCGCTTCCTCATCCGCCGCATGAGGCTCGACATTTTGTAGCCGGTGAAGTCGAACCCTCGGGTGCTCCGCAGATACTCGAGGAGGCGGGTGAACTCGGCGCTCTTGTCGGGGCTGGTCTCGGTGCTCATCCCTTCCTCTCCGCGGCGGCGTAAGCGGCAGGATCGCCGGTGGTGAGCTGGACTAAGGCCGACGCGATCGCCGAGAGCGGCAGAATCCAATCGACGACGCCGGTCTCGACCGCCGCCCCCGGCATGCCGAAGAACTCGGAGCTGGCCTCGTCCTGGGCGATGACGGTGCCGCCCTCCTGCTTGATGTCCCTCACCCCGTCCGAGCCGTCGCGGCCGGTGCCGGAGAGGACGACGGCGATGACGTGCGGGCCGAAGCTCGCCGCGAGCGAGGAGAAGAGGAGATCCGCCGAGGGCCGGACGTAGCGCACGAGGGCGGCGTCGGAGAGCGAGAGGACGCCCTGGGAATTGACCAGCAGGTGGCGGGCGGGCGGAGCGATATAGACCCTCCCCGGCTGGATCAGCTCGCCCCCCTGGGCCTGCCGGACGACGAGCGCCAGCCGCCGGGAGAGGATCTCGGCCATCCAGCTCTTGTGGTTGGGGTCGAGGTGCTGAACGACGACGATGGGAGCGGGGAAGTCTTCCGGCAGGTTGGAGAGCACCGTGGAGAGGGCGGCGAGCCCTCCGGCAGAGGCGGCTAACGCGACGATCCAGAACGCTGGATCGGGCTGCGGACGGCTGGAGAGCGTCAATCCTGAGGTCCCTCAAATCCAAACTGCCCGCCCACATTTCCCGGCGGGACCCAAATCGAGAATAGCGGGTTTGCAGAATGAATACAACTGCAACGGTGCAACGGTGCAACGGTGCAACGGTGCAACGGTGCAACGGTGCAACGGTGCAACGGTGCAACGGTGCAACCTACCAGAATAAAACGACTTCGGGTTGCCAGAGAGCCACGGCGGTGGCGAAACGGGGTGCGGCGGGCCCGCCCCTGCCGCCGCAAGCTGGACTGGAATCTGCATATGAAATTGAGTGGATGACCAAGGACCCCAGGTCCCGCCCCCGACCGGAGAGGCCCCTCACTGGGACTCCCGAAGAGGCGAGGTCTTACGGCTGTGCCGGCACCCGGATCTCCCGTCTGCCGTGTGGCCGTCTACGGAGCACGACCCTATGAGCCAGCCGATCTGGACCCCGAGCAAGGATGGCCGGCGCGACCTGCACGCCGTGGAGGACCTCCCGCGAGAGGACCGCGAGGCGATGCCTCTGGCCGAGCTGGCTGCGGCTGGTGCGGCCGCCGAGCCCGCTTCGGCGAACCGCGAGCAGGCGTACAGCATGGAGGCGATGAGCGCGCTCGCCGGCGGCATCGCCCACGTCTTCAACAATTATCTCACCGCCATCGGCTTCGAGACCGAGCTCGCCCTCAGCCGGCTTCCCGCCGAGGACCCGGCGCGCAAGCATCTGCGGGAGATCGAGAAGGTGGGGGAACGGGCTGCCGAATTGGCACGCCAGCTCCTCGCCTTCAGCGGCAGCCAGGTCCTCCACCCGCGGCCGCTGCAGCTCAACCAGCTCCTCCGCGACCTCGGGGAGAACCTCCACCGGCTGCTCGGCGAAGGCATCCAGCTCGAAACCGAGCTCGATCCCGATCTCGACCTCATCCAGGCCGACCCCGAGCAGATCGAGCAGGTGGTGCTCTCCCTCGCCTCGAACGCCCGCGAGCTGATGCCGGAGGGCGGCCGCTTCAGCCTGCGCACGGCGAATGCCGCGCTGGAAGCGAAAGACCTCGTCAACCCCTGGCGGACGGCGCCCGGCCGCTACGTCCTCCTGGAAGTGAGCGACACCGGGCCGGGGATGAAGGAGGAGGTGCGGCGGCGGATCTTCGAGCCCTTCTTCACCACCAAGCGCGGCTTCGAGGCGGCCGGCCTCGGCCTCTCGACGGTCTACGGGGTCGTCAACCAGAGCGGCGGCCAGATTCTCGCCGAGAGCGAGCCCGGCCAGGGCACGACCTTCCTCATCCACCTGCCGGTGCCGACAGCGGCGGTGCGGGCCGCGGGCGAGACCCCCGACGGCGCCGCGGGCCCCTGGGAGACCATCCTCCTCGTCGAGGACGAGGAGAACGTGAGGAAGCCCCAGGCCGAGATCCTCGGCGCCCGCGGCTACCAGGTGCTGGAGGCCGCTGACGCCGCCCAGGCGATGGCCCTCTGCCGGCGTCACAAGGGGCCCATCCATCTCATGGTGACCGACATCCTGATGAACGGCATGAGCGGCGTCGAGCTCGCCGAGCGGCTGGCCTTCGAGCGGCCGGAGATGAAGGTGCTCTTCGCCACCGGCTACCCGGCCGGCCTGCAGGAGCGCGCCACCCTGACCCAGGAGGATGCGCCCCTCCTGAAGAAACCCTTCACCGGCCGCGCCCTCGTCGCCAAGGTGCGCGAGGTCCTGGAGAGCGGAGATTAGCGGGCTGCCGGATCTGGCGAGCGGCGAGATCCACCCCCAGGGTGTCCCGGCGCGGATCGCGGAGCTCGAAGGGGAGCTCGCTCTCGCCCGCCGTGCCCTGCGGGTGAGCGAGGAGCGCCTGCGCGATCTGGCCGAGGCCCAGGTCGTCGGCCGCCTGGCGGGCGGTGTCGCGCACTCCTTCAACAACCTCCTGACCGCCATGGCCTGCGACACCGAGCTGGCGCTCTCCCGCCTGCCGGAGACCGATCCCATCCGCAAGCACCTGGCGGCGGTGCAGTCGGCGGTCGAGCGCGGCGGCACCCTGGTGCGCCAGCTCCTCGCCTTCGGGCGCGAGCGCGAACCGCGGCCGCGGGCCCTGGACCTGAACCGCGTCGTCGTCGAGGTGGGGGAGAGCGTCCGCCAGCTCGTCGCCGAGCGCATCGAGCTGGTGCTCGACATGACCCCCGGCCTCCCCCCCGTCCGCATGGACCCGCTCCAGATGGAGCAGGTCCTCCTCACCCTCGCCGCCAACGCCTGGGAGGCGATGCCCGACGGCGGCCGGCTGCGCATCGCGACCGCCGCCGCCCTGCCCCCCGAGCCCCGGGTCCAGCTGACGGTTTCCGACACCGGCCGCGGCATCGGCGAAGAGGCGCTCGCCCACCTCTTCGAGCCGCTCTACAGCACCTGGGAGGCGGGCGGCCTCGGCCTCGGTCTCGCCTGGGCGCGGGACGTCATCGAGCAGGCGGGCGGCAAAATCGAGGTGGAGAGCCGGCCGGGCGACGGATCGACCTTCCGCATCCTCGTGCCCACGGTCGAGCCGGTGGTCCCCGACCGGCCTGGCGGCGATGGCGTCGATGTCGCCGATGTCGCCCTGAGGGACGCCGCCGTCTCCCCCTTCCACGGGGCGGAGACCATCCTCCTCGTCGAGGACGAGGGGGACCTCCGCCGGCCGCTCGCCGAGATCTTGGAGGACCGCGGCTACCTGGTCCTCGCGGCGGCCTCCGGAGCCGAGGCGATGGACCTCGCCAGCCGCCACGACGGCCCCATCCACCTCCTCGTCACCGACGTCGTGATGCCCGGCATGAGCGGCCAGGAGCTGGCCCGCCTCCTCACCCCTCTGCGCACCGAGACCAAGGTGATCTTCACCACCGGCTACCCCGAGGACATGGTGGCCGAGGAGACCCTCCTGGGCGACGGGCCCTACCGCTTCCTCAAGAAGCCGTTCAGCAGCCAGGCGCTGATGCTGTTGATGCAGGAAGTGCTGCAGGGGTAGTAGGAGGTCTCCGGTCTGTGCCCAATGCCACCCCCCTCCTGTCCTCCCCCCATCCCCTTCCACCCGCCCGCCCAGGGGGGAGGGACCCTTCGGCGAGGACTCTTCTCAAGCCGAGGCCTTTCTGTACGAGTCTTTCTGCGGAAGCCCTGCGGGACCAAGCGACGCGAAAGACCCTCCCTATCATTCCAAGGCTGACGAACCACTAGGGCGTTGGCTTAGAGCCACTGAATCGTTCGGCCTCGTCTACCTTCACGTCGAGGAATGAGCCTGCCCTGCTATCCTTGCGTGGACTCGTAGGGAGGAGCAAAGACATGGCGGACACCCCAAGAAAAAGCAGAGAAGAGCGCGCGCCGGTTTCGCGGCGGAGCTTCCTGCGCGGGACCCTGGCGGCGGTCGCCGTGCTCGGGTTCGACGTCGAGCGGAAGAGCTGGGCCACGGCAGCGGAGCTGGCGGGTGGAAGGGCGAAGCTGGCCCCCGGATTCCCGCCCTTCGATGGCGAGATCCTCACCGACGACGCGGCGCTCTCCGCCGCGGCGGACGACTTTGGCCATGCCATCCACCGCAGGCCCCGGGCCGTGCTGCGGCCGGGCTCGGTCGAAGACGTCGCCCGGCTCATCGACTTCGCCCGCCGGCACGACATCCAGGTGGCGGCCCGCGGCCAGGGACACAGTACCCTGGGGCAGGCGCAGGTCGCGGCCGGGGTGGTGATCGACCTGTCCAGCCTGGCGACGATCCACGAGGTCAACGCCGGCGACGCCCTGGTGGACGGCGGGGTGCGCTGGAGCGAGCTTCTGGCGCAGACGATCCCCCTGGGCCTGGCGCCGCCGACGCTCAACGATTACATCGAGCTTTCGATCGGCGGCACGCTGTCGGTGGGAGGCGTGGGCGCGCAGACCTTCCGGGCCGGGCCGCAGGTGGACAACGTGCTGGCGATGACGGTGGTCACCGGCCGCGGTGAGGTCGTCGACTGCTCGCCGCTCCAGAACCGGCCGCTCTTCGACGCGGTGCGCTCCGGCCTCGGGCAGTTCGGCGTCATCGTCCGCGCCCGGGTACGGCTGATGCCGGTCCCTCCGAGCACCCGCTACTACCAGCTTCCGTACACCGATCTCCACGTGTTTCTGATGGATCTTCTGGCGCTCGTAAAGAACGGCCGTTTCGACACCGTGCAAGGTTTCGCCGCGCCGGGCAGCGCGGGCGGCTGGACCTACTCGCTGGAGGTTACGAAAGGCTTTCTGCCGGGGCACGAGCCGAACGATGCCACCCTGCTTTCCGGCCTTCGTTTCCTGGCCGGCCAGCAGGCCTCGCAGGACCTGTCCTACTTCGATTACTTGAATCGCCTGGCGCCGACGGTTGCGTTGCTCAAGCAGCTCGGCGTCTGGTCCTTCCCGCATCCCTGGATGGATCTGCTGGTGCCGACCGCCCAGGCCGAGAGCTTCATCGGCGGCACGCTCGCGGCGCTCGATCCCGCCGATCTGGGACAGGGTCCCATCCTCATCTATCCCTTTCGGGGAAGCCGCTTCAAGGCCCCCAACTTCCGGGTCCCGGACGGCGACACCTTCTTCCTCTTCGGGCTGCTGCGCACCGCCATTCCGCCGACAGCGGAGCGCTCGGCCGAGTTGGTGGCGGCCAACCGCGCCCTGTTCGAAAAGGTACGGACCGTGGGCGGCTTTTTCTATCCCGTCGACTCGGTGCCGATGAGCGTGGACGATTGGCGGCGCCAATTCGGCCCGCGCTGGCCCGAATTCGTCCTCGCCAAGAGAATCTTCGACCCCGAGGCCCTCCTGGCGCCGGGACAGGGGATTTTCCCGGAAGACTGAGAGCTTGTGAAAAATTCGACTTGCCGGAGCTATTTGCGCCGAGGGCTCTAAGAATGCGATGGGAAACTCGCCCCGGAGGGGCGACGGCATTTAGCCAGGGGCGTAAGCCCCTGGTTTCGTCAAACCATTGAATTCAAAGCCCCGGAGGGGCGACGGCAATCAGCGACCTGGAACTGCCGTCGCCCCTCCGGGGCTTCAATTTTGGAAAACTACCTGACCAGGGGCTTGCGCTCCTGGCTACATGTCGCCGCCCCTACCTTCCAGACATATGTCCGGGTTACGCTGGGCCGTATCTGGAAGGAGGAACGGATGGGCATTCGTGACCCGCAGAGAGAAGAGTTGTTGCGCTTGGAGGCGAAGACTCTGGACGCGCGGTTCCTCACTGAGATCCGTGACGGCCTGAACTGCTCACCCTTCGAGGCTGAAGCCGTTCTTGAGGTCGTCCAGGAGGTCTACTTTCCCTTTCTCGACGAGGCCGCCGGCCAGGCGCCCCCAGGAAAGGTCACCCTTATCGCAGTCGATGCCGAGGAGCCCGCAGGCAAGCCCGTGCCCGCCTGCCGCAAGGTCACCGTCTGCCTGACCGTCCACCGCGGGGCCGAGGACGACCGCATCTTGCAGCAGCAGGGACCCGCGGCCCTGCGACAGGCTCGCATCCCCGAGATCTGCCAGGAAGCCCTCAGCCAGGGTGGCCTGCTCACTGCCGAGGACCTCGCCTACCGGGTCTTCTTCGTCACCCCGCGCACGATCAGCCGCGACCTCAAGGTCCTGCGCGAGGCCGAACCCGGGGCCATGATCCCCATGCGCAGCACGGTCCATGACCTCGGACCGGTGTTGACCCACCGAACCGAGATCGTGCGCTTAGCCTTGACCGGCAAAACGACGAGCGAGATCTGCACAATCCTGCGTCATTCCCCCCGAGCTGTAGCTAACTATCTGTCCACCTTCGTGCGGTGTGTGCAACTGCACCGAAAGGGCCTGCAGGCCGGCCAGATTGCCTTCCTGCTACGGCGAGGACCCAAGCTGGTGCAGCGCTACCTGGAGCTTCTTGTCGACTGCGAAAAAGACCGCAATTTCGCCTATCACCTCGACGAGTTGCTCCGCCTCGGCGCCGTTGGGGGGGGAAAAGAACCCGCCGGAGGGACCTCCCATGGCTAGCCGCCCCGACTACATCCGCAAGAAGTACGGGCCGCTGCTGGCCAAAACCCTGGAGACCGCTCTGGCTCACTGCATAGCCACCGAGTTTCCTCGCATCGGCGGGCCGCGCATCCAGCGGCTATGCGCCGAGATGATCTTGGAAGTCCTCGGCCAACACCTCCAGCCGCGCGAGCAGGTCCGTCAAGGACAGGTGCTTTGGCTCGGCATCAGCCGCGACGATCCACCACGGCGCCACCAGCGTATCGCCGACTGCCATCTCCTTCCCCTCGTCCTCGACCTTAGTACCCCGGACGATATCCGGGCCCGCCTGGATCGCGACTCCGCCCCCAGCCGGTTGACGGCCAAAGCCGTCCGCCTCTGCGAGCAGGCCCACGAGCAGGGCGCCCTGCTGTCGAACTGCGATCTGGCCGAATTGCTCTGCGTCCACGACTCCAGCATCGCCCATGTCCTAGCCGAACATGAGCGCAAGACCGGGCGCCTCGTGCCTCGGCGCGCCACCCTGCATGATGTGGGCACTGGTCTGACTCATAAGAGAATCATCTGCTGGAAGCGCTACGCCGAGGGCAAGGAGCCAGACCAAGTCGCCCGTGAGACCTATCACAGCCTCGAAGCCGTGGACCGCTACCTGGGCCAGTACGACCGCGTCCGCCACTGCCGGCTCCAGGGACTCACGCCCGCCGAGACGGCCCACATGCTCGCCTGCTCCGTGCGGCTCGTCGAGGAGTACCTGGCCATTGACCGCGAGCTCGGAGAACGCGATGCTTCCCCTCAATGAGCTTCTTACTCACACCGGCCACGCTACCGGTCAGACATATGTCCGGATCTCCGGGGCTGGGAACGAGGACCAGATTTTTTCACAGCCTCTGAGGAGACTCCGATGCCCTTGGGTCGCAAGGCGACGGCTCTGCCTCCGGCGCATTCCTCCGCATCTGCACCCGCGCATCTGCACCCGGAGACCGACCGCAAGGGGGGGGCGGCGGTAAGCCGCCCCCTGAGAAAAGATGGTCTGCGGCGGTCAGAGCTTTCGCGCGAGAATTCTCCCCACCTGCGCCTCGGCCCCGGGACCTGCGGCTTCGAGGAGCGCGGCGAGCACCGCGGGCGAGCGGACGATCCCCTCCAGGAGATGCAGCGCCTCGATCACCCGCGGCTCGTGGCGGCGGAGCCAGCCGGAGACCTGGCTCCCCTGCTCTCCATAGACTGCCTCGACGGCGAAGCCCTCGGCCTCCTCCTCGTTCGAGAGGGCGAAGAGCGGCTCCCGGCCGAGAAGCGGCAGGGCGATGGCGACCAGGGTCGCGGTCTCCTCATGCCAGAAGGTGCCCTCGGCGAGGTCGCCGCGGTCGAGGTCCTCCCAGGCGCGGAGCACCGCGACCGCCCCGGGACGGCCAGGAACGGGATCGCACTTCCACGGGCCGGCATACTCGGCCTCGCCGGCCGTCAAGGGTTCGTCGCGCTCGGTGAGGTGGTCTAAGAAGGCGGGGGAGAAAACGCTGTCGAGGGGTGGGGTGGACGGACTGGTACTATCGCTGCGGTGGCGCATGGAGTTACCTCCTCCTGCGTTGCTAGGAGTCGGGCAGAGTTACAGCTCTGCTCGGCTCCGCTTGAATTGGGCGGGAGGGCGGTCCTCCCGATGGGGGAAGTGTACCATGAAGGGGCGCGAGTCAAGCGGTAAGTGAACGCCTCGTACCGGAGAACTTCATCCTGGGCGAAACTCGCCCCGGAGGGGCGGCGGCATTTAGCCAGGGGCGTAAGCCCCTGGTTTCGTCAAACCCTTAAATTCAAAGCCCCGGAGGGGCGACGGCAATCCGCGACCTGGAACTGCCGTCGCCCCTACGGGGCTTCAATTTTGGAAAACTACCTGACCAGGGGCTTGCGCCCCTGGCTACATGTCGCCGCCCCTCCGGGGCTGGGAACGAGGACCAGATGTTTTCACAGCCTCTGAGGTAAGATCTGCGGCGTCCTTCTGGGAGCGGAAACTTAAACAGCCGGCCAAAACCTCTCCGAACTCCGAAAAAGTCTCCCTAAACTCCTTTTGGCCCTCGATAAACTGAAAAGCAGCGCCTCTAAACTCGTTTTGCCCCTCGATAAACTGAAAAGCACGGCCTCTAAACTCCTTTTGGTCCTCGATAAAGTGTAAAGCGCGGCCTCTAAACTCCGAAGGACCCTCCCTAAACTGAAATACGGGGTCCCTAAACACCTTTTGCCGGGCTCGAAAGTAGTTTAGAGACGTTCCGCGGCCCTTTAGGGGCGTTCCGCGGAGCTTCGGAGAGGTTCCGCGGAGCTTTGGAGACCTCCGGGCCGACTTTTACGACGTTCGAAACTCGCTCGGAGACCTTCGCGGCGGGTTTAGGGAGGCCGGAGCGTCCTTTAGGGACGCTTCGCGCGCCTTTGGCGACCCTCGAATCGACTTTGGAGAGAGTCTGGCGGAGTTTCGCGGTCCGCTCTGCATGGATTGGCAGCCTGGGCGAGGGCTCTGCGCCAGGGCGGCACCCCCGAGCGCCAGAACTTCCCCCGAAAGCGCCGAAAGGGCCCCTTCGGGCATGGCAGGGGCCTTGCTTCTGTTTTCACTACCTCTGTGCCTCGGGGAGGATTCCCCCTGGCCTCACTACAAGGGAACCGAATGAAGCAGTTCTTGCGGAAGAGAACTTTCCTCGCCCTCGTCCTGACCGTCGCCGGAACTCTGGCCGGTGTCCTGGCCCTCCCCGGGACCGCCGTGGCCGCCCCGGCCCCGGACGAGGCTTTCCACTATCGCTGGAGCCTGCGCAACTTCGTCGGCGTCATCGCCGGCCTGTTCCTGCCCCGGCAGGGGGACGGCGAGCTGACCTCGAAGCTGCAGGCCAACGGTCATCTGACCAGCGAGCTGACGATCACCTCGAACGGCCATGAGGGGGAGTACTGGCGCTACGGCGCCGAGATCGACCCCGAGCACCTGCAGCCGATCCGCGCCTGGAGCTCCTACGTCTGGCACGGCAAGACGAAGTCGAAGAAGAGCGACATCGACCAGCACGGGGTTCTGGACATCGTCTCCGGCATCTACTCGATCCGGCGCGATCCCCCGACCAAGAGCCGGCGGCTCTCGATCTGGTCGGACGGCGACCTCTACGACGTCGTCGTCATCCCCAAGGGGATCGAGCGGCGGAGCCTGGGGGACGGCACGGCGGTCGACACCCGGCACTACGCCATCCGCGGGGTCGACCTCCCCGGCAAGGACGAGTGGAAGGGGAAGATCGACCTCTGGCTCGCCAAGGACGATGCGGCGACGCCGATCGTCATCCAGATCTCGCGCGCCCTGGCGGATGTCCGCCTGGAGCTCAAGTCCATGCCCAAGGTGGCGCAGGCGTCACACTGAAAGCCCGGCCGGAACGCGGGACCCCGGCAGCGGCCGGCCCCGGGTTCCGGATCTAGTCGTGCCCCATGAGTTATGAAAGAGGAGAGAACGTTATGAAATCGAATGCGCTGACCCTGACCCTCGCCGCCCTCGCCCTCTCGGGCCTCGTCGCCTGCAGCAAGGAGAAGACGACCGAGGTGGTGGAGACCCCGGCCCCCGCGGCGGCCACCGAGGCGGCCCCGGCCCCGGCCACCTCTACCAACCCGGCGCCTCCGGGAGCCGGCCAGAGCGCCGACGTCACCCTCCAGTCGCGGGATCCCAAGGTGAGCGGCACCGTCCACTTCACCTCCGAGGCCAACGGCGTCCACGTGGTGGCCGACGTCAAGGGCGTCAAGCCCGGCAACCACGGCTTCCACCTGCACGAGAAGGGCGACTGCAGCACCCCCGACTACAAGTCGGCCGGCGGTCACTTCAACCCGGCCAACGCCTCCCACGCCTGCGGCCCGACCGACCCCCGCCATGCCGGCGACTTCGGCAACATCACGGTCGACAAGGACGGCAACGGCCACCTCGACATGACCACCACGTCCCTCTCCTTCGACGGTCCCAACTCGGTCTTCGGCAAGGCCGTGATCCTGCACGTCGGCGAGGACGACTGCAAGACCCAGCCGACCGGCAACTCCGGCGACCGGCTGGCCTGCGGTGTGGTGTCCGGCGGCGCTGGCGGCAATGCCGGCGGCGCCGGTGCCATGGGCTCCGGCGGTGCTGGCGGTGCCGGCGCCATGGGCACCGAGCCGATGGGAACCCACTAAGCGGAGTCTCCTGTCGTAGGGGCACCCCCCTGTGGGTGCCCTGGGAGGGAGGGCGGCCACGGGGGGCCGCCCCTACGCTCCATGCCCCCTCCTGAAGGCCAGGAGGGGGTGCTACTCTTGACCCTCCATGCGATCGCTCCTCGCTCTCCCGCTCCTCCTCCTGCTCACCGCCTGCTCGCCCGGCGGCCGCACGCCGGAGAAGCCGGCTCCAGCCCCTTCCGCGGCTGCCCCCGCTCCCGGGACTCCCAACGCCAGCCTCGATCCCCCGGCCAATCCGGGGAGCGTCGGCTCGGCGCTCACCGCGGCCGGCTCGGACCTCCTCCTCACCTGGGTGGAGCCGAGCGGCGCCTTCGCTTCTCCCGTCTTCCAGATGCGCCTGGCGCGCTTCTCCGCCGGCCGCTGGTCGGCCCCGGTCACCGTCGCGGAAGGGAAGGACCTGTTCGCCAACTGGGCGGACTTCCCGGGCGCCATCGCCGGCCCGGGGGGTGAGATCGTGGCGCACTGGCTGGTCAAGGGGGCCGACGGCTATGCGGCCCAGGTGGCGCGCTCGACCGACGGCGGCGCGACTTTCAAGCCCCTCGGCCGGCTGGAGTCCGACCCCCGGGCCGGGGAGCACGGCTTCGTCTCCTACGCGGCGGAGCCGGGCGGGGTACGGGCCTTCTGGCTGGAGGGCTCGGAGGGCGGCTCGATGAGCCTGCGGAGCCGGCGGATCGCGAACGGGGTGTTGAGCCCGGTCGAGCTGCTGGACGACCGGGTCTGCGACTGCTGCCAGACCGGCGCCGTGGCGGCAGCGGACGGGCCGGTGGTGGTCTTTCGGGACCGCTCGGAAAAGGAGATCCGCGACATCAGCGCGCTCCGGCGGACCGCCGCCGGCTGGGCGAAGCCGGTCGCCGTCCACGCCGACTCCTGGGAGATCCCCGGCTGTCCGGTCAACGGGCCGGCGGTGGCGGTCGGGGCGGCCGGCGGCGCGGGGAACCGGAACCTGGCGGTCGCCTGGTTCACCGCGGCCCCCCCGGGCCCGCGGGTGGAGGTCGCCTTCTCGGCCGACGGCGGGGCGAGCTTCGGCCCGCCGGTGGTCGTCGACGCCGGCCATCCGGTCGGCCGGGTCGACGTCAAGCTCGATCCGCGGGCGTCGGCGGGCGTCGCGGGCGTCCCCGCCGCCCTCGTCAGCTGGGTGGCGAGCGCCGCCGAGGGGGAGCGCTCCGCGATCTGGCTCCGCCGGGTCGGCGCCGACGGCCGGGCCGGGGCGCCGTTCGAGGTGCCGGACACCCGGACCGTCCGGGCGAGCGGCTTCCCGCGGATGGGGCTCGCCGGCGACCGGCTCCTCCTCGCCTGGGTGGACGACGCCGGGCCGTCGCGCCTCCACGCCAGCCTCGTGCCGCTCTCCCAGGTGCCGTAGAGCCCCGCCGGCGGGCACGGGGTCGGTTTGAAACCTGCGGGCCGGCTCTTTCGGGCGCGGAGCGCAGCCAGTCGCCGGTCCTCGGTTCGAACGGACCCCGTACCCGCCGGCCCGCACTTAGGCACTTTCTTCTCTCCTCGTTCATCCGCTCCGCCATCGACTCCGTAGAGAGGGGTAGGACAGGCTCGGCCGTGAGCCGTCGACAACCCAAGGAGGGATGGAAAGAGATGAAATTCAACCGAGTTGTAACGGGACTCTGCCTCACCGCAGGTGCCCTGATCGCCGTCGCCCCGGCGATGGCGTCCAGCCACCGCGAGGCCCCGGGGATCACCAAGATGCCGAAGGTGGACGGCAGCGATTTCTACATGTTCAACAGCTATGAGGCGGGCCGGTCGGGGTACGTCACCCTGATCGCCAACTACCTTCCGGCTGCAGGATGCCTACGGCGGGCCCAACTATTTCGCCATCGATCCCGGACGCGGTCTACCGCATCCACATCGACAACACCGGTAACGGCACCGAGAGCCTCACCTTCCAGTTCCGTTTCGGCGAGGCGCTGCGCGACATCCAGCTGCCGGTCGGCGGCAAGAACGTCTCGATCCCGCTGATCAACGCCGGGCCGATCGTCGGCAACTTCGACCCCACCGTCAACCGGGCCGAGAGCTACACCGTCCGCGTCATCCGCGGCGCGGTCGACGGCAATACTCGGCCTGGGCTCCGGCCAGAGCGTCACCAACGCCGTCGACGGGCGCCACCCGGTTCAACAAGCCGATCGACAACATCGGCCAGAAGACCTTCGCCAACTATGCGGCCTACGCCCGCAACTTCATCTATCCCATCAGCATCCCGGGTTGCAGCGGCTCCGGGCAAGGTCTTCGTCGGCCAGCGCAAGGATCCCTTCTCGGTCAACCTGGGCGAGATCTTCGACCTGGTCAACATCGACAACCCCATCGGCTCCCGCAACTCGGAGGCCGACTCCCTGGCCGACAAGAACATCACCTCGATCATCATGGAAGTCCCGCCACCTGCCTGACCGGCGGCAAGGGCCCGATCATCGGCGGCTGGACGACCGCTGCCGTGCGGCGCTCTACCGTCGTCAACGACAACCCGACCTTCAACGCTCCGTCGACCGGGAGCGGCGATTTCGTCCAGGTCTCCCGTCTCGGCGCCCCCCTGGTGAACGAGGTGGTCATCGGCCTCAAGGACAAGAACAAGTTCAATCGGCAGCCTCCCGAAGAACGACGGCCAGTTCGCCGACTACGTCACCAATCCGACCCTGCCGGCCATCCTCCAGCTCCTCTTCGGCTCGGCCGGCGTCAAGGCGCCGACCAACTTCCCGCGCACCGACCTGGTCGCCGCCTTCCTGACCGGCATCGACGGCGTCAACAAGCTCGGCGGACCGGCCGAGATGCTGCGCCTCAACACCTCGATCCCGGCGACCCCCGCGGCCAGCCAGAACAATCTCGGCGCTCTGGGCGCCGACAACGCCGGCTTCCCCAACGGCCGCCGGCCGGGTGACGACGTCGTCGACATCGAGCTGCGGGTGGCGATGGGCGTCCTCTGCCATGCCTTCCCCGGCACCTACTGCACCCCGGCGCAGGCGCCCTCCGGCAACCTGCCGTTCACCGACGGCACGCTCCAGGACGTGAGCCAGTTCGATACCGTCTTCCCCTATCTCCGGACGCCCCTCCCGGGCTCGCCGAACGGTCCCAACGGCCTGCCGCCGAGCTAGTCGGCCCGCCGTAGATCGAGCGCCGTACAGACGGGCGGGGAGGTGAGCTTCCCGCCCGTTCTTTATAAAGTTTACCGAGAGGAGATTGTCGTTTGTACGAACGTTGCCGCCCTCGCCTGCTCTGCCTGCTCGCCGCGCTGCTCTGGCCCCTGCCGCTCGCGGCGCACGACTTCTGGATCGTGCCTTCGACCTTCCGGCCGGCCGTGGCCTCGCCGCTCGCTCTCCGCCTGCGGGTCGGCGAGCACCTGCGGGGGGACCCGGTGCCGCGCGACAGCGCGCAGGTCGACCGCTTTCTGCTCTTCGGACCCGGAGGCGAGACGCCGATCCCCGGGGTGACGGGGGCCGACCCGGCCGGCTTCACCCACGTCCAGGAGGCGGGGCTCTACACGGTGATCTACCGGAGCCACCGGACGCGGATCGATCTGCCGCCCGAGAAGTTCGAGGAGGCCCTCCGCCTGGAGGGGCTGGAGCGGATCCTCGAGCTGAGGAAGAGCCGCGGCGAGTCGCTCAAACCGTCGACCGAGGTCTTCTCGCGCTGCGCCAAGGCGCTCCTCCTGGTCGGACAGCCGGCGACGCCGGGGGGCGGGGCGTCCTTCGACCGGCCGGCGGGCATGACCCTGGAGCTGATCCCGGAGAAGAACCCCTACAGCTTGAAAGCCGGCGACGAGCTGCCGGTCCGCCTGCTCTACCTCGGCAAGCCGCTCGCGGGCGCCCTCGTCATCGCCCTCGGCCTCCACCAGCCGGACGGCAGGATCGCCGCCCGCTCGGGGCAGGACGGCCGGGTGAGTCTCCGCCTGCCGGAAGGTGGCTTCTGGCTGATCAAATCCGTGCACATGGTTCCTGCCCCTCACGATACCGGGGTAGACTGGGAAAGCCTGTGGGCCTCTCTAACCTTCGATCTCCCGGCGAAGTAAGAGGAGAGGGCGGCTCCGGGACGGCGCGCCCCCCCTTCGGGTGGTCGCGCGCGATGACCCGACACCCTATGGATCCCACCGCCGCCGAGGACATCCACCTCATGGGCCGCACTGCCGCGGGCGACCGCGAGGCTTTCGCCAGCCTCTTCGATCGCCACTCGCCGGCGGTGCTCGGTCTCCTGCTGCGCATCCTCGGCGTCCGGAGCGAGGCCGAGGAGGTGTTGCAGGAGGTCTTCCTCCAGGTCTGGCGGCAGGCCGGCCGCTACGAGCCCGGCCGCTCGACCCCGCGCGGCTGGATGCTGGTCCTCGCCCGCTCGCGCGCCCTCGACTCGGTCCGCTCGCGCGAGGCGCGGCACCGGCGGGAGATCGAGGTCTCGACCGACGGCCCGCCGCGGGAGAGCGCGCCCGTTGGAACCGACGGCCTGGAGGAGCGGGAGCGCCGGGAGCTGGTGAGCTCGGCCCTCGAGGTCCTCCCACCCGACCAGCGCCGCTGCATCGAGCTCGCCTTCTTCGAGGGCCTCACCCAGTCCCAGATCGCGAGCCGCCTGGATGCCCCCCTGGGGACTGTCAAGTCGCGGATTCACCTGGGGATGAACAAGCTCCGGCAGGCACTGAGCTGATATGAACGCCGCGAAACACTCCCCCGAGACCGAGGAGCTCCTCTCCCTCTACGCCCTGGGAGCGCTCGACGGCGACGACCTCGCCGCTCTCACGGTGCACCTGGCGGCCGGCTGCCCGGAGTGCCAGGCCGCGCTCGCCCGGCTCGGGGGTGACGTCGAGGGAGCTCGCGGCGTCCCTGCCCTCGGTCCTCCCCGCGGCGACGACCCGCGCCCGCCTGCTCGCCAAGCTGCCCCCGGCCGAGACCCTCTCTCCGCCCTAGTCCAGGCATCGCCGGTCCTGGGCGTCGCGGCGCAGGCCGGGGCGGAGTGGCTGGGTCTGGCTGGCGGCCGCCGCGGTGCTCCTCCTCGCCTGCGGCTGGGGCTGGCTCGCCGCCCACCGCGAGGCGGACGCTCTCCGCGCCGGCCGCGGGGGCCTCGCCCGCCAGGTCGACGGCGCTCGGCGGCGAGCTCGCAGCGGCGCGGGCGCAAAACGGACCGCTGGCCCGCGAGCTCGCCGCGGCCCAGGCAGAGAAGGAACGGGTGGCGCGCGACCTCCGCTCGGCGCAGGCGAACAACGAGCTCCTGACCCGTGACTTCGGCTCCACCGAAGCCGAGAACGAGCGGCTGGTCCGCGACCTCCGGTCGGCCGAGGCGCAGAGCGAGCGCCTGGCGACGGCGATGGCGGTGATCTCCGCCCCCGGGATGAAACCTGTCGCCCTCGCCGCGCTCAAGGCGCCGCCGGGAGCCCAGGGGTACGCCTTCGTCGATCCACGCTCGCAGAAGGCGGTCTTCGTCGCCGCCAACCTGCCGCAGCTGGCGGCGGGCAAGACCTACGAGCTGTGGTTCATCGCCGGCGGCAAGCCGGTGCCGGCCGGGACCTTCGGGGTCGACGCCAGCGGCCGGAGCGGCACCGTCACGGTTTCCGGCGTCGGCGTCACCGGCCGCGTCCAGGCCTGGGCGGTGACCGTCGAGCCCCGGGGCGGCGTGCCGCAGCCGACCGGGACGATGGTGCTCAAGGGGTAGGGTGGTATAGATAGAGAAGTGGAACCCTCTCCCCAAGCCGCCCGATCTCCTCGCCCGCCTGCGGGAGCGGGCCGGGCAGACCGGCGCCTCGGTGGTGCTCGCCGAGGGGGACGACCCGCGGGTCGTCGCCGCGGCGGAGCGCGCCGCGGCGGCCGGGATCTGCCGGCCGTTCCTCGTCGGCACCCCGGCGGCGGTGGCGGCGAGCGGCAGCGGCGGCAGGGATGGCCTTGACCGTCCCCGTGCTCCAACCGGCGGCCGACCCCGATCTCCCGGCGCTCGCGGAGCACCTCCGCCTCCGCCTGTTGGCGCGCAATCCCGGGCCTCTCTGAGGCGGAGATCTTTGCCCTCGCCCGCGACCCGCTCTACTACGCCGCCCTCCGGGTGGCGACCGGCCGGGACGGCGGCGCGGTCATGGGGGCGCGGGTGACCACCGCCGACACCGTGCGCGCCGCCCTCCGGGCGGTGGGGCCGCGGCCGGGGCTGAAGGTCGTCTCCTCCTGCTTCCTCATGGTCTTCCTGGACGGCCGCGGCCTGATCTACAGCGACTGCGGGGTGGTTCCCGATCCCGGCCCGGCCGAGCTCGCCGACATCGCCGAGGCGGCGGCGGCCTCCTGCCGCATTCTGCTCGGCGAGGAGCCGCGGGTCGCTCTCCTCTCCTTTTCGACCCGGGGGAGCGCCGTCCACCCGCGGGTGGCGAAGGTCGCTGCCGCCCGCGAGCTCCTGGCCGCCCGCGGGGTCGACTTCGCCTTTGACGGCGAGCTTGCAGGCCGACGCCGCCCTGGTCCCCGAGGTGGCGCTGCGCGAAAGCCCCCGGGAGCCCGCTCGCCGGCCGGGCCAACGTCCTCGTCTTCCCCGACCTGGACGCCGGCAACATCGCCTACAAGCTGACCGAGCGGCTGGCCGGCGCCCGCGCCGTGGGGCCGCTCCTCCAGGGGCTCGCGCGGCCGGTCAACGACCTCTCGCGCGGCTGCTCCGCCGAGGACATCGTGGACGTCATGGCGGTGACCGCCCTGGCGGCCGGAAGGATCGTGGGAGGGACGGTATGAAGGTTCTGGTGGTGGGAGGGGGCGGGCGCGAGCACGCCCTCTGCTGGAAGCTGCGGCAGAGCCCGCTCCTCTCCGAGCTCTACTGCGCGCCGGGGAACCCGGGGACGGCGCCGCTCGCCAAGGGGGTGCCGATCGCCCCCGAGGAGATCCACAAGCTCGCCGACTTCGCCCTCGAAAAGCGCATCGACCTGACCGTCGTCGGCCCCGAGCTCCCGCTCGCGCTCGGCCTCGCCGACGAGCTCGCGGCCCGCGGCCTCGCGGTCTTCGGGCCGCGACGGGCGGCGGCCGAGATCGAGGGGAGCAAAGTGTTCGCCAAGCAGTTCATGGAGCGGCACGGCATCCCCACCGCCCCCTCCGCCATCGTTCACGACGCGGCCGAGGCGCGGGCCGCGGCCGACCGTTTCGGGCTGCCGGTGGTGCTCAAGGCGGACGGCCTCGCCGCCGGCAAGGGGGTGCTCATCGTCGCCGATGAAAGAGAGCTCGAAGCGGCGCTCGCCACCCTCTTCGAAGAGCGGCGGTTCGGGGCGGCCGGCGACCGGGTGGTCGTCGAGGCCTTCTTGACGGGCGAGGAGGTCTCCTGCATGGCGCTCTCCGACGGCGAGCGCATCCTGCCGCTCGCCACCGCCAAGGACTACAAGCGGATCGGCGAGGGGGACACCGGGCCCAACACCGGCGGCATGGGGAGCCACAGCCCGGCCGGGGTGATGGCGTCCGAGATCGCTGCCGAGGTCGTCGAGACGATCCTCCAGCCCACGGTGGCCGGCCTGGCCGCCGAGGGCCGCACCTTCGTCGGGGTGCTCTACGCCGGGCTCATTCTCACCGCCGAGGGGCCGCGGGTGCTCGAGTTCAACGCCCGCTTCGGCGACCCCGAGGCCCAGGTGCTTCTCCTCCGCCTGGAGGACGATCTCCTCCCCATCCTCGCCGCCGGCGCCGCCGGCAGCTTCGACCTGCCGCGCCTCCACTTCCGGCACGAGGCCGCCGCCTGCGTCGTCCTGGCGAGCCCCGGCTATCCCGGACGGACGGTCCAGGGCGAGGTGATCGGCGGGCTCCGCCGCGCCTCGGCGCAGCCGGGAGTGCAGATCTTCCACGCCGGGACGGCCCTGGTCGGCGACGAGCTGGTGAGCGCCGGGGGCCGGGTATTAAACGTCTGCGCCACCGGCCCCGGGCTCGTCGACGCGCTCAAACGGGCCTATGCCGCGGTGGCCGAGGTCGACTGGCCCTCGAAGGTGCTGCGCCGTGACATCGGGAGAAGGGTCCTGAGCTCCTGACCGGGAGACCGAGACGCCCAGGCCGCGCCTGTAACCGGATCGTGATAACGTCCTCTCTAGTTTCTTACAAGGTGGTACTCATCATGCATAGAACACTTTTCGCCAACGGATCGAACTAGGTCATGGGCGGTTGTCAAGGCTGTGCTTTCAAGGGAATGTCTACTGCGGTCGAGGATGCCTACGTGGGTGTGCGCTTTCGTGACGAGACCAACCTGACGCTCTGCTCGACGGGAGGCCAGATCTACGGCCGGGGCGACAACGTCGTCGTCGAGCTGGAGTCCGGGCCGACCTTCGGGCACGTCGAGCAGTCGCCGATGCCGGTCTTCAAGCCCTGCCAGAAGTCCTCCGCCCGGCCGATCCTCCGTGCCGCGGACGAGGGTGACCACGCCGCCTACGATCGGCAGCGCGAAAGTCAGGCCACGGGCAAGCTCTTCGCCCAGGAGCGGGTGCGCGCCCAGGGTCTCGACATGAAGATCTCGCTCGTCGAGTTTTCCCTCTCGGGCAAACGGGCGACCTTCTACTTCACGTCGGAGGGCCGGGTGGACTTCCGCCAGCTGGTGCGCGACCTCTCGACCCGCTTCTCGGTGCGGGTCAAGATGGTCCAGGTCGGCGCTCGCGACGAGGCCGGTCTGGTGGGCGGCATCGGCATCTGCGGCCGCACTCTCTGCTGCTCGACCTGGCTCAAGGACTTCCGGCCGATCTCGATCCAGATGGCGAAACGGCAGAACCTGAGCTTGAATCCGTCGAAGATCTCCGGCCAGTGCGGGCGTCTGCTCTGCTGCCTGGCCTACGAGGATGACCAGTACAAGACCAAGAATCCGGAGACCCGGAAGGCGCCCCCGACCGAGGTGTCCACCTAGAGGACGATGGCCAACCGCAAGCTGATTCGCCCCGACATGAACGAGCTCAAAAAGGAGCTCCCCTCGCGAAGCGTCCGCCGCAAGCAGACGCCGCCCGAGCAGACGAACGCCGAGGAGTTCTACTACCTCAAGCAGATGGCGGCGAAGACGCCGATGATCGTCGTCCTGACCAACGACGAGGAGCTCCGCGGCTGGATCGAGTGGTACGACAAGGGGTCGATCAAGCTGAACCGCAACCAGGGCCCCAACCTCCTCATCATGAAGCAGGTCATCCGCTACATGTTCAAGGAAGAGGAGCTCAGGCGTGGCCGCGGCCGGCGCGCCGCCGATACCGGCCCTGGCGGCCCGGGCGAGACGGGAGCCAATGGCGGCACTGGAGCCAACGGCGACAACGAGCGGGAAACCCCCTCCTGAACGTCCGCCCCATCCTTGCTCTGACCCAGGGCGATCCCGCCGGGATCGGCCCCGAGATCCTGCTGAAGCTCCTGAGCCCCCCGGCCGGTATCGATGCCGCCGACCCCGCCGACGCCGAAGCGGCAGGGGCGACCCGGTCCTGGCAGCCGCTCCTCCTCGTCGAGCGGGCGGCAGTCGAAGCGCTCGTTCCGGTGCTCCCCGACTTTCCCTGGGACCGGCTCCACTGGCTCGCCGCGCCGCCGACGCGGCAGGAGCTCGCGAGCCGCCCTGGGATGGACGGGATTCTGGCTTTCGATCCCGTGGGGGTGAAGCGCCAGGTCGCCTTCGGCCAGTCCGGCCCGGCCGACGCCTTCGGCGCTATGTCGGCGCTCGACGCCGGCATCGCCCTGGTGCAGTCCGGCGCCGCCGACGCCCTGGTCACGGCGCCGGTCGCCAAGTCCTCGATCGCCACCCATCATCTCCCCGGCTTCAAGGGGCACACCGACTACCTGGCCGCGGCCGCCGGCCTCGAACGCTACGGCCGCGACTATTTGATGGCCTTCCTCGCCCCCGGTCTCCAGGTCGCCCTCCTGACCGTCCATCTGCCGCTGGTGGATGCCATCCGGGGGGTGACGGGAGAGGCGGTCGACGAGGCGCTCGCCTGTCTTCACCGGCATGCCGGGGGGAGGATCGCCCTGGCGGGCTTGAACCCGCACGCCGGAGAGGGCGGGCTCCTGGGGAGGGAGGACGGCGAGGTGCTGGTCCCGGCGGTCGGCCGCGGCCGGGAGCGGGGGATCGACGTCCACGGTCCCGAGAGCGCCGACTCGCTCTTCGCCCGGGCCCGCGGGGGCGAGTTCGACTGGGTGCTCGCCCTCTACCACGACCAGGGTTTGGTCGCGGTCAAGACCGCCGCCTTCGGTCTCGCCACCAACTGGACCCTGGGCCTCCCCTTCCTCCGCACCTCGGTCGACCACGGCACCGCCTTCGGCATCGCCGGCAGAGGCATCGCCGACGAGCGCCCGCTCCACCACGTCGTCGAAACGACGCTCGGCATCCTCTCGGGCGCGCTGCCACGGAAGCGGTAAAGCCCTAAGCGGGAATGCCCATCCGCGGCGAAAAAGCTACGGGCGACACGACCCCTCTGCGGCGGTTTCTCAACGCCTTGCCTCGTCCTCTGCGGCGCCAGAAGCTGCTCCTGGCCCTCAGCCGGTTCGGGCTCGTCGACTCCGTGCAGTATCTCGGCTTCAACGAGGGCGGCCGTGCCTGGGTGGATCTGCGGGATGCCGAGTCGCGGGCCAGCTATCTCTCCCAGTCCTTCTGGCCGGAGTTTCACCCGATCGTGGCCGCCTTCCTGGGTGGCGGCGGGGCTCTCTTCGATGTCGGAGCGAACTTCGGGCTGGTCACCTTCGGGGTGGTGCCCCTGATCGCGGGCCGGGGCGTCGACTTTCACCTCTTCGAAGCCAATCCCCGCATCATCCCCATCCTCGAACGGAGCGCCGCTCTCTGGCCCGGTGAGAGGATCGTCGTCCAGCACGGCTGCGTCACCGATCGTCCCGGTGTCTCTCGGCTCACCCTGCCGAGCCATGCCTGGGGACAGGCGTTCATCGGAGAGAGCGGCGAGCCGATCCCCAACCTCGTGCTCGACGACTACATCGCGGAGCGGCGTATCGAGCGCATCGCGTTCCTCAAGATGGACATCGAGGGTTGGGAACCCAATGCCCTCAAGGGGGCGGAGCGGGCGCTGGCTGCCGGCGTGGTGGAGGCGGGGTTCATCGAGGTCTCTCCGGAGCTCCTGCGCCGTGCCGGCAGCACGGCCGAAGCGCTCCTCGGGAGTCTGCGCGGCCTCGGTTTCGATGCCTACCTCTGCGGCCTGTGGGAGGCTCCGGTCCCGGAAGGTCTGGCGTGGACGCGGGTAGCGGTCCACGGGGTGCCCCTGCTCTTTGCTTCCGCCACCCCGCTCCCCGCCTCGTTCGCTGCGGGTCGAGCGGGGGACGTCCTGATCCTCCACCGGAGCACCCCACTGAGCGTCGTCGTGCGCGAGGCTGTAGCGGCGGAGCAGGGCTGAAGGAATCTACGAGGCGCCCTTGCCCGACAGCACCACCGGGATCGTCTTCAGCAGGATCTTCAGATCGAGGAGGGGCGACCAGGAGTCGATGTACTCCAGGTCGAGCTGCATCCAGCGGTCGAAGTCGATGTTGTTGCGGCCGCTGATCTGCCAGAGGCAGGTGAGGCCCGGCTTCATCGCCAGGCGCCGGCGCTGCCAGCGCTTGTAGTGCGCCACCTCTTCGGGGATCGGCGGCCGCGGGCCGACCAGGCTCATGTCGCCGCGGAGGACGTTCCAGAGCTGGGGCAGCTCGTCCAGGCTGAACTTGCGGAGGAAGCGGCCGAACCAGGTCACCCGGGGGTCGCTCTTCAACTTGAACACCGGCCCGTTCATCTCGTTCAAATGCAGGAGGCCGTGGCGCTGGTCCTCGGCGCCCTCGACCATCGTGCGGAACTTGTAGAGAGTGAAGAAGCGGCCGTTCAGGCCGCAGCGGGTCTGGCGGAAGAGGACGTTGCCGCCCGAGGTGAGCTTGATCAGGAAGGCGATCGCCCCCACCGCCGGAAAGGCGAGGAAGAGGATGAAGGCGGCGAGCGCCACGTCGAGCGCCCGCTTGGCCATCAACCGCACCTGGCTCGTCGGGGTGGTGGCGAAGGAGAGGAGCGGCATGCCGTCCAGCTCTTCGAGCTCGACCCGGGCCCGGGTGTGGGGGAAGAGGTTCATGGCGAAGCGGGTGCGGATGCCCTGCTCCTGGAGGGAGAGGAAGAGATCCTCCAGGCGGTCGAGCTCGCGCCGGTGGACGGCGAAGATGACGTCGTCGACGACGTTGCTCTCGACGATCCGCGGGATGTCCTCGATCTCGCCGAGGATGGGGAAGGGGGCCGTCCACGGCTCGGCCAGGTCGCGGCCGTTCTCGATGAAGCCGAGGATGCGGTAACCCCAGAAGCGGTGGCCGAAGATCGACTCGGCGATCTCCAAGGCGGTCGGGTTGGTGCCGATGATGAGCACCGTCCGGTAGTTGAAACCGTGCACCCGGACGTAGCGCGAGGTCATCCGGATCGCGACCTTCTCCGCCAGCAGGAGCAGGCAGGAGAGGAAGGCGAAGAGGAAGACCCAGGAGCGGCTGATGCGGTCGCCGGGCAGCAGCCGGTCGTCGAGCCGGCCGAGGTAGAGAATGAGGGTGAAGACGACGGCGCCGGTGGCGCAGACCCGGACGATGGCCCAGGCCTCGTCGATCAGCGCCACCGTGCGGTGCGAGCGGTAGCGCCCGGAGAGCAGGAGCAGCGCCCCCCAGATGGCGAGGGCGAGCGGGAGGAGCGGCAGGTAGGCCCAGACCGGATGGAGCGGGCTCTGGAAGGTCTTCGGGGCGACGTGCGGCAGGATGGAGCTACGGAGAGCAAACGCGAGTAAGAAAGCACCGGCAATGAGGGACAGGTCGAGTAAAAAAATCACGACCGCGAGGATTCGGGCTCGTTCTTTCAGCATGGATTTTGAGGTTGCCCCCGGTGCCCCTCCCCGGTTGCGAGCTAACGTAGTTTAACGTATCGCATGAACTTTTCGTCCATAAAGGCCGATTCCTGCTTGCGCTACGCCCCATCCGCACGGTGAGAGTCTGGCCGCGGCGGGCTGGGTTCCTTCGTTCTCGCTACAGTTTTACGGATGCAAAACTCCGGCCGTCACGCCGCATCACGCCGAGCGTGAAACCCCGGAAGGGGCGTCTTCCTGCGCGCCTGCCAGCTCAGCGTCCGGCGAGCTGCCGGAAGAGCTCGGCATACTGGTCGGCGACCCGCTCCCAGGAGTAGAGGCGGGCCGCCCGCGCCGCCGCCTCGGCACCCAACGCCCGCGCCGCCGCCGGGTCCTGGCGCAGCCGTTCGAGCTGGCGGGCGAGGCTCGCCGGCTCGGCGGCTCTGAAGTAGAGCCCGGCCTCCCCCGCCACCTCGCGGTTCTCCGGCGTGTCGTTGACCACCGCGCAGTTGCCGTAGCCCATGGCCTCGACGAGGGCGGGGTGGGTCCCCCCCACGTCGGTCGCATGGATGTAGGCGAGGGCGGAGGAGAGGAGCTCTCGGTAGCCCTCGCCGTAGATCGGGCCGGGGAAAAGGATGCGCCGGTCGGCCCCGGCGGTGAAGGAGGCGATGAAGGCGGAGGCATAGGGAGCGCCGCCGACCATCACCAGGGGGAGGTCGCCGCCCACCTCCCGATAGGCGGCTGCCACCTGGTGGGGGTTGTTCTCCGGCTCGAAGCGGCTGACATAGAGGAAGAAGCGCCGGCTCTCGAGCCCCAGGCGGGCGAGGACGCCGGTTTCCGGCCCCGGGCGGGGCGGGCGGGGATCGACCCCGTAGGCGATGGCGGTCGAGGGGGCGCCGTAGCGCTCCAGGTAGTGCTGGCGGATGACCTCGGCGTCGGTCACCAGGGCGTCGGGGAGGACACAGGCGAGCCGCTCGGAGAGAGCGTAGACGGCGCGCCCGAACGGCCCCCACTTGGCCCGCCGCTTCTCGATCCCGTCGACGTGGAGGGCGACCGGCACCCCGGCGAGCTGCAAGAGGGGGACGAAGAGGGCGTTGGCCGAGTTGACGACCAGGGCCGCGTCGTGGCCCCGCCCCGCTGCCGCCCAGCAGGAGAGGAGGGTGTGGGCCGGGGTGTCCAGGTACTTGGTGCGCAGCGTGGGCAGGACGACGAGGTCGACCCCGCGGTAGGTCTTCTGGTCGCGCGGGGTGAAGTGCGACCGGCAGTAGACGGTGACCCGGAAGCCGCGGGCGAGGAGGCGGACGGCGAGCTCCTCCATGAGGGTCTCGTAGCCGCCGTAGCGGCCGGGAATGCCGCGGCTGCCGAGGAGGGCCACGTCGAGCGGATCGAGGGGACGGGTCAAAGCGGCGCTCCCGCCTGCCAGAACCAGCGGTCGAGCTCGGCGGCCGGCACCGTCCGCCGGGCGGCGATCACCGCCCGCCGCTTCCCGATGTCTTGCCGGTTCCGCCACAGCCAGGTGTAGGCGGGGAGCGAGGTGCGCTCCCGGGCGAGGACGTAGCCCAAGGCGAGGAGATCGCGCCCGAGGGTGGGGAAGAAGGTGCGGGCGAGGTTCCCCCAGGTCTGGTGGTAGAGCCTTAGTAGGTAGCGGTTCTTGAGCGAGTGATAGTTGACCGCCGGGGGCATGGCGCTCCGCCGCTCGGGGAGGTTGAAGCGCCGGTGCTCGCAGCGGGCGGCCGGCGCATAGAGGATCTCCCAGCCGCGCTCGCGGAGCCGGAAGCAGAGCTCGGCGTCCTCCCGGAAGGAGTGGAAGCGGGGATCGAAGACCTCGCCGTCCACGGCGGCGTCCAGGAGGGCGGCGCGGCGGAAGAGGGAGGCAGCCCCGGTCGCCCCGAAGACCCGCTCGGGCACCGCCAGCTGGCCGTGGTCGGGCTCGCCCGAGCCGCGGTCCAGGTGGCGCCAGTTGGGGGTGAGGCGCATGCCGCAGGCGTCGAGCCGGCGCTCGCCGGTCGCATCGGCCGGGCGGACGAGGCGGCCGGTCACCGCGCCGGCCCGGAGTCCGCCCGCCACCGCCGCAGCAGAGCACGCCAGGAGCCGGTCGACGTACTCCGGGGCGGGTCGAGCGTCGGCGTTGAGCGACAGGATCCAATCGGCAGCGGTGCGCGAAATCGCCTCGTTCATCCCCCCTGCGAAGCCGCGGTTCTCGGCGAGGCCGACGGCGGTCAGGGGGAGGCCGGCCGGGGCGTCGGCGCGGGTGACCGCCAGGCTGCCGTCGCCGCTCGCGCAGTCGACGACGACGAGCTCCAGAGGCCGGTGCCGAAGCTCGCCGATCGCCCGGAGGCAGCCCGGCAGGTCGGCCGCCGAGTTGTGGGTGACGATGCAGACGGCGACACTGGCAGCGGCGGCGGTAGGGAGGGGCTCGGTTCGAGCCTGCGGGCCGGCTCCTTCGGGCGCTTCGCGCAGCCAGTCGCCGGTCCTCGGCTCCGAACCGAGCTCCTGTCCGGCGCTCAAGGGAAGCTTTCCTGCGCCGCCAGCCGGGCCGGCCGGCGCCAGCCGGTGAGGGCGCCGGCGATAGCGTCCAGGAGCCCGCGCCCGGCCTCGGCCCGGGAGGCCGCCCGCCGCGGCCGGCGGAGGGGAAGGAGGAGGAGGCGCAGGCCGAGCCCGAGGGGGAGGAGGGCGCGCGCCGCCCAGGCCCAGGCGGGGCCGTGGTGCTTGGCGAGATAGCGGGTCAGGTTCCGGTAGTAGACCCAGAGGAAGGTCCCGTAGCCGAGCCGCGGCACGCTGCTCCCCAGCCGGTGCCGGAAGCGGGCGGCCGGCCAGTAGCGGAGGACCTTCCCGGCCTCTTCCATCCGCTTCGCCAAGTCGACGTCCTCGAACCAGGCCGGGTAGAAGCCGGCGTCGAAGCCGCCGGCTGCCATGAGCGCCTCCCGCCGGAAGGCGAGGGCGGCCGCCGCCGGCTGCTCTACCGGGGTGCCGGCCGCGGGCTCGACGGCGTGGGCCGGCCGGCCGGGGAGGAGGAGGACCTGGCCGAGGCAGGTCCAGGGCGAGGGGAGGTCGCGGAGCTGCCAGGCGAACTGCGGCGCGCCGTCCGGTCCCGCCAGGCGTGGCGCGATCCCGGCGGCGTCGGGGCAGGCCGCGAAGCCGCGGAGCAGCTCGTCGAGCGCTCCGGGCTCTGGGACGGCGTCGGGGTTGAGGAGGAGGAGGAGGGGGGCGCGGGCGGCGGCGATCCCGGCGTTCGCGCCGCCGGCGAAACCGAGGTTGCGGCCAGGGGAGACGAGCCGGGCGTCGGCGGGGAGCGCAAGCTCGCCAGCGGAGCCGTTGTCGACCACCACCAGCTCGAAACGGGGGTCGCGCGGCCAGGCGGCGCCGAGCTCGGCGAGCAGCTCCTCGTTGTGCCAGTGAACGACGACGCCCGAGAGGAGGGGCGAGGCCGGCGGCAGATCGGTCGTTCCATCCACGGGGAGAGGTTACCGGAAGCGCTCGATCTCGGACATGGGGAGGGCCGGCCGCCCCCGCCGGGCGAAGGCGGGGAGCCGGCTAAGGGCGCGCCCCCAGCCGGCGCCGATCCCCCCCACCTGGGCCCACTCGCCGCTGTAGAGGGCGCGGAGGAGGTCCTTGCCGTCGCGCCAGGCGAGGGCGGGAAGGCGGGGCCAGAACCGCGAGCCGAGGAGCCGGGCGGTCACCAGGTAGCGGTTGCCGTAGAGGCTCGCCCAGCGCGCCCGGGAGAGGGCGGCGGCGCTGGCCAATCCCGCCGATCCCGCCGATCCCGCCAATCCCGCCGATGTTGCCGAGCCGGCGTGCCGGGCGCGAGCGGCAGGGACGGCGAGGGCGGTCCAGCCGGCGGCGCGCAGCCGGCAGGCGAGGTCGGCGTCCTCATAGTAGGAGCCCAGCCGCTCGTCGAAGACCTGAGCGCCGGGGAGGGCCACGGCGGCGAGGGCGGCCCGGCGGTAGAGCGCCGCGGTCGCCGAGACCCCGAAGACCTCGCGGAGGGGCGAATCCGCCGGCAGCGCCGGCTTGCCATGCCCGAGCTGCACCGCCTGGAAGGCGCGGTTCCAGGCGAGCCCCCAGCCGTCGGCGACCTCCGGCCGGTCGAGCCGCAGGTTCACCCCCTGCGCCGCCGCCGCCCGGGGCTCCCGGTCGAGCGCCGCGGCGAGCGCCGCCGTCCACCCCGGCTCGACCAGCAGGTCGTCGTTGACCGTGGCGAGGAGCTCCCCGGAGGCGGCGGCGAGCCCGGCGTTGGTGCCGCCGGTGAAGCCGCGGTTCTCAGGCAGCCGCAGCACCCGGTCGGCGAGCCCGGCGGGGAGGTCCACGGCCCTCTCCCCCTGGTCGACGACGACGATCTCCAGCGCTTCGCCCCCGTCCACCCGCAGGGCCTGGAGACCGGGGACGAGGAGCGGGCTCCGGCCCAGAGTGGGGACGATGGCGCTGATCCGGAACCGGCGGTCTTTCAGGGCAGCCATTCGAGCCGGACCCGGTCGAGGATGGCGCCGTTGAGGGCGCCCGGGGGGTGATCGCCATGGGCGGCGAGGACCAGCGGCTCCCCGGCCGGCCAGTCGAAAGGCCCGAGGACGATCCCCTCCCAGCTCCGGGCGCGGTGCGGGGTCCACTGGGCGAGAAGGGTGTCGCCGGCCCGGATGTCGAGGAAGAAGGGGACCGGCTGGTTGCGGATGAGCACGGCTTCGAGGACGAGCCGCACCCGCCGGCCGCCGGGGACCACCGGGGCGGTCACCTTCTCCGCGACCCGCAGCACCCAGCCGCCGCGGTAGAGGGGGCGCTCGATCACCCAGAGATCGGGATGGAGGTGGCCGCCGCTCTTTCGCACCTCCGGGTCCTCGAGCTCGATCGTCGAGGTCGGTACCCGGGTGGCGGCTAAGGGCAGGGCCGCGGCAAGGGCGAGGAGGCCGGCGAATCCCAGGAGGGTCGCTCCGGTCCGCCGCCCCGCCCGCTCTCCCCGACCTCCCGGCAGCCACCAGGCGAGGGGGAGGAGAAGGAGGGTGGCGAGCGGCCAGAGCCAGGTCGCCGGGCGCGGCCGGATCGAGCTGGGGAAGAAGCGGCTGACGTCCTCCCCCAGCCGCTCGGAGAGGTGATCGAGGAGGTAGGTGCGGCCGTGGGCGAAGTTGTAGGTCCAGCCCGGCTCCACCACCCAGAGGAGAGTGAGGGCGAGGGTGAAGCCGGCGAGCGCCGCGAGGAGCGCCCGGGCCCCTGGTCCATCGTTGCTCCGTTGGACTCCGAGGACCTGCGACTGGCTGCGCGGAGCGCCCGAAGGAGCAGGCCCGCAGGGTCCAACGGAGCCCAGACCCCCCGGCCGCTCCCGCCGCTCCAGCAACTCCAGCAGCGGCACCAGGGCGACGGCGAGGAGCGGCAGCATCACGAGACCGTAGCGGAACGGCGGGGACCACCCGCCGTACCACTCGGTCCGCGGCACGACCACCATCAGATAGGGGGTCATGAGGACCACCAGGTGCACGGGGAGGGCCCACCGCTCGCGGGGCAGGAAGAGAAAGGCGGCCGGCAGGAGCAGGAGCCAGACCGGCGCCGCGCCGAAGAGGCCGAAGGCGGAGTCCCAGAGGAGTCCGGAGAGCCCCAGGGCGTAGGCGGCCAGGCTGTGCTGGTAGGGCTGGACCTCCTCCCAGGAGTGGATCTTGAGCGGATTCTTATAAAGGAGGGTGTTGTGGAGGAGGATGCCCCCCGCCACAGCGAGGAGGAGCCCCCCCAGGATCCAGACCGCCCGCCGCTGCCGGCCGCTGTACCACCAGCCGAGGAGCAGAAGGGGGGCGGAGATCAGCATGAAGCGGATCTTGACCAGGGGAAGGAGGAGGACGGGGAGGGCGATCCCCAGCCAGTCTTTGAGCTCCCAATCGCCTCTCCCCCTCTCCTGGCGAGCCTGAAGAGCGAGGATGCGGTCGAGGGCGAGCACGGTCAGGAGGGCGGCCGGTACCTCCACCCAGACCTCGGTGGCATAGAGGAGGAGGGGCGGGGCGAAGGCGAGGATCGCCCAGGCTCCCAGGGCCCCCCCCGGCAGGCCGCGGGCGTAGTGGCGGGTCAGCCGGAGGGTCAGCCAGGCGAGCGCCGCGGCGAGGGCGGCCATGGTGGCGAGCGCCCCTTCCTTGCCCGCCACCCGGTAGGCCGGGGCGAGCACCATGGGGAGGAGGTCGTTGTGGCGCGAGTAGCGCTCGCCGTGCGGCCCCACCGGATCGCCCGGCTGCGGCGCGATCGGCCGGTTCATGAAGTGGCGCCAGTCGCCATGGGCGTAGTTGTTGGTGAGATCGGCGTCCAGGTCGTAGGCCAGGCTGTGGGTGATGAGGAGGTTGTAGGGCTCGTCGCCGTCCGGCTGCCGGTGGCCGGCCGACCAGGGGAGGATGGCGAGGTAGGCGAGAAACGGCAGCCAGAAGAAGAGGGAAGAGGGCCGGTCGGGGATCGCCTCTCCCAGGAGCGGCCGGAGGGCCGCCGCCTGCCGCCCCACCCGGTGGGCGAGGACGAGCAGGAGCGCCGCGGCGAGCACCTCGTCCGCCCGGCGCAGGCCGAGACTGGAGCGGCCGAGGACGAGAAGGACGAGAACCCCGAGAGCCGCCAGCTCCCCGGCGGTCCCCCCCGGCGCCAGGGCTCGCCCCCCCTGCCGCACGGTCCAGCGGGAGATCTCGTGCGCCCCGGCGAGGAGCAGGGGGAGGAGCAGGAGGGTGCCGCGGAAGGGGTCGGCCGCCGGGAGGGGCAGGAGTCGGGCCCAAGTGGCGAGAAGGGCCCCGGCGATACCGGCAGCCGCCAGGCGGGCGAGGGTCGCCGCGATCGCCCTCACCTGTCCTGGCTCCGTTGGGTTCCGTTTGGCTCCGACGACCGGCGACTGGCTGCGCGAAGCGCCCGAAGGAGCCGACCGCAGGGCCCAACGGAACCAGGACCCTTTCACCGGCGCACCTCCAGCTGCTGGAGGGTGATTTCCAGGTCCGGCGGGAGACCGGGGAGCCGCTCGATCCGCAGCCGGCCGAAGGGGTGAGGGGTGGGGAGCCGGAAGAGAGCCCGGTAGCGCTCGCCGAAGAAGCCCCCCGCCACCCAGCCCATCCAGGGCGAGGGGGCCGGAGCCCCGCTCGCCGCCATCGCCCGCATCGCCCGCGCGACATCGGGCCGGCGGGCCGCCCATTCTCCGGTCTCCCGCCCGGCCCGGAGCGTCCAGACGACGTCTCCGCTGCCACCGCCGCCACCGTCGCCGAGGAGCCGCAGGGTGGCGACCGGGGTTGCCGCCGGCAGCCCGGTGCTGTTGTCGAGGACCGATTCGACCGCGAGACCGGAGAGCGGCCCGGCCGGCAGCCCCGTCTCCCAGACCGGGCTCGCCGCGTCGAGCCGGATCGCCTGCTCGGGACGGAACAGGCGGACCCCCGGCGGGGGGAGGCGGAGGAGCAGGACGAGGAAGATCCCCGCCGCGGCCACCCCCGCCGCTCGGGCTGGACGCCGGAGGGATGAGGGGAACCCCGGCAGCGCCGGCCCCAGCTCCAGGAGGAGGACCCCGGCGACCGCCGCTGCCGCCACCGCCCGCACCGGACCGAGGAGGTCCAGGAGGTCGGCGAGCGGTGCCGGTCGCAGCCAGGGGTAGGCGGCGAGGAGGCAGGCGCCGAAGAGGAGGGCCCCGGTCCACACCCGCTGTGCCGCCGCTCCCGTCCCCGCTTTCCGGACGCCGAGAGCGGCGAGGGCGAGGGGAGCCGCCAGGGAGGCCGGGCCGGAGACCGCCCGCGCCGCCACGGTGAGGAGGAGCGCCACCGCCGGCAGCTCCCAGCGTTCCCAGCGTTTCCAGCGTTCGCGCCGCGGGAGGAGGAAGGCGGGCACCAGGAGGGGGAGGGTGACGATGCCGAAGCCCCCGGCTCCGCCAGCTGGCGGGAGGAGCCGGGCGAGGAGGGCCAGGCCGAGCGCCGGGGCGAGGACGGCGCGGGGGGCGGCGAGGGCGAGCCCGGCGAGGAGCCAGAGGAGACCCGCCCGCGGCTCCCAGGCGAGGGGGGCGAGGAGCGCGACGGCGGCGAGACCCCGGGCCGGGAGCCGGACGCGCGGCTCGGCGCCGAGGACGTCTCCGGCCGCCAGAGCGACGAGCGCCAGGGTGGAGGCCGTGCTCCAGCCGGGAGCGAGGAGGGCGGCGGTCCCCCCGGCGAGGAGCGCCAGACCGCCCCCATGGCGCCGCGCCAGGAGGGCCATGGCCACCCCGGCCACGACCGGCATCCCGACGAGGACGGCGACGGTCTTGAGGTCGAATCGAGGGGCGAGCAGGAGGTCGCCGCGGAGGAGCACCTGGAGGCCCAGGGCCAAGGGGATGGCGACCTCGAAAGGCAGCGCCGGGAGGACCCGCGCCAGCCGGCGCGCCGCGGCGACCCCGAGAACCGCCGCGAGCAGGAGCCCGAGGGCGGCCCCCCGCCCCGGGCCATCGGGGAGAGTCCAGAGGAGAGTGACGGCGAGGGTCGCCCCCAGGCCCAGCTCCAGAGCCGGCGGCGGCGCCAGGACCGCCACGGCGGCGAGCGCCGCCGCGGCGACTCCCCCCAGGTAGCCGGTCTCCGCCGCGCCTCCCCGATCGACCTCGTGCGCGGCAAAGGCCGCCGCCGCGGCGAGCGCCGCGAGGGGCACCGCTGCACGGGCGAGCCCTTCTCGCAGTCCCCCAACCTGGATGCCCCGAGTCTCTCCCCCCTCGGTTGGGGGTGGCTGGGGATGCCGGGAGGACAGGAGGGGGGTGGCCCGAATGGAGGGGAGGGCGCGCATGAGAGTGCCGGCCGATCTTATCTTCTACGGCCCGGCCGGCAAATGCGCCGCAGCCGGTCGTCGCCGGACTGCTGGCGGTCACCGCCAGCCTACTCGCGATCACCGCCACCCTGCCTGGCGGTCGTCGCCAGGCTGCTCGCGGTCGTCGCCAGCCTGCTCGCAGTCACCGTCACCCTGCCTGGCGGTCGTCGCCAGGCTGCTCGCGGTCGTCGCCAGCCTACTCGCGGTCACTGCCACCCTACCTGGCGGTCATCGCCAGCCTGCCCGCGATCATCGCTACCCTGCCTGGCAGTCGTCGCCAGCCTGCTCGCGATCATCGCTACCTTGCCTGGCAGTCATCGCCAGCCTACCCGCGGTCACCGCCAGGCTGCCTGGCAGTCGTCGCCAGCCAGCCCGCAGTCGTCGCCAGCCAGCCCGCAGTCGTCGGCGGCGGAGTTCTCGGTTGCTCCTCCTCGACCTCCTCCACTAGACTGCCGCGTCATGCTCTCAAGAGATCTCCTGCGCGACCATCCGGAGCGAGTCCGTGCAGCCCTCGCCAGCCGCAACTTCGACCTCTCCATCCTCGATCGCTGGCAGCAGCTGGACTCCGAGCGGCGTTCCGGCTTAGTCGAGGTCGAGGAGCTGAAGCGCCAGCGCAACGAGGCGAGCCGCGACATCGGCCGGCTCAAGCAGCAGAGCGGCAACGCGGAGGCCGCCAATGCCGCCAATATCGCCATCGCCGCGGTCTCCGGCTTGAAGTCGCGGATCGAGACCCTGGAAGGGCGCGCCAAGGAGATCGACGAGGAGATCGGGGGGATCGAGCTGACGATCCCCAACCTGCCCCACCCGAGCGTCCCGGTGGGAAGGGACGAGAGCGCCAACCGGGTGGAACGCACGGTGGGCGAGCCTGCCCGCTTCGACTTCGCGCCCAAGGCGCACTGGGACCTCGGGCCCGCTCTCGGCATCCTCGACTTCGAGCGCGGCGCCAAGCTCGCCGGCGCCCGCTTCACGGTCTACCTCGGGGCCGGCGCCCGCCTGGAACGAGCGCTCATCTCCTTCATGCTCGATCTCCACACCGGCGAGCACGGCTACCGCGAGGTGCTGCCGCCCTTCCTCGCCAACCGAGAGACTCTGACCGGCACCGGCCAGCTCCCCAAGTTCGAGCAGGACCTCTTCAAGCTCGAAGGCTATCCCTACTACCTGATCCCCACCGCCGAGGTCCCCCTGACCGGCATGCACCGGGACGAGATCCTGGAGGAGCGCGACCTGCCGCTCCGCTATACCGCCTACACCCCCTGCTTCCGGAGTGAGGCCGGCTCCTACGGCAAGGACGTGCGGGGCCTAATCCGCCAGCACCAGTTCAGCAAGGTCGAGCTGGTCAACCTGACCACCCCGGAGACCAGCTACGAAGCGCTGGAGGCGATGACCCGCGCCGCCTCGCGGGTCCTGGAGATCCTGGAGCTCCCCTACCGGGTGATGAGCCTGGCGACCGGCGACATGGGCTTCTCCGCCGCCAAGACCTACGACCTCGAAGTCTGGCTCCCCGGCCAGGACGCCTATCGCGAGATCTCCTCGGTGAGCGACTGCGACGACTTCCAGGCCCGGCGCTCAAACCTGCGCTACCGCCCCGAGGGGGGCGGCAAGCCGAGGCTCGTCCATACGCTCAACGGCTCCGGGCTCGCCGTCGGCCGCACCCTGGTCGCCATCCTGGAGAACTACCAGCGCGAGGACGGCTCGGTGGCCATCCCCGCCGCACTCCGCCCCTACATGGGGGGCCTCGCCGAGATCCCGGCGGCGCGGTAAGCTTGGCGCCGGCTCTCCCGGAGGGGTGGCTGAGCGGTCTAAAGCAGCGGTCTTGAAAACCGCCGGTCGCGCAAGCGGCCCGTGGGTTCGAATCCCACCCCCTCCGCCAACCGAGTCGAACGTCCTGCGAGCTCTAATGGATGCGGTCCGACGACCAGGGACCCTTCTTGACCCCGCCCTCGCCGGGGACCACCCGGAGGCCGCTCTTCTTGCGCATCCGGTTCATCTTGCGTTCGATCCACCAGCGCTGGAGACGCAACCGGGAATCCCGGAGGAGGCCGCGCCGCATGCCGCTCCTGGTGAGATAGAGGTAGGTGATGCCAACGGCGGTGCAGATCCCCAGGAACCCGGCGAGATCGCGGGTCTGGAGGAACCCCATGAAGGCGAAGAGGATTTCGATCCCGAGGAACCAGCGCGCCTCGATCGGCAGGACGAAGAAGAGGTAGATCGTCGCCCGCCGGTTCATCGTGGCGAAGGCCGCCACGATGATCGCCATGAGCGTGCGCTGCCCCTGCATCAGGGGGAACGGGACGAAGTCCAGGACCTCCGGCGTGCGGCTCCCGGCGGCCTGCACGAGGAGGGCGACGACCCCGGCGGCCACGGCTCCCCAGACGATCATCCGCCAGAAATGGCGCCGGCCGAGCTGGGTGAAGACGTCGCGGGCGAAGAGAAAGAGGATCAGCAGCTCGAGCAGGAACCAGAGGCTGGGCCCACCGTAGCCGGCGAACGGGTAGGTCACGAGCTGCCAGACGAAACCGGCGCGCCACACCGCCGGGGTGAGACGCAGGAGGTAAACGACTCCGGGGACGAAGAACTGGAGCGAGAAGGTGACGAACACCACCGCCAGAAGGACGACGATGTCCCGTGGCGGCGGACCGCCCAAGCCGCCAAGGCCGCCAAAGTTGAGGGTGGGACGTCCGGGTGGGGCGTTACGTGTGTACAAGGGGGCTCCGGGTCAGACCTGCCGCAGGCATTGTAGCGGAGCCCCAGGCAAACCCCTCACGCGTACCGCACCCAGCGCCAGATCTCCTGGATCGTCGGCTTCTTGCCGTACATGAGGATGCCGGTGCGGTAGATCCGGGCGGCCAGCCAGATCATGCCCCAGAGGAAGGCCAGGGTGAGGACGTAGGAGAGCAGGACCTGCCAGGCCGGCGGCGGCTGGAGGGCGATGCGGAGCATCATGAGGAGCGGAGTGAACGGGGGGATGAGCGAGGTGACGACGGCGAGCGTCGAGTCGGGATCGTTGACGATGCGGAACATGAGGAAGAGCGGGGCGATCAGGAAGAAGACGACGAAGGCCGCCACCTGCTGGGCCTCCTGGATGTTGTTGAACGCGGCGCCGATCGCGGCATAGAAGCTCGCGAAGACGAGGAAGCCGAGGACGAAGTAGATGGCGAAGTTGACCGCCAGGAGGAGCGTCACCGTCGGCAGGTGCATCCCCGCCGGCAGGAAGGCGATCGAGGCGACCACCCCGGGCGCCGTGAGGGTGATCAGGGTGGCGAACCAGATGACGATCTGGGTGAGCCCCAGGCAGCAGATACCCACCAGCTTGCCCATCAGGAGGTCGAACGGGCGGACGCTCGCCACCAGGACCTCGACGATGCGCGAGCCCTTCTCCTCGAGCACCCCGGTCATCACCTGCTGACCCCAGATGGCGATCGTCATGTAGAGCATCATGAAGAGCATGTAGGCGAAGGCGAAGCCGGCGAAGCCGCCCTCGGCGCGGCTCCCCTCCTTGCCGATCTTCACCGTGTCGAGGCCGACCGGCTGGGTAAGGGCGCCGATCCGCTCCGGGTCGAAGCCGGCCTGGCGCAGGCGCACCCGGCGGACCGCCGCGGATATATCGTCGCGCAAGATTTCCTGGGTGACGAAGTTCGAGACGTTTCGCGCGTGGTACTCGGCGCGGTTGGCGGCGAGGCCCGCGGGGTCGACCCAGATCCAGGCGTCGACCGTGCCGGCGCGGACCCGGCGGTCGAGGTCCTCCCGCTGCGCTGCCCGGTCGGGGGCGGGGGGCTCGACCTTGACGTCGAAGCTGGCCTTCCCACGGTCGGCACGATTGGCGGGGTCGCTGCGATCGCCGGGGTCGCCGAGACCGCCGCGCTCACCGCCGGCCCGGGACAGCTGCCCCGAGGCTCCCGACGCCGCCGACGCCGCCGACGCCCCAGATGGACTCGCCGATCCCGGCGGCGCCGCGAGCACCGACTGGAGCTCGCCGGCCACCTGGCCCGTCGAGTCGACCACCACCACCTTCTGCCGGGTCTCCGCCTTCGCCAGGAGGAGGGACGGCACGACCGTCACCGCGACCAGGAAGACCGGGAGGACCAGGGTGGCGATCCAGAAGCCCTTGCCCTTGATCCGCTGCAGGTACTCGCGCTTCGCCACCACCCCTATGCTGTCAAGCCGCATCGCGCACCGCCTTGATGAAGATCTCCTCGAGCTCCGGCTCCTCGGAGCGGAACTCGCGGACGTTGGCGAACTGGACGATCTGCCGGAGCACCGTGGCGCCGTCCGCGTCGGCGGCGAGGAGGAGCTTCGCCCCGTGTTCCTCGGCGAGCACGTGCTCGATCCCGGGGACCTCCGAGAGCTTCGCCAAATCCCCGTCCGCCACCAGCCGATAGGAGTTGCCGGAGAGCCGCCGCTTGATCTCCTTGAGCTCGCCGGTCAGGACCGCCCGGCCGTGCGAGATGAGGCAGATGTGGTCGCACATCTTCTCCGCGAGCTCCATGCCGTGGGTCGAGAAGAGGACGCTTTTGCCCTGCCGCCGGGACTCGACCAGGAACTCCCGGAACATCTCCTGGTTCAACGGGTCGAGGCCGGAGAAGGGTTCGTCCAGGATCAGGATGTCCGGCTTGTGGAGGACGGTGCCGATGAGCTGGACCTTTTGCTGCATCCCCTTCGACAGCTCCTCGATCTTCTTTTTCCCCCAGCTCGCGAGCTCGAAGCGCTCCAGCCAGCGCTCGATCTCCGGCAGAACATCGCGCTTCTTCAAGCCGCGGATCTCGGCCAGGAACACGAGCTGGTCGACGACCGTCATCTTGCGGTAGAGCCCGCGCTCCTCGGGCAGGTAGCCGATCCGCCCGAGGTCCTTTGCGGTCCGCGGCTGGCCGAAGATCCGGATCGTCCCGGAGTCCGGGGCGATGATGTCCATGATCATGCGGATGGTGGTCGTCTTGCCGGCCCCGTTCGGTCCCAGGAGACCGAAGATCGAGCCGGGAGGCACCGCCATCGAGACGCCCGCCACGGCCTGGAAGTCGCCGTAGCTCTTGCGGACATCGATAAGCTCCAAGATGGATTCCATGTGCTCCCTCCACCCTCCTAGTACGCAGGAAACTACCGCAGGTTCGAGCCTCGGTGTCCACGACTCTACTCGACCGGCGCGGAGGCGTCGTAGTTGATCCGGTCCGGGCTCACCCCCGTCTTGACCCAGAAGCCGTTGATCCGCCGATAGCCCCGGGGGCGGAGGAGGCGGCGCTCCATGCCTAAGTCGGTCCCCCAGAGCTGGAGAAAGGCGTCGGGCTGGTGGACCTCCAGCACGTGCTCGTAGTCCCACTTGACGTGGCCGGGCTGGAACTGCCGGTAGTTTTTCCGGTTGAGGAAGGCGGTGCTCGACTCGCGGGCGATGACGACGTCGTTGTAGCCCAGGATGTCGACCATCTTCCAGTCGGTGAGGTAGGCCGGGATGCCCGCCCAGACCGTGGCGACGACTGCGCCCGGCGAGGGCGATCCGCTCGAGGAGGCGGGTCTGGTTGAAGACCCACTGGTGACCGGCGACGAGGACCGGCGGGCGGGCGAGGACGAGGTCGCGCCAGCGCTCGCCCGAGGGCGCGAACGGCTGGACGCTGTTGGCGGCGAGGAGCCCGAGGCCGGTGATGGCGGTCAGGGCGGCCGCCATCACCGCCCTCGGGAGGGCGCCCGTCGAGAGGCCCGGCCGGCGTCGGGCGAGGCTGTCGAGCCCGCGGTTCAGGAGGCCGTTGCCGAGGACGAAGACGAGCGGGAAGACGAAGGCGAGGAAGCGGTTCGCCATCACTCCCCCGTCCTTCTCCCAGGCATCGCCGCCGACCCAGGCACTGTAGGCGCAGTAGACGAGGAAGAGCGCCGCCGGGAGCAGCCATCTCCGCCGTTCCCCATGTTCGCCCCGCGTGAGGACGTAGGCGGTGCCGGCGGCGACCGGCAGGAGCACCCCGAGATGGGCGACGAGGGTGTCCTGCAAGCAGGCGGCGCCGCGGAGCACCCGCACGTCCAAGGGGACGCCGGTGAGCTTCAGGTAGTAGGTGTTGGGGAGGAGGTCGTGGAAGTAGAGCCCGCGAAAGGCGCTGTAGCCGAGCGCGGCGGCGGCGAAGAGGGCCGCCCCGAGGAGCCAGTGCCGGCGCTCGGCCGCCCCTGGCCGGCGCCCGCCCCGAAAGGAAAAGAAGAGGACGAAGAGCTGGACGACCCCCACCATCAGCAGCATGTCCATGCGGAGGAGATAGGCGGCGGCGCCGAGGAGGAAGAGCGGCAGGTGGCGGTCGTGGCCATCTATGACGATGTCCAAGGCGAGGAGGACCGAGGCGGTCACCAGCACCGCCTGGAGCCCGGTCTCCATCCCGAAGAGCGCCCAGTAGTTCAAGGGGTAGTAGAAGGCGGTGAGGAGGGCGGCCGGCAGCCCAGAGCGCGCGTTTCCGCAGGAAAAGTGGCGGCCGACGAGCCGGTAAATGAGGACGACGTTGAGGAGGAGGCAGACGAGCGAGAGGAGCTGGATCGGCAGGCTGCGGAGCCCGAGCGGCAGCCCCGAGGCGTTGACCGGGATCATGAGGAAGGTCCACAGCGGATGGGTGAAGCCCTCGACCGGAGCCCCCTGGCGCGCCCAGTTGAGCCCGTGCCCCTCGACCAGGTTTCTGGCGTAGGCCATCGAGATCATGGCGTCGTCGAACAGGCAGAAGAACCGCCGCCCGGAGACGTCGACCGTGGTGTCCCAGATGAACCGGCCGCCCCAGAGCGCGAGGAGGAGAAGGACGACGCAGAGAGCCGGCGAGACCCGCCGCGCGGCCCTCAAGCGTTCCGCCAACCCCTTACGCCCGCCGCCGGTTGACGATCTTCATGGTCGGTCGGGAGACGAACGGGAAGGCACCGCCCAGGAAGTTGAGGGTCTTCAAGAGGGCGCCCGGCATCCAGTGCACCTTCCGGCCGTGGATCGCCTTCCAGGCCAGCCCGGCGATCTGGCGCGGGGTCAGGTGGGCGCCGAAGGTTTCGAGCGAGCCCGAGCGGTAGGTCTGGTTGCGCACCATGGGGGTGTCCACGTAGAGCGGCATGAGGTCGGAGACGACGATGCCGTCGCGCTCGAGCTCCAGCGACAGCCCCTCGGTCAGGCCGCGGACGAAGAACTTGGTCGCCGAGTAGGTGGCGAGGTCGGGGACGCCGTAGATCCCCGAGGCCGAGCCCATGGTGAGGATGTGCGCTCCCCGGGTCGCCTTGAGGAGGTTGAGCGCAGCGTGGATGCCGTGGAGGACCCCGATGACGTTGACCTCGACGGTCAGGACCTGCTGCTCGATGGGCACCTCGTCGAAGGGGCCCATCCGCATGATGCCGGCGCAGTTGAAGAGGGCGTCCATGCGCCCGCCGGTCCACTGGCCGAACTCGGCGACCCGGAGGCGGTACTGGGCGAGGTCGCGCACGTCGAGAGCCCCGGCCTGCGCCCGCTCCCCGATCTCGGCCCGGAGCGCTTCGAGCCCCTCCCGGTCGACATCGAACAGCCCGACCCGCCAGCCCCGCTCGGCGAACAGCAGGGCCGTCTCCCGCCCGATCCCGGAGGCGGCGCCGGTGATGAAGATCGCTGACTCCATGGCCTCTCTCCCTTGCTGCTAGCGTACACGCCAAGGCTTTAGTGTATCGCGGGGCGCGGAACGGCGGTTGCAGGAAGGTGCAGTTAGAATGCGGCCAAGCTAGGGGTCCGTATGTCCGGGCCCCGTACCTGCCCCTCCTGGAGACCGACCATCGAACCTCCCATCGCCGACCCCGCCGTCGACCGCTCGCGTTCCGCCTTCTACCGCCTCCTCGGCTACTGCGTCCTGGTGGGCGTCTTCGGCGCCTTTGCCGCCCTCGCCTTCGATTGGGCGGTCGAATTCGCCCAGAAGTGGCTGCTGATCCGGATCGGCGGCTACACCCCGCCCGGCACCGGGGTGCTGGCCCCGCAGGCCGTGATCCCCGCCCTCGCGGCCCGCTGGTGGATTCCCGTCGTCACCACTCTCGGCGGCCTGCTCTCCGGCCTCCTCGTCTACAGCCTGGCGCCGGAGGCCGAGGGGCACGGCACGGACGCGGCGGTCGCCGCCTTCCACGAGGGGCGGACCGAGCTGCGGAGCCGCATCCCCTTTATCAAGGGGGTCGCCTCGGCCTTGACCATCGGCTCGGGCGGGGTGGCCGGCCGCGAGGGACCCACGGCGCAGATCGCTGCCGGCCTCGGGGCGATCTTCGGCCGGCTCCTGAAGCTCAAAGCCGAGGAGCGGCGCATCCTCCTCCTCGCCGCCATGTCGGCAGGCCTGGCCGCCGTCTTCCGGGCCCCCCTGGGGATGGCGATCTTCGCCGTCGAGATCCTCTACTCCGACATGGTGTTCGAGTCCGAGGCCTTGATCTACACGGTCATCTCGGCGGTGACCGCCTATGCGATCCACGGCTTCTTCGTCGGCTGGTCGCCCATCTTCGCCATCCCTCAGGGGTTGACCTTCGATCACCCGCTCACCCTCCTCGGCTTCGCCGCCCTAGGGCTCCTCGCCGGGGCCTTCGGGGCGATCCTGCCGACCTTCTTCTATTTCGTGCGCGACCTCTTCCACAAGATCCCCGGCCCGCCCCACTGGAAACCCGCCTTGGGCGGTCTTCTCGTCGGCCTCCTCGGGATGGCGGTGCCGCAGGTCCTGGGGAGCGGCTACGGCTGGGTGGAGCTCGCCATGGCTGGCCGGCTCTCCCTCGGACTCATGGCCTTGATCCTCCTCCTCAAAGCGCCGGCGATGTCGCTCACCATCGGCTCCGGCGGTTCGGGCGGTGTCTTCGGCCCGACCGTGACCATGGGGGCGCTCCTCGGCGGGGTGGTGGGGGCGGGGCTCGCCCTCCTCTTCCCCGAGCTGCACATCGTACCCGCGAGCTTCGTCGTGGTCGGGATGGCGGCGATCTTCTCCGGCGCCGCGCGCACCCCGATCTCGACCCTCATCATGGTGGCCGAGATGACCGGCGGCTACGGCCTGATCGTCCCCGCCATGCTCGCCAACATCCTCGCCTTCCTGACCCAGAGCGCGCTTACCCGCGGCCGGCGCTATCCGACCCTCTACGAGTCGCAGGTCCCCGGCTGGGAGGACTCCCCGGTCCACCGCGGCGTCTTCCTCCGCCGGGCCCTCGCCATGCTGGAGGGGGACGAGACCTTCGAGGGGGCGGACCTCTCCCTCCCCCGCCTGGTGAGCCTGCTCCGTTTCGGCCAGCCGATCCCGATCGTCCACCAGGGAGCCCTGCTGGTGGCGGTGGGCCTCGCCCCCGGCTCCGCTTTAGCCGGCAAGTCGGTCGCCGAGGGGATCGGCGCCATAGAGGGAGCGACAGCGGTCGCGGTGCTCCGCGGCGAGGAGATGAGCGTCCCCCGCGGACCGACCCGGTTGGAGGCGGGGGATCAGGTGATTGCGGTGGCGACGCCGGAGGCGTACGAGCGGTTGAAGCGGGGGGCGGCGGGGCCGGGATAGGCTGGGTTCCGGGGCTCAGGCTCCAAGCACGTCCTTGAACGAGCTGAACCGCATCCGAAATCGATGCTGTTCGAGTATTCGCTTCGCTCGGTCTGCCTCCTCCACGGTCATCAACCCGGCGCGGATCGCGAGGACCAGCAGGCCGGGAGTATTGAGGATGCGGCCGGGACCGAGCCGGTTGTTGGCCTCGCGCAGGAAGACTTTCTTCTCGTCGGAGGCGATGAGCCATCCATGCGTCGCGGCTACAGCGAGGCAGGCCGCTTCCCCTCCACCCATCGAGCGGCGCAACTCGGCGAAGATCGACAGAGTCTCGACATCGACGATCTCGATCCTGCGGAGGTGCCCTCGCTCCAGAGCCGATCGAAGTCGCGGCTGATGCTCGGGACGACGGACCTCTTCTACGACATTCTCCAGTACGAGAAACTCGAAGTCGGCGAGCGCTCCCAGCAGATCCAGCCGGTCGAGAATGGAGAAGTTGATCAGAATGCAGGTGTCGGTCGCCACGGACCGTACGGTTGGACCGGCAATCAAGCCTCTTCCCCGGGGAGGAGGACATCGTTTTCGTCGCCGTCCAGGTCGGTGCTGGCGACGATCTGATCGACTTCCACTCCCGAGAAACCGACGAGCCCGCAGACCTCGCAGAGCTTGTTTCGGGTGATCTTTTCCCGCCGGTAGGCTTCGAGAGCGAGACTCAGGAAGCGCGAGCGGAACTCCTCTCGCGCCGCGGCGTGCTCCGGTTCGGGTAGCCGCATCAGCCGCGCGAGGCCGCGGCCGGCGCCGCTGGTGTCCTCGGCGAGGAAGCGGTCGCGCTCTTCGTCGGAGAGCAGATGCAGGTTGCGCAGCCGGTGGAGCAGCGCCTTCCGGCTGACCTCGAAATGATGGGCGAGGAGGACGACATCGTAGAGCTGGAGGCTCTGCGAGCCGGGCTCCGCGCGGCTCTCGGCGAGCACCGCCCGCTGCCCGTCGAAGACATCCAATCTCTCTCGGCGCGGATGGCCCTTTCCGAGGTCGGCGAGGAAGTCCCGGACCCCCTCCTCGGGAAGGAGGAAGGCGGCGGCAAAGGCGTTCGCGCGCACCTCCATGAGATCGCTTTGATTGGAGGATCGGCTGAGGGTCCCCTTGCGGATCCGGTCGAAGAGGACATGGGCGTACTCGTGCACCCAGGAGAACCGGCGCCGGAGGAGATGGTGGCGGCGGTTGGCGACCACGAAGAGGCTGAGGCTCGGCTCCATCAGAGTGAGCCCCGAGACCTCCTCCGGCAGGTCGATCATGGCGGTACGGACCCCCTCGCCTTCGAGCAGCTTTGCGACATCGCCCAGAGGGCGGAAGCCGAGCCCGAGCCGACGCCTTTCCTCCGCCGCGACCCGGTTGCCCTGTTCGATGGCCTGACCCTTGGTCCGCGGCGGCGCCACCGAGTAGATCGGTGCTCCGACCTGCGAGCGGTCCAGGCTCAGCAGCGCTTCTAAGTTGGCAAGCTCGCGGGCGAGGGCCAGGCATTCGCGGACGGCTCCCCATACCTCGTCCCGCAGAGCGGTCGATTCGGTGCGGAAGAGGGCCACCAGGGAGTCCTCGGCTCGGAACTCCTCCGCCAGGAAGTCCCTCAGATCCCGCCCATAGAGGTGAGCGAGCCGATCGAGCTCCAGACCCGAGACCGCCCGGTTCGCCTGTTCGAGCTGGACGATGGACGGACGGGAAAGGCCGAGCTGGCCGGCGACCTCTTCCTGGGTAAGGCCGCTCGCCTCCCGTGCCTCGCGCAGGCGTCGGGCAAGCTCTTCGGGTTGGATCGGCATGGCGTTGCTCCTTGAGGTCGATGTTAGGATATCGAACCTTCAAGGTCAAGTTATGGATGCTGAGGTCGGTCGAGTCGATCCGGCCCCAGCCTCAGCTCCCCGCCGGCGTTGCCGGCTTCGCCGGCATTGCCGACGGTTCCGACAGCGGCGGCAGCTCCGGCAGCAGCCGGAGCTCGGAGTCGGCGACCTTCTTCCTGAAGGCGGCGACGTCCTCGGCGGCGAAGCGGTTCAGGGCGTCGACCGCGTCTTTGGTCGTCTGGCGGGCAATCTCCAGGTAGGCCTGTTGGGCCGGGGTCGGAGCGTCCCAGGAGGACTGGAGGGATTGGAGGGCGCGGCCGACCTTCGACTGGGCGTCGGTGTCCGGCAGCTCGCCCTCCTCGGTGGGGGCGTGCCAGAAGCGCTGCTCCAGGGTCTTCAGCTTGTCGAGGAGCTTCTGGCTGGCTTCCAGGAGGTCCTTGGCGGCGGGGTCGGGCTTGGTGGTGTCCTCGCGCCGCTTCCTCTCCTCGTCGTTCTTTTTGACCTCCGCCGTCACCGCCTGGACGTCCGAGCGGATGCGGCCGATGCGCTCGACCCCCGTGGCGAGCGTCTCCTGGACGGCTCCGGCCTCCTGGAACGCCTTCTCGCGGGCATCCCGGGCGGTCTGCGGGATGTTGAAGCGAGGGTCGGGGAGGACGTTCACCGGGCCTTCGGCGTGGTGGTCGCCGAAGGTCACCCGCACCCGGTAGGTCCCGGGCGCCACCTCGGGGCCCGAGTCGCGGAAGAAGCCGCCCCGGTTGCGCCGATTGGGGGTTTTGTAGGACTTGCGGCCGAGATCCCAGACCGCCCGGTTGACCCCCAGGGTCGCCGGCTGCTCGAAGCTCCGGATCACCTTGCCCGAAGCGTCGAGGATCTCGATCCGCGCCTTGGGACCCTTCCTTTCCATCCTTCCCGGCTCCCCCGCCCCCCCCGGCCCCGCCCCGGCCGCCCTCGGGCTTGGCCGCCGCCTCGGCTTTCTGCCCCGAAGTCGGCGGCTTCGGCTCCTCCTCGCCGGTCCCCTGCGCCTGCCGTTCGGCGGCCAGGGCCTTCTCGCGGTCCTGCTCGAGCTCGGCGGTCTTCCGCGTGCGCTCCGCCTGCGGGTCGGGGAGCGGGAGCCCCGGGGCGTTCAGGGTGTAGGTGAGGATGGCGCCGTAGGGGCGGGTGTCGCCCCGGTACTCGCCGGTGCCGGGGAAGTGGCTGCCGGCCGGCTGCCCCACCCGGTGCTCCACGGCGTCGGCGATGTCGAAGAGATGGAGAGGCTCCTTCAGGACCGCTCCCGAGAGGGTGCGCAGCGGCCGGATGTCGTCGACGATATAGATGCCGCGGCCGTGGGTGGCGGCGATCAGGTCGCCCTCGCGCGGCTGGACGGTGAGCGCCATGTAGGAGGTCGTGGGGAGGCCGCCCTTCAAGGGGAGCCAGGACTTGCCGCCGTCCTGGGAGAACCAGAGGCCGTACTCGGTGCCGAGGAAGAGGAGATTGCGGTCGCCGGGATCTTCGGCCGTCGCCAGGGCGTAGCCTCGGAGGTCTTTGGTGACGAGGCTCTGCCAGGTGCGGCCGTAGTCGGTCGTCTTGACGACATAGGGCGCGGTGTCGGAGCGCCGGTGGTTGTCGAAGACGACGTAGGCGGTCCCGGCGTCGAAGCGGGAGGGGGTGATCTGGGGGATCCAGGTGTTGGCCGGCACCCCATGGACATTCCCTTCGACGCTCTGCCAGGTCTTGCCGCCGTCTCTGGTCACCTGGAGGCGGCCGTCGTCGGTCCCCACCCAGATCACCCCGCGCTCGACCGGCGAGGGGGCGATGGCGAGGATGGTGGTGAAGTTCTCCGCCGCGGTGGCGTCGATGATCAGGCCGCCGCTCACGTCCTGGCGCTGCCACTCGGCGCGGTTGGTCGTCAGATCGGGGGAGATCGCGGTCCAGGTCTCGCCGCGGTCGGTTGAGCGGTGGAGGAACTGGCTCCCGAGGTAGATCGTGTCGGGGTCGAAGGGATCGACCGCGAAGCCGGCGTTCCAGTTGAAGCGCAGCTTGCCGCCCGGCGCGGGGGCCGGCTGGATGTCCTTCCTCTCGCCGGTGGTGAGGTCCCAGCGCACGAGGTGGCCGCCCTGAGAGAGGGAGTAGCCGCGGTTGGGGTTCCTGGGATCGGGGGCGGTGTCGAAGCCGTCGCCGAAGCCCACCTCGTGCCAGTCGGAGTTGCGGATGCCGCCGTTCACCCAGACCGTGCTCGGCCCCTTCCAGGCGCCGTTGTCCTGCATCCCGCCGTAGACGTTGTAGGGGACGGCGTCGTCGAAGCGCACGTGGTAGAACTGGGGGATCGGGAGGTTCTGCACATAGCCCCAGTTCTTCCCCCGGTCGCGGGAGACCGCCACTCCGCCGTCGTTGCCGAGGAGGATGTGGTTGCCGTCCCCCGGATCGATCCAGATGGCGTGGAAGTCGGGGTGGACGTCTCTGAACGGCACCAGGGTGCTCCAGGTCCTGCCGCCGTCGTCCGAGCTGTCGACCTCGGTCGCCAGGCGGTAGATGCGGTTGGCGTCCTGGGGATCGACCGCGATGTGCGAGAAGTAGAACGGGCGGGAGGTGACGTTGGGCTCGGTGTTGGCGCTCTTCCAGGTCCGGCCGTCGTCGTCGGAGCGCAGGAAGGCGCTCTGCTTGGCCTCGACTAAGGCATAGGCCCGGCGCGGGTCGCCGGGGGCGAAGGCGAGCGCGATCCGCCCCAGGTTCCCCTTCGGCAGGCCGTCCTCCTCGGTGAGCCGCTTCCAGGTCTCGCCGCCGTCGTGGCTCTCGAAGAGCCCGGAGCCCGGGCCGCCGGAGCGGAAGTACCAGGGCCAGCGGCGGAACTGCCACATCGCGGCGTAGAGGTGGTCGGGGTTGCCGGGCTCGGCCACGAGGTCGGCGGCGCCGGTCTTCTCGTCGACATAGAGGACCTTCCGCCAGCTCTTACCGCCGTCCGCGGTCTTGAAGATCCCGCGGACCGGTCCGTCCCCCCAGGCGGGCCCCATCGCCGCCACCCAGGCGATCCGCGGGTCGGTGGGGTGGAGGACGATCTTCGGGATGCGCTCGCTGCCGTCGAGCCCGAGATGGGCCCAGGTCTTGCCGCCGTCGAGCGACTTGTAGACCCCGTTCCCCAGAGAGACGCTGTTTCTCGGGTTGGCCTCGCCGGTCCCCACCCAGACGATGTCCGGGCTCTGGGGGTGGACGGCGATGGCGCCGATCGAGGCGACCGGCTGGTCGTCGAAGATCGGCTCCCAGGTGAGCCCGGCGTCGAGCGACTTCCAGACCCCGCCCGCGGCCGCCCCGACATAGACGATCGACGGGTTGGACGCCACCGACTCGACCGCCGCCACCCGGCCGCTCACGACCGACGGCCCGATCGAGCGCGCCCGGAGCCCCGCCAAGAGGGTGGGGTCGAAGGCCGGAGCGGCGGCTAAGGGAGCGGTTGCTAGGGGGGTGAGGGGGATGAGCGTGAGGGCGAGGAGGAGCGGGAAGGCGGCGAACGGGGACCTGGTCATATCGACCTCCGATAGATACCGGGGCAAGAGTATGCGGCGGGGAGGGGAGGGGGCAAGGGTGAAGCGCATAACAGGAGGCCGGGATCACGGACAAGGGGGTCAAGAAGACCATCTGGTTCCACGAGGACGAAGCGGAAGCGCTCCGGCTTCAAGCCATCAAGGAACGGCGTTCCGAGTAGGCGATCGTGCGGGAAGCGGTGCGAAGTTGCTCGGGATCGAGGATTAGCCCCGACCACTGCCGAGGGAGAAGCGCATGGAGCCTGCTATGGCTTGCTGCCAATAACGATGCTGACCGAATCCTTTGGGGCATCCTTCGCCAATACAGCATCTACAACGAGCGAAACCGACCGAAGGGCGAGGATCAGCTCGACCGCCCCGGGAGTCGTGGGCGATTGCACCTGTACCATTATTCCAGAGGGTGTGCTTCCAACATCCAAGAAACTTTGGGGCCCCCCAGGGTTAACGCCCCATCCGCTTGATCGCAATAATTCTACAAACTCTGCCGCGTACGCACACGGCTCTAGGGTTCCGCCGAGACAAGAGACGGAAATTCTTCCCTTTGGGGCTGAAGCGAGCTTCTGCGCGATAGCGGCACGTTGTGCCGTGGTCAAGTGGCGATCCTTAATTCTTTCTTGCAACTCCAGCAGCGCACGCTCCGCTTCTGCGACGTTCTCCCGGATCTTGGCTTGCACGGTGGGCTTCTTGCGGTCGGGAACCACGAACGCCCGGACCTCGCCTTCCCTCTGCAAGGCGCCCATCACGGCGGTCTTGTCCTGGGGACCGCGCCCCTTGATCTTGGCTTCCCGGACCTTCTTGTGCATGTTCTTGGCGAGCCCGCCGATGAAGGTCTCATCCGCCTCGATCTCACCGGAGAGCTTCTGGTAGCTCCCGGTCTCCATCGCGACGCGGACGCGCTGAAGCCTGAACCAGGCCGTCTTCTGCGTCACCCCGAGATCCCGGGCCACTTCGTAGGAGCTGATGCCGTTCTTGCAGTTGGCGACCAGCCACACCACGGGGAGCCACTTGTTCATGCCTAGCGGAGAGTCCTCGAAGATCGTCCCGACCTTGACGGAGAACTGCTTGCGGGGGTGCTTCGCCTTGCACTCCCAGGGCCACCGGGTCGCGATGAAGCGCATGTCCGCACGTCTGCAGGTGGGGCAGGCGACCCCGTTCGGCCAGCGGAGCGCCACCATGAAGTCGAGCGAGGTGTCGGGGTCGGCGAAGTACCGGACGGCTTCCCGGAGAGTGCGGGGAACAGCTACCGGAGTGGCCATGGGAGAAGTGTACCCCTCCCGCTGCACTGGGCCAAGTATATTGATGCCTTAACTTAAGACGCATGCCGAGACTTCTGGATCCGGAGACATCCGGCGAAGGGTCCTGAAGGTTGCTGGTATCCTTTGGCGTGGCCGCGAATCACTGCGCCTTCTACCCCGGTCGAACCGAGAGGACACGATGAAGAATGCGCCAAGAGCTTTGCGAGCTTATCTCCTGCTGGGCGGCCTGGGTCTCGCCTTGCAGCCCCTTCAGGGCGTCGCACAGTCGAAGCCGGACGCGGCAAGAGCAGACCTTCAACAAACTGCCAAGGCACGAGATGGGCAACACGATTTCGACTTCGAGCTGGGTACTTGGAAGACTCACTTGAGGCGCCTGCTGCATCCCTTGACCGGCTCGACCACCTGGGTGGAATACGACGGGACTACCGTCGTTCGGAAGGTCTGGGATGGCCGCGCCAATCTGGTGGAGCTGGTGGCCGATGGCCCGGCGGGTCACTTCGAGGGTCTGAACCTGCGTCTATACAATCCTCAATCCCATCAGTGGAGCCTCAATTTCGCCAGCAGCAGCGGCGGGACCCTGAGCCAACCCACGATCGGCGAGTTCAAGAATGGACGCGGCGAGTTCTTCGATCAGGAAACACTCAATGGCCGAGCCATCTTCGTCCGCTTTGTGATTTCCGACATCACACCGACCTCCTGCCGCTTCGAGCAGTCCTTCTCGGACGATGGGGGCAAGACGTGGGAAGTCAACTGGATTGCGGTAGACACAAGGGCGGGGAGGGGAGCGGGCGAGGGCGGGCCGAAAAACGACGCCGGATTCTCTCGAAAGTCGTTTCGGGAGTCTCCAACCGCCTTAGAGAGGTCTCCGAGGACCGTTCCGGCCCCCCTAAACTCGCTTCGGAGGTCTCCAAAGGAGGTTCGAACCCCGTAAAACGAGGCGTGGAGGTCGCCAAAGCTTGACGGAACGTCGCGAAAACTCTCTGGGATGTCGCTAAAACTCCACGGAACGTCGCCAAAACACTTTCGAGCCCTGCAAAAATTGTTTTAGAGGCTCGCACTCGACTTTGTCGAGGGGCAATCGGAGTTTTGAGGCCGCATGATTAAGTTTATCCAGCGACAAAAAGAGTTTAGAGACCGCGTATTTCAGCTTAGGGAGGGCCAAAAAGAGTTTTGAGGCCGCGCAATGTAGTTTATCGAGGCACATTCGGAGTTTAGAGGGACTTTTTCGGACTTTAGAGAGGTTTCTGTCGGGCTTTTAAGTTTTTGCTCCTGAGCCCGCCGCTTCACCCCCACCTTCGGAGGAGGCCCGGGGAGGGCGCTCCTCTTCTGTAGAATCTCCGCGTACCAAGGGGAAAGCCGATCGCGATGGACTGGCAGAGACTCATCAAGGCGGCGACCGGCGTGACCGGCCTGGGGCTCCTGGCTCTGGCCGCGACCGCCACGACCGTCGCGACCGTCGCGATCAGCGCGGCGGACAGGCCAGCCCCCGGCGGTTCCGCCGCGGAGCCCGTCGTCACCACCGGGGCGGCGCCCGGGTATGTCGCCGACCGGGTCTGCGCCAGCTGCCATGCCGAGATCGCCCGGACCTATCCGCAGATCGGCATGGCGCGCTCCTTCTACCGGCCGCGCGCCGCGACGTCGAGCGAGGACTTCGGCCGGCCGCCGGGCCTCGCCCGCTTCGACCACCCGGCGTCCCACCAGAGCTTTTCCATGGAGCGCCGGGGCGACCGGCTCTTCTTCAAACGCTGGCAGACCGCCGCCGACGGCAAGCCGATCAACGTCTTCGAGCAGGAGGTCGACTGGGTCTTAGGGTCCGGCAACCACGCCCGCACCTATCTCTATCGGACGCCGGAGGGCGAACTCTACCAGCTCCCCATCGCCTGGTATACCCAGGAGGGGCGCTGGGGGATGGCCCCGGGGTACGACCGGCCGGACCACGAGGGAGTGCTCCGGCGGGTGCGCCGGGAGTGCATGTTCTGCCACGACGGCTACCCCGAGGTCGCGGCCGGGAGCGACGCCTATGGAGCGCCCCAGGTCTACCCGGAGCGGCTCCCCGAGGGCCTCGGCTGCCAGCGCTGCCACGGGCCGGGCGGCGAGCACGTGCGCCGCGCCGCGGGGGGGACCGAGGCGCGGGAGACGATCCGCGCTGCCATCGTCAACCCGGCCCGGCTCGGCGGTACGCTCGGCGACGACGTCTGCAACCAGTGCCATCTGCAACCCGCGGTCGCCCTCCCCAGGGTGCGCCGCTTCGGCCGCGGGGAGTACTCGTACCGCCCGGGCGAGCCGCTCTCCGGATACCTGGTGCACACCGATCTGACCGACGACGGGGGCGGGGCTGGCGGCGGGGAGGAGCGGTTCGAGATCAACCATCACGCCTACCGGCTGCGGCAGAGCCGCTGCTTCGTGGCGAGCGCCGGGAAGCTCCACTGCTGGACCTGCCACGATCCGCACCGGCGCCTGGCGAGAGCGGAGCTGGTGACCCGGGTCCGCACCGCCTGTCTGGTCTGCCATGGGGCCGGCGCGGGTGGCCCGGGCGGCACGGCCACTTCTTGCAAGCGGCCGGGGGCCCCTGCTGCGGCTGCGGCCGACTCGTCCGACTGCGCCTCCTGCCACATGCCGCAGCGCCGGCCGCGGGACGTCGTGCACGTGGTGATGACCGATCATCGCATCCAGCGGATCCGGCGCCGGCCCGGGGCTCCTGAGCTCACGGCGCCGCGGGCGGAGGCCGATCCGGTCCTCCCCGGAGTCCGCCTCTACGACCCGGAGCGCGCTGACTCTAGGGGAAGCGGGGGAGATCTATCGCGACCTCGCGGCGATCCGCACCGGCGCCTTTCCCGACGGCGTCGACCGGCTGGAGCGCCTCCTCGACCCCCCCGCCAGCGCCAGGGCCAGCGATCCCGAGCCCTGGCTGGAGCTGGCGACGGCGGAGATCAAGGAGCAGCGCTTCGCGGCGGCCGAGCGGACGCTCGGGGTCGTCCTCGCGCGTTCCCCCGACCACCCCCAGGCCCTGGCGCGGCTGGGGGTCGTCCTCGCCGCCCTCGGCCGGCCGCGGGAGGCGGCGGAGAGGTGGTTGAAGGCGCTCGCCTTACCGGGGGAGACCGTCGATCGCACCGAGCTCCGCTTCAACCTCGGTCTCCTCTACGCCGGCCAGGGCCGGACCGCCGAGGCCGTCCCCCTCTTCGAGCAGGTGCTCGCCGCCCGCTCCAACCTGGTGGCCGGCTGGGTCCAACTGGGGAACGCCACGGCGAGGCTCGACCGGCTCGACCGCGCGACCGCCTCCTACCGGCGGGCGCTGGAGCTCGATCCCAGCCAGACCGAGGCCTACCTGGGCCTGGGGGCGGTCCTGCTGCGCCAGGGGGCACGGGCCGAGGCCCAGCGCCTCCTGACCCATGGCGCCGCGATGGCGAAACGGCCGGCCGCGGTGGCGGCGGCGCTCGCCGCCCTCCGGTCGTCCCCTGGCTGAAGCGGCGGAAGCCCGGTGGGCGCAACTTTCACCCTCTTCGGGCGTACCTATAGAAGCCAGAGGCAGCGGTTCGGGCGGTGGTCCGCCCGGTCGCTCGACGATCGGGGTATCCTCAGGCGCTCAGACTGAAAACTTCCAGAGATACCGAGAGAAGGAGATCCTCATGATTCGCAAGTCCTACGTATGGCTGGTCGCCGGCGCCTTCGTCACGCTCACGGCCACCGCGACGGCTCCGGCGTCAGCCCAGACGGCTACCGCGCCGGCCGCGCCGGCCGCGACCGCCCCGGCGGCTCCCGCGGCGGCCCCGACGGTCGACGAGCTGATCGAGAAGAACATTCAGGCCAAGGGCGGCCGGGAGAAGATCAAGGCGATCAAGACCCTCCGCATGACGGGCAGCATGGATATCGGCCAGGGTGCCAAGGCCCCCTTCACCATCGAGCTGAAGCGGCAGCACAAGATGCGGCTGGAGTTCGTCGTCCAGGGGATGACCGGCATCCAGGCCTACGACGGCAGCGCCGGCTGGATGGTGATGCCGTTCATGGGCAAGAAGGAGCCCGAGGCGATGTCCGGCGACGACTTGAAGGGGATGGAGGAGCAGGCCGACTTCGATGGGCCGCTCTTCGACTACAAGGCGAAGGGGAACCAGGTCGAGTACCTCGGCAAGGAGAACGTCGACGGCACCCCAGCCTACAAGCTTAAGGTGACCAAGAAGAGCGGCGACATCTCCTACGTCTACCTGGACGCCGACGCCTACCTGGAGATCAAGGAAGAGGGCAAGCGCAACTTCCGTGGCCAGGAGGTGGAGTTCGTGAGCACCTCGGGCGACTACAAGACGGTCGACGGCATCGTCTTCCCGTTCTCGCTCGCCACCAAGCCCAAGGGGGCGCCCTCGGGGCAGGTCATCACGATCGAGAAGATCGAGGTGAACCCCAGCCTGGAAGACACCCGCTTCGTCCAGCCCACTGCGGTGAAAAAGGAGGGGGCCCCGAAGCCCCAGTAGGAGAGATCCCATGCAGCGTACAGCGAAGCGGCTCCCCTGCCTCCTGGCAGCGGGTTTGAGAATCGGTGTCTTCGCCGTGCTCGTCACGGCTACCGTGGCACCCCTCTGCGCCCAGATGGTCGCCCAGGTGGAGGTCGACGAGAGCACGTTCAGCGGCATGACGGCGCGGGCCCTGGGGCCGGCCCAGACCGGCGGCCGGATCTCGGCCATCGAAGCCGTCCCCGACAGCCCGCTCACGATCTACGTCGGGGCGGCCGGCGGCGGCGTCTGGAAGTCGATCGACGGCGGCCTGTCCTATAAGTCGATCTTCGACGAGCAGGTGCAGTCGATCGGCGCCATCGCCGCCGACCCCAGGAACCCGAAGACGGTCTGGGTGGGGACCGGGGAGTCGTGGACCCGCAACAGCGTCTCGGTAGGCGACGGCCTCTACAAGACGACCAACGGCGGCGACACCTGGGACAAGGTGGGGCTCGGCGACAGCGAGCACATCGCCCGGATCGCCGTCCACCCGACCGACGGCAACACCGTCTGGGTCTGCGCCACCGGTCACCTCTGGGACGGCAACGACGAGCGCGGGGTGTTCAAAACCACCGACGGCGGCAAGACCTGGAAGCGCACTCTCTTCGTCGACAGAGACACCGGCTGCTCGGATCTCGCGGTCGATCCCCAGGAGCCGCAGATCCTCTACGCCGGCATGTGGCAGTTCCGCCGCTTCCCCTGGGCCTTCCGCTCGGGCGGTCCGGGGAGCGGCCTGTTTAAATCGACCGACGGCGGCGACACCTGGCGGCCGGTGAAGACCGGGCTCCCTTCTGGAGAGAAGGGGCGGATCGCCGTCGCCGTCGCTCCCTCGCGGCCGTCGGTCGTCTACGCCCTGGTCGAATCCAAGGAGACCGCCCTCTACCGCTCGGACGACGTCGGCGAGAGCTGGGCGAAGGTCAACAGCTCGTTCAACGTCCAGGTGCGGCCGTTCTACTTCGCCCGCCTGGTGGTCGATCCCGGCGACTACAACTACGTCTACAAGCCGGGTTTGAACCTCACCATCAGCACCGACGGCGGCAAGTCGTTCAGCAGCCCGTTCGCCGGCGGCTTCAACTTCGGCAGCGTGCACGGCGACCACCACGCCCTGTGGATCAACCCGAAAAACCCTCAGGAGCTTCTCCTCGGCACCGACGGCGGGGTCTACGAGTCCTACGACCGCGGCCACCACTGGCGCCACGCCAAGGCCCTGCCGGTGGCGCAGTTCTACCACGTGAGCTACGACATGGAGTGGCCCTACAACGTCTATGGCGGCCTGCAGGACAACGGCTCCTGGATGGGCCCGTCGCGGGGGATCGGCGCCATCTTCAACAAGGATTGGCGAAACGTCGGCGGCGGCGACGGCTTCTACGCCTTCCGCGATCCTTACGAAAAGGACTTCGTCTACTCCGAGTTCCAGGGCGGCAACATCTCCCGCATCCGGCTGTCGACGGGGGAGAGCAAGGACGTCAAGCCGCTGCCAGGAGCGGGGGAAAAGGAGCTGCGCTTCAACTGGAACGCCGCCATGGCCCTCTCCCCGACCACCTCGGGGACGATCTACATCGGCGCCCAGTACCTCTTCCGCTCGCGCGACCGGGGGGACTCCTGGGAGCGCATCTCGCCCGACCTGACGACGAACGATCCCAAAAAGCAGGGGCAGCTCGCCTCCGGCGGCCTGACGATCGACAACTCGAGCGCCGAGAACCACACGACGATCTACTCGATCGCCGAGGCGCCCAAGAACCCGCAGCTCGTCTGGGTGGGGACCGACGACGGCAATCTCCAGCTGACCCGGGACGGCGGCAAGACCTGGACCAACACCGCCGGCACCTCCGGCAACCTCCCCGGCCTGCCCAGGGGCACCTGGGTGTCGACCGTCGAGCCCGGCCGCTTCGACGAGGCGACGGCCTTCGCCACCTTCGACGGCCACCAGACCGGCGACATGAAGCCCTACGTCTACAAGACGACCGACTACGGCAAGAGCTGGACGCCGCTCGCCGGCAAGGGCTTGACCGGCTACGCCCATGTCGTCCGGCAGGACCTCGTCAACCCCGACCTGCTGTTCGTGGGGACCGAGCTCGGGCTCTTCATCTCGGTCGACGGGGGCGGCCATTTCGCGCGTTTCACCGGCAACTTCCCCAAGGTCGCGGTGCGCGACGTCGCCGTCCAGCCCCGCGAGTCGGACCTCCTGATCGCCACCCACGGGCGGGGCATGTACGTCGTCGACGACATTACGCCGCTGCGCCGGCTGACCCCGAAGGTCCTCGATTCCGAGGCCACCCTCCTGCCGGGCCGGCCGGCGGTGATGGTCATCCCCGCCTCCGAGCAGGATTTCGTCTCCGACGAGGAGTTCGTCGGCTTCAACCCCGAGGAGTCGGCGACGATCACCTACTACTTGAAGAAGCGGCACCTCTTCGGCGACTTGAAGGCCGAGGTCTACGACGCCCAGGGCAAGCTCATCTCGACGATCCCGGGAAGCAAGCGCAAGGGCTTGAACCGCATCGAGTGGCCCATGCGCCTGCCGCCGCCCAAGATCGCCGGGGCGAACTCGATCATCGAGCAGCAGGGTGCCTTCTACGGCCCGCGGGTGCCGGCCGGCACCTACACGGTCAAGCTGATCCGCGGCCAGGAGACGTTGACCGGCCAGGTCGAGCTCGTCCCCGACCCGCGTTCGACCTACTCGGCCGAGGACCGGACCGTCCAGCAGAAGCTCGCCATGCAGCTCTACGGCATGCTCGAACGCCAGACCTACCTGGCAGAGGCGTCGCTCGCGGGGTCCGAGCAGGCGGCGAAGGTGGCCGCTGGGCTGCCCCAGAAGGACGGATTGCGCAAGTCGGTGGAGGCCGCGGGCGCCAAGCTCGACACCTTCCACAAGCGGATGGTGGCGACGAGCGAGGGCGGCTGGTTGGGCGGCGAGGTGCAGCTCCGCGAGAAGCTCGGCACGCTCTACGGTGCCGTCAACGGTTACGAGGGGCGCCCCAGCAAGTCGCAGCTCGACTCGGCCGGCGTGCTTACGGATGAGCTGGAAAAGGCCGAGAAGGATTTCGCGGTCCTGGTCGCCCACGACGTCGAGCCGCTCAACCGGTCGCTCGCCGGCCGCAAGCTCCCACCTCTCCAGGTGCCGAGCCTCACGGAGTGGAAGAAGAAGGACAGCGGCGCGGAGGGGAAACCGGCCGCCGGAGCAACTGGGCCGGTCGCCCTCCTGCCGCTCTTCTTCTGAGGTCGATCTACCGGACCCGGTGGGGATCTAGGGCGATCCCCACCGGGTCCGGCGGGAGCCGAGCAGGTAGCGGGCGACCTCGACGAGGAACTCGACCGAGGCGCTCTCGGTCTCGACCGCGCGGCGGAAGACGAGGAGCCCCGCCATGGACTCGCTGCGCAGGTCGCGGGTTCTGAAGATGGGGAGCATCTCCTCGGCGAGGTGGCGGATCTCACGCCAGCGTCCCTTCCGGGCGTAGACCACCGCGAGGTCGAGCGAGACCTGGGCGGCGGCCAAACCCAGCCCCGCGGCGAGGAGCCCCTCCCGGACTTCGAGCAGAGCGGCCCCGTCCTCCTCGATCTTGCCGCGGAGCCAGCCGAGGCGGAGGAGCCCGGTGCGATCTCCCAACCGTTCGTAGAGGGGAGCCAGGCGGACGGCGGTCTCCCGGGCCTCGTCGCCGCGCCCGACCTCGAAGAGGAGATCGGCCCGGCGATGGAGGGCGGCGGCGAGGAGCGCGGGGTCGGGCTGCATCTCGTTGTCGGGTACGGTGGGCGCGGCGAGCGTGGCGAGGAGGTCCGTCCCTTCGCCCAGGAGCTCGATTGCCGACTCGTAGCGTCCGGCCGTGGCGTGGAGGGTCCCGCGCTCGATCACCGCGCTCGCCGCTGGATACAGCTCGCCGGCGCTCCGGCAGGCGAGAGCGGCGTGGTCGAGCAGGCGGTCGGCCTCGTCGAAGCGCCCGCGGTCGGCGGCGAGCGCCGCCTGGAGGCGGAGGAGATCCAGCCGCTCCCCCGGGGAGGCCTCGGCGAGGAGAGGGGAGGCGCTGCGCAAGGCCCGTTCCGCCCCCGGCAGGTCACCGGCGAGCCTCCGGGCCTCGCCCGCCTGGACCCAGGCCCGGCCGAGGAGGTCGCGGACCACCGTGGGGCCGCAGTCCGCCGGATCGAGCCGCTCGGCGATGGCGGCTGCCAGCTCGGCGCGCTCGATCCGCAGCGCGGCGGCGCTCGGTATCGGAGTCGGCGTCGGCATCGGCGTCGGCGTCGGGTGAGGATCGAGGAGGAGGTCGGCGAGGGCCACGGTCTGGTAGCGTTCGTTCCGGCGCACCAGGGCGAGCCGCCGCTCCCAGGGGAGTTGGAGCAGCTTGGCGAGGAGCCCCGGGGCGGCCGCGCGTTCGGCCGCCATCTCCGCTTCCCGCCGTTGGCCGGCGGCGAGCGCCTGGGCGAGGGCACGGTCGTAGCTCGCCAGGGTCGCCGGCAGGATCGGCTCGGCGTTTGCGGCATCCGCGGCGAGCGGCGGCAAGATGGGTGAGGGGGGCGAGTGGGGAAGGAGGGGCCGGCCGCCGGCGAAGTTCCAGATCCGGCGGGTGACGGCGACACAGCGTGGGCAGCCGGCGAGGAGGTGGCGGACGACCTGGCGTTTTTCCGCTCCGCGGACGTCGCCGCGCATGAATCTTTCGAGCAGCCCGGGATGGGGGTGTTCCCCCAAGTTCTCATCGTTCTCTACTTTCTCCGCCATCGCCGTCCTCTTCTCCCTGCTCCCGAGGCCTTCTGCTTGAGATGTCGAGTTGACGGGCCGGAGCGCTTATCGATCACAAGTTGCCGTCGTTCACAACTATAACCAGCAACTAATCTCCAGGTCAAGCAATAAATGGCTTCCCTGCGGGTGCTTGTTAAAACCCGTAAGTCGTTGAACCACATAAGTTTGCGCTTGCCATGAGCGCTCTGTAGAGATACATTTCGCGCATGCCCATCTTTCAAGGCCTCGGCAGGGCCCTCCGCTGGCTCCGCGACCGCCAATCGAAACGGCAGTACCAGGTGGCTGATGCCGCCGGCATCACGAAGGCCATGCTGTCCGCCTACGAGACCGGTAAGCAGAAGCCCTCCCTCGACACCCTCGAAAAGATCCTCGGCTCGCTGGACGGCGATCTGAACGATCTGCACAACGCCCTTCAGATCGTCAACGAGCGCCCGGAGGCGATCCGCAAGTCCGGTGGCGGCAAGAGCGGCGCCTGGCAACTCTATCGCCGCGACCGGCAGGACGAGGGAGGCGAGGAGGCGGACATTTCCGCCGGCGTCGACCTCTACCGAGTGCTGGGCGTCGATCACCCGCTCCCTCCAGAGGAGGAGCAGGCGCTCTCCGAGATGCTCGAGGGCTTCCACAAGCTCGTGCGATTCTTTCACGCGAGCGCCTCTTCGCTCCATCCGGGCGGAGTGGACGAGCCCTCGCCGTAGGCGCTCTCCTCCGGGCGGCCCGGAACTTGCACGGGTCATCCCGTGGATCACGATCCGATCGTAATCCCGGGATGACGACATGACGACCGAAACCGTGCAGGAGATGGGACCGTGGGCGGCGACCTAGAGCGCAGAATCGTCCGGCTCCGGCAGGGCGATCACCTCTGCCTGATCTATGACCGCGCCGCCGAGCAGATGGCGGCGCTCATCCCCTTCCTCAAGCAGGGGCTGGCGGCAGGAGAGCGCTGCCTCTACCTGGCGGACGACGCGACGACCGATCTCGCCGAGCGGGCCCTGGCGAGCGAGGGGATCGACGTCGACCGCGAGCGGGAGCGCGGTGCCCTGGTCCTCCTCAGCCGGCGCGACGCCTTTCTCCGCGAGGGGCGCTTCGATCCGGGGGCGATGACCGATCTCCTCCGCCAGGCCGAGCAGGAGGCTCTGGACGACGGCTTTGCCGGGCTCCGGGTGGCGAGCGAGATGAGCTGGTGCCTGGGCCACGCCCCCGGTACCGAGCGCTTCCTCGAATACGAGGCCATGCTCAACCGCTTCCTCGCCGGGAGCCGGAGCATCGGCCTCTGCCAGTACGACCGCTCGCGTTTCGCGCCGGAGGTGGTCTACGACATCCTCCACACCCACCCCTTCGCCGTCCTCGGCGAGGAGGTCTGCCCGAACGTCTTCTACGAACCGCCCGAGATGGTCCTCGGCCCCACGACCGTGGGCGAACGGGTGGACTGGATGATCGCCCAGCTCCGCCAGGCGCGGGCCAACGAGCGCAAGTTGGAGGAGCTGTCGCGGCGGCTCGCCCAGCAGCACGGCGCCCTCGAACGGGCGGACCGCGCCAAGGAGGAGTTCCTCGGCATGCTCGCCCACGAGCTTCGGAACCCTCTGGGGACGATCAGCAACGCCATCGAGGTGCTGCGCATCAAGGGGGGTGGCGACGAGACCTGGACCCGGGCGATCGACGCCGCCGAACGCCAGGTTCACCGCCAGGCGCTCCTCGTTGACGACCTCTTGGAGGCCTCGCGGGTGACTCGCGGCCAGGTCGAGCTCCACTGCGAGCGGCTGGATCTGGCCGCCCTGGTGCGCCAGGTGGGCGAGGAGTACCGGACGACCCTCGACGAGGGTCGGCGTTCGCTCTCTCTCGAAGGGACGGACGAGCCCCTACCGGTATGGGGCGACCGGCAGCGGCTCACCCAGGCGCTCTCCAATCTTTTGGAGAACGCCTTCAAATTCACGTCGCCGGGAGGCTCGATCCGGGTGCGCGCCGGCCGCGCCGCCCAGGGCCGGGCCGAGGTGAGCGTCGCCGACAGCGGCAGCGGCATCGCCCCGGAAGTCCTGCCGCACGTCTTCGAGGTCTTCACCCAGGCCGAGCAGAGCCTCGACCGCAGCATGGGGGGGCTCGGGATCGGCCTGGCGGTGGTCAAGGGGCTCATCGATCTCCACGGCGGCGAGGTGACGGCGCGGAGCGAGGGGGAGGGGCGGGGGTCCGAGTTCACACTCTCCCTGCCGCTCACCTCCCGCGTCCCCGCTCCGGAGCCGGAGCCGGTGGCAGCGGTCGAGGGACGGCGGATCTTGGTCGTCGAGGACAATCCGGATGCGGCGGCGACGATGCGCGACTTTCTGGAGCTCTCGGGGCACGAGGTCGAGCTCGCGAGCTGCGGGGCCGACGGCGTCGAGGCGGCGCGCCTGTTCCACCCCCAGGTGGTGCTCTGCGACATCGGGCTCCCTGGTATGGACGGCTTCGAGGTGGCGGCCGAGCTGCGGCGCGATCCGGCGACCGCGGACGCCCAGCTGATCGCCGTCACCGGCTACGGCCGCGAAGAGGACCGGCGCCGTTCCAAGGCGGCGGGCTTCGACCTCCACCTCACCAAGCCGGTCGACCCCGCCCAGCTCCGCCAGGTGATCCAGCAGGGAGTTCAGCGGCACTAAGATAGCAAAGACGTCGACCGAATCGCGCGGCCGGCCGAAGCTGCGGTCGAAGACCAACTCGTCCCCTTCCACTCGATAGCTCTTGGGATCGGTGTAGGTGGGCGACCACGACTTCTGAGTCGGCTGGTATCTCCTCCCCCTCCGTGGAACCGCTCGCCAGGACCTCTTTGCCCGAGAGGGTTTCCACCCGGAGGGTCTCGCCGGTGTCGAGGTTCTTCGCCGAGGGGTTGGACGCGGAGCTCCCCTTCCGTACGACGTTCAGGTAACGGTCCCCTGCCCTGGCTCGTAAGGCCGCATGGTACCCTTGAGCGTAGGAGGAACGATGCCAGCCCAAGTCCTTCCCATCGAATTCGTGGTGAGCGATCCGAACGTTCGAGACGGCCGGCCGGTCGTTGCCGGAACCACGTTGCGGGTCTCGGATCTGGCCGCCTATCACACCCTGGCCGGCCTGACCCCGGATCAACTCGCCGTGCAGTTCGATCTCGATCTGTCCCGAGTTCATGCTGCCCTCTCTTACTACTACCGCAACAAGGCCGCCGTCGACTCGGAAATCCGGGCCAATGGAGATCAAGCCGAAATCTGGCGGAAGCACCTGACGGCCCAGGGACGCGTAGCTTGAGCGCGTGAGCGAGATCCGCTTCTATCTCGATGAGAATGTCCCGACAGAGGTCGGTCGCCAGCTTTCCTTGTCCGGCATCGACGCCGTGACGGTCCGCGAGCTTGGAGAGCTGGGTAGCGACGATCCTTCTCACCTGCGGAGGGCCACCGAGCTGGCCCGAATGCTCTGCACCCACGACCAGGACTTCCTTCGCCTTGCGGCAGAAGGAGCGGAGCATGCGGGTATCGCGTTCTCGCCGCAGTATCAGGCCAGTATTGGGGGTTGGGTCCGCGAGCTCCGGGCACTGCACGCCAGATTGGATGCCGTGCAGGTCAGGAACCGGGTGTTCTTTCTGTCCCCGATGGGATGAGGCGTCCTCGCGAAAGCTTCAAAACCTCTCGGAGTTCCCCGAGGACCCCTCGAAATTCCAACGAAACCCTTCCGAGTTACTGCCGAACCTCTCCGAGTTCCAACAAACCCCTTCCGAGTTCCCGCGAAACCCCTCGGGGTTGTGACCGAAGGTCTCGAAATTCCGCCCACGGCCCTTGGAGATCTGCCCGAGGCTCTCGGAGTTGAACGAAGACGTCTCGGAGTTCGATCCAGACGGCATAAACTCCCGCCGCACCGGCTCGAGTTCCCAACCGAGAGGATCGAGCTCAGATTGAAGGGCTTCGGTTCGAATTCCGAGGCTCGCGGGATCGTCGTCGAGGACTGTGGACGCAACTCCGAGGATCTCGGCAGGCTTCCACACGACTTTTCCAAGCCTGTGGAGAGCTTGTGGAGAGATTGGGTGAGGCGACGTAGGCCCCGCTTAGCGAAGGCAGCGAAGAAACAGAGGACCTTTCAGGGCCGGGCCGGCCGGCGCCGGGCCTTGATCAGGACGGCGATGTCGTCGTTTCGAGGATTGACGAAGTCCAGCCGGATGCGGCCGTCGGCGGTCTCCTGGACCATGGCCGGGATCGAGCTCGCGGTCAGGTACCAGCCGGCCGGGAGGACGACCGAATCGCGCGGCCGACCGAAGCTGCGGTCGAAGACCAGCTCGTCCCCTTCCACTCGATAGCTCTTGGGATCGGTGTAGGTCTCCGCGATGCGCAGACGGACCGAGCCTTCCTTGGGGACCGCCGGGAAGTGGGCGACCACCACCTCGGAGTCGGCCGGTATCTCCTCCCCTACGGTTGAACCGCTCGCCAGGACCTCTTTTCCCGACAGAGTTTCCACCCGGAGGGTCTCGCCGGTGTCGAGGTTCTTCGCCGAGGGGTTGGAAGCGGAGCTCCCCTTCCTTACGACGTTCAGGTAACGGTCCACTCCCGGCCGCGACTCGGTGTAGTCGTGGTAGAGGTCGAAGGCGTGGGTCTCCGGCTGGCGGAGAAAGTAGACGATCTCGCGATCCTGGTGCGCCCGTTCGGAGAGGCGCTCGCTCTCCTGTCCCCAGGCCGGCAGAGCCACGAGCAGGATGAGGCCCAGGGGAGCGAGATCCTTCATGGCGCGATCCTCCGCGCCTCGATCACCAGGGGAGCCGCCTCCGGTCCGGTGTGCAGGAAGCTCACGACGAGACGGTTTCCGGACGCGCCGGGCTCGCTCCGTACCTGGGACGGGACGTTCAAGGAGACGATCTCGTATCCCGGCGGCAGAACGACCGAGTTGCGGCGGATGCCCAGAGGACGGGCGAAGACGAGCCGGTCCGTTCCCTTAAGGTGGTAGCTCTGGGCGTCCTTGTAGGTCTTCTCGATCAGCAGCCGGACCCCGCCCTCCGCCGGTACGGGGCGGGGCAAGTGGACGCGGATGTAATCCGTCGCCAGGTCGGCCTCCGGGAGGCCGCTCCTCCGCGCCTCCTCGCCGCTCACCACCTCGAAGGGCAGCGGCAGGGAGGTCGCCCGGTCGCGCACCGACTCGCCGCTCGCGACGCTCCCCTTGCGGATGGGATTGAAGTAGACCGTGGCGCCGGGGGTGATGGCGGTGACCTCGAAGAAGATGTGGAACTGGGCCGAGTCGGGATCGAGGAGCTCGTAGCGGGTGTACTCGTCGGCCTCGCGCCGGATGTCGAGAGGGGGCGCAGGAGTGGCGGCCGATGCCGACTGGCGCGGCTGCCGCGGGTGCCGTCACCGGGCGGGGCGCTGGAGTGCAGGCCACGGAGATAACGGCCAGCAATCCCAGGCAGAGGGACGCGAGGACCGGCCGGCGCGGGCGCTTCGGGAGCACGGAGCGAGTATACGGCGGTCGCCAGGGCTCATGCTACGATCTGGCTTTAATGTCCAATCCAACCGCTTCTGCCCTCCTGTCCGCCAAGCCCATCCCCGCTGCCGAACGACTGATCTTCGCCCTCGACGTCGCGAGCCCCGAGGCGGCCCGGCATCTCGTCGAAACCCTGGGGGACTCGGTCCTCTTCTACAAGGTCGGCCTGGAGCTCTTCCTCTCCGGCGGCTCTTTCGACTTCGTCGACTGGCTGGTCGCCCGCGGCAAGCAGGTCTTCGTCGACCTGAAGCTCTTCGACGTGCCGGAGACGGTCAGGAAGGCGGTCCGCCAACTCGCCCAACGTCCCATCACCCTCACCACCGTCCACGGCAACGACCGCCTGCTGGAAGCCGCGGTCTCCGCCAAGGGAGCGGTCCAGATCCTCGCCGTCACCGTGCTCACCAGCCTCGACCAGGGGGACTTGGAAGACCTCGGCTTCGCGGTCGACGTCCACCGGCTCGTCCTGTCCCGCGCCCGCCGGGCCCTGGCCCTGGGCTGCGACGGGGTGGTCTCCTCCGGCCTGGAGGCGCGGGCCCTCCGCCTTGAGCTGGGGGAGAAGCTCCTCATCGTCACCCCCGGCATCCGACCGGTCGAGAACCGGCCCGCCGACGACCAGAAGCGGGTGGTCACGGTCGAAGAGGCCTTCGCCAACGGCGCCGACTACATCGTCGTCGGCCGGCCGATCCAGAACGCCCCCGACCCCCGGCAGGCCGCCGAGGGGATCCAGGCGACGATCGCCCGGCTCTTCGCCTGATGGTCCCGCTTACATTCCCCCGCTTGGCATTTTGAGCGCGGGGTGGGATGATGCGCCAGCAGCATAGAAGTCCAACCGGCGTCCCCGGGGCGCCGCAAATGGTTCTGGAGGTTCAACGGATGAAGATCCGCTCGATCGTGCGCTCGGCGCTCGCCCTCGCCTTTTCTCTCGCCGCGGTGACGGCCGGCACTGCCGCCACTGCCGCCAGCGCCACGCAGCCCGGGGTCGGCTTCGACCCGGCCGCCGTCGGCCAGACCACCTCGCGGTACTACATCCAGAGCCCGACGTCCGGAGCCTGGAGCGAGCGGGATGCCCAGATCAACTTCTCGGTGACCGATGCGCTTACGAGCCCGGCCGAGTTCGAGCGCCGCTGGGGTCCCGGCAGCTACACCCGGAAGCGCTGGCTGGGGCCGGACAACGAGCTCACCCTCTCCGTCGAGCAGGCGATGATCTGGGCCTTCCAGAACCAGCCCGACCTCCTCGGGGTGGCGAGCCCTGGCGCCTGGAACGGTCAGCCGACCCGGGTCGAGGTCCTGGACGCCTGCGCCACCGGCTACGGTACGGCGATCGTCGTCGCCTACGCCAAGGCCACCTGGCCGGGTGCCAGCCCGGATCGCCGGCAGGCCGTCGTCGACTTCGACAAGCCGAACGGCGACTACCAGGAGCAGAACACCTACTGGCCGATCACCATGTACTACCACAACCGCTTCGTGCGCCTCCTGCCCATCTCGCCGCAGGTGCCCGAGCTCGACAGCTGGCAGGGGAACTGACGCGCCGGGTCAGCCTCTGTCGACGGATATCGTCCTCTCTTCTCGGGTACACTGAAACGATGACACCGGCCGCTGCGGCAGAGCTGATCCCTCTGGTTGCCGACCCCGAAGGCGTTTTACGAATCACGGGCACTCGCGTGACTCTCGACGCAGTCGTTGCGGCCTACGGCGACGGGAGCACGCCGGAGGAGATCGCCCAACGAGATCCGTCTCTTCAACTCGCGGATGTCTACGCCGTGCTGACCTACTACCTGCGCCACAAGGAGCAGGTTGACACCTACATTCGCCGTCGCCAGGAACCGACGACGGCAGCCACCTACGAAAGCCGGAAATCGCTTTTCCCCGCCCGAGTGGCCGGGTTCGATCTGGAGCCGGTCTCTTCAAGGGTCGCCGAGGTGGCAGGAGAGCGTTCGGAGCTCCTCGCCCGCAAACACGGCGGACAGACGCTCTCCCTCGATCAGCAGAAACGGCTCGAAGCCCTCACCTTAAGGCTCAAGGAGCTCCTGCCACCGGTCTCCTTTGACGATCTCGAGGTCCTGCTGAAGATGACGGACGAGATGAAGCAGATCCGTCAACGCGCGGAAGAACGCCAGAGGCGGCTCGGTGGGGGCGGATGGATGAACGACCTCTTTGATGCGCTGCTCTTTCCGAAACAGTTCCACGAGCGGGGCCACGATCCCGGCCCCTTCGGCGATCATCGTTCGTATAAACCTCATCTCCAGAGAGAATTCCGCAGAAAGTGCGTCTACAACTCCGAGGTCGGGAAACTGGCCTTGGGGAGGTAGTGGTCGACGCCAAAGCCTTCATAACCCTTCAACCCGTCCGAGATACGGCAGTATAAGCGCAAGCTTGCTTCTTGCAGCAGCATTGTCGGTCTTGTCAGCGGCTCGCTGGATGCTCTCGCTGAGCGGAACGGCTTCCCAGGAGGGAACGTCGAGTATTGGCATACTGACCCGAGTGACGCCTAACGTTTAACGCGCTTGGAGGTGAGCGTGCGGGAACCGCGCTGTTTGCGGTTTCCGTCCGCTCGACCGACCGGGTTGTGCGTTCAATACTAGCTCATCTCCTCCACTTCGATTCTAAGCCGCTCCCGGATCAGAAAAAGCACAGCATCCGGACGTCCATCTCCCGGGGGAATGTGAAGGAGGTGTCTCCTAGGTTCATAGTAGAGACCGCGAGTGCCAATTTCGCATGGTAAGAAGCGATCGGCGAGAAAGTCGCCAAGTGGCACTACTTCGGAATCCGGAACTCTCCGGAGACTCCCCTCAGCAGCTAACACTTCGCGACCGCTCACAGCTACATATCCAGTTGGCAGGTAGTCCAACACTACGCTACTACCCTTGACGAGACGCTCCATGTCACTGACCTGCGTCAGCAGCTTCTTGCTTTTCCCAGCCCACGCCTTCTTGGCTTGGACTAGAAGAGCCTTAGTCTCGACTTTGCCAGTCATGAAGTGGCGCACCTCTATTTCTATGATCCCATCGGCCCCTGTAACTTTCTCCTCGGAATCCTCGCCACCACTCCCGAACTTGTAAGCCTTGACCCTCCACCGCCACTCATGGCCATCAGGAAAGTAGCGGCGGGTACGATAGGTAGTGAACTCTGCAAAGGCTGCTCCGGTAAGAGAATCCTCAGCAGCTCGGTTTGTCTCCCAAGATCTTTGTGCCCGTCGGCTCGCGCTACGAAGGTGTCGGGCAATGGATTCATATACCGGCACAGGGAGAATCTCTCTCATCTCGATAGCTTTGGACCCTTACGTACAACCGGGCTTGGCAGTGAGCGGCGGGGCCGTGCGAAGCGCGGTATCCGTCCGCTCGACTGCGCGTGTTAGGCGCTCACCCGCAACCTTAATTAAGCGTAGCACAGGTCCTTGTGGCATAACCGTCACGGCTTCTTGAGGTTAAGCCAAACGAGCACGGCAGCCAGAATCACAGCTGATATAAACTGGAGGAGTTCTTTGACGCCCTCTTGACGCGCAGTATCTAGGAGCGACTCGCGCCAGTTCGGGCGGGGACCTTTAGTCGAGAACAGATCATAGCCCAACTTTGCTGCAATTGCAGCTGGAGTCTGCGGATCGTCTTTCTTCCATAGCCACTCTTTAGACATGATCTTACCAAGCTCTGTCGCCAAGATCGTCAATGGGCCTCTACTGATTTTTCTAATACAATCGTCACACGTGTACCCCACAAGTACCTTGTATCGTACTTCACTGAGGTAAGGATTGTAGTCCCAAAGGCAGCCTTTAGTTCCAAGGTGCTGCCACTCACGCATTTGTGGGTCTACAAGAGAGATGGCTGAGCGCAATACCAGGAAGGTAATGAACTCGACGAGTGACGGCGGGGCCATGTGGCGCTTCCAGTTTCCAAGCGCGAGGATGACCGAGCTATCTACGACAGTGCTGTAGAGATAATCATCGAACCTTGCAAGTGAAATGATGACGAGGTGAATTGGTGGGTCCTCTGAAGCAATGGAGCGAGTGAGTAGATGCTGCCAATGCTGGCTATAAAAGTCGCGAAATCCGCTAACCGCTGTTTCGACTTCACCTCTGCCGACCTCCTTCTCGGAGAAAAGGGACCAAAGGAGATTACTAGGCGGCGGTGGCATCAGCTCAAATTCAAGCGCATGTTGAAGGGTGTTGAGGTGCAGTATTAGATATCCCGCTGCTACTACGTTGAGATCATCGACGGGACCAAAGAGCACCCCCACTCGAACTCTGCCAGCTGACTCATTACGCATCAACGACTCCTATTAGCAATGCGCCTAACGTGCTGGAGGTGAGCGAGCGGGAGCCGCGTTGTTTGCGGTTACCGTCCGCTCGACCGACCGAGTTCTGCGGCTTTGCTTTTCTATGCATACAGGGTCTTACCTTTTTGTATAACGCCTCGGAGCGCCTGTATCTCCTCTGAGACCTTGGCGATGAGAATCTGTAGCAGATCTCTGATAGACTCGATTCGCCCAAGGTCTGGGGAGGAAAGGGATTCCGCATAATTGGAATAAGACCGAAGTCTGTGTTCGAGATCATCGGGGAATATGAGTCCGCATCAGAGTGAGCAAATTCCTGATTCCTCTGCTGGAGCAACTGTTTGTGCAATCTCTTCTGCTCTTCCGACAGGCCGCGAAGGGTCTTGCCGGGAAGATTAGGGATTGCACTATTTGCCCGGCCGGTTTTGCTCTGGAGAAAGGCGCGACCATAAGCAACAACCATGGCAATATTCAAAGCAGTTACAGTATCCTTGAATTCCAACTCTTCTTCCCTTATCCCCTCGTAGCCCAGTATCAATTCGGCGAATCTAAGAGCCTGAAAGAGATCGCCCTGAGCGATAACGAGCCGCCTAAGAGTTCTATGCTTCTCTTCTAGTACTTTGCTTGCCCTCTCCACAGTATGTGCCTTTTCGGAATCTCTGAACACTTCTTCTGACGCAGAACCTATGTGTGATCGACAGCATCCGTCACTCGGCTGTCTGCCTTAGCGTCACCTGTCTTCTGTCGGGGACGTCTGTCCATTGCGGCTTGCATCGAGCTATCTTTCTGTGCACGTTTGACTTGCTGGCACTCTACCCTAGTTCAGAATCAGCGTCAACGTTGGGGTGAATGTCGTATAGGCGGAACGGTCGCGGGAAATGGGTTCATACGCTTATCCGATACAGGTCTACAGGCTTAGTGAAATCACGATCCCACAACTTACGTCCCTTCAAAGCGATGCCGGAGCGATGAGGCTGGCCCGCAGACTCGATTGTCGCTATGGAGTCTTCCAATCCGTCGGGAGGATGCATATACGACATCCGAGCTGTCGCTATGGCGTCTTGTGCGTGCGGCGCGGATGTCCTCAAGTACCGGTCCGAGTTGCACTTGGTGACGGCCCCCGCAAGCCGGAGGGTTGCCTCTACGGACACCAGGGCTGTCGGAGAATCGAGCCCACGGTAGGGGAGGAGCGCGAACGGCTCAGGCGGGCTCCGGAGCGTCGGCGCAGGGAGCGGATCGCGACCGGACTGCTCCGGACCGGCACGGGTCTGCCGCGGTGGTGCATTCGACTGGCGCGGAGACGTTCTTGTTGCGCGCGGTTGAGACTCGACTGCGGCGGAGTAAAACCGTTTTGGGCGAGAGCAGATCCAACGCGGCGGAGCCGAGGTCAACCGCCGCGGAACGGAGGTGCACCGCTCCGGCTGAGAACCGCTCCGCCGCGGAATGGAACTGCACCGCTCCGTCTGAGAACCGCTCCGCCGCAAAACGGAGCTGCACCGCTCCGGCTGAGAACCGCTCCGCCGCAAAACAGAGCTGCGCGGCTCCAAACAAGAACGGTTCCGCTGCAAAGCAGAACGTCATCGCCGCAAAACCGTGGACGCCCGGAACCTCTTCCTGACCGAGGGCCTCCTACCTCGCGGTCCCCTCGCCCGGGTTCCGGGCGTACACCGCGATCTCCGGGTCGATGAAGCGCTGCGACGAGCCGACGTCGTCGGCCGAGAGGAGATCGAGGAGCGGCTTCGACTGGTGGTCTAAGACCAGCCGGTAGCCGAGATCGCCGTTCTTCAACCGCTCCGTCATCTCCGCCTCCGAGGGACGGCGGATGTCGGTGAGGTTGACCGTCACATAGTCCGGTTTCCTCTCCAGCAGGGCCTGGCCGTCCGAGCGCAGGACCTTCTCCCAGGCGATGCGGTCGAAGCGCGGCACGTGGTGGGGCCGCCCGATCGCCAGCACCTGCTCCGGCTTCACCCCCCTCTGTTCCAGCCAGTCCTCCACGTAGTACCGCGAATCGGCGAGCAGCCGGAAGTCGACCGAGCTGGCGTAGAGGGCGCTGTAGAGGCCGACTAAACCCACAAGCGCCAGGGCCGCCCGGCGGGGCGCCGGTCGCTCGCTCGGCAGCGCCAGAAGCTCGCCCAGGAACCGGCCGCCGAAGAGGGCGAGGAGCACCGCCACGGGGAGGACGTAGCGGTCGAAGGTGAAGAGGATGAGGTTTAAAAACGTCAGGTAGTAGGAGACGACGAGGAGGAAGATGCAGCCGAGGAGGAAGACCTCCTCCCGGTCCCGCCGCTTCACCCCCTTGTAGAGCGTCAGCAGGAGGCCGAGGACGGCGGCCAGGGTGAGGGCCGGGTTGAGCGCGAAGGCGATCTGGCGGAGGAAGAGCTTCAGCAGATCGAAGTGGCCGGCCCAGGTGTCGGGGAAGTCCTTGTAGCCCTCGCTCATCGGCCCGAGGAGGAGATGAACGTGGACTTCAAAGCGATGAAAGTTGCCGAACAGGCCCTGGAAGAGGGCGAAGCAGAAAGCGGCGGTCAGCCCGCCGGCGATCAGCCGGGGGTCGAAGAGGGAGCGCAGGAGGCCCCGGAGGGGGCCGCGATCCCGGAAGTCGTGCAGGTAGAGGCCGGCGATGAGGCCGAGCGGAGCGAGCATGTAGAGGCCGTAGGCCTGGTCCTTGGTGCACACCGCGGCGGCGGCCGCCCCGCCGAAGAGCAGGTAGTCCCGCAGGCGCTGGTCCTTGATGGCGCGGACGTAGGCGAGGAGCGAGAGGGCGAACCAGCAGAGGTAGGGGACGTCGAGGTTCGTCATCTTCGCGTAGTAGACGAAGGGCGCGATCGAAGCGGTGAGTAGACCGCACAGAGGGCCGAGCGGCGATCGTAGACTAGCGGCCCACCCGGTACACGAGCCCGAGGGTCGCCAGGGCCATCACCAGGCTCACGAGGCGGCCGAAGTAGGTCAAGAGCGTGTTGGCGGCGAAGTCGTCGAGCGCCAGCACCTTGTGGTCGACGAGGACGCGCAGCGGCCAGGAGGTCCAGTAGAGCAGGGCGAAGTGGAGGGCGGATAGCGGGCGTGCCAGCCGGTGGGGGTGGCGGGCGAGATCGCCTTCCCCCAGGTGGGGGGGTCGCGCGTCGCCCGCCCAGGCCATCCAGTTCGGCAGACCCCAATGGATGCCCACCGCGAAGAGCACCAGCGCCCAGGCGAAGAGCCCCAAGAGCGCCCAGGTGTGGGCGCGGGAGGGGCGGGCGGCGATCGGGGCGATCGGGGCTGGGGACTCGGTGGCCCCGGGAGGCCGGAGCGGCTGGGAAGACCGGGTTCCATCGCGGTTCCGCTCGGCTCAGCCCACGGTGCCCGGCGGACCGGGGAACCGCTTCGCCAGCCAGGCCTCGACCTCTTCGGGTTGATAGCCGAAGGGGCCGGGCTCGCCCTTGTAGACGATTTTCCCCGCCTCGTCGATCACGTACAGCCGCTCGGGCCAGCCGGAGTAGAGCCGCTCGGCCTGATTGTCCATGCCGTCGACGGCGAGCGGCACGGGGTAGCCGAAGCGGCGGGTGAAGTCGTTGGCGATGGCGAGCCGCTCGGCGAGGGTCTTCGGCTGCCGGTAGCAGACCCCCTGCTTCTCGTTGTCCTCCATCTGCCACTCGTCTAAGGGATGAGCCTCCTTGATGTAGACGGTGACGAACCGGGCCCGCTCACCGTACCGCCGGTAGAGAGCCGCGACGCGCTCGACCGAGCGCCTGAAGGGCGGTCACGTGTAGCTGCCGAAGACGAGGACGACCGGCCGGTCGCCGCTCCCCGCGAGCAGCCGCCGAGGGCGCCGTCGAGCCCCGTCAGGGTCACGTCGGGGGCCCGGTCGCCGACCTGGAGCGTACCGGGGTGGCGCTGGTCGTAGCGCAGGAGGCCGACGACGTTTCGCGGCCCGATCTTGGCCACCATGTAGCCGGCAGCCCCGAGGACCGCCAGCCCGAGCACCAGGAGGACTTTTTTCACCAAGCTGTCACCTCCGATTCGAGACAGGGACGCAACCTACCCTCTTTCCTGGGCGTATTCAACCGTCACGACCGGCCGACGGGTCGGTTTGAATCCGCGGACGGACGACTGGCTGGGCGGACGCCCCCGAAGGAGACCGCCCGCAGGTTCGAACGGACCTAGTGCGGCGAGGTTGACAAGCCCTGGAATCCAAGCGATGATTCAAACGTTCGTTTCAATCGGACGTTTGATTATGGCAAGACGAGCGAGCAGATCGGAACCGTAGCGGGAGAGCCTGCTGGACGCCGCGGAGAGCCTGTTCTCCGAGCGGGGCATCCAGGCCGGGTCGCTCCGTGCCATCACCGAGCGGGCGGGAGCGAACCTCGCCGCCGTGCACTATCACTTCGGCTCCAAGCAGGGGTTGGTCGGGGCGGTCTTCTCCCGCCGGCTGGCACCCCTGAACGCGGAGCGGCTGCGGCGGCTGGAAGCGTCCGAGGCGGCCGGGGGCGGCGTCGAGGAGGTGCTCCACGCCTTTCTGGCACCGGCCCTGGACATGGCCCGCGAAGCCTCCCACGGCGCCTTCGGGCGGCTCATGGGGCGCGCCTTCATGGAGCCGGACGACGAGACCCGGGAGATCCTCATCGAGCAGTTCTCGGAGGTCTTCCACCGCTTCACCGCCGCCTTTGCCCGGCTGCTTCCCGAGCTGCCGAACCGAGAGATCGTCTGGCGCTTCCACTTCGTCGCCGGCGCCCTCGGCCACACCGTGGCCTGCGGCCAGCCATCGAGCGCTTTTCAGACGGTCGCTGCCCGCTGGGCGGAGCGGAGGGGGCGACCCATCATCTGGTGACCTTCCTGGCGGCGGGGCTGCGCGCCCCGGCGCCGGATGAGGGTATGGCCGGCCGGGACTGCTGATCCCCGTCACGACTAAGGAGAGAGAACGTTGACCCTACGATCCATATTCGTCTGGGGGGGAGTCCTGCCCCTCCTGTTAGGAGGCCTGCCCGCTCGCGGGCAGGGGTCGCCGGCCCCCGCTCGACCGCGTCGACCGCTGCGACCGCTGCGGTCACCCCAGTGACACCAGTGACCCCGGTGACCCTGACGCTCAACGACGCCCTGAAGCGCGCCTTGACCGCCAACCCCGCCCTCGGGCGGACGCGAGCCCAGATCGCGATCGCCGAGGCAGAGACCCGAGTCGCCATCTCGTCGGTTCTGCCCAAGATCAGCCTCGCCGGCGCTCTCACTCGCAACAGCCTGGAGGCCGGCTTCGGTTCGGGCAAGGACCGCACGATCATCCTCGCCCGCAACGACTGGAACTACCGGGTGAACCTGGGGCGTAGCCGATCTACGCCGGCAACCGCGAGCGGCGCGCGCTCGAGCAGGCCCGGCTCGCCGTCACCACCGCCCAGGAGGGGAGCCGGGGTGCCGAGGAGAACCTCCTGATCGCCGTCGTCGCCGACTTCCTGGGGATCGCCCAGGGGGACGCCCTGATCGACGTCGAAAAAAAGAACATCGGCCTCGCCCAGCAGCGGCGCGAGCAGGCGCAGAACCTCTTCGAGGCCGGCGAGAGCACCCGGGTCGACGTGCTGCGCGCCGAGGCCGACACCAAGGCCGCCCAGCGCCGGCTGGCCGAGGCCCAGCGCCAGCGCGACCAGAGCGAGAGCCGGCTGCGGGTCGACCTAGCCCTGGACCAGCCGATCCGCGTCGGCCCGCCGGGCGCCGTCTTCCCCAGCTGCCGCCCGAGGCCGCCCTGCTCGTCGAGGCGGAGCGCGGGCGCCCGGAGGTGGCGGAGGCCAACCTGGCGGTCGAGAACGCCCGGCTGGAGGTCCGCAAGCAGCGCGGCGGTCTACTTCCGGTCGTCACCGCGAGCGGCGCCTACATCTCCCAGCGCTCCCCCTTTCCGGCCGACCGCTGACGGTCAGTTCTCGCTCAACTTCAACGTCCCCATCTTCGACAGTGGCGAGGTGAAGGCGCGGGTGGCGGTGGCCCGGGAGCAGGAGCTTCAGGCCGAGCTGCAGCTCGCCGAGACCCGCCAGGGGGTGCGCGAGGACGTCCGCCGCGCCCTCGTCGACCTGAATGCCGCCGAGGCGAGCCTGGTGCTCGCCCGAGACCAGCTGACCGCGAGCGATGCCGAGTACGCCCAGGCCTGGACCTCTACCGGGCCCAGGAGACGACCGCCCTCTACCTCGCCGCTGCCGAGGCCTCGCTCGCCGATGCCCGCCGCGCCGTCGCCACCGGCCCCCCCCACCGTGACCTCGCCGAGCTCCGCGTCTGGGCGGCGGCGGGCCTGCTCAAGAAGACTGTTTTCGAGGAGGGTGCAAAATGAAGCGCCATACCCTGTCGTCGGTTCTCGCCTCCGCCCTGCTCCTCGCCGGATCGGCCTGGCGGGCTGCGGGGCATGCCGACCTCTCTGGCTGCCAAGACCGCGGCCGGTTCGACCGATACCGCCAATCCCGCCAATCCCGCCAATGAGCCGGCCCTGCCCTCCGACGTGACCCCGGTCGCGGGAATCGCCAGGCCGGAAGCCGCCGCACCGGCCTCCGCGTCGGCCGCTCCGACCGCCGCGAATGCCGCGAATGCCGCGGGCGCTCCGGCCCGGTCCGCCGAGGCGGCCGCCAACCCTGGCTCCGAAGACGGCGGCAAGGTCGCGGCGACCGGCGAGCTTGTCTCTCCGGTCCGCTCCGTCCCCGCCATGCGCCTCCCCGGTGGTGTGGGCCGGGTCCTCGTCGACGAGGGGGCCCGGGTCCACCGCGGCCAGCCGCTCCTCGAGCTCGAGACCGAGTATCTGAAGCTCGACCTCCAACGGGCGCAGGTCGACGTCACCCGCGCCCACGCGGCGACCCAGGATGCCGAGCGCGACCTCGGCCGCAAGAAGGAGCTGATCGCCAAGAACTCGGTCTCCCAGGCGGCCTACGACCGCTCCGGCTCGGCCTACGACTCCGCCAAGGCGGCCAAGCAGCTCGGCTTTCGTGGCGCGCGACCTCGCCCGCCAGCGCCTGGCGGACGCCGTCCTCCGCTCGCCGATCGACGGCGTCGTCGCCGAGAAGCGGACCGACGTCGGCCAGCGCCTGGGCGACAACTCGGTGGCCTTCGTCGTCGCCCAGACCTCGCCCTTGAAGCTCCGCTTCAAGCTCCCCGAGCGCTACCTCTCCGCCGTCCACCGGGGCCAGGCGGTCACCGCCTCGGTCGATCCCTACCCCGGTGAGCCCTTCAACGGGCGGGTGACCCTGGTCGGCGGTGTCGTCGACCCTGCCACCCGCTCGTTCAACGTCGAGACCGAGTTCGACAACCGGGACGGCCGCCTGGACCCCGGCCTCTTCGCCCGCGTCGAGCTGCAGGTCTCCCCCGGTACGCCCGGCGCGCCGGCGGCCCCGGCGACCCCGGCGACCCCGGCGAAAGGAGGCCGCCGATGAAATCGCTGGCTGAGCTCTGCATCCGGAGGCCGGTCTTCGCGACCGTCCTCATCCTCTCTTTAGTCGTCGTCGGCCTCTTCGCCTACGTCAAGCTGGGGGTCGACCGCTTCCCCAAGGTCGACCTGCCGACGATCACCGTCACCACCCGCCTGGTCGGCGCCTCCCCGGAGGAGATGGAGACCGAGATCACCGACAAGATCGAGGAGGCGGTCAACACCGTCTCCGGCATGGACCAGCTGATCTCGACCTCGTCCGAGGGCACCTCCGTCGTCATCGCCTCCTTCGACCTCGAAAAGAACGGCGACATCGCCTCCCAGGAGGTGCGCGACCGGATCAACTCGGTCCTCGCCCAGCTCCCCAAGGAGGCCGATCCGCCGATCATCGAGAAGATCGATCCCGACGCCCAGCCGATCCTCCTGATCGCGCTCTCCGGCCCGGCGCCCATCCGCGACATCACCGAGTTCGCCGACAAGAGCCTGAAGCGCCAGATCGAATCGATCAACGGCGTCGGCCAGGCCAAGCTCGTGGGCGGCCGGCCGCGCCAGATCAACGTCATCACCGACTCGACCAAGCTTTCCGGCGTCGGCCTGACCGTGGCCGACGTCGTCCGCGCGCTGCAGACCCAGAACGTGCAGATCCCCGGCGGCCAGGTCGAGCAGGGGATCCGCGACCTGACGCTCCGCACCTACGGCCGGGTCGGCACACCGGCCGAGTTCGGCGACATCCCGGTCGCCCAGAAAAACGGCTATGCGGTGAAGCTCCGCGACGTGGCGCAAGTGGAGGACGGCCAGGCCGAGGCCGAGACGCTCGCGAGCGTCGACGGCAAGCCGGCGGTCATCCTCCAGGTCCGAAAGCAGTCGGGCACCAACACGATCGAGGTCATCAACCGGCTGAAAGAGCGGATCGAGCAGCTCCGCAGCCAGCTCCCCAAGGGCTGGAAGATGGACATCGCCCGCGACGAGTCGGAGTACATCACCGCCGCGGTCGACGCGGTGAAGGAGCACCTGCTCTTAGGCTCGCTCTTAGCCGCCGCCACGGTGCTCCTCTTTCTCCGCCGTTTCCGGCTCACGATCATCGCCGCGGTCGCCATCCCCACCTCGCTCATCGCGACTTTCGCGGCGATGCAGTACATGGGCTTCACGCTCAACGTCATCACTCTTTTGGCGCTCGCCTTAGTCGTCGGCATCGTCATCGACGACGCCGTCGTCGTGCTCGAAAACGTATTCCGGTTCCTGGAGGAAAAGAAGCTTTCGCCGCGCGAGGCGGCGGCCCAGGGGACGGGGGAGATCGCGCTCGCGGTTCTGGCGACGTCGCTCTCTCTCATCGCCGTCTTTCTCCCGGTCGCCTTCATGGGCGGCATCGTCGGCCGCTTCATGAACTCCTTCGGCGTCACCATGGCCTTCGCCATCGCGGTGTCGCTCCTCGTCTCCTTTACCCTCACTCCCATGATGTGCTCGCGCTGGTTGAAACCGCAGGACGCCGGAACGGCGAACGCCGGGCATGCGAGCACCCGGGAAAAAGGTTTCTATGCGACGATCGAGCGGGGCTACCTCTGGCTCCTCGACGGCTCCATGGCCCACCGCTGGATCGTCGTCCTGGCGCTTATCATCGTTTTCGTCTGCGCCCGGCCCCCTGTTCACGCGGGTGAACAAGAACTTCCTGCCGGCGGACGACGAATCGCAGTTCGAGGTCACCCTGAGGACCCCCGAGGGTTCGAGCCTCGAAGCGACCCAGACGGTCGCCGAGTCGATCGCCCGGCGCGTCCATCAGTACAAGGAGGTCGAGGCGACGGTTTTGACCGTGGCCAACGATCCCCAGCGCACCCAGAACCTGGCCTCGGTCTACGTCAAGCTCGTCCCGGTCGGCAAGCGCAAGGTCGACCAGTTCGTGGTCATGGACCGCATCCGGCAGCAGGTGCTGCCGGCCTACGCGCGCTTGAATCTGCGCACCCAGGTGGCGCCGGTCTCGGCGATCGGCGGCGGCAACAACGCCGAGATCCAGTTCTGGGTCGGCGGCCCCGATTTAGACCAGCTCGCCAAGTACTCGGCGAAGCTCCTGGCCGATTTGAAGTCGGTGCCCGGGGTCGTCGACGCCGACTCGAACCTGATCGTCGGCCAGCCCGAGCCGGGTCTGCATCGACCGCGCCAAGGCGGCCGACCTCGGGGTCCACGTGCAGGACGTCGCCTCGACCGTCAACGTCCTGGTCGGCGGCCAGGAGGTGACCTCCTACATGGAGGCCGGCGAGCAGTACGAGGTGCACGTGCGGGCCGACCCACGCTACCGCCGCGATCCGCAGGGAATCGCCCAGGCCGAGGTCCCCTCGGGGTCCGCGGCTCGGTGGCGCTGCGCGATGTCGTCGAGCTCCGCCCCGGCACCGGGCCGTCGCTCATCAACCGTATCGCCCGCCAGCGCCAGGTGCTGCTCTACGCCAACATGCTCCCCGGCTTCTCCTCGCAGACGGTGCTCGACAAGCTGGCGAAGAGCGCGAGTGAGCTCAAGATGCCGCCCGCCTACTCCTCGGGCTTCACCGGCCGCTCGCGCGAGCAGGGCAAGGCGGCGAAGAACTTCGGCCTCGCCTTCCTGCTCTCGATCGTCTTCATGTATCTGATCCTCGCCGCCCAGTTCGAGAGCTGGCTCCACCCGGCGACGATCCTCCTCGCCCTCCCTATGACGGTGCCCTTCGCCCTCTTCTCGCTGATCGTCCTCAACCAGTCGCTCAATATTTTCTCGGCGCTCGGGGTCCTCGTGCTCTTCGGCATCGTCAAGAAGAACAGCATTCTGCAGATCGACCACACGATCAACCTCCGTGCCCACGGCCTCTCCCGGGCGGAGGCGATCCGCGAGGCCAACCGCGACCGGCTGCGGCCGATCCTCATGACCACCATGGCGTTCGTCGCCGGCATGATTCCGCTCGTCGTCTCTTCCGGCACCGGCGCCGCCACCAACCGGGCCATCGGCTCGGTGATCATCGGCGGCCAGACCCTCGCCCTCCTCCTCACCCTGATCGGCACCCCGGTCGCCTACAGCCTCTTCGACGACCTGGTGGAAGCACGAATCTTCGGCCGGATCGGAGACCGCCTCTTCCGCCGGGCCCCGCGAGCCGAGCCTCCGAAGGCCCCGGTCGAGGCGTAGAGAGCGGAGCGTGTGAGGGAAGGGTGAATCCTGGCGGCAGGCGGGAGGCTACGGGCCTCCCGCCGACCCAGTTTACCGTCCCGCGTGGCGGCACACCTTCGGGCCGTAACCAGCCTGAAGACGCCCGACGCGCTGCAACTGGCCGCTGCCACGGTTGCCGGCTGCCGACCTGCGCACCGGACCTCGTGCATTGGACGCTGTAGGAGGGAGCCTCCGGTTCTGCTCGATTAAAGTCCGCTGGACCGTCGCTAAAGTCGTTACCAGGGTCCCTGAGGACCCTCGCGACCTCCCTGAGTCCTCGGGGGTCGCTCAAACAGATCTGTAGATCGGGCGCTTCCGACATTGGGGGCTGTGGGAGTTGGTCTCGTGATGCGCTCCTACAAGAAGGTCGCAATCCCACCATACGAATTAGGGCGCTTCCGACACATCCTCGACGGTCCGTTCCTGGCGGCAATCAAGAAGTCGCAATCCCACCATACGAATTAGGGCGCTTCCGACAAAACTGACCGCGAGACATCATACCCAGAATCCAGGGTTAATCGGTCGCAATCCCACCATACGAATTAGGGCGCTTCCGACACAGCGGAACTTATCCGGTTACTCGAAAAGGTCGGTGCGGACGAAGAAGTCGCAATCCCACCATACGAATTAGGGCGCTTCCGACATCTTGGAGACCGGCGACTATGCCTTCCTGTTTGATCCGACGAGTCGCAATCCCACCATACGAACTAGGGCACTTCCGACTGCCGGCTTCCCAGACCCTTCCATTCAAAGAACTTAAGACCCCTTCCGCCGTTACCCCCCCCAAATCGACCTCGCAGCTCTCGATTTTCCTTCGTTTTCGCCTCCTTCCTTATGCACCAACTCTCTAGAAACAAGCCACTTCCCGGCTCCGCCGTGACCTCCCCGTCAAAATGGCACTAGGACCTCCACCTTGCCGCGGCAGTCCTGGCAGAGCGAGTAGATCCGTAGGCTGTCCTCGCTCGTCTCGGTCCGCCGCAGCAGCCGGGTGCGGAGCCGCTCCAGTTGCCTGGCGTCCAGCAGGCACTCGAAAACCGAGTACTGCACGCGCCTGCCGAAGTTTTCCAACTCCTTGGCCAGCCGGGTTCTCCGCCGGTCGTTCGCTACATCATAAGAGACGACGATCAGCACGGCAACCCGAAGCTCCGACCAAGGCCGCCCGGAACTCCTCCAGCAGGTCCAGGCGAGCGAGGGCCGTCCGTAGTCGATCTGGTGATGAAGTCCACATAGGGATCGACAGGAGCCCGAAGGGGCGGCGGCGTGTAGCCTGGAGGCGCAAGCCCCAGGTTCACAGGATCTCCCCTTCACCTCAAGCCCCGAAGGGGCGACGGCACGGCTACCCATCAGCCGAGCAGGTAACGCGGGTCATATTCGATCGGGTGCTTCTTGAGAAGCGCGAGGGACCATCGCTAAAGGCGCTTACGAGGCCCTGACGACCCTCGCGACCTCCCTAAAGTGCCTCTGGGGGTCGCTAAAACAGATCTGGAGATCGGGCGCTTCCGACATTGGGGGCTGTGGGAGTTGGTCTCGTGATGCGCTCCTACAAGAAGGTCGCAATCCCACCATACGAATTAGGGCACTTCCTACCTGGACCAGGCTGGCGCAGCACGTCCTGACCGCTCAGGTCGCAATCCCACCATACGAATTAGGGCGCTTCCGACGGAGGGCTTGGAGATCACAGTCTTCGACTCCAGAAAGTCGCAATCCCACCATACGAATTAGGGCGCTTCCGACTGCCGGCTTCCCAGACCCTTCCATTAAAAGAACTTAAGACCCCTTCCGCCGTTACCCCCCCAAATCGACCCTCGCATCTCTCGATTTTCCTTCGTTTTCGCCTCCTTCCTTATGCCCCAACTCTCTAGAACAAGCCTCGGTCCGCCGCAGCAGCCGGGTGCGGAGCCGCTCCAGTTGCCTGGCGTCCAGCAGACACTCGAAAACCGAGTACTGCACGCGCCTGCCGAAGTTTTCCAACTCCTGGGCCAGCCGGGTTCTCCGCCGGTCGTTCGCTACATTATAAGAGACGACGATCAGCACGGCAACCCTAAGAGCGTCTAACAAAACCACCGTTCGAGTAGGTGCGAGCAGATGAGCGCACAGCCGATCTTGAGAAAAGCTTCGTAGATGTCTGCGCGACGTTCATACCGGATCTTGAGTCTCCTGAACGATTTAGCCACGAGTGCGTACGCTCGACAACCCAGCGATGCCGGCCGAGTCGCTCCTTGGACTCAATGCCCTTGCGGGCAATCCGCGGCGTGATGCCACGCTGGCGCAAGAGGGCCCGATTCTTCTTCGAGTCATATCCCTTATCCGCATGCAACTTGTCGGGACGCTTGCGAGGCCGTCCTCGGGGAAGCTTGATTGGATCGATGGCGTCAAGAGTCGACCCGAGCATCGTGGTGTCGTTGACGTTGGCGGCAGTCAATACGATCGCGAGCGGGATGCCCTGGCGGTCGACCACAAGATGGCGCTTCGTGCCCTGTTTGCCGCGATCCGTTGGATTCGGCCCGGTTTTTTCGCCCCCCCTGGAGAGGGTACTGTCGAGGCATCAATGGAGGCGCGGCTCCAGTCGATGCGATCGGCTTGGCCGAGCCGATCTAGCAAGACCTGGTGGAGGCGGCCCCAGACACCAGACTCTTGCCAGTCTCGAAGACGACGCCAGCAGGTCATGCCACTGCCACTGTAGAGCGCCACGCCAGACTTGAGCTAAGGCGACACCAAGTCTTACGACCTGGTGAGCCATGGGCGATGCTTCCGGTAGGGAGGGTCGTGCATGGCGCCCAAGCTAAGTCTGGAGGCACGCATGACGATCATCGAGTTGCTGCGGCGGGGCTGGTCGCGAGTGGCGATCGCCAAGTCGCTGGGAGTCACGGAGGGTTCGGTCCGCTATCACGATCGCCGTCGCCAAGAAGGCAAGAGCGACGGTCGGGTGGGCCGGCAGCAGCACCGTTTAGCGGCGTTGTCGACGGAAGTAGAAGCATGGCTGTCGGCGGAGGCGAGCCGGCGAGAGCGATTGAATCTTGGGGCGTTGCACGAATACCTGGTGGTCGAGCACGGCTATACAGGAAGTTTGCGATCGGTGCAGCGTTACTTCCGAGCCACCATGCGCCGCCGCGCTTACGGCCTCGGCGGCGGGTGGAGACACCGGCAGGCGCCCAGGGCCAGGCGGACTGGGCTTTCTTTTCGGAGGTCGTGGTAGCTCGGCGAGCCGTGGATTTGCTGGGCTTCCATCTTCAGCTGTCCTGGTCACGCTTCGCTGCTCTGGTATGGGCTCTGCGCAAAGATCAGTTGTCCTGGCAGGAAGCGCACATCGCGGCGTTGACGCGGCTGGGCGGCGTTCCCGCCTGCATCCGGGTGGACAACGAGAAGACGGCGGTAGTGCGGGGAGCCGGTGCCTGGGGTGAGCACAATCCGGCGTACGAGCGGTTCGCCCAACGGGCTCGTTTCCACATCGACCTCTGCCCGCCGCGGGCCCCAGAGGCCAAGGGCAAGATCGAACGGCGGATTCGCGACCATCGGCACTGGCTCGATCCGCGATGCCGCGAGTGGGACAGCCTGGAGGAGCTCCAGGTTTGGACGGATGGACAGGTGCGATGTCGCGCCGAGCGTCGCCAGTGCCCGTCTACCGGCGGCTCCGTGCTCGAGGCGTGGGAGCAGGAGCGGCCGCTCCTGGGCGAGCTCGTGGCCCTACCTCGCCCCTTCGACGTGGTGGTCCGCCGCCGAGTGGCCCACGACTGTACGGTTCATTTCGAGGGGCGTGCCTACTCGGTTCCCTTCGCACTGCTGGAGAGGGAGGTGGAGATCTACGGCTGCTCCGGCGAAGTGGAGATCCGCCACGAGGGAGATTTGGTGGCGACCCACCCCCGTGGTACGCCGGAGCTCCTCGTCCTCAACCCGGCTCATTTCGAGGGCGAGCCGACCGACCGGGTGCTGCCGCCAACTCCCTTGGGGCGGATGGGCCAGCGGTTGGCGGAAATCGCCGCGATGGAGCCAGAGAAACGGCCCCTCGACCTCTACGCGGCGTGTGCGGAGGTGGCACGATGAGCGCTGCGAAGCCTCGCGTCGACCTCGACATCACCCGGGAACGGCTGCAGCGACTGGGCCTGGTCCATGCCGCCGAACAACTCGGCGAGCGGGTTACCGCCGCCGTCAAGGAGACTTTTTCCCCTCATCGTTTCCTCGACGAGCTGCTCGACGCCGAGCTTTGCGCCCGCGAAGAACGACGCGTGCGAACCGCCTTGCGCCTCTCGGGGCTACCGCTCGGCCAGACTCTCGCCAACTTTGACTTCAGTTTCCAGCCGTCGGTGGATAGGAGCCGTATCGAGACCCTGGCCACCTGCGCCTGGATCCGCGAGGGCTTCACGCTTCTGCTCCAGGGACCGCCCGGTGTCGGCAAGACCCACCTCGCCGTCGCTTTGGGGGTCAAGGCCGTGGAGAACGGCTTCTCGGTGGCCTTCTTTCGCCTCGAAGAGCTGCTGCTGGCCCTCAAACGGGACGGCGACCTACCAGCGTCTCGGCTGCGCCGACGCAAGCACAACAACGTCTCTCTGGTCATCGTCGACGAGGTGGGGTTCGAGGTGATGAGCCGGCAAGAAGCCAGTCTCTTCTTCCGTCTGGTGAGCTACCGCTACGGTCGGGGCAGCCTCCTGATCACCACCAATAAGGGGATTCGGGATTGGCCCGAGGTACTCGCTGGAGACGAGATCCTGGCGACCGCGATCCTCGATCGGCTGCTCCACCACAGCCATGTCCTCAACATCAAAGGCCGGAGTTACCGGCTGCGCGATCTCGAGCGGGCAGTGGAGCGGGCGGAGTGATCGAGCAGCTCGCCCATCTGGCGATTCGGCCGCCCTGGGAGGGGCTCCGGCCTGCCCCCACCCCAACCCCCGGCCTCCGCCCCTCCCAGGGCCGAGGAGCCTCTATGCCTCCCCCTACGGTCTTCCCCCGGGGACCGCCGGCCACCCCCTAATACCCCCGACACCCTCGGAACAGTAGGTGTCGCCTTAGCTCGTAAAGGTAGGTGTCGCTTGACATGCCACAGCCCAGCTCTTTGGGGAGCATCTCCCAGGGGATGCCGCTGCGGAGGACGAAGAGGATGCCTGCCAAGGCTGCACGATCGGACACGCGAGGGCGACCACCTTTTGGCTTTGGCTTGTCCGGGGGTAACAAAGGCGCCACATGCTGCCACAGAGTTTCGTCTACAAGTGCTCCCATATGACGTCAAAGGATAACACGAGTCGCGGTTTTGTTAGACGCTCTAAGCTCCGACCAAGGCCGCCCGGAACTCCTCCAGCAGGTCCAGGCGAGCGAGGGCCGTCCGTAGTCGATCTGGTGATGAAGCCCACATAGGGATCGACAGGAGCCCCGAAGGGGCGGCGGCGTGTAGCCTGGAGGCGCAAGCCCAGGTTCACAGGATCTCCCCTTCACCTTAAGCCCCGAAGGGGCGACGGCACGGCTACCCATCAGCCGAGCAGGTAACGCGGGTCATATTCGATCGGGTGCTTCTTGAGAAGTCCGCGGGACCGTCGCTAAAGTCGCTTACGAGGGTCCCTGAGGACCCTCGCGACCTCCCTAAAGTGCCTCTGGGGGTCGCTAAAACAGATCTGGAGATCGGGCGCTTCCGACATTGGGGGCTGTGGGAGTTGGTCTCGTGATGCGCTCCTACAAGAAGGTCGCAATCCCACCATACGAACTAGGGCGCTTCCGACGGCAGCAGCCTCGAAGGCAAGCGTCGCTACTATGTCCTAAGAAAGGTCGCAATCCCACCATACGAATTAAGGCGCTTCCGACACGCGAAGATCTTGAGCTGCAAGCTGCCGGCGGAAGTCAGAAAGGTCGCAATCCCACCATACGAATTAGGGCGCTTCCGACCGTACAGCATACGCTTGCCGAGGATTTCCTGTGGTAATACGTCGCAATCCCACCATACGAATTAGGGCGCTTCCGACAGCCGGCTTCCCAGACCCTTCCATTCAAAGAACTTAAGACCCCTTCCGCCGTTACCCCCCCAAATCGACCCTCGCAGCTCTCGATTTTCCTTCGTTTTCGCCTCCTTCCTTATGCCCCAACTCTCTAGAAACAAGGCACTTCCAGGCTCCGCCGTTACCTCCCCGTCAAAATGGCACTTTGGCGCTGGCATGACTTTTTCCCAGCACGGATTTTGCTTATTATACTACATAGGGATCGACAGGAGCCCCGAAGGGGCGGCGGCGTGTAGCCTGGAGGCGCAAGCCCCAGGTTCACAGGATCTCCCCTTCACCTCAAGCCCCGAAGGGGCGACGGCACGGCTACCCATCAGCCGAGCAGGTAACGCGGGTCATATTCGATCGGGTGCTTGGCGATCCGAAGCCAGTTCCACCCTGTCCCGAAGGCTGTCGGTTAAGTCCGCCCCCCGGGGCGTGTTCCCGGGGGACTCGCTTAAGCCGGGCCGGCGAAGCGATCCTGCCCGCGTTCGTCATCTTTGTCGCCATCCCCGCTCGCCCGTCAGGGGCAGTTGCTGATGCCGCTCCGGGCCGAGGCCGCGACGAGGTTCGTCTGGGCCAGGCCACCGCCGTTCACGCTCAGGTGAATCCCGTTGACCGTGAGGCCGGTGGGGTCTGGGACCTGCTCGTTGAGCACCAGCGAGACCGCGCCCACGGTCACGTGCGTATTGGGAGCCACGAGCGTCGGCGTGGCGATCACGACCGTCGAGCCGATCTTCAAGTAGGCGATCGTCGCCGCCCCGGTGGACCCATCGCAGCGCGTGGTCGAGGTCGAATGCACCGCCCCGACCGTCACCTGGGGAAGGGTGGCAACCGAGAGCGAGAGATCCGCCACCGAGGCCACCGCCGTAGAGGCCGCCGGGAACGCCGTCGTGGTCACCGATGCGCAGAGAGCGTGAGCTTGCATCAGCGGACCGGAGAGCGTCGCCACACAGGGCACCGACGTGCTCGAGTCCAGGGTCGTCACGATCTCCCCGGTGTCGGGCGTCGGCGGCTGGTTGAGCAGCGGCAAGCCGAGCAGGCTCACGTTCGCCTTCAGGCCATAGGCGCGCCCGGTGAGCGTCTGGGCCGTGATCACCACCGGTTCGCTGCCGCACGCCGAGCGGACCGGGAGGTTATCGAGGTCTCCGCTGTAGGTTGCCACCCAGTTGTAGGTCCCGGCGGCCCCCACCTTGACCTTGCCCGAGTTGCTCACCCCAGAAGCGCCCACCGGCACCGTGGTGCTCGAGAGGGCGTTCGAGCACGTAGCGTCCCCCGGGCCGTAGAGGGTAAAGGTCACGCTGCCCGTCGGCGCGTAGCCTCCCGTGAGGGTCGCCGAGTCGGAGATCAGGCCGCCCGCGGGGACCGACGGCGACGCCAGGGTGGAGAGCGCCGGGGTGGCCGCGGGCCGGATGGCCAGGAATCCGCCCACCGAGCCCGGGAAGTCGTCTCCGACCGCCATGCAGCCCCCCGCGCCGCACGCGATTTCCCACAGGCCACTCGCTCCGCCCGCGTACTGAGCCGAGCCGGGGACACCTCCGGAGATCGGAACGATCGCGTCGAAGTTGAAGCTGCTGTCGGAACCCACCGCCACGCACGAGGTGGAGCAAGCGACGCTCACGAGGAGACCCGTGCCTGGCACCGCCTGGTACGGGCCCGCCACGCCATCGTCGATGGCCACGATGCCGCCGGAGCCGTCGTTGCCGTCGCCGACAGCCACGCAGTGGGAGGCGTCGGTGCAGGCGATAGAAAAGAACTCCACGTTGGGGGAAATGAGCTGGACCGGCCCCGCCGTGCCGTCGGTGACGGCGACGACGAAGCCCCCGACCGAGTGGCTCCCGGCGAACGATCCGCCGGCGATCACGCACGTGCTGGGGCTCGGGCAGGCAATGGCGTTTAAGTAGTCCGCCCCGGCGACGACCTGAGCTGGACCTGCGACGCCGTTGGTGATGGGCACGAGGACGCCCTTGATGTCGTTGGTCGTCCCGATCGCGAAACACGAGGTCGCGCTGGGGCACGACAGGTGCCGGAGCAGCGCGGCGCCGGGCACGGGCTGAGGCGGACCGGCGATGCCGTTGGCGATCGGTACGACGACGGCCGTGCCCGGTGGGACGCTGTCGGCGAAGTCGGTGCCGACCGCGACGCACGATGTCGCGCTGCTGCAGACGATGTCGTAGAGGACTGTCGTCCCGGGCACGGCCTGCAGCGGGCCCGCCACGCCGTTGGTGATGGGCAGGAGGAGGCCCTCCACGTCGTTCGTCCCGATCGCGAAACACGCGGTGGGGCTGACGCAGGTCAGGCGCGTCAGATCGAAATCTGGGATGAGCTGCGTGGGACCGGGGATGCCATTGGTGATGACGGTCAAGGTGGTGTTGGAGAAGGTCGGATCGAAACCCATGCCGAGGCACACGCTCGGACTGGGACAGGCCACCTCGAACAGAGAGAGCGACTCGGGGATGTCCGTAAAGGGACCCGTCCGGAGCACCAGGGGGACCAGCGACACGAAGTCGAGCTCGGTGCCCGCGCCATCGGCGGCGGTTAAGTCCGACCCCTGGAAGCTGAGGGTGGCCGACGAGCCGGTGGCGGTGACCTCGTATTGGTGGAGAGACCAATCGAGCCCCGCACCGGGCGCCTGCGGGCCGAGCTGGTCGACGACCGAGCCGTCGAAGCGGACGTCCATCCGGTTCTGCGCCGCGGTGGTGCCCGGCCGGGCCGCGAAGGCGAAGGCCAGCGAGTACGAGGCGCCGGGCGTCGTCGCCACCACCTGGCTCACCCCGTTCACACACGTCGTGTTCAGCTCGATGGACTGATTGCCCTCGGCGGCGGCGCCGAAGGCGTTGCGGTCGATCTCGATGCCGGGGCCGCACGAGTTCGTGGGCTGCCACCCCGGAATCGAGCTGAAGAGCTGGAAGGGTCCGGCGATGACGGGATCTTCGAAGCTCCCGTTCACGAGCAGCGAGCCTGACGGAGCCGCCGCCTGGGCGCTCGAAAGACCGACTCCACAGACGACCAGGACCGACGCGAGCAGAGCGAGCTTTTTCATGGGGTACCCCATTCTGAAAATGGTTGCTGCTTCGTGGATCGCCACCTGGCCCGTCACCTCCGCGGGCACCGGCCGGTCGTCGGCATGGAGCCCGTACCACTTGAGCACCGTCCCCGGCAGCTCGAGCGGCTCGCCCGGCGTGACGCGCTTTGGGTAGTGCCGGTACCCCGGATCGACCCCGGAGTCGGTTTCTAGGATCTGGGGGAGAGAGGGGGTCTGTAGGGTCATGGCAAAATCCCGGCCGCCCTGCCGGACGAGGAGCACCGCCTCGCCGTCCACCTGGCCTGCCACCTGCCCGCCCTCGGGAAGCTCCGCCGCGCCGATCCCGGCTTTCAAGGCCCCTTGGTCTCCTGCTCTCCGCTCATGGGTCTCCTGCCCGCGTTCGTCATCTTTGTCGCCATCCCCGCTCGCCCGTCAGGGGCAGTTGCCGATGCCGCTCCGGGCCGAGGCCGCGACGAGGTTCGTCTGGGCCAGGCCACCGCCGTTCACGCTCAGGTGAATCCCGTTGACTGTGAGGCCGGTGGGGTCTGGGACCTGCTCGTTGAGCACCAGCGAGACCGCGCCCACGGTCACGTGCGTATTGGGAGCCACGAGCGTCGGCGTGGCGATCACGACCGTCGAGCCGATCTTCAAGTAGGCGATCGTCGTCGCCCCGGTGGACCCGTCGCAGCGCGTGGTCGAGGTCGAATGCACCGCCCCGACCGTCACCTGGGGAAGGGTGGCGACCGAGAGCGAGAGATCCGCCACCGAGGCCACCGCCGTGGAGGCCGCCGGGAACGCCGTGGTGGTCACCGACGCGCAGAGAGCGTGAGCTTGCAGCAGCGGACCCGAGAGCGTCGCCACACAGGGCACCGACGTGCTCGAGTCCAGGGTCGTCACGATCTCCCCGGTGTCCGGCGTCGGCGGCTGGTTGAGCAGCGGCAAGCCGAGCAGGCTCACGTTCGCCTTCAGGCCATAGGCGCGCCCGGTGAGCGTCTGGGCCGTGATCACCACCGGTTCGCTGCCGCACGCCGAGCGGACCGGGAGGTTGTCGAGGTCTCCGCTGTAGGTTGCCACCCAGTTGTAGGTCCCGGCGGCCCCCACCTTGACCTTGCCCGAGTTGCTCACTCCAGAAGCGCCCACCGGCACCGTGGTGCTCGAGAGGGCATTCGAGCACGTAGCGTCCCCCGGGCCGTAGAGGGTAAAGGTCACGCTGCCCGTTGGCGCGTAGCCTCCCGTGAGGGTCGCCGAGTCGGAGATCAGGCCGCCCGCGGGGACCGACGGCGACGCCAGGGTGGAGAGCGCCGGGGTGGCCGCGGGCCGGATGGCGAGGAATCCGCCCTTCGAGCCCAGGGAGCCGTCTCCCACCGCCAGGCAGCCCCCGGCGCCGCACGCGAGCTGCCACAGGACACTCGCTCCGCCCGTGTACTGGGCCGAGCCGGGGACGCCTCCGGAGATCGGCACGATCGCGTCGAAGTTGAAGCTGCTGTCGGAACCCACCGCCACGCACGAGGTGGAGCAAGCGACGCCTCCCAAGAAGCCGACGCCTGGCACCGCCTGGTACGGGCCCGCCACGCCATCGACGACGGCCACGACGCCGCCGGAGCCGTCGCTGCCGTAGCCGACCGCGACGCAGTGGGAGGTGTCGGTGCAGGCGATGGAATCGAGGGACAGGTTGGGGGCAATGCGCTGGGCCGGCCCCGCCGTGCCGTCGGTGACGGTGACGACGAAGCCCCCGGTCGCGAAGTTGAGCCCGCCGGCGACCACGCACGTGCTGGGGCTCGGGCAGGCGATGGCGTTTAAGTAGTCCGTCCCGGCGACGACCTGGGTTGGACCGGCGACGCCGTGGGTGATGGGCACGAGGACACCCTGGACGTCGTTGGTCCTCCCGATCGCGAAACACGAGGTCGCGCTGGGGCACGTCACGTACCGGAGCACCATGGCGCCGGGCAGGTGCTGAGGCGGACCGGCGATGCTGTCGGTGATCGGTACGACGACGGCGGTGCCCGGTGGGAAGCTGCCGGCGAAGTCGAGGCCGACCGCGACACACGACGTCGCGCTGCCGCAGGCGACGCCGTAGAGGATTCTCGTCCCGGGCACGGCCTGCAGCGGGCCCACCACGCGGTTGGTGATGGGCAGGAGGATGCCCTCGAAGGTGCTCCTTCTACTCCCGACCGCGAAGCACGAGGTGGGGCTGACGCAGGCCAGGCTCTCGAGATCGACATCTGGAATGACCTGCGTGGGACCAGGGATGCCGTCGGTGAGGACGGTCAACGTGGCGTTGGAGGCCGGATTGAAACCCAGGACGATGCACACGCTCGGACTGGGACAGACGACGTCGAACGGAGAGAGCGGCTCGGGGATTTCCGTAAACGGACCCGCCCGGAGCACCAGGGGGACCAGCGACACGAAGTCGAGCTCGGTGCCCACGCCATCGGTGGCGGTTAAGTCCGACCCCTGGAAGCTGAGGGTGGCCGACGAGCTGGTGGCGGTGACCTCGTATTGGTGGAGGGACCAATCGAGCGCCGCACCGGGCGCCTGCGGGCCGAGCTGGTCGACGACCGAGCCGTCGAAGCGGACGTCCATCCGGTTCTGCGCCGCGGTGGTGCCCGGTCGGGCCGCGAAGGCGAAGGCCAGCGAGTATGAGGCGCCGGGCGTCGTCGCAACCGCCTGGCTCACGCCGTTCACACAGGTCGTGTTGAGCTCGATGGACTGGTCGCCCTCGGCGGCGGCGCCGAAGGCGCTGCGGTCGATCTCGATGCCGGACCCGCACGAGTTCGTGGGCTGCCACCCTGGAATCGAGCTGAAGAGCTGGAAGGGTCCGGCGATGACGGGATCTTCGAAGCTCCCGTTCACGAGCAGCGAGCCTGACGGAGCCGCCGCCTGGGCGCTCGAAAGACCGGCTCCACAGACGACCAGGACCGACGCGAGCAGAGCGAGCTTTTTCATGGGGCACCCCATTCTGAAAATGGTTGCTGCTTTGTGGATGGCCACCTGGCCCGCCACCCGCCCGCCCTCGGGCAGCTCCGCCGCGCCGATCCCGGCCTTGAGATCCGGCCCCTGCGTCTCCTGCTCTCCGCTCATCGGTCACCTCCGGCTGCCGTCATCTTTGTTTGATCTTCATCATGCTACGGGGAAGGGGGACATACAATGGCCGCTATGTGCCCTGGCCGGCCCCCCCGGGGCGTGTTCCCGGGGGACTCGGCTTATGCCGGGCCGGCGAAGCGATCCTGCCGCCACGCCTCGCCGGCCGCCTCGTCGCGCGAGGAGGTGAGGAAGCGCACCCAGGCCTGCTGCTCGTGCCAGACCGGAACCAGCTCCCAGACGCAGAGCGTGGGCTTGTGGGCGCCGTCCCGCGGGAAGAGCTCGAAGTCGGCCATGGCGTCGCCGTTCTTGTAGAAGACGGTCTGCCACATCTCGTTCGAGTTGCGCCAGGTGCAGACGATGAGAAAGTAGAAGTCGTTCCCGCAGCGATGGAGGATCACGAAGCCCAGACCCTTGGCTTCGAGCGGGGTGGCGGCGAGCCTGGCGCGGGCCAGCCGCGTCACCTCCGCGGGCACCGGCCGGTCGTCGGCATGGAGCCCGTACCACTTGAGCACCGCCCCCGGCAGCTCGAGCGGTTCGCCCGGCGTGACGCGCTTGGGGTAGTGCCGGTACCCCGGATCGACCCCGGAGTCGGTTTCTAGGATCTGGGGGAGAAAGGGGGTAGCTAGGGTCATGGCTGATGTACCCGCGCCAAGGCTATCTTCAACGTGTGAGACGGTATGACTTCGCAGAGAGGATGATGTGCGGTAGGTCTGCCACCCGGTTCGGCCGCGAGTCTCAGCCCGCCTTCCGAAGGCCTTCTGGTATCACGACTGGCCTCGATGGCAACGTGACGACACGCCTGCCGCTCTGCTCGGATGCCTTCCGTAGCGCCTCCACGATGGCATCAAGGTCGTAGCCGTGCCGGCGGGCGATCTCCTCGCGGATCGCATGGATCTCGTCGACGATGGGATCGGTTGGCATGCTAGTCCTCCATGAGCTCTTCAGGCGTACAGATCGTCGGCGGCTCGAAGCCGGCTTTTCGGCACGTTCTATCGATGGTACCACGCGTCCCGGCGTTGGCGATGTGCTTGCAGTTCCACGTCAGGAGGTAGTCGATGCCATGAACGGCGGCCGCCGCCACATGAAGCGAATCGACCAGCGCCTTCGCTGGTAGGGCATGAGATGCCAATAAAGCACGGGCAAGATCGGCGACCGGCGCGTTGACCGCAATGACGGTGCAGCCTTCCAGAGCGACGAGCCGGCGCGCTGCGGGCTCGGGATGGCCTGCGGCAGCCTCCTGGAGGACGGCCTCACTCGCGTAGAGGTCGAACCGCTCACGGCGCTGCCACCACTCGTGCGTAAGCTCCTGGTGCGCTGCGAGGACCAGGTCGCGACTGGGGAGAGCGGTTAGATAACTGACGATCGTAGTTTCTATATAGACTTTGCGCCTGGACACGAATCCGATCCTCCGTCGATGGTCCTCTGTCTATCCCCCACGCACCCCACCACCGCCCTTCCCCTCGGCTTCCTTCCCGCGCCGCACCTCCGCCTCCGCCTCGGCGCGCCGGCCCTGGCGGGTGAGGACGTCGGCGAGAACGTAGTGGCCGAGGGGAGCGAAGCCGGAGTTGCGGTCCAGGGCGAGGCCGCGGCGGGCCTCGGTGGCGGCTTTTTCGAGGTTGCCGGCGTCTAAGAGGGTCTGGGCGAAGAAGAGGTGGCCGACCCCGAAGTCGGGGTTCTCCAGAACCGTCCTGCCGAGCGCTTGGGCGGCTCCGGCGGGGTCGCCGCCGCGGGCTAAGAGGCGGCCGAGGTTGAACCAGGCCTTATAGGAGGTCGGGTTGTCCGCCACCTCGGCGCGATAGGCGTCGACCGCCCCTTGGAGGTTCCCCTCCGCTTCGAGGATCAGAGCGAGGTTGTAGCGGGCGTAGCGCGCCTTGGGATCGATGGCGAGCGCCCGCGCCAGGTCCTGCCTCGCCCCCGGGTAATCCTTCTTGCGGTAGGCGAGGACGGCCAAGCCCACCTCGGCGCGGGCGGTCTTGGGCTCGATCTGGAGCGCTTTCTCGAAGTAGCGCTCGGCTTCGGCGTTTCTCCCGGCGTCGAGGAGCACCTGGGCCAGGCGGTAGGTGATCTGGGGGTTGTCGGGATCGCGTTCGAGGAAGCTCCGGTAGCCGAGGACGGCGTCGTCGATCCGGTTCCGCGCCACCAAGGTGTCGGCGAGACCGATCATCGCGTAGTCGTGGTCCGGGCGCTTGAGGAGAGTCTTCTTGAAGAAGTCCGCCGCCTTCTCGTACTCCTGCTTCTGGGTGTAGGCGTTGCCGAGCATGAACCAGGCGTCGATCACCTCGGGGTCTTCCTTCAAGATCTCGTTGAGCGTCGCGATCGACTGGTCGTGCTGGCCCGCGACCGTCTCCTGGCGGGCGCGGTCCATCAGGTCGTAGACCCGGATCCGGTCCTTGGGGTCGGGGAGGTCGCGCCAGGATTTGCCAGCGGTCTTCGCCATCGTCCCCACATAGCCCAGGGCGGCGAGCTTGCGGAGCGTCTGCTCGTCCTCCTCGATCGGCACCGGGGCGGCCTTGGGGGCGCCGGTCTGCGCTTCGATCTCGCCCAGGTTCCGGCGCAACTCTGCGACCGTGCGGCGCTCGGTGGCGGCGAGATTGTGGAGCTCCCCGGGGTCGGCGGCCAGGTCGTAGAGCTCGGCCCGCGGGCGCCTCGATGAAGTGGTAGCGCTCGGTGCGCACGGCGCGGAGCTCGCTCCAGCCGTAGTGGAAACGGGCGTAGAACGCCTCGCTGTAGCCCGGTGCCGGAGCGGCCGGGGTGGCCGCCGAGCGCGGCGCTTTGCCGGTGATCAGGGGGACGAGGCTCCGCCCCTGGACCGGCGGGCCGTCCGTCACCCCCAGGAGCTCCAGGAGGGTGGGCATCAGGTCGACGTGGCGGACGACCGGGCGCACCCGTTTCCCCGAGAGGCCCGGGTAGGGGCCGGCGAGGAGGAAGGGAACCCGGGTGGTCGGCTCGTAGAGGAAGAAGCCGTGGCCGGTCTCGCCGTGCTCGCCCAGGCTCTCGCCGTGGTCGCCGATGATGGCGATGACGGTCCGCTCGCGGACCCCCAGTCGGTCCAGGCCGGCGAGGAGCTGGCCGACGAGCGAGTCGGTCCAGGCGATCTCGCCGTTGTAGGGGTGGTCGGCGTAGCGGCTGGCGAAGGGCTCGGGCGGCTGGTAGGGGGCGTGCGGATCGTAAAGGTGGACCCAGGCGAAGAACGGCCGGTCGCGCACCGCGGGGGTGCCGATCCACTCCAGGGCCTTGTCCACCACTTCGTTGCCCGGCCGCTGGATGTCGCCCATGCTCACGGTTTTGAACTTGGAGAGGTCGAAGTCGTCGAAATAGCGGTCGAAGCCCTGGGCGATCCCCCAGCGGTGGTCTAGGACATAGGCGGCGATGAAGCCGCCGGTCGCCCAGCCGTGGGATTGGAGCACCTCGGCCAAGGTCACCCGTTCGGGGGCGAGCTTGAAGCCGCCGTTGTCGCGCACCCCGTGCGCCGCCGGGAAGAGGCCGGTCATCAGCGAGCAGTGCGCCGGGAGGGTGAGCGGGGTGGGAGAGATGGCGGTCTCGAAGAGCACCCCGGAGGCGGCGAGACGGTCGAGGTTGGGGGTCGAGACGTCGCGCGAGCCGTAGCAGCCGAGGCGGTCGGCGCGGGTGGTGTCCAGGGTGACGAGGACGAGGTTCAAACGCCCGGGGGTGAGGCCGTCCGGCAGGGCACCGAGGCCGCCGTCACTGCGGTTGCGGAGGCTCCGCCAGGCGAAGAGGATTCCGGCGGCGAGCGCCAGGACGAGGAGGGCGAGACCGGCCGGCCGGCGCCAGGACCGAGACGACACCGGCCGGGAGGCCGAGGTCTCCGGCCTCGCCGTTCTTTCCGGAGCCGACGGCGCTCCGGTTCTCCTGCCGGGCTGCTTGCGGGAGCGGGTCATGGGCCGAATACTACCGCCCCCGGCCGTTTACAGCAGTGCCATACCGATGTTACTGTTTGCCACATTTACCAGGACCGACTGGAGGAACCCATGGGTCATCGCTGGAAGCAGTTGCTGGGGATCGGGTTGCTGCTCGTCTTCGTGGCGGGCACGGCCTGGGCGCAGAGCAAGACGACAGGTGGACTGACGGGCCGGGTGACCGACGATACCGGCGCCGCGCTCCCGGGCGTCTCGGTCGAAATCCGAGGCTCGACGTTGATCGGGGGCGCCCGGACCCTGGTCACCGACAAGGCCGGCCGTTTCCGGCTCCCCGAGGTCCCCCCCGGCAGCTACGACGTCGTGGTCTCCCTCCAGGGCTTCCAGACGGTGCGCCGGGAGGGATTGACGGTCTCTCTGGGCAACACCATCGAGGTGCCGGTCTCGCTCAAGACCGAGACCATCTCGGAGACGGTCGAGGTCATCGGCGAGGCGCCGACGATCGACGTGACGAGCGCGGCGACGTCGACCAACCTGCCCAACGAGATCCTCCAGAACCTGCCCACGTCGCGCTTCCAGCCGAGCGCGCTCGATCTCGCCCCCGGCATCAACCAGAGCTCCGCCTACGGCGGCGGGGACGGCTCGGGCAACTCCTACCAGATCGACGGCGTCGACGTCTCCGATCCGCAGTCGGGGACGCCCTGGGCCTTCGTCAACTACAACATCATCAAGGAGGTCCAGCTCGTGGGCCTCGGGGCTCCGGCCGAGTACGGCGGCTTCACCGGCGTCGTTTTCAACAGCGTCACCCAGTCGGGCGGCAACAAGATCAAGGGCCTCGGCGAGACCCTCTTCACCAACAAGTCGCTGACCGGGAACAACTCGAGCATCGCGGGCATCAGCCCGACGATCAAGAAGTCGAGCGATTCGACCCTCCAGGTGGGCGGGCCGATCGCCAAGGACAAGCTCTGGTACTTCATCTCCGGCCAGTACATCAACCAGGACTCGAACAACGGCGGCCCGGACCGCACCGAGAAGGACCCCAGAGTCTTCGGCAAGGCCACCTGGCAGGTCACCCAGAGCAGCGACGTCGAGAGCTTTATCGAGTGGGACAAGTACAACGTCACCGGCCGCGGCGGCAACGCGACGACGCCGCTCGAGGCGACGGTCAAGGAGACCGCGCCGGAGTTCGTCTGGAACGTCTCGGACCGCACGGTGCTCTCCGAGAACACCATCCTCTCGATCGCCGAGGCGGGGTACAACGGCTTCTACTACCTCGACCCGCAGAACGGCCCCAACATCGCCGGCCACGTGAGCGCCGACACCGGGATCTCGTCCCAGAACCCGACCTACTTCTACAAGGCCAACCGCACCCGGAACCAGCTGAACGGCTCGCTCTCCCACTACGCCTCGAACTTCATCAAGGGCGACCACGACTTCAAGTTCGGCATGGAGCTCGAGCGCTCGACGGTCCAGAACCGCTACGGCTACAACACCGGCGTCTGGTTTTACGACCATGCCGCGACGGACTCCAGCCCGGCCTACTCGACGGGCTACTACGGCCATGGCTACAACGTCCACGCGCGAAACGAGCGCCTCTCGGCCTACGCCCAGGACACCTGGCGGATCGGCTCGCGCCTGACGATCAATCCGGGCGTCCGCGTGGACATCGACCGCGGCTACGTCCAGAACGGCAACGTCTACAAGAGCAACCCCGTCGCGCCGCGCCTGGGCTTCGCCTGGGACCTCGCGGGCAACGGCAAGACCCTCGTCAAGGTGCACGCCGGCCGCTACTACGATGCGGTGGCGGCGCAGTTCTACTATTGGGTCGACCCCGGCGCCTTCCAGACCGGCTTCATCCAGAACGTCTTCGCGGACGGCCACAAGGAGTTCGTCGCCGACCTGGCGGGGGGGAGCTACGCCATCGATCCCCACGCCCGGCAGCCCTTCCTCGACCAGGTCATCCTGGGGCTCGACCATGAGCTGATCCCCGGCATCACCTTCTCCGGCACCCTGGTCTACCGTCAGAACAAGGACTTCCTCGAAACGGTGAGCCGCGACGGCCAGTTCGTCCCGGTGACCGGCGAGGTCGGCAGGTTCGACCCGAGTACCGGCAACTACGTCGGCACCGGCCAGCGGGTGACCCTCTACGACTACCTGAACCCGGGGACGGACACCCTGATCGTCACCAACCCCAAGGGCTTGAAGCGCACCTACCGGGGGGCGATCCTCTCGGTCACCCGGCGGCTCAAGGACAACTGGCAGTTCAACGGCTCCTACGTCTACTCGAAGACCCGCGGCAACTTCGACAACCACGCGACGACGGCGGGCGGCGATCCCGGCGGCCCGGGGCCGTTCCTCGATACGCCCAACTCGCTGGTCAACGCCTATGGCAACCTGACCCACGACCAGACCCACCAGGTGAAGCTCCAGGGGACCTACCTCATCCCCAAGGCCAACCTGTCGCTCTCCGGTGCCTACACCTACTACACCGGCGACACCTGGACGCCGCTCACCACCTGCCTGCTGCAGAGCGACGGCAGCTGCTACAGCTTCAACCAGGGGACGGTGCGCTACTTCGGCGAGCCGCGGGGCAGCCGGCGCCTGCCGGCCTGGAACCAGATCGATCTCCGGGGCGAGTGGCATCTGCCCGGCATCAACAACGCCAGTCTCCTCGTGGACGTCTTCAACGTCACCAACCAGGGGATCGCCACCGCGGTCTCCAACCGGGAGAATTCGTCGAGCTTCGGTCAGCCCTCGACCTACTCCTCCCCCCGCAACTTCCGGCTCGGTCTGCACTACACCTTCTAGACCGCAGCCAGGCTTTCGATAGCGCTGGAATCGCCGAGGGCCGCCCCAGGGGCGGCCCTCGGTGTTTGCGCGTTTTCCCCGCCCCCCCGCCCTCCCAATCGTCCGCTCTCTTTTAGCCCGCTGCCTTCAGGTGGGCGGCGTACCAGCCGAGGAGACGCTCCAGCCGGTCGACCAGGTGGGAGGGGCGGGAGAGGGTGTGCGCCTCGCCCGGGTAGATCACGAGCTGGGTCTTCTGGCCGAGGAGTCGGAGGCGCTGGTAGAGCTGCATCGCCTGGGGGAGCGGGCAGTTGCCGTCGTCGGCGTCGGCGATCAGGTAGAGCGGCGTTTTGATCCGCGACACGTAGGTGCCGGGGGAGAGCTTGCGGTAGAGGTCGGCCTTGTCGAGCGGGTTCCCCAACTCGGTCAGGTACTGGGTCGCCCACTGGTCCTCGCCGAAGGCCGACAGGTAGTCGATCTCGAAGCGCTCCGGCACCCCGACTTTGAAACGGTCGGTGTGGGCGACGGTCCACAGGGTCATGATGCCGCCGTAGGACCAGCCGCCGATCCCCAGCCGGCCGGGGTCGAGCCAGGGTAGGCGGAGGGCGGCGTCCACCGCGGCCATGATGTCGTCGAACTCGCGGTGATGCCAGTCGGAGCGGATGGCGCGGCAGAAGGCGGCGCCGTAGGAGGTCGAGCCGCGGTAGTTGACCCGCAGGACGGCGTAGCCGGCGGCGGGGAGGATCTGGTTTTCGAGGCCGGTGTCGAAGTAGTCGCCGTCGTAGGCCTGCGGCCCGCCGTGGAGGTAGACGACCAACGGATAGCGCTTCCCCGCCTCGGCGTGGAGCGGCGGATAGAGCCAGGACTCGACCTCGTCGCCGTCTCGGTTTCTGGCCGTGATCCGCTGCGGCTTGACGAGCTCCAGGCCCGCCTCCAGGTCGTCGTGCAGGTGGCCGATGCGCTTCACCCACCTGCCGTCGGCCGCCGCGGCGTGGAGCTCGGGGAGATGGCTGGGGTTCGAGCGGACGAAGACGAAGCGGTCGCCGCGCGGCGCCAGACGGGCGAAGTCGACGTTCCAGGGGCCGCCCAGGAGCTCGCGCGGCTTGCCCCGGCCGTCGGCGGGGACGGCGGCCAGGTAGTCGGCGCCGCGGCGGGCGAAGGTGGTGTAGAGCGTCCGGTCGTCCGGCGACCAGGCGAGGTGGGGGGCGGTGTCGTCCATCACCGAGTCCGCCGCCACCCAGGTGTCTAAGTTGGCGGAGAGGTTCTGCGGCTCCCCTCCGGCGGCGGGGGCGACCATGAGCAGGCCCGGCTGGTAGAGGTCGTTGGCATGCAGATGGCCGACGAAGGCCACCCGGTCGCCGGCGTGCGACCAGGTGGGGGAGCTGTCCGGCCCCGGGGTCTCGGCCAGGCGCTTCAAGCCGCTGCCGTCGGGGTGGACGAGGAAGATGTCGGTGTCGTCGTTGGAATCGGGGTCGGGAGTGCGGTTGGAGACGAAGGCGATCCAGCGGCCATCCGGCGACCAGCGCGGCTGGTCGTCGTCGTTCGGGCCGCCGGTGACGCGGACCGCCGCCTCCCCGCCGTCGACGGGGACGGTCCACAGGTGCTGGTGCTGGTTTTCCAGGAACCCCTGGCCGTCCTTCTGGATCAGGCTGCGCTCGACGACGATCGGTGCCGCCTCGGTGTCGCGCATCTCCCGCCGCGGCTGCCCGTGGGGCGTCGAGGTCGCCGTTTCCGGGTCGACCCGGACGAAGACGAAGCGCCGGCCGTCCGGCGACCAGTCGAAATCTCCCACCCCCTCGGGGACATGGGTCACCTGCCGCGGCCAGCGGGTGCCGGGCCGGCCGACGAAGATCTGCGGCCCCGAGCCGCGGTCGGAGAGGAAGGCGAGGAGCTGGCCGTCGGGCGAGAAGCGCGGGCGCTCGTTGTCCTCCTCCCGCCGCCCCACCCGCTGCGGCTCGCCGCCGTCGACGCCGGTCAAGTAGAGCCGGCTCTTGAAGGAGTCGCTGTCGGGGTCGGGGAGCGCGACCGTGTAGGCGACCGTCCGCCCGTCGGCCGACAGCTCGAGGGCGGTCACCTCGCGCACCGACCAGGTGTCCTCGGGTAGCATGCCGCGCCGCCCCACCGGCCCCGCCGGGCCCGCGGGCGGCCCGACCGGCCGGTTGCCGGCCAGGGCGGCCACGGCGACGAGGCCCCCGACACCGGTCACGATCTTGAGGATGCGGTTCACGGGGTCGCTTGGCGGAGATCGGCGGTCGGGTGGATCGGGGTTCGGGAAGCTGGCCCTATTTTATCCGGTTCCGGCCGGCCCGACCTCCTATACTTGTCGCGGCGCCCCACGTGCCAGAACCAGGAGCTCCCATGAGCTTGAAGCAGAGCCTCGCGGCGGCCCTCGGGCTCGCCGCCGTTTCCACGGCCCTCGCCGCTCCGGTCTCCGGGGCGGACGCTCCGGTGCCCTCGAAGGCGGCGCTGTCGCCCGAGCAGGCGCTCGCCCGGCGGCAGCTCGGCGACCTCCAGGCCTCCCCGGGGGGCGAGCGGGTGGCCTTCACCGCCACCGAGCCTCCCTCTGGAGAGAAACCGCGCCGGCACGTCTGGGTGCTCGACGTGCGGACCCGCGCGGTCCGCCAGTTCACCAACTCGGCCAAGTCCGAATGGTCCCCCCGCTGGTCGCCGGCCGGGGGCCAGCTAGCCTTCCTCTCCGACCGCGGCGAGCGGACGGAGCTCTGGCGAATGGCGGTCGACGGCGGCGAGGCGGTGCGGGTGGCCGACTTCAAATCCGCGGTCCTCGGCTTCGAGTGGTCGCCCGACGGCAAGCGCCTGGCGGTGCTCGCCCCCGAGGCCAAGCCGGAGGCCGAGGAGAAGCGGGAGAAAGAGAAAGACGATGCCCGGGTGGTCGACATCGACGAGAAGCACCCCTGCCTCTGGCTGGTCGAAGCCGACTCGGGCGCCAGTCCGGCCAAGGTGCGGCAGCTCACCACCCCACCCTGGCGGATCGCCGAGGTCCAGTGGTCCCCCGGGGGCGAGCGGCTGTACGTCAGCGCCACCGACCGCCCCGCCGTCGACGCCTGGACCGAGCGCATCTACGCCGTCGACGCGACGACCGGCAAGCTCGACCCCATCGCCACCCCCGGCGGCCCCTTCGGCAACCTCCGGGTCTCCCCCGACGGCCGCGCCCTCGCCTACCTGGGCTCCCGGGTCGACGGACCGCTCCCCCACGACCTCTATCTGCAACCGCTCGCCGGCGGCCCGGCGAAGAACCTCACCGGGGCGAGCCTCGACCGGCCGATCGCCGTCTTCGCCTTCCGCGACAGCTCCCACCTCCTGGCCCTGGCCGACGTCGGCTTCGGCAGCCGGCTCTACGACGTCTCCTCCGGCGGCTCCGGCGGCCCCGGCAGCTCCGGCGGCCAGGTATTGCCACGCCCCGAGCTCGCCACTCCGGCGGCGGACTTCGCCCTCCTCCCCGACGGCGCGCTCGCCCTGATCGCCGAGCGCACGGCCGAGCCCGCCGAGGTCTGGCTGGCGGCACCCGGCCTGTCGGCAATGCCGCCAAAGCTGGCAACGCCGCCCGAGACCCCCGAGAAAGTCACCCACCTGAACGAGAGCGCCGCGGCGCTGCCGGTCATCGCCCCGGAGATCGTCCGCTACCCGAGCTTCGACGGCCGCGAGATCGAGGGGGCGCTCCTCAAGCCGGCGGGCTGGACCGCGGGGCGCCGGCTGCCGCTCGTCGTCCTCGTCCACGGCGGCCCCACCGCGCGCTGGCGGGACCGCTTCGAGTCCTGGGGCCAGCTCCTCGCCGCCCGCGGCTTCCTCGTCTTCTACCCCAACCCGCGCGGCTCTACCGGCTACGGGCATGCCTTCGTCGAGAGCAACCGCGCCGACTGGGGGGGCGGCGACTTCAAGGACGTCATGGCCGGGGTCGACCACCTGGTGAAGCGCGGCCTCGCCGATCCCGACCACCTGGGGATCGGCGGCTGGTCCTACGGCGGCTACATGTCGGCCTGGGCGATCACCCAGACCCCGCGCTTCAAGGCCGCCGTGGTGGGCGCCGGCCTTTCCGACCTGGCGAGCGAGTTCGGCACCGAGGACGGTTCGTCCTACGACGAGTGGTTCTACGGCCTCCCCTACGAGCACCTGGACCGTTTCCAGAAGAGCTCGCCCATCACCCATGTCAAGAACGCCCGCACCCCCGCCCTCATCCTCCAGGGCGAGGATGACATCACCGATCCGGTCGGCCAGAGCCAGCAGCTCTACCGTGCCCTCAAGCACTACGGGGTGCCCGCCGAGCTCGTCCTCTACCCGCGCGAGGGGCACGGCCTGCGCGAGGAAAAGCACCTCCTCGATCGCTTGAACCGGCTGCTCGCCTGGTACGAGAAGTACCTCCGGTGAAGGGGATGCTACAGTCCGAGTCGAACATCCAGCTTGGCGGAGGCCTTGGCAATGCGAAAGACGATTCTCCCCGCGATGACCTTACTCCTCTTCGCGCTCACCGGGCCGGCTCCGGCCCCGGCGGCCCCGGCGGCCCCGGCGGTCCAGACGCCCTGGAGCACCACCGCGACCCCCTCCCCGCCGCTCCAGAGCAAGGTCGTCAACGGTGTCCTGACGTCCGGTTACCCTTCGGTCGGCCTCTTCGTCAACACCCAGTCGAGCTGCACGGCGACCCTCATCGGCTGCAGCACGGCCCTGACCGCCGCCCACTGCATCTGCGACGACATCGCCGCCTCGAAGCTGCTGACCGGGGCCGAGTGCGTCAAGCGGACCGACCTGCTCGATCCTTCGACCAAGCTCGTCTACTTCCACCAGGCCGGGATCGTCCGGGTGTCGAGCGTCACCGTCAACCCCAATTTCGTCTTCGGCGAGAAGGGCGACTTCGCCATCCTCCACCTGGCGACCCCGGTCGCCGGGATCGCCCCGTCGCCGCTCGACACCACGGCCAAGCCGGGCTTCGGCACCCCGGGGACCATCGTGGGCTACGGCATCACGGAGGACATCACCTCCGGCGGGGGGATCAAGCGGTCGGGCGGGGTCACCGTGGCGGCCTGCGCCATCGCCGGTCTCAACCCGGCCAACCAGGTCTGCGCCAGCCTGAACTTCCCCCTGGGGACGCCGGGCGCCAACTCCGGTACCTGTCATGGTGACTCCGGCGGCCCGCTCTTCGTCGCCACCGCCGCCGGTCCGGCGATCGCCGGCACCACCTCGGGCGGCGACAGCGTCTCCGCCAACTGCACGCCGCCGAGCCATCTCTTCTTCGCCGACGTCTACGGGGACCGCGCCTGGATCGCCGCCAACACGCCCGACCGCGGCACCGCCGCCTGTGGCGGTCTCCCCGCGGCGGGCGGCCCGAACACCGCCGTGACCGCGGCCAGCGGCTCGCTCTCCCCGTCCCATCCGAGCGAGGTCATGCCGCTGAACGTCCCCAGCAGTGCCACCCGGCTCCGGGTCGGCCTGACCGCCGACAACTTCGACAGCAACGACTACAACCTGTACGTGAAGCAGGGCTCCCCGCCGACGACGACGAGCTACGACTGCAAGAGCGACGGGCAGGGGACCCTCGCCTTCTGCGACATCCAGAACCCCGCCGCCGGCCCCTGGTACGCCCTCGTCAACGGGGTCTCCGGCCCCGGCGGCATCTACCAGCTGATCTCGACGCTCTACACCCAGGCCCTCGTCCCCACCCCCTGCGTCCCCTCGGCCACCACCCTCTGCCTCGACGATCAGCCCGGCGACAAGCGCTTCAAGGTCGAGGTCCTCTACCAGACCGCCCAGGGCGGCGGCCTCTCCGGCCTGGGGAACGCCATTCCGCTCTCGTCCCTCGGGGTCAACCGGGGCGGCCTCTTCTGGTTCTTCTCGCCGGACAACCCCGAGATGCTGATCAAGGTCTTGAACGCCTGCTCGACGGCGACGCCGCGCTACTGGGTGTTCTACTCGGCGGGGACCAACGTGGGGCTCTCGATCACGGTGACCGACTCGGTGACCGGCCGGGTCAAGATCTACTCGAACCCCGACCTGACGAGCGCGCCGCCGGTCACCGACACCGACGCTCTGCCCTGCAGCTAACCGCTCTTTAAGGGAGATCGGCAGCGCCGAGCTGCCGATCTCCTGCTGCGGAGCTCCGCACCCCTTCCCGGTGGGGATGCTACAGTCCGAGTCGAACGATTCAGCTTTGCGGAGGCCCGTGGATATGCGAAAGACGATTCTCCCGGCGATGACCTTACTCCTTTTCGCGCTCACGGGGCCGGCTCCGGCCCAGGCGGCTCAGACGCCCTGGAGCTCCACCCCGCCCCCGCCGCTCCAGGCCAAGATCGTCAACGGCGTCCTCACCTCCGGTTATCCTTCGGTCGGCCTCTTCGTCAACGCCCAGGCGGGCTGCACGGCCACCCTCATCGGCTGCAGCACGGCCCTGACCGCCGCCCAATGCATCTGCGACGACTTCGCCGCCTCGAGGCTGCTGACCGGGGCCGAGTGCGTCAAGCGGGCCGACCTGCTCGATCCGTCGACCAAGCTCGTCTACTTCCACCAGGCCGGGATCCTCCGGGTGTCGAGCGTCACCGTCAATCCCAATTTCGTCTTCGGCGAGAAGAGCGACTTCGCCATCCTCCACCTGGCGACCCCGGTCACCGGGATCGCCCCGTCGCCGCTCGACACCACGGCCAAGCCGGCCTTCGGCACCCCGGGGACCATCGTGGGCTACGGCATCGCGGAAGCCACCACCTCCGGAGGGATCAAGCGGTCGGGCGGGGTCACCGTGGCGGCCTGCGCCACCGCCGGTCTCAACCCGGCCAACCATGTCTGCGCCAGCTGGAACTCCCCCCTGGGAGCTCCGGGCGTCAACTCCGGAACCTGTTATGGTGACTCCGGCGGCCCGCTCTTCGTTACCACCGCCGCCGGTCCGGCGATCGCCGGCACCACCTCGGGCGGCGACAACGCCAACTGCACGCCGCCGAACCACCTCTTCTTCGCCGACGTCTACGGGGACCGCGCCTGGATCGCGGCGAACGCGCCCGACCTCGGCACCGCCGCCTGTGGCGATCTCCCCGCGGCGGGCGGCCCGAACACCGCGGTGTCCGCGGCCAGCGGCTCGCTTTCCCCCTCCCATCCGAGCGAGGTCGTCCCGCTGAACGTCCCCAGCGGCACGGCCCGGCTCCGGGTCGGCCTGACCGCCGAAAACTTCGACAGCAACGACTACAACCTGTACGTGAAGCAGGGCTCCCCGCCGACGACGGCGAGCTTCGATTGCCAGAGCGACGGGCAGGGGCCCCTCGCCTTCTGCGACATCCAGAGCCCCGCCTCCGGCCCCTGGTACGCCCTCGTCAACGAGGCCTCCGGCCCCGGCGGCGTCTACCAGCTGATCTCGACGCTCTACACCCAGCCCCTCGTCTCCACCCCCTGCGTCCCCTCGGGCACCACCCTCTGCCTCGACGATCAGCCCGGCGACAAGCGCTTCAAGGTCGAGGTCCTCTACCATACCGTGCAGGGCGGCGGCCTCTCCGGCCTGGGGAACGCCATTCCGCTCTCGTCCCTCGGGGTCAACCGGGGCGGCCTCTTCTGGTTCTTCTCGCCGGACAACCCCGAGATGCTGATCAAGGTCTTGAACGCCTGCTCGACGGCGACGCCGCGCTACTGGGTGTTCTACTCGGCGGGGACCAACGTGGGGCTCTCGATCACGGTGACCGACTCGGTGACGGGCCGGGTCAAGACATACTCGAACCCCGACCTGACGAGCGCACCGCCGGTCACCGACACCGACGCTCTGCCCTGCAGCTAGGGCGCCAGCCGTCGCTAGCGCTGGACCTCGGCTTCGAGGAGGCGCGCGAATTGGCGCAGGCGGTCCTCCGCCACGTCGGAGACCGCCCAGTAGGTCATGCCGGCCGCCGTCCAGTGGACGACGTGGAAGCCCTGGCGGGTGAGGGCGGTGGGGACGGGGCCGGCGGGGTCCGCGGTGTAGGCGGCGGGCCAGGTGAAGAGATTGACGACGTGGCGGTCGGCCCGGTAGACGAGGGCCGCCACGGGGTGATGCCCGAGGTAGTCGAGCCGGCCGCCGATCAGAGGGAAGCCCTGGGCGGCGAGGTCGATCACGGCGGGCGCGTAGTCGAGCCGGCCGGTGAACCAGGGCTTGACCGTGTGGCGGTCGGTCGAGGCCACGTCGGCCGGGTGGCCGGCGAGGAGCGAGCGGACGTGGCTCGTCACCACCTCTTCGGCGACGTCCGCAACGCGGGGGCCGGGCCGCGGTGCCCCGAAGCGCCCCAGGCTCCAGGAGGCGATCGCGACCAGCAGCAGGGCGGCCGCCGCCTGGAGCCTCCAGGCCAGCCGCTGGGGGGAGGCGGTCGATCGCCCGGCGCCGGCGCTGGCGGTGGTGGCGGCGGTGGCACGGCGCAGGCGCCGGGCCTGCTCCGGCGGGAGCTGGAAGCGCAGGCCCGCCCTGCCGATCGCCGCGCGGAGAGCCTCCTCCGCGGCGAGCGCCCGAGCGCACTCCGCGCACTCCCCGAGATGGCGCTCGAACGCCAGAGTGCTCGTGAGGTCCAGCTCTGAGTCGAGATAGGCGGCGACCTCGTGCTCCAGCCTGGGGCAGCTCATGGCGCTCCCTCCTTGACCCCGTGGGCTCCATGGTGGATGAGAAACTCCTGCAAGTTTCTGCGGGCGCGCGCCAGGCGCGACATCACGGTGCCGATCGGGATGCCGGCGATGGCCGCGATCTCCTTGTACGACAATCCTTCGAGCTCGCGCAGCACGATCACCTCCCGGAACGGCAGGGCCAGAGCTTCGAACGCCTGGCGCAGCAGGCGGCTGTCCGCCTGGCGGAGCAGCTCCATCTCGGGGTCGGTCACGGCTCGCTCCCCGGAGTGGATCGTCTCGTCGAACGGCACCGCCGCCTCGCCGCCACGGTTCTGCTGCCCGAGCCAGGTGTAAAACGAGTTGCGGACGATGGCGAGCAGCCAGGCCCGCGCCTTGGGCCCTTCGCCACCCTGGAAGCCAGCCCAGAACTGCATCGCCCGCAGGCAGGCGGTCTGCAGCACGTCCTCGGCGTCCACGTCGTTCCGGGTCAGCCAGCGGGCGAGGTCGTAGGCCGCGTCCAGGTGCGGCAGGACGGCCCGCTCGAAGCGGCGCCGGCCCTCCTGCCGGAAGAGGCGGTCTCGGATCGAGCTCAGCATGGAAGGGGGGCCCACCTCCGCGATGGTACCCCCACTCGTGGCTGTCCGGACGTGCGGCGGCATCGTCTCAGAGATACCAGCGCAGCGGTGCCGCCGCGAGGAGAGCGGCCAGGGCCAATCCGAGGCAGGCAGCCCAGGCCGCGCGTGGAGCCCCCGCCGGCCGGCGCGTCCGGAGGAGCAGGGTCGCCAGGCCGATCCCGGCGGCTGTCGCCGCCAGCTTCACGACGAGTGCCACCCAGGCAACCCCCGTCACCTCCGGGAGCTGCCCCTTGAGCCCATAGCTCGCGGCGGCGAAACCGGCCCCGCTCGCCGCCTGGAGAGCCCAGGCGGCGAGGAGGGTCCAGGCGAGGCGGCGTTCGAGGGCGTCGCCTCGGCCACGCAGGACGAGGGCCAGGGCGGGGCTCGCGACCACCGCCGCGGCCCCCAGGTTGTGCGCGGCCTGCACCAAGGCGTACACCAGCTCGCTCACTTCACGGTCACCCGGATCGACGTCTGGGGGCCGGTGGGAACGTGCCCCTTGTCGACCAGCTTCAAGGTGATCACGTGCTCGCCCGCGGTCATCTTGGGCAGGTTGTAGGTCCCCTTGAGATCGTGGATGCCGGGGCTGCGCTCCCCGTCCACCCAGACGTGGAAGTGGTCGTCCCCGGGTCCCAGAGTGACGAGGTATTCGAGCGGATAGGACTCGCCGGCGTCGAGCTGCGCGTGGTCGGCAGGCGTGACGATCCGGAGGCTCGCCGGGCTCGCGGAATTCGCAGCCGGAGAGGCGAAAGCCCCGGCGGCGAGGGTCAGGAAGAGGAAGAGGAGGACGAGGACGGTTCCGAGTCGGCAGGCTTTCATGGGATCTCCTTTGCGCCAGGCGCGTTTCCTCTCCAGACTGGCTTTCGGGAGATTTATTCCCCGCCGATCCCTCAACCCCCGACACCGACCCATTTCCCAAACCGTCCAAAATGTGAGACACTAGCCATCCCTTCACCGCTCGAGGTTCCTAGTTCGGGTCTGCAAGGGCAGCTCAGGGAAGCGTTCCCGAGCCCGAGCGGCGGCCTCTCACCGGCAAGTCCCCCGTCTCCTCTACATTTCGCCGGAATCACCTTGTGTTGCGCGCTTTTCCCGTGCGCAGCCGAAAGGTACATCCATAGATATGAGTTTTTCCCAGTTCGACCTCCATCCGACTCTCCTCAAGGGGGTTGACGCCCTCGGGTTTCGATAAGCCGACGCCGATCCAGGCCGACTCCATTCCCGCCGGTCTCCTCGGTAAGGACCTCCTCGCCTGCGCCATGACCGGCAGCGGCAAGACCGCGGCGTTCCTCCTCCCCATCCTCCACCGGTTGATCGGCAAGCCGCGCGGCACCACCCGGGCGCTCATCCTCGCTCCCACTCGCGAGCTGGCGGCTCAGATCGCCGAGCACCTCCAGGCGCTCGCCGCTCACACTGGCCTCCGGGGCGCCGCGGTCTTCGGCGGCGTCGGCATGGGCCCGCAGGAGCGCGCCTTCAGGACCGGGGTCGACGTCATCGTCGCCACCCCGGGCCGCCTGCTCGACCATTTCCAGCACGGCTACGCCAAGCTCCAGGGCCTGGAGGTCCTCGTCCTCGACGAGGCCGACCGCATGCTCGACATGGGCTTCCTCCCCGACATCCGCCGGGTCCTGCGGCACCTGCCGACGGTCCGCCAGACCCTCTTTTTCTCCGCCACCCTCCCGGCGCCGATCCTCGCCCTCTCGCGCGAGATGCTCAAGGACCCGGTGAAGATCAACATCGACCGCCCGTCGGCCCCGGCGACCGGCGTCACCCAGGCGATCTACCCGGTCGCCCAGGAGCTCAAGACCCAGCTCCTCTTGACCATGCTCCGCCAGGGCAAGATCCAGAGCGCCCTGGTCTTCACCCGCACCAAGCACCGGGCGAACCGGGTCGCCGACTTCCTCAGCAAGAACGGCATCGCCTGCGACCGTATCCACGGCAACCGCAGCCAGGGGCAGCGCACCGAGGCCCTGGCACGCTTCAAGTCGGGGGCGAACCGGGTGCTGGTGGCGACCGACATCGCCGCCCGCGGCATCGACGTCGAGGCGCTCTCCCACGTCATCAACTTCGACGTCCCCAATCTGCCGGAGGACTACATCCACCGGGTCGGCCGCACCGCCCGGGCCGAGGCCAAGGGGGACGCCTTCACCTTCGCCGCCCCGGCCGAGCAGGGTGAGCTCGCGGCGATCGAGCGGGCGGTGGGCAAGCGCCTGCCGCGGTTGACCCTGGAGGGTTTCGACTACTCCCAGCGGGCGAGCGAGAAGCTCGAGATCCCCATCGGCGAGCGGATCGCCGAGATCCGGGCCAGGAAGGCGCAGGATCGGGCCCGCGCCCAGGTCAACGCCGCCCGCCGCTCCCAGGCTCCGGCCGCTGGAGCGGCCCGCAGCACCGCGGCACGGGGACAGGGGCAGGCGCGCCCTGCCGGCCGTTCCGCCGAGGCGCCGCGCCCCGCTGCACCGGGCGGGTCGCCGCTCCGCCGTGCCGCCGGTCCGTCCCGGCGGCCGTCCGTCCGCGTGCGGAGCGGCCGGTAGGCTTTAAGTTTCAGGGATGAAAGGCGCCGCCGGCCCGCGAGGGCCGGCGGCGTTTTTTTTGGGTACTGGCTCCGTTTGGTTTCGAGGACGGGCGACTGGCTGCGCGAAGCGCCCGAAGGAGCCCGCCCGCAGAATCAAACGGAGCCAGTACCCTTTTGTCTCTACTTGAACAGCGCCAGCGACTTCTGGAACACCTGCCAGATCCCCCAGGCGGCGGGGATGCCGACGAAGAGCCAGGCGCCGAGGAGCTTCGGCATCGCCATCGGATCGGCTGGCGCGTCGCCGGGGTTCAAACCGGGATTCGCAGCGGGATTCACGGCCGGACCGCGGCTGGGCGTTTCAGGCATGGTTTCCTCCTAGCGGGCGGACGGCCCGCTCCCTCCCTTGTAGTGGTACTTCGGATCGACCGGCCGGACCAGCAGGTTGGCGATGAAGCCGATCACCAGGAGGCCGGCCATGACGTACATGGTGGTGCTGTAGGCCTGTGCCTTGGGCACCCCCTGGGCGATGCGGTACTCGCGGATGTAGTTGAGGAGGACCGGCCCGAGGACCCCGGCCGCCGACCAGGCGGTCAGCAGGCGGCCGTGGATGGCCCCCACCTGCATGGTGCCGAAGAGGTCTCTCAAGTAGGCGGGGATGGTGGCGAAGCCGCCGCCGTACATCGAGAGGATGACGGCGTAGCTCAGAACGAAGAGGGCGACGCTCCCCATCCGTCCGGTGGTCGGGACGGCGGCGTAGAGGAGGGCGCCGAGGATGAAGAAGATGGCGTAGGTCGACTTGCGCCCGATGACGTCCGAGAGCGACGACCAGGCGAAGCGGCCGCCCATGTTGGCGAGCGAGAGGAGGCCGACGAAGCCGGCAGCGGCCGCCGCCGTGATCCTCCCCGGGAACATCTCCTGGCTCATCGCCGAGGCCTGGCTCAGGACGCCGATCCCGGCGGTGACGTTCATGCAGAGGACGATCCAGAGCAGCCAGAACTGGGGGGTCCGCCACGCCGTGCCGACCTCGACCTGGGCGGAGGTCACGAGCGTCTGCGAGCCAGCCGGCTTGGGGACGAAGCCGCGCGGCCGCCAGCCCTCGGGGGGCACGCGGACGGTGAGCACCCCGAACATCATGAAGACGAAATAGAGGACGGCGAGGGCGACGAAGGTCTCCGCGACCCCCACCGAAGTCGGGCTCTTGAAGCGGTCCATCAAGGCGACCGAGAGCGGCGAGGCGATCATGGCGCCGCCGCCGAAGCCCATGATGGCGAGCCCGGTCGCCATCCCCGGCCGGTCGGGGAACCAGCGGATGAGGGTCGAGACCGGGGAGATGTAGCCCAGCCCCAGTCCGATCCCCCCGAGCACCCCGTAGCCGAGCACGAGGAGCCAGAACTGGTGAGTCGAGATCCCCAGGGCGCCGACCAGGAACCCGCCGCTGAAGCAGCAGGCCGAGGCGAACATGGCGAGGCGCGGCCCCACCCGATCGAGCCAGCGGCCGAAGAGCGCCGCCGAGACGCCGAGGAAGACGATGGCGATGCTGAACACCCAGCCTAGGGTGCTGAGCTTCCAGTCGCCGTCCGCCGGCTTGGTGATGCCGAGGGCCTGGGAGAGCGGCAGGTTGAAGACGCTGAACGCGTAGGCCTGCCCGATCGAGAGGTGAATGGCGAGTGCGGCGGGGGGGACGAGCCAGCGGTTGAAGCCTGGCTTGGCGACGGTCCTGCTCCGGTCGAAGAAGGAAAGAGCGGCCATGCGCGACCTCCACAAAGGGAAGGCGAAGCGTTACCAGCGCGGCTACGATAGCACTGTCCAGCAGAGTTCCGCACGATGCTCTTTTGACGGCCACCGCAAAGCCTGACAGCATCTCCGCCATCCAAAGGGAGAACCTGAATCCATGTGGAACATCACCGTGCACTGGTGGGAGCTGATCCTCCGGAGCGGCATCGTCTACCTTTTCCTCATCGTCCTCCTCCGCCTCACGGGGAAGCGCCAGGTCGGCCAGCTCGCCCCCTTCGACCTCGTCCTCCTCCTCGTCCTCTCGAACGCGGTGCAGAACTCGATGAACGGGGGGGACAACTCGGTCCAGGGGGGCCTGATCTCCGCCACCACCTTGGTCGTCCTCAACTACCTGGTGGGCCTCGCCACCTATAAGAGCAAGAAGCTGGAGGCGATCATCGAGGGCCGCCCCCAGGTGCTGATCCACGACGGCAAGCTCTTCGAGGACGTCATGGCGGCGTCGAAGCTCACCCGCCACGAGCTCCAGGCGTCGCTGCGGCAGTCCGGCTGCACCTGCATCGAGGACGTCCGCTCGGCCATCTTGGAGAACAACGGCGCCATCAGCGTCGTCATGCGCCAGGGCGCCGGTGGCGGCGGCAGCGGCGGGGGCGCCACTCCCGCCGCGGGAGCGGCACCGGGGAAGGGCGGAGCGTAGAGCTGGACCGCGACCGCGCTCGCCGGCTCGCTAGTCCTGCTCCCCCAGGCAGGCCAGGAAGACGTCCTTCCGGGCGTTGAAATCCGCGCTCACGAGACCTGGGGCAGAGGTCTCGAACTCGACGCAACGGCCGTCGGCGGAGAGCTCAAAGGGCGGTTCGGCACCTGAGGCGGGAGCCGTCACCTGGGAGCCGAGGAGGTGGTCGAGGAGGACGGTCGTCCCCTTCTCCCGGTCGTAGAGGAAGAGGTCGGAGAGCCCGTTGCCGTCCATCTGCCCGGGAACGAGGTTCGAGATCGCGCTGACGAAAGCGATCCGGCGGCCGTCGGCGCTGATCGCCGCGGGGCCGGACAGGAAGTTGTCGCCGTCCCTCAAAGCGGGGAGCGGCCGGGCTACCAGGGTCGCCGTCCGGCGTACCCGGTCGTAGAGGAAAACGTTGGGGCCGCTTCCCGGCGAGCCGCCGGCCAGGTTCGACGCGGCGCTCGTGAAGACGAGGAACCGGCCCTCGGCGTCCAGGGCCGGGCTGTCCGACGGGCCGTCCCCCGGGGTGGTCGTCGAGCCCGCCGCGTGGCTCGCCAGCTCCAGGTGGCGGGAGACCCGGTCGTACAGGTAGACCTGCTGCGCGGAGTCCGGCGAGACCCCGGGCGCGAGATCGGTCGCATCGCTCGCGAAGGCGACGAAACGGCCGTCGGCGCTGATCGCTGGGGGATACGAGCCACCGTTCGCGGTCTGCCCCGGGGAGGCTGCCGAGCGGGTGACGAGGGCCGTGGTTCCGGCGATGCGGTCGAAGAGAAAGATGTCCGGGGACGAGTTCGTGTCGCCCGGAACCAGCTCGGGAGAGCCGCTCAGGAAGGCGATGAATCTCCCGTCCGCGGAGAGCGCCGGTGCGCCGGCATCCCGCGTCACGAGGAGGGTGGCTCGGCGCTCGCGGTCGTAGAGGAAGAGGCCGTTCGTGCCGCTCGCCTCGTCGGCGACCTCGAAGGCCACGACCTTCCCGTTGGCGCTCAAGGTAGACAGCTCGCCGCCGCCGGCGACGTTCGCCCCGGCGTCCGTGTGGCTCACGAGAGTCGTCGTGCCGGTGACCCGGTCGTAGAGGAAGACGTCCGGCGACTCCGGGCCGTCCTCCTGGCCGGCGACGAGATCGGTCGCGGTGCTCTGGAAGGCGACGTAGCGGCCGTCGCGGTCGATCGAGGGTGCGTCCGACGGACCGTTCGCGGCCCGTGCCGGAGAGCCGGCCGCGTGCGAGACGAGGAGGGTGGTACCGGTCTGGGTGTCGCGCAGGAACACGTCGGTAGCCGCGTTCGCGTCGTCCTGTCCGGCGACCAGGGTGGCGGCGTCGCTCACGAAGGCGATCCAGCGCCCGTTGGCGGAGACCGAGGAGCCTGGGGAGGTGGAGACCCCGCTGACCCCGCCCGCCGCCAGGCTCGGCAGCGCGGGCGCCCGGCGGGAGACCGGGGTAATCTGCGCCGACCCGGCAGCGTAGAGGAAGACGTCCTCTGCCCCGTTGGTGTCGCGCTGGCCGCTCACCAGATCCGTCGCGAAGCTATTGAGCGCCACGGTCTGGCCGTCCGCCGAGAGCAGGCCCGTGCTCCCGGCGTTGCCGGTGGTCGTCAGCGCGCCGGGGAGGTGGGAGACCAGCGCCGTCGCGCCGGCGCCCGCGTCATAGAGGAAGAGGTCGTCGGCGCCGTTGCCATCCACCAGGCCGGGTACCAGATCGATCCGCGCGCTGCGGAGGAGGACCCGCTGGCCATCGTCGCTGATCCCGGCCACGGAGTTGGTCGTGAGCAGCGAGCTCTGACCCGGATCGGCGGTGATGCGGGTGGTCGTCCCGGTGGCGGCGTGGTAGAGGAAGACGTCGGTCTGGGAGGTCGCGTCGGGAGGGCCAGGGACGAGGTTGCGCTGGTTGCTGTCGAAGGCGACCGTGCTGCCGTCCGCGCTCAGGGCGACAGACCCGACCTGGCCGGCCGCACCGACGATCGTCGGACTCCCGGCCGCATGGCTGACGAGGCTGATCGCGCCGGAGGCGCGGTCCCAGAGAAAGGCCTGGTGCGAGGCACCGCCAGAGATCAGGCCGGGCACCAGGTTTGTCGCCAGGCTCAGGAAGGCGACCGCGCCGCCCTCCGCACTCATCACTTCCCCGAACGACTCCCCGACCGGGCCGCCGTTGCCGGGAGCGGCGAAATCCCCCGCCTGGTGGGTGACGAGGGTGTTGATCCCCGTCGTCCGGTCGTACTGGTAGAGGTCGAGTTGCCCGTTGGCGCGGCTCCGGAAGAGGACGAATCGGCCGTCGGCCGACAGCGAGGGCGACTCGGAAAGGGGGGTCGTCGTCGTGGCGGAGGCCGGGTCGTGGCTGACGAGGGTGGTCCGGTCCGTCACGCGGTCATAGAGGAAGATGTTCTGCCCGGCCGCGCCGGACTGGCCGGACACCAGGTTCGTGGAGTAGCTCTCGTAGGCCAGATAGCGCCCATCGGCACTGAGGGCGAACCTCCCGCAGCCGCCGTCCGCGGGGGTGGCCGGGGAGCCGTCGGCGTGGCTGGCGAACGTCGTCGCTCCCGTGATCCGGTCGTAGAGAACGAGGCCGCAGGGGTCGAGCCGGGAGACCCCCGGGACCAGGTTGGCGGCCGAGCTCAGGTAGGCGACCCAGCGGCCGTCGGCGCTCAAGACGGGGAGGTTGTCGAAGACGTTGGCATCGGCGGCCGTCGTGGGATCTCCGGCGGCGTGGCTGACGAGCGTCGTCGTGCCGGCGACCCGGTCGTAGAGGAAGATGTCCAGGCTGCCGTTGGTGTCCCGCGGGACGAGGTTGTCCGCCGCGCTGCTGAACGCGAGGAAGCGGCCGTCGGCGCTGAGGCCCGTGGCCTGGCTGTCGGCCCCGGGGGTGTCGGAGATCTGGCTGTCGGCGGCCCGGGAGACGAGCGTGACCCCGGAGGTCCGGGGCGCAGCCTGAACGGCAACCCCCAGGAGACAGGCTGCGAGCCCGAGGGCCAGGGCCCGACCTCCCGGGAAACGGTTTGCAGAAGGCTTCCTCCAGACGTCCCACATGCGTCGTCGCTCCTCTCTCCGGCCGAATGGGTATGTGCTTGGGAGTGACCTTATACCGGATTTCATTTCACCGCCCCCGCCGGCCGGCGTGGTATCCTTCTATCCCATAAAGCCTGGTCATTCTGCTTGGTAGAAGCTTCGGAGGCTCAAAACGTGCGGAGAGCATTCGTTCTTTCCCTGCTCCTGTCCACCATCCTGGCGCTCGCTCCCCAGACTTCCGCCTGGGCTGCCGCGACGGGCACCCTCGAACCCAAGGTCGTCAACGGCCTCGCCACGGCCGGCTACCCCTCGGTCGGCATCTTCGTCAGCGGCTCGGCGGCCTGCTCGGCGACCCTGATCGGTTGCAGCACGGTCCTGACCGCCGCCCACTGCATCTGCACCGACCCGAAGACCGGCCGGACGCTCACCGGGGCGGAGTGCGGAGCGCGGTCCGACCTGCTCGATCCGGCCACCAAGCTCGTCTACTTCCAGAGCGCGGGGCGCTTCGCCGTGGCGAGCGTGGCCGTCAACCCCACCTTCTCCTTCGGGAACCAGGGGGATGTGGCGATCGTCCGCCTGGCGGCCCCGGTGACCGGGATCGCGCCGTCGGCGATCGACACCACCGCCAAGCCGGCGGTCGGCACCCCCGCCACCCTCGCGGGCTTCGGGATCACCGAGGATCCGGCCTCCGGGGCCGGCATCAAGCGGACCGGTTCGCTGACCGTCGCCGCCTGCAACGTCAACGGCTTGAACGCGGCGGCCCACGTCTGCGCCACCTTGAGCAGTCTTCTGGGCCCGGCGGGCTCCAACTCCGGGCCCTGCCACGGCGACTCTGGGGGGCCGCTCTTCGTCGACTTCGGGGCCGGCCCGGTGATCGCGGGCACCACCTCGGGCGGCGACAGCGCCAGCCTCAACTGCACCCCGCCGGATCACATCTGGTTCGCCGACGTCTACGACGAACGGGCCTGGATCCTGACCACCGCGGGGAGCGACCTGGGGACGGCGGCCTGCGGCGGGCTCCCCGCGGCCGGCGGCCCCAGCAGCACCCTGTCGAGCACGGTCGGCACCTTGAGCGCCCTCCACTCGAACGACGTGGTACCGCTCCTCGTCCCCCCCGGCGCCACCCACCTGCGGGTCGGACTGACGGCGGAGAGCTTCGGCGCCAACGACTACAACCTCTATTTGAAGAGTGGTGCCGCGCCGACGCTCGCGAGCTACGACTGCAAGAGCGACGGCAAGGGGACCCTCGCCTTCTGCGACGTCCCGGCGCCCGCCGCCGGCCCCTGGTACGCCCTGGTCGACGGCGCCTCCGGCCCGGGAGGGCCGTACCAGCTCGTGACCACCCTCTACGCCACCGGGAGCCTCGCCGCCGCCTGCGTCCCGACGCCCACGGCCCTCTGCCTGGACGATCGACCGGGGGACCGGCGATTCAAGATCGAGGTGGCCTACCAGACCGCCCAGAACGGCGGCCTTTCCGGCGCCGGCAACGCGGTCCCGCTCGGCAACCTTGGCCTGGCGCGGGGCGGCGCCTTCTGGTTCTTCTCTCCCGACAACCCCGAGATGCTGGTCAAGGTCTTGAACGCCTGTGCCTCCACCACGCCGCGCTACTGGGTCTTCTTCTCGGCGGGGACCAACGTGGGCCTGACGGTCACGGTGACCGACACGGCGACCGGCCACGTCAAGATCTACACCAACCCGGACCTCCACACCGCGGTGCCGGTGTCGGACACCGACGCTCTGCCTTGTAGTTAAAAGGGGGAGGAGATTCGGGCGGCTACCCCGCCGGTGCTCCCGGGCGCGCCGGCGGGGCGGTGGGCTTGGAAGATCGCCAGGATGCGGCCGGCAAGTTGAGACGGCGAGACGCCAGGAGCCGGCCGCGAGCCACAGGCACCTTGGCGCGGGTCACCCGCTCCCTGGCGCGGGTCACCCGCTCCCTGGCGCGAGTCACCCGCCACCTGGCGCGAGTCACCCGCTCCCTGGCGCGAGTCACCCGCTCCTGGCGCGAGTCACCCGCTCCTGGCGCGAGTCACCCGCTCCCTGGCGCGAGTCACCCGCTCCCTGGCGCGAGTCACCCGCTCCCTGGCGCGAGTCACCTGCTCCCTGGCGCGAGTCACCCGCTCCTTGGCGCGAGTCACCCGCTACGTGGCGCGAGTCACCGGCGCTCCGTCGTCGATGTCTCGCTGCCAGCCGCGAATGTCTCGCGGGAGCTGTTCGTGTCTCGCCGTGGCCTGCTCGACGGGGCCGCCCCGGTCAGGAGGGCGTGGACGGCTCAACCGCTACGCAGCGCAGCGGCCGGATCGATCCGCATCGCCCGGCGGGTCGGGGCGATGCTGACGAGCAACGCGACAGCCATGAGGACCAGGGTGGTGACGATCCAGGTCGGCCCGTTCCAGGGCGCGATTCCATAGAGCTGGCTGGCGACCACACGACTGGCGGCCAGGGTCAGTGCCAGGCCCGCCGCAACCCCGGAGAGGACGAGGAGAAGGCTGCGCCGGAGGACGAAGCTCCACACCTGTTCCCGGCCCGCGCCGCACGCGATTCGGATGCCGATCTCGCGGGTGCTGCTCGTCACCCAGTAGGTGAGGACGCCGTAGAGGCCCAACATCGCCAAGGTCATCGCAATCAGCGCCAACCCGCTGTAGAGGGCCGCCGCCTGGCGCTCGACGCCCACCGTCGCAGCCAGGAGGTCTTCTAGAGTCGAGATCTGGAAGACCGGTAGCCTGGCATCCATCGCCCGGACGGTCTCGCGCACCGAACCGAGCGCCTGAAGCGGTGCCCCGGAGGTCCGCACCAGCACGGTCATTTGCGCGGCGAGGAGCCCACCGATAAAGGACCGCTCCTCTCGCGCAAACCGAGCCCGCTGGCGCGCGGAGGCGTGCCGCGGAGAGCCTCCAGGAGGGTGGCACGCACCGCTTGGAGCGCCGGCACGAGCGCGAACACCAGGCTGCTCAAGAGCGCGACGAGAAGCGCAAAGCCCAGCATGCGCCAGGAGAGCCTGAGCTCGCGGGCGGCGATGGGGACGGGGAAGTTGAGCTGTTCCAAGAGCGGCAGGGCGAGCGTCGCGAGAGCAGCCCCCAACGCGGCGGCCAGGAGCGCCAGGACGAGGCCTTCGCAGAAGAGCTGCCGGACCAGACGGCGGGGGCTCGCTCCGAGGCTCAGCCGGACGGCAATCTCCTGCCGACGGGTGAGCGACCGCGCGAGGAGCAGACCGGCCACATTGATCGCCGCGACGGCGAGGACCAGCGCCGCGACCGCCAGGAGCCGCGCCGAGAACCCCACCAGCAGACGACGGCCTCCCGACCCGAAGGCAAGGTCGCTCAAGGGCAGGACGCGGACACCGCGCCGGGCGTCCTCTGGATGGCTGGCTGCCAACCTCTTGGCGACGACCCCAAGGCGCTCTGGGCCTTGGCCAGGCTCACTCCCGGGGCCAGGCGCCCGAAGACGCTCAGCCATTCCTGCTTGCGGTCGTACTTGCCGGTCAACGAGGCGAGGGGGCCTGTCGCGACCTGGGAGTAGACGCCGAGCGGCAGCCAGACCTCCCGCCTGGAGCTGAGGTCGGTCCCGAGAAAACCCTCGGGAGCGACCCCGGCGATCGTAAACGGCTTGCCGTTGAGCGTGACGCCGGAGCCGATCACGGCAGGATCGCCGCCGAAGCGTCGCTGCCAGAGGCCATAGCCGAGGACGGCGACCGGCGCGGTCTCATCGGCAGGCGAGAGCAGCCGCCCGCGCGCGGGCTTAAGGCCGAGGACCGAAAAGTAGTTCGCCGAGACGGCGAGCCCGGCGATCCGCTCGGCAGGGCCGCTCCCGAGGAGAGTCAGATCGCAAGCGGCCCCTGCGGCGAGCCCGGAGACCCCGTCCCGGCTCCCGGCGTAGTCCAGGTAGTCGGCGAAGGAGAGCCAATGGAGCTGGTCGGGACCGTCCTTGGGGTGGACCCCACCGACCACTACGAGCGTTTCGGGGGCATGGAGCGCCGGAAGCGGCCGGAGGAGCAGGGCCTCGACGAGGCTGAAGGCGGCGGTGGTACAACCGATCCCGAGCGCCAAAGACGCTACGGCGACGGCTGTGGCCACCCGGCTCTTGCGGAGCAGGCGAAAGGCAAAACGGAAATCCTGAACGAAATCCGCCATTGGGGTTAGAAAGGTCTATCAAAATGCTACCACAGTCCCAGCCGGCCGGAAGCGTCCCCGCCCGCGCCCATGGCGACCGCCAGCCGCTTCACCTCGGCCGTGCGCACCGGTGGGCAGTGGATTTGGAGCCCTTCAACAAGGCATTGCAATATTTCGATTGGACATCAGGCTGTTGCGTCGTTCATAATTGAGCCTCAGCCGAAATCCAGGGCACTTCTCTCGCACCCCTCGCACTCGAAGAAGGGAGAGATTGATTCACCGTCCGCCGAGGATTCTATCCGCCGTCAGCCTCTTTGCGGCTCAAATCAGTGTCGATAACTCAAAGGAGAAGAAGATGACATCAACCATTGCAAACGTTCGGGGATTCATCATGAGCGGCGCGCTTGCCGTCGCGCTGGGTGCTGCGCAAGCAGCCCATGCGCAAGCAGTCCCTACGGACCCTTCCGGAGGTTGTCCGATCTCGCCGGCCACGGTTGCGAGCTTTTTTGAAAGTGGCTCGGTCACGCCGAATGGTGTCGTGAAGCCCGCAGACAGCACGGTGGTGCTGGCTCCTAACTGCGGCTTCTTTCAATGGACCGAACAAATGTTTCTGTGGCTGACGTCGCCCGCTCCGTCGCGGTATGGCGGCGGCAGCCGCGTCATGTTCTCGCCACAGTTTTTTACCGTGAGCCCCGAAGACAGCAGCTTCCGTCGCACCTTCATTCCTAATTCTCCTGGCTTGCCGATTCGTATGAATCTACGCGCCATGGAGTTGGGTCCGCATGGCTTGCCCATGGTGTTGTCACGTACCGGTCAGGTAGTAGAAGTACAGCGCGAAATACCAGGGCAAAAGCCACCCACGATCAACCTGGCAAATGGCGCGCCTGCGCAGATCTCCAGTGTGCAGAAAACAGCGGAAGGCAAGCTGCAGTTCTTCGACAGAGGCGGCAAGCAGGTGCAGCCGCGAATGCTTAAGTTGGCGCCGGTGGTGCGTCAGCGCATCATGTTGACACCCCAACGGCCTACGCCGGTGGTCCCCGCGGCCGCGTTCACAGAAGCGCTCCAAGCTCGTAAGCTGGTGATTAGCAAGATTCCGATCTTTATTGATTCGGCCGGCAATGTGATAGACGTCGAACCCGGTCAAGCCGATAGCGGTGTATTGATCTCGCAGAATGGCTCGCTGATTTACTACATCACTGCCGTTAACGATGTGTTTGCCTACCATCGTTCGATGCAGGGTGCAGCCATCATTCCGCAGAACACCGGCATCGCATTCCCGATGACAGCAGCGCAAGTCGCTCCAGTGGTGACGTTCGCATCGGGCAAGGGGCACACGATTCAAGATCCGAACGCGCTGGCGATTGAAACGAAGTCGAGTTGGATGCAGGCGAGTGCTGTGCCGAATCCGAGCGACTACATTCAAGTAAAGGCAGTCGTACCAACGTTCAACAAGAGCAACCCTAATAGCTGGGTACCGAATGGACAGGCCACATTAAACCTGGTCATGCTTGGCATCCACGTGGTGGGCTCAACCAACGGCCATGGCGAAATGGTGTGGGGCACGTTCGAGCATCTCGGCAACGCACCCAATGCTACGTATGCCTACAACTCAACAACCGGCTTAAAGACGATCGCCCAAAACACAGCGGGCACTTGGCTATTCACGCCGAGTGGATCAGCTGGTCCGTTCAATACAACGAGCAATAGTTGGACGGGCAGCGCTATTACTGGCTCGCCAGTTGGTCCGGCCGCGGTGCTGCGTGCTAAGCCATGGGGTTCAAATGACGGCGGCAATCCTGCCAGTGCTGCGGGCTTGAACACTCAAGTGATCTCGGCCAATGCCAGCGTGATCTCTCAGCTGAATGCAGCGGATGTACGCCGGAAGTACTTCCAGTTAGGCACTACGTGGACCATTGGCGGCGCAGCACCCAACGGCAGCAATCAGGTAGGCACCAACCACCTTGCCAATGCCACCATGGAAACGTTTGCGCAAGGACAGACGCCATCAGCTTCAAGTGCAAACTGCTTTTCGTGTCATCTCACGAACAAGGTGGCAGTCAGTCACGTTTATCGTGAGTTGACGCCGTTGCCTTAAAGTCGTCCGCTCGGCAGGGCCGCTCCCGAGGAGAGTCAGATCGCAACGAGCGGTTCCTCCGCCGGGCGCAGATTGATCCAGGGCCTCGGTTCGAGGCGGAGGGCGGGTAAATCTTTCTTGCGCCTGGTGGGGATCTGGTGGCTCCGTCCGGAGCCACCAGGTCTAGCTGGTCCCGATGGAGCGCCACCCGATCCGAGGCGGCTGGCATGTCTCATGCTCTGCGTGAGAGTGCCCCGCGAGCCCTGCCATGAAAAGAACGACCGCTCCCCCTCCTCCCAGGACCGCAGACCAGGAATTCACCGGCTTCGTCCACGTCCGCGGAGCCCGGGAGCACAACCTCAAGAACGTCGATCTCGAAATCCCGCGGGATGCCCTGGTCGTCTTCACCGGCATTTCCGGCTCCGGCAAGTCGTCGCTCGCCTTCGGCACCCTCTATGCGGAGGCGCAGCGGCGGTACCTCGAATCCGTCGCTCCCTACGCCCGGCGCCTGTTCGATCAGATGGGAGTGCCGGATGTCGACGACATCGAGGGGCTCCCCCCGGCGGTGGCGCTCCAGCAGCAGCGCGGCTCGCCCACCTCCCGTTCGTCGGTGGGGAGCGTCACCACCCTCTCCAACCTTCTGCGGATGCTCTACTCGCGCGCCGGAACCTACCCCCCGAGGCAGCCGCATCTGGAGGCCGAGTCGTTTTCGACCAACACCCCGGCGGGCGCCTGTCCCGAGTGTCACGGACTCGGCCGCATCTACGAGGTGACGGAACGCTCGCTCGTCCCGGACGACTCCTTGACTATCCGCGAACGGGCCATCGGCGGCTGGCCGACCGCCTGGCATGGCCAGAACTTGCGCGAAATGCTGACCACGCTGGGGTACGACGTCGATCGCCCCTGGCGGGAGCTTCCCAAGAAGGATCGTAAATGGATTCTTTTCACCGACGAGCAGCCGGTCGTCCCCGTCTACGGCGGGCTGGATCGAGACGAGGTGCAGGCCGCTCTCGAACGGGGCGAGCCCGCCGACTATCACGGCAATTTTTCGAGCGCCAAGCGATATGTGCTGCACACCTTCGCCACCACCCAGAGCCCGTCGATCAAAAAGCGGGTGGCCCAATATCTGGTGAGCCGTGAATGCCCGCTCTGCCAGGGCAAGCGGCTTCGCCCCGAGTCGCTGTCCGTGACCTTCGCGGGTTTCGATATTGCGGACATCTCCCGGCTGCCGATCGTCCGGCTGGCCGGCGTTCTCCGCCCCTACGCGGAAGGGACGGCCACCGGAGCGGCGAAGATCGCCGTCGATCATCCGGAAAAAGCGCTCGTCGCCCGGCGGATTTGCGCGGACTTCCTGGCGCGGACCGACGTGCTGCTCGATCTCGGCCTCGGCTATCTGTCGCTCGAACGGAGCACCCCCACCCTGTCGCCGGGCGAGCTCCAGCGGCTGCGGCTCGCCACCCAGGTCCGCTCCAATCTGTTCGGCGTCGTCTACGTGCTCGACGAGCCCTCGGCCGGACTCCACCCGGCGGACACCGAGTCGCTTCTAGCGGCGCTCGAAGCGCTCAAAAACTCCGGCAACTCGCTCTTCGTCGTCGAGCACGATCTCGACGTCATCCGTCATGCCGACTGGATCGTCGACGTGGGACCCGCCGCGGGGGAACGGGGAGGCTACGTGCTCTACAGCGGTCCTCCTGCCGGGCTCAGGGAGGTGGAGGCCTCGGAAACCCGGCGCCATCTTTTTGGACCAGAATCGTTTGGACCAGAATCGTTTGGGCAAGAACCGCGTCCCCGCCGGCAGATCCGCGCGGCCAGGGGCTGGCTGCGGCTCACCGGAGTGACCCGCAACAATCTGCACGAGTTGGACGTCGCCTTTCCGGTCGGCGTCTTGACGACGGTGACCGGGGTGTCGGGCTCGGGGAAGTCGAGCCTGGTCAGCCAAGCCCTCGTCGAGCTGGTCGCTGAGCATCTCGGCCACCCGCTTTCTTCTTCCGGCGAGGAAGAGGGCGAAGAGCTGGAGCCCACCGCCGCTGAAACCTTGGGCGGCCAGATCACGGAGGGGATGGAAGGGATCAAGCGATTGGTGCCGGTCGACCAGAAACCGATCGGTCGCACTCCGCGCTCCAACCTCGCGACCTACACGGGACTCTTCGATCACGTTCGAAAGCTCTTCGCCGCGACCAAGGCGGCCCGTGCCCGACACTATGACGCCGGACGCTTCTCCTTCAATGTCGCCAAGGGCCGTTGCGAAACCTGCGAGGGCGAAGGTTTCGTCTGCGTCGAGCTGCTCTTTCTCGCCAGCGTCTACACCGCGTGTCCCACCTGTCACGGCTCCCGATACAACGCAAAAACCCTGGAGATCAGATATCGGGATCAAACCATTGCCGACGTGCTGGGAATGACCGTGGAAGCAGCCTGGGAGTTCTTCGCCGAAGAGCCGCCGGTCCGCCGTTCGCTCGACGTCCTGCGGGAGGTGGGCCTCGGCTACCTGCGGCTCGGCCAGGCGGCGACCGAGCTCTCCGGCGGCGAGGCCCAACGGATCAAGCTCGCCACCGAGCTGCAGCGAATCCAGCGCGGCAACACTCTCTACATCCTGGACGAACCGACGACCGGGCTCCATCCCTCGGATGTCGACAAGCTGATGGCCCAGCTCGACGGCCTCGTCGAATCCGGCAACACCGTCATCGTCGTGGAGCACGACATGCGGGTCGTCAGCGGGAGCGACTGGGTGATCGACATCGGTCCCGGCGCTGGCGACGAGGGGGGAAGGGTGGTGGCGGCCGGGACCCCCGCGGAGGTGTCCAGGGCGGCAGGGAGCCGGACTGCGCCTTATCTGGCCCGCTTTCTGCGATTGCGGTGATCCGCGAAACAGGTAGCAAACTGCCCAGTGATCCAGGTTGACTTTGATTGCAAAAGCCGTAGAATCGTATAACTTTGAATAGATCTTTGACCCCACTGGAGGATCGCCATGAAGAGCTGGTCTCGAGTTCTGCTTCTTGCCGGTGTTCTCGCTATGAGCAGCTTTGCAATCGTCAATGCTGGTTCGCCAGTGATCTCCACCTGTCTTCGCGCGGAGCCAATAGCGGGCCACCCTTTGGGCCTTTGCAAGCGGATACGTGCTACATCAGCTGTGATGGCGCACAGTATCCAGTGGCGGGCAACTCCCTTTGGGATTGTTGCACGGGAACTTATAGCTGCCCAGGCGGCAGCGCTCCATCTGCGATCGTGTGGAGCGGTGGGGCGGGAGAGTACCCGACATTCTGTGGGCCCTTTGCGTATTGAGTGAGTTGAGTGCCCAGGGTTTACTACGCCATCAACTTCTCCAACGCGATCGGCAGATCCCGCACCCGTTTCCCCGTCGCGTGGTAGACGGCGTTGGCGACCGCCGCGCCGGCGCCGGTGATGCCGATCTCGCCCACCCCGCGGCAGCCGAGGGTATTGACGACCGGGTCGGGGTGATCGAGGAGCTCGACCTCGATCGCTTCGATGTCGGCGTTGACCGGGATCAAATAGTCCGCGAGGTTGTTGTTCACGGGGTACCCGGTCCTTCCGTCGTAGTGTGTCTCTTCGAGGAGTGCCATGCCGAGACCCATGACGATCGCGCCCACGACCTGGCTGTGGCTCGTCCGCGGGTTCAAGATGCGCCCGACATCGACCACCGAGACGAAGCGGGTCACCTGGACTCGGGGGAGCCGGGGATCGATCTTGACCTCGCAGAACTGGGCACCGAAGGAGTGGATGGAGTGGGTCGGGGTCTCGTCCCCTTCCGCCTCCGCCCTGCCCTCCGCCTCGACTGACGGCAGCCGCGCGCGTTTGAGGAGATCCGCATAGGAGAGGTCCCGGGCAGAGTCGGGCGATTCTGGCGACGGTGGATGCTGGGCCGCCAGCGCCGCGAGCTTCGACTTTACGGCCCGGGCGGCCTGGACGATCGCCTCGCCGACGCTCGCCGTCGTGCAGGAGCCGGCCGAGATGGGGGCCTCGGGGAGGTCGGCGTCGCCGAGCTCGAAGGTGACCCGCTCGATCGGCAGGCCGAGGGCGTCCGCGGCGATCTGGGTGAAGACCGTATAGGCCCCGGTGCCGAGCTCGTGGGTGGCGGCCTGGACGAGGGCGCGGCCGTCGGCATCGATCCGCACCCGGGCCGAGGCGGGCCGGCGGTAGCCGGGGTAGAAGGCCATCGCCATCCCCCAGCCGACTAAGAAGTCGCCGTCCTTCATCGAGCCCGGCTGCGGGTTGCGCCGGCTCCAGCCGAAACGCTCGGCGCCCCGGGTGTAGCACTCCTTCAGATGATTTCCGGACCACGGCTTGCCGTTCGACGGGTCCCGCTCCGCGAAGTTCTTGAGCCGCAGGGCGAGCGGATCGAGGCCGAGCTCGTAGGCCAGCTCGTCCATGGCCGATTCGAGCGCGAAGCTCCCGGGGCACTCGGCGGGAGCGCGCATGGGGCAGGGGGCGGCGATGTTGACCCGCACGACCTTGGTGGGGGTCTCGACGTTCTCGCAGGCGTAGGCCGATTTGCTCGTCACCACCCCGCACTGGGCCACGAACTCGGTGACCGGGGAGGTCGAGTTGACCGTCTCGTGACGGAGGGCGGTCAGCGTCCCGTCGCGCCGGGCGGCGAGCGCCATCCGGTGGACGGTCGGCGGCCGGTGGCCGAGCGAGGTGAACATCTGCTGCCGGGTGAGGACGAGCCGGACCGGCCGGCCCACCACCCGCGCCGCCAGGGCGGCGATCAGGGTGTGCTGCCACTGGGAGCCCTTGCTGCCGAACGCCCCGCCGGTGAACGGACAGAGGACGCGGACGTTGCCGGGCGGGATGCCGAAGGCCGTGGCGAGGGTCTTCCGCACTCCCACCACGTGCTGAGTGGAGTCTTCGACCGTCAGCTTGTCGCCCTTCCAGGTGGCGACCGTCGCCGCCGGCTCCATAGGGTTGTTGGTCTCGATGGGGACCGTGTAGGTCCGCTCGAGCTTGACGAGGTCCGATCCCGACGCCGCGAGGGCCGCCTGGACGTCGCCGCGGTGGTGCTGCGCCGGCCGTCCCCCCAGGCCCTTTTCGGGGTAGGTGCCGGTCGGCTCCGCCTCGGCGATCCCGAGCACCGGCCGCTCCTCCTCGTACCGCACCCGAACGAGGGAGGCAGCGTGCCGGGCTGCTTCTAAGGTCTCCGCCACCACCACCGCCACGTTCTGGCCGGCGAAGTGGATCGTCAAATCCGCGAACGGCACCAGCTTCTCCCCGAGGTGACCGTTGCTCTCGGACTTCGAGTCCGGCAGCTGGAGCCGCGGGGCGTTCTCGTGGGACAGAACCGCGACGACTCCAGGGGCGCTCCGGGCGTCGGCGGTATCTAAGGAGACGATCCGGCCGCGGGCGATCGTCGACTGAACGAGGATCGCGTAGGTCTGCCGCTCGTGCCGGAGCTCGGCGGTGTAGCGGGCGGCTCCAGTCACCTTGAGCCGCCCGTCCACCCTTTCGATGGGACTGCCGAGGACCGTGCTCATCTCCCCGGGGCCTACGCCATCAGCTTGTCCGGCGTGATCGGCAGGTCCCGCACTCGCTTGCCGGTGGCATGGTAGACGGCGTTGGCGATCGCCGCCGCCACCCCGGTGATGCCGATCTCGCCGACCCCCCGGCAGCCCAGGGTGTTGATGATCGGGTCGGGCCGGTCGACGAAGTGGACCTCGATGTCGGGGATGTCGGCGTTGACCGGGACGGGATAGTCGGCGAAGTTGGCGTTGACCGGGAGGCCCGTTCGATGGTCGTAGACCGTGTGCTCGAGGAGGGCCATGCCGACCCCCATGACCACCCCGCCCATCACCTGACTGTTGGCGAGCTTGGCGTTCAGAATCCTGCCGACGTCGATCGCCGAGACCCAGCGGGTCACCTGGACCCGGGGGAGGAGCGGATCGATCTTCACCTCGCAGAACTGGGCGCCCCAGGAGTGGATGGAGTATTTCTTGTTGGCGTCGTCCGGCTTGACCTGCGCCTCGGCTTCGATCGTCGGCTGCCGGGCGCGCTTCAGGAGGTCGGTGTAGGAGAGGCCCCGGGAGGGGTTCCCCACCGCGGCGAGCCGGCCGTCGGCCATCGTCACCTCCTCCGGCCGTAGGCCGCCGAGCGGCGATTCGGGATCGGACGAGGCGAGGGCCACGAGCTTCGACTTGAGCGCCGCGACCGCCCCGATCACCGCCTCGCTGACGCTCGCCGCGGTGTTCGAGCCGCCGGAGACCGGCGCCTCGGGAAAGTCGGTGTCGCCGAGCTCGAAGGTCACCCGTTCGACCGGGAGCCCGAGGGCGTCGGCCGCCACCTGGGTGAAGATCGTGTAGGAGCCGGTGCCGAGATCCTGGGTGGCGACCTGGACGAGCGCCCGGCCGTCCGGCGTCAGGCGCACCCGGGCCGAGGCCGGCCGGCGGTTGCCGGGGTAGAGGGCGGTCGCCATCCCCCAGCCGACGAGAAGGTCGCCGTCCTTCATCGAGCCGGGCTTCGGATTGCGCTTCTTCCAACCGAACCGCTCGGCCCCCTGGGCGTAGCACTCCTTGAGGTGTTTGGACGACCAGGGCTTGTTCTCCCCCTCGTCCTTGTCGGCATGATTCTTCAGGCGCAGCTCGACCGGGTCCATGCCGAGGGCGTAGGCGAGCTCGTCCATGGCCGATTCCAGGGCGAAGCTCCCCGGGCAGTCGCCGGGCGCCCGCATGGGGGTGGGCGGGCCGAGGTTCACCTTGACGAGCTTGTGGGGGATCGCCACGTTCTCGCAGGAGTAGAGCATCTTGCTCGTCGTCAGGCCGCAGGGCTCGATGAACTCGGTCGTCGTCGAGGTGGCCTGGAGGGTCTCGTGGCGGAGGGCGGTGAGCGTCCCGTCCTTCCTCGCGGCGAGCGACATCTTCTGGATCGTCTGCGGCCGGTGCCCCACCGAGGTGAACATCTGCTGGCGGGTGAGGTTGAGCTGCACCGGCCGGCGGGTCACTTTCGCCGCCATCGCCGCGAGCAGGGTGTGCGGCCACTGGAAACCCTTGCAGCCGAAGCCGCCGCCGGTGAACGGGCAGAGGACGCGGACGTTCTCCCGCGGGATGCCGAAGGCCTGGGCGAGGACGGCGCGGGTCCCGACCACGGCCTGGGTGGCGTCGGCGACCGTCAGGTGGTCGCCGTTCCAGACCGCCACGGTGGCCGAGGGTTCCATGGGGTTGTTGGTCTCGACCGGGGTGGTGTAGGTCGCCTCCAACTTCTGCACCCCGGCCGCCGCGAGCGCGCCGTCGACGTTGCCCCGGGTGTGCTGGAGCTCCCGGCCGAACGATTTCTCCGGCGAGTAGGCGGTCGACTGGGCCTCTTCGATGGTGAGGAGCGGCCGCTCCTCCTGGTAGCGGACCTTGATCAGGGAGGCGGCGTGCCGGGCCTGCTCCAGGGTGTTCGCCACGACGAGCGCCACATGCTGGCCGGCGTAGTGGACGACGTCGTCCGAGAACGGCAGCCGGTCCTCGGCCAGCTTGCCGGACTGGGTCGGCTGGGCCTTGGGGCCGCTCCCGGCCTGGTGGAACTTCGGGCTGTTCTCGTGAGTGAGGACGGCGAGGACCCCGGGCGCGCGCTTGGCGGCGGCGGCGTCGATAGCGGCAATCCGGCCCTTGGGGATCGTCGACTGGACGAAGAAGGCGTGGGCCAGGCGGTCGTGCTTGAACTCGGCGGCGTACTGGGCGGTGCCGGTGATCTTCCGCCGGCCGTCCACCCGGTCGACCGGCTTGCCGACCGACGCGGTCTTCATATCCTTGCGATTCGTCGCGCTCGGAGCGGTCGCCGGGGTCGTCGCGGGCGTCGAGCGCGCGGCGGCGGTGTCGTCATCCAGGGGAGTCATACTTTCTTCTCCACGGCCGTCTCAAGGGCACGGGTCAGCGTCCGCTTCGCCAGCTCGATCTTGAATGCGTTGTCTTTCTGGGGCCGGGCGTTCTGGAGCGCCGCCTCCGCGGCGGCGCGGAAGGTCGCCGGAGCCGCCTTCTTCCCGGTGAGCGCCGCTTCCGCTTCGGGCGAGCGCCAGGGCTTGGTGCCGACGCCGCCCAGGGCGACCCGGGCGGCCCGGATGGTGCCACCGTTCAAGTCCAAAGCGACCGCCGCCGAGGCGAGGGCGAACTCGTAGCTCGCCCGGTCGCGGATCTTCAGGTAGTGGGAGCGGGCGAACCAGGGGGTCGCCGGCAGCTCGACCGCGGTGATCAGCTCGCCATGTTCGAGGACGCTCTCCCGCGCCGGGTCCTCCCCGTAGGCGACGTGGAAGTCGGCGATCGGGATCGTCCGCTCGCCGCCGTTCGCCCGCCGGGTGTGGACCACCGCGTCGAGCGCGACCATGGCGACCGGCATGTCGCCGGGGGAGGTCGCGATGCACTTCTCGCTCGTCCCGAGCACCGCGTGGATGCGGTTGTAGCCTTCGAGCGCCGAGCAGCCGGAGCCCGGCAGCCGCTTGTTGCAGGCGTAGACGGGGTCTCTGAAGTAGTAGCAGCGGGTGCGTTGCAGCAGGTTGCCGCCCACCGTCGCCATGTTGCGGAGCTGCGGGCTGGCCCCCGAGAGCAGGGCTTCCGAGAGAACCGGGTAATTTTTACGGATCGTGGGATCGTTGGCGAGGTCGCTGTTTCTCACCAGGGCGCCGATCCGCACCCCGCCGCCGGGGAGGGGCTCGATCCGGGTCAAGGGGAGGGCGTTGATGTCGACCAGGGCTTTGGGCTGCTCGACGTCGAGCCGGAGGAGGTCCACGAGAGTCGTGCCGCCGGCGAGGAACTTCGCCTGGGGGTTTTGGGCGACCGCGGCGACCGCCTCTTCCGGCCGGGAGGCATGGGTATAGGAGAAGGGGTTCATGCCCGGCCTCCCCGCGCTTCCTGGACCGCGGCGACGATGTTCGGGTAGGCGCCGCAGCGGCAGAGATTGCCGCTCATGCACTCGCGGATCGAGGCAGCGTCCGCCGGGCAGCCTTCCTTCAGGAGGCCCACGGCCGAGACGATCTGCCCCGGGGTGCAGTAGCCGCACTGGAAGGCGTCGTGCTTCAAGAAGGCCGCCTGGACCGGGTGGAGCTGGTCGCCCTGGGCGAGCCCCTCGACCGTCGTCACCCGGTGGCCCGAAGCCATCGCCGCGAGCGTCAGGCAAGAGAGCACCCGGCGGTCCTCGACGAGCACCGTGCAGGCGCCGCACTGGCCGTGGTCGCAACCCTTCTTGGTGCCCGAGAGCGCCAGCTCCTCGCGGAGCGCGTCGAGCAGGCTCGTCCGCGGATCGAGCCGGAGCGCTCTCGCCTGGCCGTTGATGTTGAGGTTGACGGGGATCGTGGCGCCCCCCGGTGCGGCGGTATGGGCGGCCTCATGGGCCACCGCCGGATGTGCGGATTTGACCGCGGTGCTGGCGGCAGTGGCAGTGGCAGCGTGGACGATCGGCAGTGCCGCTAAGGACATGCCGAGGAAGACGCGGCGGTTCAGGCCGTCCTTGGGCTCCGGGAGGCGGCTCTCTGCGGGGTCGGGGTCCGGGTCGGGGAAGAGGGGAGTGTCATCGCCTTTCAAGAGGGCTCCTTCTTTGCTGTGCAACCCCGTCGGGGGGCTCGATAAAAAGCTGCAAAAAGCGTTCCTTTGCCTCGGGGAATTGCGGCGGCGGACGTCTCCCCCGGCACGACCTGTGCAATTCCGGAGGAGCGCAGGCCATGACGGACCTGCACGGTCAAGGAGCGAAAGGAGCTCACGTATGCCGGTATTGCCCGAGGCCCAGCACATCATCCTGATGCAGTTCCACGAGGCCAAGGGGGACCGGTTGGGTGCCCAGGTCGGCCAGGTGGTCGCCGAGGACGATTTCCGGGCGAAGGAGGCCGAGAGCGCCGGGGTGGAGTTCGACGGCGCCTACGACGACCTCGTCGCCAAGGGGCTCCTGCATAAGGAGGAGAAGGGCTACGCCCTCACCCAGGAGGGGTACGATTACCTCTACGCCGGTCACGGGGTGCTCCGGTAAGGCCGGGTGCCGATGGTGACCGGCACCCTGGAGGCCCGGGAGGGCCGCGAGGAGGCGACGGTGGAGAAGTCCGAGGAGGTCCGCGACTACTACCACCGCATCCTTCCCTTCTACGACGCCGAGCTCGCCGACCGCGGCGACGGCGACTTCTGGACCTGGGCGGCGGGCGAGCCCCGCCCTGCCCGGGTCCTGGAGCTGGGCTCGGGGACCGGCCGCGCCACCGCCTTCCTCGCCCGGAGCGCCGCCCAGGTGGTGGGTTTCGACCTCTCCCCGGAGCTCGTCGCCGTCGCCCGCCGGAAGCTCGCCGGCCGGGGCAACGTCCACCTCTTCGCGGCCGACATGCGCTCGCTCGCCCTCCGGGACCACTTCGACCTCGTGACGGCGGTCGACGACCCCTTCTCCCACCTGACCGGGGACGAGGACCGCGCCCGCGCCTTCGCGGCCGCCGTCCGCCACCTCGCCCCGGGCGGCCGCTTCCTCCTCGACGCGGCCTGGTTCACGCCCGCGGCCCGGCGGCAGTCGGCCGGCCCGGAAGGGCTGGTCCGCGAGCACTCGGTGCGCCGGCCGGCCGGGACCGGCGGGAGGACCGGTGAAAACCTCGTCGTCCACCAGGTCTGGCGCTGCGACCCCGACAGCCGGGTCTGCTCCGCCCGCTTCGAGTACCGGATGGCGGACCGCCCGGCCGATCGACCGGAAGCCGAGGCGAGCTTCCCGGCCCGCCTCTGGTCGCTAGGCGAGCTGACCGGCCGCGCCCGCGCCGCCGGCCTGGAGGTCGCCCACCTCTGGGGGGGCTATGACCGTCGCCCCTGGGCGCGCCTGACCTCCTCCCGGATGATCGCCGAGTTGCGGCCGCGCTAGAAGGTCCCGGCGCCCTCCGAGGGCTGCTGACCAGTGCTATCATTTCTTCTACCCCGTCCCTGCCGCTATCCCCGGCCTCGGCCGGAAAGGAGAAGCCCGTGTCCGAACCGACCAGCGGTCCCACCGCCACACCTTCCGTCTTCCGCAGCATCCCCGTCTGGCTCCGCATGGGGGAGGGGGCGACGGAGATCATCTACCGGACCCACGACGGGGGGACGGGGCGCGCCTCCTGGACGCCCGGCGATGGCCAGGACACCTTCGGGGTGACGATCGGCGGGGCCGACTCGCCCGCCGCGGGGACGCTGGTCGGCGAGCGCTACTCCCGGCAGCTCTTGGAGCAGGTGATCCGCGCCGGCGGTCTGCCGCTCCCCCCCAACTACGCGGTGACCGACCGGGACGACGACCTCATGAAGCTGGTGGCGATCGGCAACCAGGCGGCCTGGGATGCGCTCGTCGTACCGGCGGCGGCCAAGGTCGGGATCACCGCCGATCCCGGCCCCGTGGCGCCCAACAGCTCCCCCGGCGCGCCGGGGGTAGCACCGGGCCCGGCTCCCACACCCACCCCGCCGACCCCGCCCACCGCGCCGCCTCAGACTGCCCCGACGGCGGCGCCTGCCGACCATGTAGAGACCGAGATCACGATCGGTGGACGGCGCTACCGGTTGACCCTGGACGCTCTTTCGTAGAGAGAGTAGAGAGAGAGGCCGCCGGCCTGAGGGCTGTCTTCATTCGACGCGGGCGGACAGGCGAAGGCCGCGAGCGCGAGCTATGTCGCCAAGAGCCATAAGAAGAAGATCAGGATCGTCTGTTTCGAGGATGGCAGTCATGTACTCGGCGACCGCCGCATCGTCGGTGAGATAGCGCGCTGCGTCGAAGGGGAGCAGCTTGGTAACAGCCTTGGCCTTGCTCATGGTTCCAACTCCAGTTGTGTGACGATGCGTTGCGCGCGCCAATGTCCCGTTTTCAGCTTGTTACACGACGTAGTTGTATCTAGGTGGATACTTACGTCAAGTAGGCGCGCCAGCCGAGCCCGGATCTTCCGACCTGCTCCTCGGCCCCCTGGCCAGGCCGCGAGGAGAAGAGGGGAGCGGACGATGGCCTGCTGCTTAGGGGGCTGCGTTACCGCTCGGCTCCGATTACGCTTTGTTTGTGCTACAGTGGTTACATGTTGGCGAAGCGCAAGGCCAGCGTGGGAGCCTGAGATAATGCTCGACTCCGTCGGGCTTAGCAGTCTCCCCGTCCAGGGATGGAGCACGGACAACTCAGCCACTTGCCAGAACGGTCGAAGCTTAGTGCAACTGCGTATCCCTTCTTTGACTGCGTCCCGGCGACGTTCCAAGATGCCGGTGTCATGGGACTCGCCATCCGTGGGAGGTGAAAGCCCCCATAGTGAGATAGGAGGTAGTCGAACTCGCAAGAGTCGAGTAGATCACTCGGTCCTGTGGCTCCTTGAACCAGCCTATCCTAGATTCGAAGAAATGCTATGACTACCCAGCCGCGTCGCCTAGCCGTCCCCCGCTCTGCGGCAGGTCGCGATCTCTCGGAGCTAGAGATCCGAACAGCCCTAATCCAGAGCCTCGCCTGCGGCAAGGTTGTACTCGAAGAGTTTCCAGCATCCGGAGGGCGACTTGATTTGTTGGCGATTTCCGGTGAGACCCTTGATGGCTTCGAAATTAAGAGCGATTTCGACTCTCTCCAACGAGTCGACACCCAAATTGCCGCCTTTTCGCAGTACTGTGACACGCTCACGTTTGTAGCTGGTCGCCGCTTGGCGCTACCGCTTCTGTCCAGCCTTCCGCTCTGGTGCGGAGTATCACTGGCCTACCGCTCGACCACTAGGCAGGTTATAGTTATTCCGCTTCGGCATCCTAGAATTAACCCACTTGTTAGCGCGACAGCCAGTATTTCCCTTCTGCGCCGAGACGAACTGCTCGCCATCATTCCGCGGAAGGGAAAGGCGCATATACGCCGAAGAGCGCTTCAGGAGCAGTTGTTGGCAGCAAGGTCATTCGGCGAGCTACGAGCATACTTGTCGGCGGCCCTTATGCTGCGAGAGCGGAACCGATTTGACGAGTTGCAAATGCTAGGTGGTGGTTTATGCCCGCCTGAAGCCACGTCATCGGATTTCCAGTCCGGTCGGTTTGTCGCGAGATAGACTCGATATAAGCGTCGCCTGAAGAGAACTGCGGACCACAGAACTCTGGTCGCTCGCATAGCAGTTGCGCTTGGGCAATGTACTGCTCGTGTCCGGGTCCGTTGGGGCTGTTCAGCTTCTCGCCGCGCATCACAACCCAGTAAGTGCTACTCGCGTAACGAATGGAGCCACTAGGCAGCGACTTTGGTGGTGGGTCGGCTTGGTGTGGATGCTGAATAGTGTAGTCGCCGTAACGGACTGTACGGTCGGAAGGGCGTCTCTCGCGCGTAAAGCAGTGCCACTCGTGACGTGGGAGTTCGTGCTGATCGTTCTTATGGAGATCAGCCAAGTCAGGTGGAAATGAGCCGCCAATGTAGGTTATCGACCGCCAATTGTAACTGGTTTCCAGCAGTGCTGCCGTGCCCTTCATAGCCTGTCCCTCCTCCATTACTTGGCAATCGACTATTAGGTCGACGTTAGATGCCGCGAGGTCCAGGCGTCGCAGGGGCGCCGACATGCCAACCAACTCATCACTGATATAGTCTTCTGAGGTCACACGAAACCCTGCACCGTGCTGCCGAAGAAGCTCTCTCAGACCGCGAAGACGATCAGGCCGGCTCAAGTCTTTCAATCGGAGAATCAGCTGTGCCTCAGACCGAAGAGTCAGTAACCGGCGCTGCAGGTCGAGCCCAATGGCCTCGAAGTCCTCGCGATCCATGAGCGCTCCGAGATCAAGGTACAACTCTCCCTTGCCGCAGCAGCCTACCAATTCCTGGAGTTCTCTTGCGACTCTTTGCGCCGAATGAGTCTTCCATTTCGTGGCTGTTGCCCGAGACACTTCAATAAGCGGGGCTGTGATCTCCCTCAAGTCTGCCTGGAGTTCACCAACTGCTTGGCGCTCGGCTTGGTGTGATCTAAGAACAGGGACGTACAAAGATTTCATAATTAACTCTCCTCCCATATGAGATCTGGGAACAGCCGGCGAACTGAGTGATGTCCCACTAGATCACTCAGCACTCGATAATCATTGTATTCACGCCGCACTCGACCGGCTACTATCGCTGGGGAAATCCGAAGCTGCCGCGCAAGATGCTCGACTGCTTGACGTGACCTCAGCCGGCTAGCTGGGCTAGCACGCCAAGCTTCCTCAGGAATTAGAGCTTCACTTGCATAAGCATCGGCTTCGTTCTCAACCTCGTCGGTTGCGCCAGCTTCCAGGTCGTCGATGAAAAGAATGGCCCGATTCGAATGGAGGACGATATGTGCGAGTTCGTGAAGCAGTGTGTACCAGAAGTTGTCTAAGCGATCAAAACGAAGTGCAAGTCCAATCACAGGACCTTCGGCGCGAAAAAGTGTTGCGCCGTCGAGAAAAGTTCTTGGAAGGGCCGGTTCCACAATTACAGGAATACCGTGCTGCTCAAGTAACTCAATGGCGAGTAGTGGCCCCCGCTCAGACCAACTGAGGCGTACAACGTCTCGGGCAAGATCTGAAACTGGTGCGCTTTCGGTCCGAACGCGCGGTAACTTTTTATCGGCTTGGTGCCAAATACGAGCTAGCCAGGCAAGCAACGCATAGCTATCGACGTTGCGAGCTCCACGAAAATGCATGGTGCGTCTAAACGAAGCAGCATAGGGCAGAACCGGCAAGATGAACGAGCGGATCGCGTCGACAGCTCCGGCCTGTGGTGCCTGGATCCAGCCTCGCTGTACCATCTCTGATGTAGGGAACTTCTCCCAAGCTAGCTCCGGTTCGGTGCTTCGCTCCTCCCCAGCCTCGATGATCAGCAGGCTCGCGGGAATACCGAGGCCTGAGCTTAGAGCCCGAATCATGGGAAGCGTCAAGGGGCGCTTCCCAGAGAGGACTTCAGAGGCCCGGCTTGCCGAGCCTACGTATCTGGCGAGGTCCTTCTGGGTTAGCGCTAGTTGCTCCATCCGAAAGCGAATAGCCTCGACCGGTGTCGGAGTCGGCAACCGTTCAAAGCTTTCGCGCTCGTAAGTTGCGATTAGAAGGGCAAGTAGTTCAACCCGTTCGGCGGTCAAGGAGCTGGGCTGGGGATCTAGATCGAGCAGGGCGTGGAGCCTCGCGAGCGCGTCAGAGTAGTCCTCTGCTGTCTTAATTACTTTGTCCATAGCCGCCTCAGAAGCTCCATTTGTCGTAGTCGCCATGAGTACCTATCCTGACCACGATCACAATACCGGTTGCATAACTCACCCGCGCCTGTAAACGGTACCTGCCTCCCCGTATGTCAAATACCACGTTGTCGCTTCCTACGAGACTGGCCTTTGGGTATCTCCGCTTCAGATCAGTCGGCGTCGTCCAGGTCGCATCTCCCACCTCGTGCTCCCAGACAGCGAGGGCCGATCGCGCATCCGAGTGGCTAGCAGCAAACGTGACCAGGTGGTTCTTGCCAAGTACCCTCATGCACCGCTCGTCGCCTCCATGGATGGGAAGCGCGAGTGCGCTACAGTTCCCATGGTGGGAACGATAGCAGGCTTAAGGAGCAGTGTCTAGCCCAAGGTCCCATGGCCCTACAAGTGCGTGCTGCTCGTGTTCCTGGGTTTGGCGTTCGTGGACGTGTTTGGCCCCGCCTCAGGCGCGTCTCGCAGGGTCGACGCCCTCCCCGCTCTCGTCTCCCTCGCCTCTTTAGGCCTTGTTTGAGGAACTCGACGCCGTCAGGTACGACGCTGCCAAAGCGAGCGGTGAGCAAGACATCCTGTTCGAGCAGGCGATCAAGGATATCGAGAGATCGAGCGGGTGATCTAGCGCACCCTCTTACACACAACTTTGTTCTGTACATAGGCGCCGAAGTATGTTCCCCTGTTTCCCCAAGACGGAATGACTATCGGGGAGGCGCCATGGGAAGTCGTGTCGCGGGAGAAGTCGAGAGTCAGGAGACCTGGCCCAGTCGAGAGATGCTGACGGCCAACTTCGGAGACTAGAGGTTGCGCCGCCGGGCCGAGAAGGTGCTGGAGGGCCTATCGAGGCGTCCGGAAGGGAGCGTCCCCTCATCGTTCCAAAGTTGGGGGGAGACGCAAGCCGCCTATCGCTTGTTCAGCAACGAGAATGTAACTGGGGAAAGGGTTTTGGAGCCCCACCGCGACGCGACTCTGGAGCGGATGAAGGAGTTTCCGGTCGTACTTTGCGTTCAGGACACGACCGAGCTGGACTACACGAGTAAGCCTCAGATCGAGGGACTCGGCCCTCTGACCTACCAGGCTTCCTCCGGTCTACATCTCCATCCGACTCTGGCGATTACCCCGGACCGGCTCTGTCTGGGGGTCCTGGATCAGTGGAGTTGGGCTCGAGATGCCGAAAGCCACGGAGGCAAGGACCGCCATCACCGTTTGAACCGACCGATCGAGGAGAAGGAAAGCCTGCGCTGGCTCGAAGGATACCGATGCGTCTGCGATCTTCAGTGGGGCCTGGCTGAAACTCGTTTGGTCTATGTGGCAGACCCTGAGTCCGACCTGTTCGAACTGTTTGAACAAGGGCGCTCGGGGAAGCAGCCTGGCTTATCCGGTCTTCCTATGACCGTAAGCTGAGCGACGGTCGCCATCTTTAGCAGGCGGTGCGGGAGACCGAAATCCTTGGGATGCTGGAGTTTGACCTGGCGGCAGCCCCGGATCGGCCCGCCCGGCATGTCGTTCAGACCTTGAGAGCTGCACGCGTGAAGCTGAGACCTCCCTCTCGGGTGGGCAGCAAACTCTCGGAGGTAGAAGTGACGGCGATCCTGGCTTGGGAGGAGTCCCCGCCACAAGTCGAGCCGGTTCAGTGGCTCTTGCTCACGAGCTTGCCGGTGGCGAGCGGGCCGAGGCCGAGGAGAAGGTACGGTGGTATCTGTGCCGTTGGCAGATCGAAGTGTACTTCCGGATTCTCAAGAGCGGCTGCAAGGTCGAGCAACTGCAATTGCAGACGCGAGATCGCCTGGAAGTCGCCTTGGCTTTCTACATGATCATCGCCTGGCGTGTGCTGTACTTGGCGATGCTGGGTAGAACGGTCCCCGATCTGTCCTGTGAAGCGGTCTTTGCCACCGAAGAGTGGAGAGCGGTCTACATCGTGGTCCAGAAGAAGAAGCCGCCCCTCTCTGCTCCACCCCTCGGGGAAATGCTATCCCTGATGGCCCGGCTCGGAGGGTATCTGGCGCGAAAGGGAGATGGTCCTCCCGGACCCAAGGCCATCTGGATAGGCCTTCAGAGAACCCGAGCTTTGTCATCGCCATCGACGCCGTGGGCGCCATCGGTAGCCTCGCTTAGATGTGTGTAAGAGAATGGATCTAGCGCCCCTTTTCCTCCAAGCCAACGAACCGTGGCAATCGCCTTTCCACCTTCCTTCCGCCCGGTGCTATGCTTCCGAATCAATACCCTGGGGTCGGAGGGACCTTCGCATGCACCGGATCTTGCTTCTCGCCGTGATCTCGGGGCTCGCGATGAGCCTTCACGCCCAGCAGCCCACTCAGAAACACTTCGACGGTCAAACCTGGTGGAACCATGTCAAGGTTCTTGCCGACGACAACATGGAGGGCCGCGAGACCGGCAGCGCTGGTCTCCGCAAGGCGGAGGCCTACATCGTCGAGCAGCTCACCAAGGCGGGTCTGGAGGCCGCCGGCACCCAGGGCTTTTACCAGCCTGTAGAGATCATCGAGCGGCGGATCGACGAGAGAAGCTCATCCGCCTCTCTCATCCGTAGCGGTAAGGCCGAGCCGCTCCTCCTCGGCGAGGACGCCTTCTTCAACCTGCGCTCCGATCTCGCCACCAGGGAAGTAACGGCGCCGCTCATCTTCGTCGGCTACGGCCTGCAGGTCCCGGAGAGGAAGCTCGACGAGCTCGCCGGGCTCGACCTCCACGGCAAGATCGTCGTCTACCTCGCCGGCTCCCCCGCGGACATCCCCACCGCGCTCGCGGCGCACTACCAGTCCATGCCCGAGCGCTGGAAGGCCCTCCGCGCCGCCGGTGCCATCGGCACCATCTCCATCCCGAACCCCGCCTCCATGGACATCCCGTGGTCGCGTATGTCGCTCAACCGTGCGCATCCCTCGATGGAGCTCGCCGCTCCCGAGCTTCAGGAGGCCGCCGGGCTCGAGATGGCCCTCACCTTCAATCCTGCGCGGGCCGAAAAGCTTTTCGCAGGCTCCGCCAGCACGTTCGCGGCGATCGCAGCACTCGGCAAAGACAGAAAGCCGCTGCCGCACTTCGCCCTCGCCGCATCGCTTAAGGCGCGCGCCAGCGTGAAGCGCAGAAAGATCGAATCCGCCAACCTCGTCGCCAGGCTCCCCGGCACCGATCCGCGCTCAAGAACGAATACGTCGTCCTCTCCGCCCACGTCGACCACCTCGGGATCGGCGAGGCCATCAACGGCGACCGCATCTACAACGGCGCCATGGACAACGGTTCGGGCAGCGCGCTGCTGCTCGACATGGCCGCCAACCTGGCGAAGAGCGCAGAGAAGCCCCGGCGCTCGATCCTGTTCGTCTTCGTCACCGGGGAGGAGAAAGGCCTGCTGGGCTCGAAGTACTTCGCCACCCATCCCACGGTCGCTCCCAGTCCATGGTCGCCGACATCAACGTGGACATGTTCCTGCCCATCGTCCCCGTGCGCATCTTGAAGGTCCAGGGACTCGCCGAATCCGACTTGGGCGACCGCGCCGCCGCCATCGCGCAAGCGCTCGGGCGTCAAGGCCATCGCCGACCCCGAGCCGCTGCGCAACGGTTTCATCCGCAGCGACCAGTACAGCTTCATCCGTCGCGGCATTCCCGCGCTCAAGCTGGACATCGGCTTCGAGCTCGGCACGCCCGAGCAGAAGATCTTCAAGGATTGGCTGACCGCGCACTACCACGCTCCCTCCGACGATCTGAACCAGCCCGTCGACTTGGGCGCCGCGGCCCTCTATGAAGAGATCATGCGCCAGCTCCTCCTCGCGGTCGCCGACGCCGACGCCCGGCCGGCATGGAAGCCCGACTCGTTTTTCCGGCGATTCGCCGCTGGCGCTCGGTGAAAAGATGCCAATGAGTACAGATAGAGACATGGGTAACAGATTGGACCGGAGACATGGGTGACACCCGAGAAGCCGTTGGGCTTGGCTTTCTTCTTCATTGACAAACAATTGGTAGTCGTTATATTATAAAGACTTTGCAAGGGTGAGGAGATTGAGCACGTAGACCTAGATAATATAGAGCTGTAGCTAACATCAGGACTACTCGTGGCAGAGAAGCTTTCACCATTGCATGAACTGTCTCTCGTAAGCTGTGCTCTTCAGCTCATCGGATGTGACGGCGCCTGGACCACGATCGTCGTTATAGTTGTAGGGCATTTACTTCCGCCGACATCGAAGGGGTTCGCGGCCGACGTTCATACGATTTGGGAAGTTTTTATTAAAACATTGCCCTTGACTCTTGCTGTAGCAATGATTGTGGTGGCATTCCGACGGGGCCACAGAAACATATACACCTATGCTACAATACTAGTAGCGTCATACTTTGTTAGCATTTGTCTTGGGTGGGGGCAGCCAATACCACAACTGCCCGTTGCCCAATCAACGAGTGACAATGGCATCTTGGCCTATGCATCTTCGGTACTGAGATGTTATCAAGCCGGTTATGGACTACCACTATTTGCAAAATCAATATTCCTTGGTTGTGTTTTTGGCTGCAAAGTATCATGACAACTGTCGCTATCTCGACCGGCTAGGGAGACTGGCAGCTAGGCACCCCCGCCAAGCCATACCTGGGTCCGGAAGGCTGGATTCCGCTTCGTTCGCGAGTTCGCCCCGGCCCCGCGGTCCCTAGACGAGTTCCCAGGCCCGAGGAGGAACGACCTCCAGAGACCAGCAGTGCCCCCGATCCGCCCCAGGCCATTGCCTTTCCCGCCCCCCTCCCGTAGTCTGGCCTGCTCAGGACTACGAGGACTTACCTTGGACCGCATCCGGAACTTCTGCATCATCGCCCACATCGACCACGGCAAGTCGACGCTCGCCGACCGGCTCATCCAGCGCTGCGGGGCGGTGGAGGACCGGGAGTTCCGCGACCAGATCCTGGATTCGATGGACATCGAGCGCGAACGCGGCATCACCATCAAGAGCAACACGGTCTCCCTCCTCTACACCGCCCAGGACGGGGTGACCTACACCTTGAACCTGATCGACACCCCCGGCCATGTCGACTTCTCGCACGAGGTGCGGCGTTCGCTGATGTCCTGCGAGGGGGCGCTCCTCCTGGTCGATGCCTCCCAGGGGGTCGAGGCGCAGACCGTCGCCAACCTCTATCTCGCCCTGGAGTACGACCTCGAGGTCATCCCGGTCATCAACAAGATCGACCTCCCCTCGGCCGACGTCGAGCGCATCCGGGAGGAGATCGACGCCGACCTCGGGCTCGACCCCTATGCCGCCGTCCTCTGCTCGGCCAAGCAGGGGATCGGGATCGACGACGTGCTCGAAGCGGTCGTCACGCGGCTGCCGGCGCCCGAGGGCGACCCCGAGGCGCCGCTCCGGGCGCTCATCTTCGACGCCCAGTACGACATCTACCGCGGGGTGGTCCTCCTCTGCCGGGTGGTCGAGGGGACGATCCGGGCCGGGCAGAAGGTCCGCCTCATGCACTCGGCCCGGGAGTACGAGGTCGAAGAGGTGGGGATGCTCCGGCTGCGGCGGATCAAGACCGGAGAGATCGCCGCGGGCGGCGTGGGCTACGTCATCGCCGGGGTCAAGTCGGTCTCCGACATCGCCGTGGGCGACACCGTGACCGAGTTCGACCGCTCGGCGGCCGCGCCGCTCCCCGGCTACAAGGAGGCGAAACCGGTCGTCTTCTCGTCGCTCTATCCGATGGCGACCGACGAGTACGAGGATCTCGCCAAGGCCCTGGAGAAGCTGAAGTTGAACGACGCCGCTCTGACCTACCAGAAGGACGCCTCGACGGCCCTCGGGTTCGGTTTCCGCTGCGGCTTCCTCGGCCTCCTCCACTTGGACGTCGTCCAGGAGCGGCTGGAGCGCGAGTACAACCTTTCGCTCCTCCTCTCCGCCCCCTCGGTCCAGTACGACATCTATCTCAACGACGGCAGCTTGAAGAAGATCGACAACCCGGCCCTCTACCCCGACCCCTCGAACATCAAGAGCGCCTGGGAGCCCTTCATCAAGGCGTCGATCATGGTGCCCGAGCGCTACTTGGGGGTCGTCATGGAGCTCTGCCGGGAGCGGCGAGGGGTGGACACCCGCTTCGAGTACCTGGCGGTCGGGCGGCTCCAGGTGATCTCCGAGCTCCCCTTGGCCGAGGTGCTCTTCGACTTCTACGATCGTTTGAAGACGATCACCCAGGGCTACGGCTCGTTCGACTACGAGATCCTCGACTACCGGGAGACCGACCTCGTCAAGGTGGACATTCTGGTCAACGGCGAGAAGGTCGATGCCCTCTCGCAGCTCGTCCACCGCGAGAAGGCCCGGCCGCGCGCTCTCCACTACTGCGAGAAGCTCGCCGAGACCATCCCGCGCCAGAACTTCAAGATCGCCATCCAGGGGGCGATCGGCGGCAACGTCATCGCCCGCTCGACGATCAACCCTTACCGCAAGGACGTCATCGCCAAGTGCTACGGCGGCGACATCTCCCGGAAACGCAAGCTCCTGGAGAAGCAGAAAGAGGGCAAGAAGCGGATGAAGATGGTGGGGGCCGTCGAGATCCCCCAGGAGGCGTTCGTAGCGGTGTTGAAGACCGAGATGAGTTAGGGTCGGGGCGGGAATGAACCCCCTGCGACACCGGTTGACGACGTATTGATGCCCGAAGCCCCGGCCCTCCCCTCGCCCCTCCCGCTCTTCCCGCTGACCGGGTCGCTCCTCCTGCCGGGAAACTTCCTGCCGCTCAACATCTTCGAGCCGCGCTACCGGAACCTGGTGACGGACGCGATGGAAGAGGGGCAGCACGTCGGGATGATCCAGCCCTTCGTGCCGCGCCAGGACAACTGGCCGGCGCTCGACCTGCCGCCCGAAAACCCGGGGCTCTACGACGTCGGGTGCGCCGGGCGGATCGAGCGCTGCGAGCCGCAGGCGGACGGGCGCTTCCTCCTCCTCTTGAAGGGGGTGACCCGCTTTCGGGTCCGCAAGGAGCTGCCGCTCGTCCGCGGCTACCGCCGGGCGGTCGTCGACTACACAGGTTTCGAGGGCGACTTCCAGGAGATCGCGCACCCGCTCTCGCCCGGCCGGCTGCTGCAGGCGCTCAAGAGCTTCGGCGAGGCGCACCGGCTGGACCTCGACTACGACCTCCTGGGCGCCCTCCCGGGGGTGTCGCTGGTCAACGGCCTGAGCGTCGCCCTGCCCTTTCCTCCGGCCGAAAAGCAGGCGCTCCTCGAAGCGCCCGACCCGGAAGCGCGCGAGGAGCTGCTCCTGGCCCTGATGGGGATGGGGCTCGAACCGACGAGCCCGGAAGAGTACTACTCCCCCCCGACCCTCAACTGAAGGAGATTGACGAGATCGCGAACCTCGACGGCGACATCCGTGGCTTGAAGACCTCGGTGGTACGGGCGCTCGAACGGACCTTCCGCCGGCGGGTGCCGCCCGAGCAGGTGGTCTCCCCCGAGCTCGCCCGCCACCTGACCGAAATCTCCCGGGAGATCAACCGCCAGGTCGGGGTGCTCCTCTCGCGCGACGGCGCGGTCAAGAACGTCATCGTAGGCGACGCCCACAGCCTGACCCTCCCCGACATCGGGCGGCTGCGGGGCGGCGTCGGCCGCTTCCGGGGCCTCCGCCTGGTCCACACCCATCTGCGCGGCGAGCCGCTCACCAAGGACGATTTGAACGACCTCGCCCTCCTGCGGCTCGACCTGGTGGCGATGGTCGAGGCGCTGCCCGATGGCCTGCCCGGGAAGGTCGAGGTCGCCCACCTCTCGCCCCAGGCGCCGCGCTCCGGGCCGGAGCCGGGCGGCGACGCCAAGGCGGATGCCGCCGAGCCGTTCGAGCGCCTCTCCGCCCCCGAGCTCTACCGCCTCGACTTCGACTTCGAGGCGACGATCCGCGCCCTCGAGGCCGAGTTCGCCCGGGTGACCTCGGCGGCGGGGGAGACCGACCGCGAGCGGGCGCTCGTCATCGGCTTGAACCCGGACGACGAGCATTTCGAGGAGACCCTCGACCTCGTGCGCTCGGCGGGGCTCGCCATCGCCGGCACCGTCCGCCAGCGCCGGGCGCAGGTCCATCCGCGGACCGTGGTGGGGAGCGGCAAGCTCCAGGACATCGTGCTCGAAGCCATGCGGAGCCGCGCCACGGTCGCCATCTTCGACCTCGACCTGAAACCCGGCCAGTCGCGCGCCTTCGAGGATGCCACGGGTCTGAAGGCCATCGACCGCACCCAGCTCATCCTGGACGTCTTTGCCCAGCGCGCCAAGAGCCGCGACGGCAAGCTCCAGGTCGAGCTGGCCCAGCTCAAGTACGACCTGCCGCGGCTGACCGAGCGGGACGCCGGCCTGTCCCGGCTGGCGGGCGGCATCGGCGGCCGGGGTCCGGGCGAGACGGTGATGGAGGTCGGAAGGCGGCGCATCCGCGACCGCATCAGCTCGCTCGAAAAGCAGATCAAGAGCCTGTCGCGCCAGCGCGACCTCAGGCGACGGCGGAGGCGGGAGGAGAAGATCCCGGTGCTCTCGATCGTCGGCTACACCAATGCCGGGAAGAGCACGCTCCTCAATGCCTTGACCGGCAGCGAGGTCGAGGCCGCGGACCAGCTCTTCATGACCCTCGACCCCACCAGCCGCCGGCTGCGCTTCCCGCGCGAGGGCGAGGTGGTGCTGACCGACACCGTGGGGTTCCTGACCGACCTCCCCAAGGACCTGATCGCCGCCTTCCGTGCCACGCTCGAAGAGCTCGCCGACGCCGACCTCCTCCTCCACGTCGTCGACGTGGCCGATCCCCGCCTGGAGAAGAAGTACGAGGCAGTGGTGCGCATCCTGGAAGAGCTGAAGCTCGACGGGATCGAGCGCCTGGTGGTCTTGAATAAGGCCGACCTCGTCGACCCAGGAGAGGTCGCCAACGGGGTGGCCCGCTACGACGGCGTGGCGGTTTCCGCGGCGAAGCGCCAGGGGATGGGGGAGCTCATCCGGGTGGCCGAGGAGCGGTTGGGACGCGACGAGCCGCTCGTCAAGCGGTATGAGGTGGAATCTCCGGTGTATTAAGATGGTCCCCCGAGGAGGGCCGTCATGGCAACGCTCATCGATATTGGAACGCTGATCGTCAGCAGCCCAGAGATCCGCGGGGGACGCCCTCGCCTCCGCGGGACAGGGGTGACCGTTCATCGAGTCGTGGGCTGGTACAAGCTGGGGCTCGCGCCGGAAGAGATCGCCGACCGTCTGGGCCACCTCTCGCTGGCTCAGGTCCATGCCGCGCTCGCCTACTACCACGCCAACCGGCAGGAGATCGAGGCCGACCTGGCAGGTGAGGAGCAGGAGGCGGATACGCTCGCCGCGAGTGCGTGAGCACGGATTGCAGCTTTGAAGATCCGGCTCTACCTGGACGAGGATTCCATGGATGGGGATCTGGTCCGGGCTCTCAAGGCGCGCGGAGTGGACGTGCTGAGCGCTCTCGAAGCTGGAATGGTCGAGAGGAGTGACTCTCACCACCTCGAGTACGCTGCCGCGCAGGGACGAATCCTCTACAGCTTCAACGTCGGCGACTTCCATCGACTGCACACGAGTTGGCTGATCGAAGGCAGATCCCATTGCGGCCTCGTCCTTTCGAAACAGCAGCAGTACTCGGTAGGAGAACAGATGCGCCGCCTCTTGAAGCTGATCGCTACGAGATCTCCCGAAGAGATGAGAAACCACGTCGAGTACTTGAGCGCCTGGGGTTGATCCCTTCCCCAGGAGCCGGCCTCTACCTCCACGTCCCCTTCTGCTCGAAGATCTGCCCCTACTGCGATTTCGCGGTCACCACGGGGGGACGCCGGCGGCGCCAAGAGTTCACCGAGAGCCTGATCGCCGAGGCCGGTCTGTGGTCGGGGGAGCCGTTCTCGTTCGACACGGTCTACTTTGGCGGCGGCACCCCTTCGGCCCTGGAGGCGGACGAGCTGGCGCGGATCGTCGAGGCTCTCCGCGCTTCTCTCGACATCTCCCCCGAGGCGTGGATCTTCCTCGAAGCCAACCCGGAGGACGTGACGCCAGCGAGCCTGGCCGCCTGGCGGGGCTTGGGGGTCCGCACGCTTTCGCTCGGGATTCAGTCGTTCGACGCTGGCAACCTCGCCTTCCTGGGTCGCCGGCACACCTCCGAAGAAGCGCGGCGGAGCGTGCTCCTGGCGCGCGAGGCTGGGTTTCACACGGTCTCGGTCGACCTCATCTACGGCCTCCCGGACCAGGACGTGACCGCCTGGCGGCGGGACCTGGAGGCGGCCGTGGCGCTCTCCCCGGACCATCTCTCCTGCTATCAGCTGACGGTCCACGAGGGGACCCCTTTCGGGCATCTGGCCGAGAAGGGGCAGCTCGCCGAGCTGCCCGAGCCGGCCCAGGCGGATCTCTTCCTCCTCACCCACACTCTGCTGGCCGACGCCGACTGGCCCGGCTACGAGGTCTCGAACTTCGCCCGCGCCCCGGAGCACCGCTCGCGCCACAACCGGAAGTACTGGGACCACACCCCCTACCTGGGGCTCGGCCCCTCCGCTCACTCGTTTTCGGGAGCCGGCGCGGCTCGGCGCTGGTGGAACGAGCGGCAGCTGGGGGCGTGGCAGGCGCGGATCGCCCGTGGCGAGCGTCCCGTTGCCGGATCGGAAGAGCTGGAAGCCGAGCAGCTCGCCTTAGAGGAGCTGATGCTCGGCTTCCGTACCTACGCGGGGGTTGATCTCGAACGGGTCCGCGCGCGCTACGGCATCGACCTCCTGGCGAGGAACGCCGCCTTCGTCGAGCAGCTCGCCGCCGACTTCCGGGTCACCGTGGAGGGGAGCCGGATCGTGCCGACCTTAGCGGGGCTCGCCATCGCCGACTCCCTGGCGCGGGGGTTCGAGATCGAACCCTGAAGAGCTCGGCTCCTACTTCCGCTTCGCCGTCGATTCCATCGTCTTCGTGGACTTCCCCGACGCGGGGTCGACCATGAACATCTCCATCCTGAAGCTGTTGTCGTCCAGCCAGGTGATGACCTGCTTGGTGTCGATCTTCTTGCCGGACATGGGGTCCATCATGCTGGCGACATAGGTGAACGACTTGCAGGAGGCGTCACAGCTGCCGGTCGAGCTCATGATGCCGGTGCCGGCGTTGTCCACCCACGAGCCGACGTACTGCTTGGCCATGTTGTCGTAGCCGTCGGTGCTGCGGCCCTCGAAGGGCTGGCCCATGAAATCGCCCTTGTAGACCGACTGGACGTACCGCCCGCCGAGGATCGGCTCGGCGTGCATGGTGCCGACCGACTCCATCGCCGGCTGGCCGGGCGCCATGAACATCTTCATCGTGTAGGTCCAGTCGCCCACGTAGCGCTGGAGCGGCTTGTGGTGCTCGCCGGGGGCGGCGACCTTCATCATGGCTTCCATCTCCCCGGCGGGCATGGCCGGCGGAGCGGCCGGCTTGTCTCCCTGGGCGAGAAGGGCGGCGGGGGCGAGCGCGGCGGCGAGCAGGAGCGGGGCGACGGCAGAGCGGATCTTCATCTCACTTCCTCCTTGTATTACGCTGGGTTAACGCCTAAGCTATCAGAGGGAACCGGTTGCGTCAAGTGGGAACTCGGCCATGTCGGCGAAGCCTGGGACCTCCCCTGGCGACACCGGTTGCGGTACTGGGTGGGCCTCCTGTATCATGGCCGCCCGGAAACCGCTGACGCTTCTAAAGGAACCTGGAGAACCGACCCGACGTATGCCGACGCCGACCTACGACTCCTCCGCCATCGAGGTCCTGACCGGGCTCGAGCCGGTGCGCAAGCGCCCCGGCATGTACACCTTCACCGACAAGCCCGACCACCTGGCGCAGGAGGTGATCGACAACTCGGTCGACGAGGCGGTCGCCGGGCACTGCACGGAGATCGCCGTCACCCTCCATGCCGACAACTCGCTCTCGGTGACCGACAACGGCCGCGGCATGCCGGTCGATCAGCACTCGGGGGAGGGGGTCTCCGGGGTCGAGGTCATCCTCACCCGTCTCCACGCCGGGGCCAAGTTCTCGGACAAGAACTACCGCTTCTCGGGCGGCCTCCACGGGGTCGGGGTGTCGGTCGTCAACGCCCTCTCGGAGCGCCTGGAGGTCGCGGTGCGGCGGGGCGGCAAGGAGTACCAGATGGCCTTCGCCGGGGGGGAGAAGACCGCCGAGCTTGCCGCCGTGGGGACGGTCGGCCAGCGCAACACCGGCACCACCGTGCACTTCTGGCCCGATCCCAAGTACTTCGACAGCCCCAAGTTCACCGTCCCCAAGATCAAGCACGCCATGCGGGCCAAGGCGGTCCTCTGCCCCGGCCTGACGATGCGCTTCACCCACGAGGGGGCGCCGGAGGACGACGAGGTCTGGCTCTACGAGGATGGCTTGAAAGCCTATCTTTTAGACGAGCTGGAAGGCGCGGAGCTGGTCCCCGAGACCCCCTTCCTCGGCCACTTCCAGGGCGCCGACGAGGAGGTCGACTGGGCGGTCGCCTGGGTGGCCGACGACTCCGACTTGGTGACCGAGGGCTACGTCAACTTGATCCCCACGCCCCAGGGCGGGACCCACATAAACGGCTTCCGGGGCGGCCTGACCGAGGCCATCCGCGAGTTCTGCGAGCTGCGGAACCTCCTGCCGCGGGGGGTGAAGCTCGCCCCGGAGGACGTCTGGGCGCGGGCCTCCTACGTCCTCTCCCTCCGCATGAAGGACCCGCAGTTCACCGGTCAGACCAAAGAGCGGCTCTCCTCGCGCGAGGCGGCGGCCTTCGTCTCCGGGGTGACCCAGGACAGCTGCGCCCTCTGGCTCAACCAGCACACCGAAGACGCCCTGAAGATCGCCCGCCTGGCGATCGACAGCGCGGTCGCCCGCCAGCGGGCCGGCAAGCAGGTGAAGCGGAAGACCGTGACCTCGGGGCCGGCCCTCCCCGGCAAGCTCGCCGACTGCAGCAGCCAGGATCTCGGCCAGACCGAGCTCTTCCTGGTCGAGGGCGACTCGGCCGGCGGCTCGGCCAAGCAGGCGCGGAGCCGGGAGTTCCAGGCCATCCTGCCGCTCCGCGGCAAGATCCTCAACACCTGGGAGGTCGAATCGACCCAGGTGCTCGGCTCGCAGGAGGTGCACGACATCGCCGTGGCCCTGGGGGTCGACCCCGGGTCGGAGGACGTCTCGGGTCTGCGCTACGGCAAGATCTGCATCCTGGCCGACGCCGACTCGGACGGCGCCCACATCGCGACCCTCCTCTGCGCCCTCTTCCTCCGCCACTTTAGGCGGCTGGTGCTCGACGGGCGGATCTACGTCGCCATGCCGCCGCTCTACCGGATCGACGTCGGCAAGGAGGTCTACTACGCTCTGGACGACCGGGAGAAGAAGGGCATCCTCGATCGCATCGCGGCCGAGAAGAAGCCGGGGAAGGCCAACGTGCAGCGCTTCAAGGGTCTCGGCGAGATGAACCCCTTGCAGCTCCGAGAGACCACCATGGCCCCCGAGACCCGCCGTCTCGTCCAGCTCTTTTTGGAGTCTGGCGATGCCGGTAATGCTGGTGATGACGGCGATTCCGGACTCACCGGCAATGCCGGCAATGCGAGCGACAGGATGATCGACATGCTTCTCTCCAAGACCCGCGCCGGCGACCGCCGGGAGTGGCTGATGGAGAAGGGCAACCGGGCGGAGACGGAGTAGGGATGCGCAAGTCCACCCGCGGGAAAGGGAGCGACGGGAAGGGAGCCTCGCCGATCCTCCCCTTCGTCGAGTCCGAGCGCCAGCCGCTCGCCGAGTTCACCGAGAAGGCGTACCTCGACTACTCGATGTATGTCGTCCTCGACCGCGCCCTGCCGCATGTCGCGGACGGCCTGAAACCGGTGCAGCGGCGGATCATCTACGCCATGTCCGAGCTGGGGCTCTCGGCGGCCGCCAAGTTCAAGAAGTCGGCGCGCACCGTGGGCGACGTCCTCGGCAAGTTCCACCCCCATGGCGACACCGCCTGCTACGAGGCGATGGTCCTCATGGCCCAGCCGTTCTCCGTCCGCTATCCGTTGGTCGACGGCCAGGGCAACTGGGGCTCGCAGGACGATCCCAAGTCGTTCGCCGCCATGCGCTACACCGAGGCCCGGCTCACCCGCTTCTCCCAGGTCCTGCTCTCCGAGCTGGGCCAGGGGACGGTCCCCTGGGGAGCGAACTTCGACGGCACCTTGGACGAGCCCCGGCTGCTGCCGGCGCGCCTGCCGCACGTCCTCTTGAACGGCGCCTCGGGGATCGCGGTCGGCATGGCGACCGACATCCTGCCCCACAACGTGGGGGAGATCGTCGCCGCCTGCCTCCTTCTCCTCGACGATCCCATGGTCGGCGACGAGAGCGCTCCTGGACGCCGTGGCCGGCCCCGACTTCCCCACCGACGCCGAGATCATCAGCCCGCGCGCCGAGATCCGGAAGATCTACGAGACCGGCGCCGGCTCGGTCCGCATGCGCGCCACCTGGGAGCGGGAGAACGGGGACGTGGTGGTGACCGCCCTCCCCTACCAGGTCTCGGGGGCCAAGGTGCTCGCCCAGATCGCCGCCCAGATGCAGGCGAAGAAGCTCCCCATGGTCGAGGACCTGCGGGACGAGTCGGACCACGAGAACCCCACCCGTTTAGTCGTCACCCCGCGCTCGAACCGGGTGGATTTAGACGAGCTGATGGCCCACCTCTTCGCCACCACCGACCTAGAGCGGACCTACCGGGTCAACCTGACCGCCATCGGCCTCGACGGCCGGCCGCGGCTTTTCACTCTCCGCGGCATCCTCGCTGACTGGCTGCGTTTCCGCACCGAGACGGTGCGCCGGCGGCTGCAGTTCCGTTACGACAAGGTCCTCGCCCGCCTGCACGTCCTGAACGGCTACCTCATCGCCTATCTGAACATCGACGAGGTGATCCGGATCATCCGCACCGAGGAGGAGCCGAAGCCGGTCCTCATGCGCCGCTTCGAGCTGACCGACGTTCAGGCCGAGGCGATCCTGGAGTTGAAGCTCCGCCACATCGCCCGCCTGGAGGAGGTCAAGATCCGCGGCGAGCAGGCGGCGCTCGCCAAGGAGCGCGACGGACTGGAGAAGATCCTCTCCTCCGAGGCGCGACTGCGCCGCAAAGTGAGAGAGGAGATCGAGGCCGACGCCAAGGAGTTCGGCGACCCCCGGCGCTCGCCCATCGTCACCCGCGAGGCGGCGAAGGCGCTCGACGAGACGGCGCTCCTCCCCACCGAGCCGGTCACCGTGGTGCTCTCCGAGAAGGGCTGGGTGCGCGCCGCCAAGGGGCACGAGCTCGATCCCCGCGAGCTCTCCTACAAGTCCGGGGACGGCTTTCTCCAGGCGGCGAAGGGGCGGAGCAACCAGTCCGCCGTCTTCCTCGACTCGACCGGCCGCACCTACTCGCTCGCCGCCCACGCCCTCCCCTCCGCCCGCGGCCAGGGGGAACCGCTCTCCTCCCAGCTCCAGCCGCCCCCGGGGGCCTCCTTCGTCAGCGTGCTGATGGGGGGCGACGACGACTTCTTACTCCTGGCGACGACCGCCGGCTACGGCTTCGTTGTCCAGCTGAAGGACCTCTACGCCAAGAACCGGGCGGGCAAGGCGGTCCTGACCGTCCCGGAGGGCGCCCGGGTGCTGGTGCCCCTCCGAGTGCCGGACATGGACAACGACCTCCTCGTCGCCGCCTCCGACGAGGGGCGGCTCCTGATCTTCCCCATCACCGACCTGCCGCTCCTAGGCCGCGGCAAGGGGAACCGCATCCTCCACGTCAAGCCCGGAGAGAACATGGTCGCCGTCGCCGTGCTCCACGAGGAGGGCGCCCCGGTGCGCGTCCATGCCGGCAAGCGCTACATCAACCTCAAACCCGCCGAGTACCAGCCCTTCGTCGGCCAGCGCGCCCAGCGCGGCGCCAAGCTGCCGCGGGGTTTCCAGAATGTATCGGCGTTGGAGGTGGGGTAGACTCCCCAAACCGGCTCCAAGGAGGTCCCCATGCCCGAGCCCGTCACCCTCGAAGTTTTCACCGATTACGTCTGACCCTGGTGCTATCTCAGTACCGTGCGTACTGACCGGCTGGTCGCCGACCTACGGACTGAATCTCGTCCTGACCCTCTTTCCCCTCCACCCCGAGACCCCGCTCGAGGGGATCGAGCTCGCCGAGCTCTTCGCCGGCCGCAACTACGATATTGAGGCGGCGCAGGAGCGGATGGAGCGGCTGATGGCGGCGGAGGGGCTGCCCTTCGCGCGCCGCACCCGGACCTACAACAGCCGCCTGGCGCAGGAGCTGGGCAAATGGGCGGAGACCCAGCCCGGCGGCGAGGGCATCCACGATGCCCTCTACCGCGCCTACTTTGCCGAGGGCAAAAACATCGGGGATGTCGAGGTCCTGGTCGAAGTGGCCCGGCAGCTGGGGTTGCCGGCGGCGGAGGCCCGGCGGGTGCTGAGCGAACGCACCTTCTCCCCGGCCGTGGACCGCGACTGGGCCCGCGCCCGTGGGATGGGAGTGACCGGCGTGCCCACCTTCGCGTCGGGCGGCTTCGGGGTCGTGGGGGCCCAGCCCTACGAGGCGCTGGAGCGGCTGGTCCAGCATGTGGGCGCGATTCCCGTTGAACAGAAAGGAGACTAGAAGCGCCGATGACCTTCACCGAAACCGACTGCCAGCGCGCCCGCCAGGACTTCCCCGCTCTCGCCCGGATCTGGAACGGCCGGCCGCTCGCCTTCCTCGATGGTCCGGCGGGCACCCAGGTTCCGAATGCGGTGATCGAGGCGATCTCGGGCTACTACCGGAGCGCGAACGCCAACACGCATGGCCAGTTCCCCACCTCGCGCGAGTCGGACGCCATCGTCGAGGCGGCGCGGGCGGCGGCGGCGGCGTTCCTGGGGGCTCCGAGCGCCCGGGAGGTCTCCTTTGGGGCCAACATGACGAGCTTGAACTTCGCCCTCTCGCATGCCCTCGTGCGCGAGATGCGGCCGGGGGACGAGATCGTCATCACCCAGCTCGACCACGAGGCCAACCGCGGTCCCTGGCTCCACCTGCGCGAGCGGGGGATCGAGATCCGCGAGGTGGCCCTCCGGCCCGACGGCCGGCTCGACCGCTGAGGACTTCGCGCGCCAGGTCACCCCGAAGACCCGCCTGGTCGCCCTCGGCCACGCCTCGAACGCCCTGGGGACGGTCAACGACATCGCCCTGGCGCGGGAGCTCTCGCGCGCCGTCGGCGCCTGGCTGCTGGTCGACGCGGTCCACTCCGCGGCCCACTTCCCGCTCGACGTGGTCGCCATGGACGTCGACTTCCTCCTCTGCTCGGCCTACAAGTTCTACGGCCCGCACGTGGGGCTCCTCTATGCCCGCCCCGGCCTCCTCGATCGCCTGCAGACCGACCGCTTGAGCACCCAGGACGAGGCGGCCCCCTACCGGATCGAGACCGGCACCTTAAACCACGCCGCGCTCGCCGGAGTGGGAGCCGCCATCGAGTACATCGCCTCCTGGGGCCAGGGGGAGACCCTCCGCGAGCGGGTGGTCTCCGCCATGACCGGGCTCGCCGACTACGAGCACGGGGTGGGGGCCTACTACTACGAGAAGGTCCGCCAGATCCCCGGGGTGACGGCGTGGGGCCCCGACTTTTCGAGCGGTCTCCGGGCGCCCACCCTCTCGATCACCGTCGACGGCCTCACCGCGGAAGAGGTCGCCGCCCGGCTCGGCGAGCAGGGAGTCCAGGTCTGGGACGGCCACTTCTACGCTTCCCGCGCCATCGAAGTCCTGGGCTTGAGCCAACGCGGTGGCGTCCTCCGTACCGGGGTCGTGATGTACAACACCCGGGAGGAGATCGACCGCCTGGTCGAGGGCTTGGTCGCGATCTCGGAGACCGCGGTGGCCGCGGTGGCCTCGGTCGCCCGCTGAACCCGGCGCCGGCCGCCATGCGCCCCCTCCGCCTCCTGCTCCTCGGCTTCGGCCATGTCGGCCGGCGGCTCGCCGAAATTCTCGCCGACCGCCCGGCCTGGCCGGGGCTCGCGGACCTCGACGTTTCGGTCGTCGGGATCACGACCGGCACGCACGGGGCCCTGGTAAACCCGTCCGGGATCGACCTCGCCTCGGCGCTCGCCGCGGTCCGTTCTCGAAACGGCTTCACGGAGCATCCGAACTTTTTCGGGATCAGGAGCCCCGAGGCGGCCCGCACCCTGGACTATGACGTCCTCGTCGAGCTGACCCCGCTCGACCTCCCAGGCCGGGGCCAGGACGCCATCGCCCACGTCCGCACTGCCCTGGAGCGCGGCCGGCATGCGGTCTCCGCCAACAAGGGGCCGCTCGCCTGGGGCTACCGGGAGCTCCGCGACCTCGCTCGGACGCAAGGGTGCGCCTTCCTGCACGAGGCGGCGGTGATGGACGGCGTTCCGGTCTTCAATCTCGCCCGCTGCTGCCTCTGCGGGACCGTGATCCAGCGCCTCGACGGCATCCTGAACTCGACGACCAACTTCGTCCTCGGCGCTCTGGAGGCGGGCGGCTCCCTCGAAGAGGCGGTCGCGCGGGCGCAGGAGATGGGGGTGGCGGAAGCCGATCCCCAAAACGACCTGGAGGGCTGGGACGCGGCGGTCAAGATCGCCGCCCTCGCGAACGTCCTCCTGGGAGCGCGCCTCACCCCCGAGGAGGTCGAGCGCGAGAGCCTGCTGGAGATCGGGCCGGACCGGCTCCGGGCCGCCCGGGAGCACGGCTGCCGGATCAAGATGGTCTGCGAGGTCTTCCGGGAAGGGGATCGGGTGGTGGGACGGGTGCGGGCCCGCGAGGTGCCGCTCGACGACCCCTTCGCTCTCGTGGCCGGGACCGGCTCCATCCTCCGGTTGACGACGGACCTCCTGGGGACGATCGTTTTGACCGAGGAGAACCCGGACCTGACGACGACGGCCTACGGGGTGCTGAGCGATCTGCTGAGCCTCGCGGCGGGGACGGCGCCGCCGGCGTACCGGGGCTGAAAGTGAAAATCCCCCGGGGCCGTCCTGCCTCCCCGGGGGTCTCCTGTTGCGACTACCTGCTGTCCGCCGTGACTGGCGTTACTTGGCCGGCTTCCCCTCCGGAACCGGAGCCGGCGCCAACTCGGGAGCGACGGTCATCGGCGGGAGGGGATTCTTTTTGGGGCCGGTCTTCCGCCGCGGCTTGATGCCGAACTCGCGCAGCCGATCGCTCTGCGGCCCGTGAACGCCCTGCAGGACCAGGCTCAGCCGGGTGTAGAGGTCCTCGCCGTCCACGACCATCTGGTTGCGCTGGGTCAGGGCGTCCCCGGTGTCCGCCCGCAGGACCTTGAGGCGATTGCGGAGTGTCTTCGCGGTCTGGACCATCGCCTGGAAATGGGTGAACGACTCCATCAACCCCGGAAACTGGTCGATGTGCGGCATCAGGTTGTCGACGAGACTGGCCCAGCGGTCGATCTTCGCTGCCAGGGTCGTCTGCCCCCTCTTGCTCCCCTTGGCGGGGTGAGTGGGAGAGGGAGTGGGGGCGGGGCTGGGGACGAGGGTGTTGGTATCGGTGCTCATTGGAAACTCCTAGCTTTTGGGTTAAGCTACAGAGCGTCCCTCATGGACGTGCCCGGTCCTCTACACAGGGAACCTGGCGCTCTCCGTAGCCGGTTAGGGGTACAACTATCCGGCAACATTCGGAGGAGGGCTCTCCTGGCCGGGAGCTCTCCTCCAGCTTCACTTACTTCCCATCCAATCTCTTCGATCGGTGCGCGGCCCTGCCGCGCGCACATCTGTCTCATCCGTGCTCCTCGTGAAGCGGTAGTCCTCCTGGCTCCCTGCCCTGAGGTTCGGGGCCTCGTAGCCCCGGTTGAGTTCGTCCGACAGGGGTAATGGTATCCACTACTGGATAAAAGTCAAGCCATTCGCCTAAAAAAAATGTCGTGGAGAATTTTGGCCGTAAAAAGTTCTGCCGACTCCCCTGACGCTTCTTCCCCTTGTCCCTCCCTGGAGCGCAGAAGCCGTGCAAGGACCGCCAAACCCCTTCGGGATTCCGCCAGAAGCCCTCGGAGATGAATTCGCGGCTCTCCGTGCCCGCGCCGAAGCCCTCGGGACCGAGCCCGACCGTCTCGGCATCGAATCCGAGCCGGTGTGGCGGGAACTTGAGACCCTCCGGCCCGAATTCGAGGCCTCCTCGATCGGACTCGAGGGGCTTCGGAGCGAATCGCCGAGGCTTCGGGCGGAACTCCGAGGGGTTCTGGCGGAACTCCGAGGCTCTCTCGCGGAACTCCCGAAGGGTTCTGGCGGAACTCCGAGGCTCTCTGGCGGAACTCCGAGGGGTTGTGGCGGAACTCCGAGGCTCTCTGATGGAACTCCGAGGGATTTCGCTGGAACCTGGAGAAGACCTGGCGGAACTTTGAGGGCTTGGCGGAGAATCCCGAAGAGCTACGACTCGCCCTATAGGGGTTTAGGTCGGAATTGTCGACTCGCGGTGTGGAGACGAGTCTTATTCCTCAAGAAGCTCCCGCTCCTGCGCTTTGCCTGCCTCGGCCTCGGCGAGGGACTGCCGCAGGTGATCGGCGTTGGCAGGATTCGTCAGCAGGTAGACGGTCTCCTGCAAGGAGTTGTATTCGTCGAGCGAGAGGCACACGACCCGATCACCATTCTCCGCCACGACGATCGTCGGTTCTGGCCCCGCGAGGACCTGCCGGATCAGCCGTTCCAGATGGCTTTTGGCTTCTTTAATGGAAACGGTTTTCATGAACGCTCCCTCCTGCTCCAGAGCACGATTCCGGCACCCGCCTGGAATCTCTCATCGCCCCCGCCCCGCCGCCCGGATCGCATCCTCCAACCCAGCTAGAAACCTCGACTTGTCCTGCTTCGCCATCGGTGCCGGGCCACCGCTGATCACTCCGGCTTGACGGAGTTGGGACATCAGCTCCCGGGAGGCGAGCGCGTCGCCGATCGAATCTTCGGTGAAGGGGTGGCCCTTGGTGCTGAGGACTTTCGCCCCCTTCTCCAGGCAGCGGGCAGCGAGCGGGATGTCGGCGGTGATGGCGATGTCGCCTTTTCCGATCCGTTCGGCGATCCAGTCGTCGGCGGCGTCGAAGCGGCTCCCTACCACCACCTGCTCGATCTTGTCGTCGAGGGGGACCGACATGTAGCTGTTCGAGACCACGTAGGTCTTCAAACCGTGCCGACGGGCCACCCGGTAGATCTCGTCCTTGACCGGGCAGCCGTCGGCGTCGATATAGATGTCGAGCAAGAGTTTTATCCCACCGGGAGAGCGCGCCGGGAGTCTACCCAGTCTACCGCAGGGCGGGCCTCGTGCTAGGGTCGGCGCCATGACCCGGGCCTGGCAGACCGTCGACCGCGCCGACACCCCCGAAGGCCCCCTGGAGCTGAGGCGGCGGGGGGAGGAGGCGAACCCCGAGTACATCATCACCATCGGCGGGCGGGTGCTGATGAACGGGGCCGCCCATAAGACCGAGGACGCGGTGGCGGCGGTCGCCTGCCGTCCCCTCGCCAGCCGGACCGAGCCCCGGGTCCTGATCGGCGGCCTGGGGATGGGCTACACCCTTCGCGCCGCTCTCGACATCCTGCCGAAATCCGCCCGGGTTCTGGTCGCCGAGATCGACCCGGTGATCGTTCGCTGGTGCCGCGGCCCTCTCGCATCGCTCACCGGGAACGCTGTCGGCGACCGGCGGGTGACGGTCGAGGTCGCGGACGTGGCGGCGGTCCTGGCGCGGGCCGCGCGGGAGCCGGAAGAGCGGTTCGACGCCGTGGTCCTCGACCTCTACGAGGGGCCGCGCGAGGCGCACGGGGGGAAGAACGATCCGCTCTGGGGCGAGCGCGCCCTCGCCACCGCCCGCGCCGCCCTCCTCCCCGGCGGCACCTTGGCCGTCTGGTCCGAGGACCCCGACGCCCATTTCGAGAAGCGCCTGACCGCGGTCGGCTTCAAAGTCGAGCGCCAGCGGCCGGGCAAGGGGGGGCCCCGGCATGTGGTCTATGTGGCGCGGAGCCTCCGGGCGGCGGTGCGCGGGTCTGGTTCAGGCGCCGGCCGGCCCGGAGATAAATCTCCGGGCTAGGAGCTGCGCCGGATGAATCCGGCTTCGAAGCGGCGCATCTTCTTCGCTCACCCGACGAATTAGCTCACCCGACGGAGCGGGTCCGGCTCGGCGGGAGAGGCGGAGGCCAGCCCTTTCTCCTGGGGGAGCCCGCGAGCGAGAGCCGCGGCGGCCACGGTCTGCCCGAGCAGGCGGTAGCTCTCGAACTGCTGCTCGGTGAACCACTGATTGGCGGTCGAGTCGTGCGGGAAGGTCGAGAAGGCGCGAGCGAAGCTCCCCACGTCGGAGGGGAGTGGGTCGGTCAGGGTGGCCTTCAAGTAGAGGAGGACGCCGGGCCGGGCGGTGGGGTCGACCGCGCCGTAGCGGATCGTTCCCACGGCCCAGGCCTGGGCGCTCTTCCGGGTTTCTGGGGCTGGCCGCAGGGGATCGAGGTCGATCTCGATCTCGACCCCTAAATCGATCCGGCACTGCCGGATGGACCGCGCGAGGTCAGAGAAGACCAGGCCCGGATCGGCGGTGGCGTCGCAGACGACGACGAAGGGGCAGCCGCGCTTGACCAGCTGGTAGAGGCCGAGATTCTCGCAGTGCCCGCCGTCCGAGAGGTGGACGTGCGGACGGGAGAAGTCGGTGCGGCCGAAGAGCTCGGTGAGCAGATAGCGCAGACCCCAGCTCGGCCCCGCCGCCTGCCAGTCGCGACCCACCCGCGGGTTCGGCAGCCACCAGCCGAGCCGGGCGTTGAAGAGAGTGAGGAGGAAGGTCACCGCCGGGGCGCTGTGGTAGCCCATGCAGGGGTTGATCGCCGCTCCGGAGATGGCGAGGGCGGTGCCGAGCGAGAGCTCCTGGGGATCGCTCGCGTACTCGGCCGAGGAGCGATAGCCGCTCTCCGGCTCCCCGGCCGCCGGAATGCGGCCGCGCAGGCCGATGTCGTAGCCGCACCAGAGGGGGGAGAGGAGGAAGGGGAGGGCCTTTCTCTCCCGCCAGGCGATGTTCCGGCCGCTCACGTGGTTGAGCGCGGCGTTGATCAGCGGATAGGGGCGGGCCGGGCCGGCCTCGGCGGAGCCCGAGCCTCCGGCGCCAGCGGCGAGAGCGGCGAGCGGCAGGTCGTCGGTGGGGTCGAAGCCGGTGAAGCGTTCGGGCCGGCGGCGCCGGTTGGAGGCGCCGAGATAACCGCGCACGAGGCGGTTTCGGTAGAGCGGGTTCATCGAGAACTCGTTGATGTCGAGCCGCCAGGCGAGGAGGAGGAGCACCGCTGCCAGCACCGCCGTGGCCAGGCCGAGGATCGGCAGAGTGCTGGTGGCAGAGAGAACGAGGACGTCGTGCGGCCAGGGGCGCGGGTCTTTGCGGGCCAGGCAGAGGAAGTCGCTGGCACCGGGACGGCAGACGAGGGGGCCCGAGCCCTCGCGTAGGAGCTTGACGATCTGGAAGAGACCGGCGCGGAGGGCGAGGCTCAAGAGGACGGCGAAGCCGGCGACGAAAATGTAGGCCGAGGAGCGCGCCAGCCATTCCAGGCGCCGGTCGTCCCCGGGACCCCCGGTCCGCGGGCTCTTGCCTGCGAGGATGCCGCCGAGGGTCGAGAGCAGCCACCCGGAGGTGAGGAAGGTCTTGATCCAGGGGCCGGCCTGGGTGTCCAGGAACGGCCCGTAGAGGACGACGCCCCAGAGCGGGGTCCAGAAAAAGAGGCTGGCGGTGAGGAGCGAGCCGCCGAGGCGGGCCCACCACTCGCGGATCCAGTCGGCGAGCGAGCGGCCGATCAAACCCAGATGGAGGACGGCCATGAGGGTCGCGCCGACCACTACCAGGGGCGGCCCGACCGAGAGCGCCACCCAGAGCGCCGCCGCCTCCTGCGTTTTTACAATTCCGACCGATTGGCCGATGACGAAGGGGAAGAGCGAGTTGCGCAGGTAGTCGAGGATCTGGTGGACGCCAGCGAGGTAGACGCCGCCGAGGAAGCCGGCCGGGACCGCCGAGAGGAGGATCGCGAGCCAGGAGCGGACCCCCGCCGGCCCCACCTGGGTGGCGGCCCGGGTGCGCCAGAGGTCGGCGACGAAGGCGACCCCCCAGGCCGCAGAGTAGAGGAGCGCCGTCCAGCCGCCCCAGATCCAGGCGGAGAGGTGCCCGAAATCGAGCGGCCCCGCGAACGAGCAGACGAGGAGCCAGGCGGCGGTCAAGAGCGGCAGGGTGACGAAGAGCTGGATCAACCGGTTGGAGTTCCACCCCGGCTGGTCCAGGCGGTCGAAGACCGCCAGGTTCCGGGCGACGAAGAGGAGGGCCAGGGCGGCGAGACCCAGAGCGGCGCCGAAACTGCTGCGAGGCCACAGGAGGAGCTGGTCGGAGGCCAGGTAGAGCCAGCGCGGCAGGAGGAGGACGAGGGCGAGGAAGCAGACCAGCGCCGTCAGGTTCAAGAGCAGGTTGCGCAGATAGGTGGCGATCGCCGCCCAGCTGTCTCCGGAGAGCAGGCCCCGGCGTGGGGTGAGGTAGTTGCTGTAGTCGCGGAGCCAGGTGACGGGATCGCGGTCGCCGGTCTCGGCGGCGAGGGCGGTGGGATCGCCGTCGAGCGCCGCCTCCACCGCCTGGACGCCGCCGAAGCGGTGGCAGAGGGCGGCGAGCCAGCCGCCGATGTAGCCGCCGCCCGAGACCGACGAGAGGTAGTCGAAGCGCGACAGCAGCCGGCGGTGGGAGAGCGCCTGGAGGACGCCGAGGTTGAAGGTGGCGCTCCGGATGCCGCCCCCCGAGAAGGCGAGCCCCCAGAGCGGCGCCTCGGCGGGGATGCCGCTCCTCCGGCGCGCCTCGTCGATGGCGGCGCGCTCGGCAGCGAGCACCTCGGCGAAGTCGGCCGGCGGTGCCTCGGCGCGCCGCCGCTTCCCTGCGCTGCTGTCGTCTGGAAGCTCGGGGCTGGGCAAGAGGACCTCCCTCCAGAAGATAGGCGATACCGCGGGCCGCGCCGTTACCGGGCCTTCGGTCTTTACTTGAATTGTACCCTTACCCAGCCAGGGTCGGTCCCAGGGTCGCTCCGTTGGTCCTCCGGGCGGCTCCTTCGGGCGCTTCGCGCAGCCGGTCGCCCGTCCTCGGAGCCAACGGGAACCAACGGAGACCGTACCGTTGCTCGGCGGGGAGCCCCGCGGTAGGGTAACGGTCCCATGGGGAGAGCCGACCGCACGCCGCCACCGCCGTCCGATCCCGAGACCGGCATCTGGCAGGGGCGGCCGGTGGCGCGCCGTTTCGTCTCGGCGGACGGGCTGACCGTCCTCGTCGGCAGGACCGCCGAGGACAACGACGTCCTGACCTTCAAGCTCGGGGCGCCGGGCGACTTCTGGCTGCATGTGGCGGGAGAGTCGGGCTCGCACGTGGTGGTGCGCAACCCCGAGGGTCTCGACCGGCTGCCCCGGGAGACCCTGCGCTTCGCCGCCGGGCTCGCCGCCGGCTACTCGAAGGCCCGCCGCGGCGGCCGGGTGGCGGTCCACGTCGCCACCTGCGCCGAGGTCAGCAAGCCGCGCGGCTTCCCCGCCGGCAAGGTCGCCCTCGGCCGCTACAAGAGCGTCGACGCCGCACCGCTGCGGGGCGACGGCAGCGATCCCCAGCCCTGAGCGACCCCGACCCCCCCTCCGGGTTGCCCGGCGCAGCGCTCGGCGCGGTAGGGTACCGGGCCATGAAACGGAGAACGCTATTCGCCGCCACCCTGCTCGCCACGCTGCCTGTCCTCACCGCCTGGGCTGCCGAACCCCCGGCCACGCAGCCACCCCCGTCGCCTCGCCAGCTCCGACGGCTCCGGCAACTCCGGCAACTCCGGCAGCTCCGGCAGCCGCGCGATCCCCGCTCCGCCCGACGTGGCAGCGCCGCCGGCCGATGCCCAGACGACCGCCTCCGGCCTCGCCTCGAAGGTGCTGAAGCCCGGCACCGGCACCGTCCATCCCGGTCCCACCGACCGGGTCAAGGTCGATTACACGGGCTGGACGTCGGACGGCAAGATGTTCGACTCCTCGATCTCCCGCGGCAAACCGGCGATCCTCCCTCTCGACAAGGTGATCGCCGGCTGGGGCGAGGGGCTGCAGCTGATGGTCAAGGGGGAGACCCGCCGGCTCTGGATCCCGGCCAAGCTCGCCTACGAGGGTCTGCCCAACAAGCCGCAGGGGATGCTGGTCTTCGACGTCACCCTGCTCGACCTCCAGGCGCCCCCGCCGCCGGCCCCGCCCGACGTGGCGGCACCGCCGGCCGACGCCCAGACGACCCCCTCCGGCCTCGCCTACAAGGTCCTGACCCCGGCCGCCGGCAAGCACCCCAGGGCCACCAGCATCGTCAAGGTCAACTACACGGGCTGGACGACGGACGGCAAGATGTTCGACTCCTCGATCGCCCGCGGGACGCCGGCCAACTTCAATCTGCAGAAGGTGATCCCCGGCTGGACCGAGGGCATTCAGCTGATGACCCCGGGCGAGAGCGTCCGCTTCTGGGTCCCCGAGAAGCTCGCCTACAAGGGCGCCCACGGGTTCCCGATGGGGACCCTGGTCTTCGACGTCGAGCTGCTCGAGATCGTCAAGGAGTAGCGCTGGGAACGGCGGGGGGCGCCGGCAGGGTGCGGACTTCCCCCGGTTCCGTCGTCAGGCAGTAGACGCCCAGGCTGGCGACGGTGGTCGCCACCGTCACCGAGGCGAAAGCGACGAGGAGCGCCAGGGCGAGCGCCCGCATCCCGGGGGAGAAGCGGCGCGGGCTTGCGGCGTAGCCTTCCGGCTGCTCCAGAATGCCGATGGGGGTGACGCGGGGAAGGTCGATCGCCGTGTCCATACAGAGAGGATACGGCGGTCCGCGGCCTTGGGATTTCTGAGGGATGCCTGGGGGGGATCGCCCCTCTCCCCGGCTCAGGCGACGGAAGCGACGAGGTCCGGTCGCGGCAGGGGGATCCGGTCGGCGGTGCGCTCGTCGGCCAGGTCGCGTGCCTGGGCCCGCAGCATCGTGCTCCGTTCCCGGAGCTGGCGCGTCCTCGCCCGCAGGAGTTGGGCATCGGAGCGCATCTCGGCGGCCCTCCTGAGGACCTCCTGGCGACGCAGGCTCTCGACTCTCTCGGCCTTGTGCCACGCCTTCCGGAGATGCCGGCAGGCCTCGGGGTCGCCTTCGAGGGCCATACCCGCGGCGAGCCAGAGCTCGGAGAGGGTGTTGTCGACCAGCAAGGGGGCGCCCCGCATGCGAATCCGGCAGACCTGGAGCCTCCCCTTGAGCCGCTTCAGGGACTCCGGCCGCCCATTTTGCACCGCGACGCGGGCGAGCTCCAGGAGGAGGCGGCACTGCGGCCACCGGGCGAGCCAACCGGGTGTGCTCCCTTCGATCATCGCTCGTCAAGAATAGCAGAGGCTCGGACCTCCTGGTGACCCCCAGCCTCGCCGAGCACGGGGACGAAGTTTTATCTTGGCAACGAAAAACCCTGAGCGCGCACCATCATTAGTAGACACCCCCTTTTCAGCCCAAAAGGAGAGACTGTAATGAAGAAGAGAGAGCTGCCCCGCCTGACCCTCCACCGAGAGACGATCCAGCGCCTCGACGAGCCGGTGCTCCGCTTTATGGCCGGCGGTGGAGACCCGGTCTCCACCCAGTGCACGGTCTGCCCGAATTGCACGGCGCTCAACACGCAGGGCTGTACCCCCTAGGCCGTAGGAGTCCCACCTGCCGGCCGCCCGGCCGGCACCCCTCCGTGAAAGGAGAAACCCAGTGAAGAAGAAGAAACTGTCCCACCTCACCCTCCACCGCGAAACCATCCGGCGCCTGGACGAGCCGACCCTCCGCGAGCTCGCCGGGGGAGTTGCGGCCCCCGAGCCGCCCTCCTCCCAGGCGTGTTGCCCGCCGCCGACCAACGACGGTTTGAAAACGGGGACGAAGTAGGCTTTACGGAGAATCCGCGGAGGGCCGCCCCACGGGGTCGAGCGACAGGATCCAGATGTCACCCTCGTCGGTCGTCCGCACCGTACAGAGCGTCCGGTCTCCCGGACCGGCGCTGACGCTGACGTAAGAGGAGTGGAGGGGGAGGGGTAGCAGGGCCCGTACCTCCCCCTTCGCCGCATCGACGAGCTGGATCGAGCCGCGATCGAGGAAGAGGATCCGCTTGCCGTGGTGGAGGAGCTCCGGGTCCTGCCCGGTCTCGGTGAGGCGCCGGTAGGTGTTGTCCGCCAGCGACCAGAGGACGATCCCGGGCGCCGGCGACTCGTCGGGACGCAGCAACACCCCCGCCAAGTAGCGACCGTCCTCGAACCAGGAGGCGCGGGCCAGGACCTGGCCGTCCACCCGGGGGAGCACCCGCAGGCTTCCCGGAGCGCCGGAGAGATCTAAGAGGGCCGTCCCCAGGGAACCGTAGGTGAAGCCGATCTGCCTGCCGTCGGGCGACCAGAAGGGGTTGAGCACCGGCTGCGGGCTCGCCAGGTGAGTGATCTGGGTCAGACCGCCGCCGTCGGGTCGGATGGTCCACGCCTCGTACTTGCCGCTCCGGTTCGAGGAGAAGAGGATCTTCCGGCCGTCCGGGGACCAGCGGGGAGCGCGGTCGCGGGCGGGATCGTTGGTCAGCTGCCGGAGCTCGCTGCCGTCGGCGTGGATGAGGAACAGATCCTCTTGCGGGGAGGAGGAGCGGAAGACCAGCCAGCTGCCGTCCGGGGAGAAATCGGCCGACCAGATCGAGCGCGCCCCCTGGTAGATCAGGGTGGGCGAGCCCGTCACCTGGCTCTTCTCCGGGTCGAAGGGCACCTGCTCGACGAAGCTGTGGTTGCCGCTCGTGGCGTAGAGCAGGCGGCGACCGTCGCGGGAGAAGCTCGGGAGCGCGCTCCACACCGACGGGGTGGTGACCGGCTGGGGAACCCCTTGGACTTCGCCCGAGTCCTCGTCGATCGCCACCCGCCAGAGATTCATGCTGCCCCCCCGGTTGCTGGCGAAATAGAGGAACTTGCCGTCGGGCGACCAGACCGGGCACCAGTTGTAGTAGACGTCGTCGACCACCCGGACCGGGGTGCCGCCCTCGGCGGGGACGGTCCAGATCGCCCGCCGGGCTCCCGGCTGGGCGAGACCCCAGTAGGCGATGCGCTTGCCGTGGGGGGACCAGGAGGGCTGGACCCCGTCCGGCACGCCGAGCGACCGGCGGGTCGCCCGGGCCACGTCGACGCGATAGATCTGGCTCTGCGACTCCCGGGACGCGGGATCGACGGCGCTCTCGGTCGCCACCGCGATCTCCCGGCCGTCGGGGGACCAGCTCGGGTTGAAGCCGAAGTTGGTGAGCCGGTGCGCCGCTTCCCCCGTCGCTCCCATGAGGAAGATGCCGCCGTCCTCGCGTTCGGAGCGGAAGGCGATCTGCTGGCCGTCGGGGGAGACGGCGGGCTGGGTGTCGTCGGCCGGCGACTTGAGGGTCAGGTTGATCGGGCTGCCGCCGGCCACCCGCTGGAAGAAGAGGTCGAAGTTGCCTTCCACCGCCTTGGCGTAGACGAAGAACGTGCCGTCCGGCGAGAGGCTGGGGAATGTCTCCCGCCCCTGGGCGTCGGTCAGCTGGGTGAAGTTCGTCGGCTGGGGGGCCGTCGTCCGCTCGCCCCGGTGCCAGGCGAGGAGGCCCACGACGCCGGCGGTCCCGGCCAGGGCGAGCCCCAGGAGGGCCGCGACGACCCACCGCCGGCGCCGCGGCCGGACGGCGATCGGCACCCCGGTCGAGAGGGTGGTGGACGCCATGCCCTGGGCCCGGCGCAGATCGGAGAGCGCCTCGCCGGCATCCCGGTAGCGGTCCCCGGGATCTTTGGCGAGCATGGCGCCGACGATCCGCTCGATCTCCGGGGTCACCTCCGGGCGGATCTCCGGCAGGGGCACCGGCTCCTGATGGAGAACGGCGTGGACCACCGCCACGTCGGTCCCGCCGGCGAACGGCCGTCTCCCGGCGAGCATCTCGTAGAGGACGACGCCCATCGACCAGACGTCGGCCCGGGCGTCGGTCTCCCCGCCCCGGGTCTGCTCCGGCGCCATGTAGGTGGGGGTGCCGAGGAGCGTGCCGTGCCGGGTGGGGCCCGCCTCGCCCTTGAGCTTGGCGATCCCGAAGTCGAGGACCTTGACGACGCCGTCGTTGGTCAAGAAGAGGTTCGCCGGCTTGACGTCCCGGTGGACGATGCCGTGGTGGTGCGCCTTGGCGAGACCCCGGGCGGTCTGAGTGGCGATGTCCAGGGCCTGGTCGACGGGGAGTGGGCCGCGGGCGATCCGGTGCTCCAGGCTCTCGCCATCGTAGAGCGGCATGGCGAGGAAGAGGAGTCCCTCCTCGGTCTCGCCCACCTCCAGGATGGTGCAGAGATTGGGGTGATCGAGGGCCGAGGCCGCCCGCGCCTCGGTCAGGAAACGGGTCTTCGCCACCGGGTCGCGCACCAGCTCCGGGGCGAGGAACTTCAAGGCGACGGTACGGCCGAGCCGGGTGTCCTCCGCCTTGTAGAGCACCCCCATGCCGCCGCCGCCCAGGGGCTCGGCGATCCAGAAGTGGGAGACCGTCCGCCCGGTGAGCACGGCCGGGAGAGCGGGAGGACCGTACCCGCCGCCGGTCAAAGGGGTCGCATTCTCTTCTTCCAGGAGCTCCGCGTCGACGGAGAGGAGGTCGGTCCGCATCTCCTCCACTCGTAAGTAGCGCGCCGCCGGGCTTCTCCCGAGGGCCCGTTCGACGATCCGGAGGAGGGCGGGGGGCAGCCCGGGCAGGCGAGGGGCGACCGGCACCGGCGCCGTCTCCAGGAGGGCCCGCCGCCTCTCCTCCTCGCTGCCCGGGAAGGGGAGCTCGCCGGCCAGCATCTCGTAGAGGATCACCCCCAGCGACCAGACGTCCGAGCGCGAATCCACGGGGGCTCCCCGGAGCTCCTCGGGGGAGCTGTAGGCCGTGGATCGCGCGATCCTCCCCGGCTGGGTATGCCCGAGGTCCACCAGCTCGACCCGCTCCTCGGCGGAGATCATGACGGTGGCCGGCGTGACGCCCCAGTGAACGATCCCGCGCCCGTGAGCGGCGGCGAGCTCGGCCGCGATCTGCGCCGCGATGTCCAGAGCCTCGGCGAGCGGCAGGGAGCGGCGCGCCAGCCGGGTTTCCAGGGTCTCGCCAGGGGAGGAGGTGGAGTCGCCGAGGGTCAAGGAGCTTTCCCGAAGCCAGGAGGTGCGATCCGATCTGGATCGTTCTAATGGAGGAGCATGAGTCTAACAGAGAGGCCAGGGGTCCAGGCCTTCAGTTTTGGTTTCGAGAACCGGTGCCTGGCGGCGCGAAGCGCCGCTAGGAGCCCGCCGTGTAGAGCCCGATCACCCGTTCCAGGGTCTTCCGGCACACCGAGCAGAACCCCACCTCGTCGCGGGTGAACATGATGCAGTCCTCCTCGGGCCGGTAGTACCCCTTGGCATGATAGTCCGCCCCCTCGAAGGCGCCGACCTTCCCGGAGTGGGCGTCGGTGCCGAGGAGCCGGGTGTCGTTTTGGCGCTCGGCGCGGAAGAGGTCGTCCATCTCGGATTCCGGGCGGTTCGCGGCGCGGATCGCCCGGCGCTTCTGCTGAATGTCCTTCTCGAAGGACTCGAACTCTTCCTTCCGCCAGGGGGTGGGGACCGGCGTGCCGGCGGTCAGGAGATCCCTCCACTTGAGCTTTTTGGGGTCGGGCTCGGTCGTCGCGTTGGTCTCCCAGGGCTCGACGGGCTTGCCCTCGGTGGGGACGTCGGAGGTGTAGTACTCGTCGGCCAGGCCGGCGAAGTGATGGCCGAACTCGTGGACGAAGACGTAGGGCGCCCAGTCGCTGTCGGCGGCGACGGTGCTGTAGAGGTTGAAGATGCCGCCGCCGCCGTAGGTCTTGCCGTTGACCAGGATCTCTACGAACTCGTAGGGGGCGAAGGCGGCGATGTCTCTGAAGGCGCGGTTCTCGAAGGTGAGGACGTAGCGCTCCGAGCCGAAGGTGTCGTAGGCGGCGCCCACCGGCGAGCGGCGGTGGAGGCCGGTCGACGGGCGTGAGATGCCGGACTCCCTGGCCTCCGGGCAGAGCCCCCAGACGTTGAAGTCGCCCCGGTGCTCCTTGAACGGCGAGGTCCGGAAGAGAATCTCGGTCAGGCGCTTGGCGTCCTGCTCGAACTTTCCCCGTTCGGCCGCGGTGTAGCCGTCCCCCAGGATGAGGAGGTCGACCTTCCTCGCCGGGTCGCCGCTCTTCTGGAGAGCGAGGAGCGGTCCGGGCGAGGCGGGGAGCGCGGAGTCGACCGCGGGGTCGGCGGGATCGACGACCGTCGACCAGACGGGGTGGAAGTCATTTCGCGGATCGCGCTCTGCGAGGACGATCCGCACCGGCCGGTCGGGGGCGGGGAAGCGCAGCGACTCGGAGAAGGTGCGGTTCGCCTCCTTCGCCTCGTCGGTGTCCTGCCACTCGCCGAAGATCGAGGCGAAGCCGCGCGAGTAGAGGACGCGGTTGGTGCCGCGGTCGATCACCTCAAAGAAGTACCTGCCGAGGTTGGTGTCGTCGAGCGGCCGGGCCGGGTTCCCCGGCCAGGGGAGCGGTTCGAGCACCACCCGGTCGAGACTGAAGCGCTCCTCGGTGGCATTGCCGGTGTGGTAGTAGTCGAGCCGCATCGTGCGCGGGATCTTTGGCGCGGACGGCGCCGCGGCCGCCGGGACCGGGGCCGCCAGGGCGAGAGGGAGAAGAAGGAGAAAAGCGCTGCCGGCGAACGTCTTCCGCATGGTGCCTCCCAGGGGTCGGGGGCATTCTATGGCGCGAAGGGGTTCCCGTGGCATTCTCCCCTGTGGTTCGAGAGAAGAGGTCATAAGTCGTAAGAGAGGGGAAGAGAGAGGGTACTATCTCCTCTCACTCCTTCCGCGGCGGCTTCCTCGAAGGTTTCTCGGTACCGCTCAGCTCGGTCTGGCTGCTGACCGACATCGCGGAGGCCAAGGGCAGGCAGGCGCTCTCCGTCCGCCAGGCACCGCAGCTGCTCGCCGCGCTCCGCGAGACGGCGCTGGTCCAGAGCGTCGAGTCCTCGAATCGGATCGAGGGGGTAACCGTGGCGCCGAATCGGCTCGCTCCCCTGGTGCTCGAGAACGCCGTCCCCCGCGACCGCTCCGAGGAGGAGATCCGAGGGTATCGGCTCGGCCTCGACCTCATCCATGCCAGCGCCGACGATCTGCCAGTCACCCCGGACCTCTTCCGCCGCCTTCACGGGCTCTGCCAGGAGGGCGCCGGGGATGCCGGCCAGTGGAAGCGGGTCGACAATGAGATCGTAGAGCTGCGCGAGGGAGCTCCGCCGCTGGTGCGCTTCCGTCCCGTCTCCGCGGCCGAGACCCCGGCTGCCATCGAGGAGCCTCTGCCTCGCCTATCGCCACGTCCTGAACCAGGGCAAGGTGCCGCCGCTCCTCGCCGACGCCTGTCTGATCTTCGACTTCCTCAGCATCCACCCCTTCCGGGACGGCAACGGTCGGGTCTCGCGCCTGCTGACCCTCCTGGCGCTCTACCAGCACGGCTACGAGGTGGGGCGCTACATCAGCCTGGAGCGCCTGATCGAGGAGTCTCGCGCCGACTACTACGATGTCCTGCGTCGCAGTTCCGAAGATTGGCACGAGGCTCGACACGACATCCTCCCCTGGCTCAACTACTTTCTCTCGATCGTGCGCCGGGCCTACGTCGAGTTCGAGAGCCGCGTCGGCCAGGACAAAGCTCCCCGAGGCGCCAAGACCGCCCTGATCGAGTCGGCGATAGGCTCCTTTCCCGGGGAGTTCTCCTTGTCCGACCTGGAGCGGGCGTGTCCGGGAGTGAGCCGCGACCTGGCGAGGAGGGTGTTGCAGCAGCTTCAGCGGGAGGGGAGGGTCGAGTGCGTGGGGCGCGGGCCGGGGGCGGGGTGGCGGAGGCGATAGGATACTCGCTTTCGAGTTCGCTCCCGACCGAGCTCAAGTCTCTCTTGCATTTTACAGGGTATCTGCTATGCTTTTTTTGCACTCGATGACCATCACGGCTTCGAGCGACTAATGCCTTGGCAAGCACACGCTGCCAAAAGGAGAAAAGATTATGTCCTATCCCACCAAAACCATTGAACTCCAACTTCAAGATAACGATCACTGCAAAAGGTTAAAAGACCCGAAGCAGGAGCGTCTCTTTCATCTAGAGACGTGGTTACCCTTCTCCGAAGCAGTCAAGCTGGACAGGGGAAACGCAAACGTTAGACCGCCCTCAGAGTCCAAAAAACCCTTTCGGGATATGATGAGTACGGTCGAAAACAATCCGGATTCCTTTCACCTCAAGAATCGGGGCATCGCCTATCTCTGCGAGAAATTCGAGTACGACAATAATCGCAAGGTTGTACGGATTACAATTCCTGATATCGATCCTTCTGAGTACGACGAACTCACAGATGATGAACCTAGGTTTGGCATCGCGGATGGCGGCCATACTTACGAAGTCATCCGGCAAACTGTCGCGCGTGCCAACGAACTGACTGAGCAAGACGGTTGGTCTGAGCCGGCCGTCCGGGTTCACTTCCTGGCGGGTAGCGGGATAGAGGTTGATGAAGTAGTGGAAGCACTGAACACTTCCTCTCAGGTTCAGCAGTATACTCTTGACGAGTATCAGAACCGTTTCGAAGAACTTAAGGGGGCGCTCCGTGAGTCCGGCTTCGATGTTTCACTAGTTGCTTTTCGGGAGAACGAGGACAAGGAGTGGCATGTCCGAGAGATAATTCAGCGTCTCGCTTGTTTTCTCAAGGACCGCTGGAAAACTGTCCAGCCAGCTCAGATGTATCGATCGAAAGGGCGTGCTCTTGATCTGTTCACGAATAATGAAGCCGAATTTCGACGGCTCTATCCAGTCGCAGTCGATATCATAACCTTTCCAGAGTTTATAGAATCAGAGTTCAGTCGTGGCGATTCTGTGAAAGGGAAGCGTTTCGGAGGGCTTAGGGCGGTAAAGACTTTGAAAAAACCCTACTCTCGTCCTGGCACATCCTATCATACCGATCACCGCATGGATCTCGCTGCATCCTTACCACTGGCCGCGGCTTTTCGTGAACTCCTTGAAATCGAAGGAGAATGCTACCGGTGGAAGCTCGACCCAAAAGTTGTCTTTCGACATTGCGCAGAAGAGCTTTACAAATCGCTTGCTGCGAAGAGCCGCTCTGCTCGTACAGTGAATAGTCTGGGTCATGACACAGAATTCTGGATGCAAGCTGTAAACATCGTTTTAAGAGCTAAAGACGAATTGTTAGAGCAAGGGAAGCGGTAAATTTAAGCCCATCGGGCTTACCAAAGAAAAGACATGAGAAGCGCTCCAGAGCGGCGGCCTCATGGCCGCCGCTCTGGAGTGTCCATCTCTTTAAACTGATAAATAGGGGCCTTCGGATCGATGGAGTCAGCCTAGTAGAGAAGGCGTTAGACCTTCCCTTGACGAACGCTGGGTCAGGGAGGCCACAGAAGGTCGCTTCCGCCATTGGACAAGAGCCTCGACCAACTCATCCGGGACTACCTCGAATGGCTAGCTTCCGCAGTGGCTCCAGAGCAGGTGATCGCAGAGTTCCGGCGCCTGTCAGACTAAAGTAGAGGGAACTCCAGCGGCTGGAAGTTCAACCGCGACTGTTCGCATGGCTAGAGAGGCGGTCGCCCTGGTGCTTGGGAGTGGGTCCAGAGGGTGGGATGGAATTGGCCATCTCGGAGAGGCCACGGCGCCGGACTTGACCTCAGCGCTACCAGCCCCCATCATTCCCGTATGAGGTCTGCACACAAAAGAGCCACGATCTACCTGGATCCCGAGATCCACCAGGCGCTACGGTCGAAGTCGGTCGCGACGGAGCGGTCCATTTCGGAGATCGTCAACGAGGCGGTTCGACATGAGTTGGCGGAGGATACCGAGGATCTCGCCGCCGTCCGAGAGCGGGCAGGGGAGCCGCTCCTGGACTTTGAAGAGGTGGTCGAGGATCTGAAGCGGCGTGGCCGAATATAGGGTACAGATCAGGGCCTCGGCCTTAAAAGAAATCGACGCCATCCCCTCCCAGAAGGACCGACAGCGCATCGTCGTACGCATCCGCGATCTCGCCAACGCTCCTCGGCCCCAGGGCTCCCAAAAGCTCACGGGGCAGGATCTCTATCGCATCCGGCAAGGGGTTTACCGGATCGTCTACTCGATCGTAGACCGTGACCTCCTGGTCGAGGTGGTCAAGGTAGGTCATCGAAAAGATGTGTACCGCTGACCGTTCCCCCAAACTGCACTACACCAAAGATCAGTTCCAGAAGTTGCCCTAGCTTTTGGACTCCGAGGCAGCAGGGGCGGCGGCCTGACAACCGCCGCCCCACTTGGGGGGGGAAGGAGAAGAGGGAGTCTTCATCCACACCTGTATACGGGCGAGCGGGGCAAAAGTTTGTTACGCCCGCCCACGGTGCTCGGTCGTGCTGCTCGGTCGTTACGCCCCTACCGGGAGAGCCCGGAGGCCAGCAGGGCCTCGGCTTCGGCGGCGGCGAGCGGCGGGGAGAAGAAGAGTCCCTGGCCGTATTCGCAGTCGAAGCTGCGCAGCTTGGCGAGCTGACCGGCGCTCTCCACCCCCTCGGCGACCACCTTCATCCCCAGCTGGTGGGCGAGCTTGACGATCGCCTCGACGATCGCCTGGTTGCTCGCCGCCTCCTCCAGGCGCGCGGTGAAGGAGCGGTCGATCTTCAGCCGGTCGACCGGGAAGCGGTGCAGGTGGTTGAGCGAGGAGTAGCCCTTGCCGAAGTCGTCCAGATAGAGCTGCACCCCGAGCTCCTTCAAGCGCGCGAAGTGGCTCGCCGTCAGCTGGGAGTCGCGGAGGATCACCCCCTCGGTTATCTCGAGGCCCAGGCAGGCGGGGGCGAGCCCGGAGAGCGCCAGGGCCGCCTCGATCTGGGCGAAGAGGTCGGGGTGGAAGAACTGCTTGTGGGAGAGGTTGACGCTCAGGGTCAGGGGGCGCGGCCCGGGGTGGCGTTCCTCCAGGCCGTGCAGAAAGCGGCAGGCCTCGGTGAGGACGAAGCTGCCGATGGGGACCAGGAGCCCGGTCTCCTCGGCGACCGCGAGGAACTCCTCGGGGAGGAGGAGCCCGCGCTGCGGATGGTGCCAGCGCACCAGGGCCTCGAAGCCGACGATCTGGCCGTCGGCGAGCGAGACGAAGGGCTGGTAGTCGAGGCAGAGCTCGCCGCGCTCGAGCGCCCGCCGCAGGTCGGTCTCCAGCTTCAGCCGGGCGACGACCGAGTGGTGCATGCCGCGGTGGAAGATGACGTGGCAGGCCCTTCCCGAGGCCTTGGCCCGGTACATCGCCGTGTCGGCGTCGCGCAGCAGATCCTCCGGCCGCTCGTAGTCGGGGGTGCAGATGGCGATCCCCAGGCTCGCGGTGATGAAGATCTCGTGGCCTTCGAGGAGGAGGGGGCCGGACAGGCGCTCGTGGATGCGCTCGGCCACCCGCACCGCGTCGGCCACGTCGTGCCCCCCTTCGAGGAGGATGGCGAATTCGTCGCCCCCTACCCGCGAGATGATGTCCGAGGGGCGGAGCGCCGCGGTGAGCGCGGTCGAGATCTGGATCAGGAGAGCGTCCCCCGCCGGGTGGCCCAAGCTGTCGTTGACGATCTTGAAGCGGTCGACGTCCAGGAAGAGGACGGCGGTCAACCGCTCAGGATCCCGCCGCGCCTTGGCCATGGCGGCGCGCAGGCGGTCCATGAAGAAGGCTCGGTTGGGAAGATCGGTCAGCTCGTCATGGAGAGCCTCGTGAAGGAGCCGCTCCTCGGCCCTTTTCCGCGCGGTGATGTCGTGCGAGTTGAGGACGAGCCCCAAAACGGCGGGGTGGGAGAGGAGGTTGGCGGCGGTCGATTCGAGGACCCGGTAGGAGCCGTCCTGGTGGCGGATGCGGCACTCCAGGGTGACGACCTCCTCCGGCCGGGCGAGGAGGAGCGCGAGGACCCCGGACACCCGCTCCCGGTCCTCCGGATGCACGAAGTCGAGGATCGCGGGGTGCCCCTGCTCTTTGAGGACCAGCCCGAGCACCCGCTCGTGCGAGGGGCTGCCGTAGAGCACCGTCCCGTCGGCGCCGAGGATGGCGATCATGTCGGAGGCGTTCTGGACCAGGGCGCGGAAGCGCTCCTCGCTCGCCCGCAGGGCCTCCTCGGCACGCTTCTGGTCGGTGACGTCCTCCATCGCCCCTTCGTAGAGCGCCACCTGGCCGTCCTCGCCGAGGACGCCGCGGACCGAGAAGCGCCCCCAGATGACGGTGCCGTCCCTCCGGCGCATCCGCGCCTCGAAGGCCTGCACCGTCCCGCCGCCTTCGACCGCCCGCTGCCAGCGCAGGCGATCCTCGGGGTCGAGGTACATGTCGGCCGAGTTGGCGGTGAGGAGGGAGTCGCGGTCGGGGTAGCCCAGAAGGCGGACGATGGCGGGGTTGGCATCCAGGAGGTCGCCGCTCGGGGTGGTGCGATAGAGGCCGACGGGGACCCCGTCGAAGAGGCTCCTGTAGCGCTTCTCCGACTCCCGGCGGGCGCGCTCGACCCGCAGCACCTCCTCGGTGGCGCGGAGCGACACCCGCCGGCGCTCGGCGGCCTCCGCCACGGCCAGCCGGAGGTCCAGGAGCTCCGGGCTCGCGGGGTAGGGGAGCGCGTCGTCGGCCCCCGCTGCGATCGCCGAGAGGAGGGGGCCGGGCCCCGCCGTGGGGAAAGTGGCGAGGAGGTGGCAGCGGTCGATCCCGGGGAGCGTCCGTGCCTGGCGGCAGAGGGCGGCGGCGGACTCCGGATCGGCGCCGAAGACGAGGACCACCGGGTAGGGGTCGGTCTCCGCCGTGGCGGGCAGCGACACCGCGGTCCCGGTCCCCGTCAGGACCTCGTGTCCGCGCGCCTCCAAGGCCGTCACGAGGGCGGCGGGCAGAGTGGTGTCGTCAGTGAGCAAAAGCACCCGCATCGCCGGGGCCTCCTACCGCTCCAGGTTGCCGATCGAGGACATCGGATTATACGCGCGCGGGTCTCTCCACCGCGAAGATTCGGTAGAGGATCAGTGATACAGATTGTGCCGTTCGGCAAGCGGGAGGCCCGGAGCGGCGGGGTCGCCGCCGTGCGCCTGGGCCCAGCGCAGCCGGTCGTGGAGGTGCCCCGGCCAGACGGTCTGGACCCGGGTCCCGGAAGCGCCGGCCGAGCGCTCCTCGAGGAGATCGGCCGCGGGATCGGCCAGCCAGTAGACCGCACCGCCGCCGGCCCGTAAGAAGCGCAGGGCGACCCGCCGGGGCTGGGCATCGAGCAGCGTCGCGAGTTGGAGCGCCGCCTCGGCGGGAGGGATCACCCCGCGCTCGACGACCTCGAACCCGGGAGGCGGGCCGTCGACGATCCCGGCCGGCTCGGGCCCCCGGCTGCCGCCGAGCTGGCCGAGGAAGAAGCGGCCGAAGGCGAAGAGGGCGAGGGCGACCAGTAGAACGGCGCCGAAAACCTTGGCGATCTTCAGAAAAGGGGTCTCCGGGGCACGACGGCGGCCAGAGTATCATCCGCCGCAGGTGTTGCTGGGCCCGTTTGAATCCTGTGTGCCGATTCCTTCGGGCGCTCCCGCGCAGCCAGGCCTAAGCAGTGTCCGGCGCTCGCACGATCTCGGCTGCCAGCTTCTCGATCGACAGCGGTGCCGAGCCCTCGGCGTTGTTGTTGACCGTGACGAGGACCGGCTGGTCCCGGGCGACCGCCTCGCGGGCGAGCTTGGCGAGGCCCTGGCGGGCCGCGGGGTCCTCCTCCTGGAGGCGGTCGAAGGGGGCGAAGCGCTTGCCGGCGGCCTCGTAGGTCTCCCCCGGTCCGAGGAGCCAGCGGACGACGAGCGCCGGTGCGGTGGCGAGGCCGGTCACGGCGGCCTGGGTGCGGACGTCGGGCATCCGCGGGTGGGCGTTGATGCAGTGGACGGCGCCGGCCGCTGCCAGGGCCTCGGCGTAGCGCGGGATCAAGAGCTCGCGGTTGCGCAGCTCGACCGCGTAGAGCGGTCCGCGCGGCAGGGCGGCCAGGAAAGCGCCGAGCTCGTCGGCGAAACGGGCGGGACCGCCGACGTCCTGAGGAGCGAACTGGAAGAGGAGGGCGCCCCCTTTCTCTTGTAACCCCTCGATATAGGGGGCGACCACCGCGTCGGCGGCATAGGCGACGTCCAGGTAGAGCGGGTTGCCGAGCCCGCGTTCGCGGCCATAGCGCGGACGGTCGGGGAAGCGCGCCAGGGTCAGCGCCTCGTGCGCCTTGACGAGGAAACGGAACCCCGGGGGGACCTCCGCGGCATAGGCGGCAAGCTCGGCGGCGGCGACCGGCGCGTAGTGGGTGCGGTCCACCCCGGCGGCGCGGAGCAGCGGATGCCGGGCGACCGCCGCGAGCCCCTCCCGTGCCAGGCGGGTCGGGGTGTACTTCCGGTCGTAGACGATCCCCGCCCAGCCGGGGAAGGACCAGGTCGAGGGCCCGAGCCGGATCTCTGCCGGGAGCGCCCGGCCCAGCTCGGCGACCTCCTCGGAGACCGGGGCCGGCCCGACCCCTACCTCCTCTGGCTCTTCTGGTTCCGCACCCGCGAAGAGGGTCAATTGATCGGCGGGGGCCTTGCGTCGTCCCATGGCGGAACTATGCCATGGTTTTACGCGAAAGGAGACGCCAACCCGCTCACTTCCCGTGCCCCGTCGCCACCTCCTGGTCGTGTTTCGTCGAACCGCCCTTCGGCACCGAGAGGTTCTTCCACTCCCCCTGCCGGGCGTGCTTGGCGAGGAGGACGATCTGGCCCACGTGGTAGGCGCAGTGGATCAGGGCCCGCTGGATGGCCTGGGGGACGGAGTGGGGGGCGCTCCTTATCGTCACCGTCTTCGCGAGGTCGGAGGCGAGGAGGCCGTCGATGGTCTCGAAGAGCCGGCTCCAGCCGAGCTCCCAGCCGTCGAGGAGGGTCGACCGGGTCGTCTCCGGGGAGACCTCGAACTCGGCGTCCCGCTGGCGGTCGGGCTTCTCGCCGTCGGCGGTCAGGAAGTGGGTCCAGCGCGAGCGCAGGTTGCCGCCCAGGTGCTGCATGAGCATGGCAAGGCTGTTCGACTCCGGGTCGAGGACGGTGAAAAGGTCGCCGTCCTCCACCTGGGCGATGGCCTTGTCGGCCAGGGTCTTCAATTTGCGGAGCTCGACCGCCACGTCCTTCAGGTAGTGGTCGGCCATGTTCAGGGTCTCTTCCATCGCACACCCTCCTTGCCGCCCATGGTAGCCGCGGGGCGGCCGTTTGCGTAGGGGTGGTACCATCCCCCGTTTCGAGCCGTTTCGAGCCGTTTCGAGCCGTTTCGAGCCGTTTCGAGCTGTTTCGAGGTATCGCCGGTGACCGAGCCCGCCTCTTTAGACCGCCCCGCGCCCCAGATCCCCCGTCTGCCCGAGGCTCCGCGGCCCATGCGGCGGCTCTTCCGGTATCTCAAACCCTACCGGCGGACCGTCAACGGGGCGGTGGCGGCCTCCGTCGCCAACAAGGTGCTCGACTTGATGCCGCCGCTCCTCGTCGGCTGGGTCATCGACTCGCTCCGCGGCTCGGCCCCGGCCTGGATCTCCGGTCTCGCCGGCACCCGGGACCCCTGGCGCCTGGCCGTCGTCCTGGCCGGGCTCTCGGTCGGCATCTTCTTTTTCGAGAGCTTTTTTCAGTGGATCTATCAGGCGATGTTCATGGGCCTCGCCCAGCGCGTCCAGCACGATCTGCGGATGGACACTTACGAGCAGATCCAGTCGCGCGAGATCGCCTTTTTCGAGGAGCACCGGCTGGGCGACGTCCTCGCCATGCTGAACGACGACGTCAACCAGCTCGAACGCTTCTTGAACACCGGCTTCAACGAGCTGGTCCAGATCGCCGTCCTCTTCGTCTTCGCCGGCATCATCATGCTCGGCACCTCCTGGCAGCTGTCGCTGGTCGGCATGGCGCCCATCCCGGTCATCCTCTGGGGGAGCCTCCTCTACCAGCGGAAGATCTCCCCCCGCTACCGGCGGGTGCGCGCCGCAGTGGGGGGGCTTTCCAGCCGCCTCGAGAACAACATCGCCGGCATTCTGGTGATCAAGAGCTTCACCGCCGAGGCTTTCGAGACCGAGCGGGTGCGGAGCACCTCGAACGAGTACCGGGAGGCGAACTTCGACGCCATCCGCCTGGCCGCGATCTACGTCCCCCTGATCCGCATGGCGATCGTCGGCGGCTTCGCCGGGGTGCTTCTCCTCGGCAGCTACTGGGTCCTCGCCGGCACCGGGATTGTCACCGTCGGCCAGCTCGTCCTCTTCGCCATGATGACCGAGCGCCTCCTCTGGCCGCTCACCCGCCTGGGGACGACGGTCGACGACTACGAGCGGGCCAAAGCGTCGGCGCGGCGCATCTTCGGCCTCCTGGATACCCTCGCGGCGATCCGCGACCCGGAGCGGCCGGTGCCGCTCGGGCGCGCCAGGGGCGAGGTGGTCTTCGACCATGTGGCCTTTACTTATCAGCGCGGCGAGCCGGTTCTCTCCGGAGTGTCTTTCCGGGTCGCCCCGGGGGAGACCCTGGGGATCGCCGGGCCCACCGGGGCCGGCAAGTCGACGGTCATCAAGCTCCTGCTGCGGCTCTACGACGTGACCGGGGGCGCCGTCCGCATCGACGGCCACGACGTGCGCGAGCTGGCCCAGCGCGACCTCCGCGCCAACATCGCCCTGGTCTCCCAGGACGTCTACCTTTTCCACGGCACGATCTACGAGAACATCGCCTACAGCACCGGGAGCGCCGGGCCGGAGGTCGTCGAGCGGGCCGCCCGGCTTGCCCAGCTCCACGACTTCGTGGCCTCGCTCCCCGACGGCTACGAGACGATCGTCGGCGAGCGCGGGATCAAGCTCTCGGGCGGCCAGCGCCAGCGCCTTTCGATCGCCCGCGCCATCGTCAAGGACGCGCCCATCCTGGTCCTCGACGAGGCTACGAGCTCGGTCGACACCGAGACCGAGCGGGCTATCCAGCAGAGCTTGAAGACCCTGACCTCCGGCCGCACCGCGCTCATCATCGCCCACCGCCTGTCGACCATTCGCCACGCCGACCGCATCCTCGTCCTCCGCGACGGCAAGGTCGCCGAGGAGGGGCACCACGACGACCTCCTCGCCCGCGGCGGCACCTACGCCGACCTCTGGCACATCCAGTCGGGGGAGCTGGTCGAGAGCGGGGTGTGAGGGCCCATGAGATACAATCGGCCCTGGAGAGGCCACCTATGGAAGCCCTGCTCACGCAATACCTCGATTCCACTTCCGGCGTGCGGGGCGGGAAGGTCTGCCTTGCCGGGGGTCGCATCAGCGTCGACGACATCGTCCTGATGCATCTTCGCCTGGGCCAGCCGTTAGCCGAGGTCGCGGGAACCTACGATCTGCCTCTGGCCGCCCTCCATGCCGCGATGGCCTACTACTACGAGCATCAGGTCGAAATCGATCGCTCGATCGAAGAGGACAGGGCCTTTGCCGAGGCTTTCGAGCGGCGGAACGTCTCCCCTTTGCGGGAGAAGCTGAAAGCCCTCAGCCTTGGCTGAGCGGATCCGCTTTCATCTCGACGAACATATCGATCCCGCAATCGCCCGCGGACTACGCCGGCACGGGATCGATGTCACGACCACGGTCGAGGCCGGCCTGCTCAGCAGGAGCGATCTGGTCCATCTGGACTACGCCCGAACCTCGCAGAGGGTCCTCGTCACCCACGATGCCGACTTCCTCCGCCTCGCCGGTCAGGGCTCCCATCACTCCGGGATCGTCTACTGCCATAAGACTGCCTACTCGGTCGGCGAAATGATTCGGCGGCTGATCTTCCTCTACGAGGTGCTGACGGCTGGGGAGATCCAGGGCAGGGTGGAATTCCTTTGAGACCTGGGTTTCACGCTCGATCCGGAGCGGTGCGATAGGATCCCCCCTCAACCGGCCCTGCAGCTCAAGGCCCAAGGGAGACCTCATGGCGAAGACCAAGCCCGTCATCACACTCTGTCTGGACATCGGGGGCACCGGCCTCAAGGGGCTGACCGCCGACCTTACGGATAAACCCACCTGCGAGCGGGTGCGGGTGGAGACCCCCCATCCGGCGACACCGGAAGCGGTGCTTGGGGCCTTGAAGGAGATCGTCGGCCAGATGCCCCCTTTCGACCGGGTGGCGGTGGGTTTCCCCGGTGTCGTGGTCGAGGGGGTGACCCTGACCGCTCCCAACCTCGACAAGGCCTGGGCGAACTTCAACTTGCAGGGATCGCTCGAGGAGCTTACCGCCAAGCCTGTGCGGGTGGCGAACGACGCCGGCGTCCAGGGGCTCGCGGTGATCGAGGGCAAGGGGACCGAGCTGGTCGTGACCTTGGGCACCGGCATGGGGTTCGCGCTCTACATCGACGGCCACTATGTGCCCAACATCGAGATGGCCCACCATCCCTTTAAAAAGAAGAAGACCTACGAGGATCTGGTGGGCAACGCGGCGCTCCAGAAGATGGGCAAGAAGCGCTGGAACCGGCGGGTGGTGAAGGTGATCGAGCAGCTCTCGCGGATCTTCAACTACCGCACCCTTTATTTAGGCGGCGGCAATTCGAAGGACATCCACTTCGCCCTGCCGGCGAACGTCAAGATCGTCGAGAACGTCGCGGGGCTTCTGGGCGGGGTCAGGCTCTGGCAGCAGCCGGGGTGATCCGGCTTCGGGCGAGGAGAGGGGAAGAGGCGAGGCTTCAGGCGATCTTCAAAGTGGATTTCGCCTGGGCCCGGCACTGTTTCTCCCAGGCATTCCGGTCGTCGTGCGAAAGGTTTTCCGCCAGATAGTCGAGCGTGTCGAAAAGCTTTACTTTGAGCGTTCCGTCCTCTTCGGTTTCGACGAAGGCGTCGAGCGCACGCACCTTCCGGCCGCCGAGCCACTCCGAGTTCCACTTTTCCTTCGCGAACCGCGCGTAGGAGAAGACCAGAGCGGAAAAATAGGATTCGTAGACGATTCCCTTGTTGTTTTTGGTATCTTCTTGAAACCACTTCTGAAACTGCTCCGCCCAGGGGATGATGGCGCCACTGAAGCTGAACTTACCGGGACCCAGGCTTTTCCACGACATGCGCTCTCCCTGTGCTAAACGACATGTACAAAGACATGTTTCGATCCATCATGGACCAGAATTTAGAATAAGTCAAATTTTTGAACTGTGGACCGCGATATAGTGACGCCTCTATGCCAGCTCTGAAGAGGTCCCACCGATGAGCAGCTCCTCCCGCCGTCCACCGCGCTCCGCCGATCCGGGTCCCCTCTCGCGGGAGGCGCCGCGGCCCGATCTGACCCGGCGCCAGGAGTGGATCGCCCTGGCCGTCGGGGTGCTCGGGGTCTGTGCCTTCCTCTACGTCATTCCCCAGCTTTCGCAGCTCGCCAACACCCGGGGCTACCAGGCGGTCCCGGCGACCTTGGAAGGGGTCCAGCGGCAGATCTCTCCGGCCACCTTTTCCCGCCAGGAGAAGAAGTTCCGCCTCTTTACCCAGCGGCGGGAGTCGATCCTCTACCGGTACACCGCGGCGGGGCAGTCCTACGTGGGCACCGAGGCGGTCTCGGAGGTGCCGCGGGGCCCGTTCACCGTCTACTACGATCCGGCCGAGCCGGGCCGGTCGGTCTTGCAGCGGCCGCCCCTCCTGCCCGCGGTGGCCGAGCTGATCGTGACTATCGCTCTCCTCGGCTATGCCCTCCGAGGGCTCCGCCAGCGAGCGCGGCAGCGCCGCGGCCGGCTGTAGTCGTTCCAGATCCCCGCAATGCCATAATCCCCCGGTTCACCCCCCGCCTCACCCTGGGGCATGGATAGAAGGAGACCCGCATGACCCGGCTCGCCTGGCCCGCTGCCCTCGCGCTGCTCCTCCTCTCGCCGGAAGCCTCCCGGCCCAAGAGGTCCCCCCCTTCGACCTCGTCCTCGAGCACGGCCACGTCGTCGACGGCACGGGCTCCCCCTGGTACTCGGGGGACGTCGGCATCCGGGACGGGCGGATCGCGGCGATCGGCAATCTGGCCGGGGCGCCGGCCAAGCGGCGGATCGACGTCGCGGGGAAGGTCGTGGCGCCCGGGTTCATCGACATGCTGGGGCAGTCGGAGCTCACCATCCTCGTCGAGCCGCGCCTGCCGTCCAAGATCTTCCAGGGGATCACCACCGAGATCGACCGGCGAGGGCGGCTCGATCGGCGCCGCTCTCCGATGCCCTGGTGGCCGACGGACCGGCGGGGCTACGACCACATGGGGATCACCGCCGACTGGCGGACCTTCGGCCAGTACTTCGCCCGGCTGGAAAAGCAGGGGATGGGGATCAACCTCGCGACCTACGTCGGCGCCACCCAGGTGCGGCGGCTGGTGGTCGGCGAGGAGAACCGGCCGGCGACGCCGGCGGAGCTGGAGCGGATGAAGGCCCTCGTGCGGGAGGCCATGGAGCAGGGGGCGGTGGGGGTCTCGACCTCCCTCCAGTACGCGCCCGCGCCCTACGCCTCGACCGAGGAGCTGATCGCGCTGGCCGCCGAGAGCGCCCGCTACGGCGGCATCTACGCCACCCACATGCGGAGCGAGAGCGACGCCGTGCTGGCGGCGATCGACGAGGCGATCCGCATCGCCCGCGAGGCGCAAGACCCCGGTCGAGATCTGGCACCTGAAAGCCGCCGGCAAGCGCAACTGGGGGCGGATGCCGGACATCGTCAAGAAGATCGCCGAGGCGCGCGCCGCGGCGGCGTCGACATCACCGCCGACACCTACGCCTATCCGGCCTGGTTCAACTCCTTCTCCGCCTTCGTCCCGCCCTGGGCGCACGAGGGGGGCGACGACAGGATGATCGCGCGCCTGAAGGACCCCACGACCCGGGCCCGCATCCGCAAGGAGATGGAATCGGCCACGACCGACCGGCTGGGACAACGAGTGGCAGGAGGTCCCCGGCCCCGAGGGGATCCTGCTCTCGGTCTTCCAGAACCCGGCGCTCGTGCCGCTCCAGGGCAAGACCCTGGCCGAGATCGCCAAGCTCCGCGGCAAAGAGCCGATCGAGACCCTCTTCGACCTCCTGATCGAGGACCACGGCTACACCGAGGTCGCGGTCTTCGGCATGTCCGAGCCGGACGTCGCCGCTGGCCCTCAAGCAGCCCTGGGTGTCGATCTGCAACGACTCCCAGGGCACCGCTCCCGACCGGTCCCCTCGGCAAGGAGCACCCCCACCCGCGCGCCTACGGCACCTTCCCCCGCATCTTGAGGAAGTACGTGCGCGAGGACGGGCAGCTCACGCTCCCCGAGGCCATCCGCAAGTTCTCGGCCCTCCCCGCCCAGCGCCTCCGCCTGACCGACCGCGGGGTCCTCAAGCAGGGGATGTGGGCGGACGTGGTGGTCTTCGATCCCGCGACGATCCACGATGTCGCCACCTTCGAGAACCCCAACCAGCTCTCGGTAGGGGATGGAGATACGTGCTGGTCAACGGCGTGCCGGTGATCGAGGGCGGAAAGACGACCGGCGCGCTGCCCGGGAAGGTGCTGCGGGGACCGGGGTATCGGCCGCAGAACGGGTCGCCGAACGGGCCGGCGAACCGCCGCTAGCCATGCGGCACCGTCGTCGGACTCCGCTCGTCCTGGCGCTGCTCCTGCTCCTCCTCGGTTCCTCGGCCCCCGCCCGCCCCGTGGCCCCTCCCGCGGACCTCGCGGGCAGCTTCGACCGGCTCCTCGCCCAGACCTACCCTCCCGCCGAGCCGGGAGCGGCGGTGCTCGTCGAGAAGGACGGCCAGGTGCTCCTGCGGAAGGCCTACGGCCTGGCCCATCTGGAGCTCGGGGTGCCGCTCCGGCCCGACATGGTCTTCCGGATCGGCTCGCTCACCAAGCAGTTCACCGCCCTGGCCATCCTCCAACAGGTCCAGCAGGGGAAGCTGGCCCTGAGCGACGACCTCACCCGTTTCCTTCCCGACTATCCGACCCACGGGCAGCGGATCACGATCGAAAACCTCCTCACCCACACCTCAGGGATCAAGAACTACACCGATCTTCCCGCCTGGAAGGACGGCAGCTTCGAGGGCTTTTCGGTCTCCCAGATCCTCGACCGGGTCAAAGACCAGCCGCTCGATTTCGCGCCAGGAGAGAAGTGGCTCTACGACAACTCGGGCTATCTCCTCCTGGGAATCATCCTGGAGAAGATCACCGGCCAGCCCTATGCCACCTGGGTCGCCGAGAACCTCTTGAAACCGCTCAGCCTGACCCACACCGCCTATGCCGATTGGGGGGCGATCGTCCCCGGAAGGGCCGCGGGCTACGACGGCCCCACCGGCCACTATCGGAACGCGCTCCCCCTGGCCGGCAACCAGGCCCAGGCGGACGGCGGGCTCCTCTCGACGGTCGACGACCTGGCTCGGTGGGAGCACGCCCTGACGAAGGGTGGGCTCCTCCGCAGAGACCTCCTCGACCGCATGTTCAGCCCCTTCCATCTGAAGGACGGCCGCTCCACCAACTACGGCTACGGCTGGGAGCTCTGGACCTACGAGGGCCACCGGTTGGAGGAGCACGACGGGGTTTTGAACGGTTTCAAGTCCGAGATCCTCCGCCTGCCCGAGGACCACCTCCTGATCGTCATCCTCTCGAACGCCCTGGAGCACCAGCCGAGCCCCGCCACCCTCGCCGTCCGCCTCGCCGCCCAGGCGATCGGCAAGCCCCTGGAAGAGAGGAAGACCGTCCCGCTCGCCCCCGAGGTCCTCGATCGCTATGTGGGGATGTACCAGGTCGACCCCACGACCAGCCGGATGGTGAGCCGCGAGGGAGACCATCTCTTCACTCAGCGAGCGGGCTACCCCAAGCTCGAAATCCTGCCGGCGGGAGGAAACGAGTTCTTCTACCGGGAGACGATGGACCGCCTGAGGTTCGTGGTGGACAAGGATGGAAAGGTCACGGGGATGGTGCTGAATCGGCGGTACGGGGGAGAGGAGTTGGCGAAGAGGGTTCCGGGTTCCCCGCCGGCTGGGTAGGATCGCGAGAGGTCAGCAGCCGGCGCAGGAGGAGCAGTCGATGGCGCCCGCCGTGATGCACCGACAGCAGTAGGAGGCCACTGAGCAGAGCTGCTTGGTGCAGCCGACGCGCATCCCCTCAATGGATGACATGATTTCTAAACAATAGCGAGGCGGGACGGGCGCAAAGTTGGAGGGTAGAGGCGTGGAAGCAGCATGGGATAGGAAATGAAGAGGCCGGCGGCTGAGCCGCCGGCCTTCCGAATTAGGCCGCAGCAGCCTCTCGGATTTGTTTGTAGCCTCTGTCGTCGCGGTTCGTCAGAGCGGCATAGACCGCATAGGCCGTCTCCTTCGATCCTCCCACTGAGAATTTTCCCTTCGGACTGAACTTGCCTGCGATACCCTCCCAGGTTTTGTCCTTGCCCCACTTTACCAACCGGAGCTTGTCAATTAGCTCATCTCGTTTTTCAGCACGAACCTGCGCATCCGATATGTGGATTAGTTCATGGCCGATTGCTCCGATAGCGGCCAGAACTGCCGGTGAACTAGAGACAGTGCGATCACGATCCTCGATCGAGGCTCCGAATGCCTCAGCTACTGCAGTAAACCATTCAATAGCCACATTTTCGATCCCGCCAAGCTGGGCCGGATCAACTTGAACGGGTCGTGCACCGTGTCGGATACCGCCGATGCCTTCAGCGAGAGTTACGCACGCACCCCGGATGGCCGTAATGGTGACTACATGCTTGTCATTTCGGCCCAGTTGGCGGCGAACCATGTTCACGCGGCCGGCAAAGAATGGCACCTGCTTCTCGACTTGTCGAGCCACGTAGGTCAATGGATCTCGTTGATCCATGGAAATACTCAATGCGGAATTTGGCTGAACGCCAAGAGTGTTGAGGTCATGGAAAACCTGCCGCCCCCATTCAAGAGTGAGCCCGTGGCAAATGACCACTGGCACGAATTCTTGTTTTGTAGCGGGATTGATATTTGCAGCCTCGAACCTAGCTGCCAGTTGGGTCTCTCCATCTATTGCGACAACCTGAGTTCCATATGGTATTTGAGCGAAAGCGGTACCGCCATTTTGCTCATCGACCGGAAGCTCCTGCTCGGTGAATAGAATAATTGGTGGCGCCATCCCTGCAGTCCCTGCATAGACATCGACAATGTACTGAGCATATGGCTCCACATTACGAGCCTTCGCTCCCTCGAATAGCCTCTGAAGATCAGTTCTGATTCGCCGGAGATCCTCCAACTCTGTACTGGCGGCCACTTGCTTGAGGTCTTCTGTCTTCCTTGGGTCAAGCGCTACTTGGAGTAATTGCGCACCCTTCATTTTGCCGAGGAACCTGTGTTTGTCGAGCACAACGCCAGCAACGATGTGTCCGTCGGTAGGGTTAAGCATTTTAAAGCTCCCTGCGGCACTTGCCGCGATTGGGGCCCTTCGGGTACCCTTGAGAAGCGAATAGGTCTGGATACCGTCCGGGCTAAGTCCGCTGCGCCTGGTTGGCCCACCCAACCAGGCGCTTCTTGTTTATATGCCTTGTCTGAGAAGATGTCAAGCCTCGAGATCAATAAAACTGAACTCGGGGCGCCTGCGCGGCTTAAGTTGGAGACTCGAGTTAAGCGTAGGGCTGCGATATTAGAGGCCAAGCCCAATTGGTACTGACAGACTTGGTGAAGAAGCGGTCAGGCTGGATTTCTCCGCCCAAGTAAGGGGGTGCTCGGACTGTTGCGAGGAGGAAGCTCGTCGGAGGTGAATCTGCACAGCGGCTAAGAGGGTGGATTTGCAGACGAACGCATCAGGACCCGCTTCCATGTCTCCACCAGGAGACCTCGGCGTCCCTCCAGGAACTCCTCGACTTCGGCTTTGAGCCCTCCGGTATCGGCAGCGAGGAGAAATTCGATATCCAGGAGATCCTGCGGACCTCCCGCGAAGAGCTTCAAGAGCACCAGATCGACACGGGTCACGGCCGGCAGGACGCGGGAGTTTAGGTGGATCTCGCTCCGGCGGTCCAGGACTCCCTTCATCCAAGGTTCCCGCCCGACGACGAGATCCACGATCTCTCCGGCGCTCTGCACGCGAACCACTCCTGCAAGGGGGTCGTCCAGGTCACCGCGCCGGATCTCGACTTCTGCGACATTCTCCCAGCCTTCCCAGAAAGGCTTGTCGAGCACAGATCGATCGAGGACCAGAAAATCGACGTCCTCCGTTGCCCGAGCGACTCCGTGCGCTGCGAGCGCGAAGCCACCGATGAGCGCCGAAGGGACTCCCTTACTCGTGAGGTACTCGAGGATACGGTCGAGAAGGCTCAACCCCGCCAGGCCTCCATCACCTTCGACGGCCGTCGCCCTCGCTGCTTGTTCAGGCGGAGGATCTCCCGGGCCTCGGCCAGGGTGGTGCCGGGAGGGAGGGTGGCGTGGAAGAGTTTGAGCGCCTCTTGCCCGAGGCGGAGGGCGAGGCGCATGCGCTCTTCCGGGGTCCCTTGGAAGTGCTTGGCGACTTCCTGGTCTAGATCGCGTGGCGGGAGGAGGGCCATGCGTAAGGCTAGCCGTGGTTCTGCCGGCCGTCAAACTCCTCAACCACTCTCTCGGCGACGGCGTGCGGGTACCTGCTGGCGGTCTTCCTGCCCCTCGCTGCCCGCCGCCGGTCCTCCGCTGCATGCCGCCGGCGCTCCGCTGCTTGCGGCCAGTCGTCCGCGTTCCGCAGCCGGTGTTCGGCTACCGCTGCCGGTCGTCGGCGTCCGGTCGCCGGTTCTCCGCTGCATGCAGCGGATCGTCCATTGCCTACAGCCGATCGTCCGCTGTCCGCAGCCGGTCCTCGGCGCCCTGCAGCGGGTGCTCGGCTACTGGCAGCCAGTCGTCCGCGTTCTGCGGCGAGTATCCGCTGCCGGGAGCGAGTCCTCCGCTGCCGGAGCGAGTCCTCCGCTGCCGGGAGCGAGTCCTCCGCTGCCGGGAGCGAGTCCTCCGCTGCCGGGAGCGAGTCCTCCGCTGCCGGGAGCGAGTCCTCCGCTGCCGGGAGCGAGTCCTCCGCTGCCGGGAGCGAGTCCTCCGCTGCCGGGAGCGAGTCCTCCGCTGCCGGGAGCGAGTCCTCCGCTGCCGGGAGCGAGTCCTCCGCTGCCGGGAGCGAGTCCTCCGCTGTCGGGAGCGAGTCCTCCGCTGTCGGGAGCGAGTCCTCCGCTGCAGGCAGCCGGTCGTCTGCTACCTGCAGCCGGTGCTCCGCTGCATGCTGCGGACGGTCGGATGCAGGACACCTGAGCGGGTTGCTCGCCCGGTGGGTCAGGTTGCCTTGAGCTTCAGGCGGGGACCGTGCAGCAGCTCGGCGGTGGGGGCGTGGTGGATCTTGCCGGCGTGGGTGAGGAGGGTTCCGGCCACGACCTCGTCGTGGGTGTCGATCTGGATCGCTCCCGACTTGGTGAGGGAGAGGAGGAGGGCGAGGACGTTCTTGGCGTAGAGGGTGGAGGCGTCGTGGGCGAGGGTGGCCGGGAGGTTGGTGGGGGCCAGGATGTGGACCCCGCTCTCGACCACCTCGCGGTCGGCTTGGGAAAGCTCGCAGTTGCCCCCCTGCTCGGCGGCTAAGTCGACGATCACCGAGCCGGGGCGCATCGAGCGCACCATCTCGGCGGTTACCAGGCGGGGCGCGGGCTTGCCGGGGATCAAGGCGGTGGTGATCACCGCGTCCGCCGCCGCCACCCGCAGGGCTACGATCTCGCGCTGCTTCTTCAAGAAGTCCTCGCTCATCTGCTTGGCGTAACCGCCCGTCCCTTCGGCGCTCTCCATCTGCGGCAGGTCGATGAAGCGGCCGCCGAGCGACTCGACCTGCTCCTTGACCGCCGCCCGCACGTCCGAGACCTCGACCACCGCCCCGAGCCGGCGGGCCGTGGCCACCGCCTGGAGGCCGGCCACCCCGGCGCCCATCACCACCAGGCGGGCCGGCTTGATGGTGCCGGCCGCGGTCATCAGGAGCGGCATGTAACGCGGCAGGTGGACGGCGGCGAGGAGCACCGCCTTGTAGCCGGCGATCGAGGCCTGGGAGGAGAGGGCGTCCATGTTCTGGGCCCGGGTGATGCGCGGGATGAGCTCCATGGCGAAGGTGGTGACGTTGCCCTCGGCCAGCCGGCGGACGGCGGGGAGGTTGCGGTGCGGGGCGAGGAAGGAGACCAGCACGGCCCCGGGGTGGAGCTGGGCGAATTCCGCCGGATCGTCGCCGTCCGGAGCCGCCACCCGGAGGACGACATCGGCCTGCCGCCAGTCCGGCGCAGCGGTCACGGTGGCCCCAGCGGTCTCGTAGTCGGCGTCCGGGAAGAAGGCGGCGGTGCCGGCTCCGGCCTCGATCGTGACGTGGAACCCCTCCTTGACCATCCGCTTGACGGTCTCGGGGGTGGCCGCGACCCGGGTCTCACCGGGGCGGCGCTCGCGGGGAACGAGGATATTGGGCATCGGGGGTCGCCTCTCCTAGGTTACTTCGAGCCGCCGAATTGTAGCCGAAGAGGGAGGGCTCCCCTACTCTCCCCTACTTCTCCGGCACGACCACCCCGCCCACCCCCGTCCCCCGGGGGTCGGAGGCGGCCTCCATGCGGCCGTCGGCGAAAAGGTGGACGATGTGGATTTTGCAGGAGGCCGGGTTGATCTTCACTTTGTGGCCGCGGCGTTCGAGCTCGGCGATCACCTCCAGGGTGAGGGCGTCGGGCTCGGCCTGCAACTGGTCGGGGAGCCACTGGTGGTGGAGGCGGGGCCGGGTGAGGGCCGCCTGGAGGCTGTCGCCGTCGAGGATGAGGTTGAGGAGGACCTGGAGGGTGTGGGTCGGAATGAGCGAGCCCCCCCTGCCGCCGAAGGCCACCGCCTCCGTTCCTTTCCAGGCGAGCGTCGGCGCCATGGAGGAGAGCATGCGCTTGCCGGGGCCGACCGCGTTCGCCTCGCCCTGGATCAGCTGAAAGAGGTTGGGCTGGCCCGGGGCCGCCGCGAAGTCGTCCATCTCGTCGTTCAGGAAGAAGCCCGCCCCGGTCACCCAGAGCCCCGAGCCGAAGAGGTCGTTGAGGGTGGTGGTCAGGGCCACGAGGTTCCCTTGGCTGTCGACCACCGAGAGGTGGGTGGTCTCGGTCTTCTCGGGCTTGGCGGTCGCTGGCGTCGGCGTCGCCGGCGCCATGGGGGCCTTTCCCGGCCAGGGGCGCAGATCGGCCGAGACCCTCGCGTGCTGGCGGTCGATCCCGGCGGTGCGCTGGGCGATCCAGGCGGGGTCCAGGAGCTGGGCGGCGGTGGCCTGGGTGGTCGCCGGGTCGCCGAGGAGGAAGCGGTCGGCGAAGGCGCCTCGGAAGGCCTCGGCCAGGAGGTGGGCACGGTCGGCGCCGCCGCGCGGCAGCTTCGCCCAGCCGAGCCGCTCGAGCACCCCCAGGGACTCTCCCAAGAGGATGCCGCCCGAGGAGGGGAGGGGCATCCCGGCGAACTTCCAGCCGAAGGCCTCGAAGGTCACCGGGTCGCGCCAGACCGGCTTGTAGGCGGCGAGGTCCTCGGTCGTGAGAATGCCGCCGTGCCGGCGCGCGATCGCCTCGATAGCGCCGGCGATGGGGCCGGTCATCACCGCCTCGGGGCCGTGGTAGGCGTAGGCGTCGAGGGTGGCGGCGAGGGCCGGGAGGCGCAGAGTGCTGCCGACCGCCGGGGGCTCGCCGTGCGGCAGCCAGACCTGCATCGACTCGGGGAAGTGGCCGAGGAGCTTCCGGGTCTCCGGGTTCCCCAGGAGGTCGTGCAGGTGCTGGTCGACGACGAAGCCGTTCGCCGCGAGCCGCCGGGCGGGGGCGACCACCTGCGTCCAGGGGAGCTTGCCGAGCTTCTTGTGGAGCTCGTAGAGGCCGGCCGGCGAGCCGGGGACCCCGGTGGCGAGCGGCCCCACCCGCGAGGCGTCGGGGACGAGCTTGCCGCTCTTGTCGACGTACATGTCGTGCCGGGCGGCGGCCGGCCCCACCTCGCGGAAGTCCAGGGTGTGGATCTCGCCGTCCACCCGCACCACAGCGAAGCCACCCCCGCCGAGATTCCCGGCTTCGGGGTAGACCACCGCCAGGGCGAGGGCGGTGGCGACCGCCGCGTCGACCGCGTTGCCGCCGGCGCGCAGGATGTCGAGGCCCACGGCGACCGCGGCGGGGTCGGCGGCGGCGACCGCCCCGCCCCGGCCGTGCGGCGCGAGGGCCGGGGCCTTCCCCCCCTCGCCGGGCGGGAGGGGCTGGAGCTCCTGGTGGACCGGAGGGGGAGGGGAGGTCGGCTCGGCGACGGCGGCGGCCGACAGGAGGGCGAGGGCGACGGCGACCAGGGAGCGGCGTGGGAACATGGGGTTCGTTACCTCCGGCAAAGATTTCACGCGGGGTCCCGCGGCTCGCCGGCTTTGGTGGGCGGTGGCAGCGCGGGGAGCGGTGAGAGCGGGTCCGGCCCAGCGTCCGGCCCCGGGGCGGGCGGTGCGGGGAAAAGGAGCGAGGCGGCGACGGCGACGGCGAGGACGGCGAGGACGACGGCGAGCGACCCCTCGACCGGGATCTCGTACCAGGGCTGGAGCAGCATCTTGGCGCCGACGAAGGCGAGGACCAGCCCCAGGCCGTAGGCGAGATAGTGGAACTCTTTCATCAGGCCGGCGAGCAGGAAGTAGAGGGCGCGCAGGCCAAGGATGGCGAAGATGTTCGAGGTGAAGACGATGAACGAGTCCCGGGTGACCCCGAAGACGGCGGGGATCGAGTCGACGGCGAAGACGATGTCGGTCGCCTCGACGACCGCGACCACCAGGAGGAGCGGGGTGGCGAGCCGGCGTCCGGCCTGGCGGACGAGGAAGCGCTTGCCGTGATACTCCGAGGTCAGGGGGACGAAGCGCTGGAAGAGCCGGAGGACCGGGTTCTTCGCCGGGTCGACCTCGACCTCGGAGCCGCGGATCACCCGCACCCCGGTGTAAACCAGGAAGGCGCCCAGGACGAGGATCAGCCAGTGGAAGCGGGCGAGGAGGGCGGCCCCGAGGGCGATGAAGAGGCCGCGCGAGACGAGGGCGCCGACGATCCCCCAGAAGAGCACTCGGTGCTGGAGGTAGTCGGGGACGGCGAAGTAGTTGAGGATGACGACGAAGACGAAGATGTTGTCGAAGGAGAGCGAGCGCTCGATGACGTAGCCGGCGAGGAACTCGACCCCGGCCCGGTGGCCGAACTTCCACGCCATAAAGAGGTTGAAAAGAAGGGCGACCAAGGTCCAGACGACGCTCCAGACGACCGCCTCGCGGATGCCGATGCGGTGCATCCGGCGGTGGATCACCCCCAGGTCGAGGGCGAGCAGGACCAGGACGAGGAGGAGGAACAGGCCCCAGAGAAGGGGCGAGCCGAGGGTCACCAGAGCAGTCTACCCCGAGGACGCGGCCGGCCGGAGCCCGGCCGGCCGCCGCCGCGAGAGCCGAACGAGAGGCTTTAAGGCGTGGGGGCGGCCGGGGATCGCCGGGCACTGGGTCACTTTGAACCTGCGGGCGGTCTCCTTCGGGCGCTCCGCGCAGCCAGTCGTCCCGTCCGCGGCTTCAAACTGACCCAGTGCCGATCGCCGGTCCTACTTGACGTGGCCGTTGACCAGCTTGGTCATCTCGAACATGCTGACCTCGGCCTTGCCGCCGAAGACGGCCTTCAGCTTGTCGTCGGCCTTGATCATCCGCTTGTTGGCAGGGTCCTGCAGATTGTTGGACTTGATGTAGTCCCAGATCTTCTTGGTGATCTCGGTCCGGGGCTGGGGGTCCGAGCCGATCACCGCCGCCAGGGCAGCGTCGGGCTGGACGGGCTTCATGAAGCTCGAGTTCGCGGGACCACCCTTCGCCTTCTTCTCGGTCGCCTTCTTTTCGGTCGCCTTCTTCTCAGCCATAGCTTCCTCCACTGGATGGGGACGGATCAAAATCTTTATCCTCCGCCCGAGGCATGCAAATCTCCGGCCGTAGCCGGGGGGGAGCCTCGTCGGAGGGAGAGAGCACCAAACCGCTGGGCTTGATCCTCGCCCGGGAACGGTGCCGTGTCAAATCGGGCGTGCTATGGTCGCCCGCCATGACGGGCCGGTTCATCACCTTCGAGGGGCTGGACGGCAGCGGCAAATCCACCCACTTGAAGCGGGCGGCCGAGTGGCTGGCCGCCAGGGGGGTCGCCTGCCAGGTGACCCACGAGCCCGGGGGGACGCCGCTGGGCGACGCTGTCCGCGGCATCTTCCTCGACCCGCGGTGGGGGAAGATCGACGGCGTCGTCGAGCTCCTCCTGGTCTTCGCCAGCCGCCGCCAGCACCTCCTGGAGGTCGTCGAGCCCGCCTTGGCCGCCGGGCGCCACGTGCTCTGCGACCGCTTCACCGATTCGACCTACGCCTACCAGGGCTACGGCCGCGGCGTCCCCCTGCCGCTCCTCGCCGAGGTCGATGCCGTGGCGACCGGCGGCCGGGTTCCCGACCACACTCTCCTCTTCGACCTGCCGGCCGCGGCGGCCCGCGAGCGCGGCCACTCGCCGCGGCGCAAGGGCCGGGGGGACATCGACCGGCTGGATGCCGAGGACCTCGCCTTCTACGGCCGGGTGCGTGAGGGCTTTCGGGAGCGCGCCGCGGCCGACCCCGGCCGCTTCCGGGTCGTCGACTCGGCCGGCAGCCCGGGCGCCACCTTCGCCCAGGTGCAGGGCGTTCTCGAATCTCTCCTCTTCCGGGAGGTCCCGGCGTGAACCTCGAATCGGCACGCGAGGTCGCCCGGCAGGGCCGGCTCTACCCCTCGGTTATCCTGCACGGCGCCGAGGCCGCGGCGCGGCAGAGCGCGGCGGTCGATTTCGCCCGCGTCCTCCTCTGCCAGGAGCCCGCCCCGGAGCGCCCCTGCGGGGTCTGCCGGCACTGCCGGCGGATCGCCTGGCCGGGGGACGAGGCGCCCTTCCACCCTGACTTCCAGGTTCTCCTCCGCGACCTCAAGGCCTCGACCTCGGTCGACGCCACCCGGGCGATGCTGCGCACCGCCCAGGTCTCCCCTTTCGAGGCCCGGGGCCAGGTCTTCGTCGTGGCGAGCGCCGAGAGTCTCACCCCGGAGGCTGCCAACGCCCTCTTGAAAGCCCTGGAGGAGCCGCACCTCACGGCGCCCCGCAACTTCTTCCTCCTCGCCCCGTCGAGCCTCGACCTCCTCGCCACCCTCCGCAGCCGCTCGCTCGCCGTCTATCTGGGGCCTGCGGAGGCGGTCGACGGGGGGGCCGCGGAGCCGCTCGCCCGCGCCTTCGGCACGGCGGTGGCCGAGTACGCGCGGACCGGCTCGTGCGTATACCTCCTGGCCGCCGCGGAGGCGCTCGGGGGCGCCGGCGGTTTCGAAGACCCGCGCTCCGGCCGTCCCTGGGGAGTGGCCGCGGCGGCGGTGCTCGCTTCGAGCCGCGAGAGCACCTTGGAAGAGAGGGCCCGTCGCGCGCTCCTCGCCCTGGCGGAGGAACTGCTCGGCGGCCCGGCCCTGCGTCTGCGTGGGATCCCCCCGGAGCGGATCCTCGAAGGCCTGGTGGCGAGACATCTCGCATGAGCCTGTGCTAAAATGCACCCCGATTTTTTCGCGCGGCCTTGTGTAACTCGTTAATTAGCTTTCAGTTACAGCAAAAGGAGTCAACCATGAGCACAACCCCTCGCCCGCGGACCCGCACCCAGGGCCTCCTCCTCGGAGTCCTGGCGCTCGTCCTCGCTCTCTGTGTCTGGCTGCCGGCCTGTGCGGCGCAGACCAAACCGGCCAAGGACAAGATGGACAAGATGTCCGACCCCAACAAGGTTCTGGCCAAGGTCAACGGCAAGTCGATCACCCAGAGCGACGTCGAGAAGGCGGCCGCCCCGGAGTTCGCCCAGCTCGAGCGGGAGTGCTCGAACAACCGGCATACTCTGGTCGAGAACAAGCTGAAGCAGATGGTGCAGGACTCCATGGTGGAGGCCGAGGCCAAGGCGAAGGGCGTCAGCAAGGACCAGCTGATCGCCGACGCCACCAAGGCGGCGGCGGTGTCCGACGCCGACATCAACAAGTTCTACGACGAGAACAAGGCGCAGATCCCGCCCAACGTCACCAAGGAGCAGGTGACGCCGCGGATCAAGCAGTACCTGGAGCAGCAGCGCCAGAACGAGGCGCGCACCGCCTTCTACGCCTCGCTCGAGTCGAAGTACAAGGCCGACTACATGATGGAGCCGGTCCGCGTGCCGGTCGACGCGGCGAGCTACACGCCCCCGACCCAGGGCCCGACCACGGCGCCGATCCAGATCGTCGAGTTCTCCGACTTCCAGTGCCCGTTCTGCTCGCGCCTGATCCCCACCTTGGAGCAGGTCAAGCAGAAGTACGGTGACAAGATCCACCTCACCTTCCGCCAGTACCCGCTGCCCATCCACAACAACGCTCCCAAGGCGGCCGAGGCCTCCCTCTGCGCCAACGACCAGGGCAAGTTCTGGCAGATGCACGACGCCATGTTCGCCGACCAGCAGGGCCTGGCGCCCGAGGGCTTGAAGGCCAAGGCGGCGAAGATCGACGGCTTGAAGGCCGATCAGTTCAACTCCTGCCTCGACTCGGGCAAGCACGCCGACGAGGTGAAGAAGGACATCGCGGCGGGCTCCGCCGCCGGCGTCAACGGCACCCCGGCGATGTTCGTCAACGGCCGCTTCATCTCGGGCGCGGTGCCGATCGACGACATCACCAAGGTGATCGACGACGAGCTCAAGCGCTCGGGCACCAAGTCGGCCTCCAACTCCTAAGCGCCGGGGCCTCCGACAACCTCGATCGAACCCGCGGGATGCTGCACAGGCATCCCGCTTTTTACGCCACCCCTAAAAAGACGTTGTCCTTCCACTCAGCAAAGGAGCCCACATGGTCTCAACCCTCAGCACGCGACCGCTCTCCCGGGGCCTCCTCATGGGAGCCCTGGCACTCGTCCTCGCCCTCGGCGTCGGCCTGCCGGCCCAGGCCGGAAAAGACAAGATGGAGCCGGCTTCCAACCAGCCACTGGCCAGGATCAGCGGCAGGACGATCACCCAGGGCGACGTCGAGAAGGCGGCCGCCCCGGAGTTCGCTCAGCTTGAGCGGGAGTACGCGAACAACCGCCACACCCTGGTCGAGAACAAGTTGAAGCAGATGGTACAGGACACCATGGTCGAGAACGAGGCCAAGGCGAAGGGGGTGACGAAGGACCAGCTGATCGCCGACGCCACCAAGGCCGCGCCGGTGACCGACGCCGAGGTCGACAAGTTCTATGACGAGAACAAGGCGCAGATCCCGCCCAACGTCACCAAGGAGCAGGTGACGCCGCGGATCCAGCAGTTCCTGGAGCAGCAGCACCAGAACGAGGCGCGGACGGTTTTCTACGCCGCGCTCGAAGCCAAGTACAAGGCTGATTACCTGATCGAGCCGATCCGCGTACCGGTCGGCGCCGCGGCGTACACGGCCCCGGTCCAGGGCCCGACCGCCGCCCCGGTGACGATCGTCGAGTTCTCCGACTTCCAGTGCCCGTTCTGCTCGCGCCTGATCCCGACCCTGAGCCAGGTCAAGCAGAAGTACGGCGACAAGGTCAAGATCGTCTTCCGCCAGTATCCGTTGAACATCCACGACCACGCTCCCAAGGCTGCCGAAGCCGCCCTCTGTGCCAACGACCAGGGCAAGTTCTGGGAGCTGCACGACGCCATGTTCGCCGACCAGTCGGGCCTCGCCGTGGGCGGTCTGAAAGACAAGGCGACGAAGATCGCCGGCTTGAAAGCCGAAGAGTTCAACTCCTGCCTCGACTCGGGCAAGCATGCCGGCGAGGTCAAGCAGGACATCGCGGCCGGCACGGCCGCCGGCGTCAACTCCACCCCGGCGATGTTCGTCAACGGCCGCTTCATCTCGGGCGCGGTGCCGCTCGCCGACATCACCAAGGTGATCGACGACGAGCTCAAGCGCGCGGGCGACAAGTCCACGAAGTCGTAAGGCAGGGAATCCGGCGGCGGGTTCTGGCGCCGTTTGATCCTGCGGGCCGACTCCTTCGGGCGCTTCGCGCCGCCAGTACCCTCGGGCGGCTCCGCATTCCGCGGCGCCGCCCGGGCCTCCACTGAGGTATAACTCCCTCCCATGCCCGGAGATATCCCCCCTGACGAGTTCCGTCGTGCCATGCACCGCGTCGGCGACCGGGTGGCCGACTACCTGGAGCAGGTGGGGGACTACCCCGTGCTGCCGCGCATCGCCCCCGGTGACGTCGCCGCCGCCCTGCCGCTCTCGCCGCCCGAGGAGGCGGAGCCCTTGGACCGGGTGCTCGACGACTACGAGCGGTTGATCGAGCCCAACGTCACCCACTGGAACCATCCCGGTTTCCTCGCCTACTTCGGGATCACCGGCTCCGGTCCCGGCATCCTCGGCGAGACCCTGACCGCGGCCTTGAACGTCAACGCCATGCTCTGGCGGACCGGGCCGGCGCCCACCGAGCTCGAAGAGCGGACCTGCGACTGGCTGCGCCAGATGATGGGCCTGCCGGTTGGCTTCTTCGGGCACATCAACGACACCGCCTCGATCAGCAGCCTCCTCGCCCTGGCCGTGGCCCGCCACCGGCTGCCGGACCTGGACATCCGCGGCAAGGGGCTCTCCGGCCGCTCCGCGGTGCCGGCGCTCACCGTCTACGCGAGCGACCAGGCGCACTCCTCGATCGACAAGGCGGCGATCCTCTTAGGGATCGGGCTTGAAAACGTCCGCCGGATCGAGAGCGACGGCGCCTTCCGGATGTCGGTCCCTGCCCTGGCCGAGGCGATCGCCCGTGACCGCCTTGAGGGGCGTCTCCCCATGGCGGTCGTGGCGACCGCCGGCACCACCTCGACGACGAGCGTCGACCCCATTTCCGAGATCGCCGATCTCTGCGAGAGAGAAGGGATCTTTCTCCACCTCGACGCCGCCTACGCCGGGAGCGCGGCGATCTGTCCCGAGTACCGGGCCCTGATGCCGGGAATGGAGCGCGCCGACTCGATCGTCGTCAACCCCCACAAGTGGCTGTTCACGCCGGTCGACTGCTCGGTCCTTTTCGTCCGCGACCCGGCGCTCTTGAAGGCGGCCTTCTCGCTCGTCCCCGAGTACCTGCGGACGGAAGAGACCGGGGTGACCAACCTGATGGACTTAGGGGTCCAGCTCGGCCGCCGCTTCCGCTCGCTCAAGCTGTGGATGGTGATCCGCGCCTTCGGGGTTGAGGGGCTCCGCGAGCGTATCCGCGAGCACTGCGCCATGGCCCGCTGGCTCGCCGGGGCGGTCGAGGCCACCCCCGGCTTCGAGCTCGCCGCCCCAGTCCCCTTCTCGACCGTCTGCTTCCGCGCCTGCCCGGAGGGAGGGTCGGAGGAGCAGGATCGATTCAACGAGAAGCTCCTGACGGCGATCAACGCCGCCGGGCCGTTCCTCCTCTCCCACACCGTGCTCCGCGGGCGTTATACGGTGCGGGTGGCGATCGGCAACCTGCGGACGACCCGGGCCGATGTCGAGGAGCTCTGGGACCTGGTGCGGGCGAGCGCTGCCCGGCTCCGCGCGGAACCGGCGGCCGCGAGCGGAGAATGACCGCGCCCCGCTTCGTCCCCTACCGTCCGGAACGCCTGGCGCCGGAGGAGATGCGGGCGCGGGCCGAGGCGTTCTTCGCCGAGATGGACGCCCGGCGGAGCGTCCGCGACTTCGCCCCCGACCCGGTCCCCCGCGAGCTGATCGAGCTCGCCATAAAGACCGCCTCGACCGCCCCCTCCGGCGCCCACCGCCAGCCCTGGAAGTTCGTAGCGGTTTCAGACCCCGAAATCAAGCGCGAGATCCGGCAGGCGGCGGAGGCCGAGGAGCACGAGAGCTACATCGGCGGCAGGATGCCCGCCGACTGGCTCGCAGCCCTGGCCCCCCTCGGCACCACCTGGGAGAAGCCCTTCCTGGAGATCGCCCCCTGGCTGGTCGTCGTCTTCGAGGAGATCTGGAGCTACGGCCCCGACGGCGAGCGGCGGAAGAACTACTACCCCAAGGAGAGCGTCGGCATCGCCTGCGGCCTCTTCGTCGTCGCCCTCCACCACATGGGCCTCGCGACCCTCACCCACACCCCTAGCCCCATGGCTTTCCTGTCGAAGATCCTGCAACGGCCGGAGAACGAGCGGCCGTTCATCCTCTTTCCCGTCGGATATCCGGCGGTAGGGGCGGAGGTGCCGGATCTCCGGCGGAAGGGGTTGGCGGAGGTGGCGGTGTGGGAGTCTGGGTAATTAATCGACGATGAAAAGCTTCGCCCCCTCCGTCGTGACCGACCGGTGGGGCTCGGCACCGTCCGCCACCTGATAGCTCATCCCCGGGGTCAGCACGACCACCCGGCCGTCGGCCAGCTCGGTGTGGAGCTCGCCTTCCAGGCACAGTACGACGTGCCCCTTGCTGCACCAGTGGTCGGCCCGGTAGCCGGGCGAGTATTCGACCATCCGCACCCGGATCTCCCCGAGCTGGCAGGTGCGCCAGAGCGCTTTCCCGGTTTCGCCGGGATGCTCGGTGGGCTCGATCGTCGACCAATCGGTGACGCCGAAGGGGATGCCGGTCATCTCCATCTCTACGCTTCGTCCCCCTTGTACATCCCCGCCACCTGTTCCCCATACCCGTTGTAGCGGAGCGTCTGGCGCTTCTCGCCGGTTCCGATGTCCTCTTCGATCTCCTGGCTCCAGCGCGGGTGGGGCTTTTTCGGGTTGACGTTCGAGTAGAAGCCGTACTCGACCGGCTGGAGGGCGTGCCAGAAGGTGGGGGGCGGGTCGGCCAGGAGCTCGATCTTGACGATCGACTTGGGGCTCTTGTAGCCGTACTTCCAGGGGCAGTGGAGGCGGAGTGGAGCGCCGTTCTGCATGGGGAGGGGGTGGCCGTAGCTCCCGAGGACGACGAAGGCGAGCGGGTGCATCGCCTCGTCGAGCCGCAGCCCCTCGTGGTAGGGCCAGGGGTAGTAGGAGATCGTCTCCTTCACTCCCGGCAGGCGCTCGGGGTCGGCAAAGGAGACGAAGCGGACGTACTTTGCCGTCTGAAGCGGCTGGACCTGGTCGAGGAGGGTCTTTACGGGGAAGCCCGTCCAGGGCACCTGCATGGCCCAGCGCTCGACACAGCGATGGCGGTAGATCCGCTCCTCCAAGGGGAACTTGAAAAGATCGTCCAGATCGTAGGTGCGCGGCTTTGCCACGAGACCGGCGACCTCCACCTTCCAGGGGACCACGGGATAGCCCGCGGCATGCTCCCAGACCTCGTTCTTGACCGTCGTGAACTCGTAGAAGTTGTTGTAGCCCGCGCACTTGTTCTCGGGCGTGAGGGTGCGGCCAGCGCCCGGGGTGTAGGTCGGGTTGCGCCTGGCCGGAAAACGATCCTTGAAACGCGGCCCCACCGCCGGCAGGAGCATCCTGGCCGGATCCACCTTGGGAGCGACTGGAGCGGCGCCGGCGATCTGGGCCGGGAGGCCGGCTGCGAGAGCGCCCAGCCCGAGAGCGGCCAGGATCTGGCGGCGGTTGAGGAAGACTGCCTCGGGTGTCGCCAGGCGCTCGGGGATCTCCCAGGAGGGAGGGATGCGGAGGTGGGCCATGCGGTCGAGGGTAGGACCGGAGCGCCTCCCCGTCAAGCGAGACTTGCCGGCGATTGCCAGCAGATGCCGCTCGATTACCGCGGCATCGCCCTTGCAGAGCCTCTCCTTGGGCGCATCGAGCGCGCCGCAGTCAGAAAGGAGCGCGTCATGGCGCAAGTTGAGGCAGGGATCGACATCGAGGTACTGGAGCGGGGCAACGTCTACTTCTTCTATCGTCCGTCGGCGCGGACCGGGGCCCCCCAGAGCCTCGTCGACGTACAGCGTTTCCATATTGTCCTCTCCCCCGAGGGGAAGGATCTCTTCCGGGTGCTGACCGTGGGCAAGAAGCGGCTCCCGGAGCCGGCGGACGACGCCGAGAAGTTCTGGGGGTACGTCGAACGGGTGGCGGAAGATCCGGCGGCGATCGAGGAGGAGCTGGGGCCCGGGCGGGAGGAGCGCGGCGGCTCGTCCGGCGGCGGGGGCGGTATCGTCCGCTCGCCGGCGCGGCCGGCCGGCGAGGGGGTCTACGCCGTGGCCCGGCACGGCAACCACACCCATCTCCTCTACGCCCTGGAGCTGCCGGTGGAACCGGACGAGGTGCAACGCGAGCTCCACATCGACAAGGAGGGGGTTTTCCTCCTCTCGATCAAGAACCCGGAGGCCGATTCACCCCCGGGAATCGGCCTGGAAGCGGAGCAGAAGGCGAACTTTCCGCCCGAGCTTCAGGAGCGCTTCGGCAGCCGCCGCTTCCTTCCCGCCGTCCCCCCGGACTTCCTCGACCACGAGGGGGCGGAGCTGCTCCTCATGGGCTCGGCCGAGGACCACGAGCTCGACGTCGATTTAGACCCCGAGCGCGAGACCGAGGAGACGGCCGATATCTTCAAGGAGCTGAAGCTCGCTCGGGAGGGCCACCCGGTCGAGCCGCTCCTCGCCGGCAAGTGGGCGTGAGGAGAGACCGGGGAATTTGATTTGCCGCCCGAGGTCCGGTAAGGTCGCCCCCTCTTCCGGAGGGCGACCATGCCGCGGATCACGCGGGTCTATACGAGGACGGGCGACGACGGCACAACCGGCCTCGGCGGCGGCCAGCGGGTGCCCAAGGACTCGGCGCGGATTGAGGCCTATGGCACGGTCGACGAGCTGTCGTCCACGCTCGGCGCGGCGATCGCGGCCGGTCTCGACGGCCGACTGGTTTCGACCCTCGAACGGGTCCAGAACGACCTCTTCAACCTCGGCTCCGATCTCTGCATCCTGGAGGAGGACAAGGTGCGGATGCCGGTGCCGGTGGTCGAGGAGCGCCACGTCCTGGCCCTCGAAACGCTGATGGACGAGCTCTCCGCCGTGCTCCCTCCGCTCGACAACTTCATCCTTCCCGGCGGTACCCCGGGCGCCGCGCATCTGCATGTCGCGCGTACCGTCTGCCGCCGGGCCGAGCGGTTGGTCCTGACCCTCTCCCGGACGGAGGCGATCGGACCTCACACTTTGGTGTACCTCAATCGGCTTTCCGATGCACTCTTTGTGATGGCACGCTACGAAAACCATCAGAAGGGGGTCCCGGACGTTCTCTGGAACAGCCGGGCCTAAAAGGAGATCCGATGAGACCCGTCTCTCTCGCCGTCCGGGCGCTCGCTCTGCTGCTCCTCGTCCCGGCGCTCGGCCAAACGGCCCCAAAGCCGGCCGCGAAGCCGGCACGGGCCGCTAAGCCCAAGCCGCCGGAGAAGGACCGCGCGCTCGCCGCCGTCCGCAGCTACCGGGAGGCTCACGGGGCCCAGATCCTCGGCGACTTCAGCGACCTCCTGGCGATCCCCAACGTCTCAGGCGACACGGCGAACATCGCGCGGAACGTCGCCTACTTGAAGGATGCCCTCTCCCGGCGGGGGCTCACGATGGAGGTCTGGGAGAGCCCCGGGGCCTCGCCGGTCCTCTACGGGAAGCTCGTCGTTCCCGGAGCGAAGCGCACCCTCGGCTTCTACGCCCACTACGACGGCCAGCCGGTCGACTCCGAGAAGTGGGTCTACCCGCCCTTCTCGCCCACCCTCCTCACCGCCGCCTCCGAGAACGGCGGGGTGAAGCGGCCGCTCCCCAAGGCTGGCGAGCCGATCGACCCGGAGTGGCGGCTCTACGCTCGCTCGGCGGGAGACGACAAGGCACCGGTGATCGCCCTGCTCACCGCCCTCGATGCTCTGCGCCAGGCGAAGATCCCCCTGACCTCGAACCTGCTCGTCCTCCTCGAAGGCGAGGAGGAGGCGGGGTCGGAGCACTTGAAGGGCTATCTCGAAGCGCACCGCGACCGGCTGGGAGTCGACGTCTGGCTCTTCTGCGACGGCCCGGTCCACACCAGCCGCCGGCCACAGCTGGTCTTCGGGGTGCGCGGCGTCGTCGACCTGGAGCTCACGGTCTACGGCGCCGTCCGCCACCTGCACAGCGGGCACTACGGCAACTGGGCGCCCAACCCAGCCTTCACCCTCGCCAACCTCCTGACGAGCATGAAGGACGACGACGGCCATGTCCTCGTCCCCGGCTTCTACAGCACCGTCGAGCCTTTAGGGCCGGCCGAGCGCGCCGCGATCGACGCCGTCCGCGACAACGACGACGATCTGCGCAAGGAGCTCGGCCTCGTCAAGACCGAGGACAACAATGCGCGGCTCCAGGAGCGCCTGCTGCTGCCGACCTTGAACATCCGCGGCATGGCGAGCGGCAACGTCGGCCCCAGCGCCGAGAACATCATCCCGGCGACCGCCACGGCCTCGTTGGAGCTCCGCCTGGTCAAGGGGAACGACCCGGAGAAGATGCTCGACCTGGTCGAGGAGCACATCCGCAAGCAGGGCTTCTTCATCGTCCGCGACGACCCGGACATGGCGACCCGGCTCGCCCACCCGCGGATCGCCAAGGTCACCCGCCTGCCCGGCTACCCGGCGGCGCGGACGGCGATGGATCTGGACATCGTCTTCCAGATCGTCCAGGCCACCTCGCGAGCGGCGGGGGAGAACGTCATCCTCCTGCCGACCTTGGGCGGCTCGCTGCCGCTCTATCTCTTCAACGATCTCCTGGCCAAGCCGGCAGTCGTCGTCCCCATCGCCAACCACGACGACAAGCAGCACGGCCCGGACGAGAACCTCCGCCTGGCGAATCTCTGGTACGGGATCGACTTGATGGGGGAGCTGCTGACGATGCCGAAGTAGGGTCCGGCTCGGTTGGCTCCTGCGGGCGGGCTCCTTCGGGCGCTTCGCGCAGCCATGTGCCCCGAAGGGGTATCGCCGTCCTCGGACCCCACCGAGCCGGTACCTCGCGGGGCCGATTTCCTGGCCCGCCCCTTGCTTCCTCCTGGTTCGGAAGGAGACGCGCACCATGTCCACTTCGTTTGCCGCTTACCTGATCGGCTTCATCATCCTGATCGCCGGGCTCGCCTTCGCGGCTCACCTCGCCCACGTGCCATCGGCCTGGATCGCGGCCGGCGTCATCATCCTCGTCGGTTTAGGCGTGCTGCGCGGCGTCACCAAGACGACGAGCAAGACCCCGCCCACGAGGTAGGGGATTCTTCCCTAGAGCACCGTCTCGCGGGCGACCTCGTCGATCGTCGTCATGCCGTCGCGGATCTTCTGCAGGCCGCTGCCGCGGAGCGTCACCATTCCGTTCTGGATCGCCTTGTTGCGCAGCTCGAAGGCGCTGGCGCCGGAGAGGATGAGCTCGCGCACGTCCTCGTCGACCTCCATCACCTCGTAGAGACCGACTCTGCCCTTGTAGCCGGTCGTGCTGCAGCGCTCGCAGCCCCGGCCGCGGAAGAGCTTGAGCGTCTTCGCCTCGGCCTCCGCGAAGCCGCAGTTCAAGAGCGCCGCGAGCGGCATCTCCGAAGGCTCCTTGCAGAAGCTGCAGATGCGCCGCACCAGCCGCTGGGCCACGATCAGGTGGATCGAGGTGGCGACCAGGAAAGGCTCGATGCCCATGTTCATCAGGCGGTTGATGGAGGACGGGGCGTCGTTGGTGTGGAGGGTCGAGAGGACGAGGTGGCCGGTCATGGCGGCCTTGATCGCCACCTCGGCGGTCTCGAAGTCTCGCACCTCGCCGACCAGGATGATGTTGGGGTCCTGACGGAGGAAGGAGCGCAGAGCGGCGGCGAAGTTGAGGCCGATCTGCTCTTTCATCTGCACCTGGTTGATGCCGGCGAGGTTGAACTCGACCGGGTCCTCGGCGGTCATGATGTTGACCTCCGAGGTGTTGATCCGCTGGAGCGCCGAGTAGAGGGTGTTGGTCTTGCCGGAACCGGTCGGTCCGGTGACCAGCACCATCCCGTAGGGCTTCAAGATCGCCTGCTCGAAGCGGCGGAGCGGCTCGGGCTCGAAGCCGAGCTTCGCCATGTCGAGCATCAGCTTGTCTTTGTCGAGGAGACGCATGACGATCTTCTCGCCGAAGATCGTGGGGAGGACCGAGACGCGAAAGTCGAGGTCCTTGTTCTTCCCCGAGATCTTGGTCTTGATCTTGATGCGGCCGTCCTGCGGCAGGCGCTTCTCGGCGATGTCCAGAGCGGGCCATGATCTTGACCCGGCTGGTGATCGCCTCCTTGAGCTTCAAGGGCGGATGCATCATCTCGTAGAGGATGCCGTCGATCCGGTAGCGGACCCGGTACTCCTTCTCGTAGGGCTCGATGTGGATGTCCGAGGCGCCGCGCTTGATGGCGTCGGTCAAGACGATGTTGACGAGCTTGACGACCGGCGCCTGCTCGGACTCCTCTTCGAGCGCGGCTAGGTCTAGATCCTCCTCCTCGTCCAGGACCTCGAGGTCGCCGGCCGGCTCCTCGGAGAGGTCCTCCATCACCTTCTTGAGCTCGATCGCGTGGGTCGATCCGTAGTAACGGTCGATGGCCAGGCGGATGCTGCTCTCCGAGGCGACCACCGGCTCGACCTTGTAGCCGGTCATGAACTTGACGTCGTCCATGGCGAAGACGTTGGTCGGGTCGATCATCGCCACGGTGACCGTGGCACCGGCCTTGTTGACCGGCAGGATGGTGTACTTGCGGGCGATGTCGGCGGGGATGATCTTGATCACCGCATCGTCGATCTCCATCCCCTTCAAGTCGACCGACGGCACCTTGAAGTGCTGGGAGAGCGACTCGACGAGCTGGCGGTCGGAGAGGTACCCCAGCTTGACCAGGTTGGTGCCGAGCCGGCCCCCCTGGTCCTTCTGCTGGGCGAGGGCCTCCTGGAGCTGGGCCGGACTGATCTTCCCGTTCTTGACCAGGAGCTCGCCGAACTTGCCGGAGCCGGCTGCCGACTGAGGCCTGCGTACCGCGCTATCGACCTGTGCCATACCTCACCCTGGGGGCCGCGAAAGCTCCCCTGCACGTCGTTCGTATGTTGGAGAATCCTGCTTCTGTGCCCGGGAGTGTAGCAGCCGCCGGGAAAGGGGGTCAACGTAAACCCTGATTTCCAGGGATTTATGGGTTTTGGGTGATATCTCTACTTTCCTGTCTACCTTCCTGCGCGCCGACCAGAGCGGCCACCCGCGCGGCCACCCGGGCCGGGGGGATCTCCAGGAGACAGGCCTTGGTCTCGGCGAACCGGCGGTGGCAGAAGCTGCAGGGGAGGCGCTGCCAGAGGGCGCGCTCGGGGGCGCCGTAGGGGCCGTTTTTCTCCGGGTCGGTGGGGCCCATGAGCATGAGGACCGGCGCGCCGAGGGCGTGGGCGAGGTGAAGGGGGCCGGAGTCGCCGCCGAGCACCAGCCGGGCCGCCCGGGAGAGGGCGGCGAGAGAGGCGAGATCGGGGGCGGGAACGGCCCGGGCAGCTCCCGCCGCGGCCGCCACCACCTCGGCGGCGAGAGCTTCCTCGCCCGGAGCGACCCCCACCCAGAAGGGAACGCCGGTCGTTGCTCGGACCTGCCGGGCCGCCTCCCCCCACCAGGCCGGCGGGTAGCGCTTGTTGCCCCAGCCCGCCCCGGGGTGGAGGAGGACGAAGGGCTCCGGGTGGGCCGCGAGGCGTGCGCGGATCGCCTCCGGCGCCTCGGGGAGGAGCTTGGCACCGCCGAAGTCGGCCGCTGCCGGCGGGATGTCCAGGGCGTCGAGGAGGGAGAGCGCGCGGTCGACGGCGTGCACCCCCCGTAGCGCCACCCCCTCGCTCAGCCAGAGGGCGGAGGAGGGCTCGCGCCTAAAGGGGCGGGCGGCGCCGAGCCGGCGGTCGGAGAGGCTGAGGGCGGCGAGCACCCCGGCCTTGTGGTTGCCCATGAGGTCGAGCACGAGGTCGGGGGCGAAACGGTCGAGGGCGGCGAGGAAGGCGCCGACCTCGCGGAGAGTCTCGAGAGCGAACGGCCGCCGGCGCCAGCGGCGGAGGCGGACGACGAGGATCTCGTCGAGATCGGGGTGACCGGCGAGGAGGGGGGAGATGGCCTCCTCGACCATCCAGCCGATCCGCGCCTCGGGCCGCGCGCGCCGGAGCGCCGAGAGCACCGGCAGGCAGTGGACGACGTCCCCCAGGGCGCTGGTGCGCAGGAGGAGGATGCGCTCGCTCATCTTCGAGGGCCGAGGCCGGCGGTTCATCCGGCGAGATCTTCCATCTTGCGAATGCTGTCGACGAGGTCGCTCTTCCTCCGGATCTTGGCGATCACGTCGCTCGTGGCGTGATCCTTGGGGTCGCCGACCAGGGCGGTCCTGCCGCCGTAGCCGCGGACGGTCTCGTACTCGGGCACCCGCTCGGGGGAGCCGTAGTCGGTCCCCTTGCAGTGGACGTCCGGCTGGAGGTCGGCCAGGAGGGACGCCGGGGAGTCGCCCTCGAAGACTACGACGAAGTCGACCGGGACGAGGGCGGCCAGGAGCTCGGCCCGCTCCACCGCCGGCACGATCGGCCGGTCGGGACCCTTCAAGCGCTCCACCGGAGGTGTCGGAGTTGATCCCCACGACGAGGACGTCCCCCTCCGCCTTCGCCGCCTGGAGATAGCGCAGGTGGCCGACATGGAGGATGTCGAAGTGGCCGTTGGCGAAGGCGATCCGCTGGCCGGCGGCCTTCCGTGCGGCGACCTTGTCGCGCAGCTCGGGGAGGGTTACGACCTGGCCCATTGAAGCTCCTCGATGGGGCGGGGATCGCTCCGGACGGCCCGCGCGAGCTCCTCGGGCGAGAGGGTGGCGGTCCCCATCTTCATCACCACCACCCCGCCGGCGTAGTTGGCGAGGAGGGCGGCTTCGAGCGGCGTGGCGCCCGCCGCCAGGGCGAGGGCGAAGGTGCCGATCACCGTGTCGCCCGCCCCGGTGACGTCCGCCACCTGGTCGGTGCCGTGGACCGGCAGGTGCGCCGCTCCGCCAGGGCTCCCGGAACCGCCGGAGGTGAACAGGCTCATCCCGCGGCTCCCCCGGGTGATGAGGAGGAAGCGGGCGGCAAGCCGGTCGAGGAGCCGCCTCCCCCCGGCCGCCAGCCGGCCGGGATCGTCCTCGATGGCCCCCCCGAGGAGCGCCTCGGCCTCCTCCTCGTTGGGGGTGGCGCCGTCCAGACCGGCGAATTCGCCCAACCGGTAGCGGCTGTCGCAGACCAGGGTCGCCGCCGGCCCGAGGGCGGCGCCGCACGACCGGGAGGAGGGCCGGCTCGACGGCGCCGTAGCCGTAGTCCGAGAGGATGGCGGCCCGCGGCGCGAGCCCGGCCCAGCCGGCGAGGCGCTCGGCGAAGACGCTGGCGCTCGCCCTCGGTCAGGGTGAGGTGATCCTCGATGTCGTAGCGCACGATCTGCTGCTTGATCGAATGCCGACCGCCGCCCAGGATGCGGACCTTGGTGGGAGTGCGGTAGCCCGGCCGGGTGAGGATGCCGGCGGTCTCGACCCCGAGAGCTTCGAGAGCGGCGACGAGCTCGCGGCCGCTCGGATCGTCCCCTACCACCCCGAGGGGGAGGGGCCGGCCGCCGAGCGCCGCCACGTTCGCCACCGCGTTGGCCCCGCCGCCCGGGGTCAGCACCTCCCCCTGGTAGGAGAGGATGAGGACCGGCGCCTCGCGGCTGATCCGCTTCGGGATACCGGTCACGAACCGGTCCGCCACGAGGTCGACGAGGAGGACGACCGGCCGGCCCGCCATGCCACCGATCAGGGCGAGCAGGCGCTCCGGCGTGGGAAGGGTCTCGTCTGCGGCCATTTACGGCCGGGATTGTAACAGGGGCGGCGGGCAGAGGCAGGCGATCGAGGAAATCGCCTCAACCTACCCACGAGTCTCGGGAACCCCTCGAAATTCCAACCGAACCCTTCCGAGTTGCTGCCAAACCTCTCCGAGTTCCAACAGACCCCTTGCGAGTTCCCGCCAAACCCCTCGGGGTTCTGACCGAAGGTCTCGAAATTCCGCCCACGGCCCTTGGAGATCTGCCCGAGGCTCTCGGAGTTGAACGAGGACGTCTCGGAGTTCGATTCGGACGGCATAAAATCCCGCCGCACCGGCTCGAGTTCCCGACCGAGAGGGTCGAGCGCGGTTGGAAGGGCTTCGGTTCGAATTCGGAGGCTCTCGGGATCGTCGTCGAGGACTGTGGACGGAACTCCGAGGACCTGGGCAGGCTTCCACACGACTTTTCCAAGCCTGTGGAGAGCTTGTGGAGAGATCGGAGGGGTTCCGGGAGAGCCTGGAAGGCCAAAATCGTCCAGAGAGCGTCCTGAGACCTCGCCCCCGAAAGGGTAGGGCAACCCTCCGAGGGCAAGCTCTTACCCCGGGAGGGTTTGGCTTTACCCTCTAAAAGCTATTTGACCCGCGCCATGTCCATGGTCCAGTTGGTCTCCCAGGTCGCACCGCCATCCGTCGAGAACGCCTGCTCCCAGTGGGCCGAATTCTGGGTGATGCCGTTCCAGAGGAAGCGGACCTTGATCTTCTTGCCCTCGAACTCCTCTTCGTCGAAGAACTCGCCCGTGCCGTTGGTGAAATGCCCCACCATGGGGGTCTGCAGCACGCCCTGCCGGCTGTCCGCCCAGTAGAGGCTCCACTCCCCGGTGGCGGGATCGAAGAGCCGCAGGGTCATCCCCTCCAGCTTCTTGCCATGGAAGGTCGCCCGGAACTGATCGAAATCCCCCAGACCGTCGAGGATCGGGATCACCGAGTCGGTGGCCTCGAACTCCTCCCACTCGTGCGAGCCCTTGAGCCGCTCCTTGAGCCGCCGGTTGTGGGTCTTCCACTGGCCGAGGAAGAAGTCGAAGTCGCGCGCCCCCTTCTTGGCCTCGGGGGCGCTCGGAGCCGGGCTCGCCATCTTCGTCTCGGGAGCGGGAGGGGAGGGCGGGGGCGCCGCCTGGAGCCCCCCGGGGAGGGCCATCATCACCGAGGTGAGCACGCACGCACAGCCGAGGGCTCTATTGCCGAGTCGCATAGTTCGTCTCCGTCAAGCCGGTCTGGAAGGGGGGAGGCCAGTCCTCCCGAGGATTCGGAGAGTAGCATCGAAGAGGTGGAAGAGAGGGGATCGTCGGCCCGAGGTGGCAGTCGCTGGGAGGGAGCTCCACGGCCTTACGGGGAGCCTACGCCGACCGCCGCATCTCGCCCACCACCACGCCGGGCAGGCCGGCCACGAAGTCGGGGCCGAAGGCGCGCGCCGGAGTCCAGGCGCCGGGGGCGACGGTGCCGGCCAGCACCCGCTCGACCGCGGCGACGGCGGAGACGGCGGTGAAGGCGTAGGCTTCGGGGGTCTCCAGGGTCGTCGTGGCGGTGCCCCCGGCGGGATCCCGGACCTCCCCCCAGAGATAGGTGCGGCCGGTCGCCCGCGCCTCCGGGCCGGGGCCGGCGGCCCCCCGGTCGACCCGCCCGGCGAGGAAGCGCTTGACCGGCGCGAGGCCGGTCAGGGGGAGGAGGAAGCGAAGGCGGCGCAGGCGGCGGATCTGCCCCGGGGGGGCGCCGGTATAGACCCGGATGTTGGGGATGCCGGTCGTGTGGTAGGCGGTCGCCACGTCCCCCCAGGGGATGGTCATCGTCCAGCGCTTGCCGAGGCGCCCCCCGAAGTCGATCTCCCGGGAGTCGAAGGCTAGCGGTACCGGCACGATCTTGCCGTTCTTGCGCACCGCCCCGGCATGGGGCAGGCTCTCGATCATGGTCTTCGCCGTACCGCGGCTCCAGGAGCCGCCGTCCGCGGCGAAGGCGAGGGTGAGCTCGGTCGCCCCGGGGAGGGCGGCTTCGAGCCGCGCGGCCACGCTGTCGGTGGGGACGACGTCGAAGCCCACCCCCGGCAGCAGGGAGATCCCGGCGCGGAGGGCCGCGTCGGCCTTGGCGATCGAGAGCACCGACTCGAAGACGGCGATCTCGCCGGTGATGTCCAGGTAGTGGGCCCCGGTCGCCAGGCAGGCGTTGACCATGATCGGGCTCGTCCGCACGAAGGGGCCGGCGCAGTGGAGGACGGCAGCCACCCCGACGAGCCCGGCGCGGACGACCGCCGGATCTTCGAGCGGGAAGGAACGGAAGGGGAGGCCCAGCTCGCGGGCGAGGGCGGAGACCGCGTCGGAGCTCCGCCCGGCCAGGATGGGAGTGAGGCCCCGCCGTGCCGCCTCGCGCGCAGCGAGCGCGCCGGTATAGCCGTTTGCACCGTAGATCAACCAATCTGCCATCGTGGATCGCCTCGAAGAGAAAGTACGGACAGTTTGTCGGGATTGGGGTTACCGCGGAGTTACTTCGTGCTCACGAAGTGCGCAGCGGTGAGCACTTTACGCGCAGCTGTCACCTGCTCCAGGGCGGCGGCCGGGGTGGCCGCCAGGGCCGTCAGGTGGCCCATCTTGCGCCCCGGGCGGGGTGTCGCCTTGCCGTAGAGGTGGAGCTTGACGGCGGGCGCGCGGCAGGCCGCCGCCCAGTCCGGCTCGCCCCCCTGCCAGAGGTCGCCCAGGAGGTTGGCCATGGCCGCCGGCCGCAGCAGGTCGGTGGCGCCGAGCGGCAGGCCGCAGATCGCCCGCAGCTGCTGCTCGAACTGGCTGGTGACGGCGGCGTCGAAGGTGAGGTGCCCGGAGTTGTGGGGCCGCGGCGCCAGCTCGTTGACGAGGAGCCGGCCGTCCCGGGTGAGGAAGAGCTCGACGCAGAGCACCCCCACGACATCGAGAGCGGAGAGCACCCCGCGGGCGATCTCCCCGGCCTCCCGCTCCACCTCGGAGGCTAAGCCGGCGGGGGCGATCGAGAGGTCGAGAATGTGATGAAGATGCCGGTTCTCGATCGGCCCATAGTCGGCGTAGGAGCCATCCAGGCCGCGGGCGGCGACGACCGAGATCTCGCGCTCGAAGTCGATCCAGGCCTCGACCACCGCCTCGGAGGTCCCCAGGCAGGTCCAGGCCGCGGCCGCCTCGGCGACGCTCGCGATTTTCACCTGGCCCTTGCCGTCGTAGCCCCAGCCGGCCGTCTTCAGCACCGCCGGCAGGCCCACAGTGTCGAGAGCCGCGGCGAGCTCATCGCCGGAGCGCACGACGGCGAAGGGGGCCAGGGGGAAGCCCGCTCCGGCGAGGAAGCGCTTCTCGCGCAGCCGATTCTGGCAGGTGTGGAGGACGCTCCCCGCCGGGCGTACCGGGGTCTCCGCTGCCGCCGCCTCGGCCGCGGCGGCGGAGACGTTCTCGAACTCGAAGGTGACGACGTCCACTCCGCGGGCGAACTCGCGCACGGCGTCGAGGTCGTCGTAGGCCGCCTGCACCTCGCGGTCGGCGACCTGGCCGGTGGGGGTGTCGTACTCGGGCGACAGGGTGTGGACGCGGTAGCCCATCCGGCGGGCGGCGATCGCGAACATCCGTCCGAGCTGACCGCTGCCGAGGACGCCGACGGTGGCGCCGGGCAGGATGGGGAGGATGCCGGCCGGGGTCACGGCAGGGTCTCGGCGCGGACCGCAGCCGTCTGCTCGTCGGCGAAGGTGCGGAGCCGTTGGCGGAGCTCGGAGTCCCGGGTGGCGAGGATGCGGACGGCCAAGAGAGCGGCGTTGGCCGCCCCCGCCTTGCCGATGGCGAGGGTGCCGACCGGTACGCCCGAGGGCATCTGGACGATCGAGAGGAGCGAGTCGAGGCCGTTCAACGCCTGGCTCTGGACCGGCACCCCGAGGACGGGGAGGAGGGTCTGGGCGGCGACCATGCCGGGCAGGTGGGCGGCGCCGCCGGCCCCCGCGATCACCACCTCGATCCCCCGCCCTTCTGCCCCGGTGGCGAACTCCCGCAGCCACTCGGGCGTCCGGTGGGCGGAGACGATCAGGCACTCGTGGGGGACGGCGAAGCGGGTCAGCATCTCGTCGGCAGGGCGCATCGTCTCCCAGTCCGACCTGCTCCCCATCACGATGCTTACAAGAGGCCGCTCTTGTTGCATAATACCCGGCACCCGGTTGTTTAGAGAGTCTTTGAAGGTTGATTCGGCCTGGCTGCAAAGGCTCCAGGCCGACTGAGGCGGAGAGTAGCACAAGGGGTCCGCCGACCCGGTCTGGAGACCGCCCTGGACGGGGGCTGTCTCTCGCGGTGTGTCTCTGAGCTGTCACGCGAAGTTCATGGAGTCCACGATGCCAACGTCCCGGGCTCCGTTAGAATCCGGCTGCTTTTCCTAAAGACAGACTACAAAGGAGGATTTCATGGTGCATCTCCATCCCCGCGGAAGAAAGTGGGCCTCGGCGCTCCTCGCTCTGGGCCTGCTTCTCGCCCTGGCCGGCGCCGCGTTCGCCCAGACGGACGTGACGACGAGCCGGATCTCCGGCACGGTCAAGGGCGGCGACGGCGCGCCGCTCCCGGGCGTCACGATCGAAGCCGCCAACCAGGAGACCGGCCTCAAGCTGACGACGGTCTCCGACAAGGAGGGCTTCTACCGGCTCCTCAACCTGCCGACCGGCACCTACACGGTGAGCGCCGCGCTCGACGGCTTCGAAACGTCCTCGCGAAGGGACATCCGGCTGCTCCTCGGCTCGACCCCGAGCATCAACTTCACTCTCGAGGTGGGGAAGATCACCGAGAACATCACGGTCACCGCCGCCGTGCCGCTCGTCGAGGTCACCAACACGACGGTCGGGACGACGATCCAGACGGAGCAGATCGCGGCCATCCCGATCAACGGCCGCGACTTCAAGAGCCTCGTCCTGCTCACCCCCGAGACCCGTCTCGACTCCGAGCGCGGCAACCTCTCGATCTCCGGCCAGCGCGGCATCAACACCAACGTCACGGTCGACGGCGTCGACTACAACGACGCCTTCTTCGGCGGCACGGTGGGGAGCGCCGAGGGGCGCGCCCCGCTCTCCCTCTCGCAGGAGTCGATCAAGGAGTTCACCGTCATTACCAATGGCGCCTCGGTCGAGTTCGGGCGCTCGGGCGGCGGCTTCGTCAACGTCATCACGAAGAGCGGCACCAACGTCCTCCACGGCTCGGGCTTCTACTACGACCAGCCGCAGAACCTCATCGCCAACTTCGCCAATGGCACCAAGGCCGCCGACCAGAAGAAGGACCAGTACGGCGCCTCGCTCGGCGGCGCGGCGGTCAAGGACAAGCTCTTCTACTTCCTCTCCTACGACAAGCAGAAGCAGGACGTGACGGTGCCGATCTCGGGCTTCGTCCTCGATCCCGCGATCTTCGCCAGGTACCCGGTTCTCTCCTCGCCCTCCTCCTACGTCCAGACCCGGGACGGCGACGTCAAGTTCGGGCGGATCGACTACCAGATCACCCCGTCGCAGCGCGTCATGGCGCGGCTCAACGCCGACAAGTACACCGGGGTGAACGGCACCGGCAACTCGCAGACGCGGACCGCGAGCTACAACGGCACCGAGGGGCTCGACTCCAAGAACTACGTCTCCACCTACTCCGGGCAGTTCGGCGCCAACATCCTGAACGACCTCAACTTGAACTACACCAACGAGAACACGCCGCGGGCGGACAAAGGGCTGAACCTCCCCGAGATCGACGTCGGCATCGCGCGTTACGGCGAGGTGAGCTTCCTGCCGATCACCTCGACCACCAAGCGCAAGGAGGCGTCGGACACCTTCACCTACCTGCTCGACAATCACATCTTGAAGACCGGCTTCGACTACAACGACACCTCGATCGACCAGGTCTTCCGCGGCAACTGGCGGGGCGTCTTCATCTTCAACAGCAACGCCGACTTCCTGGCCGGCAAGTGGTCGCAGTACCGGCAGTTCGGGGGCCTGGGCGGTCTCACTTCCTCTGAGGCCGGCCGCGCCGCCTTCGGCCAGAAGGAGACCGCCGTCTTTCTCCAGGACCAGTGGTTCGCCCGCCCCAACCTGACGTTCTCGGCCGGCATCCGCTGGGAGGGTTTGGACAACCCCAACGCCCCGGTCCTCAATCCGAACGACAGGAACCCGGACGGCTCGTTCAAGCTCACCGCCAAGATCCCGGACGCCAACAAGCAGTTCTCGCCCCGCTTCGGCGCCTCCTGGGCGCCGGATTCGAAGACCGCCGTCCGCGTCTCGGCCGGCCGCTTCTGGAGCCGCACCCCGGCGATCCTCTTCGCCCAGCTCTATACCTCGAACGGCCTGCGCGGCACGCAGTACATCATCTCGGCGCCGCGCGACCCGAACGGCAACATCCTCGCGCCCACCGATCCGCTGTCGCCGGGCTGGGGCAGCGCCTTCCAGGTTCCGGGGGTCGAGCGCATCGACTTCACCAAGATCCCCACCCCGAAGCGCCCCGGCGTCTTCACCATCGCGCCGAATTTCGAGGACCCCTACACCGACCGGGTCACCTTGGGCGCCGAGCGGGAGGTCTTCACCCATTCGACGGCCGGGATCGACATCACCTATGCCCAGGGCCACAACCTGCAGCGTCTGCGGGACATGAACCGCGAGCTCGACGGCACGCTCTCCAGCAACGGGCAGCCGCACTACAGCACGACCGTCTTCCCCTTCCCCTACTACGGGCGGATCACCGAGAGCCTCTCGGACGGCCGTTCGCGCTACCTCGGGATCACCACGACCTTCAACCGCCGTCTGGCCGATAACTTCAGTCTCTATGGCGCGCTGACCTGGTCGGAGGACAAGGACAACGACTCGAACGAGCGCAACTTCGCCGGCATCCAGGCCGAGAACTACAACAACCTCGACAACAACTACGGCTTCTCCAATCGTGACCAGCGCTGGAAGGGGGTCTTGAGCAGCCTCTGGCAGACCCCCTACTGGGGCCTCGGCCTCTCCGGCTCGCTCGTCTTCGAGACCGGCTCCCCCTACACGCCGACCATCAACGCCGACGTCAACGGCGACGGCGAGCCCTCGACCGACCGGCCGACGATCAACGGCGTCCACCTCGGCCGCAACTCGTTCCGCCAGCCCTCCTTCTACAGCCTGAGCTTGAGGCTCGCCAAGGAGTTCCGGATCGGACCGGGTAACCTTTCGGTCTTCGGCGAGTGCTTCAACTGCACGAACACCGGCAACCGTTTCGTCACCAACACCGTCTACGGCCCCGCCCAGACGCCTCTCCCGACCTTCGGTAAGGACTCGGGCGTCGGCACGCCGCGCACGGTACAGCTCGCCGCGCGCTACGACTTCTAACCCGGCGCTAAAAACGTCGTTTCGAGGGGGGGCCTTTCCGGGCTCCCCCTTTTCGTGCCCGGCGGTTGCCGCGGGCACTGCCGCCGCTTCGTCCGCTCATCCAGGCCACCTACGAGGCCGTATATGCTTCGTGGCCGGTTTGACGACTCTTTGGAGAGGGAGGGTTTGTGCTGCGTTCGAAAAACAGCCTTGCCGTACTGGGACTGCTGTCCCTGTTGGTGATGTCGGGAATCGCCTCGCCGGCCGCCGGGGAGGAGGTGAGCCCTGCCGCCCCCGCGGCCCCCGCAGTGGTGACGCCGGTCGTCGCCCCCAACGGCAGCTTCAAGCTCTCCGGGGGCATCTACCTCTTCGACTACCTTCCCCAGTTGGCCGGGGGGAAGAACAAGTTCGAGATCTACGCTTTCCTCCTCAACTTCGATGCCGCCACCGTGGACCAGCGCTACGGCCTCCACGTCCAGACCCGGGCCCGCGACTCGAAGCTGCGCTCCTTCTACGTCTCGGACGTCTGGTTCCAGGAGGCCTACGCCTGGGCCAAGACACCGGTGGGCGAGCTCCACGCCGGCAAGTTCTACCGCAAGGTGGGCATCCTCTGGGACGACTCGTTCTTCGGCAACGTCCAGTACTTCAACGGCCTGAAGCTCAACCCCGACTACGGCGCCGAGCTGGTGGGGAGCCGGCCGTTCGCGCCCGCTTTCGCGGTCGACTACTCGCTCCAGTTCCTCGCCAACAACGACAAGGTGGACGGCTCGCTCCCCGGCCGCGACGTCGAGAGCGACCCCGACGCCACCCTGGCCGACACCGGGACGATCCGCCTCGTTCCCACCTGGACCTTCGGCCCTGGCCGCACGCTCGCCCTGGGGGTCTCCGGTCTCTCCGGGCGGATCGACCGGCGGGGAGCGGACCCCGCGGTCGGCAGGAGCTTCAAGCTCGGCCAAGTGGCGGGCGACGCGACCCTCACCTGGGGGCCGTCGATCTCCTATGTCGAAATCCTCCGCCAGACCGGGGAGAGAAACGACACCTTCCACCCCTTCTCCCGCCTGGGCTACGACGACGCCACCTACTACCTCGCCGGCACCCGTTGGCAGGTCCATCCGCGCTTGAACCTCCGGGTCAACTGGAGCCGGGTCGACTACAAGGGCTCCGGCGCCCAGGAGACCGAGATCGTGCCCGGCCTGGTTTTCGGCATCGCCGACAACTTCAAGCTCATCGTCGAGTACGACTGGTGGAAGAGCCAGCCCCGGAGCGGCCCCGAGGAGTTTATCGACAAGAGTTACAACCTGGTTTTGAACTACAACTTCTAAGGAGCCGCCATGGACAGGAAGAAACATAGGAAGACGAAGAAGCTCGTCCCCGCCCTCCTGCTGACCGCCGCGGCGCTCGCCGGCACGGCCTGGGCGGCGCAGAAGGTCGTCGTCCAGTACGACTGCATCCCCAACTATGCCAACTGGGGTGGCGTCACCGCCCTCTACGAGAAGGTCTCCGGGGTGAAGGTGCCACCGGACGACAAGGGCTCCTCGGTCGCCATGGCGGCTCTCGACAAGGAGAAGGAGCACCCGCAGGCCGACTGCGCCTACTACTCGGGGGCGATCGGGTTCCAGGCGGCGCAAAAGGGGCTCCACCAGCCCTACAAGCCGAAAGGTTGGGAGGTGGTCCCGGCCGGCCTCAAGGACCCGAACGGCCTCTGGTGGACGATCCACACCAGCGCCATCGCCTTCGTCGTCAACACCAAGGCGCTGGGTGGCGCCCCCGTGCCGCGCTCCTGGGCCGACCTCCTGAAACCGGTCTACCAGGGGAAGATCGCCTACGACGACCCGACCTGGGGGGGCACCTCCTTCACCCTCGTCTACGGGGTGAACGAGCTGATGGGGGGGAGCGAGAAGGATTTCAAACCCGGTCTCGCCTATCTCAAGAAGCTCGACGCCAACGTCTCCTCCTACCCGCGGGAGTCGATCTACAACTCGGTGCTCCGCGGCGAGGTGCCGATCTGGATCAACGCCGACGGCAACGGCTACAAGATGAAGTATGTCGACCACGGGCCGGTCGAAGTGATAATCCCCATGGAGGGGAGCTTCACCATGCCCCTGGTGATGGGGATGGCCAAGGGCGCCCCGCATCCGGAGGAGACGAAGCGGTACTTCGACTGGCTGCTCACCAAGCCGGCCCAGGCGGAGTTCGCCAAGGCCTACTTCCGGCCCATCCTCCCCGGCGCCCTGCCCGCCGACGTGGCGGCGAAGTTCCTCCCCGAGGCGGACTACAAGCGGGCGCGGGCGCTCGACCTCGCCAAGATGGCGGGAGCGGCGGACGCGCTCAAAAAGGCCTGGTTGGATGAGATCCGGGGCAGCCGGTAGGGGCGGGGCCTGGACGGGAGCGCTCCTCGCCCTCCCGCTCCTCCTTTTTCTCTCCGGCCTGGTCCTCTGGCCGCTCGGCCGACTGGCTGCGGCGGCCTTCGCGGGCCCGGGGGCTCCCGCGCTCCGGGCGGTGCTCGGGGCCGGCCGCTACCGCACGGCCCTTGTTCATTCGCTCCTGCTCTCGGCCTTTGCGGCCTCGACCGCCGTCGTTCTCTCGCTCGTCCCGGCCTGGATCCTCGCCCGCGAGCGTTTCCGGGGCCGCGACCTCCTGCGGACGGCGATCTCTCTCCCGCTCACCTTCTCCGGAGTCCTCGTCGGCTTCCTCATGATCGTCCTCTTCGGCCGGATCGGGGCGGTGCCGAGGCTCTTGGAGCTGCTGACCGGCCGGCCTCTTCTCGCGAGCCTCGCCTATGCGCCGGCCGGGCTCTTCCTCGCCTATCTCTACTTCGAGGTGCCGCGGGCGGTGGTGACCCTCGAATCCGCCTTCCGCCGCTTCCCCTGGGAGCTCGACGCCGCCGCCCGCACTCTCGGGGCAGGCCCGCTCGCCCGCCTCGGCCGGGTGGTCTTACCGGTGGCCGCCCCGGCGCTCCGCTCGACTCTCGCCATCACCTTCTCGGCCTCCATGGGCTCCTTCGGGGTGGCGCTCCTCCTCTCCCGCCGTTTCTCGGTCGCCCCCCTGGAGGTCTATACCGAGCTCACCGGGTTCTTGAACGACGCCGTGGCCGGGGCGCTCTGCCTGGTGCTCGCCGCGGTCACCCTGGCCGTCGACCGCCTGCTCGGCGGAGGGCGGGAGTGAGGATCGCACCGCGCCGGCTCGCCCGGCGGACGGGGATCGCCTGGACGGCCGCGACCGCCCTGGCGCTCCTGGCGCCCATCCTCATCACCGTCTGGGGGGCCTTCTCGCGCTCGGAGTTCTACGGTCAGCGTTCGGAGGGGGCGCAGGTCGAGAGCACGGCCGAGCTCTTCCGCTACGTCCTCGGGATCTGGGGGGAGGCGCTCCTCCACTCGGCCGCCCTGGTGGCGGCGGTGGTGCCGCTCGCCCTCCTCCTCGGCGCCCCCGCCGCCTACGCTTTCAGCCGCCGCCCCTTCCCGGGTGCCCGCTGGCTCGAATCGGCCGCCCTCGCCCCCCTCGCCATCCCCGGGATCGCTTTAGCCGTCGCCCTGATCGAGACCGCCGGTGGCACCCCGCGCTTCCTCCTCCTGGTCGCCGGGCACCTCGCCTACACCGTGCCGCTGGTTTTAAAGACCGTGGGCAACGCCCTCTCCGGCTTCGACCCCGGGCTCGAAGCGGCGGCGAAGACCTTGGGCGCCACCCCGGGCGAGACCGTGCGGCGGGTGGTGCTCCCCCTCCTCGTGCCGTCGCTCGTCCTCGCCGCGCTCCTCGTCTTCGCCGTCTCCTGGGGGGAGTTCAACGTCTCGTTCCTCCTCGCCACCCCGCTCCTCCAGACCTTCCCGTCGGCCCTCTACTCGACCTACACGACGAACTCCTTCCCGGTCGCCGCCGCTGCCACGATCGTCTTCCTCCTCCCCGTGGTGCCGGCGATGGTCGCCATCCAGGCGCTGGGCGGCGAGGAGTTCCACCGGGGGCTGCCGGCGTGAAGATCGCCGTGCGCGGTGTTGCCTACGCCTATGCCGAGATGCCGGTGCTCGGCGGGGAAGGAGGCCTGTCGTTCGACCTCCTGGAAGGCCGGACGACGGTGGTGATCGGCCCCTCGGGCTCGGGGAAGTCGACCCTCCTGCGCCTCCTCGCCGGGCTCCTCCATCCCACGGCGGGTACGGTCCTCTTCGATGGCCTGGACATGGCCGGAGTGCCGACCGAGAAGCGCGATGTGGGGGTGGTCTTCCAATCCTACGCCCTCTTCCCGCACCTCACCGTACGCGAGAACATCGCCTTCGGCCTGACCACGCTCCGCTATCGCAAGAACCGCCAGCCGAAGTCCGCAGTGGAGCGCCGGGTCATGGAGGCCGCCGCTCTTCTCGCCCTCGAAGCGCTCCTCGACCGCCTTCCGGCTGAGCTCTCCGGCGGCGAGCAGCAGCGGGTCGCCGTGGCCCGCGCCATCGCCCCCCGCCCGGCCCTCCTCCTCCTCGACGAGCCGCTCTCGGCCCTCGACGCCCGCCTCCGCCGCACCGTCCGCGCCGATCTCGCCCGCCTCCTGGCCGGCCTGGGGACTACCGTCCTCTACGTCACCCACGACCAGGAGGAGGCGATGCTCCTGGCCGGCCACCTGGTAGTGCTAAACCGTGGCCAGATCGTCCAGGCGGGCGCCCCCCTCGACCTCTACCGCCGCCCGGCCGACCCCTTCGTGGCGAGCTTCCTGGGTGAGGCGAATCTCCTCCCGGTCACCCTGAAGGGCGGCCGGCCGGTCACCGCGCTCGGTGCTCTCGACCTGCCCGCGTTGGAAGGCCAGCAGCTCCTCGTCCGCCCCGAGGATCTGATCGTCGATCCGAGTGGGGTGCCTGCAACGGTCGTCGACTCGCGCGGGCTCGGCCCCTACGACCGGGTGGTCCTGCGGCTTCCAGGCGGGGAGGAGGTCCTGGCGCACTTGGCGCCGGGGGCGGCGCTGGCGGTGGGGGCGGACTTGCGGGTGGCGCTGCGGCCAGGCGCCGGGCACCTGCTGTGAAGTGAGTAGGCCCGGAGAGAGCTTGACCCTTACGACAACCTTGTCGTACAACAGACTTGTCGTACAACAAGGGCCGTTACCGGCTCAGGTCCCCCGCCTGCTTGTCCAGGAGCTCCTCTATAGCCTGTCTCAGGTTGGGCAGCTCGTCTTGCGTAACCTGCCAGACCGCCTCCAGGTCCACGCCCATATAGTTGTGGATCAGGACATCCCGCATACCGGCGATGCGACGCCAAGGGATGTCAGGTCGGCGCTCGGTAACCTCAGAAGGGAGTCGCTTCACTGCTTCGCCGATAATCTCGAACTGGCGGATCACAGCATCTTGCCAGTGGGACGCGGCCATGAACTCGTGGTGGCCCACCGCAGCATAGCGCTCGACCTTCACAATCGCATCCAGCACGTGCCGAAGGTAGAGTTGGTCTCGGCTCATAGCGGAATGGCTTCGGCAAGGACGCGCTCTCGCAGATAGGGAGAGAGGGCTAGCTCCGTCACCACGTCCACCGGACGATGCAGGATGTCCTCCACGTCCTGCTTAAGACCTATTAGATCTAGAAGCGAACGCCCTTCTCCGAGAGTCACGAGTAAGTCGAGGTCACTGCTCTCGCTACCCTCCCCGCGAGCCAGAGAGCCGAACACGCGTACGTTCTTGACGCCGTGGCGAGTCGCTACGGTGAGGATCTCCTCTCGATATCTCTCCAGGATAGGGCTCATCACAGCTAGTTTAGCAGGGTCAATGCCAAGCTCCTGCTCGCTTGGACCGGCGCCAGGGCGCGGACGACCCGCACCAGGGCGCGGACGACTCGCGCCAGGGCGCAGACGACTCGCGCCAGGGCGCGGACGACCCGCACCAGGGCGCGGACGACTCGCGCCAGGGCGCGGACGACTCGCGCCAGGGAGCGGACGACTCGCACCAGGGCGCGGACGACCCGCGCCAGGGCGCGGACGACTCGCGCCAGGGCGCGGACGACTTGCGCCAGAGCGCGGACGACTCGCGCCAGGGCGCGGACGACTCGCGCCAGGGCGCGGACGACTCGCGCCAGGGCGCGGACGACCCGCGCCCGGGCGCCGACGACCCGCGTCGCGACGATGAGAGTGTCCTCCTCCCGCCCCCCCCGAGGCACCCACTTAGAGGATGTCGGGCTGTACCAGGAGGTCGATCGATGAGACGTTTCCCCCCCTTCCCGTTCCTGCTCGCGCTGGTCTGGACCCTGGCCCTTTCCCCGGCCGCTCGCGCGGGAGAGTACGTGGTGCGGGCGGGGACCAACACCGTGGCCCGGGACTCCGCGGGGATGACACGCCTGGTCACCTTCTTCCGCCCCCTCGGCCTCGTCCCCCGGCGCGAGCTTCGGAACCTCCCCGGGACCGTGGTGGCCGAGATGCCCGCCGAGACCGCTCGGCTCCTGGCCTTCCAGGGCTACGACGTCCAGCTTCTGCCGACCCTCCACCTGACGGCGGACGGCGCCCCCTGGCCGCTCGACCGCGTCAACCAGCGGACCCTCCCCCTGGACGGCAACGCCGTCCGCCCCTACACCGGGCGCGGAGTGCGGATCTTCGTCCTCGACACCAGCATCTTCCCCAACCTGGACGAATTCGGGGCGCGGATCGTCGGCGGCACCGACTACCTCTCGGACGGCCTGGGAGTCTTCAACACCTGCGGGACGGACCATACCCACGCCACGATCGTCTCCAGTGCTGCCGCTGGCAAGGTCTACGGCGTCGCTCCGGAGGCCTCGCTCTTCCTGATGCGGATCGCCGACTGCGCCGGCAACATCTACGGCTTCGCCGAGCTCGCCGCCCTGGACGACATCGTCACCTGGCGCCAGGCGAATCCCACGGTCCCGGCGGTCGTCAACATGAGCTATATCGGGTTCGGCCCGAACGCCGCCGAGGAGGCGCTCTTCCAGCAGCTCGACGCCTTGGGGGTCCTCCTGGTCGACGCCGCCGGCAACAATGGCGCCGACGCCTGCCAGTCCACCCCCGCCAGCTCGCCCGAGACGATCACCGTGGGGATCAGCGACATCCTCGATCAACGCCCGCCACGTTCCGGTTTCGGCCGCTGCGTCGACCTCTTCGCGCCCGGGAAGGACGTGACGACCCAGGGCGGCGAGCAGCCCACCGTCAACTCCGGCAGCTCGATCTCGGCGCCCTTCGTGACCGGAACCCTCGCCCTTCTTTTAGAGCAGCTCCCGGATCTGCCGCCCGCCCAGATCCGCCAGCTGCTCCTGATCAATGCGACCGCGGGCGCCCTCGTCGGCGACCTCGGAGCGGGCTCGCCCAACCGGCTCCTCTACGACGGGCCGGTTCACGAGGAGGTGACCCGCTTCATCTCCCGCTGGTTCCCTGCCGAGCACCGCTTCACCACCCAGATCGAAGTCTCGATCAACGCCACGCCAACCCCCTTCCCGCAGGTCCACCTCTTCCGCGGCCCGAGCCGGGACGGCCATTGCCAGGGGCTCCCCTTCGCGACCGTGACGCTCGGGGCCGCCGGGAGCGCGGTGTCGAACATCGTGGGGTGGAGGCAGGCCCCCGTCTTCCTCTGCGTCGAGACGCAGAGGAAGACGGTGTTCGACCGGTTCGTGCGGACTCTCGGCTGAGCTGCCCGCAGCTAGGGGCAGGTAAAGGCGTTGGTGTCCTGGAGCGGCGGCGCGGGATTGAGATCCGGGTTGATATAGGTTTTCTGGCTGCCGGTGACGGTGTCGCGCACGGTCACGCTGAAGCCCACGTTGGTGCCGGCGGAGAAGAACACCCAGAACCGGCTGTTGGTGCCGCAGGCGTTGAGCACCTTGACGAGCATCTCCGGGTTGGTCCGCGCGAAGAACCAGAACAGCCCGCCCTGGTTGACGCCCAGCGACGAGAGCGCGATCGCGTGTCCGTTGCCCGACAGCCCGCCACCCTGGCTCGTCGAGTAGGTGGCGGTGATCATGAACCGGCGGTCGCCGGGGTTGTTGTCGATACAGAGGACGGTGTCGCTGGGGGTACAGACGCCGGCCGCGGTGTCCTGGGTGACGGTGATGCCGACGCTCTGTCGGATCGCGGTCGAGAGGGGCGGTGTCGTATCGTTGGTCTCGACCACCCCGGGGCAGGCCGAGCAGGAGCCGGGTTGACAGGGCCCCACGTTGTAGAAGACCTGGCCGCCTGAGGCCGTCTGGGTGAAGGCGAGAGTCGCGCCCGTCGGCACCTTGACGCCGCCGAAGTCGAAGGTCACCGCCGTGAACAGGCCGGGGTTCAGGGTGACGGCCACGCTCTGCGAGCCGACGACCAGGCCGTCGAAAGCCCCTCGGTGGGCGGTGAGCGAGATCGTGTACGTTCCGGCGACGTTGGCGGTGTAGGCGAGGGTGACGGTCCGCAGATTCGAACCCGCATAGCCCTGCAGGTAGAAACCGCGCAGGATGTCGTCGCCACCCGTCGAGTAGGGGCAGGAGACGACCGTCGAGGTCGCCGCCAGGAGCGGCGCCACGGCGAAGAGCAGGGAGAACGCGGCGAGGGAGAAGATTCTGAAGCCGGGTCGAGACGCGGTCATGGGAGTTCCTCCTCTGTTGTAAGGAGGCACCCTGCAAGCTTCGGGCCCTACTGCCCCAAGCGCCGGCTCAGAAGGCCGGTATCCGTCCCGCTTGACAGTCCCGCCCCCGGCGCGCGATTCTGGTTCGCTTGCCGATGGCAAGGACCTCGGTCGAAATGACCCAGTACCGACAAAGGAGATCCGTATGCTGGGAGATCGAAACGCGACCGGCCTCCTGCACCGGAGCCTCACGCCGGTCGATCGTCCCACCCCCAACCTTGAAAAGGAGACCCCATGCAAGTCCAGCCCTACCTGTTCTTCGAAGGCCGCTGTGAGGAGGCGATCGAGTTCTACCGCAGCGCGCTCGGCGCCGAGGTGACGGCGCTCCTGCGCTACAAGGAGAGCCCCGAGCCTTCCCCCCCGGGCATGATCCCGCCCGGTTCCGACGACAAGGTGCTGCATGCCAGCTTCCGCATCGGCGATTCGACGGTGTTCGCCTCGGACGGGATGTGCGGGGGAGCACCAAGCTTCCAGGGCTTTTCGCTGTCGCTCTCGGCGGCGAACGGTGCCGAGGCCGAGCGGCTGTTCGCCGCCCTGGCCGACGGTGGGCAAGTGCAGATGCCCTTGAGCAAGACCTTCTTTTCCCCGCACTTCGGCATGGTCGCCGACCGCTTCGGCGTGGGCTGGATGGTCCTCGTGGCGCCTTGAGGCGGGTGCCCTCTCCCGCGGTTATCGCCCAATTTCGGTCGGCGTGTCGATTTCGAGTCGCCTCGTTCGACGTCCTAGTAGAGCCAGGGCGAGGACACCCGGCCGGAACCGCCCGGCAGCCCGGCTCCCAACCTTGCAACCCGAAGGAGAAACTACGATGCGATTCATGGTCATTGTCAAAGCCACCAAGGACTCGGAGGCGGGACTTCTTCCGGACGAGAAGCTGCTCGCCGAGATGGGGCAGTTCAACGAGGAGCTGGTGAAGGCCGGCGTCATGCTGGCGGCCGAGGGGCTCCAATCGAGCTCGAAGGGGGCGCGCGTCCAGTTCTCCGGCACGAAGCGGACCGTCATCGACGGACCGTTCGCCGAGACCAAGGAGCTGATCGCCGGCTTCTGGCTGTGGCAGGTGAAGTCGAAGGAGGAGGCGATCGAATGGGTCAAGCGCTGTCCCAACCCGTTTAACGGCGAGTCCGAGATCGAGATCCGCCAGGTGTTCGAGGCGGAGGACTTCGGGCCAGAGTTCACTCCCGAGCTCCGGGAGCAGGAGGAGCGCCTGCGCGCGCAGATCGCCGCCAAGCCGTAGCCGGCGGGGAGCGCCGCGAGACTTGCACCGCTTTATTTAAGATGGTCTGATCGGTGGCCGTGACGGCCACCGAAACCTATCCCGCCCATCCCGCCCATCGCGCAATCGATGCGGTCTGGCGGATCGAGTCGGCGAGGCTCATCGCCGGCCTCGCGCGGATCGTGCGCGACGTCGGTCTCGCCGAGGAGCTGGCACAGGACGCTTTAGTCGTCGCCCTCGAACGGTGGCCGGAGTCGGGCGTCCCGGACAATCCGGGCGCCTGGCTCATGGCGACCGCGAAGCATCGCGCCATCGACCGGCTGCGCCGCCGGGAACTCGTGGAGCGCAAGCACGAGGAGCTCGGCCGCGAGCTCACGGTCCAGCAGGAGAGGGCCGTGGCGGATGTAGAGACCGCTCTAGACGACGACATCGGCGACGACCTCCTCCGCCTCGTCTTCACGGCCTGTCACCCGGTGCTCTCCGCCGAGGCGCGGGTGGCCCTCACCCTCCGTCTCCTCGGGGGGCTGACGACCGAGGAGATCGCGCGTGCCTTCTTAGTCCCGGAGCCGACCGTCGCCCAGCGCATCGTCCGGGCCAAGCGGACCCTGGCCGAGGCGCGGGTCCCCTTCGAGGTCCCCCGCGGCGCCGAGCTCGCCGCCCGGCTCTCCTCGGTGCTCGAAGTCATCTATCTTATCTTCAACGAAGGCTACTCGGCGACCGCGGGGGACGACTGGATGCGGCCCGGCCTCTGCGAGGAGGCGCTCCGTCTCGGCCGTATCCTCGCCGGGCTCGCGCCCAAGGAGCCGGAGGTCCACGGCCTCGTCGCCCTCATGGAGATCCAGGCGTCGCGCTCCCGGGCGCGGGTCGGTCCGTCGGGAGAGCCCATCCTCCTCCTCGATCAGAACCGTGGTCGTTGGGACCATCTCCTCATCCGCCGGGGACTCGCCGCGCTCAAGCGTGCCGAGGCCCTCGGCGGCGCAGAGGGCCCGTACGCGCTCCAGGCCGCGATCGCCGCCTGTCACGCTCGGGCGCGGACCCCGGAGGAGACCGACTGGCAGCGCATCGCGGCGCTCTACGCCGTGCTCGCCCAGCTCACCCCCTCCCCCGTCGTCGAGCTCAACCGCGCGGTCGCCGTCGCCATGGCGTTCGGGCCGGCGGCGGGGCTGGAGCGGGTCGATGCGCTGACCGCCGAGCCCGCGCTCCAGGGCTACCACCTCCTGCCGAGCGTGCGCGGCGATTTCCTCGCCAAGCTTGGACGTTATGACGAGGCACGCGGGGAGTTCGAGCGGGCGGCGGAGATGACGCGAAACGCGAGGGAGCGCGAGCTGCTCCTCGAACGCGCCCTTTCAGTCAAGCCATAGGGCTGCCACCATTGCCAGTCCGATGATGGCGTACAGCACGCGGTAACGGGCTTGCAGGCGGCGGATGCTCGCGTAGGTGAGGCCCTCGGCCAGAGTCCTCCACGACCAGCGTAGGTGAACGGGGTAGAGGACGATGAGGGCTGCCAGGGGACGGGGGAGGATGCCCTGGAGGGCCAGGAGGCAAAGGAGGGCATGGGCCAGGGTGAAGAGGGCCAGGCTGGCGGCGAAGGTGCGGCGGGGGCCGAAGATCACCGCGTTCGTCCGGATGGCGTTGAGGACGTCGCCCTGGTGGTCGCGGACCTCCTGGGTCAGGTGGCCGGCGGCGAAGGTCAGGGCGAAGAAGGTGGCAATGGCGAACCCGCGACGGTCGATGGCGCTCCCCAGGGAGTAGCCGAGGAGGAAGTGGAGGGCGCCGCCGGCCAGGTGGGCCGCCGAGTTGAGGAGCGGTCTGCCCTTCCAATTAAAGTGGGGTAGGGAGTAGAGGGCGCTCAAAGTAGCGATGGCCAGTGCCAGCCAGAGAGTGCTGGGGCCGAGGCGGCTGAAGAGGAGGAGACTGAAGGCCAGCAGGCCGGCCGCCAGACCGCCGATCTCCTTGCGGTCCACGCCTCTGGCCGTGAAGACGCTGGCGGCCTTGTTGGGGTCGGCGAGGTCGGTGGTCAGGCCGGACCAGTCGTTGAGCATGAAGATGTGCGCCATCAGGAAGACATTGGCGACGGTGAGGATCGCGAGCGGCCCCAGGTTCGCCGCCGCCGGGTGGCGGATCGCGAAGGCGGCGCCGAGCAGGGGTGAGCCCTGGAGAACGAGGATCTCTGGCAGGCGCAGGCAGGACAGGTAGCGGCGAAGGGGCGCGCCATGGCGGCCTCGGGTCGAGGTGGCAGCCGGCACCGCGGGCGCCCATCGGGGCGCCGCCTGCCGGGGGACGGGCGCCGGCTTCGCCGGCCTTGCCGGTGGCGCCGCCGGCGCTGGCGGCTTGCGCCGCACCGCGGAAGCTTTAGCCGTTCGGATGGGGGTGCCGGAGGTGCGCATGTTCGTAAGCGAGCCTTAGCCAGAGCGCGTAGCCGACGTCCTCCGACCAGTAGTATCTCGGGGTCGTCGCGGTGAGATCGTTGTGGTAGAGGAGCGGTGGATTCTTTCGCAGAAGGGCAAAGTCCTCTCGGGCGAGCTGCCGCAGCACCGCCTGGAGCTCTGCCGCGTCGGGCGGTGGGCCTCCGGGGGTCCGCGCACGCCCCAGGAGCCGGACGAGGGACACCCAGATCTCCTGGCCTGGCACCGGCGTCCGCAGCCGCGACTCGGGCAGCTTGAGCGCGCAGCCGGCGCGCTCGAGGTCGCTTAGGCGCAGGAGCGGGACCAGCGGCGCCCTACGATAGTAGACCCAGACCCGATCCTCGTCGACCACTGGGCGGAGAGCTGCGCAGAGCGCCCGGCCGGCCGGCGGCTCCACCTTGGCCAGCAGCAGCAGCACGTGCATCTGGATGCCGATGTCGGCAGGGTCCGGATCGCTCCCCGGGTCGATGCACTGGTAGGCCTCCCGTGGCGCCAGCCAGGTGCGGTAGAGGCCCTCGCGGGTGCGATATCGGTCGAGGACCGCCAGGGCGGCCGGCAACCGCCGACGGCGGTCGTGGCCGGGAGCGAGCCGCCAGGCGAGCGCCGTGTCGTCGGCATCCGGGGTGATCGCGCACCCCAGGGTGCCGATGCCGGGAGCGTCTGGGAGGCCGTGGTAGCGCACCAGCCCGCTGGCCTCGATCTGGCCGGTGAGGTGCTGGCGGGCGCGCTCCAAGCTGTCGCCGAGACCGCCGGTGGCTGCCAGCGGATCGAGCAGGTCGAGCAGCAAGGCGGTGAGGAAGGTGTTCATCTCCTGGTGCGGCTCCGCAAAGCGCGCCGCTCTCGTGTAGGCAGTGAGCCAGTACCCCGGCCCCTGCTGGTGCGCCCGAAGCCGCGCCGCTGCCGTCTTGATGCCGTCGTTCCAGTCCTCGTCGGCGGCCCGCTCCGCTCCTCCTGTCGCCGGTGCCGGCCGCACGGTCAGCTTGCGATCCGCCAGGTAATACCCCTCGCCGTTCTCGGAGGCCCAGGCGTGGGCGGCCAGATAGTGCTCGCCGGGAGCGAGGCCGGCCGTGCCGAGCGGGATGCGCCAGCCGGCGGGGCTCGCCTCGTGGAGCGTACCGCGGACATCGGGCCGGTCGAAGAAGGTGCGGGAGGTGACGATCTGCCGGCCGTCGACGACGACGGCCACCTGCCAGGGCGTGGCGTGGCCGGCCAGCGCCCAGCCGGCAGCGACGACCTCCTGGCCGGCGTTGACGGCGGAGGTCGCGCGCCTGCCGGCGCCGCTGGCGTCAATCGCGTCGATCGCGTCGATGGCGTCGATATTGCCGCGCATCTCGGTCGAGAGCTCCGCCGGCGCGAGGCCATGCTTCAAGGAAGCGACGAACGGTGCGTTTCGCCAGTCCCACGCGGCCCGCATCTGGTGGGGCCCGCTGGCCACGGCGAAAATCGCGCTGTCGGTCGCGCCGGTGTACCAGAAGGCGCCGATGGCTTGGATGGCGACCGCCGCGCCGACCGCAAGCAGGAAGCACACCCGGCCGAAGCCGCGCAGTGCGGCGACCACCGGCACCAGCATCCACAGGAGGAGCGGCAGGAGGTCGGTCAGGAAGCGCGGCCCCCAGGAGATGCCGGCCCGCCAGTCGGTCAAGGCGTAGAGCAGGAGCTGGAGGGCGACGCCGGCGCTGATCGCCAGGCTGAGACCGCGCTCGCCACGGTCGCCACGGTCGCTCGGCAGGTGCCGGAAGGAAAGGACGAGGAAGAGCAGGAAGGGTGAGAAGACGAACAGCCCCCGCGTCGGGCTGAACAGCAATCCGCCGAGGCCGGAAAGCAGGTCGTGCTGGAAGAAGCTGGCCCTGCCAAGCCGCCCGTAACCGCCGGCGAAGTGGTCGGCCACGCCGAGGTTGTAGAGCAGCACCAGGGCCGCCGGCAGCACCGCCGCCGCGGCGAGCAGCGCCGCCCGGCGGCCGGCCCAGAAGAGTCCGTAAGCGCCCAGCGCCGCCGCGAGAACAGCATCCGGCGGGCGGTTGCAGGCGATGAGCCCGCACAGCAACCCCGCCGCCAGAGCCCGCGGCGCGGTGCACGGCGCGGTGAGGAGCAGCAGGGCGCCGATCACCAGCAACTCCGCCATCCCGTGCTGCCACAGAGCCTGGCTGCCGATCACCCAGGTGGTGGTGCCGAAGGCATAAGCCAGGGTGAGGAGCAGTGCGATCGGCGCCTCCGCCCGGCGCCGCAGCAGCAGGTAGAGGAGCGACGCGGAAAGCGCCGCCACGAGCGAGGCGGAGAGCTTCTCCATGACCCTCGCTAGGTGGTCCAGCCGCCCATCCGTCCAACCCCGCAGCTGCAGGTAACCGATCGCGGGGAGGTAGAGCGGCGCGACGAGCACCGGCAGCACCACGGGGTACAGCGAGATGATGTGGCCGCCGGGCACCCGCACCATCCAGTACGCCCGATCGGCTCGCCCCTGGGCGGCGAGCGTCGCGATGGGATCGAGAAGGAGGCTGTGGTACCGCCAGATCGCGAACGGCAGGTAGCGCGCCGGAAAGGCGTCGCCGGGGCTGATCGCCCGCCCGTTGGCGTTGTAGACCAGCAGACAGCAGAGCCCGATGAGCAGGCTCGCCCGCAGCTCGCGCCGGCCGCCGAGGACGGGGGTCATGGTTTCATGCTCACTGGCGCTGGCTTCCCAGGGGGAGTCCGTCTCACGGGAGTCCGTCTCGACTACGAGGTTGGCGAGAGGCCGGAGGCTACCACAAAGCGCCGCTGCCATGACTCCCTCTCATCGCCTGTGGAGGGGCTCCCACGGCGGGGGATTGGCTCGACTTGAGCGGCGACCAGCGCCGCGTTGGACGCTCGATCGGCGGGTAGTGCCGCCCGGCCCGACTCTTGCCCATGTTGAAGTCATACGGCCCTGAGGGGCTACAGGCGCCTGCCCTGGGTGAGGCGCTCGCGCGGGCGCTTCCTGGTCTCAAAGCACCCTAGAACCTGAGGCTCCTGCCCGATAAAGCCGGCGGGACCGTCTCCAACCGCGCCAGGAGGGTCCCTGAGGGCCTCCGCGGCGTCCCCAACGTGACGACGGGGGTCTCCAAGCGAGTTCCGGACCTCGATAACCTCCGCCTTAAGGTCTCCGAGCTCGGCCGAAACCTCCCTAAGCTCCCGCGAAACGCCGATAACTGAGTTTGGGTGCTCCGCAATTCAGTTTAGGCAGGAGCAACGAGAGTTTTGGTGCTCCGTATTTCAGTTTAGGGCGGTACAAAGAGAGGTTAGGCGCTCCGTATTTCAGTTTAGGCCGGTCCAACTCCAGTTTAGGGGCTTCCTATTTCAGTTTACGGAGGCGCAATTCGAGTTTTTCGGAGCTTAACTGGAGTTAAGGGGGGATTTACTGGAGCTTAGGGCGTTTTGGCTCGGCTTTTAAGTTTCTGCTCCCGTTCGGGCTCGTCGGTTCTCCTCGGATGGGCGGGATACCGTAGAGCTTCAGGAGCTGGGCAGCCCTCCGGTCTCAGGGGACCGGAGGGCTCTCGGCAGCTAATCGCTGCCGGGCATCAAAAAATGGGGCAATTTGCCGCGCTCAGGTAGCAAGAATCCGTTTTGACGCCGCCCTGCACAAGTCCGAGGTCCAGCGCCTGCACGGTTTCCTTCGACAGGACCAGCTTCCGCTTTTTTTAAGTGGCTTCTTCAATTGCTCTCCTTTTGTAGTGCAAAATGCGATTATACGATGCCTGGCTTCCGCCAGGCAATCTTGAGGGGGTGGAGAGCAGGAGCGATTGGAGGAGAGGGATTGGCTGGGAGACAGGGACTCGAACCCCGATTCTGCGGTCCAGAGCCGCATGTCCTACCATTGGACGATCTCCCAGCAGGACGAGCGGAGGGTAACGGAAAGCCGGCGCCGAGGTCAACCCTGGGGCCCAGTCCCCTTATCCTTCGGCGGTGGGCGCCGCAGCGACCGGCGGCTCTTTCAGGAAGGCCACGAAATTCCCCAGGTGCCTTGCCGCCGCGTCGCGGCCCATGACCTCCACCAGGTCGAAGAGCGGCGGGCCTCCCGCGGCTCCGGAGAGGGCCATGCGGGTAGGATGGATGAGCACCCCGGCCTTCAATCCACGCTCTTCGGCGAGAGTGCGGAGAGCCGCTTCGAGCGCCCCCTTGTCGAACTCCGGGAGGGCGGCGTAACGCTCGGCCAGGGCCGCGACGTGGCCGGGGAGAGCGGGGTCCTTCAAGAACTTGGCGGCGAGCGCCGGGTCGTAGTCGAGCCGCTCCTCGAAGTAGGGGCGAAGGGCTTGGGCGAGCTCCTTCAAGGTATGGGCGCGGCTCCGCTGGAGCTCGATGGCGGCGGCGAGGCGGGCCGGGTCGGCGCCGGTGAGCCCCAAGGGCGCGAGGAAGGGCGCGAGGTGAGGGAGGATCTCCGCCACTCCCAGGCGCGAGAGGTACTGCGCGTTCATCCAGAGGAGCTTCTCGCGATCGAAGACCGCCGCCGAGGCGTTCAGGCGGTCGGCCGAGAAGATCTCCGCCATCTCTCGGCGGGAGAGGATCTCGCGGTCGTCCCCGGGGGTCCAGCCCAGGAGGGCCATGAAGTTGTAGAGCGCCTGCGGCAGCACCCCCTCGGCGCGGAACTCCTCGACCGAGGTGGCCCCGGTGCGCTTCGAGAGCCGCTTCTTGTCCGGACCCAGGATGAGGGGGAGATGGGCGAAGGTCGGTACCTCGCCCCCCAGGGCGCGGAAGAGCGGGATGTGCTTGGGGGTGTTCGACAGATGGTCCTCGCCGCGGATGACGTGGGTGATCCGCATGTCGATGTCGTCCACGCAGACCGACATGTGGTAGGTCGGCGAGCCGTCCGAACGCAGGAGGATGAAGTCGTCCAGGGCGTCGGGCGGGAAGTCCATGTCGCCCCGCACCAGGTCGTGGAAACGGATGTTCTCGTCCGGCATGCGGAAGCGGACGGCGAACGGTTTGCCCTGGGCGAGGAACCCCTGTACCTCTTCCGCCGAGCGGTTCAGGCAGGTGCGGGGGTAGCGGAAGGCGACCCCCCGGGCCTGCGCCTCGGCGCGCTGGGCGTCGAGCTCCTCGGGAGTGCAGAAGCAGCGGTAGGCGAGCCCCTTGTCGAGCAGCTCCTGGGCGCGTTCGCGGTGGAGCGCCAGCCGCTCGCTCTGCAGGAACGGCCCCTCGTCCCACTCGACTCCGATCCAGGCGAGGGCCGACTGGATCTGGCGGGTCATCGCCTCGTCCGAGCGCTCGCGGTCGGTGTCCTCGATGCGCAGGATGAAGGCGCCGCCCAGGTGCTGGCGGAGGAGATCGTTGTAGATCGCCGTCCGCGCGCCGCCGACGTGGAGAAACCCCGTGGGGGAGGGCGCGAAGCGCACCCGGATCGGGCCGTTGATGTCTGTGCTCATGAAACCGTCCTTTTCATCCAGGGGGAGCGGGGTTCGAAGGCCCGCGAGACCGGGCAAAGTATCACGCCCCCCGGTGAGACTCCAATCGACCTGGGTCCTGGGTACTGGGTCCTTTTGAACCTGCGGGTGGTCTCCTTCGGGCCCTCCGCGCAGCCAGTCGCCCGTCCTCGGATTCCCACGGACCCAGTACCAAATCCTGGTCAAGGGGTGCCCCGCGGCGCGAGTTGTGTTAAAATTTGTGACTTCTTTGTCTGTGCATTTCGAGGAGCTTCGTATGGGATCAACCCGGGTCACCCGCCTGTCTCGCCGCCCATCTACCTTCATCCTCTCCGCTCTCCTGACGTTCGCCCTTCTCCCGGCATGGCCGGCCGGAGCCGTCGTGGCGCCGCCCCATCCCACCGAGAAACCGGGGGTGGCGGGAGCCGTCGGCAACCTCGACGTGCGGGTCAACAGCCGGCGCGACCTGGTGCGGGTCCTCTCCGGCAACCGGATCGACACCCGGGTCACCGGGGCGCGGGCCACGACTCAGATCCAGGCCGTCCAGCAGGGGGCCGCGCGGCTCAAGGCCGCCTCCCCCGGCGCCGAGGTGCGCTTCTCGCCCCTCTTCGGCGCGCCGGAAATCGTCCGCAACCACCAGGGCGCCCTGACCGGTGCCGCCCCCGGCAAGGCGGGCAAGGACATCGTCCTCGACTTCCTGCGCGCCAACGAGGGCCTCTACGGCCTGTCCGCGGTCGACCTCACAAACCTCCACTGGAAAGGTGAGAGCGTCGATAGGAAGAGCGGCCTCAGGATGGTGCGCTTCGAGCAGACGGCGAACGGTCTGCCGGTCTTCCAGAGCGACACCCGGGTGACCCTGGACAGGAACGGCCGGATCTTCCGCGTCGTCGGCCTCCTCGCTCCCGACGCGCCGGTCAACGCCCTCGCGGTCTCGCCCCAGGTCACCGCCCAGCAGGCCCTGGCGATCGCCATGAAGTCGGTGGGGATCAGCCTCGACCCGGCGAAGATGAGCCTCAAGAACGCCACTCCCGACGGGTCGCGGGTGGACGTCGTCGCCGGCGATCCGCAGATCAAGGGGAGCGTCGCGAGCCACCTCGTCTACTTCCCCTTGGGCCCCGGCGTTCTCGTGCCGGCCTGGCAGCAGATCACCTTCGCCAAGGGCCCCGGCGACTGGAACACCCTGGTCGACGCCGGCAGCGGCGTCCTCCTCTGGCGGAAAAACATGCGGAGCTACGCCTCGACCGAGGAGGCGCGCTTCAGCGTCTACGTGCAGGGGGACGGCAAGACCCCGGCCGAGAGCCCGGCGCCGCACTCGCCGACCAACGTCACTCCCGGCTCGGGCACCCAGTTCCCCGAGATCGCCCGGACGACGGTCAACATGTCGACGGCGCAGGACACGACGGCCTCCCCCGACGGCTGGATTCCGGACGGCGGCAACACGACGACCGGCAACAACACCGACACCTATCTGGACACCGACGCCGACGACGCCCCTGACGCGGGGCTGCTCGACGACAACGGCCGGCCGGTCGGCAACGTCGACGCCAACACACACCAGCGCGACTTCCTCGGCACCGGCTACGCCTACACGCCGGCCCCCATGGGCGGCAACCCGGATGCCGGCACCCCGCCCACCGACACCCAGGCGCAGCGCGGCACCGTCACCCATCTTTTCTATCTCACCAACTGGTACCACGACCGGCTCTACAGCTTCGGCTTCGACGAGGCGGCCGGCAACTTCCAGACCAACAACTTCGCCAACGGCGGCACGGGCGGCGACCCGGTGCTCGCCGAGTGCCAGGACGGCTCGGGGACCGACAACTCGAACTTCTCCACCCCGCCGGACGGCACATCGGGTCGGATGCAGATGTACATCTTCGACTTCCCGACCCCGAACCGGGACGGCAGCCTGGACGCCACGGTCGTCCTCCACGAGCTGACCCACGGCACGTCGAACCGGCTGATCGGCGATGGCAACGGCCTGATCTGGGATGAGGGGGGCGGCATGGGAGAGGGGTGGAGCGATTTCTACGCCCTTTCGCTCCTCAACAGCAGCAACGCCTTCCCCCCGAACGCCGAGTACGTGGCCGGTGCCTACGCCACCTACCAGTTCCTCGGGCTGACCGACAACTATCTCTACGGCATCCGCCGCTTCCCCTATTCGACGGACAACAGCGTCAACCCGCTCACCTGGGCCGATGTCGACGACGTCACGATCAATACCGCCGGCGGCATCGCGCCGAGCCCGTTGAACGTCTTCTTCGCCGGCGGCGGCGCCCTCGAGGTGCACAACGTCGGCGAGATCTGGGCCAACACCCTCTGGGAGGTGCGGAGCCGCATCATCGCCGATCCGGCGGGGGCGAACGGCGACGTGCCGACCGGCAACGACAAGATGCTCTCGATCGTCACCGACGGCCTCAAGATGACGCCGATCAACCCCAGCTTCACCGACGCGCGGGACGCCCTGATCGACGCCGACTGCGCCGCCAATGCCTGCGCCAACGAGAAGTGGATCTGGGGCGGCTTCGCGGACCGCGGCCTGGGCTACAAGGCGATCTCCCCCCTGGGCCAGGACGGCATCGTGGGGGCCGGCGCCTTCCTCGGGGTCGGCGAGTCGTTCTCGATCCCTTACCTCGACGTCAACAACCTGACGGTCGACGACACCCTGGGCAACAACAACGGTGCGATCGATCCCGGCGAGCCGATCAAGCTGACGGTCGATCTGCTCAACCCCTGGCACGACACGGCGATGAACGTGGCGTCGGCGACGGCGACCCTCACGACGTCGACCCCGGGCGTCACCATCCTGACCGGGAGCTCGGTCTACTCCGCCATCGCGGCTCAGGGCGTCACCTCCGGCACCCCCTTCCTCTTCCTCGTGCCGACGAGCGCGCTCTGCGGCCAGTCGATCCACTTCACCATGACCGTCACCTCGACCCTCGGCACCAAGAGCGTCGACTTCACGGTGCGCGTCGGCAACCCCACGGGGCCCGGCACCCCGGTGACCTACACCCGCACCATTCCGAGCGGCCTCGCCATCCCGGACAACGACCTGCGGGGTGTCACCGACGCGATGACGATCGCCGACGACCTCGATGTCTCGCAGCTCGAATTCCGGGTCGACGACCTCCAGCACACCTTCACCGGTGACCTGGTCGTCGGTCTCAAGGCGCCCTCCGGGTACGGCACCAGCCTCATCTACATGCGCGGTTCCTTCATCGGCGACAGCGACGGCGACAACTTCGTCAATACCCTGATCACCGCCAACTCTACCAACGACTTGAACCTCTCCGGCGCGGCCGACGCTCCCTACACCCTCGACTGGCTGCCGGCCTTCAACTCGCCGATCTGGAGCCTCTTCGGCATCCCCAACCTGGGTCCCGACCCCATCGACCAGTTCTCCTACACCGAAGGTCGGAGCTCCCAGGGGGTGTGGAAGGTCCACGTCGCCGACGAGGCGCGCTTCGACACCGGCCAGCTCAACACCTGGTCGCTCATCGTGACCCCCACGGCCTTCACCTGCACCGCCTTCGCAGCCACGGCGGCCGTCTCGGGGACGAAGACCGTCGCCGGCAGCTTTGTCGCCGGCGGTGCCATCACCTACACGGTCACCCTGAATAACACGGGCTCCGGGGCGCAGGCGGACAACCCGGGCAACGAATTCACCGATGCTCTGCCCTCGACCCTGACCCTGGTCTCGGCTACCGCCACCTCCGGCACCGCCACGGCCAACGTCGCCACCAACACGGTGACCTGGAACGGAGCGCTGCCGGCGGTCGTCGGGCAGGTGACGATCACCATCCATGCCACCATCAAGAGCAACACGGCCGGCCAGACCATCGCCAACCAGGGGCAGATCGCCTTCGACGCCGATGGCAACGGCACCAACGAGGCGACGGCGGTGACCGACGATCCGGGGACCGCTGCCAAGAACGACCCGACCCAGCTCACCGTCGGCCCAGGTGCTGACGTCACCGGCACCAAGGCGGTGACCGGCAGCACCAACGAGGGCGGGACCGTGACCTATACGGTCGTGCTCACCAACTCCGGCAACGCCGCCCAGGCGGACAATCCCGGCAACGAGTTCACCGACAGCCTGCCGGCGGGCCTCACCTTCGTAAGCGTCACGGCCACCTCCGGCGTGGCGGCACAGAGCGCCGGCACGGTGACCTGGAACGGTGCCATTCCGGCCGGCGGCTCGGTGACGATCACCATTCAGGCGACCATCAATCCCGGGACCGCCGGAACGACGATCAGCAACCAGGGGACGATCCACTTCGACGGCGACAACAACGGTACCAACGAGGCGACGGGCCTGACCGACAACCCGGCAACGGTCACTCCGGTGATCGATCCCACCACTTTTCAGGTCACCCAGTCGGTGATCGACGTGCCGACTCTCTCGCCGCTCGGCTTCGCCATCCTCGCCCTGCTTCTCGCGGGTGCTGGTTTCGCCCTGCTGCGCCGGAAGCGGACGGTCTTAGGAGTTTAAGTCAGCCCGAAGTTTGCCCGAAGTGAAGAGAGCCCCCGGCCGCGAGGCCGGGGGTTTTTGCGTCAGGGGGGCGGGTTCAGATCCCCGGCACCGCGAGCTCCTGCACCCAGAGGATGCGGAGGCGGTCCTCGAAGCGGCCGACGGCCAGGCCCACGCCGAGGTCTCTGAACTCGGGGTCGAGGAGATTGCGCCGGTGGCCGGAGCTGCCGAGCCAGCCGCTCATCACCTCTTCGACCGAGAACTGCCCCTCGGCGATGTTCTCCCCCACCTTGTGCGCCAGGTAGCCGGTCGACTCCACCCGCTCCCGCGGCGTTTGGCCCTCGGGGGTCTCGTGGTCGTAGTAGGCGCGGGCGAGCATGTCCTGGGCGTGCGCCTGGGCGGCGGCGTCGAGGCGCGGGTCGGTGGCCAGGGGGCGGACGCCGGCGGCGCGGCGTGCCGCGTTGACCCGGGCGAGCATCGCCGTCCGCACCGCCGTCAGATCGGCGAGGCCGGCGATCTGGCGGGCGAAGAAGTCGCGCTCCGGCCAGGCGAAGAGGAAGACGTAGAGGGGGACCCCGCGGAGGGTGGCGACGCCGAGCCCGAGATCTCGGTAGTCGGGGCCCATGGCGGCCAGGAAGCTGTCCCCGCTCTTCCAGTAGCGGACGACGGTCTCCACATCGCCGGCCGAGGCGGTGAGGCTCTCGGTCCAGCCGTGGGGGATGTAGCCCCCCTCGCGCAGCCGGCGCTCGCGCTGGGCGATGAGGAGGAACGACTCCTCCTCTTTCGGCAGCTCGCCGCGCCGGCCGATCTCCTCGGCCCGCGCCTGGGCGACCCGGCCGAGGGCGGGATCGAGGGCGAGCGGGCGGACGTGGGCGGCGGCCCGCTCCTGGTTGATCCGGGCGAGGAGGGCCGGGCGGAGGACCGCCGGGTCGACCGGGGCCGGGGGAGCGGCCGGCGAGGGTGCCGGTGGGGGCGCCGGTTGGGAGAGCATGACGGCGCTGGCCGCATCGATCCCCGCGGCGGTCGCGGTGAGCGAGACGAGGAGGGCGAGGAGTCTGGCGAGCCGGGCGGCCCGATCGGCGATCTTGGTCAACTGGGCGTTCCCTAGGGGTGACCGAAGGTCTGCACCCAGACCACCTGAAAGCCCTTGGGGGTCTCTCCCAAGGCGAGCCCGAGACCCATGTGGAGGAAGTCGCGGTCGAGGATGTTCCGGCGGTGCTCGGGGCTCGCCATCCACGCCTTGACCACCTCGTCGACCGTGAGCTGCCCCTCGGCGATGTTCTCGCCCACCGCATGCCACCGATAGCCGGCGGTCTCTGCCCGCTGGCGGACGGTCCTGCCCTCGGGGCTCGCATGGGCGAAGTAGCCGCGCTCCAGCATGTCCTGGGCGTGGTGCTGGGCGGCCGAGTCGAGGCGCGGATCGAGGCGGAGCGGGCGTACCCGGGCTCTCTCTCGCTCGGCGTTCACCCGGTCGAGAACCGCCCGGCGGACGGCTTCCAGGTCTTTCAACCCGGCGGTGCGCTCTGCGTAGTAGGCGCCTTCGGGGACGGCGAAGAGGAACGTGTAGAGGGGCTGGCCGTGGAGGCTCGACACCCCGATCCCGGCATCCCGGAAATCCCGGCCGAGGACCTGGCGGTAGGTGGCGTCGCTCTGCCGCCGCCAGTAGGCCGCCACCTCGGGCAGCGGTGAGCCCGAGGAGATCTCGCTCTCGATCCAGCGCTGGGCCCGGTAGCCGGTGCGCTTCATCTCCTGGTCCAGACGCTCCTCGCTTCCCTGACCCCCGTCGATGTCGCCCTTCCGACCCAGCTCCTCGGACCGTTTCTGGGCGACGGTGGAGAGCGATGCCTTAAGGAGGAGCGGCGCGGCCCCCTCTTTCGCCCGCTCGGCGTTGATCGCCGCGAGCAGACCTTCCCGCACCGCGGACGGATCGCCGAACGCCGCTCCGCTCCACACGCCCAGGGCCAGAGCGAGCAGGCAGAACCCGATCTTCAGGCGCCTCATACGGTCGAGAGAACGGGAAGCCCCGGCGGCGCTATTCCGGGCCGGGGGAGCGGAGGCCTTCTCGCGATAGGATCTTAAGACCGTGCTCGCCACACCACAGCCCGCCCGCCTCTCCCAGCACGAACGCCCCCTCCGGGTGCACCGGTTCATCCTCGCCTTCGCCTGGGGGGCCTGGTGCCTGGGGTTCTACTCTCTCATGCTCTTCTCCTTCGTCCTCCAGCCGCTCAAGGAGGCCTTCCACCTGCTCGAAGGGCAGCTCGCGGTCTTGACCGCGGTCGCCATCGGCGCCACCGGGGTGGGGGGGCTCCTCTTCGGCTGGATGAGCGACCGGCTGGGGCGGCGGACGTCGCTCGCGGTGGCGATCGCCGCCTTTTCGGTCGGCAACGCGGTCTGCGGCCTGGCTCCTGGGGTGACCTGGCTGGTGATCGGCCGGGCCCTGGCGGGACTCGGCATCGGCGGCACCTGGGGGGCGGGACAGGCGATGGTGGGGGAGACCTTCCCGCCCGCTCTCCGCGGCCGCTACGGCGCCATCGCCCAGACGGGCGCCCCGGCCGGCATGGGGCTGGCCGCCATCGCCGGCTCCTTCCTCGCCCCGGTTCTGGGCTGGCGGGCGGTCTTCCTGCTCTCGATCCTGCCGGCCCTGGCGCTCGCCGCCTGGCGCTGGCTCCCCGAGTCGGATCTGTGGACCGAGCACCGGCGGCGGCTCGCGGCCGGCGAGCTCGCGGCGCCGGAGATGGCGCGCTCGCGGCGGCCGATCCTGGCCCAGCTCGTCGCTCCCGACCTCCTCTCCATCTTCACCCGCGCCTTTCTCTTGACCGCCTTCAACATGTCGTCCTACTGGTTCGCCGTCGTCTGGCTGCCGCGCTATCTCCAGCAGCAGCGGGACCTCTCGATCTTCGGCTCCGGCTGGTGGACGCTCACCTTCGTCGCCGGCTCGTTTCTCGGCTATCTCACCTTCGGCTGGACCTCGGACGCCGTCGGCCGGCGGCGCGCCTTCACCCTCTACTGCGCGGTCAACGCCGCCGGCCTCCTCGCCGTCACCCTGTTCTGGCAGTCGGTCGTGGCGCGGCCGGCGGTCGGCCTCGCCTGCATGCTGGTGGCAGGGATCGGCACCGGCACCTGGTCCTGCTACGGGGCCTACTTCTCGGAGCTCTTCCCCACCCGGGTGCGGGGCGCCGCCATGTCGGTGATCATGAACGTCACCCGCGGGGTGCAGTTCCTGACCCCGCTGGTGATCGTGGGGGTTGCCGGCCGCTGGGGGCTCGCCGGCGGCGTCGCCCTGGCGGCCGGCTTCGCACTCCTCGCCGGGATCTGGGTGTGGACTCTCCCAGAGACGGCGGGGCGGGCGATCGAGGCCTGAGAAGTCTTCAGAACGCCGAGGTGTCGGCGCTGCTCGTCAGGCTGTTCGGCGGGTTTCGGTAGGTCCGCTTGACTCCGGTGGCGGTGTCGGTGACCCGGATCGTGTAGTCCACGTCGGAGAGGCCGCCGCGGAAGAACCAGAAGTGGTTGTTTAAGGTGCGCCCGTCGACCATCTTGACCACCAGCTCCGTGTTGTCCGGACCGAAGAACCAGAAGTAGCCGGTCTGGTCGGTGCCGGGGATCGACTTGCCGACCCCCTGGAGGCCGCCGGAGTGCTGGTCGATCCAGGTGACGTCGACCTGGAAGCGGCCGCCCAGGAGGCAGAGGGCCTCGGGAGTGGGGACGCAGGCTCCGGCCGGGGTAGCCGGGGTCAGGGTGACGACGAGGGTGACCCCGGTGAACGGCGCGCTGGCGACCAGGGCGATCTTGAACACCCCGCCCTGGGGCGAGGGGATGTCGACCCGCTCGCTGTTGGTGCGCCCGCGGGAGGAGGCGTCGGAGATCGCCGTCGTGGGGAGAGCCCCGCGGCGGACGAAGAGGTCGGCGTTGCCGGTCCCGCCGGCCGTCGTCACCGCGAGGTTGGCGATCCCGGGGGGAACGTCGATCGTGAAGTACTGGACCCCGCCCGGCTGATCGTCCGACAGGTTGGTCTGGGGAATCCCGTCTTTCACCTCGGTCTCGGGCGCCACGAGATCGGCGGTGAGCGTCACCCCCGTGAAGCCGGGCCGCGGGACGATCTGGGCGTACCAGGTCCCGGCCGCCGGATTGTCGAACCGCACCATCTCGGCGTTGCCCGGTTCCTGCGAGCCGCGGTCGAAGTCGCTGGAGGTAGGGGGAGCGCCGAGCTTGACCAGGAGATCGGCGTTGCCGGCGCCGCCCGAGGTCGTGAAGGTCAGCCGGGTCGCCCCAGCGGGGACGTCGACGAAGAAGACCGGGCCGGAAGGGCAACTCACGCTCCCCGCGATGTCGGCGACCGGGACGCCCGGCGTCAGGTCCTCCGGGCCGACCTCGCAGGCGTCCCGCGCCTCCGCGCCGGGGGCGGACACCAGCCCCAGGACGGCGGCGAAGGCGAGCGCCAGAATACGGCGTCGGAGCGACCGGTAACTCGTCGTCTTCATACGGATTTCTGGGGGCTAATGTAGCAGGCTCTCCGCCTGCGCCGCAATCCCGCCGAACCCCCGGGCCCGGGCCTGCCGCAGGACCGCCGCCAGATGGGTGCGGCCGGTCTCCCCCTCGCCGGTCGCGATCTCGAGCTCCCCCAGGGCGAGGCCGGCCTCGAGCTCGAAGCCGGCGAGCCCCCCCTGGCGCGCCTCGGCGAGGGCGGCGTTCAAGGCGGTGCGCGCTTCGCCGGCCTTCCCGGCAGCGGCGGCGGCGCGCGCTCCGGCGATCGCGGCGGCCAGCCGGAAGCGCCGGTCGGGATCGCGGCCGGCGCGCTCCCGGCCCTCGTCGACGGCCTGGCACGCCGCCGCAGCCTGCCCGCGGGCGAGCCGGCAGCGGGAGAGGAGGAGGTCCCCCTCGGCCTCGACGCTCGCCGCCTCGGCGGCGCGCGCCGCCGCGACCGCCGCCCGGGCGAGCGGTTCGGCGCCGCCGGGGTCCCCCGCCGCGAAGGCGGCGGCGGCGAGGCCGAGCCGGGCCCGGGCGGCGCCCGCCTTCTTGCCCAGGGCCTCGCGGAGGGCGAGCGCTTCTACGAAGCACTTCGCCGCCGCCGCGCCGTCGCCGCGCGCGAGGTGGACGTCGCCCAGCCCGGTGAGCGCCGTGGCGAGGCCGGCCCGGTCGGCCAGGGCGCGCTTGGTGGCGAGCGCCGCCTCGTAGGAGCGGCGGGCGGGCTCGAGCTCGCCGCGCTCCCAGTCGATCTCCCCGAGGTTGATGAGGGCGTCGGCGGCGCCCCGCCGGTCGCCGACCTCGCGGAAGAGGGCGAGCGCCTTGGCGTTCAAATCGCGCGCCCCTAAGAGGTCGCCGGCATCGGAGAGCACCTGGGCCAGGTTGTCGAGCGACACCGCCTCCCCCTGGCGCTCGCCGATCTCCCGCCTCAAGGCGAGCGCCTGCTCGTGGGTACGCCGGGCGCTCCCCAGGTCCCCTTCGGCCCGCTGCACCATGCCGAGGTTCGACAGCGAGCTCGCGAGCCCGCGGCGGTTGCCGGTCTCGCGGTAAACGGCGAGCACTTTGCCGTAGATCTCCCGGGCCCCCCCGAGGTTTCCCTCCTGCCAGAGGAGGATGGCGATGTTGTTGAGCGCCTGGGCGGCACCGCGCCGGTCGCCGGTGGCGCGGAAGGTCGCGAGCGCCTCGTCGTAGAGCTTCCGGGCGGCGGGGAGGTCGCCGCGCTGCCAGGCGACGATCCCCAGGCTGTTGGCCGCCCGCGCCACCCCCGCCCGGTCGCCCGCCGTGGCGAAGGCCTGCCGCGCCGCTTCGAAATCGGCGGCGGCACGGTCGAGGTCGCCCAGGTTGCGGGCGGCGGTGCCGGCGAGGATGCGGGCCCGGGCGACGAGGAGCCGCGCCCCCTGTGCCGTCCCCTTCGCCGCCCCCCGTTCGGCAGCCTCGCGCTCGTGGACGAAGTCCGAGCGGGCCTCCTGGGCGGCGGCCTCGGCGAGGTCGATCCGCGGGTCCCCCGCGGCCGGCGCGGGGAGCTCGCGGAGCAGGCGCAGGGTGGCCTGGGCGGGCTCGGCCTGCCCGGCGGCGACCTGGGCGGCGGCGAGCCGCAGGCCGTACTCCAGATTGTCGGGGAAGAAGCCGAAGAGAGTGCGGTAGATCTCGGTCGCCCGCGGCCACTCCCCGGCGCTCTCGCGGAAGCGTCCTTCGACCGCCAGGCGCTCCTCGCGCGGCAGGCCGGAGGAGAGCTCGAAGGCCCGCCGCGCCTCGTCCCGCGCCTGCTCTTCGTAGCCGAGGTCGGAGAGAGCCGCCGAGAGGGCGGCATGGGCGAGCGGCTGGCCCGGGCTCGCCGCCGCCGCCCGCGCCAGGAGGCCGCGGGCCGCCGCGGCGTCGAACCGGCGGAGCCGGGAGAGGCCCTCGGCGTAGAGGCGCGCTGCCTCGGGGCTCACCGGGAACGAGGCGAGGGCCCGGCCGGTCTCGCCCGCCGTGATGGCGCCGGCCCCGAGCTCCCGGCGCAGATCGGCCCCCGCCCCGCCCACGAGGTCGAAGAGCCCGGCCTCGGTGCCGTTGCGGCCGATCGCCGCCACGGTCTCGCCGGTCCGCGCGTCCTGGAGCCGGAGGTCGAGCCGGATGCGCCCTCCGGCGTCTTTGCCGAGCGCGATGTAGGAGCCGAGGACGACGAGGTCGCTCCCCAGGTTGCCGCGGATCTGGGTCAGGGTGTCGCGGGCGAGGGTGTCGAAGTCGGCAAGGGCGAGCTCGACTTTCATCCGGGCGACGGTCTCGGCCGGGATGATCCGCAGCTTGCCGCCCGCCGCGAGGTCGGTCGCCAGCATCTCGGAGAGCGCCACGGAGAGCCAGGCGGCGTCGGGGCGGCCGGAGAGGTTCTTGAAGCCGAGCACGGCGACCGAGCGGCGGGGGGCCGTTCGGGCGGGCCCGGGCGGGAGAGCGGGAGGAGAGACGGGCCGGTGAAGCCAGAACCCGATGCCGGTGGCCATTCCCGCGAGCAGCACGAGCGCCATGGCGAGGCGGGCCGCGCGGCCGGTCCGGGGGCGCCCGGCCGGCGTGGCCGGGGGCTCCCCGGCAAGGGCGCGGGCGACCGCCGCGGCGGTCGGGAAGCGTTGCCGGGGATCGGCGGCCATCGCGCGGAGGATGGTCCGCTCCCAGGCCGGATCGAGGTCGGGGACGAGCCCGCGCGGCGAGGGGGGCGGCTCGCCGGTGGCGGCGGCGAAGGGGGTTTTGCCGGCGAACGGCAGCCGGCCGGTGACCATCTCGTAGAGGACGACGCCGAGCGCGTAGAGGTCGCCAGCGGCGCTCGACCCTCCCCCCTTCACCTGCTCCGGCGCCATATAGGCTGGGGTGCCGCCCCGGTCGTCGAAACCATCTCCCATCTCCCCGGCGTGGCTTCCCGTTCCGGCATCGCGCGCGTGGGCGAGACCGAAGTCGGTGACCACGGCGCGCGCCGCCTCACCTTCACCGGCGACCATCACGTTGCTGCTCTTGAAGTCGCCGTGCACCACGGAGGCGGTGTGGGCGGCGTCGAGAGCGGCGGCCATCTGGCGGACGAGCGGCAAGGCTTGGACGGGCGTCAAGGGCCCGGCTCGGGCGATGCGCGCCGCCAGGGTCTCGCCGGGGAGGAGCTCCATGGTGAGGAAGGTGATCCGCAGGGCCTCTCCGGCGGTGCCCCCCGGGCTCCCGTCGAGGCGGTGATGGAAGAGGTCGAAGACCCGGCAGACGTTGCCGTGGGTGACCCGCTTGCCGAGCTGGATCTCGCGCCGGAAGCGGGCGATCGCCCACTCGTCTCCGGCGATCTCCGGCCGGATGGTCTTGACCGCCACCCGCTCGCCCACGAACTCCAGGTCCTCGGCCTCCCAGACCTCCCCCATGCCACCCTGCGCGATGCGGCGCACGATACGGAAGCGCCCGGCGAGGACCTGGCCGGGGAGGAGCGTCGGGCCCGCCCCAGCCGGCACCGCTGAGAGGTGCGGCAGGGTGGCGGAGTCCGGCGGCGGGGTCGAGGCTTCGTGGACCGCCATGGGTGCTCCAGTCGGGGTAACGAAGGCGATTATGGCATGGCATAGAATGCCCCCCGGCACCCCACTCCCTGGAGCACCCTTTCCATGACTACCCTGCCCACGACAGCGGCCCCGGTGACCCCAGAGGCCGCCCGCGAGATCCTCGCCCGGCTCTACGGCATCGCGAGCGAGGGAGTCGAGGTCCTCCCCCTCCCCGGGGAGCACGACCATAACTTCCGGGTAGCGACGAGAGACGGGGAGCTCTACGTCCTCAAGGTTCATCCGCCGATGGCGCCGATGGCGCCGATGGCGGACCTTGGGGAGCTCGACTTCCAGAACCGGGCGCTGCTGCACCTGGCGAGCCGCGATCCATCTCTCCCCGTTCCCCGTCCGGTCCTGGCAGCGGATGGCGAGTCGATCGCCAAGGTGACAGTGGCGACGGGGGACGGCGCCGAGCGGCCGGTGCGCCTCCTCACCTGGCTCCCAGGGTGGCCCTGGGGGAGGCACCCCAACGCGAGTGGCGCGAGTCCCACCGCCGCCGCCACCTTCGCCTCCCTCGGCCGCTTCCTCGCCCGGATGGACCGCGCCTTCGCGGGTTTCGAGCACCCCCGCATGCGGCGGCCGCACCGCTGGGCGATGCAGACCGCCGGCGATCTCCTGCCCCGGCTGCCGCTCGTCGCCGATTCCGCCCGCCGAGAGCTCGCCGGCCGGGTCCTGGGACGCTTCGCGGCGGCGATCCTCCCCCGGCTCGCCGGCTGCCCGGCGCAGGTGATCCATGGCGACGCCTCCGACCACAACGTGCTCATCGGCGAGGACGGCCGGGTCTCCGGGATCATCGACTTCGGCGACATGATCCATGGCCCGCGGATCTCGAACCTCGCCGTAGCGTGCGCCTATGCCATGCTCGGCCAGGACCGGCCCCTAGAATCCATCCTCCCGCTCGTCAACGCCTACGACGACGTCCTCCGGTTGACCGGGGTCGAGCTCGCCCTCCTTTGGGAGCTCATCCTCACCCGGCTCGCCATGAGCATCGTCATGGCCGCCTGGCAGCACTCAGAAGCCCCGGGCAACGACTACCTCCTGATCAGCCAGGAGGGGGTGTGGGCTCTCCTGGCGCGCCTCGCCGCGGTCAACACCCACCTCGCCCATTTCACCCTGCGGGACGCCTGCGGCCGCGAGCCCAGCCCCGAGGCCCACCGGATCGTCGGCTGGATCGCGGCGCACAGCGGCGGTTTCGCCCCGGTCGTCCCCGGCCTCAAGTCCGCGCCGCGGGTGCGGGTCGACCTGGGAGAGGCGGCGGTGGCGGCGGCGGGGGTCGATCCCGGCGATCTCTCCGCGCTCACCGGCTATGTCTTCGGGCAAATGCAGGAGAGCGGGGCGCGCTTCGGGATCGGCCGCTACCTGGAGCGCCGGCCGATCAACCGCGGCTCCCAGTTCGCCCTGGCGACCGGCGAGCAGCGCGACGTGCATTTAGGGGTGGACGTTTACGCCGAACCGGGGGAGCCGGTCTGCGCAGCGCTCGCCGGTACGGTCGCGGCGATCGAGGACCGCGGCCCCGGCGACTATGGGCCCGTCGTCCTCCTCGCGCATGCGACAGAGAGGGACCTGGAGCCAGCGCCGAACAGGAGAATACCGTTCTGGACCCTCTACGGCCATCTCGACCGGGAGGTCCTCGGCCGGCTCGCCGCCGGGGAGCGGCTGGAAGCTGGGGCGCTCGTGGGCCAGATCGGGAGCGCCGCCGAGAACGGCGGCTGGCCCCCCCACCTCCACCTCCAGCTCCTCACCCATACCCTGGACGAGGGGTGCGGGATCTACGGCGTCGCCCCGCCGAGTACCTTAGATGTCTGGGAGAGCGTGAGCCCGGACCCCAACCTCGTCCTCGGGTTGCCGGAGGGGGCTTCGGCAGAGCCGCCGCCGCGCGAGCCGGCCTACTTGAAGCGCCAGCGCCAGCTCCATCTCGGGCGCTCGCTCAGCCTCTCCTACGCCGAGCCGCTCAAGCTCGTCCGGGGAGAGGGACAGTTCCTCTACGACGAGAGCGGCCGGGCCTACCTCGACATGGTCAACAACGTCTGCCACGTCGGCCACTGCCATTCCCGGGTGGTGGCGGCCGGCCGGGAGCAGATGGGGCGCTTGAACACCAACACCCGCTACCTCCACGACGCGGTCGTCCGCTACGTCCGGCGTCTGACGGCGACCTTCCCCGAGCCCTTGAGCGTCTGCTTCCTCGTCAACTCCGGGAGCGAGGCGAACGACCTCGCCCTCCGCCTCGCCCGCACTCACACCGGGGGCCGTGACGTCCTGGTCGTCGACCACGCCTACCACGGCAACCTGACCTCGTTGGTCGAGCTCTCCCCCTACAAGCTCAACGGCCCCGGCGGCCAGGGGCGACCGGAGCACGTCCAGGTCTGCGAGCTGCCGGACGGCTACCGCGGGCGTTTCCGGAGCGACGATCCGGACGGCCCCGGCCTCGGCCGGCTCTACGCCGGGTCGGTGGGCGAGCGGATCGCGGACATCCAGACCCGAGGCTCCCGCCTGGCCGCCTTCTATGCCGAGTCGATCCACAGCTGTGGGGGACACATCGTCCTCCCCCCCGGCTACCTCGCCGCGGCCTACGAAGGGGTGCGGGCGGCGGGCGGGGTGTGTATCGCCGACGAGGTGCAGGTGGGGCTCGGCCGAGCAGGGAGCCACCTGTGGGCCTTCGAGACCCAGGGGGTGGTACCCGACATCGTCACCCTCGGGAAGCCGCTGGGCAACGGGCATCCGCTGGCGGCGGTGGTGACTACGCCGGAGATCGCGGCCTCGTTCCATAACGGTATGGAGTACTTCAACACCTTCGGCGGCAACCCGGTCTCGGCGGCGATCGGCCTCGCCGTGCTCGACGTGATCCGCGACGAACGCCTGCAGCAGAATGCCGAGCGGATAGGCCGGCGCCTCCTGGCCGATCTCCGCGAGCTTCAGCAGCGCCAGCCGCTGATCGGCGATGTCCGCGGGCTCGGGCTCTTCCTCGGCGTCGAGCTGGTCCGCGATCGGGAGACCCGGGAGCCGGCGCCGCGGGAGGCGGCGATCACCCTGGAGGCCGCCCGGCGGCGCGGGGTCCTCCTCGCGACCGAGGGCCCGCACCACAACGTCCTCAAGATGAAACCGCCGATCGCCTTGAAGGACGAGCACTGCGATCTTTTTCTCTCCGTTCTCACGGACGCGCTCGCCGAGGTGGCCGAAGTGGCCAAGGTGGCCGCGGCGGGATAGGTGGCTTCGATGTATAGTCCGGTTGTCAAAGGACTTGGCGATGATCGTCGAACCCCAAATCGAGAAAAACCTTCAGCAACTCGTGGCGAGATTTGGCGCGATCTCGTCGATCTGGCTCTGCGGCTCCCGGGCCAACGAGAAAGCTGTGGCGGGGGACGACTGGGATCTGGTCGTCTTCGGCGACCGCCAGGTCGCCGAAGCCCTGGAGCTCGGCGGCAACTTCCTCGGCCAGGACGTCGACCTGAAGTTCGTGGACCCTGAGACGGGCGAGATCAAGCGGCTCTTTAAGTCCACCGGCTGGGAGGACTTCGCGAGCTGGTACTGGACCGAGCGCTCCCCGAGCGAGGCCGAGTACCACTCTGCCCGCTTCGGCGACCAGCTCGTGATGATGGGCGGCGAGTGGGTGGAGGGCGCGGAGCTCACCGTCACCCGGAAGCGAGCCGTGCGGCTCTGGCCGGCGTCGGAGCCCGGGCCGCTGGCGCCGGAAGACGATTTGCCCGTCAATTGATCGGGAAGTCCTACCTGTAGAATGAGGGCTCTTACTGGAGAGCCCGAATCATGCGGATCCTGGTCGTCGAGGACGAGGAGGTGCTGGCCGACGCCCTGGTCGAGGGGTTGCGCGACGAGTCATATGCCGTCGACCTGGCGCGGCGGGGGACCGAGGCCGAGGAGCAGATGGCGATCAACGCCTACGACCTGGTCATCCTCGACTGGACCCTCCCAGCGCCGTCGGGAATCGAGCTGCTGCGCCGCTGGCGGGCGGCGGGGAACGATACCCCGGTGCTCATGTTGACCGGCCGGGCCGACCTCGCCGACCGGGTGGGCGGTCTCGACACCGGGGCCGACGACTATCTGACCAAGCCTTTCGCCTTCGACGAGCTGCTCGCCCGCTCCCGGAGCCTGCTCCGCCGGCGGGTCCGGCCGCTCGTCGCCTCCCTCTCGGCTGCCGACGTCGAGATGGACCGCGGGGCCCACGCCGTGCGGGTGGCTGGAGAGCCGATCGAGCTCTCGCCCAAGGAGTTCGCCGTCCTCGAATACCTCCTCGCGAAAAAAGGGCAGGTGGTGAGCCGCACCGAGCTCGCCGAGCACGTCTGGGACGACTCTTTCGACGCCATGAGCAACGTCGTCGACGTCATCCTCTACCGCCTGCGCCGGAAGATCGACGGCGACCGCGAGGAGAAGCTGCTGCAGACGTTGAAGGGGGTCGGCTACCGGCTCCGGGACCGCCGCGAGTGACCACCAGCTCCGGCCCACGGCCGCTGCTCCAGCCCCCCCGCCCGGCGGGGAGCTGGACGGCTTTCGCCCTCCTTGGGCTCGGGCTCGTCTCGACCCTCCTTCTCTTGGGTGGCGACGCGCAACGGGAGCGGCATCTCTCCGAGGATTTCGCCCTCGTCCGCGCCGCCGCGGAGATCGAGGCCGGACTCGCCGCCTCCCACCTCGCCCTGGAGCGCTATGTCGGAGGGGATCGGGCGATCCCCCAGCAGGAGATCTGGCAGGGCGTCGAGCACTCGCTCGCCCTCGTCCATGCCGTGCTGGCCGATGCCGCCGAACCGCCATGGATCGAGGGGCCCTGGCAGCTGCGGCCGTCGGACGACCCGGTTCTCCGCGCCCGGGCGGCGGCGATCGAGCGCGACCTCCAGACCTACGCCGAGTCGATCCTCAAGCGGCAGGCCAGCTATGAGAGCGCCGAGAGCGGCGAGGCGGTGGGCCCGGGCTCCGAGGGGAACGCCGAGGACGACCGCACCTTCAGGCGCCTGGTGGTGGCGGTGGCCGCTCTCCGCGCCGCGGCCGAGGGGCGACTCGCCCATCGGCTCGGGCTCTTCCGGATCTACTCGCGCGCCATCGTCGCCGGCTGGCTCGGCATCGTCGTCCTCGCCTTCCTCGGTTTCCGCCGCTTCGAGGCACGGCGGCAGCGCGCCGAGGGGGTCCTCCGAGACCGCGAGCTGCACCTTGTCCAGGCCCAGAAGATGGAGGCGGTGGGCCGGCTCGCCGGCGGCCTGGCGCACGACATCAACAACTATCTCGCGGCGATCCGCTCCCAGTGCGAGCTGGTGCAGAGGAAGCCCCAGCCGCCCGAGCGGGTGGCCGATAAGATGGGGCTCGTCATCGGCTCGGTCAACCGCGCCTCGACGCTCATCGGCCGCCTCCTCGCCTTCAGCCGCCGGCAGCCGATCCATCCCGAGGTGGTCAACCTGAATCCGCTCGTCCTCGGGCTGGAGAAGATCGTCCGCCAGCACCTGGGGGAGAGGATCGCCCTCAGCTCCCAGCTCGCCCCGGAGCTCTGGAACGTCAAGATGGACCCGGCGCAGATCGAGCAGATCCTGATCAATCTGGTCGTCAACGCCCGCGACGCCATGCCGGACGGAGGGAGCCTGGCGATTGAGACCGGCAACCGCTCCTTCGCCGAGGCCGACCGCGAGCGCCGGCCGGTGACCACCCCCGGCGACTATGTCCTCCTCTCGGTCTCCGACACCGGGGTGGGCATCCCCGCCGAGATAGCAGACAAGATCTTCGAGCCCTTCTTCACCACCAAGGAGGGGGCCGGCAACAGCGGCCTCGGGCTCGCCACGATCTACGGCATCGTCAAGCAGAACGGCGGCAACGTCTGGGCCGAGAGCGCAGCGGGCCAGGGGACGACCTTCCGGGTCTATCTGCCGGTCTCGAAGGAGGCGCTCCCCCGGGTCGTCCTGGAGACCCGCACACCGGCTCCCGCTTTAGGCGGCGACGAGCGCATCCTCCTCGTCGAGGATAACGCCGAGGTCCGCGAGTCGACCCTCGGGCTCCTCGAATCGGTAGGGTACGAGGTGACCGTGGCGGCCGACGGCACCCAGGCGCTCGCCGCCGTCGAGCGCGCCGGCCGGGCCTTCGACCTCCTCTTGACCGATGTTGTAATGCCCGGCCTCTCCGGCCCCGAGATCGCCGAGCGCGTCCGCGCCCGCCTGGGAGCGATCCCGGTGGTCTTCGTCTCCGGCTACAGCGAGAGCGTCATCCACTACCACGGCCTGCTCCAGCCCGGGGTCAACTTCCTCGGCAAGCCCTTCGCCGCCGAAGCCCTGTTCAAGAAGGTCCGCGAGGCCCTGGACGCTCCCTGAACGCGGTCTTCATCTTCCGTTCATCCAGCCCCCTCTATCCTGACGCCAATTCAGTCAGACGACTTTCTTTAAGAGGAGGCTTACGATGAGAACCCTGAAGGCCATCCTGGCGATGGCGACCTTCCTGCTCCTGCCGGCGTTCGCCGGCCGGGCCCAGGCGACGGACAGCGGCCCCGGTGTCTTCCGGTTCGACGAACCGAGCTTCACCATCCCGGCGGGCACCACGGTCGTGACCGTCCGGGTCGAGCGTTCGAGCGGCGGCACCGGCGCGGTCTCGGTCGGCTACCGCGCGACCGCCGGCACGGCGGTGGCGGGCACCGACTTCGTCCCCACGTCCGGCATTCTCTCCTGGGCCAACGGGGACCAGGCGACCCAGACTTTCAACGTCACCCTGTTGCCGCCCTCCGGAAGCGCCGGCAAGACCATCCAACTCGCGCTCTTTGATCCGACCGGTGGCGCCACGATCTTCGCCACCCGCGGTACGGCGACCCTCGTCCTCCCCGGGGGGAGCGGCGGCGGTGGCGGTGGCGACAGCCATCCCGGCGTTTTTCGCTTCGACGAGCCGAGCTTCACGATTCCGGCGGGCACGACGGTGGTCACCGTGAATGTCGAGCGGACGGAGGGCGGGACGGGCGCGGTGACCGTCGGCTACAGCGCGACCGCCGGTACGGCGGTGGCGGGAGTCGATTTCGTCCCCACCTCGGGAACCCTCTCCTGGGTCAACGGTGATGTCGCGGCCAAGACCTTCAACGTCACTCTCCTCCCGTCGCCCACGAGCGGCGGCCGGACCATCCAGCTCGCCCTCGCCAACCCGACCGGCGGCGCCACCATCTTCGCCACCCGCGGTACGGCGATCCTCGTCCTTCCCGCCGGGAGCGGTGGCGGGGACGGTGGCGGCGGTGGGGCGGGCGTTCTCGGCTTCGACGAAAACGACTATGTCGCCGTCTCCTCGGCCGGCGAGGCGGTGATCACGGTCGAGCGCTCGGGCAGCGCGGCTGGAGCGGTCGCGGTCGGCTACACGACGATCGACGGCACGGCGCTGGCGGGCAAGGACTACTCTCCTACCTCCGGCATCCTCAGCTGGGCGGCCGGCGACGAGAGCACGAAGACCTTCTTCGTGCCCCTCCTCCCCAACGGCGCGGGCACCGTCAAGCTCCTCGTCGCCAACCCGCAGGGCGGCGCCACGATCGCCCAGGAGCACAGGGTGGCGCTCCTCTCGATCGGCGGCCCGGGCCACGAGGACCATCCCCCCGGCCCGCCGGGCGGCCCGGGCGGCAACCCCGGCACGATCAAGTTCGAGGCCGACTCGTTCCAGGTGGTCGCGGGCGACACCGCGACGATCACGGTCGAGCGCAGCGCGGGCCACGCCGGCGCCGCTTCGGTCCAGTACACGACGAGCGACGGCAGCGGGCTCGCCGGGACCGACTATACGGCGACCACCGGTACCCTGACCTGGAGCCCCGACCAGGAGGGCGCGAAGACCTTCGAGGTTCACACCTTCGCCAACCCCAAGGGGAGTGGCAGGACTGTCCGCCTGACCCTTCAGAACCCCAGCGGTGCCACCCTGGGCGAGGGCAAGACCTCGACCCTCTTCCTGCTCGACAAGAACGGCGACACCTCGTCCTGCACGGACGACGACACCACTCTCTGCACGGCGGGCGACCGCTTCCGGGTGCGGGTCACCTGGCGGACCGGCGACGGCCAGACCGGCCCCGGCCACACGACGAAGCTCAACGCCAACTCGGGCGCCTTCTGGTTCTTCAGCGCCGACAACACCGAGATGCTGGTCAAGGTGCTCGACGCCTGCAGCGGCTTCAACAGCTACTGGGTCTTCTACGCCGCGACGACCAACGTCGGCTTCTCGGTCGAGGTGACGGACACTCATACCGGTCTCGTCAAGACCTACTCGAACCCCTACGGCCTGGCGGCGCCCTCGGTCAACGACACCGGCACGTTCGCGACCTGCCAGTAAGGAAGAAACGTCAGCTCGACCGGCCCCGGCGAGGCTTCGGCCTCCCGGGGCGGTTTTTTTTAGGCTCCCTTTGGGCGGAGACTTCAGGGCGATACGGGAAGTGTCTTCCACAACCGCACGAGGAAGCGTTCGCCGTCCTCGACGAGGTCCGGCTCCGTGCCGTTGTGCTCCCGCATCGACTTGACGATCTTGCGCGGCACTCCCATCCCCATGTGCTCGAGGTAGCCATAATCTCGCATCACGTCCTTGAGCAGTTGATTGCGGGCAGCCCGGCAGCCCGTCCGCATCCGCTCGGGGTTGATGCCATTCGGGAGCTGGCCTGGGGAGATGACCTCGAGACGGTCCTCATAGATCGAGAGCTCGACGTCCGTGGCGGAGAGCAGGTAGTCGCGATGGACAAGGGCATTCACAATCGTTTCGCGAACCGCGTCCTCCGGATAGTCGCGAACCTCGACTCTCCTTGCTCCCGCCTCCAGCCGTGCGCTCACTCCTGTGTTGCGCCGCACGAAGGCGACGGCCTCCTCGACGACCCCGTTCTCCACGAGCTCGGCTCGTGCATCGAAGAAAGGCGTGAGGGGGCCGCGCAGGCTCGCCCGCTCCCTTGCGGCATAATCTTTCTCGCGGCCCGGATAGGCGACCGCGTCGATTCCTGCCTGGGGCAGAAATCGGTTCGGGTTCTTTCCAAAGAGTAGGAGAGCCGCTACGGTACAGGGTCGATTCGGACCTTCGTCACTGAGCAACTCGGTATTCAAGAGCAGCTCTCGCCACTCCTCATCCTCTTCAGCAGCCTTCTGCTGCCGGACACGCTCGAAGTAATCGCGTAGACGTCGTCGGTCGAGGTCGTCCAGGCCGGAGCCGGAGACGGGGCGCAGCTCCACCCGGAAGCCGCCGCGTTGCTGGAAAAGTCTTTCGAGCTCCTCCTGACTGGCCTCGGTGCTCCGGGTGCCCACCCGGATGTAATACGTTCGGTGATGATCGTGCCAGACATGATGCACGGACCAGCCACGGTCCACCCGTACCACGGCCACGTCCTTGCCGGGCTCGACGTCCTTGAGAACCTCGAAGTAAGGAATGAGCTCTGGCCTGACCTTGTCGCGGCAAGCGGTCATCACCCACTCTTCGAGCCTCGACCGCTCGATACCGCGGACCGTCCCATCATCCGCCACGCCGAGAAGCACGGCGCCGCCTTGAAAGTTGGCAAAGGCGACCAACTCCTTGGCCAAGACGCGGTTGTCGATCGTGTCGAGCTTGAACTCGACCCCTGAGCTCTCCCCGTTGCGCAGGATTTCCAGCAGTTCCGTCTTGAGCATGTCTTTGATTTCGAGAATCCGGCCGGCTCGCGAAGCGCCCGGCGGGAGCGTAAGCGTAACAGACTCCCCGGGACCGCTATACTCCTCCCGAATACCTCGGAACCCGGGAGATCCCATGAGCGCCGCCCCCACTCTAGAGCGCGCCGTGTCGCGCTGGCAGATCGTCGCCCTCGCCTTGAACAACGTCGTGGGGAGCGGCGTCTACCTGCTGCCGGCGGCGGCCGCGGCGGCGATGGGGGCGGCGAGCCTCTGGGCGGTCCTCGCGGCGGGGTTGGCGGTCTTTTTGGTCGTCCTCTGCTTCGCCGAGGCGGCGAGCCACTTCGACCGGGCGGGCGGTGCCTACCTCTACACCCGGGTGGCCTTCGGCGACCTCGTCGGCTTCCAGGTGGGCTGGGTCACCTGGCTGTCGAGCGTCGCCGCCTCGGCGGCGCTCTCGGCCGGCTTCGCCCAGGCCCTCTCCTACTTCTGGCCGGCGACGGCCGGCGGGGCGCCGCGGGCTCTGGCGGTCGTCCTCCCCCTCCTCGCTCTCACCCTGGCGAACGTCGTCGGGGTGCGCTCGGGAGCGCGGACGGCGGTCACCTTGACCATCCTCAAAATCGTCCCCCTGGTCCTCTTCATCGCCGCCGGCCTCGCCTATGCCTCGCCGGCGCGGGCGGCCGCGGCGCGGGCGACGGACGGCAACGTCCCCGCCGGGATTCTCCTCCTCCTCTTCGCCTACTCGGGATTCGAGAACACCGCGGCACCGGCCGGCGAGTACAAGGATCCAAGGAAGAACGTCGTCTTCGCCCTCCTCGCCCAGATCGTCATCGTCACGCTCCTCTACTTCGCCGTCCAGTGGGTGGCCCTGGGCACCCTCCCCGATCTCGCCCATTCGAAGACCCCGCTCGCCGATGCCGCCCGACTGTTCCTCGGCCCCTGGGGCGGCACGCTCCTCGCTCTCGGCTCGGTGATGTCCATCCTCGGCACCAACGGCAACCAGGTGCTGGCTGGGCCGCGTTACGTCTTCGCCCTCACCCGGGACGGCTTCGGCCCCGCCTTCCTGGCGCGGATCCACCCGCGCTTCCACACCCCGGCAGCGGCGATCCTCGTGCAGAGCGCGATCGCCTTGCCGCTCGCCCTGACCGGCTCCTTCGCCCGGCTCGCCTCGACCTCCATGCTCGCCCTCATCGCCACCTACGTGGGGACGGCCGCCGCGGTGCCGGTGCTCCGCCGGAAGCTGGCGTCGGTGGAGGGGTTGTCGGGGGAGCCGGCCGGCTTTCGCCTTCCCGGCGGCCCGGTGATCCCGATCGCTGCCGGCCTGCTCTGCATCGCCCTGGCCCGGAGCGCGACCCGCGCCGACGTCGTGGCTGGCGCCGCCGCGGTCGCCGTCGGCTTCGTCCTCTACTTCTTGCGCCGCCCCCCCCTCCCACCGATCTCCGACCCCGAGGTCCCCGCGGCCTCGCAGGCAATGCGATGAGCCGCATCGGCTTCGATGCCTCCGAGCCGCAGGGGGGCGCCGGGCTCGAGCGCGCGGTGTCACGCTGGGAGATCGTCGGCCTGGCTTTGAACGATGTCGTGGGGAGCGGCGTCTACCTCCTGCCGGCGGCGGCCGCCCTCATCCTGGGTTGGGCGAGCGTCTGGGCGGTGGTCGCTGCCGGGGCGGCGGTGCTCCTTCTGGTCCTCTGCTTCGCCGAGGCGGGGAGTCACTTCGACGGGCCGGGGAGCGCCTATCTCTATGCCCGCACGGCCTTCGGGAACCTGGTCGGCTTCGAGGTGGGGTGGATGACCTGGCTCGCCCGGGTGGCGTCGGTGGCGTCGCTCTCGGCCGCCTTCGCCCAGGCCCTGACCTACCTCTGGCCTGCGGCTGGCACGGGCTGGGGGCGGGGGCTCGTCATCGTCGTCTCGCTCGCGGTGCTGACGTGGATCAACATCGTGGGCGTCCGCTTCGGCGCGCGGACGGCGGTTCTCCTCGCCATCTTCAAGATCCTGCCTCTCCTGCTCTTCGTCGGGGTGGGGGTGTTCTACGCCTCGGCGGCGAAGGTACTGCAAACCCCGGCCGGCAACGGGCACCTGGGCGAGGCGGCGCTCCTTCTCCTCTACGCCTACGCCGGCTTCGAGAACACCGCCGCTCCCGCCGGAGAGTTCAAGAACCCGCGGCGCGACGTCCCCTTCGCCCTCCTCGCCCAGATCGTCATCGTCACCCTGCTCTACACCGCCGTGCAGTGGGTGGCGCTGGGGATCCTCCCCGGCCTCGCCCACTCGGCGACCCCGCTCGCCGACGCCTCGCACGTCTTCCTGGGCTCTCTGGGGGGCCTGCTGCTGACCGTCGGCGGGGCGATCTCCATTCTGGGGACCAACAGCAACACCGTGCTGACCGGCCCGCGCTACCTCTTCGCGCTCGCCGAGGACGGCTTCGGGCCGCGGGCGCTCGCCTGGGTCCATCCGCGCTTCCATACCCCGGCGATGGCGATCCTCGTGCAGAGCGCCATCGCCCTGCCGCTCGCCCTCTCCGGCTCGTTCGTGGGCCTGGCGGCGCTCTCGGTCGTGGCCCGCCTCGCCTCCTACCTGGGGACGGCGGCGGCGGTCCCGTTTCTCCGCCTAAAGATGGGGAGCGACCGCCAGACCCTGCGTCTCCCCGGCGGCCCGGTCATCCCGTTCGCCGCCTGCCTGGTCTGCCTGGTTTTCCTCAGCAGCGCCACGGTCACCAACCTCCTCGCCGGGGCGCTGGCGCTGGTCGCCGGGCTGCCGATCTACTTCTGGCGCCGGAAGACGAGAGCGTGATCAGAGCCGATCCACTGCTAGACTTAAGGTTATGAAGACACAAACGACCTCCCCAGAGATCGTCGTCCGCGATGGGAAACCGGTCGCCGTGATCATCGACATCGAAGAGTACCGGGAGTTGCTGGAGCGACTCGAAGACCTGGAGGATCTCAAAGCGCTGGACGAGTTGCGGCGCGAGCCGCTCCAGCTACGGCGGCTCGAAGACTTCCTCGCCGAACACTCGCCGGATGCATGACGTCCTCCTGACGCCACAGGCCGAGCGGGACCTGAAGCGGCTGCCAGCTGAGACCTTTCATCGCGTCATTGTCGAGATCAAAACTCTGGCCCAGACGCCAAGGCCATTGGGGTGCCGAAAGCTCAGCGGATCGCGGAACGACTATCGGGTCCGCGTCGGCGACTATCGCATCCTGTATGAAGTGAATGATTCGGCCCAAGAAGTAAGAGTCCTACGGGTCCGTCATCGCCGTGAGGCCTATCGGTAGGGCCCGCGCGGAGCTCTCCGGCGCGGGCCCATCTCGCCATTCCCCTCTACTTCTGGAGCTGCGCCTCTAAATTGATGTGGACCTTGATGTCCTCGGAGAGGATGAAGCCGCCGGCGTCCAGAGCCTGGTTCCAGACCATCCCGAAGTCCTTGCGGTTGATTTTGGTCGTCGTCTCGAAGCCCGCCTTGTCGTTGCCCCAGGGGTCTTTGACCGCGCCCAGGTAGGTGACCGGGAGGGTGATCTCGTGAGTCTCCCCGTGCATCTCCAGATTTCCCTTCACCTCGTAGGTCTCCTCCTCGCCGCCCTGGGTGGCGCGGATGGAGGTCGACCGGAAGACGATCTCGGGGTACTTCTCGACGTCGAAGAAGTCGGCCGAGCGCAGGTGGGTGTCGCGGTCGGCGTTGGCGGTGTCGATGCTCGCCGTCTTCACCCGGAACTCGACCGAGGAGGCCTCGGGGTTCGCGGTGTCCATGCGGATGGTCGCCGTATAGTCGTTGAAGCGCCCGCGGACGTTGGTCACCAGGTGACGGACGGTGAAGGCGACCTCCGAGTGGGTGGGGTCGAGGGTATAGATCTTGACGGTGCTCGTCTCAGGGGTAGCGGCGGTTTCCGAGGGAACGGTGCTCATGGGATCTCCTTTGGTGGAACTCGTGGTGCTGACTGTGACGTGACGCTGGTTCAGCCGTGACCGGTGCGGATGGCCGCCAGGAGCTCCAGGAGCTTCTCCTTGTCCTCGGGGCGGAGCATGGCGACTCCCGACTCGTCGGCCACGTCCATCTCCGGGTCGAGCTGGGCGAGGAGGAGGCGGCCGGCCGGGGTCAGCCGGCAGAACACCTGGCGCCGGTCGCTCTCCCCCCGGCAGCGGGCCACCAGGCTCTTGGCCTCCAACCGGTCGAGGAGGCGGGTGACCCCCGGCGTCTGCTCGATCATCCGCTCGCCGATGACGAGGGTCGGCAATCCCTCCTCCCCGGCACCGCGCAGGATGCGGAGGACGTTGTACTGCTGGAGGGTGATGCCGTGCGGCTCGATCACCCGCGAGAGGTGACGGCGCATCAGGTCCGCGGTGCGGAGGAGGGCGATTACCGACTCCTGCCCGCGTGACCGGAACGGCCGTTGCTGCTGAAGCTCTTTCTGGAGCGGAGTACGTTCGTCGGCCACAGGATCGAGACTACCCTCGGATAGTTGACCTGTCAACTATTGACCTGGTGATTAAGCTCCAAATCCATATACACGGCGTCGAGCACGGCCCGGATGCGGCGCTCGTGGGCGGCCTCGGAGGGAGTGCCGTTCATGACCAGGGCGACGATCAGGCCGGCCTCGGGGTCGGCGAAGGCGGTCGAGGAGCGGTAGCCGCTGTGGCCGAAGGTGCGGGTCGAGCAGAGCCGGCCGTAGCCGTAGGGGACGGTCTCGACCCCGTAGCGCTTGGAGTCGAGGATGAACCCCAGGCCCCAGTCCATCTCGTGCTTGAAAGTCTGGTCGACCATCCCCACCCGGTGGCGGGCGGTGAGCGCCTCGACCGCCTGGGGCGAGAGCCCCCGGGCTCCTTCCAGGCTGCCGAGACCTAAAAGCATGGCGTAGAAGCGGGCCAGCTCCCGCATCGGGCCGTAGCCGTTCCCCCCGGGGTGGATGCCGGTGAGCCGCGGCTCGGCGGTCCAGGTGTGCTGGCGGGGCGGCGCGCCCTCGGTGTTGTAGAGGAGCCCCAGCCGCCCAGCCTCGGCGTAGGCCCGGTAGCGCTCGGCCGGCATGCCGATCCAGCAGTCGGCCATCCCCAGGGGGAGGAAGATCTCCTCCCGCACGTAGCGATCGAAGGGGAGCCCGGAGAGCCGGTGGACGACCTCGCCGAGGAGGAACCAGGAGGAGGCCAGGTGGTAACCCGCCTTCTGCCCCGGCACCCAGCGCGGCTCCGGCTTCGAGGCCGCGATGCGGGCCACGATCTCCTCCCAGGAGGCGGCGGGCCAGCCGGTGTCGAGCAGGCGGATGCCTGCGGTGTGGGTGAGGAGGTGGCGGAGAGTGATTCCCTCTTTCCCCTCGGCGGCGAACTCCGGGAGATGCCGGGCCACCGGATCGTCGAGCTCCAGGAGCCCGCGCTCCCAGAGCTGCGCCACGGCCACCGCCGCCACCGGCTTGGTCGAGGACAGCCAGAGCATCAGGTGGTCGGGGGTCAGCGGCTCGCCCGGCCGGTTCTCCCCCAGGGCGGCATCGGCCACGACCTCGCCATGGAGGTCGACATGGAGCTGGGCTCCCAGGTGCACGCCAAGGTCGAGGCCGGCCTCCAGGGCCTGCCGGGTGCGGGGCAGCCGCGCCCAGGGGTCTCGGTCGAAGAGCTCGGACATCGGTGGCGTATCGTACCCGGTCCAGGTGGGGATCTGACGCGAGAGGGGAGCTGGAGAGTCCCGGTCCCCGGGCGGTAGCGAGGTGCCGCCCGGGGGCCTCGGTTCGAGGTAGGCCGGCCTACTGACCGTTGGTGCCGGTCGAGGTCGTCTTCTTGCTGCGGCTGGAGTGCTTGCTCATGCTGGCGCTCTTGCTGCCGCCCATCTTGGTCGAGAGGTCCTGGACCATCTTGAGGTGGTCCTGAAGGGTCGGGAGGGTGGTGCTGGCGAACGACTTGACGTCCGAGTCCTTGCCGCTCTTCGACTCCTTGGAGAAGTCGGCCACGTCCTTCTTGTGGTCCTTGACCATCATCTTGACGTAGGCGTGGTCGAAGTCGGTGCCGGTCATCTTGCTGAGCTTATCCATGTCGCTGTGCTGCGACTTGCTCATGTCGGCCGGCAGGGTCACGCCCTTGGTCTGGGCGACCTGCTTCAGCTGGTCGTTGGCCTTGGTGTGATCGTCGACCATGCGCTGGCCGAAGGCCTTGACGTCGGCGTCCGTGGCGTTGCTCGCCGCCAGGCGCCCCATCTCCACCTCTTCCATGCCGCCCATGGCCGCGTCCATCATGAACTTCTTGTCCTTGGAGCTGACCTTGCCCATCATGCCGTTCTTGCCCATGGAGTCGTGACCCATGGAGCCCGAGGTGCCCATGGAGCCCGAGCTGGAGCCCGAGGTGCCCATGGAGCCCGAGCCGGAGCCCGTGGTACCTGTCGAGCCGGAGCCGGTCGTGCCCGAGCCGCTGCCGGTGGTGTTGCTGCCAGTCGTCGTCCCGGTGTTCTGGGCGAACGCCGGAGTCATTGTCGTGAGGAGCCCTGCCACCGCAACCGCGGCCATTCCGGTGAGTTTCTTGTGAGCCATCGCGTCTCTCCTTTGTTGATAAGAATTCTTCCAGTGTTCGACACGACGAAGCGGAGTGCTTCCGACCTCTCATGCCTCGTCTTTAAGATGGAGCAAGAACAATGCCACCCAGGGTCTTAAAGTGGCCACGGCGAACCTGGGGCACATCTCTTGCAAATTCCCCTGAAGAACCCGGCCACGGAGTCGGAATACTTTTCAAAGGGAGAACATCCATGGCGACGACCACGAAGACGAACCTTGAGACCTTGAACAGCCTGTTGCGCGGTGAGATGTCCGCCCTGGAGACCTACCGCCAGGCGATCGAGAAGCTGGAGGACAACAGCGCGCCCGGCTCCGCCGAGCTGCACTCCCTCCGCCGCGACCACCGCGACGCCGCCGACGCTCTCTGGCATCACATCGAAGGCCACGGCGAGAAGCCGTCCGAGGGCTCCGGCCCCTGGGGCACCTTCGCCCAGGCGGTCACCGGGGCGGCCAAGCTGTTCGGCAACACGGCGGCCCTGAAGGCTCTGAAGGAAGGTGAGGAGCACGGTGTCAAGGACTATGAGGACGCCTTGAAGGACGAGCACCTGCCGGCGGAGTGCAAGGCGCTCATCCAGGGCCAGCTCCTCCCCAAGCAGCGCGAGCACGTGACGGTGATCGACCGCCTGATGGCCCGCCAGTAATCGTCCCTGGAACGGCTCGGGGCCGGCGGCTCCTGGAGAGATCCCGCCGCCGGCCCCGTTCTACCTTCTTTTTCTTACGACCGGCTCTTCTCCTGCGGCAGGAACTGCTCGTAGACCGCCTTTCTGAGCAGGGCAGGCGGCAGCATCCCCTGGGAGAGCAGGAAGTCGTGGTAGCGCTGGCGGTCGAAGCGCTTGCCGAGGATGCGCTCGACCTCGGCCCGCAGCTCCATCAGCCGGGTGTAGCCGCAGAAGTAGGCCGTCGCCTGCCCCGGTGCCCAGAAGGTGTAGCGCTCGACCTCCTGGAGAGCCATCCCCTCCGACAGCACCACCTCCTCGCGCAGTACCCGGGTCGCCTCCTTGCGAGTGATCGTGCCGAGTTGCAGACCAGGGTCGAGGATCGCCCGGGCGGCGCGCTGGAGCCGCGCCTGGAGCGTCCCGAGCTGCCCGTCGAGCGGCTCGTAGGGCTTGACCTCGGCCTCGGCGTAGAGCGCCCAGCCCTCGGCGTTCACCGAGTTGAAGCCGAAGATGGCGCGCGCCTTCGACACCCCCTTCTCGACCATGGCCGAGAACTGCAGCTCGTGCCCCGGCCGCCCCTCGTGGGCGGTCAAGGTCCAGGAGATGGCGTCGAAGGTGAAGTCGTCTAACGCCAGCGAGCCCTTCCCTCCCTGGCCGGGGATCCTGAGCGGCAGCACGAACTCGCCGGTCTCGCCGGTGTTGCCGATGAGGCGCGGTGGCTTCATGTTGGGCGCCGGGGTCTGGGCGCTCTCCGCCGCGCTCGCCAGGCGCACCTTCATGGGGCGGTCCGGGAGGGTGACGATGTGCTGGGTGCGGATGATCTCCTCCATGTCCTTGATGCGCTGCTGGTAGAGCGGCAGGATGGCCTCGCCCACCACCTGCTTTTTGTGCAGCTCGCGGAGCACGTCTCGGTAGTCGGTCAAGTTCCAGCCCTGCTGCTTGGCGACCAGGGGGGCCAGGGCCTGCATCTCGTTCTGGGCCTCTCTGAAGGCGACCTCGGCGCGGCGCACCAGCTCCTCGACCGGCATGTCGACCCCGACCTGTTTCAAAGCGAAGGCGTAGAGCTCCGGCGGCTGGCGGAAGTCGGTCCGCGCCTTGGGCAGGATCTCCTGGCGGACGAAATCGTTGTAGGCCGCCATCTGCTGCTTGAGCCTGGCGTACGGCTCCTGGTAGCCGGCGATCTGGTACTTCTCGAAGAGCGGGCCGATGCCGTCGATGTAGGTGGTGCCGTTGCCGAGGTTTTTCTCGACCTCGTCCTTGAACGGGTAGAGGAGGCCGGGTTTCTCGTGGCTTCTGATGAAGTCCTCGGCCAGGCGGGTGATGGGGGTGGTACCGGGTACCATCCCCGTGTACTTCTTCAGGCGGACGAGCGCCGCCCCGCGGCGGGCCGGCTCGACCTGATCGTCGAGCAGGCCGCGGAGCCCCTGGAAGATCGCCTGGTTCAAGTCGAAGAACGGGATCTGGTACTTGTCGGAGAGCCGGGTCCCCTCCACGTTCTGCTCGGCCGACTGGATGAGGATCTCCAGATCCTGGCGGACGTTCGGGTCCTTCTCCCCGGCGAGCCGCTGTTTCAGGATCGCCGTCGCCTTTAGAGTGTCGGCGATGCCGCGCTCGACGAAGCCGGGCGAGAGGTCGACGATCTGCTCGTCCAGGCCGGAGACGCCCATCTGCCCCGCCCCCTCGGGGCTCTGGCGGGCGAGCACGTCGAGCAGCACCTGGGCGTTCTGATCGCTCTTGGCGACCCAGGCCGGCGTTGTGGGTCTCGCGGCTATGGCGGGTGTTGCGGCCGTTGCGGGCGTTGCGGCGGTCGCGGGTAGAGCCGCCAGGCAGAAGCCGGCGGCGAGCACTGCGCCGGTTTGGGTCCGGCGCACGAAAGCGTTCCATCGGGTCATCTATAGACCTCCTCAATACTCTCCCTTACGCAATCCGCGCCGGCAAGGTTTCCCTTCCTCTCAGCTATCCTTGGGTCCGTGCCGACGCAACTGCCGCTCTTCGACCTCGGGCCCGCGGAACCGACCCCGCCGTCTCCCCCAGCACCTCCATCGCGGGCCGGAGTCTGGGTGGTCCACGGGGCCCGGGCGGCCGAGGCGCTCCTCTTCGAACGCCTGGAGGAGCACCTGGCCGAGGCCGCCCGCGAGCCGCGGCTCCTCGCCCGGCCGGTGCGGGTCGTCGTGCCGTCGCGGAGCCTCACCGCCCATCTCTCGGCGCTCCTCGTGGCGCGGCGGGGCCGGTCGCTCGCCGGGATCAGCTTCCAGACCCTCTTCGCGGTCGCCGCCGAGATCCTCGAGCGGGCGGGCGAGCCGGTCCCCAAAGGTACCCTCCTCTTCGAGGTGCTGGCCGAGCGCGCCGCCCGCGAGCAGCCGGCCCTCGTCCGCGGCCTCGAGGGGCTGGTCGACGGCTATGCGGGGGTCTTCGGCACCGTGCGGGATCTCCTCGACGCGGGCTTCGAGCGCGCCCACGCCGAAGCCGCGGACGACGCCCTGGCCGCCCTCGGGCCGGCGGTCACCTCGCGGGCGGCGGTCGAGCGGGCGCGCGCCCTGGTCCGAGTCGCCGCCCGGGTCGAGGCGGAGGGGCGGCGGCTGGGGATCGGCCGCACCTCCCATCTCCTCCGCCGGGCCGCCGAGCTCGTCGCGCATGGCCCCGATGCCGCGGAGCTTTTCCTGCCCAGCCGTGCCCTCTACGTGCACGGCTTCGCCGACGCCACCGGCCTCGCGACCGACCTCCTGACCGCCCTCCTCCGCCGTCCCGGGGCGCGGCTCCTCCTCGACCGCCCGCTCGACCCCGCCAGCGCCCCGGCCCAGACGGAAGCCTGGGAGCGGGCCTTCGCGGAGCGCTTCGCCAGGCGGCTGGAGCTCGTCGCCCGCGCCGAAGAGGCACGGCCGCGGACGGCCCCCCCGAGCGCGCCCGGCTGGCGCGGCTGGAGGCGGCGGGCACCGAGGCCGAGGTGCGGGGCGTGGCGCTCCGCCTCCGCGCCCTCCTCGACGCCGGGGCCCGGCCCGAGGGGATCGGGGTTGTGGCGCGCGATCTCGCCCCCTACCGGCTGGCGCTCCGCCGCCAGCTCGGCCGGCTCGGCATCCCCTTCTCCGGGCTGGGAGCGCGCGGTGCCATCGAGCCCGCCGGGCGCCGGGCTGCCGCCCTCTTGGAGCTCCTCCGCCGGCGGGAGGAGACCCCCTGCGACCGCTGGCTCGACGCCGCGGTCTCCCTCCCGGCGATCTCCGGCGAGGCGGTCGGGCGGCTCCGGCTGGCCGCGGCCGGCAGGCGGCGGATCGACCTCCGGCTCGCCGTCCGCGCCCTCGGGCTCGGGCGCCTGCGCGACCTCGCCGCCCTGGACGGCGAAAGTCTGGCACGGGTGCTCCGGAACGGCAGATACGCCCTGCCCATCCGCCAGGGGTTGCGGGTGCGGGCGATGGCCAAAGAGGAAGAGGGGGAGGGGGAAGGCGAGGGGGAGGAGAAGGGGCCGGCGGCCGCCCGGGCCGCGGCGCGGACCGTCGCCGGAACCGAGATCGAGCGTGCCGCGGCCGCCGCCCGCGCCCTCTGCCAGCGCTTCGCCGAGTGGCCCGACGGGGCGACCATCGCCGACCACCTGGCCCGCGTCGCCGCTCTCCTCCGCGACGATCTCGGTTGGAATGGGAGCCCGCCGGACCCGGTGGCGGACGCCCTCGTCCGGCTGGGGCGCGAGGTCCCCCCCGGCTTCCGGCTTCACTTCGCGGAGCTGCGGACCCTCCTCGCCCGGGCCCTGGCGGAAGCCGGCCGCTCTCCCCTGGGGGGGCGCGGCGGCGGAGTGCAGGTGCTCTCGGTGACCGAGGCCCGCGGCCGGACCTTCGAGCACCTCTTCCTCGCCGGCATGAACCGCGACCTCTTCCCCCGCACGGTGCGCGAGGACCCGCTCCTGCCGGACGCTCTCCGCACCGTCCTCGCCGGGCCCTTCAACGACGGGGTGCTGCCGGACGTGCCGGTCAAGCGCCAGGGGTTCGACGAGGAGCGCTACCTCTTCGCCCAGCTGCTCTCCGCCGCCCCCGCCGTCACCCTCTCCTGGCAGAGCGCGGACGACGACGGCCGCCCCCGTTCCCCCTCGCCGCTCGTCGAGCGCCTCCTCGCTCCCGGCGGCGCCGAGCGGCTGCCGCCCCTCTACGCCCTCCCCGCCGGCCGCGCCCCCCGGCCGGCGGACGAGCATGCGATCCTGGCCGGCCTCCACGCCTCCCGCGGGCACTTCGGCCGGGTCCTCCCCTCGGCGGTGGCGGCGGGGCGCGCGCTCCTCCCCGGCGCCTCGGCGCTCGATCCGAACGCCCTCGCTGCCGCCCGCCTGGCGGTCCTCGACGAGCTCGACCCCGACCGCCGCACCCCCGAGGGGCGGGCCACCCGGCAGCGCCTCGGCCCCTGGTTCGGCTTCGTGGGGGATCTCTCCGGCGCTCCGGCCGGGGCCGCCGACCCGCGCCACGGCGACCTCTGGATCACCCACCTGGAAGGGATGGCCGCCTGCCCCTGGCAGACCTTCCTCACCCGGGTCCTGAAGCTGGAGCCCACCCCCGATCCCCTGGAAGCCCTCCCCGGGGTCGACGCCCTCCTCCTCGGCAACCTCGTCCACGCCGTGCTCGAAGCGGTCGTCCTCGCCGCCGTTCCCGCCGAGTGGAGCGGGCAGGAGTCCCCGCCCTGGGAGACCCGGGAGCCGGTCGCCGTCCCCTGGCCGGCGCCGGCCGACTTCGAGCGCCTCCTCCGCCAGGCGGCGGAAGGGGTCGTCGAGGAGGAGGGGATCTCGCTCCCCGGCATGGCCCGCGCTCTCGCCGAACGCGCCCGCCCCTTTCTCGAGTCGGCGCGGCTGGCCGACTGGGCCGAGCCCGGGGCCGCCCTCGCGGTCCTCGGGGCCGAGGTCTACGGGGCGGTGGCGGTCGCCGATCCACGGGGCGGGCCGCGGATCGTCCGCTTCAAGGCCGACCTCGTCGATCGCCTGCCGGGAGAGCCGGGCGAGCCCAGCCAGCCCCTATCGCCAGGGGAGCTCCGGCTGACCGACTACAAGACCGGCCGGCCGGTCTCGACCGCCAAACGAGAGGACAAGCGCGCCGAGCACCTCCTCGCCTCGGTGCGCGCGGGAACCCGGCTCCAGGCGGTGGCCTACCGGCTCGCCGGGGGACCGGCGGCCCGTGGGCGCTACCTCTATCTCCGTCCCGACCTCGCCCAGCGGGAGTTCGCGGTGGCTGCCCGGCTGCCCGGGGATGCCGAGCTGGAGCGCGCCTTCGGCACCGCCACCGCCGCGGTCCTCGGCGCCTGGGAGGCGGGGACCTTCTTCCCCCGGGTGGTCGACGTGGCCGGCCGGAACGAGCCCGGCCGCTGCAAGTTCTGCGGCGTCGCCGAGGCCTGCATCCGGGGCGACTCCGGCGCCCGCGGCCGGCTCTTCGACTGGGCCGCGCGCGGCCGCCCCGGGGAGGAAGAGCCCGGAGACGTCGCGCTCCTCGCCGTCTGGCGCCTGCCGGGGGTCCCGGGAGTCGCCAAAGAGGAGAACGGCGGCGAGGGGAGCGCTTGAGCGACCCCCGGGAGGCCGACCGCGCCGCCCGCCTCGCCGCCCAGCGAGAGTTCTCCCACCCCCTGGTGCTGGAGGCCGGGGCAGGGACGGGGAAGACCACGACCCTCGTCGCCCGCATCCTCTCCTGGTGCCTGGGGCCGGGCTGGGAGGGGGCCCGCACGCGCCTGCTCCGGCAGGCTGCGGAGCCCACCGTCGAGCACGTCGCCGCGGAGGTCCTCGGGGGGGTGGTGGCGATCACCTTCACCGAGGCGGCGGCGGCGGAGATGGCCGACCGGGTGGCCGAGGACCTGGCGCGGATCGCCGGCGGTTTCGGCGAGATCCCGGGCTGGCTCGACCCCGGGCTCCTCCCCGCCGAGGCGGAGCGGGTGGCCCGCGCCCGCGCCCTCGTCGGCACCCTCGACCACCTGGCGGTCCGCACCATCCACGCCTTCTGCCGCGGCCTCCTCGCCGCCTATCCCCTGGAGGCCGGCCGCCATCCGAGCCTCACGGTGGACGCCGACGGCCGGCTCCTCGAGTCGATCGCCCGCGAGGCCGTCGAGTCCCGGCTGCGCGAGGGCTATGGCGATCCCGGCGATCCCGACCTCCTGGCCCTGGCCGCCCGCGGCTTCGGCCCGCCGGAGCTTCTGGAGGCGCTCCTCACTCTCGCCAGCGCCGGTCTCCCCTCGGCTGTCCTCGAAACCGATCCGTTCGGCCCCGGGGCCGTCGCCGCCCTCGGCAGCCGCCTGGCCGTCGCAGCCGCCGGGCTGCAGGAGATCCTCGCCAGTACCTCGGCTGGAGGCGGCGGCGGCCGGGGGCGCAAGGGGAACCTTCTGCAGGCCGTGGAGGCCGGCCTCGGCACCCTCCTCGGCCGGCTGACGGAAGAAGCGGGGGGGGGGCCGGGCTCCGTCGGGTTCCGAGGACGGGCGCCTGGCTGCGCGGAGCGCCCGAAGGCGCCCGCCCGCAGGAACCCGCGGAGCCCGGACAGGCGGAAAGGTCCGATCTCGCGACCCTCCGCGACTGGGTCTTAGAGCTGCTGCCGGGGAACCTCGCAGACCGCATCGGCGAATGGAGCAAGGGGAAGCTGTCGAGCCAGGCCGAGCAGGAGCGGCTGGGCGGGGTGGTGGGCGACCTGGCGCCCCGGGCCGCCGGGCTCTGCCGGCTCCTCTCCCACCTCGAACGGCTCGACCCCGATCTCCTCGGCGCCGCCCGCCGCGCCCTCGCCCCCCTCCTCGGCCGGATCGAGGGAGAGCTGCGTTCGCGCGGGGTGGAGACATTCCAGTCGCTCCTCTCCGGCGCCGCCTCCCTCCTCGCCAGCCACCCCGAGGTGCGGGCGCGGGTGCGGCGCGGCATCGATCAGCTCCTGGTCGACGAGTTCCAGGATACCGACCGGGAGCAGTGCGAGATCCTCCGCCTCCTCGCTCTCGACGGCGCCCGCGAGGAACGCCCCGGGCTCTTCCTCGTCGGCGATCCCAAGCAGTCGATCTACGGCTGGCGGAGCGCCGATCTCCGCGCCTACGATGGCTTCGTGAAGCTCGTCCAGCGGGACGGCGGCCTGGTCCTCCCCTTAGTCGAGAACTTCCGCTCGGTGCCGGCGATCTTAGAAGAGGTGGCGCGGGTGATCCAGCCGGTGATGCGCCACACCCCCGGCCTCCAGCCCGCCTTCGAGCCGCTCCTCCCCTGCGAGGCCAGGGCGGCGAGCGCCGGCTTCCACCAGGAAGGTCCCGGCGGCAGGCCGCGCCGGCCGGTCGAGTACTGGGTCTCCTGGAAGGGGGAGGGGGAGCCGGGGGAGATCCTGGCGCGCACCCGCCCCGGTGCCGCCGCCGAGTTGGAGGCCGCCGCCCTCGCCGCCGACCTCCTCGATCTCCACTCCGCCCACGGCGTGCGCTGGAAAGAGGTCGGCATCCTGCTCCGGAGCGGCGGCGACCTCGACATCTACCTGGAGGCCCTGCGCCGCGCCCGCATCCCCTTCCTCGTCGGCCGCGACAAGCAGTATTACCGGCGGCGGGAGGTCATCGAGGTGGCGGCCCTGGTGCGGGCGGTGCTCGACCCCGGCGACCATCTGGCCCTCCTGACCGTCCTCCGCTCGGCCGCGGTGGGGGTGCCGGACGCCGCTCTTCTCCCCCTCTGGAGCCGCGACTTCCCGCGCCTCGCGACCGACCTCTACCGGCCGGCGCCCCAGCGGCTCGCCGAGCTCAAGGCGGTGATCGAAGCGGCGGCGGGGGCGATGCCGGTGGACGTGCCGGGGATCGAGCGCCTAAGCGGCTGGGAGCAGAACCTGACCGCGGCGATCGAGGCCCTGGCCTACCTGCGCGAGTCCTGGGAGACCGATCCGGCGGACGTCTTCGTCGAGCGCCTCCGTCGGCTCTTCCTGGTCGAGGCGACCGAGGCGGCGCGCTATCTCGGGGCCTACCGGCTGGCGAACCTCGACCGCTTCTTCCGCCAGCTCTTAGCCGCCCTCGAAGCGGGGAGCGACGACGTCACCGCCGTCCTCCGTCTCCTCCGCCGGAACGTCGCCGAGGCCGAGGAGGCGGAGGAGGGGCGGCCGCGGGAGGGCGGCGAGGACGCGGTCTCGGTTCTCACCATCCACGGCGCCAAGGGGCTCGACTTCCAGCACGTCTACCTCCTCCAGCTCCATAAGCAGTCGCGAGTCGACCGGCCGGACCGCACCGAGATCGGCGCCCTGCCCCCGGCGGCCGGCCCAGCCGTACCTGGCCGCACGGCCGAGTACCGGGTCTTCGGCGCCGCCACCCCGGGTTTCGACGAGGTCGAGGCGGAGCGCGCCGCGGTCGAGGCGGCGGAGCGGGTGCGCACCCTCTACGTCGCCATGACCCGTGCCAAGGACCGCCTGGTCCTCGCCGGAACCTGGCCGCCGCGCGCCTCCCCTCTGGACCCTGCCCAGGCCAAGACCCATGTCGATCTCCTTCTCTCCCGTCCCGGGGTGCCGCCGCTTGTCGACCTCTTCCGGGAGGCCGCCGAGCGCGGCCTCTGGTCCTCGGCCGACCCCACGGGCGCCCTCTGGTACCTGCCCGACCTTCACGAGAGAGAGATCGAGCCGGAGGCGGAGCGCGAGGCCCCCGAGCTCCCCACCCCCGAGGAGGTGCGCCGCGCCGCCGCCCTCCTCGTCACCCGCGGGGAGGAGGCCGCCCTCCGCATGGCCCGCCCCTGGAGCGCCGCCGCCTCCGAGGAGGCCCACCAGCGCCTCCGCGCCCTCCAGGCCGAGCACCGTTTCGCCGATGGCGACGGCGACGACGGGGATCAGGCGAAGAGAGAAGAGCCGGTTGCGGGGGAACAGGAGACCGGGAGAGCGATCGGGAGGCCGCGATGGCGGCGGGCGGCGCCGTCCACCGGGCGCTGGAGAGCTGGGATCTGGAAGCCGATCCCGAAACGGAGCTGGCCCGCCAGCACGCCCTTCTCCCTTCCTACTTAGCGGCGCTCCTGGGGGACTCCCGCCCCGACCGCGCCCAGCGCCGCGCCGCCGCCCTCTTAGAGCGCTTCGCCGCCGGCCCCCTCCTCCCCCGCCTGCGCGCCCTGGGCGGGGAGGTGATCGCCCGCGAGCTGCCGGTCCTCCTCCCGCCCGGCCCGGGGGAGAGCGCCCCGGTCGGCTACGTGGCCGGGGCGATCGACCTTTTGTATAAGGATGTCGAGACCGGTTCCCTGGTGATCGCCGACTACAAGACCGATGACGTCCATGGAGAAGAGGCCCTGGCCGCCCGCGCCGCCGCCTATGCCCCGCAGGGCGCCGCCTATGTGCGGGCGGTGGCGGAGGCCCTTGGACTGCCTGAGCCGCCGACGGTTCGAGCTGTGGTTTCTGGGGGCAGGGCGGGTGGTGGCTTTCTCGAGAGGATAATTCTGGAATCTCGTGCTGGATTCTATAATTGGGCTTCCATGGCACTGAGCATCAAGAACGACACGGCTGAGAGGCTGGCGCGGCAGGTGGCAGCTGAAACCGGAGAAGGCCTGACCGAGGCGATCATCCATTCCCTGGAGGAGCGTCTGGAGCGCCTCAAGGGCCGGCAATCCGCTCCGGATCTGGTCGATGCCCTGCTCGCGATCAGTCGACGTTGCAGCTCGTTGCCCGATCTCGACACTCGCGAGGCCAACGAGATTCTGGGCTACGCCGAAGCCGGCGCCTTCGAAGAAGCAGTGGGGCGGCGCATGGAAGACGGGTGAACCCTATCGCACCCTAAGCGGGGCCTACGTCGCCTCACCCAATCTCCACAAGCTCTCCACAGGCTTGGAAAAGTCGTGTGGAGGCCTGCCCAGATCCTCGGAGTTCCGTCCACAGTCCTCTACGAAGATCCCGCGAGCCTCCGAATTCGAACCGAAGCCCTTCCAACCGAGCTCGACCCTCTCGGTCGGGAACTCGAGCCGGTGCGGCGGAACTTTATGCCGTCTGGATCGAACTCCGAGACGTCGTCGTTCAACTCCGAGAGCCTCGGGCCGATCTCCAAGGGCCGTGGGCGGAATTTCGAGACCTTCGGTCAGAACCCCGAGGGGTTTGGCGGGAACTCGCAAGGGGTCTGTTGGAACTCGGAGAGGTTCGGCAGCAACTCGGAGAGGTTCGGTCGGAACTCGGAGAGGTTTGGCAGTAACTCGGAAGGGTTCGGTCGGAACTCGGAGAGGTTTGGCAGTAACTCGGAGAGGTTCGGTCGGAACTCGGAGAGGTTTGGCAGTAACTCGGAAGGGTTCCGTTGAAATTTCGAGGGTTCCTACCGCCCCAGCCTCCCCGCCGCCCGGTCCACCTCCCGCGCGAAGCTCTCGATCGCCCGCGCGCTGACCCCGATCTGCTCCCCTGCCTCCGTCCACCGGCGCTGCTCGATCGCCTCGCGCACCGCGGGTAGGACCCGCATGCTGCCCGTGGAAGTGACGGGACCGTAGAGCTGGTGCCGGTACCAGGGGCGGCCCGGCAGGCCCTCGGGACGGAGGAGGGCGCGCTCCGCCTGCAGGAGGATGTGGTCGAGCCCCGGCTGGGCGCCCGCCGGGAGGGCGAAGCCGCCAGCCCCGGTCCGCTCCATCGCCGCCGCGTAACCCCTGGCGCTCTCCGCCAGCCGGGCGACCGCCCGTTCGAGCGGGGCGAAGTCGAGCGGCGGCACCGGCTCCTGCGACTTCGGCGGGCGCATCGGGTGGAGGGGGTCGTCGGCCAGCTCGTAGGTTCCCTCGGCGAGACGACGGCGGAGCTCGGCGGTCTCCTCTCGCATCCCATCGGCGAGCTGGGCGAGGCTTTTTACGGACGTCCCCAGGCTTTCGGCGTAGGGCACGAAGTCGAAGGGGAGGACATCGGCTTCGGCCAGGCGGAGGACCATGCGGCCGCTGGTCTCGGCTAAAGCCACGCCGTAGCGGAAGCCGGGATCGACGAAGCGGGTGAAGTGGTCGATCGAATCGTAGATCGAGTGGTACTGGCCGTACTCCTCCTCGCCGCCGTAGGCCATGTCGACCGAGGCGATGCCCAGGAAGGAGAGGAAGGGGGTGTAGTCGGTGCCCGTCCCCATCGGCGGGAAGAAGAGCGGCTTGCCCGCCTCGGCCCGCCGCGCCTCCTCGGGTGAGCCGTAGAGGATCGTGCTGGCGCGGAGCCGGGCGAGGGCGCTCCCCCCTTTCTCCGGATCGGTCACGTCGCGGCTCGCCTGGTCGGCGAGGGTCGCTAAACTGGGGGTACCGCTGGCGTAGAAGGTGCCGCGGGAGTTGCCGTCGGAATTCAAGTAGGCGACGAGGTGCTCGCGAAGCTCCGCGGCATGGGTCTCCGCCCACTCGACCGAGCCCAGGAGCCCCGCCTCCTCGCCGTCCCAGGCGGCGTAGAGGATCGTCCGCTTCGGCCGCCAGCCGGTCCGCGCCAGCTCGCCCACCGCTTTGGCCTCGGCGAGGACGGCGACCATGCCGGAGACCGGGTCGGACGCCCCGGTCACCCAGGCGTCGTGATGGTTGGCGCGGAGGATCCACTCCTCCGGCCGCTCGGCGCCGGGGAGGCGGGCGAGGACGTCGTAGGCCGGGACCAGCTGCCATTCGAAGGCGAGCTGGAGATGGACCCGCGCCGGCCCGGGGCCCAGGTGGTAGGTCACGGGGACGGCGCCGCGCCACTCCGCCGGGGCGACCGGGCCGCCTAAAGCGCGGAGCAGGGGGAGGGCGTCGCCGGAGGAGATGGGGAGAACGGGGATCTTGGCGATCGTCTTGGCGTCCTCCCGCTTCAGGCGCCTGACGTTCGCCAGGTTCGCCGTGGCTCCCACGAAAGGGGTGAGCGGGTCGCCGGAATAGAGCGTGGGATCGGAGACCGAGCCGCGCTCGACCCCCTGCTCGGGCCGCCAGCCGCCGGCCGGGTAGACGTCGCCCACCCAGGAGCCGCCGTCGTGCGGATCGTTGTAGAGGATGCAGCCGACGGCGCCGTGCTCGGCGGCGAAGCGCGGTTTCATCCCCCGGTAGGAGCCGCCGTAGCGGGCGAGGACGATCTTGCCCCGGACGTCGACGCCGTAGCGTTCGAGCTCCGCATAGTCCGCCGGCAGCCCGCGGTTGACGTAGACCAGGTCGGCGGTGACGTCGCCATCGGCAGAGAAAGCGTTGTAGGTCGGGAGCTGCTCGGCGGTCTGGTTCGAGGTGCGATCCTCCGGGAGCGGCGGTTCGGCGAGGGCGGCGGTGAAACGGGTGGGCGCCACGAGCTCCAGGCGGCGGAGCCGGGGAGTGGGGAAGAGGACCCGGAACTCCTCGATCCGGGTGTCGTAGCCCCAGGAGCGGAAGAGCCCCGCCATGTACTCCGCGTTCTCCTTGCCGTGCGGCGACCCCAACGGATGGGGATGGCCGGCGAGATGCTCCATCCAGGTCCGCTGGTCCTCCGGTTGGAGGGCGGCGTCGAGCCGCGCTTCGAGCCCCCGCTCCGCGGCGGCATGGGCGGGGCTGAAGCCGTAGATCGGCGGGGTGGGTGGAGGGACCGGGGCGGCGAGGGGGATGCCGAAGGCGGCGAGGAGCCAGAGATGGGCTCGCCGATTCGGGTGGCTCGGACGGGTTGCGGCGCTCATATTTTCGGAAAGTTTCTCATAGCCGGATTCACCTCCTGCGGCGCGTCTCTCTCTTGTCTCATGCAGATCCCATATGCATAATGAGGCGTGCAGGAGGAAAGGCAGTATGCGCAAGGAATATGACTTCACCGGCGCCCAGCGCGCAAAGGACGTACCCCACCTGGCCAAGCTGCAGGCGGAGGTCGCGGGAGGCAAGACCCGCATCACGATCTTGATCGACGCCGATGTGCTGGCGGCCTTCCGGGCTCGCGCCGAGCGCGAGGGTAAGGGCTACCAGACACTCATCAATGCGACCTTGCGCGCGGCCATGGCGCCGGAGCAGGCGCCGGTCACAGTCGAGGCGCTGCGCGAGGTCCTGCGCGAGGAGCTGCTGGCCCGTGAGGGCCGCTGAACCTCACGCCCCCGGCTCCCCCGGCTGCCCGCGGAGCAGCCGCCCGAGGACGAGGAGGAGCACCACCACCGCCGCCACCAGAGCGCCCCAGAAGATCTTCCTTCCCGTCGCCGCCGGGTCGGGCTCGGGAACCGTGGCGCGGGCCTCGGGGGCGAGGGCGATCTCGTGCGCGGCCTCGCCCAGGAGCCGGGGGGCGAGGAGCGCCAGGTCGTAGCGCGGCGTCGGCAGCCCGGGCTGGCCGTAGAGGAGCTTCAACGGCGTCTGCGGGTGGGGCGGATAGAAGAAGCGCAGCCGGGTGGCGGGCAGGAGGAGGTGAGGTGCGTCCAGGGGGAGGGGCGCGTTGTCCCCCTCTTCTACCAGAAGCTCGAAGCGGGTCGCCTGGCTCGGCGGGATCTCCAGGGTCAGGGCCGGCGCCGGGGTCTCGGTGTCGGCGTGCCGCCAGCTGGCGAGCGCCACCGTCCGCTCCTCGGGCTCGGCGCCGCTCCGTCGCGTCTGGGCGCCGGCGATTTCCTGGGGCTCGACGAGCCGGACCTCACGCTCGAAGACCCGCGCCGTCGTGCCGAGGATCAGCCGGGCACCGGGGAGCGAGGGGTAGGGGAGCTCGACGGAGTAGCGGGAGAGAGAAGGCGGGTCGCCCTTCTTCGCCTGCCGCTGGAGCTTGGGGAGGGCGAGCGACAGCGGCTCGTCCCGCTTCTCCAGGAGATAGGGGACCTGGCGGCCGGTGGCGTCGGCGAGCCGCAGGTCGGCGAGCTCCACCGCGCTCCGCGAGAGGACGGCGGCGTCGAGGAGGAGCGCGGTGAGGCCCGGCGGGGCGGTGGGGACCGGACGCCGGTAGCGGAACTTGGCCGGATCGAGCGGCGCCCCGAGGGCCGGGAGGGGGCTCTCCGCCGCTACCCCCTCTCGTGGCTCGCGGTCGCGGACCTTCCCCCAACGGGCGACGGCTGGGGGTGCCTGCCGGTGGGAGATCTCCTCCCGTGCCGCTTCGAGGTCGTAGCGGGGCGCCACGGCCCGGGGGTCGCCGAAGCGGGCGGTCAGCGGGGCGGTGCCCGCGGCCTCGAAGTAGATCCAGGGGAGCGGCGCGAGAATGGCGGTCACCCCGGCGAGGTCGAGCGGCGGGTTGCTGCCGTCGTCCACCGTCAGCTCGAGGTCCGGCCCCTCCGGCGCTTCCAGAGGTATGCGGAGATCGGCGGCGGCGAGGTCCCCGCGCACCGCCCGGCGGAGGGTCGCCTCCCCCAGCCGCACCGGGGTGATCTCCGTCGTGTCACGGCTCCTCTCCGCGTCGAGCCTCCCCTCGGTCACGGTCGCGGCGCGCAGCAGGGGGCCGCCGGGCACGGCGAGCTCCAGCGCCACTACCGGCAGCCGCGCTCCCGGCAGGCGGAGGTGGAAGCGGCTCTTGCCCGGTTCGCTCGGCCGGCGCTCGCAGGCGACCGGCACGCGGGCGGCTGGCCCGGGGTCGACCGCCCGGGCGAGCCGGGCCGCGGCCCCTCCCGGCATCGGCTGGCGGCCGGAGGAGGTGTCGTTCCAGGTCACCCGCAGATAGCGGAAGTCGCCCTCGGGGAAGTCGACTTCGGTTAGTCGGAGCCGCTCGTCCGGCAGATCGAAGAGAGTCCCCTGGGGGACGAGGAGAGTCCAGTGGCTGCGGTCGCCTCCCCCTTCCAGTCGAAAGCGCTTGAGGAACGGCGCCGGCAGGCCGCTCACCCGTAGGCGGTCGACAGGTCCGGCGGTCCCCAGGTCCACCTCGAAGCCGCTCTCGGTCTTGGTCGGGGTGAGGGGAAGGAGGCGCCCCTCCCGCCATTCCGGCCCGCGCCGGGTCGGCTGCACGAGGAGATAGGGGACCTCCCGGCCGGCGGCGTCGACGAGCCGGAGGTCGGCAAGCCCGCCGCCGGTTCCGCTCCCGTCCCCCCCGATCTCGAACGGCACGGCGCCGGCGAGGAGAGCGACGTCGGGCTCCAGCCGGTTGGGCCCCGCCGCCCCGGGGAGGACCGGCCGCTCGTAGCGCTCGTGGCCGGGCTCCCCTGCTTTCCCCGTAGCGAGGCCGGCGCTCAGCAGGCCGGCGAGGAGGAGAGTGCCGGCGCGGCCTCTCCTTCGGCTCATCCGGCCTCCCGGCGGGAGAGGACGTACTTCTGGATCAGCACCGCCATCAGCGCCAGGCAGACGGCGAGGCCGGCGAACGAGCCGGCGCGGTAGAGGCCGCCGAGCTGCGCCATGTCGTGCACGAAGCCCTTGAGCACCGCCGCCAGGAGGAGGAGGATGGCGGCGATCCGCGCCGGCTTGTTGGCGAGGGCGATCCCGGCGATCAGGAGACCGATAGCGAAGAGCGCCCAGCCGAGGGTGTAGGCGAGCTCCTCGGGAAGCGACGCCCGGCCGGAGAGGAAGTCGAAGGTGAGGCTCTGGCCGGGTGAGAAGAAGTCCGCAATCTCGATGTTGACGAGGAGGAAGAGGAGCACGACAGCGGCGGTCGAGGCGAGGCTCGACAGCCGGGGCAGGCGGGGTAGCGAGCCGGCGAGCCGGTCGTCGCCTTTGGCGAGGAGCCAGGCGGCGAGGAAGAAGGCGAGAGCGGGCACGAGATAAGTGTAGAGGTACCAGTTCCAGATCGGCAGGCCGCCGCGGGCATGGTATTCGAGGACCGCTGGGTTGAAGGCCAGCCGGGCGAAGACGACGGCGAGGAGGCCGGCCGTCCAGGCGAGCAGCCCGCGGTGGGGGATGCGCAGATAGAGGGCGGCGAGCGCCGCCGCGAGCAGGGCCCAGCCGATCGTGATCCACTCGCGGTCGAGCTGCAGGGGAATGGCGGCGGTGATGCAGGCGAGGACCGCCCCGGCGACCAGGGCGAGCCGCCCCGGGTCGCGTTCCGCGAGCGGGGTTCCTCTCTCCAGCCGCACCAGGCGGGCGAGGAGGAGGGCGAGGGCGACCGCCTGCGCCACCGGGAGCGCCCCGATCACCCCGCCATAGCCCCCGGCGAGGAGGGCGTGCCGGCCGAGGAGGAAGAACGGCAGGCTGGCGAGGACTGCCGCCAGATAGGGCTGCCTGAGCCGCCGCGCCCGTTCTCCCGCTCGTTCTCCGAGAACGAGGGGGAAGGCGAGGTAGGGAAGGTAGAGCGCCCCGGCGAAGGCCAGCTCGTACCACCAGGGCGCACCCTCACCGTGGGCCAGCCGCCAGACGATCACCGCGGCGGTGGTGGGGACGATCGCGAGCGGCACCAGCCAGGGCCGCTCGGCCAGCCGCGAGAGGTAGAGGAGGGCGAGGAGGAACGCCAGGTGGGTGGCGACGGTGAGGGCGAGAGGGGGCGCTCCACCGACCGCGGAGGCGGCGATGAGCACCGCCTGACCGAGAAAGAGGCTCGCCACGGCCCCCTCGGCAACCCTCCCCAGGAGCCCGCCCGTACCGTCCGCTTTCGCCGCCCGGCGGCGGGCGAGGAAGATCCAGAGAAAGGCGAGGCCGGCGAGCGCCGTCGCGCTCCCCAGGGCGACCGCCGGCCAGGGGGCGGTCCGCGCCGAGAGCACCCAGGCGAGGAGGATGAGGTCCGAGGCGGCGAGGGCGGCCACCCAGAGGGAGGCCCGGCGGAGCCAGAGGGTCGCCACCCCGGCCGCGAGGTCGAGGACGGCGAGGACGCCGAGGAACGGCCAGGGTGGGATCGACAGCCGCGGTTGGGCGGCGACGACGAAGAGGAAGGCGTGGCCGACGAGGGCCAGATACTGCCCGCCGTTCCCCAGCGGGTCGACCCCGGCGCTCCCGGCCGCCACCCCCGCCTCTCGATCTCCACCCCGTTGATGCCGCATCCAGATATTGCCGGCGAGGCCGAGGACGGCGAAGCCGGCGACCAGGAAAAGCGCCGGGACGAGACTCGCGGCGAGCGGCACCGTCGCCCACCAGACCCCGATCAGCACCCAGGAGAGGACCGTGCCGGCGAGGGCCACGAGCGGCCGCCGGTGGGTCCCGGCCTCCAGGAAGAGGCCGGCGTTCAGGATGACGAGAAGGAGCGCCATCCCCCAGAGCGCCGCCTGGGCGAGCGGGCCGGCGGCGAGGAAGAAGAGGAGGCCGAGCGAGAGGAGGAGGAGAAACGCCCCGCTCCCCTCGGGCGCCAGGCGTCGGCGGAACCGGCGGGCGAGGAGCGGCACCCCGAGGTAGAAGAGGCCGAAGAGGGCGTAGATCCCGATCCCGGCGAGCAGCCGCTCGGGGGTGAGGGCGCGGGCCGACCAGACCGCCTCGGCGGCGATGGCGAAAAAGGCCGCGGTGGAGTGGAGCGACCCCTGTTCGTAGAGGAGGGCGAAGCCGGCCGCCGCAGCGAGGAGGAGGAAGAGGACGGCGAAGGGCAATCCCGGGGCCGTCGCCGCCGGCTCGATGGTGAGGAGCACCGGGAAGGCGAAGAGGAGGAGCGGCCCGGCGAGCGCCCCCTGGCGCCCCGCGGCTCCGAGCGGCCGGCCGAGCCGGGCGGCGAGCCAGGGGGCGGCGAGGTCGAAGAGGACGAAGAGGGCGAGGAGGCCGAGGATCGCCGGCCAGGCCTCCCCGCGGGGATACGAGGTGCTGAACCAGATCAGGAAGACGACGAGGGCCGATCCGGCGGCCAGGGGGTGGAGGACCCGCGGTCCGCGGACGGCGGCAACCGTGGCGAGCCCGGCCTGGAGGAGAAAGAGGAAGCCGAAGAGCAGGCCGAAGCGCGCCCCGTAGGCCGGAACGGTGGCGGCGTAGAGGGCGAAGCCGAGCGGCAGCAGGGCGGAGACCGCCGCCGTGCGGGCGAGGAGACGGCCGGCGGGATCGTCGGCATCGCCATCCTCTCCCGGCTTCCCGGCCCGGGCTGCCTTCGCGGCGGAGCCGGCGAAGAGCGGGGCGAGGAAGGCGAGGAGGGGAAAGACGAGGAAGATCCCGAGGGCGAGCGGCAGCTTCGAGGCGTTCAGGAACTTCCACACCCAGCCCCACTGGTAGACGGTGGTGAAGGCGAGCGAGAGAACGGAGAGCACCGCCCAGCGCTTGCGCAGCGCCAGCCAGGCGAGGCCGGCGTTCAAGAGCAGGAGATAGCCGAAGAGGCCGAGCGGGTGGTCCTGCCCGGTCGAGAGGAGGGCCGGGGTGGCGAAGCCGCCGATCAACCCGAGGAGGGCGATGAACAGCGAGTCGTGGCGGATCGCGAGGACCACCGCGACGACGGTGACGAGCACCATGAGGGCGAAGGTGGGGGCCGGCCCCACCAGGTGCCAGAGGGTATGGGCGGCGAAGAGGGTGGAGAAGAGGATGACGATCCCCGCCGCGGAGAGGGCGTTGGCGGTCGTCGCGTAGCGCCGCGCCCGCCGGCCCTCGCAGGCGGCGAGGAGCCCGGCGCCGAGGAGCAGGCCCAGGGTCATGCGGATCGGCGGGGTCACCCAGCCGTGGTCGATCGTGTAGCGCAGGAACTGGAGGGCGGCGAGCGCCAGGAGGATGCCGGCGATCCAGGAGAACAGCTTGACCCCCACCAGGCTCTCCCAGTCGAAGGACCGGCGGGGGGCCGGCGGCGGTACGGGAGGCGCTGGGGGGGATCGGCGGGGTTGGCGGCACGGGGGAGCGCGGCGGCGGCGGCACCGGCTGCGGCCGGGGCTCGACGTGGGCCGCCGGCGGTGCGGGCACCGGGGTGGAGACCGCCGCCGCGACCGCGGGATACGCCAGGGCGGGCGGGATCGCGGGGGGAGAGAGGAGAGGCGGCTCGACCGGCGGCTCGACTGGCGATGGCCCGGCGATCGGTACCGAGAGGAGCGGTGGCGGAGGGGCTACGACCGGTACCGGTCTCGGCGGTGCGGCGGCGGGAGCGGGAGCTGCCGGCGCCCGGACCTTCTCCAGGGCGGCGATCCGCCGGAGGAGGTCCGCGTTGCCCTCGCCCTGGACCTTGAACAGCTGCTCCAGGTCCTTCACCCGGCGGCCGAGGAGCCAGGCATAGCCGGCGAGGACGCAGAGAACCAGGAAGCCGAGCTCTGTCATGCGAAGCCTCCTCGATGGCGCGGGACCGTCGCGCGGAATGCTCTCGGTGCGGGTGAGAATCAGCGTATCACGGTGCCCGGAAGGGGTCGGGCCGCCGCTTCAGCCGATCGGCTCGAAGGCGAGGTGGGGAACGGCGTCGGTCTGGCGCGCCTCGGCCTGCAGCTCCTCGCTCCGGGCGAGAACCTGGGCGAGCCGGTCGGGATCGTTGACCCGGCGATAGCGGGCGGCCGCCTGTTTCAAGAGGGCGAGGGCGGCGCCCGGTTGGCCCTGGGCGGCCCGGACGGCGGCCTCGAATTCGAGGAGCCGAGCGTCCACCAGGACATCGCCGGTGCCGTGGGCGAGGCTGGTGGCGGCGGCGCGGAGAGCCGCACCGGCCCCCGCCAGGTCGCCGACCGCGAGGCAGGCCTCGCCGCTCGCTGCCCAGGCGCGGGCCCGGAGGTCCTGGACCAGGGAGGCTGGATGCTGCCCGCCCAGGTGACCGGAGACGGCGAGGGCCAGCCGGGCCCGGCGCCCGGCCTCGGCGGCGTCCGTTCTCCCGAGGAGTATCTGGCTCTGGGCGAGGAGGAGCTCGGCGAGCCCCCAGGTCTGGAAGCGGGGGTCGACGGCGATCCGGCACGGCTGGACGGCGGGCGGGTGGGCGAGGAGCTCGGCCAGGAGCTCGGGGGCGCTCGCCCGCTCCTGCTCCAGAGCCTGGCGGGTGCGGGCCAGGCGCAGACAGAGGGCGCCGTCCTCCGCCGCCGAATTTTGCCCCATTGCGGAACCTCCCAAGCCCGACCCGTACCACCAGCCCGGCGCTCGCCCTTCGTTTGTGTGTATTCAAGTGCACAGTGTCGGCAGGGGACCCGAAGCGGGACGGAGGGAAACGGGCCTAGAATGACCCCCGTGACCCCCGCCGCGTCCCGGATGAGCGACCTCGCCAACTTCCGCACCTCCGCGCTCGGCCGGCTGGTGCCGCCGCTCGCCGTCGGCGCGGTGCTGCGGCTGTGGAACGTCCGCGCCCAGGTCCTCGCCGGGGACGAGCTGCACGCCGTGCGGGTCGCCCTCGCCGAGCCGCTGTCGCACATCCTCACCACCTACGAGCTGCGCGACAACTGCATCCCCCTGACCGCCCTCTACCGGGTCCTTTTGCAGAGCGGGGTCCCGCTCTCGGAGCTGGTGGTGCGCCTCCCCATGCTCCTCGCCGGCCTCCTCGCCCTCCTCGTCCTGCCCGGGATCGTCGCCCGCTGGCTGAGACCGCTGGGACCGCTGGGGCCGCGGGTCGCTCTGCTCTTCGCCTGGCTCGTCGCCCTCTCGCCCCTCCTCGTCCTCTACAGCCGGATCGCCCGTCCCTACGCCCCGATCGTCCTCTTCGGCTTCGCCGCCACCGCGGCCTTCGAGGCCTGGTGGCGAACGGGGAGACGGGGGCTCGCCGCCCTCTCCGTCCTCGCCGCCGCGCTCGCCGTCTGGTTCCACCTGGGGACGGCGCCCTTCGTCCTCGCCCCCTTCCTCTTCGCCCTCGGCACCCTGGCGATCGATCGGCGCTGGCGGGGGGAGGCCGGGCGGCCGGGCCTCCTGGCCCTCGTCGCCACGGGAGCGGCCACGGCGGCGGCCATCCTCGGCTTCATCGTCCCCGCCCGGGCGTCGCTCCTCGCCCTGGTGTCTTCCAAGCACGAGCCTCTGGCCCTCTCCTGGGGGACCCTCACCGGGGTCCTCCGCTTGCAGTCGGGGGCGGTCTATCTGGTGCCGGTGGTCCTCTTCTGGGCCGCGGCCCTCTACGGGCTCGTCACCCTCGCCCGCCGGGAGCCCCGGCTCGCCGCCTATACCGCGACTCTCGCCGTCTGCCAGGTGGCGGGCCTCGTCGTCCTCTCCCCGGAGATGCTCGGTCACCCCCTGGTCTTCGACCGCTACCTCCTGCCGGTCCTCCCCTGGCTTCTCCTCTGGGTGGCGGTGGGGCTCGCCGCTCCCTGGTGGCGGGGCCAGCGGCCGCTGGGGGAGCTCGGCCAGAGCGCCGCCGCCTTCGTCCTCGTCGGCGCCCTCTTCCTCGCCGGGCCGCTCGTCGAGCCCGGCTTCCTGTCGAGCTCGTTTTCCGGCCACAACGACTTCGTCGGCTTCTTCTGCCCGCGCGCGTCGCTCTCTGGGGGGGGTGGCGGGGTCGGCGGGGCCGGCAGCCAGATCCCGGGCTTCTACAACCAGGTCGTCCGCAAGGACCGGGGAGCGCCGGTCCTCGAATACCCCTGGATTCCCCTCTGGAGCTACAACCGGGTCTTCTACCTCTACCAGGAGGTCCACCACCGGGACGTCCTGGTCGCCATGGTCGAGCCGCTCCGCGGGGCGCGGGCCCTGGCCTTCCGCAACATGCCTTTCACCTCGCCCGAAGGCTTCCTGGCGAGCCGGGCGCGCTACCTGATCGTCCACACCGACGTGCTGGCCGAGGAGGAGAAGGTCCGCGGGCACTGCTGGCCGATCGTCGCCGAGATCAAGCCGCGGCACCGCCGGGAGCTCGAGCGGGCGGGGGAGCGGATGGCTGTTTCGCTGACCGCGATCTGGGGGCAGCCCGACTATCGGGAGGACGGCCTGGTGGTCTGGGACCTCGCCCGGCTGCGGCGGGCCGGAGCGCAGGCGGGGAGACCGATCCCGCCCGCGGTGCGATAGGGCCCGCATCGTTAGGGGCAGGTCGAGAACGCGGCCGTCTCCTGGAGCGGCGCGAACGCCGTTCCCTGGGGGTTCCTGTAGGTCTCGACGGCGCCGCTCCGGGTATCGGTGACGGTGAGGGTCGTCGCCACATTGGTCAGGCCGCCGGCGAAGACCCAGTAGCGGCCGTTTACCGGGCAGCCGTCGAGCACCTTGACCAGCAGCTCCACGTTGGCGGCGTCGAAGAACCAGAAGTAGGCGCTCTCGGCGGTCAGCCGCACGGCCTGCCCCACTCCGGAGCCGCCGTCCGGCGTCCGCCAGGCGACCTCGACCCGGAAGCGGCCGCCGGCCAGGCAGAGGTGGGTCGCGTCGTCCTGGCAGTCGGGAGCGGCGGGGGGCGTGAAGAGGAGGTAGGTGGGGAGATAGAGGGGGAGACCGGTCACGAAGGCGCCGAGGAACGCCCCGTCGCTGCCGCGGTAGCGGAGCACCTGAGAGGTGCTGATGCTGACCACATAGAGGTTGCCGTCCGGACCGAAGGCGAGGCCGTACGGCCCGTTCAACCCACCGCTCCGCGCCGGCACGAAGACGTCGAGGAACGCCCCGGTCCGGCCGTCGTAGCGGAGCACCTGGTGGGTGAACAGGCTGCTGACGTAGAGATTTCCGTCCGGGCCGAAGGTCAGGCCGACCGGCTTCTGGAGACCGCCGCTGCCGGTGGGGACGAAGGCGCCGAGGAGGGCGCCGGAACGGCCGTCGTAGCGCCGGACCTCGTTCGCGTTGGTGTTGCTCACATAGAGATTGCCGTCCGGCCCGAAGGTGATGCCGCTGGGGCTGTCGAGCCCGCCGCCCCCGGGGACGAAGGCCCCCAGGAAGGCGCCGGTCCGGCCGTCGTAGCGGAGCACAGCGTTGGCGTGGAGGCTGCTCACGTAGAGGTTGCCGTCCGGCCCGAAGGCCGGGTACTCCGCGACGTCCAGGCCGCCGCTGCCGCTCGGCACGAAGGTCCCCAGGAGGGCGCCGGTCCGGCCGTCGTAGCGGAGCACGGCGCTCGCCCGTTCGCTGCAGACGTAGAGATTGCCGTCCGGTCCGAAGGCCATGCCGTCCGGGTTCGTCAGGCCCCCGGAGCCGGCAGGGACGAAGGCGCCGAGGGAGGTGCCGGAGAGGTCGAAGCGTTCGACCGTCGATCTGCCGTTGCTCGACACCAGGAGATCGACCGGCATCGCCGGCGTCGCCGATATCGCCGATATCGCCGATCTCGCCGGCATCGCCGCGAGAGCGGTCAGACCGGCGGCGAGGAGGAGGGTCGCGGCGCGCATCGGCCCGGCTCAGAAGGCCGAGGTATCGGCGAAGCTCGCGAGCCGGCCCTGGGGGTTGGTGTAGGTCCGGACGGCTCCGGTTACGGTATCGGTCACGGTCACCGTGTAGGCGACGTTGGAAAGCGCGCCGTAGAATACCCAGAAGTGGCCGTTTAACCCCCGGCCGTCGAGGACCTTGACGATCAGCTCGACGTTCTCGGGCGAGAAGAACCAGAAGGCGCCGGTGTCGCCGGTCAGCGGGAGCGTCCGCCCGTCGCCCGCCAGGGGGCCGGCCTGGTAGGCGACCGCGACCCGGAAGCGGGCGGCGGAGAGGCAGAGCGCGGTGCTCCCGGGAGCGCAGCCGGCGGCGTCCGGCAGCGCGTCGGGCAGCGCGTCCGGCAGGAGGAAGGGGGCCGGGGCGAGCGGTAGGGGGGGTAGGTCTGCGCTCCGCGCGGCGCGGGTCACCGACGCGGGGGACTCGGGGGACGCGGAGGACGCGGGGAAAGCCGAGGTGTCGGCGAAGCTCGACAGGCTCCCGGCGGCCTTCGGGTAGCTCTTGACCGCTCCGGTCGCGGTGTCGGTGACGGTGAGCGTGTAGGCGACGTCGGAGAGGCCGCCGGCGAACACCCAGAAGGCGCCGTTGACGGCGCGGCCGTCGAGGACCTTGACCACCAGCTCGAGGTTGCCGGGGGCGAAGAACCAGAGGTCGGCGGTGTCGGCCGAGACCGCCTGGGCGTGGGCCGCGGTGGCCGGGCCGCCGGAGGTCGCGAAGGAGACCGCGACCCTGAAGCGGAAGCTCGCCAGGCAGACGCCGGCGGCGTTCTCGGTGCAGCCGCTCCGGTCGAGGGCGTAGAGCCCGTGCCGGGTGGCGGCGTAGAGGGGGCCCGAGGGGCGGGGATCGAGGGCGAGGCCGGTCACCCCGAAGGGATCGAGCCCGCCGGTGATCCGAGCCCAGCTGTCGCCGCGATCGGTCGAGACGAACACCCCTCCGTAGGTGAAGGTATAGAGCGTCCCCGGCCGGCTGGGATCGAGCAGCAGGGTGCGGTGCGAGGACGGGGGGACCTGGATGGCCGGTGCCTGGGCGAGCCGGCTCCAGGGGCCGGCGCTGCCGTCGGCCGCCAGGGGCGCCCGGTAGAGCTCGCCTCCGGACAGCACGAAGAGGGTGCTCGGCACGGTGGTGGCGTCGATCCGGATCTCGTAGACACTTTCATTGCGCAGCGGAAAATCGAGGGACGTCACGGTCGTGCCGCCGTCCTCGCTCAGGAAGAGGTCGCCGGCCGCGGTGCCGAGGTAGAGCCGCTCGACGTGGGCGGGGTCGAAGGCGGCCGACTGGTAGGGCGCGGAGCCCGCGGGATGCACGACGTTCCAGGTCAGGCCGCCGTCGTTGCTCAGGGCGACCCCGCTCCCGCTCTGCCGGGGATAGCAGGGTGGCGGCGGGGAGAGAGCGGGGAAGATCGCGCCGTCGCCGACCGCGAGGAGATGGCCCGGAGCGTCCGGCAAAACCGTGAGGTCGGCGAGCCAGCCGACCTCCGGGGAGGTCCTGCGCTGCCAGGTGACCCCCCCGTCGGGAGACTTCCAGACGTTCGTGCGATCGGTCGCATAGAACGTCCCCGCCTGCGACGGGTCGGGCGCCAGGAGTGGTGTCGAGGAGAACGGGCAGGCATCGGCCGGGAAAACGAAGCCGGTGGAGGTCGCTCCCCCGTCCGTGCTGCGGAAGATCGCATCCGCTGCCGAGGAGGTTGGCGAGGAGGTATAGACGGTGCCCAGGGGGGAGGGCGGGAGCGCCACCGCCCCGAGATTCGCCTCGGCCGGGCCGACCAGGCGCCACGGGCTGGCGGCGGCCGTGGCTGCCGTGGCCGCCGGCATGGCGGTGAGCAGCAGCAGGGCCGGGATGGACAGGAGAAGCGACGGCGGAGCTGCGTGCTGCCTCGGATTCATGACGAGCCTCCTGCTAAATGCTCTATCAGCATACAAAGCAACAAGGCAGGCGTCAAGGAGGCCCAGTGGAGGTCAACCCAGAGGCTGGCCCGGCCGCGAGGGAAGTCAGGCCGGCGAGGAGAAGGACGAACGTATCGGTCTAGGGCAGTTTGAACCGGGAGGGGCGCAGGCAGGAGCGCCCCCCCGGCCGGTCAGGAGCTCAGCAACATCTGCTGTCGCAGGTGGTGCAGTTACTGCGGCAATTCGAGACGGTCAAGCCTCCGATCACCTCTTCGAGCGCAGGACTTTCCAGGGCGCGCAAGGTTTCACGGTTCAGCGTCAGTTTGAGGTTCTTCTTCAGCTCGTTCTTTTTCATCGAGTTTCTCCTGAGCTGTGCAACAGCCACTTCCGGACCATCCGTAAGTGGACGTCAAGCATATCTTAAAAAAGCCATAAGAAGAAGTGAGGGTGGGATCGGTACTGCTCCAGGCTCAGGCGAGAGGAAGCCACCCGCCCGGGAGGAACAACCACAAACTAGACGGACAGAGGGCCATTATCCCACCGCCGCGGGCTCGGGCGCCGCCGGCGCCGCCTCGATGGCCGGCTCGTAGGACTCGGCGTAGCCGCAGCCCTCGGTGTTGCAGATCAGCTGGGTGCCGAGCTTCTTGGTCGTCTTCTCGAGCAGGAAGGGGGCGTGGCAGTCGGGGCACTCCTTGCCGACCGGCTTTTTCCAGAGGGAGAACTTGCAGTCGGGGTAGCGGTTGCAGGACCAGAAGGTCTTCCCCCGGCGCGAGCGCTTCTCCTCGATCTCGCCCTTGCCGCACTCCGGGCAGGCGACCCCGGTCGGCTTCGGCGCCTCGGGCTTGGGGCCGGTCTTCAGGATGCCTTTGCACTCCGGGTAGCCGGTGCAGCCCCAGAAGGTGCCGAAACGGCTGCGCCTGATCTGCATCGGCCGGCCGCAGTCCGGGCAGACCGGGACCTCTTCCTCGGCGGCGGCAGGCGCCGCTCCGGCAGAGTCGCCGTTCGCCACCGCCGGGCTGGCGGGAGCGGCGGGGGTGTTGAGCTCGCGGGTGTACTTGCACTCGGGGTAGTTGCTGCACGCGACGAAGGCCCCGAAGCGGCCGAAGCGCATGAGGAGCTGACCGCCGTCGAGCGGACAGATCTCGCCGAGCGGCACCCCTTCCTTCTTGACGTTCGGCATCTGCTCGCCGGCGGTCTCCAGATCCTTGGAGAACTTCTTGTCGAAGTCGGCGATCGCCGTCTTCCACTCGATGAGGCCGTCCTCGATCTTGTCGAGCTGCTCTTCGAGCTCCGCCGTGTAGCCCTCGTTGATGATGTCGTGGAACCCCTTCTGGAGCATCCCGTTGACGAGGCTGCCCAGGGCCGACGGCCGGAACCGCCCCTCCACCTTGTCGACGTAGTCGCGGTCGGTGAGTGTGGAGAGGATGGTGGCGTAGGTCGAGGGCCGGCCGATGCCGCTCTCCTCCAGGGCCTTGACGAGCGTCGCCTCGGAAAACGGCGCCGGCCCCTGGGTGAACTTCTGCTCCGAGGTGACCTTTAGGAGGGTCAGCATCTCGCCCTCGGCGATCGCCGGCAGCGTCGCCTCCTCCGCCTCGTCGTTCTCCGCGGCTCCTTCCTCGGGAGCCTCGCGGTAGACGGCGAGAAAGCCGGGCGACTTCAACACCCGGCCGGAGACCCTGAGGGTGTAGCGGCCGCTTACGACGTCCACCTGGGTGACGTCGAAGACGGCGGGGTTCATCTGCGAGCCCACGAAGCGGTCCCAGATCAGCTTGTAGAGCTTCCACTCGTCGGCCCGGAGGGAGTCCTTGAGGGCGTCGGGCGGCAGGTCGAAGCTGGTCGGGCGGATCGCCTCGTGGGCGTCCTGCGCCCCCTTCTTCGACTTGTAGACGTTGGGCTTCTCGGGGAGCGACTGCGGCCCGTAGGTCGCGGCGATCAGCTCGCGCACCCCGTCCACCGCCTCGTCGGCCACCCGGGTCGAGTCGGTTCGCATGTAGGTGATGAGGCCGACCTGGCCGCGGTCGCCCACCTCGGTGCCCTCATAGAGACCCTGGGCGAGCGCCATGGTCCGCTTGACCGAGAAGCCGAAGCGCCGTGCCGCCTCCTGCTGCAACCGGCTGGTGATGAACGGCGCGCCGGGGCGCTGGAGGGCCTGCTTGCGCTCGACGGCACCGACCTTGAACGTCCCCTGCTCCAGGTCGGCGACGATCTTCGCCGCGTCGGCGCCGTTTCCGACCTCGGCCTTCTTGCCGTCGATCTTCTGGAGCCGCGCCTGGAAAGCCGGCGGCAGCTTTGCCGAGAGCTCGGCGCCCAGGTTCCAGTACTCCTCGGGCACGAAGGCGTCGATCTCGGCCTGGCGCTCGCAGACCATCTTCAAGGCCACCGACTGCACCCGGCCGGCCGAGAGCCCCTGCTTGACCTTCTCCCAGAGGAGCGGCGAGAGGCGGAAGCCCATCAGCCGGTCGAGGACCCGGCGGGCCTGTTGGGCGTCGACCTTGCGGAGGTCGATCTGGCGCGGGTTTTCGAGGGCGGCTAAAACGGCGCGCTTGGTGATCTCGTTGAAGGTCACCCGGTGCACCTGCGAGGGATCCTTGCCGAGGACTTCCGCGATATGCCAGGCGATCGCCTCCCCCTCGCGATCGGGGTCGGGGGCGAGGTAGACGGTGTCGGCGTCCTTGGCCGCCTTACGGAGCTTCTGGACGACCTCCTTTTTCGCCGTCAGGATCGCGTAGTTCGGCTCGTACTGCGGACCGATCCCCATGTCCTTCTTGACGAGGTCGCGGATGTGTCCGAGGGAAGCCTCGACGGCGTACTGCCGGCCGAGGAACTTCTTGAGGGTCTTGGTCTTGGTTGGGCTTTCGACGATCAGCAGATTCTTGGCCACGGTCCCTCTCAACGCCGCCGGGCGGCTCGGTATTTCAGTGCGGGTTCCGGGAGCGCCGGCAACAGGCCGGGGACACTAGCACCCCGAAGAGCCGCCCCGCAAGGCAGGGCGCGACGCTCCGGCGATACTCCCGAAGCACCCCGCTGGCAGGATTCATCCCCTACAACAACCCCCCATTCCCGCTCCGCCAACGACGGGGGCGACGGTGCGAGGTGCTGGAGGTCGGTTGAGGCGCGGCGGCTGTCTCGGTTCCTCTATTTCTGCGCACCTAGTTAAACGTACCGGTGTTCCATCGACTCATCTCTGAAAGGAGTACCCCATGTCGAAACGGACTCTCTGGCTACCCGCAGCTCTCCTCGTCACCGCTTTCTGCACTGTAGGGCCGGCGAGCGCCAAGGACGTTCCGGCGGAGCCCAAGCCTTCGCCGGCCGCGGCGCGCTGTACCCCGGTCGCCATCGATCTCACAAACCCTGCTGTCGTCGCCCTGCTCCAGAACACCCAGTCCGCTCGGCCAGTAAGTGAAATCCGCGTCGAGACCCAGGGCAAGGGCGCCACGTTCACCCGCGTGGCCAGGCAGGACTTCGAGATCGCTCCCGTGGATCCCCCGACGCCAACCCCGACGCCAGCCCCGACGCCAACGCCGATCAAGACGACGGTCACGTGCACCAGCGGCACCTGCCTGGGACTCAACTGTGCCGTCCTGGGCTGCGATCCCTTTACGGTGAATGGTCAGACCGGGTGCAGCCCGTGCAGCTGCACACCGGTGCCGCCCGCGATCACCTGCGGCACGAATTCCTGCACCTGCACTAAGGTGACGACCGTGACGCCGACGACGCCCGCCTCGCCCACTCAGACGAGCTCTGAGACTACCCCTCAGCAACCCTAGAACGCTCGTTCCGGGCCGCCCTCCCTGCGGCGGGCGGCCCGGGCCCCACCTTCTCGCCCTTCACCAGGCGGCTCGCCGTTCTGGTTGCAGACTGACCCGGCCGGCCGCGGCCTCATGGCCTGACAGCCGGCGCGGAATCGATCTCAAAGGATCGGGGAGTCAGACCTCACGCCGGCCCGTTGTTCGTGCAGTCGCAGCCATTCGTGCTGCCTTCGCAGGCGTAGTTGATGACACACTTCGCCAGGTGGTAGCCGAACCGGTCCAGGTAGTAACAAGCGGAATTGGGTGCGGCCCCCTGACAGGACGAATAGCTGCAGGAGCCGCAGAGGTAAGTTGCCCTTCCCGAGGGCTTCGGGGTGAAGGTGAAGTCGGTGGATTGGACGTTGAACAGGCTGGCCGGGCAGAACGGCGCGGCACCGGGAGCCGCGGCCGCGGTCGCGACAGCCGCCTGCGCCGGAGTTTGAGCGCTCGTCAGAGTGGCCATCAGCAGCAGAGAGGCGAACCCCATCAGACCGATCTTACGCTTCATGCTTGTCTCCTTTCCGAAGTAATCAAGGCTTACTTGCCTTACCGAATAAGGTGCAGGCGCCTCCCTTTTGCGCTACTTGGGAAAGGCATGCGACAGGCGTGATGCGGGTCTGGGGATCCCCAACGGGCTGCCGCGCCGGCTCGGCCATCTCGCACCGAGCCGGCGTAGCGAGGGTCAGCAGACTGCGGCCGCGACGCAGCCGAAGCATTCCGACGGGGTGTCGGTCTCGACGATGCCGCCCGCCACCCGCTCCAACTCCGTCTCGACCAGGCCCCGCAGGGTCTCCTTCGAGAGCCTCAGCTTGCCGGGCTTCTTCACTTTGTGCATGGTGGGACTCCTTTCACCCTAGAGGTGCGCCGCCTGCCTCGACCCGGGACGGCTCGATCTCCGCGAGCAGTTGACGGAGCTCCTGCGGGTCCATCGGCTTCGTGAAGTGGCGATCGATCCCCGCCTCCCGCGAGCGCTCGCGGTCCTGCTCCTGCCCGTAGCCGGAGAGCGCGACCAGGTAGGGCGGGGGGGAGCTCGCGTCCCGGCAGAGGGCCAGGGCGACCTCGTAGCCGTCCATGCCGGGGAGGCCGATGTCGAGGAGAACCACGGCCGGCCCGAAGCCAGGCGCCAGGGCGAGGGCGCTCGGTCCGTCGTGCACCACCCTCGCCTCGTGCCCCCACAGCTCCAGCAGCTCTCCCAACGACTGGGCGGAGTCGAGGTTGTCCTCTACCACGAGGACGCGGAGCCCCGTCCGGGAGGCCGGCGGGCCGGCGGTGCGCTCGTCGTCGGCGCCAGCGCTCTCCTGGGGCGGGGTCGGGTCTGCCTGGGGCAGGCGCACGACGAACTCGCTCCCCAACCCCAAGCCGTCGCTCCGTGCGGTGACGCTGCCGCCGTGGAAGCGCACCAGGTTGCGCACCAGGGTGAGCCCGATGCCGAGACCGCCGTGGGTGCGGTCGAGCGAGCGGTCGGCCTGCACGAAGAGATCGAAGATCCAGGGCAGCAGGTCGGGCGGGATGCCCTCGCCGTCGTCCCGCACCCGCAGCACGGCCTCGCCGGCCTCGGCGGCGACCTCGACGGCGATCCTCCCCCCGGGCGGGGTGAACTTGGCCGCGTTGTTGAGCAGGTTCGTCAACACCTGCTCCAGGCGCACCGGATCAGCCACCAGCCAGAGCGGGGCGGGCGGCAGCACGACCGTCAGGTGATGGCGGCGGGCCTCGATCGCCGCCGAGCTCTCCTCGACCGCCCGCTCGACCATGTGCACGAGATCGACCCGCTCCAGTCGCAGCTCGATGGTGCCCCGGGTGATCCGCGAGGCGTCGAGCAGGTCCTCGATCAGGCGCGCCATATTGCGGGTCTGGCGGTTCATCACCTCGAGCGCCCTCTGGCGCACCGCTTCATCGCTCCCTCGCTGCCGCAGGATCTCGATGGCGTTGACGACCGGGGCCAGGGGGTTTCTGAGCTCGTGCGCCAGCATGGCGAGGAACTCGTCCTTGCTGCGGCCCGCCTCCTTGAGCGCCTCCTGGGCGCTGTGCTCCTCGCTCACGTCGCGCAGCACCGAGAGGTGGAGACCAGGCAGGAAATGGGCCCGGGCTCGGTAATCCGCGATCCGCGTCACGCCGTCAGGGCGCAGAACGCGGAAGATGCCGCTCTGCTCCCCCTCGACCAGGAAGGCGTCCCAGGCGATCTGGGCCTGTACGGCGTCGGCGCCGGGCGTGAACGCCTCGATCGTCTGGCCGACGATGTCCTCACGCCGCCGGCCGTAGAGCCTGCAGGCGGCTGGGTTGGCCTCGATCAGCACCCGCCGGTCGTCGGCCACCAGGATGGCGTCGAGGGCGCTGTCGAAGATGGCGGCGAGTTTGCCCTCGCTGGCGTCGAGCCGCGCCGTCACGCGGTCGCGGTCGACCACCGCCGCGAGCAGCCGGGCCACCCGCGTGAGGAGCCGCGCCGGTCCGAAAGCGAAGTCCGCCGGCTGCCGCAGATAGATGCCGAGCGCTCCGACCGGGGCATCCCGGCCGTGAATGGGGACGAGGAGCGCGGTCTCGATCCTGTGCTCCTGGAGCAGCGGGGGCATCCGGAGCCAGGTCTCGGCGCTCGCCTCCTCGACGAGCACCGGGGCGCCGGTCCGCAGGACATGGCCGGCGTACGATCCGCCGCCGGTCGGGATCGTCGCCCGCCCTACCTGTCCCGGCTCCCACCCGAACCCGGCCCGCAGCAGCAGCAGTCCTTGCCCGTCGGGCAGCAGCTCCCAGAGGGCGGTCAGGTCGGCCGACAGGTGGCGGGCGAGCGCCGTCACGCTCGCCGCGAAGATCGCATCCGGCTCCGCGCCGGAGATCGCCTGCTCGGCGATCTCCCCGATCAGGATGGAATCACTGGCCGGAGACGGTCCCCCGGGATCGAGAACGGTACGGATGATCTCGAAGCCTCCTTTGGAGCTGGCGGAAGCGAATAAGACCCGGGGCAACCAGCCCCGAGCGCTTCCGCGCGAATTCTAGCCCATAGCCTACGGCTGGCGGGCCCTACCGAGGTCTCTCCTGCCGCACAGAAGATCGCCTGAGGTCCCAAGATTCATGAAAATTTCTTTGTAGGACCCCTCGCCTGCTACTGGCTGTCGCGATCGGAAGGCCGGTCCTGAAGCGACCAGTGAATTGTGGCGGAAGCGATGCCGGACTAAGCGCCAGGGTCCGGAAGGAGAGATTTTGGAGATTCGGGCCGCCCACCATCCGGCGGGCGGCCCGAACCTTTATCGTGGGATTCGCTCAGCTGCCGACCGCGGCCGCGACGCAGAAGCATTCCGACGGGGTGTCGGTCTCGACGATGCCGCCCGCCACCCGCTTCAGCTCACCTTCGACGACGTTCCGCAGGGTCTCCTTCGAGAGCGTCAGCTTGCCGAGCTTCTTTGTTTTGTGCATGGTGACTCCTTCATCCTTAAGGTGCCCCGGTCGCCTCACCCCGGGACGGTCGCCGCCGGCCGGGGCGCAGCAGGTCACGGAAGCGGCAGGACGCTCTGCGGTCTAGGCGGTTCGTGGTCTGGCGGGAATGGGCCCCCCCGGCGCCGGGGCATGTCAGCGACTTGCCTATCTACGAGGTGCAGTTCCACCTGTTATTGGTGCACTCGCAGTCGTAGACGAATGCATCGATAGTACAACTATTTGTTGCGCCGTTTGTACAAGTTTGTTTAACCAGCGTACTACAATCAGGAATGGCGAACGTCTGAGCTGAGTCGACAAATAGAGGTAGGACCAAGATTCCACTGAGCAAAAGCAGTTTCCTTTTCACGAGGTTCTCCTTATTTTTTTCGCAGGCATTCCATAACACCTAAAGTATACACAAAGGGCGGTGCATGGCAAGCATGAGCAGTCAAGAGACTGAAAAAACATCCCCGCGAGGGCTTGTCAGAGGTGTGTACCAGACGAAGATCTTTGAACCGACTGGCGGAAGCGCATGGGAATCGAACCCACCCCCCGGACCGCAACCGGTACGGGACAACGGTTTTGAAGACCGCGAAAGGCACCAGCCCCCGAGCGCTTCCGTACCGATTCTAGCGGAACACCTGGGCTGGGGGGTGATAATCTCCTCCCCTCTTTAAGCGAGGACCCGAAAGATGCCCCGACGCTCCACCCTGCTCCCGATCCTCCTCCTCGGCGCCACCGGCATCGCGGGTATCACCGGCATCGCCTGCGGCGGGAAACAGGAACCGATGCCTGCCCAGACTGCGCAGGCGCCAGCCCCCTCCCCGGTGACCGCGCCCGAGGCCGCCCCATCGTCTCCAGCACCCGCTCCGGCTCCCGATGCAGGCCTGGGGCCGATCTCCTCGCGCGGCACGACCCCGGACGCCGGCGCCCCCACCGCTCCCTCCTCGGGCGAGGCCGCCGTCGAGAACGGCAAGCTCCAATTCGACCTGCCGAAGGCGTGGACCTCCGAGACCCCCGGCTCCTCCATGCGGCTCGCCCAGGCGTCGATCCCCGGTGCGGCCGGGGCGGGGGAGCTCGGGGTCTTCTACTTCGGCGCCGGGCAGGGGGGGAGCATCGACGCCAATCTCCAGCGCTGGACCGACCAGATGGAGGCGGGCCCCGGGACGCCGAAGCCGGCGCGCGGCACGCTCGAATCTCATGGTCTCAAGGTGACCTGGGTCGACGTGCACGGCACCTTGAAACCGAGCTCGATGGGGATGGGGCCCTCCAGCCCCGTGACCGATGCCCGCCTGCTCGGGGCGGTCGTCGAAGGGCCCGGCGGCCCCTGGTTCTTCAAGGCCACCGGGCCGGACAAGACCCTCGCTCCCCAGCGGGACGCCTTCTTCGCCATGCTGAAGAGCGTCCGCACCGCGCCGAACGCCTAGCTAGTACTACTGTGTCATCAATTATCCTGTCTCTCCATGTCCCTCGCCGACCTTCGGCGCCCCGGCGGTGATCCGCTCCCGGCAGCGAGTGATCCGCGCCTGCCGCCGGTCCGCCGCTCCCGGGAGCGGACGATCCGCTGCCGGGAGCCAGTCCTCCGCTACCGGGAGCCGGCGGCTCGCTTCCGGCCGCCGACGATCCGCTGTCCGGAGCCAGCGATCCGCTGCCCGGAGCGAGGGGCTCGCGGCCGGCAGCGGGCGGCTCGCTCCCCGTCGCGGGCGATCCGCTCCTCCGAGCGAAGGGTCCGCGCCTGGTAGCGGGCGACCCGCTGCCGGGAGCGGATGACCGGATTCCGCGGTCCTCGAGCCCAACGCTTGCCTTTCACCGCCCGACTTGCGCCGAATTTCACGGCCAGCTTCAAGAACCGGCGCGGCTCGCGCTCCTATCTCTGAGAAAACTGAAACCTACCTCTGAAAGTGTTTGCGCACCCTCCAGAAACTAAAACACGGGCTAGCTCGCTCCCGGCGGCCGGGCGATCGGCAAGGTGCGCGCGATCGCCGACCCGCAGCACGCGGCGGCCTACGCGGCCTTCGCCGTTTCACTGGCGGCCGTGCGTCACCAGCCGCTCCGGCTCACCTTCGCATCCGGCCAGCTCGCCCCGCCGCCTAGACTAGCTAGTCTGTCGCCATCCTCAACGCGGCGAAGCGGGTGGTGGCGGCGGGAGGGCGCCTTCGGGCGAGTCCGGAGGGGAGGCCGGAACGGGGGCGAGCTGCGCGGCGGGAGGCGGGAGCGCTCCCGGGCGAGGCCGCGGAGCCGGGGCTAGCTTGGGGGCGATCCTGGGCCGGAGATGCGGCCGGGGTAGACCCTCCCGCCGTTCCCGTTCCTGCCGCAGCTCCTCGTGCATGTCTTTGAACTCCTTCGCCATGTCGCGCTGCATGGTCTGCCGCATGGCGGCCATCTCCTTTTCCATCTCCTGGCGGACGGCCTTCATCTTCTCGATCTGCTCGCGGCTCAGCTGGCGCGAGAGCTGGGCGTGGCGCTCGGCGAGTTTCTTCATGGCTGCGAGCTCCTCGGGACGGGGGCGCATCGACTCCGCCATCCGCCGCACCTCTTCCTGGAGGTGCTTCCGCTCCTCCTTACTCAAGCCCTCGGTCTCGGCGAGCTTACGGACGTCGGCTTCGAAGCGGGCCTCCTCTTCGGGCGACCGGAGGTGCCGGGTGGCCGCCTCGACCTGCCGCTCCAGCTCCCGGAGCTCCGCGTCGCTCGGCCGCTGGGCCTCCGCTTGGGCCGCGAGTTTCTCCAGCTCTTCCATCTGCGGCTTCAGGTGCTCCGTCATTTCGCGCGACAGTCGCTCGGCATCGACCTGGATGCGGGCGATCTGCTCCTGGGTGAGGCGATCGGACTCGGCGGTCTCCGCCCTCGCCTCGGCGCGAGTCGACTCGATCTCCGCCCGCTCTTCCGCGGTCAGGCCGTGGTGCGGGAGAGGAGCCGGTGGAGCGGGCGGTGCCGCCAGGGCAGGCCGCGGCAGACGGGGCGGATGCGGCGGGCGGGCCGCCCTCGGGGCTTTGGGTACCGACGGAGCGGGAGGGACGGGCGGCACCGGGGCGACGACCGGGGCCGGCGCGGTCTCCGGGGCTTCTCGAGCTTCCGGAGCTTCCGGAGCTTCCGGCGCTGGCGCGACCGCGGGAGCAGAGGGAGCCGGCGGGACGGCCGGCTTCTCCGGCGCCGTGAAGCCGGGGGCCACCACGGCCATCGAAAGCACGAGGACACCCAGGGCCGCCAGGCCCCAGCGGGGCATCCGGTTGCGCTCCCGCTCCCCGTCCAAGAGACGGTGGATGCGGCGGCTCAAGTTCGACGGCCGGTCGGCCATGCCGGGGACCGGGAGGAGACGGACCGGTTCGAGCGTCCACTGGGCTACCTCGGCGAGGCAGCGGGCGAGCGACAGCGGCTCTCCCGTCCGGCCGACCGCCCACTCGTCAGAGAGGATCTCCGAGATCTCGCGCAGCCGGCGCCGGGCCACCCAGTTGAGCGGCTGGAAGAAGAGGAGGCTCGTGAGGAGCTGGCCGCCGGCCAGCCAGACCGGGTCGCGGCGGACGAGGTGGGCCAGCTCGTGGGCGAGAAGGCTCTCCTGCTCTCCCGGAGAGAGGTGCGAGAGGGCCCGCGGTGGCACCGCGATCTCCGGCCGCAGGACGCCGAGAGCGACCGGCACCGGCAGGACGGGCGAGCAGGTCAGCCGGATAGGACGGGGGAGGCCCGCCGCCGGTGCCAGCCGGTCGAGGATGCGCAGCAGAGTGCCACCCGAGACCTCCAGCCGGGCGCGGAGCCGCCGCCTCAAGCTCAGGTGGGCGAACGCCAGGCGGAGGGAGAGGAGGAAGGCGACCGCTGCCCAGAGGCCGATCAGTTTCGCCATCCAGACCGGTCCCGGCGCCTGGGAGGAGGGCTCGGGAACCGGTACCGCGGCAGCTGCCGGGAGCGGCTCCGGAGCTGCGGGGATTTCGGCCACCCTGGCCCGGGAGACCCCCGAGGCCGACCCGAGCGCCTCTTCCCTATAGAAGGATGTCGGCGATGGCGGTGATATCTGCGATATTGGCGATATTGGCGATATTGGCGATGTTGGCGATGTTGGCGATGTTGGCGATATTGCCGCGGGCGCCGTCGCCGTCGCTACGGTGGCGGCGGGCAGGTGGAGGGCGGCGACCGGGTGCCAGCCGGTCGCGACCTGGAAGGTGCTGGTGGCGAGGGCGCCCAGGAGCGCCACCCGCCAGACCGCCTCCTCCAGCCGGAGCGAGCGCCGCCCGAGCGGCCCTGAGGCCAGCCCAGCGAGGGCGAGGAGGAGGGTGCTGTGGAGCGCGTAGGTCAAGAGCCAGGCGGTAGCGTGACCGAACATCAGAGTTCCTCCTTCTCACGGGCGGAGATGAGCGCCTTTAGCTGCGCCAGCTCGCCGGTCTCGATTTCGTGCTCCGACAGAAGATGGTTGACGAGGGCGGTGACGTCGCCCCGGAAAAGTTGCGAGGTGAGCTCGGCGACCATCGAGCGGCGGACCTGACCCTCGTCGATCCGCGGTCGGTAGACGAACCGGCGGCCGTCCATCCGGTGCTCGACGACCCCCCGCTTTTCGAGCTTGGCGAGCATGGTGGCAATGGTGGTCAGAGCGAGGCCGCGCTCGGCCTCCAGATCCTCGTGCACATCCGCTACCGTGCCCTCTTCCCGTCGCCAGAGGGAGCGCATGATGGCCAGCTGCAGATCGCCCAGGTGGTGAGATGTTTCGTCCATGGAACCGTTCCTCCTACCGTTCAACTACCAGGATAGTACTACCTCGGTAGTTGATGGTCAAGAGGGTATACGGAGAGGGTTGAGAAAAGGTTGCGGGGAGTTTTAGAGAGAGCAGCCCGGGCCCGCCGCGCCCCTGGAGGGAGGAGCGCGGCGGGCCTAGGTCGTCCGCGGTTCAGGCGATCAAGCTCAACCGCTTGCCGTCCCAGCCGGGGAAGAGGACGTCGTCCCGGCGGACCCCCAGATGCTTGCCGGCCAGCTCGCAGAAGACGGCGCGGAAATCGGTCGTCACCGGCAGGTCCCGCCCCTCGTGGAGGGCGCCCTGGGAGAGGCCGGGGAAGTCGCCGTGGACCCTGCCGCCCTCGACGTGGTTGCCGAGCACGAAGAGGCAGGAGCCATGGCCGTGGTCGGTGCCGCCCGAGCCGTTCTCGCGCACCGTGCGGCCGAACTCGGTCATCGTCGTGAGGACGACGTCGTCCTGGTAGGTCCCCAGGTCGGTCCAGAAGGCGTGGATCGACTTCGCGAGGTCGCCCGCCTGGCGGGTGAAGGTGGCGGCCTGCTGGACGTGGGTGTCCCAGCCGCCCGACTCGGCGAAGGCGATCTCCAGGCCCACGTTCGCCTTGATGAGGAAGGCGATCTGCTTCAGGGCCTGGCCGAGCGGGCTCTGCGGATAGTCCGCGCCGTCCGCCGGCCGGTATTTGGCGATCTCGGCCGCCGAGAGCATCTGCACCGCGTCGAAGGTCTCGTGGGCGGTGTCGTGGAGGAGGCCCTGGGCCGCCTGGCCGTAGAGCGCCTCGAAGCCCTGTCCCGCCGCCGCGGTCACCGCCTGGTCGGCCCCCGGCAGGCGGAGCTTGAAGTCGTTCAGGTTGGTCACCGCGATCGCCGGCTGATCGCCGTAGAGCGAGCGCGGCAGAGACGGCGTCATCGAGACGGCGCGCAGCGGCGTCCCCTCGTGACCGAGGAGGCCGACGGCGCGGTTGAGCCAGCCCGAGGGGGTCCCCTTGCGGCCCGGGGTGCCCGACTCCATGAAGTCCTGGGCGTCGAAGTGCGAGCGGGTGGGGTCGGGCGAGCCCACGGCGTGGACGATCGCCAGGCGCTTCTCCTGCCAGAGCGGCTGGAGCGGGGCGAGGGCGGGGTGAAGCCCGAAGCCGACGCCTAAGTCGATCAAACCGGGGGTCCCGGCATTGGCGGCATTGGCGGCCCCCGCCGCCGCGGCCCGGGTGGCGGAGAGCGCCAGCCGCGGCCGGAGGCCCTGGAGGGCCGCCGCGTCGACCGGCGGCACGGCGGCCAGGCCGTCCATGGCGCCGCGCTGAAAAATCGTCACCAGCACCTTGCGGCGCTTGGCCGGCCCCGGGCCGGGAGCGGCCAGGGCGGCACGGGTGAGGAACTTGGGGCCGGCCCCGAGGGAGAAGAGGGCGATGCCGCCCGCCTTCATGAACACTCTGCGTGAAAACATGGTCGTATCTCCTGGGTACTGGCTTTAGTTTGATCCTGCGGGCCGGCTCCTTCGGGCGTCGCGCAGCCAGTCGCCGGTCCTCGGAACCAAACTAAAGCCAGTACCATCTCCTGGGAGCGGCAGGGGTGCCCGGCCGCTCCACGGTCTCTAGCGTCTCTGGAACTCCGGCGATCCGAGGATCACCCCCACCACCTCTTCGACCGGGGTGGGCTCCGGGAAATTCGCCCGCGCGGCGCGGCGCTCCTCTTTCGAAAGCTTGTCGAGCGAGGGCTTACCAGCTTTGGAGGACGGCTGGTCGGCTTTGGATAACGGCTGGTCGCCGGGGGACACCGGCAGGTCGCCGAAGATCATCTCTTCTTGGTCGTCCTCCGTGCCGCCCGCCCGCGCGGCCATCCCGCCGGCCGACGCCACGGATGCCACGGCCGCTACCGGGGTCTCCGGGGTGGCCTCGTCGATCCGGCGGGCGAGGTCGGGCGCGGTCACCATGGGCTTCAAGACTTCGATCGCATGGGTCAGATCGCGCTCCGGCATGAGAAGGCCGGCATAGGTGTGGAGCGCCTGCTCGCGCGACTCGGGCTCGTGGCCGCCGTTTAAAGCCGCCAGGTCGACCTTCACCCCCCGCACCCGGCCAGCGGCGAGCTGCAGGCCGAAGTTCATCCGGTTCAAGAGCGAGCCGGTGTTGACCCAGCTCTCGGCGCGGTCGGGATAGCCGGTCGGCGCCTGGTAGGCGTAGAGCGGCTGGCCGATCTTCGCCACCCACTGGAGGGTCTCCTTGGGATCGCGGAGGTCGCCGTTGACCGCCCGGATGGCCGAGGCGGCGAGCTCGAAGGGCGACTTGATCTTGACCCCGCGGGCCGCCGGGCTCCAGAACTCGGGCGAGGCGACGAGCGAGCGCAGCACCTGGCGAATGTCGCCCTGGCTCGTGAGGTAGACCCCGGCCAGGCGGTCGACGAGCGCCTTGGGCGGCACGTCGGCGACGAAGCGCGCGGCGATCTGGGTCGCCAGGTGCCGTGCCGTCGCCGGCTGGGCGGCGAGGATGTCGAGCACCTCTTCGCCATCCTCGATCCCGCGCCGGGCGGGGAGGGTCTTGCCGAGGACCACCTTGGTCCCCGAGTCGTGGACATCGGCGCGGAAGAGGAAGTCCCCCTGCTCCTGGAAACCCAGCCCCCCTACCCGCTGCACCCTGGCGAGCCGCGCCTCGGCCTGCTGCCGGGCCGGGCCGGGCGGCAGGACGGTCCAGCCGGTGAAGGCGCGGGCCACCTCGACGACGTCCTTCTGGCTGTAGCCGCCGTCGACCCCCAGGGTGTGGAGCTCCATCAGCTCGCGGGCATAGTTCTCGTTCAACCCCCGCTCCTTCTTCCCCTTGCCGGCCCCTTTGGGGCCTTTCGGGGCCTGGGCGAACCGGCCCGGCCGCCGACGGGGGAGACTCTCCATCTGGTCGGCCATCGTCGTCTCGGCGTTCATGGCGGCCGACGACTGGGCGTTGTCCAGGTAGACCAGCATCGCCGGATGGCGGGCGGTCGCCTCCAGGAGGTCGCGGAAGGGACCGAGGACGTGCGGCCGGATGGCGTCCCGCTCGTAGGAGAGGAGGTAAGGGCGTACCCGGTTGTTGGTCAGCGAGACGTTGAAGTGATTGAACCAGAAGTCGGCCATCACCTCGGAGAGCTGGTTTTCGGAATAGACGGCGCGGACCAGCTTCTGGGTCATTACCTGCCCCAGGAGCTCGCGCTCCGGCCGGTAGCCCTTCTCCCGGGCGAAGGCGACGGCCTGCCGCTTGATCTCCTTCTTGTCGAGCCCGGCGAGGTCGGCGGGATCGAGCTTCGAAGCGTCCGCGCCGGCCTTCTTGTCCTTGCCGGGGAGGAGCCCATCGCGGCGCATCTCGGTCAGGATCATCCCGTTCGTGGGATAGCGATGGAAGACCTCCTCGTTCGACATGGCGAGGGCCGGGTAGGGGCGCAGGCGCTCGGCCACCTGGGAGTCGGGCAGATCGCCCTTGAGCTGCTGCTCGAACCAGCGGTCGAGCCCCATGGCGACGACCTTGTCGACGTCGCCCGGCCGCTGCCCGTAGGTGAAACGGGAGAGGAGCTGCGCGGCTGCCTGGCGCTCGGTGAGCCCCGCCTCCTTCCACGGCATGGAAAGGTGCGAGCCGGCGGCGCGGGCCAGCCCGCCGACGGCCAGGAGAAGGCCGGCAGCCAGGAGCGTACCGGCAATGCCGGAGATCTTTGCGGATTTGAAGGTGGATCTCATGCTCTTCTCTCTTTCTTCACGTCCGGGGGGAGATCCCGTCTCCCCCCACGAGTCTGTAACCCTCGGCCCGGCCAAAACCTTCGCTTTGCCTCCTAGTGTACGCCTGGGGCGAAAGGGGGCGGGGCCGTTTACGCTAAGATGGAGGGCCCTCAACCCAGGCTCGAACCAGCCTCAACCGGAGAAACCCTGCCATGCCGACGCGACTTCCCCACGCCTTTGCCCTCGCCCTGCTGCTCGCGGCACCGGCCGGCGCCGATACCCTCCTCACCTTGAAAACGCACTCCGAGGTCCCCGCTCCGAAGGGCAGGGCGGTGGAGCAGACCGACCGGACGGTCACCGTTTGGGTAGGCCCCAACCGGGTGCGCCGGGACGACGGGAAGGCCGCCTCGATCGTCCTCTTCGACAAGAAGAAGCTCTACATTGTCGACCACGCGGACAAGAGCTACACGGCGATCGACCTGCCAGTCAACCTCGCCAAGCTCGTCCCCGGCCCCCAGGGGGAGCTCCTCCTGAAGGAGATGAGCGCCACGGCGAAGCTCGACGCCAAGATCACCAAGACCGCCGAGACCAAGAAGATCGGCGCCTGGAACACCCGCAAGTACCACGTGGATCTCTCGAATCCTACGATCAAGGTATCGACCGACATGTGGGTGAGCAAGGATGTGGGGGTCGACATCAACGCTCTGCGCCAGCTGCAGCTCAGCGTGGCATCGCTCCAGCCGGGGGCCCTCGACTGGGTGAAGAAGCTGCAGGAGATCGACGGCTTCCCCGTCCTCCAGGAGTCGTCGCTCAACTTCGGCACCCCGAAGGATGCCAAGACGCGCGAGGAGCTGATCTCGGTCGAGAAGGGAAAGGAGCCGCCGGCCAACACCTTCGTGCCGCCCGCGGGCTACACCCTGAAGCCCTTCGTCACCCCTGGCGCCCTGGTCCCGGCGGCGCCCGCCCCGGCGGCTAAAAAGCCGTAGCGCGGGGAACTGGCTCCGTTTGGTTCCGAGGATGGGCGACTGGCTGCGCGAAGCGCCCGAAGGAGCCCGCCCGCAGGATCAAACGGAGCCAGTTCCCGGGTGCCCCTACGCTCCGGCCTGGCGCAGGATGCGGCGGATGGTGTCGCCGTCGGTCAGGCCGGCCTCGAAGAAGGTGAGCTTCCCCTTCTTGTCGATCACCATGAGAGTGGGGAGAGCGTTGATGCCGAGCTGGCCCGCCACGTCGTGCGGGTCGAGCAGCACGGTGTAGGGGATGGGCTTGCCCTTGAGGAAGCCGCGCACCGTCTCCAGTTCCTCGCCGACGTTGGCGGCCAGGAACTGCACCCCCTTGCCGCGGTAGTCCTTGTAGATGTCCTCCAGAATCCGCTGCTGCACGTGGCAGGGACCGCACCAGGTCGCCCAGAAGTCGATGACCACCACCTGGCCGGGGAAGTTCTTGGGACCGAAGGGCCGCCCCTCCAGGGTCTGGAGCTCGAAGGCGACCTTGGAGCCGGGCGCCGGAGGAGCCCCCGCCGCGGCTGGCGCCCCCGCGGTAGCCCCATCACGGCAGCCGAAGAGCAGCAGGGAGGACACGAAAGCGGCGGTCAGCACGGACCGGGCGGAGAGGCGAGGGTTGAGCCGAGTCAGCTTCATCATGGTCTCCCAAGCATAAGGCATCGCCGCCCCGGCGCGGAAGCGTGACCCTCACCGGGGTCAACCGGGCGGGCCGGGCGGGAATTTCCCCGGAGCTCTTTCGTCGAGACTGGCCCAGATGCTGGCCCGATACTGGCTCGATACTGGCTCATAATGCAGGCCATGAGAACGATTCGGCAACGCCACCTGCTTCTGGCCGGCGCCGGGCTGCTCCTCGCAACCGCCGTCGCCTTCGCCTCCGAGGCCTCCAGTGCCTCCGCCGCCTCCGATACCGCCCCCCTCCACCAGCGGCGGTTCGAGTTCCACTACACCGGGACTGTCGATCCGATCCCGCCGGGGTCGGCCAAGGTCGAGATCTGGCTGCCCTACCCGCAGAACGACGAGCACCAGCAGATCACCGACATCCACCTCACCACCTCTGGCCAGGTCGACATCACCAGGGACACGACCGACGGCAACTGGGTGGCCCACCTGGTGGTCGAGAAGCCCGAGCGGCCGATCGAGATCGACCTCACCTTTACCGTCCTACGGACGGAGTCTCTGCGCCACGACTTTCCCGGCGGCAGCACGCCTCCCGCGGCCGCCCCGCCAGCGGACCTCGCCCGCTGGCTGAAGCCCGACCGGCTGGTCCCCTTGGACGCGCGCATCCAGAAGCTCGCGAAGGAGGTCACCCAGGGGAAGACGACCGACCGCGAGAAGGCGCGGGCGATCTACGATTATGTGGTCCAAACGATGTCCTACGACAAGAGCGGCACCGGCTGGGGCAATGGCGACATCTCCTGGGCCTGCGACGCCAAACGCGGCAACTGCACCGACTTCCACGCTCTCTTCATCGGCCTCGCCCGCGCCGTGGGCATCCCGGCCAAGTTCGAGATCGGCTTCCCGCTCCCCCCCGAGCACGGGCAGGCCGAGGTGGCCGGCTATCACTGCTGGGCCGAGTTCTACTCCGCCGGCTACGGCTGGGTCCCGGTCGACGCCTCGGAAGCCAAGAAGCACCCGGAGAAGCAGGACTACTTCTTCGGCGCCCTGGACGAGAACCGGGTCCAGCTGAGCGTGGGGCGGGACCTGAACCTCCTCCCTCGCCAGGCTGGCCCGCCGCTCAACTACTTCATCTACCCCTACGTGGAGGTCGACGGCAAGCCCTACGCGGGGATCACCAGGAAGTTCGCCTTCAAGGATTTGGACACCAAAGACCTGAACGCCGCGCCCGCACCCACCGCTCCGGCCGGGTCGAGATAGAAAAAGGGCCGGGGCGCGAATGACCGCGCCCCGGCCCCTCCCGACAAGCCAAATCCCAGGTGCTGGCTCCGTCTAGCTGCAGCCGGAGGTCGAGCCGCAGTTGTTGCACTTGTAGCAGCTGCCGTTCCTCACCATGATGGCCCCGCACTCGTGGCAGCTCGGGGCGTCCTGCTGGTAGAGGAAGGTCACCTTGGTGGTCTGCTCCAGGCCCACGGCCGCGGGCCCCACCGGCTCCAACCTGCCGCCGCCGACGAGGGTCAGGGTCGTCGGAGCGTCCATCGGCGGCAGCTCGTCGCGCATGATCACCCCCGCCGCCACCTTCCCCTCGCGGGAGAGGAACTTCGAGGCCAGCCAGCGGAAGATGTAGTCGGTGATCGACTTGGCGATGGGGATCTCCGGGTTCTTGGTGAAGCCGGAGGGCTCGAACCGGGTGTGGCTGAACTTGTCGACCAGGGTCTGGAGCGGCACTCCGTACTGGAGGGCGATCGAGATCGAGGTGGCGAGCGAGTCCATGAGCCCCGAGATGGTCGACCCCTCCTTTGCCATGACGAGGAAGATCTCCCCCGGCTGGCCGTCCTCATAGAGACCGACGGTCAAGTAGCCCTCGTGCTCGTTGATCGAGAACTTGTGGGTGATGGCGCGGCGCTCGTCCGACAGCTTCCGGCGCACCGCCCGGCGCTCGGCGAGCGGCACGACGGGCACCGCCTGGAGCTGCGTCTTCTCCTTGTCCTTCTTGGTCGACAGCGGCTGGCTGCGCTTGCAGTTGTCGCGGTAGATGGCGATCGCCTTCAAGCCCATCCGCCAGCCCTCGACATAGGCCTGCATGATCTCCTCGGGGGTCGAGTTTTCGGGCATGTTGATGGTCTTGCTGATCGCCCCCGAGATGAACGGCTGGGCCGCCGCCAGCATCTTCAGGTGCCCCATGTAGTGGATGGAGCGCGACCCCTTGGCCGGCTTGAAGGCGCAGTCGAAGACCGGCAGGTGCTCGGCCTTCAGGTGCGGGGCGCCCTCGATCGTGTCGTTGTCGTCGATCCACTCGACGATCTCGCGCACCTGCTCCTTGTCGTAGCCCAGCCGCTTCAACGCCTTGGGCACGGTGTTGTTGACGATCTTGATCATCCCGCCGCCGACGAGCTTCTTGTACTTGACGAGGGCGATGTCGGGCTCGACCCCGGTCGTGTCGCAGTCCATCATGAAGGCGATCGTCCCGGTGGGGGCGAGGACCGAGATCTGGCTGTTGCGCAGGCCATGGCGCTCGCCGAGCTCGACGACGTCGTCCCACGCCTTCTTCGCCGCCTGGAGGAGCTCCAACGAGACGTGCGCCGCGTCGATCTTCTTGACCGCCTCCCGGTGCTTCTTCATCACCCGGAGCATCGGCTCGCGGTTGACCTCGAACTCGGCGAACGGTCCCAGGGCGGCGGCGATGCGCGCCGACTGGGCGTAGGAGGCGCCCGTCATCAGGGCGGTGATCGCGCCCGCGTAGTCGCGGCCGGAGTCGCCGTCGTAGGGGAGGCCGCGGGCCATCAGGAGCGCGCCCAGGTTGGCGAAGCCGATCCCCAGGGGGCGGAACTGGTGGGAGTTCTCGCCGATCCTCTCGGTCGGGTAGCTCGCGAAATCGACCAGGATCTCCTGGGCCGAGATAATCACCTCGCAGGTGTGCCGGAAGCTCTGGACGTCGAAGCCGGCGCTCTCGTCGTAGAAGCGCATGAGGTTGAGCGACGCTAAGTTGCAGGCGGTGTCGTCTAAGAACATGTACTCGCTGCACGGGTTGCTGGCGTTGATGCGGGCGGTGTTGGCGCAGGTGTGCCAGTCGTTAATCGTCGTGTCGTACTGCATCCCGGGGTCGCCGCAGACCCAGGTCGACTCGGCGATCATCTTCATCACCTCGCGCGCCTTGAGAGTGTCCATGGGTTGGCCGCCGCGGACCGCATGGGTCGACCAGCTCCCGTCCGCCTCGACCGCCTGCATGAACTCGTCGGTCACCCGCACCGAGTGGTTGGCGTTCTGGTAGGCGATCGAGTCGTAGGCGCCGCCGGTGACGTTGAAGCCGGTGTCGTAGCCGGCGTCGATCAGGGCCCAGGCCTTCTTCTCCTCGACCTCCTTGCACTTGATGAAGTCGACGATGTCCGGGTGGTCGACGTTCAGGATGACCATCTTCGCCGCCCGCCGGGTCTTGCCGCCGCTCTTGATCACCCCGGCGAAGGCGTCGAAGCCCTTCATAAAGGAGACCGGGCCGGAGGCCGTACCGCCGCCCGCCAGGGTCTCCTTCGAGGAGCGCAGAGTGGAGAGGTTGCTCCCGGTGCCCGAGCCGTACTTGAAGAGCATCCCCTCGGTCTTCGCGAGGCCGAGGATCGAGGCCATGGTGTCCTCGACCGAGTTGATGAAGCAGGCCGAGCACTGCGGCTTGGGCTCGATGCCGACGTTGAACCAGACCGGCGAGTTGAAGCAGGCGTACTGGTGGAGGAGGATGTGGGTAAGCTCGGCATGGAAGGTGTCGGCGTCCTCCGCGCTCGCGAAGTAGCCCCCCTCTCTCCCCCACTCGGCGATGGTGTCCGCCACCCGGCCGATGAGCTGGCGGACGCTCCGCTCGCGCTCCCGGGTACCGATCTGGCCGCGGAAGTACTTCGAGACGACGACGTTGGTGGCCGTCTGGGACCACGCCTTGGGCATCTCGACCGCCCGCTGCTCGAAGACCGTCTCCCCGCGTTCGTTGGTGATCACCGCGTCGCGCAATTCCCACTCGACGGCGTCGAAGGGGTGCACCCCGGGCGTCGTGTACCGGCGCTCGAAGCGAATCCCCCTCTCCGCCACCTCACGGACCGGGACCTTACCATCGGACATCTCGGGGTGAACGGGTTGGGTCGCCATGCTTTCCTCTCCTCGCAGTTCCCTAGCGGGTTGACCGGATGGGCGGGGTTGCCGCCCTGCTCTCTGTCGATCGGCGTCGATCGCCGCCAGCGAGCCCCATACGAAGTGAACGGACCCCCGCCCTACCGGGGGGCAGGGAGCCCCCTTTTCTACCCGCGGACCTCAGCTCTCTTTGGGGTCTTGGGCCTTCATGGTGCGAACCGACGCAGGAACGAGACTACGCCCGGCTATGGGGCCTGTCAAGAGTTCGACTACTACATCTTGTGGTTATTCCACAATTTTTGCGTAGGATTTCCACAGCCCAATTTGCAATGACACCGGCTTGAGCGTGCAAAAATGGATCTCGCCCTAGGGCCCTCACCACCGGTACCCTACGGCAAGACCGCGAGCAGCAAGTGGGAGAGAAAGGCGCGGGGGAGAGGGGATGGCATAATCCCCCTCATGGCCACCGACACCCAGCCTCCCGAGGCGCTCGCCGCCCCGTCCGTGACCGCCCCGCCCGCGCCGTCCGCCCTGGAGACCACCTCCGGCATCCCCGTCCGTCCCTTCTACCGCCCTGAGGACACGGCCGGCATTCCCTATAGAGAGGATGTTGGCGACCCCGGGGCCTTCCCGTACACCCGGGGGATCTACCCGGACATGTACCGGAAGCGGCGCTGGACCATGCGGCAGTATGCGGGCTTCTCTTCGGCCGAGGAGTCGAACCGGCGCTACCGCTATCTCCTGGCCCAGGGGACGACCGGCCTCTCGGTGGCCTTCGACCTCCCCACCCAGATCGGCTACGACTCGGACCACGTGCTCGCGCTCGGCGAGGTCGGCCGGGTGGGGGTGGCGATCGACTCGATCGACGACATGCGCCGGCTCTTCGAGGGCATCCCGCTCGACCGGGTGACGACCTCGATGACCATCAACTCGACCGCCGCCATCCTCCTCGCCCTCTACTTGACCGTGGCGGAGGACCAGGGGGTGCCCTGGGAAGTGGTGGGGGGGACGGTGCAGAACGACATCTTGAAGGAGTATGCCGCGCGGGGGACCTACATCTACCCGCCCGGCCCCTCGCTCAAGCTGGTGACCGACGTCATCGCCTTTTGCGCCGACCGGGTGCCGCGCTTCAACCCGATCTCGATCTCCGGCTACCACATGCGCGAGGCGGGCTCGACGGCGGTGCAGGAGGTGGCCTTCACCCTGGCGAACGGGCTCGCCTATGTCGAGGCGGCGCTCGCCCGCGGCTTGACGATCGACGGCTTCGCCCCCCGGCTCTCCTTCTTCTTCAACGCCCACAACAACTTCTTGGAAGAGGTGGCGAAGTTCCGCGCCGCGCGTCGCCTCTGGGCCGAGTTGGTGAAGGAGCGCTTTGCCCCGCGAGACCCCAAGTCGCTCCTGCTGCGCTTCCACACCCAGACCGCGGGCTCGACCCTGACCGCCCAGCAGCCGCAGAACAATGTGGTCCGGGTGGCGCTCCAGGCGCTCGCCGCGGTTTTGGGCGGCACCCAGTCGCTCCACACCAACTCGCTCGACGAGGCGCTCGGCCTCCCCACCGCCGAGGCGGCGCGGCTCGCTCTGCGCACCCAGCAGGTGATCGCCCACGAGAGCGGGGTCGCCGACATCGCCGACCCCCTGGGCGGCTCCTACGTGATCGAGGCCTGGACAGACGACATCGTGAAGCAGGCGAAGGGCTACATCCTAAAGATCGACGAGATGGGCGGCGCCATGGCGGCTTTGGAGAGCGGCTTTCAGCAGCGCGAGATCGCCGACGCCGCCTACGCCTGGCAGCTCGCCGTCGAGGAGAAGCGCCAGCTCGTCGTGGGGGTGAACACCTACGAGGCCCGAGAGGAGACCCCGACCGAGATCCTAAAGATCGACCCCGAGGGCGAGCGCCAGCAGGTCGAGAGGCTCCGCGCGGTACGCGAGCGCCGGGACGCCGCGAAGGCGAAGGCAGCGGTGGCAGGGTTGACCGCGGCGGCAGGAGAGGACCGGAACCTGATGCCGCCGATCCTCGCCTGCGTCCAGGCGGAGGTCACCCTGGGGGAAATCGCCGATGCTCTCCGGGGGGTGTTCGGGGAGTATGAGGACCCGACTACATGACGTCCGGAGCCCCGGCGAGCTCCGCCTCGTTGTCCGACAGGTACCAGTGGAGCGACCGCATGGCGGAGGTAGCGTGGGCGCCCCAGTGGAAGGTCAGGTTGTAGACCCACTGCCAGAGCGCCTCCCGCGGGTGCCCGGCCTCGTAGAGGCGGAGCCCCTCCGCGATGTCCCGGTAGATGTCCGCGACGTCGTCCGCCAGGTCGCCCACCCCAGCGTCCTCGGGGGGGACGTCCAGGGGGTTCGTCACCTCCGAGTAGTACTGGAAGGGGAGGGCCGCCGTCGCGGCATAGACCTGCTGCCACTCGGCCTTGGAGATCGTGTCGGGCAGCGGCTCGGGCTCTAACGAGGTGTGCCAGTCGCCGGAGAGGTGGAGGCCGGCGAGGTAGAGAGAGGTCACCCGCAGGAGCGCCTCGCGGGCGCCGGCGTCGTCCCCGGCGGGGTTGCGCGCCCAGTCGCAGAAGCGCTGCGCCTCCTGGGCAAAATGGCTTAGCACGGCCATCGTATCTCCAGCTCGTCCGTACCCGCTGGGGAGGAGAGCGTGGTCGTTGCGGTCGGTCATACCCTGGGACACCCTTCTCGAAGACTCGAAAAGATATAGAGCTTGCAGCCGGAGGAGCACGGGAGTCGTTCGCACGATCGAGCCCGGCTGCCAGAACCCGCGGATCTTATCCTCTTCCCTCGAATGGAGGGGCCTCGCTCCCCTCCGTTCGCCGAGCCCGGTGCGAGCGCCGGACAAATCGCGCCTGGAAGTCATCTCCCGGGAGGCCCCCGTAGATTGGAAAAGATCACCCTTCGCGAATTTTCAGGCCCTTCCATGGATACTACGCGCCGAGGCCGAGCCTTTTCGTAGGCTGGAAGGGGTGTACTAGGCTCCCGTTATGTCAAACGACGACCTTGCCGTCACACTCTCCATCCTGCGGATCGTCCGCCGCTGGAGCCAGAGCGAGCTGGCCGAAACGGCCGGGGTGACCAACAGCGCCATCTCAGACTACGAGCGGGGCAAGGTCGACCCGCAGACGCAGACGCTGCAGAAGCTGGTGCGCGCTCTCGGGCTCCCCCTCTCGGCGCTCGACCAGACCCAGGCCTTCATCCAGATCATCCGTGCCCAGATGGATATGGGCGATACCCAGGTCGGCCGAGGAGAGGGAGGGGCCCAGCCCTTCTCGAACGCCGCCGCCCTCTCCCCCAAGGAACGCGAGGTGCGAGCCGAAATCGCCCAGATCGCCTCCGAGGGGGGCCGTTTCGCCTCGCGGCTCACCCGCCTCATGCTTGAGCTGATGGCGGCCAGCACCCCCCCCAAGCTCCCGGAATGACCGGTCCTGACTCCGTTGGATCCTGGTCGGGGAACCCCCTGGCGGGGGAGGCGTTCCCTTCCATGGGATAATCCCCCCCATGACGACCACCATCCCACCCCAGCAGCGTCTCGAAACCGACGTCAAGGAAGCCATGAAGGGGGGAGACAAGGAGCGCCTCAGTACCCTCCGGATGCTCCTCGCCGCGGTCAAGAACGAGCGTATCGCCCGCGGCTCCGAGGTCGACGAGGCGGCCTTCGCGTCGATCACCCGGAAGGCCATCAAGCAGCGCGAGGAGGCGGCCGAACAGTATCGGAAGGGCGACCGGCCCGAGAGCGCCGAAAAAGAAGAGCGCGAGGGGAAGCTCCTCGCCGCCTACCTCCCCGCCCAGATCGACGAGGGGCAGATCCGCGCCGCCATCCAAGCCCTCGTCGCCGAGCGCGGCCTCTCCGGCAACGCCGCCATGGGACAGATCATGAAGGAGATGATCGCCCGCTATGGTGCCGCGGCCGACAGCGCCACGATCAGCCGGGTCGCCCGCGAGGTTTTGAACCCCAAACCGTAGGAGGCCACGGATGCCACGCGTCATCGTCGGTACCGCCGGCCATATCGACCACGGGAAGACCAGCCTCGTCCTGGCTCTCACCGGGATCGACTGCGACCGCTGGGCCGAGGAGAAGGCGCGCGGCATCACGATCGATATCGGCTTCGCCCACCTGACCGAGGGGGACCTCCAGATCGGCTTCGTGGACGTCCCCGGACACGAGCGCTTCCTCCACAACGCTTTGGCCGGCCTGGGCGGCATCCGCATCATGCTCCTCGTGGTGGCGGCGGACGAGGGGGTCAAGCCGCAGACCCGGGAGCACTTGGCGGTCTGCTCGCTCCTCGGCATCCCGGCCGGGCTCGTGGCCCTGACCAAGGCCGACCTCGTGGACCCCGACCTCCTGGAGATCGCCCAACTGGAGGTCGAGGAGCTCCTGGCCGGCACCCCCTTCGCCCGCTCGGCCGTCCTCCCGGTCTCGTCGACCACCGGCGCCGGGCTGCCCCTCTTGAAGGAGGCCCTCTTCCAGATCGCCCGGCAGTATGGAGCCGCCGAGGAGCCCACCGGGCAGGCGGCGGCGCGCCGCCGCCCGACCCTCACGTCCGGCCAGACTGCCGCTCGATCGCGCCTTCCATTTGAAGGGGCTGGGGGCAGTGGTGACCGGCACCCTGGTCTCGGGCGCCATCCACACCGGCGACACCCTGGAAGCCCTGCCGCAGCGGCGGCACGGCGCGGGTGCGGAGCATCCAGGTCCATGGCGAGCCCCGGGAGGCGGCTCTCGCCGGCGAGCGCACCTCGCTCCAGGTCACCGGCCTACCCTTGGAGGAGCTCCACCGCGGCCTGGAGCTCGTCACCCCGGGCAGCTTCACCGCCACCACCCGGCTCGCCGCCCGCTTCACTCTCCTCGCCGGGGCGCCGGCCCCCCTCGCCGGCTATGTGCCGGTCCGCCTCCACCTCTACTCCAGCGAGGCGGTGGGACGGATGCGGCCGCTCGGCGTCGAGCGGATCGAGCCGGGGGAGAGCGGCCTCGTCGAGATCCGCCTCGCCGCCCCGGTGGTGGCGGTGCGCGGCGACCGCTTCATCCTCCGCCGCCCCTCCCCGGCGACGACCTTGGGCGGTGGCGAGATCCTCGATCCGCTCTGGCGCCGGCCGCGCGGCACCGCTCTGGAACCCGCCCTCGCCGCCCTGGAGGGGGACCTCCGGGCGACCCTGACGCTCTGGGTGGCGGGGGCCGGCGAGCGCGGCGCCGAGGCGCCCGAGCTGGCCCGCCGGCTGGGGGTGGCCCCGGCCGGGGTGACGGCGGAGCTCGCCGCCCTGGCCGCCCAGGGCCGCCTCCTGGAGGTGCCGGAGGGGGTCGGCCACAGCCGGCGCTTCGTTACCCCCGCGGCCTTCAAACGGCTGACCGAGCGGGCCCGCCGGGTGCTCAAGGAGTACTTCCAGAAGGACCGCATGGCCCTGGGGATGCCGAAGGCCGAGGCGGTGCGGCGCATCCTCCGCGGCCGGGCGGCCGACCTGGCCGACGTCTACCTCGCCTGGCCCACGGCCCAGAAGGTGCTCGCCGTGCGCGGCGACCAGGTGTTTCTCCCCGGCCGCGGGTCGGAGCTGACCCCCGAGGAGTCGCGCCTGGCCGCCGACGTCCTCGACCGCTTCCAGAAAGCCGGCCTGACCCCGCCCGGCCCGACCGACCTCCAGGTCGATCTCCAGACGAAACCACAGATCTTAGATGGAGTCGTGCGGCACCTGGTGGCCCGCGGCCAGCTCGTCCGGCTGCCCGCCGGGCTCGTCCTCGCTGCGGCGGCGGTGACCGACCTCCGCCAGGCGCTCCTGGAGACCGCCTGGGAGCGTTTCTCGGTCGCCGACTTCAAGGACCGCTTCGGGCTCTCCCGGAAGTGGGCCATCCCGCTCTTGGAGCACCTCGACTCGACCGGGGCCACCAAGCGGGTGGGCGACGAGCGCCTGGTGGTACGCTCCCCCGGCACACGGGAGGAGGGCAGGACATGAAGACCATCGCCGTCGTGGGAGCCTCGAAAGACCGCCTTAAGTTCGGCAACAAGTGCGTCCGCGCCTACCAGCGGGCCGGCTGGCGGGTCTTCCCCATCAACCTCAATCCGCAGGAGGGGGAGGTGGAGGGCCTGCCGACCCTCACCAGCGTGCGCGACGTGCCAGGGGACCTCGACCGGATCAGCGTCTACCTGCCGCCGCCGGTGACCTTGGCCGTCCTCCCCGACTTTGCGGCCAAGGGGGCGGGCGAGGTCTGGATGAACCCCGGCGCCGCCGACCGCGAGGTGATCGCCGAGGCCCGCCGGCAGGGCATCCCCGTCGTAGAAGGGTGCAGCATCGTGGACGTGGGCTTCAGCCCCTCGCAGTTCCCCTAGGCGTACGTACTGGCTCCGTTGGCTCCTGCGGGCGGGCTCCTGCGGGCGCTTCGCGCAGCCAGTCGCCCGTCCTCGGAACCAGACTAGAGCCAGTACCCACTTTTAGGCCCCGCGAGCGACCTTGGTCTCGTTGGCCGCCGTTCCCACCGTTCCCACCGATGTCACCGACGCGCCCACGCTGGCGACCGCCGCGACGCTCGCCACCGCTCCCACCGCCACCGCCGTCGGCCGCTCCTTCAAAGAGGGCGCCAGGGTCGGCGCCGTGGCCCGGGTCGACTCGGCGCGCTTGCGCCCCGTGATCCGGGCGTAGACCGAGAGGGCCTGGGCCACCACCTGGTCCATGTTGTAGTACTTGTAGGTGGCGAGCCGGCCCACGAAGTGGACGTCCGGGGTGGCCTCGGCGAGCGCCTGGTACTTCTTGTAGAGCTCCGCGTTCTCCGGCCGCGGCACCGGGTAGTAGGGGTCGCCGTCGTCCGTCGGGTACTCGTAGACGAGGCTGGTCTTCTCGTGCTCCTGGCCGGTCAGGTACTTGAACTCGGTGACCCGGGTATAGGGGTGCTCGTTGGGGAAGTTGATGACCGGCGCCGGCTGATGGACGCGCTCGGGGAGCGTCTCGTGCCGGAACTGCAGCGAGCGGTAGGGGAGCTTGCCGTACCGGTAGCCGAAGTACTCGTCGACCGGGCCGGAGAAGATGAGCTTTCGGTAGGGCATGAAGCCCTGGACCTCCCGGTAGTCGCAGTTCAAGAGCACCTTGATGTTCGGGTGGTCGAGCATGTTCTCGAACAGCCGCGTATATCCCCGCTTCGGCATCGCCTGGTAGGAGTCGGTGAAGTAGCGGTCGTCGCGGTTGGTGCGGACCGGCACCCGCGCCGTCACCATGGCGTCGAGCTGCGAAGGGTCCAGACCCCACTGCTTCCGGGTGTAGTTGCGGAAGAACTTCTCATAGAGCTCGCGGCCTACCTTCGAGACCACCACGTCCTCCGAGGTGCGGATCTGCTCGATGGGCTCGGCGACCGAGGCGAAGAACTGCTCGAGCTCCTGGCTGCTCAGGTTCATGTTGTAGAGCTGGTTGATGGTGTCGAGGTTGATGGGCATAGGCACCAGCTGCCCGTCGACGCTCGCCTTCACCCGGTGCTCGTAGGGACGCCACTCGGTGAAGTTCGACAGGTACTCGAACACCTCGCGCGAGTTGGTATGGAAGATGTGCGGCCCGTAGCGGTGGATGAGGACTCCCGCGTCGTCATACTCGTCGTAGGCGTTGCCGCCGATGTGGCTCCGCCGATCGACGACGATCACCGTCTTGCCCGAGCCCCGGGCCAGGCGCTCCGCGAGCACGCTCCCCGCGAATCCTGCACCGACAATCAGATAGTCAAACATCGAACCTGCTCCTTTCCAAGAAGCGATATCTCAAGGGCTGCCGGGATGGGGACCGTCCCACATCCGAGGAGCATCCGGATTTGAACGAGGCCCTCAGCCGACGGCTCGTCGCCTCGTGGCGGCGGCGTCGATGAGGTCCGACATACATCGATGGGTGCGGTCCCACGAACCGTCGGCGAGGAACTCGTCCACCCGCCGCAGCCAGTGGTCGCGCCGGTCGGCGACAGCGAGGCAGCGCTGGACAGCGTCCGCGAACTCGCCGGGCTCGTCCGCGATCTCGACCAGCCCCAGCTCGCCGTAGGGACGGACGACGTCCCGGATGGACGTCGAGACCACGGGGCGACCGCCCGCCAGGTACTCGGGGGTCTTGGTCGGGCTGATGAAGCGGGTGGACTCGTTTCGCGCGAAGGGCATCAGGGCCACGTCCCAGCCCGCCAGGTAGGCGGGGAGCTCGGCGTAGCTCTTCATCCCGAGATAGTGCAGGTTCTCCCGCCGGGGCAGCGACTCGGGGTCGATCTTGACCACCGGTCCCACGAGGACGATCTGCCACTCCGGGCGGGCGTCGGCGAGGGCGGCGAGGAGGTCCAGATCGATACGCTCGTCGATCACCCCGAAATAGCCGAGTCGGGGCCGCGGGATGCCGGCCTGGTCGGCGGGCTCCGGCTGGGCCTCGCGAGCGCGGGCGAAGTGCGCCGCCTCGATGCTGCTCGGGAAGGCATGGACGCTCAGGTGCCGGCCGCGCTTGGCCTCGTAGAGCGACTGGCCGCCGGTGAACACGAGGTCGGCGGCGGCCAGGAGCCGCTCCTCGCGCTCGAGGAGGTCGGGCGGCGCACCGCGGAAGAGCGACAGCTCGTCCATACAGTCGTAGACCACCGCCCGGGGGGTGAGACCGGCGGCCAGGGGGATCGCCATCGGCGTGTAGTACCAGAGGACGTAGTCGGAGATCCCGTGCGTATCGAGGAGCTCGGCCAGGAGCGCCGCCTGGGCCGCCTCCGACTCCTCGGCGGAAAGGCCGTGCGGCAGATGGGGCACCGCCAAAACGATACCGCCCTCGCGCTCCGCGGTGAGCAGGTGCGGAGCGCCGTCGCCGTGGACCGGTTCCTCGACGAAGAAGACCCGCCGCTCGCGGGCGAAGCGGCTCATCAGGTGCTGCGGCCGCTGATAGACGAAGTCCCAGCGCAGATGGGACAGGACGATGAGGTCCGATCTCTCGGCCGGGACCTCCGGCAGCTCCGGCAACGCGGCGGCGGCGGCTTCCCTAGTACCTTGCAAGCTCACTCTCCTCCAGGGTCAAGGCATCGGCGGTGATGCTCTCGTAATCGACATCCTTGGCAGCGTTGGCGATGTTGGCGGCGTTGGCGGCGTTGGCGGCATTCGAGAGCTGCTGCTGGCGCCGCAGCTCGGCGGCGAGCGGACGGTCGAGCGGCCGCTCGCCGGTCTCGTCGGCATAACCCCAGAGACCGACCTCGCAGTGGCGGTCGTCATCCCAGCCCGGATAGTCGAGGATCGGATAGAGGCAGACCCCGAGGACGGGAACGCCGGCCCGGCGGGCGGCCCGCACCTCGTCGCCGACGTGGGCGAGCCACGGCCCGCGCTGGTCCCCGGCGGCGCCGGTCTCCGCCACCACCAGGGGGCGGCCGTAACGCTCGTGGGCCTCGCGCAGCATGTCGCGGAAGGGCCGGTAGAGGGGGCTCCCCCGCTCGATCGTGGGGCCGTCCAGGATCCACTGGTTGTTGGGGTAGTAGTTGACCCCCAGGAGGTCGAGGCAGCGCGGATCGCCGCCGAGCTGGGGCCAGAGATCGCCGCGCAGCATGTCCCAGGCCTGGAACTGGGCCAGGCGGTGACCGCGGGCGGCAGGGCCGTCCTCCGGGCGGGCCGGATCGGCCTCGATGTGGATGATCGGGTCCACGTGGAGGATGCGGGCGCGCCGATCGACCCGCCAGACCGCCTCGGTCGCGGCCAAGGCGGCGCGCACGAGCTGGGCCTTGAGCTCGAAGCCGCGGCCGGTGCCGAACGGGTTGAGATAGCCGACCTCCCCGCCGGCCCAGGACCAGAAGGAGATCTCGTTGACCGGCACGTAGATGGGTATCTCGTCGCTCTCAGAGGCGACGACCTCGGCCACCGCCTTCGCCCAGGCGGCGAACCGCTCGACGAAAGCCGGTCGAAAAGGGTCGAGCCCCTCGGGGAAGCCGTAGTGGCAGAGATCCCAGATCACCTGGACCCCGGCCTCCCGGGCGGCCCGCACCCGCGAGCGCACCGAGGAGAGGTCGAGCCGGTCAGCGGCGGTCGCCGAGCGGTGCCAGGCGACCCCCTCGCGGACCGTGGCGATCCCCATGGAGCGCAGGCGGGCGTAGTCGGCCGCCGCCCAGCGCTCGTGTCCGGTGGCGGCGGCGAGGTCGAGCCGGCGCCCATCCGGCCGCCTCTGGCACGAACATTCGAAACCTGCCATCCAGAACGATTTGAAAGCTCTCTCCCCCATGCGGCCACTTAGGTGCAAGACATGGACCAAGGCCCCCCGGCCCTCCCTGAGAACCCCGGTCGCATGGGGAGAGATCTTCTTTTTCGGAAGACTCTATCGACTCGGCTTGCAATCTCTACACGAAGCGTCCCCGTTTTGCAGCTTTCGCGCACTCTTTCCCTGTGAGGGTCTTTCCGGGAGAGACAACGGAGGGGTACGGCTGTCCCATTTAGCGCCCCACCGGCAACTTTTAACTGGAAGTGGTCGCTTGACTGGGGAAGACCCCTCTCGGCCCTGGCGGCCGTTTTTTCTGTGACTCGGCTTGGAGCTCGGGACTGCCGTCCCCGGCTCGCCCCCCGCAGTCCGAGTCCTTGGAGGAGAATGAGATGAGCGATTCCCATCCGGATCAACCCACGCTTGAGCATTTCGCCTGTGGCGACCTGCCGGACCTCGAAAGCCGCCGGATCGAGCGGCACCTGCGCACGGGCTGCGTCACCTGTCAATCCGAGGTCGACCGGCTCCTCCTCCCGCTCTCGGAGGACCCGGCGCTGTGGAACGAGTGGATCGACGCCAGCGCGAGCTACCTCTCGGCCGATCCCACGGCGGTCGCCCGCACCTTCGACCGCCTGGAGCGGCGGCTGTCGGCGATCGAGATCGAGCGGGCCGCGGCGCCCGACCTCCTGGCCGCCCTCCTCGCCCAGCCGCGCCCCGAGCGCTTCTCTATCCTCCGCGGCCAGCCCGAGCTCCACACCCTGGCCGCCTGCGAGCTCCTCGTCGAGCAGAGCTTCGAGGCGGGCGTGACCGACCCCGCCCGTGCCCTTGAGCTCGCCGAGCTGGCGGTCGAGATCTCCGACTGCCTCTCTCCCGACCACTACGGCCGCTCCGTGGCGCAGGACTTGAAAGCCCGCTCCTGGGCCTATCTCGGCAACGCCCGCCGCCTCGGCGCCGACTTGGCGGGCGCCGAGCAGGCCCTGGCCTATGCCGAGCACCTGGCCGACGACGGCTCCGCCGACCCGCTCGAAGAGGCGCGCATCCTGGACCTCCGGGCCGCCCTCCTCGCCGACCAGGGCTGGCTCGAAGAGGCGGCCGAGCTGCTCGACCTCTCGATCGAGATCTACGAGGAGGTGAAGGACCCCCACCGCTGCGGTCGGGCGATGATCTGGAAGGGGATCGTGCGCGGGAACGCCGGCGCTCCCACGCGGGCGATCCCTCTGATCGAGGAGGGCCTGCGGCTCCTGGAGCCAGGCCGCGAGTCCTACCTGGCGCGGATCGCCGCCTATCACCTCGCCTGGTTTTTGAACGACTGCGGCCGCTCGGGAGACGCGGCGGCCGAGCTCGCCGCCCTTCGCCTGGCGCTCGTCGCGGCCCCCGAGGCATGGACCGGCTTCCGGCTCACCTGGCTCGAAGGGCGGATCGCGGCCGGCCGCGGCCGTTTCGCCGAGGCCGAGACGGCGCTCCGCGAGGCGCGCCGGCGCTTCCTCGAACGCGACCTCGGCTACGACGCCTCGATGGTGACCCTGGATTTAGCGACTCTCTACCTCCGCCAGGACCGGGGCGAGGAGGTGCAGCGCCTGGCCGGCGAGATGTTCCCCCTTTTCGTCGCCCGCGACGTGCACCGCCAGGCGATCGTCGCCCTGGTGGCTTTCAAGCAGGCGGCGGAGATGGAGCGCATCACCCTCGGGCTCGTCGAGGAGATCGGCGCCTACCTCCTGCGGGCGCGCCGCAACCCCAGGCTGCGCTTCGAGGACGCCCGCTAGCGGCCCCGCTCGGTGTAAGGTAGAGGCTCTTTTTTTGAACGGGAGGGTCGCAGATGGCGGTCGAGATCACTGGCACCTACACCGGCAACCTCAAGATGGACCTCACCCACGGGCCCTCGGGGGCCACCTTGAAGACCGCGGCGCCGGTCGACAACAAGGGGGACGGCAGCTCGTTTTCCCCCACCGACCTGGTAGCGACGGCGCTCGGCTCCTGCATCGTGACCACCATGGCGATCGTCGCCGAGCGCGAGGGGATCGACTTCACGACCGCCACCTTTAGGGTCGAAAAGCACATGCAGAGCGACCCCCGGCGGATCGCCAAGCTGCCGGTCGAGATCCACATGCCGGCGGGCCTCTCCCCCGACCAGCGGACGAAGCTCGAGCGCGCCGGGCACACCTGCCCGGTGCACAAGAGCCTGCTGCCGGAGATCGAAAAGGAGATCCGGTTCGTCTACCCGGACTAAAAGCATGGCGAGATGGCTCGCCGGGAGAGCGGCGGGGCTCCACCGGAGAAGATGAAGATATTGAGGCAGGATTCCTACGCCTTCGCCTCGTACCAGCTCTTCCCCCACCCCACGTCCACCACCAGCGGCACCGCGAGCGCCGCCACCCCTTCCATCTCCTCGCGGACGATCTTCGCCGCCGCCTCGACGTCCCCTTCAGCGACTTCCAGCACCAGCTCGTCGTGGACGGTCAAGAGGAGCCGGGCGTCCGGGTACTCCCTTCCCAGACGGCGGTCGACGGCGATCATGGCGAGCTTCAGGAGGTCGGCGGCGGTGCCCTGGATGCGGGCGTTGATTGCCATGCGGCGGGCGTTCTCGCGCAGGTTCCGGTTCTTGCTCTGGATGTCGGGGAGCCAGCGGACGCGGTTGTAGAGGGTCAGGACCTTGCCCTCTCGCTCCGCCGAGGCGAGGGTCTCCTCGACGTAGCGCTTCACCCCGGGGTAGCGGTCCAGATAGGCGGTGATGAACTTGTCGGCCTCCTTGGTCGAGATGCGGAGGTTCTGCGACAGGCCGAAGGCGCTCATGCCGTAGAGGATGCCGAAGTTGATCACCTTGGCCGCCCGGCGCTGGTCGGGGCTGACGAGCTGGGGCGAGACCCCGAAGACCGTGGCGGCGGTGGCGCGGTGGATGTCCTCGCCGGCCTGGAAGGCGTCGATCAACGCCTGTTCCTGGGCGATGTGGGCGAGGATGCGGAGCTCGATCTGGCTGTAGTCGGCGACTAAGAGGAGCTTTCCCGGCGGGGCGATGAAGGCCCGGCGGATGCGCTGGCCGAGCTCGGTGCGGATGGGGATGTTCTGGAGGTTGGGGTTCGCCGAGGAGAGCCGGCCGGTCGCCGCCACCGCCTGGTTGAAGCGGGTATGGAGCCGCCCGTCCGCCCCCACCAGGGTAGGGAGCGCGTCGACGTAGGTCGATTTGAGCTTGGTCAGCTCGCGGTAGCGCAGGAGAAGCTCGGCGATGGGGTAGCCCCGGCCGGCGAGCTCCTCCAGAGTCTCGGCGCCAGTCGAGTAGCTCTTGGTCTTCTGGGTCCGCTTCAAGACCGGATAGCCGAGCTTCTCGAAGAGGATCACCCCGAGCTGCTGCGGCGAGTTCAAGTTGAACTTCTCGCCGGCCTCCTTGTAGATCTCCTCCTCCAGGCCGAAGATCTCCTTGCCCAGCTCGTCGGACATCTCCTTTAGATAGTCGACGTCGAGGAGGATGCCGGCCTCCTCCATCCCCACGAGCACCGGCACCAGGGGGATCTCGATCTCGTCGTAGACCTTCCCCAGGAGCCCCGCCGCCAGCTCTTCGCGCATGGGGCCTGAAAGGCGGCGGGAGATCGTCACCCGCTCGCCGGCGTAGGCGGCGAGGCGCTCGTCCCCCATGGGAGGCTCCTGGCCGCGGTCCCAGCCCACCTCCTTCATCGTCAGCGGCTTGCGCTCCAGCCGCTCCAGGGCCAGCTCGTCCAAGGTATGGCCGTGGACCGAGGGCTTCAGGAGATAGGAGACGAGCATGGCGTCGAAGAGGGCGGAGCGGCAGCCGGGTCCGCCGGTGCAGAGCCGGAGGACCTCTTTCAAGTTGTGGCCCACCAGCTGGGTGTCGGAGTCGGCGAGCCAGCGGGCGAGGCTCGCGAGCGCCGCCTCCCGCATCCCGGCGCGGCGGAAGTCGGCGAAGTAGACCGGACCGCCGCCGTCGGCGCAGCTGGCGGAGAGTCCAAGGGGCGGCTCTTCGCCGAGGACCGCGGCGTAGACCTCCCCCCGCATCCCGCCCGTCTTCTCCTCCCAGGCCTCGGGGGTCGTCAGCTCCTCGGCGAGCGGCACGTCCTCGACCGCCCCCGGGGCTGTCTCGTTCTTGATCTCGTCGGCCAGCGAGAAGAATTCGAGCTCGGTGTAGATCTGGCGGAGCGCCTGGGGATCGGGAGGATCGAGGTGGAGGGCCTCGGGGTCGAACTCGACCGGCAGGTCGACGTGGATGGTCGACAGCTCGAGCGACATCCGTGCCTGGTCCTGGTGGGCGAGGAGCCCCTCGCGGTAGGTCTTCCGGGTCACCTCGCCCGCGTGTTCCAAAAGATTCTGAAGCGAGCCGTACTCCTTGATCAGCCCCTTCGCCCCCTTCTCGCCGATCCCCGGCACCCCCGGAATGTTGTCGATCGCGTCGCCCATGAGGGCGAGGACGTCGGCCACCTTCTCGGGCGGCACCCCGAAGTCCTCCTCGACCTCCTGCGGACCGTAGAGCTTGCTCCTGCCGGTGTGATACATGGAGACATGGGGGCCGACGAGCTGCATCAGGTCCTTGTCGGCCGAGACGAGGACGACGTCGTAGCCCGCCGCGGCCGCCTTCTTCGCCAGGGTGCCGAGAACGTCGTCGGCCTCGTAGCGGTCGAGCTCCAGGATGGGGATGCGGTGGGCGGCGAGCGCCTTCCTCACCCAGGGGATCTGGCTCCGCAGGTCCTCGGGCATGGGGCTGCGGTTGGCCTTGTACTCCTCGTAGCGCTCGGCCCGCACGCTCTTCTCGGTGCCCCCCCCTTCGAGGGCGACCCCGACGAGCTCGGGCTTCTCGTCGCGGAGGAGCTTCCGGAGCATCTGGACGAAGCCGTAGACGGCGTTGGTCGGCTCCCCGCGCGAGTTCGAGAGGTTGCGGATGGCGTAGAAGGCGCGGAAGATGTTCGAGTAGCCGTCGATCAGGTAGAGGCGGTGGCGGGGATCGGACATGGCGGGGCCATTGTATGCCGTGGGATGATGGGAGCCGAAGATGGGTATCGCCACGTGGATTCTAGCCGGGTTGATCGCCGGCCTCGTCTCGCTCCGGATCCGGGCCGGCGGCGAACCTGGAGGATGCTTCGGGAGCGTCCTCCTGGGGGTTGTGGGCGCGCTCGCGGGCGGGGCCCTCGCGACCTGGCTGGGCTTCGGGGGGCTCGTCTCCTTCGACGGCCGGAGCGTCGTCACCGCTCTCCTCGGCGCGCTCCTGCTCCTCCTGCTCGCCCCGGTGCTCCGCCGACCGCGGAATTCAGCCTAGCGCTTCGTCAGTCTTGGAATGATAGGTAGAGCAGGCGGTCACGATCAATCCGTGAAGGCGGCTGTAGCGATCAGTGCTTGCGGAACCTCGCCGTCACGCTCGCGTTCCCCGCGCCGGTCATGGTGCATGTCGTGGAAGCAGCATTCGCGTTGCCCAGCGTGCAATTGGTGGAAGTCCAGTTCGTGAAGCTGTAGGTGCCGTTCGGCGTGGTGGTGATCGAAACCGCGGTGCCGCTGGTGAACCCGCCCGGACAATTCTGTGATGTATTGATGGTCACGCTGCCGCCGGCCAAGGGGCTGGCGCTTTTCGCGAGCGTGTAGCACGGGATGGCGGCGAAGTTCGCCGTGACGGCGGCCTTTCCGGCGCCGGTGATCGTGCAGGTCGTCGAAGACGCGCTTGGATTGGCCAGCGTGCAGTTCGCCGCCGTCCAGCTCGAGAAGTTGTAGCCGCTGTTCGCCGACACAGAGATGGACACCGCGTCACCGTTCGCGAAGCCGCCGAAGCAGTCCGGCGCGGTGCCGATCGAAGCCGTGCCGCCCGAGGTCGGGCTGCTGGCGGCGCTCACGCCGTAGCAACTCGCCACGTCGCCCACTGTCAGATGGACCGAGGAGGACCAGCCGGTGGGACCGCCGGTGTCGCCGGCGAGCGCGAACTCGTACCAGAGATAGCCGTCAAAACCCGACTGCGTATTGCCGGTGGCGACGAACCGCTTGCCCTCGCCGATGTGGCCCAGGACCGTCGACGACTGCTGCGCTCCGTCGCGGACTTCCAGCGTGTTGGGGAACGCGCCGCTGACCTCGAGGCGCGTACTGCTGGCCAGCGTGGACAGGCATGACGACGGGACCCATCCGTCCCAGTGGTACCAGCCCACGGGCAGCGAGGACGCCTGCGCGAATTCGCGGCCGGCCAGATAGATCTCCTGATACGAGCCGACCGCGTCATAGGCGGTGAATTTCTCTCCCGGCCAGACGTACGTGATTTGCGGCGCCGACGCTTGCGGCAGCGCCGTCACCGTGCACTTCGAGGCAACCGAGACCGCGGCGGGGACGGCGAGGTGACCGAGATCGGTCATGAGATGGTCCCAGCTCCAGGCGGGACCCGGATCCCAGTGATGGTTCGCGCCGCCCCAGTACAGCGCCGGGTTGTTCGGGTCGGGCACCTGGTTATGGCCGATGAGGTGCGCGCGGTCCAGCGGAATTGCGTACGCGCCGTGCAGACAGGACACCAGCGCTTCCAGCGACTGCCACTGCTCCGGCGTCTGCCACGAGTAGTCTTCCAGCGGCGAGCCCTCGGCCCATCCTTCCATCTCGATGCCGATCGAGGCGCGGTTGTAGGAGCTGTTGCCGCAGTGGTACGCGGTGTTGGCGTCGGCGACGAACTGCCACACCGAGCCGTCGCGATTGACGAGATAGTTCGAGCTCACCTGGTTCGACGAATTCTGAAAAATCGACAGCGTGTCGGCGGCGGTCTCCTCGGTGGTGTGGATGACGTCCATGGTGATGGCCACGCCGTTTCGGCCGACGGCATAGTTGGTGGTGGGAATGGTGTCGCCGTACCAGACCACGTTCGAACAAGAGGTATTGACCAGCGTTGCAATGCGCCGCGCGCCGCTTCTCGGCGCCGGCGCGTCGGGATGAATCCGCTCGAGGACCTGCTGCGCGAAGAGATCGGCGATTTCCTTCTGAGGGATGCCGCTGAACTCCGCGACCACGCCGCGCCAACTGTCGACGTCGCGCGCCACGGCCTCGGGGTGCTTCGCCGCGATGCGGGCCAGCAGCGCCGTCCCGCCGCGAATGTTGGCCTCGGCATCCGTTCGCAGCAGATCGGGCGAGACGCCGAGCAGCGCGGCCGCGTCGCGCAGGCTGTGCCCGAACCAGTCGTCGTCGCGCAGCCCCATGACGCCGTACGCCGGCGGACGGTCACTGAACGTCGACGGCTGCCGCTGCACTCCGCCCGAGCGTACGTAGGCGACGGCGCGGACGATCTCCAGCGGCACGCCGAATTCCCTGCTGGCGCGCTCGTACGACGCGCTCAGGTCCGCGGCGTTTGCGATTGCACCAAACGACGCGAATAACGCGATGGCAACGGAGACCGGCTTTTTCAGCATGCAAACCTTCCTTGGACAAGGAGATGTTAAGAAGCGAAATTGAAACACATCGGGAACTGAGCGTCAAGCTTCGATGACCCGCGGCCGGCGGCTCTAAGCCGGTGCAGGTACCCGCTCACCGCGGACTACATCGGCGCCGAGTGGGTTCCGGGAGTCCGCTTCGCCGTAGGGTTCATTGCAGACCGGGAAAACGGCGAGCCGCCACGCGGCCGAGTTCCCCGCCACGGCGCTCCAAGCCATGAGCAGGTAGATCCAGATCCGAGATACGGCTCTCCAAGCGCGAGCGAGGCGTCTCAAAGTCAGGGGTACGGGGCTCCAGACCAGAGATATGGGGACTCCGACTCGGAGATACGGGGCGCAAGGTTCGAGATACGGGTCTCCAGGCCAGAGACACGGGGGCTCAGACTCAGAGACACGGGGACTCAGACTCAGAGACACAGGGGCTCAGACTCAGAGACACAGGGACTCAGACTCAGAGACACAGGGGCTCAGACTCAGAGACACAGGGGCTCAGACTCAGAGACACAGGGGCTCAGACTCAGAGTACAGGGGCGCAGACTCAGAGTACGGGGGCGCAGAGTCTGAGACACGGGGTCGGCAAACCAAGGCTGACGAACCACTAGCGCCGCCGCGCCTGCCCCAATAGGTGCGCCACCTCGGGGAGGATCAGCTTCTCCATCGCCAGGGCCACCGCTCCGGGGGAGCCGGGGAGGAGGAAGACGGCGCGGCCGTCGATCAGGCCGGCGGTGGCGCGGGAGAGCATGGCTGCCGCTCCGATCTGCTCGTAGGAGAGCATGCGGAAGATCTCGCCGAAGCCCTCGACCGGGCGCTCGAAGAGGGGGGTGACCGCCGCGACCGTCACGTCCCGGGGGGAGACCCCGGTGCCGCCGGTCAGGACGAGGACGTCGATCCCCTCGGAAAGGAGCATCGCCTCGACCGCCTGGCGGATGGCGGGGATCTCGTCCCGCACCAGGTTCGCCCCCAGCACCCGGTGACCGGCCGCCGCCGCCAGCTCGCGGACGGTGGCGCCGCCGGTGTCGGTCTCCGGCGTGCGGGAGTCGCTCACCGTAATGACGGCGAAGCCCAGGTGGTGGGGCGAGTAGCGGCGGTGCTCTTCGGCGCTGGCGCTCATGGCGGCAAGGCTAGCACGAGGGCGGCGGGGCTAGAATGCCGCTCCATGCCCCCCCTCGTCTCCCGGCTCCGGCTCCTCCTCCCCCACTCTCGCTCTCCTCGGCATCGGCAGCCTGGCCGTTATGGCCGCCTCTCCCACGGCTCTGCCACGGAAAGCGATCGAGCTGCGGGATCTGGGGGTGGCCCAGCTGGAGAACGAACGGCCGGCGGAGGCCGAGAAGACCTTCGCCGAGCTCGTCAAGCTGGCCCCGGAGGACCCTCTGGGCCCCGCCGACCTGGCGGTCGCAGCTCTCCGCCAGCAGCACTACGGCGCGGCGCTGGCAGCCGTGGACCGGGCGCTCGCCAGGGCGCCGGGCCGGGCGGACCTCCTGGCCTTGCGGGGCGAGGTGCTGCTGTGGGCGGGGCGGCCCGAGGAGGCTCTGGCGAGCTTCGCGCGCGCCATGACCGCGGCTCCCGACGATGTCGAGACCCTCTACGCCGCCTACCGGTCCGCCACCACGGGTGGGGCGGGAGCCGCCGGGGGGACGGCCCAGGATCTCGCCGGGCAGGCCCTGGAGCGCCTGGCGAAGCTGCGGCCGGAGAACCTCGTCGTCCTCCTCCAGCGCGGCTCCCGGGCGATCGCGGCCGGCGACCGCGCCACGGCGACCGCCTCCTATCTGCGGGTGCGCGAGATCCTCTGGCAGCCCCCGCCGGCGGCCGTACCGGCGCTCGACAGCGTCCTCGCCGCCCTGGAGAAGAACGAACTCGCCGCCGCCCGGGTGCCGGCGCTGCGGCTGGAGAACATCCTCAAATCGACCTCCATGTACCAGGGGAGCCAGCGCGAGCTGACCCGCGGCATCCAGGGGGTGCCGGTCACCCGCTTCGGCGACGAGCCGCCGGCCGCCGAGTGGGGGCCCCCCCTCGCCGTCACCCTCCGGGGGGCCCGCCTCGACCCCACCCCCTCCCCAGCGGGGACCGCCACCCTCGCGGTCGCCGACTTCGACGGCGACCGCAAGCCCGACCTGGCGCGGCTGGTGCTCGGCGAGCACCCCGGCCTGGAGGTGCGCCTGGCCGCCGCCGGCTTCAAACCCTCCCCCGTCCTCCCCGCCCCCGGCGCCACCCACCTCCTCGCCGCCGATCTCGACAACGACGGGGCGCTCGATCTCCTCGCCTATGGCCCGGGCACGGTGCTCGTCTTCAAGGGGGACGGCAAGGGGGGCTTCGCGGTCACCCCCGGTTTCGGCCTCGCCGGGGCCGGCGGGGTGGGAGCCACGGCGGCGGCGGTTCTCGACTACGACGGCGACGGCGATCTCGACCTGGCGCTCGCCGGAGGCGGAGTCGGGGGGGGAGGCACGGCCGACCTCTGGTCGAATCCCGGCACCGGGGCGCTGACCGCGGTGGGGGACAAGGCGTTTCCCTCCCTCCCGAAGACCCCCGCCCGCACGGTGAGCCAGGCGATCGCGACCGACCTCGACCGGGACGGCGACCTCGACCTCCTCCTCGTCCATCCGGACGGCCCGAGCGGCCTCACCTGGCTCGACAACCTGCGCCAGGGGCGCTTCTCTGACCGCACTGCGGAGTCGGGCCTCGCCAGGGTCCCCCCGGCACGGGCGGTGGTCGCCGCCGATCTCGACGACGACGGCCGCCCCGACCTGGCGGTGCTCGCCGCGGCGGGCGACCGGCTCTCCTTCTGGCATAACCGGGGCGGCGGCCGTTTCGAGCCCTGGGACCTCCCGGCGCCCCTCCCTCCCGGTGCGCGGTTCACCGCCCTCCTGGCCGCCGACCTCGACAACGACGGCCGACCTGGACCTCGTCCTCAGCGGCGAGCCCGGGCTCTTCGTCCTGGCCCGGCGTGGCGCCGGCTTCACCCCGCTCCCTGTCCAGAGCGGTCCGGCCCGCGGGGGGAGCGTCGCCGCCGCCGACTTAGTCGGGGACGGCGACCTCGACCTCGTCGTGACCGGGCCGGACGGCCTCTACCGGATCGACGACGACGGCGGCAACCGCAACCATTGGCTGGACGTCCGCCTGCGCGGCCTGGGGAAGGGGAACGGCAAGAACAACCTCTTCGGGCTTGGCTGCCACCCTGGAGCTACGGTCGGGCGCGGCCTACCAATTCCGCGAAGCTCAAGGCGAGGTCACCCACTTCGGTCTCGGCAGAGAGCGCCAGGCCGAGCTGCTGCGGGTGGTGTGGACCAACGGCGTCCCCCAGAACCGGCTGCAGGTGGCGGGCGACCAGGCGGTGATCGAGGAGCAGGTGCTCAAAGGGAGCTGCCCCTTCCTCTATACCTGGAACGGCGAGCGGATGGAGTTCGTCACCGACCTCCTCTGGGCAGCACCCCTGGGCCTCCCCGTCGCCCCCGGGGTCTACGCCGGCGCCGACCCCGAGGAGCTGGTCCGGGTCGACGGCGCCCGGCCGGAGAACGGCATCTATCAGCTGAGCGTCACCGAGGAGCTCTGGGAGGCGGCCTACTTCGACCAGGTGCGGCTCTGGGTGGTCGACCACCCAGCGGAGGTCGAGGTGGCGAGCAACCTCCGGGTGCTCCCCGGACCTCCCAACCCCGGCAGGGTCCTCGGCAGCCGCGGCCTCCAGCCGGTCACCGCGGCCTGGGACGGCGCCGGCCAGGAGGTGACCGCCGCGGTGCGCGCCCGCGACGAGGTCTACGCCGGCGGCTACGTCCCCGGCCCCTACCAGGGGATCGCCGCGGCGCCCTGGACCTTCACCTTCGACCTCGGCCGGGCTCCGGAGGGCCCCGTCCGCCTCCACCTCGACGGCTGGATCTTCCCCGCCGACGCGAGCCTGAACCTCGCCATCGCTGGGCGCCGCGACCTCGCCTCTGTACCGCCCCGGCTGGAGGTCGAGACCGCCGCCGGCTGGCAGGTGCTGATGCCGGTCCTGGGCTACCCGGCGGGGAAGACCAAGACTTTAGTCGTCGACACCCCGCCCCTCCCCCGGGGCGCCCGGCGGCTCCGCATCGTCACCTCGCTCTGGCTGGCCTGGGACCGCATCGCCTGGACCGCTCTCCCTGCCGCCGACGGGGAGGCCGTCGTCCGGGCCCGGCTCGCTCCGGCGACGGCTGAGCTCTCCTATCGCGGCTTCTCGGCCCTCGTCCGGCGCTCCCCCAACGGCCCGCATGGCTACGACTACGGCCGGGTCTCGGCCGCCTCCCCCTGGCTCCCCCTCCCCGGCCGCTACACCCGCTTCGGCGACGTCCGGGAGCTGCTGGCCTCAGCTTCCGACGACCGCTCGGCCGTCCTCGCCGCCGGCGACGAGATCGCCCTCACCTTCGACGCCTCGCGCCTGCCGCCCGTGGCTCCCGGCTTTAACCGCACCGTCTTTTTCGAGAGCGTCGGCTGGGACAAGGACGCCGACCGCAACACCTGGGAGGCCGGGCAGGTCGAGCCTCTCCCCTTCCACGCCATGAGCGGCTATCCGTTCGCCCCCGGCGAGTACTTCCCGGACACCCCGGCGCTCCGCGAGTACCGCGAGCGCTGGCTGACACGGGAGGTCCGCTCCGAGGTTTCAGGAGCCGGGGGAGCCGGGGGAGCCGAAAAGGTGTCCGCTTCTGGGACTGCATCTTCCCGCAAACGGACACCCCGATGACCGGGGCGTCCCCCGGCCGCGCCGTCCCGTTTTCGTTAAATGGCGACACCGGCGTAAGATAGAGAACCCCTGCAACCTTGGGCATGGCCCGTGCGTAATGGTGCCGGAGAGGAAACGACTATGGGTATGGATGTTCAGCGGACTGGAGAAGCAAAGAAGAAGCGGACGCGCCGGATCATCTGGGGCGCCGTCGCCCTGGTCGCCATCCTGCTGGTCACCCTGGGCCTCGGCCGTCTGCGGCCGGCGGCGCCGACGGTGGACAAGGCGACGATCTGGGTCGACACGGTCCAGCGCGGCCCGATGCAGCGCGAGGTGCGCGGTCCCGGGACCCTGGTGGCGGAGGACATCCGCTACGTCCCGGCTTTAGTCGACGGGCGGATCGAGCGGATCCCCGCTCTCCCCGGCGTCACGGTGACCAAGGACACCCTCCTTCTCGAGATGAGCAACCCGGATCTGGAGCAGAATGCGGCCGAGGCGGAGTCGCAGCTGAAGGCTGCCCAGGCCGACTACCAGGATCTCCAGGCCAAGCTCGACAAGGAGCTTCTGGACCAGCAGTCGACGGCCGCCTCGGTCGAGTCGCAGAGCGAGCAGTCGAAGCTCCAGGCGGAGGCCGACGTCAAGCTCGCCAAGGACGGCCTGATCCCCGAGATCACGATGAAGAAGTCGACCATGCAGTCGGCGACGCTCGGCAAGCAGAGCGCCTTCGAGAAGCAGAAGGTCCGGCAGAACGCCCTCTCGGCCCAGGCCCAGCTCGCCGCCCAGCGCGCCCGCGTCAACCAGGCGGTGGCGGTCTACGGGCTGAAGCGCCGCCAGGTCGAGGCCCTCCACGTCAAGGCGGGCATCGACGGCGTCCTCCAGGAGCTGCCGGTCCAGGTCGGCCAGAAGGTGGCGCCCGGGGCCAACCTCGCCCGCGTCGCCCAGCCCGACCACCTGAAGGCCGAGCTCAAGATCCCGGAGACCCAGGCGAAGGACGTGGTGATCGGCCAGTCGGCCCAGATCGACACCCGGAACGGCATCGTCTCCGGTCACGTCAGCCGGGTCGCCCCGTCGGTCCAGGACGGCACGGTGACCGTCGACGTCCGGCTCGACAAGGGCGCGCTCCCCAAGGGGGCGCGGGTCGACCTCTCGGTCGACGGCACGATCCTGATCGAGCGCCTCGACAACGTCCTCTATGTCGGCCGGCCGGCCTACGGCCAGCCCAACAGCAAGGTCCAGATGTTCAAGCTGGTCGAGGACGGCAAGGAGGCGCAGCGCGTCCCGGTCCAGCTCGGCAGGAGCTCGGTCAGCACGATCGAGATCGTGGGCGGCTTGAATGTGGGAGACAAGGTCATCCTTTCCGACACCTCGGCGTGGGATGGGCACGACGTCCTGCGCGTGAACTAATTTGCAAGGGAGAAAATCATGAGCACCAACGGGTCGCTGATCACGCTCGACGGAGTGAAAAAGGTCTTCCTCACCGACGAGGTGGAGACCCACGCTCTCGCCAGCATCCACCTAGAGATCAAGAACGGCGAGTACGTCTCGATCGCCGGCCCCTCGGGCTGCGGCAAGACCACCCTGCTGTCGATCCTCGGCCTCCTCGACACGCCGAGCGACGGCAAGTACTGGTTGAACGGCAAGCAGGTGGCCGATCTCTCCTTCTCCGACCGGGCCCGCATCCGGAACAAGGAGATCGGCTTCATCTTCCAGGCTTTCAACCTGATCGGCGACTTGACGGTCTACGAGAACGTGGAGCTGCCGCTCACCTACCGCGGCATGCCGGCCAAGGAGCGCAAGGACCGGGTGCAGGAGGCCTTGGAGCGGGTGGGCATGTCGCACCGCATGAAGCACTACCCTTCGCAGCTCTCCGGCGGTCAGCAGCAGCGCGTCGCGGTCGCCCGGGCGGTGGTCGGCAAGCCCTCGATCCTCCTCGCCGACGAGCCCACCGGCAACCTCGATTCGAGGAACAGCGAGGCGGTCATGGAGCTTCTGGAGGAGCTCCACAAGGAGGGCGCGACGATCTGCATGGTCACCCACGACCCGCGCTTCGCCCGCTACGCCGACCGCAGCATCCACCTCTTCGACGGCCGGGTGGTCGAGGAGGAGGAGGGGGTGCGGCGGCAGGTGGAAGAGAAGGAGCTGAAGCAGAGCGGGTTCGAGATCTCGTAAGACGCAAGGTCTACCCGATCCGCCAATCGCGAAGCCCCCGTGGCCCTCTGGGCGCGGGGGCTTTTGTTTGGGAGGAGGAGGCCCTCTTCCTACTCCCCTTCCGCCATCCGGAGCGGAAACAGCTCCGCCTGGCGCCGGTCCTCGACGCTGATGGGGACCCGGTAGTCGCCCGTCCAGCAGGCGGTGCAGTAGCTGTCCCGGTCGCCGCGGACGGAGGAGAGGAGGCCGTCGACCGAGAGGTAGGCGAGGCTGTCGGCGCCGACGAAGCGGCGGATCTCCTCGACGTCGTTGGAAAAAGCGATGAGCTCGCGCTCGGTCGGCGTGTCGATTCCGTAGTGGCAGGAGTGGCGGGTGGGCGGCGCCGAGATGCGGACGTGGATCTCGGCCGCCCCGGCGTCGCGCACCATGCGGACGATCTTCTGCGAGGTCGTGCCGCGGACGATCGAGTCGTCGACCAGGACCACCCGCTTGCCCGCGATCAGCTCGCGGACAGGGTTCAACTTGACCTTCACCCCGAAGTTGCGGATCGACTGCTTGGGCTGGATGAAGGTCCGCCCCACGTAGTGGTTGCGGATCAGCCCGAATTCGAGCGGCAGCCCCGATTCCCGGCTGTAGCCGAGGGCCGCGAAGAGGCCGCTGTCCGGCACCGGCACGACGATGTCCGCCACCGCCGGTGCCTCCCGCGCCAGGCGCGCCCCCATCTTCAGTCGCACCTGGGAGACCGCCTCGCCGAAGACGTGGCTGTCGGGGCGGGCGAAGTAGACATGCTCGAAGATGCAGCGCGCCGGCAGGCTGGGGATCTCGGGCAGCCGGAAGCTCTCGACGTCCTCGATCCGGCCGCCGCGCGACACCAGGACCTCGCCGGGGAGGAGCTCGCGGACGGCCCGGGCGCCCAGGAGGTCGAAGGCGCAGCTCTCGGAGGCGAAGCAGGGACAGCCGTCCAGGTCGCCGAGGGCGAGGGGGCGGAAGCCGTGGGGGTCGCGGGCGGCGATCAGGCAGCCGTCAGTGATGAGGAGGAGCGAGTAGGCCCCTCGCACCTGCTCTAAAGCCAGCATGAAGGACTCGACGACGTCCTTCCTCGGGTTTCGCGCCATGAGATGGAGGATCACCTCGGTATCGCTCGTCGTCTGGAAGATCGAGCCCTCGCTCTCCAGGCGCTGCCGGATCTCGACCGGGTTCGTGAGGTTGCCGTTGTGGACAATGCCGAGGGGCCCGAGCGAGGTCTTGACGACGATCGGCTGGGCGTTGGCGATGACGCTCGTCCCCGCGGTCGAGTAGCGGGTGTGGCCGAGGGCACGTTTCCCCGGCAGGCGGGCGATCACCTTCTCCTTGAAGACGTCCGACACCTGGCCCATGCCGCGCTCGACGCCCAGGTGCTGCCCGTCCCAGCAGACGATCCCCGCGCTCTCCTGCCCCCGGTGCTGGAGGGCGTAGAGGCCCAGGTAGGTCAGGTTGGCCGCGTCGTCACAGCCGTCGATGCCGAAGATCCCGCACATAAAAGGTGCCCCCGTCCGGACTCAAAGGCAGAAAAGGCGGGATCGCTTCCCGCTTCAGTAGGAACGAAACCGCCGGTCGCTAAATTCTCGGCCTACAGCCCCAACGCCCGAGGTAACGCCGTCGACCAGACCTCGTGGAGGTCGGCGACGGGCGCCTTCCAGGTCTCCCCGCCTGCCCGGATCACGAGGTCGGGACCGCCGACCGCGCCGATCTCCCGGGCCGGTACCCCGGCCGCCTCGGCGGCACGGAGCAGCCGGTCGAGAGTGACCGGCCGCACCGCCACGATCGCCCTCCCCTGGGTCTCCGAGAAGAGGTCGGCCATCGCGCGCGAGTGGCAGCTCGACCGTCGCTCCCAGGAGCCGGCCGAAGCAGGCTTCCGCCAGGGCGATCCCCAGGCCGCCCTCGGAGAGGTCGTGGGCGGTGTGGATGAGCCCCTCGGCCACCAGCCGGCGGAGGAGAGCGGCGAGCCGCGCCTCGGCCGGCAGGTCGACCGCGGGCGGCAGCCCCTGCTCGACGTCGTAGAGGAGCCGCAGGTAGGCCGAGCCGCCGAACTCCCCCGGTGCGCTCTCGGTTCCACCCAAGAGCACGATCCGGTCGTCCGCCGACTGGAAGTGCGCCGCGGGCAGGTGCCGGAGATCGGGGATCACCCCCACCATCCCCACCGTCGGGGTGGGGTGGATGGAGCGCCCCTCGGTCTCGTTGTAGAAGGAGACGTTACCCGAGATCACCGGCGCCCCGAGGGCCCGGCAGGCGTCGGACATCCCCCGGATGACCTCGCGGAACTGCCAGGTGATCTCCGGCACCTCGGGGTTGCCGAAGTTGAGGCAGTCGGTCAGGCCCACCGGGGCGGCGCCGACGCAGGCGAGGTTGCGCACCGCCTCGGCCACCGCCTGGGCGCCGCCGCGCCGGGGATCGAGGTAGCAGTAGACCGGATTGACGTCCGAGGTCATGGCGAGCCCCGCGGGGGTCCCCTTCAGCAGGAGGACCGCGGCGTCGCCGCCCGGGCCGATCACGGTGTTGGTGCGGACCGTATGGTCGTACTGGCGCCAGATCCACTGCTTGCTCGCGAGCTCCGGGGTGCCGAGGAGCCGCCGCAGGTCGCCCATGGGATCGCTGGACGCCGGCACCTCCGGGGGGCGCTGGCGCTTCGCGAGATCGGCCGGCGGCTCGGCCGGCCGGCGGTAGACCGGCGCCTCCTGGGTGAGCGGCAGGACCGGCATGTCGGCCACCGTCTCGCCGTGCCAGACGAGGACCGCCCGGCCGGTCTCGGTGAGCTCGCCGATCGTCGCCACCTCGAGGCCCCAGCGCCGGAAGACCTTCACCACCTCCTCCTCGCGGCCGCCCTTGGCCACCAGGACCATGCGCTCCTGCGACTCCGAGAGCATCATCTCGTAGGGGGTGAGCCCCGCCTCGCGGAGGGGGACCCGGTCGAGGTCCAGGCGCATCCCCAGCCCGCCGCGGCCCGCCATCTCGAACGACGAGCTGGTGAGCCCCGCCGCCCCCATGTCCTGGATGGCGACGATCGCTCCCGTCCGCATCGCCTCCAGGCAGGCTTCCAAGAGGATCTTCTCGGTGAACGGATCGCCCACCTGGACGGTCGGGCGCTTGGCCTCGCTCTCGGCGTCGAACGACTCCGAGGCCATGGTGGCGCCGTGGATGCCGTCGCGGCCGGTGGCGCTGCCGACGTAGAGAATGGGGTTGCCCGGGCCGCTCGCCCTGGCGTGGAAGACCTGGTCCCGCCGCGCCACGCCAAGGGCGAAGGCGTTGACCAGGATGTTGCCGTTGTACGAGCGGTGAAAGCCGGTCTCGCCGCCCACCGTGGGGATGCCCACGCAGTTGCCGTAGCCGCCGATCCCACGGACGACGCCGTCGATCAGGAAGCGCATCCGGGGGGCGTCGATCTCGCCGAAGCGGAGCGAGTCCATGCAGGCGATGGGGCGCGCCCCCATGGTGAAGACGTCGCGGAGGATGCCGCCGACCCCGGTCATCGACCCCTGGTAGGGCTCGATGAAGCTCGGGTGGTTGTGCGATTCCATCTTGAAGATGGCGACCCAGCCGTGGCCGATGTCGACGACGCCGGCGTTCTCCCCCGGCCCTTCGAGGACGTGCGGCCCCTCGGTGGGGAACTCCTTCAAGTAGATCTTCGACGACTTGTACGAGCAGTGCTCGGACCACAGGGCCGAGGTGATGCCGAGCTCGGTGTAGGAGGGCTCGCGGCCGAGGATCTTCTGGAGCCGCTCGTACTCCTCCCCGGTCATCCCCTGCGACCGGGCGAGCTCGGGGCTGACCGCGGGTTCCTGGAGGAGAGTCATCGCCGCCCTCCGTACCCTGACGCTACGACCGGCGCTCCGAGTTGGACCGAGCTCTGGAGGAGCTTCAAGCCGTCGGTGTTGCCGAGAATCTCCTCGGCGCAGCGCTCGGGGTGGGGCATGAGGCCGAGGACGTTGCCGCGGGCATTGGCGATGCCGCCGATGGCCCGGGCCGCGCCGTTGGGGTTCCACTCGTCGGCGGTCCCCGAGCCGGCCGCGGGGGAGCCGTCGGGCTGGACGTAGCGGAAGACCACCTGGCCCGCCGCCTCCAGGGCGTCCAACCGCTCCGGGGAGTCCTCGTAGTTGCCCTCGGCGTGGGCGATGGGGAGCCGGAGCACCTGGCCGACGGCAAGGTCGCGGGTGAACGGCAGGTCGTTGCGCTCGACCTTCAGATAGACGTCCTGGCAGAGGAAGCGGAGGTTTTCGTTCCGCCGCATGGCGCCCGGGAGGAGCCCGGCTTCGAGAAGGACCTGGAAGCCGTTGCAGATCCCCAGCACGAGCCCGCCGGCCTCGGCGTGCCGTTTGACCGCCGCCATCACCGGCGAGAGAGCGGCGAGCGCCCCGGCCCGCAGGTAGTCGCCGTAGGCGAAACCGCCGGGGAGCACGACGAGCTCGGCACCCTGGAGCGTCTCCTCGTCGTGCCAGAGGAACGAGACGTCCTGGCCCATCACATGCTTCAAGACGTGATAGACGTCGTGGTCGCAGTTGCTGCCCGGGAAGACGACGACCCCGCACCTCACGGCTCGTCCCCTCCCGCCAGGAGCTCGACCGCGAAGTCCTCGACGACGGTGTTGGCGAGGAGCTTCTCGCACATCGCCTTGAGCTCGGCTTCCGCCGCCTGGGGATCGGTAGCGCCGAGGCGGATGTCGAAGCACTTGCCGGCCCGCACCGATTCCACGCCGGGGAAGCCGACACGGCGCAGGGCGTTCTCGATCGCTTTGCCCTGCGGATCGAGGATTTCGCGCCGCGGATAGACGGTCACTCTCGCTCTCACTTTTGAAATCTCCTCGGGTCTTTACGTGGCTTCGAGCCAGGGGCTCGGTTGGAACTGGTCGGTCACCGCGAGCGCCGCCCGGCAGCCCTCCCGCTCCAGGGCCTCCGCCACCGCCGCCGCGGCGAGCGCCGGCAGGTTGTTGGTGCGCGAGAGGTGGTAGAGCGCAACGCAGCGCAGCCGGGAGGAGACCAGCTCGGGGATACCCTCGGCCGCCTCCCGGTTCGAGAGGTGGCCGTGGCGTCCGGCGACCCGCTGTTTCAGCGCCCAGGGATAGGGGCCGGTGCGCAGCATGTCGAGATCGTGGTTGGCCTCCAGGAGCAGGAGGTCGACCTCGGCCAGACGGGCCCAGGCGAGTCGGGTGCGGCTCCCGATGTCGCCCGCTAAGCCCATCCGGCGGCCGGCGCCGTCCTCGACGAGGAAGCCGACCGGCTCTCTGGCGTCGTGCGGGATGGCGAAGGGCTCGACGACGAACCCCGAGATCTCGACCGGCTCCCCCGAGCGCAGGACGACCGCCGCCGCCGCCACCTCCGGCCGGAAACCCCAGCCGTCGAGCGTGCCGCGGGTGGCGTAGATCGGCAGCCGGTGGCGCTTGGCGAGCCGCGCGGCGCCCCGGCAGTGGTCGACGTGCTCGTGGGTGAGGATCAGAGCCGAGAGCGATTTGGGATCGACCCCCACCGCCGCCAAACGGCGCTCGATCTCCCGGCAGGCGAAACCGGCGTCGATCAGGATGCGGTGCGGACCGGACTCGACGACGACGCAGTTGCCGCCGCTCCCCGAGCCGAGGACGACGACCCGGAGGGGAGGGCCGGCCGGCTTTACCGGGGCAGCGGCCGCGGGGACGGGCGCGGCGACGGGCACCGGGCTCGCCGCCACGGGCGCCGCCGGCTCGCAGAAGAAGAGCTCAGCCTGCTGCCAGGCGGGAGCCGGCGCGCGACGTCGCCCTGAAAGCTCGGATTGAAACGGGGGGACCACCTGGGCAAAGGTAACACGGAAGAGGCAGGATGTCAGCCCAAGGGGCAGGGGTAGAGGTCAGGAGATACCACTTCCTATGGGGATCCTTTCCCTCGGCTGCTAAGCACCCTCCTCCGAAGCCGGCAGGGAGCCGCGAGCCGTCCCGTGGATCGGCTGGAATCCCTGAGCGATCTTGAGCATCTCGAGTTGGAGCGCCAGTGTCAGCTCGGATTTCATGCCATCCGTACGCCCCTCGAGCTTGCTCAAGCGGCCGTTCAAGATCGCCATCTGTTCGGTGAGATCGCGCAGGAGGGCTTCATGGGCGATGCGGTTCTCCTTGATCTCGGAGGCCATCCGGTCACAGCGCTCACCTAGACCGGCCACCCTGACTTCGAGCCGGCCAACGGTGGGAGCCAGGATATCTTCGAGTAGACCCCGGAGGCCCTTGAAGGTCTCAAGTGCCCTATCGCTCAATCCCCAGCCCCCGCTCCAGGACCTGGATACGCTCTTTCTGTGCGGCGAGCGACTGCAGGGTGAGGTCGATGTTGCTCAAGGACACGTCGAGCCTGTCACCGCAGGCCTCCAAGCCGGCCGCGAGATCGATGACCAACGCCTTGACGCGCTCGAACTCCTCCGTGAGCTCGGCGTCCGAGCTCCTCGCCTTGGATACCAGGCCGACGGGACGAACCGCTTTGACTTTGGCATGCTTCCCGGTGTGCGGAGTCATGTCCTTCAGGCTCATTTCACCCTCCCTTCGTAACCCCAGGAATTTACCACAGCTTAAAACCGGTATTCCTTCCCCTGCTCCAGAAACTCGATGTCCGGATTCCCCAGCCGCCTCACCTCCTCGTGGATCTTCTCGACGCACGGGGGTTTCAGGTGGTGGATGAGGATGGGCACCCGCTTCTGGAGCTTGCGGAGCTCGGTCTCCAGGGTCCGGGGGGTCAGGTGGAGGGAGATGTCCGCCACCTCCTGGAGGGAGTTGTCGAAGCTCGTTTCGATGCAGACGGCCTTCAAGTTCGGGGTGCGGTTCGCGACCTCCCAGAGGCGCTGGGTGGGGCCGGTATCGGAGGACCAGAGGACGGCCACGCCGTCCTGCTCGATGAGGAAGCCGTGGGTCGGCACCAGGTGGTCGACGGGGATGGGGGTGAAGGTGACCCCGTCGATCGTCAGCGGCACCTCGCTCTCGAACTCCGTGAAGCGCATCGCCGGCAGCAGGTGGTTGGGCAGGCGGGTGAAGTCCGGCCAGGTGGCATTGTTGAAGAGGTACTTGCGGATGGCGTAGACCGTCGCCTCCGAGGCGTGGATCTCGATCGGCCGCTCGCTCTTGCCGTAGACGTTCTCGATGAAGAACGGCAGCGAGTTGGTGTGGTCCATGTGGGAGTGGGAGAGGAGGATCGAGTGCACCTCGACCTGCCGCTCGATGGACAGCACCTGAGAGAGCGAGCCGGCGTCGAGCGCGATCGACCCGTTGATCAACAGGCAGGTCATCCGGCAATCGCGGCTTTCCCCCCCGAACCCGCCGAGCACCTGGAGGCGCATAGATGGAGGAAATTGTATCCCCGCAACGGGAATGCCACAAGGAAGGCCTCTCGAACCTCGTGTCCTGGTTTGAGCTCCGGGCCTGTGACTGGCTGCGCGGAGCGCCCGAAGGAGCAGGCCGCGAGCTCAAACCGGGACACGAGCCCCCCAAACAGAAGCGCCCGGCCGGAGCCGGGCGCCTCGGGAGAGGGGATGCGGAAAGGGGTCGCTTAGAAGCGGGTACCGATCCAGAAGTCGGTGCGGAAGCCGCTCAGCTGGTTCTTCAAGTCCCACTGCTTGGCGAAGTCCCAGTTGACGTCCAGGCCCAGGAGGTTGACCGTCAACCCCCAGCCGTAGGAGGCGACGCCGTCCTTGAGCGTCTTGGTCTCTCCGCTGTAGTACTGGAAGCGCTGGAAGCGGTGGAAGTAGGCACCGCCGGTATCCAAGAAGATGACGCCCCGGATCCCCCGGAAGCCGAGCACCGGAGTGGCCAGCACGTCGATCAGGGGGAAGCGGAACTCGGCGTTGGCGAAAAAGGCGCGGTCGCCGACGATCGTCGCGTAGTCGAAGGCGCGGAGGGTGTCCAGGCCGCCGAAGAAGAACGGGTTGGGCGTTTTGCCGCTGCTGGTGCCGGCGAAGGCGCGGAAGGCGAAGCCGCTCCGGAGCGTCAGCGGCACGTACTGCCGAGCGTCGAGAGTCAGGGTCGTGAACTCGCTGCCGCCACCCTTGGTCGACGGCGCGTAGCTCAACTCCAGGCGGTAGCGATGACCGGAGCTCGGCCCCGCCTCGGAGAAGCGCGCCGTGTCGCCGATGAACGAGGCCTGGAGGAGGGGGAAGTTGTCGCTGATCGGCACGACGACGGGAATGAAGTTGCCCTTAGCGTCGACGGCGAACTGCTGGAAGTCGATCTTGCGGACGATGTAGCCCAGGCCGATCTCGGCCCGGTGGTAGAAGGTGAAAGGGTAGATGAGCGAGGCCAAGCCCCCGGTCTCCTGGAAGGCGGCGCGGCCGCGGGTCAGGAAGCCGGTCGTGTCCTGGGCGATGTAGAAGGTGCGATGGTCGAACACCTCGAACTGCCACTGCTGGCGATGCGACAGGTTGGCGTAGACGAAGTCGAAGTTCGAGAAGCTCTCGATCGACGAGAAGTTGGCGATGATCCGGCGGTCGCCCAGGTAGTCGGAGAAGTTGAGCTGCACCTGGCCGAGGACGGTCTGGTCGCTCTGCACTCCGGCGTAGGCCTGGGCGTCCTCCAGGAAGTACTTGCGGCCGGAGTACTTCTCCTTGTTGCTGTTGTCGACCGTCACCTGGATGTCGGGCTCGTACTTCGGCAGATCCTGCGCCTTGGCCGGGGCCGGCGTCGGCTTCTCGGCCGCCGCCTCGCGGACCGGCTGGTCGGTGTCGGTCACGTAGAGGTCGAGGTTGCCCTTCCAGTAGCCGGTGAAGACCAGCCGCTCCTTGCCCTCCTTGCTCCGGAGGACGGTCGGCATGAAGGCGCCGGTGACGACGTTCGTGTACTGCTGGACCTTGCCGGTCTCGACCTCCAGGCTGTAGATGTTGTCGGTGCCGTCGCGGTCGGAGGTGAAGTAGATCCGCTTGCCGTCGGGCGAGTAGATCGGGTCGTTGTCGTTGCCCTCGACCGTCGTCAGCTGGAAGCGCTGGCCCGGCTTGTCCAGGTCGACGCGGAAGAGCTTGTTGGTGCCGCTGCCCTTGCCCACCGAGGAGACGAAGACGACCGAGCGGCCGTCCGGCGAGAAGGTCGGGGCGCCGTCGAAGATGTCGTCGTTGGTGAGGTTGGTGATCGCCAGGGTGTCCAGGTCGATGCTGAAGACGTCGAACTGGCCTTTCATGTAGCCGGCGAAGGCGACATGCTTGCCGTCGGGGCTCCAGGCCGGCCCCTGCTGCTGCTCGACCTCGTTCATCTCGATGATCCGGCGGATGCCGCCGTGGAGCACGTCCAGGAGCATGAGGCTCCGGCCGCGCTCCCGCTTGGCGAAGCAGGCGATGGTGTTGCCGTCGGGCGAGAAGGCGAGGTCACGGCCCATGCCGCGGCCAGCGGTGAGGAACTGCCCCGAGAGGTACTGGTACTCCTTGGCGTGGTTGGAGGTCAGGTTTCTCAGGTGGACCCGCTTGGCGCTGTCGAAGAGCACCACCCCCAGGTCGCCGCCGACGTTCCCCATGGCGGCCACCAGGTCGCCCGAGGGCGAGGCCGAGGGCGAGGTGGCGAGGGCGATCTCCTTGTCCTTCTCGCGGAACAGGCGGCCGAAGTCGGAAGGCTCGCCGGTCTTCACCAGCTCGCCCAGGTATTTCTTCCGCAGCCAGCGCCGGAACTCGATGTCGAAGTCCTCCGGCTCGAGCTTGAAGGCGCGCTTCAAGGCGCGGTCGACCCGGCCCCCGATCGTGTTGCGCATCTCGTCGACGAAGTCTAAGAACCCTTCCTTCCCCCAGCGTTCCTCGATGAAGTCGAAAACCGCGTGGCCGTAGCGGTAGGCCGGGTAGCCCTCGACGTCCTGGCGGATCGAGGGGATGCGGTCGTTGACGACGAAGTCGCGAAGGAACATCCGGTCGCTCGCCTGCTCGTCCTTCGCCATGTAGCTCGCCATGCCCTCGATGAACCAGGTAGGCGGGCCGGAGGCGAGCGAGCGGGCCAGGTTGCCCGAGTAGAGGATGTGGTACTGGAAAATGTGGGTGAGCTCGTGGAGGATCAGCTTGATCAGGCCGGGGTCGGGCGAATCGACCGGCATGACCATGCGGAAGCGGGCCGGGCTCGCGAAAGCACCGATCCCCTCCTCGATGAAGTTCAGGATGACGTTGTTCTGCTCGAAGGCGGAATGGGTCTGGTAAAAGAGGAGCGGCACCGGATCCTTGATCTGGTAGTTGAACTCCCGCGACAGCTGGTCGTAGGCGCTCTCGGCGAACGACACGACCTTGGGCAGGAGCGGTTCCTCGGCCGAGTAGTAATAGACGTTGAAGTGCGGGGAGTGGTAGATGTGCCAGTCGAACTGGCGATACTGAATCTTGTTCTTGCCGAAGATCAGGTTGCCTTCGTACCCGGAGACCTGCGCCGCGAGCGGACGGGCAGAAACGGCCAGGGCGACGGCCAGGCCGAGGAGAACCAGGCGATGGGCCAGGCGATGAGAGGGTCGGATCAAAGAGATCTCCTTCGCACTATTGCGTGAAAAGGGTACGGGTGGCCTCGACTTCTTTTTGCGTGAAGACCCCGAGGATGCGGTCTTCGAGCGACAGGAGGTTCTCGAACATGCCCTTCAACGGGTCCGCCTTCTGCCCCTCCTGGCTCTGGAAGTCCTTGAAGTTGTCCGTGTAGAGCAGGTCGCCGGTCTTGCCGTCGTAGACCTGCATCAGGATGTCGTACTGGAAGCCGGTCTGCTCGACCAGCACCTGCCGGTAGTAGGGCTGGCCGTTGAACGGCGAGGTGTACTCCTCGGTCCGGTAGCCGGTCTTGTCCTGGATGTCGAAGTCCAGGCTGCCGGAGAGGATGAGGTCGGCCTGGGTGCGCTCGCCGAGCGCGCGCCAGAAATCCTTCTGCTTGATCAGCTGGTCGGCGTCGTAGACCGGGAAGTCGACCGGCCCGGGGTCGATCACCTTGAGCTCGGTCTCGCGCTTCAGCACCTTGCTCAAGTAGCGGCCGAACTCCTTCTGCACGTCGACGTCCCGGCCGAGGACCTTCTCTTTCTCCTGGCCCTCCTGGCTGACGACGATGAACGGGGTGACGGCGATCGACTTGCGCCCCTGGAGGTTGAGGCGCGCGCGCTGCGGCAGCTTGAGCTTGACGTCGATGGCGCCCGCCGAGAGCGACGGGGCGGCCAAAAGGGTGGTCCCCAGGGCGAGCAGGGTGACCAGGGTAGGGAAGAGGGGGATCGTCCGCTGGCGATGGTTCATGGTACCTCCTTGTGGGCTCCGCGGGCTTCTCAACGGACGGCCGCCGGCGGCGGCGGGTTCACGCCATTGGGCGGCTGGGGCTCGGGCGGGACTCCCGGATCGCCGCGCCGGCCCGGATCGCCGGGGCCGAACGGGGAGGGCGGCGGGGTCGGCGGCGCGGGCGGCCGGCGCGAGGGGCCCGATTTGCCGGGGTTGACGGTCGGGACGGTGGCGGCCTTCTTGTCCCCGGGCTTGGCTTTGAAGCTCTGGTAGAACTCGACGAAGCGCGCGTAGTTGGCCTTGGCCTCACGGCTATTGGGCGAGATCTCCAGGGCGCGTTTGTACTGCTTCAAGGCGCTGTCGTAATCGCCCGCCGCTTCATAGGCCACCCCCAGGTTGTTGTGGACCCGGAAGTTCTGGGGATCCAGGCGCTCGGCCTCGCGGAAGCGGAAGAGGGCTTCCTGCCAGAGGCCGCGCTGGGCCATGTTGGTCCCGAAGGAGAGCTGGGCGGCAGCCGAGTCGGGCTGCTGGCGGGCGGCGTTGCCCGAGCAGGCGACGAGCGGCAGGAGGGCGGCTAAGGGAAGAACGAGAAGCGAGGTTCGGCGCATCGGCGTGGGGCTCCGGTGATGGGTCGATCGAGCAGTTCGGCTCCTATAACCCTTCGGGCCCTCCCGGGAACGTCGCTGTCGATGGCCCGGCCGGGCCCGTCAGGCGGCATAGTATATACGCCTCGTGTGCGCGGGCGGGGCCTTCCCGGCACAACCTCTACATTGTGAGTCCGGAGCCGACCCTTCCAGGGTTCAATGGCGGCCCGTTCGGGCCGTCTTTTCTGCTGAGCGATCTCCGGACGGTTTTACGTCCTCCCCGGTGCAGGGGGTTTCTCCCCTGCCTGACCGAGGAGGATTCCATGGCCGACCGCTCTCCCGCTGCTCGCGACCTCTTGATCGCCTTGACCGCCACCGCCGCCCTCTCCCGCGCCGCCGTCTGCCGGCTCGGGGCCGAGCTCGACCGCTGGGCCGGAGTCCCCGCCCCGGCCGACCCGCTGCGCCAGGCCGCCGAGTTGGGAGTGCCGCCGGCCCAGCTCGCCCGCGCCCGGGCCGTCCTCCCCCTGGCGGCCGCCCTCGCCCGGCGGGAGACGGAACGCGCGGAGCGTCTCGGGGCGCACCTCCTCACCGCCCTCGATCCCGCCTACCCGGAGCGCTTGCGCCAGCTCTCGCTCGCGCCCCCTGTCCTCTATATAAGGGGCCGGCTGCCGGAGGGCCCGGCGGTGGCGATCGTCGGCTCGCGGCGGGCCGACGCCTACGGCCGGGAGGTGGCCGACCTCTTCTCCCGCGCCCTCGCCGCCGCCGGGGTGGCCGTCGTCTCCGGCTTTGCCCGCGGGGTGGACGCCGCGGCTCACAGAGGCGCTCTCGCCGTCGGGGGGGCGACGGTCGCCGTCCTCGGCTGCGGCCTGGGGGTCGACTACCCGAGCGGGCACGCCGCCCTCGGGGAGGAGATCGCCGGGGGCGGAATGGGCGCCATGGTCTCCGAGTTCCCCTGCGGCCTGCCTCCCCGCACCTGGCACTTCCCGGTCCGCAACCGGATCATCGCCGCGCTCACCGACGGCACCCTCGTCGTCCAGGCGACGCTCCGCTCGGGGTCGTTGATCACCGCCCGCCACGCCTTGGACCTCGGCCGCGAGGTCTGGGCGGTGCCGGGGAGGATCTTCGACGAGCGCTCGCAGGGGCCGAACGCCCTCCTCCGCGACGGCGCCGGTCTCGTCGAGCACCCGCGGGACCTTCTGGAGAGCCTCGGCCGGCCGATGCCGCGGAGCGAAGCCCTTTCCTCGGGGCTGCCGGAGGTCCCGGCCGAGCCCGAGCGCGAAACCCCGCCGGGCCCCGCCGGGGCGGTCCTCGCCGCCCTCCCGCCGGGGGTCTCCCTCGCTCCTGAGGATCTGGCGGCCCGCGCCGGGCTCGCCATCGACCAGGCGCTGGGCGTCCTCCTGGAGCTTGAGCTCAACGGCTGGGTGAAGCGTCATCCGGGCGGGGCGTACGGGCGGCTGGGCCCTGCCTCCTGACTATGGCCTCGCGCCGGCCTCGCGAGTCATCTCGATCATCGTTCGCCGGAATCCCGCGCGAGCGAAGAGGCGCTGCGCGGACTCGTTCCGCTCTGCCGTCGAGAGCACGACCCGGGGGGCGCCTTTCGCCTCGAGTGCCGCCAGGGTCGCATCGAGCAACCCCCGACCGACGCCCTGCCCGCGATGGGCGGCATCGACCACGAGGTCATACAGCACGCCCGCCGGTCCGCGCAGCGCCATGTAATCCGTCCCCTCGACTCCCGCGTACGCATAGCCAATCACCTCGCCGTCGCGCTCGGCGACGAGGATGACGATGTTCGGCTCCGCGAGTTGCGTCCCGAGAAACGAGCCGTAGGCGTGCTCGGTCTGCGGCGTCGCGGCGATGAAGCGGTCCGGGTCGAAGTCGTGGTGGATACGGACGAGGAGTGCGCCGAGTCGGCCGATGGCCTTGAGGTCTGCGGGCGCTGCGGGACGGATGGAAGCGGCCGGAAGCGTGGCGTGAAGGGCGTCGTCCATCCGGGCTCCGATTGCGATAAGCGTTGATGCCTACCTTTTGTCGTACTGTTCGTCGCTGACCTTTTCCATCCAGTCGACGGCTTTGCCATCCAACGCTTCGTTGATGGCGATGTGTTGCATGGCCGTCGTCGGCGACGCGCCGTGCCAGTGCTTCTCACCCGGCTCGAACCAGACGACATCGCCGGGCCGGATCTCCTCGATCGGCCCGCCCTCACGCTGCACCAGGCCAGAGCCAAAAGTGACGATCAGCGTCTGACCCAGTGGATGGGTGTGCCATGCGGTGCGCGCGCCGGGCTCGAACGTGACGGCGTTGCCGGCCGCTCGCGCCGGAGCGTTGGCTGCGAAGAGAGGGTCGATGCGGACGGTGCCGGTGAACCAATCGGCCGGGCCCTTCCCCGAGGGCCGCGAGCCGCTTCGCTTGATCTCCATCGTACGTCTCCTTAGGTCCCTGGGTTGGTTCGCACGCCGCGGAGGTCCAGTCCAACCGCGAGCGATGCTCAGCGTGCTCATCGCCAGCACTTCCTGGGAAAGTCTAGCGCCTTCCACCGTGATCTTCGACGAAGGGCCGGCACCTAGTGGCCAGCGTAGCGCGGCTCGTCCACCCTCTTAGCTACGCCAGGGACCCACCGATCCCCAGCACCTCGCACCGTTCCCCTGCCGCCGCCGGTGCCGCCCCCGGCCGCACCCGGACGAGGGCGGTGCCCGGCGCGTAGGCGGCGAGGTCGTGCGAGCCCTTGGGTGGGGCGGGAGTGGCGAAGATCTCGCCGTCTCTCACCGCGATCTCGGCGGGGAGGAAGCGCTCGCGGGGGCCGGCGCCGGGGAGGGGAGCGGCCAAGGTAGCGGCCAAGGCCCCGTGCCAGAAACTGTCCTCGTATCCCAGGAGGCGCCTTAGAGCCGGCCGGACGAAGAGCCAGAAGGTGACCATCACCGAGGCCGGGTTGCCGGGGAGGCCGAAGACCAGACCTCCCTCGTGGACGGCGAAGACCAGCGGCTTGCCTGGCTGGATCGCCACCGCGTCGAAGACCGCCCGGCAGCCGAGCCCGGCGAGCACCCCCTCGGCGAGGTCGAACTCGCCCATCGAGACCCCGCCGCAGAGGAGGAGGACGTCGCTTAGGAGCCCGCGCCGGACGAGCCGCCCCAGCTCCTCCTCGCGGTCGGGGGCAATCCCCAGGGGGGTGAAGGCGAGCCCCAGGGAGGTCCCGGCGGCTAAGAGGAAGTCGGTGTGGGAGTCGCGGAGCTGCCCGGGGCCGGGCTCGGACTCGGGCGGCACCACCTCGTCCCCGCTCGCCAGGATGGCGACCCGCGGGGCGCGGTGGACGGGGAGCGTTCCATGGCCGTGGGTGGCGAGGAGGGAGAGGGCGCCGGGGGTGAGCCGGACGCCGGCCGGCAGCAGCTCGGCGCCGGCGCGCTGGATCTCCCCCCGCTTCCTTACATGCTGGCCTGGCTCGGCGGCGGCGGCGAAGGTCACCACCTCCCGGCCTCCGTCGGTCGCCTCGACCGGGATCACCCGGTCGGCCCCGGCCGGCACCGGCGCCCCGGTCATGATCCGGGCGACCGCGGCCGGCGGGAGGGTGAAGCCGGGGGCGTCCCCGGCCGCGATCGTCGCCGCCACCGGCCGGCGCTCGCCCGCTGCGACCGGCCCCGCGACGGCGTAGCCGTCCATGGCCGAGACGTCCGCCGCCGGGACGTCCACCCGCGCCTCAAGGGGGCGGGCGAGCACCCGGCCGGCCGCCTGCCGGCGGGGGAGCTCCTCCGCGGGGAGGGGAGAGAGGTGGGCGGCGATCGCTCGCCAGGCCTGTTCGGGGGTCAGCATGGGTCGTAATGCTATACTCCGGCAGCTTTTCCACAGAATGTGAGTCGATCTTCCGAAGACGCGGGGAGAGGAACCCGGCGATACCGGCAATACCGGCAATACGGGCCGGCACTGGCGACACATGGACAGCAATTTCCAGTACCGGGGCGATCTCGCGGAGACGGCGCTGCCGGAGATCCTCTACACGATCGACCGTTTTCAGGTGCCCGGCGTCATCGCCGCCAGCCGGGACGGGATCGTCAAGCAGGTCTACATCCGGGAGGGGAGGGTGGTCCATGCCACCTCGACCGACCGCGAGGACAGCCTCGGCTCCTTCCTCCAGAAGAGCGGCATCCTCTCCGCCGAGGCCTACCTGGAGACCATGCGCGAACGCGAGCGCACCAACAAGCGCTACGGCGCTCTCCTCGTCGAGCGCGGCGCCCTCTCGCCGGCCGAGATCTACAGCGGCATCCGCAAGCAGATCGAGAGCATCGTCTGGAGCCTCTTCTACTGGCAGGACGGCGAGGTCACCTTCAGCATCGGCGACTTTCGGGAGACCGACGCCGTCCGCATCCAGCTGCCCATGTGCCAGGTGGTCTTCCAGGGGATCAAGCGCGCTCCCAACGCCAAGGCCCTGGTGGCGCGGCTCGGCCGGAAAGAAACCCTCTTCGAGCCGTGTTACCGTACGGAGGAGCTGATCGAGGCCGCCTTGGACGGTGCCGACATGAAGCTCCTCTCGCTGGTCAACGGCAAACGGACGCTCTACGATATCTGTACCCAGGGGCCCCACGCCCCGGCCGAGAACGGCAAGGTCCTCTATGCCTTGCAGGTGCTCCGGCTGGTGAAGAGCGTCGGGGTGGCCGAGGAGCCGGAAGAGCCCAGGCCGCGCGAGGAGACGACAGGCGCCATCAAGATCCGCTTCAAGACCGAAGGCGACCGGTTCGGTTCCTGATCACTCCTCTAGGAGATGCCGAGATGCCGATCTACGAGTACCGTTGCCAGCAGTGTGGCAAGACGAGCGAGCTGCTGCAGCGCATGTCCGATCCCCCCATGGCCGCCTGCCCGCTCTGCGGCGGTCCGGTCAAGAAGCTGATCTCCTCCCCCGCCGTCCAGTTCAAGGGGAGCGGCTGGTACGTCACCGACTACGGCAGCAAGAAGGGGGAGTCGTCCGGCGCGGGCAAGTCCGGCGGCTCGAAGTCGGGCGAGTCCGGCGACTCCGGGAAGTCCGGCAAGTCGGGCGACGGCGGCAGCAAGTCCGAGGGGGGCGGGAGCGGCGGGGAGGGCAAGTCCGCTGAGAAGTCGTCCTCCTCTTCTTCCTCTTCCGAGGGCTCGAGCTCCAGCTCTAGCTCGTCGAGCGAGAGCAAGGCCGCCAAGTCCTCCGACTGAAGAAACGAATCCGGCGGGTCCCCCCCGCCGGGTCGATCCCCTATCCCGCAGCTTCCCCTGGGCTCTCCCCTTCGCCCCTCTCCGGGGCGAGGGCGACGACTGCGACGACCGCCGCCACCAGCACCGCCGGGAGGAGCTGGAAGAGGAGGCGGGCGAAGTTCGAGAGCACGTAGAAGCGCGGTTCGAGGACCGAGGCGAAGTAGGCCCAGAAGTAGAAGCCGAGCTGCGCCGAGACCACCGCCGCTGCCGGGCGGGTGCGCCGGGCGAGCCAGAGGAGGGGGAGGAGGGCCACGGCCCAGGGCAGGTAGTGCAGCTCGGGCGCCCGCATCGCGTCGAGCATGGCAGGCAGGATGATCCGTCCCCGCCGCCAATCGAAAGGCCCGGAGTTCCCCGCCTGGAACAGATGATAGCGGTGGACCTGGACGAACCAGGGGAGGGCGACGGCGAGGGCCGGACCGCCGGCCGCGAGGACCGCGATTCCGGCCTGGCGCAGGCCGCTCGGGCCCGCGAGCAGCCCGCCGCGCAGACGGCGCAGCAGGTGGACCCCGAGGAGAAAGACGGCGAGCGGCACCCCCTCGATCTTCGCGGCCGCGGCGAAGCCGGCGGCGATCCCGATCTCCAGGTCGGCGCCTGACTCCGCTGGGGCGAAGAGCGCCGGCAGGGCGGCGACCAGGGCGAGGGCGATCATCCCGTCCGCTCCACCGGCGAAGAGATAGCCCACCGAGTAGGCCGCGGCGGTGAGGCCGACTAAGGCCATGCCGCCCTGGACCGCCCCGACGCCGTCGCGTCGTGGTCCCAGAAGACCGATTCCCCCGATCTCTCCGCTCGCCGAAGCTCCCAGAGCGGCGCGGGCGGCGAGGACGATCCCCCCCAGGAAGAGGGCCGACCAGAGCTGGAGCGACGGCGCGTCGAAGCTTCCGGCGAGGCGCGCCGTCGAGCCGTAGAGGATCGGCAGGAGGTGCGGGTAGTCGGGGTGCAGGCTCCAGTTCCAGGGCTGGCCGAGCCAGGGGTAGTCGAGGCCGCGGGCGAGAAATGCATGCTCCCCCTTCACCCCCCAGTGGTAGACGAAGTCCGGAGTGGTGATCCAGAGGGTGGGAGCGAGGAGGGCGAAGACGAGAACCGCGAAGGCCGCCACGCCATCCCCCCAGCCCGCGCGGGTCGCCATGGATGACAACGACGCTGCCGGTGCGGGGCGCCGGAGGGCCGGCCGGCCCCGGGCGGCACGGCGGCAGAGCCAGGCGAGGAGGAGCAGTGAGACCGCGAGGAGCGAGCGCTTCCAGGGCACTCCGGCGAGAGTGAGGGCCTGGAGCAGGAGGTGCCAGGCGAGGAGACCGGCCAAAAAGGAGAAGACGAGGCGGTGGGCGGCGCCCCGGTTCGGGAAGGCGAGGTAGCGCAGCAGGCCGCTGCCGGCGACGGTGAGCAGCCCGGCCAGCCCGGCCAAGACGAGGAGGGCGAGATAGCTCACGGCTTCACCCGGTAGAGAAAGCCGGCGGGAAGCCGGCGGACGAGCTCCAGGCGGGGGTCGTCGACCGGGTAGCTGTAGGAGAGGAGGAGGTGAGCGCTCCGCCCGGCCGGGTCGTCCCAGGGGACGAGGTCGACCTCGGGCAGCAGGTAGGCGGCCCAGCGGTGGCGGAAAAAGGCGTCGCCGTCCGGCCGGGAGGCGAAGGCCACCCGCTCCCCGGCCGGCAGGAGGGGCCGGGCCGCCTCCAGGCAGAGGGAGAGGCGCGCCACCTGGGGGATGCCGAATCGCCAGCCGATGGCGCTCGGGTGGTAGCGGTCCCGCAGGTCGTAGCCGGCGACCGCGCCCTGGACCTCGGCGAGAAAGGCCCAGGCTGCCCAGGCGAGAGCGAGGCCGAGGAGGAGCTTGCGGATCACCGGGGGGGCAGTATAGCGGACGGTCCTGGCTCCGTTGGATTCCGAGGACGGGCGACTGGCTGCGCCGCGCGCCCGAAGGAGCCCGCCCGCAGGATTCAACGGGGCGAGGACCCGCCCTCCCGCGACCCTGCTATGCTCCCGCCTCGTCCGACCTCCTGGAAACTGCATGGAACTCGCCTACCGCACTGCCGACTCTAACCCTCTCGTGGGCGCCATCTGCCCCGAGGAGGTGCTCGCCGGCACCAATTTGGACATCCATGCCGCTGACGAGATGCTGGCCTTCCTGGAGGAGACCTTCGGCGGCGACCGCGACCCGGCGCTCGCCGTCTACTTCCAGTCCGGCCTGCTGATCTGGGAGACCTTCCGGGAGATCCTCCTCTGGCACTTCGGGAGCCTCGACCGGATCGGGAGTCTCCTCGACTTCGCGAGCGGCTACGGGAGGGTAACGCGCTTCATCGTCCGCGACCTGCCGCCCGAGCGGGTCTGGGTGTCGGACATCTACGAGCAGGGGGTGCGCTTCCAGGAGGAAGAGCTCGGGGTCCACGGCCTGGTCTCGACCGCGGCTCCCGAGGACTTCGCGACTGCCGAGCGCTTCGACTGCATCCTCGTCTCCTCCCTCTTCAGCCACCTGCCGGAGGAGACCTTCCACGGCTGGCTCGCCCGTCTGCGCGGTCTCCTCAACCCCGGCGGGCTCCTCGTCTTCAGCGTCCACGACTGGAGCCTCCTCCATCCGCCCCGCGAGGTGACCCCGGAGGGCTTCCTCTTCGCCGCGCTCTCCGAGAGCGGATCGCTGGAGAAAAACCAGTACGGCACCTGCTGGGTGACCGAGCCCTTCGTGCGCCGGGCGATCGAGCGTGCCGCTCCGGGCGCCTCCGCGCACCGCATCCCGCGCGGCTTCTGCAACTTCCAGGACCTCTACGTGGTGGTCGACCGGCCGGGGGCGGACTTCTCGCACCTCGCCGTCCGCGCGCTCCCCGAGGGCTACGTCGACAGCTGCAAGCTCACCCCGCCCGACCGGCTCGACCTCTCCGGCTGGGTGGCCGACCGCGGTACGGGCCAGCCGGTGCGCGAGGTGCAGGTCCTGATCGACGGCCTGGTGCTCCAGGTCTGCCGGCTCTTCCATCCGCGGGGCGACGTGGCGGCGCTGCTGTTCAAGAACGACCCCGGCGTCGAGCCTCAGGGCTGGCGCTTCGCGATCCGGCTGCCGCGCGGCACCTCGCGCTCGACCGGGGCGCTCTCCATCCGGGTGATCGACGCCAACGGCCTGGAGTCGATCCTCTACGCGGCGACGATCGACGCCGCCCTCTTAGCCTCTCTCCAGCGCGACCTGGTGGCGATGGACGCCGAGATCGTCCGCATCCGCAAGGAGCATGGCGAGGCCCTCGCCCAGAGGCGGGCCGAGGCGGACTACGAGATCTCGGTCCTCGAGGCCCGCCTGGCCGCGATGGAGAACAGCCGCTTCTGGAAGATCCGCAACGGCTGGTTCGGGATCAAGCGGAAGCTCGGGCTGACCCGGGAGGAGTGAGCCTTCCGCTCCGGCACCTCCGGCCAGGTGCTATCCTGATTTCGTGTTCCCGACCGTCTCCCCTCCGCGGTTTTCTTCGGAGGAGGAACGCTCTTTGCAATACGGAGAGATGTAGGTAAACATCAATGACAGGGTTGGCGATGACTAGAAGAGCTCTCGTCGGATTGGGAATCTGGATCGCCCTCGTGGTGGTCCCCGCGGCGGCATCCCCGGCATCCGCTGCCGAGTGGCACCCGGCGCCGATCTATGGCGGCGACATCCGCAGCCTCGTGGTGGTGCCGGAGAACCCGGACACTCTTCTGGCCGGCACCTCCGCCGGCCAGGTCTATCTCTCGCAGAACGGCGGCCGCTCGTGGCAGGACGCCGGCGCCTCCCTGCCGTTCCCCGGCTGGGTGGTGAGCAAGCTCGTCTTCGATCCCAACAAGCCGACCCGGGTCTGGGCGGCGCTCTGGGGGGTCTGGGGGAGCGGGCAGGTCGCCTACTCCGACGACCTCGGCAAGCGCTGGTCGGCGCGGAGCGCCGGCCTGCCGGACGAGCCGGTCTACACCCTCGCCCTTGTCCCCGGCAAAGAGGGCCGGCTCTATGCCGGCACCCTCTCCGGGGTCTATGGCAGCGAGGACGGCGGGGGTAGCTGGAAGCACCTGACCGGCGATCTCGCCGACATGGCGAAGGTGACGAGCCTCTACGTCGATCCCATAGAGACCGATATGGTGATCGCCGGCACCTGGCGCCAGGCCTATCGCAGCGAGGACGGCGGCAGGACCTGGGCCGGGATTTTCCAGGGGATGGTGCTCGACACCGAGGTCTTCAGCCTGACTCCGATCCCCGACCATCCGGGGGAGATCTGGGCCTCGACCTGCGGCTGGGTCTACCAGACCGTCGACCGCGGCAACACCTGGACCCGCTTCAAGACCGGTCTCGACGAGCGCCGTACCGTCTCCTTCGCCCCGCTCCCCGACGGCCGGCTCCTCGCCGGCACCGTCTCCGGGCTCTACGCCTCGACCGACGTCGGCCGCAGCTGGGTGCGGATCGGCGACCCGGCGCTCTCGGTGATGTCGATCGCGGTCGACAGAGCGCGGCCCGACCGTATCGTCCTGGGGACGGAGGGCTCCGGCGTCTGGCTGTCGAACGATGGTGGCAAGTTCTTCCAGCGGACGAGCAAGGGCATGACCAACACCCGGATTGCAGCCCTGACGGCGGTGGGCGACGACCTTCTGGTCGCCGTCAACCATGCCGGGCCGATCTCCGGCGTCCATGTCTCGCACGACCGCGGCAAGACCTTCGACGGCCTCTTCGCGCCCATCCCCACGGTGGTCGACTTAACGGTCCACAAGGGGCGCCCCTACGCCGCCACCGAGCGCGGGCTCTACCAGCGCCTGGGCCAGGACTGGCACCGGGTCCCGGAGCTGGGCGACGGCCGGATCGAGCAGGTCCTCTCCGACGGCACGTCTCTCGTGGCGCGGACGGCGACCAAGCTCTACGAGCTCCGCGGCGACAAATTCGTCGAGAAGCCCTTCAAGCACAACGCCCCGCGCTCGGCGGCCCTCCTCGCCGGCGCCCTCTGGGTGACCGACGACAAGGGCCTCTACCGGCTGACCGCGGACGCCAACCACACCATCCTCACCCCGGCCGGCAACGGCGGCCGCCTGGAACGCCTGGCCGACCGGCTCCTCCTCTGGGGCCCCGAAGGCGCCTGGACCCGTAAGGACAGCGCCGACGCCCTCTGGGTCGAGCTGCCGGCCAAACCCAACCGCGTCGTCCCCACCGGGGACGCCCGCTACCCCGTGCTGCTCATCTTCGGCGCCAATGGCGACAAGGCCGCGCTCTTCGACCGCGAAACGAAGACCGTCAAGCCGGTCGACCTCCCGGTCCTCGCCCGGGACGTCACCGCGGCACTCATTTTGGACGGCAGGCTGATGGTGGGGACTTCCGGATACGGGTTGCTGGTGGAGGGGATGGAGTAGGGCGGGCCGGTTATAAATCGAATAGATGAAGCCCTTCGACTCGCGAGAAGTGACGAAGATTTCTCGTCATCAGAGTCCCTCCATTTTGCAGAACAATCCCGGCGATCAGACTGTCTCCCATACCGATCGACTCGCCGCGAAGCTCGAGAACCTGCCGAACCTGGGCCGCGCGATCGGCGGCGGCAGGGTCGAGAGAGAGTGTAGGAAGCGTTTCCAGGAGCTGGCGAAGACCTTTCTCCTGACGTGCCGTCCGAGCTCCGGCGAGAAGTTCGAACCGGGTCACGACGGTCGTCTGGAGGATCCCCTGCTCGATCGCGGCGGCAACGAGACTTGCGCCAGATCCACGGCCTGTAAGGAAGTCGATGAGAACATCGGTATCAGCGATGGTCATCGCCAGGATTCACGGAGCTCGCGCGTTACGGCCCGAAGCTCATCCGCTTCCTCTTCCGTGAAGGTCCCGCGGAGCTCAAGGGCCGCCTGTCGCTTGCTTTCGCTTCCAGATAGGCCTGCTAAGTAGGTCTCGATTGCCTCCGCCAAGACATCGGAGAATCCCTTCTCGCCCCGTCGAGCCGCCAATTCGAGGAGCTTGGCTCGGTGCTCGTCTCTGATCTCAATCGTCGTCCGCATCTCTGGATTCTACATGCATATGCATGTAGAAGGTAGGTAGACTCGACGCTGGACGCCGTGGCGGCTCTCCTTCCTCCTCCCCCTCCCCCTCCCCACCCTTCAACCCCGCCTTCTTGGCGTAGTACCGGAAGCTCCGGAAGCTCATCCCCAGAAGCTCGGCGGCCTGGGTCTGGACGCCTCCGGTGCGCTCCAGGGCCTGGGCCATGAGCTGGGCGCGGATGTCCTCCAGGTAGGCTTCGAGGTCCAGGCCCTCCTCGGGGAGGTCGATGACGTCCGAGTTGCTCCGCCGATTGGTGAGGAGGCGGACGGGGAGGTCGCGGGTGGTGATGGTCTCGCCGTGCGAGAGGGCTAAAGCGCGCTCGACCAGGTTTTCGAGCTCGCGGACGTTTCCCGGCCAGTCGTAGCTCTCCAGCATCTTCATCGCATCGACTGAGATCTGGCGGGTGGGAATCTCCATCTGCTTGCTGTACTTGTGGAGGAAGAAGTCGACGAGGAGCGGGATGTCCTCCCGGCGCTGGCGGAGCGGCGGCAGGCTGATCGGAATGACGTTGATGCGGTAGAAGAGGTCCTCTCGGAACTCGCCCTGCAGGATCCGTTTCTCCAGCTCCTGGTTGGTGGCGGCGATGATCCGGACATCCACCGCTTCCTCGACGTTGCCGCCCACCTTGCGCACTACCTTTTCCTGGAGCGCGCGGAGCAGCTTGACCTGCATCGAGGGGGCCATCTCGCCGATCTCGTCGAGGAACAGGGTGCCGCGGTCGGCCTCCTGGAAGAGCCCCTTCTTGTCGCGGACGGCACCGGTGAAGGCGCCCCGCTCGTGGCCGAAGAGCTCGCTTTCGAGCAGGTTCTCAGGCAGGGCCCCGCAGTTGATCGAGAGGAACCGGCGGGCCGAGCGCGGGCTGGCGAAGTGGATGGCGCGGGCGATCAGCTCCTTGCCCGTGCCGCTCTCGCCCTGGATCAGGACCGTCGACGAGGTCCGCGCCACCCGCTCGATGAGACCGAAGATCGCCTGCATCCGCTGGCTCTTGCCGATGATGTTGTTGAAGGTGTACTTCTGCTCCAGCTCGCGCCGCAGGTAGACGTTCTCGTCCACCAGCTCGGCCTTTTCGAGCGCCTTCTGGGCGACGATCTTCAGCTCTTCGACGTCGAACGGCTTCGAGATGTAGTCGTAGGCCCCGAGCTTCATGGCGTCGATCGCCGACTTGGTCGAGGTATAGGCGGTCATCATGATGACCGCGGCGTTGTTGTCGACCGCCTTGATCTCTTTCAGGATGTCGAGGCCGTTGCCGTCGGGCATCAGGATGTCGCAGAGCACGAGGTCGTAGGTGCGCGCCGCGAGCGCCTTCCTCGCCTCCTCGGCCGAGCGGGCGGTCTCCACGTCGTAGCCCTCCTGCTTGAAGAGGAGGGAGAGGAAGTCGAGGAGGCTCTCCTCGTCGTCGGCGATCAGCAGGCGCGGTGCGCTCATCAGGGTGCGTCTCCCGGGAGGGGGGGAATGGCGGCGGCCCAGACCTCGGCGGTGGGGAGCTCGACGGTGATCGTCGTGCCGGCGCCCGGGCGGCTGTCGACGCCCAGGTGACCGCCGTGCTCCTGGACGATCCGGTAGACGATCGCCATGCCGATGCCCGTGCCGCCATCGAAGAAGGATTGGAAGGGGTGGAAGAGGTTCGCCCGCTGCTCCTCGGACATGCCGCGGCCGGTGTCTCTGAACTGCACCCGGTAGCAGTCGTCCGCGAGGCGGCCGGTCACCTGGAGGGTCCCCCCCTCGGGCATGGCGCGGAGCGCGTTCCTGGTCAGGTTCCAGAAGATCTGGCTCACCTGGTCGGGGTCGGCGATCAGGTAGGCCGACTCGGCTTCGAGGTCGATCGAGAGGAGGTGGCGCTCCGAGACCTCCTCGCTGTTTCTGAGCAGCTCGAAGTTCTCGCTCAGCTGGCGCGCCACGTCGAAGCGCATGGAGAGCCGCTCGCGCGGGCGGGCGAAGCGGAGGAAGCCCTTGATCGTGCGGTCGAGCCGCTGGCTCTCCTTGAGCAGAATGTCGATGAGCTTGCGCTCATGGCCGTCGCCCACCGCCGACCCCGAGAGCATCTGCACCGAGCCCGAGATCGCCGCCAGCGGATTCCCGATCTCGTGCGCCAGGCCGGCCGCGAGCTCGCCCACCGCCGCCATGCGGTCCTTCATCCTCACCTCCTCCTGGAGGCGGCGCCAGCGGGTCAAGTCCTGGAAGATGACGATGTAGCCGCGCTGGGTGCCGAAGGCGTCGGTCAGCTGGGAGATCGAGAAGCCGAGATAGGCCGTCCGGGTGCCACGGCGGAGCTCGACCTCGGCGCGGAGCCGCCCGCGCTGCTCGGAGGCCGCGGTCAGCTCCCCCCAGCGCTCGACCGAGAAGAAGCCCGAGCTCTGGATGGGCGACCCCAGAAGCTCCCCGTCCTGGGGACCGAGGATGGCGAGACCGGCGCGGTTGACGCTGGTGATGATGCCGTCTAAATCCGTCGTCACGAGACCGCTGCTGATCGACTCGATGACGTCTCTGTGCACCACCTGGAGGTCGGCCAGATCCTCGCTCTTCTCCTCCAGCTCGCGCTCGGCGCGGGTGACGTGCTGCGACAGATAGGAGGTCAGGAGGGCCACGGCGTAGAAGCCCACGAAGTGGACGGCGAGGTTGTAGTTGAGCCGCCAGAGGAGGTCCGGCTCCGGGCTCGGCGTCATGCCGTGCGCCGGGATGAACCGGTAGTAGAGACCGATGAGCAGGCTGGCGTAGAGGAGATAGGCGGCGCTCGCCACGATCACCCCGGCCCGCCGCCGCAGGAGAGTCGAGGCGACCGCGATGATGATCAGGTAGAGCATCGAGAACGGGCTCGCGATGCCGCCCGCGTAGTAGACGAGCCCGGTGACGAGGATCAGGTCGCCGCCGAACTGGATGTAGGCCTGGAGCGGGTAGCGGTCGCGGAGGAGCCGGAAGAGGGCGAGGTAGAAGAGCGTGGCGGCGAAGGTGAGGGCCGCCAGGGCGTAGAGGAAGGCCGGCGGCAGGTTGTCGGCCGCCGTCGGCCCCGCCGCGAGCTGGATCAGGAACCCGGCGAGGAGGACGCTCCCCACCGCCACCACCCGGATCGAGATGTACCAGCGCAGCTGGCGCGCCAGGGGTGGCATGGAGGTCCCCTCGGCGGCAGGAGAGAGGCGGGGAGGGCCGGGCATGAACATCATTCTACCCGGCCCTCTTTCCTAGGTCGTGGCTCCGCTCGATCCAGCGGCCCTCCTTCGCCTCCCCGCCGTCCGGTTCTCGGAGCCAAACGGAGCCACTACCCTTTCTTCGGGTCCGCGCTATCCGATCTTCGACAGCACCGAGTAGAGGGGCAGGTACATGGCGGCGACGATCGTCCCGATGACGGCGCCCAAAACGGCGATCATGACCGGCTCCATCAACTTCATGAGCCCGGCGACCGCGGTGTCCACCTCGTCCTCGTAGAAGTCGGCGATCTTCGACAGCATCTGGTCGAGCGCGCCGGTCTGCTCGCCGACGTTGATCATCTGCACCACCATCGCCGGGAAGACCTTGGTCTCGGCGAGCGGCTCGGAGATCGTCTTGCCCTCCTCGACGCTTTTGCGTACCGCCATCACCGCGTCCTCGACGATGGCGTTGCCCGCCGTCTTGGCGGTGATCTCCAGGCCGTCCAAGATCGGCACGCCCGAGGCGGTGAGCGTCGAGAGGGTGCGGCAGAAGCGCGAGACGGCGATCTTCCGGAGCAGCATGCCGATCACCGGGATGCGGATGAGCGTCCCGTCGATCACCCGCCGGCCGCGGTAGGTCTTGTGGTAGCGCGACATCGCGACGCCCGGCCACGACGAGGAGGATGATGATCGGCAGGAAGTAGCGGGCGACGAAGTTGCTGGCCCCGATGACGATCCGGGTGAGGAGCGGCATCTCGCCGCCCAGGCCGGCGAAGAGCTGGGCGAAGACCGGGATGACCTTCCAGAGGATGATGAAGACGACGAAGGCGGCGATGACGATGATCGCCACCGGATAGATGAGCGCCGACTTGACCTGGCTCTTCAACTTGACCGACTTCTCGATGTAGGTCGAGAGCCGCTGCAGGATGATGTCCAGGATACCGCCCGCCTCGCCCGCCGCCACCATGTTGGTGTAGAGGTTGTCGAAGGCCTTGGGGTGCTTGCGCATCGAGTCGGCGAGCGAGGCGCCCGATTCGATGTCGGTCCGGACTGTCTGGATGATCGTCTGGAAGGAGCGGTTCTCCTCCTGGTCGCCGAAGATCTCCAGGCACTGCACGAGGGGGAGACCGGCGTCCAGCATGACCGAGAACTGGCGGGTGAAGATCGCCACCCGCTTGGCGCCGATCCGCTGCGGTAGTCGCCGCATGACGGGAATCTGGCGCCCCTTCTCACGGATGTTCGTCACCTGGATCTGCTGCCGGCGGAGGACGGCGATGGCGGCGTCCCGCGTGTCGGCCAGGAGCTGGCCCTCCTGCAGCTGGTTGGTGCGCAGCGACTTGCCTTTCCAGAGGAAACTAGGCATTTACTTGGCTCCTTGCGACGCTTCCCGCGCCTCGGCGGGGGTGAGACTGATGTTGAGCGCGGACGGGCCGCGGGCGATCATCTCCTGGAGCTCGTCGGGGTAGGACGAGCGGGCGAGCGCGGTCTGCAGCGAGATCATGCGGCGGAAGTAGAGGCCGGCCAGAGCCTGGTTGAAGGTCTGCATGCCATGCTTCGACTGGCCGGTCTGCATCATGCCGTAGATCTGGTGCACCTTGTCCTCGCGGATCAGGTTGCGGATGGCCGCGCTGGGCACCAGGATCTCCATCGCCATGGCCCGGCCCTTGCCGGCCGCCCGCGGGAGGAGCGACTGGCAGATGATCCCCTCGAGGACGAAGGAGAGCTGCACCCGGATCTGCCCCTGCTGGTGGGCGGGGAAGATGTCGACGATGCGGTTGATCGTCTGCGCCGCCGAGTTGGTGTGGAGCGTGGCGAAGGTCAAGTGGCCGGTCTCGGCGATGCGGAGCGCCGCCTCGACGGTCTCGAAGTCCCGCATCTCGCCGATCAGCACCACGTCGGGGTCCTGGCGGAGGGCGGAGCGCAGGGCGTTCGAGAAGCTGTGGGTGTCGGCGTGCAGCTCGCGCTGGTTGACGATGCACTTCTTGTGCGAGTGCAGGTACTCGACCGGGTCCTCGATGGTGACGATGTGCTCGTGCCGCTCGCGGTTGACCTTGTCGAGCATGGCGGCGAGCGTCGTCGACTTGCCGGACCCCGTGGGGCCGGTGACGAGGATCAGGCCGCGCGGCTTTTCGCACAGCCGCTCGATGACCGCCGGCAGGCCGAGCTCGCGGAAGCCGCGGATCTCGTAGGGGATCTGCCGGAAGGCCGCGGCGATCGCCCCCCGCTGGTGAAAGACGTTCGCCCGGAAGCGCGCCAAACCCTTGATCCCGAAGGAGAAGTCGATCTCCAGGTTCTCCTCCAACCGGTGCTTCTGGTTGTCGGTCAGGATCGAGTAGGCGAGCTGCTTGGTCTCGGTCGGCGTCATGGGTGGAAGGTTGAGCGGCTTTAAAACGCCGTCCACCCGGACCTGGGGCGGGGAGTTGGTCGTGATGTGGAGGTCGGACCCTCCCTGCTCAACCATGGCCTTCAACAGCTGGTTCAGTGTCGCCGGCATAGCGTGGCGCTCTCCTACTTAAACTTTCGGGATCAGACTGGTACGGGAGTTTACACCAACGAAGAGATAGATGAAAGAGTATAAAGGATGAACGTCTCCCCGTCTCCCGACCCCGCTCGGAACCTCCCGAACGCGGTTGGGAAGCTCCGAGGGGAAGCTCCCGGAGGCCGCGGAAAGTCCTCTGGACGGTGTTTGAGACCTTCCAGACGGCGCCTGGGATGGCTGGATGCCGTTTGAGACCTCCCGGACACCGTTTGAGCCCTGCCGGACAGCTCTTGGAAGCTTCCGGGGTAGTGGGGCTGTAGTGTGTTGCCCGGATTACCGCCCTAGTTCTGCTGTAGCTTCCTCCCCGTAGGGGGAGGAACGTACCTCCCTCCGCCACAGAGAAGCGGTCCCGAGTGAAGGGTGCGACCGACACCCGGGACCTTGCCGAGCACGGAGGTTGCCCATGCCCGACCGCCCCGAGTCTACCCCGCCCACCATCGACCTCGGTTCTACCACAGAAAAAACCCGCCGAGCCCTCTACGACGCCGTGGTGGAGGTCCACTTCAACCCGAGCCCCGAGGAGATCGCCAAAGCCAGAAAGAACGACGACTGGTACCAGAAGCACACCGCCGAGGAGTGCGAGCTGATGCTCGTCCACATACTCGGCCGTTGGATCGCCTACTGGCGAGTTTGGGAGGAGATCGAGGAGGACACCCCCGAGGATCAGCGCTGGGAAGTCGTCCGGATCGAGTACAGCACGACGGACCCTGCCCGGCTCACGTTCTACGGGGTCTGAGCCATGAGCGGGTACAACGCCATGGTTCGCCGCGAAGCCCAGGAAGCCGCCTGTCTGGGGTCCTACGACCCCAAGAAGTACCCCGTCCTCGTCAACGACTCCTTCGACCAGTGGCGGTACCGGATCACCTATTACGAGATCTGGGGACCGGGGCTCGACATGCCGACGTTCTTCATCTTGGCGGCCGAGTACTTCATCAAGAACCACCGCGGGTTGAAGGAGGTCCGGCGCACGATACAGCTAGCGCGGAGGGAGAAGCGCAAGAAGAAACGCCGGGAGAAGCTCGCCGAGGACAAAGCCAGAAGGGAACGGGAGGCACGATGGGCGAGAACCTGAAGACCGCGAGCTTCACCGTCCACGCCACGGTCGAGCAGTCCGCGAGGTGGAAGCGGGCGGCGGAAGCCGAGGGACACCGGGCGGCCGGTACGTGGCTTGCCGCCGCCGCGGACGCCTACCTGAAGGCCCGCGCCCGGGCCGGAGCTCCCGTCCCCCTGGCGTGGCACAAGGGCGCGTTCCGGGTGACTTTGGAGGACGGGAGCACCCCCACTCTACGCGGGGCCGTCTCGCCTCCTTTCGGGATCTACAGGGGCACGGCGAGCGGCCCCCGCCGGGGACCCTTCGTGCTCGTCTACGTCCCCACGGCTCGCATCCTCGCCACGCTGCGCCACCAGGGGCAGTGCAAGGCGCTCGCAGCGGAGCTGGCGCGAGTGTGGGTGCGTTGGGAGGGTGCGGGAGGGAGGGAGCCACCAGGGCAGGACCCGGGGCCGGTCTTTGACAGGTTTCGGCGCGAGGACGTGTAGCACCTGGGGCCGGTTCCGAGAGGGGCCGGCCTCTTTGGTATCCTGCTCCTGTTGGCGCGGCTAGGTTTGGCCGCCGAACGCCGGGAACCGCACCCGGCCCGCCGCGCCGCTTTCCTTCCTGCGGGCACCTGAGCGGAGATGCTCTTGGCAGATTCCCCGAAGTACACACTTGTCCGCATCATCCAAGCCTGTATGGATTTCGGGATGTCAGATGAAGAGACTCTGCGCTTCTTCCACACCCTTCTAGCCGCAAAGGCGCCGCTCGGCCGTCCCCCGAAGCAAAAGCCCTCCATTTCCGCCCCAGCCGAACCGGGTGATGAACTGCCACAGTTGCCACCTGAATCGAAGCCTCCGGAGTCGGCCGAGAACTCGTTGGATGTCCTCCTGAGGCTTCTCGGTATCCCCGAGCCGCCAAAGAAATAGACCTGCTTTCTCCACAAAAGCCGGCCGAGTTCCGGGTTTCCCAGGAGAAAAGTCGGTCGACTTATGTGCGGAAAGTAGACCGACTTTATTTATCTGAAAACAAATGACTTAGCTGTTGACACCCGCAGGGAGGATGGCCCAAAATACTGATGGCCTAGCGGTCAGACGCTAGGCCATCTGAGGACCAGACGTTTGGGGCGTCGGGTGCTCGGCAAGTCGAAGTTTACCACCACTCACCACCTCCCGGCGCCCCTACGTCGCAACCCGAAAGGGGGTGCGTCGTTGCGTAGGCACCGGCAAACCCGGAGTGGGCAGCTAGAAGAGCTTCTTCGCCCTAGCCTCCCCCGCTCCTGGATACCGCTCCGGGACTGCGAGGGGAGGTCCGACCCCTACCCCTTGCCGTCTCCCTCCAGCTCGCGCCGGGCGGCGGCAACCAGCGTTTCCCGAATCCAGTCCGACAAGGTGCCGCTCCCCTTGCGTCGCAGGGCGTGCTCGGCGGCTTCCCGAATGAGGGCGTCGTGTTCCGGCAGGAAGCGGACCCGGATCGACGCGGTGTGCATCCGATCTTCTGGCATGGAGAGGAGTGTAGTCCCAATGGGAATACCCGTCAAGCGCTCATGGTTATGGTCTGCATGTAGTCCCATAGGGACTACGAAAGGCAACCATGATCGCTTACGACTCTCCCGCCCCGACCGCCATGTCCCCCAACTGCACGCACTGCGACGGCGCCGCGAAGCGCTTCGGCAAGGACCGCCGAGGCAACCAGCGCTTCCGCTGCCTCACCTGCCGGAAGACGTTCAGCGAGCGCCCGGAACGGCTCCTCGGGGACATGCGCCTGCCGGACGACAAGGCGCTCCTCTGCCTCTCCCTGCTCTGCGAGGGCAGCTCGATCCGCGCCATCGAGCGGGTTACTGAGGTTGGCAAGCGGACCATCCTGAACCTCCTCGTTCAGGTCGGCGAGGGTTGCGAGCGGATGCTCGCCGAGACCATCAAAGGAGTCCCGGTCAAGGACGTGCAGGCGGATGAGCTGTGGACGTTTATCAAGTGCAAGCAGGGCACCCGGGAGCGCCACAAGATCGCCGACCCGGACGCCGGGGATGCCTACTGCTACTTCGGGATCGAGCGGCACACCAAGCTCGTCCTGGCGTGGCACCTGGGGCGCCGGAACCGGTGGGACGCCCACGACTTCGTCGAGAAGCTCGACCGTGCCACGGCGGGCAGTTTCCAGCTCAGCACGGACGGGTTCAACGGCTACCCCAACGCGATCGAGTACAACCTCGGCGCCCGGGCGGACTACGCGCAGGTAGTGAAGGACTTCGGCAACGAGAACGGAGAAGAGGCGCGGCGGTATGGACCGCCGCGCCTGATAGGACAGGAGAAGATCGTGATCTCCGGCACCCCGGACGAGGACCGGATCTGCACCTCGCACGTCGAGCGCGCCAACTGGACGCTCCGGGGGCACCTGCGCCGCTTCACCCGGCTGTCGAACGGCTTCAGCCGGAAGAAGGACAACCTCCGGGCGGCCCTGGCGCTCTACTTCGCCTACTACAACTTCTGCCGGATGCACAAGAGCATCCGGATGACTCCAGCCATGGCGGCGGGGTTGACTAAGAAGCCGTGGTCGATGCTGGACCTGGTGAAGGCGGCGATGCGAGGGGGTAGCTAGTCCCTCTCCACTCTCATCTTCTCAAAAGTCAACGGAGTCGTAGAGCCCAACTCCATGAATAGAGTAGGTACATCAGGGAGACCTCTTTGTCCTTCGAATGCAACAACTACCCTATTGGATTTCCTCCCCGCCAATACAGTACCTACTTCATTTTCACCACCATAAGAATCCTTGAAAAACAGCCTACATACTCGCGGGTGAATACTACCGTGAGTCATAAAAGCTAAGCGCTCTCGCCAGTTTAGAGGAGACGCTATGTCGAGCGTGAGCCGCACCATCGCATAATTAACCCCGCCTACTTCTTTCTGGTAATGCTCTTCCCTGGCTACTGTCACCTTGGGACGAACCCGAGAGACAGCCACAAGGACCATGCAGAGCAACCCCAAAAACATGCCCAGCAAGATGTAGGCAAGGGGAAGAAGTGGACCCAGGTAGACCTTCACGATAGCCCAGCCTGTCACCATGGAAGCGATGACCGCACCCATAGCCGACCAAGCAGCGTTTGCTGCAAGATTGTCGAGGAAATTTTCAAACCGGCTAGCCATAAGAGCGCGAGCATATACTGATCCCACTCCAGGCTTACCGGCTCCGTTGGAGTTGCCGTTAATGAGGCGGAAGATTGAGCTAGCAACACGCTAAGACCCCACTACCGCTTCCGGACGGCTTTTGGAAGCTTCCGGAGCTCGTGGAAAGTCCTCCGGAACTCATGGAAAGTCTTCGGGAACTAGTGGAAAGTCTTCAGGAACTAGTGGAAAGTCCTCGGGAACCCGTGGAAAGTCTTCGGGAACTCGTGGAAAGTCTTCAGGAGCTCGTGGAAAGTCTTCGGGAACCCGTGGAAAGTCTTCAGGAACTCGTGGAAAGTCCTCAGGAACTCATGGAAAGTCTTCAGAAACGCGAGTCCCGGCGGCCGATCCCGAGGAGCGAGTCGCCGAGCCAGGGGGTGGTGACGACCCGGCCGATGGCGCGGAGCGGTTTCAGGACCGGGTTGCCCTCGCCCACCGAGCAGAAGTTGGACATCGTCGTGAGGGTGACCGGGGTCAGGCCGGCGTCCACGAGCGAGCCGCGGAGGCGGGCGGCCGAGAACATGTGGACGTGGGTGGGGTCCAGATGGAAGCTCCACTTCTTCCCCAGGAGCGGGCGGGCGAGGCTCCCCGAGTTCAAGGTGATGACGAAGAGGAGCCCCCCCGGCTTGAGGACGCGGCGGCAGCTCGCGAGGGTCGCCGGGTACTGGTCGAGGTGCTCGATGACGTCCAGGAAGGTGACGGCGTCGAAGGACGCATCGGGGAAGGGGAACGGCGCCTCGGCGCTCGCGGTCGCGATCTCCGCCGAGGTGCGCTGCCGGGCGATCTCGACGGCATGGGCCGAGAGCTCGATCCCGACCGGCTGGTAGCCCGCCTTCTCCAGCGCTTCGAGAAAGAAGCCGTACCCCGATCCCACGTCGAGCACCCGGCCGCCAGCCACCCCGTAGCGCCGGAGGAGGCCCACGAGATAGTCTAAGTACTTGCGTTTCCCCGGATGGAGCTCGAAGTACTCGCGCTCGAAGTACGCCGGATCGTGGGACCCCTGGGCGTTCCCCGGCAGATCGCCCGGCCGATCGGATTCAGGCATCGGGGGATGCTAGCACGGGGCTTGGCGGGTGCTGGGTCGGTTGGAATCCGAGGACGGTCGCCTGGCTGCGCGGAGCGCCCGAAGGGGACCGCCCGCAGGTTCAACGGACCCAGCACCTTCGGGCAGTGGTCCTTCAGGCGTGGTAGTAGACGATCACCACCACGGCCAGGCCCCAGAGCACGAGGTTGATCAGGAACGGCGGATCTCCGAGAATGGCCTCGGTCGGATTGCGCTCCCCGGACTGCTGATACATCAAGTAGAGATAGCGGAAGATGCCGAAGAGCACCATGGGGATCGTGTAGACGAGATGCTGGGTGTGGTACTTCTCGACCGTCTCGGGGGCCACGGCGTAGAGCGCGTAGGAGACCACCGCCGAGGCGGTGACGACGTTGATCATCTGGTCGAGGAAGGCCGCGCTGTAGTGCTGGAGCACCTGGCGCTGGGAGGTCGCCCCCTCGGCGAGGAGAGTGATCTCGTGCCGGCGCTTCGAAAAGGCGAGGAAGAGGGAGAGGAAGATGGTGCAGAGCAGGAGCCACGAGGAGACCTGGACGCCCGTCGCCGCCGCCCCCGCGAGGACGCGGAGCACGAAGCCACAGCTGATGATCATGACGTCCAGGATGACGACGTGCTTCAACCAACTCGTATAGAGCACGTTCATGCCGATGTAGCCGGCGAGGATGAGCGCGAAGCCCGTCCCCAGGCCAGAGGCGAGCGCGAGCGCCGCCCCGGCGAGGACGACGAGCGCCACGACGGCGGCCGGCACCGAGAGGGTCCCCGCGGCGAGCGGCCGGTGGCGCTTCAGCGGATGGTTGCGGTCCTCCTCTCGGTCCTTGATGTCGTTGATCAGGTAGACGGCGGAGGAGGCGAGGCAGAACGCCGCCAGGGCGACCAGGGCGCGGACGATGGCGGCGCGGTCGCCGAGCAGGCGGCCGAAGACGAGCGGGGCGAGGACGAAGCAGTTCTTCGGCCACTGCTTGAGGCGCATCGAGCGCAAGAGGGCGGCGATCACGGCGCGTATTGTACGGGGTCCCGGGCATGAAACGTTTCTCGCTCCTCTACGCCGCCCCCCTCCTCCTCCTCCTCGCCTGGATCGCCCTGCCGCTCGCCCGCGGCACCGAGACCCTCTTCCTCCGCGACACCTTCAACGCCCATCTCCCCATGAAGTGGTCGGAGGCCGAGGCGCTCCGCCGCGGGACGATCCCCTTGATCGACCCCTGGCGGGCCGGCGGCCAGCCGCTCGCCGGCAACCCCAACGCCGTCCCCTTCTATCCCGACAACGCCCTCTACCTCACCGCCTCGCCGATCTGGGCCTTGAACGCCCACTTCTGGCTCCACCTCCTCCTCGCCCCCTTCGCCTTCGCCTGGATGGCCCGCTCTCTGGGCCTGAAGCGCGAGCCGGCCTGGGCGGCGGCGGTCTGCTACACGGTCTCCGGCTTCTTTCTCTCGCACCTCTCCTTTTACAACCTGATCGCGGGTGCCACGCTCGCCCCGGCCCTGGTCGCCGCCTGCCTGGCGCTCGCCGGCGGTCCGGGAGGATTGCCGCGGCGGCGCTGGGCGCTCCCCGCCGTGGCCCTCCTCTGGACCCTTCTTCTCCTCGGCGGCGATCCGCTGATGGCGCTCCTCGCTCTCGTTTTGTCCGGCTTTGCCGTCGTCCTCGGGCGGCTCAAACGCGAACCGGGCCCCACCTGGCCCGCCGTCCTCGTTCCCGGAGCCGCCGCGCTCGCCGCCGGCACCCTCCTGGCGGCGCCGCAGCTGGTCGAGTTCGTCCGCATCCTGCCGCTCTCCTTCCGCGGCCACTGGGGGTACACGAGCGCCGTCGCGACCGTCGCGAGCTGGGACCCCCGGCAGGCGGCGGAGTGGCTCCTGCCGTTCCTCTTCGGCCGTCCCGACCTCCTGGGCCCTGGGAGCTTCTGGGGCCAGCGCTTCTTCACCGACGTCCCGCCCTACTACCTCTCGCTCTACCCCGGCCTCCTGGCGCTCGCCCTGGTCGCCGCCGCCGGCCTGCCCCGGTGGCGGCGGGACTCCGCCGACCCTCTGTCTCCGGCAATCCCGATATCCGCGGCGATGCCGCGGGACACCGCCGGGCTCTGGGCCTGGGGATCGATCGCCTTCGGCCTCTTCTTCGCCCTCGGCCGCTTCAATCCGCTCGGCAGCTGGCTCTTCGCGCTCCCCGGCGGGAGCTCGCTCCGCTACCCGGTCAAGCTCTGGCTGCCGGTGGCGGCCGGGGCGGCGCTCCTCTGCGGCCTCGGGTTCGAGCGCCTCCTGGCGGCCCCGGAGGGCGCGCCGGCCAGACGCTTCCGCCGCACCCTCCTCGGTCTAGCGATCGTCCTCGCCGCCCTCTGGATCTTCCTCACCTTCCTCCCCGCCCTCTCGCTCCCCTGGCTCCGCCACCTGATCCCGGAGAGCCTCCCCGATGCCTTCGTGGGGAACGAGCGGCGGCGCTGGGCGGGGCTCTGCCTGTTCTCGCTCGCCCTCCTGGCGGCCCTCGGGGTGGCGGCGCGGCTCTGCCGGTTCCGGCCGGTGACCGGTGGGGCGCTCCTCCTCGCCCTTCACGCCCTCGCCCAGGTCTTCTTCCTGCGGCCGCTCTTCACGACCGACGCGGTGGTCCCCTATCTCCTCCCGCCGCCGGCCCTCGCCTACCTGCCGCCGGGCGAGTCGGTCGTCCACGGCTCCTTCACCGGGCTCTTCGGCCCCTCCGAGATCGACCGCGGCAACTTCCCCGAGCCGCGCTCCCGCTGGCTCGAACGGCGGGCCTTCTTCGAGCTCTACCCGATGACCGGGCCGCTCTGGCACCGGCGCTACGAGCTCAACGTGTCGCCCGAGGGGCTCGACTCCTTCCTCACCCGGATGTCCCAGGGGGCGCTCAAGGGCTCGACCGACGCCCAGCGGGTCCGCCTCCTCGCCGGCTGGGGGGTGGGCCGGCTCCTCCTCGAACGGCCGCTCGATCCCGACGCGACGACCGCCAACCCCGCCAACCCCGCCAACGCCGCCAACCCCGCCAACCCCGCCGTCGGCCCGTCTACGCGCGGCTCCTCGCCCGCATCCCGAGCTTCGGCGGCGGGCTCTACGTCTACGCGATCGAGGGCAAAGCCCCGGATCTCTATGTCGCCTCCCGGGTCCTGGAGGCTCCGCACCTGAACGCCGCCTACCTGCAGCTCGCCGATCCCCGCTTCCGTCCCGGCGAGGACCTGGTGCTCCCCGGCAACCAGCCGTTCGCGACCAGCCCGGGCGGCCGCATCCGGGGGGTGACGAACGGCCTCGAAGGGCTGGAGGTGGAGGTCGAGGCCCCGGCCGGCGGGCACCTCGTCCTCCAGCGCTCGCACCTCCCCCTCTACCAGGCCGCCGTCGATGGCCTCCCGGCGACGATCGAGATCGCCAACCTGCAGAGAATGGCGGTCCAGGTCCCCCCCGGCCGCCACCGCGTCCGGGTCTGGATCGACCGCCGCCCCCTCGCCATGTCGCTGGTGGCGGCGGCGGTGGGGGCGTTCGCGGTGGGGTTGCTGGGTTGGTGGGGCGGGCGGAGACGATAACCGCCGCCGCGCCTCGGCCGGCTCTCAGAACGCCCCGGTATCCGCCACGCTCCCGAGCTGCCCCAGGGGGTTGTGATAGGTCCGCACCACTCCGGTCGCGGTATCGGTCACGGTCAGCGTGTACTCGACGCTCGACAGTGCCCCGTAGAAGACCCAGAACTTGCTGTTGACTGCCCGCCCGTCGAGCACCTTGAGCACGGTTTCGACGTTCGCCGGATCGAAGAACCAGAAGTAACCGGTGTCGCCGGTCAGGGCGACGGCGGTCCCCACCCCGGTACGGCCCTGGAAGTCGCGCCAGGTCGCCTCGACGGCGAAGCGCCCGGCGGCGAGGCAGAGCCGAGTCCCACCGGGGAGGCAGGGCCCGGCGAGCGCGGCCGACCGGCCGTAGCCGATCCGGGGCTCCGCCGGCACCCCGGCGGGACCCTGGCTCTGTAGAGCCGCGGCGTTCGCCCCGAGCGGGCCGAAGGCGGAAGTGTCCGCGACGCTCGCCAGGGTGCCGTGCGGGTTCACGTAGCGGCGGGCGGCGCCGGTTTGAGTGTCGGTCACGGTCAGCTCGTAGTCGACGTTCGAGAGCGCCCCGTAGAAGGTCCAGAAGTGATCGTTGAGAGCCCTCCCGTCGAGCACCTTGAGCACGGTTTCGACGTTCGCCGGATCGAAGAACCAGAAATATCCGGTGTCGGGGGAGAGGGCGACCGCCTGGCCGGAGCCGCTCCGGTCCGCCGTCTGCCAGCGCGCCGTCACCTGGAAGCGGCCGCCTGAAAGGCAGAGGGCGGTGGGGGAGGGCTGGCAGGCCGGCCCGGCGTCCAGCGGATAGACCCACGGCTCCCGTCCCCAGATCCCGTCGTCGGCGCTGAAGAAGAGCTTCCCGCCGGAGACCGTGAGGTTCTGCGGAACGGAGCCGGGAACGCCGGGGGCGATGTCCTGGACGAGCCGGGTGCCCGCGGCGGTGCCGTCGCTCTGCCAGAGCTCGGCCCCGTGCACGCCGTCGTCGGCGGTGAAGAGGAGGAGGTTGCCGGCAGCGGTCAGCGCGGTTGGCCGGGAGGAGCCGGCCCCCGGGAAGAGATCGCGGACGAGGGCGGTCCCCGCCGCCGTACCGTCGGTTTTCCAGAGCTCTACCCCGTGCACACCGTCGTCGGCGGTAAAGAACAGCTGGCTGCCCACGGCGGTCAGGAACCCGGTTTCGGCGCGGTTGAAGCCGAAGGCGGGGGCGACGGCCCGCAGGAGCACCGTCCCCGCGGTCGTGCCGTCCGAGCGGTAGAGGCCGCGGATTGGGGGGCTACCCGGGTCTCCGGAATTTCCTGAGTTGTCGACATTGCCGAAGAAGTAGAGGGCACCGCCCCACTCGACGAGCTCGGAGAGATCGAGGCCAAAGGGGCCCGCGACGGCAGGCGCCGGCACCGGCACGGTCCCCGCCGCCGTACCATCGGTCTTCCAGAGCTCGGTTATGCCCTCGGAGCCGCGGGCCAGCCGGAAGTAGACGGTCCCGCCGAGCCGCGCCGGTTCGATCGGATCGCGGTAGGAGGAATCGTCGAAGTCGGTCAGCTCGACGGTGCCGGCGGCGGTGCCGTCGCTCGCCCAGAGGTTGTTCCCGCCGGTGTTGTCGGAGGCGTTGGCGACGAAGTAGAGCCGCTCGCCGAGCACCCTCAACTGGTTCAGGCCGAACAGGCGAGCCGGCAGATCGAGGAGCTTGACCGTACCGGTGGCGGTGCCGTCGGCCGTCCAGAACGAATAGTGCCGGAGGTTGTCGAAGGCGGCGAAGAGGAGCTTGCCCTGGAACGGGAAGAGTTGTGGCAACGGGCTGACGCTCAGGGGGGTCAGGGGCGCGGTCGAGGCGATCGTACCGTCGGTGCTCCAGAGCTGCTGGCTCCCGCCGGCAGGGGCGAAGAAATAGGCCCGGCCGCCCAGGGTGGTGGGGAAAACCGGGAAGGGAGAGTTGCAGCTCCCCAGGTCGACCGGCAGGGCTCGGGTGGTGGCCGGGGTGCCGCTGCTCGCCCAGAGGGAAAGGGTGTCGCCGGTACAGGCGGAGAACAGGATGCCGCCGCCGAAGGCAAAGAGGGACGAGGGGTTGGAGCCTACCCCGAGGTGACCGTTGGCGGTCAGGGACACGGTTCCGGCGGCCGTCCCATCGCTCTTCCAGAGCTGCGAGCCGTCCTTCCCGTCGTCGGCGGTGAAGAAGACCGCCCCGCCGGCCGCGACCGGGTGGAAGCCGCCCTGGTACGGGAAGCCCGCCAGAGGCAGGACCTTGATGGTGCCGGCCTGGGTGCCATCGGTCTTCCAGACGGCGCTGCCGCTCAAGCCGTCGCTCCCCTTCTCCTGGGCGTAGTAGACCTGGCCGGAGATCGGGACGAGGGCGATCGACGTGCTGCTGCAGGTATCCGCGCAGGAGGGGGTCAGGAACACGGTGCCGGCGGGGGTGCCGTCGCTCGCCCACAGCCCATCGTCTCCCTGCGACTGGAGGACGCCCGACCGGGCACCGTGGAAGACGACCCGGCCGCCGGCCGCGACCAGCGGGGCGAAAGCGTCCGGACAGCCGCGCGGGCAGCCGGTGAGCGGCGCGGGCGGGCCGCCCGCGCCGCCTCCCTCTCCCAGAGCCGCGGGGCGTGGATGCCGTCGTTGACGGCCAACAGGAAGCCGCTGCCGAGCTTCGCGTAGCCGCCGAGATGAAGATAGGCGCTGGACCCGGCCGTCCCGAGGTCGACGACCTTCCGGGTGCCGGCGGGGGTGCCGTCGCTCGCCCACAGCTCGTCGGCACGGGGGCCGGCGACCACGAAGTCGAGGGTCGGCCCCGCCGCCTTGAAGCTCGACGGGGCTTTGAGGAAGCTCGCCAGCGAGAGCGTCCCGGCGGCGGTGCCGTCGCTCGTCCACAGAGCGACGGGGCCGAGCTGGCTGGGCTGGGTGAAGAAGAGCCGGGAGCCGGAGACGGTGAGGTTCTGCACCGGGTCCGCGAAGCTCTGGAGGAGGCTGGTGCCGGCGGCGGTCCCGTCCGACTTCCAGAGCTGGTGGCCACGGGCGAGGAGGAAGAAAACGGTGTCTCCCGCGGCGACCAGGGGGTAGGAGGAGAAGTCGGCGGGGAAGGGTATGTCGTGGACGAAGACGGCCCCGGAGGGAGCGCCATCGCTCCGCCAGAGCGCACAGGTACGGCTGCCGGTGTCGCAGAGGAGGGCGAAAAGGGCGTGCGGCGTCAGGGCGGAAACGCCGAGAATGGGCTGGGTGGGCCACTTTGGTATCTGCTGCACGGTCCCCGCCCGGGTGCCGTCGGTGCTCCACAGCCCGTTGCAGACCAGGAAGGCGAGGCGGCCGGCGGTACCGAGGATCTGCGGTCCATAGCCGTCGCAGCCGTTTGAGAAGGCGTGGATCGGCGCCGTCCCGGTGGTGGTCCCGTCGCTCGCCCAGAGCTCGAAGCTCTGGAAGAAGAGGACCTTGTTCCCCAGAGCGGTGGGCGCGCCCAGGGGGAAGAAGCTGAGTGCGGGCAGCCCGGGATTGACGTCCGCGACGAGCGAGGCGACCCCCGCCCAGGACGGCGGAGTGAGAATGGCGGTAGTCAGCAGCAGGCTGACGACGGCGAGACATCTCCGGATCAAGGCGCATCCTCCTCGGGAACAGTGCGAATTATTTCACGTCCGGACGATGCGGTCGATATCGGACGACACCGGGACGAAAAACGGCTCCAGACTCCCTCGGAGGTAGAATCGGGAGTCTCCAATGGCGCTTCAGGGGTCTACCCTCGCCTCGAAATAGTCCCTGCTTTGACATGCGTTCCGCATGTGACCTAAGCTTGAGGCATGTCAGTGATGGTACAGATCCGCAACGTCCCGGACGAGGTTCATCGCAAGCTCAAGGCGCGGGCGGCGCTCGCGGGGATGTCGATCTCGGAGTACTTGCTCCGCGAGGTCGAGAGATCCCTCGAACGTCCCACCCGGGAAGATCTCCTGGCTCGCCTCCGCAGCCGCCAGTCGGTCCAGCCCGGAGAGCCGATCGCCGCCGCCGTCCTGGCGGAACGCCAAGGGCGATGATCGTCGTCCTCGACGCTTCCGCCGCTGTCGAGATGCTTTTGCGAACGGCCGTCGGGGCGCCTCTTGCCGAGCGTCTCCTGGCGCCGGACATCTCGCTCAATGCACCCTACCTGCTCGATGTCGAGGTCACGCAAGTCCTGCGGCGGTTCGTGGCGCGCAGCGGCCTCGATCCCGCGCGGGGGCGCCAAGCCCTCCAGGACCTCGCGGACCTGCCGCTGGAGCGCTATCCCCATGATTTCCTCCTCTCTCGCGCCTGGGAGCTGCGCGAGAACCTGACCGCCTATGACGCAGTCTATGTGGCCTTGGCCGAAGTCCTCGGAGCCACGCTCCTGACCGGGGACGGGCGGATCTCCCGCGCACCCGGTCACTCGGCACGGGTCGAGGTGATCTGACCCGCCGCCCTATTTACGCCCGCCACATCAATCTAGTAGAATCCAGAAACCCCGGCGCCGTCCTGCCGTACATCTCCACCGGGCTCCCGGGGTTCCACCAGAGCGGTACCAGGTACCAGCAGATACAAGGAACGACATGGCTTCCGAGAAAAGTTCGCTAGATGGGTTGCGCATCGCGCGCGAAGACGCCGCCGAGGGCTCCCGGGCGAAGCTCTGGGTCACCCTCGTCCTCGTCGTCCTCCTGCTCGGCGCCGGCTTCTGGTTCTTCCTCGGCCGCTCGCACGGTAAGCCGGTGCGCGTGGCCGCCGTCCACTCGCGGCCGGTGGGGACCGCCGGCACGGTGCTCAACGCCTCGGGCTACGTCACCGCCCGGCGCGCCGCCACGGTGTCGTCGAAGATCACCGGCAAGGTGACCGAGGTGCTGATCGAGGAGGGGATGGCGGTCAAGCAAGGGCAGGTGCTCGCCCGGCTGGACGAGGCGACCCCCCAGCGCCAGTACGATCTCGCCACGGCGCAGCTCGATTCGGCGCGCCGCTCGCTCACCGAGAACGAGGTGCGCCTGAAGCAGGCGAAGCTCAGCCAGGACCGCGCCCACCGCCTGGCCGCCCAGGGGATCTCGACCCAGGCCGACGTCGATACCGCCGATGCCGAGGCGAACTCGTTCGCCGCCCGCTTGAACCTCGGCCGCCAGGACGTGGTGGTCGCCGAGCGGCAGGTCGCGGCCCGCCGCCAGGACCTCGACGACACGGTCATCCGCGCCCCCTTCACCGGGGTGGCGGTCACCAAGGACGCCCAGCCGGGGGAGATGATCTCGCCGGTCTCGGCCGGCGGCGGCTTCACCCGCACCGGCATCTGCACCCTGGTCGACATGGCCTCGCTCGAGATCGACGTCGACGTCAACGAGAGCTACATCGGCCGGGTGAAGCCGGGCCAGAAGGTGCAGGCCGTCCTCGACGCCTACCCGGACTGGACGATCCCCGCCCATGTCATCACGACGATCCCCACGGCCGACCGCCAGAAGGCGACCGTCAAGGTGCGGCTCGCCTTCGAGCAGCTCGACCCGCGGATCCTCCCCGACATGGGGGTCAAGGTCGCCTTCCTCTCGGACGAGCCGGCGGGGCAGGGCGGGGCGGGCGGGGCCGGCGGGGCCGGTAAACCGGAGATCGTCGTCCCCAAGGCCGCGGTGCGGCAGGAGGGGAGCACCCCAGTGGTCTTCGTCCTCTCCAGTGGCGGCGACCACGTCGAGCGGCGGGCGGTGCGCCTGGGGGCGGGTCAGGGCGATCAGGCGGTGATCACCTCGGGCTTGAACGAGAGCGACCGGGTGGTGGTCGAGGGGCCGACCGATCTGAAAGACGGCGATCCGGTCAAGGTGCAGGAATAGGGTCGCTCGCAGCCGACAGAGAAGAGATAGAGAGCGAAGAGATAGAGCTAGGGACAAGGAGAAGAGATGGCATACAACGGTAACGCCCTGGTCCGGGTCGTCGACGTCCACAAGATCTTTCGCCGCGGCGAGGAGCGGATCGAGATCCTCGACGGCCTGAACCTCGAGGTCGTCAAAGGCGAGTTCCTCGCCTTGATGGGCCCCTCGGGGTCGGGCAAGACGACCCTCTTGAACCTCCTGGGCGGCCTGGATCGCCCGACCTCGGGGACGGTCGAGGTGGCGGGCGAGGCGATTGGCCAGCTGTCCGAGGCGCGGCTGGCGCGCTGGCGGGCGCGGCACATCGGCTTCGTCTTCCAGCTCTACAACCTTCTGCCGGCGCTGACCGCGGAGAAGAACGTCGAGCTGCCGCTCCTCCTCACTTCGCTCTCGAAGTCGGCGCGGCGAGGCCACGTCGCCACCGCGCTCGACGTGGTGGGCCTCTCCCACCGCTCCACCCACTACCCCCGGCAGCTCTCCGGCGGCCAGGAGCAGCGGGTGGGCATCGCCCGCGCCATCGTCACCGACCCCACGCTCCTCCTCTGCGACGAGCCGACCGGCGACCTCGACCGCAAGGCCGGCGACGAGATCCTGGACCTCCTCCAGGCGCTCAATCGCCAGCACGGCAAGACCATCGTCATGGTCACCCACGACCCCCACGCCGCCGCCCGCGCCACCCGCACCGTCCACCTCGACAAGGGGCGTCTCTCCCTGGAGCCCGCGGCATGAGGTTCTTCCCCCTGGTCTGGGCGAGCCTCGGCCGCCGTAAGGTGCGGACGGCCTTCACCGTCCTCTCGATCCTCGTCGCCTTCGTGCTCTTCGGCTATCTCGCGGCGATCCGCCAGGCCTTCCGCGCCGGGGTCGACGTCTCGGGGGTGGACCGGATGGTCGTCATCCACAAGGTGTCGCTCATCCAGCCGCTGCCGGTCTCCTACGGCGACCGCATCGCCGCGGTGCCCGGGGTGTCGGCGGTGTCGCACGCCAACTGGTTCGGCGGCGTCTACCAGGATCCCAAGAACTTCTTCGCCCAGATGGCGATCGACGGCCCCTCCTACCTCAAGCTCTACCCGGAGCTCCTCCTCCCCGAGGCGCAGAAGAAAGCCTGGCTCGCCGACCGGACTGGCGCCATCGTCGGCAAGACGACGGCCGACCGCTTCCACTGGAAGGTTGGCGACCGCATCCCCATCCAGGCGACGATCTATCGGCGCAAGGACGGCTCGCGCATCTGGGAGTTCGTCGTCGACGGCATCTACACCGCGACGAAAAAGGGGATGGACACGAGCGGCTTCTTCTTCCACTACGACTACTTGAAGGAGGCGAGCGCCAACCTCCAGGACCGGGTGGGCTGGTACATCATCCGCATCGCCGATCCCAAGAGCTCGACCCAGGTGGCAGAGAAGATCGACGCCCTCTTCGCCAACTCGCCGGCCGAGACCAAGACCTCGACCGAGCAGGCCTTCGCCCAGGGCTTCGCCAACCAGATCGGCGACATCGGGGCGATCACGACCGCCATCGTCACCGCAGTCTTCTTCACCATCCTTCTCGTCGCCGGCAACACCATGGCCCAGTCGGTGCGCGAGCGGACGAGCGAGCTCGCGGTGCTCAAAACCCTCGGCTTCACGAGCGGCCAGGTACTGCGGCTCGTGCTCGCCGAGTCGATCCTCCTGGCGGCCCTTGCCGGCGGCCTGGGTCTCGCCCTCGCCTGGACGGCGGTGACCCTGGGCGGCGACCCCACGCACCAGTTCCTGCCGGTCTTCTTTCTCCCCGACCGGGATCTCGTCCTCGGGGTGGTGCTCGTGCTCCTCCTCGGTATCGTGACCGGCGTCGTGCCGGCGGTCCAGGCTATGCGACTGCGCATCGTCGACGCGCTGCGGAGGGTATGAAAATGGGGAACTGGCTCTCTCAGGCGGTGGCGATCACCCTCGTCAACCTGCGGACGATTAAGGAGCGCAAGGGGGCCGCCCTCGCCGCGGCCTTCGGGATCGCGGGGGTGGTCGCGGTATTCGTCGCGGTGCTCTCGATCGGCGTCGGCTTCAGGCGTACCCTGACCGTCTCGGGCGCGCCCGACACCGCCATCGTCATGCGCGGCGGGAGCGACAGCGAAATGATGAGCGGTCTCCTCCACCAGGACACCCGGGTCATCGCCGACGCTCCCGGCATCCTGCGCACGGCCCAGGGGCCGGCCGCCTCGGCCGAGCTGTTCGTCGTCGTCGACGTGCCGAAGCGCTCGACGGGCACCGCGGCGAACGTCCCGCTCCGCGGGGTGCAGCCCGCCGCCTTCACCGTGCGGGACCGGGTGAAGATCGTCGCCGGCCGCCGCTTCGAGCTGGGGAAGAACGAGGTCATCGTCGGCCAGGCGGCCGCCCAGCAGTTCGCCGGGCTCGACCTCGGCTCGACCCTGCGCTGGGGGGAGAACACCTGGACGGTGGTGGGGATCTTCACCGCCGACGGCTCGGTGTCCGAGTCGGAGCTCTGGTGCGACGCCTCCGTCCTCCAGCCCGCCTACCGGCGCGGCGACACCTTCCAGTCGGTCTACGCCAAGCTCACCTCGCCGGCGGCGTTCACCGCCTTCAAGGACGCTTTGACGACCGACCCGCGCCTGGACGTTAAGGTGATGCGCGAGGCCGACTACTACGCCTCGCAATCGGAGGCGCTGTCGAAGATCATCAACTTCCTCGGCACCCTGATCGCCGGCCTGATGGCGGTGGGCGCCACCTTCGGCGCCTTGAACACCATGTACACCGCCGTGGCCTCCCGCACCCGGGAGATCGCCACTCTCCGCGCCCTGGGGTTCGGCGCCGGGCCGGTCGTCGTCTCGATCCTCGTCGAGTCGCTCACTCTGGCTTTGGCGGGCGGGGTGGTCGGCGCCGCCGCCGCCTACTTCGCCTTCAATGGCTATCGGGCCTCGACGATCAACTTCCAGAGCTTCAGCCAGGTCGCCTTCGCCTTCTCGGTCACCCCGCTGCTCCTGATCGGCGGCATCGTCATCGCGCTTTTGATGGGGCTCATCGGCGGGCTTTTCCCGGCCATCCGGGCGGCGCGGATGCCGGTCGTCACGGCGCTCCGCGAGCTGTGATCGGAAGGAGGGGTTAGAATCGGGGAGGACGTAGCGCCGCGCGAGGCGCCTTCCGGTCCGAACGAGGCAAGATATGGCACAGATTGAAGCGCTGACTCCAGAAACCTCGGCCCCGGCCGGCATCGATCCGACTCCCAAGACCGCCCAGCTGAGGCTGGACGGCAAGAGCTACGACCTCCCGGTCGTCGTCGGCTCCGAGGGCGAGGTGGGGATCGACATCACCCAGCTCCGCGGCCAGAGCGGGGCGATCACTCTCGACCAGGGCTACGCCAACACCGGCGCCTGCGAGAGCGCGATCACCTTCATCGACGGCGAGAAGGGGATTCTGCGCTACCGCGGCTATCCTATCGAGGAGATCGCCGGCCGCGCCCAGTTCACCGAGATCTGCTACCTCCTGGTCTACGGCCACCTACCGAACCCGGCCGAGCTCGCCGAGTTCCGCGACCGGCTGACCCGGCACAGCCTGGTCCACGAGGATATGAAGAAGTTCTTCGAGAGCTATCCGCCCAACGCCCACCCGATGGCGATCCTGTCGTCGATGGTGGCGTCGCTCTCGACCTACTACCCGGAAACGGGGACCGCCGAGAACGTCGATCTGAACATCATCCGCCTCCTCGCCAAGGCGAAGACGATCGCCGCCTTCTCCTACAAGAAAAACATCGGCCAGCCGTTCATCTACCCGCAGAACGAGCTCTCCTACTGCGCCAACTTCCTCTACATGATGTTCGCGGTGCCGTCCGAGCCCTACAAGGTCTCGCCGGTGCTCGAACGGGCGCTCAATCTCCTCTTGATCCTCCACGCCGATCACGAGCAGAACTGCAGCACCTCGACCGTCCGCATGGTGGGGAGCAGCCAAGCCAACCTCTTCGCCTCGATCTCGGCCGGCATCTGCGCCCTCTGGGGGCCGCTCCACGGCGGCGCCAACCAGAAGGTGATCGAAATGCTGGAGCACATCCAGGCGGATGGCGGCGACTACCGGAAGTACGTCGCCATGGCGAAGGACAGGAGCTCGAGCTTCCGCCTCATGGGCTTCGGCCACCGGGTGTACAAGAACTTCGATCCGCGGGCGAAGATCCTGAAGGCGACCTGCGACGAGATTCTGGGCGAGCTGGGGCAGAGAGATCCGCTCCTGGAGATCGCCAAGCACCTGGAGGAGGTCGCCCTCTCGGACGACTTCTTCATCGAGCGGAAGCTCTATCCGAACGTCGACTTCTACAGCGGCATCATCTACCGCGCCATGGGAATTCCCACCAACATGTTCACGGTGATGTTCGCCCTCGGCCGCCTGCCGGGCTGGATCGCGCACTGGAAGGAGATGCGCGAGGACCCCAAGACCAAGATCAACCGGCCGCGGCAGATCTACACCGGAGCGACGAAGCAGGACTTCGTGCCGCTCGCCGAGCGGTAGGCGTAACTCGGGCCGTGGCCCCGTTTCATCCTGCGGGCGGGCTCCCTCGGGGCGCTGCGCGCAGCCAGTCGCCCGTCCTCGGAACGAAACGGAGCCACGACCAGAACCTGAGTTGACAAATAGGACCATGGCGGTCCAGAATTGTCTCGTACTGTTGAGACTCAGTCTCATTAACGAGAAAGCATCGGGACGCCATGGCAGAGATCCGCGAGAAGCAGCAGTTCCTCGCCTGGTTGCGCGGCCGCGGCCAGCGGGTGACGGAGGAGCGCCTGGCGCTCTTCGAGGAGGTCTTCTCCCAGCACGGCCACATCGACGCCGAGGAGCTGCTCGGGGCCATGCAGGCGCGCGGCTCGAAGATCTCGCGGGCCACGGTGTACCGCAATCTGGACCTCCTGGTCGAGTGCGGTCTCGCCACCCGGCAGCAGCTGGCGAGCCGGCGTTTTCTCTATGAGCACGTCCACGGCGGGCAGCACCACGACCATCTGGTCTGCACCGTCTGCGGCCGGGTGGTGGAGTTCGTGAGCGCCGGGATCGCCGCCCTCCAGACCGAGATCTGCCGGGCTCACGGCTTCGTGCCGTCCCATCACACGCTCAAGATCTCCGGCCTGTGCAACGGCTGCGCCGAGGCGAGGAAGGCAGGAGAGGCGCGGCGAGCGGCTCCGGCGCCCCAGGGAGGGGTCCATGTTTGAGTCGCTGATCGTCACCCTCCGCGAGGGGGTGGAGGCGGCCCTCATGGTAGGGATCATCGTCGCCTTCCTGCGCAAGGAGGGGTCGGAGCGCTATCTGGGTGCGGTCTGGGCGGGGATCGCCACGGCCACCGCCGCCGCCCTGGCGGGCGCTTTCTTCCTCTACCGGGTGGCGGTGAACGAGGAGGTTTTCGAGGGCCTCCTCTATGTCGCCTCGGCGATCCTCGTCACCACTCTCCTGGTCTGGATGTGGCGCCACTCGCACGAGCTCTCCGGCGAGATGAAGGGGTCGCTCGCCCGCATCCTCGCCCGGGAGAGCACTGGGGGGGGGCGGTCGGTCGCCGTCGGGCTCTTCCTCTTCACCTTCCTCATGATCTTCCGCGAGGGGATCGAGACCGTCCTCTTCCTCTCCGCCCTTTCGCTGACGACGACCGGCCTGCTCTCCTTTCTGGGCGCGGTGATCGGGCTCGCCGCGGCGGTCGTCTTCGGGGTGCTCTTCGTCCGCGGCAGCGTCCGGATCGATCTCGGGCGCTTCTTCAAGATCACCGGCATCGCCCTCCTCATCTTCCTCGCCCAGCTGCTCCTCAACGGCTACCACGAGCTGTCGGAGGCGGGCTGGCTGCCGGCCAACGAGACGACGATGGCGATGATCGGGCCGCTGGTCAAGAACGAGTACTTCTTCGTCCTCGCCGTTCTCGCCCTGCCGCTCCTCATGCTCCTGATCCCCGGTCGGGCCGCCCAGGCCCGGCGCGCCGAAGCGGCGAATATCGCCAATGCTGCCAATGCCGCCAATGCCGCCAAGCCTCCAACACAGCCAATGCCGCCGACCTGCGCCTGGCGCGGGCGGCGGGGCAGCGGCAGGGGCGGGCGCGGGCCCTCGGGGCGACGCTCGGCATCGCCATCGTCGCCGTCCTCGTCCTCGGCTTCGTCTACGCCCAGCCGCCGGCGGCCCTCTCCTCTGCGACCCCGGTCGAGGTGAGCAACGGGGCCGTCCGCATTCCGCTCTCCTCCTTCAAGGGGGAGACCCTGCGGCGCTTCGTGGCGCAGATCGACGGCCACCCGGTGCGCTTCATCGCCGTGCCGGTCGACCAGCAGGGGCACATCGCCACCGCCTTCGACGCCTGCGTGATCTGCGGCCCCAAGGGCTACTACCAGGAGGGCAAAGGCATTTTCTGTCTGCACTGCGGCTCGGTGATCAACCCGGCCTCGATCGGCCGTTCGGGCGGCTGCAACCCGATCCCGCTCGCCTCGCGGGTCGAGGGCGGGGATCTGGTCCTCACCGCCGCTGACCTCCAGGCGGGGGTGGCCACCTTCGCCACCGCCGCGGCGCCCCGGATGTAGCCCATGTATCTGCGCCTCCTCGCCGAGTCGTTGCGCCGCGGCACCCGGCGCAAGCTCCTCGCCATCTCGGCGGTGGCGCTCGGCACCCTGGGGGCCACGGCGCTCGGCGAGGTGGTTCTCGCCTCGGGCGACCGCCTGGCCTCGGAGATGAGCTCCTACGGCGCCAACGTCGAGGTGGTCCCGGCCGCCGGACGGGCGACCCTCGCGGTCTCCGACCTCGCCAAGATCCGCACCATCTTCTGGAAGAACAACGTCGCCGCCGTCGCCCCGTTTTACCCCCTGCGGGTGCGGTTCAACGGGGCCGCGGTGGCCCCCCTGGTCGGCACCTGGTTCGACCACGAGCTCGAGCCAGGCTACCGGACCGGCCTCCCCGCCACCCGGCCGACCCTGCGGGTTGCCGGCCGCTGGCCACGAGAGGGAGCCGGCGAGGCGGTCCTCGGCCAGCGCCTGGCTCGCCGGCTGGCGGTGGGGTCGGGTGGAGAGGTGCGGGCCAGCCTGGGGAGCCGGACGGCGAGTTTCCGGGTCGTGGGGCTCCTCACCAGCGGCGGCGAGGAGGACGACGAGGCTTTCGTGCCGCTCGCGGCGGTCGCCGATCTCGCCGGCCAACCCGGGCGGTTCGTCCGGGCCGAGATCTTCGCCCTCACCAACCCCGAGAGCCGGAACGTGCGCGACCCCAAGCGGATGTCGCCCAAGGAGTACGATGCCTGGTACTGCACGGCCTACCCGTCGTCGGTCGCCTTCCAGATTCACGAGGTGATGCCGGAGGCCGAGGCGCGGGTGGTCTACGGGGTGACCGGGGCGACCGCCGACGTGCTGAAGCGGCTCTCCGGGGTCCTCCTCGCCCTGGCGGTGGTGGCGCTCGCCGGGGCGGCCGTGGGGGTCACCGCGGCGATGACCGCGACGGTTTTGGAGCGCCGGCTGGAGGCCGGGCTCCTCGTCGCCATCGGCGCGGCGCGGCACCGGGTGGTCCTCTTCTTCCTCTCCGAGGCCGCCTTCCTCGGGCTTTTGGGCGGCCTCCTCGGGGGCGCCGCCGGGCTCGCCGCCGGCCGTCTCCTCGGCAGCCAGGTGCTGGGCGTCACCGTCCCCTGGATGCCGATCCTCCTCCCCTTCGCGGCCCTCCTCGGTCTCGCCGTGGCGGTCCTCGCGAGCCTCATGCCGGTGCTCCGCGCGCTCGGCCGCTATCCGGCGGCGATCCTCAAGCGGGCCACAGCCTAGATGATCGTCCAGCTCGTCTTCGCCAGCCTGCACCGGCGCTTCCGGCAGCTCGCCCTGATCGCCACCGCGGTGGGCGTCGCCGCCGGCACGGTCGCGACCCTCGCCGGGTTCTCCGCCCGGGTCGAGGGGCGGATCGGGGAGAGCCTCGCCGCCTTCGGCCCCAACCTCCTGGTGCGGCCGGAGATCGGCGGCCCGCCGCGGATCCCGGCCGCGGAGCTGGGTCAGGTGCGGGCGGTGCCGGGGGTGCGCTCGGCGACCGGCATCCCGCCGGGAGAGGACTGCGAGCGCATCGAGGTGCGGGCCGATCCGCCGGCACTGGACGCGGTCGCCAGGGCGATCGAGGCGCGGGTCGCCGGGGTCGAGGCGGGGCCGCTCCTCCGCGCCAGCGAATCGGATGCCCGGCTCACCCGCCGGCTCACCCTCGTCCTGGTCTCGGTGAGCGCGGTGTCGCTCGCCCTCGCCCTCCTCTCGGTCGGCGCGGCGACCACCGCTCTCGTGGGGGAGAGGCGGGCGGAGATCGGCCTCTTCATGGCCCTCGGCTTCACCGCCCGGCGGGTGGGTGCCCTCTTCGCCGCCGAGCTTTTGGCCACCGCCCTCTTGGCCGCCACCTTGGGCGAGCTCGCCGGCGAGCTCGCGGCACGTGGGCTCGCCGGCCGGCTCCTGGGGACGGCCGGCGGCCCGGTCCTCACCTGGAGCGGCTGCGCGGCCGCCGCGGTGGTGGCGGTGCTGGTCGTGGGGACGTCGATGAGCGTCGCGCTGGCGCGGGTCGAGCGCCTGGACCCCGCCCGGGTGCTCAAGGGGGACTGATGCCATGAATCCCGGCACCAACATCCCCGGCGTCCCCGGCATCCCGTCCAGTCCGCTCATCGAGGTCTCGGGGCTCTGCCGCCGCTTCGGCTCGCTCCTCGCCCTGGAGGACCTGTCGCTCGCCGTCTCCGAAGGCGAGTCGGTGGCGATCACCGGCCCTTCCGGCTCGGGGAAGACGACGCTCTTGAACATTCTCTCCGGCCTCGACCGGCCGACCGCGGGGCACGTCCGGGTCGGGGGGATCGAGCTCAAGGACTTAGCGGCGCGCGAGCTCGCCCGCTACCGGCAACGGACGGTGGGGCTGGTCTTCCAGCAGTTCCACCTGATCCCCTATCTCACGTCGCTCGAAAACGTCATGCTCGCCCAGTACGTGCACAGCATGACCGACCGCGGAGAGGCGGAGGAGGCTCTCCGTCGGGTGGGGCTCGGGGGGAGGCTGCAGCACCTGCCGAACCAGCTCTCGGGCGGCGAGCAGCAGCGGGTGTGCATCGCCCGGGCCCTGATCAACAACCCGCCGGTGATCCTCGCCGACGAGCCGACCGGCAACCTCGACGCGGCCAACGAGGCGATCGTCATGACCCTCCTTTCCGACCTCCACCGCCAGGGGCACACCCTGATCGTCGTCACCCACGATCCGACGATCGCCGAGCGGGCCGACCGCGAGATCCGCCTGGAGCACGGCCGTATCGCTCTCCCCGAGGAGCCGCAGGAGACCGAGCTGCAGGCGGTGATGGTCGACCTCTGGCGGCTGCTCGAGGAGGACGGCACCGCGGTGTCGGTGACCCGCCGCGGGGTGGCGGACCTCCTGGCCGGCGGGCTTCTCGCCTTCGTCGACGGCCGCATCGCCTTTACCGAGCGCGGGCGCGAGATGGCGGCCCCGGTCGTCCGCCGAGCCCGGCTCGCCGAGGTGCTCCTGGCGCGCACGCTCGACCGCGGCGCCGCGGAGGAGTGCGGCCGCGAGCGGCCGCTCGCCGCCGGCTTCGAGGATCAGATCTGCGCCTTCCTCGACCACCCCACCCACTGCCCGCACGGCCGGCCGATCTCGCCCTCCCCGGGCTGCTGCGGCCGCGGCGTTCCCGGGAGGACGGACGGATGAGGTCGGCGGTTTTGGGGTTGATCGGGGTGCTGGCGGGACTGGTGCTTGTCGCCGCTGCCACGGTTCCCAGCCGCCCGGTCGAGCGCCGGCTGGCTCTCATGGGCACCCGGCTGGATCTGACGGTCGAAGCTCCCGATCGTGCCATCGCCCTGGCGGCGAGCGAGAAGGCGGTCGGCGCCCTGGAGGCTGCCGAGGCGCGCCTCTCGACCTGGCGGGAGGACGGCGAGCTCGCGCGCCTCAACCGTTCGCCCGTGGGCGCGCCCTTCGCCCTCTCTCCCGCCCTCGCGGCCGAGCTGCAATCGGCCCGGCAGTGCTGGGAGGAGACCGGCGGCGCCTTCGACCCCACGGTCGGCCCCCTCGTCGCCGCCTGGGGCCTCCGCAGTGGTGGACGCCTGCCCTCCGCGGCCGAGCTGCGGCAGGCCCTCGCCGCGACCGGCATGGCCGGTCTCGCCCTTCAGGGAGGGACGGCGGTGCGGCTGCGGCCCGGGGTCGCCGTCGAGGAGGGGGGCTTCGGCAAGGGAGCGGGCTTGAAGGCGGCGGTGGCGGCGCTCGCCGCGAGCGGTGCCACGGCCGCCACCCTCGATCTCGGCGGCCAGCTCGCGGTCTTCGGGCCCGGGCGCCGAGAGCTCACGGTGGCCGATCCGGGACGGCGCGACCGGCCGGTGGTCACCCTGGCGATCGACCGAGGGTCGGTCGCGACCTCCGGCAACAGCGAGCGGGGAATTGTGGTCGGCGGTCGGCGCTATGGTCACATCCTCGACCCGCGAACGGGACGTCCGGCCCCCGACTTCGGCAGCCTCACGGTCTGGACGGACGATCCCCTGACCGCAGACTGCCTCTCGAAGCTCTATGTGCTGGGTCCAGAAAGGGCTCTCAACTGGGCCGCCGCGCACCCCGGAGTGGAGGTGCTGGCGCTCCTGCCGAGCGGCAAGGGAGTGCGGGCGCTCGCCAGCCGCGGCCTTCGGGGACGGCTGGCAGCGGTAGGAGAAGGAGTGAAGATCGAGTTTCTCTGAAACGGTCGATTCTATAACCGAGGGTGGTGGGCGACGGCGGCCAACCGTGTACCGCCCGCCACCCTCAAGAACCCGTCCGGCGCGGAAACGCCGGGCGTGCTCAAGGGAGATTCTATGCCTTTCTCTAGCGCCGAAGGTGGCTCCCGCTGTCGCGGGAGCAGGTGGAGGGTGTGTGTCCTCGTCGCCTTGCTGTCTCTTTTCTCGTCCACCCTGGTCCTGGCTCAAAGTGGTCAGGCCGGCGACGACCGGCTCCACCAGCTGGAGCAGGAGGTCACGGCGCTCAAGGAGGAAGTCGCCAAGCTCCAGAGGTCGGGGGACGCCGCCGAGCGCGAGAAGCTGGCCGAGATCGAGCGCCGGATCGACGTCCTCGCCGGCGAGATCGAGCGTCTGAAGATCGGCGAGGCGGCGGCCACGGCCGACACCTTGGAGCACGGCTACGGCCCGGCGGCCTCGAAGGTGTACCGGACCGGGCACGGGGTCGCGATCGGCGGCTACGGCGAGTCGATCTTTACCCACTATGATGGCCGGTTCGACGACGGCTCGCGATCCGACGTTACGAATCGCCTCGACCTCGCGCGCGGGGTGGTCTACGTCGGCTATCGGTGGAACGATCGCTGGCTCTTGAACTCGGAACTCGAATGGGAGCACGGCAACACCGAAAAGGGGGGTGAGGCGGCCGTCGAGTTCGCCTACCTCGACTACCTCTACCGCCCGGCCCTCTCGTTCCGCGCCGGATTCATGCTCATGCCGGTGGGCTTCATCAACGAGTTGCACGAGCCGACCGTCTTCCTGGGCGCCAAGCGGCCGGACATCGAGACTCTGATTATCCCCTCGACCTGGCGGGAGGGGGGCGTCGGAGTCTATGGCGAGGCCGGTCCCCTCTCTTACCGCGCCTACCTGGTGAACGCCCTCGACGCCTCCGGTTTCTCGGCCGAGGAGGGGCTCCATGAGGGGAGCGCCGAAGGTTCGAACGCCAAGGCGAACGACTTCGCAGGGGTGGCACGGCTCGACTACACGCCGTTCCCCGGTCTCCTGCTCGGCGCCTCGGGCTACCGGGGGGACACGGGCCAGGATCTCAAAACGTCCGAGGGTAGATCGATCGCCGTGGGGACCAGCCTTTTCGAGGGGCACCTGGAATGGAAATGGCGCGGTCTCGAGCTGCGCGTCCTGGCGGTCCAGGCCAACCTGGGCGACGTGGCCGAGCTCGATCGGGCCCTCGATCTGGCCGGCGAGCAGTCGATCGGCAGCCGTCTGCGCGGCAACTACGCGCAGCTCGGCTACGACCTCTTCGCCCGCTCGCCGCATGGCCAACAGGCGCTCATCCCCTTCGCGCGCTGGGAGAGCTACAACCTCCAGGCGCGGGTACCGGCGGGCTTCGGGGCGGACCCGGCGAACGACGTGAAGAGCCTGACCGTGGGGCTCGTCTACCGGCCCTTCGATTCGGTGGTGTTCAAGGTCGACTACCAGAACTATCAAAACCAGGCCCGGACGGGCCTCGACGAGGTCCATGTCTCGCTCGGCTACATCTTCTAGGGCCGCGTATACGTCTCGTCGGGCGGTGCTCCCGGCGATCTTCTTTCTGCTGATCGCCGGGAGCACCCCGCTCCTCGCCAAGGTCTTTCTGAGCGTGGACGAGGCGCTGAAGCTCGCCTTCCCCGGCTGCCAGGTGGCGCGCCGCACCGCCTATCTGACGGCAGAGCAGATGAAACGCGCTCGCTCGCTCGCCGCCGTGGAGATCCCGAGCGCCCTGGTCACCTCCTATGCGGCGACGCGTGACGGCAAGCCCGTCGGCATCGCCTACTTCGATACCCATCCGGTACGGACGCTCCCCGAGACCGTGATGGTGGTCGTCGATCCGCAGGGGAAGGTGGGCCGGGTCGAGGTGATCTCGTTCGAGGAGCCGGAGCAGTATCTGCCCCGCGGCGGCTGGTATGGCCAGTTCGGCGGCAAGGGGCTCGGCCCCGACCTGGACCTGAAGCGCGGCATCCATCCAGTGACGGGGGCCACACTGACCGCCCGTGCGACGACCGAGGCCGTGCGCCGGGTGCTCGCTCTCCATCAGGTGATCGCCAGGTGATCGCCGACACGGGGGCGCCGTGAGCCGGCTCGAAGCGTGGACGATGCACCTGACGATCGCTCTCGTGGGCGGGACGGGGCTGGTCTACGCCTGGATGATCTATCTCGCCAAGCCCGTCGATCCGTACTCGCTCGTCCACCACCCCTGGCAGCCGCACCTCCAGCACCTCCACATCCTCGTCGCCCCCCTCCTCGTCTTCGCCGCCGGCCTCCTCTGGCGCCGGCACGTCTGGGCGAAGTGGCGGGCGGGCTTGAGTCCCGGCCGCTGGAGCGGCCTGACTCTCGCCCTCTCGCTCGCTCCCATGGTGATCTCGGGCTATCTGGTACAGACCGCAGTCGAGGAACCGTGGAGAAGAATCTGGGGGGTGGTCCATCTCGCCACTTCGGGGCTCTGGGTGCTCGGCTACCTGGTCCACCAGTTCCTGGCGCTCCGGATACGGCGGAGGTGACGCCCGGAACTGGCTAGTTGGGTTCCGAGGACTGGCGACTGGCTGCGCGGGGCGCCCGAAGGAGCCCGCCCGCAGGATCAAACTTAGAGCCAGTCTTACTTCTTGGGTACGGTCGACCAGCGGTATTCGAGGAGGAGCGGTGTCCCCTGGCCGGTACCCAGGATCCAGAGGATCGCGGGCTGGGGCCGGAGGGCGCCCAAGCGGAGCTGCGCCTCGTGCGGGCTGAGCACCATGGAGGTCGCCGCGAGCGCCTGGGCGTCGACCGCCAGCTCGCTGCCGGCGATCACCGCCAGAACCCCCGAGGAGGGCTTGCCAGTCCGCTGGTTGAGGTAGGGCGGGTAGAGATCGCCGCCGATCCGCAGGGACTGGTGGGACGCCGAGGCCACCGCCAGAGCCTGGTCGCGCAGCCAGACCTCCCCGAGCGGCTGCTCGAGCCCTTCGAAGAGGGGCAGCACGACCCTCCAGCCCCTCCCCCCCGGGCCGGCGCCGAAGCCGCGCCTCACCCCCCCGATCTGCACGAAGCCGGTGGGAGCCTTGTGCCGCTTCAGGGTCTCGACCGCGCGATCGACCGCCTCGCCCTCGGCGAACCCCCAGAGGTCGAGGCCGCTCCCGGCGGCGAGCGTCGCGGTGTTCTTCTGGGTGTCGTAGCGCAGCCCCGAGCAGGAGGCGGCGGCGATCGCCGGCTGGAGGGCCACGTCGTCGGGCAGCGCGGCGGCAGGGGCACGCAGGCCCCAGAGCCGGTAGAGGTCGCGGCCGAGGGGCCCATGGGCGCCCTCGGTCCAGAAGCAGAATTCGAGCGCCCGGGCGAGGAGCTTCGAGAGCTTCGGGTCGACCGCCTGCGGGCCGGCGCCGGCCGCGGCGTTGAGAGCCGCGACCGCGCTCCCCGGCACCCCCGGATCGGTCGCCCGCTCCAGGGTTGCGACCTCGCTCAGCGCTTCCTGGATCGCCGCCTCGGCGGCGCTCCGCGCCAGGCCCCGTACCTCGATCTCCATCTGTCCGCCGAAAGCCGGGGCCGAGAAACGGACGGGCTCGGCAGCTGAAATAGAGTGAGCGTGGGCCGGGACCGGTGAGGCCAGGAGAAGCAGGGTGAGGATCAGGTGCATGAGGAGGCCGCACCCATTATGGACCCAAAGAGCCTTCAGGTGAGCCGGACGCGTGCGAAGCGGCGCTTGCCGACCTTCACGAGGTAGCCCTCGGGCCGGGGCGCCAGCTCCCGGTGCGGATCGTCGACCCGCTCGCCGTCGACGCTCACCGCCCCCTGGATAAGCAGGCGGCGGGCCTCGCCGTTGCTCGCCGCGAGGCCGGCCGTGGCGAGGAGCTTCCCCAGGCTCCAGGCGCCTTCTAAAGCGATCTCCTCCACTTCGTCGGGCACCCCGCCACCGGCGAAGACGCGGTCGAATTCCGCTGCTGCCGCGGCCGCCTCCGCTTCGCCGTGGAACTGGGCGACGAGCCGCCGGGCGAGCTCCACCTTGGCCTCTCTGGGGTGGAGCCGGCCGGCCGCGAGCTCGTCTCTGCGCCGGGCGATCTCCTCCTGGGAGAGATCGGTCAGGAGCAGGTACCAGTCCCACATCAGGGTGTCGGGGATCGACATCGTCTTGCCGAACATCTCCTTCGGCGTGTCCTCGACCGCGATGGCGTTGCCCAGGCTCTTCGACATCTTCTCGCTGCCGTCGAGACCCACGAGGAGCGGTACGGTGAGCACCACCTGCGGTGCCAAACCCTCCTCCTTCATCAGATCGCGCCCGACGAGGAGGTTGAAGATCTGGTCGTGGCCGCCGAGCTCGACATCGGCTTTGAGGGCGATCGAGTCGTACCCCTGGGCGAGCGGATAGAGCAGCTCGTGCAGGTGGATCGGTTGGTTCTCCGCGAAGCGGGTGCGGAAGTCCTCGCGCTCCATCATGCGGGCCAGGGTGTAGCGGCCGGCGAGACGCACGATTCCGGCGGAGCCCAGGGCGCCCAGCCAGCGGTTGTTGTCGTCGACGACCGTCTTCTTCCGGTCGAGGACGCGGTAGACCTGGCGCAGGTAGGTCGCCGCGTTGGCCGCGACCTCCCCCTCGTCGAGCTGCGGCCGAGTGGCCTTCTTGCCTGTCGGGTCGCCGATCCGCGCCGTGAAGCCGCCGATCAGGAAGACCACCCGATGCCCGAGATCCTGGAAATGCTTCATCTTGCGGAGCAGCACCGTGTGTCCCAGGTGGAGGTCGGGCGAGGAGGGGTCGAAGCCGGTCTTGACCGTGAGCGGCGTGCCGGTCTTCGCCGAGCGTTCGAGCTTGGCCCGGAGCTGCGCCTCGTCGACCAGGTCGACGGCGCCGCGCCGGAGCAGATCGATCTGCTCGTCGACCGGGGGAAACGAGGGAACGTTGGAGTCGGCCATGGGCAGATGCGCTAGAAGTTGCTGTACTCGAGCTCCGTAGCGAGCCGTGGGGTGCCGGCGCGGCCCAGGCCGGGTGGGCGGAAGACCAGATGGAGGTAGGCGCGGAAAACGGCGGCGAACATCTCGAAGCGCGCCCGCGAACCCTGGACCAGGCCGCGCTTCTTCTCCTTCACCAGGTGCTTCAGGTGGAAGAAGACGGTCGTCGTGATCCGGCCCTTAAGTTGGCGACAGGCCCAGTTGAGACCGGTCTCGATGGCGAAGCCTTCGACGTCCTCCTCGGGAACCGCCTCGAAGACCTCGCGCTTCAAGCAGCGGATGCCCGAGAGCAGGGGGCCGAAGTGGACGTGGATGGTGTTCAAGAGCGAGCCGCGGTTGCGGATGCCGACGTTCATCTCGGAGCGGCCTTCGAGCACCGGCTGGATGAGCTCTTCGAGCATCTCGTGGGTGAGGTTCAGGATGTCGCCGTCGACGAAAACGAGGATCGGCGCGTCGGTGTGCGCCACGCCCACCGCCATGGCCGTCCCCTTGCCCTGGTTCTGGCGCAGGTGGATGGTCTTGAAGCCGCGGGAACGGGCGATCTCGACCGTCCGGTCGGTCGAGCCGTCGGAGACCACGAGGATCTCGTCGATCCGGGAGGTGGACGCGAGGACGGTCAGGACCTCGGCCAGGGTCTCCTGCTCGTTGTAGGCGGGCACGATGGCCGCGACGCGTGGGGGTACGCTCGTCATCTCACTCACACACTCTCACTCGCCCCGCAATCTCTGCAAAGATGCGGCCGGGCTCCGGCCGGGGCTTATTGTAACGGATCGGAGAAACCTGCGACGAGCGGGTCAAGACCAGGCGGGCGGCGGCGGGGCGATCTCCGCCGCGGCGAGGAGGTCGCCCGCTGCCACGATCCGGGCGTCGCCGGCGAGCGACCAGCCGGCCGGAGCTGCCGACACGGCGAGCTCGAACCCCCCCTGGGTGAGGACGGCGAGCGGCAGGCTCGCCTGGCCGAGGTGGACGCCCACCGCCGCCGCGGCGAGGACCCCGGTGCCGCAGGAGAGGGTCTCGTCCTCCACCCCGCGCTCGTAGGTGCGGATCTCCAGCCGGTTCGCCTCCGGGAAGCGCACGAAGCTCACATTGGTACCGGCAGGGGCAAAGGCGTCGTGGAGGCGGAGGGCCCGGCCGAGCGGCACGACCGGCGCTGCCCTGAGACCCTCCGGCCAGACCAGCACGAGGTGGGGAACGCCGACCGTGATCGCCCATCCCGTCCAGGCCTGGCCGAGGGCCTCGAGAGTCACAGTGCGCGGAGCCGGAGCGTTGCCACCGATACCGGCCGACAGCTCGACGGCGATCCTGGTCGGGTCGAGCCGCACCGCCGAGACCTCGCCGGCAGCGGTCGCGATCCGCACCCGGTCGTCCGCCCAACCGAGGTGGAAGGCGAGCTGGGCGGCGCAGCGGGTACCGTTCAGGCAGAGGTCGGCGGGGAGGCCGTCGGCGTTCCAGTACTCCATGACCACCGGCCCGCCCTCCCCCTCGGCACTGCGGCGGAGGAGAAAGAGCCCGTCCGCCCCCAGGGAGACACCGCGCCGGCACCAGGCGCGGATCTGCTCGGGGGTGGGCGCCGGGGCCTGGCCGGTGGGATCGGCCAGGGCGAGGAAATCATTGCCGCTTCCCGACAGCTTGAAGAAGCCAATTCCGCCAACCCCGGCCCTGGCGCCCCCGGAGGTCATTGCGCGGTGGCGCGGACCTCGGCGGGCTCGCTCTCGTTGCCCGTCTGGTCGATCGCCGTGATCCGGTAGGTGTAGCTGACTCCCGCCTTGACGTTCGAGTCGGTGTACTGGACCTCGGTGATCGGCTTCGCGGTCAGGAGCTCGGGCTTCGGCTTTCCCTGACTGCCCTTCCGGCTGTCGAGGCGATAGACCTTGTAGCCGGAGAGATCGGGGGCTTCGCTGCCGCGCCAGACCAGGCGCACCCGGCCGGACTCGACCAGGGCCACGGGCTCGCGCGGCACCGGGGGCGGGAAGCGGTCCACGTACTTGATCTCGCTCTCGGTCTTGATCGAGCTCTCGATCACCGGTTCGCGCCGGGCCACCGCCGTCACGACGTAGATGTAGCTCTGGCCGAAGCGGGCCGAGGTGTCGAGGAAGGTTCGCTCCGTCGCCGCCGCGGCATGGAGCGCCGGGCCGAAGCCCTTGGCCTGGGAGTCCCGCCGGTAGATGTTGTAGCCGACGATCCCCCCCGGCCCCAGCGTGCCCGAGGGCTCGGTCCAGCTGATCTCGATCCCATCGCCGCGCGCCGTGAGGGTGGTCTTAGCGGGCGGCGCCGGTGCCGGTCTGGGCTGGATGATCACCTGCTTCGAGAATTCCGAGGTGTCGCCGTGCGGACCGAGGGTCTTGATCGTGAAGTAGTGCAGCTCTGCCTTGTCGGGGAAGGGCTCCGGCAGCGGCAGGTCGATGACGATCCGGTCGCCCTGGGTGGCCGCCCCGACCTCCGCACCCTTGAGCTTCAGGCGTACCTTCGCCACCGATGCGAGCTCCCGCCCGGGCAGCGGCTGCGGTCCCGCCGGCACCGCTGGTGTTTCAGGAGCTGCCGGGGTGGCGGCTGGGGGCGTCGCCGCCCCGGGTGCAGCGGGCGTTGCCTTCGGGGGGGCCGTGGGTGTCGCCGCCGGAGGTGTCGCCGGGGCTGCCGAGGGCGGCGTGGCAGCTGCGGTCGGCGGAGTTGTCGCAGCTGCCGGAGCTTTGGCGGTCGTCCCGGTCGTCCCGGTCGTCGATGTCACCGGCGGCGTGGGAGGCGGAAGCGGCAGCGCGGCGGGCACCGGCCGGACCACCTCGTAGACGTCCACCTCGGTGACGGTGCCCAGGGCCTGACCGGCGGCGGTGAGCTTGGGGTAGGCGAAGGCGAGGAGGAGCCGGTTCCCCTGCTGGGAGACGACGAGCTCCTTGGCTGGCGCCGGCACGAAACGGAGCGGCGGCAGCGGTGGCCCCTTCTTGCCGCATCCGGCGGCGGCGGCCAGGAGCAGCAGACAGACGATGGGCTTCCGGACCTGCCGGAGCACCTCAGAGCACATAGCGCGAGAGGTCCTGGTCCTGCACGATCCCGGCGAGAGCCTTCCTAACGTACTCGCCGTCCACCTTGACCGCGGCTCCCGCCATCTCCGGCGCGTCGAAGGAGACCTCGTCGAGCAGGCGCTCCATGAGGGTCGACAGCCGCCGGGCGCCGATGTTCTCGGTCGTCGAGTTGACCTCGACGGCGAGGCGAGCGAGCTCGTCCACCGAATCCGCGGTGAATTCGAGGGTCACGCTCTCCGTCGAGAGGAGCGCCGAGTACTGCTTGGTCAAGGCGGTCTCGGGCTCGGTCAGGATGCGGACGAAGTCCTGCTCGGAGAGCGCGTCGAGCTCCACCCGGATGGGGAAGCGGCCCTGCATCTCGGGGATCAGGTCCGACGGCTTGCTGACGTGGAAGGCGCCGGCGGCGATGAACAGGATGTGGTCGGTCTTCACCATCCCGTACTTGGTCGACACGTTGGTGCCCTCGACGATGGGGAGGAGGTCGCGCTGCACCCCCTCGCGCGACACGTCCGGCCCGCGGCTCCCCTCCCGCCCGGCGATCTTGTCGATCTCGTCCAGGAAGATCATGCCGCCCTGCTCGACCCGGTAGCGCGCCTCGCGGGCGACCTGGGCGCGGTCGATGAGCTTCTCGGCTTCCTGCTGGACGAGGATCTCGCGCGCCTCGGAGACCTTCACCTGCTGCTTTTTCTTGCGGCCGAAGAGGCCCGGCAGCATGTCCTTGATGTTGATCCCGACCTCTTCCACCCCCTGCGGGCCGAACATTTCGAGCGACGGGTAGCTCGCCTCGTCGACCTCGATCTCGACGCTCCGGCCGTCCAAGGCGCCCGAGCGCAGCTTGTCGCGGAACTTCTCGCGGGTGGCCGCCAGGTCGTCCTCCTCCTCGTCCTGCTCCTGGCGCAGATAGCTGCTGATCGGGCGCGGCGGCACGAGGAGCTGGAGCAGCCGGTCCTCGGCGCGCGCCGCGGCGGCCTCCTTGACCGACTCGCGCTTCTCCTCCTTGACCATGCCGACGGCGATCTCGACCAAGTCACGGATCATCGACTCGACATCCCGCCCGACGTAGCCCACCTCGGTGAACTTGCTCGCCTCGACCTTCAGGAAGGGCGCCTTGGCGAGGCGCGCCAGCCGGCGGGCGATCTCGGTCTTGCCGACCCCGGTGGGGCCGATCATGAGGATGTTCTTGGGCGCGATCTCCTCGCCCAGCTCCGGCGGGAGCTGCTGGCGCCGCCAGCGGTTGCGCAGTGCGATCGCCACCGCGCGCTTGGCCTGATTCTGCCCGACGACGTACTTGTCGAGCTCGGCGACGATCTGCCGCGGCGTCATGTTCTCGAGCGCCAGCCCGGCCAGGAGGTCGGTCGCGGGGAGGCCGGAAACGGGGGTGGCCATAGCTGCCTAGAGTTCCTCGATCATGAGATGGTCGTTGGTGAAGACGCAGATCTCGGCGGCGATCTTCATTGCCGAGCGCACGATGTCGACGGCCGGCATCTCCGTGAAGCGCCGGAGCGCCCGGGCGGCGGAGAGCGCGAAGTTGGCGCCCGAGCCGATGGCGAACATGCCATCGTCGTCGTCGGGTTGGAGCAGCTCGCCAGCCCCGGAGACGAAGAAGCTCTTCTCCTGGTCGGTGGCGATCATAACAGCCTGGAGCTGGCGCAGCGCGCGGTCCGAGCGCCAGTCCTTGGCGAGCTCGACGACGGAGCGCTCCAGGTTGCCGCCGAACTCCTCCAGCTTGGCTTCGAGACGGGTGTAGAGGGCGATGGCATCGGCGGTGCCGCCGGCAAAGCCGACGAGGACCTTGCCCTTGCCGGCCCGCCGGATCTTCCGGGCGGAGGACTTGACGATGGTGCTGTTGTTCATCGTCACCTGGCCGTCGCAGGCCATACAGACCTTGCCGTCGCGACGGACGAGGAGGACGGTGGTCGAAGAGAACGTATCCATGGGGGTGGGATTGTAGCAGGGCGGGAGAGGAGCGGATCGATATCTCTCTTCGAGCGTTCTCGGCTCTCCGACGGCTCTTCCGGCGCGCTCAAGCGAGCGCGGCGAGGAACGCCTCGGGGTCGTCGGGGGTGACCACGAGCCGGCTCTCCCCGATATCCAGGAGGACGGCATGGGCGAGGTCGCTAGCATAGAGATCGAACTCGCCCAAGAGGCGCGAGTCGAACCCGCCGCTCCCCGCGACCATCCCGCCGGCCGTCGCCAGGCCCTCGACGTGGGCGATCTCCTGAGCGTCAAGCGGCCGGGCGGCGATCCCCTCGACGGGGAAGCGCTCGTGCCGGCGGCGCATCTGGACGAGGAGGGTGCCGCGGCCTTTTCCGCCCGAGAGATCGAGCCACACCGGCTCCAGGTCGCCGCTCATCCGCCAGGCCGTCCACGGCACCAGGGCGAGGACCCAGGCGAGAAAGGCGGGCCAGTGCCGGCCGGTCGCCCAGGCGAAGCCGCCGGCCAGGATGAGGATCAGGGCGAGCCCGAGGAGGAGGAGGCGCAGGTGCCGCCGCCCGCGGGCGATCGACCCGCCCGGGGTGCAGAGGAAGCGCAGCACCTGAGGGCCAGGCGGGCCGTTGGGAGAGTGGGGCTCGCCGATCACCCTTTCTCCCCGGTATTCCCGGCATTCCCCGCATTCCCGGCGCTCCGCGCCCGCGGGTGGGCGCCGCGATAGACGTCCAGGAGGTGCTGGACCTCCAGGTGGGTGTATTTCTGGGTGGTCGAGATCGAGCTGTGGCCGAGGAGCTCCTGGATGGCCCGGAGGTCGGCACCGTTCTCCAGGAGGTGGGTGGCGAAGGTGTGGCGGAGGGTGTGGGGGTGGACGCCGGCCGCGATCGCCGCCGCTTCCACGTAGCGGTCGAGGACCCGCCGCACCGAGCGGTCGGTCAGCCGGCCGCCGCGGCTGTTCAGGAAGACCGGCTCGGATTCCGGGTCGCCGTCCGGGCCGCGCACCCCCTCCCATACCTCCAGCCAGCCGCGGAGCGCGGCGAGCGCCGGGCGGCCGAAGGGGACCATCCGCTCCTTGCCCCCCTTGCCCATCACCCGCAGCACCCGGGCGGAGAGGTCGATCGCCCCCCAGTCGAGCCCCACGAGCTCGGAGACCCGGAGGCCGGTAGCGTAGAGGAGCTCGAGGATCGCCCGGTCGCGCCGGCCGAGCGGCTCGGCGTCCGAAGGCGCTTCGAGCAGGGTCTCGATCTCCCCGGGCCGCAGGTGGCGGGGGAGGGTCTGCGGCCGCTTCGGGGTCCGCACCGCCTGCGCCGGGTTGGCCGCCAGGGTCCCCTCGCGGCAGGCGAAGCGGAACAGGCTGCGGATCGCCGACAGCGCCCGGCCCTGGCTGCTCTTTTCGAGCTTCTGCCGGGTCATGCAGGCGAGGTAGGAGCGGACGACCAGGGCGTCGACCGCCTGGGGATCGATCTCCTCCCCCTCCCGCCCCACCATCTCCTGGCTCAAGAAGTCGTGGAAGCGCAGGAGATCCCCCTCGTACGCCCGCACCGTGTTGTCGGAGGCGTTCCTCTCCTCGCGCAGGTGCTCGAGGTAGCGGTGGATGAGGCGGCGGAGGGTCTGTGGCATTCAGGAAACCGGTGCGAGGATTCCGGCCCGCTCCATCCAGATTGCGAGGTCGGCCTGGGCCCGGGCCACGTAGGCGGCGCGGCGGTCGCCCTTCTTGAGCCTTCCGGGAAGCTCCGCGAAGAGGCCGTAGTTGATGTTGGCCGGCTGGAAATGACGGGGGTCCGCCTCGGTGATGTGCCGGGCGAGCGCTCCTAAGGCGGTCGTTTCCGGGAACGGCTCGGGCTCCGGGCTGCCCTGCCGGGCGAGCGCTATATAGATGCCGATGGCGAGCCCGGTCGCCGCCGATTCGAGGTAGCCCTCGACGCCGGTGATCTGCCCGGCGAGGCGCACCCGCGGCTCGGCCTTCACCCGGTAGTGCTTGTCCAGATGGACCGGCGAGTTGACGAAGGTGTTCCGGTGGATCTGCCCGAAGCGCTCGAAGCGGGCGTTTTCAAGTCCGGGGATGAGCTTAAAGACCCGCTCCTGCTCGCCCCACTTCATCCGCGACTGGAAGCCCACGAGGTTGAACTGGCTCTTCGCCAGGTTCTCCTGGCGGAGCTGGACGACCGCCCAGGGCCGCCGGCCGTCGGGAGCGGTCAGGCCCACCGGCTTCATGGGACCGTAGCGCAGAGTATCGACGCCGCGCCGGGCGATCTCCTCAACCGGCAGGCAGCCCTCGAAGAAGACCGCCTTCTCGAACTCGTGCGGCACCACCACCTCGGCGGCGACGACGGCCTCGTAGAAGCGGGCGTACTCCTCTCTGTCCATGGGGGCGTTCAGGTAGTCGTCCCCCTCCCCCTTGCCGTAGCGCGACTGCCAGAAGAGCTTCGTCATGTCGAGGCTCTCGGCCTCGACGATCGGGGCGATGGCGTCGTAGAAGTAGAGGTACTCGCTCCCCAGGAGGCCGGCGAGAGCGGCGGACATCGCCTCGGAGGTCAGCGGGCCGGTGGCGATCACCACTTCCGCCCCTGCCGGGAGGGCCGTCACCTCCTCGCGCCGCACCGAGACGAGCGGGTGGGCGGAGAGGGTCTCGGTGACGAGGGCGGCGAAGCGGTCGCGGTCGAGAGCGAGGGCGCTCCCGGCCGGCACCGAGGCCTGGCGGGCCATGGCGATGATGAGGGAGCCGAGCTCCTCCATCTCGCGCTTCAAGAGCCCCGCGGCATGATGGGGGTCGTCGCTCCGTAGCGAGTTGCTGCACACCAGCTCGGCGAAGGCGTCGGTCTTGTGGGCCGGCGTCCCGCGCACCGGGCGCATCTCGTGGAGCACGACCGGCACCCCCCGCCGGGCGAGCTGCCAGGCGCACTCCGAGCCGGCAAGGCCGGCGCCGACGACGTGGACGAGGTCGTTCATTCCATCCTTCTTATCATACGGGGCGAGAGGAACCGGAGACGGAAGCCGGATACAATCGTTTCATGATCGACGACAAGGCTCTCCGCGACCAGATTCTCGCCGTCCTCCGCGGCGGCAACGCCCATGCCGGCTTCGACCCCACGGTCGCCGACCTCGCCCCCGAGCATCGCGGCGTCCGCCCCGAAGGCGCCCCGCACTCCGCCTGGCAGCTCCTGGAGCACCTGCGGATCGCCCAGCGGGACATCCTGGAGTTCAGCCGGGACCCGAAGCACGTCTCCCCCAAGTGGCCCGAGGGCTACTGGCCGCAGGACCCGGCGCCCCCTAACGGGAAAGCCTGGGACGAGAGCATCGCCAACTTCCGCCGCGACAACCAGGCCCTGCAGGACCTGGTCGCCGATTCCAAGAACGACCTCCAGACCCCCTTCCCCTGGGGCGACGGCCAGACCCTCCTCCGCGAGGCGCTCTTAGCCGCCGACCACAACGCCTACCACCTGGGGCAGTTGATCCTGGTGCGGCGGCTCCTGGGGGCCTGGAAAGAGGACTGAATCAGGAGCCGTAAGTCGAGAAGGTCCACGCAGCACTACCAGGAGGCACCATGAACCGAGCCCGCATCACCCTTGCCCTGTTCGCCGTCCTCGTCCTCGTCGCCGCCGTTCTCGCCGCCGCTCCCGTCCCGCCGACCGCAACCCCCGCCCCGACCCTGCCGACGACCGATGCCGCCTTCCTCGCGTCTCTGGCGGCGCCCGCGGCGTCCGCGGTGACCGCGCCCGTCGTCGGGGTGCCCACGCCGACCCCGATGGCCTGCCCGACCGGCTTCTGTGCCGAAGCACGCCGGCAGTGCAACGCCGATTGCGCCCCCTGCCGGGGCATCAGCACCTGCATCATCGCGATCTGCGACACCACCTGCGGCTGCTCGTGCTAGGCACCCCGAAGCCCGCCTGACCTGCAAACTGGGAACGGCCGGCATTCACGCTGGCCGTTCCCACTTCACAGCCGATGACCGGATGAAGAAGGGCGGTTCCTGCCCCTCGGACTCGAACGGCCGGCGGCTTACCGGTTGTCGAGCGTGGAGGGTTCCGAGGCGTCGGGAGAAGGGAGTGAGGCTTTGCGGGAAGTCCACGAGCGGTCCCGCCGTCCCAGCACCAGAATCGCCGGCAGCAAGCGTAATCGAGGCCAGCGCCGACAATCCCACTCCGAAGGTCGAGGCGTAGCCGATCGAGCGCAGGCCCGGGTAGTGGGAGAGGGCGAAGGAGCCGAAGCCGGCGATGGCGGTGAGGGCTGCCATGGCGACCGCCTTGCCGGTCTCGGGGGCCCCGGAGTCGAAGCCTTCGGGGTTTTCGAGGAAGCGCTGCAGCACGTAGACCGCGTAGTCGGTCGCCACCCCGACGAGGAAGAGCCCGACGTAGACGTTGACGAAGTTGAACTCCAGCCGGCAGAGCGCCATCAATCCCAGCATGCCGGTCGCCCCGGCGAGGAAGGGGACGAAGAGGAGCGCCGCCCGGGCGACGTTCCGGTAGCTCGCCCAGAAGATGACGAAGACGATGGCGAAGCCCAGGAGGGTCGAGCGGGTGGCGTCGGCGCGCACGATGCTCCGGAGGGTCTGGGAGACGAGGTTGATCCCGGTGAGCGTCACGTGCGGCTCGGCCTTCGCCACGGTCAAGAGGGCGGGGGGGACCTGCCGATGCCAGTTGCCCCCCGGCGGGTAGATGTAGACGACCGACATGTAGCCCGACTTCGTCCGTTCGAGGAAGCGCCGCGAGAGGTCGGCGAGCGGCCCCTCGAAGTCGTCCGGCCCCACCGGTCCCGGCGGGCTGGAGGGCCCGGCCGAAGAGCTCCAGATAGTGGTCGTAGGCGTCCGGCCGGAAGCCGTTCTCGGCGAGCGCGCGGCGCAGAGCGCGAGCGATCCGCTCGGCGTTGAAGCGGTCGGCCTGCCCGGCCCGGAGGACGGCGATCGCCTGCTGCTGGCGGCTGGGCGGCGGCAGGAAGGTGGCGAGCGACTGGTAGGAGGCGATCGTCCCCTTCGCCACCAGGGGATCGAGGTGGGCGGCGGCACGGTCGGTCCGGGTCAGGGCCTCGTCCAGATCCTTCCCCTCGACTGCCAGCATCATGAAGCCGAAGGACTGCCCGAATTTCCGGGTGACCTCCGCCTGCAGCGCGACCCCGCGGTTGCCCTTGGCGCGCAGGTTCTCGACGCTGTCGTTGAAGGTTAGGCCGGTCGCGAGGATCGCCCAGACCGCCACCAGGACCGCCCAGACGGCGACCGTCGCCCCCGGCCGCGCGAGCGCCAGGCGGACGGCGTGCTGGGAGCCGAAGGAGCGCATGACGAGACCGGCGCCCGGCCCCTTCCGTCCGTTCGCCCCGGTCGGTCGCGACGAGGAGAGCGGGGAGGAGGAAGAGGATGGAGACGAAGAAGACCAGGATGCCGGTCGCGGTCAGGAAGCCGAGCTCGGAGAGGCCGCGGAACTCGGTCGCGAGATAAGCATAGAAGGTCGCCGCCGTCGTCGCCGCGGCGATCAGCACCCCGCCGAGGGTCGTGCGGAGCATGCTCGCGAGGGCCGCCGGGAGGCCGATCCCCCGCCGGCGTTCGTCCACATAGCGCCCGTAGAGGACGGTCACGAAGTCGACCCCGAGCCCCGCCACCAGGGCGGCGAAGGCGGCGGAGGACGAGGAGAGCTTGCCGAAGACGAGGCCGGCCACCCCGAAGGTGACGACGATGGCGAGCGCTAGAGGCGCCCCGGCGTAGAGGAGAGCGGCGGGCCGGCGGAAGGCGTAGAGGAAGAGGGCGAGGACGGCGACGCAGGAGAAGACGACGTTGGCGATGACGTCCTGCCGGATCAGCTCGGCATCGTAGAGCGAGATGGCGTAGGTGCCGGTATGGCCGATCCGCGGCAGCGGCAGATCCGGCGTCTCGCGGTGGAAGTCGGCGAGGGCGCGGCGTTCGACCTTCTCGCCAGCGTCGGTCAGCTGGCGGGCGAAGGGGATGTCCTGCGCCGGCCGCCGGGGGCGGATGGCGACGAGGAAGGTCGAGCGGTCGGCCGAGAGGTAGTAGCCGCTCGCCGTGGCGAGCTTCAACCCCGCCCCCACCTGGCGGAAGCGGTCGAGGAAGATCGGCAGCAGGCCGAAGGGGTCGTAGCGGATGAGCCCGGCGGCGGCCGAACCGGCGGGGGTGCGGAGCAGGAGGCGGTTCTTCGCCACCGCCGTGGCGATGCCGGAGTCGGTGAGCGCCGCGCCCACCCGGTCGAGCTCGGCCGGGCTCAGGAGGAGGAAGGCGCGGGGCAGGACCTGGTCGATCAGGGCGACCGGATCGGGCAGCCGGTACTGCACGCCGCGCACCTCGGGGAGGGCGTGATAGCCGGCGCCTAGGGCGTCGACTAAGGGCTCGTAGTCGGTCGCGTCCCGACCCTTCGGCACCTCGACGACCACCAGGTGGTAGTCGATCGTCCCCATATCCTGGAGCACCCGGCGGAAGTCGTTGACGACCGGATTGTCCTGCGGGACGAGGGATAGGATGTCGGGATCGAAGCGCAGCCGGGTCGCGGCGAGGCCCGCGAGCACCGCCAGGAGGAGCGCCACGACGAAGACCGACCGGTAACGGCGCAGAGCAAGGTCGGCGAGGCGTTCGGCGAAGCGGTCGGCGATGGCGATCAAACGGGATGCTCCTTATCGACACCGACAACGCCCTGGGATCGCCGAGCGGCGACGTGGACGACGCCTTCGCCCTGGCGGCGCTCCTGACGAGCGGCCTCCCGGTCGCGCCGGTCGCAAGTGTCGCGGCGATCGTGAGCGTCGCCGGCAACACTTCGGAGGCGCGGGCGTTCGCCAACAACCGGATTCTGGGGGATCTCGCCGGCTATCGCGGGCATGGCGGACGGGGTGGACGGTATCTCCGCGGGGTGCGCGCGGAATCGGCGGGGAAAGCGGAGCGGATCGACGAAGCGGCGGATCTCTGGTCGGGTCCCGGCGAGCCGGTACGGTGGATCGCCCTCGGGCCGCTCACCAATCTCGCCGCGGTCCTCGCGGCCGCCGAAAAGCGGGGCCTGGCGTTGCGGATCGCGGAGGTGGTCCTCGTCGGGGGCAATCTCAGCTCCCGCGGCCGCTGGCCGCCGCTCTGGCCGATGGAGTTCAACCTCACCCGGGACCGTCCCGCGGCCCGGGCCGTCTTCGGCTCGGACCTCCCGCTGACCCTCGTGCCGCTCGACGTCGCCCGCCGCCTGCGCGCCGGTCCAGGAGAGCTCGCCGGCCTCGGAGGTCCGCTCGGCGAGCACCTCCGCCGGGGGGCCCGGCGCTGGCTCTGGCGCAGCCGAATCCTCAAGGCGCGCAACAGCATCGCCCTCTTCGACCTCCTGGCGGCGGCCTACGTGGTCTATCCGGAGCACGTTCATGCGGAGACGACGACGGTGCATCTCGGCCAGCGGATGCTCGTCGAGCCCAGCTCGGGGGGACGGCCGGTCCGGATCGTCCGGGGCTTCGACGGCGAGGCGATCTGGGCCCGCTTCCGGGCCCAGATCAATGGGCAGCCTTGAGCGGAGCCGCCTCCGTGGCGGCCTGGGTAACGATGTCGGCGTAGAGCTGTTCGCGGACCCCTCCGGCGTTCATCTGGCACATGGGGATCATCTCCCCTTTCACCGGCAGACGGAAGACGCAGGCCGCCAGACGTTCCTTGCCGACCTCGGTCGACAGCTCCTCGGGGCTCATGAAGTGGTGGCTGGTCAAGGTCAGGCCGTCGACCCGGAGCCGGCCGCGGACGGCGTCCCAGAGGAGCCGGCCGAGGGTCGTCCCGGCCTCCTCCCGGACCCGCCCGGCCGCCCAGCGCCGGACCGGACCGAGCATCCAGCCCGGGGCCCGGCCGACCATGCCGGCGCCGCGCGCGGCCTTCTCCAGCCCCGAGTCGTCGCGGAAGGCCGCCCCGCCCAGGCCGTGGGTGAAGAACCCCTCCATCACCGCCACGTCCTCCGGACGGTCGCGGATCATCTGGAAGAGCCGCGGCGCCTCCTCCCCCGGCCGTTCGAGAGCGAGGAGGGGGACGAAGCGGGTGCACTCCGGGTGGCCGAAGTGCATCGGCTCGGCGTCTTTGAGGGTCACCCCGTAGGGCTCGACCCCGCGCGAGACCTCCCCCCAGAGCTCGGCCGCGGTCACCCCGCGGAGCTCCTTCTGCGTCCGTCCCACCTGGGCGAGCGGCTGGAAGCTGATGAGGCTGAAGGCATCGCGGTTCGCCACGGTCCACTGGACGACGTCCGCCACTCCGGCCAGGTTGTCGCGGGTGATCGTCATCGTGGTGGCGGCGCGGAGCGCCAGCCCGGTCGTCTTCCGGGCGGCGCGGACGAGGCCGGCGAGCTCGTCGCGGAGCGGGTGAAGCTCGCGCTCGGTGGCCGGCGGGGTCCGCCAGCCGTCCCGGCCGCGCTGGGTGGTGTCGACGTGGATCGAGACCTCGGTCAGGCCCCCTTCGACCATCAGCCGTTCGAGGAGGCCGGGCTTCCGGCGCAGCTGGTCGCCGTGGGTCATCACCATGGGGATGACCCCGATGTCTCGCGCATAGCGGAGGATGGCGGTCAGCTCCTCGACCGGGAGAAGGGTGACCTCGCCGTCGGTGATCTGGACGTTGCTCTTCGGCCCGAGGTACTGGCGCAGCTCGTCCAACTGGCGGTAGATCGCCTCCTTGGGGAGGGCGGGGATGCGGTTGGCCTCGCTCCCCAGATAGCAGCCGGTGCAGGCGAAGTCGCAGCGCGGCTTGATCCCCACCGTGGCGCCGCAGCCGGTGGCCTTCTGGCCCAGGCCCTGGCCGGGCAGCCGGAGCGCCGGGGCGAGCTCCTCCCAGCGCTCGGCCAGGATGCGGCGCTTCTCCGGCGTCGCGGGGTCCTTGAGGAGCTCCCAGGCCCTCCCGAGGGCGGGCTGTCGCTTCATGCCATGTCTCCCAAACCGGTCATTTCTTGGCGTCGTTCAGCTTCCAGTTGTAGTCGTCGTACCTGAATTCGGCATCGTTGCCGATCTGCTTCGCCCTGTCGGCCGGCAGGTGCTTGCGGAGGAATGCAACCTTCCCGCCCGCCCAGCTGTCGAAGTCCTTCTCGAACCAGTCCATGATCTTGGTGACATGGACAGTGCCGCCCTTGTCGACCTTCACTCCGTGCGGGCCGGTGAGAAACTTCTGCACCTGATCGTCCAGCTGTTCGTCGAGCCTGGCGCCAGTATAGGGCTCGGGGCGGATCGGCGGGCAGCTCTGGGCGGCGCAGTTGATGGCGAAGTGGATGCGCGGGTCGTGGAAGCCGGCGCGGATGCGTTCGTCCTCGATGGTCTGGAGAGAGGTCATGCCGCCCTTGACCGGCACGGTCTCCTTCTTGAAGACGTTGAGGCGGACGATGGGATCGGTCGAGATGTCGCGGATCGACGCCACCGGGTAGTGCTCGACGACGGTCGCGACAACGTTCGTGTTGTAGACGTTGATCCAGTAGGCGAGCTGCTCTTTTTTGGAGAGCGCCTTGGGATCGACCTGGGCCAGCTGCTTGCGGAAGCTCTCCAAGGTCTTGGCGTCTTTCGACTTCAGGGCGGCATAGTCCATCCCCCGGGCCGGGTCGTAGTATTTGGACAACAGCTCACCCCAGGGGGCGTAGTCGGGAGCGGCGGAGGCGGCCTGCCCGGCCGGTGCGGCCGGTGCGGCCGAAGTGGGGGCTGCCGCGACCGCGGGCCGGGCCGCCAGGCCGAGACCGGCCAGGGCGAGAGCGAGGAGAGATCTTTTCGTCTTCGTCATGTCCTTACCTACGTAGTGAGGAGCGGCGCGGATGATTTCTGCCGCCCGGGACCGGCCGGCGGCAGGACGGTCAGGTGGGAGAGATAGGCGCCGTAGGTCCACAGGGGGACGGTCCGCAGGCAGCCGAGGAGCTCCGCCGTCATGGCGAGGTGCGAGGGGAGCCCGCGGCGCCAGCCGACCTTGTCGATCTTCGAGCGGTGGGCGAGGCCCGCGAGCACCCGGATGGCGGCGGGCAGCCGGCGCCGGGCGACCACCTCGTTGATCATGATCTCGATCCGGAAGCCGTTCCGGTTCTCAGGTGAGATGGCGGCGAAGACCTCGCGCTTGACGGCGCGAAGGCCGGTGATCGGCGGCAGGCGGAGAAAGAGCGGGCTCTTCCAGCTGTAGTCGACGATGCCGCAGGAGAGGACCGCGGTCCCCCCGAGCACGGGGCCGGCCAGGGTCTCGAAGTGGAGCGGGAGGGTGCCGAGGATGTCGGCGTCGAAGAAGATCAGGACGTCAGAGGAAGTCGCCTCGACCCCGGCCTCCAGGGCCCGTCCCTTGTCTCCCTTGTCTTCAGTATTTCCAGTTTCCAGCCCGGCGCGTCGAGACGACGCTCGCCCCCGCCGCCCAGGCCGCCGCCGCCGTGCCGTCGGTCGAGCCGTCGTCGACCACCACCACCTGCCCCACCCCGCGCGCCCCCCGGGCCGCCCGCACCACGTCGCCGACCGTGGACTCTTCGTTGCGGGCGGGGATGACCACGTCGTAGGCCGGCACCTGGCTATGCTACTACCCTTTAAGAACGGCTCTTCCGCTCCGCTGCCACGAGATCCGGGCGGCGAGCGCTCGCCCGACCTAGAGACTTCCCAGATCGATGAAGTTCCCGTTCACCCCCTGCGTTGCCGTGTAGGTCTTGACCGGACAGCCGGCGCCGCCGGCACCGCAGAGCGGGCTCGCGAGGTCCTCGATCTTTACGGTGTAGGGCAGGTTCGTCATGCTGGCGACGAAGACCCAGTAGTGGCCGTTGACCGGCCGGCCGTCGAGGATCTTCACCGTCAGCTCGACGTTGGTGGCATCGAAGAACCAGAAATAGCCGGACTCGTCGGTCAGGGGAACGGCGAAGGCGGGGCCGCCGCCGTTCGGGGCCGAGCGGTCGACGGTGACCGCGAAGCGGTGGCCGACCAGGGGGAGGGTGGTGATCGGCGCGGTGACGGTGATCCCCTGGGCAAAGGCACGCTCGCCGTCGACGTCGAGCTCCACGATGTAAGCCCCGGCAGGGAGGGGCCCGAGCGTGGCCTGTCCGGGGTGGCCGACCGGCGGGCCGACGCAGGACTGGCGTGTGCCGAGGGTGACCGGCAGCACGATGTGGTCGCCGTCGATCACGGGCAGTCCGAACGCCGTCGAGCAGTTCGTCGTCAAGATGGAGGAGACGACGACCCGGTCGTTCGTCGTGGGCAGGCGCGGGTCGACCTCCAGAAGGGCCGGTGGTGGGGGGGCCAGGGTCACCACCAGAGTTTGCGAGGCCAGGAGCTCAGCATCGACCACGAACTCGACCGTGTAGGCTCCAGGGGGCAGGGGTGGGATCGAGAGCTCCTGCGTCCACGGCCCCTGGCAGTCGGGGACGGAGGGGAACAGCGGATTTTGGCCCTGGATTATGATGTCCGTACCCTTAAACGCCAGCGGAAACAGCAGGGGCGGGCAGGAGGATGTCGCGATCCCGGAGACGGTGAAGTGGATCGGGTCGAGGTCGGTCGGATTCGACGGTGTGATCAGGAGAGGATCTGGCCCCAACTTGGAAATCGCGCCAGGCGCCCGCGACGCCGCCGCGAGACCGAGGACGAGAGCGAGAGCTATGGAGAGGTAGTTCCTACTTTGCATCGCTTCCTCCGGGTTCGGCGGCTAAAGGGCGCACAGGGATCATTCTTCTAGAGACTTCCCAGATCGATGAAGTTCCCGTTCACCCCCTGCACTGCCGTGTAGGTCTTGACCGGACAGCCCGTGCCGCCGGCACCGCAGAGCGGGCTCGCTAGGTCCTCGATCTTTACGGTGTAGGGCAGGTTCGTCATGCTGGCGACGAAGACCCAGTAGTGGCCGTTGACCGGCCGGCCGTCGAGGATCTTGACCGTCAGTTCGATATTTCCGGCATCGAAGAACCAGAAGTAGCCGGACTCGTCGGTCAGGGGGACGGCGAAGGCGGGGCCGCCGCCGTTCGGGGCCGAGCGGTCGACGGTGACCGCGAAGCGGTGGTCGACCAGGGGGAGGGTGGTGATCGGCTCGGTGACGGTGATCCCCTGGACCTCATTGGTAATTCCGTTGACCTGGAGCTCCACGAAGTAGGCCCCGGCGGGGAGCGGGCCGATCGTCGCCTGGCCGCCATGGCCGACCTGCGGGCCAGTGCAGGGCGAGCCGAAGGTGGCCGGCAGCACGATGTGATCGCCGGTCAGGATGGGCAGGCCGAAGGTCGTCGGGCAGTTCCTCGCCACGGCGGCGGTGAGGGTCACCCGGTCGCGGGTCGTGGGCAGCCGGGGGTCGATCTCGAGGAGCGCCGGGGGCAGGTAGAGATAGGAGACGACGAGAGTCTGCGTGGCATAGAGGTCAGGCTCGATCACGACCTTGACCTGGTAGGTCCCGGGCGGGAGCGGCGGGATCGAGAACTCCTCTGTCCACGGCCCCTGGCAGGAGGGATTGACCGGAAAGAGCGGATTGTGGCCGTCGATCACGATGTCCGTACCCTGAACCACCGGGGGGAACAGGAAGGGCGGGCAGAAGGAGGTCGCGACTCCGGAGACGGCGAAGTGGATCCGGCTCTGCTGGTTCGGGTCGGCCGGTGTGACGACGAGTGGCGGGGGTGGATTCGTCCCTACCGTGAAGTCGACAGAATCGATCTGCAGGCCGCTGATCTCGATCTGGGCGGTGTAGGCGCCGGCGGGGAGCGGACCGATCTGCCAGTCGGTCCGATAGGTCCCCTGGCAGTTGGGGCCCGAGGGATCGTTCGTGGGGGTGCCGTGGAAGGTGATCACGTTTCCCGCGATCGTCGGGAGCGGTGCGAACTCGGGGTTGCACTGCCTGAACGGGGTGGTATAGAGGAACGTGAAGAGGGGCCGGTCGGCCGGGGTGGGGCGGGCCGGCGTCACGGTGAAGCTCGACTGCGCGGCGGCCGTCGCCGCGAACCCCAGGGCGAGGGCGAGCGCCAGGGAGAGACCTCTGCTGCCTTGCATCGCTTCCTCCGGGTCCGGCGGCTAGAAGGCCGCGACGTCGATGAAGTTGGTGTTCTTTCCCGCCGGGCTGGTGTAGACCCGCTGCGGGCAGTTCCGCTGCTGGCAGCTGGGGCCGGCGAGATCGGTGACGGTCAGGGTGAACGGCACGTCGGTCATGCTGGCGACGAAGACCCAGAAGTGGCCGTTGACGAAGCGTCCATCCAAGATTTTGATCGTGACCTCGACGTTGCTGCTGTCGAAGAACCAGAAGTAGCCCGACTGCCCGGTCAGCGGCACGCTGGAGCCGGCGGTCCCGCCGTCCGACCGGCTGAGCTGGGCTTCGAACCGGCCGCCACCGAAGAGGAAGAGATTCGGCCCCTGCTCGGAGACGGTGAAGGCCGTCGCTGCGGCATCGACACCTTGAAAGCTGACGACCGCCTTGTAGGCGCCGTTCGCGAGCGCCGGCAGGGTGGCGGTGTAGCGGTAGGTCACCGGGTTCGGGCCCACGGGGCATGGAATAGGGTTGCTCGGTGCGGCGTAGATCACGATGCGGCCGTCCGACAGGACCGGCGCCTGGTAGACGATAGGGCACCCCACCCAGGTGACCGCGGCCGAGAGCCGGAGCGGGTCCTCGGGGGTGGGCAGCCGGGGGCTCACCTGGAGCTCCACGGTCGCCCCGTCGACGATCTGCGTCACCGCCCCTGCCGCCGCGCCCATGCCGAGGGTCAGCGAGAGAGCCAGGGTTAAAACCTGCCAACTCGTCCTACGCATCTCCTACCTCCCAATCCCAGATGTCGGTGTTGCTTCCGTCTATGCTATCACGGCATGGACGAAGTCAAGCAGCACAGGGGGAAGGATAGGCTCTATGCCATGGAAGGATATTCGACGCGCAACCCTCCCCCGAGAGCGGGGGAGGGTCGGGCAGATACGAAGAGGGACGGGCGCTTAGGCGTGGGCCACGGCCGGGACGGCCCAGGCGTCCTGGGTCGACTTGATGGCGCGCTGGACGATCGAGGCATCGTAGGACTTGCCGTCCGCGGTCAGCTCGCGGACCACGGCGTAGGGGACCGCCTCGGTGATCTGCATGATGAGGGGGGTGAGCTCCTTCAAACCGCTGAGCGCGAGCTCGGCCGTCGCGCTCTCGCCGAGCGCCAGGGCCGAGGTGTGGAGCATGGTGTAGCTGATGGCGGCGAGGTTCAGGGCCGTGTAGTCGTCGCGCAGGCCGCGGCTGGCGGTCTCGGTCCGCACCTTGTCGTAGAGCCCGGCGAAGACGCCGAGGACGCCGGTGACGGTGTTCTTGACCGCGCCGGCCACCCCGCCAGCGGGGAACTTCTCGAGGTGGCTCTCCAGGATCTGCATCTGGCGCTTGAGGACGGTGTCGAGCTTGGTGGCGACGTCGAGCGCCTGGGGGACCTTCTTGAAGTCGTCGTCGTTCTTCTGCCGCTCGACCGCCTGCTGGATGTGGGTGATGACGGCGCTCATATCGGCCACGTAGGGCCGCAGGTCCTCGCGGGTGTCGGTCTTGTCGTTCTTCATGGTCAGCTCCTTCTTGATGAATTCGGCCTGGGATTCCAGGCCCTGTTGACGTCTTAAGCAAAAGCCCTGCCGTGTCCGTTCTCCGGGACCGGAGAGAACCTTCCATCGCTCCCCGCGTATAAACTGGGGGCTCTCGTGCCTCTCACTCCGGACAACGACACGAAAGGGATCATCTACATGAAGAGACTCGCCCCGGTCTTCTGCGGCCTCCTGCTGGCCGCGGCCGCCTTCTTCTCGACCTCCGTGGCTCCCGTCGCGGGCGCCCCGCACGAGATTGGCGCCGGCACCGCTGGGGCGAGGGAGGACCAGAAGCCGCCGACCCCGGGCGAGCATCCGCCTCCCACCCCCGAGGAGAAGAAGGAGAACCAGGCGAAGCCCGACCTGCCGCCGATCGAGGGCGAGCAGCCGCGCCCCATCGAGCAGAAGGAGGCCCCCACGACGGGCGCTCCGCCGGCTCCGCCTGCCGCCAGACCGGCGGCCGGCCAGGGCGAGAGCGAGAAGAAAGAGGAGAAGTGGGACGTCAACAACCCCCCCGGCCCCTCCTCCGAGGTGACGATCGACACGACCGAGGGGACCTGGATGAGCCTCGACGTCTCCCCCGACGGCAGAGAGATCGCCTTCGACCTCCTGGGCGACCTCTACACCATCCCCATCGCGGGCGGCGAGGCCAAGGCCCTCACCCACGACGTCGCCTGGCAGATGCAGCCCCGCTACAGCCCGGACGGCCGGTCGATCGCCTACACCAGCGACCAGGGGGGCGGCGACAACATCTGGATCATGGACCGGGACGGCAAGCACCCCCGCGCGGTGACCAAGGAGAGCTTCCGGCTGCTCAACAGCCCGGCCTGGACGCCGGACGGCGAGTGGATCGTCGCCCGCAAGCACTTCACCGCCCAGCGCTCGCTCGGGGCGGGCGAGATGTGGCTCTACCACCGGACGGGCGGCGACGGCCTGCAGCTGACCAAGAAACCGAACGACCAGAAGGACGCCGGCGAGCCCGCCTTCTCCCCCGACGGCCGCTACCTCTACTACAGCCAGGACGTCACCCCCGGGGCGGTCTTCGAGTACAACAAGGACCCCAACGGCGAGATCTTCGACATCCAGCGGTTCGACCGCACGACCGACGACACCGAGGCGATCGTCGCCGGCCCGGGTGGCGCGGTGCGCCCCACCCCGTCGCCGGACGGCAGGCTCCTCGCCTTCGTCCGCCGGGTGCGCGGCAAGAGCGTCCTCCACCTCCACGACCTGCGCTCGGGCGAGGAGTGGCCGCTCTACGACGGGCTCGACCGCGACATGCAGGAGACCTGGTCGATCCACGGGCTCTATCCGGCGATGGCCTGGACCCCCGACTCGCGCGCCCTCGTCTTCTGGGCCGGCGGCAAGATCCGCCGCCTGGAGGTGGCGACCCGCCAGGTGGCGGAGATCCCCTTCCACGTCCACTCCACCCGCCGGGTGACCGCGGCCCTGCGCTTCCCGGTCGACGTGGCGCCGGAGAAGTTCAACGTCAAGATGCTCCGCTGGGTCGAGGTCTCCCCCAAGGGGGATCGGGTGGTCTTCCAGGCCCTCGGGCACCTGTGGATCCGCGACCTGCCGAACGGCACCCCGCACCGGCTCACCCGGCAGAACGAGCGCTGGGAGTACTACCCTTCCTTCTCCCGCGACGGCCGGCAGATCGTCTACACCACCTGGGACGACAAGGCTCTGGGCTCGTTGCGGATCGTCTCTGCCGACGGCGGCGCCGACGGCCGGGTGCTGACCGCCGAGCCCGGCCACTACGTCGAGCCCGCCCTCTCCCCGGACGGCAGGGTCGTCGTCTACCGGAAGATCGGCGGCGGCGGCATCCGGACTCCGGCCTGGTCGGCGGACCCGGGGGTCTACCGGCTGGAGCTCGGCGCTGGCGGCGATTCCCCGCGGACCCCGAAGCGGATCGCCATGGAGGGCGTCCGCCCTCACTTCGGGGCGGCGAGCGACCGGGTCTACCTGATGGAGAACGGCGAGAAAGGCGCCCGCAAGCTGGTCTCGCTCGATCTCTCGGGGGCCGAGAAGCGGACCCACCTGACGAGCGAGAGGGCGACCGAGATCCGGGTCTCGCCCGACGGCCGCTGGGTGGCCTTCCGCGAGCGCTTCAACGCCTATGTGAGTCCCTTCGTCGCCACCGGCCAGGCGGTCGAGATCGGTCCCAAGGGGACGGCTTTCCCGGTCGCCAGAGTGTCGAAGGATGCCGGCGAGTACTTGAGCTGGTCGGGCGACTCCAAGACCCTCCACTGGGCCCTCGGCCCCGAGCTCTTCAGCCGTGACTTGAAAGACGCCTTCGCCTTCGTCTCCGGGGCGCCCGAAAAGCTCCCCGAGGCTCCGGCCAAGGGGGTGCAGCTCGGCTGGGCCGAGAAGACCGACGTGCCTTCCGGCGCGGTGGTCCTCTCGGGCGGCCGGATCGTCTCCATGCGCGGCGACGAGGTGATCGAGGACGGGGCGATCGTCGTCCAGGGGAACCGCATCCGGGCGGTGGGACCGCGCTCTCAAGTCCAGGTCCCGGCCGGAGCCAAGGTCGTCGACACTACGGGCAAGACCCTCATCCCGGGCCTGGTCGACGTCCACTGGCACGGCACCTTCGGCAGCGACGGCATCATCCCGCAGGACAACTGGGTGACCTACGCGAGCTTAGGCTTCGGCGTCACCACGCTCCACGACCCGTCGAACGACAGCGACACGGTGTTCGCCGCCGCCGAGCTGCAGCGGGCCGGCCTCATCACCGCGCCGCGGATCTACTCGACCGGCACCATCCTCTACGGCGCCGCCGCCCCCTTCACCGCCAACATCGACAGCCTGGACGACGCCCGCACCCATCTGCGCCGGCAGAAGGCGCTGGGGGCGATCAGCGTCAAGAGCTACAACCAGCCGCGGCGCGAGCAGCGCCAGCAGATCCTCGCCGCGGCCCGCGAGACCGGGATGATGGTCGTCCCCGAGGGGGGCTCGCTCTTCGAGCACAACATGACGATGGTGGTCGACGGCCACACCGGGGTCGAGCACTCGATCCCCGTCGCCCGCTCCTACGGCGACGTCCGCCAGCTGTGGAGCGGCACCAAGGTGGGCTACACCCCGACCCTCATCGTCGCCTACGGCGGGGTGTGGGGGGAGAACTACTGGTACGCCAAGACCCCGGTCTGGGCCGACCCCCGCCTCCTCGCCTTCGTGCCGCGCGAGGTGATCGACGAGCGGGCCCGCCGCCCCTTCATCGTCCCGGACGAGGAGTGGGGGCACTTCTACAACGCCCGCAACACCGCCGACCTGGCCCACGCCGGGGTACACGTGCAGATGGGCGCCCACGGCCAGCGCGAGGGCCTGGGGGCGCACTGGGAGATGTGGATGCTCGCTCAAGGCGGCCTCACCCCCCACGAGGTCCTCCGCACGGGGACCCTCTCCGGCGCCGAGTATCTGGGGATGGACAAGGACATCGGATCGCTCGAACCCGGGAAGCTCGCTGACGTCGTCGTCCTCGACAAGAACCCCTTGGACGACATCCGCAACACCGAGAGCATCTCTTTAGTCGTCCAGAACGGCCGGGTCTACGACGGCAAGGCGCTCGACGAGATCGGCAACCACCCCAAAAAGCGGGAGCCCTTCTTCTGGCAGCGGCCGGCCCCCGCGTTCCCCGCTCCGAGCGCCCCGAGCGCTCCGGCATCCCGCCGCTAGTGGAGTGCGTCCCACAGATGGGTCCTGCTTTAGGTGCGCTCGCGACAACCTTTCCTACCGTCATCCTGAGGGAGCCCTAGCGACCGAAGGATCTGGGAGGGGGGAGCGTATCAGCAGGCGCCTTATCCCGGCCTGATCGTGTAGTCTTTCCTCGGAGGACGACCCATGGTGACCATCGAAACGATCGCGACGGTGATGGAGGACGGCACGATCACGGCCCAGGCTCCCGGGACGGTACCTCGAGGCCGGCATCGGGCCGTCATCGTTCTCGACGAAGTGGCTCTCGATAGAGACTCCATGGGGAAAGCAGGCCACCGCGGATTTCCCGACATGGCACCGTTCCGCGAGGCCCTTCTGACGCAGCTGGCACCTAAGTAGCACAGGCATGTCGAAGACGTAGAGATAGGAGCGGTGTCATGAGCACGATCAGCCTTAGCTTCCGGACTGTCTGCACGAGCAGCCGACCAGCCCTTCTTCTGGCAGCGCCCGGCCCCCGCGTTCCCCGCTCCGAGCGCTCCGACCACCCCGGCATCCCGCCGCTAGTGGAGTGCGTCCACCCGATGGTCCTGCTTTAGGTGCGCTCGCGACAACCTTTCCTCCCTCATCCGGAAACTGGCGAGCGCGGACGGACTCAGCAGGGCCTTGTCCGGCCTGATCGTGTAGTCTTTTCCTCGGAGGACGACCCATGGTGGATACCTCGCTGCTATGCCGGTCTACGTTCCGGCGGTTATGCGACGGCGGGATCGCGGTTTGACGTCAGTCAGTTGAGACGCCCCTACGACGACCACATATGGCCTATCGGCCGGCGGATCGTCCAGTAGTACGCGCCCCACCACTCCTGGCCTGCCTCGAAGTAGTTGGACCAGTCGGTTGACCAAGAGAAAATCTCGGCTCCCTCGGGATCGTCGCCGAGCATGTACCTGTTGATCCCGGTGAAGACCTCTGCCTTCTCCTCCGCCTTTGCTTGTAGGCCATGCGGCGGGTGAAAGAACGCGGTCTTATAGCCATCGACATTCGGAACCGTGTAGGCGCTGCCTCCGAGCGGCTTCGGCTCGATGTTGTCCGCCCCCCAGAATGTGGTGAGGCCAACGCGCTGGCCGGACAACTTAGAGTCGTCCCAGTGAACCCGGAAGAACCTCTCAACCGGGAAATCTGGTGTGGCCCGGCTCGACGCCCACTGCGCCAGGCGGTCATCAATGACTGCCATTGCCCGCAGCGCAGCTTCGCGGTGAAGGCGCTCGTGCGAAGGCTCCTCCACGACCTCCAGAAACACGTAATCCAGCACGCCGCCAATGGCGTCATACCGCTCGATTAGCGGCACAACCCCGAGCTTCGCGGCGATCTCGCGCACGTGTCCCTCCATCGCATAAGGATTGCCGTTCACTGCCAATCAAGGTGCGCCATCAAGGGGCCAGCCGCTTCTGGCTGTTTCTTTCCTGGTGATCCCAAGCTCCCTACTTGGCGAAGGCTGTTGTCGAGCCATTACGGCACGCGCGCACTGGAACCGGCTCCTCGGAGCGCGTGTCCACCTTCCAGCATTCTTCGTAAATTGAACAGTAACAGATAATGGTATCGAGGCGCGTCTGTGCGCCCTGCCAGAACATCCGGGCCTGGTCACCAGGTTGTAAGCGGAGGAGCGTGCGAATTGTGCCCGGCGGGAGCACGCTGCCGAGCCCGAAGGAGGAATAGACCAGCCCCGGATCGCCCTTGCCGGTCAGGGCGTGCACGGCATCTCCCCAGGTGCGCACCGGCCTGCCGTCGACGAGCACCTCGAAGCTCCGGACCAGCGCGGGTCCCACGCCCTGGTTCTCGACCTGGCGTGTGTAAGGCTGTCCCTCCACGTAACTGTTGGATTGATTCAGGTACGGCCAGGCCGACGCCCGCTGCTGCTGCCGAGCCAGGGTCGCTTGGTAGAGCGAGATCGCCACGGCACAGATCGCCCCGATCCCTGCTGCGATCGACAGCCAGCGATCCACGCGGCCGGATGAAGGGCGAGAGTCAGACACTGACCAGAGCGTATCCGGAGCCCGCCAACCCCGCAAGCTGACCCGCCGATTTCACCACCACGATTAGACATCCCCAGGAGGGCGGGTGAGGCCGACCTCTACTACCAACCTCCCGGTCCGCTCAGCTCCGTCTCCATCCGTAGAGCTTCGCCGCGTTCTACCGGCCGTCAGCGCCAGAGGATAGACTTGGGGAACCATGCTCTACCTGATCGTCGAGACCTTCCGCGAGGGTGACCCGCTGCCGGTATACCGGCGGTTCCGCAACCAGGGCCGGTTGGCGCGCGAGGGCCTGCACTATGTCGCGAGCTGGATCACCGAGGCCCTGCGGCGCTGCTTCCAGGTCATGGAGTGCGCGGACCGCGCTCTCCTCGACGAATGGATGGCGCGCTGGGTGGATCTCGTCGAATTCGAGGTCCTCCCCGTCGTCACCTCGGCGGCAGCGGCGGCGGCGGTCGCACCGCGGCTGTAAAAAGCTCCGGCCAGGTAGAGGCCACCACGCCGCTGAAGTGGGCCGAGGAGCTCTGGGCTTTCAAGGTGCCAGCCGTTTCTGGCTGGGTTTGCTGTCCGGTGCAGCGCTGGGTTAGCCCACTTCCCTCTCCTTCCGAGAGCCGATTTCGGTGGCTTCGTGGCTGTAAGTTGTTGATTCTTCGAGAGGCGCGATCGCCGATTCACGGAAATAGTGACGAAACCAGGGCCTTCGAGTTTCTGGTATAGAAGCCCTTGTGTTCATCCGCAAGACCGTCAAGCGGTACAAGGACAAGACCTACACCAACTACCTGGTAGTGGAGACGGTGACCACTCCTCAGGGGCCGCGACACCGGACCCTGTGCTCGCTGGGTCCCCTGTCGCCGGGGCCCAAGAGCAAGTGGCCGGGCCTGATCGGCCAAGTCGAGGCGGCGCTTGCGGGGCAAACCTCGCTGAGGGCTCAGGCCCCGTTGGTCACCGAGGTTGTGAACCGTGTCCGTACCGCGACCAACCGCCAGGATCTCGTGTCCGTGCACACGGATCAGTTGCGCCAGGAAGAGGCGCGCGAGGCGGGACCTGTCCATGTGGGCCACCAGATGTGGCTGCGTCTGGGGATCGACGACACTCTGCTTGAGGTGGGCCTTTCGCCCAAGGCTCGGCGTCTCACCGAGGTCATGGTTTTGAATCGCCTGGTGGCTCCGTGCTCGGAACATGCAATGCCGGAGTGGGTCCGGCGCACGGCGCTGGGCGATATTTTGGGGGTGGACCTGCGGAACTCACTGACGAAGCCCTCTATCGCAATCTGGATCGCCTGCACCCGAACCGAGGCAAGATCGAGGCGGCTCTGGCGAAGCGGGAGAAAAGTCTTTTCAATCTGGATGACAGCTATTACCTTTACGATCTGACCTCGACCTACTTCGAGGGCAAATGCGAGAGCAATCCTCAAGCCCGACGCGGCTATTCACGCGATCAGCGACCTGATTGCAAACAGGTCGTCATCGGCCTGGTGCTCGACCGGGAAGGCTTTCCCAAGGCCCACGAGGTCTTCGATGGCAATCGCCAAGACCGATCGTCGGTCGACGAGATGCTGCAGACCCTGGAGCAACGTACTGGGCGCAAGGGTGGAGGCACGGTGATCGTGGACCGGGGCATGGCCTTCGACGAAAATCTCCAGCAGATTCAAGCCCGCGGCCATCACTACGTGGTTGCCTGCCGTCAATCGGAGCGCCTGCAATGGCTCGACGATCTCGAGCAAGAGCAGGGCTGGCAGGAAGTCCTGCGAGAGCCCTCGCCGACCAACCCGGCGCAGAAAAAGTCCCAGGTTTGGGTCAAACGGCTCGAGACCGCCGATCATCTCTACATTCTGTGTCGAAGCGAGGGGCGCCAAGCCAAGGATCGGGCGATTCGCGAAAAGCAGGAAAAGCGCCTCCTGGCTGACCTGGATCGTCTCCAGGCGCGAGTCGCCAAGAAACGGATCGTGGAAGCGCAAGTCTATGAGGCCATCGGCCGCCTGAAGGAGCGCTATCCTCGTGTGGCCCGGTATTACCGGCTCAGCTTCGATCCCGGCCCCTGGAAGCTGATCTGGCAAGAAGAGACCGAGGCCAAGGCCATGGCGCTTCGCATGGATGGCGCCTATCTGCTTAAAACGGATCGTAAGGATCTCGACACCGAAGAGGCTTGGCGGATCTACATTCTATTGACCCGAGTCGAGAATGCGTTTCGCGATCTCAAAAGTCCGCTCCGGGAACGCCCGATCTTCCATCAGCTCCAGAACCGAGTGCAGACCCACATCTTTCTCTGCGTGTTGGCCTATCACCTCTTGATCTCGATCGAGACCAGCTTTCTGCGGAAAAAGATACACACCTCGTGGGCGACCTTGCGCCAACAGCTCTCCACCCACCAGGTGGTCACCGCAGTGCTGCCGACGCCTTGTGGTCAACTTCTCCGGATCCGGAAAGGCACGAATCCGGAGAAGCAGCATCAGGTCATCTACGACACCCTCGGCATTCCCCACGAGGTCATGGCCCCCGTCAAAACCTGGCTGCCCAACCCAGAATAGTGACGAAAGTCAACCGTGGATCCTTATGGCTCAATACTTTATGCCGCAAAGCGTGGAAGTTGGGTTAGCCTCCGGCTACTTCTCGCTACTTTGGTTAACTCCATGCGGCTTCTCTGTGGCCTCCGCTTTCTTGTGCAGGTCTTTTCTGGCGGCTATACCGGTGGCAAAGTTCCACTGACGCTCTACGTGCTGCCAATGCATTCGATAAAGCCCAGAGAGGACTAATGCCAAAAGGGCAACTAGAATGGAGCCAGCCACTACCCGATTCCTCTTCCAGTTAACGAAGTTAACCGAAAAAATGTTTAGACAAAAATATATCCAGGGGACCACTGATAGAACACCCGCCACAAAGAGATTGCCGCAAGCCTCCTTTATCACCACAAATCTTTCATATTGCAGCTTCTGCCCATCGGTAGCAGTCGCCAAAAATTGCTCCACATGAATAGTATGTTCTTGAAATTGAGCCTCACTGTTACCGCCGGGAAAGTACGCCCATGCACCTACGAAGTCCGCTATGCTCTGCGTACCCAGCGTAATTGTCCAAGCTAATCCCCCGAGCAAGGCAAGGAGGGGCCACCGAGTTTTAGAGAGCCGGACCATCAAATCTCTAGGCTTCAAAAACATAGAGCAGACAGAGAACAGCAGTACGGCACCAGGAATAATCTTGCCTGCGAAGTCCCTGAGTAAGAATCGCTGATAGAGATCGAGAAAGAGTTGATGCAGACCTTCCATGCCTTCCATATAGTCACCCATGCAGGAATTCTGTTAAAAGTGCACGATCCCCTCTAATTGCTTTGTCTTCGCCGTCCGCTGCATGCCGTTGTCAGGCCGCAATCGATCATTCCTGTCAACCGCGGCATTAATATCGTTTAGGTCTTGAAGGAGGCGTTCTTCGCCACGCCCTGGAACAGAAGTCCCGTTGGGATCGGCAACATTAATTTTGCAGCGATACCTTGAGGCTGGGAATCATGAGAACTAGTCAACGTAATGCCGCCACTGCTCTCCGAAATACTATTGGTGGTTAAGAATGCAAATCCACCATTTTCTGCTCTGGTTTTGTAGAACTCGTTCTCAGCAGCATCAGTGATCCACTTTTCCGCGGTAGCTGACTTGCCGAATAGTTTTCGGGTCTCTCGCCACCTTAATCTTACGAGCCCGCTTGCCGATTTTTCGAAGACCTCAATATTTTCGATTCCTCTGATGATTGCCGAAGCGTTCTCGATATTGGTGATTGCGGCCCAGATCGCCGCCTTAAGCTTAACTTGGACGAGGGCGTCCACCTTGGCAGACTCGGTCTGTGCTGAAGTCAGGCCAGTTCCTCGGGGCGGTCCTTTTTGGCTTCGCGAGAGCCGATCGATCTCGCCGTTGAGAACATCATGATGAAAAGGAGCACCCAAGAAACGCCTGGCACCTAAGTAGCACGGTACCGGACCAACGCCCACGGCTACTTGACCAAGGACCCGATGACGTGCCGGTAGTCAATCCGGGCTTGCCCTCGCCGCGCAACGCTCAAGCACACGCGGCCCCCTGAGCCACGGCCGGTGGCTTCGCCTCAGTTGCCGATCACGCGGACCAGAGCGGGCGCCGGGAGGTCCTTGGCAGACTTTTGCAATGATATTACCTGATTTAGCAGGCGGAATGCCTGCATCGAGATCCCGGCGTCGCATATGGTCGATTGATCGCCGGGTGATCTCAGCTGAAGCTCTCCCTCCTGACACTCGTAGCTGGCCTTCCCGGGATTGGGCGCGGGAACCGAATAGATTCCTTGAGAGGATTCGACGGAGAGAAGCGTGTCAGGACATTTGCCTGCCGGAAACGCCACGAAGAGTGGCTGAAACTGCTTCTGGATACAGACTACCGGAACTTTAGGTGCGTCCTTCCTGTTCTCCACACGCGCCAGATCGCCTAGATAGTTGAGTAGAGCATCAGGCGATCGCAGGGCGAAGGAAACGGAGAACCCGGTTTCAGTAGTCCACATAGAATCGCTCTTCTGGGTAGTAGGAAAAGGCTTGCAAACAGTAGCCTTGCTATCCACGTCTTTTTTCGGACTGGAAAACGTGAACTGCAGATTCGTCCCCAGGCTCTTGAGTTGATAGGCATCCTTGCCAGTAGTTGGCGTTAAGGAAAGCAAATCTTCTTTGGCGATCTTGACAAGCTTGTCGAGATCCTGAAGATTGGTGTTTTGTATTGGGGGGCCGACGTCTTTCGGCGCCGGGGCCAGCTCGATCTCCGGCTTCTGATCAAGGAATTCCTTTACCTCCTTAGCAAATTTCATCAGCTTGTCCAGGTCCGGATCGGAGCTGTCAGGGAAATTGTTCAGAACTCGGATCGTCTTCTCCCCGCATTTGATCTCCACCCTTTCTACAAGCAGATAGATCAGCGCCTCGGGCGGCCAACCCTGATTCCAGTAATAGGCGAAAGTCTCTTTGCCAAGGGAACTCATAAAGCCGCGCATGAATTCCTGGGTATCGAGGACAGACAACGTATAGGTCGGGTTTTCCGACTCGCTCGCCATTGCGGAGGGCATATAGGCATGGGTGAGCATATCTGTCGCCATGGCTCCAACCATAGTTCCAGTGGTAGTTCCAGTAGTAGCTCCACTCGTAGTCCCGGTCGTAGTTCCAGCCGAAGCTCCAGTAGAAGCTGTAGAACCCTTGGCGCGCGTATAGGTGCCTCCAGCGCTGGCACCGAAGCTCGTCTGGACGTTTCCCGTAAGGGTCGACATGCCGGTCAGATACATCGGCAGATGATCCTTGGCCCTGATGACGTTGAGGAGGAGCATCTCATTCTGAGCTTGCTCGAGCGCCAAGTTGAATCTCACCGCCTGCGTGGCGAGCCGTTGATGCACGCTGCAACCGCCGAGAGTGACTGTGGCCATCAGTACTACGGCGAGGAACGAACCGCGCGAGTGAAGGATCATGGCTTCCTCCTGAGGTTCCCTCCAGCTTGTCTCGCCTGAGGGATTTGTTTCTATGAGACGGACCTGCGCACGCTTTTTCCTGCCTCCACGGACGAGTTCGCTTTCGCGCCCTCCGAGAAACGCCTGGCATCTAAGTAGCAGATGTCATAACCGTCTACGAGGAGATGGGGCGCGAAGGAATGGCGGAGGGTATGGCCCAAGAAACGCCTGGCACCTAAGTAGCGTTGATATGGGCATCGATCTATGAGCAAACAGGATCATCCGGGTGGAGCCCTCGCGCTCGGGCCGGCAGGAGCTCCTCAACAAGACGCAGGGCCTTCTGCCCACAGGCATGGCATCGCGACGGATCGATGTCTCTCGCCATCGGCGCGAAGTCGGCGCCTATGGGGCCGGAGATGACCGTGCGCGAGCGGGCTGAATCGTCCACGGCCGGAACGCCTCCAAGCAGGCTCCGGAGGCTCGGCGCAGGGAGCGGATTGCGACCGAACGGCTCCGGACCGGCACGGGTCTGCCGCGGTGGCGCATTCGACTGGCGCGGAGACGCTCTCGTTGCGGGCGGATGAGATCTCGACTGCGGCGGAGAAGAACCGCTTTGGACGAGAGCCGATCCGCACCGCGGCGGAGCCAAGGTCAACCGCCGCGGAACGGAGCTGCACCGCTCCCGCCACGAACCGCTCCGCCGTAGAACGGAGCTGCACCGCTCCCGCCACGAACCGCTCCGCCGTAGAACGGAGCTGCACCGCTCCCGACAAGAACGGTTCCGCCTCAAATCAGAACGTCCCCGCCGCAAAACCGTGGACGCCCGCCGCGGGGAAGAGCGTGCCGCGGGCAGGCAGGAACCGCTCCCGGCGGCGGGCCGGCAACAAAAAAATTTTCCTTCCCCAAATTTGTCGCTTTCTCGGTAGCTAGTAGGAGAGGCTATGTCGTGCCGGAGCGCTGGAGCTCCCGGCAGACCCTTAATAAGGAGGGCAGGACGTGAGGAGAGGCGAGGCGAGAGGACCGCCCGTGCAGAGGAGGGGAGATCGCGCAGCGTGGAAGTTCCCGGAAGAGAGCCCCCGTGCAGGAGGGCCCCCTTCCGGAGGTCATCGCTACGGAGAGCACCCGGTTCCATTGGGGAGTCAAGGTGCGTCTACGAGAGACAGCTCTGTAGCTTAACGCAAAAGCTTACAGGAGAAACAGTCATGTCGAATCAGAATCCACCCAAGCCCGTGGCCGCCAAGCTCAAGTTCACCGATGCCAAGGCCAACTCCTTCGCCAACAAGGTTCTGCGCTGGGAGCTGCTCGAGACCAAGCTCGCGCCGCTCTTGGACACCATGCCGCACGTCAAGCCGGTCCACGCCGAGCTCGTCCAGCTGCTGGCCGACGCCAAGACACTGGAGTTCCAGGTGCTGGGGTTGAAGACCGGCGCCAGCAAGGTGGCCGAGGATCGGCGCGCCATGGTCAAAGCGGGGGACCGCCTGCGCAGCCGCCTGGCTTCGGCCCTCGCCTTCGAGCACGGCTCGACCAGCGTGCAGCTCAAGGAGTTCGGGATCCGGCCCCGCCCCGCCGGGAGGACCCGGACCAAGCCGGCTCCGGTGCCGAATCCGCAGCCCGAGGCCTCGGCCCCCCCGGCCGCCGGCACCTCGGGGACGGAGAAGAAGTAGGAAGAGGCGAGGCGTCCCACCCCCGGCCCTTCGCTGCACTAGGGGTCCGGGGGTGGCTTCATCCCCATTTGATTTGATTTTCTGGCTTTATCATCTAGCGGGGGAGGAGACCATGGACTCGAAGTTCGGGTGGAATCTGTCCACCCTGCGCACAGGCGTCGCCTACCTGGCGATGCTCGGCGTCACCATCGCCCTGTTCTTCTGGATCCGCTCCCACGGGGCCGGCCTCGGCGCTCCGGCCCCCGCCGCCGCGGCGCCCCGTTTCGGCACCGCCGCCGGGGAGGAGGCCGCCAAGGGCGGCAGCTTCCTGCATGTCCTGATCGCGCTCATCGTCATCATCGCCACCGCGCGGCTGGTCGGCGCCCTCTTCAAGTACATCGAGCAGCCGCCGGTCATCGGCGAGGTGGTCGCCGGCATCCTCCTCGGGCCGTCGCTCCTCGGCCACCTGGCGCCCGAGGCCTCCGCCTACCTGCTGCCGCCGAGCATCTCGCCCCATTTGAACCTTCTGGCGCAGATCGGCGTCATCCTCTTCATGTTCCTGGTCGGCCTGGAACTCGACACCCGGCACCTCTCCCACGGCACCCATTCGACGATCGCCATCTCCCACGCGAGCATCGTCACCCCGTTCCTCCTCGGCTCGGGGCTCGCCCTCTGGCTCTACCCGCGGCTATCGTCGGCCGACGTGCCGTTCACCGCCTTCGCCCTCTTCATCGGCGTCGCCATGTCGATCACCGCCTTCCCGGTCCTGGCGCGCATCCTGACCGACCGCGGCATCCACAAGACCCCCCTGGGGACGATCGCCCTGACCTGCGCCGCGGTCGACGACGTCACCGCCTGGTGCCTCCTCGCCTTCCTCGTGGGGATCGTCCAGGCGCGCCTCGAAGGGGCCGCCCACACCGTGCTCCTGACCGTCGCCTACATCGCCTTCGTCCTCGTCCTCGTCCGCCCGCTCCTCAAGCGTCTGGTGGCGCGGGTCGAGCAGGAGGGGAAGCTCACCCAGAGCGTCAGCGCCGGGCTCTTCGTCGCCCTCCTGCTCTCCGCCCTGGCCACCGAGATGATCGGCATCCACGCCCTCTTCGGCGCCTTTCTCCTGGGCGCCGTCATCCCCAGCGAGAGCCGGCTCGCCCGCGAGCTGACGACCCGCCTCCACGACCTGGTGGTGGTCTTCCTCCTCCCCGCCTTCTTCGCCTTCACCGGCATGCGGACGGAGATCGGCCTCGTCCACGGCGGAGGCCAGTGGCTGATCGTCGGCGTCATCATCCTCGTCGCCTGCCTCGGCAAGTTCGGCGGCACCGCGGTCGCGGCGCGCCTGACCGGCCTGCCCTGGCGCGAGTCGTCGGCGCTCGGCATCCTCATGAACACCCGGGGGTTGATGCAGCTGATCGTCCTGAACCTGGGGCTCGATCTGAAGGTCCTCTCGCCCACCCTCTTCGCCATGATGGTGATCATGGCGGTCGTCACGACGATGATGACGACGCCCATCCTCCATGCCCTCCACGCCGACACCCAGGTATCGCGCCGCCCGGCAGGCAGTGCCCTCCCCCTGCCCGTCCGCACGGCGGAGCGCTGAAACGCCAAGAGCCCCGGCTTTCCGGCCGGGGCTCCCCTCGTTCGCCCTACCTCTATATCTCTAGTGCAGGTGCTGGAAGGTGAGGACGATGCCGGCGGCGCTCACCAGGAGGCCGAGGTAGAAGACCATGGCGACGTCGTACCACTGACGCATGCCGACCTTGACCTGCTTGGGGTCCTTGCCGTCGTAGGCGAGCGGCAGGGTCGTCCCCACCCGGCAGCGGATGTCGACCATGGGGTCGGCGACCTCGAGGAGGACCTGCTCGCCGTCCTGGGTCTGGAAGAGGACGACGGGGTGGTAGAGGGCCGGCTGCCAGGAGGCCGGCCGGCTCAAAACCCGGCGCACCACGGTGCCCATCGAGCGCCCGGCGCGGCTGAAGAAGGCGCGGGTCTCGACGAATAGGCGGACGCCATAGAGAACGACGAAGGAACCGGCAACCAGGAACAGCGCACCGAAAAATTGCTGAGAGCTCATCATGGCGGGCCTCTACGACTGCACGGACAGGGCTGAAGCGGTCATCGGACGTCTCCTACCGGGGTACGACACCAGTTTGATCCTACGCAGAAGAATATAGAAGAGTATCTCACAGTCGAGTGCCCGAAGGAACTCCCGTACCCTGTTCTATACGGATCTGCGGGCAAAAAAGTCCATAAGAGACCGGACTACCGCCCCTTTTTTGCCATCCGCGCTCCTGCCGGCCGCCGCTTGGGTCGGCCGGTCGGTCCCCTTGCCCTTCGCCTTGTCCTTCTCTTGGAGCTCCGGATCGTCCTTCTCGTCTTCCTGTTCGCCCTCCTGATCCCGGGTCTCCAGATGGAACCAGTGGAGGAGCCGGTGGGCGATGGGGGTGAAGCCGATTCCGGCGCTGGTGACGAAGGCGATGCCGCTGAACAGGGCGTAGAAGGAGCCGAACCACTTGCCGGCGGCGGTCTTGGGCGGGTCGACCGGGCCCATGCCGGTCAAAATCATGGAGGCGTTCAAGAGCGAGTCGAGCCAGCCCAGGCCCTGGAGGAAGTGGTAGCCGCAGACCCCGATCCCCAGGCCGACGGCGAGGATGGCGAAGACGAAGGAGAGGGTCCGCGCCATGCGCTTCAGGAAAGCGCCGAGCGGCATCAGGGGCTCCGACCTATGCTCGAACCGCAGCAGATCCATGGTCCGGTTTCACTCGGAAGCGGGGGGGCAGCAGCGGGCCCGGGCCGCGTCTTCCGGGGTGTCGTACGCCGGGCGGATGCCGGCGCGCACCCGCATCTCCTCGTGCCACTTGCCGTCCTCCCCCCGGCGGACGACGAAGCTCTCGCCGTTGGGGCACTGGATCTGCTTCTGGGCGGGGTCCGACATGGCGACGATCTTATAGTCGCAGGCCGGCGGGTCCGCCGGTTGGGGTCGGAGGTCTCGGCGGTGTGGACAGGCTGTCGCAGCCTTCGCCGTCTTCGCGGCACTGGCGTTGGACGTCGCGGGTCTGCCGCTGCTGCAGGCGACCCCGGCGGCGAGGAGCAGGGTGAGGAGTGCGGCTCGTAGCATGACGGAGACCTCCCGGCGCCTACGGTACTACATACCTACAGGGTGGGCACCGACATGCCATAGAGGAGAGAGCCGCAGAGGAGGGTGAAGAGAAGGGTGACACCCAGCCAGAGGGCCACGCTCCAACTCCACTGCGCTCGATCCCGGCCGCGCACCCCCCCTATATAGAGGATGCCCGCGAGCCCGGCGATGCCCGCGATCCCGGCGAGGGTGCCGAGGAGGAGGGTGACCCGCACCGCCTCGAAGAGCCAGCGCGGCACGGTTTCGAGGAGGGGGTAGAGGGTGAAGTAGATCTGGGCGAGGAGGTACGCCCCCCCCGGAGCGCCGGCGAGGCCGCGGGCGCGGGCCGCGAGGTCGGGTTCCTGGAACGAGGTGAACACCGCTAAGGGGGGGTAGACAACCGCGATATCCTATCTCTGTTATGAGCCAGGCCATCCTCGATCCGTCCCTCTCTGCCCCCGTCCTCCCGGCCGCCACCCCGGAGACCGTCGACGCCTTCCGCCGCTGGGGCTATCTCGCGGCCGATCTCGACCCGCTGGAGCGGCTGCTGCCGGAAAACCATCCGGCCCTGGGCGATCTGACCGACCCTGCCGTGGCCGACCTCCGGCGCATCTACTGCGGCCCGATCGGGGTCGAGTTCATGCACATCGCCGATCCCGCCCGGCGGCGCTGGGTGGCGGAGCGGATGGAGGGCGCGCCGGAGACGCCGGAGACGATCGACGTGGCCCGTGCCTTCGAGGAGGTGCTGGAGGCGGAGACCTTCGAGCAGGTCCTCCAGTCCCGCTATCTCGGCACCAAGCGCTTCTCGATCGAGGGGGTGGCGGCGCTCATCCCCATGCTCTCCGAGATGCTCGAAGCGGTGGCCCGGCACGAGGGGGACCAGGTGGTGCTCGCGATGAGCCACCGCGGCCGGCTGAACGTCATGCTCCACACCGTCGGCCGGCCCGCCTACGAGCTCTTCGCCGGCTTCGAGGACGTCGATCCGCGGAGCATCCTGGGCGGCGGCGACGTCAAGTACCACATGGGGGCGACCGGCACCTTCAAGGCCCGGAACGGCCGGGAGGTCTTCATCCACCTGGTCTCGAACCCCAGCCACCTGGAGGCGGTCGATCCGATCGCCGAGGGCCGCGCCCGGGCCAAGCAGGTGCGGGTGGGCGACGAGCAGGGGAAGAAGGTGGTCCCCATCCTCCTCCATGGCGACGCCGCCTTCGCCGGCCAGGGCATCCTGGCCGAGACGCTCAACCTCTCCGAGCTCCCCGGCTTCCACGTCGGCGGCACGGTCCAGGTCCTCGTCAACAACCTGATCGGCTTCACCGCCGAGCCCAAGGCCTTCCAGTCCTCCCGCTTCGCCTCCGACGTCGCCCGGCGCCTGCCGATCCCCATCTTCCACGTCAACGGGGAGGACGCGGCGGCGGTCCTAAGGGCGGCAGCGATGGCCCTCGACTACCGCTACGCCTTCGGGGACGATGTCGTCATCGACCTGATCGGCTACCGGCGGCACGGCCACAGCGAGGTCGACGACCCCACGGTCACCCAGCCGCTCCTCTATAAGAGGATCGAGAAGCACCCCCAGCTCTGGAAGGTCTACGCCCGCCAGGCCGGCCTCTCGGAAGCCGAAGGGGAGGCCCGCGCCGCGGCGCTCCGGGCCGAGCTCGATTCGGCCCAGAAGCATGCCAAGGAGATCGAGAAGAAACCGACCCTCCGCACCCTCCCCGGCTACTGGGACGCCTATGTGGGCGGCCGGCACAAGCCGGAGTACGAGGTGCCGACCGGGGTGGCGGCGGCGGAGATCGCGAGCCTCGCCGACCGCCTGACGACGGCCCCCGCCGGCTTTTCGGTGCACGAGAAGATCAAGAAGCTTCTGAAAGAGCGGGCCGAGATGGGCCACGGGGAGCGGCCGATCGACTACGGCATGGCCGAGTCGCTCGCCTTCGCCTCCCTCCTCGTCGATCCGCGGGGGGGCACCCCGATCCGCTTCAGCGGCCAGGACAGCCGCCGCGGCACCTTCAACCAGCGGCATTCGGTTTGGATCGACGTCGAGACCGGGGCCGAGTACATGCCGCTCCAGCACCTGGCGCCGGGCCAGCCGCGCTGCGAGATCTACGACTCCATGCTCTCCGAGGCCGCGGTTCTGGGTTTCGAGTACGGCTACAGCCGCGACTTTCCGGAGACTCTGGTCCTCTGGGAGGCGCAGTTCGGCGACTTCGCGAACGGCGCCCAGATCATCATCGACCAGTTCATCACCGCCGGCGAGGACAAGTGGGGCCTCCTCTCCGGCCTCGTCATGCTCCTCCCTCACGGCTACGAGGGGCAGGGGGCGGAGCACTCCTCGGCCCGCATGGAGCGCTACCTCCAGCTCGCCGCGGAGGACAACATCCAGGTCTGCCAGCCCTCGACCGCGGCCCAGTACTTCCACCTCCTCCGCCGGCAGGCGCTCCGCAAGTGGAGGAAGCCGCTCGTCGTCTTCACCCCGAAGAGCATGCTCCGCCACAAGGACTCCTCCTCGACGGTCGCCGAGCTCGGCCGCGAGCGGTTCCTCCCCGTCGTCCCCGATCTCTCTGTCACCGGAGCGCAGCGGGTCCTCCTCTGCAGCGGGAAGATCGGGCACGAGCTGAAGCGCGAGCGCGAGCGGCTAGGGCAGGGAGGGACGACGGCGGTGGTCTTTTTGGACCAGCTCTACCCCTTCCCCGAGGCGGATTTCGCCGCCGAGCTCGCCCGCCATCCCGACGCCAGCATCGTCTGGGTGCAGGAGGAGCCGGCCAACATGGGGGCGCTCTTCTTCGTCCTCCCCCACATCGAGCGCCTGGCCGGCCGCCGCGTGCGGACGATCAAGCGCTCGGCCTCGGGGAGCCCGGCGACCGGCTCGGCCAAGGCGCACACCTTGGAGCAGAAGACGCTCCTCGCCCTCGCCTTCGCGTAGGGGTCTTAAAGATTCGCGAAACCGCCGGCCCGCTCCTCCGTAGTGGGGGGTGGAGGTGATTTCGCCATGTTCGGACTCGCCGCACTGTTCCTGCTCGTCGCCCTCTTCGGGGGCCTGTTCCTGATGCTCGCCCTGGTCGCCCTGGTCTTCAAGCTGGTCTTCCGGGTGGTGCTCCTGCCCATCGCTCTCATCGCCGGGCTCCTCAAGCTCGTGGTCCTGCCCATCCTCGGCCTGGTGTTCCTCGTCGTCGTCGGCCCGGTCCTCCTCACCGTCGGCGCCGTGCTCCTCGTACCGCTCCTCCTCCTGGGCGGCCTCGCCGGCCTCGCCTGGGCGGGCCTCCATCTCGTCGCGCCGATCTGAAAGCCGTAGAATCTCCCTGGCGCCCGGCACTGTCGCCGGGCGCCGCCGGGAGGGAGGGGTTGATGACCGACACCGAGCGCATTTCTGACCAGCTCCGGCGGGCGGTGGAAGGGGGAGCCTGGCACGGGCCGTCCGTCCGCGAGCTGCTCGCCGGGGTGGACGCCGTGGCCGCGGCCGCGCGGCCCCTGCCCCACGCCCACAGCCTCTGGGAGATCCTCCTCCACATGACGGTCTGGCTGGAGGTCGTCCGCCGGCGCCTGATCGAGGGGCGCGCCATCCAGCCGCCGCCCGAGGAGGACTGGCCGGCGCCGGGCGAGCCCACTGCGGAGGCCTGGCAGGCGCTCGTCGAGCGGCACGAGCGGGCCTACCGCGATCTGGCGGGGTTCCTCTCGCGCCTGGACGACGAGGATTTGCAGGAGCGGGTGGCGGGGAAGGACTACGACGCCTCGATCATGCTCTACGGCATCGTCCAGCACGAGCTCTACCACGCCGGGCAGATCGCGCTGCTCAAGAAGGGGGTCGTTGCGGGCGGATGATCCTCCCCCCCTCCCCATCCCCTTCGCCACCTTCATGGAAGAAGCCCTCTACGGCCCCGAGGGCTACTACCGCCGCCCCGACCTCCCGATCGGCGAATCCGGCGACTACGTCACCGGCTCCTCCCTCTCCCCCCTCTTCGGCCGCGCCACCGCCCGCCTCCTCTCCCGGCTGGACCGTGCCCTCGGCCGGCCGGCGGACTTCTTCGAGGCGGCCTATGGCACCGGGGCTCACCTGGCGAGCGTCGTCGCCGGCTCGGGTCCGGGCCGGCGGTTTCTGGCCTGGGACCGGGTCGAGCGCCCGGTCCCCACCGGGGTCGAGCGGGTGGCGGATCTGGACGCCCTCCCTGAAGCTGGGATCGAGGGGCTGATCTTCTCCTACGAGCTGTTCGACGCCCTCCCCGTCCACCGGCTGATCGGCCGTCCGGGGGGTGGGCTGGGCGAGCTGTGGGTGGTGGGGGACGGCAACGGCGGCTTCACCTGGCAGGAGGGGGAGCTCTCGGACCCGACCCTCGCGGACCTCCTGCGCGATCCGGACATCCCCCTGGAGCCGGGCCAGGTCGCCGACCTGGCGCCGGGGTGGGGGCCGCTCTACCGGCAGCTCGCCCGCCGGCTGGGCCGGGGGCTCCTCGTCACCTGCGACTACGGCTTCGAGCGCGAGCGGCTCCTCGATCCGCGGGTACGCCAGCACGGCACCCTCGCCTGCTACACCCGCCAGCGGGTGCACCGGAACCCCTTCGTCAAGATCGGCGAGCAGGACCTGACGGCGCATGTCGATTTCACCGCGCTCCGCCAGGCCGGAGAGTCGGAGGGGCTGACGACCGTCTCCCTCACCCGCCAGGCGCTCTGGCTCACCGCCTGCGGTCTCTTCGAGGAGATCGCCGAGGCCGCTCCGGCCACCCGAAGAGAGGCCATGGCGCTTTTGGACGGCGAGGGGATGGGCGAGGAGATCCGCGTCCTCGTCCAGGCGCGCTCGGTCGACCTGACAGAGGTCTTCGATCGCGCGCTCCTCACCGCCGGACGCTGATCGGAATGGGTATTCCCTCCGAGGGAATCGATTCACCCCGGGAGGGTTGGGGTTTTCCCTCCCGGGGGATGGGCTCGCCGGGCTCTACGCCGGGGTGATCGCGATCTTTACGGGGGTCGGGTGGGCGATGTTGTCGCTCACCGGGCAGCGCGCCTCGACCTCCTCCTGGAGCTTCTTCAGCTGCTCGGGCGTCGCGTCCGCCTGGACCCGGATCGCCACCTCGACGGCCTGGTAGCCGGCGCGGACCGAGCGGTCCGTGCCGGCGAACTTGGCCGGATCGAGAGAGGCCTTGACCGCCACCTCGGTCCCCGCGATCTCGATCCCCAGCTCCTTGCCGATGAAGAAAGTCATATAGCTCAGGCAGCCACCATGGGCGGCCAGGATGAATTCGAGCGGGCTGGGGGCGCCGTCCCGTCCGCCGAGCTCGGGGGGCTCGTCCATGAAGATCTTGAAGCTGCGGACGTCTGTCGTGCTGCGTGCCATGCTTTCGCCGACGGTCTTGATCTCGGCTGTATACATCGTGCTGCTACTCCTTGAGGCAGGTTCGTGATCGGGCGAGCGGGGAATGGGCCGCTCGCCGCTTCGGAGGAGGCAAATGATAGCGCGGCCGAGGGGCCTAAAGCGTTAGTCTGACCGCTGGCCGCCGCCAGTCGCCGGGCCGGACCGCCCGAAAAGGGGTGGGTGGTATCATCCGACCGGTATGGACGTTCTCAGAAGGAACAACGTCAAGCTCTCCGGGCGGCAGGACGGCCCGGCCATTCTCTTTGCTCATGGCTTCGGCTGCGACCAGAACATGTGGCGCTTCGTGGCGCCCGCCTTCGAGGCGGAGTACCGGGTCGTCCTCTTCGATCATGTGGGCGCCGGCCAGTCGGACCTCTCGGCCTACAGCCGGGGGAAGTACGACTCGCTCGCGGGCTATGCCAACGACGTGCTCGAAATCTGCCGCGAGCTCGGGGTGACGCGCTCGATCTTCGTCGGGCACTCGGTCTCCGCCATGATCGGGGTGCTGGCGGCCATAGCGGAGCCGGACCGGTTCTCGAAGCTGGTCTTAGTCGGTCCCTCGCCGCGCTATATCGACGACACGGACGACGCCGACTCCGGCGATTCCGCCGATTCCGCCTATAAAGGCGGCTTCAGCCGCGAGGACATCTTGGGGCTCCTCGACTCGCTCGACAGCAACTACCTGGGCTGGTCGAGCGCCATGGCCCCCGTCATCATGGGGAATCCGGATCGCCCGGCGCTCGGGGCGGAGCTCACCAACAGCTTCTGCCGCACCGACCCCGAGATCGCGCGGCACTTCGCGCGGGTCACCTTCCTCTCCGACAACCGGGCCGACCTTAAGAAGGTGACGACCCGCTCGCTGATCCTCCAGTGCTCGGAGGACGTCATCGCCCCCCGCTCGGTGGGGGAGTACGTGCACCGGCAGATCGCCGGGAGCGAGCTGGTGCACTTAGCCGCGACCGGGCACTGTCCGAACCTGAGCGCTCCGGAAGAGACGATCGCCGCCATCCAGGGATTTCTCTACTAGCTGGTTTGCACGACCTGGACGAGCCCCCCGAGATTTTCGCTGGCGCGCTGCTGGAGGAGAGCGCCGAGGATCTTTACGAGCACGCCCCCTGCGGCTACCTCTCGGCCCTGCCCGGCGGGTTCATCGTCAAGGTCAACCAGACCTTCCTCACCTGGACCGGCTACCGGCGGGAGGACCTGGTCGGCCGCAAGCGCTTCCCCGATCTGCTCACCGCGGGCGGCCGGATCTTCCACGAGACCCACTACGCCCCTCTCCTCCAGATGCAGGGCTCGGTACGCGAGATCGCGGTCGATCTCGTCTGCGCCGACGGCTCCAAGCTCCCGGCGCTGATCAACTCGGTGCTCCGGCAGGATGCAGCGGGAAGGCCGCTCCTCGTCCGCACGACGGTCTTCAACGCCACCGACCGCAAGGAGTACGAACGCGAGCTGGTCCGCGAGCGGCAGAAGGCCGAGCGGGCGACCCAGGCGAAAGCGGACTTCATCTCGATGATCAGCCACGAGATCCGCACGCCGCTCAACGCCATCATGGGCGTCGCCCAGCTCCTGGGGATGACGGAGCTCTCGCCGAAGCAGGAGAAGTTCGTCCGCATCCTCCACTCGTCCTCGGAGAACCTGCTCGGTCTGGTCAACGACATCCTCGACTTCAGCAAGATCGAATCCGGCAAGATGTCCCTGGAGGAGAGGAGCTTCGACCTCCGGCAGCTGGTCCACGGGATCGTCCAGAACCTGCAAGTGAGGGCGGAGGAGAAGGGTGTGGCGTTCACGGCCCAGGTCGACGACGGGCTGCCGGACCGCCTCCTCGGCGACCCGGTCAAAATCGGGCAGGTGCTGACGAACCTGGTGGGCAATGCCATCAAGTTCACTCCGCGGGGCCTGGTGACGGTGACCCTCGCCGTCCGCGAGGTGGAGGCGGACGCCCTGGCGATCGCCTTCGCGGTCGCCGACACCGGGATCGGGATCGCCCCCGATCGGCTGCCGCACGTCTTCGATTCATTCACCCAGGCGAGCTACGACATCGGTTTGAAGTACGGTGGCACCGGGCTCGGGCTGTCGATCAGCAAGACCCTGGTCGAGCTTCACGGCAGCCGGCTCGAGGTCGCGAGCGAGTTGGGACGGGGGACGACCTTCTCGTTCACCCTGCGCTTGAAGAAGGCGCCGGCGCTCGCCGCGCCGGGAGAGCCGGGGAAGCCGCAGGAGATCCTCGACATGAAGGTCCTCGTGGTGGACGACAACGAGGTCAACGTCTTCGTCCTCACCGGGCTCCTGCGCCAGTGGGGTGTCGAGTTCGATGTCGTGACGAACGGCCGGCTGGCGGTCGAGCAGGTCGAGCGGCGAGAGTACGACGTCGTCTTGATGGACCTGCGGATGCCGGAGTTGGACGGGTATGCCGCCACGCGGCAGATCCGTTCCCTGCCGGACCCGAGATTCGCCCAACTGCCGATCCTCGCCCTCTCCGCCTCGACCCGGATGGGGCACCAACACGAGCTCGAGACCGCGGGCTTCACGGAGTTCGTCGGCAAGCCGATCAACCCCGAGATCCTCTTCGCCAGGCTCGCCCGCTACGCGCCTCGCCGGTCGTAGCCCGCCGGAATCGCAGTTTTCCGACCCCTGCAAGATTGTAAGAGCGTTTTACGTCCTTCCCTGAAGAGCTCTGCGCCGAGCCTCTTCGGTGCCGCTCCAGGGAGACGAAATGCCCAGGCACGACTCGCTCTTCAAAGGGCTGCTCCGCAGCTTTTTCGCCGACTTGCTGAACCTCACGGTGCCGGATCTGGCGGCCCGGCTTGATCTCGCCCATCCGGTCCTCCTCGACAAGGAGTTCTTCACCCCCGGCGGCCGGCGCCGGGAGCTGGACCTCCTGGCCGAGGTCGCCTTCCTCCTCGCCTGGGGCCTGGCTGCCCTCATGCGGCGGGGCACCCTCGATCGGCCGGCGCTCAAGCTGGCCTGCATGAAACGGATCGCGGCAGCCAAGTTGGAGGAGGCCCGGCGGGTGCTGCTGGTCAACTGCGTCGAAACTTATCTAGAATTGCAGGGTCGAGAGGCCGCGGAGTACGCGGCGCTGTGCACGGTTCGGGAGAACCGGGAGGTGATGCGGATGGCGACGACCTGGTCGGAGCGTTTGGAAGCGAAGGGTCTGGAGAGGGGTTTGGAGAAGGGATTGCGGGAGGGGCAGCAACGGGGGCTCCGCGCGCTGCGCAAGGTACTGCTTCGCCTGCTCGAGCAGCGCTTCGGTCCGCTCCCGGAGGAGACCCGGGCGCAGGTCGAGGCGATCTCCTCCCTGGAGCGCCTCACCCGGCTCTCCGAGCGGGCTCTGACCGCCCGCTCGCTCTCGACTTTGCGGCTCCAGCCCTCGGCCCGGTCCTCCTCCTGACCCTGCCAGCGCTCTCGCCGCCCCCCTCTTCGGTTGACAGCCCACCGCCCATGGGTAGAATAGCCCCCGCTCATCAGAGAGGAGCCCGGGCAGCACGATCCGAGGGAGAAGCCTGACCATGGCGAACTACTTTCCTATTCTTGTCTTCGTCGCCATCGCCATTGGCTTCCTGGTCGTCACTCTGCTCGCCGCCCGGCTGCTGCGCCATCGGGGGAACGGCACCACCAACCTCGAGCCCTACGAGTGCGGCAACGAGCCGGAGAGCTTCGCGCACGACCACCGGTTCTCGATCCGCTACTATCTGATCGCGGTCCTCTTCGTCATCTTCGACGTCGAGACCATCTTTCTCTATCCCTGGGCGGTGATGTTCGACCGCCTGGCGCTCTTCGGCTTCATCGAGATGACGGTCTTCCTGGCCATCCTCATCGCCGGCTACGTCTACGTCTGGAACCGGGGGGCGCTCAATTGGGCATGATGGATTCCGCCGCGGGCTCCGAGGGCAACGTCCTCACCACCACCTACGACAAGATCTTCAACTGGGCCCGCCGCTCCGCCATCTGGCCGATGCAGTTCGGCCTCGCCTGCTGCGCCATCGAGATGATGGCGGTCCTCGATCCCCGGCACGACATGTCGCGCTTCGGCGCCGAGGTCTTCCGCGCCACCCCGCGCCAGAGCGACCTGATGATCGTCGCCGGCACGGTGACCGAGAAGATGGCCCCCATCGTCCGCCGGCTCTGGGACCAGATGCCGGAGCCCAAGTGGGCGATCGCCATGGGCGCCTGCGCCACCTGCGGCGGTCCTTACCGGACCTACGCCGTGACTCAGGGGGTGGACCGGGTCATCCCGGTGGACGTCTACGTGCCCGGCTGCCCGCCGCGGCCCGAGGCTCTGCTCTGGGGTCTCCTCCACCTGCAGCGCAAGATCGACCGCATGAGCATCGCCGGCCATCCGCGGCCACGGAAGGCCACGCTGGCGGAGCTGCCGGCGGAAGAGGCGGGTTCATGAGCGACGAGCAGGAAAAGCCCGGCGCTCCCGCCGCCGGGAGCGGAGGTGAGGTGAAACCCTCCGATGTCCCGGCCACCCCGGCGGCTCCAGCGGTCCCCTTGGTCCCAGCAGCCCCGGCGGCCCCCTTGGCGCCTACGCCGCCTCCAGTCCCCGCGGTCGCTCCGACGGCTCCGACGTCTCCGGCCGCCCCGGTGGCAGCCGCTCCCGTCGTCCCCAAGCCCGCCGCTCCGGTGGCCGCCCCGAAGCCGGCGGCGCACGCGGCGCCGCCCCCGCCGGTCGGGGAGGCCTGGGAGCGCGATCCGGTCTCCCCGGAGTGGAAGGATGCCGCCGCGGACCCCCTGGTCGAGGCGCTCAAGGAGGAGTTCGGGGAGGCGATCCAATCGGCCCGGAGCTTCGCCGGCGACCTCACTCTCGTCCTCCGGTGCGACGCTGTGGCCCAGGTCGCCGGGGCGCTCAAGACCCGGCACCAGTTCACCTATCTGATCGACATCTGCGGCGCCGACTTCCCCAAGCGGACGCCGCGCTTCGACGTCGTCTACCACCTGCACAGCTTCGCCGCCAACCGGCGCATCCGCTTGAAGGTGGCGACCGACGAGGCCACCCCCGTGCCCACGGTGTGCGGCGTCTGGCGCGCCGCCAACTGGCCGGAGCGCGAGGTCTACGACATGTACGGGGTGAGCTTCGCGGGCCATCCCGACATGACCCGCATCCTCCTCTGGGAGGGCTTCAACGGGTACCCGCTCCGCAAGGACTTCCCGGTCGAGGGGATCGACACCGGCGCCGCCATCTACCCCGAGTATTACGAGGAGAAGGCGGGGCCGGTCACCGGCACCGGCACCGGCTGGAAACCGGCGAAGCCGCCGGCACCCCCGGCACCGCCCGCTCCGCCGAAACCGGCAGCCGCTGCGCCGGCAGCCCCTGCCGCGCCCGTCACTCCGAAACCGGCACCGGCGACGGCTCCTCCAGCGGCACTGCCAGCAGCGCCGGCAGCGGCACCTTCTGTCCCCCCGCGGCGCCCGCTGGCGAGCCGGGGAGCGGAGCCTCGAACCCATGAGCCAGCCGCCGATGATCCAACCGTTGGACCCCCGGACCCTGCCGGACGACGACCGCCTCTTCGCCCCCGAGGAGGAGATGGAGCTCAACTTCGGGCCCCAGCACCCGTCGACCCACGGCGTGCTGCGCCTGAAGCTCAAGGTGGACGGCGAGCGCATCCTCGACTGCTACCCGATCATCGGCTACCTCCACCGCGGCACCGAGAAGCTCTTCGAGCTCCACCCGTTCTTCCAGAACGTCCCCCACACCGACCGCATGGACTATGTGGCGGCGGCGACCAACAACCTCGCCTATGTGGGGGCGGTCGAGAAGCTCGTGGGCCTCGTGGTGCCGCCGCGGGCGCGCTACATCCGGACTCTTCTGGCCGAGCTGCAGCGCATCTCGTCGCACCTCCTCTGGCTCGCCACCCACGCCATCGACATCGGGGCGATGACCCCGTTCTTCTACTGCTTCCGCGAGCGCGAGCTGATCCTCGACCTCTTCGAGCAGTTCTGCGGCGCCCGGCTGACCTTGAACTGCATGCGCCCTGGCGGCCTGCCGCACGACCTGCCGGTGGGCTGGGCCGACCGCTGCCGGGTCTTCGCCGAGTCGTTTCTGCCGCGGGTCGACGAGTACGAGGGCCTCTTGACCGAGAACCGGATCTGGAAGAAGCGGACGGTGGGGATCGGGGTGCTGTCGCCCGAGGTGGCCATCGACTACGGGATCACCGGCCCCATGCTCCGCGGCAGCGGCATCGACTGGGATCTGCGCAAGGTGGCTCCTTACGAGGCCTACGGCGAGGTCGAGTTCGACGTGCCCCTGGGGAAAAACGGCGACACCTACGACCGCTATCTCGTGCGCATGGAAGAGATGCGGCAGGCCAACCGGATCGTCCTCCAGTGCCTGGACCAGCTCCCCGAGGGGCCGATCATGGCCAAGCGCCCGCGCGTCTTGAAATCCGCCAAGGACTCCGAGGTCTACCACGGCATCGAGGGGCCGAAGGGCGAGATCGGCTTCTACATCGTCGGCGACGGCACGCCGCAGCCCTACCGCTGCCACGTCCGGGCGCCCAGCTTCACCAACCTCCAGGTGGTCCCGGAGATGTCGAAGGGCGCCTTGATCGCCGATCTGGTGGCGATCGTCGGCACCACCGACATCGTGCTCGGGGAGGTGGACCGATGATCGCGGAGATCGCTCTCTTCGACTCGCTCCGCCGCGCGGTGGGCGACGACCTCTTCTACTGGGCGGTCTCGCCGGCGATCAAGATCCTCGTCCTGGTCTTCCTGGGCATCCTGCCGGTGATCACCTATTTGGTGCTCGCCGAGCGCAAGATCCTCGGCTTCATCCAGGCGCGGGTCGGCCCCAACCGGGTGGGTCCATGGGGCCTCCTGCAGCCGATCGCCGACGTCATGAAGCTCCTCGTCAAGGAGGACACGCTCCCCATCCAGGCGGTCAAGTGGGCATTCATCCTCGCCCCCTGCCTGGTCGTGGCGCCGGCCCTCATCATTTTCGCGGTCATCCCCATGGGCCCGCGGGTCACCGGGGGCAAGCTCGCCTGGTACGTCACCGACGTCAACACCGGGGTGCTCGTCGTCCTGGCACTGGCGACCATCGGGGTCTACGGCCTGATCATCGGCGGCTGGTCGTCGAACAACAAGTTCTCCCTCATGGGCGGCCTGCGCTCGGCGGCCCAGATGATCTCCTACGAGGTGCCGCAGGGCCTGTCGCTCGTCGGTCCGATCATGCTCGCCGGGACGCTGTCGCTGGTCGGCATCGTCGAGGCGCAGGCGAAGGCCGGCTGGTGGTACCTCTTCCCGCAGCTCGTCGCCTTCTTCATCTATCTGGTGGCGGGGGTGGCGGAGACCAACCGTAACCCGTTCGACCTGCCGGAGGCGGAGTCGGAGCTGGTCGCCGGCTTCCACACCGAGTACAGCGGCATGCGCTTCGCCCTCTTCTTCCTGGGCGAGTACGCCAACATGATCGTCATCTCGGCGGTGGCGACGACGCTCTTTTTGGGGGGCTGGCTGCCGCCCTTCCCGCACCTGCTGCCGTTTCTCAACGTCGTTCCCGGGATCGTCTGGTTCTTCTTGAAGGTCGTCGTCTTCCTCTTCGCCTACATCTGGTTCCGCGGCACCTTCCCGCGCTACCGCTTCGATCAGCTGATGGACCTCGGCTGGAAGTGGATGATCCCCCTCGCTCTCCTCAACATCTTCGCCACCGGGTTGATCAAGCTGCTGGTTCATCACCCCTGAGGTCGAAAGGTTTCTCTATGGCTGCCATGAAGCGTTTCCTCGACAAGATCATGCTGCTCGACCTCTTCGCGGGCTTGGGGATCACTGCCAAGAACATGATGAAGAAGAAGGTGACGGTGCAGTATCCCGAGGAGCGCTGGGAGCCGGCGCACCGCTTCCGCGGCATGTTCCGGCTCGACGAGGAGCGCTGCATCAAGTGCACCCTCTGCGCCAAGGACTGCCCGATCGACATCATCTACATCGACGTCAGCCAGCAGGTGAACCCGGAGACGAACAAGAAGGAGAAGGTGCTCGACCGTTTCGACATCGACGTCCAGCGCTGCATGTTCTGCGGCCTCTGCGAGGAGGGCTGCCCGACCGAGCCCAAGTCGATCTGGCTGACCACCAAGACTTACGAGCTCGCCTCCTACGACCGCTGGGACAATCTCTACGTCGACAAGGCGGAGCTCCAGGACTGGCGGGTGCGGCCGGCCTACACCGACGAGGAGATCGCCTAGACCATGGGCTCTCTAGTCGCGCACGGCCCCGCCCTCCTCTTCTACCTCTTCGCCGCCCTGGCGGTCGTCGGGGCGGTCGGGGTCGTGACGCTCCGCAATCCCATGTACGGGGCGATCTCGCTCCTCGTCACCTTCCTGGCCGTCGCCGTGCTATTTCTGCTCCGCCACGCCGAGTTCCTGGCCGTCGTCCAGGTCTTCGTCTACGGCGGCGGCATCATGGTGCTGTTCCTTTTCGTCATCATGCTGGTCAACCTGCACAAGCTCGACCAGACGAAGATCTTCTGGCGGCAGTCGCCGGCGGCCCTGGTGCCTCGGGCTTCTGCTCCTCGGCCTCTTCGGCTGGCTCTTCCTGCACGTCGCATTCGGCCCGGCCTTCGAGCAGCCGCAGAATTTCGTCACCGCCAATGTCGCCAATGCCGCGAACGTCGTGAGCGGCGTGGGCACTGCCGGGAGCGAGGCCGCGGTGGGCAATTCCCAGGCGGTCGCCTGGAGCCTCTACCGCGACTATCTGCTGCCGTTCGAGATCGCCTCGCTGTTTCTGCTCGTGGCGATGATCGGCGCCGTGGTGCTCGGGAGGAGGCAGTAGGAAGAAGGGGAGAACCCGGTTGCCAGAGGTGAGCGGCCCGCCCGGACCTGCCGGATCAACCGGCCGCCCACCCCTGTTCACCGACGTCAAGCTGTAGGGAGCTCGCGATGCTCGAGGTAACGACCAACCACTACCTGGTGTTGAGCTTCGTGCTCTTCGCCATCGGTATCTGCGGCGTCCTGGTGCGGCGCAACATGATCACCGTGCTGATGTCGATCGAGCTCATCTTGAACTCGGTCAACATCAACCTGATCGCCTTCTCCTACCAGCACTCGGATCTGACGGGGCAGATCTTCGCCATCTTCACGATCACCGTCGCCGCCGGCGAGGCGGCCGTGGGGCTCGGCATCCTGATCGCCCTTTTCCGCTTGCGCGAGTCGACCGACCTCGGGCGGGCCGTGGAGCTCAAGGGATAAGCCATGGACGATCTGAGGAGCCTGCTCCAGTTCATCCCGCTCGTCCCCTTCCTCGGGGCGCTTTTGAACGGCGTCGTCCTCCGCGGCCGGATCGGCAAGCAGGCGGTCGCCTGGATCGCCTGTGGCAGCGTGGGCCTGGCGGCGCTCCTCGGATTCCTCGTCATCGGCAGCTACGCCTCGCATGCCGCCGGCATCTCCGCTCCCTATGGCTTCGAACAGCACGTCTACATCTGGATTCCGGCCGGCGCGCTCCACACGGCGATCTCCGGAGTGGCCAACCTGAAGGTCGAGATGGGTTTCTTCCTCGACCCGCTCACCTGTGTGATGCTCTTCGTCGTCACCTTCGTGGGCTTCTGGATTCACGTCTACTCGGTGGGCTACATGGCCCACGAGGAGGGCTTCCAGCGCTTCTTCACCTATCTCAACCTCTTCATGGGGGCCATGTTGATGCTCATCCTGGGCAACAACTACCTCGTGATGTTCGTCGGCTGGGAAGGGGTGGGGCTCTGCTCGTACCTCCTGATCGGGTTCTACTACAAGGAGGAGTTCCCCCCCTACGCCGGGCGGAAGGCCTTCATCGTCAACCGGATCGGCGACTTCGCCTTCATGATCGGCCTGTTCGCCCTGGTCGCCAACTTCGGGACGCTCAATTTCACCGACCTCTTCTCCAGAATCGCCGCCGATCCGGCGCTCGCCCTCTCGCACTATCACTTCGGCTTGAACGTGGCGAGCTTCGTGGCCCTCTGCCTGTTCGTCGGCGCCATGGGCAAGAGCGCCCAGATCCCCCTCTACGTCTGGCTGCCGGACGCCATGGCCGGCCCCACCCCGGTCTCGGCGCTCATCCACGCGGCGACGATGGTGACCGCTGGCGTCTACATGGTGACCCGCTCGAACGTCCTCTTCCGGCTGGCTCCGGGGGTGTCGCTCTTCGTCGCCATCATCGGCTGCGCCACGGCGCTCTTCGCCGGGACGATCGCCATCGCCCAGACCGACATCAAGAAGGTGCTCGCCTACTCGACGGTGTCGCAGCTCGGCTACATGTTCCTGGCGGCGGGGGTCGGCGCCTACCAGGCGGCGGTCTTCCACCTGGCGACCCACGCCTTCTTCAAGGCCCTCCTCTTCCTGGGCTCGGGCTCGGTCATCCACGCCATGGGCGGCGAGCAGGACATGCGGAAGATGGGCGGTTTAAAGAAATACATGCCGGTGACCTACTGGACCTTCTGGCTGGGGACGATCGCCATCGCCGGCATCCCGCCGCTCGCCGGCTTCTTCAGCAAGGACCAGATCCTGGGAGCGGTCGCCGCCCGGGGGCAGTGGGCGCTCTATAGCGTCGGCCTCCTGACCGCGGGTTTGACCGCCTGCTACATGTTCCGGGCGGTCTATCTCACCTTCGAGGGCGATTTCCGGGGCACCGAGGAGCAGCGCCATCATCTCCATGAGTCGCCGAAGGTGATGACGGTCCCCCTGATCGTCCTCGCGGTGGGCGCGGTCTTCGCCGGCTGGGTGGGAATCCCGAAGATCGCGAGCTACGATTTCAACTTCTTCGCCCACCTCTTCGACCGGGTGCTTCGGCCGGTCCAGGGGCTGACGGCGGGCGAGCACGAGGTCCACTGGGCGATCGAGGCGGGGCTGATCGCTCTCTCGGTCGTCGTCGCCGCCCTCGGCTGGTTGGCGGTCGCGCGGCCGATCTACGGCCGTGGCGGGCTCGAACGCGGCGAGGCCTGGGCCCGCCGCTTCCCCGGCCTCAACCGGGTGCTGGCCAACAAGTACTACGTCGACGAGCTCTACGACGCGACCGTCATCCGTGGCTTCTGGGCGACCGCCCGCGGCCTTTTCCGGTTCGACTCGGTGTTCATCGACGGTTTCCTGGTCCACGGCGCGCGCAACCTGGCGCTCGCCGTCTCCAGGATCTCCAGCCTCTTCGACAAGTTCGTGGTCGACGGTATCGTCAACCTGGTCGGCTCGATCTTGAGTGGGTTCTCGGTCCTCTTCCGCCGGGTGCAGACGGGGTACGTCTCGAACTACGCGTTGGTCCTGGCGGTGGGCATGTTCGCCCTCGTCTGCCTCTATTTCGTGCTGCAGCGGGGATAGCGGCCTCGACTTCTCAGGGGGAGTAATGTTTCAGAACATCCCGATCCTCTCGATCATCTGTTACGTGCCGCTCTTGGGCGCGCTCTTCGTGATCTTTGCGATGAAGGGCGACACCCCTCAAAGGGCCGCCGGCATCCGCAAGTTCGCGACCGCGGTCGCCGGGGTCGACTTCCTGCTCTCGCTGCCGCTCTGGTTCGCGTTCAAGCGGGGTGGCGAGCTCTTCCAGTTCAAGGAGAGCCACCCGTGGATCGAGTCGATCGGGGCGCGCTATGAGTTCGGGATCGACGGCATCGCGCTCCTCTTGATCCTCCTGACGACGCTTTTGGGACTCCTCGCCTTCCTCTCCTCGTGGAGCGCCATCCACACCCGGGAGAAGGAGTACTACATCTTCCTGCTCCTGCTGCAGACCGGCATGCTCGGCGTCTTCATGACGCTCGACTTCTTCCTCTTCTATGTCTTCTGGGAAGTGATGCTGGTGCCGATGTACTTCCTGATCGGCATCTGGGGCGGGCAGCGCAAGCTCTACGCCGCGATCAAGTTCTTCCTCTATACGCTCGCGGGATCGGTCCTCATGCTCCTCGGCATCCTCGCCCTCTACTTCTACAACTCGACCGGTCTCCTCGGGTTCAAGGGGCTGGGGAACGCGCCGAGCTTCTCGGTCCTCCAGTTCCACGAGATCGGGCACATGATTCCGGCCGGCCTCCAGTTCTGGATCTTCCTGGCCTTCTTCGTCGGCTTCGCCATCAAGGTGCCGATGTTCCCCTTCCATACCTGGCTGCCCGACGCCCACGTCGAGGCGCCCACCGCCGGCTCGGTGATCCTCGCCGGCGTTTTGCTCAAGATGGGGACCTACGGCTTCATCCGCTTCTCGCTGCCGATCCTGCCCGACGCCACCCGGAAGCTCCTGCCCTGGATGGCGGCGCTGTCGATCATCGGCATCATCTATGGCGCGCTCGTCGCCATGGCGCAGAAGGACATGAAGAAGCTGGTCGCCTATTCGTCGGTCTCCCATCTGGGGTTCGTCATGCTCGGCCTCTTCGCCTTAAACGGTCCGGGGATCAACGGCAGCGTCCTTCAGATGATCAACCACGGCATCTCGACCGGGGCGCTCTTCCTTCTCGTCGGCATCGTCTACGAGCGCCGGCACACCCGGTTGATCTCGGAGTACGGCGGCCTCTCCCAGGTGATGCCGATCTACGCCACGATCTTCCTCATCATCACCATGTCGTCGATCGGCCTGCCGACTTTGAACGGTTTCATCGGCGAGTTCACGATCCTGGTCGGCGCCTTCAACCGCAACTGGTGGTGGGGGCTCATGGGGGCGCTCGGCATCGTGCTCGGGGCGGCCTACATGCTGTGGATGTTCCAGCGCGTCTTCTTCGGGCCGATCACCCACCCGGAGAACCGCGACTTGAAGGACTTGAACGGCCGGGAACTCGCCTATCTGCTGCCGCTCGTCGCCCTCTGCTTCTGGATCGGGATCTATCCGAAGCCGTTCTTCCAGATTCTCGAGAAACCGGTGAGCTATATCGTCGCCAAGGTCGACCCCAGCCTGGCGACGGAAGTCGCTAACACGGCCAGTGCGCCGGTATCGGCGCATCGCCTATCGGCGACATCGGCGGCATCGGCGGCAAGCCCGGCTCCGGAGGTGAAGTAAGTGGGCGCTGCCGCCCTCGGCCTCGATCCGCGGGAGTTCCTCCTCCTCGCGCCGGAGATCCTGCTCGCCTCCGCCGGCCTGCTGCTGCTCCTCGTCGGCACCCTCGGCCGCGGCCTCTCCAACCGGGAGTCGGCGAGCGTCGCGGTCGTCGCCCTCGGCCTGACCGCAGGGGTGGTGTTCCGGGTGCAGGGGCTGATCACGGGCCGGCACCTGATTCTGAACGGCCTCTTCATCCTCGACGGCTACTCGTACTTCTGGAAATACCTGGTGCTCGTGGCGACAGCGCTCACCGTGCTCCTTTCGGTGCGTTACGTCGAGGAGGGGAAGTACCGGGCGACGGAGTACTACTCGCTCCTCCTCTTGGCCACCTCGGGCATGCTGTTCATGGCCGGCAGCTACTCGCTGCTGACGATCTGGATCTCGCTCGAAACGATGGCGCTCGCGAGCTACATCCTCGCCGGCTACTTCAAGCGCGAGGTGCGATCGACCGAGGCGGCGATGAAGTACTTCGTTCTCGGGGCGATGTCCTCGGGAGTCCTGCTCTACGGCATCTCGCTCCTCTACGGCGCCGCCGGCACCCTGCAACTCGACACCCTGTCGCACAACCTCGCGATCGCCGCCTCCGAGGGCAACCGCCTGGTGCCGCTCGGCTGGCTGCTCTTGGCCGCCGGGCTCTTCTTCAAGGTCTCGGCCGTCCCCTTCCACATCTGGACTCCGGACGTCTACGTGGGTGCGCCGACCCCGGTCACCGGCTATCTCGCGGTGGCCTCCAAGGCCGCCTCGTTCGCCATCCTCCTCCGCATCTTCTACGAGGGGCTGGGGAGCCTGCGGCCCGACTGGCAGGTGATCGTCGCGGTCGTCGCCTGCGCCACAATGATCTGGGGGAACCTGGCGGCGCTCACCCAGGACAACGTCAAGCGGATGCTCGCCTACAGCTCGATCGCCCATGCCGGCTACATCTTGATCGGGGTCCTGGCGGTCAACCTGATCGGCCTCTGGGCGGTGATGTTCTACCTCCTGGCCTACACCTTCATCACCCTGGGAGCGTTCGGCACCGTCATCCTCCTCGAAAGGAAAGAGTACGCGGGCGAGACCTGCGCCGACTACGCCGGCCTCTCCCGGCGCTCGCCGTTCCTCGCCGCCATGATGCTGCTCTTCATGGTCGCCCTCACCGGCATCCCGCCGACCGGCGGCTTCGTCGGCAAGGTCTACCTCTTCGCCGCCGCGGTCCAGGCCGGCTGGACCTGGGTGGCGGTGATCGGCGTGCTGACGAGCGCCGTCTCGCTCTACTACTACTTCCGGATCGTCGTCTACATGTACCAGCGGGACTCGACCTCGGTCACCCCGACCCCCCTCTCGGCCCCCGCCCTCGTCGGCGCCATTGCCTTCTGTGCCCTGGTCACCTTGCTGATGGGGGTCTATCCGGCGCCGTTCATCACCCTCGCCAAGCACAGCATCCTGCCGCTGCCCTGAGCTGGTTGGGAATAGGGTGGACGGATTTTGGCACCTCCCTATGCCGATTCGGCTCCGGAAATAGGGCGCTGACGTCCCCTGGCGGGGACGAAGCTGTCACCCAAGCCCTCTCTCTCCGGGGGGAGAGTGTCCTCTTCCTCGACTAAACCGCTGGCACCATGTGTGCGTATCACCTTCTAGGGGAGTTAAGGCTTCCTGTCGAAGGGGGTACGCATGCCGAAAGAGACTGCCAACCACCAGAAAGGGTGGGACTTTGAGGCGGCCGCGATGCCGTTCATCGATGCGCTGTACAACACGGCGTATCGGATGACGCGCAACTCGGAGGACGCCGAGGACCTGGTCCAGGAGACCTACCTCAAAGCCTACCGGTACTACGATAAGTTCGAGGAAGGTACCAACTTCAAGGCGTGGTTGTTCAAAATAATGAAGAACACCTTCATCAACAACTACCGCAAGCGCCAGCAGACGCCAGCCCTGTCCGACTTCGCCGACATCGAGGAGTCGTTCGAGAGCCAGGTGAGCGAGGACGTCGCCCGCCCGATCAAGAACCCGGAGGAGGAGTTCCTGGAGAACGTTCTCGACGAGGACGTCCAGCGGGCGCTCGACAAACTGCCGCCGGACTACCGGATGGTGGTGATCCTGGCCGATCTCGAAGGGTTCTCCTACAAGGAGATCGCCGAGATTCTGGAGGTCCCGGTAGGCACCGTCATGAGCCGCCTCTACCGGGGGCGGCGGCTGCTCGAGGCGGCGATGCTCGAGTTTGCCCGTGAGCACGGTTATCTGCGGGAGGGGGAGCCGGCGAAGATGCGCAGCCGGAGAGAGTCCGTCTCCACCAAGTAAAAGGCCATACGCCTACGGAATATCCCTTCGGAACGCCGAGTTGATTAGGGAGGTCGCGCTCGACAGAACGCGCTCAGGGTATGCGCAGGGATCGTGGAGGAAGGATGATGGATTGTAAACGGGTCACCGAAGTGATTTTCCTGTTTTTCGACAACGAGATGGAGGAGGATCTCCTGACCCCGTTTCGCGATCATGTCGCCCGCTGCGGTGACTGCACGCGGCGAATGGATTACACCCGCAAGCTCCTCCTGGTCGTTCGCGAGCGCTGCCTGCGCTGCTCGGCACCGGAGAGGTTGAGGCATCGCATTCTCATCAGCCTGCCGCACCGGAGCGGTCTCGACCGCCCCCACTAGGAGCCCTGTGAATCGCTCGCCCCGGCCCTCCACTCTGCGGTCTCTCCTCCCGATCCTCTCCCTCCTGCTCGGCACCCTCCTCTTCGTGGCGGTCACGGCTGCTTCTGCCGCCGGGCAGGGTCTCCGCCTGCATGGCTTGAAGGGTGAGCAACTCGGCGAATCGGATCTCGCGCAGGGGACGTCGATCGTCGTCATCTGGGCCTCCTGGTCGCCGCGCTCGCGTGACATCGTGGAGCGGGTGAATCCCATTGCGCAGCGCTGGGGCGGTCGCGCCCGGGTGATGACGGTGAACTTCCAGGAGGACGCGCCAGCGGTCCAGGGCTTTCTCGCTGGCAAGAGCCTCGCCGTACCGGTCTTCCTCGACTCCGACGGCGCCTTCTCCAAGAAGTACGCCATCGCGACCCTGCCGGGCCTCTTAATCGTCAAGGACGGCCAGGTCGTCTACCGTGGCAAGCTGCCCGACGACCCCGAACGGACGATCGTCGAGTTTCTCGGCTGATCGGGCTGATCGCGCCTCACCTTCCCCCTTCAATATCACGCACAAGCGCGAAACCACGTCTCCACGCCTGGTTTCTCCGGGTTGCGCCGGGCACTCCCTTCTGTGTAGTATCCGCCGGGTAGTCACAAGATCGTCGTGTAACTGCAACCAACCCAGGGGAGGACTGCCACGGATGCAGCTGTCAAGGGTACAATTCGGTCCGTACCTGCTCCGCCTCGTCCTTCCTCTCGGGCTTGTCCTCCTGGCCGCGGGTCTCTTCTGGAACACCCAGCGCTTCGAGGCCTACAACCAGTCGCCCTACCCCCTGGCCGCCACCCCACGCTTCAACCCGCGAGCCGTTCTCCCGACCCCGACCAGCCGGCTCGTCGACCAGGCCCGCATCCCGGTGGAGCTCACCCTCCTTCGCGGTGAGACGCCGACCCAGCTCTTCCTCAAGCTGGGCCTTGCCGGGGTCGAGGCGCGCGAGGCGAGCGGCGCCCTCGCCGAGCACGTCAATCTCAAGGCTCTGAAGGCGGGAAGCCGATATTCGGCATTCTTCAACCCCGATTCGAGCCTGGCCTCGCTGCAGATCAATCTCGACGGCAACGGCCGCTTCCAGATGAAGCGGCAGAACCGGCAGTGGGAGACCTCCTGGCAGCCGGTCGAGCGGACGGTCGAGATGCGCGCGCTCCGCGCCACGCTCGACGGCTCTTTAGAGGGATCGATCCGCGCCGTCGGCGGCCCCTCGATGCTCGCTTATCGGGTGGCGGACGTCCTGCGCTGGGACCTCGACTTCACCCGCGACCTGAAGCGCGGTGACCGCTTCCAGGTCCTCTACGAGCAGGTCAAGGTGGACGGCCAGAACTACTCGGTCGGCAATGTCGTCGCCCTGACCTACGACGGCTCGGAAGGGCGCCATCACGAGGCCTACAGCTATGGCGACGGCGGGGCTGCCGGGGTCTACTACGACGAGGAGGGACGGCCGCTCAAGAAGATGTTCCTGCGCTCGCCACTCCGCTACTCCCACATCACCTCCTCCTTCAACCTGCATCGCTTCCATCCGGTCTTGAACGAATACCGGCCACACTATGGGGTCGACTACGGTACCCCGGTGGGAACGCCGGTCCAGGTGACGGCCAACGGTATGGTGCTCTCAGCGAGTTGGGACGGCGGCGGCGGCAACGTCGTCAAGATCCGGCACGGGGAGGGCTATATGACGGCCTATCTCCACCTTTCCCGTTTCGCGCCGGGCATCCGGCCCGGAGCGCGGGTCCGACAGGGCGATATCATCGCCTTCACCGGGGCCACGGGCCTCGCCACCGGACCGCACCTCGACTACCGGGTCAAGCACAACGATCAGTGGCTGGATCCACTCTCGCTCAAGGGCGTCCGCGACGAGCCCATTCCGCAATACCAGCTCGCCTCCTTCCGGGGCTGGCGCGACGTGGTCCGGACGAGCCTCGCGACCGGGGTCGTCCCGGATTCGTTCCCCAAGGCGGCCCTGCCGCAGACTCGGCTCGCGGCGCGGGGCAGGTCCTCGGGTGAGGTGAAGCCGGACCTGGGCACCGTGGCCGCCGCCCGCTAAACCCGCTAAACCCGCTAAAGACGGTTTCAGACGTTGGCTTTCTCCCCTTCCTCCGGACCGTTGTTCACGGCGCGAGCCTGGTGCCGCGTCGACCTCGCCGGCGGCACGCTCGACATCTGGCCGCTCGGCCTGCTTCACCCGGGCGCTCGCACCGTCAACCTCGCCATCGATCTAGCGGCAACGGTGCGCCTGCGCCCGGCGGCGGCTGGGTATCGAGTTCTCCAGGGGGACAGCCGCGTTGAAACGGCCACGGCGGAGGCGCTCGCCGGCCATCCGGACGGGGCGCTCGCCGGGGTTGTCGCGACGGTGCTCGAGCTACCGCCCTTCGAGGTCGAGCTGGCGAGCGACTCTCCTCGCGGTGGCGGTCTCGGGGGTAGCTCGGCGCTCGTCGTCGCCCTCCTCGCGGCGGCGGAGGAAGCCTTCGGCAGGGAGCGCTCCACGCCGCGAGCGAAGGCCCATCTCGCCCGTGACCTGGAAGCGCGTCTGATGGGCCTGCCCACGGGTATCCAGGATCACTATCCGGCACTCCTGGGCGGTGCCCTGGAGATCCTCCACCAACCGGGTGGCGAGCAGGTGCGCCGGCTCGCCGCGGACTTGGACGGGCTCGCCGCGAGCCTCCTCGTCGTCTACTCCGGGCAGAGCCACTTCTCGGCAGGCAAGAACTGGCAGGTGGTCCGCCGGCGTCTCGAAGGAGAGGCCGAGATCACCGACCTGTTCTCCGGCCTGGCGGAGGTGGCGACGGCGGCCGTGGCCGCTCTCGAAGCGGGCGACCTGCCGCGGCTCGGGGCTCTCCTCGGCCGGGAGTGGAGCTACCGGCGTCAGCTGGCGGAAGGGATCTCCACGCCGGTTCTGGAGGACCTTCTGGCCGCGGCCCGGTCAGCAGGGGCGTGGGGTGGGAAGGCGTGCGGCGCGGGCGGTGGCGGCTGCCTCGCCATCCTCTGCCCTCCGGAACGGAGAGCCGAGGTCCGGGAGCGGATCGAGCGGATGGGTGGGGTGATTCTCGAAGCGCGCCCCACCGCGGAGCCGCTCAGCGTCTTGACGAGCTGAGCGGCTCCAGGAGTTTGGGCCAGGGGAGCGGAAGTAAGGGCTAGCGGTCGCGGACGCGCTGGTCGAGGATCGCGTGCGCCCGGTCGATGTCCAGCGTGCCGTCCAGGGTGAGGATGTTGATCGGCCCCCAACCCTGAGCGGTGCTCTCGCGGTAGCGAACCTCGGTGGGGAAGTCCCAGCAAACGATCGAGTCACTGCCGTCCAGCGAAACGAAGATCGAATTGGGAGCCGAGCCGGTACGCGGGACCGGGCGGCTCGAGTCGACGTTGATCTGGAACATGTGCTCGGGCCCCGAGGTTCCATCCGGGGTCGAGATCTGCGCGACGGTCGGAGAGAAGGCGGATGAATCGGACTTGGCGGTGACGCTGTCGATCCGGCTCCCGACCATGGTCGCGCCGCTCTCGATGATGTGCGCCCGCACGTCGTCGGCGATGGACCTGAGCTGCCCCGGGGCCTTGGAACCGGACTCGATGATGTGGGCGCGCACCTGGTCGGCGACGTACGACAGCACGCCGGGATGGAGCCGGGCGCCGGAGCCCTGCACCGAGTCGTGGACGTCGTTGGCGAGCCCGTTGACGTCCTTGGGCAGGTACCGCGAGCCGGACTCGATGATGTGGGCCCGAACATAGTCCGAGAGGTTGACCAACTCGCCCGGCAACATCGAGATTTCGAGCGTCGCCACCCGCTGGGTGGCCGGGTCGGCAAAGGCGACGACGACGCTCCTGGCGGTCGTGCCCGCCTGGATACGGGGCGCCAGGAAGAGCTCCGCCGCAGCGCCGGTCACCCCGGAAGGAGTCTGGCTGGCGAGAAAGGTGTTGAGGGTGAAGACCTGGAACGAGCCGACGTAATTGCCGTCGAGCAGCAGGATGGGGGCATAGAGGATGTTGCCGCCGCTGTTCGGGGCCTCCTCCCACCAGATCAGGTGGAGGATGGTGCGATGGACCGTGGAGTAGGTTCCATCGTTCGGATCCTGGGCATCATAGGTGTCGCGGGTGATCGCGATCTGCGGCGAGCTCTTCTGGGCGAAGGGGTTGCCGGCGACCTGGATCACCGGAGTCCAGGTGCCGTCCTTGTAGCTGCTCAGGTTGAGGATCGGATGGATGGTGTTGACCTGGGCCTGCCAGACCATGAAGAGAGCGCCCGAGGTCGACTCGTAGAGCTCGAACGGGGAGGACTCGACCTCGGGTCCCTCGGTACCGGGTACCAGGATATGCTCTGTCGGCTGGTCCCGGCGCACGATGTCGAGCGCCATCACCGGGTTCGTGGGTGCCGTGTCGGTGCCGCCAGGGAAGAGGTCCCCGTAAGCACCGGTGCGGACGAAGTAGACCTCTCCAGAATCGCCGAGCGCGACCTGACGGTCGGCCGCGAAGGCGGCGCCGGCGAGGGCGAGACAGCAGGTGAGGGTCGCGGCAAAGCAGGTGCGTGCGCGCATGGCATCAGGCCTTTATGTGAATCAGTTTACGGACGTCGATCGCCAGTAGAAAATCGGGGAGGTAGTCGGCCCCGGGATAGTACTCCCGCTGCAAGCGACGGAAGTAGAGCTCGGCCTTCGACGGATCGCTCGCCAGGTTGGCAGCCTCGCCGAGGAGGTACAGGGCGTTCTTGATCGACTCGGAATCCTGCAGGGTCTCGGCGGCGCGGAGGGCGCGGCGCCCATAGCGCATCGCCCGGTCGTAACGGCCGATCTCCAGATAGGCATAGCAGAGCGACAGGCGTGGGAAGATCTCGTAACGGCTAGCACCGAAACGGCGCAACATGCGCAGGCTCTGGTAGAGGAGAGAGAGCCCTTCGCGCCGGCGGTCCTGGACGAAGTAGGAGTAGCCGAGGTTGTCGAAGATCAGGGCGCGGCGGACGCTCGGTTCCGTGGGTAGCTGTCGCAGGGCCTCCTCGTACTCCCGGCAGGCCTCCTCGAAGAAGCTCTCGGCGAGCAGCATGTTGCCGATGAGGTTGTGGGCCGAGGCGATCCACTCGCGATAGCCGATCGCCTCCGCTCGGTCGCGGGCGATCCGGGCGTAGAAGAGAGCCTTCTTGTTGGCTTTCCCGAGCTCGTAGGCACGGCCCAGGTTGTAGGCGGCGAGGAAGCAGTTCTCGGGGTCGTTGTTGCGCACCAGAACCTGGCGCAGCTCGGCGAGCGGCCCCTCCACCTCGCCAAGCTCGATGGCGACCGAGGTGCGACCGCAGAAGGCCCGGTCGATCAGCCGCGCGTCGGCCCGGGCCCGGGCCCATCCCAGGGCCTCGTCATAGAGCGCCAGGGCTTCCTGGAGCCGCCCATCTTTGACGGCCTCTCGACCTCGCCGTCTCAACTCGTCGAAGACTGCCGGGGAGTCCTGCTCTCGGTTGGTCATGGCTACCATCCTCACTGAGCCGGATCGGATTGCTCCTTCTCGCGGGCCACTCGCTGGGCCTGCTTGAACTCAAGGAACTCCTCGACCTCGCGTTGTGCTTCGTCGTCGAGCCTTTGGAAGGCGCGGATGATCTGGAGGTCACGGGGTGTCATCGACTCCCGGGCGACCTCATCGAAGAACTCGCCGATGCTCATCTTGAACTCGGCGAGGATGCGGAATAGGGTGTCCAGGCTGACCCGATACTCCCCCTGCTCCATGCGGGAGAGGTCGGACTGCTGGATGCCCAGCCGGGCGGAGAGCTCCACCTGAGTCAGCTTTCGCTCCTTACGGAGTTGGCGGATCTTACGCCCCACCAGCTCCACTTGGCGGATCTTCTCTACGGTGGCCATGGCGGAGAGCTTCGGTACCCTCTATGTCAAAATGGCATAGTTGAGTGACAGAATAGTACCCTCCCAGAGCGGAGGTGTCAAGCTAGGCTTTCGTGGGTAGTGGTGCTCCGGCCCCCTTCCGGGGATAATGGCCGCCCTCTATGAGCTCAGCCCGCCCATCGAATCTCCGTCACCATCTCTTCCTCGTCCGCGAGCTGGTCAAGCGGGACTTCCAGGGCCGCTACGCCGGGTCGCTCCTGGGCTTCGTCTGGTCCTTCGTCCAGCCGCTCTGGATGCTCACCCTCTTCACTTTCGTCTTCTCGACGGTGATGCAGGTCCGCCTGGCCGGCGCCCATACCCAGCACTTCTCCATCTTCCTCTTCAGCGGCCTGCTGCCCTGGATGGCCCTGCAGGAGGGAGTGCTCCGGTCCTCGACCGCGGTCACCGACAACGCCAGCCTGGTCAAGAAGCTGCGCTTCCCGGCGGAGATCCTGGTGCTGGCGGTGGTGCTGGCGGCGTTGCTGCACGAGGCGATCGCCGCTGTCATCTTTCTCGGGGTGGTGGCAGTCCTGGGAGATCTCGCCTGGCATGGCCTGCCCCTGCTCCTCCTCGCCCTCCCCCTCCAGATCGCCCTCACCGTCGGACTGGGGCTCCTGCTCGGCTCGGTCCACGTCTTCTTCCGCGACACCGCCCAGCTCCTGGGGATGGTGTTCACCGCCTGGTTCTACCTGACGCCGATCGTCTATCCCATCGAATCCGTCCCGGTCCGGTTCCTCCCCTGGATCGAGCTCAACCCGCTGACCGCCCTCGTGGGCCTCTACCGCCAGGCGCTCCTGGGGGCGGCGCCGAGCGGCGGGATCTGGGTCCTGGTCGCCGCCGCCGCCGTGCTGCTCGCCGCTGGTCTCTGGCTGTTCGCCCGCCTCAAACCCGCCTTCGTGGACGAGATCTGAAGTACCATGGTGCGCTTCTTGCTGGGCGACATGCGGCCGGCATCATGACTATAGGAGCTTGCTCAATGTCGAATCGACCGTTCGCGAGCCGTCCACACCTGCGGATTCTGCTCGCCGTCACCCTGCTCTGCGTCTTTCCCGTCGCCGCTGCCAACGCGGCGAAGGCGGCAAAGACACCCAAGACTTCGAAGCCGTCTGCCGCGCCGGCGGACGGGAAGGTGCAGAAGGACGAGGAGGGCCGCGAGTACTCCTTGGAGAAGATCGAGAAGGGGCTCGCCGTCCGCCTGGACGCCAATACCGTGCGCACCAAGTGGGGGATTCCCATCCAGGTGGTGAGAGAGGACTCCAAGTACTACTACTACAAAGTTTACAGGGAACCTGCCGGCACTGCTGCCGTCCCCAGCGTGAGGCCCAAGGAACCAACCGCAGAGGACAAGGCGAAGCTCGCCGACACCTACCGCGTCGAGACCGGGGCGAGCGACCGGCTGCGCTTTGTTTCGTTCGGTAAAGGCCTGCCGACCTCCGGGCAGTGGCGCGACGGCTTCGACCTCGCCGACATGAACGGCGACGGCCATGTCGACATCGTTCATGGCCCGCCGCGTAAGGGGCTGTCGAACCCCGTCATCTTCCTCGGGGACGGCAAGGGTGGCTGGCAGCGCTGGAAGAACACCAAGTACCCGCCGCTCGCCTTCGACTACGGGGATGCCGTCGTCGCCGACTTCAACAAGGATGGCCACCCCGACATCGCTCTCGGCATGCATCTCAGGGGCATCCAGGTGCTCCTGGGCGACGGCAAGGGCAACTTCACCAACAGTAGCGAGGGGCTCGATTTCTCGGTTCCCGGGAGCAAGGCCGCCAACGGCGATGCCGGCGGCTTCTCCTCGAAGGCCCTGGCCGTGGCGGACTGGAATGGCGACGGCCTTCCCGACCTTCTGGCCCTCGGGGAGGGCCCCCGCCTGAACATCTCGGGGGGGCGCGGGCAGGGTCAGCTGGTCTCCTCCGAGGCCTACGGGGTCGTCGTCTACCTGAACCAGGGGAACGGCAAGTGGACCCGCAAGGACCAGGGTACGGGGGCGGCCCACCTGTTCGGGGATTCGCTCAGCCTGGGCGACTTCAACGCCGACCACCGGGTCGACTTCGCGACCAGCTCGGGCGTCCAGGGGCGCAAGGACCTGATCAACCTGGGGAAGAGCGATGGCGGTTGGGAGACGGTGACGCTCGACCAGGTGCGCCCCGCAAGCTACATCAACGCCGTCTACGCCGCCGACTTCGACCACGATGGCCGGGCGGATCTGGCGGTCGCGTACACCAGTTTCGAGCTGGGGGTCTGGCGCACCGGCATCGATCTCTTCTATTCTCGTCCCGGCGACAAGTGGGAGCGCCGGGCGCTGGCGGCCGAGGAAAGTCAGGCGGGTGTCTTCACCATCGCCAGTGGCGACCTGGACGGCGACGGCAATCTCGACCTCGTGGCCCTGACCGGCAACGGCAAGACCTGGATCTTCCTGGGGGACGGAAAAGGTGCCTTCACCCGTGAGAAGACAGGGGTTTCACCGTTCCCTGGGGGCTGTCGCGGTTATCATGTACGGCTGAAGGACCTGGACGGCGATGGAAAGGACGAGATCGTCTCCTCGTTCGCTGGCGAGGGCTCGCCCCTGGCAACCGAAGAGGGCTGTCCCTCGGGTGGAGGCCTGACGGTCTGGCATCTCGCCCCTCCGGGTAAGTGAGGCGAGAGACTTGTGCGGTGCCCCTTGACAGGGCGCTCCAAGGCTATCTATAGTGCAGAAGCATAAAACAGGGGAGGAAATCTCCTCCCGTCGGTTCAGGAGGGCAAGTCGGCCGAGGTCAGGGGTGGGAGAGGAGACATGTGGGCCTCGGATGCTATAAATTTCGGCACTCAAATCTTTTTAACAGGAGGTGATCGAGGAGAGCTGGAGACTCCGAAGTTCAACATCGGTCTGGTCTCATTCGTTTTGAAGGCAAATTAGCCAACTAGGAGATTGTCTGTCATGAAGAAAACCGTACTGAGCCTTGCTCTGCTGGCCCTGGTGGCCCTGGGCGGCCAGGCGAGCGCTGTCATCTGCACCGTGGATGACGTGCCGGGCGCAACGCTGTTGCTCCCGTACTTCGAGGTGGATTTGGCGAACACGAACGGGGTCACCACCCTGTTCTCGATCAACAACGCCTCGGCGACCGCCGTGCTCGCTCACGTCGTGGTCTGGTCCGATCTTTCGGTCCCGGTCCTCGACTTCAACGTGTACCTCACCGGCTATGACGTGCAGTCGATCAACATGCGCGACATCCTCGCCGGCAACCTGCCGCAGACGGCCTCGGCCGGGCAGGACCCGAACGACACCATCAGCCCGAAGGGCAACTTCTCGCAGGACATCAACTTCGCGAGCTGCAACGGTCAGCTGCCCACCGGGGCGCTGCCGGCGACCTTCGTCTCCCACCTGCAGACCGCTCTCACCGGCCAGTTCTCGAACCTGCTCGGCGGCTGCGCGGGTCTCGCCTACGGCGACAACATCGCCCGCGGCTACGTGACCGTCGATACGGTCAACAACTGCACCCTGCGCTTCCCGGGCGACCTCGGCTACTTCGGGGCCGGCGGCACGGGCGACGCGACGAACCAGAACGTCCTCTGGGGCGACTACTTCTACGTCAATTCGGCGACCAACCGGGCGGACGGCGAGACCCTCGTGCACATCGAGGCGAGCGCCACGAACCCCGAGACCTCGGTTTCCGGGCAGTACACCTTCTATGGCCGTTACGTGAACTGGACGGCAGTCGACAACCGCGAGCCTCTGGCGACCAACTTCGCGGTGCGGTTCCTGAACGGTGGACCGTTCAGCGGCGGCACGAACCTGATCGCCTGGCGCGACTCGAAGGTCCGTCAGGGCGCCTTCAAGTGCGGCACGACCCCGGCCTGGTATCCCCTCGGCCAGGAACAGATCGTGATCTTCGACGAGCAGGAGCACCCGCAGGTTCCGCAGACCTTCCCGGTGTCGCCGCAGCCGCCGCAGAGCGGGATCATCCCGTTCCCGGCGGAGGCGCAGTCGACGGCGGTCGGTGGCGCTGCCTTCCCGGTGCCGTACAAGTTCGGTTGGTTGTTCCTCAACCTGAACACGACGGTGGCCGCGGCTGGCAGCGTTCCGCCGGAGGATCCGGCGGCGGCGCAGGCTTGGGTGGAGGCGGTGATGAGCGCGCTGGGTCGTTACAGCGTGGGCTTCGACGCCATCAAGCTCGACAGCGCCTGCACGGCCAACCATGCCCGTATCGGTAGCTAAGCAGTAGCTTAAGGGTGGGCTCGATCTCGCATCGGGCCCACCCACTTCATTACTTGTCATCCCTCGACTCCTGCGACCTGATTCCCGACCTCTCTGGGATCAGATCGAAAGAGCCGATCCAGCGTCTACGGAGGTGGGGGCTTGTATAGATAGGTCTTCCTGTCTAAACTGATGCCAACATTGCGATATGCGTTCTCCGGCATTTGCTTCGTTGTCGCGGCATGCCGTTGAAGTCGATCGTGCATAGACCACCTCCCCCCGACTCCTGCGACCTGATCCCGGCAGACCGGAGTCAGATCGGAAGAGCCGATCCCAACTGGAAGTACGAGAGACTTGGTAACGCAACGTGTATCGCACCGTCTCAGACCCAAACCCAACCAACTCCGTATGGAATCTGGTGCCTGGCGCGCTAGCCGTCGCTAGACGTGTTTTGATTCAAGCTGTGCAGGAGGAGTCCTACCCATGAGCCGACTGTCCACCCGCGTCTCCTGTTCCCCGACGATGCCCCGCCGTAGGTGGCTGGCTTTCACGGCCATCCTCTGCGCCGTCTTCCTCGCCGGCGGGCTGCCGCTCATGGCGCAGACCTGCGACCGTTCCGGGTGCGGTTACGCTGCTTGCGCAGCGCCCGCGAGACCCGCACCAAGAACTCTTTGGGGTGAGATCCAACCAACCGACGTCGGACAGCTTCCGTTCAACCGCGACTCCACGAGCTTCAATGAGTTCCAGCAGTCGTACTCCTCCTTTCCATGGTTCACGGGAATCGACATCGAGAACAATTACGCATTGATGTCTCTCGCCTATGGCCTCCAAATCTGGGATCTCCATGGAGATCCGGCGAACCCGACCGTTCTCGGATCGCTTCCCTACAGCCACATCCCGAAGCAGGCCGATAGCGCCGAGGACAAGTGGCCGATCGTGGCGGTCGACGCGCCAGCAGGGGTTGACAATATCGCGGCCATCGCCGGTCACTCCGGGATCGGTCTGGTGCTCGTCGACCTGGTCGACAAGACCAATCCACGGGTTCTCTATCAGAGCTACCAGAAGAGTGGCGAGGAGGTCTACGCCGCTACCCTCGGGGGCGCGCAGTACGCCTTCTTGGCGGCCTCGGGTGGTAATCCGAGCGGTGGGGTTTTCATCTACAACATGACCCAGGCGCGGCAATACAACGGCTGTATCGAAACGGGGGCGCCCGGTGATATCCAGTGCCCCGGCGTCTCCATCGGTCGCTTGGGAAGCCGGAACCCGGCCGCCTACGTCCATGGCGTCGACAACTTCGTCGTGGTCTCTTCCGGTTCCGGTCGTGGGTTCGACATCTTCGACGTCTCGAACCCCGCGTTTCCGCAACTCAAGCTCAGCGGTCTCGGCAGCCAGTCGGTCTACGGTGTCGCGATGTGGAAAAGCGGCAACGGACACTATTACTTGGGCCTGCGCACCGATGGTCAAGGGCAGATTTACGACGTGAACTGCATCAGCGGCACCTGCGGCGGACTGGGCAACCCGGTCTGGTCGCAGACGATGGATTCGGGTACGCCGAGCTTCTTCGTCACCTTCTCGCAGGGCGGTGGCACTCCCTTCCTCTACTTTGGCTCCGACAACAAGTGCCAGGGAGGCAGCCAGCGGGAGTGGCTCTTCGACGTCAGCAACCCGGCAGCGCCGCATGACATCACTCCGGGCACCGGCTACTGGGGTTGGTACTATCGTGGCGGGGCGACCGGTTTCAACAATCTCATGCCGCGCCGCGGGAAGTTCAACGGCGGGTACTTCTACCGTGCCGCCCTGTCCGTCTTCGACATTCATCAGCGGACCAGCGGAGTGCTGCCGTTGGCGGACTTCAGCTGGACTCCCAGCCCGTCCTACTCGGGAGCGGGGAACCCGGTGACGTTCAACGATCTCTCGAGCGGTGGACCGACGACTTGGAGTTGGTCGTTCGCGGGAACCGCGGGGCCGAGCCTCTCGACCTCCACTGTTCAGAACCCGGTCGTCACCTTCTCTGGGCCCGGCACGGCGACCGTCACCCTGATATCCCATAACACGGCGGGTTTTTCCATCCCGGTTACTAAGACGGTGACCATCGCCAGCCCCGCGCCAGCGATCTCCGGCGTCACCATCTCGCCCAATCCGGCCTACCTATGCCAGCCGGTAACCTTCTCTGCTACCGGTGTCAGCGGTCAGCCGGCGCCGACTCTCAGCTGGGTTCTCAAGAAGGGCAGCAACCCGGTGACGACAGGCGGCAACTCGGGCAGCTTCACCTGGGACACGAGCCAGATCCCGTTGCCAGCTCCCGGCACCGACTACACGGCGACCGTGACGGCGACCAACAGTGCTGGCACGGCGAGCCAGACGTCGCTCGCGCTCACCCTGAATGCACTACCGATCCTGCCCGGTGCGGGAAGCTTCACCCCGACCTATGACGGGGCGCCAGCGCCACCGGCCGCCGGGACGGTCACCTACCATGTGAATGTGGCGGGCGCCACGGCCTGGAACTGGGACTTCGGTGACGGCCTCGGCTTCCGCGGCTACACCTCGGATCCGGTCCTGGGACCGAACCCCACGGCGGTCTCCTATACGTCGATCGGTGCCAAGCAGGTTCGGGTGCTGATCAAGAACTGCGTCGAGCAGGAACGGCAGAGCGCGACCTTGAGCGTGACCATCACGCAGACCACGCCGCTCGTGGCGTCGTTCCAGCCCAATCTCTTCTGCCAGTTCGGCCAGTGTTTCGCGACCCAGGGTGTGGCGGTGAGCTTCACCGACAACTCGACGGGTGCTCAGCTCTGGGATTACGACTGGAGCCATGCCGGCTCCGATCCCGCGACCTGCAGCTTCACCGATAACGCTCACACCACGCCGGTCGTCGCTCATACCTTCACGGCGCTCGGCAACTTCCAGCCCTGCCTGCGGGTGCGGCGCGGAAGCAACGAGCAGAACGTCCAAGTCTCTCAGGTCATCAACATCGGGAGCGCGAACCCGCCTTCGATCACCATCAACGGGGCGGCGACCGGTCAGCCTGGCCAGGTCCTCGGCTACAGCGCTTCGGCCTCCAACTGCGATGCGAACACGGGCATCTGGAGTTGGACGATGATCGGTGGAACTCCGAGCAGCGGCTCGGGCAGCGCCATCACCGTGGCCTATGCGGCCGCCGGTACCTACGCCATCAGCGTCACCAACTCGAACTGCGCCACCGCCTCGGGAGGCACGTTCTCTGTCAATGTCTCCTCCGGTAATGGTGGGGGTGGCGGTGGTGGCGGCAGCCTGGCGTCGTCGTTCGTCTTCTCGCCGGCCGCGCCGGCAGTCGGTCAGGCCGTGACCTTCGACGGTACGGCGTCGACCGGCACTCCGTCCCAGTACAGCTGGAATTTCGGCGACGGCAACAACGGGAGCGGTGCGACGGCTTCCCATACCTACGCCGCGCCGGGCACCTACCCGGCGACCTTGACGATCACCAAGGCTGGCGATGGCGCCGGCTGCTTCTCAGGTATCTGCGTCAGCGAGCTCACCAAGAGCGTGGTCGTCGGGGGAGGTTCCCTCGCCGCTGCGTTCACTGTCACCCCGGCCGCTCCGAACGCCGGCCAAGCGGTCAACTTCGACGCCAGCTCCTCGACCGGCGGCCCGACCCAGTACAGCTGGAACTTCGGCGACGGCAGCAACTCGACGGGGAAGATCGTTCTCCACTCCTTCGCCTCGGCGGGGACCTATCCGGTCAAGTTGACGGTCTCTGCTCCGGGCAGCGGCTCCGGTTGCTCTTCGGGGATCTGCGTCAGCGAATTGACCAAGCAGGTGACCGTCGTCGCGCCGCCTCTCGATGCGACCTTTGCGACGAGCGCCCAGTGTGTGCTCCAGTTCGGTATCAACCAGTGCAACGCCACGACGGGCGCGAGCGTCACCCTGACCGCCAACACGGCCCTGGCGACGAGCTACGCCTGGGACTTCGGCGACGGCACGACCGGAAAAGGCCAAGCGGTCAACCACACCTGGGCCCAGCCGAATACCTACTCGGTCAAGCTGACCGTGTCCAACGCTCAGACGAACGCGACCCAGACGACGGTCTTTCAGATCACCGGTACGCCACTACCGCCGCCGCCGCCGAAGGTAACGGTCAGCCCGGTCCTCCTACCGTGGGTCGCACAGAGCCGTGGCGTGCTCGTACAGTCGAGCGACCTCTATATCCATAATCCGGGCACCTCGCCCATCGACGTGACCTTAGAGTTCCGCAAGCGCGGCACTCCGGACGTCAACCCACCGCGGGCGACGCTCACCATCCAGCCCGGGCAGACTCAGTTCAACGCCGACGTGCTGGGCAACCTGTTCAACCGGGCGGACCTGACGGGCTTCATCTCCCTCGCCGTCTCCAAGGGCACCGTTCAGCCGATCGTCACGTCGTTCAACACGGTCACCCATACCGACGGGACCAAGTTTGCCCAAGCCCTGAGCGGCATTCCCATGCCGTCCGCGCAGAGCCTGACGGCCAACGCGGCCACGAGCCCGGTACCCCAGCACCTGATCGGCTTAAGCGACAACGGCGACCGCATGGCGGTTTTCGGGATTACCAACCCGGGTGCCTCGGCGGCCACCTATCACCTCAGCTTCTTCAACAGCCAGGGCCAGGCGATCGGTCATCCCTCGGACCTCGTCGTCTCGCCCTACGGTCAGCGGCAGTTCCAGCCGAAGGAGATCCAGACCACCTTCGGGATCACCAACACCACCGACTATCGGGTGAAGGTCGAGGCGGCGGATTCCAGCCAGTTCTTCCCCTATGACTCCGATCTGCGGGCGGTTTCGAACGACCCCTCCTACTTCGGAGGGGCGGTCTCGGGGAAGGGCTCGAAGGTCTACGTGCTCGGCGCGCTCAGCATCCCAGACACCACGGGTGGTGCCTGGAAGACCGATCTGGTGCTGTCGAACATCGCCGACCAGCCGATGTCGACGAAGCTCACCTTCACCCGAATCGGCCTGCTGAGCACTCCTGAGCATCCCGTCACGGTCACGCTCAAGGCCGGTGAAACGCAGCGGTTGACCAATGTGGTCGCCACCAAATGGGGGATCACCAACGCCGTCGGCGTGCTGACCGTCGAGAGCGCCGGAGTTGCGGGAATCTTCCCGCTCGTCCAGGGGGAGAGCTACGACAAGACCAAGACCAGCCAGTTCGGGCAATCCATGGCGGCCTTCACCGACGACGATGCCGCCGGGACGGGTCAGGTGCAATATCTGGTCGGCCTGCGGCAGAACGCGAGCTACAAATCGCAGCTCTGGCTGTTCAACCCTTCCACCGAAGGCGGAGCCTACGACCTGATCTACCGTGCCCTCGACGGCTCGATCCTCGGTCAGATCAAAGGCCTCGTCCTGGCGGCGGGTACGACCCGGCAGGTCCGGCCGATCGACAACCCGCTACCGGCGAAGGGCGTTGAGAATGGCTTCACCGTGCAGATCGTCGTCCATGCCGGCAAGATGCTGGCCGGGGCCCAGGTGATCAACACCGTCACCAACGACCCGGCCTATGTGAGCGGTAAGACGCAGTAGTCGAACCCGTCTCGCCGAGATCCGAAGGCCGCCAGGCTCCTGCCTGGCGGCTTTTTTTGTGCTGGGCCCGTTTGAGCCTCGGGACCCCAGTACTCTTTTTTTTGGACCAACTCGCGCGCCTATTTTCTTTAGGCCCATTCCATGCTAAGGTCTCATAGCAATCGTCGTATGTAACAGAGTAGAAGTCTTGCCTCTCGAGGCGAGGAGGGTCCGCACGATGACGGCTCGAGCCGAATCTGCCGGCCGCCCGCAGGTGGCGATCGGCCGCGCATTGCTCTTTTCTTTCGCTCTCGCCACCGTCGTTCCAATCGGACCGGCGGCAGCACAGACCTGCGACCGTTCCGGTTGCGGCATCATCAGTTGCGGAACTCCGGCGGCACCGGCCCCACCCAGCTTCTGGGGAGAGCTGCAGCCAGCCGATCTCGGCCCGCTGCCTTTCAGCCGCGACTCCACCGGTTTCGACGAGTTCCACCAGGCCTACTCGTCCTTCCCCTGGTTCACGGGGCTCGACATCCAGAACGGCTATCTCGTGCATGGCCTCGCCTACGGCCTTCAGGTCGCGGACCTGCGGACTCATCCGGCCGCTCCCGACATCCTCGGCTCGCTTTCCTTCTCCAAATTCCCCGTCTGGGTAGACAGCGCGGAGGAGAAGTGGCCCCTCCAGGATCTCGCGATGCCGGCGGGTGTCGACACCATCGCCGCCTTGGCGGGGCATGCGGGGATCGGGCTCGCCCTGGTGGACCTGACCGACAAGACGCAACCTCATTTCCTCTACCAGAGCTACAAGAAGAATGGGGAGGGGGTCTATGCCACGACGATCGGAGGCACTCAGTACGCCTTCCTGGCGGCCTCTGGGGGTAATCCCGGCGGCGGTCTGTTCGCCTACAACATGACTCAGGCGCGCCAGGTTCCGGGCTGTTCCGAATCGGCTCCCACCCCTGGAGATCCCGTGAGCTGCCCGGGTGTCTACGTGGGCCAGATCGGCAACCGGGTCTCGGTCTCCTACGTCCACGGGGTGGACAATTTCGTCGTTTTCGCCTCGGGTGCAGGCAGCGGGTTCGAGATCTGGAACGTGGCCGACCCGAAGCATCCCCAGATGGCGCTCTCCGCGCTCAACGACGTTCCGGCCTGCCGGTTCGACCTGCGGAGCGTCTACGGCGTCGCCCTCTTTAAAGACGCCCAGAACCACTACTACGTCGGCCTGCGCACAGAGAAGTACAACTGCAACTTGCAGCGCAACGTCAATGAGGCACGGATCTACGACGTCAGCTGCATTACCGGGACCTGCACCGGGCTGGGCAACCCGCTCTTCTCGCAGGAGCTCGACAGCGGAACCGCAAGCTATTTCGTGACCTATTCAAACAGCTTCGGTACCCCCTTCCTCTACTTCGGTTCGGACGACAAATGCCGGGGAGGTAGCCAACGGGAGTGGCTGTTCGACGTCACCAACCCGGCAGCCGCGCGGGACATCACTCCGGCCACCGGCTATTGGGGTTGGTACTACCGCGGCGGCTCGACCGGCTTCAACAGTGCGATGCCGCGCCGCGGGAAGTTCAACAACGACTACTTCTACCGCAGCATGCTGTCGTTCTCGGACATCCACCGGCGCACGGTGGGAGTCGCTCCGGCGGCGGCCTTCACCTTTACGCAGGGGGAGATCTACCCTGGCACGCCGGTGAATTTCCAGGACACCTCGACGGCGTTCCCGACGAGTTGGAGCTGGACGTTCAACAACGCCGCGACGGCGTCGGTCCCGCCGCCGAAGCCGTGAGGCCTGGCGGCGCGTGAGGAGGATGTGAACCCGAGGAGGGTTGCATGAGAATCGCTCCGGTTGGATCGGCTCGCCGCTCGCGAGCACCGCTCGGCATCGCGGTGCTCTTCTCCCTGGCTCTCACCACCGCCCTCCCGGGAGGGCCGGCGGCGGCACAGACCTGCGACCGCTCCGGCTGCGGCCGGACCTCCTGCGGAACCCCGGCGAGGCCGGCGCTGCAGAGCTACTGGGGAGAGCTGCAGCCCGTCGACCCCGATCCGCTGCCGCTCGGGCGCGACGCCACGTCCTTCGACGAGTTCGCGCCCAACGCGTCGGCCCTGTACTCCCTGACCAACTGGTACATGGGGATCGAATCCCAGAATGGCTATCTCTTCACCGCCATGGCTTACGGCCTGCATGTCTGGGACCTCCGGACCCACCCTGCCAATCCGGATTTCCTGGGGAAGCTCTCCTACACCAGCTTCCCGGTCTGGGTGGACGACCCGGAGGAGAAATTGCCGCTCCAGGATGTCGTGACCCCGCTGGGGGTGGACTCGATCGCCGCCATGGCCGGGCACGCGGGAATCGGGCTTGCGATCGTCGACCTCACCGACAAGACAGCCCCCCACCTCCTCTACCAGAGCCACAAGAAGAACGGTGAGCAGGTCTACGTCGCGAACCTCGGTGGTACCCCCTACGCCTTCCTGGCGGCCTCGGGCGGGGATCCCAGCGGCGGAGTGTTCGCCTATGACATGAACCAGGCGCGCCAGTACGCCGGCTGCTTCGAGTCGGTACCCGCCGCCGGAGATCCCGTGAGCTGTCCGGGAGTCTACCTGGGCAGGATCGGGAGCCGCGGCTCGGTCTCCTCCGTCCACGGAGTCGATGACTTCATCGTCTTTTCCTCCGGCGGCGGCGGCTTGGAGATTTGGAACGTGGCCGACCCGCGGAGTCCGCGGCAGGTGCTCTCGGCTCTCGGGGAGCCCCCGGTCTGCACGTACGACATCCGCTACGTCTACGGCGTGGCGATGTGGAAGGACGCCAACCACCACTACTATCTCGCCCTGCGCACTGGGAAGTACAGCTGCTCTCTCCAGCGCAGCGTCAACGAGGCGCGGATCTACGACGTCACCTGCAACCTCGGCGGGACCTGCAACAGCCTCGGGGCGCCGCTCTTCTCGCGGGAGCTCGACAGCGGGACGCCCACCTACTTCGTGACTCTGTCGACCAGCAACGGTATCCCCTACCTCTACTACGGCTCCGACGACAAGTGCCGGGGCGGCAGTCAGCGGGAGTGGCTGTTCGACGTCAGCCAACCGGCCAGCCCGCGGGACATCACTCCCTCCACCGGCTACTGGGGCTGGTACTACCGTGGCGGTCCCACCGGCTTCAACGGCGTGATGCCGCGCGAGGCGAAGTTCTACAACGAGTACTTGTATCGCGCCGGTCTGGCGATCCTGGACATCCACCGGCACACGCTGGGGGTGGCTCCCGCGGCAGGCTTCACCTTCGGTCCAGCGGAGATCTACCCGGGCACCCCGATCCAGTTTCTGGACACCTCGACGGCGTTCCCGACGAGCTGGACCTGGACGTTCAACGACACCCCGGCGCCCGCGACGCCTTCGGCCACGCCGCCCGACCCGTAGCCGACGGGGAACCGGGGAGACGCCGGGGTACAATCGCGCTCGAATGAGTGAAGCCGTCGTTGCCGTCGAGAGCCTGACGAAGATCTACCGGGTCTATGCGAGCCCGTGGGACCGCCTGCGCGAGCTGCTCACCCGGCACCCCCGTCACCGCGACTTCCACGCCCTGACCGACGTGAGCTTCAGCCTCCCCCGGGGGGAGGGCCTCGCCATCATCGGCGAGAACGGGGCCGGCAAGAGCACTCTCTTGAAGATCCTTGCCGGGGTGGCCGCCCCGACCTCCGGCGGCGCGCGGGTGGTCGGCAAGGTGGCCTCCATCCTCGAGCTGGGCTCCGGTTTCCACCCCGAGTTCACCGGCCGCCAGAACATCATGCTGAACGCCGCCATGCTCGGGCTTTCCGAGGTGGAGATCCGCGAGAAGCTGCCGGTCATCGTCGACTGGAGCGAGCTCGGCGACTTCATCGATCAGCCGGTCAAGGTCTATTCGACCGGCATGGCCATGCGCCTCGGCTTCTCGATCGCCACCCAGATCGAACCGGACGTCCTCATCGTGGACGAGGCGCTCTCGGTGGGCGACGGGTACTTCCAGAAGAAGTGCATGGACCGGCTGACCGCCTTCGTCGAGTCGGGTGGCACCCTCCTCTTCTGCTCGCACGCCATGTACTACGTCGCCGCCTTCTGCCAGCGGGCTCTCTGGCTCCGCGGCGGGCACGCCGCGGCGCTCGGCCCGGTCTCCGACGTGGTGCGGGAGTACGAGAACTTCCTGCTCGCGAAGACGGAGGCCCGCGCTCCCGCGGCGGCCGAGCCCGGCGCCGTCCGGGGACCGGCCCACGTCACCGCGGTGCGCTTCGGTCCCCTCCCGGCTCTCGCCGGGACGGCCGCGAAGCCTCTCTACGCCTGCGGCGACCCGTTCGAGATGGAGATCGAATGGGAGACCCAGGAGCCCCGGCTCGCCTTTCACCTGGGGGTCGGGATCAACCGGATCGACGGCGTCGAGATCTTTTCCTTCGCCACCCATCTCGACGGCATGTCTCCGCTGACCGGGGAGCGGCGGCACACCGTGAAGCTCCGGCTCCCCAGCCTCCCGCTCGTCAAGGGCGAGTTCTCGGTCTACGTCTTCCTCCTGGACGAGGCGGGGCTCCACGTCTACGATCAGCGCTTCCTCCGGAAGGCTTTCGAGGTCGCGGCTCCCGCCTTCGCCTTCGGCCTGGTCCGGGCCGAGCACGGATGGCTGCTGGACGAGGATGGCGCCTCCTCCGTACAATGGGGGACCGACCGGCAGAGAGCCCGGCCCTCCTGAGCTTCCATTCAGCATGAATCCTCCGGCAACGATGCATCCCGAAAGCCCCGCCCTTCTGGCCGAGCCTGCGTCCGGTCTCGCCCTGCGGGTCAATCCGTTCCTGCACGATGGCGGCGACCGGCTCTACGATCCGCTCACCGACCGCACCCTGCTCGACGGCGAGCGTGGCTACGCGCCCCTGCGGGCGCTCCTCGCCGGCGGTGCCGCGCTCGGCGGAATCCCCGAGACCGAGCGCGCCTGGCTCGCCAGGCAGGGCTGGCTCCTGCCGGCCGAGGAGGACCCCTCCCAGCGCTTCCTCTTGAAGTACGTCTCGCTCGAAGCGCACACGGTCTGCAACCAGGCCTGCTACTTCTGCCCGGTCTCGATCGCGCCGCGCGAGGACTACTTCATGCCCACCGAGCTCTACGAGCGGATCGTGGGCGAGCTGGCGGTCTATAGAGACACCATCGAAGCGGTGTTCATGATCAACTACAACGAGCCCACGGCCGACCGCCGGTTCTTAGACCAGGTGCGGGCGATCAAGGCCGCTGGCCTGCCGCCGGCGGTCCTCACCAACGGCTCGGGGCTGACCCCGGAGCGCATCGATGCCTTAGTCGAGATGGGCGGCCTGCGCTTCCTGTCGATCAACCTCTCGACCCTCGACCGGGCCCGCTACGAGCGCGACCGGGGCGGCGACCACCTGGTGGCGGTGCTCAAGAACGTCGACTACGCCCGGGACAAGGCGGTCGCCCAGCAGATGGACATGGTGGTCCTGGGCACCGGCAACGACGATCACCAGCGGGACTTCGCGGAGATCCAGGAGCGCTTCGCGGGCAGCCGGTTCACCGTCAAGTCGTTCGAGGTGATGGACCGCGCCGGCTACCTCCAGATCGGGCTCAAGCCGGCGGTACCGAACCAGAAGCTCTGCGGCTGCGACAACGTCGGCTCGCGGCCCCTCCAGCATCTCCACATCACGCCGCGCGGCCAGTGTGTCCTCTGCTGCGAGGACTACGACGAGAAGTACGTCGTGGGCGACCTCGCCAGGCAGAGCGTCGACGAGGTGCTGCGCGGCCCGGAGCTCGCCCGGATGCGCCGTTGGGTCTACGGCCTCGAAGAGGCGCCCCGCGACTTCATCTGCCGCGGCTGCACTTTCGCGCTCACCCGGCGGTCGTAGACTTCCCGCCCGCCCCGGACCCTTGACGCAGGCGCCGGTTCCGTTTGATCCCCGCGGGCCTGCTGCTTCGGGCGCTCCGCGCAGCCAGTCGAAGGTCCTCGGGATCCAAATGAACCCCCATCGGAGCCCCATGCGGCTGGCGGTCGTCATCGTCCACTACCACACCGCGGAGCTGGCGGCCGAGGCGGTCGCGACCGTGACCGCCGAGCTCGGCGCGGCGGGTCTGGATGCCGATACCGAGGTCGAGCTGCTCCTGGTCGACAACGGCAGCGATCCGGCCGAGCGAAAAATCCTCCAAGGCCTCCCTGTCCAGCGGATCGACCCCGGCGAGAACCTCGGCTATGCCGGGGGCGTCAACCTCGGAGTGGCGCACAGCCGGGCCGAGGTGATCGTCGTCATGAACACGGACGTTCTGGTCCTTCCCGGTTGCCTCTCGGCCCTCCTGGCAGAGCTCGACCGGGGGGCCGCCGTGGCCGGCCCCCGCGCTTTCTGGGACCGCGGTGGGCAACTCGTCCTACCCCCCGCCGAGGAGCGGACACGGCGGGGGGAGCTCCTCGCCCTCCTCGCCGCCAGGGGTGAGGGGTGGGCGGCGCGAGCACGCCGCCGCTGGCGCCGGCACGCCCGCCGGCACTGGGAGGCCGAGCGACCCCTGCCGAGCTACGACCTGCCGGGATTCCTCCTCGCCTTCCGCCGCTCGGCCTGGGAGCGGGTGGGGCCCTTCGATCCCGGTTTCCGGCTCTTCTTCGAGGAGACCGACTGGCTGCTCCGCGCCCGCCGGGCCGGGTTACCGGCCCGCTACATCCCCGCCGCCCGGGCGATCCACCTCTACAACCAGAGCGCCGGCCGCGAGCCGCGCTCCCGGCAGTGGTTCGAGGAGTCCGCCGAGCGCTTCAGGCGGCGCCATTACGGCACCTGGTTCCCGCCGCTCCTCCGGACGGCGGCGCGGGCCCTGCGACCGGGATCTGACGCCGGTCTCCCGGCGCCGGAACCTCTCCCACCGGGAGCCGGCCTGGATCTCGCTGCTCTCGGCCTGACGTTCCCTCTATGGGTCGAGATTTCGCCCAACCCGACCGGCTTCCCGGCGGCGACGGCGAAGGTGGAGAGCGCGGGCGCTGGCCCCTGGCGACTGCCGGCGGAGATCGCCGCCCAGTTTCCGGCCGGCGGGCTGGTAGTCCAGGTGAGTGACCGGGATGGGCGCGAGGTCCTCCGCCGATCTCTCCCGGCGGAGGGCCCCGCCTGATGCGGATCACCTACGTTCTGCCGAGCCCGGAGCTGGGGGGCGGCATCAAGGTGGTGTTCCAGCATGCCGCGCTGCTCGCCGGCCTGGGGGAGGAGATCACCCTTTTGGGCGAGGGGCCGAAGCCGGCCTGGATCGCTTCCAAGCTGCCCTACCTCGACTACTCGGCAGGTTTGCCGCGCCTGCCCGAGCAGGACCTGGTGATCGTGACCTTCTGGACGACCTTCGAGATCGCGCGCCGGCTGGCGGCGGGACCCATCGCTCACCTCTGCCAGGGCTACGAGGGGGGGCTCGTCCACCTGCGGCCGGTCCTACCGCAGATCGAGGCGGCCTACTCCCTGCCGCTCCCCGCGATCACCGTCTCGCCCCATCTCCAGGAATTTCTGCGCGAGCGCTTCGGGCGCGAGAGCACGGTGGTGCCGCCGCCTCTCGATCCCGCCTTCCGGCCGCGCGTCCGGTTCCGTCCGGCCCGCCGGCCCTGGATTCTCATCCCCGGCATCTTCGAGGCGGAGGTCAAAGGCATCCCCACGGCGCTCGCCGCCGTCCGTCAGCTTCGGGAAGAGGGGATCGCCTGCCGGGTGCTCCGCATCTCGGTGCTGCCGCTCTCGGCCGGCGAGGCGCAGATCCTGCTTCCGGATCGCTTCCTTACCGCTGTGACTCCGGCCGAGGTCGCCCGAGAGGTGCCGGGCTGCGATCTCCTCCTCTTCCCCTCGCGGGCCGAGGAGGGGTTTGGGCTGCCGCTCCTTGAAGCCATGGCGTCCAAGGTGCCGGCGGTCGCGTCCCGCATCCCCTCGACGATCGGCATGGCGGAGGGAGCCGTGGCCCTCGTGCCGCCGGATAACCCCGGAGCCTTCGCCGCCGCGGCGCGGGAGCTCTTGAGCCACCCCGCCGCCTGGCGCCGGGCCCGCCGCACCGGGTTCGAGGCGTCCCGCCGCTTCCTGCCTGAGGTGGTGGGGCCAGAGCTGGCCGCCGCGGTCCGCTGGGCGCGGGAGCGTGCCCTGGCCGCCGAGCAGGCAGGGGGCGAATGACCCGGCCGAGGGGTTCGGCGGGAAGGCGGGCCGCTCCCGCCGCCCTCGTCGCTCTCATTGCTCTCGGCGCTCTCATCGTGGGGGTGGTGCTCGCCTTCTACGCCGGGGCTCTCCGGCGCGGCTTCACCAGTGAGGACTTCCTCCTTCTCCGGCTGCTCCGGGAGGACCCGCCCTGGCACGGCTTCCTCGCCAAGCTCGCCGCGCCCTGGCTCGATCTCCAGCTCTTCAAGTTCTACCGCCCGGTCTCGACTCTCCTCTTCGGCCTGGAGGACGCCCTCTTCGGCACCGCGCCCTTCGGCTACAACCTGGCGCACCTTCTCGTCCACGCCGGCAACGCGCTCCTCGTCTATGCGCTCGCCCGGCGAATCGCGGGGCGAGTGGAGGAGGAGCACGAGCGGACCACCGCCCTCGCCGCGGCCCTCCTCTTCGCGCTCTACCCTCTCCACGCCGAACGCGGTCGTCTTCGCCGCCAGCTTCGCGACGATCTTCGCCACCACCTTCTTTCTTGGGGCCTTTCTCTGTCACCAGATCGCCGGCGAGCGCTCGCCCCGGATCTGGGAGAGCGCAGCCCTCGGCCTCTTCGCCCTGGCACTCGGCTCCTACGAGGCGGCGGCGGTCCTCCCCCTCCTCCTCGTCGCGCACGATCTTCTGATCGAGCCCGGGGATCGCGGGCGTCCTCTCCGTGCCCGACTCCTGAGGTGGCTCCCTTACGGCGGCCTCCTCGGCCTCTACTTCCTCCTCCGCCGGCACCTCTTCGGGGTCTTCCTCGGCGGTTATGAGGAGACCGGCCGCCGACTCCTGGCTCCCCAGCTCCGTCAGCTCCTGGGGGACCTCGGGCAATCCCTCTACCAGCTGCACGTCCCCGTTTTCGCGCAGTCCCCGGGACGGTTCGCGCCCCTTCTCTTCCTGCTGCTCGCGGGCCTCCTGCCGCTCCTCTATCTCGGGCTCTCCCCGGTACGCCGCGGCTCGCTCCGGCCCTGGCTCTTCGGCTGGGTCTGGACGATTGTCTCCCTGGCGCCCTTCGCATTCCGTCCGGTGGTGCCGGGGAACGGCCGCTACTGGTATCTCGCCGCGATCGGCGCCGCCCTTGCCGCCGCCTTCCTCGCCCGCGCCCTCGCCGCCGCCTGGCAGGGATCCTGGCGCGTCCTGCCGGCATTGGCCGTCCTCGCCCTCCTGGTGTGGTGGGGATTCCTGCTCACCGGATACCTTCAGGTCTATGTCGAGGCGGGGCGGACGGCGCAGTCGCTCGCGATGCAGCTGGAGCGCGCCCTCCGCCGTCCGGGAGGGGCGCCGGTCTTCGTCGCGGGTTCCCCGAGCTTCCTCCTGAACGCGGCGGGGTTGCCCGTGGCCCCGGTCTATCACTACGGCCTCTCGGATGCCGTGAGCCCCCCCTTCGCCCCCCCCAGCCCGCCGGTCTACCCCCTGCCGCCCTTGGCCGTCGAGGAGCTCCGGCCCCTCCTCGCCGGCCGGCCCACCTCCCGGATCTACGAGTGGGAGGCGGGCTCCGGCACGCTCCGCCAGGTCGTCCTCTCCCCGTTCGTCCTGCTTTCCGAGCTGCCGGTGCTCGCGCCCGCCGACGGCGCCAGGCTGGGGCAGGAATGCGCTGTCGGTAACTTTCCGCCCGGGAGCCGGGCGGCGCTTCCGGCTCGTCGTCCTCGCCCGCGGCAACCCGAACGTCACGGACTTCACCGTCGCCCCGTCCCCGAGCGGCACGCTCCGCGTCGATCTCCCGCACGACTTCCTCCTCGCCATGGACCACCTTTACGGCGGCGACTTCTACTGGTGGATCGAATCGCGGGACGAGCGCGGGCAGCTCCTCTGGAGCCGGATGCGCTCCTTCTGGCTCGGCCCGGCTAGTCGCGGAGCCTGATCATGGCCTTTACCGGGGCGACGGCGGCGGGCGGGTGGTAAGGTTCGGCAGGGGAAGAGCAGAGGAGATGGTCTTGACACGAAAGACGACCGGCGGCCCACAGGACGAATCCGTCAGAATCGGTCCCGACGATCCGCGGTATCTCGCGGTGGTCGACAAGCGGTTCAATAAGCGTTTCAGCGCGAATCCAGATTACGTCCGGCGGGTCAGCTCGACCGCTCAGGTGGTATCGGCCGTAGAGGAGGCGGTGAGGGAAGGGCGGCGTCTCGCCGTGACGAGCGGCGGGCACTGCCTGGAGGGATTCGTCTCGAACCCTGAGGTGCGAGTGATCCTCGATGTCTCGCCCATGAAGCGCGTGTACTACGACGCGGACCGTGGCGCCGTGGCCGTCGAGTGCGGCGCGACGGTGGGCGAGACGTTCCGGGCGCTGTTCGAGATGTGGGGAGTGGTGATACCGCTCGGCGAGCATCCGGATATCGGCATGGGCGGACACGTGGTCGGTGGCGCCTTTGGCTTTCTCTGCCGCCAACTCGGTCTCGCAGCGGATTATCTCTATGCCGTCGAAGTGGTCACCGTGGACGAGGGCGGACAGGCGAGAAGTGTGGTGGCGACCCGGGAGAATTCCGACCCGCATCGCGACCTCTGGTGGGCGCATACCGGCGGGGGCGGTGGCAACTTCGGCGTCGTCATCCGGTACTGGTTCCGATCGCCTGACGCAACCGGCGAGGATCCCGCGAGGCTGTTGCCCCGCGCGCCGGAATCGATCACGACCTTCAAGGCGGAATGGAACTGGAGCGACATCGACGAGCCGACCTTCCTGCGAATCCTCAGGAACCACGGCGTCTGGTGCGAGCGAAACAGCGGCGCCGATTCTCCCAACGCCTCTCTCTGGGCCCTATTGGAGATCCATCGTAAGCAGTTCGGAAAGATCATCGTCCGCGGTGTTAGCACGGCCGGCGGCGCCGCCGACGGCCAGGTGGAGGACCATCTGACGGCGCTCTGCGAAGGGGGCATCGCACCGCCAGGCCGAGAGCTCACGCGGATGTCCTGGCTCGAGTTCGCCCTCAACCCGTTCCCCGATCTATTCGCCACGCCTCCGGGCGGGGTGAGTGTCAAGGTGAAAGATGCGTTACTCAAGAAACGGTTCACGGATCACCAGATTGGCGTCGCGTACGATCACCTGACCCGCGCCGACCACGACGTCATGGGCGGAATGCTGGGACTCGCAACCTATGGCGGGCGAATCAATACCGTCGCGCGCGATGCGACCGCCGCCGCCCAACGCGATTCGATCCTCGACATCGCATGCACCACGGGCTGGCTGGATGCGCGGGAAGAGGCGAAGAATCTGACCTGGGTGCGGGCGTTCTATCGGGATCTGTTTGGGGAGAGCGGGGGTGTGCCGGTCCCGGGCGAGGCGTATGACGGGTCCTTCATCAATCATCCCGACACCGATCTCGCGGCCCCGGCCCTGAATACATCAGGCGTGCCGTGGCACACTCTATATTACAAAGAGAACTACCCGCGCCTGCAGCGGATCAAAGCGCGGTGGGACCCGCGGGATGTGTTCCGCCATGCGCTGTCGATTCGGGCGTCGGGTACGGGCAGCTGGTAGGGCTTCGGTGAACGACCGGTGCCGTTGCGGTCGGTGCTTGCTATCTTGGCCCGGGTGTCCAATATCCAAGGATATGGAACCGGTCTTCTCCGGGCTCGTAGCGAAGGCGAAGACCGAAGACGTCCCGATCCTTGACGCGGATCATCAGGTGATGGGTTCCTCTGTCATCTCCCCGGGATAACGGAGAATCCGCCCGGATCGGGCGTGCCGTGCAGCCAGGCGCGAGCTGCGGAGCAAGATCCCGCAAGCGTTGCGTCAGGTCCGGGCCGACGCCCTCAAGGTCCGGAACCGCGAGAGGGCCGGGAGATTTGAGGGGCATTGCTTTCACGGCGGCGGCGCATAGTGTAACCCCGACTCGCTCGGCGCGACTCTCCAGGAGGGCCGGGTTGGCGGCGACCGTCCCACCTAGCAGAAGGATCATGAGGATCGCTTTCATGAGTTTCCTTTACTATAGCTCCGATCCCTCCGCGACCCTATCGCCGTCGATCCCCAGGCCATGGAGGCTTGCTTCGTGGACGGCGAGCGGGTGCCCAGGCCGGGGCCGAGCGCCAAGTCAGACCGCCCTGAGTCTAGAAAAGATCGCTGTCGCCCCAGGTGTAGTAGAGATGCCGGCGGAAGTCGTCGCCGGGGTCGTGCTCGAAGGGGACGTAGACGAGCCCCAGCTCCTGCGGCTCCGGCCGGCTCTCGAAGCCGAGGGCGGTCACCGTCTCGTCCCACCAGGCAGGGCGAGTCGTGAGCCAGCCCTCGATCAGCCGGGTCTCCTGGTGCTCGGGAAGGGCGAGGGCGTGGGCGAGGAGGAGACCCAGGCCGCGGCGGTGACGGGGGTCGACTAGGGCGTCCCCCCAGACCAGGCAGTCGCCCTTCTGCCTAAAGACGCTCCAGCCGGCGAGGCGGCCGAAGCGGAAGAGGGCGTAGGCGAAGTACTCGGTGCCCGGGCAGGTGGCATAGCGCCATTCGAGGTAGCGGGCGTCGCGCTCGACGAGCAGCCCGTAGGCGCCGCGGACGCGGGCGAAGAGCTCGTCGAAGCGGGCGTCGAAGTGGCGGATCCGCTCGACCCGCCAGCCGAGCCGGGCGAGACCTCGGGGTTCGGGGAGCGGCCGGCCGACCTCGCGCACCCGGTAGGGGCAGTCCTCCAGCCGCTCGGCGCGCACGAAGCGCATGGAGAAGCGCTGGATGTTTCCCGTGTTGAACCCGTAATTGAAGGCGATTCGCCCTGCGCAGTAGCGGGCGTAGAAGTGCCGGACGCTCCGGCCGAGGAGGCTCGTCGGCCCGCGCCCGAGGTGACGGAAGGCGGCGGCCGTCATGGTGTCGCCGATCTGGAGGGCGGCGAGCCGCCGGGGGGCGCCCGCCACCTCGCCGACGAAGAACACCGGATAGCCGGCGTAGTGGGCGACGAGGCTGCCGTCGGGAGCGAAGGCCTCGGTGATCCGGAGGTCCCCGTAGGGGTTCTCCCGGTACTCCCAGCGCCAGCGCTCGGGGCTCCGATCGACCTGGAAGCTGGTGCGGAAGAGGGCGAGGATACCCGCCTCATCCCCCTCCCGGTAGGCGCGGACTACGAACGGATCCCGGCGCGCCGCGAGGACCACCCTGCCGGCCCCCGCGCTCTCGTTCTCCTCCTTGAGGAGGACGAACCCGGCCTCGGAGAGCGCCACCACGAGATCGCCCGCGCTGGCCGCCGGAGCCGCCGAGCCCGCCGGAGTCGCCCCGGCTCCGGGGGCAACGAGGAGGAGTCGTCCCTCGTCGGCGAGGAGGTTCCGCACGGCGGTCAGCCGGGCGCCAGGGCCGCCGTCTTGGGGCCCAATACCGGCAGAGAGGATCAGGGCATCGTAGCGCCGCGCTTCCGGGACTGTCGCCACGGGGATCTCTCCCATGGTGACTTCGCGCCCCGCCGCGGCCAGCTCGCGAGCGGTGCCGTCCGGGTCGGGGCCGACCCAGAGGACGCGGGCGGCGCTCGCGGGGAGCAGGGACCGGAGGAGGCTGAGCATCGAGAGGGACCGGCGGTGCCGGGGAGGGACCGCCAAATTGTACCGTACGCCGCCGCATATAATGCCCCCGCCGCCATGGACCTCTCGATCGTCATCCCCGCCTACAACGAGGCCGCGCGGCTCGGTCCCACTCTGGAGACGCATCCTCGGCTACCTGGCCGGCCAGGCGGATGCCGGCGAGATCCTGGTGGTCGACGACGGCTCGACCGACGGTACCGCCGAGGTGGCGGAGTCCTTCGCCGGCCGCGGGGTGATCCTCCACCGGCAGGACCGGAACCGCGGCAAGGGGGCAGCCCTGCGCTCGGGGGTCCTCGCCAGCCGGGGGGCGGCGGTGCTCCTCGTCGACGCCGATCTCTCGACCCCGATCGAGGACCTCGAGCGTCTCCGTCCGCACCTGGCGACCGCCGCGGTCGTCCTCGGCAGCCGCTCGGTGCCGGGCGCCAACGTCACCCAGCACCAGCCCTTCTACCGCGAGCTCATGGGCCGCATCTTCAACCGGCTCATCCGTACACTCGGAGTGCGCGGCTTCCACGACACTCAGTGCGGCTTCAAGCTGCTCGACGGCGAGGTGGCGCGGCAGCTCTTCGCCGCTCTCCTGATCGACCGCTTCGCCTATGACGTCGAGCTCGTCTGGCTCGCCCAGCGGCGCGGCTACCGGGTCGTCGAGGTCGGCGTCACCTGGGCGAACTCTCCGCGTTCGAGCGTCGATCCGCTTACGGACTCGGCGCGGATGATCTGGGACGTCGCCATGCATGCGCTGGCGCCACCGGGGACAGCGTTGATCCGGTCGGGCCGAGGCGGCCGAATCGGGCTGCGGGCGGTGCTCAAACTCGCCCTTCGGGCCACATCTAGAACCGCCCTCGGGCTCAAACAGTTGCGCTCCGTCCTCGCCCGATCCGGCCACCCCGGCCCGACCTCCTCGGCGCTGCTTTACTCCTGCTCCTCGGCTTGGCAGGTTGCGGCCGGCCTCCCTCGGGCTTCGAGCTGCGTCCCCTGGTCGAGGCGCACCGGTATCGAATCGGTCATGGGGAAGAGGAGGGCCTGACCTTCCCCTCCCGTCCCGAGCTCGCCGTCCTCGAACACGACCACGAGCGCCGTCCGGTGGTGCTAACGACGACTGCCCCCTGGACCTGGCGCGGCCGCATCCCGCGCGGCCGGGCGGCGCTCCACATCGGGATCGAGACCCTGCCGGGCGCCTGGCGCACCATCACCGGCCTGGAGGTGCGGGTGGTGGCGAAGGAGGGGCGCCGGCGCGAGGTGGTGCTCTTCGGCCGCACCCGCGGCCAGGGCTACGACGGCCCGCGCTGGCTCGACCTCGACGCCGATCTCTCGGCCTACGCGGGGCGCGAGATCACCCTGGAGCTCGGGGCCGAACTCGAAGGGGTGCCGCCGCGGTTCGCTCGGGCCAACGTCGTCGCCTGGGGGCCGGTGATCGTTTCCGCTCCCGTAAAGCCCCGGCGGCGGCCCAACATCCTCTTCATCCTGGTCGACACCCTGCGCCGCGATCACCTCACCCCCTACGGCTACTTCCGGGACACCAGCCCGGAGATCGCCCGCCGCATCGCGAAGCCCGGGGTGGTGGTCGAGGACGCCTACAGCCAGGCCCCCTGGACCCTCCCCTCGGTGGTCTCCCTCATGACCGGCCGGGAGCCCGGCGAGGTGCTCGGCGCCGACCTCGCCGCCTTCGGCATCCCCAACGAGCTTACCCCGATGGCGGAGCGCCTGGGGAAGCTCGGCTACACGACCGGCGGGTTCATCGCCAACCCCGTCCTCCACGTCGGCGCCGGTTTCGAGCGCGGCTTTGGAACCTTCTATGCCCCGCCCGCCGACGTCGAGTGGATCCGCCGCCACGCCGACAGCCTGAACGAGCACGCCGTGCCCTGGCTCCGGGCCCACCAGGACCGGCCGTTCTTCGCCTATGTCCACTACGTCGATCCGCACGATCCTTATGACAACCCGGAGATCGTCAACGGCAAATCGCCCTTCCTGCCGAACTACGACGGGCCGGTCACCGGGACCTGGGTGCACGACGTCTACAGCGGCTACTCGAAGCTGCCGGACCCGGCGCGCGACATCCCCCAGATCCAGGCGCTCTACGACAGCGAGATCCACTACGCCGACGGCGCCATCGGCAAGCTCCTCGCGACCCTCTCCCCCGAGGTGCTCGCCAACACCCTGATCGTCTTCACCGCCGATCACGGCGAGGAGCATCACGACCACGGCGGCTGGAAGCACGGTCAGACCCTCTACGAGGAGCAGGTCCATGTCCCCCTCCTCCTGCGCTGGGACGGCCACATCCCGGCCGGCCGGAGGCTCGCCGGCACGGTGCGCCTCCTCGACCTCCTGCCCGACCCTCATGGGGGTGGCCGGCGGCACCGCCGATCCGGGTTGGGAGGGGATCGACCTCCTGCCGGCGGCGACCGGCAAGGGTCCGCTCCCCGAGCGCCCGGCCTTCACCCAGCACCTGGCCGGGATGCCGCTCCGCGCCGCGGCGGTGCTCCGCCGGCACAAGCTCATCCTCTACAATCCGCTGGAGCCGTTCACCCCCAAGAACGCCCTGGAAGACCTCCTGTGGAAGGAGGACCTGGCGCGGCTCAAGCCGGTCGAGCTTTACGACCTGACCCGCGATCCGCAGGAGAAGAGGAACCTCTGGCCAGGGGAGGCAGGGCTCGCCGCCCGCCTGGCGCCGGTGATCCACCGCCGGCTCGACTTCGACCTCCCCGGGCTCAAGCTGATGACCGATCTCCTCCCCAATGCACCGGTAGGCTCGCGGCTCGCCGGGACCCTCACCTTCACCCGCCCGCCGGCCCGCTGGGTCCCCTACTTTCTGGACCCCGCGGATCATGTCGAGCTGGCAGGCAACCGGCTGCGCTTCGACCTCCGCTCCGGCGCCCTCGCCAAGGGCTTCCGGGTGGAGGGGGACTTCGGGGGGATCGCGGGGATCGAGGCGACCCTGGACGGCAAGCCGCTCCCCGCCTCGCAGGTGCGGCTCGGCATGAACGCTCCCTACGGTGGCGGCCCGGTCGACCGCCGGGCGCTCCTCGCCCGAGAGTGGCCGGGGCTCGCCCCGGCCGCTGGCGGGGTGCGGCTCTGGGTGCACGACGCGGCGAGCAACGTGGCGCGGCGCGAGCACGACCCCGAGACCGAAAAGGGCCTCCGCGCCCTGGGGTACATCCAATGAAGGACCCGATGGAGCCTCCCGGCACGACGACGAAGGTCCACGCGGCGAGCGCCCTCGTCGTCGCCCCGCACTACGACGACGAGGTCCTCGGCTGCGGCGGCCTCGTCGCCCAGCTCACCGCCGCGGGCGCCGCGGTGCGGGTGCTCTTCCTCTCCGACGGCGGCGCCGGTGCGACGGAGGGCCCGGATGCCCAGGCCCGCGACCCCTACCGGCAGCGGCGGCGGGAGGAATCGGCGCTGGCGGCCGAGGCGCTGGGGATCGCCGGCAGCGACCACCTGGACCTCCGAGACGGCGAGCTGGAGCACCGGCTGCCGGAGATCGCTGAGGGCCTCTCCCGGGCCCTTCTCACTCTCCGGCCGGAGCTGCTCCTCGTCCCCTCGCCGCTGGAGGTGAGCCGCGATCACCGGGCGGCCTTCGCCGCCGTCCACCGGCTGCTCGGCGCCCTCCGCCCCGGTGGCGAGACCCCCTGGACCCCCTGGGTGGACCTCCAGGTCCTCCTCTACGAGGTCAATCACCCGGCCCACCCCGATCTCCTCGTCGACGTCACCGCCGAGGCCCCCCGGCTGGAGGCCGCCATGGCCTGCTACAGGAGCCAGGAGGAGCGGCACGGCTACCTCAACGCGGCCCTGGGGTTGCGCCGGTTCCGGACCCTCACCCTGGCGCCGGAGGTCGGCCTCGCCGAGGGCTACCGGCGGCTCGCCGCCGCTGACTTCACCACCCGTAGCCTCGCCCAGCTCGTCCGCCACCTCGGGGGGCTGCCGGAGATCCAGGAGGTGCGGGAGGGGCCGCGGGTCTCGGTCGTCGTCCGCACCCGGGACCGCCCGGCGCTCCTCGCCGAGGCGCTCGCCAGCCTGGCCGAGGGGGCTTACCGGCGGGCCGAGGTGGTCCTCGTGAACGACGGCGGCGAGCGCCCCGAGGTTCCCGCCGGCTATCCGCTGCCGGTGGTGCGGGTCGACCTCCCGGAGAGCCGCGGCCGCGCCGCGGCAGCCCAGGCAGGGGTGGAGGCGGCGACCGGCGACTATGTCGCCTTCCTCGACGACGACGACCTCGCGGCGCCCGAGCACCTGGCGACCCTCGCCGGCCTCGTCGGGGGGGCCGGGGTGCGGGTCGCCTACACCGACGCCGCGGTGGGGGTCTACGAGCTCGACGCTCCAGGCTGGGTCTGCCGCGAGCGCCGGCTCCCCTACAGCCGCGACTTCGATCCCGATGTTCTCCTGGTCGACAACTACATCCCCTTCAACACCCTCCTGATCGAGCGCCGGCTGCTCGGCGAGATCGGCCCCTTCGACCTCTCGCTCCCCTTTTTCGAGGACTGGGACCTGCTGATCCGGCTCGCTACCCGCGCCCCCTTTCACCACCTGGCCCGGGTGACCTGCGAGTATCGGCACTTCCGGGGCGCCGGGCATCACATCTTCGGCGAGCGCCCCCGCGAGCGCGGCGACTTCCTGGCGGTCAAGGCCCGGGTCCTCGCCAAGCACGCGGCCCTCCTGCCGCCCGCGGGCCTGGCGCGGGCGATCGACCGCCTGCGTGCCGCCGAGGTCGAGGCCCTGGAGGGGCGGACGGCGGCCCGCCGGGAGGCGGCGGAGCTGCGCCGGGAGCTCGCCCGGAACGAGGAGCGCTTCGGCGAGGAGCTCTCGGCCCGCGGCCGCGAGCTCTCCGCCCTCGGCTGGCAGCTCCACGAGACCGAGCGCGACCTCGCCATCTTGAGGAACGCCCACGAGGAGCTCTCCCGCGAACGCTTCCGCTTCGAGGAGCTCTACCACGCGAAGAACGGCGACCTGGCGGCGCTCAGCGACGCTCATGCCCTCCTCGACACCGAGGCTCGGCGGCTGTACGGCGAGGAGGAGAAGCTGCGCGCCGCTTTAGCCGAGCGGGACGAGCATCTGGGGCGGACCTATGCCGAGATCGAGCGGCTCAACGGCCTCGTCCGGGAGATGGAGTCGACCCGCGCCTGGCGCACCCACGAGTGGCTAGAGCGCCGCAAGCCATGACCCGGATCGCGCTCCTTTCCTCCGAGCCCATCCGGCCGCTCATGGCGGGGATCGGCATCCGCTATCTGGAGATCGCCCGGCGGCTGCCGGGCTACGGGATCGACGTCCGCCTGGTCTCCCCGGCGGCACCGGAGGAGACCGCGGCCCTCGCCGGCACCGCCGGCAACGCCGGCACCGCTCTCGACATCCGCCCCTTCGAGCGCGGCAGGCTCGCAGCGACCCTCGCCGGCTGCGACGCCGCGGTCGCCCAGGGCCAGCTCGCCAACGACCTGCTTTTGGAGCTTCCCCGATCTCCCGGTGGCGATCGACCTCTACGACCCCTGGCTGGTCGAGAACCTCTCCTACCTCGCTACCCTCGGGCTCGACCCCTACCGGAACGACCACGCCACCTGGGTCCTGCAGCTCTCCCGCGGCGACTTCTTCCTCTGCTCGTCCGAGGAGCAGCGGACCTTCTACCTCGGCTTCCTCGCCGCCCTCGGCCGGGTCAACCCGGAGCGGATCGCGGACGACCCCGACCTCGCCACCCTGATCGCCCCGGTCCCCTTCGGGGTGCCCGAGGCGCTGCCGCCCCACCGGCCGGTCCTCCCCCCGCGCCGGCCGGGGGAGCGCCGGCTCCTCTTCGGCGGGCTCTACGACTGGTACGACCCCTGGACCCTCTTAGACGCCCTCGGCCGCGAGGAGCTTTCCGGCCGCCCCTGGACCCTCCTCTTGATCCGCAACCCCAATCCCGGCTCCACCCCGCAGCGCCTCTTCGCCGAGGTCGAGGCCCGCTGCCGGAGGCTCGGCTGGTGGGGGAGCCGGGTCGAGATCCTCGACTGGGTCCCGGCCGAGCGCCGCTACGACCTGCTGCGCGACGTCGACCTCCTGGTCGCCCCGCACCGGCCGAGCCTCGAAACCCGGCTCTCGCTCCGCACCCGCTTTCTGGACGCCCTGGCCGCCGGCTGCCCGGTGGTGACGAGCGAGGGGGGGACCATGGGCCGGCTCCTCGCCGAGCACCGCGCCGGCTGGGTGGTGCCGCCGGGGGACCCCGCGGCCCTGGCAAGGGCGCTCGTCGAGGCCCTGGACGATGCGGGAGACCCGGCGGCCGCCACTCCGCCATGCTCCGGCGGGAGGGGGCGCGCGAGCTCCTCGCCGACTTCACCTGGGACCGTGCCCTCGCCCCCCTGATCCGCTTCTGCCGGGAGCCGCGGGTCGACCCCGCCAAGGAGCGCTTCGCTCACCGTCCGGCGACGGTCACCCCTCCCGATCGGCTGGCTTTTAGGGTGCGCCGGCGGCTCAAGCTGCTTCTGGAGAAGGTATGACGGCTTCTGGAGCGCGGGGAGTGCGGAGAGCGCCAGGAGCGCGGAAAGCCCCGAAGGTCTCGGTCGCCATCCTCTCCTGGAACGGCCGGCAGCATCTGGAGACCTGCCTCGCCGCCCTGCGCGAGCAGGACGACCCCGGCCTCTCCTGGGAGGTGCTGGTTCTCGACAACGGCTCGACCGACGGCACCGCCGAGTGGGTGCGCGACCGCCATCCGGAGGTGCGGCTGATCGCGAGCCCGGTCAACCTCGGCTTCTGCGCCGGCAACAACCGGCTGGTGGCGGCGGCCTCCGGCGAGGCGGTGGCCTTCCTCAACAACGACACCCGGCCGGAGCCCGGCTGGCTCGCGCGCCCTCGTCGCCGCCCTTTTAGCCGCGCCGGCCGACGTGGCGGCGGTCTCCGGCAAGATCGTCGACTGGGCGGGGGAGCGGCTCGACTTCGGCCGCGGGGTGATGACCTTCGACGGCCATGCCTTCCAGCTCGACTTCCGGAAGCCGCTGGCCCGAGCGGCGGTGCCGGGGCTCGGCGAGGAGCTCCCCTTCGCCTGCGGCGGCAACATGCTCGTCCGCCGCCAGTCGTTCCTCGACGCCGGGGGCTTCGACGAGGACTACTTCGCCTATCTGGAGGATGTCGATCTCGGCTGGCGGCTGTGGGCGGGGGGCGAGCGGATCACCTTCGTCCCCGGCGCGGTCGTCCACCACCGGTCGAGCGCCACGAGCGACCTCCTGGGGCTCTTTAACCGCGGCTTCCTCTTCGAGCGGAACGCCTTCTTGACCGCCTACAAGAACTACGAGCCGGGGCTCTGGGAGAAGGTGATGCCGAGCCTCCTCCTCACCTTCCTCGCCCGCACCCAGGCGATGCTGGTCGGCAACAATCCCGGAGCGGAAACCCTCCGCCTCGACCCCTACGCCGGCCATATCGCGAACACCGCCCCGCGGGGAGGTTCTGCTGCTCCACCAACGCCGCCCGTCTTCCCCCCCGAGCCGCGGACCGTGGCCAATCTCGCGAGGAAGCTCCGCGACTACGGGCCGCGGGAGTTCGCCCGCCGCGGCTTTCGGAAGCTCGCCGAACGGCTGGCCCCCCCACCCCCGCTGGCACCCTCGCCTCCCAACGCCGCTCCCGTCTTCCCCACCCTGACCGACGAGCGGACGATCGCCCAGTTCCGGACCCTCTCCTATCTCCTGGGGCACCTGGACGGCGCCGCCGAGCGCCGCGCCGCGGTCCAGAAGCGCCGCCGCCGCTCCGACCGCGAGATCTTCGCCCGCTTCCCCCCCTACCTCGTCCCGACCTACCCGGGGGACGCCGAGCTCTTCGCCAGCCCCGGCTTTCTAGCCTGGCTGCCGGAAGAGCTGCCGCTGGTGCGGACGACCCTCCCCGAGATCATGGAGTGGGGTTAGCCGTTCCTACTTCTTCGCTCCCAGCTTGACCGCGGCCCGCTTCTTCCCCTTGGCCGTGTCCCAGAGGAGGAAGAGCTCGTTGACCCCGGCGGGGAGCGGCAGGGCAACGTCGATCAGGACATCCTTCGGCTTGGGGTAGGTGGTCGTCGTGCTGGAGGCCCAGGAGCCGTCCCCCCCACGTCGATCGCCTTCGCCTGGACCTTCGCGACCTTCTCGTCCTGCGTTCCCCCCGTCTTCTCGGCCACCTCGGAGTAGAGGGCGGAGAACGCCGCCGAGGACACGGTCACCCGTCCGGGCTCCGCGAGCTTCCCGCGGAGAGTGACGACGACGAGCTTCGCACCCTTCTCGGGTTTGACCTCGGTCTCGTCCACTTTGATGCTGTCGACCGCCCGCGCCTCCACCACCCGCAGATTGAGCTGAGCGAGATCCGTCGCCACCGCTGCCGGCGATGCCGCCGCTGCCGGCGGCGGTTCCGCGAGCCCCATTCGGGGCGCCAGGAGGGCCGCCCCAGAGAGTAAACCCACAACGATCAGTCGCCGCATCGCTCCTCCTCGAAGCCAAATCGATGAATTCGTCGTCGAACCCTAGAAGCTCACCCGCAACCCCAGCCGCAACGATCGCGGCGGGGTTCGCAGCACCGGTTTCTTGTAGTCCGGATTGACCGGCGTCGGCGAGGCGTTGTCGGCCTCCTGGAAGCCCCAGCGCTGATCGAGGAGGATCGGCTGCTGGGCGTTCAGGAGGTTGAAGATGTCGAAGAGAACGTTGACCGTCGCCGGTCCCACGGTCAGTGGATAGCCGAGGTGGAGGTCCGCCTCGTAGATGCTCGGGGTCCGCCCCTCGCTGCCGCGCGGGGTGAGGAAGAACTCGTAGCGGCCGTAGGCGTCCGAGTAGCCGTAGCGGGTGATCGGCGTGCCGGTCTCCCAGAAGGCGGAGAGCCCGAGCTGGAGCTTGAAGGCGGTGAAGTAGGTGCCCGAGACCTTGAGCTGCTGGCGGCGGTCGTTCGAGAGCGGCCCCTTGTTGGTGATCCGGGAGAGGTCGCTGCCGTTGGTGAAGAAGTCGTAGTAGTCGTAGGCCGCCGAGATGTTGGGGTCGGCGCCGACGTTGGTGAACGGCGAGTACTCGCCGTCGTAGTTGCCGTCGAGCTTCGAGTAGATGTAAGAGGCGAGCCCCTGCCAGTTGTTCGATAGCCGCTTGGTGACGTCGAGCTGCACCCCCTTGTAGGTGCGCTTCGCCTTGGGCGCCGGGTAGGTCTGCGAGTAGTCGAGGGTGTAGGCCCGCTCGAAGATCCCCTTGCCGGGGTTGCCGATGCAGTAGGTGCCGTCGTCCCGGCAGAGGAAATCCTCGATCACCTGGCCGTAGGAGCGGTAGATTCCCTTGACCCCCACCGCGATGCTCGGCGCCACCTCGCGCTCGCCGCCGACGATCACCTCGTCGATGTACTGGCCGCCGATGTTGGGGTCGGCCGGCTCGATCACCGTGCCGAGAATGGCGGAGGAGGTGCCGAGGTCCCCCTCGGCGCCGGCGTTCGGGTGGTTGTCGGTGGGCGAGAAGTTGAAGATGCGCGCCTGCCGCTCATAGGAGTAGGAGCGGATGACTAAATCCATGGGGATCTGCTCGTAGAAGCGGCCGGCCGAGCCGAAGACCTTCGAGCGATGGTCGCGGCTGGGGTCCCAGATGAAGCCAAGGCGCGGCGCGTAGTCCTTCTTCAAGTCGATCTGCAGCTTGCCCGCGGAGTCGATGATCTGCTGGCGATCCCAGCGGAGCCCCAGCGAGAGGGTGAAGTTCGAGAGCACGTTAAAGCGGTCCTGGAGATAGGCCGAGGTCGCCTTGTGCTTGGGGCTGGCGCTCAGGCGCGACAGCGGGGCGTTGGCGATCGTGGCGTCCGTGGTCGTCCAGAAGTTGTGGCGGTAGATCGGCTGGCCCGGATCGACCGGATTGGCGAAGACGTCGACCTCCTGACCGCCCGACTCCCGGCGGACGACGTTCGCCTCCTCCGTCTCGTAGTCGAGGCCGGCCTTGATCTCGTGGCTGCCGAGGAAGCGGGTCGCCGAAATGCCGCCGAAGTCGCGCTTGAAGCTCTTGTCCTGGATCAGGCCGAAGCCTCCGGTCTGGAAGGAGTTGTTCTCGATGTCCCGGAACTGCGCGCTGTCGCCCGCGGCGCCCGCCGGCCCCACCGAGTTCTGCTCGCGGTGGCGCGACAGCTGGCCGGAGAGCAGCCAGTCGGTGCCCAGGATGCCCTGGTAGCGCAGAGCGTAGTCCTTGCCGCCGAACTCCTGGCGCCCGTCGTAGGTCAGGGGATCGCCGTTCAGCGAATGGCTGCCGTCGTTGATCGCGCCGGAGTCGGTGCGCGGGTCCTGGAAGAAGCTGGCGACGATCGACTGGCTCTCGCTGGCCCGGAAGGTGAGCTTCGCCGCCCCGAGGTCGCGCTTGCTGTCGGAGCTCGCCACCTCGCCGGCCCGGGGCCCGGCGGGGAGGGAGCTCTTGAGGGTGTTGGTCACCCGGTCGTAGGCGCCGAAGAACCAGAGCTTGTCGCGGACGAGATAGCCGCCGAGGTCGGCCCCGTAGTCCTCCTTGGTGAACCCCTTCTGGGTGCCGCCGGTCGACACCACCCGGCTGGCGTTCGACTGCAACGAGTCGTTGTCGTAGTAGCCGAAACCGTCGCCATGGAAGGCGTTGCCGCCCGACTTGGTGATGACGTTGACGATGCCGCCGGTCGAATGCCCGTACTCGGCCTCGTAGCCGCCGGTCTTGACGTCGATCGCCTCGATGAACTCGAAGTTGAGCTCCTTGCCCTGGAAGCCGTACTCGACGCCGGTCGTGTTGACGCCGTCGATGAAGTACGAGTTCTCCGCCCCCGACGAACCGTAGACGGTGATCGTCGCCTGGTCCTTGTTGTCGGTGTTGGCGTCGGTCGAGACCCCGGGGGTGATCTGCGCCACCGAGGAGTAGTTGCGGCCGGTGGGCAGGCTCTGGACCGTCCGCGCGTCGAGATTGGTGCCCAGGCTGGTAGAGGTCGTGTCGATGACCGGCGCCTCGCCGATGACGGTGATCTCCTCGGTCGCCCGCGGCTTGAGGACAGCGTCGAGAGTGATGTCGCGATCGAGCCCGACCGTGATCGCCGGGCGCGACTCCCGCCCGAACCCTTCGAGACTGAAGCTCACCGTGTACTGCCCCGGCGGCAGCAGGTTGAGGCGATAGGCGCCCTTGCCGTCGGTCGTCGTCGTCCGGGCTCCCTGGAGCGCCGGCCCGGTCGCCTCGACTAGAACCCCGGGGAGCACCGCCCCCGACTCGTCGGTCGCCCGGCCGAGGATGCTGCCGGTCGTCTGCGCGAAGAGAGCGGGAGCCGCGAGGACGAGCGCGAAGGGCAGGAGACAGCAGCGCAGCAGCTTCATCTCGGACCTCCTGGAAGTTACAAGCTGGCCATAAATTTACCACAGGGGGTGGCAGGGCATCGGTCCAGACGCTACGCCCGTGGTCCCAGTCTTGGATGCCTAGCATTGACGAAGCCGTATACAGCTGCTAGCTTTTGTACGTATGGGGGCTCTATGGACACCAAGCTGACTCTGAAGCTCGACCGAGACGTCATCGAGAAAGCCAAGCTCTACGCTCAGCATCGGGGTGTCAGTCTCTCCCGCGTGGTCGAGAGCTACTTCCTCGGGCTCACGCGCGACGAGGAGCCCGCCTCGCGCGAGTTGACCGGGGTCGTCGCCGAGTTGGCAGGCATCCTCGCGGGTAAGGAGGTCGACGACTCGAAGGAAGGCTATGCCGCGTACCTGGCCCGCAAGTACTCATGAGCCCGCGCGTCTTCCTCGACACCGATGTCATTCTGGACCTTCTGCTGCGACGGGAGCCGTTCTTCGCCGCGGCGGCGGAGCTGTTCCTCGCGGTGCAGGACGGCAACATCGAGGCCTGCGTCTCGCCTTTGATCTTCTCCAACCTGTCCTACATCCTGGGGCAGCAGTCGGCGGCGCCCGAAGTGATCGGCACCCTTCGCAAGCTCCGGCTGGTCGTCCGCGTGCTACCCGTCGACGAGAAGATTCTGGATCTCGCTCTCTCCTCGACCTTCAAGGACTTCGAGGACGCGATTCAGTACTACACGGCCTTCACCAATGGCCTTGAGGCCGTCGTCACCCGCAATAAGCGCGACTACCGTGAAGCCAAGCTTCCTATTCTGAACGCCCGGGAGTGTTTCGAGCTGTTCATAGGATCAAGGTGAGGGCGGTAGGGCTCCGCATGTAGAGGGGCGTCAGCAGTTACGGGGACGGGACACCGCCGGCCTGCCGTGAGCCACAACGAGCCCGTCGCGAGCCACAACGCGCCTGCCGCGGAACACGCCGCGCCTGCCGCGAGTCACAACGCGCCTGCCGTGGGTCACAGCGCGCCTGCCGTGGGTCACAGCGCGCCTGCCGTGGGACACAACGCGCCTGCCGTGGGTCACAACGCGCCTACCGTGGGTCACAACGCGCCTGCCACGGGACACAACGCGCCTGCCACGGAACACGACGCGCCTGTCGTGGGTCACAGCGAGCAGGCCGTCTGTGTCTCGCGGCAAGCGGATGGTGTCTCGCGGCAAGCGAATGGCGTCTCGCCGCCGACACCTAGTGTCTCGCCGCCGACGCTTAGCGGCTCGTGGAGGGTCTGTAGTGTCTCGCTGGAGGCGTTCGTGTCTCGCGCCCTGGCCGCGGAACGTGCCGTCAGGTCAGGAGGACGTCGCAGGGAGGACTTTGCGGAAGCGGGTAGGCCGCGTGCCGGTCCCCGCTTCGTCGATGGCGAGGGCGCCTTCCAGGACGAGGTCCTGGAGGATACGGGAGAGGGTCGCGCGGCGCGGCGCGAAGCCCAGGGCGCGGCCGATGTCATGCTTGTCGAAGACCTCGGGCACCTGCGCGACGGCGCCGGAGATGGCGTCGAGCATCTCGTAGGCACGGCTCTTCCCTGGAGGTGAGGGTGGGGACGGGGCCTCCGGGGCGGCCGGTGCCTCCTCCGCCGCGGAGGGTGCCGCAGCCTCGGGGAGGCTCCTGGGAACGTCGGGAGGCGTCCAGGGCTCGGCCTCGAGCTCGCCCCTGGCGCGGCAGACCGTCTCATAGGCCCGGAGCTTGGTACGGTAGGCCTCGGACAGGAGCTCGACGTCGGCACGGAACTGCGCCTCCAACTGCTGCCGGAAGCGCTCGTAGTCGCCAGGGGACATGGCGGCGGAGCTTAGCGTCTCAGGGGAAGGGGGGGCAAGGGGTGTGGGACATGCCCCGACCCGGCACGGCCGTGCTAGCTTTCGTATGTATGGGGGCTCTATGGACACCAGGCTGACTCTGAAGCTCGGATTTCATCGTGAAGCCGATCTCGTGATCTCATGTCATCATGGAAACTCTCACGAGTTCGGGCAGGGGGTACTCGGTCGGCCTGCTGGGTGTGGGGCTCCTCCATCTGCTCCTCGCCTTTGCCCGGTCCACCGGGTCAGCAGTGGGCGGAGGGGAGGCCCTGCGCAGGTTTGTCACGAGCATCCTGTTCCTGGTCGCCGCGTCGTGCCTGACGGCTGCCCTCCTCCGCTGGACGCGGGTTCCTGCGGCTTTGCCGGTAACAGCTGCCGTGAGCCTCTGTCTCCTTCTCTTTTTTCCCTTCGGCACGGCGCTCTCCATCTACTGGCTGACCCGGGTCCGAGAGAGGGAACTCTCTTTCAGCAGCGCCGCCGAGCGTACCCGGTTCCTATATACGGTCGCCCTCTACGTTCTGGCGCTGCTCCTGGTGGATGCGGCCCTGGCCTTTCGCTTCGTGCTCAATCCTGGGCCCGGCGAGGATATTCTGAAGGCCCTCTGTATGGGTTTTCTGGTCATGGCTTCGCTCTTCCTAGCGGTCGCCGTGCTGCGCTCCGGCCGGTTGTATTCTCGTCTGGCCTATGGCGCAACTCTCGGGTTCAACGTGCTCGTCGTTCTATGGTTTCCTCTGGGCACGGCATTGGCCCTGGTCTGGTTCCTCTCCGTGCGGAAGCATGAGAAGAGTCTAGCCGGGCTCGTACCGGCAGCCGGTGCCGCATGAGTTCTGCGGTGTAGTGCCAATCGTTGTGCACCAGTTCCTCGTAACCGGGCTAGCACCGCTCCGGCATCGGCGGCGCCTCTGTACGGCCGTCGAAGACGATCAGCGTGCCGCGGCGCATAGCGCTCGACTTTCGCCTGTCTGTGGTACGCTTGCGCGAAGGTGCCTGGAGCGCATCGATCGAATACCGCACTATTCCTCCAGGCCGCACCCGGGAGGGATCGTATGACTCAGAATCTGCTCGGAGTCGGTATCTATACCGTCCCAGAGGCATCGCGGCTGACGAGAATTCCGGCCGACTCCATTCGACGTTGGCTGTGGGGCTATCGGTCGCGATCCAAAAGAGGAGCGGCTTCTCTGCGCGATCCGCTATGGATCCCTCAAATCCCGATCATCGATCACTCTCGGGCCCTCGGTTTCCGGGATCTGATCGAGATTCAATTTGTTGCCCACTTCAAGGAGCGTGGTATCAGTCTTCAATCCATCCGGAAGACGATCGGTGTTGCCACCCAGTTGGTAGAGCAGACCTATCCGCTTTCTTCGATCAAGTTCAAGACCGATGGCAAGCGAATTCTGGCCGACATCCTGGACGAACAGGAGCGTCGGGCCGTCTTCGATCTTTCCTCGGGGCAGTACCTGCTTTCCTTTGTTTGGGATCGCTTGTACGACGCTCTGGAGTACTCGGAGTACGACGAGTTGTTGCGCTGGTGGCCCCTTGGGAAGGACCGCCGTGTCCTAGTCGATCGGCGGAGAAACTTTGGCCAGCCCATCTGCCCTGAAGGCGTTCCAACCGCGATCCTCGCGGGTGCCCTGGGGGCTGAGAAGAGAGTCGAGAGTGTGGCGTACTGGTATAAAGTCGAACCCGACTCCGTGCGCGATGCCGAGGAGTACGAGCGCGCCCTCCGTGCCGCGTGAAATTCTTTTTCGATAACTGTGTAGCCTGGCGGGTGGCCGAAGCGCTCGCTCTCCTCTTGGAGCTCGACGGCTTCGAGATCGTCGCCCTCCGCAGTCGCTTTCCCGAGAATTGTCGCTGTCTCGCATGTCAGTGCTGGTTAGACGGCCTTCAGTTATGACTCCTATCGACTGATGGCATCTGGCTCCAATCGACCTCGTGTGAACCGAGGCCACACCCCGCCACGCTTCCGCCCCGGCGAGTTGAGATGCCGAGAAGCTTGCCATTCGATATCCAGACGGTGGTGTACTTGCACTGACCGAACCCCGCTATTTCCTGGTACTGCCAGGCTTCAGCACTTCCACGGAAGGAGCGGTCAGCCGGAGATCCAAGAACGTCAAGAATCTGTTGCTTCGTCATGCCCGGTTCCAGCTTTGCCGTGGCCTTGCCGGTCGAAGCGCAAGCAGTAGAGACGAGTACGACAATCAGGAGAATAATAGATAACAGCTTGGACATCGCTCTTCCTTTCGTGTCTTGGCGTGCCTGCTGAAGGTCTCGCAAGGCCGCAGATCCTCAGAGCCGCACGACTGTAACCGTCCGCCCCTCCACCGCGACCTCTTCTCGCGAGCACCGCTCCGGCATCGGCGGCGCCTCTTTACGGCTGTCGAAGACGATCAGCGTGCCGCGGTCGAGGCCCAGGCGGTCGAGGTAGCTTCCGAGCCGGCTGACGACGTGCCAAGCGTTTCGCGAGATCTTCGCGAACCAATATAGAATCCGCCGAACTTTTTGAAAGTCCCGCCGAACCTGTTCAGGCCACTTCGATATCCGTGCGGGAGAAGTCGTTGCCGACAAAGAGGAGAGAATGGCCGGCGAGCTTGGCGACGGCGTAGCTGAGGCAGTCGCCGAAGTTGAGAGCGGCCGCATGGCGCCCCTTGCCGAAGCGGCGGAAGGCTTCCAGGGCTTCCCGCCAGTGCGGCTCCCCGAAGGCTATCGGCACAATCCCGAAGTCGCGCAGAAACCGGTCCAGCAGCGCCTGCGGCTCAACACCCAGACGGGCCGACAGCACCATCCCAGCCTCGGTGAGAGTCGGGGTGCCTATACCGAGCGTGTCCGTGGATCGGAGCTTGTGCACCAGTTCCTCGTAACCCGGCTCCTTCAGGGCAATGGCGACGAGGACCGAGCTGTCGACGATCACACCCCTCCCGGTCCATAGCCGAGGATCTCGTCTTCCTCATCACGGCTGAGGCGGCGGCCGAGTTGACCGGGCGGGGCTGTCGGCCAGACTTCCTCCGCGAGGTAACGCAGAAAGTCGTGGCCGCGTTCACCTTGCAAGTGCTGCAAGCTCAGCCGCTCGCGGCGTTCCTCCAGGGCGCGACGGACCGTTTCCGTCTTGCTCTCGCCGGTCATCGCGGCGACTGCCGCCACCAGCTTTTCCACCTCGGGGCTCTTGATGTTCAGCGCCATGGCTTTAGCTTAGGTGGAAAACATGCCAATTTCAACCTTCAGCGCCGAGTTGCCGCTCCCCACCGACTTCACGTCTACTTCAAATGTTCGCGCAAGAACGCCAGCGTCCGCGGCCAAGCCTGCTGGGTCGCCTTGCGGTTGGCGCCGTTTCGGTCGTCCTGGGCGCGGAGGAAGCCGTGGCCGGCCCCTTCGTAGACGTGCGGCTCGTAGCTCTTCCCAAGCTTCTTCATTGCGGCCTCGGCCGGCGGGATGGTGGCGTCGACTCGGGCGTCGTCGCCGCCGTAGAGGCCGAGGACGGGGGCCTGGATGCGGTTCAGGTCGGCGGGCTCCGGCGGAGTTCCGTAGTAGACGACGGCGGCGTTCAAGCCCGGCTGGGTGGCGGCGTAGGCGAAGCTCTTGCCGCCTCCCCAGCAGAAGCCGATCGTGGCGGTCTTACCCGTGGCGGAGGGGAGATGGAGGGCGTAGTCGCGGACGGCGTTCAACCGGGCGGTCGTCTGCTCGGGCGTGAGCTTGCGGACCAGGGCGACCACGTCGTCGCGGCTGGCAGCGGACTCGGTACCGCCGCCGTTCGGCCCCAGCCCGGAGATGAGGTCGGGGGCGACGGCGATGTAGCCCTCCTTGGCGAGCTGGTCGGCGACGCCGCGCATCCAGTCGGAGAGGCCGTAGATCTCATGGATGAGGAGGACGACCGGCGCCTTGTCCTTGCGCTCGGGGTAGACGATCCAGGTCCGGATCGGCGTCCCGCCCGCGGGGAGCTTGACGTCCACGTACTCGCCGTGGCGAGGCGACTTCTCCAGGGCGGCCTTGGCCTGCGGCTCGCCGGGCGGCAGGCTCTCGTCGCGCGCCGGAGTAGGGGCCGCGGCAGCCGGCGCAGGAGCGGTTCCCTGCGGAGCGGCGGGTGCCGGCGAGGGGATCGCCAGGAGAACGGTTGCGACGAGCGTTGCCCACATGGTTGTAGCCTCCTTCTGAAAATGCCCGCGTTCATTCTAGCGCTGCCGCAGCCGGGCACGCTCTATGCAATAGTCCCGATACAGCTGTCTGGATATAGAAACACGTCTCCCATCAAGGAGGGTAGGGCGTTGGCCGTCGAATCGCAAGCCGAATCGCAAGTACCGTCGACCTCGAACCTCTCGCGGCCGCTCGCCGGGCGAGGCCGCTCCCTCGCCGCCGGATTGGGCCTGGCGATTCTCGTTCTGACCTCGGGCTGCACCCTGCTCTCGTTCGACAAGCGGAGCGCCTATACCTACGATCACCCGTCCTCTGTCGAGGACGCTTCTTTCCGGCGCTCGCTCGACGGCTTCGGCAGCCCGATGGTGGGAGGAAATCACGCCGAGATCCTCAACAACGGCGACGAGATCTTCCCCGGAATGATCGGGGCGATCCACGACGCCAAGATGACGGTCGACCTGGAGTCCTACATCTTCAAGAACGACAAGGCCGGCGAGACGTTCGCCGTGGCGCTGATGGACGCCGCGCGGCGGGGCGTCGAGGTGCGGGTGCTGGTGGATGCCACGGGGAGCAGCCGCACCGGGCCGCTCCTCGACCGGATGCGAAAGGCGGGGGTCAAGGCCTCCGTCTTCCACCCCATACGGCTCTGGAGCCTCTACAAGATCGGCCGGCGGTCGCACCGGAAGATCCTCGTCGTCGACGGCACCGTGAGCTTCGCCGGCGGCTTCTGCATCGCCGACCCCTGGTTCGGGAACGCCAGAAATCCCAAGGAGTGGCGGGACATGATGGTGCGGGCCACCGGCCCGGTCTCGGCGCAGATGCAGGCGATTTTCGCCGAGGACTGGACCTATACGACCGGCGAGATCCTGGCCGGCGACCGCTTCTATCCGCGGCTCGCTCCGGCGGGGGAGGTCGTGGCGCAGGGGGTCAAGATGTCGCGCGGCGACTCGTCCTCGCTCGCCGAGATGATGTATCTGGTGGCGATCGAGTCGGCCCGGAAGTCGATCCATATCCAGAATGCCTACTTCGTCCCCGACGCGCAGATCCGCCAGGCGTTGATCGATGCGGCCAAGCGCGGCGTCGACGTGCGGGTCATGGTCCCCGGCCGGCACATCGACATGCCGCTCCTCCGCATGGCCTCGCGTGTCCACTACGGCGAGCTCCTGACCGCGGGCGTCAAGATCTTCGAGTACAACCGGACGATGATGCACAACAAGGACGCGGTCTTCGACGGCATGTTCAGCACCATCGGTTCGATCAACTTCGACGCCCGCTCGCTGCTCGAAAACGCCGAGGACAGCCTGTCCTTCTACGACCGCGAGTTCTCGGCCCGGCTGGAAGCGGTCTTCGCCGAGGACGAGAAAGCCTGCCGCCAGGTGACCTACGACGCTTGGAAGAAGCGCGGTCCCCAGCAGCGCCTCGCCGAAGCCTTTTCGGTTCTCTTCCAGCCGCTCTACTGAGAGCCGCGGAACCGATCGATGAACTTCCCGGTGCAATGGATCCACGGCAGTCCGGATTGCGCGCGGGACGACCATCCGGCGTTCCAGGTTCACCAGCTGGACGGCGATACCTATGCGCTGCGGCAGAACAAGTGCAGCAGCTTCGAGGCGCCTTTCCTCTATTTGCTTTTTGGAAACGAAAGAGCGCTCCTCTTAGACAGCGGTGCGGAGCCGGACGACCGCCGGCCGTTGCCGGTGCGCGAAGCGGTCGAAAGTATTTTCATCGCTAGAGGAACGGAGAGCTTCCCCCTCCTCGTCGCCCACACCCACAGCCACGGCGATCACATTTTCGGCGATCCGTTCTTCGCGGCGCGGCCCCGGACGGAGATTGTAGGAACGGATCTCGCGAGCGTTCGGGCGGCCTTCGGGATCGACGGCTGGCCGGAGGGAAAGGGAGCGATCGATTTAGGCGAGCGGCCGCTGAAAGTCTTTCCCATCCCCGGCCACGAGCCGAACCATGTGGCGTTCTACGACGAGGCGACGAGGACGATCTTTTCCGGGGACCTGCTCTACCCGGGGCTCTTGACCGTGCGCGATTGGCCGGCCTTCCGGGCGAGCGCGGCGCGGCTGGCGGCCTTCGCCCAGGCCCATCCGGTGTCGTACGTCCTCGGCTGCCACATCGAGATGCGCCGGGAGGCGGGGGAGCTCTATCCGCTCGGCTCGACCTACCAGCCCGACGAGCACGTGCTCCAGATGGGGCCCGAGCACATCCTGGAGTTGCACGAGGTGTGCGAGCGCCTCGGCGATACACCGCGGATCGAGGTACGGGCGGATTTCGTCGTCCAGCCGGTTTCGTCGGCGCCTTAAGGTAAGCTTCCGGCTCGGGAGATCCCGATGAAGAAGCTACCCAAGGTGAGGACCTACAAGGGTCACGAGACGACGCGCATGCAGGCGCTCGAGGGGGTGCGTCTGGCCTCCTTCAGGTCGCGGCTTGGCGCCTTCGCGATCGACTTCACGCTCGCCATTGTCGGCTTGCTGATCGACCGGCCGGGTCCGCCGTGAGCGTCCCGGCTGCCGTCGACCGCGTCATCCGGCACTCCTCCGCGCTGGGGACCTGGGAGACGGTGGTCCGCCGGCCGGCGCCGGTCCTCCGCGAGCACATCCGCCACTACATGGGCTACTCGCTCTCCGGCGCGACCTTCAAGCGGGGGCTCGAAGTTCCCACCATCGACGTGGTGCTGATCGTCAACCTGGGGTCGCCGCTCCGCATCGTCGACCCGCGCGACCCGGTGGGCTCGGCGGTCGATCGCAACGCCTGCGTCGGCGGCCTGTCGGACTCCTACATCTTCACCGAGTCGAACGGGTCGATGGAGGGGCTGCAGATCAACTTCACTCCCCTCGGGGCCTACCGTTTCCTCGGCCTGCCGATGAGCGAGGTGACCAATCGCGTCGTCGAGCTCGAAGATCTCTTCGGGGCGTGGGGGCGCCGCCTGCGGCAGGATCTCCTGGAGGCGGCGGACTGGGAGGCCTGCTTCGTCCTCCTGGACGCGGTCTTCGCCGCTCGCATCGGCCTCTCGCGGGGGCCGGCGCCGGGGATCGTCTGGGCCTGGAGCCGGCTGTCCGCCGCGGACGGCCAGGTCGGCATCGGCGCCCTGGCGGCCGAGCTCGGCTGGAGCCGCAAGCACCTGATCGCCCAGTTCAGGGAGCAGGTCGGCCTGACGCCCAAGACCTTCGCGCGGGTCCTCCGCTTCCGCCGCGCCGTCCGTCTCCTGGAGGGCGAGGAGAGTGTGCGTTGGGCGGAGATCGCCTACGACTGCGGCTACTACGACCAGGCGCACTTCAACCGCGACTTCCGCGAGTTCTCCGGCCTCGCCCCCGGCGAGTACCTCGGCCGCCGGCTCCCCGAGGGTGGCGGCCTCGCCGGCGAGGAGCTGGCCTCCAGGTAACATTCTTCCAAGACTGGGGGCCGCCGTCGCCCCTAGGATCTCCCTCGGAACGAACGCTGGGCGTCAACGCCCGAGGAGGAATCCATGTCCGAGTCCCCGAGCATCATCCCCGCCCTCTTGTACCAGGATGCCCCCGCCGCCCTCGACTGGCTCGAAAGAGCGTTCGGCTTCGAGCGCCTGATGTCGGCGCCGGGACCGAACGGGACCATCGCCCATGCCGAGATGAGCTTCGGCTCCGGGATCATCATGGTGTCGTCGGCGAAGCCGGAGCGGGGCTGGACGAGCCCGCGCGACCTCCCCGCTCTCCACCAGACGCTCTATGTCGTCGTCGAGGACGTCGACGCCCACTACGCCCGCGCCACGGCGGCGGGGGCCGAGGTCGCCTGGGAGCTCAAGGACACCGACTACGGCAGCCGCGAGTACTCCGTCCACGATCCCGAAGGGCACTTCTGGAGCTTCGGCACCTACCAGCCCAGCCGGCCGATGGCGGGGAAATAGGAGCCCCAATCCCGAGCGGCGCGTCCGTCACTTCGGGACTTGCGTCGCCCCCTTGGGGACGAGCACGAAGCGGCGGATGTAGCGCTCCAGGTCCGCCTGCGCCTGGTCGGGCAGGAGCGCGATGGCGAGCGGGCAGCCCCGGCCGAGGACGGCGTAGAGGGCGTAGCCGGGGAGGAGCCCGGCGTCGGCCACCTCCCGGAGATGGCGGGTGAGCGGGGGGGCGGCGGCGAGCACCTGACTCAAGGGGATGTCGGCGAGCTCCCCGCTCGGGTGCGCCTTCTTGGCCGCCTCCCGGATCTCCGTTTCCGTCGCGTTCAGGTTGCCGACCAGGTAGCTCACCAGGCACTCGGTCTCCTCCTGCACGGTCCAGTTGTAGGCCGCCGCTCCCTCCTTGCCCAGCCGCTGGGCGCGGTAGGAGGGCTCGTTGCGCCAGACCGCCTTGCAGAGGAAGTAGGGGAGCCACTCTTTCTGCTCTGGAGCGAGGGCGATCGTGACCTTGCCCGCCTCGGGCTCACCGAGGACCCCCTCGGGAGGGAGGAGCTCGTGCCGGGCCACGATGAAGCCGGCCCCGGGCCGAGGCCCTGGAGACCTTCTAAGGCCGGGCCGGAGGAGGGGTCGTAGACCAGGGCCTTCACGTACTCGTCCTGAGCCTCGGGCAGCCGGCCGAGCTTGGCGAGGACCTCGCCCAAGGAGCGGTGGACCTCGGCGAGAGTGGGGTCGAGCGCCAGGGCTTTCCTGTAGCTCGCGAGCGCCGCCGGGAGGTCCTTCTGGGCCCGGGCGACGTCGCCCGCCCGGCTCCAGCCCGGGGCATAGGCGGGGTCGAGTTCGAGCGCTTGTCCGTACGCCTCGCCGGCCGCGGCGTAGCTCAGGGCGGCGAAGAGCTTTTCGGCTTCCGCGAAGTGAGGGGCCGCGGCAGCGGCCGGCTTCCAGCTCTCGATCGCTTTGGCGCCTGATACCTCGCGGACCACCCGAGCGGCGGCGCTCCGCGGCGGACAGCGCAGGCCCTCGACCGGCTTTTTGACCTGTCCTGGCGTGCCCACCTCATAGTGGAGCTTCGAGGCCGAGATCGCCTTCAAGAGGTCCTCGGGGGAGCCCTCCTGAGCGGCGAGCGGGGTGCTCGCCACGAGGAGGGACAGGGTGAGGGCGGAGCGGGTCAGCGCAAGCGCGGCCGGCGATAGGGAAGACATTGCCACCTCCAAAGGGAACCGATCGCCGGTATCTTAAACCCTACGGGGCCGCGATCTGCGCCAGGGCGCGCGCGATCTCGGGTTGGTGGGGGTCGAGAGCGAGCGATCGGCGGAGGTCGCGGACGGCTCCGGCGCGGTCGCCCAGGCAGAGCCGGGCGAGGGCGGCGGAGCCCCAGGCGAGGGCGTTCTCCGGGCGGGCGGTCGCGGCGGCAGAGAAATCGGCGAGGGCCCCCCGGCAGTCCTGGCGCTCCAGGCGCAGCCGTCCGCGGAGCAGGCGCGGCTCGGGCCGCTCGGGGAGGGCGGCGATCGTCCGGTCGAGGAGGGCGAGCCCGCGCTCGGCCGCCCCCGCCCGGCGGTCGGCGGCGACCCGCGCCAGCACCCGCTCGACGCCGTCGGGGAGGCCGGCCGCCAGGGCCTGGACGAGGAGGCTGTCGGCGCGGTCGCGGTCGCGATCGCGACCGCGATCCGAAGACGGGGTGCCCTGCGCGAGGAGGTCGCTCAAGTTGGCGAGGGCGGCGGCGTTCCCGGGGTCGCGGGCGAGGGCCCGCTCGAAGGCGGCCCGGGCCTCGGCGGTCCGGCCGGCAGCGCGGAGGAGGAGCCCCTCGTTGTCGAAAGAGCCGGCGGTCCGGGTGGCGTCCGGGGCGCCAGGAGCGGCCGGGGCGGCCGGAGCGCTGGCCGGCTCGCGGGACCCCACGTAGCCCAGCGACTTGAGCTTGGCGATCTCCGCCGAGCCCCCGGAGGGCGGGGCGGCGGGAGCCGGGGGTCCGGGCCGGAAGTAGGCGGCGTAGCGGACCGGCGACCCCCCCGCTTTCGAGAGCGGGGTGCCGGCGAGCGGCGGCCCGTAGAGCCCTTCGCCGGGGGGGAGGCCGAGGAGGGCGAGGAGGGTCGCTGCGACCTGGGTGACGCTGCCGCGCTCGGCATGCCCGGCGGCACCCTCAGGCTGGGGCTCGATTCCGGGTCCCCAGAGCAGGTAGATCCCCTCCTCGCGGTGCCAGCGCCCGGCGGTGGCCGCGGCGGCGCTCGCCAGGCGCTCGGGCCGCCCCTCCCCCCAGCGGAAACCGTGGTCCGAGGCGAGCATGAGGACGGCGCCCCTCTGCTCGGCGAGCTTGCGGTACCTCCCCAGCCGGCGGTCGAGGTCGGCGAAGTAGGCCCGGGGAACCCCGCTGTAGCGCGCGTAGTCCTCGCCCGAGACCGCCGGCTGGCGCGGTGGGGCGTAGGGGGCGAAGACGTGGCCGATGGCGTCGCTCCCCTGGAAGTAGACGACGGTCAAGTCGGGCCGGTGGCGGGCGAGCCAGCCGGTCGCCAGGCGGTCGTAGACCGCGGTCTCGACCAGGATGCGGCGCAGAGCGGCGGCGGGCTGGGCGTAGGGGTCGGGCTGGGCGAGGAGCTGCTGGTAGGCCGCCGCGGTCAGCCAGGGGAGATAGGCGTGGACGGCCGTGAAGCCGACCTCCCGCTCGGTTTCGGCCAGGGTGCCCCGGGCCCAGGCCTCCGCCGCCGGCGGGTAGACGACGCCGGGGGGCGGGGTGGCCTCGGGGCTCTGGAAGGAGAACAGCCGGTCGGAGACCAGGACGCCGTCGACCGGCTCGGCCGGCCAGGTGGCCCAGAGGCCGAAGACGGCGCTGCTCCGGCCGGCCATCCCGGCCATGTTCCAGAGGGCCGGCACCCGCCGTTCGGCACGGGTGATCGGCTCCCGCTCGCCGCTCCCCGGGTGGAAACGGGTGAAGTCGAGAATGCCGTGAACGAGCGGCGACACCCCGGTCATCATGGTCGTCCAGACGAGAGGAGAGAGCGGCGGCTGGAGGGTCAGCAGCACCCCGGAGCGCCCCTCTCGGACGAGAGCGGCGAGGTTGGGCATCGCCCCGTCTTTCAAATAGAGGTCCAGGAGCTGCCAATCGGCGCCGTCCCAGCCGACGAAGAGGACGGGCCGGCCGAGTTTGACGATATCGGCGGCATTGGCAGCGCGGACCACCGCCGGAACCGCGAGGGGCCCGGGCGGATGCGCCGGACCGGCACCGTTCCCGCGGCAGCCGAGGAGGGCGAGGGCGGCCAGGACGAGAGCGGCGCGGAGCGGGCGGCGGGTCTCCATGGCTCGGCCCGAAGAGTAGCATCCCGCTCGCCGGAGGCTCCGGCTCGGGTAAGCTTGTGGCATGGCAGCTTCCCCCGAGTTCTCGGTGGTGATCCCCACCCACAACCGGCTCCTGGTCCTAGAGGAGGTCCTCCTCGCCCTCGAGGCCCAGGTGGAAGCGCCGGCGTTCGAGATCGTCGTGGTCGACGACGGCTCGACCGACGGCACCGGCGACTGGCTGCGCGCCCGCACTCCCAGCACCCCCCGTTCCTCCACCGTCATGACCCGCGTCCACTCCCAGGCCAACGCCGGACCGGCGGCGGCGAGGAACACCGGGGTCGCCATGGCCGCCGGCCGTTGGGTGGCCTTTCTGGGGGACGATACCGTCCCCGAACCAGGATGGCTGGCGGCCCATCGCGAGGCCCATAGGAAGCGCGGCGACGGCCCTCATCTGGCGGTCATCGGCTACACCGGCTGGCACCCGCGGATGCGCCTCACGCCCTTCCTTCGCTACATCAACGAGCACGGTCTGCAGTTCGGCTACGCCCTCATCAAGGAGCCCGAGGACGTGCCGTTCAACTTCTTCTATACCTCGAACCTCTCGCTCTCCCGCGACCTGCTCCTGGCCGAGCCCTTCGACCTGCGTTTTCCCCATGCGGCGTGGGAGGATATCGAGGTCGCCTACCGGATGAAACGGCGCGGCCTCAAGCTGGTCTACGAGCCCGCCGCCCGGGTCGCCCACGACCACCCGACGGACCTCGCCCGCTTCGCGGTGCGGCAGGAGAAGGCGGGGTACTGCGCGGTCATCTTCTACCGGCTCCATCCCGAGCTCGGCGCCTTCCTGGGGGTCGGTCCGGAGGGGCCTCCGCCCCTCCCTCCGGAGAGGCCGCACCGGCTGCGGGAGGGGCTGGTCCGGGCTTTGCAAAATCTTCCGGTGAGCCTACCGCGCGCATGGGAGGAGGTGCTCAGATATCATTACATCCGAGGCCTCAACCGAGCGTGGCGCGATAGGGACAAAACAAAGGAGAGCATTCATGAAAGTCCATAGAACCCCAACAGTACGTGCGGCACTGTGGCACTCCAATGCCCGGCGCTGGCTCCTCAGCCTGGGGGCGGTCGCGCTGCTGACAGCTGCGAGCGCCTCGCCGGCCCTGGCCCGCGGCTCGGGGTCGCACGGTGGTTCAGGCGGGTCTCATCATTCGGGCGGTGGCGGCCACCCCGGCGGTGGCAACCATGGGAGCAGCGGCGGCAATCATGGGGGCGGCACCGGCGGTAGCTACCACCGCGACGGCGGCTTCCACGGCGGCAGTTTCCACGGCGGCGGCGGCTTCCATGGGGGTGGTTTTCACGGTGGCTTCCATGGTGGCTTCCATGGCTACTACTATCCGTCCTACTGGGGCTCCTTCTACTTCGGCTTCCCGTATCCCTACTGGTACTACGGACCCTGGGGCTACGACGGTTACTACGGCGGTTACTACAACGACGGCTACCGGAACCGGGATACGGAGCAGGGGGCGCTCGATCTCGATTTGAGCCCTGCCGACACCCAGGTCTATGTCAACGGAGAGTACGTCGGCAAGGTCGACGACTTCGACGGCTGGCCGCAGTACCTGTGGCTCGATCCCGGCACCTACGACATCGTCTTCTATCGCGAGGGCTACAAGACTCTGGCGCGGCAGGCGACGATCTACCGTGGGCTGGTGGTCGACTGGGACGACAAGCTGGAGAAGGGCCCCTCGATCCGCCCCGAGGATCTGGAATCGAAGACCCACGAGCGCCGCGACGCGCGGGTCGAGCAGGACAGAGAGATGCGCGACCGGGCCGAGCACGGAACGCCGCAGACGGCTCCTCCGGCCGGCAACTGGCGGGACCGGGTCCGCGGCGAGCGCGGCCGGCACGAGCAGGGCGACTACCGGGATGAGTCGCGCTCGGCGCGCCTCCACCTCACGGTCACCCCGTCCGACGCGTCGGTCTACCTCGATGGCCGGTTCATCGGCACCGGGGACGACGTGGCTCGGATGAGCTCGGGCCTCCTGGTCGACGCCGGCCAGCATAAGCTCTCGGTGGTCCGTCCGGGCCGCCGCGCCGAGGAGCGCCAGTTCGACGTCAGAACCGGCGAGCCGCTCGATCTCACGGTCGACCTGAAGAGCGAGTAGCGAACTTCACCCCTCTCTACCGCGGGCGCTCCTCAAAAAGGGGCGCCCGTTTTATTTGGGGCTCATTTTGGGCTCAGACGGGTTCGGCGGCCGACTGTTCGAGGTCGAGGAGCCAGCGCTTGCGGTCCGAGCCGCCGATGTAGCTGCCGATCCCCGACTTGTTGGTGATCACCCGGTGGCAGGGAATGACGATGGGGATGGGATTCTCGATCAGGATGGTCAGGACCTGCCGGTAGGCGTCAGGACGGCCGGAGGCGTCGGCGATCGTGCGGTAGGTACGGGTCCGGGCATAGGGGATCTTGGCGGCCTCCTTGAGGACACGCCGCGCGAAGCCGTCGAGCCCGCTCGCGCTCAGGTCGAACTCCAGATCGAGGCGTCGCCTGGCACCGGCGAAGTACTCCGAGAGGCGGCCGAAGACCTCGTCCAAGAGGTCTGAGCCGTCGAGCTGGTGGAAGGGGGTGAAGCTCTCCCGCTCCAGCTCGGGGGGATCGATGCGGAGGCGGGTCACGGCCGTCCCCAGGAGCTCGAGTCCGAGGGGGCCGATGGGAGAGGGCAGGAGGACGCGCACGAGCTCCGCGTCGTCGGGTGCGGCCAGGCCGCCGTGTTCCTGGGCTCCAGGCATGGAGAAAAGGGTAGCACGCAGGAAGCGGGCGGCGTAGCGGCGATTCCGAGCCCGCCGCCAGCTCGCCGGCCGCGCTTCCGCCTGCAAGGCAAAAAAGCCCTGTCCATGACCGTTTCCGGCACGTTCATGCCCACCCTGGATTCACCCGCCGGGAAAGGGGGCCGACGGTGGATATAAGTAGTCGGATCTCATGTTCTGCGTTCCATTATAAGTTTCGTCTACTGAGACACTTACGGCTTGCTTGAGTCCGCTTATGCCGGTACATTTCGTGTATGGACATGTTCGTCAACCTGGGCAGGACCCTCGGCCTGCTGCGCGAGTTGCGAGGCAAGAGCCAGGCAAGTGTGGCGCGCGAGGCCGGGATCGGCAAGAGCCAGCTGTCGAAGTACGAGAACGGCAAGGAGCTCCCCAAGCTCGACTCGTTAGAGAAGGTCTTGAACGCCCTGGACGTGGGGCACTTCGAGTTTTTCTACACCCTCTATCTGCTGGACGACCGGGCGGCGGAGCTGGCGCGCCTCGGTGACCGGGGGCAGCCCCGGGACGGGGACGAGCGTCTCCCCCCGCCGGCCCCCCTCTTGAAGGCCCACCCCCTCCTCTCCGAGTCCACCGACCAGGCTTTCACCCGGGTCTTCTCGGACCTCCTCTATCTCTACCGGCGGGTTTTCGAACAGGTCGTCTTCTCCGGCGGGTCCGGCGGCGCTGGCGGCCCCGGAGCCCTGGGGAAGGGGACCGACGACGCCGGGGCTTCGGGCTAGGCGACCCGCACTCGCAGAGTCTCCCAGCGCGCGGCGGCGAGCTCGCCGCCGAAGTCCGCGTCCCCGCTGTAGGGGCGTCTGGGGATGCGCCGGCAGGGGATGGCGAAGGCGGTGGCCCCGGCCAGGGGCAGGGGATCGAGGTGGAGGGTGCCGTCGCTCCAGGCACCGCGCCTGCCGTGGCGGCCGAAGGGCTCGGGCCAGCGGTTGCAGACGGCGAGCGAGGCGAGGTCGCCGAAGTCGAGGAAGCGGTAGTCGGCGGCCACCTCCTCTTCGCTGGCGCCCGTCGCCGCGAAGAGACCGCGTTCGAGCTCGTCTGCGTAGGCGAAGAAGTCCTGCCACTCCGGCTCGCCGGGGTCGCCGGTATTACTGGGGTCACCACGGCGATCGCGGTGAATGGTCCGGGCGTGGCGGGTGATGAGGAGCGCGGCGTAGGGGTGGCTGCCGGCGAAGCGGGCGGTGCCGCGTTCCCAGAGCGCGATCCGCGCCGCCTGGGGCATCGAGAGAAAGTCGTGGGGGCGACCCTTCCCGGCGTCCCAGCGCGGTGCCGCGTCCTCCTCGCGCCAGCCGTTGTCGTGCTCGCGGCCGGCGAAGAGGATCTCGGCGCGGCGGGGATTCTCGGGCAGGCCGTCCGTCCGCCAGAGGGAGAGGAGCTCGCCGGTGAAGTGGGCGTGGTCCGGCTGGGTGAAGAGGAGCAGGGTCTCCCCCTCGTCGTAGACGATCATCGCCCCGGCACACTAACATGGCCCCGTGCTCCAGCTCGCCCAAATGACCTGGCAGGAGGCCGCCCGGCTCGACCCCGCGCGGACGGTGGCGATGCTGCCGGTCGGAGCGATCGAAGCCCACGGCCCCCACCTGCCGCTCGCGACCGACGGCATCATCGCCGAGGCCATGGTGGCGGCCGCGGCGGACCGGCTCCTCGGGCGCGGCCTGGTCCCCCTCCTCCTGCCGACCCTCCCCTACACCGCGGCGCCGTTCGCCGCCGCCTTTCCCGGCACCCTCTCGCTCCGCCCGGAGACGGTGACGGCGCTCCTCGCCGACCTCGCCCGGGCCCTCGCCGCCTCGGGGCTGCGGCACCTCGCCATCGCCAACGCCCATCTGGACCCCGCCCACCTGGGGTCGCTCCACGCCGGAGCCGAGCTCGCCAGCGCCGCGGGGCTGGCGGTGGCCTTCCCCGACCTCACCCGCAAGCCCTGGGCTCTGCGCCTCACCCCCGAGTTCAAGAGCGGCGCCTGCCACGCCGGCCGCTTCGAGGGCTCGGTCGTCCTCGCCGCCCGCCCGGACCTGGTGCGCGAGCCGCTCCGCCTCACCCTGCCGCCCAACCCCGCCTCGCTCTCGGCCGCCATCCGCGCCGGCAAGTCGAGCTTCGCCGAGGCCGGCGGCCCGGAGGCCTACTTCGGCGATCCCGCCGCCGCCACGCGGGAGGAGGGGGAGGAGACGATCGGGGTGCTGGGGGAGATCCTGGCGGAGGCGGTGCTGGCGGCGCTCGGTCGTGAAACTGTCTGAGCCTGCGGGCTGGGGACGGTCCTGGCTCAGTTTGGATCCGCGGACGGGCGATACCCATTCTGGGCACAGGCTGGCTGCGCGCAGCGCCCGAAGGAGCCCGCCCGCAGGATCAAACTGAGCCAGCCTTGACACCGTCCGACCGCGGTTCTAAGGTCTCGCCGTGATCCTGGCGGGCAAGAAGGCGGTGGTGACCGGGGGCGGCAGGGGTATCGGGGCGGCCGTGGCGCGGTCGCTCGCTGCGGCCGGGGCGTCCGTCCTGGTGGCGGCGCGGACCCGCTCGGATGTCGAGGGGGTGGCGGCGGCGCTCCGGGACCTGGGGCACGCGGCCTGGGCCGCGGCCTGCGACGTCACCGACCCCGCCCAGATCGCGGCCCTCGCCAGCACGGCCGGCGAGCATCTCGGTCAAGTCGACATCCTCGTCAACAACGCCGGGATCGCCCATTCGGCGCCGCTCAAGGCGATCTCGCTCGCGACCTGGAACCGCATCTTCGCGGTCAACGTCACCGGCACCTTTCTCGCTACCCAGGCGTTCCTCCCCGGCATGGTCGAGCGGCGCTGGGGGCGGGTGGTGAACGTCGCCTCGATCGCCGGCCGGGCCGGAGCCGCCTACATCGCCGCCTACTCGGCCTCGAAGCATGCCGTCCTCGGCTTCACCCGCTCGGTGGCGGCCGAGGTCGCGGCCTCGGGGGTGACCGTCAACGCCGTCTGCCCGGGGTACGTCGACACCGACATGACCCGGGAGTCGGTCGAGCGGATCGTCGAGAAGACCGGCCGGCCGGCCGAGCAGGTGGCCGAGGCCATCCGGCAGACCTCGCCGCAGCAGCGCCTGCTCGATCCCGAGGAGGTCGCCTATCTCGTCCTCTCCCTCTGCGACCCGCGGGCGCGGGGGATCAACGGGCAGGCGATCGTCCAGGACGGCGGGAGCCTCCTCGCATGACCCCCGCTGCCCCCGCCGGGCTCCAGCCGGTCAACCCCGCCGAGCTCGGGGCACCGCGCGGCTACTCGAACGGCATGCTGGCGCCGGCCGGCGGGAGGCTCCTCTTCATCGCCGGCCAGATCGCCTGGGACGGCGAGCAGCGGCTGGTCGCCCAAGACTTCCCCGGCCAGTTCGCCCGCGCGCTCGAAAACGCCGTCGCCGTCGTCCGCGCCGCGGGGGGCGGGCCCGAGCACGTGGCGCGCCTCACCCTCTACGTCACCGACCGCCGGCAGTACCTGGCCAATCTCCCGGCAGTGGGGGCAGCCTACCGCCGGGTCATGGGACGGCACTACCCGGCGATGGCCCTCCTCGAGGTCCAGGCGCTCCTCGAACCGGGGGCCCTCCTGGAGATCGAGGCCACCGCCGTCCTCCCGGCAGCCACGGAGGGCCGCGATGCCGATCGAGCCTAGGAGCTGCCGCTACGCGCACGACCCGGCGACCGGGGTGGCGACCGTCACCCTGGACCGCGCCGAGCGCCTGAACGCCCTGACCTTCGAGGTCTATGAGGAGCTGACCCGGGTCTTCCAGGCTTTGGACACCGAGCCCGGGGTGCGGGCGGTCCTCTTGACCGGCAGCGGCCGCGCCTTCTGCTCGGGCGGCGACGTCGAGGACATCATCGGCGCCCTCTTCGCCCGCGACTACCAGGGCCTCCTCGACTTCACCCGGGTGACCGGCGCGCTCGTCCTCTCCATCCTGCGCTGCCGGCGACCGGTGGTGGGCGCTTTGAACGGCCTGGTCGCCGGGGCCGGGGCGGTCATCGCCAGCGCCTGCGACCTGCGGATCGCCTCCGAGAAGGCGAAGATCGCCTTCCTCTTCACCAAGGTCGGCCTCTCGGGGGCCGACATGGGCGCCTCCTGGCTGCTGCCCCGCCTGGTCGGGCTCGGCCGGGCCATGGAGCTCCTCTTGACCGGCGATTTCGTCGAGGCTCGGGAGGCGGAGCGGATCGGGCTCTACAACCGGGTGGTGCTCCATGACGAGCTTCCGGCCGCGGCGCGGAGCTGGGCGGAGCGCCTGGCGAAGGGGCCCTCCTTCGGCATGGAGGTGACCAAGAAGCTCGTCCAGCGGGAAGCGACGATGGACCTCGAATCGGCGCTGGCGGCCGAGGTCGAGATCCAGGCCGCCTGCATGCTCGATCCCAACTTTCGCGAGGCCTACGAGGCCTTCCGCGACAAGCGCGAGCCCCGTTTCCGGTGAGCGCTCCCCCGGATACGTCGACGATCCGCGCCTTCCTCGACGAGCGCCACGTCGCCCTCGCCGGGGAGGTCGCCCGCTTCGCCGCAGAGCGCGTGGCGCCGCTCCCCGCTCCCGAGGGCGACCCGGGGGCGCGCCAGCAGGCGCGCTGGCTCCTCGCTCTCCTCGGCGAGGAGGGGTGGCTCGGCTATGCCGTTCCCGAGGCCTGGGGCGGGCACTGGCCGGAGCCCGATCTCCGGGCCTGCTGCCTGATTCGGGAGGCCCTGGCCGCGGCCTCGCCGCTCGCCGATGCCGTCTTCGCCCTCCAGTGCCTGGGCTCGATGCCGATCACTCTCGCGGGGAGCGAGGCGCAGCGCAGCCGGTGGCTGCCGGCGGTCGCCAGCGGCCGGGCCATGGCCGCCTTCGCCATGACCGAGCCCGAGGCCGGCTCCGACGTCTCCTCGATGGCGACGGTCGCCACCCGCGGTATCGGCGGCAACGGAGGTCACCGGCGGCACCGGAGATCGCGGCGGCTACGTCCTGGACGGTCACAAGACCTTCATCTCTAACGCCGGGATCGCCGACTTCCACGTCGTCTTCGCCGCCACCGACCGGGAGGCCGGGAGCCGTGGCCTCTCCTGCTTCCTGGTCGAGGCCGGGGCTCCCGGGCTCTCCTTTCTCGGTCCCCAGGTTCTCTCCTCACCCCATCCCCTGGGCGAGCTCGGGTTCTCCGGCTGCTGGGTGCCGGAAGAGAACCGGATCGGCCTTGAGGGGGAGGGTTTCAAGCTGGGGATGCGGACCTTGGACCGGCTGCGCCCGACGGTCGCCGCGGCGGCCTGCGGCATGGCCGCCCGGGCTCTCGCCGAGGCCACGGTGCACGCCCGCCGCCGCCGCCAGTTCGGCAAGACCCTGGCCGAGTTTCAGCTCGTCCAGGAGAAGCTGGCGATCATGGCGACCGACCTCGCCGCGGCCCGGCTGCTCGTCTACCGTGCGGCCTGGGAGGGGGATGCCGCTGGCATCCAGGTTCCAGCGCAGGATCCAGCGCGGGATTCAGGCCGGGTGAGCCTGGCGGCCGCCATGGCGAAGGCCTTCGCCACGGAGGCCGCCCAGCGCATCGTGGACGCCGCCCTCCAGATCCTCGGCGGCCGGGGCACCCTCGCCGAGCACCCGGTCGAGCGCCTCTACCGCTCGGTCCGGGCCCTCCGCATCTACGAGGGGACGACCGAGATCCAGCACCTGATCATCGCCCGCCATCTTCTCCGGGATCTTTAAGGGGCCGGCCTTGCCGGTCAAGCCGGGCTGGAGCGAATCCCGTCCTGCTTAAGCAGGACGGAAAAACCTCCTACAATCTTGCAGCTCTACTTTCCGCCCACGACGACGACGAACTCCCCCTTGAGCGAGGGCCGCTTCCCGAGCTCCGCACGGAGCTCCGAGAGCGCCCCCCGCAACACCTCCTCGTGAAGCTTGGTGAGCTCGCGGGCAATCGCGGCCGGCCGGTCGCCCAGCTCGGCTACGGCATCGTCGAGGCTCGCCAGCAGCCGGTGGGGGGACTCGAAGAAGATCAGGGTATGGGGGAGAGCCGCCCAGGTGCGAAAGAAGGTCCGGCGCTTGCCGGACTTGGGCGGCGGGAAGCCGGCGAAGGTGAAGGGGTAGGGGGGGAGGCCGGAGGCGACGAGGGCGGCGAGGAGAGCGGAGGGGCCGGGAAGGGGCTCGATCCGGATGCCGCGGGCGGCCGCCTCGCGGACGAGGAGGAAGCCGGGGTCGGAGAGGAGCGGGGTGCCGGCGTCGCTTGCGAGAGCCACGGTCCGGCCCGCTTCGAGGTCGGCGAGCAGCCGCGGCAGGCGCTGGCGCTCGTTGTGCTCGTGGAGCGAGACGAGCGGCTTCTTGATCCCCAGGTGGTGGAGAAGGAGGCCGGTGTGACGGGTGTCCTCGCAGGCGATCACGTCGGCCGCCTCGAAGGCGGCGCGGGCCCGCGGGGTGAGGTCGTCGAGGTTGCCGATCGGCGTCGCGACGACCAGGAGCTTGCCGGGCATGGGGAGAGGGAGACCTAGTCCCGCGGGATCTCCTGGTCGAGGTTGACCGCGCTCCCGGAGAGCCGGGCGATGAGCATCAGCCGGCGTTTGAAGCGGAAGGCCTGCTCGTAGCGGGTGATGCGGGAGACCGCCTCCTCCGCGTAGCCGCGCGCCACCACCTCCGCCGGGGAGAGGCCGCGGTCGAAAAGGAGATAGAGGACCTCGTCCGCCGTAAGGTAGTCGACCCCGAGGTCCCCCTCGTCGGTCTGGCCCGGCCAGAGGTCGGCCGAGGGGCGCTTCTCGACCACCGAGGCGGGGAGGCCGAGATAGAGGGCGAGCTGCCAGACCTGCTGCTTGTAGAGGTCGCCCAGCGGGTTGAGCGAGCTCGCGTTGTCGCCGAAGACGGTCGAGTAGCCGAGCAGGATCTCGGTCTTGTTCGACGTTCCGAGCACCAGGCAGCCGAGCTTCTTCGCCTGATCGAAGAGGATCGTCATCCGCTCGCGGGCCATCTTGTTGCCCCGCCGGGTGGGGTCGGCCTCGGGCTCGGCGGTGTCGAAGTAGGCGTCGACCATGGGCGAGATGTCGATCTGGCGCGCCTCAAGGCCGAGGTTTTCTACGACGGCATGGGCGTCGGCCAGGGAGTCGGCGGAGGAGGTGCGGTAGGGGAGAAGAAAACCGTGTACCCGCTCGGGGCCCAGGGCCCGCACGGCGAGGGCGGCGGAGAGCGACGAGTCGACCCCGCCCGAGAGGCCGATCGTCACTCCGGAGGACCCCGCGGTCGTCACCGCGTCCCGGATGAAGCTCACCAGCACGGAGACGGCGAGCGGCGCGTTGAGCGTCAGGCGGCCGGCGACCTCCTCGCGGCGGATCACAGCGGTCCCTCGAGGTCCGTCCGCTCGTCGTCGATGAGCGGCAGCTGCCAGCGCAGGCGGTCGGCGTCGCGCAGATCGATCTCGGTCACCAGCAGGTGCTCTTCCAAGAGGGGCGCGCGGACGCTGAGCTCGCCGCCCGGGCGCACCACGTGGCTGCCGCCGGTGTAGAACGAGCCCTCCTCCCAGCCCACCCGGTTGCAGTAGACCACCCAGCAGGTGTTGAGGAGCGCGGTCGAGCGGGTGACCAGCTCCCAGGACTCCTGGCTCTCCGGCAGATCGCCGGGGCCGATCCGGCCCGGGCCCGCCGAGGGGATGATGAGGAGCTTGGCGCCGGCCACGGCGAGGCGGCCGGCGAGGTTCGAGTGCCAGAGGTCCTCGCAGATCAGGATGCCGGCCCGGCTGCCGCCGAGGTCGGTGAGGCCGAGCCTTTTCCCGGCGCCGAAGAAGCGCTCCTCCTGGAAGATGCCGTAGGTCGGCAGGTAGATTTTGCGGTGGGTGAGGACCGGGGCGCCGTCCTTGATCAGCACGGCGCTGTTGTGGAGCACCCCGCGCGCGTCCTCTTCGACCAGGCCGACGACGACCGCCATGGGGCCAGCCGCGGCCGCCAGTTGGGCGAGGACCGGCGAGCCCGCCGGGCGCAGAGCGACGCGCGGGGTCAAGTGGAGGAGGCGGTAGCCGGTGAGCGACAGCTCGGGGAAGACGAGGAGGTCGACCGAGCGCTGCCGCGCCTCCCCGATCCAGGTGAGGTGACGCTCGAGGTTCGCCTCGACGTCCCCCAGCCGGCAGTCGATCTGCGCCAGGCCGACGCGTAGAAGGGAGCTCTCTTCAGCCATGATCGACGCGATGCTAGCATGCCCGTTGGATGCTCCTCTCTCTCCCCTTCGCCCTCTTTCTCCTCTTCGCCGCGCCGCCCCCGTCGCCTACGCCAGTGCCGGCGCCACCCGCCGCCCTCGCTCCGAGCGCCGCCGGGGAGAACGTCCTCAGGGACCGGGTGGTGGCGATCGTCGACGAGGATCCCATCCTCGCCTCGGACGTCGAGCGCATCGTCGGCCTCGGGCTCGCCCAGCCGACCGCCGGCGAGAGCCCCCGCGAGTTTCGCCGTCGGGTGCTCGGCCAGCTCATCGACGAGCGGCTGCGCTTCCACGAGATCGACCGCTTCGGCTTCGAGCCGGTGCCGGTCGCCCGGATCGACCAGCAGGTCCAGGAGATCCGCGATCGTTTCAAGGGTGAGGCCGGGCTCGAAGAGCGCCTGAAAGAGGTCGGCCTGACTCCCGCCGGCCTGCGCCAGCTCGTCTCCCGCCAGCTCATGGTCCTGACCTACGTCGACGAACGGCTGGGGCCGCGCGTCTTCGTGAGCGTAGATGACGTCAACAATTACTACCGGGACGTGCTCACCCCCGAGCTCCAGAAGCAGGGACAGGAAGCGCCACCCATCGACTCAGTGCGCGAGCAGATCCGGACCGTGCTCAAGGAGAAGCTGCTCAACAAGGAGATCGAGACCTGGACCGAAGAGCTGCGCCGGAAGGCCGACATCCTCAACTACTTCGACGACGAGGGCAAACCGCTGCCGCCGGTGGTGAGGACGATCGAGAGGAAAAAGCCGGGCTGATCGGGCGGGCCGCCGGTTTCCTTCCCTGGGCTTGCGGTGTCTAACCCTGTAGGATGGAAACCGCGAGGACCCTCACCCTGTCGAGCCCCTGGAGAGACGGTCCGCCGGGCGCGGACGAAGAGCAGCGCCGGCTCCTGGCTCGGCTCGCGGCCGGCGACCGCGCTGCCGCCGAGCGGCTGGTCGAGGAGACCTATCGCGGCGTCTACGCGCTCCTCCGCCGCCTGTGCGGCGACCCGGACCTGGCGGCCGACCTCACCCAGGAGAGCTACCGTAAGGCCTGGGATGCCCTCTCCGGCTTCGACGGCCGGGCCCGGTTCTCGACCTGGCTCGCCCGCATTGCCTATAACACCTTCTTGAACCACCTGCGGCGGCCGCGTCGCCTGGTGCCGCTCGACGAGAGCCGCGAGGCGCGGGTGCCCGACCCCACCCCCTCGATCGAGGAGTCGATGAGCCGCGCGGTAGTGGGCGATCGGCTGCGGCGGGCCGTTCTCGCTCTCCCCGAGGAGCTGCGCTTCACCGTCACCGCCCTCTACTGGGGGGAGCTGCCGGTCAAGGAGGTCGCGCGTCAGGAGGGGATCACCGGCGTCGCCGTGAGAAAGCGCCTCAAGCGGGCGCTCCAGGCGCTCGCCCTCGCCCTGGAGGAGGAGGTCCGATGAGCCGCCGCAGCGAGCGCGAGATCGTGCGCCTTCTCTCCGAGCGCGGGGACGTCGAGCCGCCGGCCGACCTCCTGGCGCGGCTCCGGTCCGAAATTCCGGCCGATGTGGCCGATGTCGCCGATGCCGCCGAGGTGAAGGTCGCGCCGGATTCCGCTCCCTCCGCCGAGCCGGCGCGGGAAGGCGGGTTCCGGGCGCGGCAGCGCTGGCTGCTCGCGGCCTCTCTCGTGGCGATGGTGGGGGCTGGCCTCTTCTCTCTCCGGGTCTTCGATAGCGATCGGGAGGGGCGGGAGGGCCGGCAAAGCCGGGTGCGGAGCGCACCGCCACGCGCGGTCAGCGCGCCGCAGACTCCACCTGGTGGCGGTGCCGGCGATGCCGGTGCGGCAGCCGGCGCCGCCGGAGATGCGGCCGCCCGTGGCACGGTCCGAGGTAATGCAGGCCTCCCCCCCGCCGGCCTCCCCTCAGCCCAGGCTCGCTTCGCCCCCTCCGCTCGCCCTGGAGCGGCGCCAGGCTGCCGACGCGGCCCCCGCTGCCCGGCCGCGGCAAGAGCAGCCGGAGGGGGGGATTGTTGGAGGAGCCGGGGGAGCCGGAGGAGCCGGGGGAGCCGGAAGGGTCGTTCCGGAGCCGGCAGCTCCTCCCCCTTCCCGCGAGGGAGATCTGGCGGGAGCCGGGCGCAACGAGGCGGGGGTCGTCGCGACCGCGGAGGAGAGCGCGAAGACCGCCGCGGCCCCACTGGCGGCAGCCGCGCCGCGGGCCAAGGCGATGAAGCAGGAGCTGTTTCGCGCCGCGCCGGCCGGCGGGTTCGTCGACACCGCGGTCGCGCCGCGCGACATCTTCCAGGCCGGCCGGGCGAACCGCTCCGTCCCGGCCGGCCGCCGGCTCTCCGCCGGGGAGAGCCGGGAGGAGCTCGTCGACGCCATGGCCGGGAGTCGGCGCTGGGAAGGCGGCGGAAGGGGCGCCCTCCCCCTTCACCCCCGGAGAGCGCCGCCGGCTCCTCCTCTTCCGGCTCGCCGACTCCGCCAATCCCGCCAATCCCGCCAATGCCGCCGAAATCGAGGTGGACTTCGATCCCACGGTGGTCGCGCGCTACCGGCGGGTGAGCGCCGGGGCCGTGGCGCTCTATGAGATCGAGCTCCAGCCCGCGGCGGCGGCGGAGGGCGCCGCAGGAGAGGGGGGCGCGGCGGTGGTCGCCACGATTCCTGGCGGGGCTCGCCTGCGGCTCGCCGATCTCGCCGGCTCCTGGGAGGAGGCCTCCGCCGGCTTCCGGCTCGCCTCCCTGGCGGCGAAGCTGGCCGAGCTGGCGGAGCTGCGGCCGGGAGCCCGCCCGCGCGGCGAGCTGGCCGAGCTGCGCCGGCGCGCCCGGACCCTCGCCGCCGAGCTGCCCGGCGACCGGCGGGCCGCCGAGCTGCTCGAACGGATCGATCGGGTCGAGCGGGTCGAGCGGCTCTCTCCTTGACCCTCGGGGGGGCAGCCTCTAGACTGCCTTTTCCCATGAAAGCGCAAAAGCCAGCCGGACCTGAGGCCGACAAACCGACATCTCTCTCCAGCGGGCGCTCCCCGAAGAGCCCGGCCCCGAGCGGGGTGAACCTCGTCCCCTCGGGCTTCTTCGCCTTTCGCACCCCGCTCTTTCCGTTCGAGGAGCTGGAGGCCTGGAGCGCGGGGCTCACCGCCACGGCCGCCCTCGACGGGGCGGCCCAGGCGGAGGCCCTGGCGGCCGACCGGAAGCTCCTCCGCGGTCGGCTGGCGGCCGCCCTGGCGCGTCCGGAGATCGCCGAGGCCCTGTTCCTCGCCTCCCCATCGCTCTCGGACAGCCTGGCCCTCTGGCTCGCCGATCCCGACTCGAAGAAGGGGCGGCGGGCCGAGCATGCCCTGGTGCGTTACTACCAGCGGATGGCGGCTCGCGCCACCCCCTTCGGCCTGTTCTCTGGCTGCTCGGTGGGCGAGGTGCCGGTGCCGCGGGAGGGGGAGCCCGCGGCCGCGGCGGGGACCCGGCTCGACCTCGCACCGCGTGCCGCCTACCAGCGCCACACCCGGCTCGACATGGACTACCTCTTCGCTCTCGCCGAGGACCTCGGGCGCGATCCCGCTCTCCGCCGGGAGCTCCTCTACTATCCGAACACCAGCCTCTACCAGGCCGCCGGGAGGTGGCGTTACGCCGAAGCGCGGCTCGACGGCAAGGTGCGCTCGCATCACCTGGTGGCCCTCGACTCCACGGAGTATCTGGACGCCACCCTGGAGCGGGCCGCCGCGGGCGCCCTGGCCGCCGACCTCGCCGCCGCCCTGGTCGCCGCCGACCCGGACGGCGAGATCGCTCTGGAGGACGCCGAGGGCTTCGTCACCGAGCTGATCGACAGCCAGATCCTGGTCTCCAGTCTGCAACCCGCGGTCACCGGACCCGAGGCGATCCACGACCTGGTGGCGCAGCTCCGCGCCCTCCCCTCGGGGCAGGTGGCGGCCGGGGTGCTCGACCGGGAGAGGAAGACCCTGGAGGAGCTCGACGGCACCGGTCTCGGCGCCTCCCCCGAGCTCTACCGGGAGCTCGCCCGCCGGCTGGAGGAGCTGCCGACGAGCGTCGAGCTGTCGCGGCTCTTCCAGGTCGACATGGTCAAGCCGGTCGACGATCCGCGGATCGGCCCGGAGCTGCTCGCCGAGCTGATCCGCGGGGTGGCGCTCGTCCACCGCTTCGCCGGCCGGGGCCGCCAGGAGATCTTCGAGAAGTTTCGCCAGGAGTTCGGCGACCGCTACGGGGACGGGCGCTGGATCCCCTTGACCGAGGCCCTGGACGAGGAGCTCGGCATCGGCTTCGAGAAGTCGGGCGCCGCCGGCGCCGAGGCCTCGCCCCTCCTGCGCGGCATCGGCCTCGGCGGACCGGCGGCCGATCCGACCGTCCCCTGGGGGGCGTCCCAGTCGCTCCTCCTCAGCAAGCTGACCCAGGCCTGGACCTCGGGCGCGCAGGCGATCACCCTGGACGAGAAGGACTTGGAGCAGCTGGGCTCGAACGAGCCCCCCCGCTCCCCGACGCCTTCGAGGTCATGGGGACGATCGCCGCCGAGTCGCCCGAGGCCCTGGCGGAGGGCCGTTACAGCATTCTCCTCAAGGGGGTGGCCGGCCCTTCCGGCGCGCCCCTCCTCGGCCGTTTCTGCCACGCCGACCCGGCGCTCCACCGCGCCGTCGAGGAGCATCTGCGAGCCGAGGAGGCGCTGCGGCCGGACGCCATCTTCGCCGAGGTGGTGCACCTCCCCCAGGGGCGGGTCGGCAACATCCTCTCCCGCCCGGTCTTGAGGCAGCACGAGATCCCCTTCCTCGGCCGCTCCGGCGCCGCTCCCGAGGGCCAGATCCCGATCACCGACTTAGAGGTTTCGGTCGTCGGGCCGCGCATCGTCCTGCGCTCGCGGCGACTGGGCAAGGAGGTCATCCCGCGGCTCACCAGCGCCCACAACTTCTCCCGCGGCAGCCTGGGGATCTACCGTTTCCTCTGCACCCTGCAGTCCCAGGGCCTCGCCGCCGGCCTGGGCTGGAGCTGGGGAGCGCTCGAGAGCGCCCCGTTCCTCCCCCGGGTGACCGCCGGCCGGCTGGTCCTCTCCCGGGCCCGCTGGCGGATGACGACGGCCGAGATCGAGGCCCTCGCCCGCCCCAAGGGGGCGGCGGAGCGCTTCGCCGCCGTCCAGCGCTTCCGCGCCGAGCGGCGGCTGGCGCGTTTCGTCAGCCTGGCCGACGCCGACAACGAGCTGCTGATCGACCTCGACAACGCGCTCTCGGTCGACTCCTGGCTCGACGTCATCGAGGAGCGCAAGGAGGCCATGCTGATCGAGTTCTATCCGGGGCCGGACGAGCTCTGCGCCCGCGGTCCGGAGGGGCGCTTCGTCCACGAGTTCATCGTCCCCCTGGTGCAGGTCCCCAAGGAGGGGAGCCGCGCCGCCGGCCGGCGCGGCGCCCAGCCGGCCGCGGCGGTGGCGCGCTCCTTCCCGCCCGGCTCGGAGTGGCTCTACTTCAAGCTCTACACCGGCAGCTCGACGGCGGACCGGGTGCTCCGCGAGCTGATCGACCCGGCGGTCGAGGAGGCCCGGGCGAGCGGCGCCGCCGATTCCTGGTTCTTCATCCGCTACGGCGATCCGCAGTGGCACGTGCGGGTGCGCTTCCACGGCGACCCGGCAAAGCTCTGCGGCCGGACTCTCCCGGCCCTCTCCGCGGCGGCGGCGGAGTGGCTCGCCGACGGCCGGCTGTGGAAGTTCCAGCTCGACACCTACGAGCGCGAGGTCGAACGCTATGGCGGCCCGGAGGGCATCCTCCTCTCCGAGCGGCTGTTCGAGCTCGACAGCCGGGCGGTGCTCGAAATCGTTCTCAGCCTCGAAGGGGACGAGGGGGCCGAGGCGCGCTGGCGGCTCGCCCTGGTGGGCACCGACCTGCTGCTCTCCGACCTCGGGCTCGACTCGGCGGGCAAGATCTCGGTGCTCTCCCGTCTGCGCGAGTCCTACCTGCGCGAGTTCGGCGGCAGCAAGGATCTCCGGGTCCAGCTCGACCAGAAGTTCCGTACCGAACGGCGGAGCCTGGAGGCCCTTCTCGACCTCGGCCAGGCCGAGGAGAGCCCGCTCGCCCCCGGTCTCGCTGTGCTCCGCAAGCGTTCGGAGGAGAGCGCTGCCGCCATGGCCGAGCTCCGGCAGCTGGAGGCGGCGGGGCGGCTCAGCGTGCCGATCTCCGACCTCGCCTTGAGCTTCGTGCACATGCACGTCAACCGGATGATCCGCTCCGCCGCCCGGGCCCACGAGCTGGTGATCTACGACCTCCTCGGCCGCCTCCACGAGTCCCAGGCGGCGCGGGCGCGGGGCGGTCGAGCGGCGAGTCCGGCGAGTCCGGCGGCATCGGAGAGCCCGGCAGAGACTGCGTCCCCGGCTCCAGAGACCCCGGCGAGCTGACAGGATGGCGGCCCGCCCTCCCTACCGGCTCGTTCTCGCCAAGGAGGACTTCAAGTTCTCCTCCGCCCACTTCACCCTTTTCAGCGCCGACCGGGCGGAGCTCTTCCACGGTCACAACTACCGGGTCAGCCTGGAGCTCGCCGGCAGCGAGCTCGACTCCTGGGGGCTCCTCGTCGACCTGGAGTCGGTCAAGGTGGTCGTCCGCGGCCTCTGCCGGAAGCTGGACAGCCGGACCCTGCTGCCGGCGGAGAGCCCCGGGTTGATCTGGTCGCGGGAGGAGGGGGAGGTCGAGGTCCGTTTCGGCGAGCGCCGTTACCTCTTCCCCGAGGACGACGTCCTCCTCCTCCCCCTGGCCAACACCTCGATCGAGCTTCTGGCCCGCCTCTTCTGGGCCGACCTGGCCGACCATCTCCGCGGCTCGCGGATCGAGACGCTCGCCGTCTCGGTAGAGGAGACGGCGGGTCAGAGCTGCTCCTACGAAGCGCCGCTCGCGCCCTAGTCTAAAGGTCTCTCACGGCTTTCCACGCCTTCCCTCGGACTTTCGAGGTGTTCCGGAAGACTTTCGACAGGTTTTGGCAGCTCCCGGACAAGTTTCCGAGGACTTTCGAGGCGCTCCAGAAGACTTTCCACGGGTTCCTGAAGACTTTCCACGAGTCCCTGAAGACTTCCGACGGGTTTTAAAAGACTTTCCACGACTTTCTGAAGACTTTCCATGAGCTCCGGAGGACTTTTCATGAGTTCCGGAAGACTTCCATGAGCTCCAGAGGACTTTCCACGCCTTCCAGAAGACTTTTCGCGGCTTCGGAGCTCCGTCAGAACCGAATCTGCCGTCCCTTCCAAGTCTCCAGCCGGCCCCGGCGCCGGTCGGCGACACCGCTCGCCAGGACCCAGGCGAGGGCTAGAGCATCCAGCGGATAGAGAAGACCGTAGGCCGGCCGGTGGCCGCTGCCGGCGCGCCAGAGGGCCGAGGCGGCGGCCCCGGCTGCCCAGAGGAGACCGGCGGCGAGCGGGTGACCGGTGGCGAGCTCGGCGGTCGCGGCGAGCGGGGGGAAGAGGAGGACGGCGAGAGTGGCGGCGGCGATCCCCGGGCGGGGACCCAGGAGACCGCCGAGGTTGCGCCGCCAGCCGCGCGCCGTCTCCCGGGCGCCGCGGTACATCCGGATCGAGAGGAGATCCGGGGCGCGGAAGAAGCCGGTGCTGTAGCCGTGAGCCCGCAGCCTGACGACGAGCGCCACGTCGTCCAGGGTCTCGGCGCGGATGGGCGCGAAGCCGCCGCACCTCTCCCAGGCTTCCCGGCAGACGAGAATGTACTGGCCGTTGGCGATCGCCGGACCCGCCGCGGCGCCGGCGACCGCCTGCCAATCGCCGAGAAGCAGGTCGAGGAGGGCGAAGACCGCCGGGGTGAGGAGGTTCTCGGCGAGCCCTCGGGCCTCCTGAAAGCCGGCGAGCGAGACCGCGTCGAGCTGAGTCCCCGCAGGACCGACCGCTGCGAGGCTCCGCGCCAGAGCTTCCGGGCGGTGCCGGGTGTCGGCGTCGGTGAGCAGCAGCCACGGGGTCTCCACCCCCGCCGCCCCCGCCTCCAGGGCGTGGACCTTGCCTCTCCAACCGTCCGGGAGCGGCCCCGCCGCGAGCAGAGCGAGCTGGGGAAACCCCGCGAGCCGCCCCCGGACCAGGGCGGCCGTGGCATCGGTCGAGCCGTCGTCGATCACCCGCACCCGGGGGTGGGCGGTCTGCGCCAGCAGACTGTCGAGGCAGGGGAGGACGTTGATCTCTTCGTCGCGCACCGGCAGGAGAACGGTCACCTCGCCTTCCCGAGCTTCGCCGGCCGCCGGAAGTCCGGGCGCGGCGCGGCGCGCCCGGTTCGTACGGCGGGCCAGGGCGAGGAGGCCTGCCGCGGCGAGGAGCGCTGAGAGGTGGAGGACGATCGGGATCAGGGGGAGAGTTCCGGACGCCGGCCCGGACATAAGGCCGACGCCGAGGTTGCTTACGTATCTAGTGCGTTAGCCCAACTTCTCCTCTAGCGCGCGTGCTATCTCCCCGGCTTCGGGGAAGCGGCCGGTCTGCTTCTTCGAGAAGATCAGGTCGTTGCCGAGGGTGACCTCGAAGCGGCCGCCGGTGCCCTTGATCAGCTGCGGCTCGATGCCGAACTGATTCTTGACCTCTTCCGCCAGACCGGCGGCACGAGGGTAGTAGTTTCAGACGGTGCAGTACTCGATGGTGAGGGACCGGGTCATGAGAAGCCCTCCTTTCCGGTGCTGATTATAGGTCAGCGGGGAAGCCTTCCTTGAGATCCCCCGGAAGGTTCTTGCCGTACCTCGGCAGACCATCTTCTAAGAGGGGGATGAAATTTGCCCTGGGTTGTGTTAGAGATGCATAGGTGCGGCTGGGCGGGTTGGCGGGACAAATTCTTCGACTTTTTTTAGAAAAGGGCTTGAATTCGTCCCCTGGAAGAGTACAATAGAGTTTGCAAGAACATGGTCACATAGGAAGAAGTCAAGGTCTCCCGGCGCGTGCCGAGGGGCTTGGCGATAATGATATGGCTTGCTTAAAGCATGGAGGAAATCACGATGAAAGGCGAGGCGCCCAACATGACACAGAAGGAAATGGCCCAGATCCGGCAGAACCTCGAGGGGACACCCGATATCGAGGAAGCTGCCGAGCTCATGAACCTGGCGGGGAACTCCACCCGCTTGAAGCTCCTCTATCTTCTAGAGAACATGAAGGAGCTGTGCGTTTGTGATCTGGCGGAGATGCTCGGGGTCTCGGTTTCGGCCGTCTCCCAGCACCTGGCCAAGCTCAAGGCCTACGGACTCGTGGCCCCGCGCCGCGACGCCCAGACCATCTACTACCGGTTGACGGAGCACCCGTTCAACGCGAAGCTGCGGGAGAACTTCTTCCGCCAGTTTCAAGTCTAACCAGTAGGCCAGAAGTAGAACCAGCTCCAAAAAGCTCAAAAGCGACGGCGGCCGGACTTGTCCGGCCGCCGTTTTTTATGCTCCCGTTGGGTGCCGGCTCAGTTTGATCCTGCGGGCGGGCTCCTTCGGGTGTTTCGCGCGGCCAGTCGCCCGTCCTCGGAACCAAACTGAGCCAGTACCGTCCGCTGCCAGTACCGTCCGCTGGGTACCGGCTTAGGTTTCGAGAAGCTCTAGGGCTTCTTGAACACCATCATGGCGGTCAGGGCGACGATCCCCAGAGCGTTGACGTCGGCCAGAATGCCCGGCAGCTTGGCGGCGGCCAGGCTCTGGAGCTCCGCCGTGGGCGAACCGGCGGCGAGCGACGCCTCGCCGGCGGCGAGGGTCCGGCGCAGGCGGGGGGTGAGGTAGAAGAGGGTCGACGCGAGCATGAAGAGATAGAGGACGCTCGAGATCTGCACCCAGAGGGCGGTGAAGCCGAAACCGCGGGCGGTGACGAGGTAGAAGCCGAGCAGGCCGGCCAGAATGGCGCCGGGCAGGGTGTAGACCCGGGTCAGGCGCCAGGCCAGGCGCAGGCCGTAGACCTTGCTCGCCAGATCGGCGGCACGGCGGGTCTGGGCGCGCACCACGATGCCGCCGAACACTCCCCCCACCAGCCAGAATGCCATCAGGATATGCAGGAACAGGAAGAACAGAGACATCCCAAACCTCCCCAAAAGTCAAAATCGGACTCTACCATGAGGGTCGGGAAGGGCCGCGCGCCCCGGTTTGAGCTCGCGGCTCTGCGGCTGGCCGCGCGGAGCGCCCGAAGGAGCGGACCGCGAGCTCGAAACTTGGGCGCCGCTGCCCCGCGATCGGTCTAGAATGGCGGCAGAGGTCCCATCGATCCCGTTCGGGCGGAGGAGAGAGGCATGAACAACCACCAGCACCCGCGTCCCAAGTTCACCTACCTGGGCCATGCCACCGTGCGCTGCGATCTCCCGGATGGGGAGGTCGTGCTGATCGACCCCTGGGTGATGCACAACCCGCGTTGCCCGAAAGACCTCCAGACCTTCGACCGGCTGGACGCCATCCTCATCACCCACGGGCACTCGGACCACATGGGCGACGCGGTCGAGATCGCCCAGCGCTACAAGCCGAAGCGGATCGTCGCCGGCTATGAGATCTGCGAGTGGCTGACCGCCAAAGGGGTGGAGAACTGCTCGGGGATGAATCCCGGGGGGAGCCAGGAGGTCCTCGGGCTCCAGGTCTCGATGGTGCGCGCCGACCATTCGAGCTCGATCGAGGACGGCGACCAGCTCCTCTATGGCGGCGTCGCCTCGGGCTTCGTCGTCCGGCTGCCGGGGGGGTTCACCTTCTACCATGCCGGCGACACCGCCCTCTTCTCCGACATGCAGATGCTCGCCGAGATCTACCGGCCGGAGCTCGCCTTCCTCCCCATCGGCGACCACTTCACGATGGACCCCCAGCAGGCTGCCCGCGCCTGCCGCTTCCTGGAGGTGAGGAAGGTCGTTCCCATCCACTGGGGCACCTTCCCACTGCTCACCGGGACGCCGCCGCAGCTCGAGAAGGCGCTCGAGGACCTCGGGGTCAAGTGCGAGGTCGTCACCCTGGAGCCCGGGGAGAGCTACTGAGCGCGGCCGGCCCGAGCCGCCATTTCGCTAACGCCACGCCATGCCGACCAGCACCGTCGAGGACTACCTTAAGTCCATCCTCGTGGAGCAGCAGAGGAACCCGGGCGCCCTGGTGACCATGGGGCAGATCTCGGCGGCCCTCGGGGTTGCCCCGGGGACGGTGACCGCCATGGTCAAGACCCTCGCCGACAGCGGCCTGGTCTCCTACGAGCCGTACAGCGGCGTCCTCTTGACCGGCCACGGCCGCCAGCTCGCGGCCCACGTGCTGCGCCGCCACCGCCTGGTCGAGCTCTTCCTGGTCGCGGTCATGGGCATGGACTGGAGCGAGGTCCACCCCGAGGCCGAGCTCCTGGAGCACGCCGTCTCCGACCGGCTGATCGAGCGGATGGACGAGATGCTGGGGCACCCCTCGGTCGACCCGCACGGCGACCCCATCCCCGACGCCCATGGGGAGGTCCACGAGCCGGTCCTCCCCAACCTCCTCGCCTGTCCGCTCGACGCCCCGGTCCAGGTGGCGCGGGTGGGGGACCAGAGTCGGGACTTTCTCCTCCTCCTCGAGCGCCGCCGTCTGAAGCCGGGCTGCCGCCTGCGGGTCGTCGCCCGCGACGAGGTGGCCGACCTGGTCGAGCTCCATCTGGAGGGGGGCGAGGCGCTCAGCCTGGGCTTCCGCGCCGCCTCCAAAATCCTCGTTGAACCGTATCTCTAAATGCAGTTATTCTATATCTGCATTTATCTTTTATATTGCAGATAGCTCCAGAATGGCCCAAACCGGGTAAAATAGTTAACATGAGCAATCGACAGCTACACCCTCGCGAGGAGCCGTACCGTTGGGCCATCGACAAATTGGACGAGGTGTTCGGCCAGGAGCACGTTCGGATCACCCCGCGCAATCACTACCATGTCATCACGGCGACAGTCTTTTCCGGCACCGGGGAGCGCAGTGAAGACCTCGTGTTCCGCAATCCCACCGATGACCTCAACAAGCAGAAGGACCGCGAGAAGTTTCTCGACCGCTGGATCGGCCAGACCCGGGAACATTTCGCGCCGGCCAAAGCGCAGGCCGCCGTCAAGAAGTGAGTGGATCCCTCGCCCGGGTGGGGCTAACTCATCCGCACCCACCGCGCCCGGGCGAGGAGGCCCAGGCGAGCGAGGAGACCCAGCCGCGGTGGATCGGCGAGGAGGCCGGTGTCGCCGTCCTCGATCAGGATGAGGAGCTTGAGCGCCACCAGGAGGGAGAAGACGGCGGCCCGGCGGTAGCGCGCCGTCAGCTCGATCAGGCCGCGCGGTGACTTGAGGAGGCGCGGGCGGAGGCGCTGGCACTCCTTCTGGGCCGCGGCGAGCAGCTGCCGGGGGTCGGGCGGGGCGTCGAAGTCGATCGGCAGCTCGCTCTCGGGGAGGGGGCAGCGGTTGCGCCCCGACTCCGGACCGAGGTTCTGCAGGGCGTGGAGACGGAGGAGCGCCCCCCCGAAGGCGGCGAGCTCCTGGGCCGGCTCGCGGCCTAGGACCGCCGTCGCCGCGGCGCGCGCCAGGCGTTCCGACTCGGTCTCGGCCTCCCGCGGGCTGGCCGGGCGGGGGCGCATGGCGCGCCGCCTCGCGCACGCCGTGATCTCCGCGAGCGCCGCCTCCGGCCAGGCGCGCAGCGCGTTCTCGCGCGCCATGGCGACGAAGATCGGCTGTCCCACCTTCTGGCCCGAGAGGGCGGAGTCGAGGGTGAACTCCCAGCGGTTGATCTGCGCCAGGCGCTCCCCCTCGATCCCGTGCTGGCGGGCGAAGTCGAAGAGCGTGTGGATGTAGGCGACGAGCGCCTGCACCCGCCGCCGCTCCTCGGCGGAGAGGAGGAGGACGGCGGGCGCGAAGTCGCCGAGGAGACTGCGGCAGAGGGCGGCGCAGAGCTCGGTCGCCCGCTCCTCGTCGTAATCCTCCTCCGGGGCGCGGATCTCCTCGTCGAGCCGGCTGTGCTGGCTCCGCGCCAGCGGATCGGCGCGCCACTCCCCCTCCGCGGGATGCCGCTCGCGGGTCTCGGGTTCCCGGGGTTCTTCCGCCGCCGCCATGGTGCGAAGGGTAGCAGGGGTTTGACTCCGGGGTACTGGGTCCGTTTGAATCCGAGGACGGGCGACTGGCTGCGCGGAGCGCCCGGAGGAGACCGCCCGCAGGTTCAAACGGACCCGTATCGACTCCGCTGCGAGGAGGGCTTTCTACTGCGATTTCTTCGTGCTCCCTCTCCCGCGCCGCGACAGGTTACAATCCTCGCCCTGAATTGGTGCCGCTGTAGAGAGGATCTCTTGAAGAAAGGCAGGCAATGCCCATGACCCGCATCGAACGCGTGCTCGCCGCCGCCCTGGTCCTGGCCCTCGCTCTGGCCGGCTCGCTCTGGGCCGTCGGAGAGGGGAGGGTTCTGGGGACGGTGCTCGACCCGAGCAACAAACCCGTCGCCGGGGCCAAGGTGATCATCACCAGCCCGGAGTTCAAGTACTACCAGGACAAGCTCACGGATTCGAGCGGCAAGTTCACCGCCATCATCCTGGACGCCACGAGGAAGTACATGATCCGGATCGAGAAGGAGGGATTCACTCCCTACGAGGCGCCCCTGGAGGCTAAGCTCGGCGAGAACGTCCGGGTGACCTACAACCTGGGGCAGGTGGTGAAGGGCGGGGCCGGGGCGCCGGCGGCGGGCGGGACTCCCGAGGCCCTCTCGGGCGCCAACCAGGCGATCGCGGCCTACAACGAGGGGGTCGTCGCCTTCCAGAAGAACGACAACGTGACCGCGGTCGCCAAGTTCCAGCAGGCGGCCCAGCTCGATCCCAAGAACGTCACCATCCAGGCGGCGCTCGCCGAGGTCTACCTGGCGCAGAGCAAGTACACCGACTCGCTGGCCGCGACCGACCGGTTCCTCGAGCTCGACCCCGGTAAAGTACGGGGCTTGAAGGATCGCTACGACGGCTACCGGGGGCTGCTGAGCGAGGCCAAGGTGGCCAAGGACCCGGCCAAGATCGCCGAGTACAGCGCCAAGGCGCAGCAGGCGATGGATGCCCTGGCCATCGCCGCGCCCGGGCGTGAGAGCGCTGTACGGCTGTTCAACGAGGGGGCGGAGGCGACCCGCGAGAAGCGGCCGGCGGACGCCGAGGCCGCCTTCAGGCGTGCCATCCAGGTCGATCCAACGCTGGAGAACGCCTACTCGGCGCTCTCCGACCTCGCCATCGTGAAAAAGAACTACAACGAGTCGCTGGCTCTCGCCGACCAGCTCGCCAAGGCCGATCCGCAGAGTCCGGAGCCGAACACCCTGCGGTTCAACACCTACAAGCAGATGGCGGAGGAGGCCCGGGTCAAGAAGGACACGGCGCACTTCAAGGAGTACGACGCCAAGGCCAAGGCCGCCTTCGCCGCCGCCCAGGCGAGCGGCCAGGGGGCGAGCGCCGATTCGCTCTACCGCCAGGGGGTCAAGCTGTTCAACAACAACCAGATCCCCCAGGCCCTCTCGACTTTCGAGCAGTGCGTCTCGGTCGATCCCAAGTATGCCAAGGCCTACTACATGCTCGGCCTCTCCTACGCCAACTCCGGCGACACCGCGAAAGCGAAGGAGAGCCTGAAGAAGTTCGTCGAGCTGGCCCCCGCCGACCCCGACGCCAAGTCGGCGAAGGAGATGCTCGAGTCCCTCCAGTAACAGCCGCCGTTCGGGCGGTCGCCACCGCGGCTCCGGGAGGGGGTTTCCCTCCCGGAGCCGTCCTCCAACTTTTCAAGCTGCGCAGCTCTCCTCCAGTACGCGTCATTAGGCGGCCGCAAGGCGGTAATCAAGCGTCTGGCCATGCTAGTATCTTCGGATGCGGTGACCTTGGCCGCACGACGGTCTGGAGATGACATGCTTACCGAGATGGTGACGAGCAGCCCTGTGGGGCGGGGGCGGCGTAAGAGCCTGGGCGCCTTCTATTCGCCCCAGGTTCTCGTCCAGCCGATGGTCTCCTGGGCCGTCACCCGGGCGGATCAGTCGGTGCTCGATCCGTCCTCTGGGGACGGGGTCTTCCTGGAGACCGCGGCCCGCCGGCTGCTCGACCTGGGGGCGAGCCCAGGACGGGCGGCCTCTCTCCTCCACGCTGTCGATCTCAATCCCGACGCCGTCCGCATCACCCGAGAACGGGTCGGCTCCGAGCTCGGCGTACCCTACAGCGGTACCCGGGTCGCCAGCTTCTTCTCGTTGACTCCACCCGGCGACCTCTTCGGCCCCTCTGAAGGCGTCGACGCCGTGATCGGCAATCCACCCTACATCCGCTACCAGGAGTTTGCCGGCGGCGCCCGCGGAGAGGCGCTGGAGCGCGCCGCTCATGCAGGTGTCAAGCTCACTCGTCTCGCCTCCTCCTGGGCGCACTTCGTCGTCCACGCCGCCGCCTTCCTACGGCCGGGAGGGCGTCTCGCACTGATCCTGCCGGCGGAGCTCATCCATACCCGCTATGCCGCCCCCCTTCGCGAGCACCTGCGGCACTCCTTCGCGGAGGTTCACGTCGTCGCTTTCCGGCGGGCGGTCTTCCCGGACGTGCAGGAAGAGGTGGTGCTCCTCCTCGCGGCGGGCAAGGGGAAGGGGCCGGGCCGGCTGGCGCTGACGGAGGTCGAGACCGACGCCGACCTGGTCGAGCTCGATAGCGTCCTGGCTTCTGCCGAAACCTTCCCCGCCGGGCTGGAGCCGAAGAAATGGATACCGGGTTACACGGCCCATCCCGGAGCGGTCCTCCTGGACGGCCTTGAGGAGCGCGGTCTCCTCGGCCGGCTGGAGGATGTGGGCAAGGCGAGCATCGGTTTCGTCAGCGGAGCCAACGAGTACTTCGTCCTGACTCCCGAGGAAGCGGTTCGCTGGAAGTTGCCCGTTTCTTCTCTCCGGCCGGCCCTCGTCCGGGCTCGTCAGATCCCCGGACTGCAGATCACGGCTGCCGGGGTCTCCCGGTTGCGGTCGGCAGGCGAGCGCTGTCTGCTCTGGGTTCCCGGAGACCGGTTGACCGTGGCGGAACAGTCGTACGTCCAGCACGGGGAGAATCTGGGCTACTCCGAACGATACAAGTGCCGGGTCCGTTCGCCCTGGTTCCGCGTTCCCGGCGTTCTCACGCCGGAGGCGTTCCTCACCTATATGAGCGACGTCGTACCGCGCCTCTGCCTCAACACGGCACGGGCCGTCTCCTCGAACACGCTCCTCACCGTCCGCCTGCCGCGGATCCCCGTCGGTCTGCGCCAGGCTTTCGTCGTCGCCTTCTACAACTCCGCCACCCTGCTGTCCTGCGAACGGGTGGGGCGGAGTTATGGCGGCGGAGTTCTCAAGCTCGAACCGCGCGAGGCGGACCGGATTCTCGTTCCCTCGGCGGAGCTGGTCGCCCGCCACAAGGCTCCCCTGCTCAAGCTCGCAGCTCACGTGGACACGGTGCTGCGGAATGGCCGCGAAGGTTGCCTGAACGAGGCCCTGGAGGCGATCGACGCCGTTCTCTTCTCCGGGGAAGTCACCCGTGGCGAGTTGGCCTCCGCCCGGATCTCCCTCCACGAACGGCGACAGGCCCGTTCCCGGAGCGGTGATCGGAAAGCGCGCATCGTGCTACTTTCTCCTCCAGATGGCACGTAAGACCAGCCCGCGGGTGGCGGAGAGTCCGGGATGCCGGCCCCTCTTCGAGATGTATCAGTGGGCCGTCGCCGCGAAGCCGTCACGCTGGCCCGAGATCGAGGACCGCTTCCTTGCGGCCATGTGGGGCTTCGATCAGAACTTCGCCGCTGGGCTTGCCGATCAGGGGGACAACCAGAACGGTAAAGGCGACTTTTTCACGGATCTAACGGCTCTCCTGTTGGAGAACTGCTCCGGCAAAGAGCTGCACGGCCGCGGCGCCGTGCCGGGATTGATCTTCCCGAACCACAACCTCGACACCTCCTATCCCAGGACCGGCACGGTCGAGATCCTGATCGAGACGAAGGCGGCGGGTGCTCCCAAGTCTTTGCGCAACCCCAGACAGAAGAACCCCCAGGGGCGAGCGGGGAGCTCCGACCTGGACAAGCGGGTGAAGGAAGCGGGCTTGAAGACGATCGACCTCAAAGCCGAGTGGGCCCGGACCGCCGGCCAGGGCGGCGGTCCCACGAGCGACCTTTTGACCTGGCTGCGGCGGAGCAAGCCGCTCTCCTTCCTTTTTCTTGCTATCCGAGTAGTGGATGAGAAGGATCTCGAGAGGACCCTCTTCTTCGCCAACGCCGCCAACCGGATGATGGACGACGTCGGACTGGTGGTGTACACACCCAAGCCCGCCAACCCTGGCTATCAAGCCGGAAAGGTGCCCTCCCACCTGCAGCTCGACCGGGTTTTAAGCCGGGTCTGCACCGCGCTTCGCGCCCTGCCCGAGGCCGATCCGCTCAGCCTCCGCTGAGACCGTCAAGTCCGCCTTGACCTCGTAGTGCTGGGAGCTGGCATCGAAGCGCGCCAGGAGCGCCCTCGCCTTGGGAGGGACGACGGCGACCTCGTGGTCCTCCCCGGCGAACACCCGTACCGCTTCTAGCGAGTCGAACTCCATGATGGTGACGAACTCGACCTCCTCGCCGAGATTGCGCCTCAGGAGCTGGATGCCCTTAAACCCGGCGATCTGGCGACCCTCGATGCCCAGGAAGATCTCGCTCCGGAGGAGCGCCTCGTAGGCGTCGGCATTGGCAGGGGTGGTCCAGCCGTGCCAGATGCGGCTGATCATCGGCCGTTCTCCCGGGTCGGCCTCGTTGTCTTCTCCTTGGCGAGCTGCTCTCCGTAGGTCTTCTCGCTCCTCGCCAGGAAGTCCTTGTAGCCTTGAGGGTCGACGAACGGGTTCCCCCCTCCCCCCTGCTTCAACCGCGCCGCCTTCTCGAGGCCGTTGAACATCGAAGCGTGGGCAGCGAGGAAGATGTCGCACGGCAGGCTCTTGAGCCGCTTAAAGGTCTTCGCATAGTCCTCCGCGATTCCCGGATAGCTCGGCTTCCCGGCGAGATGGACGCCGGGGTTGATCGTCGTGCTCCCCACGATCACCACGTCGTAGCGCTGGCCGCCGTCCTCGACCTTGAGCGACCAGGAGGTGCAGCCTCGGGTGTGGCCCGGGGTGGCGTGAGCGACGAGCGTGGTCCCCCCCAGGCTCACCCGGTCGCCGTCGTGGACGGGATGGTCCACCTGGACGGGGGGGAAGAGGTGCCTGTCGCCGAAGGCGAAGTCCCCCCTGCCGCCGCGAGCGAGGAGGTCGGCGTCCGCGGCGCCGGCGTAGAGCGAGGCGCCGGTTTTTTTCTTGAGCTCGGCCAGGCCGCCCGCGTGGTCCAGGTGGGCGTGGGTCGAGAGGAGGATCTTCACGTCCTCCAGCTTGAAGCCGAGCTTCTGGACGTTCGCCTCGATCAGGGGCGCCGTCTCGGCGAAGCCGCCATCCAGAAGGATGTTCCCCTGCGGGGTCGTGATCAGGTAGGAGGCGATGTCGCTCGCCCCCACATAGTAGAGGTTGCCGGCGATCCGGTAGGGTTCGACCGGCTGGTTCCAGGAGCGGGAGGTCGGGTCGGCCTGGGCGTGGACGAGGATGGGGAGGGCGAGGATCAGGACGGCGCTGAGCAGAAAAGTCGAACGGCTGGGCAAGGGTCGATCTCCCGGAAAGTTCAGGTTTCGGTCGGCGCCCAAGGATGCTGCCGCCGAGGGAGAGGTGTCAAGCGCTCCTCCCGGCTTCCTCCCGTCCGGCCTGGAGAACCGTCTCCCAGTCCCCTCCGCCCGCCTCGTAGATCTGCCGCAGGCAGTCGGGGATCTCCTCATAGCTCCGGAGCCAGAGGACCTCCACCCCGAGCGGCAGGAGAGAGGCCCGCTGGTGGCGGTCGAGCTCCGCGTCGCCCGAGCTGGGGAGGAGAGCGAAATGACGCGGCTTCCTGGCCTCTCCCGGGTCTTTGCGGCGATCCTCTTCGCTCGCCGCCTGGACGTGCTCCTTCCAGGAGTAGTGGAGGAGCCGCCGGATGTTCTCGTCGAGCATCGAGAGGCCGATGAAGAGCCAGGGGTGCTCGCGCAGGAGGAACATGATCGTGCTGCTGAACGAGCTGTAGGGATTGTCGTAGAAATCGAAATACTGGTGCTCGGTGAAGATGAGCTGGTCCGAAGTGTCCTCGGCGCCGGGCTCTCCGGGGCCGTCGACGCCGGGCATGAAGCGGAGAAAGCCGTGGGGGTGGTAGATGCTGATCTGCTCGAGAGAAGAGGCCTTGGTCGACCGCTCGACGGTCCGCACGAGCCCCCGGTGCTCCCGCGTGCCGCCCGCGTACTTGGCCCGCGCGAAGGCGCTGAACAGGGCGTCGAGGTTGAAGTTGACGATCGCGTGGAGCCGGGGGTTGCGGACGAAGCCGCCGTCCTCGGCCGGGACGGCGCAGAAGGCGGCGACGGCGTTGAGGGTCGTATTGGCCTCCAGGGTATGGGCGAGGAGCGCCCGCCCGTCCCCCGCGTGGGCCGCCTCGCGGAGGGGAAAGTCCCGGTAGAGGGACTCGCGCACGACCTCGCAGAACTCCGCCTCGTCGTCGTACTCCCGTTCCAGGATGGCGGCGATGACGGGGAGGCTGAACCCAGCCTCCCGCAGGCGTGAGACCAGCCGCGGTCCATCCGTGTGGCAGGCGACCTCCGCCACCCGTTCGAGGAGCGCCGTCCAGGTCGGGATCCCCGAGCCGGAGGAGACCCCCGCCCCCAGCGCGAGCACCAGCCCACGCTCCCGGTAAATCTCGCAGATCCTCTCGATCCCCATCTCGCCTCCGGGCTGGGAGGTATGCAAGGCGCGCGCTGGGGGCTGGAGAGACGGGGGCGGCGGTTGCGAACCCTCCGCGAGCCGCGTAGACTGAAATTCGCCCAGCCGTCTTTCTCCCCGCGATCCTACTCTCTGTCAGGCGAGGCCGCGACCATGTTGATCGAGCCCGACTTCCAGACCGGGACCACCCTGCGCCGGACCCAGCTCCAGGTCCGCGAGATCTATCCCCTGGGACTGTTGACGACGGTCCATAAGGCCGAGATCCAGGCCGTGATCCTGGCGGACGTCTTCGAGCCGGGCGAGCCGGTGAAGGGCCTGCGGGTCGTCCTCACCGAGGGGAAGCAGAGCGGCGAGGCCTTCGTCGATCAGGGCGACATCCCCGACCTCCTGGAGGCCATCGGGCAGATGGCGCGCCTGGTCGAGGGATCGCCGGTGCCGAAGCCGGTCCCCTGCCGGGAGGTGTCCGCCTCGACCCCCGGCCACTTCCAGCTCACCCTCGTGAAGGATGGAGACCGGCCGCCCCGGCTCTACCTCACCTGCGGCAAGGACCCCGTCACCTTGGAGCTCAAGCTCGGCGAGCTCGGCAGGCTCCAGTCGCTGATCCACCAGGGCCGGCGGGTGATCGGCCTTCGGCTCCCAGCCGAGAGCTGAGGCCTCAAACTCACCACCAGCCGTAGCACAACCAGGCAATCTCCTCTCCGGGTAGAAACGCTATTGAGGAGGCACTACGGAGGTTTTGGGCTCCCTTTCTAGTTTCGTTTCGTAACGGCTTACGGTCTCCTTGAGCTGTTCAGAGAGGCGGTAGATGTCTGCCAAATCCTCAATTGGCATTCGCGTCTCGGTTTTTGTCGCATCAAAGATACCCACATATTTGTGCGAGCCGTTGAACCAAAGTCTGCATATCTGCTTCCGGTTGCTATCGTCGAGCAGAACAGAGCAGTATGATTTTTGGTCGCGCATTACCACGCGACGTGGATCCACTATTTGGGTCAGGATTGCCTGGACGATGTAGTAGCCACTGCGCACCTGTTGAGTAGGTTCAGCCTGCGTTGGCTCTGCCGGCTCCCCGATTTGCGGAGGAGGGATTTTGGCTTCCTCCTCATGCGCCAGCGCAGACTTTAGTCGGTCACTGACGCGATCACTTATAAATTGAAGGAGGGCCTTTTTCGTTCTCTCGCCAAATTGATCGCGAATAGATTGGGATAGGCGACCGCTGTAAACGCGGGCAGTGAAAAAGCGAACAAGCTCCTCGGATGGTTGGTTAATCTCCTGTCCGAAGATTTTTTTAATCTCGCGCGTGTACTTCAGATCGCTCGCGTTGGCCAGGATGGCCTGAATCTCAAAAGTCTGTCGCGAGAATTTCTTTAACTCAGTAATCGCCATGTCGTCAACGGCGAGAAGGTCCACCTCGAAGAAAGGCTTGGAGTCCATCTTGTTCGTCGCTTCCAGGTCAGAATAGAATCTATATATAATCCCATTCGTCAAGACGCCGATTTTTGCCTCGGTTACCGAAAAATAGCGGTAGAGCTGGGACGCATGCACCTCGTCTAAGTTGACGCTGACAGCCTTGCATTCAAATAAGATGATCGGCTTACCGTCTTTCAAGATTGCATAGTCGACCTTTTCGCCCTTTTTAACCCCGACATCGGCATCGAGTTCCGGAGTCACCTCCATTGGATCGAAGACGTTGTAACCAAGAGCGCCGATGAACGGCATAACCAAAGCATTCTTCGTCGCTTCTTCGGTCCGAATGTGTGGCAGTTGTAGGGGAATACGGGTGGTCAACTCACGTATACGATCCGCAAAATCCATACGAACAGCCTCCGAGTAAAATTTGCTTAATCCTAGAAGCTACTCAACCGGAAGTCAACCAATACACCGGAGTTGCCCCTCGGTGACTGCGCAGGATCACGAGGCAATAGGTTCGGTGGCATTTGCTGGGCCGGTGGTGAGCTCTAACTTCCGCGTTGCACGATAACCGCCTTCTTGACCTTGACCAGCCGGTGCCGTTTCGCAGTGCTCTGTCTGCAAGGCGCGCGCTGGGAGGCTGGAGCTACGGGAGTGGCGGTTGCGAACCCTCCGCGAGCCGCGTACACTGATTCGCCCAGCTGTCTATCTTCCCCCGCGATTCTGCTCTCTGTCAGGGAGGCCCCGACCATGCTGATCGAGCCCGACTTCCAGACCGGGACCACTCCGCGCCGGACCCAGCTCCAGGTCCGCGAGATCTATCCCCTGGGACTGTTGACGACGGTCCACAAGGCCGAGGTTCAGGCCGTGATCCTGGCGGACGTCTTCGAGCCGGGCGAGCCGGTGAAGGGCCTGCGGGTCGTCCTCACCGAGGGGCAGCGGAGCGGCGAGGCCTTCGTCGATCAGAGCGACATCCCCGATCTCCTGGAGGCCATCGGGCAGATGGCGCGCCTGGTCGAGGGATCGCCGGTGCCGAAGCCGGTCCCCTGCCGGGAGGTGTCCGCCTCGACTCCCGGCCACTTCCAGCTCACCCTCGTCAAGGAGGGAGACCGGCCGCCCCGGCTCTACCTCACCTGCGGCAAGGACCCCATTACGCTGGAGCTCAAGCTCGGCGAGCTCGGCAGGCTCCAGTCGCTGATCCACCAGGGCTGGGGGGTGATCGGCTCCGAGCTCCGGTAGGACGGAGGGGCCGTCTACCAGTCTGAGAAGATGCGGTCGACCCGCACCGACTGGAGTACGACGGACAGGTCGTCGAAGGTGTAATAGATCGCGAGCGTAGGACCTCCGGGAAAGCTCACGCACGTCGCCCAGAGCCCGCGCTCGATCGGGATGCCGCTTTCCGGGTTCCTCGAAAGCTTGAGGTCGATGGCTCGCATCGCCTCGTCGAAGCGCCGGACATCCGGGGACACGACGGCCCGTTCCTCGGCAAAGCGAGGCGACTCGACGATCGATCGTTCGAAGCTAGAGCCCAAGCTCGATCGCGAGGCGGCGACCGTATTCGATCTCTTCCTCGGTCAGCGGCCGGTCGGAGAGGAACACGGTCTCGTAGGGGATGGCCTCTTTGTCCCGCGCGAGCCTCCAGCCCAGATTGGCATGGGAGATTTCGCTTACGCGCGAGTTGGTCCTGCCCCAAAGAGCCCGGATGATCCGGTTGACGAGGGTCAATTGCGGCTCGGTGAACCGCTGTACGTCCGGTAGACGCTTCGCCACGACCCTCTCCTGGCGGAGAGTGGCCTTGGGCTCGCTCCGGATCTCGATCTCCGCGGAGGAGGCCATGCCGTCCAGCATCGGCTTCATCCGCCGAGGTGCCGGTCCATGGGGAAGACGCATGTACTCCTGGCCGGTGATGGCCTCGCCGAGCTCCGCGTAGGCGGCGAAATCGGAGTAGAAGAGGATCTTGTTCAGCTTGGTCTTGCCGAAATAGGGGTCTCCCTCACACCGCGTGGCGATGTAGAGGATCAACTCCCTAAACTTCTCGTCGCTGGGCCGTACGCTCATGGATTCATCTCTGGCCGACTCTTGAGCCAGCAGGGAAATAGTATCACTAGACTTCGCCTCTCTACCGCCCTACCCTACCGCCCTACAAGGCAACCGCAGCACCGCCTCGCACCCCGTCTCCCCCCGCCGGTTCTCCAAGGTCAGGCTGCCCCCGTGGGCCTCGGCGATCTGGCGGGAGAGGGCGAGGCCGATGCCGCTGCCTCCGGGTTTGGTGGTGTAGAAGGGGACGAAGAGGTTCTCGGTGTTGGCGAGTCCGGGGCCCTCGTCGTCGATCCTCACTTCGACCTCCGCCTCGTCGCGCCGCCAGGCGACAGAGACCCCGCCGCCGGTCGCCAGGGCCGCGTCGGCGGCGTTCTGGATGAGGTTGATCAGCGCCTGCTCGATCTGATCCCGGTCGGCCTCCAGGTCGACCCGCGGGCCGGGGAGGAGGCGGACGGGGAGCCGGGTCTCCAGGGCCACGGCGCGGCGGATCAGGTCGGAGAGCTCGATTCCGCTGCGGCGGGGCGGCGGGAGGCGGGCGAGGCGAGCGTAGGCTGCCATGAAGCGGATGAGCGATTCCGAACGGTCGCCGATTACCGCCAGGCCCTGGGACATGTCCTCCCGCCAGTCGGCCGGCGGCGGCTGGCGTTCGAGCAGGTGGAGGAGCGTTCCCGCCATCGAGCGGATGGGGGCGAGCGAGTTGTTGAGCTCGTGGCCGAGCACCCGGAGGAGCCGCCGCCAGGCCTGGCGCTCCTCCTCGCGGAGGGTCTGCGAGAGGTCGGAGATCACCAGCAGCCGGTGCGGCAGCCCGCCCTCGCGAAAGGTGCTCCGCCGCACCTCCCAGCGCCCGGGGCCGCCGGGGAAGGTGCGTTCGAGGGTCCGCGCCATCTCGCCGGCCAGGCAGTCGGCGACCCCGAGGTCGGCGGCGGTCCGGCCGAGCAGGCGCTCGGGGCGGTCCACCTCCGGGGCGAGCAGGCGCTCGCCCGCCCGGTTGACCAGCTGCAGCCGAGCCTGGTCGTCGAAGGCGAAGATGGCGACGTCCACCTCCTCCATCACCCGGTGGAGGAGGGCGGTGGCCTCGACCGCCCCCAGGCGCTGCTCGCGGAGCACCTCGCCCAAGGCGTTCACCTCGTGCATCACCTCGGCCAGGGCATCGGACTCGCGCGGCCGCCGGGCGCGGAGCGAGAAGTCCCCCTCGCGGAGGGCCCCGAGCAGGTTGGCGAGGATCTGGAGCGAGCGGATCACCCGCTCCTTCAAGGCGGCGGCAAACCCCCACCAGAGGGCGAGGATGAAGACGGTGAGGGTCAAGCGGACCTTGGCGCTGTGGTCGCCCGTCCACAGGAGGGAGAGGGCGACGAGCGAGCCGGGCAGGCCGGTCGCGAAGGAGAGGAGAAGGATGCGGGTCTCGAAGTCGAGCGGCCGGCGCTCGCGCTCAGAGGCCATGCTTTTCGAGCCGCCGGTAGAGGGCGCTCCGCGACAGACCGAGGGCGTGGGCGGCCTGGCTGACATTCCCTTCGTAGCGCTGGAGCGCCTTCTGGATCAGCACCCGCTCGACCGCTTCGAGCGGCAGGTCTTCGAGCCGCGCCATGCCCGATGCCGCTGCCCGCGCCGGTCGCCGGTTCGAGCCCGAGGTCAGGCGCGCTCACCCGCTCGCCACGGGTCATCAGCACCCCGCGCTCGACGGCGTGGTCGAGCTCCCGCACGTTCCCCGGCCAGGGGTGAGCGAGGAGGGCCGCGACCGCCCCCGGATCGAAGCCGGCGAGAGTCTTCCGGTAGCGCCGCGCATGCTGGGCGAGGAAGTGCTCGGCGAGGAGGGGGACGTCCTCGATCCGGGCGCGGAGCGGCGGCAGCCGGATCTCGACCGTGTTCAAGCGGAAGAGCAGATCCTGACGGAAGCGCCCCGCCGTCACTTCGAGGCGGAGATCGGCGTTGGTGGCCGAGAAGACCCGGACGTCGACCGCCCGGGTGCGCGACGACCCCACCCGCTCGAACTCGCCGGTTTCGAGAACCCTCAGGAGCTTGGTCTGCTGGGCGAGCGAGATGTTGGCGATCTCGTCGAGGAAGAGGATGCCGCCGTCGGCGAGCTCGAAGCGGCCGGCGCGGTCGGCCTTGGCGTCGGTGAAGGCGCCCCGCACGTGGCCGAAGAGCTCGCTCTCGAAGACCGACTCCGAGAGCCCGCCGGTGTTGACCGTGACCATCGGCTTTCCGGCCCGGCTGGAGACGGCGTGGAGGGCGCGCGCGACGACCCCCTTGCCGGTGCCGTTCTCGCCGGTGATCAGGATGTGCGCCGCGGACGGCCCTACCCGTTCGATCAGATCGAGTACCGGGCGCATGGCCGCCGAACGGGCGAGGAGCTGCGCGCGGCCGCTTCCCGCCTCGCCGCCATCCCGCAGCAGCCGGTTCTCCGCCTCCAGCCGCTCGCCCCGCTTGAGCGCCCGGCCGAGGTCGACCTGGGTGCGGAGGATGGAGAGGAGCCGGGCGTTGTCCCACGGCTTCTCGACGAAGTCGCGGGCGCCCTGGCGCATCGCCTCGACCGCCAGGCCGACGCTCGCCCAGGCGGTCATGACGACGACCGGCAGGGTCTCGTCGACCGCTTTCAGACGCGCCAAAAGGTCCAGCCCCTCGCGGCCGGAGGTGGTGTCCCGGGTGTAGTTCAGATCCATCAACACCGCGTCCCAGTCGCTCCCCGAGACCGCCGTGACGACCTCCTGGGGTGAGCCGGCGGTCGCGGTCTCGAAGCCCTCGCCCTTGAGCAGCAGGCGGAGGGCCTCGCGGACGTCCCGCTGGTCGTCGGCGATCAAGACCTTGGGGCTCCTCGTCACCGCTCCTGGCCCACCACCCAGCCGTCCAGGAGTTGGATCACCCGGTCGCCGTAGGTGGCGTTCTTCTCCGAGTGGGTGACCTGGATGATCGTCGTCCCCTCCGCGTTCAGCTTCTTGAACAGCTCCATGATCTCCTCGGCTTGGCCGGTGTGCAGGTTCCCGGTCGGCTCGTCGGCGAGGATCAGCTTGGGGTTCCCGACCACCGCCCGCGCCACCCCCACGAGCTGCTGCTGGCCGCCCGAGAGCTGGGAGGGGAAGAGATCCTTCTTGCCCACGATGTGGAAGCGGTCGAGCGCCTCGGCCACCAGCGCCTGGCGGGCGGCTTTCTTGACGTCTCGATAAGAGAGCGGCAGGTCCAGGTTCTCGTAGACGGTGAGGCTGTCGATCAGGTGGTAGCTCTGGAAGACGAAGCCGATGTACTGCTTGTTGAGCGCCGCCCGCTCCTTGGGCTTCAGCTTGTGGACCGGCTGATCCAGGAAGTAGTACTCGCCCTCCCAGGCGGCGTCGAGCATGCCGACGATCGACATCAGAGTCGACTTGCCGGCCCCCGAGGGGCCCATGATGGTGACGAACTCCCCCTCCTCGATGTCGAGGTTGACGCGCCGCAGCACGAAGGTCTTCACGTGTCCGGTCTGGTAATGCTTCTCGACGTTGCGCAATCGGATCATGTCGGCTCCTCGGGTCGTCAGAGAATATCCGATCGAGGCGGCCCCGATGTTCGGTGCTGGGTCCGTTTGAAATCCGAGGACGGACGACTGGCTGCGCGGAGTGCCCGAAGGAGACCGCCCGCAGGTTCAAAATGACCCAGTACCCGATGTTTCATCCCCGCTGGATGGCTTCCACCGGATCGACCAGGGTCGCCCGGCGAGCCGGCACGTAGTTGGCGGCGAGGGCCACCCCAGCGAGGAGAAGGGCGACGGCGGCGAAGATCCCCCCGTCGGCGCCGGGCGATCCGGAGCCGCCGGGGAGCGCTCCGGCGAGGACCCGCGAGAGGCCGAACGCGGCTAAGGCGCCGACGGCCACCCCGCCCCCCACCAGCCGCATCCCCTGGCCGAGGATCTCGCGGACGACGTCCTCCCGGCGCGCCCCGAGCGCCATGCGGATGCCGATCTCGTGGGTGCGCTCGGTGACCGAGTAGCTCACCACCCCGTAGAGGCCGAGGGCGGCGAGGAGGAGAGCGATGGCACCGAGGCAGGCGAGGACCGCCGCCCCGGTGCGCTCGGGGAAGAGGGCGGCCCCGATGTACTCGGACATCGGGATGGCGGTGAAGCCGGCGAGCCCCGGATCGAGGCCGAGGAGTGTGCGCCGCACCGCGGGGAGGAGAGCGCCGGGGTTGCCCACGGCGCGCAGATGGACGACGACCTCCATCCCGGTCTCCAGATGCTGGAAAAGAGGGGCGTAGAGATAGGGCTGCGGCGGCTCGGCGAGGCTCCGGTACTTGGCCGTCGCCACCACCCCGACGATCGTCGCCGTCCTCCCCCAGACCCGGACGTGCCGGCCGAGGGGAGCGACGCCGGCGAGATACCGCCGGGCGAAGGTGTCGTTGACGACGATCACCGGGGCGGCGCCACTCTCGTTGTCGCGCGGGCCGAAGTCGCGCCCGGCGAGGAGCGGGATGCGGAGGACGGAGAAGTAGCCGGGGGAGACCAGGTTCCGGAAGATCTTCATGTTCTCCGTCGGCGGCGGCACGTAGCCCTCGACACCGGCCTCCTCCCAGGAGCCGCCGTCGAACCCCAGGGGGACCCGCTCGGCGAGGCTCACCCCGTCGGCGCCGGGGAGGGCCGCGAGGCGAAGGGTGAGGTGCTGGTAAAAGCCGCGCACCGCCTCTCGGTCGTAGCCCGCCGTGCCGGCGTTGAGACCGCCCACCAGGAGGACGTGCTCGGGAGCGAAGCCCGGGTGGATGGCGCGGGCGCGCTCGAACGCCTGGAGGAAGAGGCCGGCGCCGACGAGGACGAGGGTCGCCAGGGCCACCTCGGCGACGACGAGAAGGTTGCGGAGCGAGCGTGGCCGCCGGCCCGCGGAGGTCCCCCGGCCGCCCTCCAGGAGGGAAGAGTCCGCGCCGGGCGCCGCCTGGAGCGCCGGGACCGTGCCGAAGAGGAGACCGGCGACGAGCGACAGGAGGAGCGAACCGGCGAGCACCCGGCCGTCCGGACCGGGCATGGCCGCCACCGGCAGCTGGGTGGGGGGCAGGAGGGCGACGAGCGAGTCGGCCATCCAGAAGGCGGCGAGCAGGCCGACCATCCCGCCGAGGAGGGAGAGGAGGAGGCTTTCGGTCAACAGCTGGCGGATGAGCCGGCCGCGCCCGCCGCCGAGGGCGGCCCGGATGCCGAGCTCCCGCCGGCGGGCGGTGGCGCGCGCCAGGAGGAGGTTGGCGACGTTGGCGCAGACCATGAGGAGGACGAGGCTCGCGATCCCGGCGAGGATCGCGAGGAGGGGAGCGAGGAGGCTCTGGGCGCCGTAGGAGGCCTGGCGGATCGGCCGGAGGGTCGCTCCGATCCCCTGGTCGAGGTCGGGATAGGCCCGCGCGAGCTGCTCTGCCACGGCGTGGATCTCGGCCCGCGCCGCGGGGAGGGGAGTGCCGGCGCGGAGCCGGCCGAGGAGGTGCAGCGAGCGGTCCAGGCGCTGGGCGAGCGGATCGTTCCCGCCGTTCCCGCCGGTCCCGCCGGTCCACTGCCGCTCCACGGGGAGGGGGACCCAGAGATCGTAGGAGAGACCGACGATCGCCCCCAGAAAGTCCGGCGGCGCGATGCCGACGACGGTCACCGGGCGGCGGTTGACGAGGATCGTGCGGCCCACGACGCCAGGGTCGGAAGCGTACCGGCGGCGCCAGAGGCCGTTCCCGAGGACGGCGACCGGCGCTCCCCCCGCCCGTCCCTCCTCCGGCCGGAAGAAGCGGCCGGCGGCGGGGCGGACCCCGAGGACGTCGAAGAAGTCGCCCGAGACCATCTCCCCCCAGACCCGCTGCGTCTCCCGCCCTTGGCCGAGGACGAGCGGCTGATCCTTGAAAGCGGTGAGGCCGGAGAGCGCCGAGGTGTGGGCACGGTAGTCGAGATAGTCGGGGTAGGAGCTCGTGAGGTACTCCCCAGAGGGCGCGATGTTTTCGAGCGCCACCACCCGGTCACCGTCGGCGATGCCGGGCAGGGGGCGGAGGAGGAAGGTCTCGATCCAGGTGTAGACCGTCGTGTTGGCGGCGATGCCGATGGCGATCGAGAGCACCGCCACGGCGGTGAAGCCGGGGTGCTTGGCGAGGATCCGGAGCCCGTACCGCAGGTCCTTCAAGAAATCTCCCATCACGTGTCTCCTTGTGGAGAGCCGGGCCGACTGTTTCCCGCTGACTCCTGGATTCTCTGAAGGGCAAGCGGTGTGCCAGACGGAGGAGAGAGGTAAATATCTGATTCTAGGTAGGTTCACGCGGGAGAGGAGAGGGACGGCGTTCGCTCGCGGGAAGGGGTCGTCCCAGAAGCGGACAGCTTCCGCAGGCCTCACCCCCTCTCCCCACCGCCGCCCACGATCCCGAGCCCTCGGCTAAACTCTCCCCGCCATGAATGACGAGACCCACGCCGTCCAGTCCTACCTGACCGGTCTCCAGGACCGCCTCTGCGCCGATATCGAAGCCGTGGAGGGGACGGCGCGGTTCGCCGACGACCCTTGGGAGCGGCCGGAGGGGGGCGGAGGACGGTCGAGGGTGATGAGCGGGGGGGCGGTGTTCGAACAGGCGGGAGTCGCTTTCTCGCACGTCCACGGGCCGGCGCTGCCGGCCTCGGCGACCGCCAGCCGCCCCGAGCTCGCGGGGTGCGGCTTCACCGCTCTCGGCGTTTCGCTCGTCCTCCACCCGCAGAACCCATACGTCCCCACCACCCACATGAACGTCCGCTACTTCGTCGCCGAGAAGGCGGGCGTGCCGACGGCGTGGTGGTTCGGCGGCGGCTTCGACCTCACCCCGTTTTACCCCTTCCTAGAGGACATCGTCCACTGGCACACCGTGGCGCGCGACCTCTGCCAGCCCTTCGGCGGCGACGTCTACCCCCGGTTCAAACGCTGGTGCGACAGCTACTTCTACCTCCGCCACCGCGGCGAGCCGCGGGGGGTGGGGGGGCTCTTCTTCGACGACCTCTCGGAGTGGGGGTTCGAGCGCTCCTTCGCTTTCCAGCGGGCGGTGGGCGACGGTCTCCTCGCCGCCTACCTGCCGATCGTCGAGCGCCGCCGGGGCCTCCCCTTCGGCGAGCGCGAGCGCGACTTCCAGCTCTACCGGCGTGGCCGCTACGTCGAGTTCAACCTCCTCTACGACCGCGGCACCCTCTTCGGCCTGCAGTCGGGCGGGCGCACGGAGTCGATCCTCATGTCGCTCCCGCCCCAGGTCCGCTTCCGCTACAACTGGCGGCCGGAGCCCGGGACCCCCGAGGCCCGGCTCTACGACCTCTTCCTCCAACCGCGCGAATGGGTGCCGGCCGATGCCGCCGATGCCGCCGATGCCGGTTTCTCCGACCCTACCTTGACGTGATACTAATATGTGGATATCAAGCGATAGGCGTGAAATCCATAGTCATCGCGCAAATTCAGTGAAGTTATAGAGATCCTTGCATGGGGATTGCAAGGTACAAAGTTCGGTACATGACGTGCCGCACCCCTCTGAGGAGAAGCTAATGAGCTCCCGCACCACGATCCACACCGTCCTCTCCCTGGCTCTGCTCGTACTCGCTTTGGTCGCGCTCCCCGTCCAGGCTGAGAAGGCCAGCCCGGCCCCCCAGTGCCAGGCCCATCCGGTGTGCAGCGGCCAGGCTCCTCAGGCGGCGCCCAGGGCGGATTTCCTCGTTCCCCAGGCCAGCTCCACGGCGACCCTGCTGGGCGCTCAGCAGTACATCGGCGACTGCTGCCCCAACAACGATTCCACCCAATGCCCGCACGTCAACGGCTACAACTCGGTCCACTGCGGCTTCCCCATGTGCGCCAGCGGCTTCCTTACCTGCATCTATCAGTAGCGGCCAGGATCGGCGCCGGGCTCCGTCGAGGAGACTCCCGGCGCCCTGCCTCTTCTCGCTCGTTCTCTACTAGACTCTGAGCCTGACAGTCTGGGGAGGAGGAGAGGTCGGTGCAATCCCGCTGGTCCGATGAAGAGGCCAGGTCCTTCGTCGAGCGCTACTCGGTCTCTGGAGAGGACCTGGCTCTCCGGGTCTACACCTCGCGCCTCGTCGGATCCGACCCGGCGCTCGTTCTCCACGGCGGCGGCAACACCTCGGTCAAATCGACGGTGCACGACCTCCTGGGCGAGGAGGTGGCGGCGATCTTCGTCAAAGGCTCGGGCTGGAACCTCGACAGCATCGCCCCCGAGGGCCTGCCGGGGATGCGGCTCGCGGGCTTGCGCCGCCTCCGCCGGCTCCCCGCCCTCTCCGACGAGGAGATGGTCAACCAGCAGCGCACCCACCTCTTCCATGCCGACGCCCCGACCCCCTCGGTCGAGGCCCTCCTCCACGCCTTTCTGCCGGCGAAATTCGTCGACCATTCCCACGCCGACGCCATCCTCGCTCTGACCAACCGGCCCGACGGCGAGGCCGTGGTGCGGCAGATCTACGGCGAACGGGTGGGGATCGTGCCCTACGTGATGCCCGGTTTCGCCCTCGCTTTGAAAGCGGCGGCGGTCCACGACGCCCAGCCGGGTCTCGACGGGCTCGTCCTTTTGAAGCATGGCCTCTTCACCTGGGGGGAGACGGCGCGGGAGAGCTACCGAGCGGCACATCGAGCTGGTCGATCTCGCCGAGGGCTGGCTGGCGGCACCTGCCGGCCGGACCCGGCGGGTCTGGACGGTGGCGGCGCCCCCTGCCGATCCGGCGGTGGCGGCGACCGTCGCCGCCACTCTCGCCCCCCTCTTCCGCGGCCGGCTGGCAGAGGCCTCCGGGGACCCGGACCGCCCGTTCCGGCGGATGATCGTCGAGTGGAAGGGGGGAGAGGAGATCCTCGAATATGTAAACGGTGCCGCCCTGGAAGCCCTGGCGCGCACCCCGCCGCTTACCCCGGACCATGTCATCCGTACCAAGGGGAAGCCGCTGGTGGTCCCCCCGCCGGACCACCCTTCCCCCGAGGCCTGGGCGGCGCGGCTCGACACCGCCCTCGCCGACTACGTTCGCGACTACCAGGCCTACTTCGAAGCCGGAGTGGCGGCGCTCGGGGAGCGAAAGCCGCTCGACCCCCTGCCGCGGGTGATCCTGGTGCCGGGGGTGGGAATGTTCACCGCCGGCCCGGGGGCGAAGGACGCCCGGATCGCCGCCGACCTTTACGAGCACACGATCCGCACCAAGCGGCAGGTCTGGGAGACCGGCGAGTACGAGGGGCTGCCGGACCTCGATCTCTGGGAGGTCGAGTACTGGAGCCTGGAGCAGGCGAAGCTCGGCAAGGAGAAGGAGAAGCCGCTCGCCCGGCAGGTCGCCGCTATCACCGGGGCCGCCGGGGCGATCGGCAGCGCCGTGGCCGGGAAGCTCTTGGAAGCCGGCGCCCACGTCGCCCTCCTCGATCGCGACGAGGCGGCTCTCGCCGCCGCCCATTCGCGTTTGGCGGCGCGCTACGGTTCGGCGGCGGTCGCCGCCTTCCCCCACGATGTGACGGACGAGGCCTCGACCGCGGAGGCTTTCGCCGGGATCTGCCGGCGCTTCGGCGGGGTCGACGTCGTGGTGCCGAATGCCGGGGTCGCCCGCTCGACCCCCCTCGCCGAGCTCTCGCTCGCCGACTGGCATCAGGTGCAGGAGGTCAACTCGACGGGGGTCTTCTTGACCGTCCGCGAGGCGGCGCGACTCCTGAAGCTCCAGGGGACTGGCGGCAACATCGTTCTCATCTCGTCGAAGAACGTCTACGCCCCCGGCGCCGAGTTCGCCGCCTACAGCGCCTCCAAGGCCGCTGCTGCCCAGCTCGGCAAGGTGGCGGCGCTCGAGCTCGCCGCCCATGGCATCCGGGTCAACGCGGTCAATCCCGATGCCGTCTTCGGCTCGGCGGAGACCCCGTCCGGCCTCTGGCAGTCGGTGGGCCCCGACCGCGCCCGGGCGCGCGGCCTGGACCTCGCCGGGCTTCAGGACTTCTACCGGCAGCGCAGCCTGCTCAAAGTCCCCCTGACCGGCGAGCACGTCGGCAACGCCGTCGTCTTCTTCGCCTCGAACCTGACCCCCACGACCGGCGCCACGCTCCCGGTCGACGCCGGCATCCCCGAAGCGTTCCCGCGCTGATTTCAGCTGCAGCCGACGACTGGCTTCCCGCAATGAGACACTGGCTACCTGCAGCGGGACGCTGGCGAGCGCCGCCAGCCTTCCGCTGCCAGCAGCGAGCCCTTCGCTGCCGGCAGCAGGTCGCCAATTTGCCCGAGCGAGTCCTCCGCGAGCCGGGTGCGGGTGTCCGCTGCCGGCAGCGGTTCATTCGCTACCTGCAGCCGGTCTTCTGCTGCTTGCAGCGAGTGCCCCGCTACCCGTAGCGGGTTCTCGGCTGCGTGAGCGAGTCGTGCGCGGGCCGACGCGGGTCGTCCGCTGTCGGCAGCAGGACGTCCGCTACGTGTAGCGGGTCCTCGATTGCGTGCAGCGAGTCCTCGGCGAGCCGGCGCGGGCCACCCGCTGCGCGCCGCGGGCGTCGAGGCCGATGAAGTGTGAGGTGCCGCCGTTGCCGGCGCCACGCTGCCGGTCGACTACGACGCCTTACGCTCGAGCTTCTCAGCGATCCACACTTTGATGACAGACTGGCGCGTGACGCCGAGCCGCTTGGCCTCGCGATCGAGAGATTCGACCATCCAAGTTGGGAAGTCGACGTTGACACGACGCGCTTCCTGACCGGGACGGCGCGCGGCAGACAAGTCGAGTTAATCGGTGATGTCCTCGCCCGCGTCGAACTTGCGATCAAACTCCTCAGCCTTCATATTGCCTACCTCTTGGACGCCTGAGAGAATAGCAATACAGAAGTCCCTTTCCCTACCCCTCGATCTCCCTTCCCACGATCCGCAATGCCCCGGGATGGCAGAAGTCGTGCGCCACCGCGCGGCGCTGAAGGTCGAGTACGGCGCCAGCCTCTCCCTCGATCGTCCCCTCCGCCTGCCAGGTGAATTCGTGGGCCGGGGCGAAGAGCTCGACCCCCTTGGCTTCGGGGTCGCGCTCCTCCCGTTCGGTGAAGCCGGTCAACCGCACTCCGGCCGGCAGCGCGGTACAGAGGAAGCCGCGGATGTCGTCCCGCACCGCCTCCGAGTAGGCCTCGACCTTGAAATCGAAGGCGGCGCTCGCGAGCTCCCGGATTTCCTCCACGTGGATCTCGGGGTCGCTTCGGACTGCGGCTTCGAGCTCTCGGGCTACGGCCGGCGGGGCGAAGAGGATCTGGTGGGTCCGGGCGCCGAGGAGGGCGCGGACCCGCTCGGAGAGCCCGCCCGGCGCGAGCTCCAGCTCGGCGCCGCGGATCACCTGCCCAGCGATCTCCGGGGGGAGAGCGGCGAGGAGCCGGTCGAGGTCGCCTGCGGAGGCTTCGAGGAGGATCTCGTGGATCGGGCCCATGTCGACTCCTAGAAGAAGATCCAGCCTGCGAGGAGGAAGATCGGCAGGAGGATGGGGAGGGTGTAGCGCCCCACGTAGCCGAGGAACGAGGGCATCTCGATCCCGGCCTCCTCGGCGATCGATTTGACCATGAAGTTGGGGGCGTTGCCGAGATAGGTGTTGGCCCCCATGAAGACCGCGCCGGTCGCGATCGCCCGCAGGAAGTCCGGGTGCTCGGCGATGAGGCGGAGCACCGCCGTCCGCTCCGGCATGCCAGGGAAGAAACGGCCGAGGGCGGTCGAGAGGAAGGCGAGATAGGTCGGGGCGTTGTCGAGGAGGGAGGAGAGGAGCCCCGTCGCCCAGAAGAACTGGCCGGGGGTGTGGACCGCCGAGAGGGCCGGTGCCAGGGCCCCGTGCTCGCCTGACTTCAGGATCGCGAGGACCGGCAGGATCGTAGCGAAGATCGCCGCGAAGAGGATCGCCACCTCCTTGATCGGCGCCCAGGAGTAGCCGTTCGCCTGGCGGATGCGGGGCGCCGTCGTAAACCAGGAGGCGAGGAGGAGAAGGACGAGGACGCCGTCCCGCGTCAGGTTCTCGATCGGCTCCTGGATTCCCAGGAGGTCGATCTCCCCGGGGTGCCAGAGACCGGAGAGGATGACCGCCGCGAGCACGCCAAAGAGATAGAGGAAGTTGTGAGCGCCAAGAACCCGCAGGTGCTCCGGCGCAGGCGGCCGCTGCCGGACCGCCGCCGCCTCGCGCCGGAAGAGCAGGCTGTCGAGGCCGAAGTAGACGAGGAGGACGAGGCTGGCCACGAAGAGCATCTCGGGAGCGAGCGAGAGGGTCCAGAAGAAGGGCACCCCGGTAAGGAAGCCGAGGAAGAGCGGCGGATCGCCCAGTGGGGTGAGCGCCCCGCCGAGGTTCCCGACCAGGAAGATGAAGAAGATGACCGTGTGAGCGCGATATCGGCGCCCGGCGTTGGCGGCCAGGAGCGGCCGGACGAGGATCATGGCGGCCCCGGTCGTGCCGAGGAGCGAGGCGAGAAGAGTGCCGAGGGCGAGGAGTCCGGCGTTCGAGAGGGGGGTCCCGGGGAGGCGCCCCTTGAGGTGGATGCCGCCGCCGATCGTGAAGAGAGCCGAGAGGAGAACGACGAAGGGTAGGTACTCGGCGACCCCCGTGTGCAGCAGCTCGTGCGCCGCGGCACCGCGGAAGACCCAGAGGAAGGGGCCGGCGAGGAGCAGACCCCAGAGCAGGGCGACCTTCGGGTAGTGGTGGTGCCAGACCCTCGGGGCGACCCAGGGGAAGAGGGCGATCGAGAGGAGGATGCCGAGGAACGGCAGGGCGCTCCAGGCGGGGAGTTGCGTGCCGAGGTCTGGGGGAGCCGCCGGCAACCGTCTCCCCTAACCCTTGAGCGCCGTCGTGAACTCGCGGAGCGTCTTCTTGGCGTCGCCCAGGACCATCATGGTGTTGGGGCGGACGAAGAGCTCGTTCTCGATCCCCGCGAAGCCGGTGCTGACGCTGCGCTTCAAGACGATGACCGCCCGCGCCTGCTCGACGTTGAACACCGGCATGCCGTAGATCGGGCTCCCCGGGTTGTCCTTGGCCGCTGGGTTGACGACGTCGTTGGCGCCGACGACGAGGACGGCGTCGGTCCGCGCGAACTCGTCGTTGATGTCGTCGAGGTCGAAGATCTGGTCGTAGGGGACGTTCGCTTCGGCCAAGAGGACGTTCATGTGCCCGGGCATGCGGCCGGCGACCGGGTGGACGGCGTACTTGACCGTCGCCCCCTTGCCTTCGAGCATCTGGGCGAGCTCGCGGGTCGCGTGCTGGGCCTGGGAGACCGCCATGCCATAGCCCGGGACGATGATCAGCGACTGCGCCGCGTCGAGCACCCCCGCCGCGTCGTCGACCGTCGCCAGGTTGTAGGCGGCGCCGCCGGCCGACGCGCCCCCGGCGGCGGCAGCCGAGCTGTCGCCGGTGCCGAAGGCGCCGAAGAGGACGTTGGCGAACGAGCGGTTCATCGCCTGGCTCATCTTCATCGAGAGGAGGAACCCGGAGGTGCCGTCGAGCGCCCCGGCGATGATGAGGACGGGGTTGCCGAGAGCGAAGCCGGTCGACGCCGAGGCGAGGCCGGCGTAGGAGTTCAGGAGCGAGATGACGACCGGCATGTCGGCGCCGCCGATCGGCAGCACGGCGAGGATGCCGACCGCGAGCCCGAGCGCCCCCATGAGGTAGAAGACGAACGCTCGGGTGGGGTCCTGGACGACGAAGACGAGGAGGACCAGGGCGCCCAGGAACATCGTGATGTTGGTGCCGTTCTGGCCCTTCCAGGTGACCGGCCTGCCGGTGATCAGGCCCTGGAGCTTGCCGAACGCCATGATGCTGCCGGTGAAGGTGAGGAAGCCGAGGAAGACCTCGAGCGCCAGCGCCCCCATGATGAAGCGGTGGCCGGTCAAGTAGGCGCCACCGAGGTGGATGTACTCGACGACCCCGACGAGCGCCGCCGCCAGACCGCCGAAGGAGTGCGAGAGCGCGATCCGCTCCGGCATCTTGGTCATCGGAATCCAGATCGACATGGCGGCGCCGATGAGCGAGCCGATGATGAGACCCGGCACGATGAACCGGAAGCTCTCGATGTCCTTCAAGAGGAGAGTGCCGACGACGGCGATCAGCATGCCGACCGAGCCCAGGGCGTTGCCGGCCCGGGCGTGCTTGGGCGAGGAGAGCCCCTGGAGGGTCAGGATGAAGCAGACCGAGGCGATGAGATAGGCGAGGGGGATGTAGGACTGGATCATGGCTTGTCGGTCGGGCGCCGGCGGAACATGCGCAGCATGCGGTCGGTGATCAGGAAGCCGCCCACCGTGTTGATGGTGGCGGCGATGACCGCGACGAAGCCCAGGACGTTCGAGAGGAACCCGTAGTGCGCCCCGGCGGCGACGAGCGAGCCGACGAGCGAGATGCCCGAGATCGCGTTCGTCCCCGACATCAGGGGCGTATGGAGGAGCGGCGGGACCTTCGAGATCACCTGGTAGCCGAGAAAGCCGGCCAGGACGAAGACATAGAGTGCGAAGAGCAGCGCGTCGTTCGACATAGGGGCCCCGGAGAGAGTGCCTGGGGATCGGGTGTTTCAGGCGGGGCGTATGGTAGCACGGGGGCCTCGCCGAGGAGGGGCGCGGAGTGCCAGCCACCGGCGGCTGCTGTTATAGAGTCACAGGTCTGACTTTGGAGTCGCGATCCATGTCCTCGCCCATCAAGCCCAGCGCCTACGCCCAAGCCGGGGTCGACATCGATGCCCAGGAGAAGGGGCTCGCCCAGGTGAAGAAGCTCGCCAGGGCGACCTTCACCAGGGGGGTTCTCGGGGACATCGGCAGCTTCGGCGGCCTCTTTAGGCCCGACCTTTCGGGGATGACCGAGCCGGTGCTCGTCGCCTCGGCCGACGGGGTGGGGACCAAGCTCGCCGTGGCGAAGCTCGCTGGCGACTACTCGACCGTCGGCCGCGACCTCGTCAACCACTGCGTCAACGACATCCTCGTCCAGGGCGCCCGGCCGCTCTTCTTTCTCGACTATGTGGGCGCGGGCGTCCTCGAACCGGCGAAGATGGTCGAGCTGGTGCGCGGGGTGGCCGACGGCTGCAAGGCGAACGGCTGCGCCCTTTTGGGCGGCGAGACGGCGGAGATGCCGGGCTTCTACCAGCCCGGCGACTATGAGCTCGTGGGCTTCATCGTCGGCATGGTCGACC